>CAVWSJ010000007.1:0-1444447 GCA_963757625.1 Terriglobia bacterium | reverse complement strand
GACCTGATGGAGTTTTTGTACCACGGTGTGTGAGAGAGTTTATAGCACAACCTCCGACGGAAGGGGGTTTGCGAATGGCGGATCGTAGGGAGCCGAAGGCGACCGGAGAGCCGCCATTCGCGGCGCGAACGCCGCCGGTGCCGGCGGCCTATAGCCCAGCGCCGAGTGTGGCCGCCTCGTGTTGTACTCCACTCGCCACTGCTCGATCACCACTTGCGCTTCCTTCAGCGAGTAGAAAATCTCCCCATTCAGGCACTCATCCCGCAGCTTCCCGTTAAAACTTTCGCAGTAGCCGTTCTCCCACGGACTGCCCGGTTCGATGTACAGCGTCCCCGTCCCCACGTGGCCCAGCCACTTCCGCAGTTCCTTGGCTACGAACTCCGGTCCGTTGTCCGAACGAATGTGTTCGGGAATTCCTCGCCACAGCATCACCTCCGCCAGCGTCTCGATCACTTCGTTACTTCCCAGTCTTCTGGCCACGCGGATCGCCAGGCATTCCCGCGTGTATTCGTCGATCAGCACCAACAGCCGCAGCGTTCGTCCATCGTGGGTCATGGCGCTCACGAAGTCGTAGCTCCACACATGATTGGCACGCTCGGGCCGCAGCCGCACGCACGATCCATCGTTCAGCCACAACCTTCCTCGGGGCCTTTGTTTTTGCGGCACTTTCAATCCTTCCCGCCGCCAGATCCGCTGCACCCGATCCGTTCCCACTTGCCAGCCCGCTTCCCGCAACTTCACCGTGATCCTGCGATAGCCGTAGCGTCCATACTCACTGGCCAGCGCAATGATCGCCTGCGTCAGCGCATCCTCATCCGCCCGAGCGATCCCTTCGTAGCGTTGTGTCCCTCTCCACTGCCCCAGCAGCCGGCAGGCATGCCGCTCCGTCACCGGATAGTTCTCGCAAGGCATGCCTGACCGCGCCACGCCGCCGCTCAGGGCTTAGAAGTTTCCCCCGGCCACGTCCTTCAGAATTTGCTTCTCCAAAGACAGCTCCGCCACCAAACGCTTCAGCTTCGCATTCTCCCGCTCCAATTCCTTCAGTCGTTTCGCTTGATCCAGCTTTAGGCCGCCGAATTCTTTTCTCCAGCGGTAGTACGTCTGCTGAGTGATCTCCGCTTCCTTGCAGGCTTGCGGGGTTGTCTTTCCGTTCGCGATTTCCACTTCGATCTGCCGCAGCAAATTCACGATCTGCTCCGGCTTGTATCTCTTCATGGGCATGACCGGTCTTCCTCCAGGTGAATTCTCTCTCATTTCACCTGGTACAAAAAACCCCGGTCAGGTCAGCTGTACGAAGTCGTCTGACTGTTGGCATCTGTTTGTGAAATGAGCACGCCTGTATTCGAGTCGAAGGAAAACCCCTCGACAAGAGTAGAGCTGCAAGAACTGGGGCTGCTTGAAGTGGAAAACTTAATTTGACTGAGGTACTCTCCCGTGGAGTCGTATGTATAACAGGTGTGAATTCCGGTCGGATCATAAGTATTCTATGGGGCATACCGTTGCTGTTATAATTCGTGTGCGAAGTCACGTATGCGGAGCTACTGGTGTAGTTGTTTGTCGTCGTGAGGAGCCCGCATGGCGTCGTTTGGCAAGCGGAAGCAGAGCGGCTCGATTCGTCATATACATATGTAGTCTCGTCCACCATGTTGCTACTTCCGTCGTAAACGTAGACGTAGTCTGGTAGGCCAATAAAGCCAGCGTTTAAATAGCTGCTATTGCTTTGCCACTGATAGTGATTAACTTTTTTTCGCAATAAAGAGCCAGGTGAGCTTGTTCCGTAGTCGTATTCATCGCTTTCGACTTGGGGAAACCAGCGATCCCTGGTAGTTCGAGGAACTGATGCTACAAACGCCAGACCAAGTGCATGTGTAGCTACCCGGAGCGTAGTAGCTTGGATAAATAATAGCAGTAATAGTAAATATCGTCATCGAAAAACGTCGGTGCGGAGCTACTGATCGTTACAGTCCCACAAGGGGCGGACCAAGTTAGATCGTCATAGTTGTAGCATTTCTCGCTCACCTGGTTTGTCGTCGGCCACGTCGTCTTCATTGCCTCGGGACTGTAATACTTCGGCACGTGTCCGTTATACCAGCCCAGATTCGGGAAGGATACGCTTAGTGCATATGTCCGGTCGACTGTTTCTAACAAGGTTCCGCTTGAGTGAGACCCTGTGTAGTATTTCGTTTGCGTCTCAAAAAAAGATTCAGGGCCTCCGTAAGTGCCCATCGTGAAAACGTGCGTAGTGTCATTGCTGTCAGGGTTGGTGACAATGTCAATGCCGGTCCAAGTCGACGAGCCTGAATCGTATGTGTAATTTATATTGTATGCCCAACGCTTTGCACCGCCTCCGTCATCTGCATTCACATCTCGATACTCGATCCCCCTTGGATACATCGTGTAGTTGCCGCAGTCACAATATGTCTGCTGGAACTGCCATGTGTAAGAAACAGTTCCCCCCGTTGGGAGTGTCACACTCGTCAAATCACCATAACCCGAAGTGTCATAGTTGAAGGTCCATGCTAGTTCCATTCGGAAACGTGACACTGTGGAGCCAGTAGTCAGTACTTGAATACTCATATCCGCTCGACTCGCTAGGGTCAAAGGCTGAAGAGTCAACGGTCACACTTTCCCAGCAATAGGTGATTGGAACAGTCCCCCCTGATGACCCGGGTGGCCCCGGATAGCTCGCGGTGTTGACTTGATGGAGTTTTTGTACCAGGCGAGTGAGAGAGTTTATAGCACAACCTCCGACTGAACAGGGTTTGCGAATGGCGGCTCGCAGGGAGCCGTAGGCGACCGGAGAGCCGCCATTCGCGGCACGAACGCCTTCGGTGCCGGCGGCCTATAGCCCAGCGCCGAGTGTGGCCGCCTCGTGTTGTACTCCACTCGCCAGTGCTCGATCACCACTTGCGCCTCCCTCAGCGAGTAGAAAATTTCCCCATTCAAGCACTCGTCCCGCAACTTTCCATTAAAACTTTCGCAGTACCCGTTCTCCCACGGACTGCCTGGTTCGATGTACAACGGGCCCGTCCCCACATGGCTCAGCCACTTCCGCAACTCCTTGGCTACGAACTCCGGTCCGTTGTCCGACCGAATGTGTTCGGGAATTCCGCGCCACAGCATTACCTCAGCCAGCGTCTCGATCACTTCGTTGCTTCCCAACCTTCTTGCCACACGGATCGCCAGGCATTCCCGCGTGTACTCGTCGATCAGCACCAACAGCCGCAGCGTTCTTCCGTCGTGGGTCATGGCGCTCACGAAATCATAGCTCCACACGTGATTGGCCCGCTCTGGCCGCAGCCGCACACACGATCCATCGTTCAGCCACAATCGCCCTCGTGGCCGCTGTTTCTGCGGTACTTTCAGCCCCTCCCGCCGCCAGATACGCTGAACACGATCCGTTCCCACTTGCCAGCCCGCTTTACGCAACTCCACAGTGATCCTCCGGTAGCCGTACCGCCCATATTCACTGGCCAGCACAATGATCGCCTGCGTCAGCCGATCCTCGTCCGCACGACCGATCCCTTCGTAGCGTTGTGTCCCTCTCCACTGCCCCAGCAGCCGGCAGGCATGCCGCTCCGTTACCGGATAGTTCTCGCAGGCATGCCTGACCGCGCTACGCCGCCGCTCAGGGCTTAAAAGTTTCCCCCGGCCACATCCTTCAGAATTTGCTTCTCCAAAGACAACTCTGCCACCAACCGCTTCAGCTTCGCATTCTCCCGCTCCAACTCCTTGAGACGCTTGGCTTGATCCAGCTTCAAACCTCCGTATTCCTTCCGCCAGCGGTAGTAGGACTGAATGGTGATTTCTGCTTCCTTGCAGGCTTGTGGGGTGGTCTTTCCGTTGGCGATTTCGACTTCGATCTGCCGCAGCAGATTCACAATCTGCTCCGGCTTATATCTCTTCATGGGCATGACCGGTCTTCCTCCAGGTGAATTCTCTCTCACTTCACCTGGTACAAAAAACCCCGGTCAGGTCATCGCAGTATAGCAGGTTTATGACGCCCGATCCGATAGGCGGCGACACGAGAGACCCGCAGACATTGAACAAATATGCATACGTTCGAAATAACCCGTCTAACCTGATCGACCCGTCTGGAATGTATGAGTGTGGTGACAATGTAGATGGTCAAGAACAATGTAGCTCACAGCATGATAGAGACTTCGAGGAAGCACGGACAAATGCGACTCGTTCCAGTGATCCGAGTGTAGTGCTGGCGGCATCCGCGTACGGCGGTCGCAACGAGGACAACGGAGTAACTGTCAGCTTTGACTCGTCGAAAGGATTTGACGGGCAAGGTAGTACAGTGCCAATTTCAACTTCGATAGGCGGGCAGATAACCCATGTCGAGATCCAGACTACCTTGAGCACAAGCTTAAAAGGAGATGCCCTTGAAAGGCGCGTCGTGCATGAAGGCTCTCATATTGAAGACATGATGGGCTTCCTAACCTTGTTCCGTCCTGGCACACTCGTGGGATTTCAGCCCGACACTACCCACAGCGGGGTTGAAAGCATCTTTTACGGCCATTTCGTAGACGGCCAGGCACGTTTAATAGTGCCCTAAACTTCTATCACTACGACTCTGAGTTCAAAGCGTACGAAACCGAGGCCGTGCTGAAGGGTTCTCACTTAGTTCCTGGCCCGCAGGGGTATGCTGGTTTGGATTTATTCTTGAGAAACGTCGAACCATACAAGAGCACTAACGATCTACTTTATTTTAATCCGACCCATACCCCAGAGATAGGTGAACAATGTATAAATTATTAATAATACTGCTCCTCTTCCAAGCGGTGACCAAGTACCCGCTCACCCAGGTCAACCCTGAGACATTAAGGCCACCGTCTGACACCACCGGGCTATGTATCGAGTAAGAAATCCGGATCGTTATGATGGCAGAGTCGTAACCGTGAATACAACGCTTGGCAGTGGACCAGAGGGATCAGTCTTCGTCGACTATAGCTGCAAGTCTTCGTGTCGCAACCCGATGTCATCGCACACGTCGCATATAGCAAGGAATATAAGTTCGAAACTAAGTTGGACAAGAAGCTGCGCGCGTTGCTAAAAAAATCGGGCTATGCGAAAGTTACGATCGTAGGACGATTTATCGATTGGAAAGTTCGGGGTTCGGGGACCGATTCCTGTTGTCGGTATCAGATCGAGGTGCAGCAGCTTCTCTCTGTAGATTCGGTAGGGCGTTCGACATCAGGCAAACCGAAAGGGTAGCGTCAGAAACATTTCTATGTCGCAAAGCTCATGACGCTATGTTCTTTTGAGCTGCCCCCCGAACTCAGCGAAGTGGAACATACGACATTGGCATACTTCTACGAAATCCGCAGTTCAAACAACACCGTGCTGAAGCGCGACGGCGGTTTTGCTTCGCAGGATGCGGCGAAGATGGGCAGCGCGTGAGGATGCGAGAAAGATGAAAAATATGCCGAGGTCAGATCGACCGGACGTTGGGAATATATTGGTCGGGCAGATCAAGGAGAAGGCGACGCGGTAGACGCGAAGCCATCCAGAATTTGTGACCTGCTTTGTGTCGTAACCCCCTCATGCTTGCCCTTGCAAATGCCTCCAAACGGGTCCAATCACATGCGACCCGATGGCTCGAAAATCCCAGCTAATCGATTCCTTCTTTCCATCTTGCACTCACTCCAACTCATCCGTCCCCAGTCCGCCCAGTAAATTGACACGGTAGAGGTCTGAGGCTCGAATCTAGAAGTCACCCAAGGGGTCTTATGTAGATAGCAATTGCGATTGAGGGTCGGTCGAGGCTTTCAGCTGCTCAAGAACCGTTTGCGATTCGTTGAGGCTTGAAAATTGCGAAACGTTGCCGGTTTAGTAACCCGTAAGTAGTCGAAACCGAGGCTTGGACAAGAATCGGCTGAAACTGAGGAATGCAACTATTTTTCTAGTGCAAATTGGGCTGAAACAAGGTCACGACCAATGCAAAGCCTGAATTACTTGACTGAGACGTGGAACCGGCAAGTTCATGTCCTTAAGTTCTAAGCTGGACACAGTGGGCCAATCAAACTGCGTCGCCGTACAACGTTTGGATCATCCGTGAAAAATTAAGATCGTAACTAATGATTTAGCAAAGTCGAGAGTCCAGATTGAGTCCAAGAGAGGCCAATTTCATCGGCGCGTTTTACGTGTAAGCGACGCCGTTTCAACGTTAGATTGGAATGCTACACGCCCACTGTCTGACTCCATGATTGTAATGGATTTTGTTTCCAAATGACCACCTGCTATTTTGGCAGGTGCGCTCGTAAACTGAACCACATGCTCATCCCGGACAACCACTATTCGCCCAATAACTTACGGCGACCTCTGCGATTGTCATAGCCGAAAATACTGCTCATTCGGTCCAACGAGAGGGTCTCCGGCAGTAAGTTCGATCGTAAGACCAATCTGCCGCTAAGGGCATTTTCGGCACCCACAAATACCCTCGACCGGTCAATTGGCCTCGCCGAGGTGACCTGCCCCCCAACACCGCACACTTCATAATACGACATCCGGACTATTCACTTGCTCAACGGTGGTGATCCCGTCGCCGCCAGGGCTGTGGGAAAGTGGGAATCCCGCGCCTTCCGCGGGATTCCCAAGCGGAGTGGAAAAGTTGTCTTTACTTTTCCACGCAGCGCCTTTTCCACAGCCCTTCTCTCCGCCCGCTTCCCGCGCAAATTCCTCCGGCGTTCGGTATCCCAGGCTGCTGTGCGGGCGCTCTTCGTTATACTCTCGCTGCCACACTGCGATCTTCTCCCGCGCCTGGAACAGATTCTCAAACCAGCTCACGTTCAAGCACTCCTCCCGCATCCGCCCGTTAAAACTTTCCACCCGTCCGTTCTGCATCGGGCGGCCCGGTTGAATGTGCACCAACTCAATCTTCCGCTCGATGCACCAGGCCAGAAAATGCCGGCTCGTCAGCTCCGGCCCGTTATCGCAGCGAATCGCCTGCGGCACCCCTCGTTCCGTCACAATCCTCTCCAACACCCGCGTCACGCGTCGACTCGCGAAGCTGGTGTCCACTTCCAGTGCCAGGCACTCCCGCGTATACGCGTCCACCACGCTCAGCACCCGGATCGCTCGCCCGCTTTGCACCGCGTCATGCACGAAGTCCAGTGCCCATTCCTGATTCCCTGCGGTGCAGGCTCGTAGCGGCTGTCCGGTGCGCACGCAGTGTTTGCGCTTCTTGCGCCGAATACTCAATCCCGCCTCCCGATACACCCGATGCACGCGCTTGTGATTCACCGTCTCTCCCTTGCGTTGCAGCAAAACATGCAAGCGCCGATAGCCGAACCGCGGCTTCTCCCGCGCCAGTTCCACCAGGCGCGCTCGCAACCCTTCATCGCTGCGCTTGGTCTGGTAGCGGTAACTCGATACCGACATCGTCAGCAGTCGGCAGGCCCGCCGCTGGCTGAAGGCATACTGCTGGCGCACTTGCCCCACAGCCGCCTTCATGACTGCGAGCTCCATCCGTTTTTTCGAATCACCGATTGCAACGCGTCCTTGTCCAAGCTCAGATCCGCCACGAGTTTCTTGAGTCGCCCGTTCTCTTCCCGCAACTGCTTCACTTCTTGCGCCTCGTTTACGTCCATCCCGCCATATTTCGCTTTCCAAGCGTAGATCGTGTGCTTCGATACTCCCGCTTCCCGCGCCACGTCCTCCGCCTTCCGCCCCGCCTCCACCTGCTTCAGCACGGCGATGATCTCGGCTTCTGTGTGCCTCGTTCTGGACATGCTTGTCCCCCTTTCCGAACTGCGAAATCATACTCAGGTTCGTGCGGATTGGGGGGATCAGGTCAGAGGAGCCAGCGGTGAAACAGTGACTGGTCAAAAGGCGGGGCTTATTGTTTTCTAATTGGTCTGTCGAAATCGGCTCACTTCACACGTCATCCCTATAGAGGCGGCTTAGCAGTCAACCTTCGCTGCCAAGGAGATGAACGATGTGTCCATTCTGTTTGGCGGCCATGGGACTAATCGCTGCCAAAGTGGCTTCGGCCGGCGGCTTGACGGCGTTGGCCGTGAACGTATCTCGCAAGAACCGGACAGGAGAAGTCCTGCCGAACTCAGATGAAAGGAAAAATCGAAATGTCGACCAGAACGATTGAGAACCAGAATCCCGCGATGAACACACCCCCAATCGTGGCACACCAGGAGTGGGAGGCTGCGCGCCAGAATCTCCTCGTGAAGGAGAAGGCCTTGACCCGCTCCCGTGACGCGCTGGCCGCCGAACGCAGGCGGATGCCTTGGCAGGCTGTGGACAACAAGTACGAGTTCGACGGACCCAAGGGCAAGGTGAGCCTGCTCGATGTGTTCGAGGGCCGCCGGCAGTTGATCGTCTATCGCGCCTTTTTCGAGACTGGGGTGTTCGGATGGCCCGAGCACGCCTGCCGCGGCTGCTCGCTGGGCGCCGATCAGGTCGCCCACCTGGCCCACCTGAACGCCCGTGAAACGACCCTCGCCTACGCGTCCCGCGCGTCGCAAGCGGACATCGCGCGCGTGAAGGCGCGGATGGGCTGGGAGATGCCCTGGTACACCATCACCGACGGCTTCGACGCGGACTTCGGCGTAGATCAGTGGCATGGCCACAACGTGTTTTTCCGCGACAGCGATCGGGTGTTCCGCACATACTTCATCAACGGCCGCGGCGACGAGGCGGTGGGAACGACCTGGAGCTACCTCGATATGACACCGCTCGGCCGTCAGGAGACTTGGGAGGACTCACCAGAGGGTTACCCCCAGACCCCGCCCTACAAGTGGTGGAATTGGCACGACAACTATGACGCTGAGGCCTCGCCTGTCGCGAAGTGGGTCGAAGTGTCCGACGCTGGAGAAGCCGCCTTCCGAAAGCGCGACCCAGAGGCGAATGCGAGCTGAATCAGATCAGGCTCCGTGATTTCCAAACGGAATGGAGACAGCCTGGAATCTATCCGATGGGCCGCCTTTCATCCGTCATACAATCAAGCGCGCAACGGCGCTCCCAAAGGAGAAAAGCTTATGCAATTTGCTCTGTTGATCTACGAATCGCCGGAAGCTTTTGCGTCGCGGAAAAATCCGGCCGAAGCCGACGCTTACCTCGGCGCATGGCGGGCGTACCACAAAGCGCTCGTCGAAGCCGGCGTTTATGTCGGTGGCAATCCTCTTCAATCTCCGGAGAATGCGACCACGGTCCGACTGAAGGACGGAAAGCGCCGCGTACAGGATGGTCCCTTCGCGGACGCCAAGGAGCAGTTGGGGGGATTCACAATCCTTGAACTCCCCTCGCTTGACGCGGCACTCGATTGGGCGGCGCGATGCCCGGCCGCCTCAATCGGTGCTGTGGAGGTCCGTCCCGTTTCACCTGAATACCTGCGCCGGGTTACTGGATGAACGCAGGCGGGCAGGACGATGCGCATCGGGCGATCGAGCGGGTCGCCCGCGAGTCCTACGGGCGTCTGGTGGCCTACCTTTCCGCAAACACGCGCGACGTAGCCAGCGCGGAGGACGCTCTCAGCAACGCCCTCGTAGCAGCGCTCACGGCTTGGCCGCGCGACGGCGTGCCGCGAAATCCCGAGGCCTGGCTGCTGACTGCGGCGCGCCACTCCTTTATCGATCATGTGCGCCATCGGCAAGTTGCCGAAGCGAGTGAGCCCACTCTCAAGCTCCTCAGAGAGGATTCCATGGAGATGACTTTGTCGGTGGAGTTTCCAGATGAAAGGTTGAAGCTGCTATTCGTATGCGCCCACCCGGCAATCGATCCGGCCATGCACACGCCGCTGATGCTCCAGACCGTTCTGGGACTGGATGCAGTGCGTATCGCGCATGCCTTCCTGATTTCACCCACGACGATGGGGCAGCGCCTGGTGCGCGCAAAAACGAAAATCCGCGACGGCGGTATTCAATTCGAAATTCCGCAAGCGAGTGAACTGCCGCAGCGGCTCGACGCCGTCCTGGAAGCGATTTATGCCGCCTTTGGGATCGGCTGGGATGATATGGCGGGAGTCGACCAGCGTGGCCGTGATCTGTCCGAGGAAGCGATCTGGCTCGGACGCGTCCTTCTCGAACTAATGCCCAAGGAAGCGGAGGTTCGGGGGCTGCTGGCTCTCATGCTCCACTGTGAAGCGCGGCGGCGGGCGCGGCGTGGACCGGACGGCCGCTATATTCCTCTCACGGAGCAGGACTCGCAGCAATGGTCTCTGCCACTGATCGAAGAGGCGGAGCGTAACCTTGCAGAAGCGTCGATCCGCGGTCGCGCCGGGCGGTTTCAACTTGAGGCCGCGATTCAGTCAGTACACGCTGAGCGGGCGCGAAGCGGCCGGACCGAGTGGGTAGCGATCGCGCTATTCTACCAGCAGCTTGTCCGCATCTCCCCGACGCTTGGCACGCAAACTGGCTACGCCGCGGCGGTTGGCGAAGCGAATGGGCCTGCAGCCGGACTCGCAGTGTTGGATGGGATCGACCCAGACGATGTCTCAGCCTATCAGCCCTACTGGGCAGTTCGCGCTCACCTCTTGCAACGGCTGGGAAGAACATCCGAGGCTGCGGACGCTTTCGACCGGGCGATTGGCCTGGCCGAAGATCCGGCCGTGAGACAGTTCCTGCTCCAAAGACGCGGCTGATTTTTTCCTTCTTGCTCTGTCGAAATGGACCCTCTTCACCCGTCACCCCTATAGAGGCGGCTTTAGCGGCAAGCTTCGCCGCCCAAGATTTCAAATTTGATGGGAGGACATATGACAATCGCAAACAAAGCAGTTCTGGTGACCGGGGCCAATCGCGGTATAGGAAAAGCGCTGGTCGAGGAAGCCTTGAGGAGAGGCGCGAAGCGGGTGTACGCCGGCACGCGCCAGCCCTTTACCCACTTGGATGGGCGCGTCACGCCCGTGACGCTGGACGTGACCAACGCTGAGCAGATCCAGCGGGCCGTCGCCGAGGTCGAAACTCTCGATGTTCTCATCAACAACGCCGGCTTTGCCATCTACGACGATCTGAGCAATTTCGACGTGATCGAACAGCACCTGGCGGTCAACTTCTTTGGTTTGCTCAAAGTGACGCACGCGTTCTTGCCGCTGCTGAAACGCTCCGAAGGGGCCATCGTCAACAACCTATCCTTGGTGGGGCTTGCCGCCTTGCCGGTCATACCCTCCTACTCCATTTCGAAGGCAGCGGCGTTCAACATGACGCAGTCGCTGAGGGCGCTCTTGGCCAGCCAAGGCGTAACGGTCCATGCCGTCGTCCTAGGCCCCATCGACACCGATATGAACCGCGGCTTCGAGATACCGAAGGCCTCGCCCGAGTCCGCGGCGCAGCGCATCTTCGATGGGTTGGAAAAAGGCGAAGAGGATATCTTCCCCGACCCTGCGTCCGAGTCCATCGCCGAGGGCTGGCGCAATGGCGTGGTCAAGGCGCTCGAACGCCAGTTCGCAGGTTTCGTGCCGGAGAGCGTAGCGAATTTGGGATGACGTTGCGAATGCAGTGGCGGAAACAAAAGAAGAGGAGACGAGACGATGAAGACTGAAAGTTACACCACTTCCTTTACGGTGGACCAATCTCCGAAAGAAGTCTTTGATGCCATCAATAACGTTCGTGGATGGTGGTCAGGGGAAATCGAGGGCGACACCGACAAACTTGGCGCCGAGTTCACGTACCGTTACAGGACGTCACCATTCCACGCAAAAGGTAACGGAATTCATTCCCGGCAAGAAAGTCGTTTGGCATGTGTTAGACAGCCAACTTAGTTTTGTGAAAGACAAGAGCGAGTGGAAAGGCACGGACATTATTTTTGAGATCGCTGAAAAAGGCGACAAAACCGAGGTTCGCTTCACCCACGTGGGCTTGGTTCCGGCGTATGAATGCTACGGCAACTGTTCGAACGCATGGGGCCTGCTCATCAACGGCAATTTGCGCAAACTGATCACCACGGGTAAAGCTCAGCCGAGCCCATGGTAAGGGCCAGCCACACCATGAAGAAAACAAGAATGATCAATAACACCGTCGCCCGCCCTATTGGGGCAGAGAAGCGAATGAGGAGCGCGTCATGAACAATCAAGATTTCACCGCTACCATTTTCGTAGACCAAACTCCGGAAGAAGCCTTCGAGGCCATCAATAATGTTCGTGGATGGTGGTCGGAAAATATCGAAGGCAGAACCGACAAACTCGGGGATGAGTTTACTTACCGCTACAAGGACGTCCACTCTTGCAAAATCAAGATAGCGGAATTTATTCCCGGCAAGAAAGTCGTTTGGCTTGTTTTGGACAACCGTTTCAATTTCACGAAAGACGAGAACGAGTGGAAGGGCACGGATGTCATTTTTGAGATCTCAAAAAAAGGCAACAAAACGGAAGTTCGATTCACGCATCGGGGCTTGGTTCCCGAGTATGAATGTTTCGATGTCTGTTCGAACGCATGGGGCTCCTATATAAACGGCAGTCTGCGGAGCTTGATTACCACAGGGAAAGGGCAGCCCAACCTCAAAGAATAAGAGAATGGGGAAAAGGCTCCGCTGTGATTAAGCGACCAGTCGAATCAGGTGGGAGCTGCCATGCGGTCGTCTGCGACGATACTGAAGGTGGCGTCCGGTTGGGTGGGATGTTGGACGGTCTCGGATTCAGCTCATAGTCGGGCACTAGGAACGTGACTGAAGGTTCCTAGAAACGTAAGATCGATTTTCAGTTTTGATTCAGTCCAGTTTAGGAGATGGACTGCACCGCGTGTTTTCCGCATAGGCGACACCAGATGCGGCACATGTGTGATTGGCCCTGCGTCTTGCTAAGCAGGTGCTCTCCCAGCTGAGCTACTCGACCACAGTAGAAGCTACTCTGATTCCAAAACATTTCCGCTCGTACCGAAATCCATTCCTTCGTACATTGCTCATGGCTGTTCCAAAAACCCCATTTACTACGGCAAGTTTTGGAGTTCGCCTCGTCATTTGATTGACTAGTCGGTCGATCTTGTCGAGCGCCCCGGAATTAGATGGCGCGCCCGGAGAGATTCGAACTCCCGACCCTCTGCTTCGAAGGCAGATGCTCTATCCAGCTGAGCTACGGGCGCGCTGCAAGATAGCTCAATCTTATCATTGAGCTAGTTTCCTTGAGCTCCGATTCGCAGAAATCGAGTTTCTTCTATTGTGCCTAATTTTGCGCCCAGCAAGGCGGGTTCGGGTCTCTTCTGAAGTCGGCGGCAAGGGCGTCGGCTCGGCACTGCTTGAGGCGGCAGAAATGCGGCACAGCAATCCGGCGCCAGAATCGCCCGGGGGAAGAGATGCTCAACGACCCCGAGCAAAAAATCGCCCGCCCCCAGACAGGTGTATCTGGGAGAAAACCTGCGGCCGCATGCGCCGATTGACCAGCGAAAGTAGCGGATGTGAGGCATGCGATTCGCGCCCGTCGCCCGATCAACGGCTTCTGTCGCCATCGTTTCCAACGGGCGTTCTTTGTGGCGGAAGTATCTGAAGTGTCTTTAGAAATTCAATCACACAGTCCCGGTCATATCCGGACAACGCCTCAAAATTCTGCCGCGACAGGAGCGCCTCGCCGGAATGTGCCAGAATCGCTTCGCGCATCGTTGTGAATTTTCCATGATGCATGTAAGGCCCTGAATTTCCCACGCCCCACAATTTGCGCGTGATGAATTTTGTATTGCCCGCGAAAAACTTCGGCGTGCCCGCCGGCTGGTTTTGGTCGAGAGGCTCCGCGTTCGGATCCTCTGGCCCAGTCGTTATGTCGTGAAGTTTAAGATCGGTGAAGGCCGGTACCCAGACGACGCCTTTCGCATCCGGTTTCAATCGAGGCCCAGGCAATTCGCCGCTCGTGAGATCGATGGAAAGCGCAGGCGCGTCACCCAACCTGAGATTGCCTGACGGATTGAACGGATTTGGTTCGGTGTAGATCCAACCTCGGTCACCGAGCGGCAGCATGGGAACATGACAAGCGGCGCAGCCAAGCTGAGAAAACAGTTGCTCGCCCCGTCGCGCTGCCTCACGCGCCTCCGGTTCATCGGGCGTCACACGACCGGGAACCGGAAGCGCCGCCTGAAAAATTGTGACGGCTGTAATATCGGCCCGCGTCAGTTCGTTCCTGAATCCGTCGCCATCTTCGTCAAAGCCGATGCCGAAACGCTCCTCGGGCTGGATTCCGTGGTGCTGCGGGAAGGCGTTGTTGGTGAACTGGCGCAAAGAAATGACGGCGCCCGCCTGGTGGAACGGCATGATGATCAGGCTCGGCGGATGGCTCGCGTCGGTCGAAGCCAGACTCGGCGCGGGCAGGCCTTGCACAGCGGAGGTGTCCCAAGTGCCGTCCATGTTTCGCTTGAGAGCGCCAAACGGCACGCCTTTAGTCACCAGGGCCTCTGAGCCTCCGAAGGGAATCGAATCGCGGATCGTTTGGAGGTCAACCGTCATCTGCCGCGCCAGCATTTCGATGAAGCCGGAGCCGTTCATGCCGATGGTTTTGCGCTCGTTGGCGACATTCTGGAGCGTGACTGCCTGTCCTCGTTCATCAACGGCTCCGTGCGTGGGAATGAAGTCGTTCCGGTCGAACGTCACGAAATCAAAACGCTGGCCGAGGACGAAGACATCCGTTACGTGATCGCCGCCCCCTCCGACAAAGGGCTCGTTGTGGCAGCCCGAGCACGAATTGGAATCAGGGCCGGAGATTCGATTGAAATTGCGCGGGAAAACAAGCGGGTCAGTGGGATCGGAAAGCGGCGGACCGGCGGCCGTGCCTTTTGTGTTTGGCCGGCCTTCGCCTTCCTGAATGGTCCACTTGGCTGTAAAGAGTTTCTCGCCGAAGGCGATGAGCTGCGGGATCGTCAGTTGATACTCTTCGCCGTCCTGAAGATGGCGGGGAATCGCGACTTCCTTGCCGATCTGCGAACGGTCGTCCTGCGCCCGCACCGTGAGCGCGATGAAGCACAGAACCATAACGAGTTGCGACTTTCGATTCAGACACACCTGCAGAATTTTCACTGGTGACCTCCAAAAAATTCAAAGAAAAGCGTTAGGGCGATGGGTCCAGTAGCATAGGCTTCAGCCTGTGCGAATTTCTGTCGCTAGTACCAAACCTGAAAACCACGCAGGCTGAAGCCTACGCTACCAAAGACGCTGTGACACCAGTCCCGCGCGAACCAGGCCTCAGTGCGCCGATGCGGCATCCGTCTTCGAATTCAACACTTCATCCAGCGCCGCCTGGAAATCCGCATAAGGCTTGGCCCCGTTAATTCGCTTGCTGATATTCACCACGTCTCCATTCGCGTCGATGGTCCCGATAAAGAATGTGGGCGTCCCCTGAACTCCTAATTTCTGCGCCTCGGCGATGCTTTTCTGAATATCGTCCTTGAACTTATCGCTGGAGAAGCATTCACCAAATTTTTGTGTATTAAGACGCATTGTTTTCGCGCGGTCCAGCAATGCGGGATCGGAGAGGGCGTTCTGTCTGGCAAACAGGCTGTCATGCATTTCCCAATATTCGTTCTGCTCACCGGCGCACCGCGCCGCGCGCGCAGCCTGCAATGCATGCGGGTGCATCGGCAAGGGCAAATCTCGATAATAAAGTTTTACTTTGCCAGTTTTTATGTAGTTGTCGAAGATCTGCGGAGAGGTCTCCCGCTCGTATCCTCCGCAGAATGGACACTCGAAATCGGAATATTCTATGAGAGCAACGCCGGCCGTACTACCACCCTCGAATTGCTCTCCACGAATATCCAAAGTGCTTGGCGGTTGCGGACCAGGCATTGCAGCCGGAGTGGGTTGCCGACTGTTAATCTGAAGAAGCTGCTTAAGTTCGTCCAGCCGAGTAATGATCTGCTGTTGCTCGGCCTGGATCGCTGTGACATCTGTCCGTAAGGCGGACAGATCTTCTTGCGGTTGGTTTATATTATTATCTTGTGCTTCAACGTGGTCGGATTGACTCAAGGCAAAACAGACCAAGAGCAATATCGTTCTCAAGCGCATTTCAGCCTCCTCAATTCTTTTACTTCTTGTGTAACTGCACGGAAATGTTAAAGGTTTCACCAGACTTGAGATTGATGAGGCCTTCTTTACCTCTCCACTTCGCGCCCCCAAAATGCCATGTTTCATATCCATCTGCTTCAACGGAGAACCGAAATGGCACTGGCGGAACGAGTATTGCTCCATCTATTGGTGCGCTCGTCGTGAAAGGTCCAGGAACATCATCCCGGTCGAATACGAAGCTCCCAAGGACGGGCTCCCCGTTCTCATTCGTGACTGCAACTCTGAGATGGGCAGCTTTTGGACCTAGCTGGATCGTTACCCCCGTAGTTGCCTGTCCCGGCTTAACGTCCACCTTTGCCCAGGCTTGTTCATTAGTTTTGAAGAAGGCGTAAAATCCGTCTGGGTAGCCATCGGCTACTTTGAAAGCAGTAACATAAACAGATCCTATGGGTATGTTGTCCAGTACGAATGTACCGACAGCGTCAGAAGTGGTAAAAATCGGTTTCCGCATGTCTTGCTCGGGGAGCCCATAAACGGTTGCGTCTGAAATGGGTTTACGATCCTTATCAAGGACTACCCCTTGGACTGAACCAACCATACCGGTCTGCCTAGGTTGTGAAATGCCCTTAGTTGGGCCTGAGAGAGAAAAAAGCATTATAAAAAAGAAAGGTGCCAATGTGCGCTTGATGAAATCCATTGCCCCTCCTACGGATAGAGTTTCGTCCCTGTTGTGAATTGAGTTGAATTGCTATTCGCCGTTATACCGTCGCTGAGGGTCTGGCGAGGGGAAGTCCAGACGTTGTTAGTTAGGCCGTTGCTGCACATTGCCCACGTGGAAGTCTCGCTGAACCCGCAAGCGCTTGACACTGTAATTCCGCTGCTACAAAAATTATTAGCAACAGCCAGGGTGTCGGTCCAAGTTCCAGTGCAGGTCGGGCAGTACCCCGTTGTCGTAACCCCGCATGAGGAGGCAACAGGAGCCACATTCCAAGGCGAAGGACATGAACTAGTCGGTGAGGATGGATCGCTGTAAGTCTCAACAGTCGAATAATTCTGTGGCACCGTAACGTTATTTGCATCCTGAAGTGATACGGTCATTTGGCGGACCCATATTCCCGTGGTGGAACATGCGCCTGGTGGGCCATTACTATCATTTAATATCACTACGTGGTCCGGCGGTAGAACCGTCACTGACGCTTCTTCAGCGTCAGGCCAGGTAGCACCAACAACGCAAGATACTTCTTGGTTGTATTCGGGGTAAGTGAAGTTGGCAGTGATGGTAGCTGTCCCTGCTCCCACGTAGCTCACGTCCCCGCCACTTACGGTTGCCACGCTAGAGTCAGATGTGTCCCAGCCGGCGGAGACGGGATAGCCTAGCAGGTAATTTGAATTTGGGTACGTCTCGCCGCTACAATTCGTAAAGGATTCATATCCCTGAAACGACCCGCTCCCGCCGATGGCCCCGGTCAGCGAAGAGGGTCCCAGTTGAAAGGAATTCCAGTAGAAGTTATCGCAGCATGCGGATTCACAGCTAAAGCTTCTGGCAATGCCTTCCTTGACATTCGTTTGTTCAGCCCTGCCAATCATGCTGGCGGGATCTTCCTGGTGCCAAAACAGCAGGCCGTGGCCCTCGTTCGCAGGAAAAATCTGCTTCTGCACGTCGGGTTTTTTAGCGTCCTTCAGTTTCTGGATGTCAAGCGCTATGGACTGATGCGGCTCCAGCACAATGCGATCTGGGCTGTAACCTCCGCCGTCTGGAAACACGAAGATGGCAAGGGCGCTCACGCTTTTTTCAGTCGTGTTCTTCAAATGCAAAACCGTATCCGTGCCGTTTTCGGTCGTCCAGGGGTAGGCGCTCTCCACCATCGCCATTGGGTCCGCCGGGTCTTTGATCGGCACTTCGAAGGAATAGTCGCCGGACTGATCGGAGCTTGTGAGCTGTCCGATGACGGAGCCTGCAGGCCCATCGTAAGTAATATCCACGCCAGCCTCTCCAGGGGGCCGACGATCCCCAAGCCCAGCTAGCTCGTCAGATAGTTCGATGCGCTGCACGTCGCCGGGGGCTATGGTCAATTGCTTAACGGAGACGGTGCTGAATTTCTGGTCGATGGGAGCCGGCTTTTTAGGGTCGACTGGGGTCACTTTGGCCTTTTCCTCGATCGTGTAGTCCACGGATACTTTCGCGCTTACTGGCTTTGTGCCGACATTGGCAAGCAGCAAGGGCGAGCGAAAATTGGTGTCTTCAGGGAACCCTTCGCTCGGGTCCGGCCCACCGGCGCGGAAATGCACTCCAGCCAGAGTGCTGGAGCGCAGGTTGCCGGGATCACTTATCGTGAACGCAGAAGAATACCCATCTTTCATATTTAGCGTGTAGCCTGTAGCGATTACATCGCCCGGCATGCCGTCGTGTTGCAACGAGACCAAAATGGCACCGTCACGATGCTCATTTCCTGCATCGCTCAGCTTTACCACTTCCGTCTGGCGCGGGAAAAGCGGAACCTCCTGTTTCCTTCGCCCGATCATCAGTTGAACGGTTACCTTGGTGGCGGCCGTATTCGTCACAGCGAGGAAGCCATCTGCGCCTTTCGGCAGCGACGCGATTCCCGCCAACTTCGAGGATTCAAACTCCATCATGTCCGCTTCGCGCGATTCGAACGACACACGATTCGCCTTTGAATAGACGCTTACTTGGGACGTTACAGCCATGGTGATGCCGCTAAAGGCGATCTCGACGTTTCCCGAGTCGAATTCATCACTGGCCACCACGTCGCCTAACTCAATCTGCTTGAATGCGTGCGGGTCCAGGGTGATCGGGTTCAGCATCTGAGCTTTGCCCTGCGTGTTGTAGAGGGTGACAGTCACCGGCATCGCGGACGTTGTGAGGTTATTTAGCGTCAGCGTCGAACTCAATCCGTCCCGAAGGGTGTAGTACGGAATGTTCGTCATCTGGTTGCTCGTTGGCGGGGCCTTCCTCGGCGGAGCGGTCTTGGTTTGTGGGGACGCCATCACATGAACCGGGCCGAGAATTGAAATAATAAGGACCAGACAAAGATCCAATCCCAACATCGCGATTCTTCTCTTTCGCGTCATGACGGCCTCCGTTCAACTGCAGCTCATTTCTCGGTGCGGCGTGAAACTTAGGCCGTAATCAAGGGCGCGTCAACTTACCGGGTTGTACGCGGTCGGACAGTTTCGGACGAAATCTTTTTGGGAGCGCGCAAATCTGCGTCGAGCGATCGGGCTTGATGACTGAGCGACTCCTGACAGATCACGCGGCGTCCGCTGGGCAGCTCGCGCCAATGAATCCATCCATGATCCATCCAGTAATAGACAGTGGAACGGCTGACGCCGGCGATTTGAGTCGCCGTATGGATTGGAAGAAACTTCGTTTCTTTCCGGCAATGCTCGCAGAGGAAATTCGCCATGATCGCACCAAAAAGTTGCAGTCGATCCACGACAAATGGAGGGCCCGAGGCTGGGTTGGCCTCATTAACTGTACTGTTAGGGCATCATTAAGTACCTCCCCCCATACTTGTCAAGGAAATAATGATGACGGACTGAATACTTTATTGTGAATAGATTTTAATCTTAGGGGAGCGAGAGTGACGCGATGTGTGTGTTGTCTTTGTAACGGCACGCGGCGTCACTGTACTTGACATCGTTTCCACCTTAGATAACACTACAGTTCCCCCTTCCAGAAAGCTGATTTCCCATGTTCGCTGGGCTGCCCGGCTCCATTGCGACGTCCGAAGAATCACGCCATGGGTTGGTCTGCCCACGTGGAGTTTCGCGCGGGAATCTTGAGGCCGACAGGTGTCATCGAATGGAGCGCTGATTCGCATTCTCCTGGTTGGTGAGGCTAAAGGGGCACGCCGCGTGCGCGGGCTGCTCGAATCCGAAGGGCCCGCCCAGTTTCAGATTACCCACGTCACAGGCCTGGACCTTGCCGCGGAGAGTCTTTCCAGCGCCGAGATGGACGTCATTCTTCTGGATTTAGGGTCAAAGCGGCAGCAAGGCCGGGCGTTTGTTCAAGCCGCTCGAGCCGCTGCGCCGGACATGCCTCTGGTCATCTTGTCCGAGTTGGAAGATGAATCGCTCGCGTTGGAGGCGCTTCAGGAAGGCGTGCAGGATTTCCTCGCGAAAGAGGGTCTTGACCGCGCCGCGCTGGCCCGGTCGTTACGCTATTCCATCGAGCGTCATCGGCTCCAGAAAATGGTGCAGAGTCTTTCTCTGATCGATGACTTGACCAGCCTGCACAATCGGCGCGGATTTTTGGCTCTCGCCGAGCAGCACTTGCGATTGATCCTTCGCAAGGGAGCGGCCATGCTGGTTTACGTGGATCTGGATAACCTGAAATTGATCAATGACACCTATGGGCATCTGGAGGGCAACCGCGCGCTCATTGTTACCGCGAATGTTCTTCGCGCCTGTTTTCGCCAGTCCGACATTCTCTCGCGGCTGGGCGGGGATGAGTTCTGCGTCCTGATGACAGACGCGGGGCGGGACTCGGCGCAGCAAGTCCGCAAACGCATCCAGCAGCGCGTGGACTTTATTAATGCCCTTTCCACATGGAGATTTCGCCTGTCCCTCAGCGTGGGCGTCGCCGATGTCCCCGCCGTGCGTCAGCCGTCCCTCGAGGAATTGCTCCGAATCGCGGACGCGCGCATGTACGAGGAAAAACGAATGAAACAAGTGGAAAGTTCTCCTTCTCTTGTCCTCAAACAGCCTGCCGCCGTATAAGGCACCCGAATTGCTCCGCTGCGCGTTGCGATTGTTGAAGTGATTCCCCCATTCTGCCGATATCCAAACCGTGGTGTGTGCACGCGGTTTCCTGAGCGATTGATCTGTAATTCAGACCGCCCGTGTGGGCTTTTCTGGTCGTTTATCAACCTGGAAAAGCCACTCGGCGAACGCCAGCGCAGCATTCTCGACGCCACATTGGAAAAATTGGGATGAGTCAAACCACCTTGCATCCGCCCATGGCCGCGTCCTGGAACATGTCCGCGCCTCTGCGCGTTCTGATCATTGAGGATTCTGCCGACCGACGCGGAACTCTACCTTCATGAACTTCAGCGGGCCGGATTCCATTGCCACCCACGATGTCATTGGTACCCGCGCGGAGTTTCTCGCTCAACTTCCGCGCTTGCCATTCGACATCGTCCTTGCGGATTACCGGCTTCCCGGTTTGGACCGGCATGGAGGCTTTCTCAGCCATGCGCCAGGCCGGCCGCGAAATGCCCTTTCATCCTGGTCACGGGGGCGCTGGGCGAAGAAGTGGCCGTCGAATGTATCCGGCAAGGCGTGACGGATTACGTCCTGAAAACGAATCTGGCGCATCTTCCCTCTGGTGGTCACTCGCGCCCTGGAGGAAAAATCCCTGCGCGATGCCCGCGCCTTCATGGTGGAAGCCCTGCGCCAGAGCGAAGCCAACTCCCTGTTTCTTGTTTACCAACAATCCACTCCCCATGTGGGTATTTGAGAGGGAGAGCCTGCAAATTCTTCAGGTCAACGACGCGGCGCTTCGTCACTACGGGTATGATCCGCATCGAATTTCTGCAAATGAGCGCCAGCGACCTCCATCCCGCCGAAGAAGTTCCTGCACTTCTGGCAATATTTCAAGGCGATCCTGCCATGAGGCAGCAGGCCGGGCATTGGCATCATCGCCTGAAGAACGGTTCGGTGATCGATGTGGAGATGTATCTTGCACCAGATGGAATATTCCGGATCGCCCGCCGCGCTCGTGGTGGCGCTTGATATCACGGAACGCAAACGCGCCGAAGACGAGAGTCAGAAGTTTTTTACATTGGTGGAAAACAGCCGTGATTTCATTGCCGTGGCGGATCTCCACGGGAATGTGGAGTATGTGAACCCAGCAGGCCGCGCTCTGCTCGGCATCGCCAGTGCGGACGAAGTGAAGGGAACGCGCACGGTGAACTACATCGCGCCCGATGACCTGCCGCTGTTCCGTGAAACGATCTTCGCACGCGTTGCGTTCCGAGGGACACTGGGAGGGTGAACTCAGGTTTCGTCATCATCAGACCGGCCAGGCCCTCCCGATGGATTTCGTGGGCTTCCAGGTCAATGATCCGCAGACCGGCGAACCGCGATTCGTCGCCACCGTTTCCAGAGACATGACCGAGCGGCGCGCGCTTGAACAGCAACTCCGGCACGCGCAGAAATTCGAAGCTATCGGCCAACTCGCCGGAGGCATCGCGCACGATTTCAACAACGTGATTGGCGCCATTCTGGGATGGGCCGAACTGGGAGAGGAACGAGCCGCTTCGAGCGATCCCCAGCTACTGGCTTATTTCAAGAAGATTCATTCGCAATGCGACCGCGTCACGGCGCTGATCCGGCAATTGCTGGCTTTTGCTCGCCGGCAGATTCTCGAGCCCCGGAACTTCAGCCTCAATCAAACCGTGCAGGATGTCCTGAATCTGCTCGACAACATGATTGGCAAGGATATCGAGTTGAAGACGATTCTGCAGGAGGATTTGTCGGTGATTCGAGCGGACCCGACGCAGATCGAGCAAGTGCTGATAAACCTGTGTATCAATTCCCGTGACGCCATGCCGAAAGGCGGGCGCCTGTCGATCGAAACGCG
Organism: Terriglobia bacterium; assembly: GCA_963757625.1. Taxonomy (GTDB): domain Bacteria; phylum Acidobacteriota; class Terriglobia; order Acidiferrales; family UBA7541; genus Palsa-360. The sequence continues at coordinate 1,421,913 of CAVWSJ010000007.1, read as the reverse complement.
TGAGGTCGAATTCTCGCAGGAGGAATGTCGCCGCAATGCGGCGTTGCAGCCCGGCCGTTTTGCTGAGCTTCGCGTGACCGATACCGGCACGGGCATGGATGCATCAGTCCGCGAGAAGATCTTCGAGCCGTTCTTTACCACCAAAGGAGCGGGAAAAGGCACAGGGCTGGGACTCGCCACGGTGTACGGCATCGTCAAACAGCATGGCGGCTTCATCCAGTTGGAAAGCGAGCCTGGCCAAGGGTGCACGTTCCATATCTATCTTCCCGTAAATGAAAGTTCGCCGAAAATGGAATTTCAGAAGTTTATAATCGAAGATCACCCGGTCCGTGGCGGAACGGAAACGATCCTCATCGCTGAGGATCATGAAGGCATTCGCGAAATGGCGCATGCCGCGCTCGAATCATTGGGCTATCACGTCTTGATTGCCCATGACGGCGAGGAAGCGGTCGCCCTATTTTCCGCTCATCGCAATTCCATCGCGCTCGTTCTTCTGGACGTGATCATGCCTCGCCGCAGCGGGCCCGAAGTCTTTGCGGCCATATCGGCAATGAAGCCAGGCGTCCCCGTTGTCTTTGCCACCGGCTATACCAATGAGACCATGGCTTTGGCTGAGATTGTGGAACGCGGAATTGCCGTCCTTAAAAAACCCTATAGCCCGAGAATATTGTGCCGCCGAGTCCGAGAGGTGCTGGACCATGCCGCAGCGACTACCTCGTCCCGGCCCTGAGTCTTCGATACATCATGCAACATTTCACGCAGCCATTAATGTAGCGGTCACTCCGCGCATTGGGTGACAGGGCGGACAGCTGAGGAATCTGGAATGAGAGCCCAACGCGGTCGTCAAAATTTCGTGTTGACACCTCCAACGCCGTGTGTTATCTGATGACTTAACGAATGTAGAAGGTTTGATGCCGGTGGGTGTTTCGCGAAAGGTCGCCGATATTTCATACGCTTCGGCTTAACGAGTTTACTCAGCAACACCCCACCCCACCCCGGGAGGTGAAGACCATCAGGTTTTCACCTCCCTTTTAATTTGTGCCCTAAAAACAACTCGCGCTATTAGTCATTCGGACAAGCCCCATTTCGGGAATTGTTGCATTTTGTTACGCCCTGTTAGACCATTCCAGTGTGGGCAAAATCCCGGTATCGGTTTCCCAATGCGTAAGGCAATCCGGTTAGACTGGCCTTATAACCCCTTTATTTTCTTTCGCTTTACGTAGAAGAAGCCCCATTAGGATCGCCCCGCGAGATTGACTTGCCAGGAGAAATGAAAATGAAGTCGAGCTGGCTAAATCGGCTGAAAAAAATCAACGGTGAGCTGTGGCTGCTCCTTTCACTGTTTGTCATTGCCCTGATCCTGAATTATATGGTCAGCATGCATCGGGTGATCCTCGACTTCTACGTTCTTCCCACGCTGTTTTCAGCATATTTTTTTGGCCGGCGCCACGCCACCTTGACGGCCGTGGCAAGCATCTTTGTCGTCGTCCTGATCACCTACTTCAATCCTGGATTGTTCGCCAGCCACGGGCAGACATCGATTGCGGATAGCAAATGGTTCGACATTGCTCTTTGGGGCGGGATCCTGATGGTGATCGCTTATACGATGGGGATGCTGTGCGACCGCAACCAGGCAAAAATTATTGAATTACGGCACACCTATCATGGTTTGTTGCTCATACTTCGCCAGTTTATTTCCAAAGATAAGTACACACAGAACCATTCGTATCGCGTGTCGATCTATGCCGCAAGGATTGCCGCGGAACTGGGTCTGGATAATGAGCGCATCGAGGACATTCGCGCCGCTTCCCTTCTTCACGATATCGGAAAGATCGATATCAGCCGGGAGTTGCTTTACAAAGCAGCGCGACTGACGAACGATGAAACTGAAGAAGTTAAAAAGCATGTCGCGACCGGAGTAGAGATCCTTCAACCCGTCGGGGGCGCGCTCCACCGAATCCTCCCTATTATCCTGGCGCACCACGATAAATATGATGGCTCCGGCTATCACCCGACCAGCGGCGAAGAAATTCCGCTAGAGGCGCGAATCATTACCGTCGCCGATGTTTATGATGCCCTGACGAGCGACCGGCCGTACCGGAAGGCGATGTCGCCATTCGAGGCCAAGGAAGTCATTCAGAAGGGTTCGGGTACGGAATTCGACCCCAGCGTCGTCAAGGCCTTCAGCATCGTGTTTAGCTCCGGCCACATGGAAGTTCCTGAACTGGTTGTGTGAACACGCCGCCGGAAGTTGTGGTCGAGCGATCCACACCCATCAGGACACATCCTCGTTAACTGCATGAAGAAATTAGATTTATTTCTTGCCATCCGGGTTGTGCCCGGACCAATCCTCAGGTGGAAAACTTATGGACCAGAAATCGGGATTTGGGGCTGTGAATTCCAGCGCCACGCTGAATTTTCCTGCCTCGCCTGCGGTAACGAGGACGACCTTCGATCCCTGAATTTGGTTCGTCAGGATGTTCGTTAATGTCAGGGCCTGTCCCTGATCCGGCGCAACGCTCATTTCGACGAGCGCGCCATGCGCGTTGACGAGGACGGTGTGAGTTTTCTCGGAGAATTTGGGATTGCCGGCAACTTTCCCTTCCACAACGATCCGGACTTGAAGAAACAGACGCTGGCTGCGCCTGCGGTTGACGAGGGCAACCATTACTTTAAGACCACTCGAGGTCCCATAACGAAAATCCATTTCTCCCAAGTAAATTGTCAAAGCTTCATGCTATGGCTAGTCTGACTGCATTGGGGGTGCCTGAAACGAAACGTCGCGTCGTTTTACACGACGTGTGAAGGTTCCTTAGCGGCCATCTTCCCTGCGCGCTTTTCCGCGTAAAGAATGCGGTCGGCGCGCTCCAGAAACTGTTCTGTTGTTTCGCCCTGTTTCGTATCCCACCCATCCAGCCGAGAAACGGATCGGAGATTTTCTGCCCATTGTATTCGGTCTCCATGGGCCGCAAGCCTTGCCAGGAGAAGCGTCGACTTGACTGGTGGCGCACTCCGGGAGAAGCACCAGAAACTCATCGCCGCCCATGCGCGCGGCGAAGTCCGACAAACGGATCGCCGAGCCAATGTCGCGCGGCAAATTCCTTCAGGACCTGATCCCCCGCGGGATGGCCGTAGGTGTCATTGATCTGTTTGAATTTGTCCAGATCGAACGCGACCACGGTGAGCGGATGCCCGTAGCGCTGCGAGCGGGAAGCCTCCGACGCCAATCGCTCCTCGGCAACGCGCCGGTTGGACAGGCCCGTGAGCGGATCGACCAGCGCCAGCCTTTCAAATTCTTCCGCCCGCATCTGCAGGACTCGCATCTCATCGAGCTTGCGTGGAAAACTGCCGGCGCAATCGCTTCACCATCACCTGCTGATAAATCGTGTAGGCATTGAAGATCAAGACCAAGCCCAATCAGGCCCCGCACGGCTCGGTTCAGGCTGGATTGAAAAAACGGATCCTCCATCTTGACCAGTCCAGGAAAACTCATGGAGAAAACCGCGAACGTGAGCAACAGCATCACGATAACCGCCATGCTCCAGAGCCACCAGTCGCGCCTTTCCAGTTTTCGAAGCTGTTCCTGGATTTCGGCGAGATGTTTTTCCGCGGAAGGGTCGGAGGCCGGAAAGAATGACGGTGATGATGATTCATCATGATTAAGGTAAATCAGGGGCATGATCGAACGTTCAAGCAGCAATTATAGAACTGCAAATGGGCGGCGGTCGCGAATAATAGCATGGCGTTCCGCATGATGTACCGGACCGTGACACTGAACTTTGGGACAGTACGGCGGAGGCAGCTTTTCGCACAGTCGCAAATTCGGATCGCGCGAAACACCTGGTTTTCAGGCTCGTCTGTTGTTATGAACCTTTTTTCAGTTCGGCAAGGACCAATTTGGCAACTTCCCGCAAGGTCTCAAATACGCCCTGGCCAGTGATCGCTACAGCCTCGATGACGGGTTCGCCTTTGACCTGAAGGTGCTTGGTGAGTTCTTCCACGGAGAGGATTCCCGGCAGGTCGCGCTTATTGAGTTGCAGCACATAGGGAATCGTGCTGAAGTCGAGCTTGTGTTCCTTGAGGTGCTCGCGCAGGTTGTCGAGCGTTTCCAGATTCGCATCCAGCCGCTCTTCCTGGGAATCGGCGACAAACACCACGCCGTCGGCGCCCTTCAAGATCAGCTTGCGGCTGGCCTCGTAAAACACCTGCCCGGGAACCGTGTAGAGATGAATTCGAGTCTTGAATCCGCGCACCGTTCCAAGATCGATGGGCAGAAAATCAAAAAATAAAGTACGGTCGGTCTCTGTCGCCAGAGAAATCATCTTGCCCTTTTGCGCGGTCCCCGTGTGGTCATAGATCCACTGCAGGTTGGCGGTTTTTCCGCCCAGACCTGGGCCGTAGTACACGAGCTTGCAATTAATTTCGCGAGCAGGAAAATTGATAAAGGGCACGGTTATCCGGACTGACCGGACTTCTCTTATAACATAGGCATGAAAACAGGCCAATCCTCAAACCCGCGCCTGTTTCTCGACCAGACAGCGGCAGCGCGGGGCAACTGCCCTGGCTTCTTGCCGGGACGTGATCGCAAATACCAGAGACGACCGATTTTCCTGGGGCGGGTTTCCAGATTCGAATGGCAGCGGCTTCCGGGCATCCGAAAGGCGTTAAACTGGTTCTTAACCTTCCGGCTCTATAATTCGCTTGGCGCAAAAATCAGCCAGCGGATGCTTTGAAGTTCCTGTATGGTGTTACACGGAAGAGGAGACTCGTGATGAAAAGTTTTGTCTTTGGATTGATAGTCGGAGTTTTGCTTTTGACGGGTGGCGGTCTATTACTACTTTGTTTCCGGAATGGCTCCAGTGGCGGCGAACGATCCGCCAATGCCGTTTGAAAAGCAACTGGCGAACAAATCTCTGGACGCGCACATTGACAAAGCCAACGTCCCCGCACCGCCGATTCCCGCCAACGAAGAGAATTTCCTGGCTGGCGCAAAAATCTATAAGGATCAGTGCGCCGGATGCCATGGTTTGCCCGACCAGCACACCGCCGACCATCGCAAACAACATGTATCCGCATGCGACCATTGCTTTTCAAAGGTAAGGGTGTGACCGATGACCCGCCGCAAGAGAGTTATTGGAAAGCCGTGAACGGAATCCGGCTGAGCGGAATGCCCAGCTTCAAGGAAACGCTGAACGATACGCAGCTTTGGCAGGTGGCGCTGCTGGTCGCTCATGCGCACGACATCTCCGATCCAGTGAAAAAAGTTCTGGCGCCCGAACCGCTAACTGCGGCGGCTGCGCCAGCGTCCGCATCCCCGGCTGCGAAGGCACAAGCGGCCAATAAGTAATCCGCGAGCGATGATTGTAATCTTGGCTGCTTGCTGTGCGGTGAAGTGCGCGCTTTCTTGAAGAGGCGGTGTTGCGTTGACGAGGGAGTTGACCTCTGCTAGACTCCCGCCAATGGCACGCACGGGAAAGTCATCGAAACGCGGTAGGGGACGGGAATCGAGCGCCCCATCTCGAAAGTCTAAATCATTGAAAAATAAGGCTGATAAGAAAGTCGCGGCGCATGCCGAAGCCGTCCGGCAGATGGTCGACCCTCGCTTCGAGCAACAATTGAAGCTTTACGAGCAGGCCGTACAGCATTTCCATCAACAAAAGCTCGCAAAAGCCAAGGAATTGCTGGAGAAAGCCATTGCTGGGCCAAGCAAGGAACTTGCCGACCGGGCGCAGGTTCATCTGCGCATTACCGAGCAGCGCATGGCCAAGCAGGCCGCGCCGTCGCTTCGCACGCCGGAAGAACACTATCAGGCGGGCGTGGCGATGATGAATCTGGGGCGCTGGGACGAAGCGCGCGATCATCTGCTTCGCGCGCGCAAGCTGGCTCCGAAGGCCGATTTTGTTTTCTACGCCATGGCGGCGCTGGATTGCCTGACCGGGGAAGCCGAGTCCGCCATGGAAAATTTGAAAACGGCGATCCAATTGCGCCCTGAAAACCGCTACCACGCGCGCAATGACGAAGATTTTGCGTTTCTTCAGGAAGATCCCCGCTTCACCGAACTGCTTTATCCCGAACGCGAAGCGTCCGGCGGTTGAGTCCGGCGCGGTAATAATCGCCGCAACATGGCCGTGTAATCCCGCAGTCAGTCAAAATGAAAAAGCGCCGCCCGCGAAAAAATGTTCCGCCTGTATTGAGCAACCCGGGTGTGCGTGTTGTCGCCATCGGCGGCGGCACGGGCCTTTCGATGCTGCTTCATGGATTGAAGCACTACGTCGCGCGGCGCCGCCAGGACACAGACCGTCATCCGATCAGCGACCTCGCCGCAATCGTCACGGTCACCGACGACGGCGGAAGTTCGGGACGCCTGCGGCGCGAGTACCGCGTCCTGCCGCCGGGCGATATTCGCAACTGCATGGTGGCGCTCTCGCAGGACGAAGCGCTGCTGGGGCGGTCTGTTTCAGTACCGCTTTCAAGCAGGCCGCGGATTGCGGGGACATAGCTTCGGGAATTTGTTTTTGACGGCGCTGAGCCACGTCACCGGCGATTTTGCCGAGGCCGTTCGCGTGAGCGGAGAAGTCCTTGCGATTCGGGGACGAATTTTCCCCGCGACCATTGAAAATGTTTCCCTGGAAGCGGTGATGACGGACGGGAAAATCGTCTCCGGCGAAACGCGCATTGCAAAAAGCGGCAAAAAGAATTCGGCGGTTGCGTTTGCATCCGCGCCATGTGCGGCCTCTTCCTGAAGTGCTCGAAGCCATCGCGCGCGCCGATCTGATTCTGATCGGCCCCGGCTCGCTTTACACCAGCATTCTGCCGAATCTTCTGGTTTCCGGAGTGGCCGAAGCGATCGAGTCCTCCTCGGCAACGCGCGTCTATATTGCGAATCTGATGACGCAGCCCGGCGAAACCGAAGGGTACTCGCTTGCCGATCATGTGCGCGCCATCTACCGGCACACGCGCCGCAAGCTTTTCGACTGGGTGGTTGCGAGCAATCAGCCGGTTTCGCTGGAAGTGGCGCGCCGCTACAGTTCGCGCGGCGCGGAGCCGGTGCGCGTGGATATCGGCGAACTGCAGCGCATGGGCGTGCGCTGCCTGCTCGATAATCTGCTGGAGGAGCACGGCGTGGTGCGTCACGATGCCGCGCGCCTGGCGCAGCTTCTGATCGAGGAATTTGTCGAGCGCAAACCGCCGCGCGATTAGACCGGCACGACCGCGCTTCCCTGCATCGATCCTTCCATTCCTTGCGCCCTGATGTGTTGGTTCGTATACTGGCCGCGAGCCGGTTTTGTCGCCGATTTTTTTGGCGAAATGGTGGCGGAATCTTAATGGCCGCGCTCGCCTGCCCCGGTGCAAACGGGATCGTTGCGACGTCTCGAGGAGTGTTCGCCGTGGCCACGCTGACTTCTCAAAACGAATTCAACGTGTACGAGTCCGCGGAAGCGCGCTTTGAAGCTGCCGCCCGAAAACTGGGCCTCGAAGAAGGCCTTTACCGCTTTTTGAAGTATCCCAATAAAGAAATCACCGTGTACATTCCGGTCATGCTGGATAACGGCCACCTCGAAGTGTTCATCGGCTACCGCGTTCATCATTCCATCGTGCGGGGGCCGGGCAAGGGAGGCATTCGGTTTGCGCCGAACGTAACGCTCGATGAAGTTCGCGCGCTGGCCAGCTGGATGACCTGGAAATGCGCCGTGGTCAACATTCCGTTCGGCGGAGCGAAGGGCGGCGTCATTTGCGATCCGACCAAACTTTCGAGCGGCGAACTGGAGCGCATCACGCGGCGCTATACGGCGGAGCTGATCGAATGGTTTGGTCCCGAGCGCGACGTTCCCGCGCCGGACCTGGGCACCAACGAACAGACCATGGCCTGGATCATGGACACGTACTCGATGCACGTGCGGCACACGACCACGGCGGTGGTCACCGGCAAGCCCATCGATCTGGGCGGATCGCGCGGCCGCCACGAAGCCACCGGACGGGGCGTGCTGATCAATTGCGACCGGGCGCTTGCCAAATTCCGCATGCTGCGCGTGAATACGCGCGTCATCGTTCAGGGATTCGGCAACGTGGGCTCGATGGCGGCGAAGCTTTTGCACGAAGCCGGCTACAAGATTGTCGGCGTTGCCGATATTCATGGCGCGCTTTACAACGAAAACGGTTTCGACATTCCCAAGCTGATGGATTGGGTTTACGGCCAGCACAAGCCGCTGCCGGAATTTCCCGGCGGCGGGACGAAAATGACCGCGAACGAAGTTCTTTTCCAGCCGGCCGACATCGTCATCCCCGCGGCCGTGGAGAACCAGATTACTTCGGAAAACGCGCATCGCTTGCAGACGCGCATCCTTTGCGAGGGCGCGAACGGCCCTTGCACGGCGCTGGCGGACGAGATCGTGGACCGCAAAGGCATTTTCGTGATCCCGGATATTCTTGCCAATGCCGGCGGCGTGACGGTGAGCTACTTCGAGTGGGTGCAGGACCGCCAGGGATTTTTCTGGAGCGAGAGGGAAGTGAACGACCGGTTGAAAGACGTTCTGGAGCAGCAGTTTCGAGGAAGTGGTGCGCTACGCGGAAACTCACAAAGTCAACAACCGCGTCGCCGCGTACATGCTGGCGATCGACCGGGTCGCCTTCGCGCTGAAAGAGCGCGGAATTTATGCCTGATCGGGGTAATATACTCCGGTTCATCCGGATGCTTGCTGGCGGATCACGATGTTCGCCGCGCGTTTGCGAATATAGAGAGGATGCAGCCGGCCGACCCTGACCGATGCTTGCGGATTCCATCTCTCCCGGCACGATGAAGTCCGAAGACGAACACCGTCGCGAAATCTGCACGGCCGGACGCTGGATTCACGGCCGCGCTTTTGTGGCCTCGACCGACGGAAATATTTCCGTTCGCCTGGATTCGCGCCGCGTTCTTACCTCTCCCACGGGCATCAGCAAGGGCCTGATGTCTCCGGACGATCTGGTCGATCACCGACCTCAAGGGCCGGAAACTTGCCGGGCGGCGCGAGGCCGTCCTCGGAGCTGGCGATGCATCTTGCTGATTTACGCGCGCCGGCCCGATGTCCACGCGGTCTGCCACGCGCATCCGCCGATTGCCACGGCTCACGCCGCCGCGGGACTCCCGCTCAATAAGGCGCTGCTGAGCGAACTGGTGATTTCGCTGGGATGCATTCCCGTGGCGCGCTATGGCACGCCCGGCACGCCGGAGCTTTCCGATGCGCTCGAGCCGCTGGTGCAGGATTACGATGCGATCCTGCTGGCCAATCACGGCGTCGTGACCTGCGGAGCCGATTTGCTCACCGCGTTTTTCCGCATGGAAACGGTCGAGCATTTCGCGCAGGTTTCTCTGGCCACCGAGCTGCTCGGCAAACAAGTCTTGCTTTCTGGCCGTGATGTGGAAAAATTGCTCGCGGCGCGCGTCCGCTACGGCACCACGACGGCAGCTACGGTGACTCCCGGGTGTCCCGTGACCAGCGATAGCGCCGGAGAGCGCCGCTTGCGAACCGGAACGCATTTCGGTGACGCGCGAAGAGCTGGAAGCGCTGATCGAAGAAGCCGTGCGCAAAGATCGCGCGCTGCGGTGAATTGATCGCACGAGAATTTGCGGCAGATTTCGGGACGATGGATTTTGCAGTCGGAGCGCTGGCCGTGATTTCTCGACGGCCGGCCATGGAGGATGAAGCATGGGCGAAGCACTCGGCATGATCGAGACCCGCGGCCTGGTCGCGATGATTGAGGCCTCGGACGCGATGGTCAAGGCGGCCAAGGTCACGCTCGTTGGCTGGGAAAAAATTGGCTCGGGATATGTCACCGCGATGGTGCGCGGCGACGTGGCTGCCGTGAAAGCCGCAACCGATGCGGGAGCAGCCGCGGCGCGGCGCGTCGGAGAATTGATTGCCGTGCACGTCATCCCGCGGCCGCATCAGTCGCTCGAAGACGTTCTTCCCATCGGGAAGACAGCCGTCGCCGCCGGACACTAGGCGCGGCGAGCGCTCGTCGCGGGCGCTGATGCCGCAACGCGGCGCAGTATCGCAGGCGGTGGCGGTGTCGCCGATACGGAAGCTGCTTCGACAAATTGTTTCTGATTTCTGATTATTTTGTCTGCACAATATGATTTTAGCCCGCATTGTCGGCACGGTGGTTTCGACGCGCAAAGACCCGCGCCTTGAAGGCAAGAAGCTCCTCGTCGTGAAGCCCATCTCCCCGGAAGGCGCCGACGAATCCGGATACCTGATCGCCGTGGACACGGTCGATTCCGGATTCCGCGAGACCGTGCTGGTGGTCACGGGCAGCTCGGCGCGCATGGCCGCCGAATGCAAGGACCGTCCCGTGGACGCGGCGATCGTGGGCATCGTCGACGAAGTCAAGCTCGACGCGCTGCACGAAGCCGAACTCGCCGCCGCGCGGAAGAAATAACATGCTGCTCGGGCGCGTCATCGGCAACGTCGTCTGCACGATGAAGAACCCTTCCCTGACCGGCCAGAGACTGCTCATCGTCCAGCCGCTCGACCGCAAAGGCCGCGACAAGGGCCGCCCCATCGTCGCGCTCGATTCCGTCGGCGCCGGCGCGGGCGAAACGATCTACTGGTGCCGCGGCAGGGAAGCCAGCTTCCCGTTTCTCCCCGTCGAACCTCCTACCGAAGCCACGATTGTCGGCATCGTGGATTCCGTGAATATTCCGGGGTAGAAGTCGCTCACGCCGAGATATGTCCGGGAGTGGCCGGGATTGACAATCTGAAGGGTATTGGTCGAATGAAGTACTCGCGTTTCGAAGACCTCCCGGTTTGGCAAGCCGCTTCCGATCTTGCTCTTGCGAGTCTTTACGCTCGGAGAGAAGCCGCCGCTCCGCCGCCATCGCAGCCTGCGCGATCAAATCGAGAGAGCAGCACTTTCCGTGTCGAATAATATTGCTGAAGGTTTTGAACGCGGGACAACGAAGTGAACTTGTTGGCGTTCCTGTATATTGCCTGCGGCTCCGCAGGCGAAGTGCGGTCCATGCAGTGTTTGATGGAACGTATGAGCGCTTTTTCAGATCTCAAATCTGAAATTTCAAATTTGAAATCTCTTGCCGAGGCAATTTCGCGACAATTTCGAGGCCGGGCGCAGCATTTGCAGGATTCGACCATCTGCGGCCAGCGACATCTGACTTCAAAATCGAGACAAGCCGATCAAGCACACCGCGACCGTGATGAATTCATGAAAGAGCTGGAAGCGACGAGAAAGAAACCATGACATGGCAAGGATTCATTGCCTATTCAAGAGTCTCTCCATATTATTGTGAAATTTCAAATTTGAGATTTCAAATCTGATTTTGAGGCCGCGCACCACCTCGGAACTCGAACGAGAGAAATGTGGCGTAGCCTGCACTTTTATCTTTCAACTTTCGATCTTCCGACTCTACACTCCCCACATGCTGATTGGCCGCATCATCGGCGACGTCGTCGCAACGCAGAAGTCGCCTTCGCACGAGGGCCGCAAGATTCTCGTCGTCCAGCCGCTCAATCTGGACGGCACCGACCGCGGCGATCCTGTGCTCGCGCTCGACGCCGTGGACGCGGGCATCGGCGAGCGCGTCTTGCTTACCACCGAAGGCTTTTCCGCGATGACCGCCGTCGGCCGTCCCAACTCTCCGATTGACGCCGCCGTCATCGGCGTGATCGATTCCGTCGACCTGCACGCAAAGTAATTCCGCGCGCCGTCGCGTTGACACGCTGGCGGCGCGCCGCCATAATCGCGAGCAGGTTACTCAGGGAATGATTGCACAGCTTCGCGGCACGCTCGCAGACAAGCGCCCCAACCAGGTTCTGGTGGACGTGGGCGGAGTCGGCTACCTCGTGCACATTCCGGTTTCGACGTTTTATGCGCTGGGCGATCTGCATTCGAACGTCACGCTGCTGATTCACACGCAGGTTCGCGAAGACGCCATCTCGCTCTACGGCTTTCTCAGTTCCCGCGAAAAACATTTGTTCGAGCTGCTGATCTCCGCCTCGGGCGTGGGGCCGGTGCTGGCGCTGAAGATTCTTTCGGGCATGAGCGTGGACGACCTGGTCCCGGCGGTTCGCTCGGGCGATCTGGTGCGCCTGACGCGCATTCCCGGCGTCGGCCGCAAGACCGCCGAGCGCATGGTCGTCGAGCTGCGCGACAAGCTGGCCGCCATGGAAACTCCGGAAACCGCGCGGCCAGCCTGTTGCGACGACGGGCGCTGCGGCGGACGTTGTGTCCGCGCTGCTCAATCTCGGCTACGAACAGCGTGCCGCGGAGCAGGCCGTCGAGCGCGCGGGAAATAATGGGGACGCGAGATCCGCCGAATCGCCAGCGTCGCCCGAAGTTTGAAGCGTTGCTGCGCGCCGCGCTGCAGCAGTTGAGCGCGCCGGCGCAGAAGGGTGCGCGTGCCGCGCGATGAAAAGTCCCGGAGCATTCTTGATGATCGCTGGAATCAGCGAGGTGAAGCGGTGAGTTCGGGCACGGGAAGCGAGCCGCGGTTGGAAAAACCGTTGCAACGCATCATCACCGGCGCGGCAACTGGATGAAGACGCGCGCATTGACGCCAGCGTTCGACCGAAAAGATTTGCCGATTACATTGGCCAGTCGCGCGTGAAGGAAAATATCGAAATCGCCATCCAGGCGGCGCGCAGCCGCGGCGAAGCGCTGGATCACGTGCTGCTCTACGGCCCGCCGGGACTCGGCAAAACGACGCTCGCGCAAATCATCGCCAGCGAACTGGGCGTGGTGATCAAGACCAGTTCCGGCCCGCTGCTGGAACGCAAGGGCGATCTGACCGCGATCCTGACGTCGCTTGAGCAGAAGGAAGTATTTTTTCTCGACGAAATCCATCGCCTGATTCCCGCCATCGAGGAAGTTCTGTACCCGGCGATGGAGGACTACCGCATTGACCTGGTGATCGGGCAGGGCGCGGGCGCGAGGATTCATCCCTTCATTCTGAACCGCTTCACGCTGATTGGCGCCACGACGCGCGCGGGCCTGGTGACCGCCCCGCTGCGTTCGCGCTTCGGCATCGTTCATCGCCTGGAGTTCTACACGCCGGAGGATCTGGTGCGCATCGTGCGCCGGTCCGCGTCGATCCTGAACATCGCCATTGATGACGATGGAGCGCTTGAGATTGCGCGCCGCAGCCGCGGCACGCCGCGCGTCGCGAACCGCCTGCTTGCGCCGCGCGCGCGATTTCGCTCAGGTGCGCGCGCAAGGGCCACATCACGCTCGCCGTCGCGAAAGAAGCGCTGCAGATGCTTGGCGTCGACGAGCACGGCCTCGACGAAGTGGACCGCAACCTCATGCTCACCATCCTGCAGAAATATTCCGGCGGCCCCGTCGGGCTCAGCACGATTGCAGCTTCGCTCAGCGAAGAAGAAGACGCCATCGAGGAAATCTACGAGCCCTACCTGATGCAGCTCGGTCTGCTCGACCGCACCCAGCGCGGCCGCGTCGCCACGGCGCTTGCCTATAAGCACTTCGGACTGGAGCCGCCCCGGCACCAGCATGGTTTGTTCTGAAATGGATTGAAACCACGGATGCATACGGATAGACACGGATTAAAGAACCGGAAAGAAAATCCCTTCCAATCCAAATAATCTCTGAGGCTCGTGAATGAATTCGCGAATCGGCATTTAGTGATTTGCCTTTATCAGTGTTTATCTGTGTTCATCTGTGGTTACATTCTCTGGTATGCCTGACGGCACGCTCATCTATCTTTCTCTGGGGTCGAATCTCGGCGATCGAGCGGCGAACCTCGATCGTGCCATTGCTGCCCTGCCCGACGCGGGTGTGCAAGTGCTTCGCCGGTCTTCGGTCTATGAAACCGAGCCGGTAGATTTTCTCGAGCAGCCGTGGTTTTTGAACTGCGCCATCGAGGCGGAGACTTCGCTCCCGCCCTCGGAACTGCTGCACGCACTACAGGGAATTGAGGCCGCGCTCGGAAGCAAAAAGCTGGTAGCGCGCGGGCCGCGCATCGTCGATTTGGATGTTCTCTTTTACGGCGCGAGCGTGATCCGCACGGGCGGGATTGAAATCCCCCATCCGCGCATGGCGAACCGCCGCTTCGTACTTGTGCCGCTGGCGGAACTTGCTCCGCGTCTGCGACATCCCGCCCTCGGCGCGACGGTCGAAGAATTGCTCGCCGCCACGCCGGATAAGAGCGCCGTCCGCCTCTGGCGTTCGCCCGACTCGCGAATAGGGCTGCTCCAGACCGCGGACGAGCCTCTACGCGGCGAGTACCGGAATCGTTCGGGCGGCTAGCTTGTTCTGTGAATCTTCAGCCAGTGCAAAGTGATTTCCGGCGGACGCAGCGCGTCAAGACGGATTTCGACGTAACGGCCTTCTTCTACCTGATTCCAGCGGTACGCGCCCGGCTCGGATTCGGAGGTTTCGCGGCCCTTGAGCGCGCGCAGGAAATCACGCGCATCTTCGACCGTGGCGACTTCTTTCACCTGTGGACGGGCCAGGGCTTCGATGACATAGCTTCGCAGCAGTTTTGGCCAATAGCGCTCGAACAACGCCGGTGAAGCAAAAATGTCGCTCCACGCCACTTCGCCCGCCGTACGCCACAACAACGCCAATGACGCGCTCATCCTTGAGGCCGGACGTCTGCTCTCTCGAATCTTTTCTTCACTTCGTCGACAAACGATTCAACCGGGACTCCCGTGGCGGCGGAACTGTAAAGCTTTGCATAGGCTTCCGTGGGCGCAGCGTTCCTCATGGCTCCGGCCAGGCTTGCAGCGGAAATTGCGGGCGGTGGGCCGGCAGCCGGGGCCGCGCCGGTGACATCTACAGACCGGGAAGTCGTGCCGCTGCGCACCGCATCCCAGACCTTGGATTGTTGTTGATCCACTGCAGCCTGCTCGCGCACCGAAGGATGGACCATCAGGTTTGCCGCCTCGAATTTTGATCCGGAAGACCAGCGCCCGTGTTCGACGCAAAACACATCAAGAGGGAGCGGCGAAGCCCCCGCCGGGACGATGCGGTCTTTCGCGATGATGCGGTCCTGCTTGCCGCCACTCACCAGTTCGCCCGCAAGCAGAATCACCGGACGTTTGCCTCGATTGATCAGTACGAGCTGGTTCACGCGTGGTCCGCCGGATTCCGGAATGGCGACTGGCCGCCCGTCGCGCGAACGCTGCATCGCGTCGCCGCCGCTTTCCGTCACCACCACATCGCCAGATTGGAGAGCTTCATCGAGCGTCACGAACTCGCTCGTATCGGCCGTGCCCCGGCTTAAGACCGGGAAAATGCTCAAGTTTTCATATCGCACGGGATCCCCCAGGCGCCAGGATCCCTCCTCCATCCGTACTTGCGCCGCCCCGCCACCCCCAAAAACCACTGCCGCGACCAATCCTGCCGCCACCGACGCGGTTCCTACCACCCTCCAGCTAAGCATCGCTGTGTGCCACATATCTGCCTCCTCGACTCTGGTCTATCCACGTTCTGGTACACATACCCGTGCTTTGAACGAGGAGGTGCGGATTTCTTGCACGCGGATTTGGCCCCGTAGCGCGGGCGAAGATGAATTACGACTTGGCGAGATGAATCAGGGCGTGGAATGTTCCGTGAAACAGGGGCGAACTAGCGATCATAAGGCAGCTTCTTCCTTCTCTTTTGCTCTCGCTCCTCCTTCTCAGATTTCTCGTACTCTGCGATTTCTTCCTCGGTCATCACATACTCATCCCGCCTTGCGAACATTCCGGTATCGCGGCGGTTCTGGCGGATGGCCGATTCGTGTCCTGCGCCGCTGTTCTTTGCGCTTGCGGTCCGCGGCGGTGGCGTCGTGACGGACTCGGCGGATCGGCGTGTCCAGTGAATCGGTTTCCATCAGCAGGTCGCTGACTTTTTCCAGGAAATCATTGAATTGGAAAGGCTTAAGGACATTTGGGCAGCCGTTCCTTCTCCAGTGTCGGGCGGGCTTCCGCTGCCTGCGCTTCCGGAACAAGAAACAGCACGCGCGCCCGGACCTTGCCCTCTTCGACGGCAGGCGCCAGCGCCAATTCCTTCAGGGTAAGGTAAACAGGGCCCGCAGAGGCCCGTCATCGCAATATTCACGATCACCAGGGACCATTCGCCGCTGGATAATTCGGCGAGAGCGTCGTTCAAGACCGGCACAATGCGGACATACCAGCCTTCCGAGTCCAGCACCTGCCGCAACGCCGACTGGCTGGCTTCGTCATCGTCAACGATGAGAATCCCGATCTTGTTTGCCAATGGTCGCTCCCCGTTCTGTTTCAGTATAGCCCTCCGTCCGGTAAGCCCGAAGGAAACTCACCTCGCGAAGGTCGCAAGCGTCACCTGTACCAAAACGGGAATCTATCGGAATTGATGTATAGCGAATAAAAAGCGAAATTTTTCTTGACATGGCGAACAAAAAGCGAAATACTCTTCCCGTGCTTCGCGAGACGGGTGATGGCGACTGCAACCACTGTTCCTACGGCCTCTCAGAATCCTCCTTTCAACCGGAGGGTTCTTCGTGGCCGCAGGAAAGATTCCACACCCACCTTATTCCCCAACGTCCCGGACCAACGGGACAGCGGGCCGGCCGCCCTGCTACCACCAGGGCCCGTGCCCGAACGCATCGGCATCGCCCGTCTCGCCTCCTCCTCTCCGCTTGCCGACGCCAAGCGCGGCACGGAATATTTTCTGTTGCCCGTGCGCTCGATTCTGAACCATTGCGATTCCAATCGCGTGCCGTTTTCCTGGACTGTCAATCCTTATCGCGGCTGTGAATTCGGCTGCCACTACTGCTATGCGCGATACACGCACGAATACATGGAACTCGACGGCGCCGATTTCGAGAGGAAGATCTACGTCAAGCAGGATGCCGGACCGCTGTCCGGTCGCGACCTCGACATGGAAAAAATTCAGGGCGAGCACATCGCCATCGGCACGGCCACCGATCCCTACCAGCCCGCTGAACGCGAATTCGGCGCCACACGCGCGATATCTGGAACAAATGGCCGAGCGCAAGGGACTCAGTATTTCCATCACCACGAAATCGGATCAGGTGTTGCGCGATGTCGACCTGTTGAAGCGGATCGCAGAGCATTCCGGCGTATCCGTGAATCTGAGCATCACGACCCTGCGCACGCGGCTGGCGCGAATGCTTGAGCCTCGCGCGCCGCGTCCCGATTTGCGCCTGGACGCTGTGCGCGAATTGCGGCGCGCGGGCATTTCCGCCGGAGTGTTCGCCATGCCGGTGCTGCCGGGAATTACCGACCGGGAGGAAGATCTCGATGCGCTTGCCCGAGGCGCGCGCGATGCTGGGGCGCAGTGGTTTGCCGCCAGTGTGCTGTTTCTGATGCCGTCCGCGCAGAAGCAGTTCCTGCCATTTCTGGACGAGAAATTCCCGAAGCTCGCGCGGCGCTACCGCGAATGGTTTTCCCACGCAGTGTACGCTCCCGAAACGTACCGCCGGGAAATTTCCGCGCGCGTTTCGGCGCTGCGCAAGAAATACGATCTGGGAGTTCGTCCCCTCGATCCGGGCCGGCCGGCGGAAGCGGTCCAGCAACTCAGCCTGGGTCTCGATTGTTCCGTTCGGACGTAATTCAGAAGGCGCTACGGCACGATGATTCGTGGCTCTTCCTTCGCGGCTCCGGCTCGGCGGGAAATTGCGCTCGCAGGAATTCAATGAACATGCGCGTGCGGGGGCGTCCGTTGGACCGCAGCCGCGCAAACCTGACGAAAAATACCAGGAGGTGGAAAATTTCCGTGTCCCTGATGACGCGAAATCCCGGGATGCTCCGCTTCGTGTTTCTTTTCGTCCTCGAAGAATTTCGCGAGCGCGGCATAGAGCCCCGCCGCGACGGGATAGTCCGGCGGTTTTTCGTAGTAAATTCCGGAGATCAGCGTTCTGTACGTTTCCGCCAGAGCGTGTGCCGCGGATCAGGACATCCGCGTCGGTCAGCGATGCGCTGATCCGCCGCATATTGCAGCACGGTAAACCCGATCCCCGATAGGACCGTTGCCAGGCGTGAATCAAGTCGCCCGGAAATGAAACGTCGGGGAATGCAATTTCGCTTTCGGCCAGAGGCCTCGGGTGTTCCTGCTCCCAGCGATGAGCCGCGGCCAGGTAGGGACAATCGGCTCGGGCAATCGATGCTCACTTCGCGTTCGGTTCCGCAATCGATCGCGCAGATTTTTTCCCCTTTGGCCGGACAATACCGCTCGGCGCGGCGTTTTTCACAGATGGGACAGATGGTTTTGCCAGGCACTCGTGTTCGCTCCAATTGGACTTTGCGACGCGCTCCCGTGGTTTCCCCGACCCAAAATGGAGCACAGGGCAGAACTATTCCGGAATTTCAATGAATTCGAGCCGGTTTCCCCATGGATCCTGTGCGTAAAACCGGCGCACGCCGGGAAGCTCTTCATCATCGAGGACAGTGACCGCGCTGGCCCTCAGCGTCTCGCGCAATTCATTCAGATGAGTCACCGCGAAGGCAGGGTGCGCTTTTTTCGATGGCCGAAAATCCCGCTCCACGCCAATGTGCACTTGCTGCGATCCGCACTGGAACCAGCAGCCACCGCGTGCAAGTAAAGCGGGCGGCTTCTCGACCTCATGCATGCCCAGGATCGACCCGTAAAATTGCCTCGCTGCGGATTCGCATCCTTCGGGCGCCGCGATCTGGATGTGATCGATGCGAGCTACGCGCGAATTCATGCCGTTCAGAGTATCACGGTCATGGAGGGCAGGCTTCGAGCACATCCACGGATTCATTGAGGAGCGCACAATCGCCCGCGCATGCCGCGTCACTCCGGACACCCGGCAATCTAAAACTATCGCGAAATTATTTCAGCGAATTCGGATCGGATAGGTTCTTCGGTGATTTCTTGTTGAGTAGCGAGACGAGCTTTTGCCCGGAGGGGGGCACGGGCACGGCGCCCCGGCGCACGATCTGTGTTGCGGTGATCTTCTTGCCGTAAAGGTTCTCGTTTGCATCGTTATCGGGCCGCAGTGTCGAGCCGTTGAGCGATATGCCGGCAAACAGGCCGCGCGAGCGGGAATACGTAAGAATCTCGGCGCGCAGCGTCGCGTCCGTGCTGGCATTGGCGTCGCGCCCCTTGGGCCCGGCGGCCGCGGACATGCCCGCTCCCAACTGAACCTTGCTGCTCAAGATGGCCGTCGCACCGCGCGGGTTCATGACCAGGAGCACAAAATCGGTCGCCTGGCCGCCAAGCTGAAATCCGAAACTTGCGCCCTCGAGCGCCATCATCGTGGGAGCGCCCCACGGGCCCGTGAAATGCAGGCCGGTGCGGCAGGTCATGGCGCCGCGGCCATAACTACCACCGATGCCGAACGCAGCCTTCAGGACAGATGGGAAAACGATCACACACTCCGCCTTATCCAGGAGATCGCTTGGGATATCATCCGGAACATTGAGGATTTCTTCCATCACGGACCCCGCATTTTCCAGGCGGTCCGTTTCCTTATCGTTGTCTGCGGATAGCGCGGGCAGCGCAACAAGAGCGAGAACCATCATTAAGGAAATTAATTTTTTCACGAGGTTATTCCTCCTTGAATCGGAGCAGATTGTGTCCCGGGCTGGAGGACCCAATCATCATAGAGCGTCAACTTTTGGGACGCAATGCGCGGCTCAGAGCGTCCGTCGTCCGAAGGAATTTCGAGAGTGCACGGGGGGAAACCGATATTCATTTCAGGTTAGCAACTTCGGGTGGACTATAATCTTTTCGCCACAAATTCTCCACCGGAGAGGTTCGATCGCCGTGACCCGAGTGCTGCGCTCACACTTTCTTGGATGCGGAACACTTGCCTTGGTTGTCTTTGCGTGCGCAGGAAGCCTGGCGGCGCAAGCACGGCCTCGGGAATCGCCGGACTCGCGCCGTGCCGCCGTCGTCAAGAAGCCCGCCGAACGCGCCGATCTGGCCCGATTTCGCAAGCGCGTCGAAGAAGCGCTCTCCGCCGCGGGTCCGGACAAGGGTTCGTGGGGAATCCTGGTCACCGATGCCGCATCAGGAGATGTCTTGTACGAGAGCAACGCCGACAAATATTTTACGCCCGCATCGGACGCAAAATTATTCACCACGGCCCTCGCGCTCTGGGCCCTGGGACCGGATTACCGGGTTCGCACGACGATCGCCACTCCCGGCACGCTCGATGCGAACGGAGTGCTTGAGGGTGATCTGATCCTTCTCGGGCGCGGTGACGCGAATCTGTCGAACCGGAAATTTCCCTATGTGAGGAGCGTCGAGCGCGACGGGCCTTCGGAAAAGGCGTTGGCCGAACTGGCCGACGCTGTGGCGGCGAGAGGCGTGAAAGAAATCAATGGAGACGTTGTTGCCGACGACAGCCTGTTTCAACTTGAGCGGTTTCCAGATGGCTGGGCCGTGGACGACCTACTGTGGTCGTACGGCGCCGCAGTTTCCGCGATCGCGGTGAATGATAACGCCTTGACCCTCGAGGTGCGTCCCGGCGCGCTGGCGGGGGATCCCGCGACCTGCTCCGTCGATCCGGAATCGGACTTCTACACGATTGAAAATCTGGTCCGCACGGGAGCTCGCGGCAGCGCGCAGGATCTGACCGTCTCGCGCGAGCCCGGGTCCCGGCTGATTCGGGTGAGCGGCACGATGCCCGTTGGCGGCTCGCGGCGCAACCTGGAAATTGCCGTCGAAGAGCCGGCCGAGTACGCGGCCAATCTTCTGGCGCGACTGCTGATTTCACGGGGCATACAAATTCATGGCAAAACTCGAGCGCGTCACGCGAGCGACACGCCGATTTCCGAAGAGTCCAGTCCGGGAGAAACCATTCTCGCGGAGCATGTTTCGGTGCCGCTCGGCGAAGACGTTCGCCTGACCAACAAGAACAGCGAGAACCTGCACGCGGAATTGTTATTGCTCCTTGCCGCGCACGAGAAAGCCGGGGCGACGAATTATGAGCAGGCGGAGAAATTTGCATCCGATTTTTTCAGAACGGCCGGCATAGCCGATGGCGACGTCGTGCTGAGCGATGGGTCGGGACTCTCCCGGCGAGACATGGTCACGCCGCGCGCCGTCGTGGAGCTCTTGCGCTATGCCGCCGCGCAACCCTGGGGGGACCTCTACCGCTCAACACTGCCGGTGGCCGGCGAAGATGGCACGCTCTCTGAACGCATGAAAGACACGCCCGCGGCCGGACGCGTGTTCGCGAAAACCGGGACGTCCGGGCACGTCAATTCGCTATCCGGTTACGCGACGACTCTCTCCGGCGCGCATTTGATTTTTTCAATCCTTGGGAACAACAATAATCTTCGCGCGCAAGCTGCGGACGGGGTTCTCGACTCGATTGCCGTCGCGATGGTGGAGGAATTGGGATCGAAGAGGCAGTGAAGCAGGTTAAAAGTCTGAACGATATTGAGGAAATAAAATTCGCCCTATACCGATTTCATCCAGCCGATGACACATAAAACAAAAATCATCACCGTGTTCGGAAGTTCTCACCCGGTGGAAGGGCACGCCGATTACGCGGAAGCCTTCGAGCTGGGGCGCGCGCTCGCTGCCGCAGGCTTTGGCGTCTGCACCGGCGGGTATGGCGGCGTGATGGAAGCGGTGTCGCGCGGCGCGAATGAATCCGGCGGACGCGTTATTGCCGTGACGTCCAGTTTCTTCCGTTCCCGCCCCAATCGCTGGGTGCACGAGGAAACGCGCCTGGCAACCTGGCAGGAGCGGCTGTTCGAGCTGGTGCGTTTGGGCGATGGGTACGTAGCCTGCAAGGGCGGCACGGGCACGCTCGTGGAACTTGCGGTGGTTTGGGAAATGTTGAACAAGCGCGCGATGGAGCACCGGCCGTTCGTCGTTCTGGGCGATTTCTGGGAGCCGATTGTGAGCCGCGTTCGCGAAGTCGAACAGGGGCGCTCGACCCGTTGGGTTGAATCGAGCGATCCACTCGTGCACCAGTCGCCGGATCCGGTCGCGGCTGCCCAATTTCTTGTCGCCAAGCTGGCAATCGCAAGCCCGCACCGGGAGGGGGCTTAGGGACCCGTGTCACGCAGCGCTGAAGACATACTCGAATTTGACCGGCTGCGCGAATTGCTGCGCCGGCAGACGACCTGCGCTCCCGGACGCCGCGCGATCGATGCGCTGACTTTTTCCACCGACCGCACGGCGCTTGTCGCCGGGTTTGCGATGATCGCCGAAGCCATCGCCTACCAGCGTGACGGCGGCGAAATGGGCTTCGGCTCCCTGGCCGATCCCGCGGGCTGGCTCGCCGATCTTGAATCACCCGCTGCCGTGCTCGCGCCGCAGGCGCTGCTCGACGCTGCGACGCTCGCGGACACGGCGGCATCGCTGCGCGAAAGCTTCCGTGAAAGCTCGCGCGGCGAAATCAAAAACCTGGCCGGGAAATTTCCCCTTCTCTCGGGCAAGGCCGCGGCGATTGTGGACTTGCGCCCGCTGGCCGTGGCGATTCGCCGCGCCGTGCTCCCCGGCGGCGAGATCAGCGACGATGCCTCTCCCGAGCTCAAGCGCATCCGCAGCAGCATGGGGCGCACGCGCGACACGATTCGAAAAACGCTGGAGCGCATGCTGCGGTCGCGCGGCGGCGACGCCGGAGAAGATTACGTCACACTGCGCAACGACCGCTTCGTCATTCCCGTGCGCGCCTCCGAGCAGCGTCAGGTGCAGGGCGTTGTCCATGCCGCGAGCGCGACGGGACAAACGGTTTTTGTCGAGCCGTTCGAGGCGATCGAACTCAACAACAAGATCGTGCAGCTTGCCGAGGACGAAGCGGCCGAAATCACGCGCATCCTCGTGGAACTCACCGGCCGGCTGCGCGGAAGCCTGGGCCCTCTGCAGTTTGCCGCCTCGACCATCGCGGAACTCGATTCGGTGTTTGCCCGAGCGCGTTTCGGGCGGGAATTCGATTGCACGCTGCCGGAATTTTCCGACGAATTGTCAGACGATGTTTCCCTGGAGCTGAAGAATGCGCGTCATCCCGTCCTTGCCGATACGCTCCGCGCGCACGGCCGCAGCGTCGTGCCCATCACACTCGCGCTCGGAGGGACCGAAACTGTGCTGGTCATCAGCGGGCCTAACACGGGCGGCAAAACGGTCGCGCTCAAGACGGTTGGCCTCTCTGTGCTCTCGGCTCAGTCCGGAATCCCCGTGGCGGCGGAAACCGCGCGTCTGCCTCTGGTGGACCGCATCCTGGTTGACATCGGCGACGAACAATCCATCGCCGCCGATCTCTCCACCTTCTCCGCGCACATGCTCAACGTGCGCGCGATGCTCGAAGCCGCCACGCCGCGCTCTCTCGTGCTCGTCGATGAACTGGGCACCGGCACGGCGCCCGAAGAAGGCGCGGCCCTGGCCGTCGCGTTGCTCGATGAATTCCGCGCGCGCGGATGCCTGACGCTCGCCACGACGCACCACGATCGCCTGAAGACGTACGCGTCCACAACCCCGAGCGTGCTCAACGCCGCGGTCGAATTCGACGAGGTGAATCTGCGGCCCACCTATCGCCTGATGGTCGGCGTGCCCGGCGGATCGAGCGGCATCGACATCGCGCGGCGGCTGGGACTCCCCGAACATGTGATCGACCGGGCCCGCGCGCAACTCTCTCCCGAAGCGCGCGAGGCCGCGGCGCTCATCGCCTATCTGCACCGCAGCCGCGACGAACTCGAAACGCTGAAGAGCGAAGCGATCCGCGCCGCACAGGAACTCGCCGAAGAGAGAAAACACCTGCGGACCGAGTGGACCGACCGCCAGCGAGCGCGTCTGAAAGAACTCGAGCAACAATTCGCGCAGACTCTTGAGAAGCATGAAAAGGAAGTGGCGCGTGCGATTGACACCATTCACGAACGTGAAGTGCGCGCGCAGGTCGAAAAGCAAACGCACCGCAAACTCGTGAAAGCGCGTGGCGAAGCGCGCGAGGAGGCCGACGCCGCCACCGTCGCGCACCTGGCGGATTCGCAAGCCGACCTGGGCACCGCCGCCGCGCAGGCGATGAAGCCGGTCGTGCAGAGCGACCTCATTCCCGGCGCGCGAGTCCGCGTGCGCGGCCTGCCGACTCCCGTGACGCTGCGCCGCCGAGGCGACTCAAGCGCCGAGGTCGAAGCCGGGCCGCTGCGGATGAAGGTCGCGCTCGCCGACATCACGGAGATTGTCGGCAACGAAACCCCCGCGAAGTCAAAGCTGCCCAGCGGGGTGACCGTCCGCACCCAGCCTTCGACTGAACCCGCCGGAGAAGAAATCAACCTCATCGGCCTCACGGTGGAGGAAGCCACACGCCGCGTCGACAAATTTCTCGACCAGGCCGCGCTCGCGGGCTCCTCACAAGTGCGCCTGATTCACGGCCACGGCACCGGTGCGCTGCGGCGCGGACTTGCGGAATTTCTGAAGACGCATCCGCTGGTGGAGGCGATTCGCTCCGAGGCAGAAGATCGAGGCGGGAATGCGATTACGATTGTTGAATTAAAAGAGTAGTTGGTGCGCTGCGGTTCAAACTGTCTTAAAAATCGAACATCAGAGAAGGACCAATCCTCGTCGAATACCGATCGCAACCGCTTCGGTGCGGCTGCCAGCTCCCAGCTTCCCGAGAATCGACGCGACGTGGAACTTGACCGTGTGTTCGGAAATATTCATTCGCGCGGCGATCTCTTTATTTGCAAGGCCGCTGGCGAGCATCTGAAGCACTTCGCTCTCGCGGGGTGTCAACGGTTCAGCTGGTTCGTCCGGGACTCGCGGGGCCGCGGAAGCCTTCGGTAATCCGGCATTGACGTATTCGGGATGCTGGACAATGAGTCCGCTGGTTGCGGCGTGCAGCGCGGCAACGAGCTGGTCCGGAGAAATATCGCTGGGCAGAACGCCGCCGATCCCCGCGAGCAACGCCTCGGTCAACGCTTCGGGAGAAATCGCGTCCGCGAGAATCACGACGCGAAAATCCGCGGCGATGCCGGACGTAACGATCGAATCGAGAAGTGGTTCGAACTCTTCTCCAGATGCGTCAATGAGGACAATGTCGGGAGCCACATCGGAGAGTTTGTTCGCGAGGGCGTCCGACGTCCCATTGCTGCCTGCCACTTCCATATTTCGAGCGGCCAGGAGATTTTCCAGACCGGCGCGGGCCAGTGGCGAAGCAGCGACAATGAACGCGCGAATCACGCGGCCACGGAACTCCTCGCGGGCAATGGACTTTCAAGCTGCACTGTTACGCGGCGAACTTTGTCGTAATCGCCGCGAAGAAACTCGAGCCGAAACGCGCGGGGACTTGATCCCCGAAGAGCGATTTCCAGGTCCTCCAGCGTGGCAAATGGCTTTTCGTCAGTGCCCAGCAGGATGTCGCCGGGCAGAAGTGATGCCGACTCCGCGGGACTCCCGGGCTCGACTTCGAGAACGACGAGTCCAAATGTCTTGCTTTTGCCGGGAGTCCGCGGAATGAGCGCCGGATGAACCGTAACCCCGAGCCACGCCCTGGCCGTATCCCCGGAAAGAAAATCGCGCACGGCGTTGCTCGGAATGGCGAGAGCCAACCGGCCCGCGACCATCGTATTCACGCCAATAATCCGGCCCTGCGCGTCCGCGAGCGGCCCGCCGGAGTTGCCGGGAGCAAGCCGAACATCGGCCTGCACCCAGGATTGCGCGCCCAGCCCGCGAACCGGGCCAATCGCGTGAATCACTCCGGTCGCGAGCGCTCCGACAAAACCCAGAGGGTTCCCGATGGCAATGGCCGGTTCTCCCGGCCGCACTTGCGAGGAATCCGCCGGGGAAGCGGCCGGGAGATTCGCCGCATCGATGCGAAGCTGCGCGAGATCGCTGCGCGAATCGCGGGATCGGACTTGTCCTTCAAATTCCCGGCCGTCCCAGAGCTGAATGCGCACACGCGAACCCCGGACAACATGCGCGTTTGTCACCACAAGACCGTCGCTCGACCAGATGATGCCTGAGCCGGCGCCGCGTCCGTCCGAGGCAATGAGAACTGTCGAGCGGCGTAACTGCTCGGCGATTTCGCCAAATCCCGGGATGGCCATATTATCTGCCTCCGTGCGCGCGCTCGCCGACAACGACGCTGGCTTCGTGGAGTGCGCCGCCGCGAAAATATTTCACTGCCAGCGGCTTGCCGATGGCGTCCGCCGCGAGTTGAGTGTGAACGTCCTCAACCCGGCCGACGGGTTTACCGCCGGCAGACGCCAGAATATCCCCAATCACGAATCCGGCTTCATGCGCGGGGCCCTCCGGTTCGACTTCCAGGACAATGGCGGCGGTCTTCTGTTCCCGCTGCAACAATTGGCGAAGCGATTCCGGGAGTTGAATCGTCTGCAGACCAACGCCGAGATAACCGCGGGGAATGTGCCCTTTTTCGAGCAGAGTATCCACGACGCGATTCACGGTAGTCGCCGGGATGGCGATTGCGCCAAAGCGGGCAAAGCGCGGCGTCGCAATGCCGATGACGCGGCCGGCGGCGTCGATGACCGCTCCGCCGACGCCTGTGGGTTGCAAGCCGGCGTCGATCCGGATGTACGGAACAAGCGCAGCGCCTGTCCAGGAATGCCGCTCGGGAGCCACCAGGCTGACTGCTCCAAGGGCCACGACCGGACCGCTGGCGCGCGTGCGCCCGACCACCAGAACAAGGCTGCCGGGTCTGATAGCAGAGACGTCGCTGATTTCCGCTGCGGCAGAAACTGCTTCCTTGCATTTCAGGACGGCCAGGTCAGTGGATGGATCACGGCCCGCAAGAGTCGCGGGCACGGTGCGGCCATCGGGCAATAACATTTTAATATCTTCATCGCTGCGCAATGCATGCTCCGCGGTCACGATGACGCCGGGGCGCCAGATCACGCCGCTCGAAGATCCACGTGCCTCCGTGTGGATAGCAACGGCGCTTGCGGCTGCGCGATCGGTCTCTTGAGCCAGAGCGTTTGATAGTGCAATGAGTTCTACGGACATTTTTGGAACCTCCATGAACAAGATGCCGCAAGCCGCGAGGCGTTTACATCAGCCAATTGGCTAGGTTTGAGCCTGGCAAAAAGGGGAGGTGTGCGCCGTCAGCTTGGTTTGAGCGCAGGCTTTGGCGAGTCCGCATCCGGTTGCGGCGCCGGGCTCACCCCGAGGAGATCCACCGCTTCGTGGTTCAGCTTCGCGCGCAGCTGGAACCGCTCGGTTGCGCGCGTGATATAACGTACGGAAATTTCCGTACCGCCGACGACGGGCTTGACGTTGATCGCGGGCGCCGCCGAGTGGGCGGTCATGTTTTTCGATTTTGTGGCGCCCTTCCATTCCTCCTCGGCTTGCCGCACGCCCTCCGAGGTTGCTTCCACAACCTTCTTTTGGATTGCCTCGACGATCGGGTAGGGATTTTGTCCCGTAGGCAAGACAATTTGGATCTCATCCCACAGCCACTGCCCCGACGTCGAAAAATTAAAATAGTGGCCTTCCACGGCAAAACTGTTTGTAAACGTCACGCGGCGGCCTGTTGGATGGCCCGAGTCGGTCCAATTTCCGGTCTCCAGCAGCACGGTATGAAACACGCCGAGTTCCACCACTTCGCCGGTCACGCCGTTAATTTCCACCCAGTCGCCGATACGGATTCCGTTTTTCCCCATCAGCACAAACCAGCCGAAGAAGCCGATGATGAAATCCTTCAGGGCGACCGTCAGGCCAGCCCCCGCAAGGCCCAGAAATGTTCCGAGTTGAGTCGGGGGTCCGAAGATCACCAGCAGAACCAGAAGAACTCCGACAATCTGCAACGTCACGCGAGTCGCCGTGCGCAGCGTCTCCATCTGCCGACGATCAATGGACATCTTGGCAAGCAAGCTTCCGATCCAGTCATCCACGAATAGTCCGAATATCGCGATCGCCAGAATCACCAGGACATCCCGCAGCCCGCCATTCAAGAGCGCGCGCTGCTCCATCGCTACAATGCCGATCCAGTGGCCGTAAACGTTGGCCAGCTGCTTTTCGTTATCGATGCGCTGGTCCAGCGTGGCCATCGTCTTTCGATTGGCGGCGCGGAGTTTTGTTGTTTCGAGCAAAGCCGCGGATTCTTCATGGCTGCGGGTGGATCTTTTTTCCGCAGCGGTGGGAGTTGTCGCCGCGCTGCCTGGCGCAGGCGAACCCGGGGATATCTCACCTTGTGATGCAGTCTGCTCCTCTAGAGAATTGTGCTTCGCCGCTAACGCTGCGGTTTCCGTGACCGCCTGTTGCTTCGCCTGCCATAATTGCAGTTGTTTTTGGTGCAGCACCGACCATTGCTGGAAGCGCTGAACCAGTCCGTGAGGATCAACCGGCGCACTGACGGACACCTTCGTGGCATCCGAGGCCTGCGAAGCCGCTTCGTGTTCCTGCGCCATCGCCTGAATGCGAGTCTGCGCATCCCCTCCGGCGCGGGCGAGATCCTCCTTCGCATCGTCAACCTCATCCTGACGCAGCTCAATTTGCGCTTTGGCCAGGCTGAGTTGATCATCCAGATCATCCTTCCGGGCTCCGGTGGCTTTCCCGTCGACGGCCGTAATCTGCGCGACCTGAGATTGCACCGAAGCGAGCGCATTCTCCGCGTCCTGTAAACGCGCCTGAATCTCCTTCGCCTCAGAGGTCAATTTGGACGGATGTTGCGTCGCGTCGAGCATCGCCAAGGCAAACGCCAGATCCATTTCGTGATCGCCGAGTTGCAAAGCTGCCTGGGCGGATGGAAGTTCCGCGGCGCTGGTCGGCATTCGCACCAACTCTTGCGCTGTCAAAAGCGGTGTCTGGTCGACCACCGGACCCTGTTCCGGCGAATTCGTTCCGGCAACGGCCCCATTCCCGGGAGGTCCGCTAACCTCGCCTCCGGTGCGAATCAGCCCATAAATGGCTGCGACCATTAACACGATGAGCGGAATGGAAGCAATTTTGTGTGTGAGTTTCATTTCTTCTTACCGAACCGCCCGGGCCGGCATTCCAGCCCGCGATTTCACAAACGCGCGCACCGGGTAATACGATGCTGCAAGAGTCGTTTCGGGCTTCGCATCGACCCCGATGAGTTTACCATCGGCGCCCGGACCCGTCGGCATCCAGCCACACGCACGACACCGCGGCGCCCAGCCATGTACAATACACTTTCTGGCATCTCCGTACCCCTCCATGGCCGAAGCGGGCTCATTCGCGGATCGCGTGAAGCAGCAGGCGGACATCGTCCGCGTCGTGGGGGAATATGTCCGCCTGAAAAAGTCCGGTCAGAATTTCAGCGGGTTGTGTCCATTCCATTCCGAAAAGACGCCTTCGTTCGCTGTCCATCCGGTCAAGCAGATTTATCACTGCTTCGGATGCGGCGTGGGCGGAGACGTTTTCAAGTTCGTCATGGAAATGGAAAAGATCCCTTTCCCGGAAGCGATCCGAGTCGTGGCGGAAAAATGCGGCATCGCCGTGCCGCGCGCGCGGGAGCGCACTCCCGAGGAGCGCCAGGAAAATCAACAGCGCGCATCGCTGGTCGAAATGCACCGCGAGGCGGCGGCATTTTTCACGCAGCAACTGAATAGCTCTGGGGAAGGCCGCGCCGCGAAAGCCTACCTGCTCGATCGCGGTCTCGACTCCGAAGCCGTCGCGCGATTTGGCATCGGCTTCGCGCCGTCGGGCGGTGAAGCCCTGCTGCGCGCGTTGAAGCAGAAATATCCGGAGAAAGCCCTCGAAGCTTCCGGCCTGTTCAGCCGCGACCAGAGCGGGCGGCTCTACGACCGCTTCCGGCGGCGTGTGATGTTTCCGATCGCCAACGAATCGGGGAAAATTGTCGCTTTCGGCGGGCGCGCGATTGGTGACGATCTCCCAAAATATCTGAACTCGCCGGAGACGCCCATTTACTCGAAGAGCAACGTCCTCTACCATCTCGATCGCGCAAAGGAAGCGATTCGCCAGCGCGACTTCGCCGTGCTGGTGGAAGGCTACATGGACGCGATTGCCGTGGCGCGGGCGGGCATCTCAAACGTCGTCGCGAGCTGCGGCACGAGTCTGACCGAACCCCAGGTGAAATTGCTCAACCGCTTCACACGCCGCATCATCGTCAATTACGATCCCGACACGGCCGGGCAAGCCGCGACCGAGCGCTCACTTACGATTCTGCTCGAGCAAGGCGTCGAAGTGCGCGTCCTGGCCTTGCCCGGCGGCAAGGACCCGGACAGCTTCATTCGTGCGGAAGGCGCCGCGGCGTATACGAAATTGCTGGGCGAAGCGCCGCCCTACGTGGATTATCTGATCGCCCGCGCCAGCAAAATGGATCTGACGACCGCCGAAGGGAAGCTCCGCGCCGTGAATTTCCTGTTGCCGTATGTCCAGCGAGTTCCGGACCGCATCCTGCGCTCGGAATGGGCCACGCGCATCGCCCAGCAATTGCGCATCGAGGAACCTGTGCTGCGCGAATCCATGCGCAAAGCCGCCAGCGATCGCCGCAGCGAAGTGAAAGCCCGCCCTGAACTGGTTGGCCGCGCCGGAAAGCCCGCTGAGCGGCGTCTTGTCCAGATGCTCATCGAAGCCGAGGATTTCCGCTCCCAACTCGCCCAGGAAATGCGCGCCGAAGATCTTCACCGGGGACTCGAAACCGAACGGATTCTCGCGTCGCTGGTCGAGTCCTGCGTCGCGGGCGAGCGCCCCGACGCGGCTTCCCTTGCCCTGGCGCTTGAAGACCGCGATCGCCGCCTGCTCTTCGAAATCGCGTTTGAATCTGCTGCCGCGCCCACGTGGGAAGAAGCCGAAAGCTGCCTGGCGGTTCTGCGCCGCAGGAGGGCGGAGGAAGAACTCGCCAGTGTCCAAAAGCAAATCGAATCGCAAGCGGCCGCCGCCGGAGCAGGCGGAGAATTGCGCCGCCTGCTGGAGCGCAAGCAGGAACTTCGGCGAAGGCTTGACCCTCCTTCCCGTTGAACCGCTGCCGGCTAATTTTGATTTATCCGCGGTCCGGGTATTGGTTACTCCTTAGCCACAAAATAGTTGACGCTTTCGTTCGCCGCCGTGTAACTTGTTGCGGTTTCGCCCCGCCGGTCATGTAACGTAGGTAGGGTAAAATGCATCATAAGTTTGCGTACGGCGCGTCTCCGGGAAACCGGGGGCAGGCGGGGCCGATGGGATCGAGCAGGAAGCGTAAGTCAACTCACCAGTCGTGTTTCCATTTCAATATTCGTGTGAGTAACGAGATCCGGGTCCCGGTGTCGCTAAAAGCCGATGGCATGTGATTTGGAGTCCCTTGCGCAGGCGGCGTTCCGCAAGCCTGGCGGTTCGCGTTTGATTTTGGGAGGCTCACTTGGCGCTGGCCATTGAAGAAAAATATGATCAGGTACGCCAGCTCATTGCCATGGGCAAGGAGCGTGGGTACCTGCTTTATGACGAAGTAAACGACATTCTGCCGGCTGAAGTGCACTCCTCGGAGGAGATCGACGACCTCCTCTCCACGTTCGAGCGTTACGGAATTGATATTTACGAAGACCTGGCGGCGGCCAAAGCTGCCCGCGCTACCGCTGATCCGGCCGCCATCGAAGCCCCCGAAGTCGAATCCAAGGACGAACTCCCTGTCGCGGAGGAAGCGAGCGACCTGGACCTCACCCCGGGAATGCTCGAAAAGACGAACGATCCCGTTCGCATGTATCTGCGCGAAATGGGCACCGTTCCGCTGCTAACGCGCGAAGGCGAAGTCGCCATCGCGAAGCGGATCGAGCGCGGCCAGTTGCTCGTCCTGAAAACGATTACCCGCTCCCCCATCATCCTCAAGGAATTGCTGACGATTGGCGAGGATCTCCGCAACGGCACTCGCTCGATCAAGGAAATTGTTCAATTCGACGACGAAGAGCTCACCGAAGAGAAGATCGAAAACAAGACCAAGAAGACGCTGAAGGTCCTCGACCGGATCGCGAAGCTTTACCTCGAATGTCTGAAAGAGGCCGCGAAGCTCGAGCGGATGGCGAAGTCGAAGAAGCGACCTTATATAAAAGCGAAGTATCACGTCGCGCGCCTCCGCATCGAGATGTCGCAACTCGCGCGTTCGATCGAATTTCACCTGTTCGAGAAGAAGCGCCTGATCGACAAGATCCGCAACACCGTCGAGCGCCTGCAGTCCCTCGAGCGCGAGGCGGGCAAACTCGAACGCCGCGCCGACGCCTCCAAAGGCGACAACGCCAGCGAGGCCCGCAAAGAGTTGCGCTCCCGCCGCACGGAGCTGCGCGAAATCGAAGTTTCGAGCGAAACCGGCCTCACGGACCTGAAGCGCATGCTCCAGGTGATTCTTCGGGGTGAAGCCGAGGCCGAGCAAGCCAAAAAAGAATTGATCGAGGCCAACCTGCGCCTGGTGGTTTCCATCGCGAAAAAATATACCAATCGCGGCCTGCAGTTCCTGGACCTGATTCAGGAGGGCAACATTGGCCTGATGAAGGCCGTGGACAAATTCGAGTGGCGCCGCGGTTACAAGTTTTCGACCTACGCGACCTGGTGGATCCGCCAGGCCATCACGCGCGCGATCGCCGATCAGGCCCGCACGATCCGCATCCCGGTGCACATGATCGAAACGATCAACAAACTGATCCGCACCAGCCGCCAACTCGTGCAGGAACTCGGCCGGGAACCCACCTCGGAAGAAATCGCCAAGCGCATGGACATTCCCGTGGCGAAGGTGCGAAAGATCCTGAAAATCGCGCAGGAACCTATTTCGCTTGAGACGCCGATCGGCGAAGAGGAAGATTCACACCTGGGCGATTTCATCGAAGACAAGGCTGTGGTTTCGCCGTCCGACGCCGTCATCAACCTGAACCTCAAGGAGCAGACCTCGTCGGTCTTGAAAACACTCACTCCGCGCGAGGAAAAAGTCATCAAGATGCGCTTTGGGCTTGACGATGGGTCCGAACACACGCTCGAGGAAGTCGGCCAGTCGTTTGCAGTCACGCGCGAACGCATCCGCCAGATCGAAGCCAAAGCGCTGCGCAAGCTGCGCCACCCCTCGCGCTCCCGCAAACTGCGGGCTTTCCTCGAAGGCTCTTCACGCGATTACCTCTGAAGACCAGATCAGGCAGGAAGTTCAACGTAAGACGAAGAACCTTGAGGCTCGGGCACCGGATATCCCTCTTCTCTCAGGCCATCCTCGTGGAATTCAATGGCTTCGCGCATATTATGTTCCGCTTCTTCACGCGTTCTTCCGGTGGAAACACAACCGGGGAGATCGGGTGAATAGGTAGAATAACCGGTGTCTGTCTGTTCGATTACGATTAGATAGCGCTTCATTTCTTCAGTCCCGCTTGCTTCAGGATACTATTCAGAGGTCCCGGTGCCAAATCATCACCCGGTCTTCCGGGAATTGTAACAAGGCCGCGTTTCTCCGGATGCTTGTACTGTTTGTGGCTGCCTCTGGTCCGCGCCAGGAACCAGCCGTCTTCCTCAAGCTGCTTTTAAGGATATCACGGACCTTCACGAACAGACTTTAATGACGGTACTTGGTACGGTCAAGTAGGCGCACAAGTTTTTGAACCTACACTGCTGCTTTCGCGACTGAAAATGATAGGAATCCGGATGGCCCCGCAAAAGTCCTCCTAGCTCGCCGCCGGTGAGGGCGTTTCACCCGCACCGTGGTACAGCGCCCTGGCCCACAGCGCGGCCAGCACCGCGCCTCCGTAGATTGCGCCGAGAAGCAAAAAGGCCGCGGAAAGAGTGACGTTCTGCGCGAACCATCCGAGCGTGAAACTCATCGTGACTTGCAGAATCGTCGCGATCACGGAAAAAGCCGACTGCGTGCGTCCCATCAAGTGCCGCGGCACAATCGTCATGATGGAAGACTGCGTCAAAACGCCTCCCAGCGCGCGGCAAACTCCAAACAGCGCATTCATCGCCACCGCAATAACCAGCAAATGCGCGAAGGGAAACAACGTATGCCCCACCGCCAGCGTGGCCAGCGCCAGCACCAGCACGCCGTAGGGATGTTTGCGAGCCAAATCGCCCGCGGCAAGTCCACCGGCAATCGCACCGACCGCCCATCCGGCTTCGATGTACCCGTAGCCGCGCGGGCCCGCGGAAAGTAAATCCTTCGCGAGGGCTACGACGAGCACATTCGCGCTGATCACTCCGGCCATCATGCACGCATACGTGATTCCCAGGGCCAGGACGCGCGGCTGCTCCCGCAGGTAGATCAACCCTTCCTTGATGTCCGCGAATACGCTGTAGGCTGCGAGCCCATCTTCATCGGTCCGAAGCAACGAAGGTTCAGACATTTCCGGGGGCGCCTCGATTGTCGGGGATGAAGAAAGCAGGCGCGTATTATGAGCTTCGTGCGGGGGGTAGTATCCGTGGCGCAAAAGAAGCAGACAAATTGCTGAAAACAGGTACGTCGTGCCATCAATGCCAAGAATTCCGGCCAGCCCGAAGCGGACGTAGATGAATCCAACGACCGCCCCGGCCGCGGCCATTCCTCCCTGGACGGCGATTAACACGGTGGCATTGGCCGCGACGAGTTTCTCCCGGGGGACAAGTTCCTGCACCAGCGAGTTCGTTGTGGACCAATAAATCGCGAAACCGGTCCCTAACAGCAGCACCATCGAATAGAGTTCCCACATGGTCAGGCGGCCCACATAAGCCAGCGCCGCCGTCCCGAGGACGATTACGGCGCGCGCCGCGTCAAGCGTGATTCCCAAGTACCTCCGGTCCACGCGATCGATCAACACGCCGCCGAATGGGGGCACAATCAAGCCCGGCAGCGTCACAATGATGACGATCAGGCTGACTTTGACCGTGGAGTTCGTTGCCCCCAGGACGAACCAAGTCACGCCCGCGAAATTCATCCCTGTGCCAAACAAGGAGACCAGCATCGCAAAGAAGAAAAACGGGAACCCCGGCACGCGAAAAAGTGGCTTCCAGTTGAGGGTGGAGTGAGGGTCCGATGCCATTTCAGGATTGAGCGAACCACGCTCAGACTTCCGCCATTGAGTGTAATGGCAGAGGTGCCGCTGGTTCAATGCTGAATGATCTTGTTGGTTCAAGGTCAGCAGGTGAGAACAAAGGTCTTTGTTTCCTGGGGTTTCTGAAGATTTCTTGCTGGATCAACGCTCAAATGAGCGGTGGAAAACCCGCGGATCCCATAGAATTCTTTACCGCGCCAGGAAATGGCCAATTTCAGGAGCCTGACGCCGTTCGGATTACTCTTTCCGCATAGCTGTACCTTCGGGCCATAGCGCGCCGCATTTCTGCGGGTGAGCATGGAGAGGCGCCGGTTACGCAGGCGGACAGAGGAGGACTCTATGCCACGGAGCCTAAGTCTTTTTGCAGTATGTGCACTGGCCCTGGTCTTTTGTTTGCCGGGGCGCGGTCAGGATTCGCCTTCGCTCGGCGATCTGGCCAGGCAGGCGCAAAAAGACAAAAGCAAGGCGTCGGCCAAGAAGGTCCTTACCAATGACGATCTTTCTTCCGGCTCGTCCACGAGTCCTTCCGGACCTGCCGGCGGACTCGGGGCCGGAGTCGGGCAGGCTGGACAACCCGCGCCCTCCGCCAAACAAAGCGCGACACCAACCCCTGCGGACCAGCTCGAGAAGCTCGAATCGCTTTTGGACCAGGTGGCTTCGCTCGATCGCGCCACGCTGGTGAAGAACGTGCTTCAAGGCGCCGACCCCAATTTCCCGGGCGGGGCTGCGTGGGAAGACAGACTTATGGCCGCTAGGGAAGCCTATGTCTCCCAGGGACACGCTTTGCTCCAAAAAGGCAGGGATCTCTTATCCTCCTCCGAAAACTTGAAGGGAATCCAGGACCCTAACGATCCTCGCGTGAAGAATCTCGCCAGTCAGCTTCAGCAATTCATTCAAGACGCAACCCGCATCGGCGCGTCGTTCGAGGCGGTAATGATGGAAGGCCGTGACTTGGCCGGCCAATCGTCGTCCCACTAGTCGTCGGATATGGGACTTGGACTAGGATAGATTCGGTTTGTCTTCCCCCGCCCACGGCCGTGTCGAAACTTCCGCATTTTCCAGGCCTATTGCCGTTGTGTCACGTTCTATTGGCATGGGCTCGACCAGCTAGGCCATTTCCGTTCAAGGGCTTGGCTCGGCCCACGAATCCTGAGACATGCAGCCTTGATTGGGCACTCCTCTTGCTCACCATGTTTGCGCCGGCCCGCCGGCGCCAGCGTAAAGGTAGAACAGGCATCTCTTGACACACTGGATTGGCCCTGGCTGCTGGGCTAGTTACTAAGCGGCGCGCACTTCATCGGGAGGAATTTTTCTTCAGCGTCGATATCGGTTACTCTGAAAGTGACAATTCCCATGACACGAACCGGAAAACGAACGGTGGAATTTGATGGCCGTCCCATCTGGGCGGAAGTAAGCCTCGGAGCGCTGACGCACAATCTGAGCGCGATTCGCAGCCACGTCAATTCTGGCGGCGCGCGAAACCCGAGCCGGAAAGTTCTGGCCGTAATCAAGAGCAACGCCTACGGCCACGGCATCGTTCCCGTGGCGCGCGCTCTGTCGCGCGCTCGCGCGGACTGGTTCGGCGTGACGTGTTCCGCCGAAGGCGCCGAATTGCGCGAAAGCGGAATCCGCGAACCCATCCTGATTCTCACCGGATTCTGGGCCGGCGAGGAGCAGCGCATTCTCGAACACGGTCTCACGCCTGCGATCATGCGCCCTGAGCAACTCCGCCTGCTCGAAAAGGCCGCCGCGAAATCCCGCAAGGCGCGCCGCCAGCCGGTCGATTTTCACCTCAAAATCGATTCGGGCATGAATCGCCTCGGCATATCGCCTTCGGAAATTCCGGCGTTCGCGCGCGCGCTTGCCAGTTGTCCCCACCTTCGCCTTGCGGGCACGTTCACCCATATTGCTTCCTCGGAAGTTTTCACAACCGACCAGACCCTCGAGCAGGAAAAAACATTTGAGGCAGCGCTCGCATGCATGCGTTCGCTGGGACTCGATCCCGGCATCATGCACATGGCCAACAGCGCCGCGATTGTCAGCCGTCCCTCCACCTGGTATCAGATGGTGCGTCCCGGCGCGATTCTGTACGGCTACCACCAGTTCTTCGAGCCGCCGGAACTGAACCCGGAAATGGAAGCGAAACTTCCGGTGCGGCCCGTGCTCTCCTTCCGCGCGCGAATCATTTCGATCAAGGACCTGGCGCCCGGCGCCCGCGTCGGTTACAACGCGCGCTGGACAGCCGCGAAGCCATCCCGCGTCGCGGTGCTGGCCGCGGGTTACGCCGACGGACTCTCGCGCTCGCTCTCGAACAAAGGCCGGGTGATTGTGCGCGGCCAGTTTGCCCCGATCATCGGCACGGTTTCGATGGACCTCACCGCTGCCGATGTCACGGGAATCGCCTCGGTGCGCGTCGGCGATATCGCCACGATTTACGGCACCGATGGAGCGACAACCCAGTCCGTCCCCGACGTGGCCCGCGTCGCCAACACCGCCAGCGCTGAATTGCTTTGCGCCCTCGGCAAACGCGTGCCCCGGTTTTATTTACCCTGAGATGCAGCCAGAGGCTCATTCGAAGGGTTTGCCCTGAGGCATTCCATTCGTCAAATCACTCCACGAATTGGCATATTCATGGACATGTCTCAACCTCATTCTTAATTCCTTGACTCTTGTGGCCGAAATGAGCTATCAGGATGAAGTAAAAGGGCTGGTTTCATATCCTTCGTTCCAGGTCAGCCCGGATTTATAAGATTAATAACGTGCAGCCGGTGTTAGTTTATTAGTATTTTGTCTTATAAGAAATGGGGTCCTTATGACACGCCCTTATATCCGTCCGGGAAACTCCACTCCCCCCGCTGCGTCCACGCCGTTCCCTCTGCGCCCGGCAACGCCG
Source organism: Terriglobia bacterium (assembly GCA_963757625.1). Taxonomy (GTDB): domain Bacteria; phylum Acidobacteriota; class Terriglobia; order Acidiferrales; family UBA7541; genus Palsa-360. The sequence continues at coordinate 1,384,200 of CAVWSJ010000007.1, read as the reverse complement.
CCCCACGCGAGTCACGAATTCGGGAGCTGGTGGGATCACCTGCTGGTGCGCGTGATTTTTTCCGTGGCCTGCGTGGCTGCCGGGTACCATTTCCACCCGTTCGGGTTGTCGAGTCGAGTCGCCGCGGGTGTGGGGTTGGCGTTCGCAATTTCCGTCCTTCTGTTTGAGATTCGCCTGCAGCGCGCCAGCATGCGCCGGCTGATCGGCGCGGCCTTCGGATCGATTCTCGGCATCCTCGGCGCGTATTTGATGGGCCTGGTTCTGGCGCGCACCTCGATCCCGGAGGGATCGCGGTCGTTTCTGGACGTCGCGCTGCTGCTGGTGATGACCTACATCGGCCTGGTGGTAGGCGCGAATAAGGGAGACATGCTCAATCTGCAGGCCTTGGGAGGCCTGTTCGGCAGCGAGCGCGGCAACCGGCGAATGCCCAAGGTGCTCGATACCAGCGTGATTATCGACGGGCGCATCGCGGACATCTGCGAAGCGCACTTCCTCGACGGCGTTCTGTTGATCCCGCAATTTGTATTGCACGAACTTCAACTTGTGGCCGATTCCGCCGACTCGACCAAGCGCCAGCGAGGGCGCCGCGGGCTTGAAGTGCTGCAGCGCATTCAGAAGATGGCGCATCTCGAAGTCGAAATTGCCGACGATGATTTTCCGAACGTTGCCGATGTGGACCTGAAGCTGATCGAACTTGCCAAGCGCTATGACGGCAAAATTGTGACTAACGATTACAATCTGAATAAAGTCGCCAGCCTGCAAGGCATCGAAATTCTGAACGTCAATCAATTAGCCAACGCGTTGAAGCCGGTCGTCCTGCCGGGCGAAACGATGCGCGTCTTCATCCTGCGCGAAGGCAAGGAATACAATCAGGGCGTCGCTTACCTGGACGATGGGACCATGGTGGTGGTAGATGGCGCGCGGCGCATGATTAACAAAACCGTGGACATCACGGTCACCTCCGTTCACCAGACGACCGCGGGAAAGATGATCTTCGGACGTCTCGACGAGCGATCCGAATCACCGGCTCCCCGCCAGGCGCAGGCCCAGGCCATCAACGACGCGCCCCGTTCGGTGGTTCCCGATGCTTCCCGTGAGCCGGAATAGTTCTTGTCTCTTTGAGTCTGCTCATTTTCACGCCCCCAAAGTGAATCTCCCGACTGCTGTTTATATGCGCCTTCAATTGGTGTAAGCTTTTTTGCCCGCATATAGAGGCCAATTACTGAGGAAATGATGAGCCGTGTAACCGCAATTCTGCCCGCCGCCGGACTTGGCACCCGAATGGGTGGCGAGAAGCCCAAACAATTTCTTGAGCTCGACGGCGTGCCCCTGCTCCTTTTCACGTTGCGGCGCCTGGCGGCGTGTCCCGCGATTACCGATTTCGTCATTGCGACGCGGGCGGAGGAAATGGATTCGGTGTCCGCCAGTGTCGCATCGGAAAATCTGGGCCGGCGGGTTCGCGTCGTTCGCGGCGGGGACACGCGTCAGGATTCCGTCGCCAAAGCCCTGGTGGACGTTCCGGCGGAAGCGGACTTGATCCTGGTGCACGATGCCGTACGCCCCCTGGTTACGCTCCATCAAATCGAACAGGTGATCGCGGAGGCGGATGCCTGCGACGCGGCCATCCTGGGCATACCGGCGATGGACACCGTGAAGGAAGTGAAACGCGCGACCCCGCAGGGGGGCGCCGCGGATGTCGCGCTCATTATTGCGACGATACCCCGCGAGCGCGTGGTCCTGGCACAGACTCCTCAGGTCTTTCGCGCTTCGTTGTTGTTGGAAGCGTTTGCGCGCGCGGGCCAGGATGGAGTGACCGCTTCCGACGAAGCGGGATTGGTCGAACGGATGGGCCGCGATGTTCACGTCGTTTTGGGATCGGAGCGCAACCTGAAAATTACACGCCCCGGCGACATCGAGCTTGCGGAGTTCTACCTTCGCCAGGAACGCGCGGCGCAATGACTCGCGCCGGAATCGGTTACGACCTGCACCGCCTTGCCGAAGGCCGCAAACTGATCCTCGGCGGCGTCGAACTCCCATTTCATAAAGGGCCGGTAGGGCATTCGGACGGGGACGCTCTGGCGCACGCGATTTGCGACGCGATTCTGGGCGCGGCGGGGCTCGGAGACATCGGCACTCATTTTCCGGATACCGACCCGAAGTGGAAGGACGCCTCAAGCCTTCGATTTCTGGAGCGTATTAGCGAATTGATTGCGGAACGTCATTTCCGCGTCGCGCATATCGATGCGGTGGTCATTACCGAGAAGCCGAAACTCGGTCCTCATTTTCCCGTCATGCGAGAGGCGCTGGCGAAATCGCTCGGAATTTCGGCTTCCGCGATCAACCTGAAGGCCAAGACGAATGAAGGTGTGGACGCGATCGGACGCGGGGAAGCCATTGCCGCGCAAGCGGTCGTCACGCTGGAAGATTGAGATTGTCCTTCGTCGAGGTGTGGAGAATATCGCGAGGCGCGAATATTGAGCGGGTCTTGTAGCGCCACTCGTCACCGAGATTGCGGAAGGATTGTGGGTCGCGGCTTTACAGGTTGCGGATAAACCCTCTTAGTTGTCATCCCGAGCGGAGCGAGGGATCTGCTTTTTCGCTAATTCGGGCAAAAAAAGCAGATCCCTCGGGCGAAACCCGCCCTTCGGGATGACTGATTGTGGGTTTTTCCGCAGCCTCTTCAGCCGCGACATTTCGTGACCGGCGAGAGAGGGCTTCAACCCCTGAAGCTAATTTCGACCCGACAGATTATGGATCGTCTTACAGGCATTCACGCTGTGCGCGAAGCCCTCGAAGCCAGCCGGCCGCTCGACTCGCTGATCGTGGCGCGCGGTACGCACGGAAACCGGATCGAGGAACTCGTGCGCCTGGCGAGGCAGCATGGTATTCCCGTCCGATTTGAGGAGCGCATCCAACTCGATCGCACGGCCGGCACGCGCGAGCATCAAGGCGTCGTCGCCCTCGTTGCCGCATCGCCGTCGGCGAGCTTCGAGGATTTACTGAAGCCGCGCAATTCACCGGCCGCTCCCGGCTTGCTGGTTCTCCTCGATGGAGTCGAGGATCCGCAGAACCTCGGCGCTATCGTGCGGACATCGCTGGCGGCGGGAGCGCAGGGCGTCATCATTCCGGAGCGCCGCGCCGCCGGGCTTACGGAAACTGTCGCGCGAGCGTCGGCTGGCGCGCTCGCGCATCTCCCCGTTGCGCGCGTCAAGAACCTGGCCCGTGCGATGGAGGAAATGAAGGAAGTAGGCTACTGGTTGGTCGGCCTCGATGAACGCGCCGAACAGCGGCACACGGATGTGGATTTCAAAGTTCCAGTTGGGATTGTGCTGGGTGGCGAGGGCAAAGGGCTGCACGCTTTGACCCGCGAGCGGTGCGACTTTCTGGTTTCAATTCCGACGACCGGCCCCGTGCGTGCGCTGAACGTTTCGGTCGCCGCGGGAGTTGTACTCTTCGAAGTAGTCCGCCAGCGAGAGGCGGCAAAATCAAAACAGGACAATTCCGCACGAAAAAATTAAGTCCCTCAAAACTACCCCGGATTCAGCTTCCGGGCGCGAAAAGCTCCCAGGCTACTTGTCGTACTGGATCATTGAGAACACATCGATCCCGGGCAGCTTCGTGCGGCCTTTCAGAAATGTGAGTTCCACCGCGAAGGATGCCCCAACGACGTCGCCGCCCAGTTTGCGCACCAGCTCGGCGGTTGCGGCGGCAGTGCCTCCGGTGGCGAGCAAATCGTCGCTGATCAAGATGCGCTGGCCGGGCTTGATGGCGTCCTGATGAATTTCGAGAGTGTCCGTTCCGTATTCGAGCTGATACGTGACGGAGACGGTCTTCGCGGGCAGCTTCTTGGGCTTGCGCACGGGGACAAACCCCGCGTCCAGGCGGTAGGCCAGCGCCGGGGCGAGAATGAATCCGCGCGCCTCGATCCCGACGACCGCGTCCACTTTTTTCCCTTCGTAGTGTCCGCAGAGCTCATCTACCAGACTGTGAAATCCAGCGGGGTTTTGCAAAAGCGTCGTGAGATCGTAGAACAGGATGCCCGGCTTGGGATAATCGGGTACTTCTCGAATCAATTGCTTTAGATGGTTCATTCCTATTGTTTTCCGCCTGTTCAGAATTTAATAAGCGCAAATTCAATCGTCCCGCTCGATCGTGAAGCCGTTTGAGAACGCGGGCAGAACCTCCGCCACGGTTTCCGTCAATTGAGTTACGACAGCCATGCGCGGACCGCGCCGCAATTCGCTTTTCAGCGAATCGAGTTGCGTCTGGTCGCCGATGGCGTACACTTCGACGCGGCCATCGAACAGATTTTTCGCGTAGCCGGCAACGCCCAGCCGCGCGGCAGCGCGTTCAGCAAAAAATCGGAACCCCACGCCCTGCACTGTGCCCGACACGTAAAACCGCTTTGCCTGGATCTCCACGGTAACACGCCGCAATCTGCTTTGGTTCCCGCAGCCGCGAGATTGTAGCAGAGGTTTCGCGGCCTGCCGACCGGAAACTGCGCTTGCTGTAGCACAGGCTTCAGCCTGTGTAACCCCGGTGGAGACAGAAAATCAGATTCACACAGGCTGAAGCCTGTGCTACGGCAAACATCGAAATGCCGGCACGGGTCGTGTACCATTCGTCATGGATCTTCGGATCGATGAGCGACGCGATAAACACAAAGTTGCCAACCAGGTCACGCCGCCTTGCCATGGCGGCCGCGGTTGTGCTGCTTCCCATTCCTGCCTGCGCGCAGAAGATACCGAGGGAGAAGCCGCCCGCACCGATTACGGGCGTGCAGGTTGTTCCCGTTCAAAATGAACCTGAGCTGCGCGTCGGCGGTGTGCCATTTTTCATCCATGCGGCGCAATTTGATTATTTCCGCATTCCGGCCGACCTCTGGTTCCGTTCGCTCGACCTCTATCGCGATTTGGGCATCAACACGATCGACCTGCGCATCCCCTGGAACTGGCATGAGCTCGCGCGATGGGAAATTCGATTTCGACGGCCGAACGAATCCGCGCCGCGATTTGCGCGGACTTCTGCGGATGATTGCGCAGATGCGCCTGAAACTCATCGTCCGGCCCGGACCGTTCATCGGCGACCATTGGCGCAATTCAGGCTACCCTCCCTGGCTGCTCGCATACTCCGATTACAAGATGAGTCCCGGCGACATCATGAAAGGCCTGACCCCGCCGGAGGCCGAACTCGCTGCAAGCGACGCAAACGCGGCCGCGCGGCGTTTGCTCGCGAATGAAATTCACATGTCCTATACGCGGCGATGGCTGACCGCGGTCGCCATCGAGCTGGCCCCCTACAGTGCCAAGAGCACAATCACCATTACAGAGCCGGGCGACCGCGACGGTGAAACGCAAGAGAACCAGATTGCAGGTCCGCTCTTGTTCGTCGGGCTCGACGATATTGTGGCGATTCGCCCCGGCTCGGATGCTTCCGAACTGTCGCGCTACATGGGCGAGCTGCGAAGAGCGCTTATCCGCGGCGGACTGGATGCAATGCTTTTCATGACCTCACCCGATGCCTCCATTCACGGCGCCGCATCGTTCTCCGTTGAACAGCGGCCGGACGGTCGAACTGCAAATGGGTGTTGCAGGACATTGGCTTTTCGACCCTCCCACAGCGCCTCCGCGGGATTCGGGTCCTGGACGCCTGGTCCCTGATGTTTCTTGCGAACTCGCTCGGAACGCAGCCGGATTTTCCGGCGTTTCTCTCCAGTTTTGCGGCGACCGCATTCGCTCCTGCCGGTGATCGGCGCACGAAAGAGCCGCCTTCAGAGAACACCCTGCTTGCGTCTCGTCTCCTGCTGGGGAGCGGAATTCGTGCGCTCGAATACGCGCCTCTTCAGGACACGGTCACTCCAGCGGGGTGGGAAACTCCGTCGGCCGCGCGTTTCTTCCGGTGGGATGCGCCGCTCGATCTCGCCGGAAATCGCGGGCCGCGCGCAATCGGCGTAGAGCGAAACGGTCAATTCATCTCCTCCTGGGGAGCCATGCTGGCCGCGTCACATCCGCGCTCGGATTTCGGGATCGTGGACTTGCGAGTATGCGCCGACTCCGCCGACGAAGCCATGAATTCGCGGAACGCGAGAGCTGTCGAGGAAATATTCCGCGCCTCTGGAATGGCGGGTTTCGCGCCCGAGTTGCTCAATCCCGGCGCGCAATCGGTTGAACGGCTGCTGCGCGATCCTGTGATCTTGCTTCCTCTGCCGGAAGAAAGCGCCGGTAGCTCTTCGCTGCCCGAAAAGACACGATCGGCGCTCGCGGAATTTGTCCGGCGCGGAGGAGTCCTGATCAATCTTCCTTCCACTGACATCGAATCTCTCGAAGACTGTTCTAGGAAATGCCGGCATCGTTCCGGGATTGCGGCGGATCGGCAGCGAAGCGAGCCGATGCGAATTTAGTGGCGACGCAGCTGGTTTCGAACGAAATCCCCGCTCCCGCCGGGCGGCCTCATTCATGCGTCGAGGGGCAACTTTGCGCTGCCGCGCTGGTCAGTGTCACGAATCTGAATTCCGATCAGGCCGCGACGGAATCCTTCGAAATGATCGATCCGCGGCCGACGGGAACCGGTGCCGTCCCGCCGAAGCTGTCTTTCGACGTAACCGTGCCCCCGCACGATTCGCTGCTTCTTCCGATTCACGCGCCGCTTTGCTCCGCCGCTCCGGTTGAAGGGTGCTCCGACGAAGTCATTTCGGCCGGCGCGGAACTTTTGAAAGCAGAACGTGAGGGCCGGACGCTCGAATTGACGTTTTATGCCCCTGCGCGCGCCGCCGTCCGGCTTCACTTGGAGAGCGCGCCCTCAAAAGTGGAACTGGATGATGACATCCGTCTCGACGACCAATGGAAGCGGGAGTCCAATGAACTCGAAGTGTCGCTGTTGCGCGGCGCGGCGCCGGACTACCGGCGCGTCCTCATGGTTCATCTTCGCTACATTCCGCACGTGGTGGAGAAACCAGACCCCGCAAAAGCCGAACGCCCTAAACCCGAATATGCGGTATTTGACGCGCTGCGGTTTCCTCTCGCAGGGGATGCCACAATTCCCACCAGCCCCCCGCTTGTCGTTGCGAATCCCTCTGCAGCGGGAAACATTGTCATTACTTCATCAAATCACACGGACAGTTTGCGCGCCGCGGATTTCGATCTGGAAGGCGCATTTCACGGCACCGGCAGCGCCAGGATGATCGGCGTAGAGCAAGTGTTCACCCGCCTCCATTTCCAGCCCGCTCACGATTCGGGATCGGGCGAAGCGCTCGCAACCCCCGCGCCGGACGGTTTGCTTCACGCGATTCTTTCCATCCATTCTGGCCGCGATCATGAGACGGTTCCAATCCTGTTTGTGCCCGTGGGCGAAACTGGCAACGCCCATTACCAGTATGATTTCGATCGCGACGGCGCGCCCGAATGGGTGCTGGAAAGCCCTCGTTTGCGCACGATCGTATCTCCCGCCGATGGCGGGCGCATTCTCGCGCTGGTGGACAAGTCCGCTGGCGGCAGTCTGATCACCCTGGGAGGCGCACTGCACGATTTCGTTGTCCCCGCGGACGCGTCGCCGTCGCAGTTGCTCGCGGCGGGGGATTTTTCATTCAACCGCGCGTACAACGCGGAATGGGTCGAGGAGAAACAGGACACGCATCTGAAACTTACGTACCACGAATTTGGGAATTCCCTTGCCGGACTTCACGTGGAAAAAACATTGCGACTCACCGCGCCTGAGACGATGGAGACGTCTTACCGGGTTTCCTACGTCCTTCCGGACTTTCCCACGCCATTGGGCGACACAAAAGGGGAGCGCTCCTTTATTTCCATGCTCTCCGTGCCCATACCTGACAGCGAAGAAGAGAAAACCCGCTTCTGTTGGAATTCTTCCGTCTCCGGCGCACCATCCGCGGCGCTAATCCCGGCGAATCGCGCGACGGCATCACAGGATGGGGCGAGCCCCCACTGTGAGGATTTTGTCCCCTCGGGTGCGCCCATTTCGATTCCCGATGGGATTGCGCGCATGGAAATCGTCTCTCCCGGGAGGCCAACGCTCGCAGTGGAATGGACCTCCGGGCGCATGATCGTCGCTGCCAGAGCAATGTCGGCTGAATTGAGTGTCGTCGTTCCGGTTCCCGCGTCGACCGAACCCCCGGCGGATTTTGCTTTGCGGTACACTATCGAGTCAGGGCCCTAGGCATCTCGATGTTTGAGAATCCATGCTGCAAAATATCTCAAAGCTGCATCCAACTCAATTGAATCGGGCCATATGAGTTTTCGCTCCATCCATGTCGCCGGATATTGCGCGATGGCGGTGTTCGTTGCTGCCGGACCGCCATTTTTGCGCGCGCAAGATCCCGGCCCGATGGAGCCGCCTACCTCGACGCGGTTCCCTGCGCCGCCGGCGCCGGCGAAGCCCGAGCCGCCGTCCGTGCCACCCGAAGAAATCATCCGACGGTTTGCGGCCAAAGAAGACGAGATGGTCCGCGCGATCACAGGTTACACGTTTCAAAAAAGCGTGCGCATCGAGGAGATCGGTTCGGACGGCAAGCCTTCCGGGCAGCTTGAAATCGTCACGCAGGAGATCATCACTCCGGACGGAAAGCTCATGGAGAAACCGGTGCGCCGAACCGCCTCCACGCTCCACTCGGTGGACATCGAGCGGGGCGATCCCGAACTCCTCGTCCCGACGCCTCTATTTCCGCTGACGACCTCGCAGCTATCCAAATATGAAATTACATTCGAGGGGAAGCAGCCGCTCGACGAGTTGACCGCGTACTATTTTTCCGTCAAACCGCGCGCGCTGGACCGCATGCACGCCTATTTTTCGGGAGTGGTATGGGTGGACGCGCAGGACCTGGTCATCGTGAAAACCATCGGCAAATGGGTCATGGAAACTGGCGACGTCACGTCTTCGGTGCTGCCGTTTTCGGTTTTTGAAACTTACCGGCAGGAGGTGGGGAAGAAGCTCTGGTTTCCCGCATACTCCCGTTCGGACGAGACCCTCGACATCCACGGCAAGAGTTTCCCAATGCGCATGACGGTTCGTTGGACAGATTTTACGCCGCTGGCGAACGGCTCTCCAGCCGACGCACCGGCAAATCCGAATCCATCTGACAACAAATAAAGCCTGTGTGCGCCCGAGTTCGACTACCGCCAATCGCCTGAAAGTTTTGAATCGTTGCGAGTAGGGAGAGAAGCCATAGGGGATAACAGACGGGTCAGTTATCCATATCGGATTTGCGGCGCAGCGTAGGTGCGCCCGGCTCGCGCGGCGTCGCTTCTTTTGGCGCGCGATCCTCCACGGCCGGCGCCATCACGTACCGGAAACCTTTGTCGTAATCCACCAGCGCCATGGTGAGTTTGGTCTCCGGGGGAGTGACAGAGGGGATCGCACCGCGCAGAAAATCGATGTCGGACGCCGCCAGCGATTTTTGGCCCTGTCCGTCCACGACGAACGACACGGACTTCGCAATCAAATCATTGGCGGCGCGAACGTTCGCAAGGCGCGGATCGTTTTGGCGCAGCAGGTCGAGCAACTCGGGAGCGTCCTTGGCGCGGTTGGCGGGCGGGTAGCGAACCTCCACAAGAGTGTGCGGCTGGCCCTTTTCCGGGGGATAGAGCTGGTTATAGCTGGGGCGCAGAACGCGCGTCCGCCAGATATCATTCCCAAGGGCGTCCTGAACGATATGGTAATCGATGGTCCAGGCTTCCGGCCCGTAATCCGGGACGTATCCCGCCAGCACGATGCGGATCAAGGGTTCATCCTCGCCCATATTAATTTTGTTATGCAGCAGACCGGCGACTTGGCGAACGCGCTCAAGCATGGCCACTCCGATCATTTCGATGTCGCTCGCGGCGTTGCTGTAATTGGGGCGACCGGAAGTATTGAGCGTAGCGGCCACGAGGGCGGGCAGCTCGGTGTCCAGCCGGATCGGCTTGTCCGTCGATTCAGGCTGCACCCACTCCACCGCGCCGAGCATCACGGCCGCGCGAAGCGCCGAAACTGACACCACCGCCGGAGCCCGCGATCCGGCTTCGCTTTGCTCGCCGATCGTGGCCACGATGATTCCATCCTTGGCGGCGCAAATCACAACCCGGCCCTCAGCCAAATTCACGGCGAGTTCCTGAGTGTTTTCTTCTTGAGCGGATGCCGCAGGAGGAAGAAGCCACAGGTATACACCGACGAACACAAATAAAATCGGGAAGGAAAGCATGGCGGAAAAACGAGGATCGCGATTTCGGGTTGCCATCAGTTCAATTCCGGAAAAGAAATCTAGTATGCCTTTATCAGTGTTTATCTGTGTTCATCCGCGGTTGCAAGCAATTTTTCCTCGCGCGCGATTGCCTGCAGGGCCGTGATCGCTACGACGTTCGCTACGTCTTCGGCCGAGCACCCCCGCGAGAGGTCGTTCGCGGGCTTGGCGAGCCCCTGCAGGATCGGGCCCAGCGCATGCGCGCCGCCCAAACGCTCCACAAGCTTGTAGCCGATATTTCCGGAGTCAAGATCGGGGAAGATGAGCACGTTGGCGCGCCCGGCCACCGGTGAGCCGGGTGCCTTCGAATTGCCCACATGCGCCACAAGCGCGGCGTCGGCCTGGAGGTCCCCATCGGCGGCAAGGTCCGGCGCGCGAGCCTTCAAGATGCGCAGCGCTTCGCGGACCTTATCCACCCGCGCATGGGAGGCCGAGCCTTTGGTGGAAAACGAAAGCAGCGCGACACGGGGTTCCGCGCCGAGCAAGACTTGAGCGTTTTCGGCCGTAGCCCGCGCGATTTCCGCGAGTTCCTCGGGATTCGGGTCCGGAATGACGGCGCAATCGGCAAAGAGCAGCGCTCCGGAGGGCCCCAGATCGAGTCCCGGGCGCGGAGGAACGACCATGACGAAGAAACTGGAGACAAGCTTAATGCCGGGAGCAAGACCAATGGCGTGCAGCGCCGCGCGCACGGTTTCCCCCGTCGTGTTTGCCGCGCCGCCAACGGTCCCGTCGGCGTCGCCGGCAGCAACCGCCAGAGCCGCGAAGTACAAAGGGCGCCGCGCGATTTCGCCCGACTCTTCAAGCGATACGCCGTGCGAGCGACGTCGTTCGAAGTAGATTTGCGCGTAGGATTCTAGACGCGGGCTTGCGGCCGGGTTCGTGATCGAAATGTCGGCCAGCGGTTCGTGCAAATTCGCGGCGACCGATTCAATGACCGGCTTGCGTCCGAGCAGGGTGATTTTCGCAAACCCTTCGCGCGTGATCGCAGCTGCGGCCGTGACAATCCGGGGATCTTCTCCTTCGGGCAATACGATCCTCTGGGGACGGGCACGCGCGCGGGCCTTCAGCTTTTCGATCAAATTCATTACACCCAAGTTATCACAGGTTCGCTTTGGGATCGATTCTCACCTGCCCGATAGCGCTGGACCAACCCAAATCGGTACATTCCTGATGCGGCCCTGCAAGAATCCTTTCAAGTGCCAACCCGCCCGGCAACGCAAGTCCCGCCTGTGAAAACGCCGGCCGCTCTGTCACAATCTCGCTGCGATTGCGCTCACGCCCAAATTCAGTAGAATAGAAGCTCGCTAAAATGATTTCGGGCGGACGTTGCGCCATCGGATCCGTTATCAGATGGCACAAGCGGGCCGCAAGGATGGATACCATTCGACACCATGGCAAGAAGTTAAGCGACATTCTGGACGCGCACGCGAAATACCATAAAGGACAGCCGGGCGGCGAGCGGGCCAACCTGTCCGGGGCTGATTTGTCCCGCCAGGATTTCAAGAAACGCGATTTGACCGGTGCGATCATGGTGGGGTGCCGGCTCAAGGGCGCGGATTTTCGCGGCGCCAAACTCAGCTTCGCGGACCTGAGCAAGTCGGATCTCCGCAAAGCCGACCTGCGAAATTGCGATTTTACGGAAACTCGCCTCGAAGGCGCGGACTTGAGCGAAGCGGATTTGAGCGGGACGGAATTGTTTCGCGGAGATCTGCGTTCGGCGAAGCTGCACAAGACGATTCTGCGCGGGACGGTCCTGCGTCAGGCCAATCTTCGCGGCGCGGATTTTTCCGGCTCGGACCTGGCGCTCGCCAGCTTCCGGGAAATCGACCTGACCGACGTGAAACTGGACGGCGTGGACCTGAAAGACGCCATCGTCCGCGACAATAAATCAGCGCCAACGAAATAGGAGCGCGGCTTGTACGTGCGGGTCGGCCACCTTATTGTTACGTGCCGACTATCAACGGGTTTCAGAGCCAGTGTGGCAACACAAGAATGTTTGTGGGTCGCGGCTTCAGCCGTGACATAAAACCTGAACAACGAATTCGGCTTTAGCCGCTGACGTGCCGGATTTCCCTTCCCCAAACCAAGGCCTCTGGGGGCTAAAGCCCCGATTACACCAACTCTAATGTCGCGGCTGAAGCCGCGACCCACAAGATCTTTTGGAGCCCACAGCTATTTTCCAGTTACGGAAATGACAGGTTCGTCGCCGCCTCTAGGTTCCCCTTGACAATCTAGATAAGAAAGAGTACTGTCCTCTTGATAATCGAGAGGAGTGCGGAAAGTCATGCCCCAAAAACCAAGCGATCTCGTGCAAGGCACGCTGGACATGCTGATCCTGAAAACCCTGGATCTTGAAGCGATGCATGGATACGGAATTGCCCTCCGGATCGAGCAGATCAGCAAAGGCGTTTTCCAGGTGAATCCAGGGTCTCTGTTTCCGGCGTTTCGCCGGCTGGAGCGCGCCGGCTGGATCAAGGGCGAGTGGAGAGCCACGGAAAATAATCGCCGCGCGAAATACTACCTGCTCACCGACGAGGGTCGGCGCAAACTCAAAACCGAGACCCGGGAGTGGGGCAGGCAAATCGCTGCCATAACCAGAATCATGGAGGCGTAGGAGGATTCCATGTCTCTGCTGCACAACATTACAGAGGGCCTCCGCGGCCTGTTCCGGAAGAAAGAAGCGGAACAGGATCTGGATGAAGAACTGCGCGGGTATCTGGACGCCAGCGTGAGAGAGAAAGTCGCTGCCGGGATGAGCCCCGACGCCGCTCTTCGAGCGGCGCGGCAAGAGTTCGGTGGCCTGGAAGCGGTGAAAGAAAACACTCGTGCTGCCGGGTGGGAGTCTCTCGTTGAGTCGTTTTGGCAGGACATCTGTTTTGGCGCACGCATTCTACGCAAGAATCCGGGTTTCACTGTCGTTGCCGTGCTCACATTAGCGCTCGGCATCGGCGCCAATACTGCTGTTTTCAGCCTAGTCAATGCCATTTTGCTACGCCCTATTCCGTTTGCCGACCCTGGACGTCTCATGATGATCTGGCATACCCCGCCACAAACTAGTTTTCCGGGCGTCGCGAGGTTCATCGTTTCTCCGGCAAATTATCTCGACTGGAGTAGACAGAATCACGTATTCGATCAGATGGCGGCCATCGGATTCCGCAGATTCAACCTTACGGGGATGGGGGAACCAGAGTCGGTTACCGCGGCGGCCGTGTCGGCCGATTTTTTCTCCTTGCTGGGGGTCAGGCCGGGCGAAGGCCGTGGCTTCGTGCCTGACGATGATCAGCCGGGACGTGGCGATGTCGTAATAATGAGCTATGGATTTCGGCAAAGTCACTTTGCCCCAAACGAGAATGTCCTTGGAAAAATAATAAAGCTTAACGACCAAAGTTACGTAGTTATCGGGGTGACGCCTCCGAAGTTTTCGTTTCCATCCCACGCCCAGCTATGGATGCCGCTCGCATGGACTGACAAGGAACGCGCCGTTCGTGGGAATCACAATTTTCTTGTGATTGCGCGGTTGAAATCCGGAGTAGAAAAAGAGAGGGCGCAGATCGAAATGGACTCGATCTCAGACGATTTGGCGCGCCAATATCCGACCGACGACGCTGGATGGGGCGCAGTTGTCGTCCCGCTCCAGGATTCATTGGTCGGCTCGGTGCGGACCGCGCTCCTGGTGCTGCTGGGTGCCGTTGCATTTGTACTCCTGATCGCCTGCACAAACGTTGCGAATTTGATGCTGGCCAGAACGCTCGGACGGCGGAAGGAAATTGCAATTCGGACCGCACTGGGTGCGAGTCGCGGACGGGTGATTCGACAAGTGCTGGCGGAAACGGTATTGCTTTCGGTCATAGGTGGTGCGTTCGCGCTTCTACTCGCGCACTTCTTAATCGGTTCGACTGCGGCATTCATTAGACCCCAGTTACAGCTCTCAGTTGTGGAAATTAGCCTCGATGGATGGGTGCTCGGGTTCACACTGGCGATTTCGATTCTGACTGGGATCATCGCCGGGCTCGGTCCATCATGGCACTTGGCCAAAGCAAATGTGAGTGCTTCGTTAAAGCAAGGCATGGGCAAAACGGATTTAGACTCCAGCGGCGACAATACGCGAAATACCTTTGTGGTCGCTGAAGTCGCGCTGTCCCTGGTGCTCTTGGTCGGAGCCGGTCTTGCGATTCGAACCCTCTACTCGCTCCAAAGGGTCAACCCAGGCATCGATCCGCACAACGTCCTGACCGTGCCCCTAACCATCTCGGGCTCGAAGTATCCGAGCGTTAATCAGCAAACGAGTTTCTTCAACAACGTGCTAGAACGCGTCCGCGCGCTGCCCGGCGTCGAGTTTGCAGGGGTAGTCGACAATCTGCCCTTCGAAGGTGGGTCGATGCAGCCCGTCATCGCGGAGGGTCAGCCGGTTGTCCGAATGGCAGACCAGCCTGAGGTTAACGTTTGCTTGATCAGTCCGGGATACCTTCGCGCCCTTCGAATCCCCCTTGAACAGGGCCGTGACCTTACGGATGCAGACAAAGCCAACCCGGTGCCGGTTATTTTAGTCAGCGATGCATTCGCCAAGCGCTTTTGGCCTCACGAAAACCCCATTGGCAAGCATGTGACGCTTACATTCGCGGCTGGGCATAGCCGCGAAGTGGTCGGCGTTGTTGGCGATGTAAAACTGACCGGATTGGACGCCACCCGGCCGGTCGAGACGATTTACGACGCGATGAGCCAGAACGCCCAAACCCATATGGTTCTAACCGTTCGCACCAGCTCTTTACCCACCAGTATGACTTCTGCAGTCGCATATGCAGTTCACACCGTTGATCCCGATGAGCCTGTTATTGGCGTGATCACCATGGAAAGCGTTTTGGACCAAACGCTAGGACAGCAAAGATTGAACGTAGTACTGCTCGCTGGATTCGCAGGGTTGGCGTTGCTTCTCGGCGCGGTTGGAATCTATGGTGTGCAATCGTACGCAGTCAGGCAGCGCGTTGGCGAAATCGGCATTCGAATCGCTCTTGGAGCGCAGCGAAGAGACGTTTTTCACCATGTTCTAGGTCAAGGTATGAAGCTTGCGTTGATCGGAGTTTGTTTTGGCTTGGCGGCGTCTTTTGGGCTGACGCGTTTCATGGCTAGTCAGCTTTATGGCCTAAGTGCGACTGATCCATTGACGTTCGCCGGAGTAGCAGCTTTGCTGATATTCGTGGCGTTGCTGGCCTGCTACATCCCCGCACGCCGTGCGACCCGCGTCGATCCGATGGTCGCTCTGCGCCACGAATAGGAGGGGAAAATGGACATCCCACGGCCATCGGATGCTCGCGCAAAAAAGATTCGTCGAATCGTGTACGGAGCAATGTCCGTCTTGATTTTAGGCAGTATGACCTTGGGTCTTTCCCGCCTGCGCCCCGCGCCGCCATCCGTCGACCGAGCGACGGTTTGGATTGACACCGTCAAACGCGGCGAGATGATTCGCGAGGTGCACGGGCTGGGCACGCTCGTCCCTGTGGACATTCGCTGGATTCCGGCGGAGACGTCCGCGCGGGTGGACAGGATCGTCCTGCAATCGGGCGCAATCGTGAAGCCGGACTCGATCATCGTGAATTTGAACGATCCGCAGCTTCAGCGCGACGCGCTCGACGCCGAGTATGCCTACAAAGCGGCCGAAGCTGATCTCGCCAATCTGAAAGTTCAGCTTGCCAGTAGCCTGATGGCCCAAAAGAGCGCTGCCGCCGACATCGAAAGCCAGTATCAACAAGCGAAATTGCAGGCCGATGCGGACAAGGAACTTTCCGATCAAGGGTTGATTGCCGCTTTGATTGCGAAAAAATCCGGGGTAGCCGCTGAACAGCTTGCGATCAAGAGGCAGCTCGCGCAGGAGCAACTTCAGATCGCGGGTGATGCCGCCAAGGCCCAGATCGCGGCGCAGCAGGCGCACCTCGACCAGCAACACACGCTGACCCAGTTGAAGAAGAGCCAGGTGGACGCGCTGCACGTTCGCGCCGGGCTGAATGGTGTGCTCTCCGCGGTCTCTGTAGAAGCGGGTCAGCAAGTGGCGCAGGGCACGAACCTCGTGCGCGTGGCCGATCCCTCGCGCCTCAAAGCGACGATTCAGATCCCAGAAACCCAGGCGAAGGACGTGATCGCCGGACAAAAGGCATCCATCGACACGCATAACGGAATCGTCGCAGGCCATGTCACACGAATCGATGCTGCCGTGGTCAATGGCACGGTCGCCGTGGATGTCGATTTCGATGGGCCGCAGCCGCCGGGCGCGCGCCCCGATCTGAGTGTTGATGGCACCATTCAAATCGAAGACTTGAGGAACGTCGTTTTCGTTGGGCGGCCCGTGAATGGCCAAGAGGACGCGACCGTCGGTCTATTCAAACTCATCGATGGCGGTGAAGCTGTGCGCGTCAACGTGAAGCTCGGACGCGCCTCCGTCAACACGATCGAAGTGACGCAAGGCCTGAACGTTGGCGACAGGGTGATTCTTTCCGACATGTCGGCCTGGGACAATTACGACCGCATTCAACTGCGATAGCGGGAGAAAATATGACGAATTCCAACGGAATCTTAATCCGGCTCGAAGGTATGACCAAGGTATTTCACGCAGATGAAGTCGAGACGCACGCGTTGTCACAGGTCAACTTGGAAATCAAAAAGGGAGAATACATTTCAATCTCGGGGCCATCCGGCTGCGGCAAGTCAACATTGCTTTCGATTCTCGGTCTGCTCGACTCGCCCACGGGCGGCAAATACTGGCTCGATGGCAAGTCTGTCGCCAATCTCTCAGCGGCGGAGCGCACGCGCATCCGTAACTGCGAAATCGGTTTCATCTTTCAAGCATTCAACCTCATCGGCGACCTCTCCGTGCAGGAAAACGTCGAGCTGCCGCTGACATACCGGGGCATGACTTCCACTGAACGGAAGAAAAGAGTTCGGCAAGCACTTGAGCGTGTTGCCCTGGCGCACCGGATGCGCCACTATCCAGCGCAGCTTTCGGGTGGCGAGCAGCAGCGCGTAGCCGTAGCTCGCGCCTTGGCCGGCAATCCATTTGTCCTTTTAGCCGATGAGCCGACAGGCAATCTCGATTCCAAGAATGGTGAAGCCGTGATGGAACTGCTGAGCGAGTTGCATCGCGATGGGGCAACTATCTGCGTCGTCACACATGACCCACACTACGCGCACTTGGCCGAGCGAACCATACATCTTTTCGACGGGAAAATTGTGGAGGAAGGCGAGAGCGGGGCTGTGTGAAGAGTTAATTATTTTCCAGCGGCGGAGACGACGGGCTCGTCACCGCTGGCGCGACCCGGGCCTCGGCGGCGCACTTCGATTCCCAGTCGCTTGATCTTCTGGTTGAGGGTGGAGAGAGGAATCTGAAATAGCTCCGCCGCATCGGTCTGATTCCAGCCCGTGCGTTCCAGCATGTCGCAAATAATGCGCCGCTCGACTTCGTCCATAATCTGAAACAGGGATGGGTTTGAGCTGTCGGCTCCCGCGCGCGCCCCGGGTTCGCCCGGGAGCGGTGGAACAAATTCGGACAGATGCAGTCGAACTCCGCCTATTATTTCCTTCTTCCGCACGCTTTCCGGAAGTAAATCCGCGTCCATCAACTCCTGAGAAGAAAGCACCACGGCGCGTTCGACCACGTTTTCCAGTTCGCGCACATTGCCGGGCCAATCGTAGTCGACGAGCAGCTTGAGCGCCGCGGGCGTGAACCGCGTTAACGGGCGGCTGTTTTCCGCCGAAAATTTACGAAGGAAATGATCGAGCAGCAGCGGAACGTCTTCCCTTCGCTCGCGGAGGGGAGGCAGCGGAATGGCGATCACGTTTAAGCGGTGATAGAGGTCTTCGCGGAAGCGGCCTTCACGGACCAGGTTCAGCAATTGGACGTTGCAGGCGGCGATGATGCGGACGTCCACCTTGATCGTCTCGGTCCCGCCCAGTCGCATAAACTCGCGCTCCTGGATCACGCGCAGCAACTTCGCCTGCGTTTCCGGGCCAATCGTGGAAATTTCGTCGAAGAAAATCGTGCCTTGATCGGCGACTTCAAAGAGCCCTTTCTTTGAGGCTACCGCGCTTGTGAACGCTCCCTTCACGTGGCCGAAGAGCTGCGATTCGAGCAAGTCCACGGGAATTGATCCGGTATTGATGGGCACAAACGCGTTGTCGGCGCGCGTGGACGCGGAGTGAATCGCCTTGGCGATCAATTCCTTGCCCGTTCCGCTCTCTCCGTGGATCAGAACTGTCGAGCGCGACGGCGCCACCTGGCTGACCAAGTCAAGCACGGCAAGCATCTTGTCGCTCTTGCCGATAATGTTGGGAAAGTTGTACCGCTGCTTCAAAGCCCGCTTGAGCTGGACGTTTTCCTCGCGCAGGCGACGGCCCTCGACGGCCTGCGCGACCTGCACGAGCAGCTCATCGTTCGACCACGGTTTGGTGATGTAGTCCTGCGCTCCGCTTTTGAACGCCGCCCGCGCCATGTCGATCGAACCGTAGGCCGTAATCAGGATGATGGAGAGATGCGGATCGCGCCGGTGGATTTCGCGCAGCAGATCGAGCCCGTTGCGATCGGGCAGGCTGACATCGAGAAGGAGGAGATCGAAAGGTTTTTCCTCAAGCATCGCCAGGCCGGCCTGGCCGGTCTCGGCGCTCGCCGTCGAGTACCCTTCCGTATTCAGCAGAAGTTCCAGTCCCTCACGAATCTCGGATTCGTCGTCGACAATCAGGATGGACCCTTTAGGCATGAACCGCTTTCCGCGCCGCAGGGAATTCCAGCCGGAAGGACGTGCCCTTACCCTGCGTTGACCGTACGTCGATCTTTCCCGCGTGTTCCTTGATGATGCCGTAGCTTACGGAAAGGCCCAGGCCCGTGCCGCGGCCGGAGGATTTCGTGGTGAAGAAGGGATCGAAGATGCGATGCAAATCTTCATTCGGAATGCCGGACCCGTTGTCGCTGATTTCGATTTCGACCGAACCGTTATGCGACGCCGTCCGAACTTCAATCATGCCGCCGGAGGGCATGGCATCGCGCGCATTCATGAAGAGGTTCAGAAAAACCTGCTGCAGTTTGTTGTTGGAGCCCAGCATGGTGGGCAATTCCTGCTGCAGGTTCCTGGTCACCTGCACGCGGGCCGTCCGGAACGGATGGGCGACCAGCGAAAGAGTTTCCTCAACCACCGCGTTGAGGTTCACCTCGGTGAATTCCGCCGCGCCGGTACGCGAAAAATTCAGCAGATTGTTGACGATTTCGCTGGCGCGGAAGGTTTGCTTCACCACTTTGTCAATCAATTGATGGCGCGGATCGCCGCTGGGCAGTTGCTTCGCCAGCATCTGGATATAATTGGAAATCACGGCGAGCGGTGTATTGACCTCGTGGGCGACGCCCGCGGCGAGCAGGCCAAGAGAGGTGAGCTTCTCGGTCTGAACCATTTGTTCCTCGAGGCGGATTCTTTGCGTGATATCGTCCACCAGGATCAGCCGGCCAATACGTTCCCCGGACTTTCCAACCAGCGGTGCAATCGAAATGTTGACCACCAGATGGCGGCCAGCGCGGTTTCTCATTTGATACTTATAGAGGCTAGAAATCCGGTCATCGCCCGCGCGCGCGGCAATTTCCGCCATCAGGTCGGGCGGAAGAACTTCTTCGAGGTTTCGCCCGACGGCTTCATCGCGCGGCACCCCAATCAGCCGTTCGAGCTGGGTGTTCCAGGATTCCACCGCGCCGTCCAGATCGACCGCCAGGACGCCGACATTGAGCGATTCGACGATATTTTCGGAGAAGTCCTTGAGGCGCTCGATTTGAACCGCCTTCCGTTCCAGAGAATTGTAGAGCTGCGCATTGTCGAGCGCGATGGCCAAATACCCGGAGATGGTGAATAGGAGCTCCACGTCTTCGCTGGACATGAAATCGCCATCGACGGTCTTTCCCGCGCCGAGCACCGCGACGGTATGATCTCGAATCTGGCAGGGAATAAAATAGTTCAGGTCGAGTTGTTCGAGCGTCTGGCGCACCGAAGGGACGGATTCGCGGGCGGCCCGGGCCGACTCATAAAAAAGAACGCCATTGGCAAACGGTTTCCTTTCGGCGGCCAGAAAGCTGAGGTCGAGCGGACCCGCGTAGCGTACGCCCATCGATCGCGCCAGCCGGTACGTCCCGGGACTTGTTTCATCTTCAAGAAAAATTGCCAGGCGGTCCACCAATAAAGCCTGAGAGATCCGGTCCATCACCGAGGCAAGCATGGGATCGAAGCGCACTTCGGAGGTGAGCGTGCGCCCGAACTCAATCAGCGTGCGGCGATAATCGAGCCGGTCCCGGTAAAAGAACCGGTCGAGACGCGCCTGAATCCAGTCTCGGAAAGGCTGGAACAAAAACGCCGCGACAACAATCGCAATGACGCCGCCCATTGTCCCGGAAGGCGCGGAGGTATGAAAGAGCGCGCCAATGAGTGCGACGAAAGCTATGTACACGGCTACCACGCCGCCGCTTGCGGCCGTATACGCAAGGCCCCGCTTGAAAATGATGTCCACGTCCATCAGCCGGTACCGGATGATGGCGTAGCCGAAACACAGGGGGATCAGAACCAGGGAAATCGCCGACAGATTCATCCACGGGCGTGGCACGATCCCAAAGGAATATGGGACCACGTAGAGAAACAGGAATGGAAGAATGCCGGCAAGCGCGCCACCGGTCACCCATTTCAGCTGTTGCCGAAGGATCCCGGAAGATGCGCGCCGGTAGCTCATCACGAAGACAATGGCGGCGAGCAGGAAATATGATCCCAGATAAACCAAGTCAAACTGGTCGAGACGCATCCGCGCCTCGATGGACGGCGTGAAGCCGACCTCTTGCAGGCCGACCAGGACGCGCAGGACCAGGAGGATCGCAGGCAGGCCATAAACGGCCGCGAGCTTGGCTCCCTGCCATTTGCCGGCGGGTCGGCGCTCCGGAAAGACCATAGCGAAATGCAGCAGCAGCGCGGGCTGAAGCAGCCTGGCCACCACGCTTGACCAATAAATCTCCCAGTCGAATGTGCTCAGCTTGCCCGTGTATTGGAAGAAATACAGGACGAACGATACCAGGCAGAAAACGTAGAAATGCACGGCGCGGGTGGCGTTCCAGCGCCTCCAGAAAATAAAAAGGCCAATGAAAAGATAAAGCAGGCCAACAACCCGCAAATAATTTTCAATGGAAGTCGGCCGTTCGGCCGGCTGGGTGACCAGCAGCGCTTCGAACTGTTTGCCCCCTCGTTCGATCTGGTAGCGCGCTTGGGACCACAATCCGATGCGCCACAGGCGCTTCGTTACTTCGATAGCCTCGTGAATTGGTAAGTCATTGATGGCAAGGACTTTGTCATCCGTCCGAATTCCGGCATTCGCGGCAGGCGATTTCGGAGAAATGTGCCAGGCGATCACTCCCGACGGGCTGTCGAGCCACGAGGCACCGTCGTCTGGCGTCAAAAAAATTGTGCCCTGCTGGAAATTTATGACCCCGAAAACAATCGCTGCCAGGGTGGCGAGAGCAAGAACGGCAGCGCCCAATCGGATCTTCAGGCTGTCATTGATCGGAACGCTCAACGTCGTCCTCTGTAAAGCGCGGCCACTGTCCAAAACAGTGCAAATTCACTTCCAAAATACATAAATCATACTAGAACAGCAACTCCTTGGAATCCAATAAAATACAAAGAGAGGTCCGGGCCAAATGGGGACGGAGAATCAGCCCTCCCATTTCTGGGAGGTTAACTCCTGATTTTAAGAAGTACCGCGATCCTAGAATTGGAAGCTTACCCCACCCCGGAACGACCTCAAAACCGGCACGAACGACATCTTTGAGTCCTGCGTATTCACGTTCACATACCCTTGCGCCAACAGATTACTGAAATCTGCCATGGCTTCCCATCTTCCATTCAAGCCCGGAAGAGGCTGGCGGATCGAGAGATTCAAATAAGGGTCGATTTGGTAGGCGCTCTCGCCGAACGCGTCCACGCGGGTAAGGGCAGCCCCCGAAATCCACTTATAACTTGCCTGCACCTGGGTTCCCGCGTAGGGAACCTTGGCGCTGATGCGGGCAGCGACGCTATGATGGTTTCGCGTTGCGATGCTGTCCCGGAGGTCCCCGGACGTGGAGTTGAAGTCTCCCGAAGGGGAAAGCGCCCCGGCCCAGGCATAGACCGTCGCGAATTCCACGTTGTCAGAAAGCTTCTCCCGATACGCAAGGCGAGTGCCCCATGAACTGGTGCTTCCGCCGTCGTAAAGAAATGCGCTGGAAAAAAAGTCCTGAAAGAAATCAGGGTTCGTGGCCGGGCCCGATCCGAATATCGCCTGATGCCGCGCCGCTTCGTGAAATCCCGCAGCCTCCAGACTGGAGCGATTCGTCAACTTGTGTTTTACCGAGATTTCTTCATGCCAGCCGCCTTCGAGAACCGGACCGCCGCTTCGAAAGACAACGGAGGGAAGGCTATCGAGCGCCTCGACCGCCGACTGCAGGTCGCCTGCCTGGCCCCATTGGGCAGCCGGCGGATTCGCAGCCACAATCATGGAGGCCGTCCATGTGGGGGAAAAGGCAGCATCGAGTTCCCCGTGGGGGCGTAGCGCCGAGGTCGAAGAGATCATGCCGGCGCGCAAATACTCGGCACCTGCATGTAGAACGAGGTGGCTTCCAAGAGCCAAGCGCTCCGTGTGATCCAGTCGCAGGCCTTGAAACATCATGCCCTCCGGACCGATCTTGGTCTGGTGCATGACGAATACGGTCTCCGGACCTTGATCCGGCGAGCCGGAAGGCAGCCAGACGCTGGCAAAGGCACCCGAGACTCCTCGCTCCACACTCATTTGCCCGGCAAGGATTACGCGCCCCATGATGCCGAGCTGTTGATCGTAAGACACCGATGTCGCCGGGGCATCCGGAAGATTTGAGGGGGACCACGGACGCAGCGACCCGTCGGTAACCTGGATGAATCCGCGTGGCCCCTGCTTCTGTGGGTGATCCCCGCCTGCTGGATTGGCGGCAATCGTTGCGTCCGCATCTCGCCACTGGAGAATCGGTCGCGTTGAAGTCGAGGAGCGCAGCACCCACTTCCAGTCATCGGTTTCAGCGGGCGCATCGGACTGGCGGCGGAGGGTCTCGAGGGACGAAAAGACGGAATCAACCTGCACGCGCAGCAGAGTGGTCAGGTTGGCCATCACGGCGATGTGCCGCTCTACGGCAGGAAGAAATCCAGTTGCGGATACGCGCACTGCATACTTGCCCGGCTTCAGGTGATCCGTGGAAAACGCGCCATCCTGGTGGGTGAGCAACTGCGAGATGATCCGGCCGCCGGCGTCCTCGGAGATCAACCAGACCGTGGCGCCCATCTGTGGCATCCCCGAAGGGTCCAAGACGACGCCGGAGAGGGTGCCATACCCCTGCTTTGCCGAAGCCGAAACGGCAAACGCCAAGGCCATGACTGTCACCCACCCCAGGGTCCTGGAGATCGACCTCATGGAAACTTGGTTACCTCCCTGTGGTTCCGTTTGCCGCCACGGTCGCCGCCGGCGGAGTCACGGTGAAATCCGCTCCACGCGAAACGGTCTGATTATTCGTCAGGTCGGTTGCTAGAATTTCCAAATGATACTTGCCGGGCGGCAGAGTCCTGGGGGCCACAACCTGTTCAAACGTGATTTGCTCGCCATTCTGCTGTAGCTGCTCGCCGGTCTTGACTTCGTGGGATATGACTTGCTGCCCCTGAGTCACCTTCACATCAATGGAAACATTATTTTTGTGAGTCTTATCGTCCACCTTCAAGTTATAAAATTGCAGGTAGACACCCATCATTTGGTCGGTATGGAAATCGGCGTCGAGCTTGGGGCGAACCTTGGTCGAGCCGAGCACGAACTGCCCGACTCCTACGTCCTTGGACGAGACCGGCTCCATTTCGTCGGCAAGAATCAACGAACTCGCATCCAATTTGTCATCGGTGATCGGTGAAACCGCGAGCCGCGTGTTCAACACGCCTACGTTGCCGCTGTTTACGTCCTTGATGACCAGGTCGAGCTTGTACAAGCCCGGGCGCAGCGGCACAGCCTTCTGGTAAACGGAGAAACCCTTGAGGGAGGCTTCGAGAAGCGAATCCGGGAAATCCCGCTGAATCACATCTTCAAAAGTTTGGATATTTCGTCCCGTCAGGGTGCTGATGCGCGCGAACAAATTCATCGTTCCGGAAGACACACCGTCACGGTCATGGAAGGTCATCTGTTTATTTTGAATCTGCACCGTGATCGGAACCAGGATCGTATCGCCGGTAATCCGCAGGAAATCGTAATGGTAATCGAACGAAATCTGGTTTCGCAGAATCCGGGAACTGACGATTTCCTCCAGGTCCTTGTTCTTTACCGGAGGCGGAGCCTGCAACTTGGCGAATTGTTCGAGACGGTTGAATTCATCGTCCTTTTGGAGCCCGCCGTTGCTGTCATCCCCGTTGTTCATCAAGTTCCTTGGCGCCGTGGACCCGTCCGTACGATTGAAACGATCGGCCTTGCTGGAGAGGCCCATGGCTTCGAGCATGCTCAAGCCGGCGCCGGGAATCTTCGCCAGGGCGTCTTTCTCGCCCGGATCCATGGTCATGTGATATTCGCCGCTGCCGGTCGGATCGACGAATTCAATTTCGACATTGTCGCCGATTCCATCCAGGTGCCGGTAGCGCCAGTCTTCGTACGCGTATGTCGAGGTTGAGCCGCCGCCTTCGTCGGACGGACGGTTGTACAACCCGCCGGTGGGGTGCGCTTCGATCTCATCGGGAGGGCCCCAAATGATGTAAGTGCGCCCGCGGTCCGTCCGCCATCCCGGGATTCCTGAAGCGAACCTCTCGTTGGCATACGCGATACGCCGGTAATGCTCTTCCTTGAACTCGTTTTCCACCGTGTCGGGAGTGGGGTCGCGGCGCTGCCAGAACGCCTCAATGAACTGCTCGCGCTCCTCGTTGGTCTGCAATTGCAGGAACGCCGAACGCTCTTCGTCCGTGATAATGTAAGGGACTTCTTCTTCCAGCCACTTCTTGTACGGGGTATCAAGCTCTTTCTGGAGTTTCTTCAGGTCCTTGGCTTTGGTTTGCTTTTTCTTCCCGGTGTCCTGCTTCTGATTGCCCGAAGTGTCCTGATTGCTTTCGCTTTGGGCGTAGACACGGATTCCGCCAGGCAGGAGCAATGCTCCGCCCAACAGAATCAAAAATGACATGCGACCCAAGCGATTCATGTACGCACCTCGACCCTGATTCGGAAACATGATTCTATCCCTCGCTGTTGCAGGCGTCAATCAATCAATAACCCAATTCCCATCGCATCCCCAGGGCATGCGATATAGCCAGCCGTCGCCATGTCTGCGTAGATACTAAGAACTATCGTCGCTTTGCGGGGTTGCCCGCGATTCTTGATCCAATCGCCAAAAAAGACAGGACGAGGCGCGGCACCTCTTGACGCGATGGGGACCGACAAATGAAATTCTCGCTGCCCGTCCTCAGAATTCCAGGCGCAATTGGAATGCGATCATTCGTGGCGTGCTGTCTCCGCCCAAACCGACGCCGAGCAACCCGGTCGGCGGAGAGGTTGTGTAGGTGAGCGCCCCAAAACCAGTCTGGGTCGGGGGTTTTCCTGGAATCCCGGCAAGCACCATGCTTGGGAGTCCGAAATTGGGATGGTTGAAGACGTTGAAGAATTGCACGTCCAATCGCATCCTCCAATGTTCGGTCAAAGGGAACCATTTCGTCAGGTAGAAGTCGCTCCACGAGAAGTCGGGGCCCCGCAGTGCGTTGCGCCCAAGGTTTCCGAACTGGCAGTTCTGCGGAGTGTCGCCTCCGTTACATTCGCCCGTGCTCGGGTCCACCGTCGAGACAAACGCATTCGGATTAAGCCACTGAATCGTGCCCGGCTGCGTCACTCCTGGAATGAATTTGTGATCGTACAGCGGCACTCCGGGAACGACGCTGGCAAATTGCGGACCGCTGCCGTTGACGATGCCGTTTCCGCCAGCCGAATACGGCGTGCTCAGGACGGAGAACGGAAGTCCGCTGTGCCAGAACACGGTTCCCGAAACCTGCCAGCCGTTCAGCGCGTGGCCGAGAGAGCGGTTTCGAATTTTCAACGGCAATTCATAGACATATTGCGCATTGAGGTTGTGACGGATATCGTAATCGCAAGGACCGTAGTCTCGCGCTAAATCTCCCGGAAGCGGCGACAGGATCCCGCCCGAGGAAAACTGCAGAAAGCCGCCGTTTGAAACGGTGTCCATGCAATGGCTCCATGTGTAGTTCAACTGCCCCATCAGGCCGTGTCCCATGCGCTTCATCGCGGTCAGTTGCAGACCGTTGTAATGGCTGTTCGCGCCGGTGGAAAGCTGCGTCACTGCCCCAAACCGGGGATCGGTGGGCTGGCCATACGGGAATGGCGCAAAACATCCCGGGCACACGGTTTGATAGCCGTTCACTTGCGTGGTGTAGGGCTGGTTGACGGCGCGGGTGCCGACGTATTGCGCTTTGATGCTAACGGTCGTACCAAACTGATGTTCCAGTCCAAGACTCCACTCCATGAAGTACGGCGCATGAAGTTCTCCGTTGGGCACTGCCGTGATCGCGACCGGAGGAAGGCAGGTGGCGGGATTCGCCTGTGCCGATGCGCAGGAACGTTGGCCCTGGGCAAACCCCGAGCTGAACGTCTGATTAGCAGCCAAGGTTGCATCGACCGCACTGATGTCCACGCCCGCGTTGTTATATACTCCCGGCGCAATCGCCGTGCCACCGACAGTTCCAAGAACCCCGCCCTGAAACGTATTGACGTAGGGCGGATTCGTACCTACCACGTCGGCGATGCTGCCGGGCAAAATGTCACTGAAGATTCCAAACCCGGTGCGCAGCACCGAGTTCGGCGCGAATTGCCACGCGATCGCCGTTCTGGGTTGCAGGATCGCGAGAGGGGTAGAAGAAAAAATGCTGCCCAGGCCCGTCTGGATAGCGGCGTCGAGCGGCTGATTTACATCGTGCGAGATGGAATCGAAAGATCCGTTCAGGCGGGCAATTTGCGCGTGAGGGTTGAGCGGGTTGGAATTGAATGTGTCTCGAATGCCGAACGTCCACGTCAGCTTCTTTGTCACTTTCCAGGTGTCCTGCGCGTACAGGTCGAGATTCAGGAAGTCGAAAGGTTCGTTTGCCGACGTGGGAAATGTTTCCGTGGCCGTGTTTGCAGTACCATGAATATATTGGTCCAAGTTGGCATAGGTCACGGTTGGCACGGAGCCCTCGCCGAAATCATAGTCATTCAGCCGGAGGATCCGCGTATTGGTCCCAAACCGTAGCTCGTGCGCGCCATGGCTCCAGGCAAGGTTGTCGTTGATAAAAAGACGCGAGGCGCGCCGCCCCTGCACCCACGTGTTGTCAAGTCCCCCGACCGTCGTGAACGCATTCGCCCCGGTTCCTTCCAGCACAATCGGAAATGCGGCGAGCGTCTTTTGAAAATCAGTGGGCCCGAACAAACTTGAATACCAGGAAAAGGCCGGATTGAAATAATTTACGAGATTCTGCGAGAAGACGCGCGTGTATCCTGCCGCGAAAGAATATAGGGGTTGAGGGGAAAGCGAGTTGAATAACGGATTGATAGGGTCCGTATAAGCAGCCTGGAGTCCTGTGTCCGCCTGAAATCGGTACCAGGTGGTGTTCTTCTCATTGATGTTGTAATCGATTCGAACAGTCTGGACCTGCTCATGATCGTCACTCGAGTGCGAGACGCTCTGGCGATTGGCGCAGCCGTCTCCATCATTCGCAACGCCCGGCGCTCCTCCTCCCGCGTCAAGCGGGCAGCCCAGAACCGCGGTGGGTGTTCCGCTGGTATTTCCGTAGAGCCTGAACATCTGGGTATAGAACGGCACGGACACGGAGGGGAGTTGCCCCAATACGTAGTCCTGAAACGCGAGAGTTGGGACAGTCGTAGCCGCGACAATCGGCAAAGCAATCCGGACCCACTCGCTGTCGAAGAAGAAAAAAAGTTTGTTATGAATGATCGCCCCGCCAATGCTTCCTCCGAAGTGATTCACGTTGGACCCCGGCTTGTGATTCCCAGCCGTGGCATTGGTGAAGTAGTCGGCCGCATTCAGCGCCGCGCCGTTCCACAATTCGTAAAGGTTCCCGTGAAATTCGTTCGAGCCTGATTTCGTGACGTAGTTGGCCTGGGACGCCCCGTAACGCCCCTGATCGACCTGATAGGAAAGCGTGTTGACCGTCACTTCCGCAATCGAATTGAGGCCCAGCACGAGGTTGGTCGAAAGCCCGCTGTTCAGGTTGGTCAGCGGATCGTTGGTTTCGAGGCCGTCCACGATATAGCCGTTCGATAGAGCCGGCAGGCCGTTGAACTCCACGTTCCCGTATCCGTTCGTGCTGCCGACGAAATCATTGCCGCTGCCCGCTGTGTTGATCATCGCGCCCGCCGAAAACTGGAGAGGGTAGGTGAGATCGCCGCCCGGATTGGGAAGATTTTCAAGCTGCGGCGCATTGAGGTTCGTGGAGGTGTTTGCGTTTTCCGGATTCACGAGCGGTGCAATCCCGCTAATCTCAACGCTTTCCCTCGACTCGGCCAGTTTTAGCGTGAAGCTGACCGACTGTTTCTGACCCAGCCCGGCCGCCACGTCGTCCTTCCGCAGCGGCTCGAATCCTTGGGCGTCCACCTGAACCGAGTACATTCCCGGCAGGAGCTGCGGGAAGTTGAACTGCCCGGAATCATCGGTCTTGGCAATGCGCTTCAGGCCAGTCTCCTGATTTGTGATCGTCACGGTGGCGCCCGGCACGCCCGCATTTGTCGGATCGTTCACTTGTCCAACGATCGCACTGGTTGTCTCTCCCTGCGCACGCGATTCCGTCGGAAGTGCAATCAACGAACCAGCCAGCAGAAGAGCGATGAGAATGATTCTTGCCATTGAGTTGAACCGCGACGAATCAGGACGAACATGGTCCTTTGGAAGTGTGCCGTGTCCGTCGCCGCTCCAACCTCACCGTAACGTATTAAGCGGCGCTGACGGAATATATTAATCATAGTTAAGTCTGGAAGTACAGCTAAATTTATAGATGTGGCGGGGAAGGCACCGGGAAACGGTCGCGAACGTGGTTACAAACTGCGGAATCGGCTGCCGGTTCCGCACGAGCAGGAAGTGGCCCGATCAGTTGGCTTAGTCAGGAAGATCACTTCAAAAATCAAAGCTGCTGCTGTCCGCCGATTCAAGGCCCCCCAAAAGGCCGGGTCACATCCAACCCGCGTTCCGGCACATGCAAGCGGCCAGCTGGCGGTTTTCATTTCCTAATGAATGATCAACTTCTGCACGCGCCAATTGGAAGACTCGGCGGCGTACACTTCGGTTTCCGATGGGCATGCCAACTGATGCGCGCCGGAGAACTCCTTGAGGTTGCGCCCGGAGCGGCCTATTATCCCGAGCACCTTTCCGTCGAGCCCAACCTTGAAAATTCGTCCGGGGAAGGTGGATTCCCCAATGAAGAGGACCTGATTCGGCCCTGGCGTAATGCAGATCGAGTTGGGTTGGCCAATCACTGCGGACAGGCGCTCGCCGGTTGGGGTGTTGCCATTGACCGCGTGGGTTCCGGGAACGGGAGGGATATCAATAGTGAACATTCGCAGAAACTTGCCGTCGGTATCGAACACCTGAACGCGCCGGTTGCTGCGGTCGCCCACGTAGATGTTGTTGTTGCGGTCCGCCGCGATGGCGTGCGGGAGGCGGAACTGACCCGGCGCGGTGCCATACTCGCCCCACTGCTTCACCCAGTCGCCATTCTTATCATACTTGGCGACGCGCGAATTGACGTAGCCGTCCGAAATGTAAATGTTGCCATCGGAATCCCAGGTTACGTCCGTCGGCTCCCGGAAAAGACCGTCCACCGCGGGCAGGGGAGGCATCGGGTGCCCCCAAGGCTTGGCTCCCTCGTCGGCCGCCTCTTTCCTTCGTCCGAACACCCAAACGACGCGGCCCTCCTGGTTGAACTTGATAATCATGTCGGAGCCTTTGTCGATCGCCCAGATGTTGTCGTCCTTGTCGATGCGCACGGAATGCGCTTCGGACCAGGCGTAGAGGCCCTTGCCGATTTCGCGCATGAATTCGCCCTTGGAATTGAACTCGAGGAGCTGCGCCGCGGCAGCCCCAAACGCCGGGCCCGTGGCGCTGTTGGAGCGCGTGAACACATAGATGTTGTGCTTGGAATCGACAGCCACTCCGGGGACCTCGCCAAAATTCATCCCGGCCGGAAGCTTGAGGAAGTCGGGAACGGAATCGAAATTCATTTCCGGTGCGCTTTGCTGAGCGTAAGCGAGCGGAGCGAACAGCACGAACAGTGCGATGAGGCAGGATTTCATAGAGTCCTCCCGGCGAGTCTGGTCATTCACTTTTACGGCATGTGTGAGGTGAGCTTATACGTGCGACTTCGGAGTGTCAATCCGTGGCAGCGTACATGAAGCCGTGGAGATTTGGATCGGAAAATGCAATTTAGGCCGGAGTTCGCCACACAGCATTCATGTGTTTCCCATTTCGCCAAGACACTAAAGGCAAATTGCTTTGTTCCGTTCGGGAATGACGGTACCATTTCTTCTGGAGCGGGGGCGCGGTCCGGGTGCCCGCCCGGACTGGACGGGTGAGGCTTCGCACGCAGTTGCTGCACAGAAAGCTTTTGGGATCATCCGGGAAATATTTGCGGGCCACTCTGCGTAATCTTAGATTAGAGGGGATAACGGCCGGAGGGGATTGCTCATCCAATAGAGGTAGAGCCGCAGGCAAATGAAAACGTGGCAAAAAATCGGGATTGGAGTTGGTGCGGCCGCCCTATTGGGTGGTGGCGCGTGGCTCACCATCTTTGAGATCAATAAGGACGTTGTCACCGTCCAGACCGCTCCGGTCGTTCGGCAGGACCTTACTTCCGTGGTCACTGCATCCGGTGAAATCAAGCCGTTGACGTACACCAACGTGCTCGGCGAGGGCATCGGCAAAATCACGGAGATCGCGGTGAAAGAGGGCGACCACGTGAAAAAGGGCGACGTGCTTTTGCGCCTCGAAAGCGTGCAGCCCACAGCCGACGTGGACGCGCAGCGCGCCGGCATCGCGTCCGCCGAAGCGGGAGTGAAGTCCGCCGAAGCGAACGACGTTTCGACGCAAGCCGACGTCAAATCGCGCGCCGCCGATTCGGAACACGCGAAACTCGATTGGGATCGCGCCCAGCAACTGTTCAGCAAAGGCCTGATCGCCAAGCAGGATTTCGACTCAAGCAAAGCGACTTACGACGGCGCCGTGGCGGCGCTCGCCTCCGCCCAAGCGCGCGCCGATCAGGCCCGCGCCCAGCTGAATCAGGCGCGGTCCGCCCTGTCGCAAAATCAGGCCATGCTGAACCGGCTCAGCGACGTCCTGCGGAAAACCACGTACACGGCCCCGATCAACGGAGTGGTGACCTATATCGCGGTGCGCGTCGGCGAAAATGTGGTTCCCGGCATCCAGAATGCGACCGGCAGCTATTTGATGACGATCTCCGATATGTCCGTGGTGACTTCGGAAGTGATGGTCGATGAAACCGACATCGTAAGCGTGAAGGTCGGCGAGAATGCGGACGTGACCATCGATGCGCTCCCCGGGAAAAATTTCACGGGGAAAGTCACCGAAGTCGGAACCCAGGCCGTGCTGCGCAGTTCGGGCCTGGCTTCCACGCAATCCACCACGGGCAACCAGGAAGCGAAAGATTTCAAGGTTGTCGTGACGCTGCGAAAACCCGCCGGACGGCCTGCGTCC
Organism: Terriglobia bacterium; assembly: GCA_963757625.1. GTDB lineage: Bacteria > Acidobacteriota > Terriglobia > Acidiferrales > UBA7541 > Palsa-360. The sequence goes on along the minus strand of CAVWSJ010000007.1, from coordinate 1,352,188 downwards.
CGGACTCTCTTCGACAGCCAAGATCGTCACCGCGCAAAAGAAAAATGTAATGACGATTCCGATCCAGGCCCTGGCTATGCGCCAGCAAAAGGACCTGGATGAAGCGGGCAAACAAGCCGGGCGCACGGAAAACAATGCCGTGACTCTGGCCGCGGGGCGTCCCGCGCCGGGCGCCGCCGATGCGGGATCATCTTCGTCCTCCACCACGGAAAAGAACCCGGAGATCCAGGGCATTTTCGTCATCCGGAATAGCAGGGCTGATTTTGTGCCCGTGAACACCGGAATTATCGGCGTCACCGACATCGAGGTCTTGAACGGAGTGAATGAAGGCGATCAGATTATCACCGGGAGTTACAAGACTCTGCGCACGCTCAAGCCCGACGCTCGCGTGAAAGTGGACAACTCCACCCCGAAAGCGGCCGATGAAAATCCAAGTTGACGTTCATTCGGATACCGGAGCGAATTAACTGATGGCCCGTCCAAGCCGTATCGCCGGATTCATTTCGCCAGGACCTCGTCGATCAGGGGATCGCCATCCAGACGGAGGCGCTCTGGAAAACCTACGAAATGGGCGCGGAAAAACTGCATGCCCTGCGCGGGATCGATCTGGTGATCCACAAGGGAGAATATGTCGCCATCATGGGCCCCTCGGGTTCCGGCAAATCCACACTGATGAACCTGATCGGCTGCCTGGACACGCCCACATCCGGAAAGTACTGGCTGGCCGGGCGCCTGGTGAGCGATCTGGACGACGACGAACTCGCCTACATCCGAAACAAAGAAATCGGATTTGTCTTTCAGACGTTCAATCTGCTCCCTCGCGCGACCGCGCTGCACAACGTCGAGTTGCCGCTGATCTACAACGGCACTCCGGCGGAGGTCCGCATCGCCATGGCAAAACAAGCGCTCGCAACCGTGGATCTTGACCGAGAGAATGATGCACAAGCCGAACGAACTCTCCGGAGGACAGCGCCAGCGCGTGGCGATTGCGCGAGCTCTGGTGAATTCGCCTTCCATCGTGCTTGCCGATGAGCCCACGGGAAATCTGGACTCCAAGACAGGCGATGAGATCATGGCGCTGTTCGCGCGGCTGCACGACGAAGGCAACACAATTATCCTGGTCACTCATGAAAACGATATCGCGCAGCGGGCCAACCGCATCATTCATGTCCGCGACGGCAAAGTCGAGTCGGACCTGCCGGTGAAACACTAGAAGCTGTCTCAATAATGGGCCTTGTGCGTCGCGGCTTCACAGGTTGCGGAAAAACCCTCTTTGTTGTCATCCCGAGCGGAGCGAGGGATCTGCTTTTTCGCTAATTCGGGCAAGAAAAGCAGATCCCTCGGGCGAAACCCGCCCTTCGGGATGACAGATTGTGGGTTTTTCCGCAGCCTCTTCAGCCGCGACATCAAAAGCCAAGAAAAACCGGGCTTTAGCCCCTGAAGTGACGGGCAAACAACAGCCGCAGGGAATTATGAGACAATTTCTAGTCTGCTTCATGGAAATCGAGTCCGATCAAACCCGGCTAAGGATGCTCCAGAGTGCGCCGTAGAATTCCTGTTTTCATCGCCATCGTGCAGTCGATTCTGGTCCTGGTGCATCTTTTCCTGTACGGGACCTGGACGTTTTTCTGGGGCGTGACCGACCCTTCCTCGCGAATCAAATTGCAAATCACCATGGCCTGCTTATCCGTCAGTTTTGTTGCGGCGTCTCTTCTGGCGTTCCGCTTCTCCAATTTTCTGGTGCGGATTGTGTATACCCTCGCCGCCCTGTGGCTCGGCATGGTGAATTTCTTTGTTCTTGCCGCGTGCGCCTGCTGGGCTGTTTACGTCCTGCCTGCAATCTTTGGCGTGCACCTGGAGCGGCGGCCGCTCGCGATTGCATTTTTCGGTCTCGCTCTTCTCACCGGCTTCTACGGCGTGGTGAATGCATCCGCGACGCGTGTAAAGCGGATTACGGTAAGGCTCCCCGGCCTTCCCGAATCCTGGCGTGGCCGCACGGCTGCCCTGGTGAGCGACTGGCACCTGGGCCACATCAGAAACCGCGGGTTTGTCCGGCGCGTTTTGAGGATGCTCCGCTCTCTTCGACCGGACGTTCTCTTCATTACGGGCGATTTATTTGACGGCACGGCTGTGGATTTCGACCGGCTGGCCGAGACCTGGGCTGGTTTTTCGCTGCCGCTCGGCTCGTACTTTGTGACCGGAAATCACGAGCAATTTTCCTCTCCGGCGAAATACCTCGACGCCGTGAAGCGCTGCGGGATTCGCGTCTTGAACAACGAAAAGATTATCGTGGATGGCTTGCAGATCGTGGGTGTCCACTTTCGAGACTCGGTGAACGTCGATAACTTCCGGGCGATCCTGAACCGGGCTGCCCTCGACCACGAAGTGGCCAGCGTTCTGCTTGTCCACACGCCGGACCGCTTGCCGATCGCGGACGAATCGGGTCTTTCGCTGCTCCTTTGCGGGCACACTCACCGCGGGCAGTTCTTCCCATTCACACTGATCGTTTCACGGGTTTACGGGAAGTTCGCCTACGGCCTGAACCGCATTGGAAACCTCGCGGTCTATACGACTTGCGGCGCCGGGACATGGGGTCCGCCTTTGCGAGTGGGATCAAACCCGGAAATCGTTTTGATCCGCTTCGAATGAAAAGTTTCCTTTTTTTTGAAGGAAGTTCCTAAAGTCTTAGTCTTATTGGCCGATCAAGCGCCATGAATAGCCCCAGCTACCGAACCATGATGCTTCGTTATGCGAAGCACCGCTTCTTATCTTTCCGGGTTCGGGTGTTTGTAAGGGACCAAGGGGGTAAAACATGGGAGTTACGGGGATATCGAGTCTCGCCGCACTCATTTCGAAACAATCCCTCGGCCAAGGCCAGGACACGCCAGTCGGAACGCAGACCGCTCCAACACAAAATGCCTCTGGGGCAGTCTTAATCGAAGATGTTTTCACTCCTTCAAATCAGGACCTTGCAGCGCCCGTAACGGCGCAGGACGCTGGGCTCTTCCAAGTAACCCAACCAGCGCTTACCCAGGCGACCGCTGCGATCTTGTCAGGTCAGACTGCGACAGACGACACAATCACACCGCAAGCAGCGGCGCCTGCACCTGCGAATCTCCAGGCTCAAGTCGCGGCGGCGGGACCTCCTCCAATCGTGATCCTTCAGGCGGCTCCGGCGGCGAACGCAAACACCAATGCAGATACGCAGGCTGAACTTCAAGCGTTGAACGGCGTCCTGATCGGATTCGGCTTGAGCTTTAGCGATATCCAATACATTGACCTGCTGGCGACTTCGGCCAAAGTGTTCAATCCCACTTTGTATGGAGATCTCGTTCAACATTTCGAGGCGCAGGCGGCGCAGCAGAGAGCCGCAACCGCCGGCGTTAGCACCCAGCCGGGAAAAGCGAAAGCCGCCGGGGCGTAAACGGAGCCCAACTAAGGGAACGTGGAAAGGCCTGTCTTGATTTCTGTCCCCGCCACGTCCGTAGCCGAAGGAATTCTTCCGGCATGGTATAACTCAATGGGTTCTCCAAATTATTCATGTTTGCACCGCGTACAAATTGGAGGCTGGAACCGAACCGGCTTACGCGCGCTCTCGAAGAGCATCGCCGGAGCGGCAAGGAACTTTTAGACTTGACGGTTTCAAACCCCACCGCGTGCGGCCTCATCTATCCGGAGCAGGAAATTCTGACAGCGCTGGCCGACCCGCGCGCGCTCGAATACCAGCCCGAAAGCAAAGGGTTGCGCGAGGCGCGTGAGGCTGTTGCCGCTTATTACAGCGGACGCAGTGGATTGTCTGACGCGGAAGCAGCCGAGGTCGGCAGGATTGATCCCGAGAACATACTTCTCACTTCCGGAACGAGCGAGGCCTATGGCCACATATTTCGCCTGCTCTGCGAAGCCGGCGATGAGGTTCTCGTTCCCGCCCCAAGTTATCCGCTGTTTGAATTTCTCGCGGACCTGGCGGACATTCGCCTGGTTCCGTATCCACTGCTCTACGATCACGGCTGGCAGATGGATTTCGCTTCCTTGCGCGCGGCGCTCTCGCCGCGTTCCCGGGCGGTGATGGTCGTGCATCCCAACAATCCGACGGGCTCGTTTGTAAAACCGCGCGAGGCCGCCGAACTCGCCCAGATCTGCTCCGCCCGCGAAATGGCCATCGTCGCGGATGAAGTGTTCCTCGATTATCCCGCCGGCCCGGAACCGGCGCGAACGTTTGCGCTGCAGGACGCTGCGCTCACGTTCACCCTCAGCGGGCTTTCCAAGATTTCGCTGCTGCCGCAGATGAAATTGGCGTGGACAGTGGTCAGCGGCCCGAAGACTCTGGTTCAAGCCGCCATCGAGCGCCTCGAAATCATCGCGGATACATATCTTTCGCCCAGCACGCCTGTGCAACTCGCATTGCCGAAGTTTCTCGCGTTGCGGCGCGGCTTGCAGGAACAATTAAACCGGAGAATTTCCACCAATCTCGCGGCGCTCGATGAAGTTTTGCGCACTGCAAAACTCATCACCTGCCTTGAAAGAGAAGGGGGCTGGTACGCGATCCTTCGTGTGCCGGTCACTGGAACGGACGAAGACCTCGCCACCAGATTGCTCGAACGCTCTTCGGTCCTGGTTCATCCGGGACACTTCTTCAATTTTTCCCGCGATGGATTCCTTGTGTTGAGCCTGATTTCACCCGAACGGCAATTTCAAGAAGGGTTACGCCGGTTGCGTAAGTTTTTTGAGGGGTGACCTGTCCCAATGTTCTTTCAAGCTTCGGCTTCCAGGACGACCACCGGTTGGTATGTGCGCGGCACGACAGCCTCGGCAATCGCGATCAGGCGTTCTTGCTGGCTAAAGACGCGCAGGCGCGCGGGCTTCCATTCGCCGGAATTGAGTTCCGCCGTGGCGCCTTGCGCGGCGCTTGCGCGGCCGGGCTGAATCTGCGCGATCTGAACATTAAATTTCGAGCCGTGGCGCACGCGGCGCTCGAGAAGCGGCAGCACAGTGACGCTCGGCAATTCGGGCAGCAGACTCTCGAGCGGAATTACGTAGCGCGCCAGGTCTCCCTTTTTCGCGGCGCGTTCGAGGTCTTCGAGTTTCGCGGCCTGGTCGAGCATAAATTCGCCGACCGCCGTGCGCACGATTTCCGCCAGATGCGCTCCGCAGCCGAGTTCGGCTCCCATATCGTGAGCCAGCGACCGGATGTACGTCCCCGAGGCGCATTCGATGGAAAACTTCGCCAGCGAGCCGGAAACTTCATTGACGCGAAAGTCGTACACTTCAATCTCGACAGCTTTGAGTTCCACGGGTTTTTTCTTGCGCGCCAGTTCGTGCGCGGGACGCCCATGGATTTTTTTCGCGGAATAGGGAGGAGGCATCTGCGGAAAGCGCCCGACGCGCGCGGCCGCGAGCCGCTCGATTTCGGCGCGGTCGAGCACCGGAGCTGTGTCCGGGCCGAGCGGCGTGCCATCGGCGTCATACGTGTCCGTGGCGAAGCCGAAACGGAACGTCGAGTTATAGCGCTTGCGGCGGCCCGCGTAGAATTGCGCGAGCCGAGTCGCCCGGCCCAGCAGCAGCACCAGAACGCCCGTCGCCAGCGGATCGAGCGTTCCGAGATGGCCGATCTGCCGGAATCCGAGGATGTGCCGGGCGGCATCAACGACGTCGTGCGAAGTCCGGCCCCGGGGCTTATCAATGACCAGCGCGCCGTCGAGCGGCGCGGGCTGAGGTTTTCGTGGCATGGAATAAATGTATATCCGGACCGCTGCGCCGGCCGTTGTCAGGACGCCGATTTCTTGGCCTGGCGCAGGAGCTCTTCGATTCGCTGGCTGTATTCCTCGGAGTGATCGAGGATGAAATGGATTTCCGGCGCGCGACGCAGCTGGATGCGTTCCGTCAATTCGAAGCGAATGTAGCCGACTGCCGCCGCGAGCCCTCGAATCGTGTTCTTCTGCTCGGCTTCAGTTCCCATCACGCTCACAAAAACGCGCGCGTGTTTGAGGTCCGGCGTGACCCGGACTTCCGTGATCGTGACCAGACCCACGATCCGGGGATCCTTCAATTCACCAGCAATCATGATGCCGAGTTCGTGCCGGATCTCCTCGGCGACGCGTTCGTGCCGGTGTCCCGGGATCGTCATTGTCCTACCACCCGATGCAGGATTTCGAATACTTGAATTTCACGATTTGCTAAAGCACTTCCATATCATGACCGATCAGATCGCGGCCCAGCTGCCGCTCGGACTCCTCGAGCACGGTGCGCAAAGATTGCTCGACATGGCCGGCTGTGCTCGACAAACTGACAACGCCCACGACCGACCGCTGCCAGGAATCCTGCCCGTCCAGCTCGGCGACGGCCACATTGAACTTCCGCCGAAGCCTGTCTTTCAGGCTGCGGAGCACCTGCCGCTTGTCTTTGAGCGAGTGCGCCTCGGGAATGTAAATTTCCAGGGTGAGCAGACCAATCGGCATCGTCATCCCTGTCGCCGACGCCCGCCCCGGCGGGCTTTGGCGACGGCGTGCGAAGCTTATTTACTCAAGCAGACGCTTCCGCGAGCAAAATCTTCTGCAGGTGGAAGCACTCCAGAACGTCTCCGACTTTGACGTCGTTGAAATTGGAGACGCTGGCGCCGCACTCGAATCCGGCGCGCACTTCGTTCGCGTCTTCCTTGAACCTCTTCAGCGAACTGATTCTTCCCGTGTAAATCACCGCGCCCTCGCGCAGTACGCGGACTTCGGCGTCTCGTTTGAGAATGCCGTCGAGCACGTAGCAACCGGCGATTGTGCCCACGCCCTTCACGCGGAATGTGTTGCGAACCTCGGCGCGGCCCAGATGCGTTTCCTTGAAAACCGGCTCGAGCAGGCCGGTCATGGCTTTCTTGATCTCATCGGAAACTTCGTAAATGATCGTGTGCGGGCGAATCTCGACGCCTTCACGCTGGGCCAGATCGGTAGCTTTGCGGTCGGGGCGAACGTTGAACGCCACGATAATCGCGCCGGAAGCCGACGCCAGCAGAACATCGTTTTCCGTAACCGCGCCGATACTGGCATGAATAATCTTCAGTTTCACGCGGTCGTCGGAGAGCTTCGGGAGCATTTCGCTCAACACTTCCACCGAACCCTGCACGTCCGCCTTGATGATGAGCGGCAATTCCTTGACGTCCCCTGCCTTCAGTTGCTCGTGCAACTGGTCGAGCGTGATGCGCGCGCCCGCGGACCGCGCCAGCGTGGCTTCGCGGAGCTTGCCCTGGCGGAATTCGACGATGTGCCGCGCGCGGGCCTCGTCGGTAACCTGGAACTGGTCGCCTGCCTCGGGCGCGCCTTGCAGGCCAAGCACTTCGACGGGAGTCGACGGCCCCGCGCTCTTCACCGGGCGGCCGTGATCGTCGAACATCGCGCGGACTTTCCCGTAGACCGCGCCGCAAATGAAGACGTCTCCGGTATTCAGCGTTCCCGTCTGGACCAGAATGGTCGCTACCGGGCCGCGGCCTCGATCGACCCGGGATTCCAGGACGGTCCCGGCCGCGGGAGCTTTCGGATTTGATTTCAAATCGCGCAGGTCGGCAACGAGCAGAAGCATTTCCAGCAGCTTGTCCAAATTCTTCTTTTGCTTCGCGGAGACTTCCACCATGACCGTGTCGCCGCCCCATTCCTCGGGCATCAAGCCGCGTTCGGAAAGCTGGCGCTTCACGCGCTCGGGTTGCGCTTCGGGCTTGTCGATTTTATTGATGGCCACGACAATCGGCACATTTCCGGCTTTGGCGTGGTCGATCGCCTCCTGCGTTTGCGGCATCACGCCGTCATCCGCGGCGACCACGAGCACGACGATGTCGGTGACTTTCGCTCCCCGCGCGCGCATGCGCGTAAACGCCTCGTGGCCCGGAGTATCGATAAACACGACCTTCCGGCCTCCGATGTGAACTTCCGACGCCCCGATATGCTGGGTGATGCCTCCGGCTTCTCCGGCGGCGATTTCGGTCTCGCGAATCGCGTCGAGCAGGCTGGTCTTGCCATGATCGACATGGCCCATAACGGTCACCACGGGCGGGCGCGGAACCATGTTTTCCGGCTTTTCTTCCCGGGCTACTTCCTGGACGACGTCTTCCTCGAACGTCAGCACTTTGACAATTCCGTTGAACGCTTCCGCTAAACTTGTGGCCGTCGCCGTGTCGAGCGCCTGGTTGATGCTGGCGAAAATTCCGCGATCCAGCAAAATTTTCAGGACTTCTTTGGCGCGGACATCCAGTTTTTCCGCAAGGTCGCGAACGGTCACACCCTCGGTAATTGTAATTTCGCGAGGCTCGCGCGGGGGCGGAGCGGGCGCGCGCTCAATGTGGGCGGTGCGTCGCTCGCCGGGACCTACGCGCGCGCGGACCGGATGCAGCTTGCGTTCGCCTTCCTCGAAGCGCTTCTCGATCGTGGGCCGGGCTCGAGCCGCCGGCTTGCGTTCATAGATTGGTTTACCCGGCTCGGCCTTCGGTGGAATTTTGTCCGGGGGCAAAGATGGCGCGGTCCGTCCTCCCGGACGCGGCGCGCCGGCCCGCACGGGCAACGGCTGTCCGGGGCGTCCCTGAACCGGCTGTCCGGGACGCGCCGCGCCCGGTCGCGCCGGGAATCTCGACGGGGCCGAGGAAGCAGGTCGCGGTGCTGCGGGCGGATTCACGCGCGCGCCCGGGGGCAACGGATTCCAATTCGGCTTGGGGGCGATCTTTCCAGCAGAAGGCGGGCGCACAGCAGCGGCAGGCCTGCCTGCTCCAGTTGCCGGGGAAGCCGCGGGCCGCGCAGTCGCGGGCGACGGTGTCGTAGCGGGCGGCTTCATCGCCGCAGGCGCCGGTAGTGCAGAGGGCCTGGGCGGCGTCGCGGGAGCAGCAGCTGGCGGCCGCACCGCTGGCCTTATTGCCCCGGGCGGCGCGGGGGCGACGGGCTTCGCGGGCGCGGCGGGTGAAACCGCTGGGGGTTTTGCAGGAACCGGGACGGCGGCCGGAGGTTTGCTTTCGACCGCACTTGGCACGGAAGCTTCGGGTGGGGCGGGCGGAGGAGGTGCCTCCACGACCGCGGGCGGTGGAGGCCCCGGAATCACTGCGGGAGGAGCCGCTACTGGCTTCATGCGCGCCGCTCTGGCGGCCGCTTCTTTCGCGGCCTTATCCGAAGCCACTTTTTCTTCGGCGGCCGTTTCCGCCTCGGCGAGTGAACGGAAATGCTCACGCACCTTGATGGCGGCGGCGACGTCAATCGAACTCGAGTGAGTCTTTTTCTCCGTGACGCCGGCTTCCGGCAAATAGTCGATGATGACTTTTGCCTTCACCTCAAGCTCGCGGGCCAGCTCGTTGATTCGGATTTGATTCGGGTCGGTCATTGCCCTCCGGGACTACTCCTTGCCTTCGTCTTCCGGCGTGCCCGAAGATTCTTGAGTTTCCGGGGCTGGCGTTCCACCGGTCGCTTCCGCAGCGGCTGCAATTTCATCTGCTTCGGTAGGAGACGCGATCTCTTCGGCGGCGACGTCCGCGGATTCCGCCGCGTCTTCGGTGGCCTCGGCCTCTTCCACGAAATTTTCCGCGGTCTCTTGCTCCGCCAGTCCTTCCAGAGATTCCGTTTCCGGCTGCGGGTTCTCCAGCGACTGGAAATAAGCGGCCACCGAAAGTTGAATCTTCTCGACCATCTTTTCGCCGATGCCCGGAATTTCAGTGAGCTGTTCGGGCGTCATGTCGGCCAGCTTTTCGATCGTGGAGACGCCGTGAGTTTCAATGCGCTCGATCGTTTTAGGCCCCACGCCCTTGAGTTCGGAAAGAGGAGTGCCGGGGGCAGTCAGAGCGGCCATCTGCGCCTCGATCTCCTGGCGCTTTTCTTCTTCGCTCTTGATGTCCACGTTCCAGCCGATCAGCTTGCTGGCCAGTCGCACGTTCTGGCCTTTTTTGCCGATGGCCAGGGAAAGCTGCGTGTCCTCCACGATGATTTCCAGGTGCCGCGTTTCCGGGTCGATGATCTGAACGCGCGTGACCTTCGCCGGTGAAAGCGCCTTCTGCGCGAACGTGACGGTGTCCTCGGAGTACGGAATAATGTCGATTTTTTCGCCGCGCAATTCGCGGATGATGGACTGGACGCGCATGCCCTTCATCCCCACGCACGCGCCCACCGGGTCCACGTCCTTGTCGCGGCTCTGCACGGCTATCTTGGTGCGCTCGCCGGCTTCGCGGGCCGCGGCGCGGATCTGCACGGTGCCGTCGTAAATTTCCGGAACTTCCATTTCAAACAGCCGCTGCACCAGGATGGGATCGGCGCGGGAAACGATGACCTGCGGTCCCTTCGATGAGCGGTCCACGGCGCGAATCACCACGCGCAAACGGTCGCCGATGTTGTAGGTTTCCAGGCGCGATTGTTCGCGTTTGGGCATGCGCGCTTCGGCGCGTCCCAGGTCGACGATCACGTCCGGCCCCTCGGTGCGCTTGACGACGCAGTTGACCAGCTCGCCAACGCGCCCATTGTATTCGTTGTAGATGGTGTCGCGCTCAGCCTCGCGCACCTTCTGCATGATGACTTGCTTGGCGGTTTGCGCGGCGATGCGACCCAGCGCCGCGGTCGGCTTGGGAATCATGACCTCGCTGCCCACCTCTGCGGCCGGGTCGATTCTCTTCGCCTCCGCCAGCGTAAATTCCTTCTTGGGGTCCGTGATTTCCTCGACCACGGGACGCACGGCGAACACGTCGATCTGCCCGGAATCCGGATTGAACTTGGCGCGGAGGTCTTCCTCGGTCTTGTAAAACTTCCGCGCGGCAACGATCATCGCGTCTTCGATGGCCGCGACGATCACTTCCGGTTCAATGTGCTTTTCCCGGCTGATCTGCTCGATTGTCTGGTACAGCAGACTTGCCATTGTCCCTCACCTTAAAATTCAACGACCAGGTTCGCCTTGCGAATTCCTTCCATCGGCACGGCAATCACCCGGCCCTTCACTTCGATCTGTACATTGCCGTCGACGAAGCCCGCCAGACGGCCCTCGAAAAATTTCTGATTCTCGATCGGTTCATTCGTTGAGATGCGCGCCAGCCGCCCGGTGAAGCGCTCGAACTCCGCCGACTTGGTCAGCTTGCGGTCGAGCCCGGGCGAGCTTACTTCCAGAATGTAATGGGGCCCGGGAACCAGGTCGTCCACGTCCAGAATCACGCTGAACTGATTGCTGAACGCCTCGCAATCCTTGTGGCTGACGCCCTCGGGCTTATCGATGTAGACGCGGAGGAAGCGCTGCTTTCCAACCTTCCATTCAACGTCGACCACTTCCAGACCCAGCGAGCGCGCCACGCGCTCGGCCGCCTCGCGGATACGCTCCAGTTCCATTTTCCCCCGAAATCGGACGGCTTACACAGCATTGCTAAGCCCGGGTTCGATTCAGCTTGCGCCCAACAAAAAAGTGGGCTCTCGCCCACTGAGAAGTTCGCCCGGCTTAGGCAAGCTCCAGTATAGTCAGCCGTTCCTGCAAAAGCAAGCTATGGACGCGGCAGCAGCTTCGGTGCGATATGCGCGGCGAAAAAGGCTGCGGAAAGGACATGGGTTCGCACCCTCGGAAAACGCTCTGCGATTCCCACTATCCCGAAGCCACGGCGGCGGTGGTCTTTCGACCAGCGATGTTCGAAATCATCCTCAGTTTCGTGCGAAGCTAGGGAAGCAGGTCAGTAGCAGACGCTAAGTCAGGCGAATCGAGAGCAGTTCATCGCGCTTCCCCAACTCAGTGGCTTACACCACCGCCACGAACGCGCAGCCTAAACTGGATTTTTCAAATGGAGTTCGCGAGGGCCATCTTCGCCGCAGATTTCTCGGAGAGATCCTTCGGGCGCAAACCGCCCCCAGGATGACAAAGTGTGGCGCGTGTCATTCTGAGCGAAGCGAAGAATCTCTCTTCTGCCCTTTGCTCCCTAAACACCCGGTGTGGTGTGCATCGATCGAGGCGAGATGGAACCTGGATGAACGTTGTTCTATCAATTCTGCCTTGCCAGATTTGCTTTATCTTGCGTTGGATAGAGCTTCGGCGAGGGACACCAAGCCGTGCGCCCGTTCCTTCGTCCGCTGCGGCCGTAAGGGACGGGATTCTGATTTCTCTGCCAAAGCAGTGACGCCGGCTCGATCTGAGAATGGACAAAAACCAAATGCCCCACCCCTCGCAATCGGCGCGAGGGATGGGGCAGCCGAAAGTTCGAAACCGCTCGATGCGCGACTACTGAGTCGCTTTCTTCGCAGGAGCAGGGGCTGGCGTGGCGGGCTTTGGAGCCGGTGCCGACGCGGCGCCCGACTTCACCGGGTAGGCCTGATCGTACAGGCGGACGATTTCCTGGGTGATGTCGGACTGGGACGAGCCGTAAACGACCGGGCTGCCCTGCGCGGAGGTGTCGAGAACGACCGTATAGCCGTTTTCGCGCGAGTAGCGATCCAGAACTTCGAGCATCTTGCGGCCAATGTTGTCGACAATGTCGCCCTGTGCAGCCTGCAATTGCTCGTTCAGGTCGTCGGTCCCCCGCTGCAGCTGGTGCTGAAGCATTTCGCCGTCTCGCTGCATCTTTCCTTGCTCGTCGGCGCTCAGCGTGCGGGCGCCTGCGTTCAACTTCTGCTGAAGATCCTCGATTTGCTTCTGAAGGCCTTGCAGCTCGTTTTGTTTTGCGGCAAATTTGGATTGCAGCTCTGCCTGAGCCTGTTTTCCCTCTGCCGTGGCGACAATCGCGTTCCGGACATTCATCACCGCGACCTTGACGGGAGCAGGTGCCGCAGTGCCCTGCGCCCTTACTCCGGAAACTGGAACTGCACAAAGCAGTAGCAACACACCCCAAAAGCCTTTGGAACGTAAATTGACGTTCATCCTCGCTCCTTCATTCTTGCGGGTCCCAGGTACCGGTCTGCCGGCGGGGAGCCCACACCCTAAATTTCCTCGGACTCGCCTTCCTGAAGCAGTCTAAACATGGCGAGCCCGCATCCTATGCGTTCAACCCAAAATCACAAATCGCAGATTATAGCGGCCCTGTTTCACAGGCGTCAATCAGAATCATCCTCGTCATTCCGGTGAACACCGAACGTGGAATCCTGTTTCATCTTACCTTACCCACTCGATGCGCCCGGTTGCTCCCCGAGTTGGCCGAATCCGGATTCGGACATTGGCCGGAGCCGCGCACCAAATGCTTACCGCGGTATGGGTACGAACAGCACGCGCCCGTTCGCGGTGTCTGCAATGACCGCAAGGTTCGTCAACGGTTGGACGTCCACCGCGAACTGCAGCCCTCCCTGTTGAGGCACGAGCGAATTCAGCGGTGGGGCCGGTAACGTCAATACCGCCCTGATCCGCCGGGCCAGGAAGTCGGCAACCGTCACCGTATGGCTCAACGTATTCGTGCTGATCAGCGTGCTGGTCAGATAGTTGTATGCAATCCCGGTGGGATTGATGCCCACGTTGAACGCATACTGCTGCTGGTTGACCGGGTCGTAGACAATGACGAGGTTGCCGGTGCTGGAATTCACGATGAAGCACCCAACCGTATTGGAAGTGGTATTACAGTCATTTCCCAGATCGCCGGTTACCGGATCAAAAGCCACGGACGTGGGAATCCCCAAGGAGATGGAGACATTGGTTGAAGTGCCCCCCGCAACAGCAATATCAAGCGCGCCGCCGGAGCCATTGATGTTGGAGGTGTCCGCAGCCACCCCGATTACGTGATTCAAGTAATCGAAACCAACCGCAACCGGGGCCTGGTCTGTCGAGATAGTCGGCGCTGAGCCACTGACGACGTTTACGATACTGACGTCGTTTGCCACGCTGTTGGTAACCGCCGCTTCTCCGGTGTCCTGATCGGCGGCTACGCCCGTCGAGCCATTACCGGTCGTGACCGTATTTACAACAGACCCGCCAAGTTCGTCCACAATCGAAGCGGTGCCGTCCGCGTTATTGGCGACCACGGCTTCATGCAACAGGGGAAGGACCGCGACACCGAGAGGATTGGTGCCAACGCGAACAGTTTGCGCCGTCCCATTGGAAAGACTGATCAGGGCCAGCGAATTGCACCCAGCAAGGGTGACGGCGGCGATATTTTGCACCGGGTCCACGCTCACGCCTGCAGGGAGCGGAGACGCGGAACAACCCGTGACATCGATGCTCTGTTCCACGGTGAAGTCCGATGCGTTAGATACCGCTCCTGAAGCATTCACTACATCCAGCGTGAAACGGCGCGCATGTGCGAGCAGCGAGGGAGGCACCGCCGCCGTTAATCCCCGATCCCCGGCAGTGAGGGAGGCACATGACGTTGAAAGAGGAATGCCGTCCAGGCGCACCGTGGCCGTCGTGGAGTTATTGACGCAATCGAAACCCGTGCCAATCACTGCAAGAGTCAGAGCCGAAGGCGTGGGAGGGCTCGTCAGTGTCGAATTGGCGACGAATATTTTGGGGTTTGTCTCCGTAATGGCAATGGGACGAATCGTATTGAGGCTTCCAAGAGAATAAATGTAGGCTGAGTTCGCGCCGCTTCCCGAGCCTTGATTCACGACGATGACACGATTCGACGGCGGATCCACGGCTATGGCTACAGGGGATGGGCCAGTCGGGAAGGTTGTGCTTGGAGAGGGAATACGTTTCGGCGTGGTCGGATCGATCACGGAGAGCGTCGAATTATTTGTATTCACGACATACGCTGTATTGGTTAGCTGATTGAACGCTGCGAATGAAGCTCCCGGCTCCGGGCCGTTGGCCCCATTTCTTAATGTAAGAGGTACGATCGACTGGTCGATCAGGCTGAAGAACGTGATGGCGCCACCGGCGGACGGGTCGGCCAAAATCGCCGTTTCCGTTTCCGGATTGATGGCAATTCCCTGCACGGCTTCGGTTGTCGTGCTAAGCGTCGCGACCGGTTCCGCGTAGTTGACGGTGGCGGAGCCGGCAGGCGCTGGAGAGAAGCTCGGCACATCGGCCAGAGTTCCCGTGGTCTGCGAGTAGCTGAACGTGTTGGGTCCGGGCCCCACCTGCGTCACAGTATATATCCCATCAAAACTGCCGTTGTCGTTGGTAACCCCCGCAATCTGAACGGCGTCGCCATCGACCAACGTCAGGGGCGATTGAGGATTTGCCGGGGTTGACGCCTGGACGGTCACCGTAACCACGTTGGTCGTCCGGGACATACTCGCAATTATATTCGCAGTTTGACGGTTCAAATCCACGATGCTTAAAGTGCCGTTGCCGCCCGGGGTTGCCAGGGCCCAGTTCAGGTGGGGTTCCACGGCGATGTGCGCGTTGGATCCAGTGGTGATGGAAACCGGGCCTAGAAGCACCGGGGTCGTCTGCGACAGATCAACCACCAATCCATAAGGCCTGGTATTCATCGCGACCAGGGCCCGCCCGCTAACCGAACTGATGCCCACGGCAATGGGAGAATCCAGAAGGGTTGGGGAAACCCACACGACCGATTCGGAGTCGAGGTCAATCTCGGAAAGCGTGTTTGTAGCGCTGTTTGCAACCAGGGCGATATTTCTTGCCACTTGCGTCGTCGGATCCACCAGATGCGCCACGGCGACTCCCTTGGGACCGGAAGCTACCGCGCAAGGACCTGAGGTGGCGCCCTGAGATCCCGTGCAAAGTGACGCCTTGAGGACCGTGGGGTTCGTTCCCGACAGGTCAATCAATGTGACATCGTTTGAACCTGTATTGGCGACCACGGCCATGCCAGTGGCCGGATTGATCGCCACGTCGTTGGGCACCGTCCCAACGGGGAGCACCGCTCCCCTGGGCCCCGTCGTTGAAGGAGCGTTGGCGTTGGTATCCGGTTGAACCGCGAGATTCGTGGAGGCGAATTTCGTGGGGTCGCCATTACTACGCACGGTTACCTGGTGAAGCCCCGCGAGACTGAAATCCCCAGAGTTGGAATCGCCTCCAATGTTTATGGTGAGCTGGCGCGTGGCATTGCTTGTCACCTGTGATACTCGCGGTTGTCCGTCGTACGTTGCGCTTACGGAAGGATTCCCGGCCGTCCCAAAAAAACCGCCATCTACGTTAAAGCTCAGGACGCTGGAACTGCCTTGAGTCTGGGGAATGCTATTGGGCGACGGGCCGATGATCACAGGGCGGACACTACTGACAACAATCTGGCATTTCCCCGGATCCGAGCAGGTTTGCGGCGTTCCTACCTGCTGCGAAACTGAAACTGTGTATGCGCCCGGCACGGCGGCCAGAAGCTTCGGCGAAAGCCGGAAGCGGATCACGGAGCTTGAATCATCCGTCACCTGCGTGGAATCGATTTGCGATCCATTTACGTACACGATGCTGGTCGAGAGGAAATTCGTCCCCGTAATATATTCATCTTGAAACAGCGATCCAAGCGCCGCATTTGGCGGGCTGACGGAAGCCACTGTAGGATCGCTGGCCGTCACGACGTCGACGGTTGCTGTCACCGTGACGGACGAGTCCGCCACTGATGTCGCCGTGACCGTGACGGCACTCGGCGAGGGCGCTGTCGTTGGCGCGGTGTACACACCGTTGCTATCGATCGATCCGAAGTTCGTCGTGCTCGTGGCCGCCGGAACCGACCAGGTAACATCCAGGCAAGTGGGATTTGAAGTTATGTTGCATCCCGGATTGGTAACCGTGGCCGCAAAGGTGAAATGCTCGCCCGTCCCTATTACGGCGACGGGAGGAGTGATCGAGATGCTGATTCCAGTGATGATCGTGATCGTGGCGATTTGAGTCTTCGTTGTGTCCGCAGCCGCCGTCGCCGTGACCGTGGCGGTTGGCTCCGGAGTCACCGTACCTGAAATCGTCGTTGTTGGGATGGTGGCCGGAGCCGTGTAGAGTCCGGTCGTGCTGTCAATCGTTCCGCATCCGGTCACCGTCGCATTGGTCACCACCGCGCAGGCCAGGGTCCACGTGACGCTCTGATTCGTGCTTCCGGTGACAAAGGCGGCAAATTGAAAGGTCGTATTTGTGATGACGCTGGCAGCTGTTTGGTTAAGCGTCAATGTGACGGTCGAGGTTGCGCTACTTCCGCAACCCAGGGCGCCCAGCGCCAGCACGAGAATTAATATTGAGCAGAACTTCCACCGCCTCATCCCTGTCCTCCCAGGAGTTCTCGATATGCGGCCTTCCAGCGGAGCCGCTCAGGCGCCATTGCGCCGCATTTCCAAATCAAAAATTCGCTCGCCATCCCAACTCCCTTTCCACTTTCCCATCTTCCACTCCGGCGGTTTCCAAAGCCCTGACTGCCGGCAGGGACCCGCTCGCCCCTGCTACTAGAAAGTTCGACTCACCGTGAACCTGAAAGTGCGTATGGGGTCGAAGAAATTCGTCCGCTGTGGATTGTTAAAAATGTTCGTTATTTGCGGCGCCACTTGAGTGTTCCACACTTCAGACGGCAAACCGTTCAAATAGGGACACCAGTTCTTGTCAAAACCGGGCGACGGATCGTTCGGGTTGCAATTTGCCAATGTCGCGTTCATGAGATTCGGATTCCCGGGGAATTGAGTTGCCGGCGCAGAAATGATTTGCGACATGCGTGAGAAGTTATATCCCCAATAAAGGCGGAATGGCGCCTGGACGATTGGCAGCTGCACGACGAGTTCAGCTCCAATCGTGGAACGCAGCTTGAAATTCGTGCCGGGCTGAAAAGTAAGGTTCGGGCTGACCCCGGGGAACGAACTCGTTTTCGGGAAATTCTGTTGCAGCGTGCTGAGGGTTGTCGAATCCATCTGCAATTGATCGTGCCGCAGCGCTCCAGTCGTTCCGGCATCGCCGAAGAAGGCGAAGTCCACATGGGGAAATAGCGGAATCCGGTACTCCAAATTCATGACGACCTGAGTATCCCCGCCCGGAAACGAAGTCTGATAGCTCAGCGTGGGAATGTTGATCGTGCTCGTCACCGGAGTTCCGCCGGCGCTGAGCCTGGCGGGATCTTGAAATGTAATCGCGGTCGTTGTGAGCTCCGGGATGAACACGACCGGAGAAACCGTGCGGACATCAAACCCGCGCAGATTGTCTTCGCCGCCCAGATAGAACCGGCTGAACGGAGGGATGACTTTGCCCGAAAATCCCGTTTCGAATGACCCCAGAACACGCAGCGCGATCACATTCCGCCTGTGATAATTCGGACGAAAATACTTGAACTCGACGGTTTGCGTGAGGGTATCGACGTTTCCGCCGACCGGCCCTCCTTCGAGACTGAAGGAAGCAAATAAACTCTTTCCATGCGTCGGATTCACCGGATTGTCAACCGTGTTGTAGGTCAGCGTCGGGGTTATGGTGCTGGCATGAATGCCCGTGAGCGATGAGGGGCCCGCGAGGGCTTGGAATTGCAGCACATTAAACAAGGCGGTTGCCGCGGTGCTCAGGGATTGGATGCTTGTGGACGTATATCCATAAGTAACCCCAAGCCGCGTGAAACTCCAGTGTCGAATCGGATAGCTCGCGAAGACCGTGAAGCCGTCGCTGTTCTGCACGTAATTCTGAACAGTGTTGGGATTTAACTGCACTTGATATCCCAGCGCCAGCGAGGTTTGCTGGGCTTGATTGAAATTATAGCGGCTCGTAAAAATGTTGAAGCCTGTGCTGATGGGACGGTCGAACAGGTATGGCTCGGTGAACCCGAACGAAACTTGCCGCTGAAGCGTGCCCACTTGCGCGGAAAGGGTTAGCGTCTCCCCGAGTCCCAGGAAATTGTTGGTCTGGTAGGTCAGGCCAATGTAGGACCCCTCAAATGCGCTGACGCCGCCGGTCAAACTGATGGATTGTTTGCCTTTCTCCTTCAGCTTCAGGAGAATATCCACAGTGCCTTGCTTGACGTTCCGCTTGATGTCGGCGTTTTCGGGCTTGACCTGCTCGAAGTAATTGAGCTGGTTCAGCCGAAGAAGGCTCAACTCCCACAAATTATTGCGGAACATGTCCCCTTCACTGAGGAGCAGTTCGCGGCGGATGACTTTGTCGCGCGTGCCCGTGTTGCCGCTGAAATCGATCCGTCTTACAAAGAATTGTTTTTGCTGGTCGAATGCGAACGTGAGATCGATCGTCTTGGTGTCGTCGTGCACGTCGGTGTTCGGCTCCGCCGTGAAGTCGATAAACCCGTAATTTCCATACAGCTTCGTGTAATCCTCAATCGCTTTGCGGACCTTTGCGACGCTGAAAATGTCGCCTTTCTTTACCGGGAAAATCGATTCGAGATAATCTGTCTTGAAGAATAGCCCCTCATCGGGATTCGCGCTGCGCACGTGGATTGTTCCCATGTGGTACCGCGGGCCTTCTTCAACCGGAATGGTGATGTTGACGGCCTTATCTTCCTTGGGCCCCATGAAGGGCACATCGCCACGCAGGACGCTGCGAGGCAGGGTGACATTCTCAATGATGGGATCTTTCACGGTCACCTTGAAGTATCCGTTGTCCTGGTACAACGCCCGGACGCCGATTTCCAGATCTTCGTCAAGTTTCGGGCGGTCGTAGGTCTTGGCCAGGACAGATATCGAGCCGAGAAAACTGAGCGGAATGGCGAACGGGCGCGAAAGCTTCATGGTGCGAATGATCCGGGCGCTCGAAAAAGCCGTGTTGCCGGTGATCAGGATCTTGCCGACTTTCACTTTCGGGCCTTCATCGATATTGAAGACCAGGTTCACGGCGTTCACGCCGGGAAGTCTTTCAAAGGTGGGCTTGACGGTGGCGTACTGGCGGCCGTGCTCGGCCAGCAACTCCTTGATTACCACTTCCGCTTTCTTGATGCGAGTGGGGTCGAACTGACTTTCGATCGACAAACCGACCTTACGATCCTTGAACCGGTCCAAAATATCGGATTCGCTGACCGATTTGTTGCCTTTGTATTCGATGCGCCTGATGATGGGGCGCTCCGTGACATAAAAAATGACGATTTTCTGGCTCGGTTTATCGGGGCTGTCCTGAATTTCCAGACGGATGTCTTCGAAGAATTCGGTATTCCATAACGCATGAAAATCGCGGCGTAGCGCGTCGTAATTGACCGGATCGCCCGGCCTGGAAAAGATCCGGGCTCGAAGCGTATCGGTGCGAATCCTACGATTTCCTTCAAAATCAATGCGTTCGATGGTTGGCGTTCCCTGTACGTCCGCGGGAGCTGCCTGCTGTGTTTGCGGGATTGGAAGGGCGAGAGCCCTGGTTACAGGCGCCAGGCATACGATAGCGACCGCGAGCCAGCAGGTCCTGCTGGCTCGTGGTCTGAACACAAAACAAGGATTCCATCTCGCGGCCATGAGCAACCTCAAGGCCGCTTGCCCCAAAACAAGATTGTACGCTCCCCCGCCGGCCCCGGTGAGACCGGCCTGCGCGCGTAGGATTCGCTAGTGGGATACCGGGGTTGCTTCGACCACTGGTCGGAAGCCGAGCCCGTCTGTAGAGACGTAGACTTCCAGCGTTGCCGGGCGCTGCAGGCCCCCCTGAATCAGCGCTTCCGATAACGGATCTTCGACGTACTTCTGCAGCGCCCGCCGCAACGGCCGAGCGCCATAACTGCGGTCCCCGCAAGTCTTTTCGAGGACCCACTGGCGTGCTTCCGGCGTCAGGACAATCTGCACCTGGCGGTGAATCAACGTGTCGTTGATCTGGCCGACCAGCAAATCAATGATGCGGAGCAAGTCTTCATCGCCCAGTGGATTGAACAGAATAATCTCATCCAAACGATTCAGGAACTCCGGATTAAACACCCGCTTCACTTCGCTGAGCACCAGATCGTCCAGGCTCTTCGCACTGCCTTCCTCGGCCGCCGACTGGAAACCCATCGTCGAACGCTTCTGCAGGTGTCGAGCCCCGAGATTGGACGTCATGATCAGTATGGTATTCCGAAAATCCACAGTGTTGCCGAGGCCGTCGGTCAGTTGGCCATCTTCGAACACTTGGAGCAGGATATTGTACACATCCGGATGCGCTTTTTCGACCTCATCAAGCAGAATTACGGAATACGGCGTCCGGCGCACGCGCTCGGTCAACTGGCCGCCCTCTTCATACCCCACGTAGCCTGGAGGCGCGCCGATCAGTTTCGACACGGAATGCTTCTCCATGTACTCGGACATGTCGAAGCGAATCAGCGATTTTTCACTGCCGAACAGGAATTCCGCCAGGCGCCGCGCGACTTCCGTCTTGCCCACGCCTGTGGGCCCCAGGAAGAGGAAGCACCCGACAGGGCGTCCCGGAGCTTTGAGTCCGGCGCGGCTGCGGCGAATGGCGCGGGCGAGCGCGGTAATGGCCTTGTCCTGGCTGATGACGCGCTTGTGCAGCTCCACTTCGATGCGCAGCAGCTTTTGCTGCTCGTCTTCTTTGATCGAAGTAACGGCGATGCCGGTCCAACGCGCCACGACTTCCTCGATATCTTCGCGGGTGACGATTCCCGTGTTGGTATCGTCGAGCTTGAGGCGCTCGCGCACGACGCGCAGATTTTCCTTTTCCTTCCGTTCTTCCTCGGAATAGAAGCGGGCCTTTTCAAATTCGTGATTGGCGATGGCTGTTTCCATCCGGTGCGTGATGAACTTCACGCGCTTTTGCACTTCGGCCACTTCATCGGGCAGCATGGCCTGGCGCAGCTTGACGCGCGCGCCGGCTTCGTCGATCAGATCGATGGCCTTGTCCGGCAGGAAGCGATCCGGGATGTACCGGCTGGAGAGATACACGGCGTAGCGGATGGCTTCGTCCGTGTAGCTCACGGCGTGAAATTTTTCGTAGCGCTCGCGCACGCCTTCAAGGACCTGAATCGCTTCGTCCTCGGAGGGGGCGCCCACCTTGACGGCCTGAAAGCGCCGTTCGAGCGAGCGATCTTTCTCGACGGATTTCCGGTATTCGCCCGGCGTGGTCGCGCCGATGCACTGGATTTCGCCGCGTGAAAGCGCCGGCTTCAAGATATTGGCCGCGTCCAGGGAGCCTTCGGCCGATCCCGCGCCGACCAGCGTATGCAGTTCGTCGATGAAGACGATGGAGTTCTGGCTCTCCATCAGTTCCTTCATGATGGTCTTGAGCCGCTCCTCGAACTGGCCGCGGTATTTGGTTCCGGCGACGATCAGGGAGAGATCGAGGGACAGAATTCTCTTATCGGCGAGAAACGGCGGCACATCGCTGTCGGAGATGCGCTGCGCCAGGCCTTCGACGATGGCGGTCTTGCCGACACCCGGCTCACCGATCAGGACAGGATTATTTTTCGTGCGGCGGCAAAGGATCTGAATGACGCGTTCCACCTCGCGTTCGCGGCCAACCAGCGGATCGAGCTGGCCTTCGAGCGCCGCTTGCGTCAAATCGCGGCTGAATTCAGCAAGCAGCGAAGTCTCTTTCGGACGCGAAGCAGGCGCCTTTTCACCCGCGCTGCGCGCCAGCTCCTCGCGAAGCGTGGATAGCCGCAGTCCGCGTTCCTGGAGGATTTCCGCGCCAAAGCACTTCTCCTCGCGCAGGATGCCCAGCAACAGGTGCTCGGTCCCGACGTGCTTGTGCCCGAGTCGCTCCGCCTCCTCGGTGGCAAAGTTCAGGATGCGTTTGGATTCCTGGCTGAGGGGGACTTCGACTGACGTGGAGATCCGCTCACGGATCGTGATGCGTTGTTCGATCTCCTTGCGGATGGACTCGATGGAGCCGTGGGAACGCAGGAAACGATTGGCCAGAGCCTTATCCTCGCGCATCAGGCCCAGCAGCAGATGCTCGGTTTCGATGTACGGGGATCCATACTGGCTGGCCTCGTACCGCGCAAAAAATATGACGCGGCGTGCCTTCTCTGTGTAGCGTTCAAACACGGGTCACTCGTTTCTCCCTCAGTACAAACCAGGGCTCTTGGTCTATACCCCAACCGGCAGGAGCAATCCATGCTCTAACTGCAGCACGCGATCCGCGCGCCCCGCCAGAACTGTGTTGTGCGTTGCCAGGATGGAGGTGAGTCGATGCTCGCGATGCAACCGCTGCATCAGCTCAAAAATTGCAATTGCGTTTCGCTCGTCCAAATCTCCGGTAGGTTCATCCGCCAGCAAAAGAGCCGGCTGCTGCACAAGCGCACGGGCAATCGCCACGCGCTGCTGCTCTCCCCCGGACAACTCCCCCGCACGCTGGCTGGCCCGCTTTTCCAGGCCGACTTCCTGCAGCCATCGCGCGGAAGTATCGAGCGCCTCACTGTACCCTGCGCCGCGCATCAGCAGTGGCATCGCCACATTTTCGGCCGCCGTAAAATCGGCCAACAGGTGATGCCGCTGCCATACAAAACCGATAGAGCGATTGCGATAATCCGCAAGCTCGCTTTCCCGAAACGAATCTGTTGCTTTCTGCTCGAAGTATACTGTACCGCTCGTTGGCGTGTCTAGCGCGGCCAGCAGATGAAGCAAAGTACTTTTCCCGGCTCCCGAGGGACCAACGACCGCAATCAGCTCTCCCGCTTCCACGCTCACGTTAACGCCGGAAAGGACAGCGATTTCGGAGGCGCCTGCGGAGTAGCTCTTGCAAAGATCGCGCGCCTCGATCAGGACGCCCGAGCGCAGGGGAGCATCTTCTGGAGTGCTCGTCGAGGTTGTTATTCCCACTGGCATGTCCGTTCAAGTTCTCCAATCCGTCATCCCGCTTCGGCACCGCTGGCGCGCTAGTACCACTTTCCTACCTGATAAACCCCAAATGAATTTAGATGCGTCCTTATCCCGATGCGTTCGTGTCGCCCCGTACCTTACAGGGACTCGGGGCTCCGTGGGGTAATCCATTTCACATTAACGCCCACCGGATGCCTGTGGAAATGTTGGTTCATTTTGGCACCCGCCACCTGGTATCCCAAGTCATTGATACGGCGGCGATTGTAGCATGAGCCGGATGCCCCGCTGCGGCCTCTAATCGCAGTTTTCACCCCGACTAAGCTTACGACATTTCTAGGTGCAACCGGCACTCCAAATTCGCTATTCGATGGATAGGAAATTTCACGCTTGTGCATTTCGATAAACGGCACTTTAGAGCACTCCAAGAGTAGATTTCCAGAGAGGCCATCGATTCGTGCCTTCCGTTCCAAATTGAATTTCCGGCTTTTCGTTGGAAATGGCCTCAGTTATATTTTCATGTTTGCTTTTCGCTCGTCGATCCTTGGTATCCTTATGTGAGGAGCGGAAAAACGCGCCCCCTGTCACAGTCGGCAACAGATCATTGGTGCGGATAAACAACCTGCACTGAAGAGGCATCAGATATTCAATTGCTTCCAGCCGGATCGTGAGGAATCAAATTCGCTTCAGGATTTTTTTGGCAATCGTTCTGGTCCCGGCGTTGAGCTGGGCCAGCGCATCATGGGCTCAGGAAACATCCCCGCCGAAACTGCCCGCCCAACCGGTCCCTTCGCAGTCGGGACCTGTAAATCGCGCGGGTGTGCCGTGTATTCAGCCCGAGCCGATGGTGAAGCTGGAAGACTATAATGGGCCATTCGAGAAGACGATTGGTTTGTTCACTCAGCAACTGGCACGCAAATCGGTATCCGTGCCTCACTACAAGCCGGGCACGGTGCTGTGTTCCCTGGAGCTGAAGGACAAGTTCCTCCTGTTTGTCCGCGGATCGTACGATCCCATCATCTTTCTCAATTCCGGGTTTGATGCCGGACTCGATCAAGCCCATGACGAAGACCACACCTTCGGTCAGGGCATGGCCGGTTATGGCAAGCGGTTTGCCGCCGATTATGCCGACCAGGCTTCGTTCCGGTTCTTCAAGGACTTCGCCTATCCGACCCTGTTCGGTGAAGACCCTCGGTACTACCGCATCGGCGCCGGTAACAGCGGGAAGCGCCTTTTCCATGCGATCGAGCATGGCTTCGTGGCCCACAGCGACAATGGCAATCGCATGTTCAATTTTTCCGAATGGCTGGGGACAGCAAGCGCGGTCAGCCTGAGCAACATGTACCACCCGGGCAACGAACGCGGGTTCGCTCCATCTGCGCGGGGGGTAGGCTACAACGTCGTTGAGGACATGGGCTTCGACGTCCTCCGCGAATTCTGGCCCGAGATCGCCCATGAATTCAGGCTGCCCTTCCGGTCGAACACCGGGATTCAAGGAACCGAGTCGAATCCTGCCATCCAGTAAACTCCCCAGGAAACCTATTGGTGGCCTGACGCCTCCGGCAAAATACTTGTCCGGGAGTGTCGAATCCTGCCTTTCCCGAACGACTATCACATGAAGTACGATAGGCAATCCACTTTTGGGGGAGGACGACATGAAATACCTATGCATGATTTATACGGAGGAAAGCCAGCTGGGAAAGATACCGAAGGATCAAATGGACTCCATGATTAAGGAATACATGGCGTTCACCGAAGACATCAAGAAGAGCGGCCAGTACATCGGCGGAAACCCGCTGCAACCCACGCAAACCGCGACGACCGTGCGCGTTCGGCAGGGCAAAATTTCCACCACCGACGGCCCCTTCGCCGAAACGAAGGAGCAGCTCGGGGGCTACTACCTGATCAATGCAAAAGACTTGAACGAGGCCATCCAGGTAGCCGCCCGCATCCCCGGGGCGCGCGTCGGGTCGATCGAAGTCCGGCCGATCATGGAGCACATGACGCAGACCGCTGCCGGGAGCTGATCCGAACGTGCGGGTTGACGATGAATGATGAAGCGGGCCAGCACGCGCGCGAGTTTATCGAATCGCTCTACCGCTCAGAATCGCGCCGCGTGCTCGCCACGCTCATCCGCCTTCTCGGCAGCTTCGATCTTGCCGAGGAGGCCATGCACGACGCGTTTACGGAGGCGCTCGATTCCTGGCCCGCGGTCGGCGTACCGCGAAACCCGCGCGCCTGGCTGATCTCCACCGGACGCTTCAAAGCCATTGACCGCCTGCGCCGGGGCGCGCGATTCGACGCGGCGCTTGCCGCAGCCGCCGATCAGCTTGAGGCCAGCGTGCCACCCGTCCTCGACATTGACGAGCAAGGCCTCGAAGACGACCGCCTGCGTCTCATCTTCACCTGCTGCCACCCGGCGCTCACTCCGGACGCACGCATCGCGCTGACGCTGCGGGAAGTTTGCGGCCTCGAAACCGAAGCCATCGCGCACGCCTTCCTCATCCCCGCGCCGACGCTGGCGCAGCGCATTGTCCGCGCCAAGGGAAAAATCCGCGACGCGCAGATTCCGTATCAGGTTCCCTCGCGCGAGGAACTTCCCGACCGTCTCGACGCGGTCCTGCACGTCCTCTACCTCGTCTTCAACGAGGGCTACTCGGCGTCCTCCGGCGAGTCGGTGACGCGCCACGATCTTTCCGCCGAAGCCATCCGGCTGGGACGCCTGCTGACGGAACTTCTCCCCGAACCCGAGGCCATCGGACTCCTTGCGTTGATGCTGTTGCATGATGCTCGGCGCAGCGCGCGAACTTCACCGTCGGGCGAGTTGATTTTACTGGAGGATCAGGACCGCACTCTCTGGAATCGCGAGCAAATCAGGGAAGGCCTGGCTCTCATCGAACGAGCGCTGTCGTCGCGCAGGTTCGGTCCTTATACTTTGCAAGCAGCCATTGCCGCCGTGCACGCGGAAGCCCTGAGCGCCGCCGCCACCGACTGGCGCCAGATTGTGGGACTCTACGATGTCCTGCTGCGGGCGGAGGCGTCGCCCGTCGTGGAACTCAATCGCGCCGTCGCCGTCGCCATGCGCGACGGCCCCGAACACGGTCTCGCGCTCATCGAAGCGATCCTCGCTCGCGGCGAACTCGCCGAATATCAATTTGCGCACTCGGCCAGGGCCGACCTCTGCCGCCGCCTCGGGCGCGTTCCGGAGGCAATCGCCTCCTACGAACGCGCGCTGGAACTGACGACCCAGGCGCCGGAACGGCGCTTTATCGAACGGCGGTTGGGGGAGTCGCGGGGTGCTTCATAATTGAGATACCTATTGAGGGTAGTAGATGAGCTTCTGATATTCCACAAACTGGGGTTTACCACGCAGACCAATTCGGTTCAGGGTGTAGGTAGCTTTTGAAGTCCAGTTTCCGAATTGATCATACTGGTAAACGAATTCGCGGCGTGTAATTGTCGTTCCGGTCTTCTGGCAAGTGGTTTTGACACAGTTTGGTTCGGTTACGAGTTCGTGCTCCGAAATTTCGTTCCCTAATTTGTCATAACTGCGTGAGATGTGCTCGCGCATGCCGCCATCTGTTTCAAACGTATACTCAATCACGTGGCCTTGAAAATCGTACTGATTCACAACGTGTCCCAGATTCGGGCCCGCGTCGCTGCACAGTAAGCGCACGAGCCCACCTGACTCTGGGTTTTCCTGACGCCATTTCAGGATTGGCGAAGTCGTTTTCTCGTCCACAACCCGCCCTGCATCGTCAAATGTCGTTTCGACAATATAAGTCGGCGTTGACGGGGGATCCCTTGGATCGTAGTCACAAGAACTGAAAATCACCTCCCGCTTACGATTCCTTGCTGGATGCTCAACGCATGATACGGTCGTATTTGGTAGACAATCCTGATCCGAGCTCTCGGAACTCTGCATTCGATCAGCCGAGCTGACATCAGGTTCAATATGTCGATGGTCCTCGACGATAATGCCATTCTCACGAACCTGCATTTCAATCAGCAAGCCACTCGCGGAGTAAGTAAGAACTCTGTGAACATTCACGAACCGGTGTTGCATGTCCGGGTCCCGATAGGACGACCACATGTCGACCTGACGCACTTGCCCATGGAGGTTATTACAGTCACTTAGCCGACCGTTTAACGTATAGCAGGGGTCGATAATCGCCGTCTGGCCTTGCGCCGGAACATCAAGGCAAAATGCGGCGCTCGCGGCTAGAACCAATGCAGGGATTAATTTTCGGGGCGCCAACCCATCCTCCGAATGGTATATACCCGTCTCAGCGATCCGGTTCCGTATTTTTGCCTCTTTTATGGGAAACGCCGATTTTCTGGGTGGGACCAAGTCGAATCCTTCGCGAGCTTACGCAACTCGCCGGTTTGACCTGTCCGGGAATTTGCGTATTTTTGGCGTTCGTTTGCGCGCGTGCCAGAGGCCGTAACTAACTTGCATTTTCAGCCAAAATTCCGGCGACGTGTCAAGAGCAGCTGAGAGCCGCAGCGACATGCTTGCCGTAATACCTGCATCTCCTTCAGAATCCCGGAAAGCGTGGCGCGAGTCACGCGCAAACGGCTCGCCACTTCCTTCACGGTCATGTCGCCCAGGTAATCCTTCAATACCTCTCCGGGATGCGCCGGATTGAAAATCATTACGGTCTTCCTCGAGGACCAAGAATCCTAGCCGAACGGAAACTGATGTCATTGACTTGAGCTCTATCATTTGACATCCTGTAGACACAAAGTATATACAGGGAGCCTAAACTATGAAGACGTATGTCAAAAAATGGGGCAACAGCGCGGCCGTGCGTATTCCCTCTACCGTGATGCGGGCTTCCCGCATGGGCGTGAATGAAATAGTTGATGTGCGTGAAGAAGCGGGGCGAATCGTAATCGAGCCGATCCGCCAAAAAAAGTATGACCTTAATTCTCTCGTCAAAGGGATCACTCCGAAAAACCAGCATAAATCCATTGATTTCGGTCCGGCGGTCGGTAAGGAGGTTTGGTGATGGCACGGTATATTCCTGATGCGGGAGACGTTGTCTGGCTTAATTTCTCGCCGCAAGCAGGACATGAACAAGCAGGACATCGCCCTGCGCTTGTACTAACCCCATCCACCTATAACGCGAAGACAAGCTTAATGATCTGCTGCCCTATGACGACACAAATCAAGAATCATCCGTTCGAAGTATTGATTGGTGGTTCGCCCCCGAGTGTAATACTCGCCGATCAAGTGAAGAGCTTGGACTGGCGCGTTCGAAAAGCTAAGCGCAAGGGCACTATTTCCCCCGACGAGTTGGCCGAGGTTCGAGCTAAGGTCTTGGCGCTTGTTGGTTGATCGCATCGCCAAGCGTCATTGTGGGATGGATGAATCCCGCAATTCGCATACGATCATCTCGCTAACTTCAAATTGAGGATTTCATGATCCCGAGAAGACGAAATCTGCTCTTGTACGCCACCTTTCTTGTACAGGCGTTCCTGGCTATTCAGGGCGCCAATGCCCAAGACCCCTCCGAACTGCTGCCGAACCCATATCGGGTCACCGAGAACTGGGCGAAGATGCCGGAAGGAAGAAGCTGGGGAGCGGCGGGCGGAGTGTCGATCGACAGCAAGGGGAACGTCTGGGTCTTCGAGCGATGTGGCGCCAATAGTTGCGCGGGCAGCAACGCAGCGCCGATTCTGGAATTTGATTCGTCGGGTAAATTCGTGAAAAGTTTTGGCGCGGGAATGTTCGTGTTTCCTCACGCGCTCTACATCGACAGGGACGACAACATCTGGGCCGTCGACAACGATGGAAAAGACGGCAAGGGCCAGCAAGTCATGAAGTTCAATCCCGACGGAAAGTTGCTGTTAACACTCGGCACCGCGGGCGTCACGGGCGACGGGCCGGACACGTTTAACCGGCCGTCGGGAGTCGTAGTCGCTGCGAATGGAGATATCTTTGTCGCGGACGGGCATGGCGGGAATTCCAATGCGCGCGTCGTGAAATTTTCGACAGACGGGAAATTCATCAAGGCCTGGGGAAAGAAGGGAAACGCTCCGGGCGAGTTCAACGATCCGCATTCGATAGCGATCGACACGCAGGGGCGCGTGCTCGTCGCCGACCGGCAAAACGACCGCATCCAGATTTTCGATCAGGACGGGAATTTTCTGAAGCAGTGGACGCAATTCGGCAAACCGAGCGGCATCTACATCGACAAGGACGACGTGATGTACGTCGCCGACAACCTCAGCAACAGTTCGACAAAAATGAGGAAGGGAATCCGGATCGGAAGCGCCAGGGACGGTTCGGTGACTTCGTTCATTCCCGATCCCATTCAAGATCCGAAAGAGGGATCCATCGGCGCGGAAAATGTAGCCGTGGACGCCAGCGGAAATCTGTATGCTGCCGAGGTCGACCGTAAAGAGGTAAAGAAATTCGTCAAGAAGTAGGCGTCACGCATTACTCGTATCGAAGAATATCGACCGGAAGAATGCGCGAAGCGGCGCGGGCGGGGATCAACGTCGCGGCCACGCTGATGGCCAGAGCGGCGGCGGCGATCCATACTCCGTCGAGGCCGTTGGCTTGAAACGGGACGTACGGCACGGAATAGACTTGCGGGTCGAGCGGGATCAGGTGATAGGTGCCCGCCGCCCAGGAGATCGTATATCCGGCCACCAGTCCCGTGACCGTGCCGATCACTCCCACCGTGAGGCCCTGCAGCACAAAAATGTTGCGCACCTGATTGCGGTAGCTGCCGAGCGACATAAGCACGGCGATGTCGCGTGCGCGATCGGTCACCGTCATGGCCAGCACGACCAGGATGTTCAGGCCGGCGACGAACGTGATCAAACCGATGAATAGCGCCGTGACGAGTTTTTCAAGGCTGCAGCGCGCGAAACAGCGCTCGATTCTCGTCCTCCCACGTTGTCGTCATGAAGCCCGGTCCGGCGGCTGCACCGATCGCGCGCGCAGCTTCCACGGCGCGGTCCACATCCTGTATGCGAAACTCGAGGACGCTGGCCACGTCGCCGACGCCGGCCAGGTTTTGCGTCGCGGCCAGCGTGGCAAACACCCAGTTGGCGTCATAATCGTAGAAGCCGGAATCGAATACGCCGGCGACGCGGAATCGCCGCGAGCGCGGCACCATGCCGTAGGGGTGAGCCGCCCCTCGGGGCTGGTCAAAGTGACGTAATCTCCGGTGTGGATGTTGAGTTCGTCCGCCATCAGGTGCCCGACGACGATGGAATCGAATCCGTCGGCATCGGGAGCAAAGTCGGCCGCCCCGGAAACGATTCGGCGCAATGCTTCATCCGTCGCGGCGCTCGATTTCCGGGTCGATCGCCCTTGATGACGACGCCGCGCGCATGGCCGCTACCGGAAAGCAGAACCGTCAGATAAATCGCGGGCGCCACGCTGCGCACGCCGTCGACGTGGCTCAGGCGATCGGCCAGAGCGCGCGATAGTCCTCGATCCCTTCGGCGCCGGGGCGCGAAAGATTGACGTGCGCGGAAACGCCCAGCAGGCGGTCCTGAATCGTGCGGCGAAAGCCGGTATTCATCGCCAGAGCGATCACCAGCGTGGCCACGCCGGCGGCGATTCCAATGACGGAAAATAACGTCACCAGGCGCAGGACGGCAGGCTTGTAGGGTGACCGCAGGTAACGGCGCGCGACCAGCCAGGCAAACCTCATTTTCTAGTCGCCCGGCTCGCGAGTCGCGACGCTTCGCCGGAGGTCTCGGGCCGAAGCAACGGAAACAAAATGACTTCGCGGATGGAGTGGGAGTCGGTGAACAGCATGGTCAGGCGGTCGATGCCGATGCCTTCGCCCGCTGTGGGCGGCATGCCGTGCGCCAGCGCGCGGATATAGTCCATGTCCACTTCGCGCGGCACTTCCTCGCCGCCGCTTTCGACTTGCTGGCGGAAGCGGCGCTCCTGCTCGGCCGGATCGTTCAGCTCGGAGAAGGCGTTGCCGAGTTCCATGCCCGCGACGTAAATCTCGAACCGTTCGACCAGCGATGGATCGTCCTTGCGGCATTTCGAGAGCGGTGAAATGTCGGTCGGAAAATCGTAGAGAATTGTCGGCTGAATCAGGTGGGATTCGGCCACGGTTTCAAACAGCAGGCCGGTGATTTCACCATCCTTTTGGCTGGGTAGACCGAGCAGCGGCTCCTGGCCATGCGATTGCGCCCAGGCGTTATAGCGCTCCGCGGCGGCGCGAGGCCCGCCGGGCGCGGCCAATTCCGCGATCGTGGGTGGCGGCGCGGCTCCCGCCGGCCAATAGCGGCACACGGCTTCGCGCATGGAAATGCGCTGAAACTTGGCGAAATCCACTTCGTGCTCGCCGTAGCTGAACGAATGTCGAGCCGGTCACCTCTGTCGCCAGGATACGCGAAGAGTTCCTCGCTCAAAGTCATCAGGTCGTGGTAATCGCTGTATGCCTGATAGAACTCTAGCATCGTAAATTCGGGGTTGTGGGCGGTGGAGATGCCCTCATTGCGGAAATTTCGGTTGATCTCATATACGCGGTCCAGGCCGCCGACGATCAGGCGCTTCAGGTATAGCTCCGGGGCGATGCGAAGGTACAGGTCGATGTCGAGAGTGTTGTGGTGAGTGACAAAGGGCCGCGCGGCCGCTCCGCCCGCGATGGGCTGCATCATGGGGGTTTCGACCTCGATGTAGCCCCGGCGCATCGAAAAATCGCCGCAGCTCGCGGATGATCTGCGCCCGCCGCAGGAAAATCTCCCGCGCGCGGTCGTTGGCGATCAGGTCCAGGTAGCGCTGCCGGTACCGGACCTCCACGTCGGAGAGGCCGTGCCATTTTTCGGGCAATGGCAGCAGGGCCTTGCTCAGCAGGGTCAGTTCGGTGACCCAGACGGTGAGTTCGCCCGTCCTGGTTCGAAACAGATGTCCAACGACGCCAATGAAATCGCCCAGATCGAGCAACTGGAATAGTTCGAACGCCTGCTGGCCCGACGATGTCCAGCTTCACATAAATTTGCAATCCGCTGGCCCGAGCCGGAAATGTGCGCGAAGCCGGCCTTGCCGTGCAGGCGAAGCGTCAGGATGCGCCCGGCGACTCGCACGGGCGGCTTGGCGGCTTCGAGAGTCGCAGCGTCGGCCGATGCGTACTTTTCGACCAGCTCCGCGGGAGTTGCCGTCCAGCTCAAACTTGTGGGGATAGGCCTCATGCCCGCGAGCTTCAATTTCGGCAAGCTTCTTCTGACGCTGAAGATACTGGTCTTGCGGCTCAAAAGGTAACAGGGAATTCTCTCCTCAGAAATCCAGGTTGAAGCACGAAATTCAAGCGCTTATGACGTACTCAGAATTCGAGCGAAGTATAGCGGCTGGTCTCGCCGCTGGCAAGGAAGGCCGTAGTTCTTGCGGGATGTGGTATGATATTTCGTCTCTCAGATGGGGGGGGCCGTGGGACCCTTGGGCGCCAAACGCGCGAAGCCAACGCTCGCGTACAGTGCGTGAGGATTGGTCTGCCTGGCTTCCCGCCGAAATGGACCAACTTTTCGGCGCCACCCGAAACGAACTGGAAAGCTCCAACGTCATTTTGAGTGTTGCCCTGGACGAAGCATTTAGCCTTCTGCGAGCAGGAGCAGTTCCTTCTCGCCAAGGAAAGAGCGGTGGCGTTTACGGATTTGTTTGACCGCCTGGCGATTCGGCTCGCGGCTGGTCATCCGAACGATCGAAGAACACGGGTCCCATTTTGGAACTTTGCCGAACGTAACTGCCCTTGCCCCAGCGAACTTTCGCGGGACGACCGCGCAGAAGATTTCCTCCAAGGATAACTTTCTCGCTAAGTTTCTTTTCGGCGGGCGGTCGCGGTTCTTCCATAAATTGCATGCGCTCAGGGAGATCATCGAGGAGCTTCAAGATGAAACCCACGCGATCGTGCAGGACTGTTTCCGAGCGAGACGATGTGTTCCCGGACCGGGTGTGGCGGGAACTCGAGGTGCTTGGCTATGACCTGAACACGTGCATGGGGGAGACGACGGTGTCTGAAGTCGTTTTTCTGCGCTTTGCCGGTTGAGGAGCTGGAAGCCTTCCGGCGAAAGCTCGTAATGCAAGTCCCTGATCTTCTTAATGTAATCCCTAGACGGACGTAGACTTTCCAGAGAAAATGGGGTTGCGAGCTGGTCCTTTAGCCTTACCGCAAGGGCTGGACGGCTTGCCCGAGCGCAGGTAGTAGACGCTAGTTGGCAAACCAGCATCAGGACTTCAAGCGAGTGCAACTCAAGGAGCCAGGGATGCATCCCACAAACCGGATGCGTCCCGACGGGTACGGTGACCCGCACGAGACGAACAGAAACCAGCGAAATGACTGAGGCAGAGGCCATTCGCCTCGCCCAACAGGGCGACGCTGGCGCGTTTGAACGCATCTATCGGCTTCATAGCCGGCGGGTGTATGCATTGTGCTTGCGCATGGTGGGTAATACGGCCGAAGCGGAAGACCTTACCCAGGACGCTTTCTTGCAGCTGTTCCGCAAGATCGCGACGTTTCGTGGGGAGTCCGCATTTTCCACCTGGCTGCACCGGCTGGCAGTGAATGTGGTCTTGATGAAATTGCGGAAGAAGACGCTGTCGGAGACTTCGCTGGAGGAAACCAACGATCCGGACGATGAATCCAGCGGGCCGCGGAGGGAAATTGGCGCGCCGGACCTTTTGCTTACCGGTTCGATTGACCGGGTGCACCTGGACAGGGCCATCGGCCAGTTGCCGCCCGGATATAAGCAGGTGTTTGTGCTCCACGATATCCAGGGGTTTGAACACAACGAGATTGCCGGGCTGATGAACTGCTCGATCGGAAATTCCAAGTCGCAATTGCACAAGGCCCGAATGCGGCTTGCGGGAACTCTTGCAGGAAACTTTGCGGGACCAGGCGCGGCAGGAGCGCCAGGCCGCGAAATCGGAAACCGGCGGCTCGACCTAGGAACCGCCTGGATTTGCCGGTATTTCCGGGAGTAAGAGCGGGGAATTGAGAGAAGGACAATGAACATGCAGTGCGATCAATTCGAGCAGATTCTGGAAGCAGCAAGACGACGGCCCATTGCCGAAGACCGGCGCTCGCCCATATCGACGAGTGCGAGGCTTGCCGCTCGCTCGTGGCGGATCTGGGCGAAATCCACGATGTGGCCATGGAACTGGGCGCCGAAGGAATCGCTCCTCCCGAACGCATCTGGATTTCCCTGCGCAATCAGCTGGAAGCCGAAGGCATGATTCGCGATCCGCAGGCGGCCCGTGAGCAAGTGCGCCATGGCTGGTGGAGTGCCTTTCAGCGTCCCGCCCTGGCAGGCGCTTTTCTGGCATTGATTCTGGTTGCGGCCACGGCGATCACCTTCAGGCAGGATTCCTCCCAGATGGCGATGCAGCCGCAATTGGCGCTTCAGCAGGACCTGTTACTGCAGTCCCCTCGGCGGATAACGTATTCAAGGAAGAAGTGCTGACCGTTGGGAACGATTCGATTCCGGGCTCCCAGGAGCAGGACGCCGCGGTGACCGCTTCCTTCCGCCGAAACCTCGGAATTGTTGACAACTTTATTGCCATGTGTGAAAAGAACGTTCGCGAACAACCTGACAACGAGATGGCGCGGGAATATCTGTACGGGGCCTATGAGCAGAAGGCGGAATTGCTGGCCACGGCCACCAGCCGCAACATGACCGGAGGATTGCAGTGAACCTATCTTGCAATGCTGTAAAAGTATGCGCTCTGGGCGCAGTCATGGCAGGGTTCGTCCTCGGCGCGTCTCCCGCGCATGCCGACCGCGTCGAGAAACATTTCGCTGTGCAGAAGAAGCCCAAGATCACGGTGCGGAATTCGACCGGACGTATTCAAGTGAAGGCCTGGGCCAAGGAATGAAGTGCAAGTTGCCTGGACAAATGCCAGCGGAAAAACGGAGGTGGAAACCGAGCAGGCCGGGAATCGTGTGGAAATCGAAACACGGCCGCTCGGCGACAATGTTTCCGCTGAAGACCTCAAGACGGACTTTGAAATTACCGTCCCGGTGGAAAGCGAACTCAACGTGCGCACCGATTCCGGCAACGTGACGGTCGACAGCGTCCACGGAGACATGACGTTCGATACCGTGGGCGCGAACCTGCAGCTTTCCGATGTGGATGGCTACG
The DNA here is from genome assembly GCA_963757625.1 of Terriglobia bacterium. Taxonomy (GTDB): domain Bacteria; phylum Acidobacteriota; class Terriglobia; order Acidiferrales; family UBA7541; genus Palsa-360. The sequence goes on along the minus strand of CAVWSJ010000007.1, from coordinate 1,316,588 downwards.
TGGTGGTGAAGACGATCGACGGTTCGCTGGTGTGCACGCGGTGTTCGGGAAAACTGGAAGCCAATTCCATCAGCGGCAATATGCAGATGATTCAACCGGCGCTCGACAGCGTCCGCGTGCAAACCTCTTCCGGCAACATTTTGTTCGACGGCAGTTTTCTGAGCCGCGGCATTTACATCATGAAGAATTTCAGCGGCACGATTGAAGTTCACTTTTCCCCCAACGACTCGTTCGATCTGAACGCCACCTCGCTCAAGGGCGACGTGGTCAACCAGGCCGACGCGCTTTAAGCCGGACACGCACGGGACTTCTCACCCGCCAATCCAAGTGGGGAAACAGCCTTTTCGGCACGATGAACGAGGGCCACGCCAAGGTCGAGCTCTCTTCCTTTAGTGGTACAATCAAAATTCTGAAGCGCGCGACTAACGCGCTCGGAATCGCTTGCAGGATCCTTCCCCATCGAACAAGCCCGTGACAGGGCCTGTCCCGGAATGCCGCATGGTTTGCCTGACCGGTTTCATGGGTTCGGGCAAAAGCACGGTAGGCCGTCTGCTGGCGGCGCAACTCGCCTGGCATTTCTCCGACCTCGACGCAGAAATCGAACGCCACACCGGTTTGCCAATCTCCCAAATTTTTGAACAGAAAGGCGAAGCGGTTTTCCGCGATATCGAGCACGAATGCCTCGCGCGCATTTTGGGATCGGCGTCGGAGCGCGACGCGCGCATGGTTCTGGCGCTGGGAGGCGGCACGTTCGCGCAGCCGCGAAACGCGGCGCTCATCCGCGATTTCGGTTCTTCGCCGCGAGGTCGCCGGAGTCGCCGTCGTCTGGCTCGATTGCCCGATGGAGGACTTGCTGCAGCGGTGTGTATTGATGGGCGACCGCCCGCTCTTCCGCGATGAAGCAAGTTTTCGTAAACTCTACCAGGAGCGCCTGCCCTGCTATCAGCAGGCGGATTTTCGCGTGGAGAGCGGCGGGGAACCCATGCGAGTGGTCGAGCAAATTCTCGCGCTGGGCATTTTTGGCCCCTCGGCCCGCGTGGTTGCGGGCGGGAATTTCCCGGGAGCCTCGATTGTCTGATCGAGCGCAGACGTATGAGCGGTGACATGAAAAAATTCCGGAAATTTTCAGCTGCCGCGATTGCTTCTTGCCTGAGCGCCGGCCTGGCGGGAATCTCGGCGGCATCCGCCAGGATTTTTCCAGAGACAGAAGCCCGGCGCGGAAAAAACGGCCGCGTCCGTATTTACGCCGGACAAAGGAAAATTCCGCATCCTTCTCGACGGACAAGTCGTTGGCAGCGAAGAATTTGAAATTTCGCCGTCCGGCGACACCTGGACGGCGCGCGGCTCGACCAACGCGCACGCGCCGGACGGAACCGACATCAAGGCCACCGGCCAGCTCAAGCTTTCCGCGGACGGCACGCCCATCCACTACGACTGGTCCGCGCAATTGCAGAAGAAGGCGACAGGTGTTGTGGACTTCGTCGACGGCACCGGGAAATGCTTGATCGACCTGGGCTACGCCCACTCCAATGCGCAAGGAATTCAAGTTTGCATCGCCGCGCGTCGCCGTTCTCGATAACAATCTGTATTACCAGTACGACGTTCTCGCGCACCTCTATGACTGGAAGGCGGGCGGCAAACAGACGTTTCCGGTCCTGATTCCCCAGGACATGGTGCCCGGAAGCATTTCCGTCGAATCGACCGGCCCGCAGCAAGTGGAAGGGGCAACGTACGAATCCCTGCGCGTCAATTCCACGGACCTCGAAATTCTGCTTTACGTGGACGCGAATCACCGCATGGTGCGGCTCGATGTGCCTTCCTCAAAAGTGACAATCAAGCGGGAATAGTCTACGAAGAATGGTTCCCTTGGGGCGCGATTCTGGTTGCCCACCGATAACCCGCTTCTCGGTCCCCAACCCGTGCGTATTCTTCTCGAAGGCCTGATACAAGATGCATGAACGCGAATCTCCGGCATCCGGCCGACGCTAAACGTTGATGGATTTTTTGGAAATTTCGGCGATGTTCTGAACACCGGTATGGCGCATGGCCGCTTGCAACTCGCTATTGAGCTGTTCCAGGACCTGTTGAACGGCCACCCAGCCGCCCAGCGCCAGCGAGTACATGATTGGCCGGCCGAGGGCCACGGCGTTTGCGCCGAGCGCCAGGGCCTTGAACACGTCTTGTCCGCGCCGTATCCCTCCGTCGACGATAATGGGGATATCTCCGCGGACCGCCTCGGCGATGTGCGGCAGCACCGTAATCGTCGCCGGAACGTCATCGAGCGAGCGCCCGCCATGATTGGAGACTTGTATAGCCGCACAGCCATGCTTGACGGCCAAAGTCGCCATCTCCACCGACATCACGCCTTTCAGAATCACCGGAAGCCCGGAAACTTTCTGGATAAAGGCGACGTCGTCCCAGCCCATGCTCGACTTGAAGGCAGGTCTGGCGTCGGAGGTTTCGCCGGGGAAATTTCCAATTGGAATCGGAGGAAATGTGGTCCGCCGGCCGGCTTGCGTCTCAGCCCCGCCAACCGAGTCAATCGTTAATACCACGGCGCGGTAAGCAGAGGCCTTGGCGCGCTGGAGCAATTCTCTCGCCTTGCCCATGTCCTCCGGCATGTAGATCTGAAACCATTTCGGTCCGGGAGTGGCCTGCGCGATCTGTTCCATGCTCAACGTGGATTGCGATCCGGCCGTGAATAACGTGCCCGCAGCGTGCGCTCCCTGCGCGGTGCCTGACTCCGCCGTGACATGGCCCAGGCCGTGCCCGCCCATTACGCTCACAATAATCGGCATGCTGATCGGCGCGCCCAGCAGCGTGATCCTGGTGTCCGTGTCGCTGTGGCCCGTCAAGTAGCGCGGAGTAATCGTGATGCGCTTATACGCCGCTTCATTCTCTCGCCGGGTCCACTGATCTCCGGCCGAGCTGTTGATGTAATTGAAGGCGATTGGCAGAAGAATTTTTTGTGCCTGCCCGTCCAGATCGCGCAGGCTGCCGAACTCAATCTTTTTGATTTCAGATGGAGCCTGGTAAGCCGCCGGAGACGAGGCCTTTGCATCGGGCGCTTGCGGCGGCGGCGTTGCGGGAATCTCCGTGGAATCGGGCTGCCCCATGAGCGGATGAGTCACTGCCAAAGTTGCGGCAACCGCCGTGGTACTCAGGAACTCGCGACGCTTTCGGTTCATAGCCCCCTCCGTCATCGTGAATCTTGCCGTCCGCTAAACATGCTCCAATGCCACTTGTGGCGCTGCAGCGTGGTCGACTTGAAGTGAAAATTTCAGGTCCTGCTTTTATCCTTGCACATGACCATATGCCCGGGGTTTTCTGGTGTCAACCTTGGGTCTGCCTGCTCGACACACCTTCCCTGAAAGTTTCGATCCTTGTGGGATAAGTTCGCGAATGGCCCTGCCCTATTTCAATCGAAACGAAACGATCAAAGTGGTTACGACATTGGTGGCGTGGCCATCGAACATCGGGGATTGATATCGCCATTGCTGCACAGCCTCAACGGCCGCGCGCGCCAGGATTGGCGGGCCGTCGAGAACCCGGATTTCCGAGACGCGGCCGTCACTCGAAACGTAGACGCGCAACATAACATCGCCTTCGACCCCCGCCTTGCGCGCGACGTCCGGATAGACCGGAGACACCGAGTGCTCGAGGTGGTTCTGCATCTCGCCCGCGTCGACCGGAATGCCTCCCCACCAGGATTCCAGAATTCTTCGGCGAAATTCCTCGAAGAATCCCACCGCATCATCATCGGAATTCCACTGTTGCATCCCGCGTGGTCCGGGCTCATCGGGCATCCAACGCGCCTGGAACGCGCTATTCAACGGAATACGAGGTTCGCCCAATTTCAAAATAATGTTCCCCGAGACGGCTTTCAGGTGCAGCGCCTCTCCGCCGCCGTTCAAATCGCCTTCGCCGCGAATCGTGAGGGGTCCGGACCCGGATTCCTGTTGACTGATCTTGAGAGGAAACGAAGGATCGGCAACGATGCCGTGTTCACCGCCCTGCTCGACCACCGCGTCGATCGTCGCGGCAAGCTGGCGCGGAAGGTAGACGACGATGTCTCCCTCGCCTGCAGACACACGGAGCGGCGCGTACACCTGACTGAGAGAAATGCCGCCTCCGTCGGTTTCCACGACGGTCGGACCGGTCACGTGATCGATGTGGACCGCGCCTCCGCCGGTGTGTGTGCGGATTGCGCCGGAGGCTTCGCCAAAATCAATTTGCCCGCCGGCTGTGTCGGCTGTGACGCTGGAGCCCGATCGCTCCACCCGGATATTGCCGCCACCCGTTTCAAGTGTCGCCGCTCCCGAAATGCTCCCCGTCTGAATTTGTCCGCCGCCGGTGTGCAGAAAACCGTCTCCGGTGATGTTGCCGGTGGTGATGTGTCCGCCGGATGTCGTCGCACGCAAGGTACCCGCGACATCGCCGATCGTAATGCGTCCGCCCTGCGTCTCCAGCCGCGCCGCAACGATTCCAGAACGATTCGCGGAATGCGCCGGAGGTCTTTCGCGTTTGCCGGAGGATTCACGCTGCCGGCCTTGATACTCCCGCCGCCGGTCGCCAAATCCACCTGGCCTTCGATATCCTGCACTTCGATGTTCCCGCCTTGCGTGTTGATTTTCAGGCTGTACCTTCGCGGGACGTGAATCTCAAAACTCACGTTGAATTGCCCGCGGAACGTCCGCCAGGGCAGGTGCGCTTCCAGAAAAACGCCACCGGTTTCCGGCCGCGCGCCCACAGTAAATTGCCGCAGAAATTCCTCGGCCGCTGGATTGCGGGAATCCGCCTCGACCACGGCGCGATAGGAAACCTGCGCCGTCTCGTCGGTGAAAATGCGCACGTTGCCGGGATCCACGGTCAGCCGAAGAGACAGGCCCTGCTTGGTGGGGATCGCGCCGGATTTTTCCACTGAGATTTGCGCGGAATTTGCCGCCGGATCAAGACTGAAAGGATCGAGTCTTCGCTCGCGGGGACGCGCGAAGGCGGGAACGGCGATGAGGGCCAGAACCATTCCCAGACCGAGTTTTCGCCGGCTTTTCATGAATTTCGCGTAGTGCAGGCCTGCCGCAGGCGGGCTTCAGCCTGTTCGATTTTTCACTTGTTTCGCGCGAAGCGCTCTCGAAACGCGCACCGCTAAAACAGATTGCAAAATGAAGCCTGTGTCACCTTCAGTGGCTAAAACCGCTGAAGGGAATACGGCCTAAACGTCATGCCTGAGGGCATGACCCAAGAAGCCAAATCGCGTTTCCGCTGCACGTAAGGTTTGTCCTGCCAAATCACGGAAGGTCGCCGGAACCCAATTCACGCAGAGCGGCGGCGCTTTGCAGGCGAACGTAATTGTTGGGATCGTTCCGCAGGCGGTCGCGCAGTACGGCGAGGACGTGCGGGTCTGCCGCGCCGGAGCCGCTGTCCGACTGCAGCGAATTGACAAGCAGATTGATGGCGGAAACGCGCACGCCGGAATTATCGTCGTTTTGCAGCGCATCGAGGAGCGTTTGCCGGACGCCCGCGTCCTTCTCAAAACCTTGCAGCGTTTCAAGCGCCTTGATGCGCACGCCCGGATTCTGGTCTCCGCGCGCCGCCTCGCACAGCGCGCGCCGCACATCGGGATCAGCGGCCTGCGTTCGCAGCACGTCCAGCGAATCGAGCCGCGCACCCGGATCAAATCGCTGGCTGTTTTCAAGCACGAAAGTCAAAGCTCGCTCAACGTCGGCATCCTCGGGCGAACCTACGATGCTCGTCGGGGTTGGCGACATCAGTTGCACCTGCACGGTGGGAGTGCGCGAGCCGGACGGCGTCACCCAGGCAACATTCGCGCTCGCGGCGCTTTGCAGCGTCTGCTCGGTCAATTTTGGTGCCGGGGAAACCGTCATCACGGCGCGAGCGGCGACGGGAGACGAAGCAACTGGCAATCTTTGTCCGGCCACGCCCGCCAGGAAACCCGCCACAACCAGCACGGCCATGCTCATGGCCGGGTGATAAATCAAAGTGCGTCGAAGACCGTTCCACCATGTCACTGGCGAGGAAATCGCCACCCAGCCGGACTGATTTGGCTTGGTTTCCCGGTCATCGAGGGCTTCGGCAAGTTCGCTGCGGCACTGCGCGAGCAGCAAGCCCGAACGATCGAGCGAGTCGGCCGGCTGGTCCAGGGAAGCGATGGCGCGATGCAAATTTGCCTCGCGCGCCAAAACGGCAGCGCAAGCCGGACACTGCGCGGCATGTGCCTCAACCTCGCTGCGTTCGCCGGCTTCGAGCTCATCGCAGGCGTAGAGGACGGCGAGGGATTCGACATCTTCGCAACGAAAAGTTCTCGGGTTATTTGATTGCTTGTTCACAACAATCCTTCGAGTTGAGCGCGCAATTTGCGTGTCGCGCGGAACAGCGAATTCTTGACCGTTTCCTCAGTCGTGCCGAGGGCTTCTCCGATGGTGCGTAATTTCAGGCCTTGATAATGTTTCATCTCGAACACCATGCGTTCGCGCGGCGTCAGCCTTTCAAGCGCCGTCGAAATTCTGCGGCCGATTTCCAATCCCATTAAACGGCGTTCCGGGTCGGATGCCGCGCCAGTTTCCTGTTGCTGGTCAAAAAAATCGCCGGAGGGCGTGCCCTCTCGCACATTCATGGTGTTTTCGGGCGATTGATCTTCGGGGCGGCTGGCACGGCGGCGAAGATGGTCCAGACAGACGTTGGTGACCACGCGGTACATCCACGTGTAAAAGCTGCACTCGAACCGGAAACGCGGCAGATTTCTGTAAATTTTAAGGAATGCTTCCTGATAGACGTCCCGCGCGTCTTCCGTGCGATGGAGGACGTTGAGGGCGATCCGCAGGACGTCGCGGTCGTAGCGATGCACAAGGGCTTCAAACGCCTCGCGGTCCCCGCCCTGCGCGCGCTCGATCAGAACGCGGTCTTCCGGCGCCGCCAGGGCGCGCCCGGACGTTCCGATCGTGGCAGAACCTCCCGCGTCTCCGGAGCCGTCAGCAGACCAAGCGATTGTCATTCCGTCAGCAGCCATCGCTCCGTTCTCTTTCGAGCTTCTGGGAGAGGACCAAACTCTTGATTTGACCATCCCCCGGGGAACAAGCTGATCCGCACTACTTGCACTTTATTAGACGCAAGCAAGCCCGGAAAAGTGAGCAATTTTAAATGAGTAAACCACGTCAATCAAATTGCCTCTAACCCATTCAAACACAATATATTAGACCGCTCTCCCCGCGCGATCAACAAGTTTCAATTCATGAATCTGCGCAATTGCTGTTATATAGTACGGCGGATTTATGGCAACCGCGTACGGCGAATAGAGCTGACCACTCATGAAATCTTCAAACAGGGCCGCCGAGAACGGCGCCACCCGGTCGCTCCGCAAGATTTCCGTAGTCCCGATGATCACGGCGACGTACTTCATGGTTGCCGGGGGGCCGTACGGACTCGAAGATATCATACAAAAAACGGGCTACGTCGCCACGATGCTGATCCTTGTGATCACGCCGCTGCTCTGGAGCCTGCCGACTGCGATGATGGTCAGCGAGCTGGCCACCGCGATACCGGAGGAGGGAGGATTTTACATTTGGGTGCGGCGTGGCATGGGGCGTTTCTGGGGATTTCAGGAAACGTGGCTCACGCTTGCGGGCAGCGTGTTCGAGATGGCGCTCTACCCGAATCTTTGCATCGCGTACATCGGACGGTTCATGCCCGGAATTGTCTCGGGCCATCGCGGACTTATATTCGGATTTGCGATGATCGTGCTGTGCACGGCCTGGAACATCTTCGGCGTTCGAGCGGTCGGTGAAGGTTCGGTGTGGCTCAATATCGCGCTGCTCGCTCCGTTCGTGGCGCTGATTATTCTCTCGCTCGGAAGCGGCAGGACCGGTTCGAGTCGTCTCAACGCCGCTAAGGCACGTCGACTTGCTTGGCGGAGTGCTGATCGCGATGTGGAATTACATGGGCTGGGACAATCTGTCGACGATTGCGGGCGAAGTGGAAGCGCCACAGCGCACGTATTCGCGGGCCATGTTTGGCGCCATGATCCTGGTGATCCTGAGTTACCTACTGCCGGTGGGGGCGGTCGCCCGCACGGGAATTGATGCGAATAGTTGGACCACAGGCGGCTGGGTTGACGTGGCACAGATCATCGGCGGCGAGACGCTTGCCATCGCCATTGCACTCGCCGGAGTCTTCGGGGCGGTCGGATCGTTCACCGCCTTGATGCTCTCGTACACGCGCTTGCCCTTGGTGATGGCCGAGGATAACTTTCTGCCAAGAGTTTTCAAGCGCCTCGACCGTGAGGGCGCGCCCTGGGTTGCTATCGTCGCTTGCGCGGTTCTCTGGGCCATCAGTTTTCCGCTGGGATTTGAACGGAACCTCATTCTGGATGTCTTGCTGACAGGCCTGAGTATCCTGCTCGAATTCTGTGCTCTGGTGGCACTGAGAATCCGCGAGCCGGACCTCGCGCGCCCGTTTCGCGTTCCCGGAGGACTTCCCGGCGCTATTGCCATCGGCGTGCCGCCGATGGCGTTGATGGTAGCGGTGGTGGCGCGCAATCGGTCGGAGATTGTCGGGGCGACCAACGAATTAGTGTTGGGAATCGGTATCTTCGCGGCGGGGATCGGGCTCTACCTGCTTAGCGAAGCAATTCGTCGAAGAAAATCCGCGTGAATCAAGGCTCCTACGAAACATTCGCGCTGCGGCGCCAATAAATCAGCGGCCAGGTAAGTATCGCAAGCGCAAACGCGAAGACCGCATAGCCGTTGACGTGGAAATACGGGTTGGGCTGTTCCACCAATTCGACAGCGCTGGGGAACATCGCCATAGCCGCGGCCAGCAGAAAATACCCCATCAAATTGAATCGAACGATGCGAGTTACTCCAAACCAGATCACGGCAACTACCGCCAGATTAAATGCAGCGTCTCTTAAGAAGGCTCCCGTCGTCGCCACGTTCGTCGCCGTCACCACGGCGTAAAGGACCACCAGTCCGGCGCGCATCCACCGCTGGCGGACGTACAGGGAAATCAACCCGGCGGTGAGGCCCGCCAGTCCCATGAAAAGAAAACTCGCTGAAATTGCCGAAGCGATGACGCCCGCACCAGGATTGAGCAAATCGAGGCCCTCGGGAACGGCCGCGCCGAGCAAGTGGCGCAATAGCGGCCAATTCGAAAATAATCCCGGCAGGCGATTCAGCCCCATCAGCGCCGCCGCGCCAAAAATCGCCACGCAGATTGCATCCCTGTAATACCCAGGGCTCATGCCGGACCATCTGGGTATATGACCCGGGCCGAACGCGCGGTCCAGAAAAAACCAGGCAATGCCCAGCAGCAGGACGGCGCCCGCCAGATAAAGCGCAGTGACGAAGAGCAAGGAAATGAAAAGAACGGCATAGAAGGTTTTCAGGGGCCACGTTGTCGTGTAACTAAGCAAAAGTTGAGGCGTCCGGTTTGCAAAAGTCACGATGGCGGCGACCAACACGCAAACGGACCATTGCCCGAGCATGCGCCATGGAACGCGGGCGATTTCAGGACGTTTCAAGCTGCGCATGAAAGATCACCAGCACGGCAATGAGAACTACCGCAAGGCCAATCCCCCTGCCGTATGTCTGCGCGAGTTGCGCCGGGGTTTCCCGGCTTTCCGTGTCGCGCCAGGCTTGGGGAATCTTGATGAAAATGCGGTACCCGGAAACTTCGTCCCCCAGCACTTGCAGTTGCATGCGGATGTGCGCGCCTTCCGGGCCCGATGCCGGATCCAGCGCCGCTTTTTGTTCCCACTCGAAGAAATGATCGGTTCGGGCGGGTTTCTGGTCGGCGCGGTTTTCGACCAGATTCCAGTCTTCGAGGTCGACCTTCTTCTCATTGCGCAAATAGGCTTCGGCGCGCGCGAGCGCTTCTTCGCTTGGACAGATTCGCGCCCGGGGCTTTTTCGTCGAGCGTGTGATGGAGCGAATGCAGCGAACCATCGGGCTTCAGCACGACCATGTATTCTTCGTTTTGGGAATCGCGGAAATAGCGGATCGTCCAGAAAGCGGATGGAACCTGGTCGCGATAAATCTTGTTCGCCGCGGCGATGCCAATCGTGCGCCGCAAATATTCATTGGTGTAGCCGTCGAAGGTGTAAGTGACGGTCGCGGCGTGCACGTAGGTTGCGGGATCGACCTTATTCTCGCGCAGAACCTGGTCCGCGCGCGCCGCCGCTTCCTTCGCGTCGATCTGGAAGCGGACAAAATCTCCGATCGCTTCCCGCTTCACTCCAATCAGCAACGCCGCGCCCAGCACTCCGCAGGCAATCAGCGCAGCCAGCGCACGCGAAGACATGGCGCGTATAGCCGGACGCAGCCTCGGGCGCCGGGCTTTCCGGGATCGCCTCCGCAAGAGCTTCCTTCACCTCCTCGGGCGAAATCTCCACCTGCGGCCCGCCAAGCGGGCGAGCGCTGTTGAGGAGTTTCGGATCGGCAGCAAATCCCCCTCGGGAAATATAGGAAATCGCGGCGACGGCAAGCGGAATCAATGCGGCCCCGCCCACGATCGCTCCGGAAACGCGAAGATACGCGCCGTGCGAACGCAGCAAGGAAGTGCTGATCAGAAACGCGTCCACCGTGTAGTGCCAGGTGAGCGTCGCCCAGATTCCCCAGCGCAGCATCACGAGCCCGGCGACGATGCCGATCAGGCCGACTTCGATGCCGCGAATGTAGGCGGGCTCCTGCGGATAATTGCTGTGCAGAAATCCCCACATGAACGCGGGCAGAACGACCGCCAGAAATCTCGACTTCGTCATGCGCATCAAGTAAGGGATCGCGAAAAAACGAAACAGAAATTCCTCGCTCGTGGCGGCGTAGATCCCGATGGCCAGCGGGTACACCCAGGGGAAAGACGTGCTCACCACATTTTCGTAATTGAGATCCTGCGGGGCCCATGCGCCCAGTCTTCTGCTGATGATGTAAAAGACGGTGATGTAGCCGATATGCGCGGCGGCCAGACAAATGCCAATGACGTTGGCGCGGAAGAACTCCTTGGTGCGAATTCCCGGCAAGCTGAAATCCGGTTTCCAGTCTGATTTTGTCGGGCTGCGAAATGCGATACAGCGGCTCCCCCGGCACCACGGCGATCACCACCAGCAGCGCGCTGAACGCGCTGATGAGTACCGCCTGGCCCACCTGGCTCAGGATAAAGGTCGAGTAGGAGTTGTTCGTATCATAGGCGGCGCGGTCGAGCGGCCACTGATTCATCGTCATCAGGAAATACAGCACGGTAAGAAAAATTCCGAGCGCGAGGCCCGTGCGCCACTCGAGCAGTTCGCGCCGCCCGAGCGAAACGATCACATAGAGACACCCGCCGAGAAGAAACGCGTAAGGAATCAGAGCGATATATTCAAAGAGATTGTTCGACGTTCGAAGGCGGTCGTAATCGCGGCTCCAGGCTTCGGGAACCTTCAGAATATTCGTCATAGCCGCTGACGCGGCCTCCAGCGAGCGTCACATTCAGCCGGTACGGCGCGTCCTTGGCCCGGAATCCGCGGCGCTCCCAGGAGAAGCTCCAGTCGCGCCGATTGGGCCGCTCGGTGAAATTCGCTTCCTCCTCGCGAAAATCGTAGCGCGAGAGATCGATGCGCAGCGTGTCGCGAAGAAAGGATTCGGCAATGGCCTGCGCCGCGGCGCGATCAAGGCGAGCGCCCGGAGCGTTTTCCTCAAGCTCATGCGAATAGCCGACGACCCCCCCGGCGGGGTCGACGCGCACGTCAAATTCTTCTTTTTGAAGGGGGCGGAAAAAGCGCGTCTGCCAGTACCAGACGTGCACATCGCCGGCCATCATCTGATTGGCCTGCGCGAGCCCTACTTCGCGCTCGAGGTACGTCTTGGCCGTGTCATCCACGTCAAAAACGATGCTCGAATCGTAGCCGCCGAGCTGCGCGCCCTGCGACGCGGCAAATTGCCTGGCCTGTTCGAGGGCCTCCGCGCGGGGAACCTTGAACTCGACGGACGCTTCCGGGAAAGCCTGAAAAAAATATTTATACGCCACGCCGGCCCCGAGCAGGCCCGCGAGGATCCAGATCAGAAGAACTCTTGCGTCCTTCCCGTCGAGCCGCTCTAGCGACAAACATGCCTCCTGTGGCTTGCGCGCACGGGTGCGGGCTCTACTTTTATCCTGAGCCCCTTACCCCTGCGGGGGAAAGTGAAGGGCGAAGCCCGCAGGAATAGCGTTCCATCTTTTCCCATGGCGGAGGCGAATGCAAGCGTCCGCCCGTTGGGCCGTGCGGTAGTGATATAAATGATCAATGGCCGTCGAATCCTCAACCGAACTGATGTACCTCAAAGGCGTGGGACCTCAGCGCGCGGAACTCCTTGCCAAACGCGGCTTGCGCACGTTCGAAGATCTTCTCGGGTATCTCCCTTTCCGGTATGAAGACCGAATTCATTTCGCAAAAATCCGCGAAATTGTCCCCGGGCAGACCTATACCTTGCAGGCGGAAATCTCGGGCGGCAGCCTGGTGCGATATTCGCGCGCCCGCGGCGGCGTGTATCACCTGGTCGTCCGGGACGACACCGCGTCGCTGTCCTGCAAATTTTTTCATGGAGGCTATCTCGAAAAAAAATTCAAGGCCGGACAAAGAATCGTCCTTCATGGGAAGGCCGACATGGACCCTTACCGGCCGGGCCGGATCGAGATGATCAATCCGGAGTACGAATTGCTTGGCGGCGGGGAAGCGGACTCGACCGAAGTCGGCCGGATCGTTCCGATCTATGAAGCGATCGGCGACATCAGCTCGCGAATGATCCGCAGAATCGTCTATCAGGCGCTTGAAAAATTCAGCGGTCCGTTCAGCGATCCGCTTGCCGGCTGACCTGCTTGCGCGGTACAAATTTCCCTCGCGGCGCGACGCCATTCGATTCGTCCATTTTCCGCCGCAGACGGAATCAGTCGAGGCGCTCAATTCCTTTCGTTCCCCCGCGCACCAGCGGCTGATTTTTGAGGAATTTTTCTTTTACCAGTTGAGCGTGGCGATGCGGAAGAAATCGGCGCAACAGCAGCCGGGAATCGCCTTCCGCGTGCGCGAACCGGCGATCCGCGAGGCGCTCAAGCGCGTGCTGCCGTTCAAACCCACCGACGCGCAAAAGCGGGCACTGGCCGAAATCGTCGGCCGACCTCGAGCGTCCTGTGCCGATGAACCGCCTGCTGCAAGGCGACGTCGGAAGCGGCAAGACCATCGTGGCGTTTGAAACGGCGACCATCGTCATCGAGAACGGCTATCAGGCCGCCCTCATGGCGCCGACGGAAATCCTGGCCGTGCAGCATTATCTCGCGGCAAAGAAAATATTCGCGCGCGCGGGTTACGCGATCGACCTGCTGATCAGCGGAATGAAATCGGCGGAGAAAAAGGCGGCGCTCGAGCGTGTGCGATCCGGCGCGGCGCAACTCGTCGTGGGGACGCACGCGTTGCTCGAACCGCAGGTCGAGTTTGCGCGGCTGGGGCTCGTGATCGTGGACGAGCAGCACCGCTTCGGCGTCCTGCAGCGCAAGGAGCTGATGGAAAAGGGCGCGGCGCCGGACGTGCTGGTGATGACCGCGACGCCGATTCCCGCGCACGCTTTCGCTCACGATTTACGGCGATCTCGACATCTCGGTGATCGACCAGATGCCGCCGGGCCGCGTGCCGATCGAAACGCGCTGGTCGTCCGAGGCGCATTTGCCGGGCGTGTGGGAATTTCTGCGGCGCGAAATGGCCGCGGGCCGGCAGGCCTACGTGGTGTATCCGGTGATCGAGCAATCGAAAACGGCCGAATCGCAGCGCTCGCTCAAAGCGGCGATCGTGGAGTACGAGCGCCTGCAAAAGACGGTTTTCCCCGACCGGAAACTTGGCCTGCTCCACGGCCGCATGAAAAGCGACGAAAAAGAAGACGTGATGGAGCGATTCCGCCGTCACGAGCTCGATTTGCTCGTGACGACGACGGTGATCGAAGTTGGCGTGGACGTGCCGAACGCGACCGTGATGGTCATCGAACATGCCGAACGATTCGGGCTTTCTCAGCTTCACCAGCTTCGAGGACGCATCGGCCGCGGCGGGGAAAAGGGAACCTGCATCCTGGTCGCGCCCAAGACTCCCGGAGAGGATGCGCGCGTGCGCCTGGAAACCATGGTGCGCACCACCAATGGTTTCGAGATTGCCGAGACCGACTTGAAATTGCGCGGCCCTGGCGAATTTTTTGGGACGCGGCAGCACGGGGAGCTTGGGTTTCACATCGCGAATCCACTGCGCGACTTTGAATTGCTCGAACTCGCGCGGCGCGAGGCCCTTTCGCTGGTCGAATCTCCCGGAGCGGACACGGCGCGCCAGCGCTTGCTCGCGCAGCTGCCGCAGGAGTGGCAGCGGCGGTATCGGCTGGCGAGTGTAGGGTGAGGCAACGTGACCCGCGATCCGTGGTCCGTGACCCGTGTAAATTCATGGACCGAATGTGAGCGGTCGTTTGTGGACGCATCAGATGTGAACCGAAACTGGGACCACAAAATGGAGAACGATTGAACTCTCAACTTCTAACTCTCAACTTTGAACTTCTGGAGGACGCCACGGGTCGCGGGTCACGGACCACGAATCACGTTCTGTCATGCGCGTAATCGCCGGAAAATTCCGCAGCCGCACGTTGCGCAGCCTGAAAGGCCAGGCGCTTCGGCCGACGAGCGATCGTTTGCGGGAAACGCTGTTTAATATTCTCGGGTCCACGGTGGAAGGCACGACGTTTCTGGATCTCTACGCGGGTACGGGCGCCGTGGGCATCGAAGCGCTCAGCCGTGGCGCGCGTACGGCCATCTTCATCGAAAAGCATGAGCCCGCGGCAACCTTGATCCGGCGCAATCTGGATTCGCTTGGAATCAAGGAGGGAGCGGAAATTCTCGGCATGGATGTTTTGCGAGGACTGGAGCAACTGGAGTCGCGCAATGTGCACGCCCAGTTCATTTTTCTCGATCCGCCCTACGCGGAACCTAGGGAATACGAAGAACGTGCTTGAGTTTCTAGGAGAATCGTCCCTGCTCGGTCCCGGCGGCCGCGTCATCGCGGAGCATTTGAGGAAGCGCATGCTGCCGGAGCGTGTGGGAGAACTGGAACTTACCCGCGTCGTCGAACAAGGTGACGCGGCGCTCAGTTTTTACAGGCTCGCGCTGGCTGCGTGAAGGTCGCGGCGCAACCTCATGGTTTCTTGAACAAACTCTTGATGGCGCTCGCCGGATTTTGCGGGAATCACGGGCTGAGACGAGCCCGAAGCCGATGATCCGCTGCCGATTCCGGGAAAGCCTTTGCCCGGAGCTACCTTGGGGCTCTCAATCGTTCCCGAAAGCGCGAACGGCACTGTAATTTTCCCGACGCTGCTTGCCCAGCACTCCGCCCACGACGCCTCCGACGCCTTTCGTACCCAACGCGCCTGCGGGGTTCAGTGCGACCGTCCCCTGGTAATCCAGCGTGCTATCCATGCCCAGGCTGCCGGTCAGGTCCACGACACCCGCCGAGGAATCGAGGTGAATCTGTTTGCTGGATACGCGCTGGTTCGCGATATTGATGTCCCCTTCGAGAACCGTGAACGGGGTGTCGCCTCCGACGCCTGCCATTTTCGCCAGCCCGCCTGCCACGCCGGCAAGATTCACTCCCGGCAAATGTCCGTTGCGAACCGCGAATTTGCCTGTTCCTGAAATTGTTTTCTTCCATTCGTCGCTCAGACTGCCGAGAAGTTGCAGATCGAGTTCGCCGGTGCCGCCCATTTTTCCGCGCGCCGAGGGCGTGACATCGAGCACTTTGGCGACGTCCAGATTGCGCATCTGCACGTTGGCGGTGAATCGCGGTGGATCGGTGGAGCGGTCGACTCGCGAGGAAATTTGCAGCGTTCCTCCGTACATGCCGATGGTGATCGGGAACAGCTCCGCGCGATCCGTGTACACGCGCATCTCGACGTTCGCCGGTCCGACGGTGTAGGGTCTCGTCGTGATTTTCTCGACGTTGATGTGGCCCTGCGCCACCAGCGTGCTGGGTCCGGAGGGGCGGGCGCCGATTTTGCCTTTGCCTGCGCGGCAGGCGCGGGTGTTGACGAGGATCCTCCTCCCGCGGCGGCAATCAGCTTGTCGATGTCGAGTTGCGAGGCGCTCAATTCAAAATTAACCTGCGGGTGCTCGACGTCGGCGATGCTCAGCGTGCCTTTGATATCGGAGGCTTTGGCGAGGTCGGCCACGAATTGCGCGTCCATTTTTCCGCCCGAGAGCGTGACCTGGCCCGACTGGAACGCCACCGGAGCGCTCCAGCCTCCCAGCATCAAGGTGACCCCTGTCAATTTTGATTCGGCCTGCCAGTCGTGCACGCGCATCGGGGTCACGACGAAATTGTGCAGGGAGATGTTGATGCCCTTCACATCGGCGCTTGGCAGGACCGCTGCGCGCACAACGTCTCCCACCATCACTTCGGCGTCGGTCAGATTGAGGCTTTCAATTTCGTCCAGCGCCACGCTGGAGGATCCGGCCGGGCTCGCGGGGGGCGCGGATGCCGCCGGCGCCGAGGGAGCGAACGTGTAATTGTCCTTCCCGTTGCTGTCGGTCACCAGGGAAAGCTTCGGACGCACCAGGTCCACCGAATTGACGTGAACGGTGCGGCTCAATAGAGGAAGCAGCGCCACATTCACGCGGATCTCATCTGCGGAAAGCAGATCGCCATCCGGAAATCCCTGCGGATTGCCGATGTGCAGGCCGTCAACTGTCAGCGCGGCGCCGGGCAGCAATCGCGCACCCAGTTTTCCGATGGTGACTTTGCGGCCGGTCTGTTTCGCGATGGCCTCGGAGATCGTATCGCGGTAGCGGTCGACGTTCAGGAAATAGGGCAATGCGAGCGCGATGAGCAGCAGCGCGACAAAGACTCCTAACGCGATTTTTCCCCACAGTGGGAACCGGCCAGAACCCGAATTCGAGGGATTTGTCGTAGCCATGAGAACTCACATTCCTCGGGCCCCATTTTCAGTCTTGGGGTAGGGAGCCCGAACGGAAGCCCTATCCTTGCAAATCGCGCCGGGAACGGCAAGCCATTCGTTCGTCCTGCCCGGCAGGAATTGGTCCCGGAGGCGTATACTTTCCGGATATGGCGCAAGGGCTCGGTATGGGTGTGGCGCGTTCGATGGAGGATCCGCCCGCGGTGTACGATTCCGCCGAGATGCCGCGCGCTCCTCATCTCGCGCTGGAAAAGACGGGATGGCTCGACGAGTTCAAGTCCAGTTTGATGGCTGCGTTGAGCGGACCGGCCGCCCCAAAAGAGTTCCTGGGCGACCCGTACTTTCGCGATTGCTGGATCGAGCAGCGATTTCCGAAGATTGCGTTTGCGGCTGCTGTCGCATTGGAGGCTCTGCTCATCGCGTTTCCACCAGCCAATCTGGAACGTGCGTCCCCCGCGCGCAGCGGCCGCGCCGCCGGACATGGAATTAACCTATTACGGACCAA
This sequence comes from Terriglobia bacterium, assembly GCA_963757625.1. Taxonomy (GTDB): domain Bacteria; phylum Acidobacteriota; class Terriglobia; order Acidiferrales; family UBA7541; genus Palsa-360. The sequence continues at coordinate 1,299,131 of CAVWSJ010000007.1, read as the reverse complement.
TCAAGGATTTAACTGCGATCATGCCTGCTGCCAGGAAACCAAAGTCCGTCCCCCTGGATCATGCTTCAAAGACTCAGCTGACCCGCGGGGCCGACGCGTATCACACGCGTCAGACGATCATTTCCGAGCCGATGCATCCCACCCATCCGCGTCAGACGCTGATACAGCCGAAGGCTCCGCCGGCGCCGCCGAAAATCTTGCCGGCGCTCCCCAACATCGTGCAGCTCGTGGGCTCGCAGCCGGCGCGGCCAAAGCTGCAGCTCACGGCAAGAGAACTTGCGGCCATGCGGCCCAAAACTCCCAAAGTTTTCGCGGCGCCGGATGCTGCCGCGCCTGTTGTCCCGACGCTTGAGAAGCAGCCAGGAATGATCAATATCGCTTCCTCTGACAACGCCCCGGCGAAGCCCGCCATGCCGGTCACTCCCATGTCGGCTCCTAGAGCCGCGCCGAAGAAGGGCGAACCGAACACTGCGGCGCCGGATATCGGCGGGCATACGGGGGACGCCGCTACACTGATCGCACTTTCCGCAGCGCCTGCGCCAGGTCCGCCGCCTCCGGCGATCCCCCCCGGAAATCTTTCGGCACGTATTTCCGTTTCGCCGGACGGGCCACGACCCGGCGCTCCCGGCGGGGCGTCGGCAGGTAGCGGCGCCAGCGGAGCCGCCAACGATGGCGGAGGGGGGCATGGTCCAGATGGAATCTACATCAGCGGTTCGAAGCCATCGAACACCGGTCCAGTTTCAGGGCTCGGCATCGGGCCGGCATCGCGAATTGCGGGTAACGCGCTGCCCGCGCGTCCCGCCCCGCATGCAGCGGAGGGCGCGAACGCGCCTCCGCGCAAATCCGTCCCGGCGAAGGAGACTTCAAAGCTCAACCTGGCTCCCGAAAAAATTCTGGCTGACAAGCGGGTCTACACCATGAATGTAAATATGCCGAATATGACCAGCGCCTCCGGGAGCTGGGTGCTGAATTTCGCCGAACTCGACGAAATGGATGGCGCCTACCAGAAACTGACGACCTCAGAGCTGACCGGGCCGGTTCCGCTGCGAAAGGTGGACCCGAAATATCCGCCGGAGCTTCGCGCGGGGCACGTCGAAGGAGACGTCATCCTCTACGCAATCATCCGCAAAGACGGCAGCGTAGACAGCATCGAGCTCGTGCACAGCGTGGACTCGCTTCTCGATGCCAATGCGATGGAGGCTCTCGCGCAGTGGAAATTCCAGCCGGGAGAAAAGCGCGGCAAACCGGTCGACCTCGAAGCCGTGGTGCACATCCCGTTTCGTTCGCGCGCTCCGGTATATTGACCTACTTGCCCCATGCCGTCATTGCGAGCGAAGCGAGGAATCCCTCTTTGTCTCAAGATAATGGAAAGAGGGATTCCTCGTCGCTCCGCTCCTCGGAATGACGAATGGACGCGGTTTTTCGCAACCTCTAGAAATGTTCGCGCAGATGACGGAAGCTTTGCAAAATCAGCAGGCGGCCGCCGCCGCTGCGGACCTCTTCATGCTCGAGCGCCCAAGTCGCCGAATGAGGAATGAACACGGCGTTTAATCCCGCCTCCAGCGCGGGATTGATGTCGCTGCGCGGGCTGTTTCCGACCATCCAGCCGCGCGATTTCACGACGTGGTGCCGGTTGACAAGGTCGCGGTACGTCGGCACGTCTTTTTCCGGCACAATTTCGATCGCGTCGAAATGAATTTGCAGTCCGGAGCGCTCGACCTTGGCCGCCTGCTCCGCTGCCTCGCCTTTGGTGAACAGGATCAGGCGGTGCCGCTCGGAAAGGTAGTCGAGAGTCTCAACCACTCCATCCAAGACATCCGGCGGTATGCGTTCCAGATCATCGACGCGGCGGTGAATTCCCTCGACCGTCCCGCGCTCGGCCCGGTGCCCGGCGAGCTTCATGTAGGTTTCTTCCAGCGACCGGCCGAAGCTGCGAACCCCGTAGCCGTGCTGGCGGATGTTGCGGCGCTCGGTTTCGTTCAGGATGTGGCGGGCGTATTCGCGCTGGTAGCCAAATGGCTCGAGCAGCGTCAGGAATTCCTCGATGGTTCGCTCGAAGTGAACGTTATTTTCCCAGAGCGTGTCATCGGCATCGATCAGGAGCGTTTCCCGTGGCATGATTCGGGCCCGTTCATTCCCTGCCGGCTACGATTTCTGCGGCACGCCGCCAGCCAGCCTTTCCAGGATTTCCAGCGCAACTTTTTGCGTGTCGCCGTAGTGAGAAAGGTAGCTCTGAAATTCCCGGTTCATTTCGAGCGCGTCCGCCGCGTTGAGTTGGGTGCGCAGGATCATGTCGCGCAAGCGCACGGGGTGGGGCAGCACCGCATCTTCCTTCAATTCATCCAGCGCCGATTTTGCATCGTAGGGTTCCATCGTTCCTCCCGAATAATTCCTCACCAACGATTCTACTGCGAAATCCGGCGCAAACGGAAAAAAGCGGGTGTCGCGAAATTGCGACGCGGATCCCTTCCTGGGAATTCCTGAAAGATCAGGCGGCGGTGGGCAGAAACTCGTAGCGGTCGATGCGGGCCGCGACGCCCCGGCGGCCATTGTGCGGTTCGACGCGGACGATTTCCGCGAAGCAGCGGATGTGAACGTCTCCGGCCATGGTAATTTCACGAGGCAGGGTCAGAATGAACTCGATCGCCGATCCCGTTTCGAAGTCGGCATCGACCAAAAAATACAATCCGCGGAAACTGACGTCCCGGGTTTGTCCTTGCTGTTCGGGCCCGCCGGGTCCGCCGGAACGGACCGTCAATGGCAGCGTCATGGTAAATCGCCGTGAGGCTCGGCGTTCGATTGAATTTGCCATCACTCCCCCCGGAAGTGGGCGTCCCAGGTTCGAGACACCCTAGCATCGCTGAATAAAATTCGCAATGGGAAACAAGCAGGCGCGTGGGAAATTTCTCGAATTGCCGTTATTGGACCCAAGAGTGATTCAATCTGAAACGCAAAAGATGGAAATGAACCTCGTACCATTGACTGAGTCATATTTCAAAGCTAGGGTTTGATCAACGAAGAAGGAACTTTGTTCCTCCACACCCCGGGGCCGGATCTACACCCATTCGGCCCCTGTTCTATTTCCCAGGATTCCATGCCCCCCGTGCCCGATTTGTTCCCGAAGCATCCCTGTGGTTTGATGTAAGCGCGTATGCCGGAACTTCTTCACAGAACTATCTTTTTGCCCGGCCCGGCCGGACACCTGGAAGCCCTGTTTTGGTCCGTGGCGGAAAATCCGAACGGCGAGCCGCCGCTCGCGGCAGTAGTTTGCCATCCGCACCCGCTGTTCGGGGGCACGATGCACAATAAAGTGGTCTTCCAAACCGCAAAAACCCTGCACCGGTTCGGCCTTCCCGTCCTGCGATTCAATTTTCGAGGCGTCGGTTTGAGCGAGGGGACGCATGACAAAGGACGCGGCGAAGTGGATGACACTGTAGCCGCTCTCGATTTTCTTGCCCGAAAGTATCCCGGCACGCCGCTGCTGCTTGCCGGGTTCAGTTTCGGATCGTGGGTTGGTCTGCGCGCCGGGTGCAACGATTCGCGAGTGAAGGAACTGATCGGCCTGGGCTTGCCCGCCGGCGACCTCGGAAGCCGTGAATTTTCTTTTCTCGACGCGTGTGCCAAGCCCAAGCTCCTTGTTAACGGGGAGTTTGATATGTACGGTCCCCCGCAGAAATTGCGTGCGATGGCGGGCGCGCTTCCAGCAAATGTGAAGGACCAGACGAGCGTCGCCGTCATTTCAGGCGGCGATCACTTTTTTACCGGGCATCTGCCCGAACTGGACAAGACGATCGCGGACTGGCTGGTGGCGCGGCACCCGGATCTGGTTGTGCACACCGGATGATCCGGAGCATGATTGCATGCCGTCTTGTGGGCTATGGCTATTTCCGTCAGGGAGGAAAGCGAATATGCGAAAGAAGGTTTTGCTTGGGACAATGCTGATGAGCGCGCTGTGCTGCGCGGCCCTCTGCGTCTCCGCGCAGGAGAATGCGCCGTTGACCGCTGTGCCTCCCAAGGAAGGCGACTTCATTGTGCATGACTTCAAGTTTTCAGACGGCCAGTCGCTTCCGGAAGTGCGGTTGCACTATACGACGATCGGCGCGCTCCAGCGCGATGCAAGCGGACGCGCCACCAACGCCGTGCTGATTCTCCACGGAACAAATCGCGCCGGGCGCGTCTTCCTGATCCCGTCGTTTGCAGGCGTGCTGTTTGGTCCCGGGCAGTTACTCGATGCGTCGAAGTATTACCTGATCCTTCCCGATCAGCTCGGCGCGGGAATGGGAAAATCCACGAAACCGAGCGATGGCCTGCGGGCGAAGTTTCCTCATTACGATTATTCCGATATGGTCCGCGCGTCGCAGCTTCTGCTGAGTCAGGGGCTCGGCGTGAATCACCTCCATCTGTTCATCGGCGCGTCGATGGGCTGCATGGAAGGCTGGATATGGGCCGAATCGAAGCCGGAGGACACCGATGGCCTTCTCCTGCTCGCCTGCCTGCCCGTTGAGATCGCCAGCCGCAATCGCATGGTTCGCAAGATCATGATCGATGACATTCGAAAAGATCCGGGATGGAACAATGGAAACTATACGCAGCAGCCCTACGGCCTGCGCGCGGCGCTGGGTCATCTGCTGGTGGTGGGAAGCGTTCCGACATTCTGGCAGAAGGAATATTCGACCGCCGCGCTGGCGGACAAATATGTGGACGACTATATCGAACAGAATATGAAGACGACGGACGCGAACGACTTCATGTATCAGTATGACGCTTCGCGCAATTACGATCCTTCGAAGGGCCTCGATAAAATTCGCGCGAAAGTGCTGCTGATCAATTCGCAGGAGGATTTCTGGAATCCAGCGGAACTCGGCATCGCGGAGCGGGAAATCAAGAAAGTGGAAAACGGCAAATTTGTCCTGCTGCCGTTCTCGGACCAGTCGCGAGGCCACTATACGTTCTTTCAAGCCGCGTTCTGGCAGCAGCATCTCGCCCAATTTTTGGAGGACTTGAACAAGAAGTGATTGGTGCCCTCTCATGCAGGGAGGGGGTTTAAATTCCCTTAAGTGTTCCAGGAGCCTATATGAGACGCGCGCTTACGGTTTCACACACTTTGCTAACTTTCGCAGCCGCCATTGGACTATCGCTTCTGTTTTTTCTCTTGAATTCGCAGAATGTCTATGCCGACCAGATTCCGAAAGGCTGGGAAGCGAGCAACATGAAGCCGATCGGCTACAGCGATCTGAACGGCCACGGCGCGTTCAAGCTGGCGATCAAGCGTGCGGGCGACAAGTGGTACCTTTACATGGGGCATCTATGGGAGCGCGGCTGGACCATCGTGGATGTCACCGATGCGGCCAATCCCAGGGTCGTGAAGCATATTCCCGGTCCGGACAATACTTTCACGATTCAGATGGAGCTCCACGACAACATCATGATCACCGCAATGGAACAGCTCTATCCCGCCTGGGGTGGCGACGCCAGCAAGCCCTTTGAAGAGGGCCTCATCATCTGGGACATCAGCGACCCTACAAATCCAAAGGAACTCTCGCGATGGAAGACGGGCGCGCTCGGCGCTCATCGGATCGGCTATCCGGGCGGAAAATACGTGAACGTCTCCGCGAATCTCCCCGGCTATCGGGGAAACATCCTCGTCTTTCTTGACATCAGCGATCCCAGGAATCCCAAAGAGGTGTCGCGCTGGTGGCTTTACGGACAGAAGGAGGGCGAGCCTCCGATTGTCGACAACAGCAGCCCCTCGCCGACCAATCCCGGTTACCATGGCCCCGCCTACATCGACGGCAATACCGCTTACCTGGGTTACGGCCCCGCGATCATCGTCCTCGATATCAGCGACATCGCCCATCCAAAACAGATTGGCCGACTGGACATGAGCCCGCCTTTCATCCTCGCGGGCCAGCAGGGGGTGCACGACGTCCTGAAAATCCCGGGAAAACCGTTGCTTTTTTCCCACTCGGAAACCAGCTCCGAGAACTGCGATACAGACCCGCTCGACCACGTCGCCATGATCGATATCAAGAACCCCGCGCATCCGCGCCTGATGTCGATGTTCCCGCTGCCGGTTCCGCCCAAGGATGTGCCGTACAAGGATTTCTGCGACAAAGGCGGCCGGTTCGGGCCGCACAACACAAACCTCGAATACCACCTGCCCGACGTCGAGAAACAGGGCGATCTGATTTACCTCACCTACTTCAACGCGGGGCTGCGAATCTTCAATATCGAGGATCCGCGCATGCCGCAGGAGGCCGGCTGGTTCATCCCGCCTCAGCCCACGAAGCGAATCGGGGTCATGCCGAAAACGAAACTGGTGCAGCAAACCGAAGACGTGTTGGTGGATACTCGCGGAAACATCTACATCACGGACAAGCAATGGGGATTGTTCGTGCTCCGCTATACCGGCAAAGGCGAACCGGCGCCAACGGCGAAGTAGCGATGCCAGAATGGAGGAGTCCGGCCTGGCTGGTTTAATTTCGAAGTCAGGCCTGTTTGCCCCGTTCGAATAGTCTGGAAAATTCGTCCTGTGAGGCTGGAGGCACGGCGGCAAGCGCGAGGTTCGCGCGCACGTGTTCGACGCGGCTCATGCCCACCAGCGCCGTCGTGATCCCGGGCGTGGAGCGCACGAACTGCAACGCGCGTTCGGCGTCGTTCTGCATTCCCAGCGCGGCGCCGACGAACGACGGCAGGCCGCGCGACAACTGTCCCTGCAACATCGCGGCGCTGGCCACCAGCGTGATGCCCAGCTTGTTGGCTGCTTCGACCATTGGCGCGCGGCGCCCTTCCGCAAGCTGGCCCAGCAATTGATTGGGGCGCGTGAGCGCCTCGGTCATGCCCAGATTGCATGGGAGCTGCACGAACCGGAAATGATGCGACCCGCCCGCGACGTCGCGCGCGAGCGACTCCATCGCTTCGAGCGAAAGAAAATCCTGCTCGTTCTCGCTCTGGCGGAACGCGTTCCACGTGGCCAGCCCGTAGAAATGAATCTTGGCCGCGGCGACGGCCGATTCCAGAAACTCAAACGCCGCCCGCACGCGGCTGTTGAACATCTCGCGCGGAACCTCGCCCAATTGCGTTTCCGGATTGTGCAGGTAATAGACGTCGATGGTTTCGACGCCCAGGTTGCGCCGGCTGCGCTCCAGCTGGTCGGCGATAAAGCGCGGCGCCATCGAGTGGCAACCGGCGGCCACGTCCCCTTCGCGCAAAATGCCCGTGGCCACGTATTCCTGATTGAAATATTCGCTCGCGTCGGCGGGCATGTCGCCATCGGGCGTCAGAAATCCGCCTTTCGTGCAGATCAACGAGTTCTTCGCGCGAAAATCCGCGACTGCGCTAGCTCGGTAAGAGCGGCTCCCACAGACCGTTCCGAGCGCTGGAACCGGTAATTGATCGCGGAATCGATGACGTTCGCGCCCGATTCGACCGCAGCGACAATCGCATCCGTGTAGGCCTGATCGGTGCGCGCGTCGGGCTCTCCCAGATACGTGCCGATGCCGATCGAGGAAAGCCACAATCCCTGCGCCTCGCGGAAATGTCCCGGCGCGGCGCGTGAAATAAATCGCGCCGCATATTTTTTCGTGCCGTCGGAAGTCGCAAACGTGGTCATTGATCCTCGCAAAATGGGGATTCCGGATTATATGTGAACCATCCGTGTTTATCAGTGTGTATCCGTGGATTCTGTTTCCGGCGGGGCCAGCAAGCGCGAGCAGGCTCGCAGAATTCTGCGATAGGGCCATTCGCTGTTGCGGCGGGCGCTGGCGGAATCTTGAGCGCTGGCGGCGGATCGCGCGCGTGCCTTCCCGGAAGAAAATTTCCCCCGCTCGCGGCTTTTTGTAGAACCATCGAGCCAGAAGGCTCAATTGGTCTTCGAGTTCGCGGCAGCGTTGGGTCGTAGTCGGCAATGTCGCGGCGGCGTTCTGATCGCCCTGAGGCTCCAGCCATTCGCGCAGGATTTGCTCGACCGAGCGCGGCTCGCTGGCAAGCTGCCCGAAGCGCAGCATGCGGGGCTCATCAATGCGCCCGGCCCTCACCACAAACACGGCGATCGGTGTTTTCCTCCGCGGCCCTTTGAAGGACGACGGCGTTGAGGTCTTCGAGGCGGCGGGCCAGTTCGGGCAGCCCTCGCAACGCTTCCGCGGCTTTTTCGATGCGGCGATGAACGGCAGCGGCGCGTTCAAAATCGAGCGCCTCACTTGCAGCCTCGCGCTCGTGCTCGAGTTCCGCCGTAAGCGATGCGCCGCTCGTGCCGAGAAACGCGACCACGCGGCGCCACTTCGACGTCATACTCTTCCTTCGTGCAACCCGCGAAGCACGGCGCAAGGCACATCTTCATCTCCGAATACATGCAGCCGGGATAGCTGGGATCGCGGCGAATCTTGATCTGGCAGCGGCGGATTTTGAACAGGTCGAGAAACCCGGAAGCAAATGCGTCCGCCGCGCGCCGCGAAGCAAACGGCCCGAAATAAAAGCCGTTCGTGCTGATGCGCCGCGTGGCATAGCAGCGCGGATAGGCGTTCGCCAGGCTGACTTTGAGCACGGCGGGAGGCCGGAGTCGCGCTCGTTCGCGATATTCGGCGGGCCACACTCGGCGCGCATGTTGCCAGTGAAGAAAACTTAGTTCAAAGGGAGAACCCACGACGCGATAACGAACGCGCGCGGCAAATTCGCGCAGGTTCAGCCTCTTCGAGCCGGCCTCCGGCGGGCCCAGCAATCTCTTAAGCCGCTCACGCAAGTTCGCCGTGCGCAACAGATATGTTTTCGCGCCGGTTAACTCGTCGCGCGGCTCAACGACAAACACCGCAGGCTTTGCCGGGACCGACGCGAAGAATTCGCGGTCGTGTGCGGCGTCAAATTCTGCACTGAAATCAAACTCGTGCATGTATGAAGAATACGACGCTGAAGTAAGGGTCGAAAGCTAAAAGAGTTCAGGAACTCTCGCATGTGTTGCTGGAACTTGAGGTGCCATTGTCTGGGAAAACGGCTTCACAGTCCTTGGGGGGTAGCACCGCAAGCAGCGATGTCAAAAGCACGCCCTTATTCACCGCGGCGGTAACCAATGCGCTCAAGCTCTGCCTTCACTCTTTGTCGAATCGCATCTGTAGGAGCCGTGATAAGGAAAATTGCCGCATTCAGAGCATTAGCAAGCCGCGACGGAAACCAGTAGACAGAAATGTCTCGACCCGCCTTATCAAGTCCCTTTAGGGGCACTAAGACGCCCGCAAGGCGTAACTCCTCGACGGCGGTTGCCAGTGGACCTTCTTGAATTTTTTTATACTCTGATCTTGTCAGGTGGAAGTCAGCGAGTTCGACGACCAAAGCCTTTGCTTCCGGTGACAGCCCTTCTAGATTCCTCCGTGCTTGCTCGACCAAGGTACCGGGCTGATCAGGTGCCAACTCAGTCCGAATCTGCGCCGTCAGCACTTCCTCAAGCCGTTCCAAGATTTGATTCAAACGAATTTCAGAAGTTCGCTGGTTGGAAGCCTCGGGTCCCTCACGCAGGGTCTTCAACTCTTCGCGCAGTTCCGCCGCCACGCCGGCTGCAATCTCCTTGGCCGGTGCATCTCCTTGGAGGTTTGCAAGGGGTTGCATACCGCCCGTTAACATTTTTTCCCAGGCAGCCTTAATAAGTTCCCGAGTATCGGACGAGGATCGATCCACCTCAGATTCAATTTTTTGTAGCGATTTGATTGTCTGCGCGGTGACATTGCGCGCCGACCGATCAACGAGGACGGCGAAAACGATGGCGACTATTGATAAAACAATACCGATGATGCTCGAAATTAGCCCTGCCCAAAGAGCCACCTGCTCGACGGTGGACATAGGATTCTCCGTGTTGGAAGAGGCGCTTAGAGTGAGATATGAACAAGTGCCCGGTCCGAGAGAATATATCAAGGATGAGGTCTATCGTGTAGGTATGTAAAAACGAATGCATTTCACGTATTCTAGGAAACTGGCCTTTCACTGCTTGATAATTCGATTTTCTTACTGGCTCTTCAACACCCACGCGGCAATCACCAGCCGCTGAATTTCGCTCGTGCCCTCGTAAATTTCCGTGATCCGCGCGTCGCGGTACATGCGCTCGACCGGATACTCGCTGCTGTAGCCGTAGCCGCCGTGAATCTGCATGGCTTTATGCGTGACGCGTGTGGCAAGCTCCGACGCGAATAATTTCGCGATGGAAGCCTCCATCGAAAAGCGCCCGCCGGTGTCCTGCTTCCATGCGGCCTTGCGCACCAGCAGGCGCGCGGCATCAATTTCGGTGGCCATGTCGGCGAGCATGAACTGGATGGCCTGGAAATCCGCGATGGGATGGCCGAACGCCTGCCGCTGCTGCGCGTAGGCGAGTGCCTGCTCGAACGCGCCCTGCGCGATGCCGGTGGCTTGCGCGGCGATGCCGATGCGCCCGCCGTCGAGCGTCGAGAGAGCGATCTTGTAGCCGTCGCCTTCGTTGCCGATGCGATTGCCGACCGGCACTTCGCAATCGGTGAACGAGAGTTCCGTGCAGGCCGTGGCGTGGATGCCGAGTTTCTTTTCTTCCTTGCCGACTTTGAATCCGGGCGTGCCGCGCTCGACCACCAGCGCCGTGATTCCCTTTTCGCCTTTTGCGGGATCGGTGTTCACGTAGACGATCGCGGCATCGGCCACGCCGCCGTTGGTGATCCAGGCTTTGGTGCCGTTGATGACGTACCGGTCGCCCTTGCGCACCGCGCTGGTAGCGAGCGCCGCCGCGTTTGAGCCCGCCTGCGGCTCGGTGAGCGCGTAGCAGCCGATTTTTTCGCCGCGCGCGAAGGGCGCGAGGAATTTCTTTTTCTGCTCCTCGGTGCCGAAGCGATGAATCGGATCGCAATACAGCGAATTTTGCACCGACAGGATGACGCCCGTGGAAGCGCAAACGCGCGAAATCTCTTCGATGACGATGGAGTAGGAGATGTGGTCGAAGCCCGCGCCGCCTTCGGATTCGGGAATCGCGACCGCAGTCAGGCCGAGTTCCGCCGCTTTGCGGAAAGTCTCGCGCGGGAACTCGTCCGGTTTCGTCGATCTCGCGCGCCAGCGGCTTCACTTCGGTTTCGGCGAATTCGCGAACCGTGCGCTGCAGCAGCTTCTGCTCTTCGTTGAGATCGAGGTTCAAACAGTGATCCACTCCTGGAAAGTCGACCGTGGGTCGCGCACGACCAAGTTGAACAAATCAATGCTAACGCAGCCTGGTCTGACGAGTCTCAGCGCCTGCGCGAAGCTTCGCATACGTCGTCGAAAGATCTTCCGGCTCGAGGCGCGTCTCGCCGACCGTGGTCATGAAGTTGGTGTCGCCCTGCCATCGCGGCAGCAAATGCAGATGGAGATGATCGGCGATGCCCGCGCCGGCCGAGCGGCCGAGATTCATCCCGAGGTTGAATCCGTCGGGATGGTAGACTGCCATCGAGCGCCGCCTGCACGCGCTGCGCGAGCAACATCATTTCCGCCGTCGTTTCCGCGTCGAGCCGCGCGAAATCCGCCGTGTGCGCGTAGGGAACGATCATGACGTGGCCCGACGTGTAGGGTAGCGGTTCAGGATGACGTAATTTTTCACGCCGCGAAGGACGATGAGCGTTTCCTCGTCCCGATTGGCCGCCGGGAAGGTCGCAGAAAACGCAGCCCGTAATGCTTCGCGCTTCGGCAATGTATTGGTAGCGCCAGGGCGTCCAGAGGTAATCCATAGGGAGTGTGGTGGCTACCGGCGGCGGACAGAGGCCGCCCGGGGCCTTCTCAACTTTGCGGCGCGGCGGGCGCAGTGCCGGCGGCGGGAGCGGCCGGCGCGCCGCCATTGACGTGGTCCTTCAGTTCCTTGCTGGGCTTGAAAAAGGGAATGCGCTTGGGCGGCACTTCGACCTTGGCGCCGGTCTTCGGATTGCGCCCGGTGCGCCCGCGGCGCTGGCGAGTGCGGAAGCTGCCGAAGCCGCGAATCTCGATGCGGTCGCCGCCTTGCAGCGCGCCGATGATGCTTTCGAAAATGGTTTCCACAACGGCTTCGGATTCTTTGCGTGGAAGTTCTGTGACGCGGACGACCTCTTCAACGAGGTCCGCTTTTGTCACGGTGGAATCGGTCATTGATGTATGCTCCGCCAAATACTAAATTGCACCCGTGGGTGCTTTGGCAATCCGCGTCCCTGGAACGCGCCGCTCGCTCGCAGCGAGAAACTCCCGGCAGCGAGCCGCCTTTGGTGGCAATTCCATATCACCAAATGAGGCTTAAGGGAAATAAAAATTTACTGCCCCGGCGAGGGGGCCTCCGGGGCGTCTACAGGGAACGCTTGGCCATGATGGCATCGCCGATTGTGGCCGTGGCCTTGGACTTCGACGAGCGGTAATCCTCCATGTCGCGGCGTTCCGCCTGTTTCTGGGCAGCGCGGTAGCTGAGCCCGATTTTATGCTGTGTCCTGGCTGATCTTCACGATCTTGAATTCGTAATCGCGGCCGGGATCGAGCAATCCGCTGCTGCCGCGCGCCGTGGCCGACGCCCGCCGTTTGCGGCTTGTCGCCTTTGTTGCGCCGCTCGTCGATCTCGGAAATGTGGCAGAGGCCTTCGATCCCGTCCGCCAACTCGACAAACGCGCCAAACGTGGTGACGCGCGACACTCTCCCGCGAACCAGATCGCCGACCTTGTGCTTCTCAAACCAGATGGACCAGATGTCGTTCACCTGCTTGACGCCGAGCGACACGCGGCGCGATGCCTGGTCGATCTTCAGGACCTTGGCTTCGACGGCATCTCCCTTCTTGTAGACCTCGGCCGGATTCTTGATGCGTCCTGTCCAGGAAATGTCGCTGACGTGGATCAGGCCGTCGAAACCTTCCTCGATTTCGAGGAACGCGCCGAATTCGGTCAGGTTGCGGATCTTTCCGCTGACCACCGTGCCGACCGGATACTTCTCCGCGAGCTGCTGCCACGGATCGGCCTGCGCCTGTTTCATGCCCAGCGAAATGCGCCTCTCCTTCGAATCGACGCCCAGCACGACCACGTTGACTTCATCGCCGACGTTCACGATTTTCGAAGGGTGCACCTTGCGCTTGGACCAGCTCATTTCGCTGACGTGCACCAGGCCTTCGATGCCCGGCTCGACTTCGACGAACGCGCCGTAGTCCGTCAGGCCCATGATTTTTCCGGTCAGCTTCGTGCCCGGCGTGTAGCGCTCCGCCACCGAGGCCCAGGGATCGGGCATCAATTGCTTGCGCCCCAGCGAAACGCGGCCCTTTTCCTTGTCGTACTTTAGAATCTTGACTTCTACTTCTTCGCCGGGACGCACGGCATCGAGCGGGCTCGCGACACGGCTCCAGGACATATCCGTAATGTGCAGCAAGCCGTCGATGCCGCCCAGATCCACGAATGCCCCGTAACCGGTGACGTTCTTCACCACGCCTCTCACGGTCTGCCCTTCGGCCAGCGATTCGAGCATGGCTTGGCGCTGCGTCGGCCACCTGCTCGTCCAGAATCGCGCGGCGGCTGACCACCACGTTTCCGCGCTTGCGATTCATCTTCAGGACGCGAACCGTAATTTCGCGGTCTTTCCACTCTTCCAGGTCGCGCACCGGCTGCGCATCGGCCTGCGAAGCGGGCAAAAATGCGCGCACGCCGATGTCAACGACCAGGCCGCCCTTGATGTGATCCACTACTTTTCCGGTAATGTCCGCCTTGTTGCGGTAGGCCTCTTCGATCTTCGACCACGCGCGCCGCCGCTTCACTCGCTGGTAGGACAGCAGGACCATTCCATCCTTGCGATCGCCCGTGCGCTGGACCTCCACGGGCTGCCCGAGCTTGCAGCGGGAAAGGCCCATCCAGTTCGGCGAATTCCTGCGCGGGGATCAAGCCCTCGGTCTTGCCGCCCAAATCCACGACCACGCCCAGATCGGTGATGGCCACAACCTGGCCCGATTCGATTTCGCCCTCTGCCGGAGCCTGATGCGGCGCGGCATACTGCTCCATGAGCTGTTCCATCTCGGAAGTGGATTCCGTAGAGGGCTCGCCCGCATCCACGGCCAGCGCCTCACTTACGTCGGAATGTTCGACAGCGGCCGGCCCGCCCGGTTCAGCGATCGGCTCGGCAGGAGCAACAGTGACCGCGGCAGGCTCCGGGTTAAACGAAGCCGCTGCAGACGAAGGAATAACAGGCGGAGTTTCTTGCTCTTGAGCCGCGGCTGGAGTCGAAGCTTCGGGTTCCGTCGTTGCGGTTGAATTTTCCGGCGCCGGTGTGGCGGCGGTTGCTGATTGTCCGGCGGAAATATCCGCGCCGGGATTTTCGTTGTCGGAAAACATCTTACGGCCTCCAATGAGGTCCAGCCCTGCTTCCCGGAAAAATACCCGGGCAAAACTTCCCAGTCACGGGGCGAGTGCAAGGAAGGAAATGCGGCTTCCCACCCAGGGGCCGCATCGAGGGGATGATACCCGCGCCAAGTGGCTTATGTCAATCAAACTCAGTAATTACGAGGATTTTGGCCGAGCCCACAGACGCAAAAGAGCGTGGCCGGGAGGAGAAAGCGGCCACGCCTTTTGCAGAGGGAAGAAACCTGAATCTTGATGAAGTTCGAAAAGTTTCCGCCTGCGGGTCTAGTGGTAACTCAGATTGTGCGCGCCGCAGAACAGAGAACCCACGATACTCGCGGTCTGGGGGGCCCACCACATCCGGCGTACCCAGTTATGCCTGCTGTACATCATTTTTCTGCTCACATAATCCATCAGCACCGGACCAATCTGGATTGCCGCATAGAGCGAGGCATTGCCCGCAAAGGGCTTGAGCATGGGGTTCAGTTCTTGCGCCCCCGCCGTAGTGATCGCGTGGCGCGTAGACCAGGCGTCGAACGTGGCCGCACTGCTCGAAGCGATTACCAGGCCCCTCCAGATCAACTGGTTGCGCCGATTTTCGGCCACCAGTTGACCTATTGAAACCGTCATAGGCTTGCTGGGTTTTGCCAGCATGAAGGCCGGCGGCGACAGGTTCTTCCACCACGGGACTGGGAGCATCGGGCGGTGCAGCAACGCCCGGATCGGCGGCAGGCTCAGCCCCAGTGTCGGGAGCTGCGGCGTCCGCGACAGCTGACGTTGACGGTAAAGAGTTCTCTTTTGCTGCGGGATCGCTCGCGATGACTGAAATTGCGGGCTGAATAAGTGCTGCCTTCTCTGCGGAGAATGAAATTTGCGGGGCAATCTGCGGCTGAATCAGAAGGGCTGCGATGGCGAAAAACATTTTCCTTCACCTCAGTACGCCGCGGGGTTTTGTTCAGCTGGGCTTCCCTGCGACGTGAGATCAGGTTAAAGGCGGCGGCCGATCGCGGCTATGGCTCGGCAGTCCCGAAGATTTGGAACGACGGTTTTTAGGCGGTTAGAACGATAGTTCTAGGACTTTTTGGGGAGCGAAAATGGCATGAAATAGGGCATTTTCGCGGAATTGGCGGGTAATGGGCCTATGGCGCGGCTTGAGAGTCGTCCGGCCAGGCCAGAACGGTAATTCTTCCGTCAGGCAGGCAGCTCCAGCGTTGGCGCATAGAGGCCAATCTGCTCGCGGCGCCACCAGACGCCCTGCGTACGCTTCTCATTCCAGTCGGAAAACCAGTATTGCCATATCACCGCGCGGACCTGCTCGGGAGGCCGGCCTGGAAATGGATTGCCGGCAAAAAGGGAGAGGACATCCGGCTCGCCGGTGAGGAGCCGCTGCTCGACTCGCAGGACAAAAGGATACTCGCGCCAGGTGCCCAGCGACGCGAACCACAGGTTCCAATCGAAACGTGGCTGGTAAGGAGCGTAAATCCGCGGAGCCGCATGGACGTCCTGCGGTTTGTTGCGAAATGGATAAGCCGTCCAGGTCTGGCCGTCGCGCGAGCCTTGAAATTCGATTTCATACCGGTTGCGCGTCATGACCGCGAATAACCCGAATTGGTTGGCGATCCGGAACGGCTCAAGCGCGCTGACGGGAGAGGTCGGCAGAGGCGCCTCAGGCTCCACCATCAAAATAAGCAGCGCCGAGGTGGCATAAAAAATCCACGTCAGAAAGAAAGCCTGGACCCAGAGGCGAACATGGTGTTCCCATACAGGCCCTTTTCCTTTCCGAGGATCTCACACCTGCAATTAGCTCCCCGGCGATTCAGGGATTGCGCTGGGCGAAAGACTGCCTTGCATACCACTTCGCAGGCGCTGAGGAAGAAACCGCTCAAGAAACTTGTCATCGAGCAGCAGAAAGCCCAGAACCAGTACGAGGTAGTTCAGGAAGGCGTAATTGCTGGTCAGGATGATGCCAATCTGCCAGGGAGTGATGACAAAGAATATCGCGATGCGCCAGCGCCGAGGCAGAAACACGGCAAAAATCAATACCAGTTCGAGAGCCAGCGTCAAAATCGCAGTGGACTCGTGAAACCAGTGCGGGAGGTGGTGCGCGTACCACGCGATCCAGGTGGGCAAAGGACCATTCTGGTAATACTCGTCCATCGCCGTGAAATCGCGCCACTCCGGATCGCGTCCCAGGATTTTCGCGATCCCGGATTCAAAATAAATCCGGAACATCAGCCATACCAGCAGAAACCGGCTGGCGCGAGAAGGCGGGTCGGAAGCTCCCCAGCGCGGCCGCCATCCCGCCGGCGCAAAAAACAGGCTGATGAAGCCCGCTTCGAGCAGCATGCCATCGGATTGATAACTCGCAAAATCCTGCGCGGCGGCGATGAATGAAAGGAACGCAACCATGCAGATCACCAACGCGCCACGCGGCTGAAGATTCAGGATGAGGAGCAGGGCCGCAACCATTCCGACAATGCAGAGGGCCATGAGAACACGATCGCTCGCCGACCACCAGAAGACCGTGGGCGCGTACCAGAAGCGCCGCGCTCCCAGCGTCCGCGAGACTTCAGCGAGATAGTCCCGCGCGGGAAGGATTCCGTTCGGGCCGATGAGACCCCGGATTTGAAATGCGCACGAATAGAAGGCGGAAAAGAAAATCAGCCCGAGCGACCGCAGAAAGAGCCAGCGGGCAGTCAAGTAGCCCGGCGGACCGGCATACGGGCCGAACAGGCGCTCGGGTATGGCGCTGAGGTTCAGATTCACCGGCGGCCATTATACAGACAGATCTGGTGGAGTGAATCCGCGGGATAGGGAATGGAGAATCCGTCAAGCGCCACGGGCGGCTGTAAAATTCAGCTAGCGCCTACTGGACGACGGTCTTACGTTCGCTTCTGATTCGGTTTTCTCGTCGGCATTGTGGGTGGAGGGAAATTTCTTCGGCCCGTAGAAGCGCTGTCGGCACTTTCCGCAGCGGTACGGCCGGAAGGGAAGGAAAAACAGGACCCAGAATTCTAAAATCCGTCCTCGCCTGGTGCGATGCACGTGCGAGCTGCCACAAATCGGGCACGATTTCTCCGGATGGTAGACAAATAATCCAAGGACACGTTTCATCTGGTTCCCAGAATATCGCTCGGCATACGCGGGCGCAATCTTATGACGCGCAGTCGCCAACGCGCCTGAACTCCGGGATCACAGCGAGGCCAGAACTTGCAATGCGTGGTGGCGAATCTTCCCGAGGTTGCGATTGATCACATGCGTGCGGTCCAGAAACGGCAAGATAGGAGGCCGACGCAAAGCCAAATGGTCGAGCGCCATCTTCAGGCGCTGGTCATGCGGAGCGTAGTGCAGTCCTCGGGCCAGAATATCGGCGGCGTCCTGCTTGCGGTCCGCGGCAACGTACACTTCCGCGAGATTCAGGTAGAGCTGCGCCTGGCGGCGGTTCATTCGCATGGCGGAGTGGCAAAGCTTTTCCGCCTCTGCCCACTTTTGCTCCGCGGCAGCGATCGCCACGCCCATATACGAAATATAGAACGGATTGTTCGGCTCTTGATCGAGAGCGGACCGGAGATGGGGAAGGGCCTTATGTGCATCGCCTCCGCGCAGGAAGGCCAGGCCTGCTCGAAATTCCTGGAAAGATTCGATCTGGATCATGACGGACGCCTCCAGACAGGTACGGGCAAATGCTCGAACGCTACAGTGAAGGCTAAGTTTGAGGAGGCGAAAAGGCTACTGCTCGAACGAACAGAAGAAGGACAGCACCCTGCGGTACTAGATTCCCCACACCCCAGAGATTGGAAATTCCAAGGGCACGGAGGTTCGTTTTATATGGAAGCGGATTGACGGCAAATATCACCATGGAGCGAAATTGAGGTTCAGAGCACTTTCCGGATGATTTCCTATGCGGTGCTCTTGATTCCACCTACGGCAATCAACTTTTGCTGTTCCATTTCCTGGTATTGCGTCTTTGCGCGCTCCAGTGCCTTTTCAATGCTGGGGCAGATGTTCTCCATCCCGACGTGCTGCCCAAATTCAGCCTGATGCATGAGGCGGGCAGGCTGCTCCCGGGCGCCGCAAAGAATGAATCCGCGGCCTGATTCGTGTATGGAATCCGCGAGACTCTCGAGGGCCTGCAAACCGGTCGCATCGATTGCCGTCATGTTTCGCAGACGAAGGATGACGATGGGGGACAGCTCCTTCAGACGATCGGTAATCTCTTCGATCTTATCGGTGGCGCCAAACAGGAAAGGTCCGTGGATCCGGAAGATTGTCACGTAGTGCGGAATCTCCTTGTGCTGCAGAATGTGGACGTGTCCTTCGCGGAGATATTCCTGAGTGACCTGGGATACCGTTGTCGTCATCGTGACTTTCCGAATGAAGACCAGCGCCGCGAGAATCATTCCCGCCTCGACGGCCACGGTCAAATCCGCGAAGACCGTCAATGAAAAGGTGACCAGCCAAATGCCGATGTCGAGGGGCGTCAGCTTGAGCAACTCCGGTATCTCCTGCCATTCGCCCATGTTATAGGAGACAACCAGCAGGATCGCCGCGAGCACCGAGAGCGGAATGAATCTTGCCAGCGGCGCGGCAAACAGGATGATTGCCAGCAGCGTCATCGAATGAATCATTCCCGAAACCGGCGATTTCGCACCCGAGCGGATATTTGTCGCCGTACGAGCGATTGCCCCCGTTGCGGGAAGTCCGCCAAACAGCGGCGAGAAAATATTGGCGACGCCTTGACCTACCAGTTCCACGTTGGGATTGTGCTTTCCGCCGCTCATGCGATCGGAAACAACCGCGGACATCAGAGACTCGATCGCTCCCAGCATGGCCACGGTGATGGCCGGCGAAACCAATGGGCGAAGCAAGTCGAAACGAAAATGGGGAATCTTGATCCTGGGAAGGCCCGAAGGAATCCCGCCGAAACGTGTTCCGATCGTTTCGACAGGTAGCTTGAAGATCATGACCAGCGCTGTTCCGACAAACAGGGCCACGATGTATCCAGGCACGCGCTTCACAAATCGCATGCACAGCAGGATCAGTACAATCGCGAGGATGCCGAGACCCGTTTCCAACGGCGAAAACGAGCGAAAATTCCGGGCCAGAACTTCCATGCGCGCCAGAAAATCACCGGGAACCTTGTCGACTTTGATGTCGAAGAAATCCTTGATCTGCGTGCTGGCAATCAGCACCGCGATTCCATTTGTGAATCCCACAACCACGGGGCGGGGGATGTACTTGACTGCCGTCCCCAGTCCGGTGGCTCCCAGGACGACCAGGAACACCCCCGCCATCAGGGTGCACATGAACAAGCCGTCCAATCCGTACCGGCCCACGATTCCATAAACCACGACGACGAACGCCCCTGTGGGCCCGCCGATTTGCGTGGTCGATCCTCCCAGGGCGGAAATCAGAAACCCCGCGACAATGGCGCAGTAAAGTCCGGCCTGCGGCGCAACTCCCGAAGCGATGGCGAACGCCATTGCCAGCGGCAGCGCCACGAGCCCAACCGTGACTCCCGCCAGTGTGTCCGAGCCAAATTTGTGCCAGCTGTAATCCTGCAGACTCGAAACCGATTTCGGCAGCCAGTCTTCTATTTTCAAATCCTTGATCGACACTTGTTCAGGCACCTTTTTCCGCGCGGATAAACGCCAATTCCAATTATAGCCGCTGAGGAAGTATGCGCATAAACTTCGCCAGGCATGTTTCGAGGATTTCTGCACAGGATCAGGGAGTTAGAACTTGAAACGCGTAGTCAGCTGCAGCCGCCGGGTGGGGAACGCGGAAACGGCTTGTCCGAAAAAAGGAGAACTGAGGTCGCCCACATAGCCAGTGAAATTTACGTGATTGATCACGTCAAACGCGTCAACGCCGATCGTAATGACTTTGCCTTTCTCTTTCTTGTCCTTGCTCAAAAAGAAATCGCGCGACACACGCAAATCCACGTTCGCGGTGCCCGGTCCTTGCAGGCTGTTTCGGGATACGCCATCAGGACGCTCGTTTGCAAGGCCGGTATGAAATGGGTCCAGACCCGTCGTTTCCGTGTACGGTTTGCCCGTGGCCAGCGCCAGACCGACTCCAATCGTGAATGATTTGCCGGCATTATAGCTCTCCAGAAGATTCAGGCGGTGCCGCTGGTCGAAGTCGGCGCGCCCCCATTCGCCCGAGAAGTCGAATTGGCTCGCCGGATACCAGTTAATCCCTCCGGTGTTATTGTAAGTGCTGCCCAGAGTGTATTGGATCAAGCCCGAAAGGCGACGGGTCAGGGAGCCCCGGACAGTGATGTCCAGCGAATTCCCGGCCTGACGGCCGGCGGACTCGATCTGCTGAACGAATCCGAAGACAGGATTCGGCACGGTCAGATAGTCGGGCCCAAGCGGGGCGTTGATATCCACGGAACGGAATAGGTCAACCCCGCGCGAGCCGCTATAAGTCGCTGCAATGGTTAATCGCTTGTTGATTTGGCGTTCCACTCCGATGCTGTATTGGATCGTGTACGGCTCACGGATTGACGGATCGAACTCCACGATGTTCGTCGGTTGTGAAGCCAGCGTGACGCCATTTACGAAGGGGTCCGGATAGCTCGGATCGATGAGCAGGTAACTCTGGATCCGTTGCCCGTCATACAGCAAAACATTTCCGATTGGATTCGGCCCGGTGCGATCGAAAAAGATTCCTCCGCCGCCGCGGAAGACGAGATTGCCGCTCTTCACGGGAGAATATGCGAAAGCGAACCGCGGTGCGAACTGCTTATTGTCATAAAGATAGTTTTGCCAGTTGTATCGCAGGCCGAGGGAGAGGGTGAGGTTGGGCCGCACGCGGTAGTCGTCTTGTACAAATCCGCCGAGTTCCGCTTGCCAGTACACCACTTTTCCAGCACCGGCCTGTTGCTGGTACGAATAGGGCTGCTGCGCGGTATAGTCCGCGAGGCTTGAAAAGTTGAACGTGCCGCCGAAGTTATTGTGATTTTCAATGCCGCGGCGGCTTATATCCGGAACGTTCACGCCGAATTTCACGAAATGCTTGCCGCCCGACCAACTGACGATTTCGTTCAGCTGAACGTGGTTTTCCGTATTCAACAAATCGATTTGCGCGCCGCCGGAGGTGAACGCCCCTTGAACCACGACCTGTTGCGCGTCATTCACGCTCGTCAATGCATGATGTTCCTGGCCGATCAATACTTGAAATTGGGAAAGCCACTTCGGAGACGGCGCCCAGCGGTCGCTAAAAATAAATTCGCGTTCCACCTGATCGGAATTCGTGGCCGCTTCCGGCAGCACGTTTCCGCCGACTCCCTGGTTAGAGCTGGGGTATTCCCAATCGTTGTATTGCCAGGAAACAGAATGGTTCGTGGAGAATTGATGAGCGATCCGCAAGGAAACTTGAGAATCGCGCTTGGGGCTCGGCACGGTCTCTTGAATCAAACCGCTCGGGCCCTGAGCGTACACAATCGATTGCAAATCTTCTTCCTGGCGGTGGCCCGATAACATAAACGACCACGATTTGCTGTGTGGAATCGGGCCCCCGAATGAGCCTTCGTAGATGCGGCGTTGTTCCGGCGGTCGCACAAGTGAAAACGGATCGCGCGCATTGAAGACCGAATCTCGAAACAGGAAATTGAACGTCCCGTGATAAGCGGACGTCGGATCTTTCGTGATGATTTCGATCGTTCCCCTGCCAGGACGCGAGATCTCCGCGGAATAAGGATTTTGATTGATGCGAACTTCCTGAATGGTGGAGGCGGAAGCAATAACGCTGCTCACCTCGACGCCGTTGACCATGACCTGCGGCCCGCCGGTGCCCAGCGACGCCGAGTCGAGAAACGCCGACATCGTGGCCACGTAATCCTGGTCAAAGACGGGAACGTTTTCCAGCAGTCCCTGGTCCACGGTCGCCGTGTCGCGGTTTTCCGTTGGATCGGTTGATACCTGAACGGACTCCTCTCCCGAGACGGACACTTCCGAGGAAACTTCCTCGATTGCAAGAGTGATTGTTAGCGGAGCGGGCGCCTGCGTCGAGACTTTCAGGCTGGTCACGGATTTCTTGAATCCCTCGCGCTGAACTTCAATCGAATAATTTCCCGGAGGTACCCCGTCGAAACGAAATCTTCCTTGCGCATCCGTCTTGCCCTGCGCCCGGACCGTGGAACTCCCTTGCTTTAGCGTGACGCTCGCGTCCGGCGTCGACGCCCCGCTGGGGTCGAGGACCATCCCTGTTATGGCTGCGGTCTGGGGAGCACGCTGCGCCAGTGCGCTGCCTGCTACGATCAGGGGCAATAAGACATAGGAGAATTTTCGCCATTATCTTTGAGCATGTTGTTTGGACCGACCCGAACCGGGCGACAACCATGTCAATCTTAGGTTACCTGCCGAGGGCTTAAGAAGACATTAAGACCTGCGTTGCAGAAAGGTAATCAAACCGATGAGCTCAAGATTCGATCTTGAAATTTATCTCTAATCTGCCCGCTTGTGAGAATGGTCGGGCCAATGACGCATCGCCTCGCTGTCCCTAGGAAGTCGTTTTGTCCGTGTGGCAGGACGTATCGTGGATTGGTCATTGCCGTGCGTGCGGATGTTATGGGCGTCACCGTCCTGAAAACGCGTGAAGCTTGATTCGCCAAATTTGTGGTCTTTGATCTTCCATCAATCTTGCAGATTCAGACCGATTTAATAGCCAACGGGTCAATTCGATTATTTTGTTTCGTAAACGAGAATCTCGGCTTCCTGCTTGTCCCCGTGGGCCACGGCGGCAAGAAGTTCACCCAATTCAGGCACGAAAAGGCCAGTTCTAGTGTTCATTGGCACGGGATAGCGCGCAATCCGGTCGTAGTGATCGGGATCTTTCTGCTGGAATACGTCAATGAAGCCTTGCCCGCCGATCACGTACACTCGACTTTTCTGCGCGTCGTAAAAGAGGTCGTCCGTCTGGCCGACAATGTCCATGGAAGCAACCGTCTTGCCCGTCGCCGTATTCAGGACAAGCAACTGTGCCGGCACGCGGCATCCTACAAACAGCCGCTGGTGGGCTTCATCAAGCGACATGGGGAAATTCTCCGCGTCCGCTATTGGCCAGCGGTCGGTAACGGTACGCGTGGTCATGTCCGCGACTTCGACTTCTTTCTTGTCCGGGACATTTACGAAAAGTCGCGTTCCATTTTTTTCCAGCTGAAACGATTCGGGATGGGAGTCCGTGACAATCTCCCCGGCGGCGTTCCCGTCGGAGTCCATGATCGCAATCGCCCCCGGCGACAGTGGGCGGTTCCTGATCGCTTTTCCGCCGCCGTAGCCCACCAGGAATTGATGGGTGCGAGCGTCATAGCGAATGTTGTCCGCATCGTCTTTGAATTTCACGGTTTTTTGAAGTTGAAATGTGGTCCCATCGTAGATCTTCGTGGTGCCGTCCTCGCTCGCAATAAAAAGGCGATTCGTGGAAGGATCAAAGAACAATCCCTGAGGCGCGTCTAAACCCGTAATCGTCCGCGTTAATTTGCCGGCTTGCAAATTGATCACCTCGACCGTGTTATTTCCCAGGGCGGATACGAACAGACGATGCCCCTTCAGATCGATGCTGAAATGATCCATGCGCCCGGTGATGTTCGGCACGACGATATGGATTTTCAACGATAGGGCCGGGACGTCCTGGCCCACCGCCCCGCCGCTCGGGAAAAATAGAATTGCAGCGCAGAATATTGCTACCAACGGCCATTTTTTCATTGAGCCTCTCCTCTGATTGAATGGATTGCGATGGGGTCCGGGCTCACTCGACGTATGGCCTTCCATGGATTCAGCCTCATGCGATTCCAACTTGCCCCATAGCAGTCAGGCATAACATGCAATCGAAATTGAGTATACTCAATACTCTCGTACCAGCGCCTTTGGTCTTTCTTGTGTTTACGTTGCCGGTGAAGCGCCTTGCGTGATGATCGCCATTCCCAAGGCTATTTTCTGCAATATTCTCGCGTGGGCGGCGTATATTCAGGTGGAAGTAAGCGGGCCAGACTGACCAACATGCATATTTCCGCACTTTTCATAAGGCGTCCTGTCGCCACATCTTTGCTGAGCATTGCGATTCTGCTCGCGGGCGGTGTGGGATTTTATCTTCTGCCCGTGGCGGCATTACCCCAGGTTGATTTCCCCACGATTTCGGTTCGGGCGAGTTTGCCGGGGGCGAGTCCGGAAACGATGGCCTCATCGGTGGCAACACCGCTCGAACGCCAATTCGGAAGAATTGCCGGCGTCACGGAGATGACCTCCGTCAGCCAGCTTGGCTCTACCGGAATCACTCTTCAGCTCGAATTGGATCGAGATATTAATGCGGCTTCTCGCGACGTACAAGCGGCCATTAACGCCGCCTCAGGTCAATTGCCGTCCGGATTGCCAACCCTGCCGACGTACCGCCGGGTCAACCCGGCCGAATCAGACATTCTGGATTTGACCGTGTCGTCCGACACGGTTCCAAGGAGCCAGCTTTACGATTTGTGCGATACCTTTCTGGCGCAAAAAATATCCCAGGTGGACGGAGTCGGCCTGGTCCGCATCTCCGGCGGAGCGAAGCCCGCGGTTCGTGTGGACCTGAATCCGAATGCGCTGGCGCATTATGGGATTGGTTTGGAGGAAGTGCGGGCCGCGCTTCGGTCCGCCAACTCAAACTCTCCAAAAGGCAGTCTGGAAGATCAATCCAACCGGTGGACCCTGAACGACACCGACCAACTGCTCCGCCCCGAGCAATATGCGCCCTTGATCGTGGCCTACAGAAACGGGGCCCCGGTCCGCCTCAGCGACATCGCTGTGGTTTCCGAGGGAATCGAGGATTTCCGCAACGCAGGATACGCGAACGGCAAAATCGCCGTCGCGATGGGTATTGGCCGCCAACCCGGCGCCAACGTGATTGACACCGTCGACCGCATCATGGCGCTGCTTCCAGAATTGCGCGCCTCTATTCCACCCACTGTTACGCTTGATACCAATTTTAATCGCACCACAACGATCCGGGCTTCAGTTAAAGATATCGAACTCACGCTGCTTGTCACGGTAGCGCTCGTCGTCATGGTTATATTTCTATTTTTGCGGGATGCCTGGGCCACGATTATTCCCAGCGTTGCTGTTCCTTTATCCATCATCGGAACGTTCGGTGTGATGTACCTGCTGCACTATAGCCTTGATAATCTCTCCCTGATGGCCCTGGCGATTTGCACGGGCTTCGTTGTCGACGATGCGATCGTGGTCATCGAGAATATTACCCGCTACCTGGAAGCGGGCGATTCGCCGCTCGAAGCAGCCATGAAAGGTTCTCGTGAGATCGGATTTACAGTCCTTTCGATGAGTTGTTCCCTGATCGCCGTATTTATTCCTCTGCTGCTGATGGGCGGAATCATCGGAAGATTATTCCGGGAATTTGCGGTGACTCTGAGCGTGGCGATCACGGTTTCACTCTGCGTGTCGCTCACCACGACGCCCATGATGTGCGCTCAATTCCTGAAATCGCAGAAGGAAATAAATCATGGAAGGATGTATCAGGCCAGCGAGCGCGTGTTTCAATGGGCTGTAGAAACCTACGCCGCAGGTTTGCGCTGGGTTCTGCGCCATCAACCGTTCATGCTCGTCCTGACGGGCGCGACGATCTGCCTCAGCGTTTATCTGTACATCGTCATTCCGAAGGGGTTTTTCCCGCAGCAGGACACCGGACTGATGAATGGCAATATCCTGGCGGCCCAGGATACTTCTTTCCTGGTGATGCAGCAGAAATTGAAACAATATACCGACATCATTATGAGCGACCCCGCGGTGAAGACCATGGTTAGCAATACGGGGGGCGGGTCGGAAAATACCGGCGGCATGGAGATCGAGCTGAAGCCCGTCAGCGAGCGCAACGTGACGGTGGATCAAGTGATCGCCCGCCTGCGGCCCAAACTTGCCGTGATTCCCGGGGCCACGCTGTTCCTGCGAGCGTTCCAGGACATCACCGTGGGAGGACGGATCAGCAGCTCGCAATATCAATATACTCTCTCGAGCGAAAATCTAACCGACCTGATGGAATGGGCGCCTCGCGTTCAGGACGCTTTGAGGCATTTGCCCGAATTGCGGGATATTGCCAGCGATCAACAGACACTCGGATTGCAAGCCAGCCTCGTGATTGATCGCGACACGGCCTCGCGGTTGGGAGTCTCATCGCAGGAAATCGATAATACGCTCTCCGACGCTTTCGGGCAGCGGCAAGTCTCCACCATCTACACGCAGTTGAACCAATATCATGTCGTGATGGAAGTGGATTCGGCCTTCCGGAACAGCACGGACGCGATCCAAAACCTGTATGTGAAGTCATCGAACGGGAACTTGGTACCCCTGGGCGTCTTTACCCACTATGAGACGAAGAACACAGCCCTGGCCGTAAACCACCAGGGCCAATTTCCCGCGGTCACGATCTCTTTCAATCTCGGGGAGGGAGTCGCTCTGGGTGATGCCGTCACGAAAATTCAGGAAACAATTCTGCATATGGGACTTCCGGCCGATATTCATCCGACCTTCCAGGGGAACGCCCAGGCTTTTCAGTCTTCGCTTTCCACCCAGCCGTGGCTCATTCTGGCCGCGCTCGTAACGGTCTACATTGTCTTGGGAATGCTTTACGAAAGTTACATCCATCCGGTGACGATTCTCTCGACTCTCCCGTCCGCCGGAGTGGGAGCTCTTCTGGCATTGCTTGTTTTCCGTACCGAATTGACGGTCATTGCTCTGATCGGAATTATTCTGCTGATCGGCATCGTCAAGAAAAACGCCATCATGATGATTGATTTCGCGGTGGAGGAAGAACGGAAAGGAAAGTCGCCGGAGGAATCGATCTACCAGGCATGCATGTTGAGGTTCCGTCCGATTATGATGACGACGATGGCTGCGATGTTCGGCGGCCTGCCGCTCGCGCTCGCAACCGGTACGGGCTCGGAAATGCGGCGTCCCCTCGGCATCAGCATCGTCGGCGGACTGATGGTGAGCCAGGCGCTCACTCTCTTCACGACTCCGGTGATTTATCTCTACATGGACCGCCTCCAATTGCGATTGAGGCGCCGCAAAGAGGCAAGACAACTTGCACGCCAACCGGCTTCGCAGCCACCGGCGTCCATCAAGGGCATCCCGCTGGCATGACCTGGTTCCATTTCAAACCTGCAAGAATGCTCCGTGGCCGAGCGAACAAGTTCTTGGCAGCGCCAGACCGGTGCCGTTCACCTTCGGAGGCTGGAGGTTCCGCAGGTATTCAGTGTGCTGCGTCAAGGTATCTGACCCGGGGTTTAACTCTGGTAGAATGAGCTTGCATCTGAGGCGCGGTCGCCAAGTGGTAAGGCAAAGGTCTGCAAAACCTTTATCGGCGGTTCGATCCCGCCCCGCGCCTCCAATTTTTCCAGCCACCGGTACCAGGGCGTTCGCACGATGCAAATGCTGCGTTGACTTCCGACCCCGCGTTCTGTACATTTGTCACATGATTTCCGACGTTCAGAAGACCAAGCAGGCTTGCCTCTGTTGTACCTGCTGTATGTTTGCGTCTTCTGGCGCCGGGAACTAAATCATCTAGAATCATAACGGGCAATTCTAGAATCCCACCGCCGGAAGTAACCCGGCGGTGGGATTTTTGTTTTTGGGGCAAGCACTGCGAAGTTAGGTCCGCCCGTAGGGCAGACAGAAAGACCGTAATGGGCAGCAGGAACCAGCAATCGATTCAACAAAGGATTGGAATTCTGGTGATCAGTATTCTCTTCGTTCCCTTCAGCACCCCCGCGCGCGGAGCGGATGGCAATGATTTGGGTTTGACGGGTTCGCAGCCTCACGTTTCTATGGAGCCAGACACACATTCTGCGTCGTATGCAATCCCTGCAATCGATCCGGTGGAGGAATCTTCGCCGACGACCGAGATTGCCCCGGTTTCCCTGGAACGAGTCATGGAGCTCTTGCAGCAGCAGGGACAGGAAATCGAGGCGTTGCGGGCGGCGTTGCAAGAACAGCGGAGACTTACCGCGCGTCTCGCGGCGGAAATCCATGCGGCTGCCCCGGAACCGATTGTCGCCGAAGCGGTTTCTCCGGTCCTCGGACCGCCCGCGTCCGCCGCCGCGAAGCTGAAAGTTGCTCAGAAAGCCGATACGCCTGAGACGGACGTAAATAATTCCCAGGAAAAACTCGAGCAGCGGCTGAAGAGTTTTGGCCCGTTCACGTTCAGCGGCGATCTCCGATTGCGGGCGGAACCGACATTTGGAGGTCCGGCGGATCATTCGCAAGACCAGCTCCGCGAGCGGTACCGCCTCCGTTTTAACGCGGAGACCATATTGAATGACCAGATTCACGGCGGTTTCTCCCTGGCCTCCGGCGACCTGAACAATCCGATCTCCACCAACCAGAGCGCGAATCAATTCGATACCCGGACGCCGATCGCGATTGACCGCGCGTATGCAACATACACTCCAAGCTGGTTTCGACCGCTGACCGTCACCGGCGGAAAGTTTGCCTACCCATGGTTCAACACCGAACTGGTTTGGGATAAAGACTTGAACCCGGAGGGTGCTGGCGAAACCCTGGCCTTCAACGTGAAGACGTCTCTTCTCAAGAAAGTCACCGCCGTTGGCTTCCAGTTGCCGTTTGCTGAAAACAAGCGCACTGCGACGACTGACAAGAGGCGCTTCAACACCATGGTCTATGGCGAACAGTTGCAGACGGTATGGCAGCTCGGCAGCCGCTTGAAGCTCAGTGTCTATGGGAGTTTTTACGATTGGAAATATGCGGACTCCGTCGCCCTTTCCGTCCTGGCCGCGAACAGCGCAAGCCCCGGTGATGGCTTGCTCACGCTCAACAACAACGGATTACAGAATTCCATTGCCGTCGTCACTGGAACCAATGCCACCACTGGCGCGAAAACCATCACGTCCGCACAATTCGCGTCGAAATTCGGAATCCTGGATTCACTCGGGCAGATCGATATTCAAACACCGTCCGAGCGCTGGCCCGTCACCTTGATCGGCGATTTTGCCCAGAATACCCGGGCTTGCGAGAACATTCCGAACGTTGCGGCCGGAGCTGTGCTCTCCGCCCCTTGCGATTCGCACGCCCGCCACGCCTACTGGTTGGAAACGAGCGTCGGCCGGACGGCCAAGAAGGGCGATTGGCAGTTTAACTACACGCGCATCGTGATCGAGCGCGAAGCGGTCCTGGGAGCATTCAACTACAGCGAAATTTTCCCGTCGACCGACGTCGAGATCCATCGGCCGGAAATTCTCTATCAACTCTTTGACAACGTGACGCTGCAATTGAACGGATTATTTGGCCGTCCCCTGGGGAGCGCGGGCAGTCCAGCCCCCGTGCAACCGCTCTGGGAGAGGCTCCAGTTCGACATGACGTACAAATTCTGAGCGCCGGACATGAATACCACACGATCAGGCATCATGAGAATGATCTCGTTGCTCGAAGTCGTGGCGACAGTCTTGACGCTTGCGCCGTTCCTCGTCGCCGCGCCACAAAAGCCCACCGTGATCCGCGTCGGCTATTTCGCCAATCTCACGCATGCCCAGGCGCTGGTGGGACGCGCCAACGGCCAGTTTGAGAAGGCCCTCGGCCCGGGAGTCCAGATCGAATGGAAGGCGTTCAACGCCGGGCCCTCCGCGATCGAGGCCTTGTTCGCCAACGCGATCGACCTCACATATGTCGGACCGAATCCGGCGGTGACGGGCTATGTCCGATCGCAAGGGGAAGCGGTGCGCGTGATTGCCGGAGCAACCGGCGGCGGCGCATCCCTGGTTGTGCGCCAAGGTTCGGGGATCAAAAGTGCCTCGGACTTTCATGGGAAAAAAGTCGCCACGCCCCAGCAAGGCAATACGCAGGACATTGCGCTTCGCGCCTGGCTTCATGCCAACGGCCTGAAGCCTCGTGAAAAAGGCGGCGACGTTCAGGTTCTTCCCATCACGAATCGCCGATCAGCTGACGCTTTTCATCAAGGGACAACTTGACGCCTCCTGGGCGCCCGAACCATGGGCCTCGCGGCTCGTCCACGATGGGGGCGGCCGCATTTTCCTCGATGAACGTGACTTGTGGCCCAATCATCAATTCGTTATCACCGACCTGATCGTTCATCCTAAGTTCCTGAGGGAGCATCCGGATCTCGTCAAGAATTTCCTCCGCGCGCATGTGGAGCTGACCGAGTGGATCGACCAGAACCCGGCGCAGGCAAAACAGATCATGAACCAGCAGCTCCAGAAGGAAACCGGAAAAGCACTCACGCCCGGAAGTCCTGAACGATGCTTTTTCTCGAATGCAAGTGACCTACGATCCCATTCGGTCGTCGCTTTTGAAAACAACCCAGGAAGCGTTTGATGAAGGATTCCTGGGCAGGACGCAGCCCGATCTTTCCGGTCTTTACGATCTGAACTTACTCAATGAAGTCCTTCGCGAAAAGAAGGCGAGCCCAATACCATGACGAACTACGTACTGGATCTGATCAGCCGTTCCATCTCCGGGGGCCGAGTGCCGCCTGAACACGGAGAGTTGCCGGAGCGCGCGAAATCTCGAAAGGAGTCCCCGGCGGGCATCGCGCCGTTGCAGGGCCCTCCAGCTTCAAGAAAAGAAAGCATCGCCTTGAGCGGCGTCTTTCGCAGCTACGCGAATTCGCGCGGCTCCTTTACCCCGGCGTTGCAGAACATTGACCTTGAAATCGAACAGGGGGAATTTGTTTGCATCGTAGGGCCTTCCGGCTGCGGAAAATCGACGCTGCTTCACTTGCTGGCGGGTCTCGATCGTCCCACGACGGGAGAAATCACGGTCGACGGTAACCCCGTCAAAGGGCCCGGGCACGGACAGAATTCTCCTCTTCCAGGAACTCGGGCTGTTTCCCTGGCTGACGGTCCGGCAAAACGTGGAATTCGGTCTGAAGATGGCGGATGTCCCGAAGCAGGAAAGAAAAGATCGTGCGCGGCGTCTTCCTGCGCATGGTTCACCTGTCCCATTTTGAAGATCACTACATTCATCAGCTCTCCGGCGGAATGAAACAGCGCGTGGCTCTGGCGCGCTCGCTGGCTCTGCGTCCGAAAATTCTGTTGATGGACGAGCCGTTCGCCGCGCTCGACGCGCAAACGCGCGACATGCTGCACGACGAACTGGAGCGCATCTGGAAGGAGACTTCGCCGACCATCGTCTTCGTCACGCACAACGTCCGCGAGGCGGTGCGCCTGGGCGATCGCGTTCTCCTGATGAGCTTTCGGCCGGGACGAATCAAGAGCCAGTTTCAGGTCACCCTGGGCCGCCCGCGGCACGTCGAGGATTCCGACGTCGCTTACTTGTCGAAAGAGATTCTTGGACAGCTTCGGGAAGAAATTGACCGATCCTTTAATGCGGAGTACTCGCGTGAAGAAAAGCGTTAACCAGATGATTTTCGCCGTGGGTGTGCTGCTGGTTTGGGAGGCCCTCGCCTTTCTGAAGATTTGGCCGCCCTATCTATTTCCCACTCCGCAGGGAGTGACGGAATCTCTTTGGGATGGTCTGAAGGACCACAGATTCTAATCGGCATCATGGTCAGCATGCGGCGCGTGATCATCGGGTATGCGATTTCCGTGGTTCTGGGAATCCTTCTGGGGATGCTTCTCGCCTCGAGCAAATTCTCTGGAAGATACCCTGGGACGAGTCATCTTGGGCTTGCAGAGCCTTCCGAGCAGTTGCTGGGTGCCTATCGCGCTGCTATGGTTTGGCCTGAGCGAAACGGCGATCATTTTCGTGACGATCACGGGTTCGCTTCTTGCCGTTGCGCAGGCCACGAAAGCGGGGTTCGATAACGTGCCGCGAATCCTTTCCATGGCCGGGCGCAACCTTGGCGCGAAGGGTCCACAATTGTTCTGGCACGTGCTTCTGCCCGCAAGCATGCCGTACATGGTGGACGGGCTGAGGCAAGGCTGGGCATTTGCTTGGCGCTCGTTGATCACCGGGGAAATGATTTACATTTCGCTTGGACTCGGCCAACTTCTTATGGCCGGCCGGGACAATGAAGACATCAATCTGGTAGTCGCCGTGATGATTTTGATCGCGCTCCTCGGATTCGTGGTGGATGGCATCCTATTTCGCAGACTTGATTCTTCACTTCGTGAACGATGGGGCATGACCACGGCCACTTCGAAGTAGGCTTCCACCGTTTTCGGATTTCCCGCCTCCCTGATTCGGCAATTCTTTCGTTGACCGAGTTTTCCGTAGAGTAATATCCGGTTGATGTCCTCCGGTACAGGAATAACCCCTGTACTTCAATCATTCCCGCGACCAGTAGAGAGTTTTCCCATGCGATTTCTAAACTGCAGAGGTCATGAAATCGCATACAAACAACCACGCTCACTGCCAGCCGGCGCGGAAGCCGCAAACGCCGCTTGCTTCTGTTTTCACTCTTCTTGTTCTTCTAGCCGCCTTGTCCGTTTCGGGCTGCACCGGTTTGACGGGTGCGGGAACCCCGGCGGCGACTAAGAGTTCCGACAGCGCCTCCGCCGGATCTCTCGCGGCGAGCGCGACGAGTCTAACCTTTGGGAGCGTGAGGGCCGGCTCCAGCAGTTCCCAGACGCTCACTCTGACGAATACCGGCTCGGCGGCGGTTACGATTTCACAGGCGACGGTCACAGGCTCAGGTTTCAGTGTTGTGGGTGGAATGTCATCCATATCCATCGCGGCCGGACAGAATCATGCATTCCAGGTCGAGTTCATTCCGCAGTCCGCCGGAAATGCGTCCGGCAGCCTATCAGTCGCCAGCGATGCGGCGAATTCGCCCCTGGCGGTTTCCTTGAGCGGAACGGGCACGACGGCCCTTTCGATCACGGCGCAGCCCTCCAGCCAGACCGTCACGGCCGGGCAAACCGCGACCTTTATGGTAGCCGCGACTGGGAATGGGACCCTCACATACCAATGGAAAAAGAATGGAGCGGCGATCGGGGGCGCGACCGGATCGTCTTACACCACTCCGGCGACAACTGCTGGTGACAGCGGCTCATCGTTCACTGTCGTCGTGACCGACAGCACCGGCAGCGTAACCAGCAACGCCGCGACGCTTACGGTTACTGCTTCTCCTGTAGCTCCATCGATCACGGCGCAGCCCGCCAGCGTGACGGTCACGGCCGGGCAGACCGCGACGTTTTCGGTAACCGCCAACGGCACAGCCACCCTGGCGTATCAGTGGAAGAAGAATGGAGCGGCCATCGGCGGTGCGACTGGATCGTCTTACACCACTCCGGCGACTGTGGCAGGAGATAACGGATCCACCTTCACCGTCACCGTCACCAACAGCGTGAGCAACGTCACCAGCAATGCCGCCACGCTGACGGTAAACGTTCCGCCATCGATCACCACGCAGCCAGCCAGCAAGACGGTCACAGTAGGACAAACGGCGACATTCACGGTGGCCGCGACCGGCAGTGGAACTCTTACCTATCAGTGGAAGAAGAACGGAACGGCGATCGGCGGCGCGACGTCGGCGTCATACACCACCCCGGCGACGGTAGCAGGAGATAACGGATCCACATTCACCGTCACCGTCACCGATAGCGTAACCAACGTAGCCAGCAACGCGGCGACGCTGACCGTGAACGCACCGCCATCGATCACCACGCAGCCGGCCAGCGTGACGGTCACGGCCGGGCAGACCGCGACGTTTTCGGTAACCGCCAACGGCACAGCCACCCTGGCGTATCAGTGGAAGAAGAATGGAGCGGCCATCGGCGGTGCGACTGGATCGTCTTACACCACTCCGGCAACTGTGGCAGGAGATAACGGATCCACCTTCACCGTCACCGTCACCAACAGCGTGAGCAACGTCACCAGCAATGCCGCCACGCTGACGGTAAACGTTCCGCCATCGATCACCACGCAGCCAGCCAGCAAGACGGTCACAGTGGGACAAACGGCGACATTCACGGTGGCCGCGACCGGCAGTGGAACTCTTACCTATCAGTGGAAGAAGAACGGAACGGCGATCGGCGGCGCGACGTCGGCGTCATACACCACCCCGGCGACGGTAGCAGGAGATAACGGATCCACATTCACCGTCACCGTCACCGATAGCGTAACCAACGTAGCCAGCAACGCGGCGACGCTGACCGTGAACGCACCGCCATCGATCACCACGCAGCCGGCCAACGTGACGGTCACGGCCGGGCAGACCGCGACGTTTTCGGTAACCGCCAACGGCACAGCCACCCTGACGTATCAGTGGACGAAGAATGGAACAGCCATCAGCGGCGCGACGTCGGCGTCTTACACGACCCCGGCCACAACCACGGCGGATAATGGCGCGAAGTTTGCAGTCACGGTAACCAACAGCGCTGGAAATATCGCCAGCAATGCGGCAACTTTAACGGTGAACGCCGCAACCCTCGTTCTCAACGCGAGCACAGGAACCTTGAACTTTGGAAGTGTCAACATCGGCAGCAACAACAGCCTGGGTGTGACGTTCACCAACGCCGGAAATTCAACGGTCACCATATCGGGCGTCACCCTCTCAGGCGCCGGCTATACGGCAAGCGGCGTTTCCACCGGGCTGATGTTGACCTCTGGACAAGCCGCAACGCTGACCGTGACTTTCACTCCGTCGGGAACCGGAAGCCTCCCCGGAAGCGCCACGGTGACGAGCAACGCCACCAACTCGCCGGCGGTGATCACATTCTCCGGAACAGGAGTTCAGCCCGTTCCGCATTCCGCGACCCTGACCTGGACGGCCAGCACATCCACAGTGTCCGGATACAACGTGTACCGTTCGACGGTTTCCGGGAGCTCCTACACGAAGGTGAATCCCTCATTAGTTACGACAACGACGTACACCGACTCGACTGTGCAAGCCGGCGTGACGTACTACTATGTTGCCACCTCGGTCGATTCCAGCGGCAATGAGAGCGCGTATTCGACTCAGGTATCCGCAACTATCCCTACCCCATAAGGTTCGGCAGCGGGCCGCGCAGCGCCAAAGGGCAACTTTGGCGCTGCTGAGTCCATTCAGCGACCGTTTTGTTAGCCGCATCAGTCCGATTTTCACCCTGGTGCGGGTTTACGGCGCGGATCTTCACGATGATTTGTCCGCATATACACAATTAGGAGCGCGCCCAGCGCAGCCCCCGTCGTATTGGTAATGACGTCGGTCAATCCGGAACCTCGTGACGGG
Source organism: Terriglobia bacterium (assembly GCA_963757625.1). Lineage (GTDB taxonomy): Bacteria > Acidobacteriota > Terriglobia > Acidiferrales > UBA7541 > Palsa-360. Next base: position 1,263,693 of record CAVWSJ010000007.1, on the reverse strand, counting down.
ATGTAAAACTGCAAGATCTCGACCACGAAACTCAGCGTGCCCCCGGCCAGAATGGCGTAAAGAATTGCCCGCCGGGGGCTGCGCGCGCACGCAAAATAGGCACAAAGGATAAATCCCAACGGAACAAAACCCAGGATATTTTCGGCCACGCTGTGAACGTAACTCCACTTGGGAATAAATTCATCCGAAGGAGACTCTAGAAAGGGCTTATGCGGAAGGACAAAATATTGCGGGATCTGCAGAACCGGCGCGGATTCGACTGCGCTGCGAATCTGGCTGCCCGTCCCTTCGGCAAAGCCATACAGCGCTAAAGCTCCAGGTAACGCTGCAGGATCAAGGGTGCGTCCAGATGTCCAGGTCCGGAAGTCGGATTGCACTTCGGTAGGATCGAGCTCATTCGGATAAATTGCCAGGCCGCGGATTTCTCCGGAATAAGGGCTGAAAAAAAGCGTCGAAGTTCCCAGAACGATCTGGCCAGAAATGTAGCCAGGCATGATCATAAATCCAGGAAAATACTGGGACCGGCCGCTGTCCAAGTAAACCGTCATCCCGTTCGGGCCGGAAGTTATGGTCACAAGCACAAGGGCTCCGGCCTCGAACGTGTGGTCTTCATCGAGTCCCCGCGATTCAATATCGTCTAACCCATTCGAGGAGGCGCGAGAAATTACCAGGCGATTCATCTTCTGGACCAGCACGAATTCGCTCCGTGTGTTCTCAACATACAAGGCCAGGACGATGCCGACGGATTTGATGCTTGCTGGACGCATCCACACTTCCAGGCTGCAGGAATCGCGGGAACTGGCCACAGCCGGATTCAAAGGGGCGCTGCTTAGAACAATACCTTGACCGTTGAAACGAAGGCCCGCGGCATCCGAAAGCCAGCTGACTTTATTCGCAGCGCGAAAATCAAAGGGCCACAGTGTGGCCACCACAACGGCAGCAATCGCCACGCAGCACAGCAAGCCGAGGCGATTCCGTTGCGGAAACGCGCGAATCTGATAGGTCATAGATGAAGCACGCCCGGGAGATCCCTCAAACCGGGCCCACAGAACTCTATCCTAACCGTGCCTCTTTGGAGCGGTGCCAAAAAAACCGTGGTCTTCGCGAAAAATCATCAAATGGAAATGAAAGTAGCAAGAGGAAAAGCAGCAATAAAGTAAGAAGGCCGGCTTATTGACCGTGCAATCGAGGGCAAGAACCGGCTACTACGCAGACCTTCGCACCATTTCCAAGGCATTCAGGAGGAAGTTGTTTGGAGCGATTATGAATAGATTTGCGGTCGGAACTTCTGTTCCAGTTTGGTACATATGTAACCAACTTAGAAACAGGATGTTGCGAAGGAAGCTCTGGCGAGGTTATTGGCAGATGGTGGACTCAAAAATGCCTTCCCGTACTGCTTCAATGCTTTTTGCGCAGCTTCATTTTCAGGGGCAACTTTGTTTTTGCAGGTCGAAAGAATCACCGGGGGCCCCAAGACCTTTCGACTCAAGGCTTGTCGTAGCGGGTTGGCCGGACGATTCTTCGTAGCTTCGTTTCTAACTTGGCTTTTGGGAATTAGTCTTATTGGTTGTACCGCCGGAAACTCCGCATCCTCAGGAACCTCTGCATCCTCGGCCCCTCAGCCCAATTCGCCGAATGTCCCCCCAACGTTCGCCAGCAGTAGCCATGCGACGCTCACAATCGGAACATCGGGGACCATTTCCTTTACAGTGGTGGCGTCCGGAACACCCGCTCCCGCTCTTACAGCCAGCGGCCTTCCGCTGGGAATCACGTTCACGGATAACGGGAATGGCTCAGGAATTTTGGCGGGAACTCTGACGACCCCCGGCCTGTACGGCATGACATTCATGGCGAGTAATGGAGTGCCGCCGAATGCCACGCAGAATTTTACATTGACGGTGAACGCGGCGCCCGCGATCACCAGTGCATCAAGCACAACACTCACTGTCGGCACTTTGGGATCGTTTGCTGTCACGGCGTCTGGCTGGCCAACGCCTACCCTAAGCGAGTCAGGGACGTTGCCTTCGGGTGTAACGTTCAATGCGAGCACAGGCGCTCTGTCAGGGATCCCTGCGAGTGGCAGCGACGGCGCCTATCCCGTTGTCTTCACTGCGAGCAATGGAATCGGCAGCGATGCTTCACAAAGTTTCAACCTCACAGTGAATCAGCCGCCCTCAATCACCAGCGCGTCGAGCGCTACATTCACGGTGGAAGCCGAGGGCACGTTCACGGTGACGGCGACTGGAACGCCTGCGCCGAGCCTCTCAACGATGAGCACGCTGCCGAGCGGAGTGACTTTGTCCGGCGGAGTGTTGAGCGGAACGCCGGTGGCGGGCACAGCGGGAAGTTATCCGATCACGTTTACGGCGAGCAACGGAGTGCCGCCGAATGGGACGCAGAACTTCACGCTTACAGTAAGCAAACAGACGCAAACGATCACTTTCGCCCCGATCGCCGGCCAGGAGGCTGGGACTCCGCTGACGCTGACCGCGACGGCGAGTTCAGGACTGGCGGTGAGTTTTGCATCCGACACGCTGCCGGTGTGCACGGTCTCGGGAACAACGGCGACACTGGTTACTACGGGGACGTGCACGATCCAGGCGACGCAAGCGGGGGACGCGACGTTTGGGGCGGCAACGCCGGTCACTCAGAGCTTTGTCGTGACTGGGATCAGTCCCACCATCACCAGCAGGCCGAACGCAACGTTCACGGTAGGAACGCTGGGCACGTTCACTGTGACGGCTACGGGAACGCCGGCTCCGTCGCTCACTACAGCGAGCGCCTTACCTGGAGGCGTGACGTTCGTTGGCGGGGTGCTGAGCGGAACAACAGGCGCAGGAACAACGGGGACTTATCTGTTGACAATCGAGGCGAGCAACGGCGTTTTGCCAAACGCGGCGCAGAACTTCACATTGACGGTGAACGCGGCGCCGTCAATCACGAGCTTAGCCCGCGCGACATTTACGGCAGGTGCGTTCGGTTCGTTCACGGTGATGGCGAACGGCTTCCCATCACCAACTCTTTCCGAATCTGGTGCGCTGCCCGCCGGCGTGACATTCGTGGGTGGCCTGCTTAGCGGGACGGCTGCGGCAGGCACGGTTGGCATCTTTCCCATTACATTCACTGCCCAAAACGGGGTTGAGCCTGACGCCACACAGAACTTCGTGCTCACAGTCAATTCGTCGCCAATTATTACCTCTCAGCCGACGGATCAGACCGCAAATGCGGGACAAACAGCGACGTTCACGGTGGCAGCGGTGGGTTCAACTCCAATGACTTTCCAATGGCAATCCAACGGCGTGGATATCAGCGGCGCAACCTCTTCAACATTTACGACGCCAGTTCTATCGGGTTCCGATGACCGGACACGATTCGACGTGATAGTTACCAATGCGCTTGGAAGCGTAGCCAGCAACACGGTGGCACTCAATGTGGACACTCCGCCTACGATCACGATGGATCCAGCCAGTCAGACGGTGACCGTGGGGGAAGTGGCGGTCTTCAATGTCAATGTGGCGGTGACGGGAACGGCGCCGCTTACGTATCAGTGGTTCGAAAATGGAGTGGTTATCCCGAATGCGACGTCGCAATCCTATACGACGCCCGTACTCGCCGCCGCAGACAATGGCGAACAGTTCCAAGTCACCGTCACGAACTTTTTGCAAAGCGTTTCCAGCAACCCGGCAACTTTAACGGTTATTCTGCCGGCCTCCGTTTACTATGTGGATAACGAGAACGGTTCGGATGCGAACAGCGGTCTTACGAAGGAGGCTGCGTGGCAGCGCGCGCCGGGGATGAAGAATTGCTCGTCGAATTGCTCGCTGGCGGCGCTGCATCCTGGGGATCGAGTGATTTTCAAAGGAGGAGTGGCCTGGGATGCCAGCGGTTTTCCGATGGTGGTGAGCGCGTCGGGGAGCAGCGGGGACCCGATCTACTACGGAGTGGATGCGAGCTGGTACGCGGGCGGCGGGTGGACGCGGCCGGTGTTCGATCTGGAAAATGGGACGTGGACGGAAGCGCCGATTTTGGTGAGTTTCGCGAATTTTGTGACGTTCGACAACCTGGAAATCAAGAACGAGGCGGTTGACAATTCCGGGCGATGGCCACCCCGGGGCAGCATAAGCGTGGACAACGGATCGAGCATCGTCATTGAGAATTGCTACGTTCACGGGTGGAGCATTCAGAATCCGGTCATCGGGAGCGATTCGCTTCCCAGCGGAGGGATCGCGTTCTATGGCAGATCGGTGGGGGGAGTGGTACAGAACTGTGTACTCGACGGGAGTCCGGAGAGCGATTCCGGAGTCGGCATCTATGGGGGCGCATCGATCCACGGGAACGTGATCGAGAATGTACCCAACGGGATCGTGGTGACCGATCCGTTGGCGAACGTCAGCGGGAATCAGGTGTTCGATGTGCCGTACTCGGTGGATCCTTCGGCAAGCAGCAATGCGATGGTGGTGCAGACCAGCGGGAGCATCGACAACAACGTCGTTCATGACCTGGTGCCGGGGGCTTTTCCAATCGTTCTGCAGGCGGGCACGCAGGAGTTGGGCAATACGCAGTACGTGTACAACAATCTTGTGTGGAATGTGGGCGACAATGCGCCGATGGTGATCGAGTCGGGGGCCTTCGGTCCCAATTCCCCGTCGAACCAGTATGTGTACAACAATACGCTATCGGGTGGAAGCAGTGCGGGGTGCGTGGGTGTGATCGCGGATGTATACGCTCCGACGAATCTTACGGTGCAGAACAATCATTGTATATCCGAGCTGCCGAGCGTGCAGGCGTGGTGCTGGAACAATGCGGGGGGCAATTTCGATTGCGGGGCGGTCGGCCATTTGATATTCGGGAATAATGTGTTGATGACGACGGAGGCGGCGGCCAGTCAGGGATATACCCTGGCGGATAGCTTCCAGCCGGCGGGTGCGGGGGGAGCGACGGTAGGAGCGGGACTGAACCTGGTTTCCAGCTGCGTTCCGATCGGGTCGTCGCTGTGCAATGATCGGCTGGGCGTGAGCCGGCCGGGGGGCACAGCGGCCTGGGATGCGGGGGCCTATGAATATTCAACCAGCGTCAATCTCGCGCCCAGCATCACGCTTGAGCCGGTACGCCAGGAAGTGCTCGCTGGTGAGGCGGCGACATTCAGCGTGATTGCGGCGGGAACCGGGCCGCTGAATTACCAGTGGGAGAAGAACGGGACGGCGATCGCGGGGGCCACATCGGCGACGTACACGACGCCAGCTGTATTGGCCACCGACAACGGATCGCAGTTCAGCGTGGTGGTCAGTAACGCGGTGGGCAGCGTGAGCAGCAATCCGGCCATCGTTTCGGTCAGTTCGGTTCCGGGAGAGCTGACGGCGAGCCAGAGCCGAGTGGACTTTGGAAGCGTAAGCGTGGGGGCGGCGGCCAGCGCCAGCGTGACGCTGACGAACACGAGCAATTCCTACATCACGATAACGAATGTGAGTATAACGGGGGCGGGGATGACGGCATCGGGAGTTCCGTCGGGGATTATATTGGCTCCGCAGCAGGCGGCGAGCGTGAGTGTGGTTTTTGCCCCGGCGGGGACGGGGAGCGTGGCGGGAAGTGTGAGCATCAACAGCGACGCGGCAGGCTCGCCCACCACGATAGCAGTGACGGGCACGGGGATCGCACCGGCGCATGCGGTGACGGTGATGTGGGATGCGAGCGTATCATCGGTGTTCGGGTATAACGTGTACCGAGCGACGAGCCTGTATGGACCGTTTATGGAACTGAATACCACGCCGGTCACGACGACGGAATTCAGGGATATCACGGTCGTGCCGGGACAGAGCTACCTGTACTGGGTGACGGCGGTGGAAGCCAATACGCTGGAGAGTCCGCTATCCGATCCGGTGTCGGTAACGGTCCCCGCTCCATAGAATTCCAGACAGGGTTCAGAGTATTTCAAACCACGGTGGAGACCAAGGCCGGCCGTTCTGCCATTCAGCTACCCCCACACGAACCGAATTCTGTCATGATCGGACCGTGTAATTCTTGCGGTACTAGTCCTCTTCTCGAATGCGCCTGCGCCTGCGCCAGGCGATCCTGCACGGCGTTCGTTTGGAATATGTTGGCATAGTTTTTCCCTCAATCTTATGAAAACATGCATTTGAATGAAAACAAACTTTCGATCTGCCCGTAAGCTATTAGAGCTATTGGACATATGTCCAGCTTCGTGCCGAAACCGTTTCCGCGAGTTGGCATTCCAAGTGCCTCTTTGTCCTTGGCACCGGGGGAACACGCACCTTTAATGAGGTTGATCTCGCCTTTTCACACCGGAATTGTCGCCGGATGTGGTCGAACCACATCCTCGAACGGGTGTCGCTGCTCCTGGCTTCCACGGCTGTTTGGCTGTGCCCTCTTGCTGGTTGTCTGGGAATTGTGTTTCCCAATCCCGGGTGCTTGCCAGTCTGGCGCACCCGTCATCACCAGCGGGAATAGCACAACATTTACGGAGACGGTGGCGGGTTCGTTCACGGTGACGGCGACGGGAACTCCCACGCCCACGCTGAGCGAATCGGGCACGCTGCCCACGGGGGTGAGCTTCAATGCGGGCAGCGGGGTGCTGTCGGGAACTCCTGCCGCTGGCACGGCAGGCAGCTACCCGATCACGTTCACGGCGCAGAACACGGGCACGGCGAATAACGTTCTGGTGCAGAAAAAAGACACGTACTTCGGCAACGGATCGGGAGCAGGGACGAAGTCGATTGTGTTTACTTCGCAAGTGGCCAAAGCCGACTTGCTGTTCTGTATGGTGGGATGGGAAACGGCCAACGGATCGGTGATCAGTTCGGTGAGCGATTCGGTCGGCAATACGTATACGGCGCTGCCGTTAGTTGTGAACAGTCCGCATCAGATGCAAGGGTTCTATGCATTCAGCAGCGGTAGCGGGGCGGATACGGTGACGGTGAACTTCAGCGGCGCCGGGGGGACGTATGTAGGGATTGCGTGCGGGGAGTGGTCGGGGCCGACGCATCTGGACGTGCACGGGGAGAGGTTTGGGATCAGTGCCACACCGAGCAGCGCCACGGTGACGCCGACATCGAGCGGGGAGTTGTTGATCGGGTATGCCGACGATGCGGTCAATGCGTGGGGGGCGACGGGAGGGTGGACGATTCTGACGACCAGTAGTGGAGTACGGTATGGATTGGAAGAGCAACTGAGTTCGACGACCGGAGGGGTAGCGGCGGGGTTTACGATATCAACCGCGCCATGGGCAGCGGGGATCGCGGCCTTCAGTAGTTCGCAAAGCTTCAGTGCCACGCAGAACTTCACCCTCATCGTGAACCCAATGCCGGTTGCACCTACGATCACCAGCGGGAACAACGCGACGTTCACGGTGGGGACGGCAGGCTCGTTCATGGTGACGGCGACGGGAGTACCCGCGCCGACCCTCAGTGAAACCGGCGCGCTGCCGGCAGGAGTGACGTTCAACGCGGCCAGCGGAGTGCTGGGCGGAACGCCGACGGTTGGCGGGACTTATCCTGTGACGATCACGGCGCAGAACGGGGTGGGGACGGGTGCGACGCAAAGTTTCACTCTCGCGGTGAACCAAGCTGCGGCGATCACCAGCGGGAACAACGCGGCGTTCACGGTGGGTGCGGCGGGTTCGTTCACGGTGACGGCGAACGGCTTTCCATCGCCGACTCTCAGTGAATCCGGGGCGCTGCCGGCCGGAGTGACGTTCAACGCGGCCAGCGGAGTGCTGGGCGGGACGCCGACGGTTGGCGGCGCTTATCCTGTCACCTTCACGGCGCACAACGGCGTGGGGACCGATGCGACGCAAAATTTCACACTGACGGTGACGGCCTATCAGGCCCCGGCGATCACCAGCGGGAATAGCACAACATTTACGGAGACGGTGGCGGGTTCGTTCACGGTGACGGCGACGGGAACTCCCACGCCCACGCTGAGCGAATCGGGCACGCTGCCCACGGGGGTGAGCTTCAATGCGGGCAGCGGGGTGCTGTCGGGAACTCCTGCCGCTGGCACGGCAGGCAGCTACCCGATCACGTTCACGGCGCAGAACACGGGCACGGCGAATAACGTTCTGGTGCAGAAAAAAGACACGTACTTCGGCAACGGATCGGGAGCAGGGACGAAGTCGATTGTGTTTACTTCGCAAGTGGCCAAAGCCGACTTGCTGTTCTGTATGGTGGGATGGGAAACGGCCAACGGATCGGTGATCAGTTCGGTGAGCGATTCGGTCGGCAATACGTATACGGCGCTGCCGTTAGTTGTGAACAGTCCGCATCAGATGCAAGGGTTCTATGCATTCAGCAGCGGTAGCGGGGCGGATACGGTGACGGTGAACTTCAGCGGCGCCGGGGGGACGTATGTAGGGATTGCGTGCGGGGAGTGGTCGGGGCCGACGCATCTGGACGTGCACGGGGAGAGGTTTGGGATCAGTGCCACACCGAGCAGCGCCACGGTGACGCCGACATCGAGCGGGGAGTTGTTGATCGGGTATGCCGACGATGCGGTCAATGCGTGGGGGGCGACGGGAGGGTGGACGATTCTGACGACCAGTAGTGGAGTACGGTATGGATTGGAAGAGCAACTGAGTTCGACGACCGGAGGGGTAGCGGCGGGGTTTACGATATCAACCGCGCCATGGGCAGCGGGGATCGCGGCCTTCGGTGGTTCCAGCGGCGCGACGCAGAGTTTCACCCTCATCGTGAACCCAATGGCTCAAACGACGCCGACCATAACCTGGGCCACGCCAGCGGCGATGCCGTACGGCACCGCATTGAGCGCCACACAGCTCAATGCCACGGCGAGCGTGCCCGGAACGTTCGTCTATACGCCTGCAGCGGGAACCATTCCCGGTGTCGGCACCACAACCCTTTCGGTGACATTCACACCCACCGATTCGATCGATTACACATCGGCCACCAAGACGGTCACGCTGACGGTGAATCAAGCCACCCCGACCATTACCTGGGCCACGCCGGCCGCGATACCGTACGGCACAGCCCTGAGCGCCACACAGCTCAACGCCACGGCGAGCGTGCCCGGGACGTTCGTCTATACGCCTGCAGCAGGAACCATTCCCGGTGTCGGCACCACAACCCTTTCGGTGACGTTCACGCCGACCGATTCGATCGATTACACATCAGCCACGAAGACTGTCACGCTCACGGTGAACCAAGCGACGCCGACCATTACTTGGGCCACGCCGGCCGCGATACCATACGGCACCGCATTAAGCGGCACACAGCTCAACGCCACGGCGAGCGCGCCCGGAACGTTTGTCTATACGCCTGCGGCAGGAACTGTACCAAGCGCCGAAAATCAGACGCTGTCGGTAACGTTCACTCCGACTGACTCGACCAACTACACCACGGCAATCGGGACCGTCACGCTCACGGTGGATCAAGCCACGCCGACCATTACCTGGGCCACACCAGCCGGGATACTGTACGGCACCGCACTTACCGCCACACAACTCAATGCTACAGCCAGCGCCCCCGGAAGTGTATCGGCCCCACCGACTACAACACCGACACTCGTGCAGCACGTTTCCACTGGCCGGGAAAACACAGGGGGTGCCAATCCGAGTTTGAGAGTGACACTGCCCAATCCCACCCTGGCCGGCAATGCTCTGATTTTGGGTGTGGAAGGGGATTCTAGCCTAGCGATAGCGACGCCGACGGATGATAGAGGAAATACATGGATCGCGGGGCCGTTCATTTCGAGCGGCGGCGAAACGATTGCCAGTTTTTATGCGCTCAACGTTGCGGCTGGCACGCAGGTCATCACGACGGGTTATACCGGAAACGCCACTCCGTCTGGTATCTCGGCGGTGCTTTCCGAGTTCAATAATGTGCAATCTCCGGGCCCGATCGGGCCTACTGGTTCGGTTAGACATGCGAGCCCGGTCAGTATCACCCTGTCGGGCAGTCCTGCACCTGGCGACCTGGTGTGGATGTGGGGAGCGGACACCGCATCGATTGACCCTGTCTTAACAAATATTGCGGCAGGGGCGAACTTTACCTTGCTGTCGGCGAATCGAGAGGCCGGGAAGATGGCGCAGTATTCGACGAGCACGTCGAGTCCGACCGCGAGTTTCACGACGTCGGGGTCGGATCCGTTTAACGCCGTGGCCTTGACACTGCACGCAGCGACGGCCGGGAACGTCGCTGGTTCGGGGATACGGATCGTGCACATGCAGGGGGAGTGGTACGACACGACGACACATACGGCTCAATTTCCGAGTTCAGGAAATCTTCTGGTGATTTCGCTGGCGAGTACAGGTGTGACGATCAGCGCGGTTTCCGATAGCAACGGGAATACGTGGTCCCTGGGAGCTGCTGCGATCACATCAGGTGAAACGACGCAGATCATGTACGCGGCCAACGCGAAAACCAGTCCGGACATGATCATCCATCTCACCTACAGCGGAGCATCCCAGGGTCTCAATTTCGTGCATTTTTATGACATTAGCGGCGCGCTTACCTCCCCGCACGATGTGGATGATACGAGAACCGGAAACCAGACGACGAGTGGGAATCTGACGACCGGAGTCATCACGCCAAGTCAAGCGAATAGCTTGGTATTAAACGTAACTTCGATCTTTTGGCACACAATCACCGGGACTGTGACAGATGCCAACGGGCATACGCCTACCTTGAACCAGGCAGTGGACTCCCTAGATAACAATACGATAAATGGAACACCCCCCTCCCATTTGGATGATGATGACGCGCGCGCCAGTTTCTATAACAACGATACCTCACAAATTTCATTTGCTTACGCCGCCACATCCGCGAACTCCCCAGCCGGCGTCGGTTCCTGGGCATCGGTGACTTCAGTATTCAAGGGCGTTAGCCCTGAGGTCGTCGTGCCCGGAACATTTGTCTACTCGCCTGCAGCAGGCGCCGTACCTAACGCCGGCAGCCAGACCCTTTCAGTGACGTTCATGCCGACCGATTCGGTCGATTACACCTCGGCCACCAAGACCGTCACTCTCATGGTGACCCAAGCCACGCCGATCGTTACCTGGTCTACGCCAGCGGCGATGCCGTACGGCACCGCATTGAGCGCCACACAGCTCAATGCCACGGCGAGCGTGCCCGGAACGTTCGTCTATACGCCTGCAGCGGGAACCATTCCCGGTGTCGGCACCACAACCCTTTCGGTGACATTCACACCCACCGATTCGATCGATTACACATCAGCCACCAAGACGGTCACGCTGACGGTGAATCAAGCCACCCCGACCATTACCTGGGCCACACCGGCCGCGATACCGTACGGCACAGCCCTGAGCGCCACACAGCTCAACGCCACGGCGAGCATGCCCGGGACGTTCGTCTATACGCCTGCAGCAGGAACCATTCCCGGTGTCGGCACCACAACCCTTTCGGTGACGTTCACGCCGACCGATTCGATCGATTACACATCAGCCACGAAGACTGTCACGCTCACGGTGAACCAAGCGACGCCGACCATTACTTGGGCCACGCCGGCCGCGATACCATACGGCACCGCATTAAGCGGCACACAGCTCAACGCCACGGCGAGCGTGCCCGGAACGTTCGTCTATACGCCTACGGCAGGAACTGTACCAAGCGCAGGAAATCAGACGCTGTCGGTAACGTTCACTCCGACTGACTCGACCGACTACACCACGGCAATCGGGACCGTCACACTCGCGGTGGATCTCGGTCCATCAATCACTAGCGCTGGCGGCACTTCGTTTACTGTCGGGACGCCCGGTTCTTTCACCGTCACGGTGAACGGCTTCCCATCGGCGACTCTTTCCGAATCCGGGGCCCTGCCCTCCGGTGTGAGCTTCAACGCGGCCACGGGAGTGCTCGGCGGAACGCCGACCGTCAGCGGCACTTATCCCGTCACCTTCACCGCGCACAACGGCGTGGGGACCGATGCCACGCAGAGTTTCACTCTCATGGTGAATTCCGACCCAGTTGCCCCCTCAATCACTAGCGTTGGCAGCACGTCGTTTGCTGTTGGGACGCCCGGCTCGTTCACGGTCACGGCGACGGGAATTCCCGCGCCGACACTGAGCGAATCCGGGGCGCTGCCGGCCGGAGTGACGTTCAACGCGGCCAGCGGAGTGCTGGGCGGGACGCCGACGGTTGGCGGCGCTTATCCTGTCACCTTCACGGCGCACAACGGCGTGGGGACCGATGCGACGCAAAATTTCACACTGACGGTGACGGCCTATCAGGCCCCGGCGATCACCAGCGGGAATAGCACAACATTTACGGAGACGGTGGCGGGTTCGTTCACGGTGACGGCGACGGGAACTCCCACGCCCACGCTGAGCGAATCGGGCACGCTGCCCACGGGGGTGAGCTTCAATGCGGGCAGCGGGGTGCTGTCGGGAACTCCTGCCGCTGGCACGGCAGGCAGCTACCCGATCACGTTCACGGCGCAGAACACGGGCACGGCGAATAACGTTCTGGTGCAGAAAAAAGACACGTACTTCGGCAACGGATCGGGAGCAGGGACGAAGTCGATTGTGTTTACTTCGCAAGTGGCCAAAGCCGACTTGCTGTTCTGTATGGTGGGATGGGAAACGGCCAACGGATCGGTGATCAGTTCGGTGAGCGATTCGGTCGGCAATACGTATACGGCGCTGCCGTTAGTTGTGAACAGTCCGCATCAGATGCAAGGGTTCTATGCATTCAGCAGCGGTAGCGGGGCGGATACGGTGACGGTGAACTTCAGCGGCGCCGGGGGGACGTATGTAGGGATTGCGTGCGGGGAGTGGTCGGGGCCGACGCATCTGGACGTGCACGGGGAGAGGTTTGGGATCAGTGCCACACCGAGCAGCGCCACGGTGACGCCGACATCGAGCGGGGAGTTGTTGATCGGGTATGCCGACGATGCGGTCAATGCGTGGGGGGCGACGGGAGGGTGGACGATTCTGACGACCAGTAGTGGAGTACGGTATGGATTGGAAGAGCAACTGAGTTCGACGACCGGAGGGGTAGCGGCGGGGTTTACGATATCAACCGCGCCATGGGCAGCGGGGATCGCGGCCTTCAGTAGTTCGCAAAGCTTCAGTGCCACGCAGAACTTCACCCTCATCGTGAACCCAATGCCGGTTGCACCTACGATCACCAGCGGGAACAACGCGACGTTCACGGTGGGGACGGCAGGCTCGTTCATGGTGACGGCGACGGGAGTACCCGCGCCGACCCTCAGTGAAACCGGCGCGCTGCCGGCAGGAGTGACGTTCAACGCGGCCAGCGGAGTGCTGGGCGGAACGCCGACGGTTGGCGGGACTTATCCTGTGACGATCACGGCGCAGAACGGGGTGGGGACGGGTGCGACGCAAAGTTTCACTCTCGCGGTGAACCAAGCTGCGGCGATCACCAGCGGGAACAACGCGGCGTTCACGGTGGGTGCGGCGGGTTCGTTCACGGTGACGGCGAACGGCTTTCCATCGCCGACTCTCAGTGAATCCGGGGCGCTGCCGGCCGGAGTGACGTTCAACGCGGCCAGCGGAGTGCTGGGCGGGACGCCGACGGTTGGCGGCGCTTATCCTGTCACCTTCACGGCGCACAACGGCGTGGGGACCGATGCGACGCAAAATTTCACACTGACGGTGACGGCCTATCAGGCCCCGGCGATCACCAGCGGGAATAGCACAACATTTACGGAGACGGTGGCGGGTTCGTTCACGGTGACGGCGACGGGAACTCCCACGCCCACGCTGAGCGAATCGGGCACGCTGCCCACGGGGGTGAGCTTCAATGCGGGCAGCGGGGTGCTGTCGGGAACTCCTGCCGCTGGCACGGCAGGCAGCTACCCGATCACGTTCACGGCGCAGAACACGGGCACGGCGAATAACGTTCTGGTGCAGAAAAAAGACACGTACTTCGGCAACGGATCGGGAGCAGGGACGAAGTCGATTGTGTTTACTTCGCAAGTGGCCAAAGCCGACTTGCTGTTCTGTATGGTGGGATGGGAAACGGCCAACGGATCGGTGATCAGTTCGGTGAGCGATTCGGTCGGCAATACGTATACGGCGCTGCCGTTAGTTGTGAACAGTCCGCATCAGATGCAAGGGTTCTATGCATTCAGCAGCGGTAGCGGGGCGGATACGGTGACGGTGAACTTCAGCGGCGCCGGGGGGACGTATGTAGGGATTGCGTGCGGGGAGTGGTCGGGGCCGACGCATCTGGACGTGCACGGGGAGAGGTTTGGGATCAGTGCCACACCGAGCAGCGCCACGGTGACGCCGACATCGAGCGGGGAGTTGTTGATCGGGTATGCCGACGATGCGGTCAATGCGTGGGGGGCGACGGGAGGGTGGACGATTCTGACGACCAGTAGTGGAGTACGGTATGGATTGGAAGAGCAACTGAGTTCGACGACCGGAGGGGTAGCGGCGGGGTTTACGATATCAACCGCGCCATGGGCAGCGGGGATCGCGGCCTTCGATGGTTCCAGCGGCGCGACGCAGAGTTTCACCCTCATCGTGAACCCAATGCTGGTTGCACCTACGATCACCAGCGGGAACAACGCGACGTTCACGGTGGGGACGGCAGGCTCGTTCATGGTGACGGCGACGGGAGTACCCGCGCCGACCCTCAGTGAAACCGGCGCGCTGCCGGCAGGAGTGACGTTCAACGCGGCCAGCGGAGTGCTGGGCGGAACGCCGACGGTTGGCGGGACTTATCCTGTGACGATCACGGCGCAGAACGGGGTGGGGACGGGTGCGACGCAAAGTTTCACTCTCGCGGTGAACCAAGCTGCGGCGATCACCAGCGGGAACAACGCGGCGTTCACGGTGGGTGCGGCGGGTTCGTTCACGGTGACGGCGAACGGCTTTCCATCGCCGACTCTCAGTGAATCCGGGGCGCTGCCGGCCGGAGTGACGTTCAACGCGGCCAGCGGAGTGCTGGGCGGGACGCCGACGGTTGGCGGCGCTTATCCTGTCACCTTCACGGCGCACAACGGCGTGGGGACTGATGCCACGCAGGCCTTTACTCTCACCGTGAACCAGGCGGCTTCCATCACCAGTTCCAACACTGTCGTCTTTAGCGTCGGTGCCACCGATTCGTTCACAGTGACCGCCGGCGGTTCACCCACTCCCGCGCTTTCATTAGTGGGTGCCTTGCCAACAGGGGTTTCATTCAACAGCAGTAACGGCATCCTGAGCGGCACAGCCGCCGCTGGCACTGCCGGGACCTATCCGATAACCTTCATCGCGCATAACGGCGTAGGCGCGGACGCCATGCAAATTTTCACGCTCACTGTGGGTCAGGGTTCGAACGCGCCGTCTATCACAAGTCCGAACAGCACGTCCTTCACAGTGGGGGTGACCGGCTCCTTCACCGTAACTGCCACTGGTTCGCCCACCCCCATCCTATCGGAAGCGGGCGCTCTGCCGGGCGGAGTTTCTTTCAACGGAACGACTGGCGTCCTTGGTGGAACGCCCATCGCTGGCACTGGCGGCGTCTACCCCATCACCTTCACCGCTCAAAACGGCGCCAGTGAGAATACGAATAGTTTCGTTCAGAAGACCGACGCCTATTTCCCCAGCGCAACCGGAGCGGCATCAAAGTCTGTTGTTTTTTCCTCGCCTGTCAGCGCTGCGGACCTGTTGTTCTGCACAGTGGGATGGGAAACGGGCAACGGTTCGCTGATCGGTTCGGTGAGCGATTCGATCGGCAATACGTATACGGCGCTGCCGTTAGTTGTGAACAGTCCGCATCAGATGCAAGGGTTCTATGCGTTCAGCAGCGGTAGCGGGGCGGACACGATCACGGTGAACTTCAGCGGCGCCGGTGGGATCTACATAGGGATAGCTTGCGGGGAGTGGTCCGGTCCGACGCATCTCGATGTGCATGCGGAGGCTATTGGCAGCAGCACCACACCCACCAGCGGCTCGGTGACTCCGGGAAACATGGGCGAGTTGTTGATTGGGTACGCCGATGATGCGACCAATACCTGGGCCGCGCGCGGGGCATGGATGTTACGCTCATCGGCGACGAACGTGAGGTACGGTCTGGAAGATCAACTCAGTTCGGCCGCGGGTCCTGCTGCAGCATCGTTCTCGATTTATGGGGCGCCCTGGACTGCCGGGGTCGCGGCCTTCAGCAGTGGCAGTTTGAAATCCACTTCCCAGAACTTCACGCTCAACGTCGTGGCTTTTGCTCCGACAATCACGACCCAACCTTCAAATCAAACGATAAGTGCGGGTCAGACAGCAATATTCATGGTGGCTGCAACGGGATCGGCTCCGCTGGCGTATCAATGGCAGAAAGACGGTCTTAACGTTAGTGGTGCGACTTCATCGACCTATACAGCCCCGGCGGCAACTGGCGCGGACAATGGAACGCAGTTTACGGTGATCGTCGATAACTCAGCCGGAAGTGCGGTTAGCGCTGCAGCCACTCTCACCGTAAATACCGCTCCTTCCATCTCAGTCTCTCCTTCAAATCAAACGGTTGCGGCTGGCGAGACTGCGACTTTCAACGTTTCTGTTTCAGTGACGGGGAATTTGCCGCTGAGTTATCAATGGTACAAAAATAATATAACGATTCCCGGCGCAACATCGCAGACCTACACGACACCGGCTGCAGCTCAAGCGGACAGCGGAAACCAGTTCAATGTGGTGGTATCGAATTCTCTGGGGAATGCTACAAGCGCTGCTGCTACTTTGACGGTTATACAACCCCCTTCGCCTGCCACGTACTATGTGAATTACCAGGGAGGATCGGATACGAACAGCGGTCTTACGAAGGAGGCTGCGTGGCAGCGCGCGCCGGGGATGAAGAATTGCTCGTCGAATTGCTCGCTGGCGGCGCTGCATCCTGGGGATCGAGTGATTTTCAAGGGAGGAGTGGCCTGGGATGCCAGCGGTTTTCCGATGGTGGTGAGCGCGTCGGGGAGCAGCGGGAATCCGATCTACTACGGAGTGGATGCGAGCTGGTACGCGGGCGGCGGGTGGACGCGGCCGGTGTTCGATCTGGAAAATGGGACGTGGACGGAAGCGCCGATTTTGGTGAGTTTCGCGAATTTTGTGACGTTCGACAACCTGGAAATCGAGAACGAGGCGGTTGATAATTCGGGGCGATGGCCACCCCGGGGCAGCATAAGCGTGGACAGCGGATCGAGCATCGTCATTGAGAATTGCTACATTCACGGGTGGAGCATTCAGAATCCGGTCATCGGGAGCGATTCGCTTCCCAGCGGAGGGATCGCGTTCTATGGCAGATCGGTGGGGGGAGTGGTACAGAACTGTGTACTCGACGGGAGTCCGGAGAGCGATTCCGGAGTCGGCATTTATGGGGGCGCATCGATCGACGGGAACGTGATCGAGAATGTACCCAACGGGATCGTGGTGACCGATCCGTTGGCGAACGTCAGCGGGAATCAGGTGTTCGATGTGCCGTACTCGGTGGATCCTTCGGCAAGCAGCAATGCGATGGTGGTGCAGACCAGCGGGAGCATCGACAACAACGTCGTTCATGACCTGGTGCCGGGGGCTTTTCCAATCGTTCTGCAGGCGGGCACGCAGGAGTTGGGCAATACGCAGTACGTGTACAACAATCTTGTGTGGAATGTGGGCGACAATGCGCCGGTGGTGATCGAGTCGGGGGCCTTCGGTCCCAATTCCCCGTCGAACCAGTATGTGTACAACAATACGCTATCGGGTGGAAGCAGTGCGGGGTGCGTGGGCGTGATTGCGGATGTATACGCTCCGACGAATCTTACGGTGCAGAACAATCATTGTATTTCCGAGTTGTCGAGCGCGCAGGCGTGGTGCTGGAACAATGCGGGGGGCAATTTCGATTGCGGGGCGGTCGGCCATTTGATATTCGGGAATAATGTGTTGATGACGACGGAGGCGGCGGCCAGTCAGGGATATACCCTGGCGGATAGCTTCCAGCCGGCGGGTGCGGGGGGAGCGACGGTAGGAGCGGGACTGAACCTGGTTTCCAGCTGCGTTCCGATCGGGTCGTCGCTGTGCAATGATCGGCTGGGCGTGAGCCGGCCGGGGGGCACAGCGGCCTGGGATGCGGGGGCCTATGAATATTCAACCAGCGTCAATCTCGCGCCCAGCATCACGCTTGAGCCGGTACGCCAGGAAGTGCTCGCCGGTGAGGCGGCGACATTCAGCGTGATTGCGGCGGGAACCGGGCCGCTGAATTACCAGTGGGAGAAGAACGGGACGGCGATCGCGGGGGCCACATCGGCGACGTACACGACGCCAGCTGTATTGGCCACCGACAACGGATCGCAGTTCAGCGTGGTGGTCAGTAACGCGGTGGGCAGCGTGAGCAGCAGTCCGGCCATCGTTTCGGTCAGTTCGGTTCCGGGAGAGCTGACGGCGAGCCAGAGCCGTGTGGACTTTGGAAGCGTGAGCGTGGGGGCGGCGGCCAGCGCCAGCGTGACGCTGACGAACACGAGCAATTCCTACATCACGATAACGAATGTGAGTATAACGGGGGCGGGGATGACGGCATCGGGAGTTCCGTCGGGGATTATATTGGCTCCGCAGCAGGCGGCGAGCGTGAGTGTGGTTTTTGCCCCGGCGGGGACGGGGAGCGTGGCGGGAAGTGTGAGCATCAACAGCGACGCGGCAGGCTCGCCCACCACGATAGCAGTGACGGGCACGGGGATCGCACCGGCGCATGCGGTGACGGTGATGTGGGATGCGAGCGTATCATCGGTGTTCGGGTATAACGTGTACCGAGCGACGAGCCTGTATGGACCGTTTATGGAACTGAATACCACGCCCGTCACGACGACGGAGTTCAGGGATATCACGGTCGTGCCGGGACAGAGCTACCTGTACTGGGTGACGGCGGTGGAAGCCAATACGCTGGAGAGTCCGCTATCCGATCCGGTGTCGGTAACGGTCCCCGCTCCATAGAATTCCAGACAAAGTTCAGAGTATTTGGCTCTGTTGAAATCCTCATGTAAGACTCCCGTAAAAACGCAGATCGCTGTAGCCCGCGTCTTCAGACGCGGGGCTTTGCAGGATAATTCAGAAGAAAATCCTCGCCTCTAAAGAGGCGAGCTACAGCAACAACGCCGCCCGCAAACGGAAAGCAGCGGTCCTCCACAGGATGTAACCGAGCCAGAGTATTTCAAATCCTGATGGAGATCCCTCTCTCGCCGTTATGCACTTCGGCTCCCCCTCCACGGGGAGCTGAATTCTTGATTTATCGACGATTGGTGGAGCATAGAGAAGGAATTTAGCGAACGCGCACTCAACGGCATGATTCAGTCCCTCAAAAACGTTGGTTTCTATTGAAGTGACCTTGTTCAAATCGACACATGATGCACACCTCGCCCTTGTCCTATTCATTACACGCAATATATTAAAAGCCATACACACGAATTGTGCCCGCGGCTTCCTACGGGTTTCAGTCGTGGAGTTTTTCTTGACGAGGCTCGAAATGTCGACGAAATGGAACAGCAGGCATCTTATCCGATCGGGATTGGCCGCAGTCAGCGCTCTTTTAGCGGTCCTGTTCGTGTTTTGGGGATTGAAGACTCATGCCCAGAGCAGTTCCCAGGTCCATACCCCCGTTCACATGACGACCGATTGGAGCACGCGGCATTTGGTCTATTCCGCTCCCTCGTCGACGGCCCTGACGCGCAGACTCCAGGCGGAGCCACGCTACCTCAATCAGTTGGCAATGCGAAAGGCCACGCCGGCGCAGGCGCAGGACGCCCAATAATCGGCGAAAGGAGTAGTGCCGTGAAAGAATCGGACCGGAATGAAAATCTGACGGGCGTTCTTCGAAAAATGGCGCCTGCCGCGGGAATGAAGCGGGCCGCGCGAACCTGGTTGGAAGTCGCCGCGGTTTGCTGTCTGTTTGTGTTCGCCGGATGCGGCGGCGGCACGCCAAGCGTCGGCAACGGCGTCACGCCGGGCGGCGGCAACGGAGCGACCACCGTCGCGACGCCCCGCGTCGACTGGGGCATGAGCTTGGGCCCCAACGGAACGGCGGGACCCGGTCAATTTCCAGCCAAGTTTACGTTCGATGCCACCGCTCCCCCGGACTGCACGAACGATTTCGTTGTCTTCAATACCAGTGTAGCGGGGTCTACCGGATCAACGGCCAACATCGTGGCCTTTAATCAATTGTATTCGACGCAAGGCAGCGTTGGCGGCTTGTGCAATCAGATGGACCATCCGTCTATTGGTCCTATTACACCGGGACAGGGAAGGCCTTGACCTCTGTGATTCTGTCGGGAGACGGCAGCAAAGTGGCGTTCGTGGAGAATACCTCAGTCGGCGCGGTCCTCCGCATTCTGAAGTGGAAAGCCGGTGAAGGCACGAGTGCGACGTCGCCGTCCAACGTCGGCCAGGACATCTCCGGCTCGCCTTGGACGAATTGCCCGGGCGCGACCTCCTGCATTGAAAGCATTGCACTCAACGGCGGCGCCGCGGACACCAATTCATCGCCCTTCTACAACTACGGCTACGACATCATGTACATCGGCGATGATAACGGAGTTTTACACAAGTTTACGGGGGTCTTCGACGGCGCGCCCACCGAAGTCACCGCCGGCGGCTGGCCGATTACGGTCGATTCGGGAGCCATACTCACCAGCCCCGTTTACGACAGCGTATCCGGAAATATTTTTGTTGGCGACAGCAATGGATTCCTGAGTTACGTCCTCGAAACAGGCAGCACCACCGGGGCGTGTGCTTCGGGCAGCATCCCGTGCCTCGGCACGCCGAGCCAGCTCGTCAATATCTTAAATAATCCTCTTACTGTTGGTGGCGTTGCCTTTTCGCCCACAATTACCGACGCGCCCATTGTGGATGGAGTCGAGGGAACGGTGTTGGCATTCAGCAATAACGACTCCAGCAAGAATAGCGGAGCTGTCTTTCAAACGAATACTGCGCTGACGACTCTGGCTTCCTTTTCACTCGGCGGCACGGGTGCGGCGGCTCTGCCATCTGCACTCCCGATCTATGCGGGTGCCTTTGACAACGCCTATCTCACGAGTACCATCCCGACTCTTGTCGGCCACATGTACGTGTGCGGGAGAGATCCCGGCGACACGGATAAGCCTGCCTATATACCAACTCAGCTTCGATGTCACCACTGGATTCCTGACCGGCGTGGGTACTCCTCTCACTTTCATAGTGGCGCATTCGAGCGAAGCTTGCTCTCCTGTAACCGAGATGTACAATGCCAATGCGTCCCCCGCCAAAGACTGGATTTTCTTCAGCGTGGGCGACCGCGTAACAAACGGAAACCCCATCCCCAACACAGGTGGCTGCCGCGGCTGGGACCTCGGCTGCCTCTTATCCCTGGACGTAACAAGCGGAGGGTGGGCGCCCGTGTCCATGTCCCTCACCAACGGCGTGCCGATCCCGTCCATCGCGTACGCCACGGGCCCCTACGCCCTCGCCTTTGAGAGTTCCACGAGCGGGATTGTCGTCGACAATAATTCGACTGGAAGTCAAGCCTCGAACATCTACTTCTCGCTGACCGGTAACGCAAGTAATGAAGGCAATCTGGCCTATTCAGGGCCGGGCATGCCGATTTGCAATGGCACCTCGGGTGTCGGGTGCGCAGTCAAATTGACGCAATCGGCCCTACAGTAGGCTGCAAACAATTTGGGGCGATTTAATTTTCCGCCTCGAGTGGGGTGCGCTCCGGCTGGAGTGAATCGCGGCGGCAGCAAGCAGGATTTTTGCTGGTTCAGGATCGTTCGCTGGGTCTGTTTCCTTGATATTGCGGCTGGCGGTAAAGGACAACCGAATCTTCGTTCCCATCGAGGACGGCATAGGCCACCTGTGCGCGCTCACTGTTTTCGCCTTCAATCCGCCATGCGCCGTCCTCATAGAAAATTTCCATTTTGCTTCGGGCCCTCCACCATCGGTTCACCTCGCCGGGCAAAGCAATCCAGACGCCAGCCTCTTCACGAAGCCGGGTAAGCGTGCCGAGCAAATCCTTGTATGCATCCTGGGCGCGTTTCTGAATAATGTAGTCCGGATGGATGATGAAGCTGATCAATCCGTTCGCTTCCAGAATCAGCCGCATTTGCTGTTCCCAAAGGCCCAGGGAATATTCGTCCAGGATGTGGAACAAAGTGTAGTCCTGGGTCGCTGTTAACGGCAGTTCCAGGATATCGCCGATAAAATACGGCATCACAGTGCAGCATCCGCCCTCTTGCGGATCAAGATGGGCCACGTTCGGGACGGACATGTCGTAGGAAAAATCCAGGGCGTCAAACCAGTCCTGATTGCGGTAAAGGACTCCCGACCGGAAACCCGAGGACCCGAATTGTTTTGCATAGGCGTTAATTCGCTTTGCGCGGCGGAGAAATTCCTCGCGCTCGTCGAATAAATGGCCATCATGATTGAGGTCATGCACATTCACTTCAAAGCCGCGGTTTCGAATCATGCGGATGAACTCAGGGGAGACGGCGTACCGCGATTCCGGCACAATGTTGAACGCGGATTTGATCCGGAAGGTGTCGTTCAAATCCATCAGATTTCCGCAGAAATCGCGTCCGGTTGTGGTTTCGACATCGTGCGTCATCATGGCGCAACCCTGAGCGCCATCCGGCCAGAACCAGATGAAGGGCATTTCCCGAATTCCTTGGGCCTTCATTCCGAGAGCGAGGAGCCTGCGGACGAGATTGTCCACAGTCCGGTCCACGGGCCACTGCGGGAATTTCGTTTCCCGCCAGTTCCTCAGACGGAATCTCTGCAGGGGCGTGCGAAGCGCAAGAGGTAATATCGGCCGTACTAAGTAGTAGGCGTTGCGAATCGCCTTCTTGAACGACAATTTCTTTTTCGATTCCTGATTTTTCCGCGCGTAGGACTCAAACCGCAGATTGTGGATTACTTCGTTGGGATCGAAAGGGAGTCGTACCGTGCCGTTGCCGCACGATGCGTACTTCAGGACATCCTCGGTGAAATCGAGAGGATTTTCCAGCGTGTTTCCTGTCGTTAGCTTGCCGAAGCAGACGGCATTCGACCCGAAGCGGAAATAGCCGCTCTGTCCCCGGCGCTCTCCGGAAAGGTCGAACTTCGCAACCGATTCCGCGCACTTGAAGTAGTCCATCAGCGCCTGATTGAGCGGGCATGGGTCGAGAGTTGAGGATTCGTGGGCAACCTTCGGAGCGACTTCGTCGATCTGTCGTGCAACCCTTTTCAATTCAACTCCGATGGGCGAAAGATTCAGCCATCATAAACTTGCCTGGCCTGCTGTTGCCAAGAAACTTCTTCCTGGCAAGCCGGCATGAGTCTCAGAATTGGGGCCCTATGCCCGTCCTGAATAGGCAGCTAAGTGACCAATCTTCGCCGTGCATCAATGGGGACTGTATTTTCTAACTCTATATATGGCAGTGGTTTAGCAACTGCTAAGGATGAAACCCAAGTGTCTTGCCGGGCGCCTGAGCAGCGTAGACGGGAAGCATCTTGCTCTAACTGGCAAAATAAGTTCCTTTGAATTCCAGTAATTGGCGGAGACGGCTTACACTTGATTTGCTCAACAACAGCAAAATGAAAGAGAGAGCGAAGGGTTGCGGTCTCAACTGACTCGGTTCTCTTCCTCGCAGTGAAGCGGCTCGCGCTGCCAGGGTTTGCTCGCGCCAAGTCTGCGCTATAACAGGTTGCGGAAAAACCCTCTTTTCTGTCATCCCGAGCGAAGCGAGGGATCCGCTTTTTCGCTAAATCGGGCAAGAAAACCAGATCCCTCGGGCGAAACCCGCCCTTCGGGATGACAGATTGTGGGTTTTTCCTCAGCCTCATAAATCGGTGAAATTTCCAAATCGTTCACGCGAGTAGCCTCCCAATCAAATTCCTCAACGGGTTCCCGGCTCCCGCCATTGCCCGGCACACATGCATGTAGGTGTAGCTGGTCTTCCGTCTGTTTCAAATTGGATGTGCTGAATGGGTTCTATGAGTTCTATAACCCTAAGTTTCGCTTGACTCCTAGTAGGACTAGAAGGACTATGCCTTCGGTGTGCAAAAAAATTCACTTGTGAATAATTTTCGATTTCTTGTTTGCCGGCGACAGCAGTTTCCAATGTCGAATCAGACCAAGGCCCGAGAGGAAAACTTGGCCGCCCTCCCTTCAAAATGCAAGGTCATTTGGCTTTCCTGCTCGGTGCACGATTGAGGTTGATCTCTTGATGGGACGCATGAAATGGCTTCTCTGTGTCTTTTTTCTTTGCTCCGTACCGGTTTCCGCTAATACATACTCCACAAGTTTTGCCGGAACGGAAAATCCCATTTCCGAAGGCGGGAACTGGATTAACGGCGGCGTGACCGGACTCGACTGGACAAATGTTGCCATGATGCCGGGACTTGCATACGGAACGATGCCGGGTACGGCGGCAGCGCCGCAGCAGTACGCGGACTCGACGGCGGCGCTGACAGGATCGTGGGGACCAAATCAAACCGCCCAGGCCACGGTAAGGGTATCGTCGGCCTCCAACGCAAGCGGCGTTTTTGAAGAGGTTGAGCTGCGGCTTCACGTCACGATCGGTGCCCATAGCATCACGGGTTATGAGATCAACTGCTCGGTGAACAGCAACAACCCGTATAACCAGATTGTGCGCTGGAACGGCGCGCTGGCGAGCTGGACGCAGCTCAACGGAAACTCAACCGGCTGCGCGAATGGCGATGTACTGAAAGCGACAATAGATTCCAGCGGCCTGATCACCGTGTATATCAACGGCGCGCCGGTCGAGAACGCCACGGACACAACCTTCAAGACCGGCAGTCCGGGGATGGGGTTCTTTCTCCAGGGCGCGACCGGGATCAATGCCAATTATGGTTTCTCGTCCTTCACCGCGACCGACGGGATCGTGAATGCAACGCCGGCGATGGTGCAGCACGTTTCCACCGGCCGGGAAAACACCGGGGGTTCCAATCCAAGATTGAAAGTGACACTGCCCAATCCCACGCTGGCCGGGAATGCTCTGATTTTGGGTGTGGAGGGGAATTCGGGCTTGGCGATAGCGACGCCGACCGATGATAAAGGAAATACATGGATCGCGGGGCCGTCGGTTTCGAGCGGTGGTCAAACGATTGCCAGTTTTTATGCGCTCAACGTCGCGGCCGGCACGCAGGTCATCACGACGGGTTATACCGGAAACGCCACTTCGTCTGATATTTCGGCGGTGATTTCCGAGTTCAACAACGTGCAAACTTCAGGCCCCATCGGACCAATGGGCTCCGCTGCTCAGGCCAGCCCGGTCAGTATCACCCTGTCGGGGAGCCCTGCACCTGGCGACCTGGTGTGGATGTGGGGAGCGGACACCGCATCGATTGACCCTGTCTTAACAAACATTACGGCAGGGACGAGCTTTACCTTGCTGTCGGCGAATCGAGAGGCCGGGAAGATGGCGCAGTATTCGACGAGCCTGTCGAATCCGACCGCGAGTTTCACGACGTCAGGCTCGGATCCGTTCAACGCCGTGGCCTTGACACTGCACGCGGCGACGGCGGGGAACGTCGCTGGTTCGGGGATAAGGATCGTGCACATGCAGGGGGAGTGGTACGACACGACGACGCACACGGCTCAATTTCCGAGTTCAGGAAATCTTCTGGTGATCTCGCTAACGAGCAAGGATGTGACGATCAGCGCGGTTTCCGATAGCAACGGGAACATCTGGTCTGTAGGAGCTGCTGCCACGACTGCAACAGGCCAAGTATCGCAGATCCTATACGCGGCCAACGCGAAGTCCAGCCCCGATTTGACGATCAGCCTTACATACAGTAATTCAACGTCTCAGGGTCTCAATTTCGTGCATTTTTACGACATCAGCGGTGCGCTTGCCTCGCCGCACGATGTGGATGACACGAGAACCGGAAGCCAGACGACGAATGATAATCTGACTTCTGGAGTCATTACGCCAAATCAAACCAATAGCCTGACGCTCAATAGTACTTCGATCTCGGGGCACACAATCAATGGAACCGTGGCTGACGCCAACGGGCATACGCCGACGTTGAACCAGGCAGTGGATTCCATCGATGATAATTCCAGCGGGGGAACGCCGCCTTCACACCTGGATGATGACAGCGGGCGAGCCAGCATTACGAATATCGATACAACGCCGATTTCGTTCGTTTACACCAATACGGCCGGAACCACCGCCCCCACCGGGGTCGGCGACTGGGCATCGGTGACTTCGGTGTTCAAAGGCCAGCCTGATACGCAGGCCCCGACGACTCCCACTAAACTCGTCGCGAATGCGCTCTCGTCTTCTCAGGTCGCGCTTTCGTGGACTGCGTCCACCGACAATGTCGGCGTCACGGGCTATAATATTTTCAGAAATAGCGCGCAGGTTGGCACAACCACAGGCGATTCCTATACGGACGCCAACCTCAATCCTTCGACAACGTATACCTACAACGTTTCCGCTTTGGACGGGTCTGGAAACACATCTCAACAGAGCAATAGTGCCTCTGCTACAACTCTTGCGCCAGGGTCCGGCGTCGCGCCGACGGTCACTTTCACCGGGGCTCCGGCAACCGCGTCCTACGGCTCCAGCTTTACGGTTACGGCCACGACGAACGCCAGCACTACAGCAACGATTACGGCTAGTGGGGCCTGCTCGATCTCCGGCGATTCGGTCACGATGACCAGCGGCACCGGGACCTGCAGCCTGACGGCGAGTTGGGCGGCCGACAACAATTATTCTGCCGCGACGGCCAGCCAGTCCCCTAGCGCAACGCAGATCATGCCGGCGGTCACGTTTACCGGAGCTCCCGCGAGCGCGCCCTACAAATCAAAATTTACTGTTGCGACAACGACCAGCGCCAGTACGAAAGCCGTAATCACGGCGAGTGGAGCTTGCTCGAATTCGGGCAGCACGGTCACGATGACCAGCGGCACCGGGACTTGCAGCCTGATGGCGAATTGGGCGGCGGACAGCAATTACATCGCCGCGGGGGCCAGCCAGTCCTCCACCGCGACAAAGATCACGCCGACGGTCACTTTTACCGGGGCTCCTGCCAGCGCACCGGACGGGGCGAAGTTTACCTTGGCGACAACGACCAACGCCAGCACGACAGCCGTGATCACCGCCAGCGGGGTTTGCACGATCGCCGGCAATACGGTCACCATGATGAGCAGTACAGGGACTTGCAGCCTGACGGCGAATTGGGCGGCGGACAATAATTACGTCGCCGCCGTGGCCACCCAATCCACGCTGGCGTCGGGGGGAAGCAGCCCCACTGTCACGTTTACCGGGGCTCCGGCGAGCGCGCCCTATCGGTACAAGTTTGCGGTTGCCACGACGACAAACGCGAGCACGACGGCCGTGATCACGGCGACTGGAGCGTGCACGATTGCAGGCAATACGGTCACGATGACCAGCGGCACCGGGACTTGCAGCCTGACGGCAAATTGGGCGGCGGACAACAACTACTCCGCTGCTACTGCCAGCCAGTCCACAACCGCAACCAAGATCAATCCGACGGTCACATTTACCGGCGCTCCCGCCAGCGCGCCTTACGGATCGACTTTCACTGTTGGGGCAACGACCAATGCCAGCACCAAGGCGACGATGAGGGCGAGCGGCTCCTGCTCTATCCGAGGAACGACCGTCACCATGACGTCGGGTTCAGGGAATTGTTCACTCACTGCCACTTGGTCGACGGACAACAATTATGTTGCGGCTTCGGCGGCACAGTCTACGACGGCCACCTTGGTCATCCCGAAGATCACTTGGGGAACTCCTGCGGCCGTCACCTACGGAACCGCGCTCAGCTCAAAGCAACTGGATGCGACCGCGTCGGTTTCCGGCCATTTCACATACTCCCCCGCGGCCGGGACCGTGCTGCCTTTGGGAAACCAGACTCTTTCTGTTACCTTCAATCCCACGAACACCGCATACTATTCAACAGCGACCGCTCAGGTCACGTTGAAAGTGAACCAGGCTGCGCCCAAAATCACGTGGGCAACCCCCGCCGCCATCACATCCGGAACGCCTCTGAGCAGCAGTCAATTGAACGCAACCGCATCGGTGCCCGGTAATTTCGTATATTCCCCTGCTGCGGGGACCGTACTACCCGCGGGGAACCAGACGCTTTCAGTTACTTTTACTCCGACCGATACGACGGACTACACCACGGCCACCGCGCAAGTCACGCTCGTGGTGAATGCGCAGGTCACCCAAGCAGGGATAGCGCAAGCGCTGGTGGATCCGGCGTCGCAGAATGTGCCAACCTTTGTCCAACAAAGCCAGACTCAGTTTTCGACCGGCTCACGAGGAACCCTTGCTTTTAATGCCGCCACGAAAGCCGGCGACACGATCGTGGCTTACGTCATTTGGAGCAATACGAGCGGCGTTGCCTTCCAGGATTCTCTAGGCGACACCTTTGCAAGCGTGAGCGGTCCCGTAAATTGGGGAAGCGGGTTCAGCACACAGATTTTTTACGCGACCCATATCGCGGGCGGATCGGATTCGGTCACGGCGACGTTTCAGAAGGCGTTTTCGAATTTTGGCGCGGTGCTTTACATTCATGAGTATTCGGGCATCAGCAGTGCCAGTCCGGTCGACATGACAGCCGCGGCGAGCGGATCTTCGTCATCGATGAACAGTGGCAATGCCACGACGACCAGCGCGAATGACTTGATCTTTGGCGCCGGAGTATCGGGCAATACCGTGACGGCGGCCGGCCCGGGTTTCGTCGTGCGAAGCCTGGCCTATGGGAACGTCACGGAAGATCAGATCGCGAGCACTGCCGGTTCCTACGCCGCGACCGCGACGCAAAACAGCAGTAGCTGGGCCATGCAAGTGGTGGCATTTCGCGCGGGCAACTGAGTCGTCAGCTAGGGCGCGATAAATCTATGGCCGCGGCACGAACCCTTCGCTCGGTTCAGCCTGGAACAAGCCCGGACTTCAAAGAACATTTGAGAAAAAGAGCTTGCCCTAATGCCCGCGCATCCAGCGCTTGAATGAGCTTATTCTGCCCCGGGAGGGTGAGGCACAGCCTGTCCCAAAACTGCCCGCTGGGACAGTGGCAATTGGAATGGCATCCCGGCAAAATTAAAAAGGTATCGGTGATCTCGTGCGAGCTCGCTGGCGGGAACGGGCGGGGTGGACAAATTGCGAAGTTTCAACTACTTAGGGAAGACGATGAATCATAAATCTTCTAGAACCAACCGTCGTATGAAGCTCAAGAAAGTGACGCAGGTAGCCTGCGCCGTTCTCCTCTTCGCGGCGCCGCTTTTCGCGAATAGTTATACGACAAGTTTCGCCGGCACGGAAAATCCGCTCAGTGAGTCAGCTGCCTGGATTGATGGCGGCACGGTCGGCCTTGACTGGACCAATGTCCGCAAGACTCCAGGACTTGTGTTCGGGACCATGATTGGCACCGCCGGAGCTCCACAGCAGTATGCGGATTCGACGTCGGTTTTGACGGGGACGTGGGGCCCTGCGCAGACCGCCCAGGCCACGGTGAAGGTCTTGTCCGCCTCCGGAGCGAATGGCGTGTTTGAGGAAGTCGAACTGCGGCTGCACACCACGATAGCCGGGCACAGCATCACGGGCTACGAAATCAATTGCTCCGTCGCGCAGAATAGTACTGGTGGGTATAACCAGATTGTGCGCTGGAACGGACCCCTCGCGAGCTGGACACAATTGAACGGCGCGTCGTCCGGTTGCAAGAACGGCGACGTGCTGAAGGCCACGATCGACGCCAATGGATTAATCACCGTGTACATCAATGGATCGCCGGTAGAGACGGCCACCGACACAACCTTCAAGGGAGGAAGTCCAGGCGTGGGGTTCTATCTTCAGGGCGTGAGCGGGCTCAATGCGAACTACGGTTTCTCGACCTTCACCGCATCCGACGGAAATTCGAATCCGCCGCCGGCCGCGCCGTCCAACTTGTCAATTTCCGTGCGGTGACCTGCTGACCATGAGTTTAGGTCTCGGGCCTATCCGGTCTTCTTGACATCCTCAAGAAAATCAGCAATTCCTCAAGCGATGCGGGTGAAACTCGGTCCCAGATGTAACCTCACGCGGAATGCGCGGACCCTTTGGCGGCATATTTTTTCTTGATCAAGTACGGAAGGAGGGCAAATTCAGCGAGCGAGGGCAACGGGTCGCTCAAGCAAAAGACAGATTCGGTCGCTGTATGCTTCAGTGAATCGAGGTATTCACCAATCTTCAAGTAGCCGTGGAAAATGTCAGACGCTGCCACCGGCACATCCGTAAGCAGCCGCAGCCAACCCAGCCCGGCTTTGGCACGGGCCCTTGCCGATTCCTCCCCGAATTGATCTGCGAAAAGCAGATATGGAAAATCTACTCCGGCCGCGAGTCCCAAACCGTGAAATCCCCATGCCCTTGCATTGACGTCAAGCAGCTTGAATTTCCCGTCCCGGGGATCCTGCTTGTATTCAACTTCGACAATTCCGTAGAAATTGATCGCGCGCAGCAGCCGCTCCGAAAGCTCTTCGATTTCGGGAAGTTCAATGGTTTCGACATAGGAGGCTGCGCGTCCGAATTCCCGCGGATGCTGGCGCATCCGTCTTGCGAGCAGAGTCGAATGTGCCTGGCCGTCCTTGAAGAAAGCGCAATAGGAGATTTGATGGCGCCCATCTCCGGGAATGATTTCCTGGAGCATGATCTCTTCGACTTTGATCTCGCGGGCGGCTTGCCGGAATAAACTCTGGAGCTGCTCCGGCGTGTCAGCGCGCCACGCCTTTGCACCAGTGGAATAAAAGAAATTCTCCTTCACCGCAGGTTTGATCGCCAATGGAAGCCGGGGATACAGGGTGGGAAGTTCATCGGCGCATTTCACATTCCATGTCGCCGGGCTTGGGATTCCGAGCTGTTCCGCTAGCTTGTAAGTGTTGTTCTTGTCCCAGGCCCAACGGACAGTTTCCCAGTCTGGAGTGGTAACGCGGTAGAATTCAGCAAGGCGCGCCCGCTCCTTTGAAATGGCGGCCGCGTGTTCGTCTCGGGTTGGGAAAAGCACCCAACCTTGCAGGTCAAATCGATGGCCGACTTCCAGGACGGAATTGACGGTTGCCTTTTCGTCTAATATGTCCGGCACTCGCACGACACGGGTGACGTACTTCGACACCGTGGAAATAGATTGCTGGTCCTCGACGACGTAAACGGGTATCCCTCTGCGGCCCAGGCTGCGAGCAATTGCCAATCCCGGGTGATCGCCACCAATGACGACCGCGCCGATCTTCGGGTTCCGGCTCACTTCTCCACCATTGCGATCGCTCCACTCCAATTTGAGAGAAGCCGCCCCTTCATCTGCGAACCACACGATTTCGCACAATTTCGGCAGTTAACGCCGGTGAAGCAAATTCAGTCCCCGCGACAAAGTAAAGCAATGGGCCGAATGTACGAGCCGCGGGCGCCCCGATAAAGTGAAGCCCCGGCAAGGAAGTGCGGAAACCGGACTGCAACGCCGGATATCCATCTATCTTGCGAACCTGTTCAAGCAGCTGAGGCGCGAGGAAGGAGTACTTACTCAGATCGACCGAATATCCTGTGCCAAGAAGCATGTGATCCGCCGAACAGACAGTCCCGTCGTCCAGCTTGACCTCAATTCGAGAGCCAACAGACCTTGCTTCTGCTATGGTGCGCCCAATCCACTTCTTCACCTTCGTCAGGCGGGCGGGGAGCCATTGCGAGCCAGCAGGCCGAACCGCGCGCGTCCTTATCTTGTCCCTTAATTTAAGCGGGAATTTTCTCAGCAGATTCGGCCAGGCCACAAGCCGGCTGATTCCCACTGGGCCGACGTCGGGCTTGGAGTAGAGCATGGATGAAATGGGGCCCATCTTGTGCAGCCACGGATGCTGTCCAATCCAGCGAAGTTCCCCGTTACGGACGATGAGTTCGACCTCTGCTCCGGCCTCGCTTAGCAGGGCCGCACACTCCAGAGCGCTCTGTCCGGCTCCAACAACCAGCACTTTCTTTCCCGAAAAGCCGGGCACGTCTACTCCCGAATAACAGTGAGAAACCAAGTCGGTCGGCAACGACCGGAGCACTTCCGGGATTCGTTGAAATGGCCCGATGCCGGCTGCGACGACGACTCGATTGGAATGGATCGGTGAGCCGCCCACCAGCACGGTATTGAAGCCGCCGTTGAAGCGCTCAACGGTTGCCACTTCCCGTATGTCCAGGTCTGGTACAAGGTGGCGTTGAAACCATTTCCCGTAGTCCACAAAAGTTTCAAGCGGCAGAGGCTTCTTGGGGGATACTCCATTCGCTGCCTCATAAGATTCCAGCATGAAGGCATTCTCAGGATCGGAAAGGCTGGATGCTACTCGTGGCGATCGGAGCAGCATTCCAGCCGGCATCTTGCTGGCCCAGAAATCCATCGGCCTGCCGAAAATGCGCACGTTTACACCCGCTGCTTTCAAATGGGCCGCGGCGGACAGTCCATAGGGACCCGCTCCAATAATCGCGACATCGCAATCGGTCGTCTTGTGATCGGAAGCCTTGCCTTCAAGCACGGATGTACCACCCGCTTTTGACTCAGAAATCATTGGTTCACTCCTCCATGATTATGAGAGAAACTGGCGAGTACAAATTGACCGTCCCGCCCGATGACGCTTGCAATGCGTCCGTGGGTTTTTCTCTCGCCTTCAATACATAGTCGACAGCTGCCTCCTAAATGCTAAGCAGCCTCAATATTTGTGATCCACTTTAAGATCAAGCTTCTCGTAAGATCCGGAAATCTGAGAAGAGAATTTGCCGTGAAACAGAAGCGATTTAGTGGCGGGCAGATTGCCTCATTTATATGACAGTTAGATACGGAAGTTTCGCTCGTCGAGCTATTCAGATGCTGGAGATCTCCGAACAGACTTTGAATCGATCAAAGGAATAATATGTCGGGTTCGAAGTGGAGCAGGTTCGTCAGTTCAGGTAGCTACTGGAGGAAAGCATTTAGCTGAATCAGATTATCACCGACCTGCCCCTAGACAGGGCAATATCACAGTGTGAGGCGGCAAGAAATACTCCAGAGCTTTCGCGGCGCCAGCGGTTGATTGAGCACCGGTCCTACAATCTCAAGGAGTCGTGTTGGTTAGGAAGGCTGCTCCAAAAGTCGGAAACCAAATTCGACGTGAATCAGAATGCCAGCCTAGTTTAGAGAGATCGAACTTGAAAGTTCCCCGAGCAATCACTGACGTAGAGTTGGAGTTCCTGACTACGGCGTCGGCGGCTGCGGGTTAAACTAAGGAAGGGCGTTTGATCGCTTCGACGTACAGACTCTCCGTTTCTCGAACCTTAAGATCGATGCACAATTCGGGGATTTCCGATCTGCCATACTCTTGTTTTCGAACCTCCTGAAAACCGTTTCTTTTCAACAAGAGCTCAAGCGTCTCAAAATCATACGCAAACTTGTGCTGTTGTCCCTGCCGGAAAACATAGTTGATCAGCTCCATGCGCGTACTGTACTTCCAGCCATAATAGCTGTCCCTCATTTGTTCATCGAGTGGCCTGAGCCTCTGAAACTCTTGCCAACCTCCCTCCGCGTACGCCAGGAGGTATTTCTCAGCGTCAGGAACGATGATCCGAAGTACGCCCCCATCTCGAAGTACGCGATAACACTCCTTTAAAAACCTGGGAGCTTCCTCCGTGTAATCAATATGCTCAAAGAAATGCTCGGAGAAGATTCCACGGATCGAATCACTTGGGAATGGCAGTCGCTTTCGGGCATCGTACAGGCAGTTAACCTT
The DNA here is from genome assembly GCA_963757625.1 of Terriglobia bacterium. Classification (GTDB taxonomy): domain Bacteria; phylum Acidobacteriota; class Terriglobia; order Acidiferrales; family UBA7541; genus Palsa-360. The sequence continues at coordinate 1,230,034 of CAVWSJ010000007.1, read as the reverse complement.
AGTCCCGGCAAAGCCATCGAGGTTAATCCATCCGTCCTTGCCGGAGTCTCCAGCGCCCACATTCAGCAGCAGATTCTTGTTCATCATGTTCGTGCGGACTCGATTCGTCGAGCGTAATCTGACGAGAAGCATGTGCATCTCGAACCTGAGTTGCTCCAGTAAATGATTGGGAAGCACCCGCAAGAGCATTTTCTTGATGGTGCGCTTTGGCTTCGCTTCCCCAATAACCGCCGTGTAGAAGCTCTCAGCAATGGAGCTTGCGTCATAGTTCTTCATCGTGTCTATTCCTTTCCCAATATCAGTTTGCGGCAGTAGAACGCCTCAGCGTAACCGCTAGAAGAATTGCATTCCATCCCCCTCAATCTCATGAGGGAGATAAATGTATTCTCCTGAAACCAGTGCTTGGTGTGTTGGGACCGAAAGGTGTCCATGATGTAACGAACTTTCTTCTCGCACACCTCTGTTTCTAGTGGCACGAAGAAGGTTGGCTGCCCCAGATCACCGTCATATTTCGGAATTTCATACTCCAGGATCAGATGATCCCGAAACGTGTTCCAGGTCAATTCGGCTAACAAGCGGTGATCCTGGTGCGCGTCTTTGCGGTTGTGCGTGAATACCAAATCCGGGGAAACCGATTTTAACTCCTCGAAAACTCCCTTCACTTCGGCTCCCATAAAGGGCATGAATCCGTCCTGGAATGTTTTGAGCAGGGGCCCTTTGAGAACGGAAGTTCCTGCGAACAAACCGGCCGCCCGTTGGGCTTCTGCCGCTCGAACGCCGACGGCGCTGAACACTACCCAGTGGAACACCGCTCCCGGGTATTGGCGGGCTAGACGGAGGATTGTTCCTCCACAACCGATTTCGATATCATCCGAATGCGCTCCCAAACACAGGATGTTGGGCCGGGACGATGCGTCGAAGGGCAGGCTTAAGTGACGCAAGGGGCCTCACTCGGTGCGTTCGCTCTTGCTCCGTTCGCTCCCGTTGGTCTTGCAGCAGACTTGCCGTTGGTTTTCCACACTTCCCATGGGGCTGTGCCGGCCCCGTAAAGGTTCTCCAATTGCTGTTTATCCTTAAAGGTGTCCATGCTCGCCCAAAAGCCGTCATACGAATAGGCGATCAATTGCTTCTCGGCGACGAGCCGCTCGAAAGGCTCGCTGACCAACTCCTCTTTTTCGTGGATATAGTCAAAAATATTCTTCTTGAAGATGAAGAATCCGCCGTTGATGCGCACGCTGCCATTATTGATCGCGTGGATTCCGGTGACCAGGCTGCCGTTGCCCCCTTCCAAGGAAACCAGGTGATAGCTGAGGTTCGGCCGGACGCAGAGAAAGCTCGCAATTTTCCCGTGCTGGTGAAAATGGTCGAGTTGTTGCGGGAGCGGGAGGTCGGTAAGTCCGTCACTGTAGTTGGCCAGGAATTCTTCTTCTCCTTCCAAATATTTCTCGACGGCCCTCAATCGCTGGCCGATATTTGAGTTGATTCCCGTATCCGCGAACGTGATTTTCCAGTCATGAATATCGCTGTTAAACAGCTCCAGCTTCTTCCCGCCGCCGGACAGGACGAAATCATTCGAGGTGCATTCGTTATAGTTGAGGAAATAATTCTTGACGACATCGGCTTGATGCCCCAGGCAGAGGATGAAGTCCTTGTGCCCGAAGTGCGCATAGTATTTCATGACATGCCAGAGAATCGGCCGATAGCCGATAGGAACCATTGGTTTGGGGATGGTCTCTGAATACTCCCGCAAACGCATTCCTAAGCCGCCGCAAAATAATACAACTTTCATGTGTTTCTCCTTTGGCGATGGGGAAAGGATCGATCGAATATTGCATGGCAAAGCGTGTGATTCAGGAAGCGCGGATTCGAGCCTCGAGATGCCCGTGTTCTTGAAATCCCGCCAATTAGACCTTACTGTTTGAGTGAGAATTCTAACCAGGATGACTAAAAGACACCGATTTTGCGAACACACGCCTCGAATATTTTCGCATGGCAATTGCGAGGTTACGAATCTCTCGAAAAGCGGCGGTCGCCGCGCCTTTCAGCAACATGGATGTTTTAAGTGGATGACCTAATTCTTCGAGCCTGCCCTTATGGTATTGCCAGAACTCATTTCCACGAAATGCCAGCAGGTTGACAGCCAAAAATCGATGATATCTGTCGAGCTGTTTTTTCAATACCTGATTGCATTCTTCCTTGCTGAGATAAAACGGGCTGTAATTTATGAGATCGCTCAGAAAAGAGGGAAAATAGCGGTTCAGCTTCTCAGATTTCGAGGACTGCGTTTCTGCATGGGTTGTCTCGCCCGCGAGTATCTGGTACACAAATCCGAAGTCGGAATTCTTTAGGGATTCAAAGCAGGCGCTCGTATCCGAGTGCGGACACGGATTGGGATAAAAAGCATCGCCATCCCTTATGAGATCGGCGCGGTACAAAAGTGAAGACGGGCTGCCGAATCCAAATGTCGGCTCATCATCAAGGAAGATCTTCCGGCAGACATCGCGGCCGGGGAAAACAGTTTGTGGATGTGCGAATCCCTGCCACCGCACGGAACTCCCGCTGATTTGGTAACTTCCGACAATGCCTACCGATGGGTTGGCCTCCGCCAACGCAACCATTTGCGCAAGACAATCCGGGAAGATCCAATCATCGGCGGATACCACCTTGCAATATTTGCTGTTGGGAGAGATCAGTCCAAAGGCAATATTATGATTTGCGATGACCCCAACGAACTCAGTATTGTTGTGAACCTTGATCCGGGTGTCTTTTTTCGCATGGGCCAATGCGATTTCGAGAGTTTGATCGGTACTGCAATTGTTCACGATTATGTATTCAAAGTTCTTATAACTTTGTCGCAGGACACTTTCAATACAATCGGGCAGAAATTGCCCCATGTTATAAACAGGCGTCAACACGCTGACCATTGGTTCTTGTCGCTCGTTCATTTTCTAGTCTCCATAACGTCGGGCTGTATGCCGTTACTCCGGCATTTGACAGACACAGACTAGGATCGGACCAAACGTACTGTATGGTTGGGATTCATAGGCGTTAATCTATGGCGAAGTCCGCTTTATGCGGGGAGCCGCCCTTGGTGTCCTGCATATCGCGATAGATTTGCAAGAGCGAGGAGCAGATCGTATCCCAGGAAAACTGTTCGCAAACTGTTTCGCGCGCAGCGCAAGACAGGGAGTCCCCAAGAGTTGGATTCTTAAGGAGTTTGATGACCGCATCGGCAATCGCTGATGGATTGTTTGGTTCGACGAGCAGGCCGGTGCATCCATCTGAAATCAAATCGTCAAAGGCTTCAATTCGCGGCGCGACGACCCGCAAGCCACCTGCCATTGCTTCGATTACGCTCATACCAAAGGATTCGTGGAGAGAAGCGCTAACGTAAATATCCGCATTTCCGAAGTAAACAGGAACATCGCTGTGCGCCACGAATCCGGTAAATGTAACTCGCTTGGCGGCCTCGGAGCTTAGCTTGTTTTGTAGTTGCAAAACGTAGCTGCCCTCGTAAAATAGATCAAGAGTGGCCGCCACATTTTTTCCCAGGCACAGATCAACAATATCCTCACGCGGAGCAATCCACTCCGGTCCGACAAGGGTCAGAGTGGCTTCCGGATGTTCTCGGATGATTAGCTCGAAGGCGTCAAGTAAAACATGAATGCCTTTCTCCGGAGCGATTCGTGAAACAGACAAAAGCCGCTTGGAAGTGTGATTATCCGGATTGGCACTTTGGCGCCGAGGAATGAATATATCCGGTGATAGTCCCATAGGAACTGTCCTGCAGTGGTCCGCGATTTCGGGAAACATATCGCATGTGTACTGAGTAATGAAATCACTGCAGGAGATGACCGAATCGATCCGACGGAGCCTCTTCTTTATATCTGTATACTTGACCCGATAGATTGATTCCCCATGGTTATTTAGGACCACTCGAACATTCGGATTGAACCATTTGATCAGATTCGCGAACTGCGGATAGTAATATACATGCACAAGATCGCAGCCCTGTTTGCGAATGTTCAACGCCACTTTCAATGCATAGATGGGGAACCACAGATCGGTTGAGAAGAGCGGGCGTTGGATTCTCAGAGCTTTATGAATGAGTTTAAGGCGCTTCAGAAAGCGTTGATCCCAGCGCGTGGAGAAGCGGCGATACTGCACCCCGTCAACTCGCTCGTGGGCCTTATCATAAGGGCGATACTGCACACCATCCTTGGGGTCGGGGAGCCCGGATAGTTGCCGACTCGAATAAACCAGGACGTCGCAGTGTTTCGATAGCCGCGTCGTAACTTCACGATTCCATATCTGCAGGGAACCATCCGAATGTGGCGTCCACATCGGCGGAAATACGAAGGCTATTTTCATCGAATGTCTTGAACGACCGGAACTTCGATATGCACCTTTGCGTGTGAGTCTCCGCCGATCGCCGGAGGAGAGGCCTGTACTGCTCCGCTCCCGCCTATTTGCACCGCAAATTCGCAAGTTTCTCGAGTGCCTTCTGGGCGGCATTCTCTCCACTGATGAATGACTCGTCCGTCCACATGTAGCCCCAGTCTCCGTAGCGTCCGCAGTATGCGATACCGAGATCATCAAGATAACCATGGACCGTCTTCAGGGCGGCCGCTCGCTCGAGGTCAAAAATGATGTTGGCGTATCGCAGCAACATCGCCTTCCTGAACATGATGCGGTCGTCGTCGTGGAGAAGGCCGCAACGTCGCAGGTCCCTGATGACCGGTTCGATCAAGGCGTCGGGTGATCCGGTAAACGGCTTGTATTTTTCCGAGAAGTACACTTCCGCCTGGATGCTGCCCGTACCCGGAGGGGCATTCGTAGCGGAGAGCATGTGCGGAAAGCCGAGCCGCGTAAAGCAAATATCCTCGTCGTAGAAATAAGTCATCGTGGCATTGGAAATGTCCTGCCGGTTAACGCCCACGTTGACCAGAACGCACGTCGAGCACGCAAGTCGCCGGGAAGCGTCAACGACATCTTGCGGTGCGCCCTGAATCATTGGAATAAGATCAGGCAGCGGCACCGAGGAGACCAGCGCATCGTAGTCCGTCACCGTGCCATTCGAAAACGTGAGTTGCCGCGTGCGGGGATCGATCGAAATCAATTCATGGTTGAGGTTCAGGTTTCCCAGAGGTATGAACTTCCTCAGGTAGGACATGAACCCGCCTTCTTTCGGGTACCGGAAGTGCGTGATGTAATGAATTTGCGGGGCCGCTGCCGAAATCGCGCCGCGCAATACCTCTTCGAGGCTGGGGCGATAGATGCGCGGGCCCAACCAATCGGTGCTCATATTGTTGGCGGTGGTAGTGTGGTATTTCCGCGTGTACTGCATGGGAAAAGACTCGGCGAACGTCGGGCCAAAGCTAGCCAGCAGCCAGTCCTCATAGTTTCGAATTGTTCGTTCAGGCGCCTGACGTTCCTCCACGAAGTCCGATATGACCTTGACGATCAGGTCTTCCGGCAAACCATGCAGGTGAAGCTGGACGGGATGAAGCGGCCAGTAGCCGCGCCAGTAATTATTCAGGTTGATCTGCAAAGTCTCGTATTTTTGATCGACGCTATCGGCGAACAATTCCTGAATGCGGGTATCTTTGGTAAAAGAAATGTGCGGGCCAATATCGAAAAGGAAGGACCCGTCGAAACGAAAGGACGCCGTGTGGCCGCCATAGTAGGAGTTCTTATCGTACATTACGGGTGTGATTCCTTCGCCATGGAGCCTATGCGCGGCGCCGAATCCTGCCATTCCTGATCCAAGGACGACGATGTTTGGCATTGGAACGATTTCTCCTGGTTCTCTAGTCTGCTTTTCCTGCCGGAGGTTTTCGCGGTACTTGCGGGGCTTCCGCTAGGTTGACAATGGCGACAGGACCGGCTGGTTTTCGTCCCGCGCGAGCGCCTCGTACCTTTCAATTTGTGCCCGAGTCAGGTAAGGGAGATCGCTCCCGGACTGAAACGCGCGATACCACTCGACAATCCATTGCAGTGCTTGGCTCAAGGGAAGAGCGGGGCGCCAATCCAACAGCGCCGCGGCTTTGGAAACGTCCAGCTTGAGGCTGTGGTCCTCCCGTGGATGATCTGAGCCATCATGACTCCACGATGCGCCGTCACCCCACGACTTTGCCAATTCGCTCGCGATCCACGACACAGGCATGGCATCCGCATTGACGGGTCCAAAGTTCCAACCTGAGGCGAAGCGAGAACCATCCTCAGCAAGACGCTCTGCAAGAATCAGATATCCCCGCAATGGTTCCAGAACGAACTGCCAGGGCCGGATCGCGGAAGGATTTCGTATCAGGCAGGATTTGCCTGAAAGGAAAGCCCTCATCAGATCGGGTATAAGCTGATTACTGGTCCAATCGCCGCCCCCGATTACGTTCCCCGCACGAGCGCTTGCAACGGCTACGCCGTGATTCTTAAACGAAGCAGGAGGAAAAAACGAGTCTCGAAAAGAGGAAGTCACCAGTTCAGCGCAGCCCTTCGAATTCGAGTACGGATCGTGACCGCCCATGGGTTCATTTTCGCGATGTCCCCAGACCCACTCCTGGTTTTCGTAGCACTTATCGCTGGTGACGTTAACGATCGTGCAGGGCCGTCCCAACTGCCGGACTGCTTCGAAGAGGTGAACGGTCCCCATTACGTTGGAGGAATAAGTTTCGATGGGATCCTCGTAACCGCGAACGCACCACGGTCTGCGCAGCCATATGAATGATCACTTCCGGACGGGTCGAGCCGATGGCAGCCTTGAATTGCTGGAAATCGCGAATGTCCGCGCAGATCGTCCGGACCGAGCTTGCCACGCCCGCCTGTTCGAACAAGTTCGGTTGTGTTGGAGGATCGAGCGCGTATCCCGTTACGTCGGCGCCGAGCGCTTCCAGCCACAACGTGAGCCAGCTTCCCTTGAACCCGGTATGCCCTGTCAGGAGCACACGGCGGCCCTTCCAGAACGATGCGTTGGGCATGACCTTCTTCATCAGAGCCTGCCTGCCGGTGCCGGCTGCATTGCCGATGCCTGTTCGCTGCGCGTCGGAAGCGTCCAATTTCTTGCATTTTGCTCCCGCCAGAGTTCTTCGACTAACCCGCCGGCGACCGCCTCGACGTCATCAAAGGAGACCACTTGGTCCTTCGCAACGTCTCTTCTCAACACGCGGCCTTCCGATAGTCCAATTGGCAGGGCGTCCATGGCGCGAGCGGCAGGCGCATTGTCGATCAGTCCGTACGTGCAGAAACCCCCAACTCCGTCCAGACGCTCGCCTGCTTTCAAATCGCTCTTGGCAACGGACACCACCTCGCAAACCGGGCCTCCGATAGGGGCGACGGTGGCGTCGTGATGGATGACCGCTCGACCGATTGTCGAAGCGATCTGAAGGTGAGGCAGATGAAACGGTGTGTAGAAAACGTAGAACGGCCCGTCGCCGATTTTGTAATATGCCAATTGAGCCTTCTTAAGCGGTGACACCTCGTGAATGATGACGAAGGCTCCCGTGTGCGGCGCTGCCCCCAGGGCGTAATCCACAAGCCCCGTGCTTAATAGCTGGTCAACCGGCAGCAGGTTCGACATTTCTCGAACATATTTGCATGCGGGGCCATACATGCCGCGGCGGCCGACCTGAAACCCGGTCGCGTTGGCGATCAGCGTCGCCTCCATGGACAATTTCGTGGAATCGGCAAACGACGTGACTTTCCTTACGTCTTGGTCATTCTTCTCGGCAAACGCCTTCTGGGTGTCCGGGTTTCGATAATAGTCAACCATTCCCTTGATATTGCCCGCCGCCACCGGCCGAAGCCCGAGAGACCGCAGATAGCGCAGCAGGGTCATCGCCACGCCCGGTTCGTCCCCGTCGGTGTTGGTGACTACAACTCCCGCTTGATCTGCCTTTACTTTGAGAATCGGGCCGAGGAGTGAATCGAGTTCAGCGTTCACCAGGACGACGTGCTTACGGTGGTTGAACGCGTCCAGCGCTACGTGAAGCGCGGGTTCTACTGTGCCCGTCACTTCTACGATCAGGTCGATCCCTTCACAGGCGGTCAGCATGAACGGATCGTCGGTCAATACGGGGAGCCCGCGGGATATGGCAGCTTCCGCTTCATGCGCAGACTTTGAAAGCACCCACTTCGTGATTCCCGCTTCCCGATACGCGCGTTCAGCGTGCCCCAGAGTCCGGTTGGCAATCGCCACCAAGCGAATCCCGTGCACTGGTGTTCCGAGCTGCAGGGCGATGGCGCGGCCCGTTGCACCGGCTCCGACCATTCCGACGCGGATCGGATTCCCGGCGGATTCGCGCTCTCGAAGGGCGGTCTCAATATTCATCATTATCTCCTGCCGCTCACGAGCGGCCAGTTGCGATCCTGATCAGAGACCACCGTAGCTTCGAGTGGCCATTCAATGCCGAACGCGGGATCGTCGAATCGCAAACCGCGCGCTGCATTTGGGGTGTAATACTCCGATGCCATGTAGTACATCTCTGTGGAATCTTGCAGGGTTTGGTACCCATGGGCGCAGCGTTCAGGAACATAAAGCATCCGGCTGTTTTCCGGAGTCAACTCTGCCCCATACCACTTGCCATAGGAGGGCGACTCAGGCCGCAGATCGAGAACAACGTCGAACATGGCTCCCCTCGTGCATCGAACCAGCTTGGCCTCAACAGCGGGGACCTCTTGAAAATGCATGCCCCGGACGGTCCCTTTGCGTACGCTGAATCCCATATTCGCCTGGACAGGCGCGAAGTCGAGACCGTGGTCCGCAAATTCGCGTGCGCACCAGGCTCGCAAAAACCGGCCGCGATCATCCTCGTGGGGAGTCGGATCAATCAGCCATGCGCCAGAAATACCGGATTCCATGAAACGCATTAATTTGCCTTAGTAAAATTCCTCGAGACCCCGGGGATCACTGCTTAGGCATTACTTAGTGTCTTCGATCCTAGTCGCATCCTAGATTTCGTGACGGCAGACAAGGCCCGGATCAGCCGGATCCAATCTAGATGGCTAGATAGGCTACCGCCATTAATGCTACATGGATACCAACGGCAATAAGTGCAATCCCGTTGCCAGATTATGGGCTACTGGTCGAATATTTCAAGGAGGCCAACAGCTAAGTAACTGTAAATAAGCATGTTAGCAATCGCCGAAACGCTTAACGCCGTTTGTGCCGAAAACAATCAGCCTCTTCTGAGAAGTCGCGGAAATGTTTTACCACCATTTACGAAAGCATTTCCTTGAAATAGGTCAATGCCGCCCATGCACTTAAGACACCTCCTGATGGCCCTCAAATTATGCCCATCCCGACTGGAGACGAAGACCATAACCGAAGACCCGCCGAAGGCACCGGCTCCATATTAGGGGCAATAGGGAGCTTGACTCCTATGGGCTCGGCTGGGAACGATAGCGCAGGCTACAGATAATGGAACGGTTATTCTGCCTGAACTACGGCTGGCGCCAGCTCCGTCTTTTTCGCGGTACGATGAGCCAGGACGGATAAGAATTGGTCGCGTTCCCGCTGATTGAAGACCAGGAACCAAGACCCGATGGCATAGATTGCAGTCGCGCAAACCGCCGAACTGACCAATAAAGGGTAGCTGGGTTTCAATCCCCATGCCGCTACTCCAGCTGCTACAGCCATGAGACCGCAGCACCGGAGCGTGGTGTATCCCAGAAATTTCATGTAATTGCCGTAGTGGAGTCCGCTGACTTTGCATACCCAATACGGCTGGGCCACGACGCGGATGAGAAACGCCGCAATTAAAGTGCCCAGCGCTACCCCGAGGATTCCCAAGGGGCGAGCGAGAAGAAGACTGACAACCAAATTGATGACACCCTCCGCGGAATTCATGTACGTATAGAATCGATGTTTGAAGGTGGCGTACAGAAGACTGATCGACGGGTTTTGACCTACATCGAGCAGCACGGCCAGCGATAGAACCACGAGGGGCCAGTACGCGTCCTCATATTGCGGACCCATCCAGCGCGCAATGAATGGTTTTCCCCAGGTGATGAGGCTGAGGCCGATGAAAATGGAGAAACACAGGGAGGCTCTCGTCGCGAAAAAGAATACTTTTTCCAGGCGATCCTTGTCCTGCGCCCCGTGTAGCCGACCCATGAGAGGCTGAAGGATGCCCACCGCGCTGCACACGATATTCAGATAATATGCATTGAATTGGCTAGCGACTCTGTAGTGTGTGACAGCCGCTAATCCAATGAAACCCGCAATGACGGCTGCATCTACTTGAAAGCGCAGCATGTCTCCAAGGGTGCCGACAAAGGTGTAAATGCTGTAAGAGAAGAGGGGCTTAGCTCGAGTCGGCGCCAAGGACGTGCCGTCGATTCGCGCCCAAGGAGCCTCACGACGCGCAAACCATATCTGGAGCACAATCACGGGCAGCGAAGTCAGTAGCGTGATCCAAGCCAAAGCGAGCAACTGGCCGCCGACCAAGATAGCCCAAACCGTAAGCCCTGTCCGAAGAGCGAATCCGAGAAGCCCCAACCAGGATGTGATATCGAATCGGACTTGCGCCTCAAGAGCTCCCCCATAGGCTTTTGCCGGGAACCCAATCGCGACGGCTACGCCCAGGATAATGATAACTTCCCGGAAGATCGAGGCATCCGCGGCATTCTTCGCAAAATACGGGGTTGCGGCGGCTGTGGCAGCGGTCGCGATTAAGACAACGCCTCCTAAAAAGGATTGAATCCGCAATGCTGAATTGAATACGGCGCGGCATTCCGCTGGGTCATTGTGTCCGATCGCTATCGAAATGTACTGGGACACGGCGTTTGAAAATCCCAGGTCAAGTACACCGTAATAGCCGATAAATGCAGATGCGAGAGTCCAGAAACCATACGTCCGATCTCCCAGGTGCCGCACGATAAAAGGCATCAGGAAGAACGCGGAAACGGCCGAAACGGCAAAGCTCACCAATCGCACCATCGAGCCCGACAGTAGTTTTCGGCCAGCCGAACTTAGCTTTTCATTTGTCATACGAAATGCGAGGCCGTCCAAGTCCTCGCCGCGCAGAGGTACACTACCGCCCATTCATGGACGGTGCCGGCCTGGCTTGGTGCAATCGATTTGCCAGGGCACCTTAACGTATGGCGCGCCTTACATATTGTAAAAAAAAGAGTTATGCCATAGTAATTGGAATCTCCAGACGGCGCAAACAGTGCCTTTCAGGTATTTTGAGGAAGCCTCTTACTCTTATTTGCCCTTCTTGTTCCACGCGCAACTGCCCCACGTTAACGGCATTATTCGGAGCGCGGAGCAATGGTGAGCGGAAGCTCCATAGGATCAGAGCTTATCGCGACATCGGGTGCGCCCAAATTCAGTCGATTTCTCGCCGTTGTGAGGGAAAAGGGGTAGGTGAATGGGCGTATATTTGCAGGCTGATAGTACCATGTAAATTGGAGGGTTCAGCTCCTCAGGGGAAAGATGCATCAGCTGAATTTGGAACGTGGAGCCAACAAAAGAAGTGACTTAGAGATCAGGTACGGCAATGAAAATCGCTGTCGACACGGCTTCAAATCCGTAGATTTCTAGAATTGGCACGTGGACAAGAAAGTCAAATTGGCGCGATGCCCTTATATCAAGTCGTCCGGGACCGTGGCTTTTGACTGAATGAATGTGATGTCTGCCTTTGTGAGAGGGATCCGTGGTTTGAGGTTTATTAGGAGAGGAACGTCGGGAATGACGAGGATCAATATAACAAACTGGTTGTTAACATTCGCTTTGATATTTAGCGCGTTCTTTGGCCAGGACGCGTTTGCGAAAACCGTCAATGCAGCTTCCTGCAGCTCAAGCGCCGTACAGGCAGCCATCAACTCGGCGGCTGAGGGCGATACCGTAATCATCCCTCCGGGTACCTGTATTTGGACTTCCGGCGTGACTATTTCGGGGAAAGGGATTACGGTCAACGGATCGGGTGCGGGAAGAATCGTGGCCTTCAGTTCCGATATCCTGACTATCGGAACCGGTTCAAAAACGTTAAATATTACCAGTACATTGGTCAGCGGAAGTTTGGCTGCAATCAGTGCGGGAGAGACCCTGCGCATCTCCGAAACCGGAAACCGCCAGAACTGGATGCAGGGAACCGTGATCAGCTTCAGCAGTCCGACGCTTACGATGAACATTACCAGCACGGGCGGCGCGTGCGCGATTGTAGCGGGTACCTCTCCAGCCAACTGCAAGCGGTGGCTCATTTCGACAATCCCCAGCACGGTGTTAATCAACAACTCAAGCTCTGCGATGTTCAATGTCAGGGAGGATTCATCTTTTCATACCAATCTCTCAGGTTTCAAGATTCAGGAGGGGACTGGCGCCGGCGATGGAATTGTTTTTAACGCTGGGGGTGGAAAAGCGATCATTATTCAAAACTGTTGGATCGAGCAGGGTAATGGAGATTCCATATTCACAAATGTCAGCCGTGGCGTCGTCTCAAATTGCTCCTTCGACTCTTCCCCTTTCTCAATGGCGCCCCTCGCGGTTCATCTTCAACCATTCGATCAGACAGCATGGACGACGACCGCCTTTTACGGGATGAACGACCCGGACGGGCAGCATAATTTCTACATCGAGTCGTCCGATTTCCATGGCTACTTGAACGCCACCGACAACGATGAGGGCGCAAGAAATGTATTTCGATACAACGTGATGAACAACGCAGGCTACGGGACCCACGGTGTCGATACCGGCTTGATCGGGCAGCGCGACTTTGAGTATTACAACAATGTCGGTAATTTCAACGGGTACAATGATGGGACAACCTTCAATTTGAACTGGTGGATGTTTGTCCGCGGCGGCGGCTTTGTCGTGCACGATAACACGCTGCCACCAATCGTATCAACCGATTACGGCACTAAGTTGGACATCGACATGACCGAAATGGCCTTGCAGCGCAATGCAGGACCAATCCCATGTTGGGGGCAGGGAACATCCGGTGGGGCGGATTACCCCGCACCTCGCCAGATTGGTCTTGGGTACGTGAACGGCACCGGGCATGACGGGAAGGGAAGTGCTACTTATTCGCTAGCTTCATTTGGCTATTCTGCTTCGGCATATGTTGGCGATCCCGAGCCTGCATACATCTGGGCTAACAGCCGCCAACCCCTTTCGAATGTCGGGACTAGCGACTACGGGTCAGGCAACGCCGATAGTTGTGGAGGATCGACGGATACGACAGCAAACTATATCAGAATAAACCGCGATTATTTCAACGGCTCGACAGCCAAGCCCGGCTATACGCCGTACACCTATCCGCATCCCCTCGTCACCCTTACCCAAACCTCTGGAGATCTTCCCGCAGCGCCGACGAACTTGAGGTTTGTGGTTGAGTAATCTTCTGTTTGGCGAATATGTGGGTTCAGCAAGATCCGTTACACGCCCGGATCGGCATCGTTGAGCGAGTACATGAACGTGCTGACGAGGAGTTATTCCTTCCAGAGCAACAGGTCTTCGTATGAGTAGAGGTTTAAAGCGACTTCACTCAGCGTGGTGGAAAAAGCCATCACAAGGCAGGCTTGCAGGAGAGGATGTAATCGCTCCTCGCGATTGATTGAAGCAACGCGGCTAAGACCTTGATGGTGTTTCCTCGAACCGGCCGCCAGGGTGACCCCGGTTCATTCGTACTCACTGATCCCAATCCTCGATGAAATGCTGCAGTAAGGGCATTCTGCTTTCCCTTTTTTGGACCTTGTGAAGTTCATCCAGGAACTCGGCAAGCTGGTCACACGCGCATTCTTCGCAGACAGGACAATATCTATCACCGCAGGCAAAACAGGTTATCAGTTCAGCGCCGTTGCATCCCAAATGCTTATTCAATTGATGGGAGGAATCAGCGGATGGACCTGGCGTTTGTGGGTTGGCTGCCATGCTGTATTCTCCTTTGTAGTGGCGGGTCTATTCGTAGAATAGAGGCCGGAGACGGCTGCAGCAATGGATCGGCCGTTATAAATCGATTGGTACCCGGCGCCTAGTACCATCTTGGAGATCCACATGGACGGCCCCTTCCGGTTCGGCTGGAGAGCACCTGGGAATACAATGTGCGGAGTCGATCAAGTACAAATGGGACCAGACCCCGGAAGTAATCACTCTGTTCGGTTTCATCTGCAGTAGGAGAGGAGAGGTGGGAGAATCTGAGGTTGGCGCTCAGGAACTTATCCCGGCGAGCAATTGCCTGCCAGCGCCGAAGCAAAGGCGTGTCCGATCAAATTCCTGGAGAGACTCCTTTTGCACGGACCACATTCCGCGGGCGGGTAACTTTTCGCTCGTCCAACAACAACCGGCGCAGCATCCTCAAGTCATTCAAGATCTTTCGAGTCGAATCGATATGCGACGAAAGTTTGACGAGCTTGTAGTCTGCGAGCTGGAGCGCCTGCTTTCGGCGCACCATTGAGGGTTCCACGGCAAGCGCGATTTCCGCTTCCACTTCCCCTTGTGCTTCCCGTGCGGCCTCAAGAAGAAGATTCATATACTCCAGTGCGCCCTCAATGCTTTCAAACGGTGTCTCATGTTTTTGACTCATGGTGATCCTTTTGATGCTTTCACAATTTTGCTTAGCGCTCTTCCCTCGCTTTTTCAATCAGCAGCCGGTCGATCTCATTATCGTCGAGGCCTTCGATCTGTTGGAGCAAATCATCTCCGGCGAACACTTGTTGCATCGCACGCGGCGCGGGGTTGGGAGTTTCCTCAAATGCGAGGACACTGCAGTACAAATAATTCGTCAAAGCGTCCACCGTCGGATAATCGAATAACATCGTGGCGGGAAGATTTTGGCCTATTGCAGCACGAATGGCATTGCGCAATTCAATAGCCATCACTGAATCGAGACCGAGTTCATTGAGCGGTTTGTTGTTAGGCAACAATTCCAGGTTTTTAAGGCCGAGAACGCGTCCGGCATCGCGCCGGATTTGGTCGACCACCAGCGCACGACGCTGATTGGGCGCAGCCGCGACCAAGCGTTCCACCAGCAGATCCGCCTTCGCCTGACTTGAACTTGATGCAGGACCTTTGTACGCGCTCTGGACTTGTCGGCTGGTCGAAACAGTTTTCGCGACGTGCTTGAAGAAAGGGAGGAGGCGATCGCCGCGCGAGAATATAGATAGCAATTTCGGCCAATCCGCCGGGCACACAATTACTGACGCGCGCTTGCTTCGCAACGCCGCCTCCAACGCCGCAAATCCTCCACGTGGGTCAATCACTCCGAGACCCGTTTGTTCCGTGCGCTCGTTGATTCCGAGCTCAACCGCAAGGCCCCTCCCGGACCAAGCACCCCAGTCCACGCTCAGCGCCGGGCGGCCCGCCAACTGGCGGGCGAACGCCAGCCCCGTCATAAAGGAATTCGCGGCCACATAATTTCCTTGGCCAGGCGCGCCCAATGCAGCCGCCATGGACGAATACATAACAAAAAAGTCCAACGGATCGGACGCGGTCAATTGGTCCAGCAGGAGGCTGCCCGTGACTTTCGAAGCAAAGGCAGTGGCGAACCTGTTCCAATTCTGCTGCAGCAAAATGCCGTCATCTAGGACGGTCGCCGAATTAATTACGCCGCGCAGAGGCGGCATTGTGACGCGCACATCCTCTAGCAATCGGGCCATCGTTTCTGGGTCCGACACGTCGGCTTTCCCGACGCGCACCTTGGCGCCCTTCGATTCGAGCGCACGAATCACCTCGGCAGATTCCGCGTCCGGCTCGTGGCGCCCCGTGAGAACAATGTGGCGCGCCCCCTTTTCGACGAGCCATTGGGCCGTCATGAGGCCGAGGCCACGCAGCCCGCCAGTGATCAAATAAGTCCCCTGCGACGTGATGAGGGGCGCTGATGACGCGCCAGCGCTGTCCCACATTTCCTGTTGGCCCAAAATCAATTTACCAGTGTGGTGACCTTGCGCCATGAAACGAAACGCTGCTTTTGCCTCGCTCAGAGGGAAGGTTCGGTGGGGCAAAGGCTCGAGCTCACCGCGATCGAATTCCGCCATCAGCGGGCGAAGCCGAGCGCCGACCCTGGCAGGGTGGTTGCGGGCGTCCTCGCCCCAATCCACGATGAAATATTGAATGTTGCGGCCAAGATTTCGGACGCGGTCCGGCTCCCAAATGCCACGCTTGCCGATTTCAAGGAAACGGCCGTCGCGCGCAATGACATCGAATGTCCGATCGAGAAGTTGGCCAGCAAGCGAATTGAGCACGACATCGACGCCGCGCCCTCCGGTGATTTTCATGACCTCATCGGCGAACGAAACCGAACGCGAATCCAGGACGTGCGGGACGCCCAGGGATTTGAGGAGGGCCCGTTTTTCCGGCGATCCGGCTGTAGCGAAGATTTCTGCACCGGCGCGCTTTGCGAACGCGAGCGCGGCTAATCCCACTCCACCCGCCGCCGCGTGGATCAGCACGCGATCGCCGGCGTGAATCTTGGCGAGTTGGTTCAAGGTGATATCCGCGGTGAGGAAGGCCACGGGAATTGTGGCGGCCTCGGCGAAACTTAAGTGGGCAGGCTTTCGTGCTACCAACTCCGCCGACGTGGTGACGTAAGCCGAAAAACTGCCTGGGGCGATCGCGACGACTGCATCTCCGACAGCAAATCCCGAGACACCTTCACCCACAGCCACTATGGTTCCGGAGCACTCCACTCCCAGTGGTCCCGGATCGCCCGGATATAAGTCCAACACATTCATGACGTCACGGAAATTGAGTGCTGTGGAGTGAACGCGAATCTCCACTTGGCCTCTGGCGGGGGCGGAACGGCCGGTTCGCTCGAGCTTCAAGTTGTCGATTGACCCTCGCTCGGTGAAAGTCAGGTGGTAAGGAGAACCGGCAAGATGCTCGGCGGGCTGCGCGCTGGCGGCAGGCTTCAAATTGGCACGCGTGAGGCGCGCGCCCCATCGGCGCCCAGCGCGCAACGCTACCTGGTCTTCTTCATCCGTCGCGTCGCAAGGCCGAACACAATGTGTCGATTTCATCGCCTCCGTCATCTGGAGCAAGGTCGATGCGCACGCAACGCAACTCCGGATGTTCAAGCGCAACGACTTTCCCCAAGCCCCAAACGGTGGCCCCGATCGGCGATACGGTGGAGTCGCTCTCGTGCGCTTTTTGCGCGCCGCGCGTGCACAGCCACAGCCTGGGAGGACTCGCGCCCGCGTGTCGAGCAAGGGACTGCACCAGATGCAGTGCGCCGCCGCACCAGAATCGCTCTTCGCGCTCCAACCCTTCCGTATCCAGTTTGGCGACGTCCGAGGCGTCAAGCGCCCATAGGTAGATGACACCAGTTGGCGCTCCCGCGCTTTCCGCTGTGAACCGGGATATGAGTTTCTCCATATCGTCAGACGACGTGGCGTCCAATGCCAGAGCGCCATTGGTGGAAGATCTCCCGCCGTGAGCGAACGCGAGCGTGCACTGGTCGCCGAGAGCGACGAGCCGCTTGGCAAGACGTTCGCCTGTGCCGCCACGATCGGCCAAAACGAGCCAGCGCCGTGTTTCTGGCGATGACTTCTCGATTCCTGCCGATTGCTCGCGCGAGTCAGGAAGAGCTTCCCAACCGATTTCATAGAACCAGTCGTCAATACCTTTCCCGATCGCGCGCTCAAGCATCGAGCGTTCCGCGCGCTTGAATGACATACCGCGAAATTCGGCGATGACGCAGCCCTGTTCATCCGTCACACGGATGTGGGCCCTGACCGTTTCCGCCCCGGGCACGGCTTTTTCTATGGTCGCAACGCTCCAAATCTTCCCCGTGGGACGCGCGAACAGCGTGAACGACTCAACTCCGAGCGGCATGAACAATGTTTCCGCATCTTTCGCATTGTCGCCCTCGTGAACGGCAGCAACGACGACCTGAATGCACGCGTCCAGTAGCGCAGGATGGATGCCGTATAGGCCTGATTCCGCGCCCGTGACTGGCGGCGCCTCAATCAATCCCAGCGATGATCCTGCGCGCCGCCAGACACGGCGCACCCCGCAAAAACGCGCTCCGAAACCGATGCCGCGTCGCTCGTAGCCGGCATAAAAAGATTCCATGTCGAGTTGCTGGGCACCGCGTTGGATGGCGTCAATGTCCAGCCGCTCGGGCGCCGCGATTTCGTGCGCGTGCCTCAGCGCGCCGGACGCGTGTAACCGCCAGGTCACGTTCCCTTGGCCTGTGCTCGTAGCCGCGCTCCAAACCTTGAAACTAGCCGTGCCGTCGTCCCTGCGCGATAAGACGATCTGAAGGCGCTTTTCCTCGGTTTCGTCGAGCGCCAAGGCTTCGCCGATCGTGAAATCTTCAATCGTCCATGTGGCAGCGCCCAAGCCCGATTCCGCCGCTGCGCGAACGGCCTCAAGATAACCCGCGGCGGGAAAAACGATTCTACCGAATACACGATGGTCCTCCACAAAGGCCGGAGCCGAAGCAGTGATCGCGGGTCTCGAAGACGATTTCCTGGAGCGAGGGGGTTTCAAACCGCCGTGCGGCCAGGGGATGAAGTGTCGCGGTCGTCCTCCAATCGAGCTGTCCGGGCAGGTGGCGGATCCACCATGAATCGTTCGCGCTCGAATGGATATGTCGGGAGGCTGACCTTGCGTCGCGAATAATCGCGATCGAATCCGGCCCAGTCCACTTCGACGCCGTGAACGTAGAGTTGGCCGAGGGTGTTGAGCATCTCCGACCAATCGCTTCGGCCTGACCGCAGCGAAGCAGCCCACAACGCTCCCTCTGGATTGACAATTCCCCGGCCGAGTTCTAGCAGCAAAGGATTAGGCCCGACCTCAAGGAAGACCGTGCAGTCCGCTTTGGCGAGCGTCTCCATACCAACTGCAAACTGGTCAGGCTCCTGAGAAGATTGACGCCAATACTCAACTGTCGCAATTTTCGTGGCCTCGGCGACTCTGCCGGTTCGATTGGAAACCACACGCAATTGCGGAGCGTTGAATCTTACATTCGCGGCGGCGTGCTCGAACGCCTGCACCTGCATCGCACGCTCGCGTTCGGCAATTAGGAGCAGGGCATCCTCCGCGCTGAATACGCCGGCCACGCAGGCCGCCACGAATTCGCCAATGCCGCGCCCGAGCACAAACGCCGGTTGCACGCCCCAAGACCGCCACAGCTCGGAGATCGCGTATTCCAGTGCGAACAAGGCAGCGTGTGCGAAAGGTGTTTCGTCATGCGCCGAATTCGTGGCCGACCCGGCATAAGGCACATCCAGCAAAGAGCGACCCTGGCCGGCGCGCAAGACGGCGTCACAACGATCGAATGCGCGCTTAAAAACCGGCGAGCTCTCGTAAAGTTCGCGGCCCACGCCCTCTGTACTGCGACACCCTCGCCGGAAAAAAGAAACGCAATTTTGGGTTGATCGGTCCCTTCCCAGAAACCGTGGGCAACATTGGGCGGCGTTTTTCCGGCGACATATTGCCGAAGTTCGTCGGCGATGGAATACGACGTGGCGCCGGAGACAGCAAGCCGATGCGCGAGGTGAGCGCGGCCAAAGTTGGCCGTGAAGCAGATATCCCCGATAGCATCAGGCTCGCTTGCCTCAATCCGCTGGGCAGCGCGGTCAATCAGCGTCCGCAGAGCAGATTCTGTGCGAGCGGACAGAGTGAGCAGATGCCATGGACGTTCTTTGACTTCCGCTGTGCGCGGCGCGGCGGCTGGCGCTTTTTCGAGCACTATGTGGGCGTTCGTGCCACTGAAGCCGAACGAACTCACGCCGGCGATGCGCTTGCCGTGGAGCGGCGCCCACGTCTTTCGCACGGTCGCTATTTCGATAGGCAGCCGCTCCCATGCAATGTGCGGGCTCGGCCGATTGAAATTCAGATGCTGTGGAATTTCGTCTTCCTGCAGCGACAAAACCACCTTGATCAGGCCCGCCACGCCAGCCGCCGCCTCGAGATGACCGACATTCGTTTTAAGCGATCCGATCTGCAGCGGTGACGCCGCGTCGCGTCCCGCCCCGAAGACCTCTCCGAGCGCCTGAATCTCGATCGGATCGCCGAGAGCGGTTCCGGTGCCGTGCGCCTCGACATAGCCAACTTCGGCGGCACTGACGCCGGCATTCGCCAGCGCCTCTCTGATGACGGCCACTTGCGACGGGCCGTTCGGCACGGTAAGGCCGCTGCTAGGTCCATCCTGGTTGACAGCCGAACCGCGGATGACTGCAAGAACGCGATCGCCGTCGGCCAACGCGTCGGAGAGGCGCTTGAGCACAACCACGCCGCAGCCTTCGCCGCGTACAAAACCGTCCGCGGCGGCGTCGAACGTCTTGCATTTGCCGTCTGCGGCTAGCATTCCGGCCCGCGACATCGTGACGAAAGGATCGGGTGAAAGGATCACATTGACGCCGCCGGCAAGCGCCATTCGGCATTCGCCGTCACGCAAACCTTGACACGCCAAATGAACCGCCACAAGAGATGACGAACACGCCGTGTCCACCGAAATACTCGGCCCTTGCAATCCTAAAAGATAAGATACCCGGCCGGAAGCGATGCTGTGCGCGATGCCAGACATGAAATGCATATCCAACAGCGCGGGATCGCCAGCGTCCCTGACGCGTTGCGCGTAGTCGTTACCGCACACACCGAAATAGACGCCCGTGCGAGTTTTCCCGAGTTTGGTTGGCGATTGCCCAGCGTGTTCGAGCGCCTCCCAGCTCACCTCCAGCAAGAGGCGCTGCTGCGGATCCATCGTGAGCGCCTCGCGCGGAGAGATGCCGAAGAATTGCGGCTCGAACTGATCCACTTGGTCGAGAAATGCGCCGAAGCGGGTGATGATTTTTCCAACCGCTTCGAGGTTCGGGTCGTAAAAGGCTTCGACATCCCACCGATCCATGGGGATTTCCCGGACGCCGCTACGGCCTTCATGCAGCAATTGCCAGAATTCCTCGGGACTATTTGCGCCACCGGGAATGCGGCAGCCGAGGCCGACAACGGCAATCGGCTCGCGCCGCTCTCGCTCGGCCGAGTCGAGTCTTGCTTGCATATCTTCAATCGCAAGCAGGGCACGTTTAAGGGGTGAGAGCTCCGTCGTTTGCAAAAGGTCTTTGGGCATGGGAATCAGTCGCGGCCTCATTTCCGCTCGAGGTGTTTTAGAAGCTGCGCCTCAACTTCCTCGTCGGACATCTCTTCCACCTCTCGAAGGCGCGCGGCGGTGGATTCCGCCTTTTCAATTTCGGCGGAAGGCGCGGGCGAAGGCGCCGCCTCCGTACGCGTGAGAGATTGCAATAGAAATTTGGATACCGCTTCGATCGTCGGGTAATCGAAAACGAGCGTCGCGGGCAGCACGCGGCCCACACCCAACCCGGATTCGAGAAGATCGCGCAGTTGAACGGCCATCAGCGAATCAAGGCCAAGTTCCACAAGACGATGCCTCCGGTCGAGGCGTCGCCCCGATTCGAGGCGCAACACCTCATGCAAACGTGCGCGAACGTAATCGTTCATCAAGTCCTCACGCTCGACGGGAAGCGCCGCTTCGATTCGTCTGCGAAATTCCTGAAGGCGAGCAGCGGAATGGCCTTCATCGCCAGACGACAGCGTATGGGACGGGTGTTTGTCTGCCTGCAGCCCGGGAATGGAAGTGCCGGCGGAAATCATGTCGCCGGCCAACGCCGGCGCAGTCCGCGCCAGAATCACGTGCTGGCCGAGAATTTCCGCCGGCGAGCCCTTCTCTGGAAGTACAGCCACTTCAACGAATCCGCGTTCAAAAAGAGCGGCCTCCCACTTGTCCGGTGGAAGAAGAGGATTGTCGCTGCGCAAATTATCCGAAAAGTGCTGCCAGCCTTCGATCAGGCCGCTTGTGAAGTCGAACCAATCCTGGTGGCGCGTAACTTCAAGCAATAGCAGGAATCCCCCCGGCGTAAGGAGTTCGTTGATGCGCTTGAGTGCGGCATCAAGATCGATAGCGGCGTGCACCACATTTGCGCCCACGATAATGTCGAATGAATGGGGAGAGAAGCCCTGCGTCGCAAGGTCTTTATCGAGATCGAACGTAGCGAAGCGCACGAATGGAAATGCCGCGAATTTCCGCTGCGCGCGCTTGAGGAAAAGGTCAGAGACGTCAGTGAACACATACTCCGATCGATCTTTGTCGAGCAATGGCAAGATCGCCGCAGCAGTGCCGCCCGTGCCGGCGCCGACTTCGAGGATTCGCAGAGGGCGATCCATGGTCCATGACCGCGATACCGCCTCCGCAGTCGCGCCAGCAATGCAATTGCAGTAGTAATTGCCGTTCGAGATTGCATACAGCTTTTCCGCGAGCGTGGAGGAGCCGCCCGGGAAAAGCGTTTGGAGAGGGCTCTCCGTACCTCCGATGATGGGCGTGATGAAATCCCCGCAATTGTGGAGATACGCGAGCAGGTGTGGGTCATCGGCCATCACCGTATCCATTTCGCGGACAAGTGAAGCGATATTCACGTCGGGTAAAGGCACGTCGCTCACAAATGTTCCTTGTCCGGCGCGAAGCATCCCCGCGGCTGCGAGCCTGGTCATCCACCGATGCAGCAAATAGCGATACATTTCCGGGATGCCGAAGGATTTTGTGAGGGAATCCACATCGTGCTCTTCGCCGGGTCGCGCGAAAGCGCCCAGTAAGCGAAGGGTGTTCGCCGCATGGGCCGTTGTCAGCCGTCCGAGAAAGGCCCACTTGTCCGCGTAAGTATGCAGGTTCAAACCGAGGGGGCTTTGCTGCGATTGGCGTAGCGCAGAAGCTTTCGCCAATTGCCACGACCTCTCCGGATCGACGAGCGTCTTACCCCCTTTGCGAGGGGTCTGATCCAGCCAATATCGTTCACGCTCGAACGGATACGTTGGCAGCGCAAGGCGCGTGCGCGCCCAGTCACGACTGAGGCCAGCCCAGTTGATTTCAGCACCTGCGGCGTAGAGCGCCTGCAAACTTTCGAGCATCCGCGTCCAGTCGTCGCGCTTTGAGGAAAGCGAGGGTAGCCACAATTTCTTGTCGTTCTCCACGCAATGCCGCGCCATCCCGAGAAGGACGGGGTTAGGACCAATCTCAATGAACACTTCCACACCTTGCTCGATGAGCGTTTGGATGCCTGCGGCGAATTGCACTGGCTCGCGCGCGTGGCGTCGCCAGTATTCCCCGCGCCCGATCAAGCGCGCGTTGGCGAGGCGCCCGGAAACGTTCGAGACGAATCCGGTAGTGGGCTCTGAATATCGGATTCGTGCGGCCCTTTTCTCGAATTCATCCAGAACGGGTTCGAGCAGCGGCGAATGAAACGCGTGCGACACTTCGAGCTCCCTGCTCATAATGTCGTCCTTCGCAAGACGGTCGAGGATTTCCTGGACCTCGGCGGCGTCACCGGAAATTACTACCGAATCCCGGCCGTTGATCGCCGCAAAAGAAACATGCTTCGAAGATCCCATCGCAGCCGCGACCTGTTCGCGACTCGCGAAGACGGCGGCCATCTTGCCTCCCCCGGGCAGCGATTGCATCAACCGCGCGCGTTCAGCGACCAGTTTCAAGCCGTCTTCGAGGCTGATAACATCCGCAACGCAAGCTGCCACGTATTCGCCCACACTGTGCCCCATGACAAAAGACGGTTGTACGCCCCAGGACCGCCACATCTCGGCCAGCGCATATTCGACGGCGAAAAGCGCCGGCTGCGTGTATCTGGTTTCGTTGATCGGTGAAGAAACACCATTCTCCGGATACAGAACGGAAAGCAGAGGCTTTTCCAGAAGAGGCCTCAGAATTTCATCGCATCGGTCCAGAGCGCGCTTGAACGTCGGAGAAGTCTTGTACAGCTCTCGTCCCATTCCGACATACTGCGAACCCTGGCCAGTGAATAGAAACGCGACCGCCGGGGGTTTGAGATCCAGCGCTTCTCCAATGACAAGGTTCGACGGCTTATCGTCTTGCGCGAGGCCGCGTAGTGCACTTTCAAATTGATCACCAGTCTCGCCGAGGATGGCCGCGCGATAAGCGAAGTGTGAACGCCCTGCATTCGCCGTGAAACAAACATCCGGCACCGATGCGACCGCGTGAGAGGAAAAATAATCCGCGTAATCTTTCGCCAGCCGTTTGAGCGCTTCGCCGGTTTTCGCGGATATCGCGAGCAAGTGAACTGGGGGATCGGTTGAGGCTGCAGCGGGCGCCACAACCGGAGGCTCTTCGACGATGATGTGCGCGTTGGTGCCGCCAAAACCGAACGAACTGATACCGGCGATGCGTCTGCCATGGATAGGTTGCCACGGCGTCAGTTCAACCGGGATCGTAATCGGGAGGCGCTCCCAATCGACGTAGGGATTCTTGTTCTTGAGATGCAGGTGCGGTGGAATCTGTTTATGCTCTAGCGCAACCACTACTTTCAACAAGCCGGCTATCCCCGCAGCGGCTTCAAGGTGACCGACGTTCGTCTTGATTGTGCCGAGCATTAACGGCTGCGCGGGCAGTCGATTCTGGCACAGCACTGCGGCCGCAGCGCGCACTTCGATTGGATCGCCGAGCGATGTTCCCGTGCCGTGCGCTTCGAGATAACCGATTTCTTCAGCCGCAACTCCTGCCGCTGTTAAGGCTTCGCGGATCACGGCTTCCTGAGCGGGACCATTCGGCGCCGTTAATCCACCACTGCGCCCATCTTGATTAATCGCTGAACTTCGGATTACGGCTAAGATGCGATTGTGCGCCGCAAGAGCCGCCGAGAGCGGTCGCAACACGATGACGCCACAGCCTTCGCCACGCACATACCCGTCCGCCGCGGCGTCGAACGTTTTGCAATGCCCGTCCGGAGCGAGCATCCGCGATTTTGAGAAGTTGATGTTAGCTTCCGGCGACAAGATGAGATTTACCCCGGCGGCGATCGCCAGGTCGCACTCGCCGGACCTCAAACTGGCGCACGCCAGGTGCACTGCCACCAACGAAGAGGAGCACGCAGTGTCCACCGTCAGAGAAGGGCCGTGGACACCCAGCAAATAGGAGAGACGCCCGGCGGCAACGCTGAACGAATTGCCCAGCGCGGAATAGGCGTCGATCTGTTGCTCATCGCGATAGGCCATTCGCCAGTAATCGGCATTGCTCATGCCAACGAAAATGCCCGCGCGGCCGTCAAACAAGGACGCGGGCGCAATCGCCGAGTTTTCGAGAGCTTCCCAGGAGACCTCCAGCAAAAGGCGCTGCTGCGGGTCCATTGCGACGGCCTCGCGCGGCGAAACGGAAAAGAAATCGGCGTCGAATCGATCGACGTCGCCGATGAACGCACCGCGACGGACATTCATCTTTCCTGGTTTATCGGGGTCGGGGTCATAGTAGGCGTCGGCATCCCAGCGCTCTTTGGGGATTTCCGTCACGGCATCAACGCCTTCCGCGAGCATTCGCCAGAGGGATGCTTCGTCGTGCGCGCCGCCGGGCAGACGCAAACCTACACCAACAATGGCGATGGGATCGCTCTTTTGCCGCCCGGCTTCCTCCAGTTTCTCGCGCATTTCGCGCAATTCGACGATCGCGCGCTTAAGGGGCGAAAGCTGTTCCCGCGTTAGGCCACTGTCAGTCATCGACAAATTCTCCCGTCTTATAGAGTTCCTCAATCAAAAGAGCCTCGGCCTCGGCCTCGGTCAGATTTTGGACCTCGCTCAAATCCTTTCTTTTTCCTTGCGTCGCATCGCTTCCCGACGCGTCCCGCGCAGTCTCCAAATGGAGGACCTCGTGCGCAAGGTGAAGACTGAGCGATTCAACGGTCGGATAATCGAACAAGATCGTCGCGGGCAAGGCTCGTCCCAGCGAGGCGGCCAGCGCATTCCGAAGTTCCACGGACATGAGCGAGTCCAGTCCCATCTCGTGCAATGGCCGACGGGGCGGAAGCGACTTGCCCGCGGCCACGCCGAGCGCCCGGCAGGCAACCGATTCCACGTGCGCCTGCAAAATCGCGAGCCGGCGGGCCGCAGGTTCCGCAGCGAGCCGGTCCGCCAGATTGTTCGCTGGAGTCTCATGGACCTGCGCTTTCTGGTATGTCTGGCCGACTTCGTCGAAAATTGCGGGTGAATGCCCGGCGCTGTAACCCGAAAGGAATCGCGTCCAATCCACGGGCAATGCGATGATCTGCGGGCGCGAAAGACCCATCATCTCCCCAAGTTTTGCCATCCCTTGTTCGAGTTCAATCGGCTCGAGACCGGCATCGCTCCAGCGCTGAGCGTCCCTGGTTTCCAGTCGTGCGGCCATGCCGACCTCAGCCCAGACTCCCCAGTTGATGCTCAAAGCCGGAAGGCCCATTGCTTTTCGCGCGTGCGCGAGGGCGTCCAGAAATGCGTTCGCGGCGGCGTAATTGCCCTGTCCGGACGATCCAATGATCGCGGCGGCTGCGGAAAAGTACACCATGAAATCCAGGTTCAGCGGCAATGTGAGTCGATGAAGGTTCCATGCGCCTCGAACTTTCGGCGCCAGCACACTCTCAAAGCGGGGCCACGATTGTTTCAGGAGCACGCCGTCATCCAGGATCCCTGCCGCATGAATAATCCCGCGGATCGGCGGCATGGATTCAGCAATCCTATTGAGCGCGGCCGCGAGCTGCGCTTCGTCCGATACGTCGCATTTTTCAATCGCGACCTTCACGCCGGATTGCATCATCTCCTCGAGCGCGGCCATCGCGTCCGGACCCGGGTCACGGCGCCCCATCAGTACGAGGTTTCGCGCTCCTTCGCGGACCATCCAGCGCGCGACGCCAAGCCCCAGGCCACGCAATCCGCCCGTGATGATGTAGCTGGCATCGCTGCGGAGATGCAATTTCCGCGGAGCTGAGCGGGGCGCGGACTCCGGCGCTTGCCTGCTGACAACGATCTTGCCTATATGTTTCGCTTGCGCCATGAACCGGAAAGCGTCAATCGTTTGTTCAACCGGGAACATGGTCGCTGGAAGCGGACTTAATTCTTTTTTGTTGAAAGCGGGAAGAATTTCCGCATAAAGACGAGGCAAGAGCAAAGAATCGGCCAGGGCTTCATCTCCCAAATCGTAAGCGTAGTATTCACAGTCGGGACGACTGCTCTTGAATTCTTCTTTCGTCAAAATGCCGCGCTTACCGATTTCCAGGAAACGGCCTCCCGGCGCCAACACGGAAACGCTTCTGGCGATGAATTCTCCAGCGAGTGAATTCAGGACAAGATCGACGCCGCGCCCGCCGGTCTGGCGAGCAATCTCGTCCGCAAAATCGAGCGACCGGGAGTCAAAGACATGGGACACGCCGAGCGCTCGCAAATGGCTCCGTTTTTCCGGGCTGCCCGCCGTGGCGAATACTTCCGCGCCTGCGCGGAGCGCCAATTGCACGGCAGCGAGCCCCACTCCACCGGCGGCTGCGTGGATCAGCACGCGATCGCCGGATTGCATCCGGCCCAATGTGTGCAAACCATAAAATGCCGTCAGAAAAACAACCGGGATCGTGGCTGCCTCGGCAAGCGTGACGCCCTCCGGAACTGGCGCCACAAAATCGGCTCGGACTTTGATGTAGTTGCTGAATCCCCCGGGAGCCACCGCCATGACCTCATCACCCGGGACGAGGCCCTGGACGCCATGGCCAATGCGGCTGATGACGCCGGCACATTCGGCGCCGAGCGCTCCAACTTTGCCGGGATACATCCCCAGGGCGCAAAGCACGTCGCGAAAATTCAGCCCCGTTGCGCGAACCTCGATCTCCACCTCACCGGGGCCAGGAGCAACCCGCTGCATGGGAACCCAACTCAAGTTGTCCAGAATACCCGGCTGAGGAGCCACCAGTTGAACCGGCTCCGAAGCGGGCTCGCCGACGAGGGCGTCTGGGCCTGACGCGGCCACTGGCAGACGTACAAGGCGGGGCGCCAAGCGCGAGCCGTGTCGAAATGCGATTTCATGTTCACGGGTTTCTTCACGGCGCAACTCAGCCAAAAGGACTTCAACGCCGCCCGTATCCCGCGGGTCCAAATCAACCAAGTGACATTGCAGTTCCGGATGCTCGGCCGCGATGACACGCCCAAGTCCCCACAAGGAGGCCGATGAAGGCTGGCCAGCGTCGGCGGATTCCATTGTCGCTTGGGCTCCGCGGGAGATGAGCCAAAGACGAGGCGGCGTCTCTGCTTTCACCGACGCGAGCTCCTGAATGAGGTGAAGAGCGGCGCCGCAGCCAAGGAGCTGAGACTGCGCAAGGTCCTCGGCGTTCATTGCATGGAACGACGGGAAATCCAAGGTCCACATGTGGACCACGCCGCGAAGAGGCATTTCCGCCGTGAGGTCGATTTCCTTGAAAAGTCGTGTGAAGTCCGCCCGATTTGCAGGGGCAACGACAAATTGATTCTTCCCCTGATTGATAAACGCCGGGCCGGGTCTTGCCGTCACGCATTTCTTGCCCAGTTTCTCGAGCTCGATTCGCAGCGCGTCGCCCAAGCCACGCTCATCGGAAAGAATCAGCCACGTTCCGCGCCCGTCAAAGGGATTTGCACCTGCCGCTGCAAGCGGGTCATGCGGCGGCATTTCGCGCCACTGGATTTCATAAAGCCAGTCGGCCGGGGCCGTCCGTTGGGTGTCCTTCAACAAGCTTCGCTTCGTGCGTTTTACTTTGAACCCAAGGACGGAACCGACGGCCTGTCCATCCTCGCCGAAAATCTCGAGGTCCATGACAAACGTGCGGGCCTCGCTCCCTGGATTTTCACGCACACGACTGTGGCTCCAGAGGTTACTCGGGGCATTGCGGAAAATGCGCACGGAATCAATCCCGACGGGTAATAGAACTTGGTCATCGGCGTCCGAATCCGGTCCGGTAACAATCACCTCCGCGGCGGCCTGGAAGCAGGCATCCAGCAAGGCAGGATGAAAGCAATAATTTGTACTCGCGGAATCGAAAGACTCCGAGAATTTTATTTCAGCCAGCGATTCGCCTTTGCCGCGGAAAAGCGAGCGAATATTCCGGAAAGCAGGACCGAACTGGAGGCCTTGCTTGCGCAATCGTTCGTTGAAAGTTTCAACGCTCAGTGGTTCCGTGCAACGAGCACGAATCGCTTGCCAATCGCCGGTGATATTCCCGGAAGTTTCGTTGCCGGCCATCCGGGCCATTCGGCCAACAGCGTGACTCGTCCATACTTCACCGTTGCTTTTTTCGTCGCGGGCAGCGCTGAAGATTTCAAACCCGGCCGCTTCACCGTCCGAGGGACGCAAGACCAACTGGATTTTCGTCTCCGCTTCAGGGTCCAGCGGTAACAATTTGCGAAGTTCGAGATTCTCCACACGGCAACGGGATTCACCAAACAATTGGCGGCCCGCGGCCAGCGCCATTTCCACATAAGCCGCGGCAGGAAGAATCACCCGCCCGTCAATTTGATGATCCTTTAAGAACGCGGGGTGTTGGGCGCTCAATGTCGTCTCGAAAACGCTTCCCTCGATGGCGGGGGAGCTCAATCGGGCGCCGGCCAGCGGGTTTTCGTGTTCCTCGTGGGCAGGGCGATCCACCCTTCGTGGCTGGGCCGCACCGCGCTTGGATTCGACCCAGAACCGCTCCCGTTGAAAAGGATAGGTGGGCAGGCTAATTTTTCGGCACGAATAACCACGGTCGAAGCCCTTCCAATCGATCGCCGCGCCAGCGTGATACAGCATCTGCAGGCTTCCGAGGGACACATCCCAATCGTTCCGGTTCGGACGCAATGTCGGCAACCACAAGGCATCGCCCACGTCCACGCACTGCTGCGCCATTGCCGTGAGCACGGGGCTGGGTCCCATTTCGATGAATAAATTGCAATCCGCATCCGCAAGCGATTGCATGCCCCGCGCGAACTGGACCGGCTCACGAACGTGACGCAGCCAGTACTCAGGCCGCGAGATTTCCTCGGGATCCGCCGGGCGGCCGGTAACATTCGAAATGAGGGGCACAGTTGGCTTCCGCAGCGGAATTGAACGGATCACTTGTTCGTACGCCGCAAGCATCGGCTCCATCAGCGGCGAGTGAAACGCATGCGACACGATCAGATCCTTGCAAGGCGCACCGCGAGACGCCAGTTGACTCACGATGATTTCGATATCGGAAGCCGCGCCCGAGATCACGACGTTGCGCGGCCCATTGATGGCCGCAATGGATACGGTGCGGGAAAACGACTCGATCGCCGCTCGCACCTGTTCCTCACTCGCGCCCAAAGACACCATGCGTCCGCCGGCGGGCTCGGCCTGCATTAATCGCCCGCGCTCGGAGATCAATTTCAATCCCTCCTCGAGGGAAAACACCCCGGCGAGGCAGGCCGCAACATATTCCCCAACGCTGTGACCCATCACGAACGAAGGTTCGACTCCCCACGAGCGCCACAGTTCGCTCAGAGCGTATTCGACCGCAAACAGCGCAGGCTGCGTGTAACGCGTTTCGTTGATGAGCGCCGATTTTCCATCGTCGGGAAAGATCACGGTCAGGAACGGATGATCGAGATGCGGACGCAACAGGTCAGCGCAGCGATCGAGGGCCGCGCGAAAGACCGGAGAGGTTTCGTAGAGCGTGCGCCCCATGTCCGGGTATTGCGAGCCCTGGCCAGTGAACAGAAATGCGACGCGGTGGCTGGTGCGTCCGAGCACCTGGCTGGTCATGACACCAGCGGGCGGCGGCGTCGAGAAGCAATCGCGCAGCTTTTCACCGGCTTCAGCAACACTGGCGCACAAAACGGAAACACGCGCCGGAAAGTGAGTGCGACACGCATTCGCCGTGTGGCAGATGTCTTCGATCGCCAGTTCCGGGTGCGAGTGCAAGTGTTCGCGCAGACGTTTCGCCGCGTCCCGCAAAGCCGCGTCCGTGCGTGCGGATAGTGTCAAGAGATGCCGGGGCCTCCGCATGGCGGATGCCGAAACTGGCATCTCAGGAGCTTCGCCGATGATTGCGTGGGCGTTCGTGCCGCTGCCACCGAAAGAACTGATGCCCGCGAGCCGGCGCCCGGCAGTTGCCGGCCAAGCGGTCAGACTGGTGGCGAGGCGGATTGGAATCTTGCTCCACTCAACATGAGGCGTCGGATTGCGAACGTTCAAGTGCGGCGGAATCTCGCGGTGTTGCAAAGCAAGAATAACTTTTAGCAGGCCCGCGATCCCGGCGGCGGATTCCAAATGACCGATGTTCGTCTTGACCGATCCGAGATAGAAGGGATTGGAGAGATCCCTGCCTTGACCGACGGCGTTTGCCAATGCCCGAACTTCGATCGGGTCGCCCAGCGGCGTGCCTGTCCCGTGGGCCTCGACGTATTGAATTTCAGCGGGCGAGACGGAGGCGAACTCCAAGGCTTGATTGATCACGGCCTCCTGGGCATGCCGATTGGGGACCGTCAAGCCGCTGCTCTTTCCGTCTTGATTCACGGCGGACCCGAGAATCACAGCCAAAATTCGATCGCCATCAGCCAGGGCCTCGGCGAGACGTTTGAGGACGACAACCCCGGTCCCTTCACCCCGCGCGAAACCATTGGCGGCGGCGTCAAACGTCTTGCAGCGGCCGTCCACGGCCAGCATGCGAGCCTTGCACGTCGTCACGAATGCGTCAGGAGTCAGCAGAGCATTCGTGCCACCCGCGATGGCGAGATCGCACTGACGGGTGCGCAGACTGCGGCAGGCCGTGTCAACCGCCACCAGCGACGAGGAACAAGCGGAGTCAATGGCCATGGCGGGCCCGTGGAATCCCAACAGGTACGCAATCCGGCCAGGTCCGAAGTTGGGTGAACAGCCGGTCAGATGATAAGCATCCAGGTGTTCGCCGCCCGCTGACCGCAGGATCTCGCCATAGTCGCTGTGGGTGATGCCGGTAAAGATTCCGGTGTTTGAATCCACAAGGTTCTCAGGGAGCAAACCTGCGTCTTCAAGCGCTTCCCAGGTGACTTCCAGTAACACGCGCTGCTGTGGATCGATGCGCAGCGCTTCGCGCGGAGAAATGTCGAAAAAATCCGCGTCAAAGTTTTCGATACCGTCCACGAATCCGCCGCGGCGAGTGTACATTCGCCCCGGTGCGTCCGGGTCGTCGCTGTAGAATTCATCGACAGGCCAGCGCCAGCCGGGGATCTCACTGGTCCCATCGCGGCCATCGCGGAGCAGTTCCCAGTAGGATTCAGGGTCGGAGGCGCCGCCCGGGAAACGGCAACCCATTCCGATTACCGCGATGGGTTCGCGCAAGCGTTTTTCAGCGGATGCCAGTTGCGTCTGCAGCGTTTTGATCGCAACCACGGCGTTCTTCAGCCGTTCGCGGTTCTCGGCCTCTTTTGGGTCAATCGGCATGGCCGCTCTCCGATGGCTGGTTCAGGACCCGCGAAAGTTCCTCGTCGAGAATCGACGCCAGGTCCGCATCGTCAAGTTCATCGAGCGAGACGGACTCCGGGGGCGCGACGGCCGTCTTCCCTGCAAACGCCGCGGATGGGGCCCCTTGTGAAACGCCCAGTCCCAGTTCGCTGAACAGATAATCCGTGAGAGCGGAAATCGATGGGTACTCGAAGGCAATCGTCGCCGGCAATTTCCAACCGACGGTTTTTTGGAGGCCGCCGCGAAGCTCCACCGTCATGATGGAATCCATCCCAAGCTTGAAGAAACCGCAAGTTCCATCAATGGGTTCGCGTGGATCGAGGTGCAAAACCCGGACGACGTGATTCCGCACGAGATTTTCCAGAAGGTCTCTCGCCTTTTCTGGCCCCGCGGCGGAAACCTGCGACAGGAACATTCCGTCCGCCACCGGCGTTGATTCGGCGCTCTCCGCGGGGCGGCAGCGCAACGCGGAGATAAAAGGCCTCTGGTGTTTCGCTTCGTAGATCGGCTGAAACACAGTCCAATCCACGCTCGCCACCGTGGTCTGGACACGATCGCTTGCGAGCAAGCGTCCAAACGCGTCGAGCGCGAGCGGTGTGGGCATGGGTTTGAGTCCAAACATTTCAAGAAACTCGTTTACATGCCCCGACGTTCCACCGGCTTCCCACCATCCCCAGTTAACCGTCGCCGCGGGGAGACCTGCAGTGCGTCGAAAGCGGGCGAGGGCGTCGAGAAAGGTGCTGGCCGCCGCATAAGGAGCAAGTTCACGAGAGCCCCAGACCGTCGCCGCCGACGAAAACATCGCGAAGAAATCCAGGTCCAGCCGGCTTGTGAGTTCGTGCAGAACCCAGGCCCCACGGACTTTGGGACCGAATGCTCGCTCGAAAGCGGCGCCGCTGGCGCTTTGGATTGGAGCGGTCTCCACGACGGCCGCTGCGTGAACAACACCCTTGAGCGGCGGCAAGTCATGCCCAAAGCGCGCAAACAGTGAGGCCATTGACTCGGCATTCGAGACATCGGCCGCGTGCACGTATATATGAGCGCCATCCCGTTCAAGAGATTGAATGGTTCGGATCTTGTCATGGTCGCTTGACCCGGCAGGTAAGTTAGACCATATCGAGCGATCCGCGAGCGCGGTGCGGCCGACAAGGACGAGCGAGCGCGCTCCATTGTCCACCATCCAACGCGCCAGTATGAGCCCGATCTTTCCCAACCCGCCCGTGATCAGGTAGCTCGCATCCGACTTGAACGACGGGCGCAATGGTGCCGGAGACTTCGTGGGAAGCAAACGCGATACGGTTCGATTTTCGCCTCGGAAGGCGATTTCATCCTCACCGTCCGGGCTGAACACTTCGCGGGCGATCCGGCTCGCCGCTGTCTCGGCGGCGACGTTCACCGGGAGGTCAATCAGGCCGCCCCAAATCTCGGGATGTTCCAGCGCCAGGACCTTGCCCATGCCCCACAGGGGCGCCTGGACCAGCGCGGGACTAAAACCGGATTGCGGAATCGGCTGGGCCCCCTGCGTGACCAGCCAGATCTTTGGAGCTTCGGTCCACTGCCGCCGCAGCGTCGCCTGCGCAAGCTGCAGAGCGCTTTCGCATCCAATCTTCTGCGCGTGCTCCAGCACGTCGGGTCGCAACGAATCGTTGCCAGGCGCATCGAGATTCATCAAATGGATAATGCCGCGGAGCGGAGTTTGCGATTTCCGCCAGGCACGTTCCAGCAGTGCCGAGTATTTCGCTTCTCCCTCGACGCTTCCGGGCGTGGACAATTCCAGGGCGGATGCCAGCACTGTCTCCTCGCCAAAGCCTCGCAAATGTCGGTCGAGAGCGCTTGCAACGCCGCCGCGGTCGCCGAGGATAAGCCAGGAGCCTGCTGGCTTTGTATCGGGCCTGCTTACAGATTGGCCTTCTTTGAAAGCGACGTTGGAATTCGTGGCCGGCCCGTGTGCCAGGAACAGGTTTTGCTCAAACACGCAAGACGAGCCGTTCGCATCTCCGACCGCTTCGGCATCGCTGAACCCTTCGCTGGCGAGAAGTTGCAGCCACTTCTCGCGGTTGAGGAGTGGATGCTGCGTCCGAATCTCGGGATCTGCGAAACTCCACCAGCCGGTTGTCATTCCGAATGTCAGGTCAACCCACCGCCGGGCTCCGGTGGTCTCGACCAGCAGGAACATTCCGTTTGGCGCAAGCAGCTGGCGGATATGACCAAGTGTCTGACGCAAGTGACGCGTAGCATGAACGACGTTGGCCGCAATGATGATGTCATATTGCCCCGGAGCGAATCCTTGCGCAGCCGGATCGCGTTCGATGTCCAGCAACTCGTAGCGAACAAATGGACGGCCGCGGAAGGCTTCCGACGATTTCTGGAGCAGGGCTTTCGACACGTCGGTAAAAACGTACTCTGTTTTTTGCGGAGGCAAGCGGTCGAGCAGGAATGCGGTGGTGCCTCCCGTGCCGGCGCCGACCTCCAGAATTCGCAGGATACGATCCTGCGGCAACTGTTCAGCCGCTTGCGCGACCGCATCGGCCAGCAGCGTGTTGTAAACCTGCGCCCAGGCCGCATCGCGGTAGAGCCGTTCGGCGCTTTGATCCGAATCGACGGGAAACAGCAAATGCAGCGGATCTTCTTCGCCACGCAATACCGCGGGCAAATTGCTTCCGCAGCGTTTCAGCAAGGCAAGTTCGGTCTCGCTGGATTGACATTGCCGTGCGGCTTCGGCGGCCGCTTCCGAGGGATTTTGCGCAATACGATTGTGATCGAGAAATAATCCACTGGCGGTTCTTTGGACTGCGCCATCTTCCACCAGCATGGCGATCATGCGGCCAAGCAGGCGCTTATGCTGGGGGCGATGCCCAGACGCTCGGCGAGCTGCGATTCCTCCTACCGGCTCCGCGGAATCGTTCGTCATTCCCAGTTCCGATAACGCGGCCGAAGCGTAATGCAGCGCCAGCTTTTCGATCGCCTTGAGCCCACGCCCGCTCGTATCAATCCCGTGTTGGTCGATCAATGAAAGGGCTTTGGTCTGCAAGGTTGCCGCCAGCTCGGAGGCCGCCGGCAGAAAGTCCGCGGCTGGCCGCGGCTCAGCTTCACTCAGGCGTGACCGGGGTACCCATTGAATTTCATAAAACCAGTCCGGCGGCGCCTCGGAATGTTCAGGCTTCGTCTTGACTGGCGCGGGCGCGCTCTTGGCTAACCAATAGCGTTTGCGCTGCCACGGATAAGTTGGCACGCTGACGCGGCGCCTGCCGTGCGCTGCGTCGAACCGCCGCCAGTCGATCTCCACGCCTCTTTCGTAAAGGGCGCCTAGGCTGGCGAGGATCCCGTCCCAATCGGAAGCGCCACGCGCGAGCGTGCGCAACCACTGGATGGAACCCGAATCGGCATCTGGCACACACGCCCGACCCATCCCCAGCAAAACCGGATGGGGCCCAATTTCGACCATGAGATTGACGCCCTGTTGGGCCAGCATGCGAATGCTTCCGGCAAATTGGACCGGCTGGCGTATGTGGCGAACCCAATAGTCCGCCTTCGTGACCTCTTCCCGCGCGAAATCACCCGTAAGGTTTGAGGCAAAATTTATTTTTGGAGTCGAGAAATGGACCATCCGCGCCACTTCTCTAAATGTTGGCAGAATCGGTTCCATCAAGTCGGAATGGAACGCATGGGACACCTGGAGCGGAACGACCTTCGCCCCGAGTTTTTCCAGCCGGCGGCCGATCGCTTCAACCTCGGACCGGCGGCCCGATATGACGACGTTTGTGGGGCCGTTGAATGCGGCGATGGAAACCGTGTCACCGGCTTCTTTCACAGCCTGCTGGACGATATCGGCGCGTCCGAGAATCGCAAACATCGCTCCATCGCGAGGCAAAGCCTGCATCAACCGGCCGCGCGCCGCGATCAGCTTCAATCCGTCCCGCAAGCTGAATACGCCCGCGATGCAGGCGGCGACGTATTCGCCAACACTGTGTCCCATCACGGCGTCCGGCTCGACGCCCCAGGATTGAAGCAAGCGGGCGAGCGCATATTCGACGGCGAACAAGGCGGGTTGCGTGTTCGCCGTTTCGTCGAGCACCGAAGGCTGGCCGGGATCGGGGTAAAGGATTTTTTCGAGCGGCTGGGTCAGTTCGTCGGCAAGTATTTCGCGGCATTCGCGGAGCGCTTTGCGAAATACGGGTTCAGTAAGAGACAACTCCCGAGCCATGCCCGCATATTGTGACCCTTGCCCCGTGAAAAGGAACGCAATCTTCGGCGCGCCGGGGATACGGCTGATTGCTCCAATTCGTTCCGCACCCTCACGCAATGAAAGAGAGAGCCCCTCGCGCGTCGAGGAAGTGAACGCAATTCGATAATCGTGATGCGCCCTCCCGACTCCCGCTGTGTAACAAATATCCGCCAGATCTTCTTGTGGGTGTTCCGGCAACCACTTCGCATAGCGCTCAACTAGGGTCCGTAATGCAGCTTCGCTTTTCGCCGAAAGAGGCAATAGGTAGCCAGGCCGACTGGCAGCGCGGCTCTCCGCAGGAATCGGCGGCGCTTGCTCGATAATCACGTGGGCGTTCGTGCCGCTGAATCCGAACGAGCTGACTCCCGCGTGCAAGGGCCGGTCCGTGCGCGTCCATGCCTCGGCCTGAACAGGAATTCGGGCCGGCACGCTGTCGAGAGCAATTTGCGGATTTGGTTTCTTGAAATGCAGATGGGCGGGCAGCCGCTGATGTTGCATGGCCAGGACGACTTTGATCAAACCGGCGATTCCCGCAACGGCCTCAGTGTGCCCGATATTGGTCTTCACCGATCCGATCGCCAATGGCGTCGCGCGGTCCGGATCAGCGTGAAAAACATTTCGGATCGCCTGGAACTCGACCGGGTCGCCCAGCTGCGTGCCTGTCCCATGAGCTTCCAGGTAATCAATGTCTGCCGGCCGCAACCTGGCGTCCTTCAGCGCGCTGCGGATCAGGTCTTCCTGCGCAGGAACGCTGGGCGCCGTCAACCCGTTGCTGGCCCCGTCCTGATTCACGGCGGAGCCGCGGATCACCGCGAGAATCGTATCCCCATCGCGCACGGCGTCTTTCAGGCGTTTCAGGACGACGACCCCACAACCTTCGCTGCGCACGTAACCGTCCGCGGCGGCATCAAACGTCATGCATCGGCCGTGCGGCGAAAGCATGCCGGCTTTCGAAAACGCGATGCTCGCCCTCGGTGACAGAATCAGATTCACGCCGGACGCCATCGCAAGTTCGCACTCGCCCGATCGCAGGCTCCTGACCGCCTGGTGGAGAGCTACCAGCGAGGATGAGCACGCCGTGTCGAGCGTGATCGCGGGTCCGCGCGTGCCGAGAAAATAGGCAAGCCGCCCGGAAGCGATCGAGGCGGAGTTTCCCGTCGCGTTGTGCGCGCCCAGCTCATCTTCATTTCCGGCTGCTACTTGCAGCAACTCGTAGTCATGCGAGTACAATCCGACGAAGATCCCGCACGAGCTTTCGCGTAAATGATTCGGGTCAATTCCCGCATCTTCGAGTGCTTCCCAATGCGTCTCGAGCAGCAGCCGTTGCTGGGGATCCATCAACTCGGCTTCGCGCGGAGAAATGTTGAAAAAACCGGTGTCGAATTGATTGATCTCGCCGAGGAAACCCCCTGAGCGGGAAACGATTTTGCCGGGCGCCTCAGGATTCGCGTCGAAGTACTCATCCGCATTCCATCGCTCGGTGGGAATTTCCGTCACCGCATCCCGGCCGTTCGCGAGCAAATCCCAGAACTCCCGCAAATCCGCGCACCCGGGAAACTTGCCCGCCATGCCAATCACGGCAATCAACTCGGGGTGGCTTGCCTCTTTTACCGATGTTTCGCGCGCCACGGTTTCAGGCGCAGCATCCGGGGCGGCGTCTTCCAGATCCACCCCAATTGTCGCCGGCGCGCTCGCGTTATCTCCGGTTTGCGGTGAAGACTCATCGAGGTAGCGCTTGATGTCGAGCAGCGTCGGATGCGAAAAAAAGAATGTGGTGGAAAATGGCCGTCCAAACGTCTGTTCCAACAGGACGCGGAACTCCAGCAGGTTAAGCGAATCGAGCCCCATTTCCCGCAGCGGACGTTTCCAGGAGAATGCCGCCTGGCGAGAGGGGCCGAGAAGATTCCGCAGACAATTTTCCAATTGAGCCTTCGGTTCGGCTACGGGTTTTGCGCCGGCGCCGGCGGACTGCGATTCACCGCTGCTAACCGTGGTCCCCGAGGATCCGAAGTCGTAGCAAAGCAAAACTCCCGCGCCCAGATTATCCGTATCTTCCGGCCGGTAACCGGGGACGGGTCCCAGAAACCTTGCTCCATGGCTATGGTGAAACTGGAGAATAGGATCCACGGGCCGGCCTGAGGAATCCTGCCGGTTGATGTATTGCGTTAGATCTTGGAGGGATTGGCCCCGGAAATTCTTGCAGCGCGTGATGCCGGCGACTTGTTTCACTCCGCCTTGAAGCTCACTGCGCATCAACATCAGATCGAGCAGCTGGTCTCCCAGGCCGAGATGCTGTTTCTCGGGCAGGACATTCAAACCCAGAAGTTGAACCACACTTCCATTTTCGTTGCTCAGTTCCCCGGCGCTTTGCAATTTGCATTGCCGAAGCTGCTCGACGTCCACAATTCGTTGTGTATAGACGACGCCGACAATCTCGCCGTCCATTTCGACAACCCATTGGCCGAGCGCATAAGTCTCGATCCGTCTTCGCAGCTCGTCGCCGGCGACGCGCATGTCCTCCGGCCAGCACGCTTCCTCCAACCGGAGCAGCGAAGTCAGATCCGATGTCCGGGCGAGGCGCACTCGATACGGACGCCGTTCGAAGAGGTTTAGCGTAATTCGGCAGTACGGAAAGAATCTCGGAAACTTGCGGAAGTAATTGCGGCTGGGAAATAATCCCGCTTCGGCGGCTGCCATCAATGCGACATCCGCTTCGATCAACAGTTGCTGAGAAAACCCTTCGATGGCGTCGAAGTACAGGCTTTCCGTCTGGTCGATGTGTTCGCGAACCACCATCGGATCCTGGCAATGCACTTCGAGCAGGATGATTCCGTGCTCGGTGATGATCTCCGACCACCGCTCCAAATGCTCGACAAGACTCTGCACAGCGGCGGCGGGCGTGATTGCGTTGCCTTGACGGTCCGCGTAAGCGCCCAAATAGCGCGCGCTGCCGCGTGCCGCAAGCGACTCTCGATCGGCGGGAGGTATGTAAGGGCGATCATGGTCGAGAAAGGACCGTATGTGCAATACCCGCG
Source organism: Terriglobia bacterium (assembly GCA_963757625.1). Taxonomy (GTDB): domain Bacteria; phylum Acidobacteriota; class Terriglobia; order Acidiferrales; family UBA7541; genus Palsa-360. Next base: position 1,190,606 of record CAVWSJ010000007.1, on the reverse strand, counting down.
CGGGATCGACACCGCGCGCTCGGAGGTCTTCGGCGACTTTTCTTGGATTTCCAATATCTCCGGTAACCAGGACATGTTCGATCCCGGACAAAGTGCGACTTGTCTCGTCGAGTGATGCCTGATTGAGGTCAATACCGATCAGCGTCAGCGGATATTCCGACAGTTGCTTGCCGCGGGGGGTCTTATCGCGAACGGTGTTGTAAACCCGCTTGAGAAAGGTGCCGTCGCCACTGCCCATATCCGCCACATATCTCGGCTGCGCGGAAAACGGCTCGCGACTGAAGATCGAAATCAGGATCTGTTCGACCTCCGCGAAATAACGGTCATGCTGGAAACCGCTGGATATGACATTCATCGACCGGTCGACGTGCGTCTCATGACCGTTGGCATCGTGGGCGAAAACGCGTTCTGCTTCGCCGAAGAGCAACTGGTCCATGGCCGCCAGCATGGGCCGGTAAGATTCGGACACGCCGAGATTCATAGCCCGCTCGAACATGAATTCGCCGGGGGCCGTGAGGGTGTAGTTTCCTGCTGAGCCCTCAAGCCACCCGAGGACCCTGAGCAATGAGATCACTTCCTGGCGTATACCTTCCGGCAGATCCGAAAAATCCCGCTTTGGGAGATCTTTCAGCAGACGGCGTTTGGTCAGGAGCGCGAGCACCGGAACAACCAGCAAGCTGTCAAAGAAATCGGCAAGCAACTCGTCGCCGAGGTTCCATCGCGTTTTGGCCTGCTCAATCCACGGGGTGAGGAATCCACCGGAGCCCTGGCGAAGATAAGCATCCATGTCGGCTCGAATCAACGCCGAGAGTTTGTCCGGGATCAGTTCCTGTTTTGCAAGGGAGGTATTCGCCTCAAACCGTCCATCGATCCGGCGATCGATCCACCCCAGCGACTCAAACAAACGCAGGGCGACCTGCAAATGGCCGAGGTTGGCGCCTAATTCTTCGGCGAGTTCTTCCGCCGAGCGTGGTTTGGCCTTGAGCGCCTCGAACACACCCCCATTTCGGCACGCCAATGTTACTGGCACTACAACAAAGCCATGCGCGTATCGATTCAAAACATCGAGCATTGAGGGTAATGTCCTTTAAGCGATAAACCTTTGGTTTTCAGCTTCTCTCCGCAAATCGTGGAGCGACCAGCGCATTGGTTGAGCCACCCTATGGGCAGACGGACACCCGTAGAAACAGTTGACAATGCAATTACCTTGCCTATCTGTGCAGGCCACATATGACTAAGTAATTAGGGGTCAGCAACTTACCGATAGCTTTGCTTGCGCAACCAGAAAGATTAGTCAATAGTGGGAAAACGATTTCCACGTCGTGCTACTTTCCTTCCTTATGTTTAGCAGTTGAGTACAGAACCTACTGCTCGCGATGGAATCCAGGCCGAGTCCATGTTATTAATCTTGAGGAACTGATTAAAAACCGAATGTTGGAATCTTTCTGTATCAAAGGCCTACTATGGCATCTGTTTGCCCCGCAACTTCTCATCTCGTGAGTGCCGATTAGTCCCTTGGAACCTAACTGCAGTCTTGTTTCGGTGCAAAACGTCTCGATGCGGTTTCCAATCGCGAAACGGTACCGCGAGATGGTCCTGCGTCCGTTTCAGCCGCGGCGGCTTTTCCAGGCGCTCACGTCCGTGAACCTGGATGTGGAAAAAGGAGACCGGATCGCCGTACTGGGCCCGAATGGCGCGGGGAAGACGACTCTTCTGAAGCTCATCGGAGGGCTCCTGTTGCCCACCGAAGGCCGGATCGTCGTGAACGGCTACGACACGCTTCATCACAACAACGCCGCCCGCAAGTCTGTCGGATTTGTGATGAACGAAGAACGCAGCTTCTTTTGGCGACTGAGTGGAATTCAAAACCTGGAATTCTTTGCCGTGCTTGACAATCTGAACGCGGCCGAGGTCAAGGAACGCAGCCACCAGCTGATCCGCTTTGTCGGTCTGGAAGATCACGTTGACATGCCGGTCGCAACATACTCCTCGGGCATGAAGCAGCGGTTGGCCCTTGCGCGCGGCCTGATCAGCGAGCCGGAAGTTCTGATTCTCGATGAACCGACTCGCACACTCGATCCGGTGGCGTGCGAAGATCTTATCAACCTGATCGTGGAGCGCCTTCACAGGGACTCCGGAAAGACCCTGTTGATTGCGACGCACCGCCTGGATGAAGTCGCGAAGCTATGCGACAAAGTGCTGACCATCAACCATGGTCACATCATGTCATTCGATCGCATCTCTGATCTTGACCGGCAAGGTACGACGCTTTCGGATTATTACCGCCGTAATGTTCTGGCAGAGGTCAAATGATCGTACCGCTTCGCAAAGCCGCCGCGTTCATCCGCCGGGACTTTCAAATCGAGTCCAGCTATAAGATGAACTTTGCCATCACGATGATGGATTCGATGGTCGTCCTTATTTTCTTCTATTTCCTGAACAAGCTCGTTTCCGCCGGCGGCAATCAGAGTTTAGACCGTTACGGGGGAAACTATCTCGCCTTTGTCGTGATTGGCGTCGCATTTGCCCGGTACTTTCAACTCACGCTCAAAATGTTTTCGGATTCAATACGCGATGCTCAGCAATCGGGATGCCTTGAGGCCATGATGAGCAGCCAGACCGATTCACTGACAATCGTGTTGATGTCGTCCCTCTATGGATTAATTTCCGGGGCGGTGCAACTCCTCCTGATCCTCGTTGTCGGATCCGCGATCCTGGGCGTGAATTTCGGCCAGATGAATGTTCTCTCCACGCTTCTGGTGTTCAGCTTTTCGATCCTGACCTTCGTGGCCTTTGGCGTGTTGTCCGCCGCCGCGATCCTGTGGCTCAAAAAGGGCGACCCTTTTACGTGGATTCTTGGCGGGATGGGTTCGATGCTCGGGGGCGCGTATTTCCCGATCCAAGTCCTTCCCAGCTGGCTACAAAAGGTATCGTTCCTCATACCCATTACTTACTCTCTGGATGCGCTCCGCCTGACGATGCTCAAGGGAAACTCCGTGCAAATGGTGGCCCGGCCATTGCTCACTTTGGGCCTGATGGCAGTCATCCTCCTCCCGCTGAGCCTATTTGTTTTTGCAGTGATGGTGCGGAAGGGGCGCAAAGAGGGCACCTTAATGCAGTACTGACCTGTTCGTAGAAAACTATCGGCCTCTCACTCCGGCTGGCCAGTCCAATCATAGAAGCTGAAACGCCAATCTTCTCCCTCGGCGACTAGTGCGCCTGCGTACCCGGAAGCCGGTTGGAGCTCCACCATTCCCCATCGGCCAGCCTCCTGTGAATCATTCCGGACTTGCAGCAAGGCTGCCGGTTCCTCCGGATCAAGCGAAACATCAAAGCTATCAAGCGGGATCGACAATCCACCGCCACGCGCCTTGATGTAGGCTTCCTTGCGGGTCCAGCATGCGAAGAATGCAGCCTGCGCCAGGTGGTGCGGAAGCGCTCGGAACACGCCAACTTCGCGCGGCGAAAAAAAGCCCTCGGGATTCTGCTCGGCCCAAGCGGAGGAACGCAGGTATTCCACATCCACGCCCAGTTCACGCTCACGCGCCACAGCGATGAGCGCCAGTTCCTCCGAATGGGCCACGTTGAACCGGATCCCTAAAGTTTCCCCTGCCAGGGACGGCTTTCCTTCAGGGCCGTAATTGAAAACAACCATCTTCGGATCCGATTTTAGATATTTCCCCAGGATCATGCGGAGCGCGCTTTTGGCCGCCGTAAAGCGGCGGCGATGTCTCTCAAAGTGAAAACGGTGAGCTCGCTCCAATTCATCCGGCGATAGAAGACATTCCAACGGGTGAAGGTCTGCCGCATCGCGATCGAGGCACACTCGCCAAACATGAATAAGATCCGGCGAAAGTTCGTAGGGGGGTGAGGCAGTTTCCCGATCTGACTTCGTGGGAGTCACGAAGAAGGTCCTAAATTTGCAATCCCGGAGTTTTTCTCAAATAGAATGCGCGCAATTTCCTGGATTAGAAGTGGGCGCGCAGTATCGATAAAGAAATGATCGCCCTCCAGCATGACAAGGCCGAATGCTTTGTTTGTCTGTGTGCGCCAGCCTTCCAATCCAGTCTCGCTTGTGCGCGGGTCCCGGGTTCCTCCGAAAGCCGTAATTGGACACTCCAGCGGTGGCTCCGGCTCGTATTTGTATGTTTCGAGAACGGCGAAATCCGAACGCACGACGGGTAGCATGATTTCCAAAAGTTCCTTTGAATCGAGCACGCCCTGAGGCATTCCATTCAGATCTTTCAGTTCGCGGAGAAATTCTTCGTCGGGGAGCCGGTGGATCTTGCGTGCCGGATCGGGGAGGTGAGGAGCGATATGGGCAGAGACAAACAGATGCTCGGGGATAATTCCATGAGCGCGCAGGTTCCGGGCAACCTCAAAAGCCACGAGAGCGCCGAGGCTGTGCCCGAAAAAAGCGAATGGGCGGTCCAAGAAGGGACACAAAACCTCGACCATGGTTTCGATGAGGGCGGGCATGCGTTCGAAGCGTTCCTCGCGCAAACGGGCCGCGCGCCCCGGAAATTGCGCCACGCGCACCTCAATTTCATCCGTAAACGCATCGAGCCAGTCGCGGAACACAGCGATTCCCCCGCCTGCGTAGGGAAAGCAAATAAGGCGAAGTGACGGGTTTAAACGAGGTTTGGGTGCCGGAAACCACAGGGAGAGATCGCTTGAGTGGTGGCGGGAGATATGCCCGCGATCGTTAGAGACTCGCGTCGATATCGAGGTGTCCATGTTCAACCTTGGTCCAAGAATTTGCCCGACCATTCGCCTCGCCAATTGGCAAGTGGTGGGGCTGAGTGATCTCAGCCTGTGCACGCTCCAGGCACTCCCCAAGTTGCCTGGCGAAATCCCTGCTGTCCACTGTATACCGCGACCAATGATCGCCTGGTGTGGAATAGACTTCTACGCCTCCCAATGCACAGCCCCGCCAACCAAGATACCGATCGAATTTGGGATGCCTTCCGTTAACGATCAAAGTAATCCGACCCGGGTATTGCTTCACCCGGTGACGGTAGACCATTTGCTGGTTTGCCAATCGCAAACGGTGGAGAGAATCCTGTCCCGACTCCTTTCGTATCTTCGGTTGAGCAGTGCGAAGTTTGCGTCGGATTATGTCTCGAACAATCTCAATTCTCGAGCCATTCTTGCCAGAAATGACGTCGCGGATGACATCGGCGATATGCGCGCTTCTTTTGTACAGTCCATAGAGATTAGCTAAAAGGGCGCGAAGGGGGGTCGGTCGTTGAGTATCCAGCATCGCCAGTAATCCAACCTGTTCCCCCTGCCGTAAGATTTCCCGCGCCATTTCCAAAGCAACAACGCCCCCTATACAATCGCCCCCAAGCATATACGGCCCTTCTGGCTGGAAGGCTCGAAGTTCGCCGACGAACTCCCTCGCCATTTCCTCGACGCTCGAATACGGCTGAGAGTGGCCGTCAAGCCAGCGCGGGTGAAACCCAAATACTGGCTGTTGGCGATCGAGGTGAGGGAAGATTCTCGATAAAACACGCAGCGTATCATCTTCGTCCATGAATCCGGCAACGAGATAGAGCGGGGGTCGCGAACCCTTGGGCTGCGCAGCGATCAGCCGCCTTCCTTGATCAGGAATTTCAGCAATATAGTGATATTTTCGATTCATATCGTCAAAAATAATGTGATTCGATAACTCTGCGATCGTCGGTGAGATGAAAATACTCCGCAGAGGGATATCCGTCTGGAACGCCGACTTGATGCGTGCGATCACGTGTGTCGCCGACAGCGAATGGCCCCCGATCTCGAAGAAATTGTCGAAAATCCCCACGTTTTCAACCCCCAGCACCTCACCCCAAATCGTAGATATGACCCGTTCAACATGGTTGCGCGCAGGCACGCGCGCGGTCATGAGACTCGATGGCTGGCTCTCCGGTGCGGGCAACGCGTTGCGATCCACTTTGCCGTTGGGGCTTAGCGGCAGATGATCCATCTGTACGAAGGCCGAAGGCACCATGTAATCGGGCAAGGAGGAGGCCAGCGCAGCTCTCAAATCCTTTGCAGATGGCTGGGCGCCAAGGTTGGGTGCGAAATAAGCCACGAGGCGTCGATCTGCTGGGGTATGCTCGCGGACGACAACAATAGCTTCGCGGATCCCGGGATTCATTTTCAGCGCAGCTTCAATCTCGCCAAGTTCTATCCGGAAGCCGCGGATTTTCACTTGATGATCTATCCGGCCGAGGTACTCGATAGTGCCGTCGTGCGAGTAACGGCACAAATCCCCGGTCTTGTACAGATGGGCCTCGGGTTGTTTGCCAAACGGGTCGGGAATGAACTTCTCCGCCGTCAACTCTGGCCGGTTATGATATCCGCGCCCCACTTGAATCCCGCCGATATGCAATTCCCCTGGGACGCCAACCGGTACCGGCTGCAAATGTTGGTCGAGGATGTAGCACTGCGTGTTGGACGCCGGCCGTCCGATGGGTACGACCGAGTAATCACTCTGACGCGGACAAGTCCAGAGTGTCACACTCACAGCCGCCTCCGTCGGACCATAGACGTTGTGCAAGGTGGCGGCGGAACGCGCGTGGAAGCGTGTCACCAGGTCCAGCGGCAAAGTTTCGCCGCCGCAAATCACTTCCCGCAGCGAACTGCAGCCTTCCACTCCATCGGCGTCGACAAAAACCCTCAGATGTGACGGGACAAAAAACATGGCGGTGATGCGCTCGCGCCTGACTACGTCAATCAAGTAAGCCGTATCCTTGTGTCCATCGGGCCTGGCCATCACGAGGCGGGCTCCAAATACCAATGGCGCGAAGAACTCCCAAACTGACATATCGAAACTGAACGGCGCCTTTTGCAACACTGCATCGGCAGAAGTCAGCGGGCAATGCTCATGCATCCACAGTAAATAATTCACGACTGCACGGTGCTCATTCATGGAACCTTTGGGGCGGCCCGTGGACCCGGAGGTGTAGATGATGTACGCGAGATGCTCAGCCTGCACATGCTGGTCCGGTCTGTCTGTGCTCTCACGCGCAATCTGATTCCAATCGGCATCGAGGCAGACAATTTCCGCAGCAGCAGCTTTCAGCAAAGGTTCGAGGTGCTTCTGAGTGAGCAATATTCCTGCCCCAGCGTCCTCCAGCATGAATTCGAGCCGCGCCTTCGGATAGGTGGGATCCATCGGCACATAGGTTCCGCCCGCCTTTAGGATGCCCAGTATTCCAACCACCATTTCGAGCGAGCGTTCCAAGCAGATTCCTACGCGCGTTTCTGCGGTAACGCCGCGTTTCTGCAGGTAGTGCGCCAGCTGATTGGCACGAGTGTCTAGCTGCCGGTAGGTTAGTTGCTGGCCCTCGAAGATCACGGCCACGGCGTCGGGCGTACGGTCAACCTGTGCGGCAATTAATTCGTGCAGGCACACATTCCGCGGGTAGTCTCGCGCCGTGTCGTTCCATTCCGCCAGAATTTGATGTTGCTCAGCCGGCGACAACAGGGGCGATTGAGAGACTCTCGTCTCGGGCGCGGCGACCAGGGCGCGCAAGAGCTCGGCGTAGTGACCCATGAAGGCTGTCACTGTCCGCGCGGAAAAAAGGTCGGACTTGTACTTAAGATAGCCACGATAAACGCCGCCGAGATCGACCAACTCGAAGGCGACATCGAACTGACCTTCATTGTGCGGTATGGCGAATGATTCGATGACGAGCCCCCCGAAATCAATACGGGTCTCGCCAGGTTGGTTAGAAAAAATGCCTTTGAGCCCAGCCACTTGCTTATGTCGATGCAGAATGAAAAGCGTCTGAAAAATCGGGGTGCGCGACGGATCCCGAGGCGGATGAAGCTTCTCCACAAGCAATGATAATGGGTAATCCTGATGATTGAGCCCTTCCAGCACCCGTTTCCGCATTTGGCCGATCAACTCGAGAAATGTGGGGTCCCCGCTGAAATCCGCCTTGAGGGGAATCGTATTGATGAAATCGCCGATCACATCGGCAAATTCCACGTGATCGCGGCCGTAAGTGGGTGATCCTACTATAGTTTGCTCGGTACCGGTATAGCGGTGGAGAAGTGCATGATAGGCGGCGAGCAAGACTACAAATGGCGTCGTCCCTGACGTGACGGCCAGCCCGCGAACCGCGTTGCTGACTTCCGCACCGAGATCGACCGGAAAGGACGCACCGCAAGCCGTTACAGCCCCCGTCCGCGGCCAGTCCGTGGGGAGATCGAGGACAGGGATTTCTCCGGCAAGTGCCTCAGTCCAATAGCGCTCATGGCCTCGCCCTTCCACGCCCGACAGCATTTCCGCCTGCCATTGCGCATAGGAAGTCATGTCATTTTCGGGCCGGGGCGGCGCGGCGGGTCCTCCGTTGATTTCGGCGATATAGTTCAGTCGAAGATCTTCCATGAGCAGAACGCCAGACCAGCCATCGACAGCGATGTGATGGACTGCGATGAGAAGCACATGGTCCGCATCCGTGCGAGTGAACAGATCCACGCGCATGATCGGCCCCGCATCCAGACTGAATGGAATATGCGAGCTTTCGATGGCCTCTTCCCGGAGCCTCTGCATATCGACCCCCGCACGGTCGTGGATCTGGAAGGAAACCGGCATATGACCATGGACCTGTTGCACGAGACGTGTGCCGTCCAACGCATACGTAGTCCGAAGCGATGGATGACGGTCAATCAACGCCTGACAGGCTCGCTCTAGCGCCCGCAGGTCAATCTTCGAAAAAATCCGAAACGGAATGGCGACGTTGTAAGCCGGGCTGTCGGGCGTTTCCTGATGCAGAAACCAGAGGCTGCGCTGGGCGTGCGTGGCGAGATGGCACTTCACTTCGTTCGCCGCGCGTTCGCGCCAGGCAGCAAGAACCTGGCTTTTGTTCGCCGCTAGGCGCTTCTTCAGTTCGTCGGGGAATCCCCCCTTTGGAGCGCGAAATCGAATCCGGCTGCCCTCGGCCTGGATGCTCACGCCTTGACGTGCGAGGGAATTCAATATGTCCAATGCATCGTTCATGAGTTTCCTTTGGTGTGACACCGGGTGAAGTTCACCCGGTATGATGACGGCGTGGTCACAGTTCGCCCTCCACCACGTCATGCGTAATGTCGGCCCGCGCCGTCGCGAACGCTGTGCGTGGCTCATCCGGTGCGGCTCCCAATGGTGCCTCCTTTGCAGCAAGAACATCGCCGCATATGTATTGCGTGAGAGCGTCAATTGAGGAGTGGTCGAATAGCACAGTGGCCGGGAGGGTTCGCTCCACGCCCTTTGCGAGTGCGTTGCGGAGCTCAAGCGCCATCAGCGAATCAAGACCCAGGTCATTGAGGGACTGGCCGGTATCAATGGCGTGTGATGCATCAAGAGCGAGTACTCGAACCGCTTGCTCGCGAATGAAAGCCTGTAAGAGTCGACGTTGGTCTGCCGGCGCTGACGCGCGCAGCCTGGCGGCAAATCCACCTTCCGATTCCCCTCCAGGAACCGGGTCGCCAGTTTGGCTCTTAGGCTGAATGATCTTCTGGTCGTTGGCCAGCGACGATGGATTCGCGTTTGGTTTATAATCGCCCTCTGCAGGAGGGTCGGCTTGCTGCAGTTTTCCAGGTCCCAGATTCAACCAGTGTTTATCGCGCTGGAAAGGGTAGGTCGGCAATGCAAGAGGACGACGGGTGCGCCCCCCTTCAACCGCGCGCCAATCGGGATTGTAGCCGAGCGCGTAAAGCACCCCGAGACTGGAGAGCATCTCCGAGGTAGCTTCCCGATCATTCCGCAGAGATGCAAGCCACACCACTTCTGAATCAACCGTGCGTTGCCGTGCCATCCCGGTGACCTCCGGCGCAGGGCCGACTTCGAGAAAGACGCGCATTCCGCGCGCACGAAGAGTGGCGACCGATTCCGCGAAGTGGTCCGCGCCACGAACGTTTCCGCGCCAATAGGTGGCATCGAGCGGCGACGTTTCATCCAGCACCTGCCTAGTCCCGTTGAGCACTAAATCCAGGAGGGGAGCTTTGTGCGGAACATTGCGCGCGTGCTCTTGGAACTCATCTAGCATTGACTCGATCAGAGGCGACTGGTACCCATGGGAGACCGCGAGTTCGGTTCCGTCCACTTCTTGGCCTGCGAACACCGTGGCCATGGCACCATTTCGTGGTAATGCTTGCATCAGCCGCGCACGCGCGGCGACAAGGGGGAGCGCGTCGTCCAGGCTGAACACGCCGGCGACGCAAGCCGCCACATATTCGCCTACGCCGTGCCCAAGGGCAGCGGCGGGTTCTATTCCCCACGAGCGCCACAAAGCGGCGAGTGCGTACTCTACCGCAAAGAGCGCAGGCTGGGAGTATTGCGTTTCGTCGAGCAATTGGGACGAATTATTGTCCGTGCCAGCACTGCCAAACATTACATCGAGCAATGGTTTCTCGAGGTGCGTCTTGAGAATTTCAGAACAGCGGTCGATTTCGCCGCGAAAAACCGGTTGCGTCTCATATAGCTCGAGACCCATGCCGGAGTAGTGCGATCCTCGCCCTGTAAACATGAACACAACGCCGGGCGCTCCCGCCGTTGTGGTTCGTCCGCTCAGAACGTACGGGCCTTTTTCGCCGCGACCGAATGCCGCAAGGCGCTCCTTCGCCTGGCCAAGGCTCGATGCCACCACAGCAAGCCGATGTTCAAAGTGTGACCGCCCAACACCGGTTGTATGAGCCACATCAGCGAGATTGAGGTCAGTTTCTCGTGCAAAAACACGTTCGTACTCTCGGGAGAGCGCCAGCAGCGCCTGATCCGTTCGTGCCGACAAGGGTAGCAAATAGAACCGGGATTCGGCCCCGTCATTACGAACGATATCCGTGACTGAATTTTCGACTGGCAAATCTGAGACAATTACATGCGCGTTTGTGCCACTGAAGCCAAACGAGCTAACTCCCGCTACACGCCGCCCCCCCTCCCGATTCCACTTCGATTCCTTGGTATTCACTTGGATCGCCGCGCCGTCCCATTCGATGGCTGGATTCAGTTTGTTGAAGTGGAGGCTAGGTGGGATTCGCTCGTGCCGCAATGCCAGCACCGCCTTGATCAATCCGGCGATCCCGGCCGCCGATTCCGCATGACCGATGTTGGTTTTCACTGACCCGACTTGCAGGGGACATCCCGTCGGGCGCGATGGTCCAAACACATCCGCCAACGCCCGAGCTTCGATAGGATCGCCGAGAGAGGTTCCCGTGCCATGCGCTTCGATAAAATCAATATCTGCGGGTTGAAGCCCCGCGTTCGCCAGCGCATCCTTGATCAGTGCTACCTGCGATGGCCCGCTCGGCGCGGTCAGGCCACTGCTCCTACCATCTTGGTTGGACGCTGTGCCGCGAACCACAGCGAGAATCCTGTCGCCGTCCCCTTGCGCGTCCGATAGGCGCTTCAGGACAACAAGCCCACATCCTTCGGCGCGGACAAAGCCATTGGCTTCGGCGTCGAATGCTTTGCAACGACCGTCAGTCGACATCATATGCGATCGTGAAAGCGCTACCGTAACGTCGGGCTTCAGAATCAGATTGACGCCGCCGGCCAGCGCCATGCGACTTTCGCCCAGCCGCAAGCTCTGGCAGGCCAGATGCACCGCGACGAGCGAAGCGGAACAGGACGTGTCCACGGCAATACTCGGACCCAGCAAACCCAGAACGTACGAAATCCTGCCCGGTGCCACACTGTGGGCGTTGCCTGTCGCCGCGTAGGCGTCCAATGAATCCGGACTCGCTGCACAACGCAACATGTAATAGTCGCTGTTGCAGATGCCAACGAATACGCCCGTACGCGTCCCCGCCAATTCGTCGGGGCTCTGCCCCGCGTGCTCGAGCGCTTCCCAAGCCACTTCGAGCAGCAACCGCTGTTGCGGGTCCATCCCGGCGGCTTCGCGCGGTGAAATGCCGAAAAATTTAGGATCGAAACGGTCAATCCCGCTGAGGAATCCACCCCAGCGCGTAGAAATTTTCCCAGGCGCGTCGACATTCGCATCGTAGAGAGCGTCAATATCCCACCGGTCTGGCGGCACTTCGCTGATGGCGTCGCGGCCTTCGATCAGCAATCGCCAAAACGATTCCGGGTCGTTAGCGCCTCCAGGAAAACGGCAGCCTATGCCGATGATCGCAATCGGTTCGGAAGCACGACTCTTGAGCCGCTCAAGGTTCGTATTCAGCTCTGAGGCCAGAAGCGCCAGGCGTTTCGGAGTAAGCTTGGATACGCGCTCAAGAAAATCGTTCACTCTTTCGCCTTTCGTCGTTCAATTGACAAACTTTGTCAATGAAGGGAATTAGCAAGTGTGCGACCAATAGTCGGTATATAGGCAGCAATTTGCTCTAAAGGTGATCACTCTAGGCCGCTGATTACAAATAGGTTAGTCATTGCTTCAGATTTTAAAGGAGATTTTGGCGAGATCGATAGTGCGGATAAGTATGGAACCTACCATTGGAAGGGACCGGATTGCAAATATGAGGAAAAAAAGTTCCACAATTATCGGACTAATAATGCTTTTGCGGCTTCGCCCCCCGACCCTGTTGAAAAATGAATTACGCACTTCCAACTTGAAGTCATGGAATTGCTTCTAGTCAAGCAGCCGCTTCCTTACCTGAGATGTCGTGGCAGATGACCCTCGCCCAAGGCCTCCTGTGCGCACTGCCGCGCTTCAGCCCATCGACGCCATCGCCCGCGGGTCCCCGCGCCGCACCGAGGCTTCAGCATTCGTCTAATGATCACCAGGCAGATGTCCTTGATTTCGATGTCCTTCATGGTTTGATCTGCAGAACGCGCATGCCCTCGCCCAATACACGGACACGGAACGTCGTGCCCACGGCGAATCTCTTCGAGTAGCTGCAAGTTGCGCATGCTGATCGTTGGACTCCTGAACAAACTGATCACAGGTCGGACCGTTTTGCTCTTCCAGCTCTGAAACGACTCTCCTCGTGCAAGTTTGTCGTCTCAGCCTATAGTTCAGATGCGTTCGACCCGGGGTGCAAGTTAGTCGGGCTAAATGACAGGTCGGAAGGGCGATAGCACATTGTGGAAACTTCTTTCACCTGCCGCTTCGCCGGAGCTTTGCTTAGCTCGTCCTGGGTGAATTTGAGATCCTTGCTATATGCATAAGTCCTTCATTTAGAGTCAGAAGAAACTATTTTCCTATCCATACCCAGCGGCCTGCTTTGGCAGTCCGATTGCGGCGCCAAGACATGAACCGTCAATCGGCGTGCTAGATTTAGTTTGCCGAAATATCGCAGCAAGAGAACCGGCGTGTGACGATTGCTTCGATTTGCTCCCGCTTAAGGGCTGCTAATTGCATGAGCGCAAGTCGAGGATTCGATACGAATAACCACGGAGAACATCATAGTGGCAAGCAGCCATTCAAGGGTTAAATCTTCGCGCCAATTGGAAGCTTACTCCGATGCTGGCAGGAAGGCTTCTGCTCACTCCATGTCTTCTGGCGAGGAGGTTTTCCGCACTATCCTCACTCTGGAACGCAGGCGAGCTGAACGGTCCGGCAACCCTTTCTTTCTGATGCTGCTGGACGCGCATCAAGAGAACGGATCGGCCAGAAGGATCTTGCATGGCGCCGCCGAAGTCGTCTCGGCTTCCACTCGCGAGACGGATGCCGTCGGATGGTACAGGGACGGCGAAATTCTCGGCGTCGTTTTTACCGAGGTTGGCAAAGAGGCGGGAGACCTGGCTAGTGAGATCCTGCGAGCCAAGATTCGAACCAGCTTGCAGGACCAGCTTGGCACCGATACGGCAGGAAAAATCGCCATTTCCGTGCATAAGTTCCCGGAAAAATGGGACCCCAACCACACCAATTGGAAGGCGGATTCCAAGCTCTACCCCGACCTTGATTCGCACGTTCCTCAGAAGAAAATTTCCCTGGGGATCAAGCGAGCGATGGACATTTTTGGCAGTGCGGCTTTACTGCTTCTGCTTTCTCCTCTGCTGGCGGCGATCGCTGTAATTATCAAGCTGACATCGCAAGGTCCCGTGTTCTTTCGGCAGGATCGCTTAGGCCGTTTGGGTCGGCGCTTCAAATGCCTGAAGTTCCGGACGATGTATGCGAACAACGATTCCAAAATTCATCAGGATTATGTTCAGGAGTACATCGCGGGGAAAAAGCCCCAAACCGTAGATTCCGGAGCGCCAGCAATTTATAAGATTACCTCCGATCCCCGGGTCACTCCGATCGGGCGATTCCTCAGAAAGACCAGTTTGGACGAGGTTCCTCAATTCTTTAATGTATTGGTGGGGACGATGTCACTGGTGGGCCCCAGGCCTCCACTCCCGTACGAATTTGAAATCTACGATACCTGGCATCGCAGGCGGGTACTGGAAGTGAAGCCGGGAGTCACCGGGTTGTGGCAGGTGAGTGGTCGGAGCCGCCTGACATTTGATGAAATGGTGCGGCTGGACTTGCTGTATTGCAGAACCTGGTCGTTCTGGCTGGACGTGAAGATTCTTCTGGCAACACCTGGTGCGGTCATTTCCGGAGATGGCGCTTACTAGGGCTCGAGCCCGGACCGGCCGGCGAATTCCCCCTGATGGGCTGCCCCGATAGTTTCCTTGAGGTCTTGTTCCGCACCGGTACTGATCCTGATTGCCCAAGATCCTCCTTGAGATTGATTTCTTCTCCAGATTCGAACTCTGGCCGTGAGCCAATGCGGCTGTTAACCCCTTGAAAACAAAGGACAGTTTTGGCTGGCATCACGGCGATTTCAAACTGCCGGGTTTCCGCCATCAGGAAATAACGAAGATGAATAGGGTCGCGGCGGATCATCCGGAAAGGCATTGGTACATTGTGGAAACAATTTTCTTGGCCTCCGCAAGTCAGGTGAAAATGGTCTTTATAGGCCGCCCCTTAGGCGTTAGCAATACGGTATAAGGTATTTATATACATGTACATACGGACGGTCACGTAGTGGAACACCAGGGCTAGAAGGTAGCGTCCTTTGGACTCTTGATTGCTTCGACCGGAGTGAGGCACAGCGCCTAGACTGTGCGTAAATGGCGGTAGCTTGTTTGGCCTCCAAGCATGATCGGGCCGCATGGTCTAGCGAGAGAGGCATGGAACGGCAATGGAGCATCCAACATTGACTCAACCCAAAGACTGGTTCGCCCTGCAAGTTCGCTCTCGATGGGAGAGCAAAACGGCGGAGTTGCTTTCTGGTAAAGGCTTCCAGACGCTCTTTCCCTCGTATAAGACGAAAAGGGTCTGGGCTGATCGAACCAGGATCGTCGAAGCGCCCTTGTTCCCGGGTTATCTTTTCTGCCGGTTCGATGTTCATAATCGCCTTCCCGTCCTGATTACACCCGGCGTCATTTCGGTTGTGGGAAGAGGCAAGACTCCGATTGCGGTGGACAAATTAGAAATCGACGCCATTCAAAAAGTAATCCTTTCCGGAATTCAAGCGCAGCCCTGGCCGCATCTTGAGATTGGTGAACGCGTGCGGATTCAAAATGACGTATTGGAAGGGATTGAGGGAATTCTGATCAGCTTCAAAGGGAGGCAGCGAGTCGTGATTTCCGTGACGTTGCTCCAGCGGTCAGTCGCCCTGGAAGTGGATCGCGCACGGATAGTACCGGTCGGCTCTGCCCAAGCTCCGGCCTGGGCTCCAATGTCCGCGCATACCGCATTTGAGAAGGCCATCGCGTGAGTGCGTAAGGCTGTTTGGTGTTTGAGGCGTGTGGTTCTATTTTGCAGCTGGAAGGATTCAGCAAGAAACCTGAGGGCTGAATCCGAGTTCAACAGATGAATCAACACTGGGCAAATCACCATTTCGTAATTCCGACGATTGATTTTCAGAAAGAAGTCAGGCAGCCAATCGAACCGCCGAGTCCCCGAACCGCAGAACGGGAACGATCATGAAAGCGCGTATGAACGCAACCGGCTTTCTGCTGAGATTCGGGAGAATCCATGAACACAAACGGTAATGGCAATAAGAATGGATCCAAGCCAGAGATGATTCGAGTGGGAGTCATTGGCTATGGATACTGGGGCCCCAACATCGTTCGGAATCTTCACGGGCTCGAAAATATGTGTGTGGAAATGCTCTGCGATAAGAGTCCCGATGCGCTCGCACGGGCCAAGCGCAGCTATCCCTCCCTTGAGGTTACAACGGAGCTTTCCGACATTCTCACCTCGCCAAAGATCGACGTCGTTGCGGTGATCACTCCCGTCTGGACGCATTACGAGATTGCGAAAGCGGCCCTGATGAACGGGAAGCACGTGTTCGTTGAAAAACCGTTCACCTCCAACAGCGACCAGGCGAAAGAGCTCATTGATCTGGCCGAGCGCAAGCAGCTGAAGATCATGGTGGACCATACGTTCCTGTTCACCGGGGCGGTTCGCAAGATCCGTGAACTCTCCGAGAGCGGCGCCCTCGGCGATTTGTACTATTACGATTCGTTGCGCGTGAATCTGGGCCTGTTTCAGCATGACGTCAGCGTGATCTGGGATCTGGCTCCTCACGACCTGTCGATCATGGATCATCTCATCAAGGGCGATCCCGAGGCCATCGTGGCCAGCGGCGAGAAACATTTGAACGGCGTGGAAGACGTGGCCTTCATCACCATCTACTTTCCCAACAGCGTCATCGCGCACATCAATGTCAACTGGCTTTCTCCGGTAAAAATCCGGATGACCCTGATCGGCGGACAGAAAAAAATGCTGGTGTGGAACGACCTGGTGGCCGACGAGAAGATTCGCGTGTATGACAAGGGAGTCAAACTGGCCCCCGCCCGCAATCCCCAGGAACTCCCCTATGTCGCGGGACCCCTGGTCGACTACCGCACCGGCGACATGTGGTCTCCTCATATCGATCAAGTTGAGGCCCTGCGGGTGGAACTGAGTTACTTCGCGGATTGCATCTTGCACAACAAGACGCCTTTCAATGACGGCCAGGCGGGTCTGCGCGTCGTGCGTATGCTCGAAGCGGCCGACACGTCCATCCAGAAGAGAGGAGAATTGGTGCGCCTGTGAACGAATACCGCTCAATTGCACCGGATGTAAAACTTGGAAAGGGAGTCAAGCTTTCCCAATTCATCAACCTGTACGGATGTGAAATCGGCGATGAAACAAAAGTTGGCGCGTTCGTCGAAGTTCAAAAAAACGCGACCATTGGAAATCGCTGCAAGATCTCCAGTCATACCTTCGTCTGCGAAGGAGTAACGATCGAGGACAACGTCTTCATCGGCCATGGCGTCACGTTCATCAATGATTCCTACCCGCGTTCGACCAATCCGGACGGCGGGCTGCAAACCGAAAAAGACTGGCGCGTGGAGACGACCCGGGTGAAGCGAGGCGCCTCGGTTGGTTCCGGCGCCACGATTCTGTCCAATGTCGTGATCGGTGAAAACGCCATTGTCGGGGCGGGCAGCGTCGTGACGCGCGATGTGCCGCCCAATACGATTGTCGCGGGAAATCCCGCAAAGGTCCTGCGGTCGATCCATTCGGAAGAAAGGGTAATCGAATGACTCAGAATGCCAAAATGCCTTTTGTTGATCTTGTCACTCCCCACAAGGAGCTCGAAGCCGAATTGGTCTCGGTTGTGAGAGATGCACTTGCACACGGCTGGCTTTGTGGGCGGCCCCATGGTGGAAGGATTCGAAAGCGATTTCGCGAAGTTTCTGCGACGCTCAATTCTGCATCGGGGTCAACAGCGGAACCGACGCGCTGAGGTTCGCTCTGATCCGCCATTGGCGTCCAGCCCGGGGATATCGTTCTCACGGTCCCTCTCACTTTCATTGCAACATCCGAGGCGATTTCGCAAGTTGGAGCCTACCCGGATTTCGTGGACGTAGATGCGCGCACCTATACGATGGATCCCGAGCAACTTCGTCTGTACATGGACACAAAGTGCGAACTCGACGCCAAAACCGGACGCTTGGTTCAACAAGACCTTGCGAA
Source organism: Terriglobia bacterium (assembly GCA_963757625.1). Lineage (GTDB taxonomy): Bacteria > Acidobacteriota > Terriglobia > Acidiferrales > UBA7541 > Palsa-360. The sequence goes on along the minus strand of CAVWSJ010000007.1, from coordinate 1,172,715 downwards.
AACCCGTCACCGCGATCATTCCCGTTCATCTGTACGGACAGATGGCGGACATGGATTCGCTTCTTGAACTCGCGTCAAAATACAATTTGATTGTCATCGAAGATGCCTGCCAGGCTCATGGCGCCGAGTATTTTTCAAAGAAGGCCAATCGCTGGTTCAAGGCGGGCTCGATGGGCCGCGCCGCGGCATTCAGCTTCTATCCCGGCAAAAACCTTGGCGCATGCGGCGAAGGCGGCGCGGTGACGACCAACGATGAATGCGGTCGCCCGCAAAGTCAAAATGCTTCGCGAACACGGACAGTCCAAAAAGTATTATCACGATATCGAGGGTTACAATGGCCGGCTCGATTCCATTCAGGCCGGCTTTCTGCGCGTCAAGCTAAAGCACCTTGCGAAGTGGAACGAAAGCCGTCGCAAAAGCGCTAAAAAATATAACGAACTGCTCGCTTCCAACGACATTAACATTGTCACGCCGTTTGAACCTGCGAATTCCAAGGCCGTCTATCACCTTTACGTCTTACAGGTTGAGAATCGGGAAGCGGTTCAAGCGAGTCTGGCGAAAGAAAATATCGATACCGGGATTCACTATCCCATTCCTCTGCATCTGCAGAAGGCGTACCAGGGCCACGGGTACGCGCAGGGCGATTTTCCGGTGTCCGAAAAGCTGGCCGGACGAATCTTGTCCCTCCCCATGTTTCCGGGCCTCTCCGAGGCGGATCAAGAGCGGGTCGCAGCCGCTTTGGTTCGGAGCGCACAGCGGACCGGGCCACAGAATGTGCTGGTAGGCTAAAGCCGATCTTTCTTTGGCGACGAGATCGCCTCGACCCAGGCACGCGACTCCCACCGCTCCAAAATGGAAGGCGGACAAATCAACGCACCTCTCGGATTTGAACAGATCTCTAAGGAGACCCGGTAATGTCGGAAGAAAATAAAGTCGTTATCGTCGGGCTTGGAGAAGTGGGCCGGCCGCTCCACGCGTTGCTTTCTGAACGCTACAATGTCGTCGGAGTCGATATCGCGCCGCCTTCCGAGCCGGTCGGCAAGGTCGATGTCCTGCATGTCTGCTACCCCTTCGAGATCAAGGACTTCATCGGCGAGACGGCGCGCTATATCGCGACGTTTCAGCCGAAGATCACAATTATCAACAGCACGGTTGCAATCGGGACCACGCGAGCGATAGCAGAGCGAGCCAACGCACCGGTGGTAAACAGCCCGGTGCGCGGCAAGCACGCGCGCATGCTCGAGGAAATCCGCTCCTATACGAAGTTCATCGGTCCCATGGATCCCGCCAGCGGCAAGATCGCCGCTCAGCATTTCCAGGGCGCGGGTTTGAAGACGAAAGTTTTGTCCGCTCCGGAGGCCACCGAGCTGGCAAAACTCACCGAGACGACTTATTTCGGCATGATGATTGCCTGGGCGCAAGAGATTGAGCGGTACTGCGATCAGGCTGGGCAATCTTATGAAGAAGTCGCCTCCTTCTATGACGAGATCTCGTTTTTCCCGAAAACGAAATACTTCCCCGGGGTCATCGGGGGCCATTGCGTCATGCCCAACATCGAAATTCTGCGCAAGTTTGATGATTCGGCGATTCTGAAAGCTATTAAGGCATCCAACCAGGAAAAAATTCAGCGCGAGTCGCGAAAGAAGCTGAACGAACAGAACCTGAAGCCGGTCGGGACCAGGGGCTGAGAACGCGGCCGGAACTTCAGATTTATTTGCAAAACCTGGCACACGCAGGTGAGCAGGCGCAGACAATGAATTATCCTTCCACCACTCAAGCAGTTGACCCCAGTTTGAGTACGCCCCTTCCATTGAATTCAAGCGGCAAGCGGCTTTCGGGAAAACGTGTGGCGATGGTCACGTATTCCTGCTATCCCTACGATCCGAGACCGCGTCGCGCTTTGAACGCGCTGGTGGAGGAAGGCGCGAACGTAGACCTGATTTGCCTTGCCGGCAATAACGCTCCGCGCCGCGAAGTCTTGAAAGGCATCAGCGTTCTCCGCGTTCCTCTCACGCATCAGCGGGGCGGTGCGTTCGGATACGCTTACCAGTACGGTCTGTTCATTCTGATTTCAGCCATCATTTTTGCAATGCGCTCGTTGGTCCAGCCCTATGATCTGGTCTACGTGCACAATATGCCCGATATCCTTGTGCTGAGTTCGCTGATCCCCAAGACGTTTGGCGCAAAGGTGGTCCTCGATCAGCACGATCCGATGCCCGAACTCATGAAGACCATTTTTCGGGCCTCCGAGGAAAGCAAGAGTGTCCGGCTCTTGAAGCTGCTTGAGAAATGGAGCATTGCGCAGACGGATTTAGTGATTACGGTCAACCTCGCCTGCAAAAAAATCTTTTCCTCCCGCAGCTGCGCGCCGGAGAAAATAGCCGTGGTCATGAACGCTCCGGACGGGAGTATCTTCCCGTTTCGCGCGGTTCGGGCGCGGCCCGTCGCAAGCCCATCGCAAGAGAAGCCCTTCGTGATCATGTACCACGGTTCGATCGTTGAACGGAATGGGTTGGATATTGCGATCGACGCCGTTGAGCAGGTTCGAAACGTAGTTCCCAGCGCCGAGCTCCGCGTATTCGGAGGATCGACGCCGTTTCTGGAATCCATGAAGGACAGGGTCCGCGAACGCAATCTGGGCGAATCGGTTCGTTTCCTCGGGCAGAAGTCGCTTGAAGAAATCGTCAAGGAAATTGAGGAGTGTGATCTCGGCGTCATTCCGAACCACTACAACGCGTTCACGGAGATCAATACCCCCACGCGTATCTTCGAATATCTGGCCCTGGGGAAACCCGTGATCGCGCCGACCACGTCAGGAATAAAGGACTACTTCAGCAATGCTTCGCTTCTCTTTTTCGAGCCCGGGAATCCCGCCGACCTGGCGCGGGAAATCGAATACGCTTACAACCACCCTCAGGAAGTGCTGGAGATCGCGAAGAGAGGCCAGCAGATTTACCTTGAGCATACCTGGGAGTATGAAAGAGAAACGCTGCTCAGCCGGGTGAGTGAAATCCTTTCGTAATGGGAAGCGCATCCAGGGGCGGCCCGGGTTCAATGAATAAGATCGCGCTGGTTACCGGCGCGGAAGGATTTATCGGGTCTCATCTGGTCAAGTTCCTCCTGGGCAAGGGTTGGAACGTGATCGGAGCGCATCTGCTGGACCCGTCCAAAGCCTCGTCGCCAGAGTCGCAGAATCTTCGTTACATGCGCTGTGATCTGAGGGATCCCAAGCGCGTCATGGAAATCATCACGGAGTGCCAGCCGGCGATGATCTTTCACATGGGCGCGCAGAGCCTGCCAACGCTGTCCTGGTCGGATCCGGTCACGACGTTCGAGTCCAACATCATGGGCTCGCTGTACTTGTTCGAAGCCGTCCGCAAGATGAAGCGGCCTCCCGTCGTTGTCTCGGCCTGTTCGAGCGCCGAGTACGGATATGTGCCGGCTTCGGCGATTCCCGTCAAGGAAGAGCAGCCGTTGCGGCCGTTGCATCCGTACGGCATCAGCAAGGTTTGCCTGGACCTGCTGGCGCGCGAATATTTTCTGGATTACAGGATTCCAGCGGTGAATGTCCGGCTGTTCAACACGACCGGCCCGGGCAAGACGAACGACGCGCCCTCGGATTTCATGCGGCAGCTGGTTCGCATCAAGAAAGGTTTGCAACCCCGGGTCGTGGAAGTCGGAAACCTCAAGCCCCGCCGGGCGTTCCTGGATGTCCACGACACGGTGCGCGGCTTTTATCTTGCGGGGACCAAGGGGAAACGAGGCGAGGCTTATAACCTCTGCGCGGCCCGGACCGTTGAAATCGGCGAACTCTTGCGCAAGGCGATCCGCGTATCCGGAGTGAAACCGGAAATACGGCCGGTTCCCCGCTTGATGCGCCCGTCGGATGAAAGAATCATCTTCGGCAGCACCCGGAAAATCCGAAAGGACACAGGGTGGAAACCGCTCCATTCGCTCGAGCAGACGCTGAGCTCCATGATGGAATATTGGAACCGGGTCATGTGATTTCGCGGCCGGCAGCAAAGCCGGACGCGAGCCTGAACCCGAAGGTGCACCCGCAGTGAATCCCAAGGCCAATCACGAGCCGCAATCGGACGCCGCGTGCCCGGACATTCCCGCCGTTCTGCTTGTCGGCGGGCTGGGGACGCGGCTGCAGCCGGTATTGTCCGGCACCCCTAAGCCGCTGGCTCGTGTGGGAGATGCGCCTTTCCTTGAGCTTCTGGTCCGGCAACTCCGGTCGCAGGGCATACGCCGCCTCGTCATGTGCACCGGCCACCTCGCCGACCAGGTCGAAAAAGAGTTTGGCGATGGCCGCAAGTGGGACGCCGAGATCGTTTATTCGAAGGAAGAACGCCCTCTCAAAACTGCTGGCGCGGTGAAACTGGCGCAAGGGCTTCTCAAAAATGCTCCGGACTTTTTGGTGATGAATGGCGACTCTTTTCTTGAGCTTGATTTCCGAAAGCTCATCCGATTTCACCGCCAGCATCGCGGATTGATCAGCATGGCGGTGCGGAGAGTTCCGGATGCGTCGCGATATGGAACCGTTCAACTCGACGCGCACGATCGAGTTACTGGCTTTCGTGAAAAAGCAGGGGCTGCTGTTCCGGGAATTATTAATGGCGGTGTGTACGTTTTCCAGCGCGCCATCCTGGAGCATATTCCGGAAGGTCCGGCCAGCCTGGAAACCGATATCTTTCCGCGCTTACTCGAGCATGGAGTTTATGGGCTCGAGCAGCAAGGAATGTTCATCGACATTGGGACGCCCGATGATTACGCGCGGGCGCAATCCCTCTGCCAAAGTCTCTATCAGGCGGCTCTGCCCGAAGCCTGATTCGGACCTTACTTTCAGAAAAGAGGCTTGCCAGCTTGACGAGAGCCGTATTCCTGGATCGCGATGGGGTGATCAATCGAAAGGCTCCCGAAGGTCAGTACGTGACCCGGTGGGAGGATTTTCATTTTCTCCCCGGTGCGGCCGAGGGCATTCGTCTCTTGAACCGGGCCGGTTATCGCGTGATCGTCGTGACGAACCAGCGCTGCATCGCCAAAGGGCTGATGACCGTAAGGGATCTGGAAAAGATGCACCAGCAAATGTACGCGACCCTGGCAAGGTCCGGCGCCGCGATCGACGCGCTCTATTTCTGTCCCCACGAATACGAGGACGCCTGCAACTGCCGTAAACCCGCGCCGGGCATGCTGCTGGAAGCCGCCCGCTCGCACGCCATTGATCTTTCATCCTCCTGGATGATTGGCGATTCCGACCACGACGTGGAAGCAGGCAAGAGGGCAGGTTGCAAAACGGTTCGTGTGCTTGTGACGCATGGAACGGAAAATGAATCCGGGAGCCGAATGGGCAAGGGGCACCGCGCCGATCTGGTTGCGCCTTCGCTCCTCGACGCGGTTCGCCAGGTCCTGCAACTCGAAGGCGCCGCTGTCGGCTCGTTGACGGCGGACCCGGCCATCACCTGAAATCAGAACGAAACATCGAGACTCCGCGAATCACGCAGCGCGGATATTTTGCCGACAGCAACTTTAGCTTTCCGGAAAAAGGGAAACCAAAAATATGATCATAACGCGCACACCTTTCCGCATCTCCTTCTTTGGCGGAGGCACCGATTACCCGATCTGGTACCGCGAATTCGGCGGCGCCGTGCTTTCCACGGCAATCGATAAATGCTGCTACATCACCACTCGATGGTTGCCGCCGTTTTTCGAATATCACAGCCGTCTTTCGTATTCGAGAATTGAAAACGTCAACGACAACCTGGCGATCGAGCACCCTTCCGTCCGTGGATGCCTGCAATATCTGGGCATCGATGAAGGAGTCGAGATCCACCACGTTGCCGATCTTCCCGCCCGGACGGGCTTGGGCACGAGTTCGGCATTTACAGTCGGGTTGCTGCTGAGCCTGTATGCGCTGAAAGAAAAGATGCGCGACAAACATTCCCTGGCCGCCGATGCAATCCATGTCGAGCAGGAAATTCTTCATGAAGCAGTCGGGTCGCAGGACCAGGTCAGCGCCGCATATGGAGGATTCAATCGCATCAACTTCAACACGGATGGCAGCATTGATGTCAATCAGGTCCTGACCTCGCGCGACCGGCTGGCCTCACTCGAACAGCACTGCGCGCTCTTCTTTACCGGGTTTTCGCGAACCGCTTCGGAAATTGCCAAAGAACAGATCCGAATGACTCCGCATCGCAAGCGCGAACTCGAATTGATGCACCAGATGGTGAGTGAAGCGGAGGCAATCGTCACCAATCCGAATCGTTCGCTGGCTGAGTTCGGGCAGTTGATGCACGAAAGCTGGCAGGTCAAGAGAACGCTGACGGGAAACATTACGAACTCCGCGCTCGATGAAATTTATGAGGCGGGGCGCAGCGCCGGAGCCCTGGGAGGAAAGCTTCTGGGAGCCGGCGGCGGCGGTTTCATGCTGTTCTTCGTTCCGCCCGAACGCCGGAAGGAACTGCGAACCCGGCTCAAGAATCTGTTGTGCGTTCCCTTCGGTTTTTCGAGCCGCGGCAGTCATGTCCTCGTTCATGAACCGGAAGCGCAGTACGACAAGGCACTGGTCGCCGAGCGGTCGGAGGTGTACGCGCAACAACAATACTTCTCATTAGTTCGGCGGGGCGCACTCAATCCGGAGCCGTATTCCAAGATCGGATTGGATCAACCGGCTCCTCGCTTCCGTAAACGCTGGAATAGGATCACTTCATGAATCCAAGTAACACATGCCCGGTCTATGTCCTGGTAACGCCTGCTCGCAATGAAGAGGCGTTCATCGAGAAGACCATCGAGTCGGTCATTCATCAGACAGCTCTTCCGTTGAAATGGGTCATCGTGAATGACGCATCGACCGACAAGACCCCGGAAATCATCAGCCGCTATCTGGGCCGGTATCCCTGGATCGAAATGGTGCAAATGCCGCCCCGCCGCGATCGCAGCTTCGCCGCCAAAGTGAATTCCTTTAACGCCGGCTTTGAAAGAGTCAAGGATCTTCCCTACGAAGTGGTCGGCAATCTGGATGCCGACGTGTCGTTTGACCCGGACTTCCTGGAATTTCTGGTCGGCCGATTCGCAACGGATCCGGAACTGGGCGTGGCTGGAACGGTTTTCAGGGAAGAGGGATACAGTTCCGAAACGGACAGCTTCGAGGGAGAAAAGCACGTTTCCGGGCAGTGTCAGTTGTTCCGCAGGGAATGCTTTGAGGATATCGGCGGGTATATTCCGCACCGCGCCGGCGGAATCGACTGGATGGCGGTGACAACCGCCCGCATGAAAAAATGGAAGACGCGGTCCTTTCGGGAAAAATCGTTTTTCCACCATCGATCCATGGGGACAGCCGAGCGAAGCGCCCTCGCGTCGGCGTTTTCGTATGGTGAGAAGGACTACTACCTCGGCGGCCACCCTCTTTGGGAACTCTTCCGGGTGACGTATCGGATCACCAAGCGGCCCTTCGTCTTCGGGGGGATTGTCGTTGGGACTGGGATATTGCTGGGCGTTTCTTCGCCGCACCCCGCGCCCGGTTTCCCGCGAACTGATGGCTTTCCACCGGCACGAGCAGATGGTTAAGCTCAAGGCCATCCTCAAGAGCGTGTTCACATTCAAGCGGGTGGATAATTTCAAAGTGACTCACGAATAATCTTTTCGCGCCGCGCGCAGGCCTTATGAACGAGATCAATACCGAAAAAATCTCCGCCTCAATCGACCGGTTTGTCGCCTGGCTCGATCGCTATGGAGAGACTTCGTACGATCATCAGAGTTTCTTTGCGAGCGACCTGGGCCGATGGGCGAAGGCTCTCTATTACCGGAAGCCGCTGCTCGGAACCCTGGCGGTTTCGCCGATGATTCTTTCCGAGGCATTTATCCCATCGGCTCGACGGTTTTTCTATAAGCCGCAGCGCTTTCCCATCTCGGATGCTCACTATGCGATGGGCTACGCTTTTCTCTTCGAGACGTTCGGGAAAGAGGCGTATTACAAGCGCGCCGTCCACTTCCTGGAGGTTCTCAAGAATACGCGCTGCCCGGGTTACGACCATTATTGCTGGGGGTATCCGTTCAACTGGGAAACGCGGCGCGGCACCCTCAAGGCAGAACACTCCCTTCATCACGACGGTTCCATATGTCTATGAGGCGTTCCAGCAGGTGTATCAGATCGACGGCGATCCCAAATGGCGCGAGATCATGCGATCGATCGCCGATCATGCGTTTGAGGACTATCGGGATGTCGAATTCTCGCCGGACGCTTCCACGTGCGCTTATTATCCGGGACCCGACTGCCAGAGCGGCGTCCTCAACGCCAGCGCCTACCGGTCATTTCTGCTGACGAACGCGGCGCTCGATTTCTCGGAAGAAAAATACCGGAAAGTTGCCGACAGAAATCTGAATTTCGTCATGGAAGTCCCAAAACGCGAATGGCTCCTGGTTCTATTCGATCGATGGGGAGCGCGATTTTGTGGATCACTTTCACACCTGTTTTGTCTTGAAGGCCCTCGCAAAAATTGAGACAGCTGACGGGGAATTCCCGATGCAAGGCGGCCATCGATCGCGGCGTGGACTACTACGTGAAGAACCTGTTCGACGCGAGCGGCCTGCCGACGCCATTCTCGAAAGCGCCGCGGCTCACCGTTTATCGCCATGAACTTTACGATTATGCGGAATGTCTTAACCTGGCGTGCCTGTTGGAAGGCCGCTCTCCGGAGCTCGACAAAATATTTTCCGATGTCGTCACCGACCTGCTGGCGCACTGGCAGAAGCGCAACGGATCGTTCCGGGCCCGCAAGCTCCTGATCGGCTGGGACAATGTCCCCATGCATCGCTGGGCTCAGTCGCAGATCTTTCGAAGCCTCTGCTTCGCCCTTTTTCAAAGCCGGAACAAATCGAAAAATATGTCAGGCAGAAAAGCGATTCAGCCACAGGAGTCAAAAGCTACCGCGTAGCGCGCGCCCATGTGTGGAATCTGCGGACAATATAACTTCCGAAGCCAGGCGCCTGTCCGGCGCCGGGACATCGAAACCATGGCCCGGGCCATCACCCACCGGGGCCCCGATGACGAGGGGTACTACGTCGCCGGACCGCTGGGATTCGGTTTTCGCCGGCTTTCGATCATCGATCTGTCGGGCGGCCATCAACCCATGTCGGACATGGAAGAATCTGTCTGGCTGGTCTTCAACGGCGAAATCTACAACTACCTGGAACTCAAACGCGAGCTGGAAGGCTACGGCCACGTTTTCCGCACCAGATCCGATACCGAAGTCATCATTCACGGGTACAAGCAGTGGGGCGATGACGTGCTCAATCGCCTCAATGGCATGTTCGACTTCGCCATCTGGGACGCGCGGCGAAAGCGGCTGCTCCTCGCCCGCGATCCATTCGGAATCAAGCTGCTCTATTACCGGGTCGATGAAGACGGCTTGTACTTCGGCTCCGAAATTCGGGCAGTTCGCGCTACGATGCCCGGCAGCGCCGAGATCGATCCCACCGCGCTGAATCTCTTCCTGCGTTATCGCTACACGCCTTCGCCGCACACGATTTTTCAAGGCGTGCACAAACTCGCACCGGGTGCCAAGCTGGTCGTCGAAAATGGCACTTATGAGGTGAGCCACTGGTACAAATTCAATCCCACTCCTTTTGCGCCCCCGAAGTCGGCGGGGGAAGCCACCGAACAGCTGCTCGAACTCTACAAACAGGCGGTGAAACGGCAACTGATGAGCGACGTGCCGGTGGGATTGCTCTTGAGCGGCGGCATCGATTCCGCGCTGTTGCTCGCCTTGATGAACCTGAATGGGAATTCGTGGCCAACATACACGGTCGGATACGGCTCCTCGTTCGCCGATGACGAACTGGCGGACGCCGCGGAAACGGCTCGAATCCTTGGCTCGAATCACACCAGCGTCACAATTACGAGATCGATCTTCGAGGAAGCCCTCCCGAAGATTGTGGCCTGCCTGGAAGAGCCGATCGCATCTTCGTCCATCGTTCCCATGTATTTCGTGTGCGAGCGGGCTCACCGGGACGTCAAGGTCGCTTTGGTCGGACAGGGGCCGGACGAACTGTTTGGCGGTTACCGCCGCCATCTGGGCGTGCGGTATGGCGCGCTTTGGGCAAAATTGCCGGGCTGGGCGCGCGCCCGGATCTCCTCGACCGTCGCCGCGCTGCCCAGAAATGAGACGCTGAAGCGGGGAATTCACTCTCTGGCAGTGCCCGACCGGATGCACAGGTACCAGAATGTCCTGTCCATTCTGCCGGGAGATCAAATCGACGAATTATTCGCCGATGGAGTCCTGGGGCCAAATTCCGGCGACGCCATATTGGATTCCTGGGCGGGCCTGGCGCAACTGATGTCGTCGACCGATGAACTCGGCGGCCTGCAGTTCCTCGAAATACGTTCCACCTTGCCGGACGAGCTCCTGATGTACGCGGACAAGTTATCCATGGCGCATAGTCTCGAGCTTCGCGTCCCGTATCTGGACAAGGAAATTGTCGAATACGTCGAACGTCTGCCCGCGAATTTCAAAGTGAGGAATGGCTCGCAGAAATGGCTGCACCGCCGTGTCTGCCGCGCGTTTCTCCCCGAATCGATCCTGAAACGGCCGAAGCGGGGCTTCGCCGTCAACGTGGTGGACGATTGGTTCCGCGGCGCGATGGACAACAAGATGGCTGACACTCTTCTGGACAGCGGTTCCAGGATCTACCAATATCTTCGTCCGGCGGCTGTCCGCCGGCTTTTTGAGCAGCATACTTCGGGGCGGCACGACAATCACAAAATCCTTTTCAGCCTGATCGTTTTCGAGCAGTGGCTTCGGGCGCACGAGGAGCCCGAACCGGCGTTGAGCCAGGAGCACTCGCGATGATTGGTGTTGTCGCGGACCCTGAGGAACACAATGCCGTCCACGAGTTCTTCGAGCTGTTCAAGACGCCGTGGGAATTTTATCGGCGGGACCGGCAGTATGACGTCGTGGTGTGTGCCGGAAATGGCCCGGTCGAAACGCCTGCCAAGCTCGTCGTCGTTTATGCCGGGAGACAAACGGATTTCGATAACCTGCACAAGGTTCAAACCGTAAGCCAACGTACGGGCGCCTGCGTTCTCTCGTACCAAGAGGACCGGATACCGATCTACGGGGACACGGTCACGTTCCAGACGATGGGGACCAGCCTGCTGACGCAGGGCGACTCCTCGAAGTGCGCGGCCTATCTGGAGGGGTCGAGTGACCGCGCGCTGGCGCGGGTCGGGTACGACCTGTTCCGCGAGATTCAGAAGCTTCTGACGGCAGGTCAGCCGGCGTCTAACGCGAGCATGCCGGCGCTCGAGTTGCATATCGCGTTCCTGAGAAACTTGATCACCGGACTCGGAATCGAGCTGGTTGAGATTCCGCCGGTTCCGGATGGCCACGGCTTCATCGTGTGCCTCACCCACGACGTTGACCATCCCTCGATCCGTCAGCATAAGTTGGATCACACGATCTTCGGTTTTCTGGGCCGCGCCATCTTCGGCTCTTTTCGCAACTTCATTCGCGGACGAATTTCCAGTCAGGATCTGCTCAAGAACCTGTCGGCCGCTTTGAAGTTGCCGTTCGTTTATCTGGGCCTGGCGAAAGACTTCTGGCGCGAATTCGACGATCTGTATCTGGAATTGGAAGGCGGTCTTCCCTCAACTTTTTTTGTCATTCCCAGCCGGAACTGTCCGGGGAAGAAGTTGAATGGCCCGGCGCCCAAGCTCCGGGCTGCCCAATACGGGGCTCGGGATATTGCCGGCGCGATTCGGAAGTTGACGGCTGCAGGCCGCGAAGTCGGATTGCACGGGATTGATGCGTGGATTGACAGTTCGAGTGGGCGGGAGGAAATTGAAATTATTCGATCCCTGACCGGTAACTCCGAAATCGGCGCGCGGATGCACTGGCTTTACTTTGACCAGCAATCGCCGGCGACTCTCGAAGCGGCCGGCGTGGCGTATGATTCCACCGTTGGTTACAACGAAACCGTGGGATACCGCGCTGGGACAACGCAGGTATTCAAACCGTTTAACGCGGATCGGTTGCTGGAATTGCCGCTTCATGCGATGGACACAGCCATGTTTTATCCCGCTTATCTTCATTTGACACATCGAGAAGCGAGGACGAGATTGAACCGGATGGTCGACGAAGCTTCCCGGTTTGGAGGCTGCCTCACGATCAACTGGCACGATCGCAGCCTGGCTCCGGAAAGATTGTGGGGCGGTTGCTATCGGGACTTGATTGAGGATTTGAAGGGTCGCGGCGCGTGGTTTGCAACCGCCGGGCAGGCTGTCGCGTGGTTTCGAAAGCGCCGGTCGGCCGCGTTCGAGTCGGATTCCATTGGATCCGGCGCTGTGCGCGCCAGGGTCGCCGTAGAAGGTGCGGACAATCTCCCGGGATTGCGGTTGCGAACCCATGAGGCGCAGAAGCCTGGCGGGAACGGTAATCGCCGTTCTGAAGAATTCGTTGAAGCGCCCATCGATGAGAACGTTGACATCCGCCTTCCTTCGGAGGCACGGAGATGAGTACATTGGGCGCTAAGAACGCCAACCAAGAGGGCGGATTGCCGCTGGAATCAATCACGTCGCCCGGAGATTCTGAATCCTTCACGGTCGGGCCGGATGACCGGATCCTGATTACAGGAGCTGCGGGATTCATCGGCTCGCGTGTGCTGGCGAGCCTGCTGGATCGCGGATTCCGGAATCTCGTCTGTTTCGTCCGGCCGTCAAGCGAATTGTCCCGGATCGAAGCGATCGCCCAGTGCCAGCCGCCAGGGGTGAGAATCGAGCTAATAAAGGGCAATCTGCTGTCCCGGGAAGATTGTGACGCGGCGGCCAAAGATGTGACCGTGATCTATCACTTGGCCGCCGGGATTGGGGAGAAGTCATACCCCGATGCGTTTTTGAATTCCGTCGTGGCAACGCGAAACCTTCTCGACGCCGCGGTACGGCGCGCGCGGCTGCGGCGATTTGTGCTGGTCAGTTCGTTCACTGTGTATTCAAACCAGCAGAAGCCCCATGGGAGGCTTCTGGACGAATCCTGTCCCATCGAGGAACGTCCGGAGCTTCGCGGCGAAGCCTATTGCTTCGCGAAGGTCAAGCAAGAACAAATCGTCGCTGAGTACGGCAAGAATCACGGGATTCCTTATGTGTTGGTCCGGCCCGGCAGTGTCTATGGTGCGGGCAATTCCGAAATCACCGGGCGGGTGGGCATCAACACGTTTGGGCCATTCCTGCATCTGGGCGGCTCGAACACGATACCTTTCACCTACGTTGACAACTGCGCGGAAGCCATCACACTGGCTGGTCTGGTTAAAGGAGTCGAGGGTGAAGCTTTCAATGTCGTTGACGATGACCTTCCTTCCAGCCGCCAGTTTTTGCGGCTCTACAAGAAGCACGCAAAGAAATTCAAATCCATTTATGTGCCCCACGTTGTGAGCTATGCGTTCTGCCGTCTGTGGGAGAAGTACTCGCGATGGTCGGAGGGACAATTGCCTCCCGTATTCAACACGCGGCGCTGGCACGTCGATTGGAAGAAGACGCGTTACAGCAACAAGAAATTAAAAGCCAGACTGGGCTGGAAGCCAAAGGTCACAACCGCGGAGGGGATGCGCCGGTTCGTGGCGGCATGCGGAGGGGATGGACCGAATGCTTAAGGTCGCCATCGTGGGATGCGGGAAGATCGCCGATGCCCACGCATCTCAAATCAAGAGGATCGAGGGATGCGAGATTGTGGGAGTGTGTGACCGCGAAGAACTCATGGCCAGACAACTCCAGGAACGATTCCCCGTCAAAAATTGCTTTACCGATTTGGGAGAATTGATAGACAAGGCCCGGCCGGACGTTGTGCATATCACGACCCCGGCGGAAAGTCATTTTGATGTCGCCAGATTCTGTCTTGAGCAAGGGTGTCACGTATATGTTGAGAAGCCCTTCACGCTTTACGCGGAGCAGGCGCAACAACTCATTGGCTTGGCCGTTCGAAAACACGTCAAGCTGACCGTTGGACACAATGATCAATTCACTCATGTGGCGCGCCGGATGAGATCGTTGGTTCAAAGCGGCTACCTGGGCGGCCCTCCCGTTCACATGGAGAGTTATTACGTTTACGACCTCGGAGATCCCAGCTACGCGCGAGCGCTGCTCGGTGACAAGAACCACTGGGTCCGAAGGCTGCCGGGAAAGTTGCTCCAGAACGTGATCAGTCACGGAGTCGCCCGCATTGCGGAATTTCTGACCAGCGATACGCCTCAGGTGATCGCTCACGGATTTGTGAGTTCGCTTCTGAAGCAAATCAATGAAAGTGAGATCGTGGACGAGCTCCGGGTCATTATCAGCGAGGAGGATGGAGCGACAGCCTATTTCACTTTTTCCTCTCAAATGAGGCCCGCCATCCACCAGCTGCGCGTCTATGGCCCGAAGAACGGGCTCATTCTGGACCAGGACCATGAAACGTTAATCAAGCTTCGCGGCAAGAAGTTCAAAAGCTATGCGGACATGTTCGTCCCTCCGGCGCTGTTCGCGAGGCAGCATTTTGAGGCGATGATGACAAACTTTCGGCTGTTCCTGGGCCGGGATTTTCACGTGGAAACCGGCATGAAGTATCTCATTGAGTCCTTCTACCGCTCGATTCGAGAGGATTCTCCGGTGCCCATCCCTTATCGTGAGATTCTGCTCACCGCCAGAATTATGGACACCATCTTTGAACAGCTAAGTGCCGGCAGGTCTCAGGGCGCCCTGGCGTCGCAATCGTATCCAGTTCCATCGGGAATGAAATCGTAATGGGCCGTGCCGGAAGATCCTTCATCCCGAATCCCGGCGGCGTGACTTTCGTGTTAAATCGATTCGGCAAATTGCAAGCGGTTTGAAGACATGCCTCCCTTCATAGCTCTCGTTCTTTGGTTTATGCTTCTGGTGGGCCTGATTCTTTTCGACCCCGCCAAGGAACCGGGCACATCTCTGGCGTTATGGGTGCCACTGACCTGGATGTTCATCATTGGGTCGCGACTTCCTTCGCAATGGCTCGGAGCCGGTTATGGGAGCGTGAACGCCCAGGCGCTCGAAGAAGGCAACCCGTTAGACCGCGCCGTCTTTACGATTTTGATCGTGCTGGCGGTCACCGTTTTGATTTCGAGGTCTTTCAAAATTGGTGAATTCATATCGCGTAACTTTGCCTTGATCATGTTGCTCACCTTTGCACTGATCAGCATCATGTGGTCGGACTTTCCTTTCGTCGCCTTCAAACGGTGGTTTCGGGACCTCGGGAACTACTTCGTGATTCTTGTTGTTCTCTCCGATCCGCGCCCTCTGCAAGCGGTGCGTACACTGCTCCGGCGTCTCTGGTACTTGCTGGTCCCGCTCTCCATACTATTGAATAAGTATTTCCCGGCCCTGAGCAGACAATACGACCAGTGGACAGGCTCTGGTTTTTTCGTTGGAGCTGCGACCAGCAAGAACATGCTTGGAAATCTGTGTCTGCTCAGTGCCATCTTCTTTTTCTGGGATACGGCCGCGCGCTGGCACGATCGCAAGGAACGCCGCACGAAGCGGATACTCTTGTTAAACGTGGTGTTTTTCGCCATGACACTTTGGTTGCTGAATGTTGCGAGCAGTGCCACTTCCAGCGTTTGTTTGGCCATTGCCTGCGTAGTGATTGTCTTTGCCCATTTAGGTTGGACCAAACGCCATCCGGGCTTCCTGAAAGTGATGATTCCCGCGGCTTTCTGTTTATACCTGATCTTGGCCTTTGGCTTTAACTTGAACGGGGAAATGGCAAGCGAGGTCGGTCGAAACCCAACGTTGTCCGACAGAACTTTGATTTGGCAAACGGTGCTCAGCATGCACACCAATCCTCTTGTGGGCACTGGGTATGAGAGCTTCTGGCTCGGTCCTCAGCTGCTGGAATTCTACCGCCGGTCGGGTCTCTACGGGTTAAATGAGGCGCACAACGGTTTCATCGAGGTCTATCTCAACCTAGGTTTAGTTGGAGACTTCCTTCTTGGCATATTCCTGATCGCCAGCTACTGGACCCTCTGGAAAAGATTTCGACTTTCTCCGGAGCTTGTTTCGCTCGGATTGGCGATGTGGGTCGTCACCCTATTTTACAATATGACGGAGGCGGCGGTCTTAAAGGGAAATTTGGCTTGGCTCACGTTCCTGATCACCGTCATGCTCGCCCCAAAGCTCGCCGAAGCCCAAATTCGCGACGTACCCGACTTCGAAAATCAAGGGATCAGGGCGCGAGTCCTCGCGCCTCAGTTAGAAACGGTAAGTCAGCGACGGTAGTTGTGTCGCCTCAGGATTGAGCTGCAAAAACGACTCCTAAAAAGCATTTTCCATCTTCACGAGGTAAAATGAGCATCGGTCATACAGAGATACGCGTTCGGGGAAAAACGGTTTCGGTTCCGTCGGCGCAGATTTACGGCAGAAACGTAATCGTCACCGGCAAATGGCTGAAGACGGCTGTCCCTCAGGATGAAGAACTGATCGAGGGCGAGACAGTCCCTGATCCGCAAGCATTTGTTTCCAAGCTGAAGGGATCCGGACTCAACGCTGACATCTTCACGTTTGCCCAGAAGCTGCCGGCCACCCCTCCAAACTACAACTATCATATGGAGTGGGACAATGTGGCCGTCATTCCCATTACAACTTTTTCTGAATGGTGGGAAAAGCGAGTCGAGTCCAGCGTCCGAAGAGCCGTCAAGAAGGCGGCGAAGCAAGGGCTGGTCGTCAAGGTCGCGGATTTCGATGACGAATATGTGGAAGGCATCGTTGGCATCAATAACGAGACTCCGGTCAGGCAGGGCCGGGCGTTTTGGCACTATCGGAAAAGCTTCGAAGCCGTGAAGCTCGAAAACTCGACGTATGCCGACAGGAACATCTTCCTGGGCGCGTACTTCCAGAATGAATTGATCGGCTTCATGAGAATCACTTGCGTCGACAAGGTGGCCAGCGTCATTCAGCTGCTCTCGATGGTCAAACATTACGACAAAAGACCGACGAATGCCTTACTTGCAAAGGCGGTTGAGGTGTGCGAGCAGCGCGGGTACTCGTATCTGATGTATTGCAACTATATTTACAACGATCCCAAGAGTTCGCTGACCGAATTTAAAAGGCGAAATGGTTTCGAGCAGGTTCTCTTGCCCCGTTACTTCATTCCACTTTCGCTCAAAGGAAGGATCGCCCTTCGCTTGGGGCTTCACCAGGGGCTCCGGCGGCGCATTCCGAAGCCCGTACTCAGCCAGCTGCTTACCATCCGGAACTATTGGTACGAAAGCAGATTGAAAGATCTGAAACAATCACTCTAGGAAGACGAATGCCGGGAATCGTTGGGCTCATCACCAGGATGCCGCGCAAGCTGGCGGAGCGACAGCTCCTCCATATGGTCGAGGCAATGTGTCACGAGAGCTTTTACGTGACAGGCACATGGGTAGAGGAGTCGCTGGGAGTCTACGTCGGCTGGATCGCGCGAAAGGATTCCCTCTCCGACGGAATGCCGCTGCGAAACGAACGGGGCGATGTGGTCCTCGTCTTTTCGGGGGAGGAATTCCCCGAGCCCGATGCCCAGCGCCGGCTCAAGGAACAAGGGCACGATTTCGACCTGGCCGGACCATCCTATCTGCCTCACCTGTATGAGCAGGACCCGTCGTTTCCGTCGAAATTGAACGGAAAATTTCAAGGGCTCCTGACAGACCGGGGCCGCGGAACGGCGGTTCTGTTCAACGACCGGTATGGGATGCAGCGCCTCTACTATCATGAGTCGGAGGATGCGTTTTATTTCGCCGCCGAGGCCAAAGCCATTCTTGCAGTGCGCCCTGAACTGAGGAGGATGGATCCTCGTGGGTTCGGCGAGTTCGTCTCCTGCGGCGCGGTGATGGAGAACAGGACATTGTTTGAGGGCATCAGTTCCCTGCCGCCGGCATCGGCCTGGGTCTTTCGGAACGCCTCGCTCGAGCGCAAGGCTACCTATTTCGAGCCTCGAGAGTGGGAGGAGCAGGAATCGCTCGACGCGGACTCCTATTATCAGCAACTCCGGGAGGTCTTTACACGAAACCTCCCTCAATATTTCAGCGGCAGGGAACCGATCGCGATGTCGCTGACGGGCGGACTGGACACCCGAATGATCATGGCCTGGCAGAGATCAAAGCCAGGATCTCTTCCTTGCTATACCTTTGGAGGAATGCTTCGCGACTGCCGGGACGTCATCATGAGTCGGCAGGTCGCCAGCGCGTGCGGGCAAACTCATCAAGTCATCCCCCTGGGAAAGGAATTTCTCGCGCGGTTTGCGAATTACGCCGAGCGCGCGGTGTACCTCACCGACGGATGCGTCGATGTGAGCCGTTCCCCGGATGTCTACTTCAACGAGCAGGCGCGGCAAATCGCACCGGTCAGAATGACGGGGAATTACGGGGGTGAAATCCTTCGGCAGGTTCGCTCGTTCAAACCCGTGGAGCCCATGCCGGGGCTGTTTGGCGGCGAGTTCCAGCCATACTTTCGGCAAGCGGCCGAGACCTATTCAGGGGCGCTTCGTGGGCACCCGGTTTCCTTTGCCGCTTTCAAACAAAGTCCGTGGAATCACTACGGGATACTTGCGTTGGAACAGGCTCAGCTTTCCCTGCGGACTCCGTTCCTTGATAACGATTTGGTTCGAACTGTATTTCGCGCGCCGCAGCCATCGCTTTCCTCGAACGAGGCTTCCCTGCGGTTGATCGCCGATGGCAACAAGGCCCTTTTGCAAATCCCGACGGACCGTGGTCTGGCGGGAGAACGCGGACCACTCTTGAGTCCTATATACCGGGCATTTCTGGAATTTCAGTTTAAAGCGGAGTACGCATATGACATGGGAATGCCCCAGGGGGTAGCACGAATCGACCATATGTTCTCCGCTTTTCACCTAGAGCGCTTTTTCCTGGGGAGGCACAAGGTCTCCCATTTCAGGATATGGTACCGCGATGTTCTCGCTGGATACGTGCGGGATATGTTGCTCGATCCTCGAAGTCTTACCAGGCCCTACGTCGATCGGAAAGGACTCGAGGCAATTGTGCAGGGTCACCTCAAGGGAAATCGGAATTACACAAACGAGATCCATAAAGTGCTGACTCTGGAAATCCTGCACCGCCTCTTCCTCGACAATTCGGATGGAGGCAGCCACGAAGGGCGCCCCGGCATGGTGGCGGCCACCACGAGCGCGGACCGTTGAGCTGATAGGCGCAACATTTGGAAGCGATCGCCTGCAAATGAATGCGTTCAAATTTGAGAAACAAGTCAGTATTTGAGGTTCCACACACTTTTTGAGTCTGCACAGGCCTATGAAGCCATTAGTCTCCATTTTAATTCCCGCATACAACTCCGAGTTGATGATCGCCGATACAATCCGATCGGCGATCGCACAAACTTGGGAAAGAAAAGAAATTATCGTCATTGATGACGGCTCCAAGGACCGGACAGCGGAAGTGGCGCGAAGATTTGCCTCGAAGGAAGTCGTCGTCGTCACCGTCAAAAATGGAGGAGCTGCGGCAGCCCGCAATCACGCCTTGCGTCTCTACCAGGGAGATTATATTCAGTGGCTGGACGCGGACGACCTTCTCTCTCCTGACAAGATTGAGCGCCAGCTTGCGGCGCTGGACGGGGTTGACAGGAGACGAACGCTCGCTTCTTCTCCGTGGGGTTACTTCCATTTTCGGCCTCACCGCGCTCGTTTCATCCCGAACTCCTTATGGCACGACCTTTCCCCCATCGAGTGGCTTGTGAGAAAGATGAGCCAAAACCTGCACATGCAGACGGCCACCTGGCTGACGAGCCGGGAATTGGCCGATGCCGCCGGGCCGTGGGACACAAGGCTCTTGAGCGATGACGACGGGGAGTATTTTTGTCGCGTGCTGATGGCATCCAAGGGCACGCGATTTGTACCGGAAGGGAAAGTATTCTACAGAATTAGCCCGTCGAACCGATTGAGTTACATCGGCGCGTCCGATCGGAAGAAGGACGCGATGCTGTGCTCGATGAAATTGCACATCGATTACATCCGGTCGCTCGAAGACAGCGAACCTGTCCGCAAGGCCTGCGTAACGTATATGCAGAATTGGATGGACCAGTTCTATCCGGAAAGGCCAGACATCGTCGCGGAGCTGCAAAGTATGGCAGCGCAACTTCATGGCAACCTGAAAATGCCCCGTTTGCGGTGGAAATACGCCTGGATGCAGCCGATTGTGGGGTGGAAAGCCGCCAAATCGGCACAAATGCTGCTGCCGCAGCTTAAGGCTTCGTTTATTAACCGCTGTGATAAGGTCATGTATAGGATCGAGGTTCGGAAAGCCGTCGCTCGCGATATTCCGAATACCGGCAAACTCGTCCAACAGGATTAGGACAACGGAGGAAGAGATGAAGACGGCCAGTCCGACGCATCAATTGGAAAAAATAAAGGCAATCTGGAACGAACACCTTGAGGTTGCCCGGGCCCTTCCTGCGCTTGCCGAGGATGTATCCAGCGCCGTGGATCTCATCTATAACTCCCTGGCAGCCGGCGGCCAGTTGCTGATCGCCGGGAATGGCGGGTCTGCCGCGGATGCGCAGCACATCGCCGCTGAACTCACGGGCCGCTTTTTCCTTGAGCGGCGACCTTTTCGGGCTCTGGCGTTGCACACAAACTCGTCGGCACTCACCGCGATTGGCAATGATTATGGATACGAGCATGTATTTGCCCGCGAGTTAACCGCGCACGCCCGGCAGGGCGATGTGCTGCTGGCGATTTCCACCAGCGGCAACAGCAAGAATGTTCTGCTCGCGATCGAGGCGGCTCGCAAGTGCAAAGTCGCCGTCATTGGCCTCACCGGGGAAACCGGGGGAAAAATGCGGACGGCCTGCGATCTTTGTTTGTGCGTCCCGTCCAAATCAACGCCCCGGATGCAAGAGATGCATATCACGATCGGCCACACGATTTGCCAGCTTCTGGAAGAGAGGTTGATGGGGGTATGAACCAGAATGTCCACACCTGTGAGGATAGTGTTGGCTACCAGAGCCCCGGAGAATTGCGCTCCTTGACGGCGCAAGAAGCAGTTCCCAAGATCGCGGTGGCCCTTCTTACCGGCGGTGGCGACAAACCCTACGCCTTCGGCTTGGCTACGGAGCTCATGTCCAAAGGCGCGGTTCTGGATGTGATTGGCGGGAATGATCTGGATTGCCCGGAATTCCAAAACAAGCGCGGAGTGAACTTCTTGAATCTCCGGGGCGACCAGCGTACGGACGTCAGCTTCGCAAGGAAGATTGTCAGAGTATTAAGATATTATTCAAAGCTGATTCGATATGCCGCGGGCGCCAAGCCAAGAATGTTTCACATCCTGTGGAACAATAAATTCGAAGTCTTCGATCGAACGCTGCTTATGCTTTACTACAGGAGTCTAGGGAAAAGAATCGTTTTTACAGCGCACAACGTGAATGCGGGCAAACGGGATTCCCAGGATGCGCTCATCAACCGGCTGACGCTGCGGATCCAATATCGCCTTGCGGATGAAATCTTCGTTCACACGGAAAAGATGAAGCTCGAACTTGCGGAGGAATTCGGCGTTCCGGGGAAGAAGGTCGCCGTCATCCCGTTCGGGATCAACAATGCCGTGCCGAACACAGATCTAAACAGGCGCGAGGCAAGGCAGCGGCTGGGCATCCAGGATGACAAGAAAACGATCCTGTTCTTCGGCAACATCACGCCTTACAAGGGGATCGAATACCTTATCGCGGCCTTTCGACAAATCGCGGCGCGCCATGACGATTATCGATTGATTATCGCGGGCTGGCCGAAAAACTGTGAAAAATACTGGAACACAATCCAGGATTCAATCCGGGAAGAAGTCCAGAGCGGGCGTATCCTGCTCAGGGCCGAGTACATTCCGGATGAGGAGACTGAAATCTACTTCAAAGCGGCGGATGTTCTCGCGTTGCCCTACAGGCATGTCTATCAAAGTGGGGTTTTGTTCCTGGGATACAGTTTTGGACTTCCCGTTCTCGCAGCCGACGTGGGTGCTTTGAAGGATGAAATCGTGGAGGGTAGGACGGGGTTTGTTTTCAAGCCCGAGGACCCGGTTGACTTGGCAACCACCATCGAACGGTACTTTGCCAGTGACCTTTTCGCAAACTTAGACAGGAAGCGGCAGGAAATACGAGACTACGCCGTAAAAGGGCATTCCTGGGATGTGGTCGGTCAATTAACCATGGCCACTTACGCTAGCGTGCTCTTACAATCTTCGTCCAGGTGAACTGCTGGAGTTTTATACCTAAGTGAGCGGGGACCGCTGGCATTACGGATCGGATTGGCCTCTTTGTACTAGATTCGGAGAGATATTTCGACTGTCTGTAACCCAGGAACGGCACTCCAACTTCTCACTCCCTTGTGAAATTGTTCGACGGTTGTTCCCCCAGTGCCCCGTGCGGCTTGTGCCGGTCGTGCCTTCAGGCTGTACAGGTTCCTTCCTTCAACGTCACGCGCAAACTCTCCCGAATTTCGCAAACAATACCCAGAATTCTTCCCGCTGTGGTTTTAGGATGGATTGCATCACCAGATTGTACGGATCAGGGTTGCGCGTGGCTCTCGCGCCCGCTCAGTGAAATCGTACAAGTTGTGGAACACTGGAAGCATCGCACAGCCGGTGATCGATTGCGTAGAGTGCCAGCTCGAGCCGATCGGAAACTCCGAGCTTGTCGAAAACAGTATGCAAGTGATTCTCCACCGTCTGCTCGCTCAAGACCAGTTTTTCGCCGATCTCTTTGTTCCGATAGCCCTGAAGGATGAGCTGGAGGATCTCCGTTTGGGCGTCGCTCAGGGCGGTTTTCTCGAGGTGCGGGCCTTCGCTGGATGATCTCGGCAACGTCTTCACGGCTTCCGCAGCTAAGGCACGATCAAGTGGAATTTCCCCGCCGCGACCCGCAGGAGGACTCTTGACCGCGAGGTCGCCGGCGGATTGTTCCCAGGCAATGGGGGCGGCTCCGGTGTCCAATACCTCGCGATACATCCGCATGAGCGTGATGCAGATTGTCTCCCACGAATACAGCCGGCAAACCATTTCGCGGGCGACGGAAGCGATCGAATTTCGAAGGCTGTCATTTTCGAAGAGTTTGATGACCGCATCCGCAATGGCCGATGGATTTGCGGCTTCGACGAGCAATCCGGTGCGTCCATCGGAAATCAAGTCTTCAAAAGATTTTACTCGTGCGGCGACTACCGGCAAGCCCGCAGCCATCGCTTCGATTACGCTCATGCCAAAAGATTCATAGAGTGAGGGACTGACGTAAATGTCCGCGTTCCCGTAGAAGGAAGGAACATCGCTATGGGCAACGAGGCCTGCGAACGTAACCCGTTTGGCTGCCTCCGGGCTCACCCTTTGCTTAAGCTGCGACAGGTAACTGCCCTCATAAAATGGCGCGAGGCCGTCTGCCACCTCTTTCTCAAGACAGAGGTCCACAATATCCCCACGCGGAGCGACCCATTCCGGCCCGACGATTGTCAGAGAGGCATCCGGGTACTTTCGGACGATCAACTCGAACGCGTCAAGCAAGACATGAACACCCTTCTCCGGAGAGATTCTTCCAACACACAAAATCCGTCTTGCAGATGGATTGTCCGGATGCACATTGTGAAAACAGCCGGAGAAGGCGTCCGGCGATAGCCCCATCGGCACAGTCTCAAATCGATTCGCGATCTGGGGGAACACGGTGCAATTAGAGTTGGTAATAAATTTACTGCAGGAGATGACCAGATCGATGTTGCGGAGTCTCTCGTTGATGTTGGAAAATTTGATTTGAGTTAGCAATTCCCCGTGCATATTCAAGATGACCCGGACACCCGGATTAAAGTATTTGATCAGGTTGGCGATCTGTGGATAGTTATAGACATGCACAACGTCGCAGCGCTGTTTGCGCAGATCCAATGCAACCTTCCATGCGTAGAAGGGGTACCACAGATCGGTTGAAAAGAGCGGCCGGTGGACGCCCAGAGCTTTATGAATATGCTGAAACCGTTTTAGAAAACGGTTATCTAAACGAACAGAAAAGTGGCGATAACGGACTCCTTCCACAGAATCATGGGACCCAACCGGAGTAAGACCCGGATGACCTGCATAGACCAGGACGTCACAGTATTTCGCGAGCCGTGTCGTGACTTCGTGGTTCCAAATTTGCAAGGAGCCATCTGAATGAGGGGTCCACATGGGTGGAAAAACAAAAGCCACTTTCATTTGAAACTCCGGGCGACGTACTGCGCTTAAACGGGGTATGTTTGGCATTCCCCGAATCAGATTAACATACCGGCAATCGGGGAAATTCGCCTAAATAGTACCCGTGTGCGCATCACATAAAGACATTGTTCTGTGATGCTTAGGGTGGGGTCAATCGTATTGTGTCTCTCTGAGTCAATCGGGGCCAGAATACCGAATGAGTTGAAAAATATTTCCGGATAAATAAATATTATTTAACGGTGATCCCTAGCCCTGTTGGAGGAGCAAGTGGAGGTATTATTGCAGAACCATAGCATGCTGTGGAATTGAAATTTGAAATTGATCCGCCCGTTGTGTTAAGAAAACAGTCCTGCGCCGGATTCGTATAGGCATGCCCGCCAACGTTGGGAAGATTCCCGCCTGTCACATCAGGCCCGATGATGGGCCACGGCTTCGCTGATGGCCACCACGCGGGCTTGGCAGGCATATAGAATGATGGCGGCAAATTTTGGCTCGCTGGAACAGGGTTCGGAAATATCGGGTCGTTGCTCGGCACTTCAGAGGCAAGCCATCGGGTGGACGCACCTGCGGTCACGTAATTCCCCCAGAGCATGATTGAGGTCGGCACGACAGGGTCAGGATAGACATTTTCGCCCGGTTCGGTCGACCCATTCGCATTTTGCGAGGAGTAGCCAAGCCTGAATGCCACGCCAGACCATCGGTTATACAAAGTCGAATCGCTGAAAATCGACTTATAGACGGTGGCGCTGATAACGTTTCCAATGACGTTATACCAACGGTGATAAGCCCAGATATCTAAACCAATCCCACCAAAGAACTGATTCCGGAAGAAACTGTTCAAATCTGTATTGCCATGGAAGTCGTCGGCCCAAAACTTCGTCGCCTGGTTCCCCTCGTACAGGTTCATCGCAGTGCCTACTTCATGAGCCTGGAGCCCCCCCTCACCTGTGGTGTAATTCTCATAGTTGTAGGCGACAACGCTGCCGGTCGTACCGGAGTTCAGCATAATCGGCGATTCATCTCCGTTAAAAACATTGTTCTCGATGAGGCATCCAGAGCATTGATACAAACTTATACTGTAGCTCGTGGTCGTGTAAACACCGCCTCCTCTGAAGGGATCAAACCACGAATTGTGCACCGCATTATTACGGGAGTCGACGAACTCAATGCCAATGTCGCCCCCATTCGCGCCACCAACTACACCTAGACCAGAGACCCAGCAATTCGCTGAGACATTGAAGCCGATCATAAATTGCGTTACAACAGTCCGCTTGATAAGGAAATTCTCCAGGCCGACTCCGGTGATGACCCCAGACTGCCATCCCGCTTTTGGCGAAAGCGCAGTCGACCACGTCCCAGTTGGCCGGTAGAGGCCCGGCGAGATAGTGATTTGTGTGCCATTGATGGCAACAACTCGCACTCGCTGCTGTTGGCCACTCCTTTGGGTTTGGCTAGAGCCCTGCCAAGCTATATTATTCGTATCGACCTGCGCCTTAGCGCTGACGAAGTACCCACTGTTTGGGACGGTATTGTCGGGCGGATCCGACTGCCATAAGGTCAGTGTACCTCCGACCGCTAGTCCGGTCGGCGCGGTAGAGAGGTTCAATACAGTTGCACCTTGCGTGTAAACACCAGGCTGTCCGTTCGTCCCTGTCCAGCTCACAATCGTTGACGGGGTAACACCACTGAGGCCGGGTGCGGAATTGTAGCCGGACTTATCAAACGTAGAACTCTGCACGGCGATCAGAGTGGATCCCCAGAAGTAGCTTGACCCGCCGGAACCTGTGAAATTCAGGATCGTCGACACTCCCTGGCCGCGCAGGGTGACATTCGAGCGATAGATGTTAATTGTGGATGTCAGATTGAACGTTCCAGCGCCGAGCTGAACCGTTTGGCCGCTGGGGCAGGAGGCAATGGCACTGTTGATCTGGGCCGCCGTCGCTCCAGGATTGAGCGTTGCGCAGACCGTTGTGCGCGCCGGAATTCCTCCCTCGACACCTGCACTTGACCAATCTGTCGCCCTGCTCGGGGCAATGATCCCGGACCATAGCTGTGCATGCGCGGGATATGCCATCAGACCGAGGCCCATAACCGCGACTCCGAAGCCCAATGACGCATTTTTTATGATTTTCTTAACGTTGTCTGAATAATCCGATGCAGTATCTTTTGCTTTTTTCATAAATCCCTTAAAGTTGTTTTCTTTTTGCTTTTCGGAATCAAATAGAATTAAGACCATGAAAAACTCCGGATACTCGCGATCGAACCCAGATTCATGAGCGCGGCTGGAAATTGACCAGGGCTCAGCAATAGGAGAGGCACCATGTATTCAATCTACGTAACGAGCCAACCGCCGCAGCCTGATTACCGGCGATCCTCGACCGCAAGAAGTTGGAGATGGCGAAGGCGACAATAAACAAATTCAATGCCACTAAAATCAAAACAGCTCGATTCATTAGAAACTCGTTTGTTTGTTGAGCCTTATCATCCCCCCTCTTGAGTCCTTTCTTGGGTGGGTTACAAAGCAATGACGACAAAAATCGTCAGTGACAATTTACGGCCTCCTTCAGGCCCAAATCTACTGAACTAGGGGACAGTTTAGGGACAGCGTACTTTCGTTCCGATTCCTCCTCCATGAGAAGGCCGGTGAGTGTCAAGGACGGTGTTTCTATTCCTAGGTGGGTTCGATTGACACGTATTGAGCCGATCCGCCTCTGCCGCCATCCTTCCATCCGCACTCTTGATGAGCGATTTTCCGCTCGGTGTCAGGTGAACGTTCTCATTTCCCCAAATGCTGCTACCTGATAATCGATCTTGGCTTCCCCGCTTACGCAGGGAAGCTGGTCCGGGAGTTGGCCGCTCAAAACAACGATTACATCCGCGTGTTGCAATGGGTCCTGCACAACCAGCCATCGTCCAATGGTAAAAAATACCGTGACCCCCGTTGCGGCCAGAGCCATTAGGATTCCTCCAAAGATCAACCGGCGCCGCGTTTTCGGTTTCGCTTCAGTCACAATCCAGGTTCATCCTCATGCGTCTTCCCCTGCGCGGCTGAGCAGTTCGCCCGCTAAGATGCGGTCCGGTGAATATTTTGTTCGGGCTCGTGAAGAGCGCGGGTAAAGAACCAATTGTAGTTGCGCTGTGTGCGGCATATCTCAGGAGCGGACTACGAATCCTAACCTGCGGTTCATTCGCGGTCAATCATGCCGGAGAAAGCTGGAGCCGGCTGGAGCGATTGTTTCGCGCGGAATGTGTCAGTTACAACCTCGCGTCCAAACCGTCGAAGCAATCTTTTCGCCGCCCCTTGCGAAGGCTACAATGACATTCGCTCCAGAAATAAATCAGGGAGCGAATTTGCCGAGGTTACCGATGAGGAGGAAGAGACGATGCGCGCAGTAATCACCGGCGGCGCGGGATTCCTGGGCTCGCACCTCTGCGATTACCTGCTCGCCCAGGGCTGGGAAGTGTTGTCGATCGACAACATGGTAACCGGGACGCAAGCCAATCTTCGCCATCTTGCGGACCATCCTCGATTCCGGACGATGCAACACGACGTCACGAAATTCATCAACGTTCCCGGTCCCGTCGACTACGTGCTGCATTTTGCCTCTCCCGCCAGTCCGGTCGACTATCTGAAGCTGCCGATTCAAACCATGAAGGTGGGATCGCTCGGGACGCACAATACGCTGGGACTGGCCCTGGCAAAAAACGCCAAATATTTTATCGCGTCCACTTCGGAATGTTACGGCGACCCGCTGGTAAGCCCGCAGCCGGAAACCTACTGGGGCAATGTGAATACGATCGGACCCCGCGGCGTCTACGATGAAGCAAAACGCTTCTCGGAAGCCCTGGTCATGGCGTACCACCGCGCGAAAGGTTTGGACACGCACATCGTGCGCATCTTTAATACGTACGGCCCGCGCATGCGCCTCAATGATGGGCGCGCGCTGCCGAACTTCGTCCACCAGGCGCTCATGGGACAGCCCATCACGGTCTACGGCACCGGAAAACAGACGCGCAGTTTCTGTTACGTCTCGGATTTGATCGAGGGAATCTACCGGTTGATGATGTCAAACGAGCACGAGCCTACCAACATCGGCAACCCGCAGGAGATTACGATTCTCGAATTTGCCGAGCGGATTCGCGCGTTGTTCGGCGGAAAGGTTCCCATCATTTTCGAGCCCCTGCCGCAGGACGATCCCAAGCAGCGTTGCCCCGACATTACCAAGGCCCGCGGATTGCTTGGCTGGGAACCCAAGGTGAGCTTGGAAGAAGGTCTGCGGATAACGCTGGAATCGTTCAAGAGGCAGTTTGCGGAGACTCATGCCGGCTGAGGATGCCTGCGCCGGGCCTCACTTGATTTCGTGACCAGGTTTTCAAGTCAACTGCCCGGTCGTTACGGCCACCTGATCAGGCCTGCCGAAACTGAGGTATTCAAAACCGAGCGCGGACATGTCCGCCGGGCGCAGCATGTTTCGTCCGTCAACGACCAGAGGGCGAGCCATTTCATTGTGAATCCGCTTCCAATCGAGCCTGCGATACTGATCCCACTCCGTTAGAATCAACAGGGCGTCGGCCCCGCGAGCGACCTCGTAAGGATCGGCGCTGTAGATCAGATCGGGAAACACGGCTCGAGCGCGTTGCATCGCTTCCGGATCGCTGGCGCGCACGATCGCGCCTTCCGCCCGCAGCCGGCCGATGACCTCAATTGCCGGCGCGAGCCGTATGTCATCGGTATTGGGTTTGAATGCGATTCCCAGCACCCCGATCTGTTTCCCCCTCATGACCCACAAGGCCTTTTTAACCTTCTCCAGAAACTGATCAACGCGTTGCTTGTTCACGCGCTCGGTTTCCTTCAGCAATCCGAAGTCGATGCCCGCCTGCTCCGCCAGTTTGATAAACGCCTGAATATCCTTGGGCAGGCAAAATCCGCCGAACCCCAGCCCCGCCTTCAGGAACTGGCCGCCGATGCGCGGATCAAGCCCCACCGCGCGCGTCACTTCGTCGACGTTTCCGCCCAACTGCTCGCACAGATCCGCCAGCACATTGGCGTAGGAGATCTTCAGTCCCAGAAACGAGTTCGACGCGTGCTTGATCAGCTCCGCGCTGGCAATCGTCGTCACCACAAAATCCGGCTTCGCGGCGGGAGGACAATTCGGCTGATGCACCGGGCAGCGGAAGCTGCATTCCAGAATCGGGCGATACAACTCGCGCAACTGCTGCTCGGACTCCTTCTCCTCCACCCCGATCACAATCCTGTCGGGGTGAAAGAAATCGAGCACCGCGGTCCCTTCCCGCAAAAACTCGGGATTCGAGGCCACCCGGAATTTTGCTCCGGCATTGCGGGCATAGACATTCAGCGCGCGCTTCAACTGCTCGCCGGTCTGCGCCGGCACGGTGCTTTTCTCGATCACCATCTTGGGCGTGCGCGATTCACTGGCAATCATCCGCGCCACGCTGTCGATCGCGGAAAGGTCGGCTTCCCCGGTCTCGGTTGGAGGCGTTCCCACACAAATGAAAACCACGTCGGACTCACGCACCGCTTCGCCCGGATCGGCGGTGAACCGCAATCTCCCTTCGCGCACGACGCTCTCGAGCACTTTGTCCAGATTGGGTTCGTAAATCGGGATCTTGCCGGCCTGCAAAGCAGCGATCTTTGACGCATCGTTGTCGGTTGCGATGACTTGATGTCCGGCCTCGGCCAGACAGCTTCCCGAGACCAGTCCTACGTATCCGCATCCGATCACTGCCAATTTCATGCCTGTTCTCCTCTGTACGATCCATTCGCTGCGCGACACCAGCCAATTTCATCGATTCTCACACACCGGCCTGACAGTCGGAAACTCGAATCCATGCTGTGTTTCGCCTGAAACACCCTCGTGATGGCGCGCGGAATTACTAAAAGCCGGGTCAACGCGAGCCTGGAATGACGTTCCGGGGCATGTTTTCTTACAAACCCTCGTTACTTCGCCAGTGAGACCAGGATTTTTCTGCTGGACTCAGCGCGGAATTGCGAGCCGCGTTGGAACCTCTGCTCGCGGAAGTTACATCGCTCAACCAGCGGATCGCCGAATGCGACCGGCGGATCGAACACATCGCCACCCAAGTGCACCCCGAAGTGGCCCTGCTGAAACAAGTCAAAGGGGTGGGCACTCTGATCGCGTTGACCTATGTGCTGACCATGGCCGATCCACAACGGTTTCGCCGGAGCCGCGACGTGGGTTGTTATCTGGGGCTGCATCCTGGGCGCAGAAACTCCGGCAGCAGTCAACCGCAGCTGCACATCAACAAGGAAGGAGATCGCTACCTGCAAACTCTGATGGTGCAGGGCGCGCATTATATTCTGGGGCCGTTTGGATAGGACAGCGATCTGCGGCGCTGGGGACTAAAATTCTCCGAGCGCGGAGGAAGCAATGCCAAGAAACGCGCGGCAGTTGCGGTCGCTCGGAAGTTGTCCGTGCTGCTTCACAAGCTGTGGGTGAGCGGCGAGGTGTACCAACCATTGCGCAACCAGAGAGCCATCGAAAGCGCAGTGGCATAAAGCTGGGCTGGATTCATCGAGCGGAACCGCCGAGTTCAGGTGACTGCGGCCAAGTCCTGGCCCAACTCCGGACGAAGAGACCGGAGCCGAGGTCGATTCTCAGGTGCCAGCACCTGCTGAAACGAAAACGTCCAACTGGCACCGAGCGAACCCTCGCTCACAACAAAGTGCGGATGGAAGGATGGCGGCAGGGGCGGATCGGTTCTGAGGAAGACCACTCGACAACAAGAGGCAACGACAAAGCCGGCTTGACACGAACCGGCCTTCTCATGGAAGGACTTGACTAGCTTGTGGGTGTAAAGTGAAAGTGGGGTGCTACCCGAATGAGAATCGGATGGGTGTCACGGGCAGACTTCCTCGCACGGACGCCACCGCCTTACATTGACTTCATGCGCGACTCATTGAACATTGATGACCAAGCCTGTCGGAGCGGAAGGGACCGTTCCCGAGGTCAAACTCTTGATGAGCGGATGCGGATATGCGAAAGGAGTCCATCCCCACTGGTTGCTCAAATAATAGTCGCGATTTACCTGAACGAAAGAACCAGGATTGCTGCAATCGGTGGTCCCTCCGCCGCCGGTGCCGTTCTGGGAGACCACGATGTAGTTCGCGTCCGAAGTTCCGGCGCCCGTATTTCCAAAAATCAGCATAGGTTGCGGAGGGGGACTCTGCGGCGTGGCGCTGGTCTGCCCGATCTGGTGCGGCACCGGATAGCTTGAACCCGAGCATCCGACCCCAAGTCTGATCTCGATCTTATTGCCGAAGTCAGGAGTGTTGACCACATCAAAGCTGTTGTTCGCGATTACTCCTGACCCGCCGCGTACCCAGACCCATTTGTTCACATTGTCGTTGCTGGTCACTCGATGGAACGTATTGTTATAAACTTCAAATTGGCGCGTTCCATTGGTCGATGTGTCATTCGGTTGGCCGCTGTGGAACACAATGCTTGAGTCTGTATAGGTATTGTGCCGGATCACGAGGCGTGCGCCCTGGTCTCCATCAGGAGCCGTCTCCAGCACATTCGTGAACGTGTTGTCTTCAAAGTAGATGTTCCGTTCTCCTCCCAATGGACCTTGCGTGTCGGCAGTGCCGAAGGTGGTCGGCTGGGACCAGTCCTCGTTCGGGTGAATTCCGAATACATCAGGTCCACCGGACGACGACGGGTTCATGAAGAAGTCATTGTGATGAAGCAGCCCACCGTTTGCATTGATCGTTATAAAGTTGCTGCCCGAACTGAAGAAGTAGTTGTTGTCGATGATGTAGGCGCGGGCGGAAGCGATGCCAGTGACGGTAACGTGCACGTCCGTGCCGGTAAATTGAAACCCGCTTAACCGGGTAACGGAGGTCGAACTCTTCGTCATCGTTGCCATGCCAGCTGTAATCACTGTTCCGGAAGTCGATTTCCCTGCACCTATTACTTGAACGCCGGATAATGAAATCCCACTCGACCAACTGCATGTTCCAGCAGGCACATTTACAATGCCGCCCGCACCCACTGCATTTATCGCTGCCTGCACATCTGCACTACTACAGCTTGCGGCGCCCTTGGTCTGGGCGAGCGCCACCCGGCCGAAAAGAGGGCTTAATAGAAATGCGTATAAGAGTGATATCTTAACGAATCTGTTCATTTTGCACCGTTTTTCTTATCATTGTAGAGCCGCAGTGTAATCCTTGGTCTTTCCTACTCGACATCGACTTAGATATTGGACGCAATCTGCAATGAAATCGCCTGTACAGTGGGACAGTTCTTGGACAGGTGCTTGATTTCAGCGGAAATAGGAGCAAGTTCAGGGCCAGCCTAAGCTTCAGATCGAGAATTTCGGGTTCACGTCCAACCGGTGCGAGGATGTGCAGAAAGCCAAGCGTACATATTGCTGTTATCGGCGCGAAGAATCAACGAGATAGATGTTCGTCCTCAGTGCGGGATTTTGGTGTGGAGGACGCTCATCACCAGGGCTTGCACGAAAATATTCCGGTACCAAATAAGAGTCAGAAGCCCCAGCCTTCTAAACAGAAGACTTAATTGGATAAGAACGAAGGCTCCGAATCCAATCCGGGAAGGCTGGGGTTGGAGGACCAAAGACTCGATCGGAAGGAAAAGGAGCCTTCAATGGTTCTTATTGGATGGTATTTTCACCCGAGATGGCAACAAATTTGTTGGATTAATACCCGAGACGGGGGAGACCGAAGAACACAAGCTGGTGCACGCGCCGGGAGAAACAGAGAGATTCTGCCGGAGATTTGCTTTACCGGGGCTGATCGGCATGGAAGCCACGTACCCCGCCAAGGTTCTCCGAACTGACTCGCGACATAGAATCGGAAAACAATGACGGTGTTTCGCACTTCGATGCCGCCGCTTCCGCTCTTATGGATCTTGGAGAGAAGTCCGGTCCAAGAATCCATACCGATATTGACGAACTAGCCGGATTCACGCCGCAAGGGGAATCTGGAACGCGGTCACTGCCCTCGGTTGCGACAATCGGCCACTCCGACGAGGCTCGGTTACGTAGCGGAGATTGCCAGCATGGCAGCGTAGGCTTTCAGCTCGCGCTCGATTCGCTGAGGGTCCGCGATCAGGTCGCGTATGGAATCTGCTGGATTGCAATCCGGGCTGGTCATCCGACAAGGGTTGCGCACCTCTTCTCGCTCCATCTGGCCATCGAATGATTCTTCGTTCAGGCAGTATCATCTGACCGATTCGAAAACGCCGCGTCCAACTGCATAGTTGGGTTCACTTTTCGCGTCCGACTGCGTCCAAAATCTGGCATTCTAGGGGTCAATTTTGGGGAAGGAAGTCAGTAAGACCAACTGTATTAACAGGCTTTATGGAGCGGGCGATGGGAATCGAACCCATACCTGAGACCTGGTGGGCCTCCGTTCTGCCATTGAACTAAACCCGCTGAGAAACGCAACGATCACAACCAGCGTTGTGTGCGCGTAAAACTGTTTCGTTTCGCTCGACTGGGATTCGCGTATCGGCGCTATTGAACCGAATCTCCACCTTTTGATACCCGAGGGGATGGAAGCCCGTAACGGCTATGCGCATAGTAGGAACCATATTCCGAAGCTTCCTCCACGGTGTTGAGCACGACACCGAGAATATGAGCATCTCGAAGTTCCTTGCAGCCCTTCTGCGCTACCTCGGAAGGAGTTGAATTGGCGCGAACAACAAAAAGGACTCCATCGCTCAAACCTCCCAGGACGCTGGCATCAGCCACGGGAAGGGCAGGAGGAGAATCGATAATAATCCAGTCAAATGCCGGCTTGGCCATCTCCAGGAAATGTTTCATGCTGCTACTGGAAATCAGCTCTGACGGATGCGTTACGTGCGTTCCCGCGGGAAGGAAGCAAAGCTTCGACTCATTTCCTCGCTGAATCACCTCAAACAAACCGCGGCCTTTCTGGAGGTAGTCGGCCAAGCCCGGAGTTGCCGGGGCGCCCAAAAGAGTGTGAATGCGGGGTGACCGAAAATCGGCGTCGATGAGAAGTACGCGGCATCCTTGCTGGCGAGCCAATGCGTGAGCCAGATTGACCGCGACGAAAGTTTTGCCTTCTGCGGGGATCGCGCTGGAAACCAATACCGTTTGCAGGGGCTGGCTGTCGCGCACCTTATATAGGCGCGAGCGCAAGGTTCGGAATTGCTCTGTCCCCGGCTGAAATGGGTCGGAATTGCTGAACACGAGAAAATTGGGATTCGGTTTCCATTGAGGCCTGGAACAGTTTGCCCAAAGCTCCTCAAATTGGAGCGTCTCGGAATGGACTTCTTCCTTGGATTGCGGAACGGCCGCCGGCTGCAATATGGATGGCGCCGAAATATCAGAGGGAGAAGCTGCGGCTTCGATCGTCTCGCTTGAAGCAAGGCGATCAACACCCTCTTCAACCTTCTGGGCGGTCTGGCTCGCCGCTTTTTCTTGCTCCGCTCTCCTGAGGGCTTCGTGGATCCGGCTCATGATTCCCTTTCACTCTCAGATCATCAAGAATACTTAGACAATCTACGCTTTCGTGGCTTCCCGTGCGCCAGGGGATCCCAGCAGGGAAGGCGATCCGTTTCCTTTGCCGTACCTCTCTGAAATGATCGGTATCATCGCAAGGACCGGGAGGCGAAGAACGACTTCGACATCATGTTCGGACCGCATGGAAGTATCCTGAATTTCCAAAAGAAGCGTAATCCCGAGTCCTAGAGCCAATCCGGCACCGAACCCTTCAGCGGCGAACATGGGCAGTTTCGGGAAGGAAGGAGAATCCGGCAGGTTCGCCGGATCTAGAACCTGGAGTTCCTCGCCTTTTTGGCTTTCAACCAGCCGCTGCCCAACCTCGGATTGATCTCTCTTTTTCACCATGTCGTTGTAAGCATCCAGGACGACCTGATGGTCGCGTGTCAGCAGTTTGTATTCCTGTTCGACCGCGGGGCTGGCCTGCACCCGCGCTTGATACAAGTTGATTTGCTTTTGAATTTCTTCCTGTTGCTGTGTCCGCTCCTTGATCACCTGATCGTACTGATGAATCTGCGCACGCAACTGCAGGATCTGAGTAGGTTCGGTCGTCGCCTTCGGAGTCTTGTCAGGCGGCAGGATCTTACGTTGCTGGTCGGCCTCGGCCATCTTTTGCTTGAGCGCGGCGACATCGCTTTTTGCTTTGATTACGTCTGGGTGATCGTCGGTGTATTTGGATTGCAACGTCAGCAATTGCGACTGGAGCGTCTGAAGCTGCTCTTCGTAAGTCTCCGGATTCTGGCCCGCCTGAGAGGCCTGCCAGGCTGCTAATTGCTCCGCCAGGACAGACTCGGAGAAACTCTTGTCTTGTTGCGCCCGGTTCAATGCTTGTGTCGCGGCGTCAAGTTGAGAGTTCAGGCCATTCAGCATATCCAGATTCATTTGACTCTGTTCCGGAAGGGAACCGAGATTCTTGCGCTGGAATTCCGCGAGCTTCGCATCCTGCTCGTCCAATTTCGATTTCGTTTCATCAACCTCTTTGCTCAAAAAATCCGTGTTCTGCTTGACCACTGATTGAGTGATTTCCTGATTTCCGGTCAAGAACATGGACGTGATCCTGGCGCAAATTTGCTGAGCGACTTTCGGGTTCGAGAACTCTACGCTGATCGTAAATCCCGGAAGATTTTGGGCGTGCGTGTCCGCTAAGGGAGCGACAGGAGAAATAACGATCCCCTTCCGCAAGCGGTCAACCAACATTTCCATCGATACA
This sequence comes from Terriglobia bacterium, assembly GCA_963757625.1. GTDB lineage: Bacteria > Acidobacteriota > Terriglobia > Acidiferrales > UBA7541 > Palsa-360. The sequence continues at coordinate 1,136,765 of CAVWSJ010000007.1, read as the reverse complement.
CGATCAATGTCCGCTTCATACAAATTCAGGTCTCGAATCATCGATTCGAGAGACGATCTGCTGACAACATTCTGCGCCATGTCCGCCAGCCGCTGATTGGCATCATCCGTGAGAGGTGAAGCGACGGGCGTAACCGAGGGCTGGTCAATCCGAACTAATGTCGTGGAGGTATAGCGCTTGGGTAGGACACGATAAAGGACGTAGCCGATTGTAGTCCCGAAAAGAGCAAGCAGACAGATGAGCAGAAGACGGCGGCGGAGTATTCCGACGATTTCCGTAGCTGTGATATCTTCACGAAGCATTCCTCAGCCACCCATAACCCATTTCCTTACATCACTTTCAAAGAACATCTGCCAAACTCAATTGGTCAGGAACTCAGATACGCACCATAGTCCGGGCTACCACTCGCAATTAAAGGTCCGCACCTTGCCATAATGCTTAAGTGCATTTATTTATATAATGATAAGCTCATTCGATTTCGCCGGCAAACCCAAGAGACCTCCAAGCGCTGTCAGTTAAAGTTCCACTAAATGGAAAACATTTACTAACCCGAAGGTTCCTGCAAGTCTTTGAAAATGGAGCCCTAATGCGACCTAAAGGCGCTGGAAGGCGCGCGTTGACGGACGTGCTTTCATCGTCTCAAATCGACACTCCACGGATGCGCCAGACCGCGCCGGCCAATCCGGTCATAACTCAGGACAAACTTTGGAATCCTTCGCGCACGACGAATTATTTCTGTCCCGACGCTCCGCGAACACATGCAAGGAAATGGCAATTTTTGCTGCCTTTTTCGATCCAATACGCTTGCACAAGGCTGCTTCAATCTTCCTCCGGAGAGTCTCTGTGACCGGGCGGTTTGCGTCCAAATTAACCTCTGTGAAGATAATTCCAAGCACGGCATTTTCGACGTACCAGCCCACGAGATCGGTTTCTCGTTTCGAAGTCAGGGCAGTATCGGCAGCTTGTTTCAGGATTCCTACCGCTGACCCATTTTCCGGATTTACGTCCATCAGCATGAGAATGAAGGCCTTGTTGGAGCGTTCCGCCCGCATCCGCTCCAGGGTAAGCATCGAGTGGAAGACACTCTCCGGAAGCGCCGCATTAACTGGTGGAGACATAAGTTCACGAGTTCGTGGATAGCTGGGCACCGAATCGCTCAAGGCGCCTTGCTCTGCTGGAGGTGCGACTTTTGACTCGCTGTTTCCCATACGGACTCTCGTCAGATTCGCCCTAACACGGAGGTTGGTCCTCCCGGGCCTCAGTCACACGCAACATTTGTGTCGAAAAATCCCTCGAGCCGAACTTGCATTCAAATGCAAAGGCCTAGCGCGTCTGATATTTGTGGTCAAGCCCTTGACTGCCTTAACCTTCCCGCCATGTCTTAGGCTGGAGGAATAGCACGATGTGGGCATAGCGTTAGCCATGCCTGGACATGATTGGCACTGTTTGGTTCGCAATCAGCCTGCCAGACCTCCCGCAGGAGAGCGATAAGGGCGTTTTCATGTTAAAGAGCTAATCTACTGTAAGAACAAGGTTTACAGATACGGAAGCTCGCAGCAAGAATCCGCGGTCATTTGCTCCTGAGAAAACCACGAAGGAAGTGAAAAACATTGCCTAGTTATCCCATTGGGTTTCCAAATCATTCTCCATACGCTTCCCAGGTTGTGGTGCGATTCCAATTGTCCCGATCCCAGGCCTTGCTAAAGCGAGTTATTCCGCCGCGTACCCATGGGGATGTCGAAGCCGCCATTCCCAGGCAGAGTGAACAATCGAATGCAAGTCAGAGACGGCAGGCTCCCAGCCCAGGACGGCTTTTGCCCTCTCGGGATTGGCTATCAGCCAGGATGGATCGCCAGGCCGGGGAGATTCCATTTGGATAGGGATGTCCCGGCCAGTGACCCGTCGCACACAATCAATAACTTCGAGAACCGAGTAGCCGCGCCCGGTTCCAAGATTCAAAAAATCCGATGCGCCGCCCCGGCGAAGATATTCGAGAGCGAGGATATGCGCGTCCGCCAAATCCTCGACGTGAATATAATCGCGAACCGGCGTCCCGTCCGGCGTTGGATAATTGTTTCCGAAGACGCGGATTGCTTGATTCTGTCCCAGAGCTGTCGAGAGCACGTTGGGAATCAAGTGTGATTCCGGCCGGTGATCTTCACCGCACGTCGCCGTGGCCCCCGCAGCGTTGAAATACCGCAAAGCGACGAATTTTAGTCCATAGGCGACGTCGTAAGATTCGAGCATTCGTTCAATGAAAAGCTTGGACCAGCCGTAGGGATTTTTCGGCCATTTCCGGCCCTGCTCGGGGATAGGAATCTCCTCGGGATCGCCGTAGACTGCCGCCGTGGAGGAGAAGATCAGGCGGCGCACGCCCTCCCGCATGAGCGCGCCGGCAAAAGCGATACCTTGCCCGACATTGTTCTCAAAATATTTCGCGGGATCGAGGACGGATTCGCCCACCTCGAGCAAAGCGGCAAAATGGATACAGGATTCCAGTTCGTGTTCGCGTGCGATGCGCGCGATCAGCTCACGATCGCCGATATTTCCACGATAGGTGGCAACGTCGTCCGCAAGCGCGGCGCGGTGGCCTCGCACGAAATCGTCGAGCACGACAACCCGCTCTCCTTTCGCGCGCAGGCGTTCGACGGTCACACTTCCGATATAACCAGCTCCGCCCGCGACCAGGATCGTCATGCGTTCCCTCGGTTTGAAATCGTCCCTAAAATCACGCAATAGAAAATGGAGTCCGCCTCAAAATAATAGATCGAAATGCGTAGCGCCGCTTGCACAAATTACGTCATTGGTTTTGACATTGCGATGAAATGAACGGGCATCTTAGTGGGAAACCTGTTTTCATACGGGGCGGTGCCGGCCTGGACGTATCCCAACTGGAGATACATTTTCAGGAGGTCCGTGCGAACGTTGACGATCAGCAAATCGCTGAACCGGCATCCCGATCCCCGAAAATAATTCTCCGCGGCGGTGAGGAGTCGGCGGCCCAGGCCCATCCTCTGACGCGCGGGTTCGACCGACAACATTCCCAGATAGCCGCGCTCGCCGCGCAATTCCACATAAACGCATCCGGCAAGCGTCTGGTCGTCTTCGGCCAGCAGGAATTTTCCTTTTTCCATGAGGCTGCGGACCATTTCCGGATTTGTGCGGTCCCGCTCGATAAAGAATTGTTCGACCAGAAAAGCCGTGTTCACCAGCCGCACGATCGCTGCGACGTCGCTCTCTTTGGCATCTCGAATCGAAATCATTGGTGTTGCTCATCATAGCAATAATGAAAGATGATTTCCCACCCTGGAACGTCACGACGCCGCAACCTTTTCGCTTCTTATGGGTTGTTTATTTGAGGCGCTGTTTTGCCGGGATTGTGGAACCCTTGGACAGCCCACGGGCAATATAAAAGGAGCAGAATCGCATGAAACTTCCTGGGACGGGTTCCGTCTTTAATACTTAAGTGGTCAGACTCGTGAAGTTCATGAGGGAGGAATTCCGATGCAGTCTAAACGCAGTATTTACTGGGCTTTGAGCTTTTTGCTGGCAATGCCGTTTCTGACGGCTACCACTCCGGCGGCGCAATACCAAGAGGGCGGACAGGGCGGTCCGATGCGGGGACGGGGGCCACGAGGCCCAATGTCTCCCGACGACCGGCTGAAACAAATGACCAAGATGTTCAATCTGACGGACGATCAACAAGCAAAAATAAAGCCCATCCTTGTGGATGAGCAAAAGAAGATGGATGATCTGAGAAACAATTCGAGCGGCGACCGCCAGGAAATGCGCTCGAAAATGATGGACATCACGAAGGATGCGAATACCCAGATTCGTGCCCAGCTCGACGACAATCAGAAGGACTTGTTCGACAAACAACAAGAGAGGATGCAAAACCGCGGGCGGCGCGGCAGTATGGGAGGTCCCGGCGGACCAAATGGCGGCAATCAGGGCCCGCCGCAGAACTAACGCGCCTTCGGCGATCGAATCATTCAGGGCTGTCCCAGGGCCGAAGCGCGAAGCGTCGCTTCGGCCCTGCTGTGTTGTGACGATTTCTGAGCCGGGAACCACCTCCCATCCGCACGAAGATTCCAACGCAAATGCAGCTATTTTTGAGATTGCATGAATTTGAATCCTCGCAGGGCTGCCTGTTGGTACAATCCACAATTCGTTCAGATTCACAAATCGGAAGACCACGGAGCTGCGCGGCAAAACCCCACCGATGAAAACCTACAAGATTGCTGTGATACCCGGAGACGGAATTGGAAAGGAAGTTGTGCCGGAAGGCATCCGCGTGCTCGAATCGGCCGCCCGGCGCTTCAACCTGAAATTCGTCTACCAGCATTTTGACTGGAGCTGCGAAACCTACTTGAAGACCGGGAAGATGATGCCCGACGACGGTCTCGATCTGCTTCGGCCCTTTGACGCTATCTTTCTGGGCGCGGTCGGCTATCCCGGCGTTCCCGACCATGTTTCCCTCTGGGGCCTTCTGATCCCGATTCGTCGCGATTTCGAGCAATACGTGAACCTGCGTCCCGTGCGACTGCTCGAGGGCATCGAATCGCCGCTCAAAAACGTGAAGCCCGGGCAAATCGATTTCTGCGTGGTGCGTGAAAACAATGAAGGCGAGTACTCCGATGTCGGCGGCAGAATCTTCCGCGGCACGGACCAGGAGATGGCTATGCAGCAGTCCATCTTCACGCGGCGCGGGGTGGATCGAATCCTGCGCTATGCGTTTGAGCTCGCGCGGACTCGAAAATCGCATGTGACTTCCGCAACGAAATCAAACGGCATCATTCACACTATGCCGTTCTGGGATGAACGATTTCACGCCATCGCTGGGGAGTTTCCCGACGTCCGCGCCGACCAATATCACATCGATATTCTCACCGCCCAGTTCGTGCGCCATCCCGATTGGTTCGACGTGGTCGTAGGATCGAATTTGTTCGGAGACATTCTCTCGGATTTGGGCCCCGCCGTTGCCGGATCGATTGGAATTGCTCCTTCGGCCAACATGAATCCGGAGCGAAAATATCCATCGATGTTCGAGCCCGTTCATGGATCAGCCCCCGACATTGCCGGGAAGGGAATCGCGAATCCGATCGGGCAGATCTGGTCCGGCGCGATGATGCTGCGTCACTTTGGCGAAGCTCAGGCGGCGGACGCCGTCGAGCGGGCAATCGAGGAAGTTCTTACCCAGCCTGAATTTCGCACCCCCGACGTTGGAGGGAAAGCTACGACGGAGATTGTAGGGAAGGCGATTGCCGACAGTGTGGGCAGCTTATAAAAGCGTTATGTGTCACGATTGCGCGCTTTTGAACTCATCTTCGCCCATCCAGTGGCGTTATGATTGTGATTTCAGACAGCCGGCAAAACTACGAGGTTGATTTTCCATAATGAAAATCTTGATATCGGGCGCCGGAATTGCGGGACCGACTCTCGCATACTGGCTCACCCGTTATGGACTGACGCCCACCCTTGTTGAAACATCATCCACCTTGCGAACCGGAGGCTACGTTATCGACTTCTGGGGTGCGGGTTTCGAGATTGCCGACCGAATGGGACTTTTGGAAGAGATCAGCCGCGAAGGATACAAGATGAAGGAAGTGAGAGTCGTAAACCAGAGCGGGAAACGCGTGGCTGGATTTCCGGCGAACGCGTTCGGCCGAATGACACGTGGCCGCTATGTCAGCATTCCGCGGGGAGAACTCGCTGCGTCCATCTTCGGAAAGATCGAAGGCAAAGTCGAAACGTTATTTGGCGATAGCGTCGACCATATCGAACAGATGGGTGGAGGCGTCCGTGTGACTTTCAAGCGCGGAGGCGTGCGCGAGTTCGACCTCGTCGTCGGTGCGGATGGACTGCATTCGCGGGTTCGCGAACTGGTTTTTGGCCCCGAGAGCCAATTCGAGAAGTACCTGGGTTACAAAGTTGCAGCCTTCGAGATCGAGGGCTACCGGCCAAGGGACGAACTCGTGTATGTGATGTATACCGAAATCGGCCAGCAAGTGGGGCGATTTGCCATGCGCGGGGATCGCACAATGTTCTTGTTTATATTTGCGGATGAAGATCCGGGGGGACCCAGTGAAATCCGCGCCCAAAAGGCCTTGTTGCGGAAACGTTTTGGAAACGGCAAGTGGGAATGCCCACAGATTCTCGACGCACTGGATCGGACGGACGATCTCTATTTCGATCGTGTGAGCCAAATACGAATGGATTCGCGGCGGGGTTTATGGTCCCGGGGGCGCCTAACGCTGGTCGGCGATGCGGCTTTCTGCGTTTCGTTCCTCGCTGGGCAAGGGTCGGCTTTGGCCATGGTGGCTGCGTATATCCTTGCCGGCGAACTGCACCGCTCGAACGGGGATTATGCCGAGGCATTTCGTCGATATCAGGAACTCTTCGAGCCATTCGTTCTCAACAAGCAGCAGGCGGCGCTTCGTTTTGCAGGGACATTTGCCCCGAAGTCAAAGTCGGCGCTTTTTCTGCGCAATCAAATATTCAATCTCTTGTCGATTGGATGGGTGGCAGACCTTGCCATCGGCCGCGATCTCATCGATAAAATCTCTCTGCCCGTATACGAGTAGCCATATCCCAGTTTTTTCGAATGTCGGAGCCTAATAATTAGGGATCTCGACCGCCGCGGTCACGATCGACAGCCACAGCAGCAGTTCAAACAATCCCGCCAGCTTGGCGGCGAAGGGAGTATTTTCCGTCAGCCCCCAGGTGCGGGTTTTTCTCTGTACGAAGATGTGCCAGATCAGGGCGACGGGGAAAAGGATGCCGAGCTTGACGCGAAACGCCGGATTCGTGACAAAGGTCGTTGCCGTGGCCGAGAACAGGAGAAATCCGCCCAGGGCAAAAATGCAGAAGCTGATCCAGTTCCAGGCAAACAGGTCTTGTGATAGCTGAGCGGCCGTTAGATTTTTCTTGCCAAGACCAAGCAGGCGCAAATCCACGACGATGTTCGTCGTCACCCACAGCGACAGGCCGGAGAAGTGAATGACCTGAATGAACGGATAGGCCCACAAAGTGGTGCGGGCGCCTGTACCCCACGACGTGCCCTCCAGCCACTTGCAGAATGCCACTAACAGTGCGTACATTCCCGCCGGCCCCCTTTCACGAACTATTGCGAGCGACTACAACTCGTCACATGAAACCATACGCAGGTGGTTGCCCTTCGTTGTCAGGGGCTAAAGCCCGCTCTTTCTCCTAGTTTTGATGTCGCGGCTGAAGCCGCGACCCACAAAGTCCATTTCTGAGATGGCTCCTAACCGAGGCCTGAAATCGCCGCGATCTCCACCGCCGCCAGGATCGCTCCAATCCAGAGAATCAGAGACGCGCCCGCCACGATCTTGAACATCGTGCGCGCCTTCGCCGGCTGATCCCGCCGGGATGCGCTCTTTTGGACGATGACCGTGAAAATAATCGCGAGCAGGACCACCGCCATTTTGGTGCGGAATACCCAGTCCAAGTAATAGTCGCCCGCGTCCGCGGTAAACATGATGAATCCCGACAGCAGACACAGGGACAAGGCGGTCCAAAACCAGGGGAAAAGCTGTTGTGAGATTTGAGCGATGGTTTGACGGCGCGCGGCAACGCCAAGAACGCGCAAATCCACGAGCACCGTCGTCCCGATCAGCACGAACAGGCTGAAATAATGCGTCACTTCCACGGTCTGATACATCCAGCCCGTTCCGCTGATCGTCGTGACCCACGAGACGTGTTCGAGCCATTCAAAGAATTGCAGCAAATCCACTGCTCCTTCTCTGATTCAGGACATCCGAGTTCCGCAAGGTCCGATCGACGAACACATCGGTTCGCGATCAATAGTAGGAAATCCAGCGTCCTGCGGCCACGATCCCGAACCAAAGCAAGATCGAAAAGCAGCCGGCGAACTTGGCCGATAGCGGCGTGACGGGTGAATTATCCCACGCGGCCACCTTGCGATAGGCGAGCAAGTGAAACACCAGTCCGTTCAACCCCGCCAGCACGATCAGCAGCATCTTGACTTGAAAAACCAGACTGCCGTACATCTTCGTGGCTTCCGAAGAGAAAAGCAAAAATCCGGTTACCAGCTGCACCGAGAAGCCGACCCAGGCCCAGGCCATGCATCGATTCATCAGCTTCGACACGGACTGTTCCCGGAAGGCGATCCCGATGAGGCGCAGGTCCAGGATCGAGGTGGACGCCACCAGCGAGATGATGCCGAACAGGTGACCGGTTTCGATGGTGGGAAACAGCCAGCTCGATTCACGGATCGCTGTTCCCATCGTCGTGTTCTCGAGCCACTGGCAAAAAGCGAAAAGCATCTGTGTTTCCCCGGCCCCCGCAGTTCCCGTCCACTGCTTTCTCCGCTAGACCGTATGCGACCAAATCGTCCCTGTCAACCTTGAAACCACGATTCCCGAGGCGATTTCGGCCATCTCCGCGACTACTTGGCGGGAACCGTCGTCAGGCCCCGCCGGGCAACGGAAGCAGCCGCCGCTCGGCCACTTCCGCGCCGTTCGTGTCTAAAATTTATTTCCCTGAAAGGAGGGCGAAAAGCGCGGAATTTCCTGCGCGTCGAGTCATTGCGCGCGCCGATTGTCAGGGGTATATTAAGGCCAGTTCAGTACAAATTTGCGATGAAACGCCCATGAATCAGAAGCTCTTGATCCTTATCGCTGCCGCCGTCAGCGTGCTTACGGTTTCCGGGCCCGCTTCCGCCCATCACGGAACGGCCGCTTACGACGAGGTCAATCCCATCACTCTGAAAGGAACAGTGACCGAGTTTCTATGGGCCAATCCCCACAGCCAGATCAAAATCGATGTTAAGGATGAAAAAGGAAATATCATGCATTGGGTCGCTGAGACTTTCGCTCCCGGCAAACTGGCCCGCGACGGCTGGACCAGGAATATCGTGAAACCGGGGGACCAGGTCACGGTGACGATCAGCCCGGCCAAAGACGGGTCACTCGAGGGGCTTCTCAGAGTTGTCGTCTTGCCCGATGGCAGGCAGTTCGGCCCTGACGCGCCACATTAGGCCAATGGGAAAAGGCGGGAAAATGCGCTGGATCGCGGCCGCGACGGGCTGTCTTGCCCTCTCTTTATTCGCGGTGAGCTTGGCGTCCCTCGCCGCAGCCATCCCCGGCACATTTGTGCTGGTGGACGCTCCGGGCGCGGGAAATGATTCCGGTCAGGGGACGACCCCCCGCGACATCAACGAAAGCGGCGAGATTACTGGATTCTACAAAGACGCGGCCAGCGTTCTCCACGGCTTCATCCGGCACAAGGAGGGCACCTACGCCACGTTCGACGCGCCGGGCGCCGGCAAAGGGGCCGGCATTGGCACATCACCGCAGAGCATCAACAGCGAAGGGGAAATTGTCGGATTTTTCGTCACAAATCCCAATGCGGTGAGACACGGATTTGTGCGCCACAAGGACGGCACCTTCACCGGGATTGATCCTGCGGGGAGCCTCGGCACTGTCGTACAAAGTATCAACGCGGAAGGGGACATAACAGGAAACTACGTCATAGACGACTCGGCGCATGCATTTTTGCGAACCAGAGACGGCACGCTTACGTCATTCGACCCGCCAAACAGCTACAATACCGCGCCGCAGAGCATCAACGAAAGCGATGAGATTACGGGATATTTCGCGGACGTGAACAACGCGCTGCACGGCTTCCTTCGGCACAAGGACGGCACCTTCGTAACGTTTGACGTCCCGGACGCAAGCATCAAAGAAGGGACAGGCACGTTCGGCATGTATATTAACGCCGCCGGCGAGATCACTGGTTATTACAACTCAGGTCCGTACAAAGGGCTCCACGGCTTCATCCGGCATAAAGACGGCACGATCACCGAATTCGATCCGCCAGGAGCCATTGCGGACAATACAGCGCATAAGGATGCGGACGGGTACCTGGTCCGGCCGGTTACCGGTCCCATGGGCATCACCGAGAGCGGTGAGATTGCGGGATACTTCGGAGACGAAGCCGGCGTGAGCCACGGATTTGTCCGCCAAAAGAACGGCACATTCGAAACATTCGATGCGCCACACGCCAGCAAGGACAGCAGCGGAGGAACACTTCCGCAGTCCATCAATAAGGGCGGGGACATCGTGGGCTACTTTTTCTCGGACCCGGACGCTGTGATCCACGGTTTTCTGGTGAAGCGCTCGGCGAGTCCGGCCGCCGCGCCCGCCGCAAAGGCGCCGAAAAAATCGAAATAAGGCCGTAAAACAGCAATTCTTGGAATGATTCAAAGGAGGCTCTTCATGGCGAAATACAGCTTTCATGTCAACGGCCGAGCGGTGAGCGTGGATTCCTGGGATCCCGGCCAGCCTCTGCTGTATGTGCTGCGCAACTCGCTCGGGCTGCACGCCGCTAAATTTGGCTGCGGTCTCGGACAATGCGGGGCCTGCTCCATTCTGATTGACGGCAAAGTTGCCCGGTCCTGCATGACTTCGGTGAAGCAAGCATCAGGCCGGTCGATCACGACCCTGGAGGGACTCGGCACGCCCGAAAAACCAGACGCGCTTCAAGCCGCGTTCATCGCCGAGCAGGCTGCGCAGTGCGGTTACTGCACCAACGGGATGATCATGGCCGCGAAATCCCTGCTGGCGCAAACGCCTCATCCAACGCTCAAGGATGTGAAGCAAGCTCTCGACGGAAATCTCTGCCGCTGCGGAACTCACACGCGCATTCTGAGCGCGGTGATGAGCGTTGGGCAAGTCGCTGCTCCCGGACGGCTCATTCAAGGCGAAAAGCTAGTCACACCGAAAGCGTGAGGGAGGCAATCGTGGAGACACTAAACGCAGTTTCGAGACGCGATTTCCTCCGCACCGGAGGCGCGATCGTTGTCGAGTTTCGCTTCCGGCGCGGCGTTGCCCAAATGGACTGACGCGCAAAGCGCCGCCCCAGCCAGCGATCTCGGCAAGGATCTCGATGCGAACGTAGTAGACAGCTTCCTCGCGATTCATGCCGATGGCTCGGTCACTTTGTATACCAGCCGTGTCGATGTTGGAACGGGACTTCGCATGGCCATGAGCCAGATTGCCGCGGAAGAACTCGGCGTTCCCGTTGATCGTTTCACCGTGGTGGAGGGCGACACTGCGCTAACACCAGACCATGGCGGCACCGGCGGCAGCTCGGGGATTCCCGTGGGAGCCAAGCGAGTGCGCGAGGCTGCGGCCACAGCGCGCCAGGAATTGCTGCGCCTGGGCGCCAAGCAACTTCAGCAGCCCGCCTCGGAACTTACGATTGAGGACGGGTTTGTGAAGCCGCGGAACAGCCCATTGAGCGCGTCGTTTGCCACCCTGATGGGCGGGAAACAACTGGACCTCAAGATTGACACGAAAGCGCCGTTGCAGGACCCCGCTCATTACACTGTGGTGGGGAAGCCGATCTTGCGGCCCGATGTTCCGGGCAAAGTCACTGGGAAAAATGTTTTCATGCAGGACCTGGTCGTTCCCGGAATGTTGCACGGCCGCGTGATTCGCCCGTCCGCAATCGGGGCGAAACTGCTTTCCGTGGACGAATCTTCGATTCGCAATATTCCTCACGTGAACGTCGTCCGAATCGAACATTTTCTCGGAGTCGTTTCGAGTGATGAGTGGGCCGCAGTGCGCGCCGCCCGCGAATTGAAGGCCACGTGGAGCGAATGGCAAGGGCTTCCCGGCAGCGATGACATCGAACGCCACGTTCTCGATAGCGCGGTGGATCATGACGAGGCTGTGGTAAACAAAGGCGACGCCGCGGCGGCGCTGTCAACGGCGGCAAAGCAACTTTCCGCCATGTACGCGTGGCCATACCAGAGTCACGCCTCACTCGGCCCATCCTGCGCCGTGGCCGACGTGCGGGACGATGGCGCGACGGTCTGGACTTCCACGCAAGGAACCTATGGCCTGCGCAATAATCTGGCGAAGATTTTCGGGATGCCCGCGGAAAAACTGCGCGTGATTTTTCTCGACGGCGCCGGTTCCTACGGCGGAAATGGGAACGACGACGCGGCGGCGGACGCGTTTCTGCTTTCCAGAAATATGAAACGCCCTGTCCGCGTACAGTGGATGCGGCAGGATGAACACGGCTGGGATCCCAAGGGCCCACCGCAGTATCTGTCGCTTCGCGGAGGACTTGACGCTCAGGGCCGGATCGTGGCGTGGCAAACGGAAATGTGGCTGCCCAAGAATGTTCCGGGAAATCGCGCCCTCATTGGAGTCGATTCCGCCGGAATTTCGCAGGATCACGGCCAGGGCGCGGGCCTGATGACGCTCAACGCCGATCCATCCTACGCCAGCCCCCATACGCGCGTGGTTGTTCATTATCTGGCCGACTCCGCATTGCGGATTTCGAATCTCCGCGCGCCGGGGAAAATCGCCAACGTATTCGCGTCCGAAAGTTTCGCCGATGAAATGGCCGCTGCCGCGGGAGTCGACGCGGTGGAATTCCGTTTGCGCGCGCTCACCGATCCGCGCGCCATCGAAGTCCTCAAGCGAGCGGCCGATATGATCGGCTGGCAGTCGTGGCCATCTCCCAATCCTCAGGCAGCGCAGGGGAATCTGCTCGCCGGTCGCGGCGTGGCCTACATGCGATATAAGCAACAAGAAAATTATGTCGCCGTGGCCATGGAAGTCGCCGTCGATCGCGCGAGCGGCCGAATCGATGTGCGTCGGGTCACTGCCGCGCACGATTGCGGCCTGATTGTGAATCCCGACGGGCTCCGCAATCAGGTTGAGGGATGCATTGTGCAAACCCTTAGCCGCGCCCTTCACGAAGAGGTGACGTTTGACCACTCACGCGTCACCAGCCTGGACTGGGCAAGCTATCCGATCCTCCGCTTCCCGGAAGCGCCGCCGATCGAAGTGGCGCTGATTGACAGGCCGGAAATACCTCCCGTTGGCGCCGGTGAAGCGGCAACCGCGCCCGTGGCCGCCGCTCTGGCGAACGCAATCTTCGACGCAACTGGAGTGAGGTTGCGAACCGTGCCGTTTACTCCGGCGCGCGTGGAGTCTGCGCTCGCGAAGGTTTAACGGATTTTAATTTCGAGGTCGTTCCGCAAGAGATTCCGAAGGTGACATTTTGCGGACCCCATAGCGACATTTTTTGGCCCATCCTGGTACTAAGAAAATCATTTCCGCGTGTTGGCGCTTTCGGCAAAATTGTGCAAATAGGCGCAAAACCATGAGGATAGCGGCCCCCTCCCAGGGGGCCTTGGCAGCCCAAATGGCACAGAACTTGCTCCTTTACAGATCGGCGGATTGCGGATTCATCCGTCACTGAGGGAACGAATGACAAACGACAAAAAGGCTTTCACTCTCTTTGAATGCGCGATGGTGGTGGCAATTCTGATGTTCGTCGCGGGAGTGGCCATCCGGAACGTAGCGCGTTCCGTAAGGGATTCGGAAGAAAATACCATCCACACCGCGGCGACGGATTATACGGCGGTCAAAAATATGTACACGGCGCAGTATCGCCCCGTTCCCGTTAGCGTCTCTGGAGCGAATTCAGCGCGCCCCGCCGGCATTTTCGCCACACCGGCTCGCTAGCCCGGTTCCATGTTGCAGACCGCTAGGCAGGCGGCGGTCTGCGTCCCGTGTCCGTCGGGACGGCGATGGAACGAGAACCATCTTTTCCGACGGCGCGAACTGCATAGAAGTGATTATCCGTCGAAACGCCCTTCAATACGTAATCGTTTGAACCGGCAACGAAATCGAAGACCTGCCAGCGAGGGTCGGTGGTTTCCCGCCAGAGAATTTCGAACCCTGCCCGATTCGAATCACTTTCCGCCGACCATGCGAGTTTTGCATCCGGCGTGACTCCTCCCGTCAGCTTGATATCCGCGGGCGGTGCGGGCGCGAGCGCCAACTGCCGCAGAGCTTCGGCGTTGTCACGCGCCACGTTGCCCATGAACGCGAAATTTAGATACTTCATCTGATCGCCGTACTCGACGCCATTTTCCGTGCGCGGCGTCTGGTGCTGGTGCCGGTAATCTTCGAGCGGTTCGGTGAAGCGGACGGCGGGAAGCCCGGCCTGGTAGAAATCGTAATGGTCGCCGCCCCGCCCCAGGCGGTCGATATTGAAAATCAGACGGATCGCCTGGCGGCCGTCGATCTCTTCAATGGCGCGGGCCAGTTCCCGGGAGGGAGCGTCGGCGTCGTCTTGTGTGCCGCGGCCGGAAAACAGGCGCACGCGGTGCATTCCGCCCGGCGCAGAGTCACTGCCCACGATGTCGTTGTCCAGCATGCCACCCACGGCGTAGCCGCGCTGCTTCACCCACTCGAGCATCCGAGCGCTGCCAAGAAGGCCTTGCTCTTCGCCGGATATGGCGGCAAACAACAACGAAGACCGGTAGGGACCGTGCGTGCCGGTTCCCGCGCGGCTCAGCAGCCTCGCGCATTCCATGCTGACGGCCACTCCGGATGCGTCGTCATCCGCGCCCGGCGCGTCGAGAGACGGATCCATGACATCGGAAGCGCGGCTGTCAAAATGCCCGGAAATGATGAACACAGTTTTCGAAAGCAGGGGATCGGAGCCGGGCAGGATGGCGTAAACATTTTCCATGTGAACGGGTTTGTTGTTCGTGCGGCTGCCCGAAGTTTCGAATTTATCGACGACGACCTCGAGTTTCTCTCCTGAGGCGGCGGCGATTTCGTGCAGGCGCGCCACGACGTGATCCCGCGCGCAGCCCGGGCCGCGCTTCGGGTCGTCCCAGGAAGCGAGTGAATTGCGCGTCCCGCACGCCACCAGTTGCCCGTCGAGCGCGCGCAAGGAATTTTCGTCCACTTCCCGGCGCATCACCGCCCCGGAAGGGCGCGGCAAAATTTTCGGAATCGGTTTGCCCTGGGCCGGCTCCACGGGATCATTCTGGGCGTTCAGCGGAGCGGTGGAGATCATGACGAGTCCGATCAGCATCGCCGCTCCAATCCACGCGACGAAAGAGTCGAAACGCTTGATTTTACGATTCATCATTTTCGCTTGAACTCCTTCGGCGGGATGGCAACCTCACGAAGAGCGAATTTTATCATGAGGTTTGTAGCGGCGCGGTTCTGGAAAAAACGCCCTCTCCGTTCCGGGAGAATCCGGGGCGGAGAGGGCGGTAACAATCCTCATATCTTTCAGATGATTCGGCGCACAGTGTCTCTACTGTGAGACGAACTTATCCAGGCGCCACGCCTGTTCTTCTGCGGCGATTACGGTTTTCTCGTCCGTGCAGGCGACGGCGTGGACCCAGTCCATCGTCCCCTCGGTGCGTCCGTAGTGACCGTACTGGCCGAGCACTTTGCCGGTCAGGTCGAGCTTATACATTTTCCCGACGCTTCCGACATAAATGACCTGGTTCGCACCCTGCGTGATGCAGAAGGACCATGGCGGGCCCGGCAGGTTGGTCCACATTTCCTTGAAATTGCCGTCGGTGTCGAAGACCTGAATGCGGCTGTTGCCGCGGTCGGCCACGTAAATGTTCTGATTCCTGTCCATGACGATGCTGTGCGGCGTGTTGAATTCGCCCTTGCCGCTTCCCCGCTCGCCCCAGGACTTCACGAAGTTGCCTTCCTTATCGAACTTTGCGATGCGAGAGTTGCCGTAGCCGTCGGAAACGAACTTGCTGCCATCCGGCGCCCATGTAATGTCCGTCGGCTGGTAGAACGCGGCCTTGCCGGGAACCGCGTGCTCAATCACGTGCGTTGCCCACGTCCAGGGTTCGGGCCGCGACCCGAGCGCCTCCATCGTGCGGCCCTCGGTATCCCACTTGACGACCATGTTCGACGCCGCGTCGATGTACCACATATTGCCTTGCGGATCGAAGCGGATGGAGTGCGCGCCCTCGAATTCCGCTGACCCCTCACCCATCGAGGCGACGAACTTGCCATCACCATCGAACTCGATCAACGGGTGGTAACCGCGATTGAGAAGAAATATATGACCGTTGGGCTTAATGGCCACTCCAATGACTTCTCCCATCACGTAAGTGGCTGGGTAATGGAAAAAGCCATTGACCAGTTTCACCGGCAGCGTCGGCACCATGGCGCCGTTTCCGCCTTCGCGCCCTTGCGCAAAGGCCGGCGCGACGCTTGCGAGCGCGAATGTCATGACGAGCAGAATCGGCAGAATCATGTATTTCTTTGTCATTTCTACCCCCAGGCTGAAAGATGCGGGGAGTATATGCTTGTTTCAGGGACGCAGCAAGCCCCAAGCAACTTCTCTCGAGGTGCGCGGCTTTGAGGCGCGCGACCGGTGGCGCGGCAGGCAGGGCCGTGCCTTAAGCACAATCCTCCCGTGATTTGAATCACAGCTTCAGCCAGAGATTAGCGTTTATTTTGTATCCGGGTGAAACGAAACGAGGGCGGAATTCGTTGTCAAGTATGGCAGCAATTTTGAGGCGTGGAAGAAAAAGCGATCTGCAATCGGGACTTCCGGGAGGATGAACGGAAGGTTCCCGCGAGACACAGACTGGCATCTGGAGGGATCATGACTGCGCACAGATTAATGCTCCTTGCTGTTTTGCTTTTGGCCGCCTGCGCCCCGGGCGCCCGAGCGAACCCGGCCCAGGATCAAAATCAGAAACAAAATCAGCTTCCGGCGGATTACGTGCCTTCCGGCGGAGTAATTTATAGACAATATTGCGGTGCATGCCATGGAGCCGACGCAAGGGGCCACGGCCCTGCGGGGCCGGCGCTAAGGATACCCGCACCGGATCTCACTACATTAGCCAAGCGTCATGGCGGTAAATTTCCATACGCATATGTCACGTCGGTTTTACAATTCGGACCAGGAGTACCCTCCCACGGATCGGGAAACATGCCCATGTGGGGACCGCTCTTCGAATACTATTACAACAAGGAATCCGCCGCGCGCCGCGTTCAGAACCTATGCGACTATCTGGCCGCATTACAGGAAAAATAGCGCCTGGAAACGCACACGTTCACGCACTTTGAATTGACCGTCAGAGTCTTGGCATTCTGCCAGTGTCCT
Source organism: Terriglobia bacterium (assembly GCA_963757625.1). Classification (GTDB taxonomy): domain Bacteria; phylum Acidobacteriota; class Terriglobia; order Acidiferrales; family UBA7541; genus Palsa-360. The sequence continues at coordinate 1,119,809 of CAVWSJ010000007.1, read as the reverse complement.
GTTTTGAGACGGCCCGTCGCAAGAGATTCGACTTCAAAGCAATTCAAGAAATTCATTTCCATACGTTTGAATCAGGGGAATATCTGGTTGTGTGAAAGTATTCGCGACGCTAGAGTAGAACCGCTGGCAACGTTTATGGGCAGATTCCATTTCGGCAAGCGGTTGTTGATCGCTGCTTCATTCCTGGCGCTGGGAATGATGCAGAAAACGGTATTGGCGCAGGATCGCGGCCAGGGGCGCTCCATGGTGATTTCGCAATCCGGAATTGTCGCCTCGGAATCTCCCCTCGCTTCGAAAGCCGGAGCGGCCGTCCTCGAGCGCGGCGGCAATGCCGTGGACGCGGCGATCGCGGCCCACGCCGTGATGACGGTCGTCTCTCCGATGATGAACGGCATGGGAGGCGATCTTTTCGCGATCGTCTATGACGCCAAGAGCGGGAAATATTTTGGCTTGAACGCCAGCGGATGGGCGCCTGCCGGGCAATCGATCGAGCGCCTGCATCAAAAAGGCCTGCGCGAAATGCCGGGCCAGGGCATCGAGGCCGTCACCGTTCCGGGCGCGGTTGACGGGTGGCAGAAACTCCTCGACCGCTTCGGTAGCAGGAAATTGGACGAACTTCTGGCCCCGGCGATTCAAATTGCGGAAGGCGGGTTCCCCGTGACGGAATGGACCGCGCTCCACTTCGCGAAAAATGTCGATATCTTGCGAAATAACGAAGCGGCCGCACGGACCTTTTTGATTTCCGACCGGCCGCCGCGCGTGGGCGAAGTTTTCCGCAATCCCGACCTCGCCTGGTCGTTGAGGCAGATCGCGCAGGGCGGCCGCGATGCTTTCTATCGAGGAGAAATCACGAAAAAGTTGCTGGCGCTCTCCGCGCAGCACGGCGGCGCGTTCTCGGCGAAGGATTTCTCCGATTATTCGAGCGAATGGGTGGATCCGATTTCCACGACGTACCGCGGCTGGACGGTTTACGAAATGCCGCCGAATGGGCAGGGCATCGGAGCGCTCGAAATGCTCAACATCATGGAGCAGTTCGACCTGAAACAATTCGGGCTGAACTCGACACGCGCGTTGCACGTCGAAATCGAAGCCAAGAAGCTGGCCTACGCCGACGTTCTTCGATATATCGGCGATCCCAAAACTTCAAAGATGCCTGTGACCGGGATGCTCTCCAAACAATACGCTGCCGGGCGCGCCAAGCTGATCGACATGGATCACGCCAACTGCGATGTCACGCCGGGCGCTCCCGTGCCCGGTGCGGGAGAAACGACCTATCTGAGCGTGGTGGACCGCGAACGGCAACATGGTCTCGCTGATCGAGTCCAATTATTCGGAATTCGGCTCGGGTTTGGTCGCGGATGGGACCGGGTTTGTTCTGCAAAACCGCGGGGCGCTATTTAACCTCGACCCGGGTTCTCCCGACGCGCTGGCGGGGCACAAACGCCCGCTGCACACGATCATTCCCGCGTTCATGGAGAAAGATCAGATTCGCATCGCATTCGGAATCATGGGCGGATGGAACCAGGCGCAGGCCCACGCGCAATTTGTTTCGCATATTGCCGACTTCAATCAGAATATTCAGGCCGCGCTCGAAACGGCGCGTTTCACGAAGCTGACTTTCGACGGGTGCGACGTTCAGCTCGAAAATCGAATTCCCGGAAACGTCCGCCCGGAGCTCGAGGCCAAGGGACACAAGCTCACCATGCACAATGGGTTCTCGGATGTGTTCGGCGGCGGGCAGGCCGTGATGCGCGATTACGCGACCGGCGTGAACTACGGAGCGTCCGACCCCCGGAAAGACGGCGAAGCCATTCCGGAATTGAAAATCACGAATTGGCCGCAGTGACGCTCGCGCATTCGCGGCGGCGCGTCATTCCGAGGAGCAAAGCGACGAGGAATCCCTCCTTTGTAGATTCTAAAACGAAGAGAGATTCCTCACCCGCTGAAGCGGGTTCGGAATGACCGTTGAGTGGTTAGTTAGCGGACGCTAAACCTTCTGCAGGGTCTCTAAAACTTTCCCGGTGGACTTCTCGACGTCGGCGTGAAGGCTGTTGCCGTGCGCGTCCATCGTCACGATGGCGGCAAAATTCTTCACGCGCAGGTGCCACATCGCTTCGGGAATACCGAAATCCATCAGCTCGACGCCCAGGACTTTCTCGACCGTGCGGGCGTAATATTGCGCGGCGCCGCCGATTGCGTTGAGATACACGGCGCCGAATTCCTTGAGCGCAGCGAGGGTCTTCTCGCCCATCCCGCCCTTGCCGATCACCGCGCGAACGCCGTACTTCTTGATCACGTCGGCCTGATAAGGCTCTTCGCGAATGCTGGTCGTAGGGCCGGCGGCCTTCACTTTCCACTCGTCACCCTGCTTCATCATCACGGGACCGCAGTGGTAGAGCACCGACCCGTTCATGTCCAAAGGCGGCGGATTCTTCATCAGGTAGGCATGGACGTTGTCGCGCCCCGTGAACATCTCGCCATTGATCAGCACCAGGTCGCCGACTTTCAGCGAGCGCACCTGCGCTTCGGTGAGCGGCGCGGTCAAAATCACTTCCCGGCCGCTAAGCGTGAACCCCGATCCGCGCGCCATGCGCTCGACGGGCCGCGATGGATCGCGGTACAGCCACTCATTGATCGCCCCGGTTGCCGCGTCGAGCCGCACACCCAGCCGGCGGAACGCCCAGCATTCATAGGCGACCGAAACGAAAAAGCTCGCCGGGAGCCTGTTCGCCGCGATGATCTTGCACCCGATCAACGAGGACTTGCCGCCAAATCCCATCGCGCCGACGCCAAGCTTGTTCGCTTCTTCCATGATTTCGGCTTCGAGTTTCGCGAGCGTCGGATTCGAGTTCACATCGTCGAGCGTTCGGAAAAATTGTTCCTTCGCGAGTTCGTATCCGTGCGCGCGATCACTGCCGATGCACACGCCCACGGCGCCCGGCGAACAACCCTGTCCCTGAGCCTGCCATACGGCGTGGAGGATGCATTTGCGCACGCCCTCCAGGTTGCGGTCGGCGCGGCCCATGTGATCGAGCGTGCAGGGAACGGAATACTGAATGTTCTTGTTCTCGCAGCCGCCTCCTTTAAGGATCAGCTTCACTTCGATGTCATCGTTTTCCCATTGATCGAAATGGATCACCGGCGTTTCTTCGCCCAGGTTGTTGCCGCTGTTCTTTCCCGTGAGCGAATCCACGGAATTGGGGCGCAGCTTGCCGAGTTTAGTGGCTTCCGCGACCGCCTCCAGTATCGCTTTCCTAATTGTGATCTGGTTCACGCCCACGGGAGTGTGGACCACGAAGGTTGGCATCCCTGTATCCTGGCAAATTGGGCCAACGTCGTCGCTCGCCATGTCCACGTTGGTCAGAATGATATCGAGCGCCTGGGAGGATTGTGTCCCCGGCGTTTCCTCATTCGCTGCAATCTTCATCGCCGCCCGGACATCGGGCGGGAGATTCGTGGACGTCTGGGTGATCAGTTCCAGCAGGCTGCCGGAAAGAAATTCCATTTCACCACCTCCCAAACAGGGTATTTTACACTCCTTGGGCGTGGATCGGTGTAAAGGAGATTCCAGGACCATTGAGGCATGGACTTGAAAGCGGAAACCGGATCCGAGTCCCGGCTGAATCCGGGCAGACAAACTCTGATGCAGGCCCCGTTTTATAATAGAATTTGCTTGTGGCGACACGACCCATTGGTATTTTTGCGGCTACACGAAACTTCCTGCGCGTGCTGTGGCGCGTCACTCGTGAGCTATTTCATGAGGTTACCGGGGCGTTGTTCTTCGTGATTGCCGTGGCCGCGCTTCAGTCCGCCTGGCGCTCATGGCAACGGGGAGCAGGCCATGTGTTGTTAGGGATCAGCATCGGGTATGCGCTCTTGATGGTTCTTTTCGGGGTGCTATCCTTCCGCGACTCCCGGCGTGTGCGATGATGCCGCCAAACGAAAAACCAATCAGCAAGCCGGCCGCGCCCGGCGAAAGAAAGCCACGTTTCACCACGCTCGGTGGTATTCCGCTCAAGACTGTCTACACCCAGGAAGATCTCGCTGGCAGCGATGCCGCCATGTCGGTCGGGGTTCCTGGCGAGTTTCCTTACACGCGCGGCATCTACCCCGCGATGTATCGCCGGCGCTTCTGGACCATGCGGCAATACGCCGGCTTCGGAACGGCGGCGCAATCGAATCAGCGCTATCGCTATTTGCTCGCGAAGGGTCAAACGGGATTGTCCGTCGCGTTCGACCTGCCTACGCAGATTGGCCTCGACTCAGATCATCCTCGCGCGGCCGGTGAAGTAGGCAAAGTCGGCGTCGCAATCGATTCGCTTGAGGACATGGAAACATTGCTGGACGGCATCCCGCTCGAACGCGTCTCGACCTCGATGACCATTAATTCCACCGCGGCGATTCTGCTCGCGATGTATATCGCGGTCGCGAAAAAACAGGGCGTGAACCTTCAGAAACTTTCCGGCACGGTGCAAAACGACATCCTCAAGGAATATATCGCGCGCGGCACGTACATTTATCCGCCGCGCCCGGCGATGCGCATCGTTACGGACTTGTTCGCATGGTGCCGCACCGAAGCGCCCGCCTGGAACACAATTTCAATTTCCGGATACCACATCCGCGAGGCGGGTTCCACTGCCGTACAGGAAGTTGCCTTCACGCTGGCCGACGCGATCGCGTACGTGGACGCGGCGATCGCGGCAGGCCTGGCCGTCGATGAATTTGCGCCCCGGCTTTCTTTCTTTTTCAACGCGCACAACGATCTGCTCGAAGAAATCGCCAAGTACCGGGCCGCGCGGCGGCTTTGGGCGCATCTGATGCGTGAACGATTCGGCGCGCGCAACTCGGCCTCGCTGATGCTCCGCTTTCACGCGCAGACGGCGGGAAGCTCGCTCACCGCGCAGCAGCCGGAAAACAACATTGTCCGCGTGGCGATCCAGGCGCTGGCCGCCGTGCTGGGAGGATGCCAGTCCCTGCACACCAATGCGCTCGATGAAGCGCTCGCGCTGCCCACCGAGGATGCCGCTCTATTGGCCCTGCGAACCCAGCAAATCATCGCGCACGAAACGGGAGTGGCGAACACGGTCGATCCTGTTGGCGGCGCGTATGCAATCGAAAAACTGACGGACGTAATTGAATCGCGCGCGAAGGACTATATCCAAAAAATCGACGCGGCCGGAGGGATGCTGCGCGCGATCGAGACTGGATACGTCCAGGGCGAGATCCAGAAGGCAGCGTACGAATACCAGCGAGCCGTCGAGCGCGGCGAACAAATTATTGTCGGCGTGAACCAGTTCGTGGCGGAAAAGGAAACGCCCATGCCGACACTGCGCATTGATCCCGATATTGAGCGCGCCCAGGTTGAACGCGTGCGCGCGCTTCGCGAACGGCGCGATTCCGGACGAGCCTCCAAAACCGTCGCGGAGGTCGAGCGGCGCGCACGCTCCGGAGAAAACCTGATGCCCGCGATCGCGGATGCCGTGGAGTCCTTCGTGACGGTCGGAGAAATTTCCGACGCGCTGCGGCGCGTTTTTGGGGAGTACGCCGAGTCGGTGGTGTTGTAGCTCGCCTCTTCAGAGGCGAAGTTTTTCTGCCAATCACGAAGGAAGTCCCCGCCTCTAAAGAGGCGGGCTGCAGCAATATGAAACTCATTCTTGCGTCGTCGTCCCCTCGCCGCGCTGAAGTCCTGCGCGATGCTGGCATTGCGTTTGAAGTTCGCGCAGTCCATATCGATGAAACTCGTCGCCCCGGCGAGTCCGCCCAGGCAATGGTCGCCCGGCTGGCCGAGGCCAAAACCCGCGCCGTCTCGCAAACGCTTCCGTGCGAAAAAGACTGCATTGTCATTGGCGCGGATACGGCCGTCGAAATGAAGGGCGAAATCTTTGGAAAGCCGGGCGACGCGAGAGATGCCGGAGAAATGCTCGCTACCCTCAGCGGGCGCACTCACCAGGTTCTTTCGGGTATTTTCCTTCTACGATTGCCGGACGGCGCCACGCGCGCGGCTGTGGAAAGCACTTCCGTGACTTTCGCCTTGCTCGAACGCTCTGAAATCGAAGCCTATGTTGCGACCTGTGAGCCAATGGATAAGGCCGGGGCCTACGCGATCCAAGGCCGCGCCGGCCGGTATATTACAAGAATTGAGGGCTGCTATTTCAACGTGGTGGGATTGCCGCTCGCTCGCATTCATGCACTGCTTCACGAACTCGGCTGGCGAGATGACCCGAGCGCATGAAACGAAAAGGGCAGCCGCAGGGGCCGCCCCAGGGAACGAAAACTTGCCAAGGTGTTTGGAGAAGAATTATTTCTTTTCTGTCGCTTGCGGCGTTGAAACAGCCGCAGGAGGCGCAGCCTGCGCCGTAGTTATCGTCGGAGGTGGTTCGTCGCGCATCCCGCCCTTAAACTCGCGGATACCCTGGCCCAGCCCGCGCATCACTTCTGGGATCTTCTTGCCTCCGAACAGAATCAGCACGATCAGCAGGACAACGCCGATATCCATCGGGCTGTCAAATATCAACGCTGCCGTTAGGTGCATTAGACGAAAATCCATATGGTACCTGCCTTTTGAGTCGTCAACCGCCCGGTTGGCGGAATTTCTCCCGGCTCAACGGATACCCCAAATTATACCACCCGCCAAGTCAAAGACAACGCAAATTAAGTGCCAAGCCATTGTCAAGAGAGAGCCGCGCTGATCTCCTCCAATATGGCCCGAGTGGCGGATCCAGGGTGAGGGGCGGCCGTAATCGGCCTGCCGACGACCAGATAATCGGCCCCATCGCGAATTGCTTCCGTCGGGGTCGCGATTCGCGCCTGGTCGTCTATTTTTTGTTTCTTCCCCCTGTTGTTTGAGGCCCCCGCAACGTCGGGTCTGACCCCGGGGACGACAATTAGAAATTGCTTCCCGCAGGCACGGCGAATGGCACGCACTTCTTGAGGAGAGGCGACAACGCCGTCAAGGCCGGCTTTCTGGGCTAGCCGGGCCAGCTTGACGACCCGCCTGGAGGCCGGGCCCGCGATCCCTACCTCCCGGAGAGCAGCATTGTCCATGCTGGTAAGGATGGTTACTCCAAGCAATTTGGGGCGTTTCGCACTGGGGAGTCTTAGACCGGTCCCGAGCTTTCGTTGCGGCGCTCATCATCTCGAGGCCACCCAGCGTGTGGACGTTCAGCAAGCGTATACCGGGCAAGCAATACGCGGCAGATACGGCTCCTGCGACAGTGTTCGGAATGTCATGATATTTGAGGTCCAAGAAAATCCCGGGCCCCAACTGCATCAGTTTATCAACGGCGGCCGGCCCTGCCGCTGTAAATAAGTGTATATTTATCTTAAACATACCTACGAGAGAGGCCAAAGGCTTGGCAAAATCGATTGCGGATTCCAGAGATGGGAAGTCGAGAGCGAGGATAAGCTTTTGGCGGGCTCGATCAGTCAGCGGCGTTTTGGCACCTCGAGTAGCTCGATTCGCAATCGCGCGACTCCCTGATCCTGAATGCCTAGCTTGCAGGCAACCAGATAAGAAACATCAAGCTCGCGGTCGTCGACAAAGGGCCCCCGGTCATTAATTCGGACCAGCTGAGCTGTGTGGGCTTTTGTGTTTGTCACGCGGATCAGGGAACCAAAGGGAAGATCGGGACTAGCCGCCGTGGAGGCATACATGTCGTATTTCTCGCCATTGGCTGTTTTCCGGCCGTTAAATCTGCTCCCATACCAGCTGGTCTTGGCAGACCAAACCCTAATCGGCTTAATGGGTTGCGTGGGATGCGCCACAAGTGGGGCTTCCAGCCCCTGGGCCACAATGAACATTAAAGGCAACCAGCGAAGGGCGGCCCAAATCATGAAAAGTCGCCTACGCATTGCGCTCCCCCTGACCTGCAACTACCCCAAAATGGTAACATCCCATTCCCAATGATTCAAGAACAATCGGCCTGAAAGGAAGATATTAACTCGCTGATTCTATTAATCTTATTTGATTTGCAGTAACTTTCCACAGCCCCGGCAAGCTTCTCACACGCGTCTGGACACGTGAAATTGGCTGTTCCAACCTGGACTGCCGTCGCGCCTACAATCATGTACTCAAGGACATCCTCAGCTTTTCAACTCCGCCCAGCCCAATGATAGGTATCTTGACTGCCCGGCTAGCCTCGTAAACCAGCCGGAGTGTGATCGGCCTGATTGCGGGGCCCGAGAGACCTCCGGAAATCCGCCCAAGCCTCGACTTCCGTGTCTGTATGTCGACGCTCATGGCCTGATATGTATTGGCCACGGTCAGGGCGTCCGCACCGGCATTTTCGGCTGCGCGGGCAATCGAACGCAATATCAGTGACGTTTGGAGAGAGTTTGACCCAAAGCGGTCGACTGGCCGCACGCCGGGCGCTGCCCACGACTTCAGAAACCATTTGGGGATCGCTCCCGAACTGGATCCCCCCGTGAGCCGTGTTTGGGCAGGAGATATTCAGCTCATACGCGGCTAGCCCCTCCGCTTCTTCAAGGACCCTGATTACGCCAACATACTCGTCCACCGTGTAGCCAAACACGTTGGCGATGATCGCAGCATTGAAGGCGCGCAACGCGGGGAGCTTTTCCGCGATGAACGCCCTCACGCCAATGTTTTGCAGGCCCACGGCGTTGAGCATTCCCGAAGGCGTCTCGCACAACCGGGGAGCCGGAGCGCCAGCAATCGGCTCGAGGGAAAGGCCTTTGACAACAATTCCGCCGAGGCGGTTCAGATTCACAAGGTGGGCAAACTCGACGCCGTAACCGAAAGTGCCGCTGGCGGCAATGATGGGATTGGAGAGGCGCAACGCGCCAATGTTGACGGAGAGGTCTACTGCGCCAGGCACAGTCACTGGAGAAAATTCTAGCACGTGGACCCGTTTCCGGGCGGGCCTCGACTGTGGAAAAAAATCAAGAGAATCGCCTTTCCGGTTCCGATAACGGGCTTCGAGAGCGGCTGCCTCTGTGCTAGGATGATCGCCCGATGCGCATCGTTGAAAAAACACAATTGATGACGGCAACCGAAATCGACCGCACGGTCCAGCGCCTGGCTCATGAAATCGTGGAAAAGAGCGGCGGCACGGCGAACCTGGCTCTGATCGGGATTCGGCGCCGTGGAGTTCCCCTGGCGACCCGGATTGCTCACGCCATGCGGGGCATCGACGGCGTCGACGTGCCCGTGGGAACGCTGGACATCACGCTGTATCGGGATGACCTTTCCAAAGTTGCAGCCCATCCCGTCGTGCAATCGAGCGATATTCCATTTACAGTGGATGACAAGGATCTGGTCGTCGTCGACGATGTGCTTTACACGGGGCGCACCATCCGCGCGGCGATGAACGGATCTATTCGATCTAGGCCGTCCGAAACGCGTGCGCTTGTGCGTGCTGATTGACCGCGGGCATCGCGAACTGCCCGTGGAGGCTACTTTCATCGGCCGCACGGTTCAGACCAGCGACACCGAAATCATTGAAGTTCGCCTGAATGAGATCGATCAGGAAGAGCGCGTGATGCTGGTTGAACGCGTTTCCTGACTCCGGGTCCCGCGATCACAGGCACCGGCGAGAATTCCGAGGACGGTTGTGTCATTTCGCTTCGGCCACATGCTCGGCATCGAACCGCTTAGCGCCGAAGAAATCGTATTTCTCCTGGACCAATCCAAACCCTTTCAGGAAATTCAGCGGCATCCGCTGAAAAAACTCGCCACGCTGCGCGGAAAAACGGTCGCGCTGGCGTTTTTTGAGCCTTCCACGCGGACGCGAATCAGCTTCGCCACCGCCACCTCGCGGCTGGGCGCGGATCAGATGAATCTGCAGGCGGAGTCATCAAGCCTCAAAAAGGGCGAATCGCTGCTCGACACAGTGCGCACGCTTGACGCGATGAAGCCGGACTGTATCGTGATGCGGCATAGTTCGTCGGGCGCACCGGATTTTGTCGCTCGGCATCTGCCTCTTCCGGTCATCAACGCGGGAGATGGCACGCACGAACATCCCACGCAGGCACTGCTCGACGCACTGACGATCCGGGACCGCCGGGGCACGCTCGAAGGACTGAATGTAACGATTCTCGGCGACATTCTGCACAGCCGCGTGGCGCGGTCGAACATTCACCTGCTCTCAAAATTCGGCTGCCGTTTCACGCTCTGCGGGCCCGCCATGTGGCTGCCGCGGGAACTGGAATGCCTGGGGCCCGCGGGCACTTCGATTCGCCGCGTGACGCGCATTGCCGAAGCGCTCGAAGATGCGGATGTCGTTCTGACACTGCGCGTGCAGCAGGAGCGGCTGCACGAACCGTCGCTCGCGCTCGATGAGTACATTTTGCAGTACCAACTTACGCCGGAACGATTGCGCCGCGCCAAGCCCGATGCGCTGGTGCTGCATCCCGGACCCATGATTCGCGGCCTCGAAATCGATCCCGCCGTTGCCGATGGCCCGCAATCCTGCGTGCTCGATCAAGTCACCAACGGACTGGCTGTTCGCATGGCGCTGCTCTTCCTGATGATCGGCGGCGCCGCGGAGGCGCCCCCGGAAAAGGAATCTTCTCATGCTGCTGATTAGCAATGGACGCATGCTCGATCCCGCGAGCGGCATGGATGCGCCTCGCGACATCCTGCTCGATGGAGATCGCATCGCCGCGGTTGCGCCGCACGGCGAACTGGCGGAGCGCGCAAGAGGCGCGGAAGTTTTCGACGCGAGAAATTCAATCGTCGCGCCCGGATTTATCGACTTGCACTGCCATCTTCGCGAGCCGGGGGAGAGTCTTCGGAAACCATCGAGACAGGGACGCGCGCGGCCGCGCGTGGCGGCTTCACTGCCGTCTGTCCGATGCCCAATACGCGGCCGGTGAACGACAATGCCTCGGTGACGCGCTCGATTGTCGAACGCGCCGCGGCGGTTGCCAGTGTGCGCGTGTGGCCCATCGGCGCGGCTTCGACCGGAAGCAAAGGCGAAGCGCTCGCGGAAATCGCGGCGATGAAGCAGGCTGGAATCGTCGCGGTCTCCGACGATGGGCGGCCCATCGCCACAGCGAAATTATTGCGGAACGTTATGGACTATTGCCGCGCTCTGGACTTGCCGGTGATCGACCATTGCGAAGACAGTTCGCTGTTTGCCGGAGCCGTGATGCGCGAAGGAAAGCAGTCCGTGCGGCTGGGCCTGCGCGGGATGCCCGCGGCCACCGAGTCGCTGTGCGTCGCGCGCGACGTCCAGGTGGGGGAATTGACGCACTGCCGTCTGCATATTGCGCATCTTTCGGCGCGCGCGTCGCTCGATCTGGTGCGCGCCGCCAAGGCCAATGGACTTCCCGTCACCTGCGAAGTCACGCCCCATCATTTCACCTTGACCGATGAAGACGTGCAGTACGACACGCGCTACAAGATGAACCCGCCGCTGGCGTCTCGCGAGGATCGCGACGCCCTGATCGCGGGACTTGCCGACGGCGCCGTGGATGCCATCGCCACGGACCACGCCCCGCACGAACCCGCGCTCAAGGATGTGGAATTCGATCGCGCGCCCTTTGGCGTCACGGGCTTTGAGACCGCGCTCGGGCTGGGACTCGAACTGGTGCACGCGGGGAAAATATCATTGATGCGCCTGGTCGAATTATTTACGTCGGGCCCCGGGCGCGTCCTGGGGATGAAGCGGCGCATCGCAGAAAACGAACCGGGAGACCTCACCATTTTTTCCACGGATCACAAGTGGACGTTCCGCGTGGAAGATTCCGCGAGCAAGTCGCGCAATTCTCCTTTCGATGGGCACAGCTTCCGAGGCGGGCCGATGGCGACGATCGTAGCGGGTCGCATCGCGTACCAGAGATAGATCTGCGAAAAACCAGAAAAGCTTTGGAACCATGGATGCGCACGGATCAACACGGATAATTCAAGATAGCCGGTCCCCTTTTGATTCCTTCTTTCCAATTTTTATCCGTATTGATTCGCGTGCATCAGTGGTTAAAACGATCTCAGCGCGTGGCGGGTTCGGAGGCGGGGTGCATGCCGTGCTGCGGAACTTCGTGGACGCCGCGTTGCGGCGGTTCCTGATGCATGCGATAAAAGTGGTCGAGGGCGCCGGGGCCCTTGCCGATGGCAAATCCTCTTTCAATCGCTTTGGTCACATAGGTCTTTGCGAGCAGCACGGCTTCCCGCAGAGGGCGCCCGCAGGCAAGTTGCGCGGCGATGGCCGAAGCGAACGTGCATCCCGATCCGTGAGTATTTTCGCTCTTGATATGATCGCCGCCCAGCGTGAGCACATCGGCGCCGTCGAAGAGTACGTCGATGGCCTTTTCCATGTGCCCGCCCTTGACGACCACGGCGCGAGCGCCGCGTTCGACGAGTTTGCGCGCGGCGGCTTCCATCGAGGCGTAATCCTTGATGGAAATTCCCGAAAGCATTTCCGCCTCCGCGATATTGGGCGTGATGACCGTCGCGCGTTTCATCAACTCTTCGGCGATGTATTTTATTCCGCCGGCGTCGACCAGCTCGGCGTCTCCGGACGTCGATTTCATCACCGGGTCGAGAACGACGTTCGCGACGCCGGCGCGATCCAAAAACTCGCCGACCACGACGGCGTTTCCGCGATGGCCCAGCATGCCGATTTTAATCGCGGCGATTTTGACGTCATCGAGCAAAACATCCAATTGCGCGCGCAATTCCGCCGCGGGAGTGTCGTGCACGGACTTCACGCCTTGCGTGGATTGAATCGTCAGCGCCGTGACCGCCGCGACGCCGTAACAGTTGTGGGCGGAGAAGGTCTTGAGGTCTGCGGCGATGCCCGCGCCAGCGGAGGGATCAAATCCCGCGATCGTCAGGACGATCGGCGGAGTCGCCGTTACGTGGTTTGACAATTCTTCGCGCCCTCCGGGCCGGAACACGCTTACAGAAAAATGGACCGGCTGCGCCAGATGACAGCGCGAGCCGGCAAATCGAAATGTACGCGTGTCACACTGCAAGCGCAAGAAAATTTATTCCGTATGTTACAAGCGCGCGGGTGGGAACATCGATTGGATTGGGAGGGACCGGTGAATTACAGCATTTCCCTTACGGGAAAAGCCCGCGGACGGTCATGGCTTCGGCAACGCGGCCCACGGCGAGAATGTACGCCGCGGCTCGCGGATAGACGTGGAACTTGCGCATTGTTTCGTGCACATCGTTGAATGCGCGCTTCATCACGAATTCGAGCTTCGAGTTGACTTCCTGCGACTGCCAGAAGAAACCCTGCAAATCCTGGGCCCACTCGAAATAACTGACCGTGACTCCGCCCGCGTTGGCCAGAACATCGGGGACGACGAAAACGCCCTTGCGAGAGAGGACTTCGTCGGCGTGCGGCGTGGTGGGTCCGTTGGCCGCTTCGGCGACAATCTTCGCCTTGATCTGCTCGGCATTGTGCAAGGTAATGACGTTTTCGAGCGCGGCGGGAACCAGGATGTCGCACTTGAGCGCCAGGAGTTCGTCGTTCGAGATTCGCGACGCGCCGGGCATGCCCACGACGGTGCCGGCTCGCTCTTTGTAGCGGATCGCTCGCATTGGATCGATCCCGCGCGGGTTGTGGACACCGCCGCGCGAATCGCTGATGGCCACAATCTTTGCTTTTTTCTCGGCGAACAATCTGCGCCACCGCGGAGCCAACATTGCCAAAGCCCTGAATAGCGACCGACGCTCCGCGCAAGGAAATCTTTTTGGCCTTGCAGGCTTCCTCGACTACATAGAGACATCCGCGCCCGGTGGCGTCGCTCCGTCCTTCGGAGCCGCCGATTGAAACGGGCTTGCCCGTGACGACGCCGGGCGATGCGTGACCCACGGTCATCGCATAGGTGTCCATGATCCACGCCATGGTTTGCGCGTCGGTATAAACGTCGGGGGCGGGAATGTCGACTTCGGGTCCGATAATCGGCTGAATCTCCGCGGCGTACCGGCGCGTCATGCGTTCCAGCTCGCCTCTCGACATGCGTTTTGGATCGCAGATGACGCCGCCCTTGGCGCCGCCGTACGGGAGATTGACCGTAGCAGTCTTCCAGGTCATCCAGGCAGCAAGCGCTTTCACTTCGTCGAGAGTGACGCCCGGATGATAGCGGAGCCCGCCCTTGGCGGGACCTCGCGCCACATTGTGCTGCACGCGGAACCCGGTAAACACTTTCAATCTGGCCGTTGTCGAGCTTCACGGGAATGGAAACTTCCATGACGCGCTTCGGAGTTCGAAGGATCAGGCGCAAGCCCGGATCGAGCTTCAGATATTCCGCCGCCATGTCAAACTGGATCTGAGCGATGCGAAACGGATTCAGATCCTCGCGGGGCGCCATCCGCGGAAGGACAGGTTGGGGAACCGGTTTTACCACCGTGGCCATGGCCATTCTTCTCCTTGAGTGTCGCCAGCTTGCTTCGAACCGCTGCTACGCGCTTGCCGCATGCCGTGAAGAGCGCTGTTAGCGCGCGCGGCATTCCTCCGAACAGAAGTGCAAAACCTGGCCCGGTTGCTCCAATGGAAAAGAAATCTCGGGTGAGACGTAAGTGCCGCATTCAGGATCGCGATACAACGGAATCGCTCGCGGCGGCGGCGCTGGATGCGGCCGGGTAGGGCCTCCCGCCGAAGTCCGACTGGATCCAGTATTCGGAAGGACCATGGCCAGCATCTTACGCATCAGCCATGCCATCATCTGGCCCATCCATCGGTCTATGCGCTGCTGAATGCTCACCCGCCTGACACTTTCCAGCGGCTCGTTGTGGCCCGGCCTGCCGCGCGTGTTTTTCAGGACGAGTGCTTCCCACCGCGTCCAAAAACCAGGCCGGCCAACGCCACCTGAACGATCAACAAGAACGTGCGCGTATGTCCATCGCGCATTAACCCGAGTGTAGTCAACCGGCAAAAGAGGTGTCAACCAAAGAACCGTGTTATTTTGCCCCGAGATGACGCGAGAATACCTGTCGTAAGGGTACCCTGGCGGCGATTCATTTGTAACCCACTTAGAATGTGCTGATTATAGAAATATAGAGGGGGTGCGCCAGGCGGCCCTTTGCTGTCCGAAAAAGTGACGAGCAGGGCCGGGCGAGCCGGATAGACCCCTCTCAATCCAGCGCCGGGATTCTGTCCACGCCCATATAGGGGCGGAGCGCCTCGGGGATCACGACCGATCCGTCCGCCTGCTGATAGTTTTCGACAATCGCAAGCCATGTGCGTCCCACGGCCAGGCCCGATCCGTTGAGCGTGTGCACGAACTCGCTCTTGCCGCCTTTCGGTTTGAAGCGGATGCCGGAACGCCGTGCCTGAAACGCTTCCGTGTTCGAGCAGGAGGAAATTTCCATGAACTCGCCCGCCGATGGAAGCCAAACTTCGATGTCGTACGTCTTTGAAGACGCGAAGCCCATGTCTCCCGTGCACAGCAGGACAACGCGATAGTGGAGGCCGAGCTTCTGAAGGATTTGCTCGGCATTGGCGACCAGCGATTCATGCTCCGCATAGCTTTCTTCCGGGCGCGTGAATTTGAATAATTCGACTTTCTGGAATTGGTGCTGGCGCTTCAGGCCGCGCGTATCCTTTCCGGCGGCTCCGGCCTCGGAGCGAAAACACGCGGTCCAGGCGCAGAGCTTGATCGGAAGGACATCGGCGTCGAGCGTTTCTTCGCGATAGAGGCTGGTCAATTCCACTTCGGATGTTGGAGTAAGCCACAGGTCCGTGCCCTCGAGGTGAAACATGTCCGCCGCAAATTTGGGCAACTGGCCGACGCCGGTCAGCGCCGCCGTATTCACAATGAAGGGCGGAAGGATTTCCGTGTATCCGTTCGCGGCATGTGTATCGAGGAAAAAATTCGCCAGGGCGCGCTCCATCCGCGCACCGAGGCCGCGATACAGAGCAAATCGGGTGCTGGCGATCTTTACGGCGCTGGCGAAATCGAGAATTCCCGCGCCTTCCGCGATTTCCCAATGCGGCCGAGGCGTGAAATCAAATTTTGGCGGCGCGCCCCAGCGCCGGACTTCGACGTTTGCCGAAGCGTCATGCCCCACCGGCACGGAACTGTGCGGGATATTCGGCACTGTCAGCATAAAGTCCGCGAGTTTCGCGTCCAGAATGGAGGCATGTTCATCGGCCTGCTTGATTTCGCCCGAAAGACGCTTCATATCCGCCAGCAAAGCGGAAGCGTCTTCCCCGGCCCTTTTGCGCCGGGCGATTTCCTCGCCGGCCTTGTTCCGCTCGGCCTTCATTCGTTCGGCGGTAGTGATCCGCTCGCGGCGTTCCTGATCGAGCGCGTGAAAGCCATCGAAATCGATCGCGACGCCGCGATCGGCCGCCATGCGCCTGAAATCGTCCAAATGCTCGCGAAAATATGCCAGTTCGTGCATTGGGAAAGAATACCTCAACTGACGTGATTCGTGACTCGTGATTCGTGGAAAGCAAAGTTGACAGCTCATCGTCGACGCTGGGGAGTCGAGCAAAGCTTGGACCGCGGGGCCGCGCGGCCCGAAAACCTGTCACCAGACCCTGCCACTTATTGCCACGACCCAACGCCGTTTAACAATTGGCTGTCAACTCTCGACTATTGACTATCGACTCTTAACTTCTTCCTGCTAGCATGGAAAAGAGATCACTATGGCAGAAGAAGTCCTACCAGAACAGGTAATTGCGGGGCGGCCGCAGCGTCATCCGGAAAACTTCCGGTACGTTCGACATCGTATCGACGGGCCCTGTCGCGCGACTCACTCTTCATCGCCCTGAACACAATCTGCTTGATGAAACGATGCTGCGCGAACTTGCGGACGGCATTGGGATGGTTGCGGAATCGACTTCGATCAAGCTGATTGTGCTCGACGCGGCCGGAAAGGTATTTTCGGGTGGCGTGGACATCGGCGAATACACGGCCGAGCGCGCCTTCTCCATGCTCGACGCTTTTCACGCTGCCTGCATCGCGATGGTCGAGGCGACCCAACCGGTGCTGGTGGTTGTCGATGGTCCGGCCATCGGAGGCGGTGCGGAGCTGATTTCCTACGGAGATCTGGTAATCGCCACGCCGCGCGCGCGATTCGCGTTGCCGGAAATTACGATCGGGATGTTCCCGCCGCTGGCTTCGACCATGTTTCCGCATATCATCGGCCCGAAGCGTGCTCTCGAACTGGTGCTGACCGGCGAAGCCATCACCGCGGAACGCGCCCGTGAACTCGGGCTGGTGAATCGGCTGGTTCCCGAAGCGCAGCTTCAAACCGCCGTCAACGAACTCATCGCCAAGATCACGGCGCAATCCGGCGCCGTGCTGGGCATGGCCAAGAAAGCGGTCCTCAGTGGAATGGGGATGTCGCTGCGCGACGCCCTGCACAATTCCATGAGCATTTTCCTGAACGAACTCTACCGCCTCGAAGACTCCCAGGAAGGCCTTCGCGCGATACTTGAAAAACGCAAGCCACAGTGGAAGAATCGGTAAAGGACCCTGGCGCGCCTCCACGCCGGGTGCGGGCTCTGGCTGCATGCCTTGAGTTTCGAGGGACAGCCCGCCAGAATAATCCATGGATGATCCACTGAACATCCCTCCGGCGTCGCCTCCCGACAACACACCCGAATCCGGCCCCGCAGAGGATCAGAAGACTGCTCCCGAATTGGCTGCGGAACTTGGTTTTGCACACGAGCCGGTACCGGCCGAGCCTCCGCCCTCCATTTTGCACGAAGACCTGGAGTCGCGCCGCCGCAGTTTCCGCCGCAATCTGTTTTCTCTGCTCTCACTTTCCCTGGCGGCATTCGTATTGACGGCATGGGTCCTGATTCGCGTGGATTCTCCGTTCGGCATTTTCTCGACAGGCCCTCAGGATGTCGCGCGCGCGCAGTTGCGTGCGCTCGATCGCGGCGAACTCCGCCCCGCATACGACATGTTTTCGGCGCGGTACCGCGAGCAGGTCTCGTTTGACTTGTGGCACGAACTGGTCATCACGCACTGGCGGATGTTCCACGCGGACGTATTGCGAGCCAGCGTTCCGGCGCAGAATGGCCCGCGCGTAACGATTGAGATTCAGCTTCGCGGGGCCGACGATCACCAGTACCGCGCGCGCTACACGCTGATCCGCCTGGACGGCCGATGGTGGATCGACGATGTCCACTGGGCCCAGGAGTCGGACGCGCAAGACCTCTCTAGAACTTGATCCCCTGGCACGCCCAATTCCCCGAAACTCCCAACGGATAGTTCTGTCCATCTGAATGTTCGCTCTACTTTAAATGGTCGGATTCTCCGATGGCTGTTTGAGAGTTCGCGCCGTCGTGCATTCGTGATGCAGGTCACAGGAGTTTGTGCGCTGGGGTACAGCATATGTTAAACGCGAAAATCTATGATCCATTTGCAACTGGCCTGGGAACATCGGGCCGGAAGTGAGGTCGTATGAAACCGATGAAGAATGTGAGTGTAGTTGCTCTCTCACTTTTGACAATGTTTCTGTTGTCGCAGCCTGCGAAATCCATTGCCGGCGACAATCTAGGTAGCAAGGTTATTACCATGACCGTGACGGTGGAGGGCCACGACGGCCAAGGTCTGCCTCAGCTCAATCAAGAAGATATTCAAGTGCGGCAGAGCAACGAGCCCTTGCAGGTCGTGGAATGGACCCAGGCGAACGGACCAGTGAACCTGTACATTTTAATGGATGAAGCCACGAGCACGGAAGTCGGTTCGCAACTTGGCGATCTCCGAGATTTCGTCCGCGCGCTTCCACCAAACACGCGAGTCGCTATCGGTTATGCCAATAATGGAACCTCTCGCATCGTGCAGGATTTTACCGAAGACAGAAATCTTGCTGTAGCGGCGTTGCGCGTTCCCATGGCGACCCCGGGGGCTTTTGCCAGCCCGTACTTGAGCGTCGCCGATCTGGTGCGGCGTTTCCCGGATGTCCCCGACCGTAAAGCGATCCTGCTCGTTTCCTCCGGTTATGATCCCATGGGAAGGAATCAGATAACCAACCCTTACGTGTCCACCGCAATCGAGCAGGCACAAAAGAACAACGTGCAACTTTTCACTATCTACGCCAATAGTATCTTCCGCCGTGGCAGGCGTTATTTCCAGATTTTCAACGCACAAAGCAACCTGGGGAGACTTGCTGATGAGACCGGCGGCGACACCTACTTTCTGGGCATAGGCACACCGATTTCGTTTAAGCCGTTTCTGGATGAATGTCTGACGGCTCTGAAAAATCAGTACATCCTGAAGGTGAGCGTCCCGAGAAAGCAAAACGATTCTTGGGCGAACCTTGAAGTTACAACGAATGTTGCGGGAGTGGAATTCGACCACGCCGCAAATGTTTGGGTGCCTGCACAAGATTAACAGGGGCGCGAACAGACTCGAGTTGGGTTAAGATGTCGGACCCGGCGATCGGAATGCGGAGACAGATCCGTATTCCGATCTGCCGGAACGCAAGACCGTTCGCGAACGTGAACGGTGGAGCGTCTTTGTAGTCGAGCCCGGCAAGTTACGACGCCTGCCAGGAATTAATTCTGCATCCCTCCAAGCAAAGGCGCGATGGTGCCCGCGTGCAGGCGCAATAAATGCCAAAGAATCGAATTACGCTTGCGTTCCTGGCCGCGCTCACGGCCATCGCGCTCTACTTCTGCTATCTTCTTGTCGCTCCGTTCTTAAGACCAATCGTGTTTTCGATCATCCTGGCAATTGTCTTTTATCCGGTACACGCTCGAATCCATCGATGGATTCGTAACCGGGATGTTGCAGCGGTTTTGTCCACGACTGCGGTCATCCTGTTCATTACTTTGGCCGCAACTTTTCTTGGAAGCGCTATCATCTCAGGCCTCGGCGACATTTATCAGTCGCTAAGCAATCCGGGCAACGGCAAGGAACGCCTCAGCCTTTATATTGTTCACCTTCTCGATCAGGCGGTCGGCCTGGTCAACCGCTATTCTCCCATCCCGTTTACCGAGTGGCAGGGCCCCATCTCGAACCAGGCGGAAAAGATTGTCTCTAGCCTGCTCGCCGCGAGCGCGGGGGTATTGGGCAGTATTACTTCCCTGGTCGTAAATGCGCTGATTTCGTTCTTCATTCTTTATTTCCTTCTTCGCGATGGCCGATCCATGCTGCGGTTCGGGGCTGTCCTCCTTCCGTTGAGGAGAGTCCAGATAGCCCGTCTATTTGCGTGCGTGAATGACACCTTGAACGCGATTCTGTACGGGACTCTCGCGATTGCCCTTATTCAAGGGACCCTCACAGGCATGGCCTTCTCATTTCTAGGAATTGCTTCCCCTGTTCTTTGGGGCATAGTGACAAGCCTATGCGCGCTATTGCCCGTGATTGGCACAGCCTTTGTCTTCTTGCCCGCGTTGGGTATGCTGATTTTCAACGGCCATTGGATCAAGGGAATAATTCTATTGATCTGGGCAATCGCTGTCGTGCACCCTGTGGATAACATCCTGCGGCCATATCTGATCGGAGGTCGCACGAGGCTATCAACGCTCTACGTCTTCTTCGCAGTGCTCGGAGGCATTAAAGCATTCGGGAGTCTGGGACTCTTTATCGGACCTCTAGTCCTCGCGATGACCGTCGCTCTCTTCAAGTTTCTCAGAGAGGAGTCACGGGCCGAAAGTTGGTAATGGCTGATCTCTTTGAATGTTCTTCCCTGATCCCGGAGTTGACACTATCCACCGCCCGACTTAGACTGCCAGTCGACAATTTGCAGGTTTGGGAAGCGGGGAAGGTCGTGAGAATCGGCCACGGTCCCGCCACTGTGATCGGCGAAACGCCGTAAGTCAGGACGCCCTCCCAGGCCGCCGTCGCTGGCACCCTTCGCGAGAAAGGGTGCGGTTTCACGCCCCGCTATCTCGTGGGGCTTTTTTATTGATGGGAAGCGTTGTGATGAAATTTAAGCTCAATGAGCGGGATGTGACAAACGCGGATTTTCGGAAGCGCTGTCTGCCCAAGATTTTCGAGGCGATCACGGGGCTCGTGTTCCTGTCCGCCGCGCTGGTTTGCGCGCAGGCTGCGCCGCAGGTCAACGTTCCGACCGCGACGTCGATACTGGATGAAACCGGCCGCAGCGTGAAGATTCCGGCTGAGGTGAAACGCGTTGTGGCCCTGGCTCCGAACCTCACGGAAATTGTCTTTGCGCTGGGGAGGGGAGACCAATTGGCAGGCGACACGGACTTCTGCGACTATCCGCCGGCGGCCACGAAAAAGCCGCATGTGGGCGGGCCCGTGAATCCGAACTTCGAGCAGATCGTGGCGCTGAAGCCGGACTTAATTCTCGCCACCTCCATCAACCGCCGCGAAACCGTGGACGCACTCGATCGCCTGGGATTGCCTGTTTTTATCACCGATCCGCATTCGGTGAATGAAATGATCTCGACCGTGGAGCACATCGGCGCCGCGCTGCATTCCGAGGAAAGCGCCGGGACACTCGCGAGCGATCTTCGTGCGCGCCTCGCGGATCTCGACCGCCGGTTGGCGGGTACGATGCCGCGCCGGGTGCTCTTTGTGGTGTGGCCCGATCCGCTCATTTCCGTTGGCCGCGGCACGTTTATCGAGGATGCCCTGCGCCACGCGGGAGCTCAATCCGTGGTGGAGACCGCGGCGGAGTGGCCGCGCATCAGTCTGGAAGAAGTCGTCCGCCTGCAGCCGGAGTATATCGTGTTTGCCAGCGCGCACGCGGGAGATACGCAGCCTGACATTGACCTGCTCCGCTCACGGCCTGGCTGGCGGGAGCTTGACGCGCTGCGCCGCAGGAACGTCATCGTCATCAGCGACGCTATCAATCGCCCCGCGCCGCGCATGATGGACGCGATGGAGCAGCTTGCGCGGGCTCTGCATCCGGAATCTTTCGCGCCGGGCAGCACTTTTTTTCAGGATTCCGAGCCGGTGGCCGGGGAGGCTTGCGCGTGCGCCCGCTGACCCTCAAACGGCTTCTCTGGACCTGCGGCGCGCTCGCTGCGGTGCTGCTGGCCTGTGTGGTCCTCGCGCTCAAACTGGGCGCGGTGCCGATTTCGGTTACGGACCTGGTTGTGAATCTCGGGCGTGTCGCCATCGGACAGAGCGATCAGCTTCCCACCGAATACCGATTGATCGTATTCGATCTGCGCCTGCCGCGCATCCTGCTCGGAATCCTGGTGGGCGCGGCGCTGTCCGTGGCGGGTGCAAGCTTCCAGGCGCTGCTGCGGAATCCTTTGGCCGACCCGTTCGTTCTGGGAGTTTCGAGCGGCGCTGCGCTCGGCTCCATCCTGGCCTTGATCGTGGCGCCGCAAATCGCTGCGCTCGGCCCTCTCGGCGCATTTCTGGGAGCCATCGCGACAATCGCGGCGGTGTATTTTCTGGGCCGCCGCGATGGGCAGCTCGACAGCACGACACTGCTGCTCGGGGGAATCATTACGGCGTCGTTTCTCTCCGCGATCATCATGTTCCTCATGACGACGCTTGCCGGGCGCGACCTGCGCGGCATGGTGTTCTGGCTCATGGGCGATCTCTCGACGCCGGTGCCCGCCGGCCTCCGGTGGATTTTCACAGTCGGATTGCTGGCGGGGATTGGCGCGATTTACAGCACCGCCGCCGATCTGAATTTGCTGCTTACCGGCGAGCGGGAAGCGATACACCTGGGTGTGGATGTTACCCGCGTGAAACTGGTGGTCTATGTTTCCGCATCGCTTCTGACGGCGCTGGCTGTTTCCGCGAGTGGCGCCATCGGGTATGTGGGACTGCTGGTGCCGCACGCGGTGCGGCTGCTGTTTGGTTCCGATTACCGTCTGCTGATTCCAGCGTCGGCGTTAGGGGGCGCGATTGCGATTGTTCTGGCCGATACGCTTGCGCGAACGGTTGTCGCGCCCACGGAATTGCCCGTCGGCGCCATGACCGCGATGGCCGGCGCGCCGATTTTCATCTATTTGCTTCGCCGGGGGATGCGGTGAGCGTCCCGGAAACGGTATTGCAGTGAATACACGCGAAAGCTCGACGCAAACGCTCGGCGGCAGGGGCGAATCGCCGCAGCGGGTTCGAACGGAGCGGCTCAACGTCGAGCAGGCCAGCTATGCCTATTCCAAAAGCGCACAATCGGCGCCGACGTTCACGCTGGGAGCCACCAGCTTCCAGGCGCACGAGCGCGAGCTGGTCGCCATCCTCGGCCCAAATGCCAGCGGCAAATCCACGCTGCTGCGCTTGATTTCGGGAACGATTGCTCCTCTTTCCGGGCGCGTCGAACTCAATGGAGAGGAAACGAGCCGGCTGGAACCCCGGACGCGCGCGCAGCGCATCGCGGTCGTTCATCAGGAAAGTACCGCCGTCTATCCCGCCCTGGCCGGGGATTTCGTTTTGCAGGGTCGCCATCCCTACGGGCGGGCGCTGCGGTTTGCGAACAAGGAAGACATCGAAATTGCGCGCAACGCTCTCGCGCAAGTGGGCGCCGAGCACCTCGCGCTCCGCGCTATGAGCGAGCTTTCCGGAGGCGAAAAACAGCGCGTGATTCTGGCCCGGGCGCTCGCGCAGCAGCCTCAGCTGATCCTGCTCGATGAGCCGACGCTGCACCTCGACATCGGCGCGCAGGTGGAATTGCTCGAGCGCCTGCGCCAACTCGCCCAGGAAAATCGCTACGCCGTAGTCGTCGTGACGCACGAACTCGCGCTGGCCGCGGAATTCGCCGATCAGGTCGTGCTGCTGCAGCACGGACGCTGCCTGCGCGTCGGGCCGCCCGCCGCCGTGTACCAGCGCGAATTGCTCGAACAGGTTTTCGAAGCTCCGCTCGACGTCGAGCTGGGCCCGGCGGGCCGGCCGCGCGTGAATTTACGAGCCCGCCGCCGCGACGAGACGACGTAGCAGAAAGACCCCGGGTCTGAAGACCCGGGCTACAGCATCCGCGCGATTTCTGGAGCGTTGCTGTAGCCCGCCTCTTCAGAGGCGGGGGTTTTCTGCGCCGCCATTAGGCGAGTGCGGATTTTTTTAATGCGGCGCGTGCAATCACGGGCGCTCCGCGAGCGGGCGCGGGCTCTACTTTGAGCCGGCCCGCAGGTCGTTCACACGGAGCACAGCGGCACCCCGGCCAGACCGCGATGCCGAAGCGCTCCGCCACATTCACCGCAGACTCCGTGCCGGGAAGACGGTGCAAACCCGTCGCCGCCGCGCGACTGTAAGGCGGGAGAAATTCCGCGCGTGCCACTGCCCCGATGGATCGGGGTGGGAAGGACGCGCGGGGCCGTGCCGCCGAGCCAGGAGACCGACGGAGTCCGCAGCCGCGAAAGCCGGAAACGATCCCGGACACGCGGACAACCTTTACCTCCCGCGCGAGACGGGAGAGGAGGCTCCTCATGCGTACTTCCGTTCGTATTTTTTTTTACCTTTCGTTCCCGGTTTTTCTGATCGTATTTTCCGCCAGTTCGCCGGGCATCGCTCGGGCGCAAACAACCGCAACGCTAAACGGAATGGTCACGGACCCGCGCGGCGAAGCTATCTCCGGCGCGCAAATCAAAGTGGAGCAGGTTCCATCCGCGGACAAGCCGGAGCAAATCACTTCCGGAAGCGAAGGCCGCTTTTCCGTGGCCCTTGCGCCGGGCCGCTACCGCGTCATGATTACGCGCGATTCTTTCGCGCAGATCGAGCAGGAAATCACAATCGCCCCGGGAGAAACGCGCGAGCTCGAAATTCGCATGACGCTCGAGCCGCTCTCCTCGAAAGTCGTCGTCACCTCGCAGACCCTCCCGCTCGACGCCGAGTCCTCTCCCGCTCCGGTTACGATTCTGACGCGCGAAGAAATTGACCAGCGCGTCGCGATATCGGTCCCCGATTTGCTGGCCACGCAGCCCGGCTTCAGCATGGGGCGTGCGGGTCCAGAGGGCGGAGAAACGTCGTTTTTTCTCGACGGAGGCAACTCGAACCACACGAAGGTGCTCGTGGACGGCGCACCGGTCAACCAGCCGGGCGGCCTCGTCGACTTCTCTAATTTCACGCTGGATAATATCGACAAAATCGAAATCGTTCATGGAGCCGAGAGCGCGCTCTACGGCTCCGATGCGATGGATGGGGTGATCCAGATCTTTACGCACCGCGGAACGACTCGCGCACCGGAATTTACCGCCTTTGCTGATGGAGGGAGTTTCGCCACGGGCCGTGGCGGCGTTGATCTTTCCGGATTGCTCGGCCCCTTCGATTATTCGGCCGGCATTTCCGATCTGGAGACGGATGGCCAGGGGCCGAACGACGCGTTTCGCGACCGCACGCTTTCCGGAAACTTCGGCTGGCGCTTTTCGGATTCGGACCGTGTGAGCCTGGCGCTGCGGGACAACGACAGCAACGCGGGCACGCCCGGCCAGACGCTGCTCGATCCAGCGAACCTGACCGACAATATTGGGCTGCACAATCTCAGCGCAAGTCTGCACGCGGAATTTACCACGGGCTCGCACTGGCATCATCAGGTGACGGCCGGGGAACTCTACTTTCGAGAACTCAATTACGATCCGTCGTTTTCCAGCCTGTACCAATTCAACCGGTCGAGTATTGAGGGCCAGTCGACGTATCTCGTCAAGGAGTTTGCAGTCACTGCGGGCTACGAGTATGAGGTGGAAAATGCGTTCATCAATTTTATCGGAATGCACGAGCGGCGCAACAATCAGGCGGGATTTCTGGATGCGAACTGGCAGCCCATCGCGAGACTCACGCTTGACGCCGGCGCGCGCGCCGAGGACAACGCCAACTTCGGCACGCGAGTGGTGCCGCGCGTGGGCGCCGCGTATGCCCTGCGCGTTGCGCGGGGCGCATTCGGCGACACGCGGCTGCACGCGTCCTACGGGCAGGGAATCGTCGAGCCCCGCTTCGATCAATCATTTGGCTCCGATCCTTGCTTCCCGGGAAATCCGGGTTTGTCTCCCGAGCAGAGCCGCACCATCTACGCCGGATTCGATCAAAAGCTCGCTTCCGACCGCGTGACCCTCACCGTGGATTATTTTTACAACCAGTTCCGCGACATCGTGAGTTTTGGTTTTCTCTTGACGCCGCCTCCCGGTTGCCCGCTTTCGGAATTCAATAGCTTCGGCGCGGGCACGTACTTCAACACCGATCTGGCGCGCGCGCGCGGCGGAAGCCTCTCGACGCAAGCGCGCATCACGCACTGGCTCTCCGCCTCGGCGAACTACACCTACGACCCCACGCGCGTTCTCGCCGCGCCGAACGCAACCGATCCGGCCGAGATTCCGGGCAATCGCCTGTTGCGCCGCCCCGTGAACTCCGGCAATCTCATGTTGAATGCGGCATTCAAACGGATGAACTGGAATATTTCGGGTTATTTCACCGGACGGCGTACCGACAGCGATTTTCTCGGTCTCGGCCTCACCAGCAATCCGGGCTACGCGCGCTTCGATCTCGCCGGGTCGTACAACCTCGGGCGCGGCCTCAGTTTTTACGGGCGCATCGCGAATCTCGCCAACAAGCAGTATCAGGACGTACTCGGATATCCGGCGCTGGGGCGCGAGTTCCGCATCGGCGTGAAATATACGACGCGCCATGAATAAAGCGCCCGTGCCGGACGACGTGCTCTTCTGCTGGAGCGGCGGAAAAGACAGCGCGATGGCGCTTCACGCGTTGCAATCGGAGCGCGATTACCGCGTCACCGCGCTGCTCACCACCATCGCCGAGGAGTACGACCGCATCAGCATGCACGGAGTGCGCCGCATGCTTCTGGAGCGGCAGGCCGCGTCAATCGGCTTGCCGCTCCATGCGATCCTGATTCCGCCTCACTGTATGAATGCCACGTACGAGGCGCGCATGAAAGAAGTTCTGAGCAAGCACGTCGCGCGAGGAGTACGCCACGTGGCCTTCGGCGACATCTTCCTCGAAGACCTGCGCGCTTACCGCGAGCGGAATCTTGCGCAACTCAAGCTGGAGGCGCTATTTCCCATCTGGAAGCGCGACACGCGCCAGCTTGCGCGGGATTTCGTGCGTCTCGGGTTTCGCGCCGTTGCGGTTTGTGTCGATCCACGGGTTTTGCCTGCGTCTTTCGCGGGACGCATGCTTGACGAATCGTTCTTCGCGGATCTGCCGCCGGGCGTCGATCCCTGCGGCGAGAATGGCGAATTTCACACGTTTGTGTTTGATGGGCCGAACTTTCGCGAGCGGGTTCAATTGCAAATCGGCGACAAAGTAACGCGGGATGGATTTTGCTTTTGCGACCTGGTTCCTGCGTGACAAGGGAATGAAACTGAAATGCCCGCCCCGGGTTCTCCCTTCTGCGACGTGGTGTTCGATGTACCTTGGCGCTCCGAAGTCTCATCCAAACAGGTGCCAACAGGAGCGATGCTTCAAATACGAAAGGTCAAAATGAACAAGCGCAAACTCGGCAGGTCGGGACTGGAAATCTCTCCCCTTGTATTTGGAGGCAACGTGATCGGATGGACGGCGGATGAAGCCGCCACGTTCAGACTGCTCGATGCCTTCGTGGCAGCGGGATTCAATGCCATCGATACCGCCGATGTCTATTCCAAATGGGCTCCCGGCCATACCGGTGGAGAATCGGAAACCATTCTCGGGAAATGGCTCCAGCGCAGCGGAAACCGCGCGAAGGTGATCGTCGCGACGAAAGTGGGCATGGAATGGGCGCAAGGAAAGGGTCTGTCGCGGTCCTACATATTGAAATCCGCCGAAAGCTCACTGAAGAGGCTGCAGACGGACTACATCGATCTCTACCAGTCGCACGTCGACGACCCGGACACGCCGCTTGAGGAAACACTGGGAGCTTACGCCGAATTGATCAAGCAAGGAAAAGTCAGGGCCATTGGAGCTTCCAATTACAAGGCGGATCGGCTGGCGGCGGCGCTTGAAGCCAGCAGGAAATCGGGGTTGCCCCGGTACGAGAGCCTCCAGCCGCACTACAGCCTCGTGGAGCGCGCGGGATACGAAGCGGAACTCGAGCCGCTCTGCCGGAAGGAAGGGCTTGGAGTGATCAACTATTTTCCGCTAGCCGCCGGATTTCTTTCCGGCAAATACCGCTCGGAGGCCGACGTTGCAAAAAGTTCGCGTGCGCGGATGGTGACAAAGTATCTCAATGATCGCGGATACAAGATTCTTGATGCGCTCGATCAGGTGGCAAAGAAGCACAACGCCACTCCCGCCCGGGTGTCCCTGGCGTGGGTGCTCGCGCACCCCAGCATCACGGCGCCGATCGTGAGCGCCACCAGCCTCGCGCAGCTCAACGACCTGATTCCCGCCGTCGAGCTGAAACTGGACGCTGAGTCCATCGAACTTCTGAATCAGGCGAGCGCGTAGGTCGCCAAAAAAGAACCGCGCGGCCACCATCCGATGGCCGCGCGGTTTGGGATTGCGATAGGCACTTGTCTAGCGGGGCGCCGTCTTCTCGTTGTGCTTTTCGTTGTAAATCTGTTTGCTCGCGCCGTTCTGCTCCCTGTTGACATTCCTCTTTTCGGCAGGAGTAAGCTTTCCGCCGTTGGCCGGGCGATCGGCTTTGATGTTCTTGTTGATATTTTGTTGGGTGTTTTCGGCTTTCGCGGCTTCCGACGGAGACATCTGCCCGCTGCGAACGCCGTTCGCAATGCGCTGCTGCTGCAGATCGCGGCGCGCGCCGACTTCGTTGTTGCCGTACTGGTCGGTCGCGCCGTTGTGCTTGTCGTTGTAGATCGACTTGCTCAGGTTATTCTGCTGGCGGTTGACCTGCTGGCGCTCCTGAGGAGTCAGCGTCCCGCCGTTGGCGGACCGGTCGTTATGAATTTCGTTATTCAAACCGGCTTCGCGGCCCTCTACGTTTTTCGTTTCGCCGGGCGTAAGCTGGCCGGAAGATATGCCGTTGGCGATGCGACCCTGCTGGTTGTAGCGGCGTCCATTCACCGAATCCATCGCCGCCGTGCCGGGCACGCCGTGGTTCGCGGAGGCGAACTGATTGCGGTCCAGGCTGGCTGTATGCTCGTGCGCGACCTGGTTCGACGTCGGCTGGAAATGTTGCTCGTGCTCGAAATTCCGCTCCTCGGGGCTCGATTGCCGGACAATTCCACCTTCGCCGTTGAAGCTCGCGTGATTGACGACCGTCGTGTTGTTAATGACCGTGCGGTCCACGTAGACGTTCCGCACGACAGTCGTATTCACGTGGACGACGGCCGTGTTGTACATGAAATGTTCTCCTGCCCAGCGTCCACCGAAAAAGCCCACGCCGCCGTATCCGAACCCATAATTAATCCCTCCGTAGAACCCGACGTGGGGACCCCAGTAGCCCGCATGCCAGCCATACATGCCGCCCACAAAACCCCAATAGCCGGGCGTCCAGAGCAGGCCCACTCGCGGAGGCATCACCCACACGCCCGGGACCCAGTAATAGCCCACGGGTCCATAAGCCCAGTAGCCGGGGGTCCAGAGATAGCCATCGCCCGGGCAGGGCGGCTGCTCGTAAACCGGCAAGGCCGGGGGTCCAACTCGGATGGAGACTCCAACGGCAACCTGCGCATAGGAGGCTGCCGGAATTACGCAGAAAAAGCTCAGCAGCAGAAGAATTCGAGGTCTCAGAAGCATTCGCATAATTCATCCCTCCGTGGACTTGCTAAATGAGCGGGCTGAAGAAGCAATAACAGGTCTCTCAAGCGTTTTTGGTTGTCATTCTGAGCGAAGCGAAGAATCTCTCTTGATCCATTGTGACTCCGCTGATTCCATTCTCCGCATTCTCTCACATTCCATCCGCGATCCTGCCCGTGTTTGCCCGGATGGCTGAGCGGGCCCCGGGCGGTCAGCGTACATTCCATTTAACACCGATTCCGCGAAAATGTCGCAGCAAGGAGTGGTTCTGGTGCCCAGTCTGGAACCTGGGCTACGGGCCAGTCTTTGATAACCCGACGCAATATAAAAGGGCGCCCCTTTGGAGTAGGTTTTGAGTGTTCGCCTCAAGGCTACCGAAAGGAGCACCCTTTTTATGGATAGCGCCAAGTATATCGGGATGGATGTGCACAAGGAAACGATCTCGATTGCGGTTTTGAGTGCATCGGGGAAGCTGGTGATGGAGTTGGTGATCGAAACCAAGTCTCTCACGATCATTCAGTTTGTCCGGGGATTACGGGGAGATTTGCACGTCACCCTGGAAGAAGGAACCTGGGCCGCCTGGTTGTACGATCTGCTGCGGCCGCATGTGAGGGAAGTTGTGGTGTGTGATCCGCGGAAAAACGCCCTGTTGAAGACAGGGAACAAGAGCGACCGCATCGATGCGCGGAAACTGGCGGAGTTACTGCGCTCGAATCTTCTGCGGCCGGTGTATCACGGGGAGCACGGCGTACGAACCTTGAAGGAGCTGTCGCGCAGCTATCTGACGATCAGTGGCGATCTGGCCCGCGTGATGACGCGTCTGAAGGCACTGTACCGCAGCTGGGCCATAGCGTGTGCTGGCAAGCAGGTCTATGCGCCGCGCTATCGTGAGCAATGGCTTGGCAAGATCACCGAGGCGGGTGTGCGCCGCCGGGCTGAGTTCTACTACCAACAATTCGATGCGCTGAGAGCGTTGCGGCAGCAAGTGCGGCGCGAACTGTTGGCCGAGAGCGGGAAACACAAAGCGTCGCAACTGCTATGTCAGATTCCGTCGATCGGCCCGATCCGCGCGGCCCTGTTGATTGCGATCCTTCAGACGCCGTATCGCTTCCGGACCAAGCGGCAACTGTGGTCCTATGGTGGACTTGGAATTGAAACGCACAGCAGCGCCGATCACCGGTATGTCGATGGGCAACTGCAACCGTCGAAGCGACAAGTCTCGCTGCGCGGACTCAATCGCAACCACAATCACGAATTGAAAAACATCCTCAAGGGCGCAGCTATCATCGCCGCCACTAAACCCGGACCGCTGCAGCAGTTCTATGCTGCATTGGTGGCGAAAGGAATGCGGCCGGAGATGGCCCGTCTCACGCTGGCGCGCAAAATCGCCGCGATTATTTTGATCGTCTGGAAGAAAGGAGTCTGCTTCGACGCCCAACATCTGAAACCACAAACAGCTTGAGTGTCTCTGGAATCCGTTCCATCCCTGGGGATCGTTCCGGGCGGTGGTCAGTCGGTTCTTGAGACGCTCGGGTTCGAGAGTGAGTCTCCACTGTGAAGTTAGGCGCTGCGTGCCTCGGGCACCCAGTCTCACAGGCGACCCTAGGCCCTCTCGGACAACCCGAAAAAGCTATAGGCCATGAGCCTCAGATAGAACCATGGTTGGCACCTGACAACCGTTTTGCTTGTGGGTTTCAGAACGGGCTGGCTTCGTCGCAACGACACGATGAAAACCGCTGGGAGTGAAAACCAAAACAACCGTACCCGGCTGTGCAATGAACCGAGACCATGGAGCGGAACGTCAGAACCACCTATGCTCATTCACACGGGCTGGAAAGTAAGAAAAGATCCGGCGACCGCGGAAGTGTTTTTCTTGACTTTCCCTTTTATAGAACTTCACAGGAATCGGCAATCGAGTTATACGCGCCAGAACCGCGGATCTTCGTGTTCGTCAAGGTTCTTCAGGCCCTTGACGTAAACGGGTCTGCGGACATATGGTTTTGCGCGAACATCGAATTGCTACTCAAGTTGCGGGGTTGGTTCACGCCAATGGGAATGAATACCAACTGCGTACTTAACTTCGTCTTAGGCATGTGCGTTATGGCAGGAACGCCTTTTTCGACCTGCGCGCAGAATTCCTCCGAGATCGATGAGCTTGCCGTTCGGACGGCCAGGGAGCTTACTAAAACTGCGCCCGCAATCTTGTTGATCGCGCCTCGGGAAACATGCAATTTGGCTTTTCAAATTTGTGAGGCGTTTGATTCTGCGCTGCACTCCAACTTACAACAAACGGTGCCGCAACTAAGGATCATTGGTAGAGAAGACGTGATCTCCGATTTAGAGAAAAATGGGCTTCTCGCCATCGATGCATACAACCCAGCTGCGCTACGCCTTGTCGGCCTTTCGACTAACGCGGAAGCTATCGTCACCGAGGATCTTCTCTGGGAAAAAGACGGGTACATGCTCAGAATTGACATTCACGATACGAATACGGACGCGCGACTGGTGCCCTTCCATTTCCTAGAAGCAAAGGTACCTCGGTCAATTCCAGACACCCCCGATAACCCTATGCTGGTGACTGATCCAGACACCAAAGTCTCGGTAATTGTGTTTAAGGGACCGTTACCTAAGAGGTTTGTTCATCCTGGATGCAGCAAGTGCCCGGATCCGCGCAGCTTGGGTGCGCCCGGCGTCGTCCGAGTGATCGGGACAATCACCGCGCAAGGCAAAGTCGAGAACGTTTCAGTAGTTGGGTCTCCGAATCCCGCCTTTACTAAGGCTGCACTCAATACCTTGCAGGGTTGGAAGTTTAGGGCTGCGGTCGGAACGGACGGAAAGCCGTTCGCTACGCGAGCCACCATTGAAGTTTTTTTTAGGTGAGAACCTGCGATACCGATGAAGAGGAGGAAGCAATGTTGCCCTCCGACTCCTGACAAACGTGGTTACCCGAGACTGACCTGCCAGCGGTGCCATCCCTTTGAGGCAGCCGTCGGCCGGCGGCATCACCTGCGCAATCCCGCGCACGGCCGCGAATGGTATACTAGGCGACTCCAATGGCTAAGCTTGCACAAGAGGGACCCACAATCGCGCCGGAAATGATGGCGGCGTACGAGCCTGTCATTGGCCTCGAAGTTCACGTGCAACTGAAGACAGCGACCAAGGCCTTCTGCGGGTGCTCGACTCGCTTCGGCGATTCGCCGAATTCCAACACTTGTCCGGTGTGTCTCGGCTTGCCGGGGGCGCTGCCGGTATTGAACAAGCGCGCACTGGAACTCGGGATTCGCGCGGCTCTGGCGATTCATTTGAACGTTCAGGAATTCTCCCGCTTCGCCCGGAAAAATTATTTCTACCCCGACCTGCCGAAGGGTTACCAGATCTCTATGTATGAATTGCCCCTCGCCACCGGCGGATGGCTGGAAATCGAGCACGACGGTCAGGCCAAGCGCATCGGCATCACGCGGCTGCACCTCGAAGACGATGCCGCGAAAAACCTGCATGAAGGTTTTCCCGATTCGGCGGAAAAAAGCTACGTCGATTACAATCGCGGGGGCACGCCGCTGGCCGAAATCGTGTCCGAGCCCGACCTGCGCTCGCCCACGGAAGCCCATGCGTACCTTACGGCGCTGAAGCAGGTTCTGTTCTACACGGAAGTCAGCGACTGCAACATGGAGGAAGGATCGCTGCGGTGCGACGCCAACGTCAGCGTGCGCCGGCGCGGAACGGAGAAATTCGGCACGAAAGCGGAGGTAAAAAACCTGAATTCCTTCCGCCACCTGCAGCGCGCCCTTGAATACGAGATCGAACGGCAGATTTCCGTGCTGGAGACCGGGGGCAAGATCGCCCAGGAAACCCGTTTGTGGAACGTCGCGGCGGGCCGCACCGAGCCCATGCGCTCAAAGGAATTTGCGCACGACTACCGCTATTTTCCGGAGCCCGACCTGCTTCCCGTGCGCGTGAGCGCGGCCTGGCGCGACGAAATCGCCGGGGCCATGCCCGAACTCCCCGATGCGAAACGCAAGCGCTTCGTTCGCGATTTCGAAATCACTCCGTATGACGCCGAGGTGCTGGCGTCGACACGCCCCCTCGCCGCCTACTTCGAGGCAGTCGTGGGCGCGGGCGCTCCGGCAAAGCCCGCCGCCAACTGGATCCAGGTGGAACTGCTCCGCCAGCTCAATGACGCGGGCAAGGAAATCGCCGATAGCCCGGTGACTCCCGCGGAGCTGGCAGCGCTGATCTCGAGGGTCGAAAGCGGAGCAATCAACGGCGCGACCGGCAAAAAGGTTTTCGCGCGAATGTTCGAAACGGGCAAGCCCGCCGCGGAAATTATCGCCGCCGAGGGCTTCGCGCAGGTCAGCGATACGGGAGAGATCGAGCGCTGGTGCCGCGAAGTGATCGAGAAGAATCCGGACAATGCGGCAAAGTACCGCGCGGGCAACGAAGGCGTCTTCAAGTTTTTTGTCGGCCAGGTGATGCGCGCCTCGCGCGGCCAGGCGAATCCTCAGGCCGTGAACGATACATTAAAGCGCCTGCTTTCCTGAGCCATATCTCAAAGGAGCACGAACGTGTTGAAAGAAGGTGATCCAGCGCCGGCGTTTCGCCTGGCGGCCGACGATGGCCGCGAGATTTCCCTGGCCGATCTGCGCGGCAAGCACGTCGCCCTGTATTTTTATCCCAAGGCCAGCACGCCCGGATGCACCACGGAAGCGATCGAGTTTCGCGACGTGAAACAGGAATTCGACAAACTCAACACGATCATTCTGGGCTGCAGCGCCGATTCGGTCGAGGCGCAGGCAAAGTTCAAGGCCAGGCAAAAGCTGAATTTCCCCCTGCTGAGCGACCCGGATTTCAAGGTTATCGAACCGTATGGGGCGCGCCGTATGAAAAGCTTTCTGGGGAAATCCTACCTCGGGATCGTCCGCAGCACGGTCCTGATCGGTCCCGACGGCAAGGTGGAGAGAATCTGGTCCACCGCGAAGTCGAAAGGCCACGCTGCGGAAGTGGTCGAAGCGCTGAAAGCGCTGCAGTAATGCACCCATTACAGATCGCGGAAAAAGTCTTTTAGCCTGTCATTCCGAGCGGAGCGAGGAATCTCTCTGCCTTCGATGTCAAAGCAAGAGAGATTCCTCGCTCCGCTCGGAATGACAACGAAGAAGATAACGCTCGACTGTTACAAGGTAGTCCTGAACTCGCCGCCAACTTCCTCGATCAGCATATTGTCGATCAACCTTGTCGTGCCCACCCGCGCCGCAATCATAGCGAGACACCCGCCTCGCAAAAACGTCACGGGGTCGAGCGTTTCCGCGTCGACCAGCTCCACATAATCGATTTCAACCAAGCGTTCGGCGCGAAGCGCCTCGCGCATCGCAGCTGTCAATCGCAGCGCATCGCGCTCTCCGCGCTCGATCGAATGCCGTGCGCCGTCGAGCGCGCGGTAGAGCGCCGTGGCGGCCTGCCTCTCCGCCGCGTTCAGGTAGGCGTTGCGCGAGGACAACGCCAGACCGTCCGGCTCGCGCACGATCGGGCACACCACGATTTCCGTGTCGAGGTGCAGATCACGATTCATCTGCCGGATCAGGCGCGCCTGCACGGCATCCTTGCGGCCGAAAAACGCCTTCTGCGGCTGAACGATCTCAAAGAGTTTGAGCACCACGGTCGTCACGCCGCGAAAATGGCCGGGCCGCGAGCGGCCGTCGAGGCGATCGGCAAGCCCGTCCACATTCACCCACGTGCGAAATCCCGGCGGATAGATTTCCGCGGGTTCAGGAGCGAATAAATAATCGACGCCCGCTGCTTCGAGCTGTTTGCGGTCGGATTCAAACGTCCGCGGATATTTCTGAAAATCTTCGCTGGGACCGAACTGCGTGGGATTCACGAAAATCGAGGCGATCACCGGCTGGCATTCCGCCTTCGCCGCGCGCACCAGCGACATGTGGCCCGCATGCAAAGCGCCCATGGTGGGGACGAAGCCGGATAGCCGCCCTTCGGCGCGGGCCTGGCGCGCCACCTGTTTCATCCATTCGATGGTGTGGATGGTTTCCAAATGTTGTGAAGTGCTCGCTGGTTCAGGCGCCGGCGCCCGCGCCCGCGGCCTGCTCGCGATAATAGCCGATCATGTCCGTCGAAATCGGCTTTGCGCCGAGCTGCCGCAGCATGGTCGTGATTTGGCCGCGGTGATACGTGCCGTGATTCGTGATGTGATGCAGGGACTGCCCGAGGTAATTTGAAACTTCCGTGCCCTTGAAACTCTTGAAGCGGACAATCTGATCCAAATCCTGTTGCGTGAGCTTCGACACGTAGTCGATGTAATGGCGGTCCATTTCCTCAATCTTCGCCCCTACCGAGGCGAGATCGGCAAACGCCGCCGGCGACGGAAGCGCCGAAGGCGACCTGCCCTGGAAGCGCTCATTCCATATCCATTCGGCGCCGTAAAGATGGGCGAGGGTATCACGCACGGACCCGAAACTGGAGCCCAAGTCGCGCGTGAATTGCTCATTCGTCAGCGCGGAGCAAGCCTCGAGCGTCCGCAGATCGGCCCACAGGTTGTACTGGAATAGAAACTTTAATAGCTCAGGCGTCACCATGAAATTCCTCCACGAATGAACAATACCAGGGATCTGATCGGAGGCCTTGGCCGGCTAGGCTCCACGTCTTGCAAAAAGTAGACCGCCGTCATTCCGACCCCGCTTCAGCGGGTGAGAAATCTCTCTGTCGTTCTAAGTCTGAAGAAAGAGGGATTCCTCGCTTCCCTCAATAATGACAAACTGAATTAGCTACGCCGGGCAGCCCGCACGGCGCGATGTTCCGCGTTCACATGATACGACTCTTCGTCCGAGGGGAAAGTGCCCTGCTGAACGTCACGGCAATATTCAGCCGCCGCCCGGGTGATGATCTCCCCCAGATCCGCGTAGCGCCGCACGAATTTCGGCTGGTGGCCGAAGCTCAAGCCCAGCAGGTCGTTGATCACCAGCACCTGACCATCGCATTCCGGCCCCGCGCCGATGCCAATCGTAGGGATCCGCAACTCGGATGTGATCTTCGCCGCGAGTTCTCGGGGAATCGATTCCAGCACGATGGAGAAAGCGCCGGCGGCCTCCACGGCACGAGCGTCGCGCAATAATTGTTCGCCCGCTTGCTCACTCTTGCCTTGCACACGGAATCCACCGAACACATTGACTGACTGAGGCGTCAGGCCGATGTGCCCCATGACGGGGATTTCCGCTTCCACCAGCCGCGCAATCAAATCCATGCGGCGTTCCCCCCCTTCAATTTTGACGGCTTCCGCTCCGGCTTCCTTCACGAAGCGAACGGCGTGGCGGACCGCCTCCGCGGGATCGACGTGATAACTGCCGTAGGGCATATCCGCCACCAGCAATGCATGGCGCGTACCTCGCCGCACCGCGCGCGTGTGATGCAACATTTCTTCGATAGTCACTGGAAGGGTGCTCTCGTATCCGAGTGTAACCATCGCCAGCGAATCTCCGACCAGCAGGACATCCACGCCCGCCTCATCGAGCAGCCGCGCGGTCGGATAGTCGTATGCCGTCAGGCAAGTAATCTTTGCAGGTGGAAAACTCTCTGAGGGGATACCAGACTTGCGCTGCAGGATGCCCGGCACGGTGACCTTCCCGTTGCCGGCAGAAGGAACGCTGCTCATAACCGCCTCCGGTGCCGCTCCCTGAATTCGGGATACAGCCCATTGAATAGATTTTAGCAGATTCAGACCCCGATACCAAGCCCGCCGGTAGCATCCTAATGGATTCACCGATTGGTCGCGGATGACTCAAAAAGAAGCGGCCAGTCCTGAAATGCCGGACTGGCCGCTTCAATTCGGAGGAGGTATGTCTTATTGCTGAGGCGTTTTTTCGACGGTCGTTGTTTTCGAATCCGCTGCAACCGCGCCTTGCATATTTGAACTGTTGGTGTTGATTTCACGGGTCAGGTAGAGCATGAACGGAGTGACTTCAAACGGCATCTTCTCCCGTTCAGCTACCGTACCGACGGGCTTGGCCTTCATCATTTCGAGCTTGTCGCTCCAGGGGTCCATCTTGATGCGCCCGCCAAGCGGCAAGGCAACGACCTGTGGTTGAGCCGGCGTTTTCGCATCGGCGGGAGCGTTCGGACTGGCCGGTTGTTGGGATGTTGCGGCTCCTGCCGCAGCCAGGGATGAATTGACCGGAACGCGATCGCCCAAGTGCGCGCTGATCAGGTTCGGGATATCTTTCTGGCGGCTTTCTAGGGCGTCGAGGAAGAGCTTCGCTGTAGCGAGCTGATCCTTGTAGGGAGAATTTTTCAGGAGGTCATTCGCTTTGTCGTTGGCCGCTTGTTCTTCCTCCGGCGTACGAGCAAAGCCGAAATGACGGAAGGTATCCTTCTCATCGAACAGCAAGCGATCAAAGAAGGCATATTGTCCATCGATCCGGTGGCCCAGCACCACGTGAGCCATTTCGTGCGCAACCATCGTGGCCAGGCTCGCTTCATCGGGTAATACGTCGATCAAGCCGCGGCTGAATACGATGGTGTGACCGATGGTGAACGATTCCAGAGTCGAAGTCAGCAGCACGCGGCAGCGGATTTCGGGCTCGATATCGAGATTGTTGGTCACCTCAAGGTTGTTCACCACGGTTTCGAGGACCTTGTCCACTTCGCCTTCCGGAGCCAGCAAGCCGAGCCGCTCGAGGCGATCAACGACGTTATCTTCCGCTTGGCGATCCCAGCTGCGCTGCGCCATGACCGGGTTGAAGTCGTTGGACGTGGTCGTCTGGTCCTTCACGGGAGTCTGCGACTCGATCAGGATTTTGCTGAGTTCCTGCTCCTGTTCGGAATGGCCGAGGTTATATCCCCAGAGCCGCGTCTGCGCCTTGAAGGAAAGCCGCTTCGCCAGGGCGAAGTTCAAGTCCGATTCTTCGCTGTAGATGAAAGCGGGGAGCCACAGGTTCGGCCCCGAATTCACGCGCCAGCTATCAAAATGGAAATAATAATTCGTTCGCGAACTGCCTTCATAGGCGCCGTTAAACCGGACGATGTGGAAGTCCTGGTCTTCGACCCAAATGCGGCCCATGAACCGTCCCTTGCCTGCCTTGGGGAGTGGCGTCACATCGAACACCAGAGTCCGCACCTCGCCCAGGAATTCGCGGCGCACGTAGTCGAACTTATAGTGCTGTTTGTCAAAGCCATTCTCGTCGAGATAGATCATCTGCAGAAAGCCACGCGGCAGAAATTCCATCGAGAGCGAGAACATGCTTCCGAGGCCGCCAAAAACTTTCTTCTTGACGCCCGCATTGCTGTCACTGCTGTCCGTCAGGGGCTCCAAATCGACACCCTTGGCAAGAATCGCCCGGCCCATGAAGTACTTGTCGCCGTCCGGAACGGTTCCGAGCTCCTTATCCCCCCTCAGGTCCTGAATGTATGTTTCCACCAGCGGGGAATAGGGCTTGAGAGAATTCATCTCCGCCTGTTCCTGGCTGACGATGCGGTCCACAATCTGGTTCAGGGCGTCGTTTTGCTGATCCGCCGCGCGCAGCGGCAGAGCGCTTAACGCCAGAACCACCAATACCGTCTTGAGAATGCGCATATCTCCTCCGAACCTCTAGTTAGAACGTCAGTAAGCCATTTGAAACACGATGTGCACGACTGCCGGAAAATCAACAGGATGGCCGTTTGATAAGGCGGGTTTGTACTTGATCTGCTCCGCCGCCCGGATCGCCGACTCATCCAGCCCATGACCAAGCCCTTTGACAACTCGATTGACATGAACCTCATTACCCGACGCGGAGAAAACCACGTCCAAAAGAACCTCACCCTCGATGTTCAGCTTGAGCGCTTCCGCGGAATAGACTGGTTTGGGCTTTGCCAAAATCACGACCGACTCGACGGCCTGAGTATCGTCCGCCCTTTTCTTTGGCGCCTCGATCACCTGGTCATTCTGGTTGGCAAAGCCGGTCGATTGCACGCTTCCGGTCTTGCGTCCTCCGCCGGTGGGTGGGATCGCCACTCCATTTCCGAATCCCGTGCTGGCGACAATTCCTTTTTGCCCGTTGGCGCCGCCCGTGCCGTTTCCATATCCCGGTCCGGGAGGGAGCGCCGGATTTCCAAATTGACCGATATTCGCTCGCTTGGTCGGATCACTCGGGCCAGCAACGCCGTTGGTGTCGCCGAAGCCGCCCGTTTGGACCTTATCGAGCGGAACCTGCTTCGTGATCGTGGGCACGGCCGAGCTGCCGCCGGTCATCAGCCCGGTCTTCACCGGTTCGCGGGGACGCGCCGGCTCAGCCGACGCCATTTCCATTTTCACAGGTTGAAACGTATCGTTCACCTTGGGGAGTTCAGCTTCCACCTGACGGGGCTTCGGCTTGGGCGCCTCAATCCTCGGAGCGAAAATCTTCGAAAGATCCGGTTTGGGAGCCGGTTGCTCGACCGGAGGAGGCGGCGGCTGAACTTTCACTCTCGCCACTGCCGGGGGCTTGGGCGGAGGCGGGGGTTGCGGAATATCCAGCGGCGGTCCCGCCAGGTCCGTCACCATAAACATCGCTTTCGGAATCAATTGTTGCGGAAACAAGAGTGGCGCCATGACCAGAAAGGCCGCCAAAGCAATTTCGATAACCAGGCTCATGCCCATTGCGCTCATCTTTGGCTGGGTATTGGGCAACAAAGAAAAACGGGCGCTGACGGGTTTGCTGCCGACCATTGCCTTCCATGCTTGAGGATTCGAGCTGGCCGACGGGGCCGCCGGCCGAAGCCGGAGACTCCCCTGCGTAAGCTGCTGTGTGGTCGTTGTCATGTCCTCACGTCGCCTATCTATGGATTCCGTGCGCGGAGAAACAGCTTTCCACCTGTGATTAACAGGAACGGGGCTGGCGCTGCCGCGTGCGGTACAAATGTACTGGGGCCGGGTGGGTGTCTGAATAGGACTTTTGTACTACTGTTTCCTAAGCGCCACCTGAACTTCAGGCCACTGCGAGGGCCT
The DNA here is from genome assembly GCA_963757625.1 of Terriglobia bacterium. Taxonomy (GTDB): domain Bacteria; phylum Acidobacteriota; class Terriglobia; order Acidiferrales; family UBA7541; genus Palsa-360. The sequence goes on along the minus strand of CAVWSJ010000007.1, from coordinate 1,079,419 downwards.
GTACGAAAAGGGCAGTTGGTTGGGCGGCTTGGAGCTGGTTGGGGCATCGAGCGCTCAAACGAGACTCACCTCGAGAGGGTTGGGAACTGCTGCAAAGTGTAGCACTCAGAACCTCCCCGATCAAGAACCCTACTTGCGGCCAAAGGTTGCTCCGCGCCTGCGAATGGCCGCCTTCAATCCAGCCGAACGATGCTCGTTTCGAACCGCCTGCGCGACCTGCCGCGCCCCAGACTTGTTCCCATTTCATTCGTGTTTCGGATAGGATAATCCCCATTCCGATGCAGCCCGTTGCTTTCCATGCCGACCGCGCGTTCACTCCATTCGAGGAAATTGCCGATGCTGTTGTGGTTCTCCAGGGAAGCAAGATCATCGACGTAGGCCGGCGCGGCTCGGTCGTATTGCCTCGGAACGCGCGTGAAGTCAGCGCACGGGGAAAGACGATCGTGCCGGGTTTTGTCGATGTCCATATTCACGGCGCCGGCGGGCACGATGTGATGGAAGGCACGCCTGAGGCGCTGGAAACTATCACCGCGACCGTCGCGCGCCATGGCACCACTTCGATGGTAGCCACGACGGTAACGGCCAGCGAGATCGAAACCCGCGACGCCGTGGGCGGGATTGCGCACTTTATTCTCAACGCGGGTCTGGCTGCCACGCGAGAGCTCACGGCTGATATTGTCGGAATTCACTTCGAAGGGCCGTTCATAAGTCCCGCCCGACGAGGGGTGCACCCCGCGGAATGGATTCTCCCTCCGTCGCAGGAGTTTTTTTCCATGCTCCTGAGGGAAGCACGGGGGACGGGGCAGATTTTGACGCTCGCTCCGGAATTGCCCGGCGCGCTGGAGTTGATCGCGGCGGCCCGCCAGGCGGGCCTGGTGGTTTCGCTCGGCCACACGGATGCGAACTATGACCAGGCCCGGGCGGCCATTGATGCGGGAGCCACCCATGCCGCGCACGTCTATAACGCGATGCGCCCCTTTTCCCATCGCGGGACTGGAATCATCGGCGCGGTGCTGACCTCACCCGAAGTGAGCGCCGAGCTGATCGCTGACGGAGTTCACGTGGACGAAGCCGCCATGCGGATGTTGATCGGTCTCAAGACTCCCGAACGAGTGATCCTGGTCAGTGACGCCATATCCGCTACCGGGATGCCCGACGGGAAATATCGGCTGGGAATGTTCCAGGTAAATGTGAAGGGCGGCGTCGCCCGCAATTCCGAAGGCAAGCTCGCCGGAAGCACGCTAACGCTCGACCGCGCCTTGCGCAACATCGTTGCCCTGGGCATCCCGCTGGGCTCCGCGCTGCGCATGGTCACCGCCAATCCTGCGCAACAGATTGGACTCGGCTCGCGCAAAGGCGTGCTCGCGGCAGGAGCGGACGCCGATCTGGTTTTTCTCGATGACAAACTCGAAGTTTCGGGCGTAATGACGCGTGGAGTCGGACTGCCCCTCAGCTGATGCCTTGCAATGAGGCTTTAGCAACACAGATGCTGGGGAACCGAAGAGAAAGAGTTGTCTTGGGCCACCTTCCGGTAACGGCGTTTCACGGGCGGGATCAGAAAGTGATGTCGGAATTTTCCGTTCTTCACTCAACGATGGTCTTATTGCCGGGAAAATGTATACTCGCCTGAAGGGCTGCGCTCCTTGAGGGCAGTTACCTCTCCGTTCGCCAAGACAAATTCATAGATCACATCTGCGATTTGCGGCGTGCGAAATTGCAGTCCCTTTACAAGAACAAGCTTTTGAGGAGGTCCACCCGGGAACATCAGCGAAAGTCCCGTTCCGGGTTGATACTGCACTTCAAATTTCACCTTGGACGGAGTCAGATAGGCCCCCGCCAGTTTTTCCATCAGCTTCGAGTCTAGGGCCTCCGGCCTCCGCGTAAAGACGATATCCGCTTCGTCCAGCGAAATCATGGCGGCCCCAATATCACCTTGCGGATTGGTTTGGAAATTCACAGAGAATCTTCCCCACTGCTCGTCGTCAGGCGTGTCAAACCGGTCGTAGTGGAAATGGCTCATCGGAAATTGAAATTCATGAAAATTAAACTGGAGCTGGTCGTCCTTGAGTCCAATTCTGAGAATCCCATAAGCCGGATTCTCATAGTCACCGACGTAATCCGTCAAAGCGTGAGAAGGCTTGGTGTTCGGAACGCGGTCCGATCCGACTTTGCCACGCGCTTCTGTCCCGGCCTTCTTATTGGCCAGTCGTAGTTGCAGAAAGCGCTGGCTCCATGGCGTCTGGTCCATGCCGAGCAACCGTTCGTATACGTTGTAGCTGACCACGTTGTACAGAGGAGCGGCGTGGTCCCCAATTACGGCCACTAGTACGCCTATCTTTTCGTTGGGCATGAAGGAAACCTGAGAGTGAAATCCGGGAAGATCGCCGCCGTGGTACGTGAGCAACTTGCCTCGATAGGAGGCGGTGTATCGTCCCATGCCGTAATCCGCGTTAACGAGCTCCCAATATCCCAGCGCTCCTCCTAAGTCGTTAGGCAAGCCAATCGATGGCTGCAAGGTCGCTTTCAGGACGTTCGGCGGCAGCACCTGCCTCCCATTGTATTTGCCATCGTTCATCAACGCGATCAGCCAGTGCGACATTTCTTCGATATTGGAGATGATTCCGCCCGCAGGTGCCACACCTTGGGTGTCCTCATAATAGGGGATTTGGTAAAGCTCAAAGGAATCGCGCTTCTCGCGGAACGGGACGCCGTGATCAGGATGTTTCAGCATCTCGGCGATTGTGAAAGTCGTCGTATTCATATCCAGGGGCGTGAGTTCTCGCTCCCGAACAAAGTCCTCCCAACTCCTCCCGGACTTCAATTCGATCACGTGTCCAGCGGCTGAGAACATCAGGTTGTTGTAGAGGAATGTTGTCCGCAACGGCTCTTGTGGCTCCAAATACTTCAGTTTTTCAAACAGCTCACCCCTCGTAAACGGTGATCTCAGCCAAATCAAATCATGTCGAGTCACTCCAGTGCGATGCGACAGCATGTCGCGCAGGGTCACGTTACTGTTGAGTTGATCGTTGTAGAATTCGATCGTCGGAACAGAATCGTGGATCGGTTTGTCCCAGGTCAGCTTCCCGTCTTCGACCAGCATGCCCGCCGCAACTGCTGTGAACAGTTTCGAGTTCGACGCGATTTGGAACAGCGTTGTGGGCGTGAAGGGAAGTTTCTTCTCGTAATCGCGATAACCATATCCCTTAGCGAAAATCAGTCTGTCGCCGACCACAATCCCGACGCCGATCCCAGGCGCATTCCAGTCTTTCAGAACTTGTTCCATATATGCATCGAAGCCGCCCAGCTTGCTCGTTAGGTCAGGTGTTTGGGCCCGCATAACGACCACGGGATCGGCCAATGCGAAAGCCAACACGCACACGAACACGCTCAGAGTAGCTCGGATGAATCGTCGCTTGTTATCGAAGAGCACGTGGAAAATCCCTTCGCTAAGTCATCCATGGGGAATTGCAGGGGGATTTTACAGGTTTCCTGGCATTGCGCAAGGACTTCGAGCGCCGATGCATTCTCGGCGACGCGCGGTATGACTGGTCGTGGCATCCCAAGTCGGATCGAGCCTGAGAAGTCTTATCGGACACTGGCCCACCACCGAAAGAACTCATTTCTTATTGAGCGGAATGTTCAGTTCAGAGGAAAGCAGGTAGGGATCAAACGGGCTGCAGGCGAAATATCGTTCGCCCACCTTGATCGTGGGCACTTTCCGGCGCCCCTCATTGACTTCGAGGACAAGGTCTTCGGCGTCGGGATCCTCGTCGATATTGATCTCCGAAAAGTTGACGCCGCGTTCCCGGAGGAACTGTTTGGCGCGGCGGCAGTCCACGCACCAATCCGTGCAGTACATCGTAATTTCATCCATACGCAATTAGATGGTATCGCGCTTCGGCGGATGCGAAGCGTTGGTTTGGGAGTTGCTTGAGCCGATGTTGTAACTCCGTCGCAGGTTTAGCCCGGATTTCTACGAGCCGCAGGTTGCACGAAACCGAGCCGCAGCCGAAACGGGCGCTTTCTCGGAGAGATTCTTCGGCCAACCAAGTCGGCCTCAGAATGACAATGGGTGGAAGGTGTCATCCTGAGCGGAGCGAAGGATCTCTCTGTGGCGACAGCTCGGGTTAACCTACCAGCGAACAACTGCTGAGAAATTTTAGTTAGTGGGAAGCAGCCACTGCGGACTGCGCGCCCGTCTTAGTGGCGACTGCGAGGCGGACCTGCGCGCGCTCCAACGCTTCTTCAGCACGCTTCCAATCCGTGTTGGGATCGTTCGCGTTCCCCAGGCGCTTCTGTGCGCGGTCGCGAGCAGCTTGCGCCCGGGCAACGTCAATCTCATCGGCGCGCTCCGCGCTGTCGGCCAGCACAATCACACGATCGGCCAGGACTTCGATGAAGCCGCCAATCGCCGTACACGAATGCAGTCTGTTACTGATCCGATAGGTCAGTTCGCCGATGCCCATCTCGGCAAGCAGGGGCGTGTGTCCCGGCAGGACGCCAATGTAGCCGCCCTTCACGGGAATCTGCGCCTCCGCCACCGTCTCGCGCACCACGAGCCGCGTGGGAGTTACGACCTCGAGTGTGAATGTGTCAGCCATTGTTTGTCGTGATTCGTAGTTCGTGAATCGTGATTCGTGAAGCCCTGAAAATGGGGATTACACCTGGGTTTGGAGTCACGAATTACGAATCACGATTCACGAATCACGCCCCTCACGCTGTCGCCGCCATCTTCTCCGCCTTCTCGCGGACCTCTTCGATCGTGCCGACCATGTAGAACGCCTGCTCGGGCACGTCGTCGTGTTTTCCGTCGATGATTTCCTTGAACCCGCGGACGTTGTCGGCAACCTTGATGTACTTGCCTTCGAGGCCGGTGAACTGCTGCGCGACGAACATCGGCTGCGAGAGGAATTTCTCGATCTTTCTCGCGCGCGCCACGGCCTGCTTGTCTTCATCCGAGAGCTCTTCGATTCCGAGAATCGCGATGATGTCCTGCAGGTCCTTGTAGCGCTGCAGGACGCCCTTCACGGCGCGGGCCACGTTGTAGTGTTCCTCGCCTACGATGCGCGGATCGAGAATGCGCGAGTAGCTGGCCAGCGGATCGACCGCGGGATAAATGCCGCGCTCGACGATCTGGCGGCTCAGGTTCGTGGTCGCGTCCAGGTGCGAGAACGTCGCGGCTGGCGCGGGGTCGGTGTAATCGTCCGCGGGGACGTAAATCGCCTGCACCGACGTGATCGAACCGTTCTTGGTGGAGGTGATGCGCTCCTGCAGTTCGCCGATTTCGGTGTTCAGGTTCGGCTGGTATCCCACGGCCGAAGGCATGCGGCCCAGCAGAGCGGATACTTCCGAGCCCGCCTGCACGAACCGGAAAATGTTGTCGATGAACAGAAGAACGTCCAGCCCTTCCTCATCGCGGAAGTATTCCGCGACGGTCAGGCCGGTGAGTCCGACGCGGAGGCGCGCGCCGGGCGGTTCCGTCATCTGGCCGTAAATCAGGGCGGCGCGTGACTTCTCCGAATTGCCGGGCACGACGACGCCCGACTCCGTCATTTCGAGCCACAGGTCGTTTCCTTCGCGCGTCCGTTCGCCCACGCCCGCGAACACCGAAACGCCGCCATGCTTCATCGCGACGTTGTGGATCAATTCCTGAATCAGAACCGTCTTGCCCACGCCCGCGCCGCCGAACAGTCCGATCTTTCCGCCTTTCAGGTACGGCTCGAACAAATCGACGACCTTGATGCCCGTCTCGAACATTTCGAGCGTCGTCGACTGGTCTTCCAGGGAAGGCGCCGGCCGGTGAATCGGGTAGCGCTTCTCCGTCTGGATCGGACCCAGGCCATCGACCGGCTCCCCGAGCACGTTCATCACGCGCCCGAGAGTGGCGCGCCCGACCGGGACCGAAATGGGTCCGCCCAGCCCAATGACCTTCATTCCCCGAACGACGCCTTCGGTAGCCGTCATGGCCACGGTGCGCACGCGCCCTTCGCCCAGGTGCTGGGCGACTTCCGCAACGATGTCGATCTTGGTCGAGCCTTCGAAGCCTTCGCTGGTGATTCTGACCGCGTCGTGAATTTCCGGCAATTGATGCTCGGCAAATTGCACGTCAACGACCGGCCCGATCACCTGCACGACGTTCCCGACGTGTCCCGCTTCATGTTGCGCCATCTGTGGCTCCTTGTTCCCGTGACTCGTGATTCGTAATTCGTGAAAACCTCAACCCTCTGCCGCGTGAAGCCGCCCTTTTAAAGACCGCCCCAGCGCGTTGATCAATTGTCCAACTGAATCGCACCGGCCATTCATGCTTTCAAACTCGTCCGACGTGATGAAACCCAAGTCGCGGCTTAATATCAGGAAATACCGCGTCTCTTCCAACTCTCCGCGCGAAATATGCAAGCACCTCAACAATTCCTTCGTCGTGCGCCGGCCGAATCCTTCGGCAATATTTGCTGAAACTGAAGCCGCCGACCGCCTCATTTGCGAAATGATTCCGAATTGTTCCGACCGAGGGAATTTTTCCGTCAGCCGGTACGTTTCAAGAGTCAGTTCGTGCGCTTTCTGCCAAACCGTCAAGTCCGAAAAGCGATTGATCTTCACGGCGCCTACCGCACAAGCCACGAATCACGAATCACAATTCACGAATCACGTTCCTCACCCCGCCGACGCCGCCCCGCTGACCACCTCGATGATTTCGCGCGTAATTGCGGCCTGGCGGACCTTGTTCATGTGGAGCGTCAGGGCGTCAATTACGTCGGAAGCGTTGCTGGTGGCCGACTCCATCGCCGTCATGCGCGCGGCGTGTTCCGCCGCGGAGGTTTCGGCGAGCATTCGGTAAATCTGCATCTCGACGTAGCGCGGCACAAGCTTGTTGAAAATTTCGCCGGCGGGCTGCTCGTAAATATAGTCCACCGCGTCGGCTGAAGATCCCGGCGGGGCATTTTTGTCCGCTACGTCCAGCGCCGCGCGCTCCAGCGGCAGAAGCTTTTCAACCCGCAGGGTCTGCGCCATCACGTTCTTGAATTCATTGTAGATCAGATAGACCGAGTCCGCCTGGTGAGCTTCGTAGATTTTCATGACTTCCGCGGCGATTTGCCTGGCTTTTCCCAGGTCGGCGCGCGTGGTGATGTCGATGTACTCCCCGGCGATCTTCCAGGAACGCTTGCGGAAGGCGTCGCGGCTCTTTTTCGCGATGGCGATCACTTCCAGCGATTTGTCGCTTTTCTCGCGCAAAAACTCGAACGCGCGGCGCAGCACGTTGGCGTTGAACGCCCCGCACAGGCCCCGTTCGCCGGCAGTGACCAGGACCAGCACGCGGTCTTCAGGCCGCTGCGCGAGCAGCGGAAATTGATCGGGATTCTCGAGGCGGGACATCGCCGAGCGCAGCACTTCCCGGATTCCACTGGCATACGGCCGCAGGGAAATTGCGGTTTCCTGCGCCCGCCGCAGCCGGGCCGCCGCGATGAATTTCATGGCGCGGGTAATCTGCTGGGTATTCTTCACCGAGCGAATGCGGCGCCGGAAATCAAGAAGTGTGGGCATGGGGAAGTGTCGCTCGCCGGATTACGCGCGGGCTGCCGCAACGCCAGCCTGGAATTGCTCCTTGAATTCTCCGATCGCGCGTTTGAGTTCCGCTCGCGCGTCATCGGTAATCTGCTTTTTCTGTGCGATCTGAACCAGCACGGTGCTGTAGCGCGCGCGCATGAACTCGATCAAATCGTTTTGAAACCGCTGGACGTCGCTCACGGCAACGTCATCGACCAAGCCGCTGGTGCCCGCGAAGATCACCAGGACCTGTTCCTCGACGGTCAGCGGCGAGAATTGCCCCTGTTTCAGGATCTCCACGAGCCGCTGTCCGCGTGCGAGTTGCGCCTGCGTGGCCTTGTCGAGTTGATCCGACCCGAATTGCGCGAAAGCGGCGAGTTCCCGGTATTGGGCAAGGTCCAGGCGCAAGGACCCGGCCACTTGCCGCATGGCCTTGATCTGCGCGTTGCCGCCGACACGGCTCACGGAGAGACCGACGTTGATCGCGGGCCGGATGCCGCTGTTGAACAAATCCGCCTCAAGGTAAATTTGCCCGTCGGTAATCGAAATCACGTTCGTCGGAATGTACGCGGAAACGTCGCCCGCCTGCGTTTCGATCACGGGCAGTGCCGTAAGAGAGCCCGCGCCCAGTTTGTCGTTGAGCTTTGCGGCGCGTTCCAGCAGGCGTGAGTGGAGATAGAACACGTCGCCGGGAAACGCTTCGCGGCCAGGAGGACGCCGCAGCAGCAGCGAAATCTCCCGGTAGGCCTGCGCGTGCTTGGAAAGGTCGTCGTAGAAACAGACGGCGTGGCGCTTCGAATCGCGGAAGAATTCGCCCATGGCGCAGGCCGCATAAGGCGCGATGTATTGCAGCGTGGCGGGTTCAGTGGCCGACGCCGCGACGATGATGGTGTAATCCATCGCGCCGGCGTCGGTCAGGATTTTCACCACCTGCGCGATGGTCGAGCGCTTCTGCCCGATCGCACAGTAGATGCAGATCATGTCCCCGCCCTTCTGGTTCAGAATCGTGTCCAGAATGATGGCGGTCTTGCCGGTCTGGCGGTCGCCGATGATCAACTCGCGTTGTCCGCGGCCAATCGGAATCATCGAGTCGATCGACTTGATGCCGGTTTGCAGCGGCTCGCGCACGGGCTGGCGGTCCACAACACCCGGCGCGATACGCTCGATGGGGATGCGCTGATCGGTGGCGATGGGGCCCTTGCCGTCGAGCGGCAAACCCAGCGGGCTGACGACGCGGCCGACCATGGCCTCGCCCACCGGCGCGGACATGATGGTTCTCGTGCGCTTGACCGTATCGCCTTCCTGGACCAGCGTGTACTCGCCCAGCAGCACCGCGCCGACCTGATCTTCCTCGAGGTTGAGTGCGATTCCAAACACATCGTGCGGGAACGCCAGCATTTCCCCGGACATCGCTTTTTCCAGGCCATAGACGCGAGCGATGCCGTCGCCCACCGAGATCACCGTGCCGACTTCTTCCACGGCGACGGCCTGTTCGTAGTTGGCGATCTGCGCCCTCAGAATCTTTGTGATTTCATCCGCTTTGATCGAAGCCATCCCTGCTCCTATTCCGAAATCATCTGGATGCGCATGCGATCCAGTTGCGCGCGCACCGACCCGTCATAAATCGTCGAACCAATCCTGACCACCGCGCCGCCAATTAATTTCGAATCCGTCTTGAATTGCGCCTGAACATTCCGCCCGGTCAGCTTCGCGAGCGCGGCGCTGAGTTCCTTGCGTTCCTCGGCGCTGAGTTCCGCCGGCGAAGTCACCGTGGCCTGGGTGATTCCCTGGCGCGCGTCCAGCAGGGCGCTGAACGCCTGCTCGATTTCAACCAGCATCCCGGCCCGCCGCTGATCGACAATCACAAAAAGATAGTTGCGCAACGTCCGGCTGGCGCCCATCCGCGCTACAAGTTCCTCGATCGCCGAATGCTTGACCGCGCGCCCGATTGAAGGATTCGCCAGAAACGAGTGCAGGTCGGGCGATTCGCGGACCATGGCCGCAAACGCGGCGAGTTCCTTCTTGACCTGGTCGGCCTGCTTGTTCTCGAGCGCCACGTCCACCAGCGCGGCCGCATAGCGTTCCGCCAGGGCTTTCAATTCGCGCTCCGTCCCAGTTCGCCCAGGAACGAGTGGAACAATTTTGCGCGAACTTCATTATTCATTCTGGAACTCACCAGCACTCCGGCGCGCTCCACCGCCATCGACGCGGCAATTTCCCGCAGTTGCTGCCGCGCGGCGCGCCCGGAGGCCGCCAGTTCAGCGTTGACCGCCTGTTTGATTTTTTCGATCTCGGCCTGGCCCGAAACGCGCAGCCGCTCCGCTTCGGCCGCCCCATCCCGGCGAGCTGCTTCGCGCAGTTCCGCCAACTCCTGGTCGAGCCGGGAAATCTTGGCGTTGACTTCGCTCAATTCTCGGTCCGCCGCGGCCTTGGCCGCCTGGGCCTCGGTGATGCTGGACGCAATGGCTTTCGCGTTCGCGCTGAAAAACGCGCCGCCGTTCTTGGCAATCAGATAACCTATACCGCCAAAAACCAGCGCGAAGTTCAGCCATCGGAAAATGAGGCCCGCCGTGGAATCGGCAGGATCCGGTTCGGCGCCCTCGGCAGCCAGCATCGGAAGCGTCGCGAGAAATAAAATTGTGAATACGCCCGCCGCCGGCGAAAACCATCGCCGCAAGGATTTCATCGGCCCGCTCCGCCGGCAAGGATCGTTTCGGCAATCTCGTTCGCCAGGACGTCACTCGATTGCTCAAGCTGCGCCGCTGTCGCTTCCACTTCTAAGGCGAGAGTTTTCTTGGCCGCCTGCAGGTGATGTTGCGCGGCAACCCGGGCGGCGCTGACCGCGGCCTGTCGCTCCTCCAGAACGCGGCGGCGCGCCGCTTCCTGCTCGGCGTACATCTCGCCGCGCGCCTTGCGAAGGGCCTCGTGGTAAGCGCGGAGTTTCTCCTGCACGGCCGCGCGGCTGGCTTCCGCCTCCTGCCGCGCGCCTGCCGCCCGCCTGTGGCGCTCCGAAAGCACTCGCTCCATGGGCCCAAAAAAACTCCAGCGCATGAAGAAATAAAAAAGGAAAACAATGACGACTGTGGGTACAGCCTCCAGAAATAGACCGCCGAGTTGGTTTAAGATTTCCACGCGTTAAGCGCGGGCATCCGACCATGCCCGCCAGCACGTTACTCCGGCAAACCTGAGGTGTAGACCCACCCCGAAGGCCAACTTAGCTTGAACAAAGGAGTGATTTTATAACATTGCAGGAGGTTTCGCGCAAGCCCTTGCGCCGCGCATCGCCGGGTTAATGTTCGCTTCGGGGACTGTCTTGCCCGGATTGCTGGGCTCGAACCAAGCGAGACTGACAAGCCCCTTGGAATCGCGCCCGATTGATAAAATGAAAATGGCATGGCTTCCCAGACCGTATTGGCTCCCCCCTCGCTTTCACCCGCCGTTGTCCCCCAAAGGCACGCGGATTCGAAGATGTATCCGGCCTTGGTTGGCCTGGTCACGATTGTTGCGGCGATCCTGCGGCTGCATGACCTTGCCGCGAAGAGTTTCTGGCTCGACGAAGGGATTAGCGTCCAAATCGCGCGGCTGCCGTGGCCGCAACTCTGGTTTGTCCTGCGCCATCGGGAAGCAAACATGGCGCTCTATTATCTGCTCCTGCGTTTCTGGCTGATGATCGGCTCGACGGAGGGATTCATTCGCGGGCTCTCCGTCCTGGCCTCGGTCGCGACTCTGCCGTTTTTCTACGCGCTGGGAGCGCGCTTGTTTGGGCGCGCGACCGGTTTGGTCGCGGTCTGGCTCATGGCCATCAGCGCTTTTCAGGTCCGATTCGCACAGGAGGCGCGCGGATACGCGCTGGTTGTTTTATTCACCGTTGTAGCCAGTTGGCTATTGGTTCGGAATCTGCAGGAGCCTTCTTCGGCGCAATGGGGAGCCTATGCTGCGGCCTGCGCTTTGGCTGCTTACAGCCATTTCTTCGGGGGTTTTGTAATTATTGCCCACGGCGCGTCCCTTGCATTCCTCCCCCACGATGAACTGCCGTGGCGGGATCTGGGGCGAGCCGCTCGCTGGTTCGTCTATATGGTGATCCCGATTGCGGCCGTTGTCGGAATGGTCGGCGCCGGATCAACACGCTGGATTCCGCAAGCCAACGCGCATGCCGTGCTGAATTTTTTTGTCGTGTTATGCGGCAACGGCGGGAACCTGCTCGTGTTGCTGGAGGGGATTGCGGCGGCTGTGGCCGCATTTGCCATGTGGAGCGAGTGCCGCGGCGGCGTACGAACTAGACCCGGGTGGACATACGCTTTCGCCTTTGCCTTGCTTTTCGTTCCCTTGCTTGTCGTTCTGGCCGTCTCAATGGTGACTCCAATTTTCCTGCCGCGCTATATGAGCCCATGTCTGCCCGGTCTGCTCTTAATTGTGGCCGCCGGAATCGTCAAATTACGCCGGCCGGTTTTGGTCTGGATTCTGGGCGCTGCCATCACAGCCGTATCCCTGCTGGGAACTTTTTCCTATTATCGTAAGGATTTCGATATGGACCGTGACGATTGGCGGGACGCGACTTCCTACGTCCTGGAACGGGCGCTCCCTGGTGACGGGGTCTTCTTCTACCAGAATTTCGGGCATCTGCCATTCGAGTTCTACAGATCGCTGCGGCATCCTGCTCCGGTCTGGCCGGAAGCGCTGGTTTCGGCGAACCATGGCGACTGGGCTTTTCAGGATTCGCTCTTTGCTTATCTGGCCGATGCGCTGCAGGATGCCGGGCCGGGCGGCGACCGGGTCTGGCTGGTCCTCGATCTCGAGAACGATGCAAATGGGAAGCCGCGCCGCGAGAGCACCATTCTCCGGGCCGTGTATGGGAAAGGCCGCCATCTCGTCGACCAGAAGCGCATATCCAGAATCACAATCTTGCTCTATGCTCGCGACGCGGCAGGTTTGACTCCTGCAAACTCCTCTATGCCCGGGAAGTGAAGCTCGCTTGCTGGCACTGAAGAGGCAGGGCTAGAATGAGTCGCGCGACGGGCCTGCAACCCGGTTTGCCCGAATATCCTAATTCTCGATCTTGCGCTGAAGACGACAAGGAGAGCTTGATGCCCGCATTTCCCGGCGTCGATTTCCTGAACTTTGATTCGCTGCTCGGCGATGAAGAGTTGCTGGCCCGTAAGACGGCGCGCCAGTTCGTCGACGAGCATGTCATCCCCATCATCGAGAAGCACAACCGGGAAGGGACTTTTCCGATGCACCTGGTCCCGCAACTGGGCGAATTGGGATTCTTCGGCGCAAACCTGAAGGGCTACGGTTGCGCGGAAATGTCCAATGTCAGCTACGGGCTGGTGATGCAGGAACTCGAGCGCGGGGATTCGGGCCTGCGCAGTTTCGTTTCCGTTCAGAGCGCGCTGGTGATGTTCCCCATCCATACGTACGGGTCTGAAGAGCAAAAAAATAAGTGGCTGCCGATTTTGCAGAGCGGGAAGGCGCTGGGCTGCTTTGGCCTGACCGAGCCTCAGTTCGGCTCGAATCCCGGGGGAATGCTGACGCGCGCGGTGCGCCGCGGGAATCGATACGTGCTCAATGGCGAAAAAATGTGGATCACGAACGGATCGATCGCGGATGTCGCCGTGATCTGGGCGAAATGCGAGGACCATCGCATTCGCGGTTTTTTGGTCGAGAAGGGAACCAAGAATTTCAAGGCTTGGGACGTGCATGGGAAGTTGTCACTGCGCGCTTCCGTCACTTCAGGGCTGGCGATGAATGACTGTGAAATCCCGGCTGAAAATCTGCTGCCCGGCGCGGAGGGATTGCAGGCCCCGCTCAGTTGCCTCACGCAGGCCCGCTACGGCATCGGCTGGGGCGCGATCGGCGCGGCCATGGCTTGCTACGATACGGCGCTGCAATATTCGAAAACCCGCAAGCAGTTCCAGAACAAGCCGATTGCATCCCATCAATTGGTGCAGGACAAACTGGTCTACATGATTACGGAAATATCGAAGGCGCAGTTGCTGGCGCTGCACGTGGGCCGGCTAAAGGACCAGAATCGCCTGGACCCGGCGCACGTTTCCATGCTGAAAATGAATAATGTCCGTATCTCCCTGGAAACGGCCCGCCTGGCGCGCGACATTTTGGGCGCCAATGGAATCGTGGACGATTTCTGCGTCATGCGCCACATGAACAATCTCGAATCGGTATACACGTACGAGGGAACGCACGACATCCATCGGTTGATCATCGGCGAGCACATCACCGGCATTCCTGCATTCTACTGAGCGTTCGACCGAATCGTTAGGGGGCCCGATGTTTCGCAATTCCGGCTTCTCGCTCGTCATCCTGGAAGTGATTTCCCATGCGCTGTTTTTCGCGGCGTTCTTTTTCGCCGTGGCCGTTTCCTCCGTATCGGCTCAGGAAAAGCCCAAAATCCGCACCATCACTGCATTTATTCGCCTCGATGCGAACCAATACTCGCAGCAGATCGCGGATACGCTGGTGATGTTGCGCAACGCCCAGGCGCGGTACCAACTCGCGGGCTATGACGTGGAATCGATCCGCATCTCGACGCAGCCCTTCCCGGAATACACGAGCGCAATGTCCAAGGAAGCGGCGCTCGCGTTCTTCACCGATCTCGACAAACTTGCGAAACAGCAAAACGTTTCGATCAGCATCGGGCCCGCGCTGATGACGGACAAGGACGACCCCGCGCAAGCGCAGCTTCTCGCCGAAGTCCTCGGCAAAACTTCCATGTTGTTCGGCAGCGTGGTTGTGGCCGGAACCGACGGCGTTCACTGGAACGCGGTGCGCGCAGCTGCGGACGTCATGAAATATCTTGAGGATCATTCGGCGAATGGCCTGGGCAATTTCCGTTTTGCCGCGATTGCCAATGTTCCGGCCTATACGCCGTTTTATCCCGCGTCGTATCACCAGGGGCTCGGCCATCAATTTGCCATAGCGCTCGAATCTGCGAATGTGGTGGCCGCGGTCATGGCCGTGCAACGCGATCCCGACGCAACCCGGCAGGCGCTGGTCGCCGAACTGGGAATGCACGCCCGCGCCGTGCAGGATATCGCCAGCAAGATTGACGAGCAGACCGGCTGGACGTATATGGGCCTCGATCTTTCCCCCGCGCCCATGAAAGAAGCCTCCATCGGATCAGCCACGGCGGGATCTACCGGCGGGCGGTTTGGCACCAGCGGCACGCTCACTGCGGTGGCCACCATCACTTCCGCGTTGCGCGACATCAACGTCACCAAAGTGGGGTATAACGGCGTGATGATGCCCGTGCTCGAAGACACGCGGCTTGCGCAGCTCTGGGCCGAAGGCGCGCTCTCGATGGACCAACTGCTTGCCTATTCGGCGGTCTGCGGCACGGGTCTCGACACGATTCCCCTGCCGGGGAAGTTTCCACCGGCCAGCTCGCGCGCATCATCGGCGACGTCGCCACGCTGTCGGTGAAATTGTCGAAACCGCTGAGCGCTCGCCTGCTGCCCGTTCCCGGCGGCAAACCGGGCGACCACACGTCATTCGACGATCCCAACTTGTGAACACGGTTCTTCAGCCGCTGCCGTAATTAGCCAGCATGTCTCAAAAGCACGACACGCATTGAGCGGGAATTTTTGAACACAATCCCTCCGCTGTTCCACTAGTTGTCCGCACCCCCGCTTGGTTTAGGATAGGGGACATATCGGTAGTGTCGCGCGCATGAACCGTGTCCGAACGCGCGCAAGATCCAAAAATTCTCAATGGCCGGGAGACATGATGGAAATCGAACTGAGTCTGGAATTTTTGCGCGTCGTCGAACAAGCGGCAATCGAGTCGGCAAAGACCATGGGGCTGGGCGACGGGCACAAGGCCGATCAGGCCGCCGTCGAATCCATGCGGAAGGTGATGGACGAAGTGCCCATGGATGGCACGATCGTCATCGGTGAAGGCGAACGCGACGAAGCCCCCATGCTCTTCATCGGCGAAAGGATTGGCGCCGCGCAACACGTCCGGGGCTTTAATTTTCCCGCCGTGGACATTGCCGTCGATCCCCTCGAAGGCACCAACCTCTGCGCCACCGGCGCGCCCGGCTCGATCACGGTTTTGGCCGCGAGCGAAAAAGGCGGCCTGCTCCACGCCCCCGATCTTTACATGGAAAAGATCGTCGTGGGGCCGTCCTGCAAGGGCTGCGTGGACCTGGACGCACCCGTCGCGGATAATCTGCGCGCCATCGCCAAGCGACTGGATCGCGACGTGGAAGACCTGGTCGTGATTGTGCTCGACCGGCCCCGGCACGAAAAACTGATCGCGGATATCCGCGCGGCCGGCGCCCGCATCCGCCTGATCGGCGACGGCGACCTCTCCGCGGGCATTGCCGCGGCCGTGATCGGGACCGGCGTGCATGCCGTCATGGGCACGGGCGGCGCGCCCGAAGGCGTGCTGACCGCCGCGGCGCTGCGCTGCCTGAACGGCGAAATCCAGGCCCGGCTGGTCGTGTCCAAGCCCGAGCACGAGGAGCGGCTGGCAAAAATGGGCATCAAGGACGCCAAGCGCATCTATAAGACCGAAGATCTTGCGCCGGGAAAGAAAATTATCTTTGCGTGCACCGGCGTGACCGACGGAAACCTGCTGCGCGGCGTGCGGTTCTTCGGCGAAGGCATCCGCACGCAATCGCTGATCGTCACGCTGGAGGAACGCCAGGTGCGCTTCGTCGACACCGTGACGCTCGACAAGCGTCCCGACGTTAAAGTCCGCTTCTCCTAGACGCAGGATGCAGCGACCTCGCCCGCTGTGACGCGTGAGCTACAATGAAGCCCCGCTTTGGACGAGAGCTTCATGACCGCCCCGCAAGAATTGCGGACCGCGCGGCTTCTGCTGCGTTCCTTCGAACGCGGAGATATTCCCGCAATCGTGCGCCTGGCCGGGGCGCGCGAAATCGCCGCCACGACCGCTCAATATCCCTCATCCCTACACCGAAGACAGACGCGCGGAGTTTCCTCGCTCAGGCGGAGGAGGAATTTCGAAGCGGGACGCTCGGATTATTTTTGCCATTACGCACGTCACGGGCGGTGAACTCTGCGGCGCCGTGGGACTCACGATTGCGCCGGTGCACCGGCGCGCGGAACTCGGCTACTGGATCGGCGTTCCATTCTGGGGGAAGGGATTTGCCACCGAAGCGGCCACCGCGGTTGTCGCCTTCGGATTCGAGACGCTCGGCTGCACAGGATTCATGCCTCACCATTTTGCGCGGGAATATCGCTTCCCAGCGCGTTCTCGAAAAAATAGGCATGCGCCATGAGGGCCGCTCCCGGGAGCACATCCACAAATGGGACCGGTTCATCGACCTGGAAAATTACGGCTTGCTGGCAGCGGAATTTCGCGGCAGGAAAGTAAAATCGTGACGGCGCGAACCCTCCCTGCCGGGAGAGTTCGCGCCATCTTTTACAAATTTCTTTTCCTGACCGTCTACCGGTGGCCCATCGCAGCTGGGTGCATCCGACGCGCCAGTTGCTCCATGCGAGACGGCTGAGGCTGTGCTAGCGGACGCACTTGCCCATTGCCGCTCGAGACGTGGTCGCTGATCGCGGCCAGGCGCTTCAGAATCGATTGCCACTGTTCCCAGTCGAGCTGCCGTAGGAACGGCCGCAACCCCTGGATGAACGGATCCTCCAGAAGAGCTTCGCCGTTCGTTTCGGGGACGAAGAAGCGGTTCAAGCCGACGCCAAGCGCTTCGGAAATCTTCTCGAGCGTTCCGAGGCTGGGCGTCATTTGTCCGCTTTCGATCCGAGACAGGTACGACCGGGAAACGCGCGAGCGCGCCTGGAGCTGGCTTTGCGTCATCCCGCGCGATTCGCGCAACTGCCGGATGCGCTGCCCTATATTCTCCACCGTCTCGCGGTTCGGCCATTTCTCGAAGAGTTGCCGGTCGTCGCCTGGAAGCTCCTGCGGCTCCGGAGGCGGAATCAGAAACTCCACCTTCGGGGGCAGCAGGCGCAGGCACCGGCGGCAATTCCCCATGCGGGTGCGATACTGCACGAGCCCGCAGGTCTTGCAACGGATGACTTCGCGGTCGAGGTCCGTCGTATCCATGTTGACCTTGTTACCGTTTGTACCGTTCATATTACCATTCGTTTGTTCCGACACCGGTACTCCTCGCAGACTATTCCGGCATGCGGATGAGAGGAACTACGATCGGGGGGAAGGCAGAAGCTGGCGCGACCGACATATTGAGGGTACCCGCATCCGGTGTCAAGTATTTTTTCCATTCGATGAACAAATCGGTTAAATCCGGAACTTCATTAGCAGTTTTTTTTCATTTTTTGATGTTTCCCGGTCCGGTCACATTTATGAAAATGTGATGAAAAATGCGTACTTTCATTGCAGATCATAGCTTTTGGCATAACCTTGGGCTAACTTCGCTCAGGGTTTTAATCCCTGATGGCGACTTAGGAACAATCTCCGCCGATTGTATCAACCCGGCAGTGGCTCCGAGGTTGCGGTATTCTAGATTTTGGCGGGCTCCACGCTTCACTTGAACCGGTCAGCGCAAGAATAGAGCCCGCACCCGGTTCTGCATCAGGGAGGATACGATGCCCGCTGCGCCGACGAGAGATGAAGCCTGGGCTTTACTTTGCGAATTCACGCAGAACGAAAATTTGCGGAAGCATGCTCTGGCGGTCGAAGCCTGCGTCAGAGCATATGCCCGCAAGAATCATGCCGATGAAGGTCTGTGGGGAATTACCGCCTTGCTGCACGATTTCGATTATGAGCGCTGGCCCAACGACGCGCATAGTCCGGCCGAAGAACACCCTGCCGGGGGCTCGGAAATTCTCCGCCAGCGCGGATATCCGGAGGAACTGATCCGCGCGATCCTCACGCACGCCGATTACTGCAACGTGCCGCGCGAAACTCCGCTGGAACACACCCTGTTCGCCTGCGACGAACTCGCCGGGTTTCTTACGGCGTGCTCGCTGGTCAAGCCCGGCAAGAGCATCTTCGAAGTCGAGCCCGACTCGGTGAAACGCAAACTGAAGGATAAAGCCTTCGCGCGCGGCGTCAATCGCGACGACGTCCGCAAAGGCGCCGAGGAGCTGAGTATCCCCATCGAGGAGCACATCGCCTTCTGCATCGCCGCCATGCGCGACGTGGCCGACGCACTCGGCCTGCGCGGCACTCATTCGGCCAGCGCGATATGAATCGTAGATTCGGAATCGGTTCCGGGGTCAGATTCAACTGCTTTTTAAGATAGGGTTTTCACAGGTTTTCGTCGCAGCAACTTTTCTAGTTTCTACCTTAATTATTGGGTAGAATCCCACTTTATTCGGTCCCCACTGGATATCCCGGTCTCTGGGAGGGTAGCCGATGAGAAATCTACGGCGTTATATTCCGCTTGCCTTTGTTTTGCTCGCTGGCTCCGTATCGTCGAATCTGTCAGGTCAATCTCCGGCCAAGTCCGCGCCCGAAGACTACTCGAAGGAGCCGTTCGTCGTAGAACACGCGTTGAACAAGATCAAGTTCCAAAACGACGGTACCTATTCAGAGGAATCCGAAATTCGAGTGCGGGTTCAGTCTCCGTCAGGTGTCCAGAATTGGGGCGTGATTCGAGTTCCCTACGCATCTTCGGTGGGCGACGTGGAAATTGCCGACGTGAAAGTGACGAAGGCGGACGGAACGGTCGTCCCGACGCCGGTGGAGGGCATTCAGGATGTACCGGCGCAAATCACAATTGCGGCTCCTTTCTACAGCGATTTGAAAGAGAAAGACCTGGCCGTGAAAGGACTCGACCCCGGTGATGTTCTGGAGTACCGGGAGGGATTCCACGCGCGATCGCCGCTCATTCCAGGTCAATTTTGGTATGACTTTAACTTCTTTGACCAGGGAATCATTCTCAGCAACGAGCTGGTGATCAGCGTGCCGCGTGGCCGCGAGGTAAAGCTCCTGAGTCCGAAGCTATCGCCGTCGGAAACCGACGAAAATGGATACCACGTCTACTCCTGGAAAACGGAAAATTTGGAATCGGTTACCGACGCGGAGAAGGCAAAGAAAGCCAAGGCTTCGGGAAGCGATAGCGCGGGCACTCCGTTCGCGGATGTAGAACTGACCAGCTTTCGAAGCTGGGATGAAGTCGCGCAGTGGTACCGGCAATTACAGAGCCCCCGTGTGACCGTGACGCCTGAAATTCGCGCCAAGGCGGAAGAGCTCACTCAGGGCGCCGCGACGGATACGGATAAAATCCGAGCTCTGTACAGTTATGTTTCGACGAAGTATCGCTATATTGGAGTGTCTCTTGGGATAGGCCGATACCAACCCCACGCGGCGACCGAAGTGCTGTCCAACGGATATGGAGACTGCAAGGACAAACATACCCTGCTGGCGGCGCTGCTTGCAGCGGTTGGCGTAAAAGCGTATCCCGCCCTGATTAGCTCCACGCGAAAAATCAACCAGGATATTCCATCGCCGAGTCATTTCGATCACATGATTACCGTGGTGCCGCAGGGACAAAACCTGCTCTGGCTGGACACGACGCCGGAAATTGCACCCTTCGGGTTCCTCACAGCAAACATCCGGGACAATCAGGCGCTCGTAATCCCCGAAAACGGCGCGGCGCAGTTGATAAAAACTCCGGCGGACCCGCCGTTCCCTTCGCTCATGCGTTTCCAAATCAAGGGCAAGATAAGCGAAGATGGCACGCTGGAAGGAAAGGTTGAAGCCACAGTTCGCGGAGATGCTGAGCTGGCGCTGCGCAGCGCCTTCCGGCGAACGCCCCAGCCTCAATGGAAGGATATGGTCCAGGCCATTTCGCGCTTGTGGAACTTCGCGGGTACCGTGAGCGACGTAACTGTGAGTTCGCCCGAGGCAACCGACTCGGCGTTCACTTTCAATTACGCGTACACGCGAAAAGACTATCCGGATTGGCCCGATGCATTCAGGCCGCCCCTGCCCCCTACAAACATTGCGGACCTCGATGAGGATGCAAAGAAGAGCTCCGAACCAATTCATCTTGATTCACCCGGGGAATTCATTTTCGACGCATGGGTCGAAGTTCCAAAGAACGTAACGCCAAGATCCCGTACTCCCGTCGGCACGAAAAACGATTTCGCCGAATACCAGGCTACGTATTCCGTGGATTCGAATGTCATTCACGCCCAGCGCCACCTGACGATACACATGCGCGAGATTCCACATTCACGAAGCGATGAGTATACGTCTTTCGCAAAAGTTGTTTCCGACGACGCCGATTCCGTGCTGTCCTTGTCGGGTTCTGGTCCCTCGTCCGCGTCCGAAATAGGGAGCGCCGCCTCAAAGGACCTGTCTACGAGCGCCAGGGTCGAAAGGCTAATTGACCTCGGCGACGAGCTTTCCAATCAAGACGATCCGGACGGAGCGATTGAGGAATACCGAAAGGCCCTGCAGCTTCAACCCGATAGCTCTCGAGCGCTTCGCGCCCTCGGCGACGCATATTTTCGAAAGAACGACCTCGACGCTGCAATCGCAGAATATCGCGAGGACCTGCGCGCGAAGCCCGATGATTTTCAAGCTTCTCGTTCGCTTGGAGATGTCTTGTTCAACAAGCAAGATTTTACCGGCGCAGTTGCCGCCTATCGTGTGGCGTTACGAATCAAGCCCAACGACGAACAAGCCCACCGAAGCCTGGGCGATGCCCTGTACAGTGCGCGGGACTTGGATGGCGCGATTACCGAATACCAGGAAGTGCTTCGTCTGAAGCCTGACGCCGCCGATGCGCATCGGGGCTTGGGCAGCGTTTACTTCGTCAAGGGTGATATCGACCAGGCTGTGACGGAGTATCGAGTGGCCGTCCATCTGGCACCCGAGGACGCCGTCGCTCACACTGGCTTGGCAAACACGCTCTTTCGCAAAGGGGACGTCGACGGCGCTATCGCCGAGTATCGAGAGGCGGAGCGCCTCAAGTCCGATGACGTTCACGTAAACTACGGGTTGGGAAGTGCTCTGCTTCGCAAGGGTGAGGCTGAGGAAGCCATCAAACAATTCCAGAACGCCGTCGCAGCCGCGCCGAATGACCCACAGGCTTACCAACTCCTTGCAAGCGCGTATAGCTTTTTGCATCGTTACGATGACGCCTTGGAAGCGATGAAACAATTTGAAAAACTCTCACTGAACGACGTTGATGGCGCCCGCGGCGTGGCATCGATTCTCATTGAGCTAAAGCGGTATCCGGAAGTAATCGCCAAACTCCAACCGCTGGTTGATAGCCATCCCGGCGTCGCTCCGCTGGAATTCTCCCTTGGGGTCGCTTACGCGAGATCTGGGAAAGGAGATTTGGCCATTTCTGCATTTCAAAAGGCGCTCGGACCTGCTCCGACCCCCGACCAGCTGAATGGCGTAGGGTACGAGTTGGCCGACGCCGATGTTCATCTGGATGACGCCTTGCATTACGCGGAAGAGGCCGTCGAACGGGAAGAGGCCAAAACGGTAAGCATTCATTTGGACGACCTCACGCTGCAGGGTTTGAGAGTTATGCCAACTCTCGCAGCGTTTTGGGACACCCTTGGCTGGGCGCACTTTCGGCTCGGCCACATGAAAGAGGCCGAAAAATATCTCGGCGCCGCATGGAAGCTAGACCAAATTCCGACCGTCGGGGATCACCTCGGGCAACTCTACGAAAAGATAGGCGACAAGCAAAAGGCGATTGACTACGATGCCCTGGCATTAGCCACCAATCATGCTCCCCCAGAAACGAACGCCAGACTGGAAAAATTGCTCGGGAGTAAAGTGCGGGTTGATGAGGCGGTCCAATCGGCATTCGACACTCTCGGGAAGCAGCGGACTTCACAATTACCGCGCGTCGCAAAGGGCCAGGCCTCCGCCGAATTCTTTGTCCTCTTCGAGCCCGGCAACGTCGTAACGGGCGTGAAATTCGTCACTGGATCACATGACCTGAGTGGCGCCACGACGGCGCTCTCGTCACTTTCTTATGATGTTTCGTTTCCCGACGATCGATCCGTTAAGCTCGTCCGCCGTGGGATTCTCGACTGCCCTGCGACCGGTATCAGCTGCCAATTTGTTATGTTTCTGCCGGAGACAGTCAATACACTCAATTGAGAGTTTGCCGGCACGGAACACATCCATGTGCGACTCCGCCGACGCGCTCGGCTTACGCGGCGGCCATTCGGCCAGCGCATAACGGAGAAGTGCAGGTTTTGGACGGCTAGGTTGGGTGTGGTATCTATTCTTGCGCTGAACCAATCGCGCCCCCGTGGACTACGCGAATGATAATCTAAGCGCTTTATTTCGTCTGGTCGCTCGCCACGTCTTCCAGGGAATTGGCGCGGGCGGAAGTTCCTCGATCGGTCTTAATCAGCGGGTCCGCATCGTTGATGCTGCCCGCCATAAGTGTCGTCTTGAGCACGAATTTCTGGCGCGGATATAGAGTCACTTCCGTCTCGAAAGTCCTAAAGCCACCCAATCCAATCTTGATCGTATGTTTCCCCGGGGCGACCACCATCCCGTGTCCCGTGCCATAGAACTCGTTGACGTGGCCAATGAAATTATCGTCCAGGAAAACAGCGGCCCTGTCCGGTGACACATCCAGCCTCACCTGTGCGCCGGTTTTCGGATTGGCGAACTGAAAGCGGGTATCTCTTTCCATTCCCACCTGGACGTCCAGAATTTTCGCCGGCTCGATCACGACCTGCCGCGTTAAATTTTCGTAACCGGCCTGCCGGATGACAATTTCATGCTGGCCGGGCAGGAGCCTTAGGCGGTTGTGCCCCTGGAGTTCACCGACATAGCCAACGTATTGCCCATCGACCCACACCCCCGAGGTTTTCGCCGCATTGTTCGCCTCGATAAGATGAACCTGCCCCATGACGCTGTCCTGCGCTTGGGCGATGGGAAGCCCCAAGAAAAGGCCGGACAGTGCCAGCAGAGACACAAAGCCGAATTTCCTTAGTTGAAGAGGCATAATCCGCTTCCCCCTTTGGGTTAGGCTGGAAGCAAGATTCTCCCACATTTGGAATATTATGCAAGCAATTCGGAGGTTAGGACCTTCGGTGCCCGCCCAAGGTGGTGATTCCAAAGACGGTACCCCGGTGCAATCCCTTAATCGGTCAGGGGCTGTTGTCCCTGAGGGTGCACAAATTCAAATCGGTTCGCCCCCCAATTTCATAGGATATTGTGAGCCTGCGCGGAGGGCTGCTATCATAGTGGTGTGCGCGGCCTCTGCTTTCTTGTCCTGACGCGAGAAAGGGAGCCTGCCGGAAGATAAGCTTTAGCGACCTGCACATGCAAATATTTCCCATCACGCGGCGGAAGACGGTTGGCGTCAAGGTCGGCCACATTCAGGTGGGCGGAGGCGCCCCGGTTGTCGTCCAGTCGATGACCAATACGGACACGGCCGACATCGCCGGAACCGTGGCCCAGTGCAAGGAACTCGCCGACGCCGGGTCGGAGCTGGTCCGCATTACGGTGAACATGCCGGAATCGGCCGCGGCGGTGGCGGAGATTGTTGCCCGGCTTCGGGATCTGGGCTGCAACGCCCCCATTATTGGCGATTTCCACTATAACGGGCACGTCCTGCTGACCAAGTATCCCGAATGCGCGCGCGCCCTCGATAAGTACCGCATCAATCCGGGCAACGTGGGCGCCGGAACCCGCCGCGACGAGCAGTTCGCCACGATCTGCAAAGTCGCCGTGGATAACGGCAAACCGGTCCGGATCGGCGTTAATGGCGGCTCACTCAACCAGGAACTCGTCATGCGCAAGATGCAGGAGAACACCGACCGCGACCTGGGGCTCGATTCCGAGGAGATCATCAACCACTGCATGGTGCTCTCCGGCATTGAATCGACCGAACTGGCCCTCGAATGCGGTCTGCGGCGCGACCAGATCATTATTTCGTGCAAAGTCTCGAAACCGCAAAACCTCATCCGCGTTTACCGCGACCTCTCCCGAAAGACCGAACAGCCGCTGCACCTGGGCCTCACCGAAGCGGGCATGGGCACTAAGGGCACGGTATGGTCTGCTGCGGCGATCGGAATCCTGCTGCAGGAAGGCATTGGCGATACGATTCGCGTCTCGCTGACGCCGCGGCCCGGCGGCGACCGCCGCGAGGAAGTCTACGCCGCATGTGAACTGCTCCAGGCGCTGGGCCTGCGCTCGTTCGCGCCCAGCGTGACGGCCTGCCCCGGTTGCGGACGCACTACCAGCACAACATTCCAGGAACTCGCTGAGCGCATTCAGGGTTACATCCGCGACAGCATGCCGCAGTGGAAGCAGCAATATGAGGGCGTTGAAGAAATGACGCTCGCCGTGATGGGCTGCATCGTCAACGGCCCCGGCGAATCGAAAGCCGCCAACATCGGGATCAGCCTTCCCGGCACGGGGGAAGAGCCCAGTTGCCCGGTTTACATCGACGGCCAGAAGTTCGTCACGCTTCACGGCAACTATGACGATCTCTCCGCCGCGTTCCGCAAACTGGTCGACGATTACATCAGCACAAAGTACGCGCCGAAAACTGCCGCGCCCGCGACTGCCTCGACTCGATCCTAATTTTCCGAGCAGGGCTGCGTTCGAACCCCCGAAATTGCAATTCCATACTGATTCGATCCGAAAACGCGCGAGCCGTCCGCCGATAGCGTGACGCTATCCACCGGGTCCGGCCACGTCAGTGTATAGGTTCTCCGCGAGGCATCGACCGTCTTCCACTTTCCTCCCATGGTCGAGCCGAATACATTAAATGTCCCGTCATCGGACACGATTACCATCGCTCCATTTGGCCATGTCCAGGATCCTGTCAGGCCCGTGCTCCCAGCCAGACGCGTGGCAGAAGTCGGATACCCGTACTGATTTCCACCGCTCAGCGACTGCTGATTTGGTGAGAGCGTGATCGTATCCACTGCTTCGGGCCAAGTAAACGTGTACGAGCGTTGCGCTGCGTTCACCACCCGCCAGCGCGCCGTGAACGGTCCTCCGACCATTGTGCCGTTCTCGTGAATCACGACTTGCCCATTGTTGAACCACTGATAGCAGCCCACGATCGGGTCGGCGCTGGAATTCACAATGGGTGCTTTGGGCAAAGCATTTTCCGCCACGGGTTTATTCACAGGGTTCGGGCTGGAGGAAGGGTTTGTGGCCGCCGGGCTCGGCGTGTTCGGGACATTTACTACGGTTTGCGTGCCGCCGCCTCCACCGCCTCCCCCGCGCATCAACATCACGCCCAGCACGACCACCGCGATCACGGCAACCGCTGCTACGCCAATCCAAATTGTGTTCGACGACTTCGCGCGGGGAGGCTCCGAGGTTGCCGGTCGCGGCGTGGCCGCGGGTGAGGTTGGTGGCGGAGCAGGCGCCGCCGTCGTCGGCGCAGCGGGAGCCGCGCTTGGCTGCCACACACCCGGCGTCGGCGCAGCGGGCGCTCCTGGCTCGCCTTGCTTTGCGGGAAGCAGTTTACGAACGGTCGCCGCCAATGCATCGAGGTGTTTTTCCAGCGGCGGCGTCATCGCGTCGAGCCAGTGCACCGAGCCAATGAAATAGTCGAGCGACTTCCCCGGAGCGACGTCCTCGATCCGGAATGGAATAATCGTCACGCCGCTGCTCACCGCGCGTTCCACTTCCTTCGGAATATGGGCCGAAAGATTCGCGTTCGACGAAAAAACCAGCACCATCACTTTCAAGCCGTGGATCGCCTCAATGATGGCTTCGCCGTAGGACGTGCCCGGGGTTATATCTCGAGGCGCAATCCAGCAACGAATGCCGGCCGCCTCCAGCCGCGCGCACACCGCATCGGCGGCAGTCTTGTCCTTCGAGGCGTAGCTGATGAATACGTCATAGCTCAAGGGGAAGACCTCCGCAGCCGGTCGGCGATCTACAAGGTCCGCCGCGCGCTGGCTTCGCGGAAGAATCTTATCATTCCTCCGCGAAACTGGAATTTCCAATTTGGCTCGATGCCTCGCGCATCGTATGCTTCCCCTGTAAGGAGAAACAATGGACTACGTCAATCTCGGAAAGACCGGCCTCAAAGTTTCCCGCATCTGTCTCGGCTGCATGAGCTATGGCGCGCCTGCCAAGGGCGAGCTCACCCCCGGCAGCCACGCCTGGACTCTGAGCGAAGAGGAAAGCCAGCCGTTCCTTCGCCAGGCTCTGGAACTGGGGATCAATTTTTTTGACACCGCGAATGTCTATTCGCGCGGCGAAAGCGAAAATGTCGTTGGGCGATTCCTGAAAGCAAACGCTCGCCGCGAAGCCGTCGTCATCGCCACCAAGCTCCATGGCGTCATGCGCGATGAGCCCAATGGCCGCGGCCTGTCGCGAAAGGAGATATTTTTCGAGCTGGACGAGAGCCTCCGCCGTCTTCGCACCGATTATGTGGACCTCTACCAGATTCATCGCTGGGATTACGAAACGCCGATTGAAGAAACTCTCGATGCGCTGAACGACGTGGTGAAATCGGGCAAGGTGCGCTATATCGGCGCATCCTCCATGTACTCCTGGCAGTTCGCCAAGGCGCTCTACCTTGCGGATCGCCACGGCTGGACGCGCTTCGTCTCCATGCAGAATCATTACAACCTGCTCTACCGCGAGGAAGAACGTGAGATGATTCCGCTTTGCCAGTCCGAAGGCATCGGGATCATTCCCTGGAGTCCCCTGGCGCGAGGCCGGCTGGCGCGTCCCTGGCAGACGGAAACCACCAGCCGCTACGAAACCGACCAGTTCGGGAAAACCCTGTACTCGCAGACCGAACAATTTGACCGCGCCGTCGTCGAGCGCGTGGGGCGGCTCTCCGAGCAGCGCGGCGTCCCGCGCGCTCAGATAGCGCTCGCCTGGATGCTCAGCAAACCGGCGATTACGGCGCCGATTGTCGGCGCCACCAAGCCGCGCCATCTTCAGGACGCCGCAGCGGCCGTCTCACTACGCTTATCGCCCGAGGAGATTTCTTTCCTCGAGGAGCCGTACAAGCCGCACCCCGTCCTGGGCTTCCGGTAGTCCGTTTTGATTGGGTAGGTAGCGTCCTGAATGAGAAGGTTTCTGTATTCAGGAGGGCCGAGCTTTAGCTCGGCCATTCAGATGTTGTCCTGTCTCGGGCTTTAGCCCCTGAAGCTTCAGGGGTTAAAACCCCTGATCCGAGAACACGGTTCGTGGGGACTCAAGTCCCGACCTACTTATCCAAACCTCGCACCTGGACTTCTCGAGACCAAGGCTCTAACCAGATGAAGGCGGCCTTTTGCGAGAAGCCATATAGGTGTACACTGTGCTTGTCCCTGCCGAGGAGGAATTATGCGTTCTCATGCCTTCCCGCTCGCGGCGATCCTTGCTCTGGCCATCGCGATGCCATCGCGCGCGGCAGAGAAGCCACACCCCGCACAGGAAAATCAGAAACAACTCAAAAAAGTCTGGACCGATGACGATATGGACCAGCTCCGCGCTCGCGGACTGATTTCCATTGTCGGCCCGGAAGTTACGCAAGCGGCAGCGCCGGCCGCTGTCGCGCCTGCCGAACCGACGTCGCCGGTTTACAATTCGCGGCTGGATGATCCTGAATGGTACGCCGAAAAAGCCGCCGACCTACAGGCTGAACTCGACGCACGGCAAGCCGCCTTGGAACAAGAGCAGACGGCCCTCGCGCAGGCCGCCGATCGCGTCACTCAGCCCGGCGTGGCGCTGGACCAGCCATCGTACGGCTTGACGCCCGACGCGGCCCTCGCCAATCTCGAAGCGGCGGTGGCCGAAATCCAGAGCCAGCTCGACGACCTGAGCGACCTCGCGCGGCAAAATAATATTCCGCCGGGCGTGTTGCGCGGCTGAAGGATTACCCGATTGGCTGCGCGCTACCGCAATGTCTCAGCGCGATAGAGCTTTGCCGTGTTGTAAACCGTGGAGACCACCAGCATCAGAATCATCCCGGCGGCGGCGATGATCCCGGCCACGTCGAAGAGGCGATACGCCGAACCAAGGACGCGCCAATCCGGACGGAACCACAGCGCCGCGTTCCCTAGTGCCAGCAGAATCCGGATTTCCGTGGGCCCGAATTTTGCAAAGGAAAGTTGAAACGTTCCCACCGCGTAGGTCGCCAGGTAAACCTGCACCGAGAGCATCAGATAAGCGATAAACAATCCCAGCGCGATGCGCCAGTCAATCAGGTCTGAAGTGGCCATGCCACCCATTAGGAAAAGCCCTCCGAACGTGTCCACCATGTGATCGACGTAAAATCCGTAGCGAGGCCGTTGCCGGTTGCGCATGCGCGCCAGCGTTCCATCCAGGCTGTCACCGAACCAGTTCACAGCCAGAAATAATGTCGCCAGTACCAGCCCGGAGCGGGTTGCGCGCACCAGCGCATAGCTGGCTCCCGCGAAAAACATCGCGGCGAATCCGAGCAGCGTCAGGTGATCGGAATTCACCCAGTACGGCAGGCGCTTCGCCAGCCATGCGAGCGTTCGGCGCTCCGCACGTGCCGTGAAACTTTCCTGAATGCGCACGGCATCGGTGAACTGCGCGCTCTTCGGTTCGTCGCGCTTTGCACAAGCCTGTGTCGCTGGAAGCTTTTTACCGCCTCGATGTTTTTTGCCGAGCATTCTAGCCCTCCTCCAGTAAACCCGAATCCCGCTATTGCGAAGAATGCGAGTAGCCGCCCAGAACCGCCGCGCGCGTGGACCGCAGCGTAAATTCGAGGGATTCCCTGGGAATGCGTTCGATAAACGGACCGATCAGCCAGTTGAGGCCTGTGGGGATGTCCCGCGTCATGGATACCGCTTCGCACTGCACGTATACGCCGCGGTCGGCCTCCTGAAATCTCCAGAAGGAATCAAGGCGCCACAGGAAACCGTGGTCGTCGCCGGCGGGCAGCGCGGATTCGTTTGACCCGCCGGGATGTTCGATCTCCGCTATCCGCGTGCTGTAGGAATAGCTTTGCTCCCGAGTCGCGTCGAGCGGCTGATAATGGACGTCGTATTCGGTATCCAGCACGACCGTAACAATCTTCTTTCGCGTGAGGCGGTAATAGATTTTGAAATCGTCGCCCGAGCGCGCCACCAGCTTCGATCTCGTCACTTCGGGCGCGAAATCAATCGAGTGGTGATCGTAGTTCTGGAGCAAGGCAAGGACCTGTTGCAGCGTCGCCCCGGGGATGAATACCGTTCCCACCCAATGGTGAATCAGCGCGCCGGGAGTTTGAATCGCGCCCGACGCGTCGCGCGTTTCAAGCCGCTCGGAAACGACGTCGCCGCGCTGGAGCCGCGCTCGCCGCATCGTTGCGGCGAGGTTCGGGCAAACCATCCACCCACAGAAACGCCGCGCCCGGCTGCAATTCCATCCGTAAGCGCTCCTCGGTCAGGTGGACGTACCGGTCGAATCCCCGCGCGGCTTCCGGTTTCAGCTGCGTTGCCTGGGCCGGCCCCGATAGGAGCAGGAGGCACCCGAGCGATGCGGCTTGCAGGGCAAAAATCGTTTTGTTTCGAATGGCCGCCTCCTGTTGCGGGGTGCGGGCTCTACTTGGAGCCCGCGTGGAGAATGTCCTGGATTGCTGGAACTTTGCAATGCACAGCGCCTCAGTTCCCATCGAACCTGTATCAATCCGCAACCGCAAGAAAGCCGGAAACTTATCATCCGCAGATCAACTAGAATAGGCGACGAATTCTCGGGAGCCAGAAATTTTGCCGGGACACCAAACCCAAATCGCGTTTTCCGCTTCGGCCTGTACGAGCTCGATGGCGGCACGGGTGAATTGCGCAAGGATGGGAAGGCTCGCCCGCGCCTCCAGGGGCAGCCGCTGGGCGTCCTGCTCGAACTCCTCCATCGCCCGGGAGAGCTTGTCAGCCGGGAGGAGTTGCGCCAGCGGCTCTGGCCCGCGGACACTTTCGTTGATTACGATCACAGCCTGAATACCGCGGTGAACAAAGTCCGCGAAGCTCTCAGCGATTCCGCCGACAATCCCCGGTTCATCCAAACGATTCCGAAGCGAGGCTACCGGTTTATCGCGGCGCTCGAAGCAACCGGCGATGCCGCCGGCCCCAACGCACAGGATGAGAATTCGGCCCCTGCCTCGGATCGAATCGAAGCGCAGGCGGGCGAATCTGAAATACAAAAGCGCGCCCTATTATTGAGCGATCCGCAAGACCTTCCCGAGGCCCCGCGGCGCCTGGTACGCGTTCTCTTTTCTCTCATCCAGGTGATGTACCTGTCGTTCTACATTTCGTCGCTGATTTCGCTGCACGATACGCAAAGAACTTTGGAACTGATGCCTGAATATTCGAAGTTGGTCTTCCCGGTTCTGGTGGTAACTGCGCTCGCTGGAATACCCATCCGGTTGTACCTGTTTTTCGGAATTGTATTTGAATATCGCGGCTTGACGCGTCGCTTCCACCGCCTGTTTCCGTTCGTCTTCCCGCTCGATGAACTTTGGGCCCTATCGCCATTGCTGGGCGTGGAGACGATTGGGATCGGCCTCGCCCTCGCGGCGACCGCTGTTTTGGTTTACCTCCCCTTTGTGCAGCGCAGTTTGTTGCTGATGGGGGAAGGCCATCGCAAGCAAACGTAGACAGATTCCGAGAAGGTGACTTCGCAGTACTTGACCTATCCCCATGAACCGCTGAGAGCTACTCCCCGATATTATGATCCACTATTCACACCCGACTTGGGTCACTCCAAAATTGCACTCGACGAATCTTGACGCTAGACACTATGACCAATAGGGAAGTATTGTGAATCAGGGGAGTGATGGCAAACATTAACCGAATGAAAATAATCCATTTCATTGGTTTCCCTCTGCTCGTGCTATTTTGCCTTACTGCCGGATTTGCAAGTTCTCAAGGCTCGGACAATGTCAACAAACAAATCGAGGTCAGAATCTCCCCGCAGTCGAAGGTCGTTAGGGTGGGTGAGCCGCTTGAAGTTCGGGTCGAGGTCTGGAATGTCGGAAGCGAGCAACTATTCATTGAAAAAGATATTTACGCCCCGTGCGCTGATTCATCTCTGTCCTTCCGCATTGACTCAGGCCCCCCCATTAGGGCGACGGGACCTGGAGCTGGCTGTGCTGCTGACTGCGCAGACGATAAGAAAGATAGCTTTGCAAGCCATTTGGTAAAGCTGTGTATACCGCTCCCTGCGGGACATTTCTATGGTACCGTTGTTCGCCTGCCGCCCTATTTATTCCCACAACTTCAAACTCCCGGTCATTGGCGCTTGCAAGGGAAGTATAGTTCCAATGGGAACTTGCCGTCATCCCGCTGCGTCTTCCAAGTGTCCTCGGACCCAGAACAAACTGCAATGCTTCCCTACAAAGCTTGGCATGGCGTTGAAGATACGAATGCAGTCTGGGTTGAAGTCGTGGGTCCTTCCAAGCCAGGAATACAAAAGCGATAACGAGAGAAATAGCAACTGCGGGAATCCACTTACCAGTGGCCACACCCTGAGAAACGGGGTGTCATCGGAATCTGCCCCTTGCAAATCATTCCGCGCTTCACCTGAAACCAATCGCTTGTGATAAACTCGGCCCATGCGGAGACGTCAATTCCTCGTGCTGTCGGCGGCAAGCGTCGGCGGAGTCCTCGTGTATTCGCTGGACCGCCGCGCGTCGCGGCTGTTCGCGCAGGAAAAATCCGCTCAAACGCTGAAAATTCCGCTTCGTTTTTTCACGGAAAGTGAAGCCCTGATCGTCGCGGCCGCGGCATCGCGCATTTTCCCGAGCGATGATTCCGGCCCGGGAGCCAAAGAAGCTGGCGTGGTGATCTACATCGACCGGCAGCTCGGCGGTCCCTACGGACGCGACCGCTACCGCTACACGCAGGGGCCGTTCGACGAAAACGCTCCGGTGGAATTCGGGTATCAGGGCAAAGCGACTCCCCGGGAAACCTATCGCGAAGGGCTGAAAGGCCTCGACGGCTTCGATCGCCTCTCGCCCGAAGAACAGGACGATCAGCTAAGGAAAATCGAGACCACGCATTTCTTCGCTCTGCTGCGCCAGAACACGATCGAAGGAATGTTCTGCGATCCCGTGCACGGCGGAAACGTGGACATGGTCGGCTGGCAACTGGTCGGTTTCCCCGGCCCGCGCATGAGCAACATTGCCGAAGCCGACAAATATTACGGCCAGGCGTTTCCGTCCCAAACCATCAGCCTGGAGCAGGTGATCCGGCCGCAAGGTTCACCCCAGCGAGGACGAGGATCTGGGCTCTACTTTAGCCCGCTGATGGCCCGGGTGCGGGCTCTACTTGGAGCCCGCCTAGAAAAAGACCTGAAATGAAGAACCTGCCCTCAACAGACGTGGTGATCGTCGGCGGCGGCTGGACGGGCTTGCTCATGGCCAAAGAACTTGGCAAGCGCACATCGCTTTCCGTGGTGGTGCTGGAGCGCGGCGGCCAGCGCAAACCGGCCGATTACATCACGGGGATGGACGAGCTCGATTACTTCATTCGGCTGCGCATGATGCAAGACGCTTCGCGCGAAACGGTGACGCTGCGCCACGACTTGAACGAGACCGCTCTTCCCGATCCGGCAATTCGGAGGATTCCTTCCCGGCTCCGGCATCGGCGGCACCGGCGAACACTGGGGAGCCGTCTACCCTCGCCTGCTGCCCGAATGCTTCCAGCTCTATTCGAAGACCGTCGAAAAGTACGGCGAAAAGAAATTGCCCGAAGGCCATTCGATGCAGGACTGGGGCATCACCTACGACGACATGGAGCCCTTCTACGCGCGCTCTGAGATCGAAGTCGGCGTATCCGGCAAGGCCGGGAACATCAAAGGGAAAAAGATCGACGGCGGCAACATCTTCGAAGGCTGGCGCAGCGGCGAGTATCCCATGCCGCCGAAAGTCGCTCCGTATATTTCTCTTCTATTCCAGGACGCGACAAAATCCCTGGGTTACCATCCGTTCTTCAATCCCACGGCGATTACCAGCGAGGAATACACGAATCCCGAGGGCGTGACGCGGCCCGCGTGCGCGTTTTGCGGATTCTGTGAACGCATGGGCTGCATGATCAGCGCCAAGGCGCAGCCGACCAACGTTCTCACTGCCCGTGATCCAAAGGCATAAAACCGTGACCGTCCGCACGGGCGCGGCCGTGCGGCGCATCGTTCACGACACGTCACCAGCCGGGGGAAAAGCGCGCGGCGTCACCTACATCGACGCAAACGGCGAAGAAGTTTTTCAGCCCGCGAATCTGGTGATCGTCGCTTCCTGGACTCTCAGCAACAACCACCTGCTGCTCGTTTCCGGCGTGGGGAATCGTTACGACCCGAAGACGGGCAAAGGAACGCTGGGGAAAAACCTGACGCATCAGGTGAGTTTCAACATTCAAGCTTTTTTCGACAAACCGCTCAACAAGTTCATGGGCGCGGGCGGCACCGGAATCCGCGTCGCCGACTTTGAAGGCGACGTCCTCGATCAAGGCAATCTTCCCTTCCTCCGCGGCGGGATTATCCAGGCGAATGGCGTCGGCTATCAGCCCATCGCCGCCTTCGGCACAGTGCCGAGATCGGTGAAGTCGCGCTGGGGCGCGGAATGGAAAAAGGCGGCCGTCGAATACTACGACCGCACGGGCCCCGTGGCCTTTTCCGGCGAGCAAATTCCCCACCGGGAGAACTACTTCGATCTCGACCCGACCTACAAGGATCATGCCGGCGACCCGCTGCTGCGCATGACGATGAACTGGCACGAGAACGAACGAAAAATGGTCGAGTTCATGAACGCAAAAATGGTGGAAATCGCCCGAGCCATGGGCGCGAAAGAAGTGAATCCGTCCGCGGGTTATGGGAATTACGACGTGACGCGCTACCAGTCGACCCACATCCAGGGCGGAACGATCATGGCCCCCACACCGGATCGCGGCGTTCTGAATACCTACTCGCAGCACTGGCAGGTCCCGAATTTATTCGTCCTCGGAGGGTCCTCCATGCCGAACACGGGATCGGCCAATCCTACTCCGACAATCCTCGCATTGACATACCGCGCCGCCGACACCATCGTGGACAAATATCTGAAGAAGCCCGCGCCGTTGGTTTAGTAGAACAGGCTTCAGCCTGTTTGCCTTTTGCATTTAAATAATCAACAGCGACAGGCTGAAGCCCATCCTGCAAGGGACTGCCTTAACTCGGAGGCGGCAAAAGGCCGCAGGCGGGAGACAGAAATCTAATCTTTCTCGATCATGCTAATCCACTGCTGGATTGCCGCGGCTTTCGCATCTTCATGGAGTTTATGTAGAAGGTCCACATAAGGTTGAAGTACATGGACCTCCTGCCGGTCGTAGAGCCCGAGGTTCGCTTCATAAATGTTCATCGCCTGCTCGAACAGAGATTCGGCCTGCGCAAACTTTCCCTCGCTCTTGTATAAATTTCCGAATGCCACCAACGTTCGCGCAACATTTATGCTCGATGTTCCAAGTTCTCTTTCCTGGAGGTCGAGCGCATGCTGGAAGTAAGGCTCCATTTCGTTCAGGCGGCCCTCTCTCTGGTAGAGAATCGTCAGCGCTGTAAAATTGAATGAGCTCATGGGAACGTGAATTTCAGCGGCCATTGCTTCCCGCTGTGCAATGGCTTTCTTGTAAGACTCCTCCGCAAGATCATTCCGGCCTTCCAGCTCAAGTATGTGGCCAAGGCTGTTGTACTCGTCCGAAAGAAAGCCTGTCAGGAGCACAGGCATTCTTCCGCCGTCCCACTTCGGATGCGCCTCAATGTAGGACACGGCTTGCCGGTAGGTAAATTCGGCGTCTGGAAAAAGTCCATCCTTCTCGGACTGCCGTGCCGACTTATGAAGCGCAACCAGTTCGGGCGGCAGGTCTGCATCGAGGCCACTCGGGACGCTATCGGTCACATCATTAGCCTCCACACTTCTGCCTTCGTGGCGGTAAACACTGGAAAGCGTTTGTTGAAGTGGGCCACAGGGTCCTGAATCCGGCGGCACTGTCACGTAAGCGCAAACTTTCATGCCCTGCTCTGCCAGAGGCTCGGCCTCAGACCATCGCTTCTCGACTTCATAGAATCTGGCCAGAGCGGCGTAAGCTCCGGCCACCGTAATAGGCAGTAATTTCGGATTCTGGCGCGCAAGTTCAAGAGCTTCCTTGAAAAACTGCTCTGCTTGATCCTCTTTTTCGGGACCAAGAAAGCTGGCAACATTTATCAGATCGCGCAAGCTTCTGTCGTCGCTCGGTCCATAGGTGGCTCGGTCGATCTCGAGAACACGTTGAAAAATAGCCAAAGCATCCGGGAATTGCCGCTTCATGGAGTAAAAGCCGGCGAGCATATTCAGGTACGGCACGAGTTCCGAGCTGTCCGGCTGCGTCTGCTCGATGGCGTGAATTCGATCGCCCAGAATCTTCTCGGCATCCGCGGTCCGCCCCTCCTGTTGAGCTTTCCTCGCGGCCTGAAAGACCGGGTCATTCCTGAGCGAATTGGCCTGAGACCGGGCCATGACCGGCAACATCAGCAAGAGAGCGAACGGGAAACAGCTCCGGCAAATTTTCATCAGAGTACCTGCGTCGATCGCGTTCCAGGGGCCGGCCACTCGAAGGATGCCCCGAGTGTACACCCATCAGAAAGTAATCGGAAAGAGGGGGTTGCCAGTGGTACGTTAAAAATCCCCGCATTGAGGTGCCGCGCCGTCTGTTTAGTAGGACAGGCTTCAGCCTGTCTGGCTTTTACCATTCGGGAAAACCAAATGCGACAAGCTGGAGCCTGTCCTACTTGAGATGCCCTTGAGGTCGACTCCCTTCAGCTGAACATGAAGTTTTATACCGCGAACGGTGGGAACAGCTAATCCTGCTCGATTTTAATGCGGATCGGCTTGCCGGCTTCCAGCAGGGACGCTTGTTCTTCGCCGATATAGAAGGTGCAGCAATAATGCCGGTCGGCCACGGTTACGCCGGAGGCGGGGTCGCGCTCGAAGGAAACGTCGATGCGCGATTCATGGTTCTTTTTCCAGGTTTGGCTGCGGACTTTTTCGATCAGCTTTCCGGGCACGGTGATGCCAGGCTTCGCGCTGGGATTATTGGTGGATTCCGAGATGGACGCCTTCTGGCGTTCGGTATTCAAGACGGCAGCGAGCGTGTTGGCCAGTTGCGCAAGATCGCCCGGCCCGGTGGGAGCGTTCATCGGTGGAGCGGCCTGCACCTCCGGCGCGTCCTGACGAGGACGCTCGAAGAGTCGCTCGAGATCCAGCTTCGACGTCACTTTCCGTACGATTTCGGAGTCGATGACTCCCTTTCTTTGCAAGTAGCCCGCCAGCATGGCGTTGAAGCAGATGTTGTTGATACTTCGAGGAACGCCCGCGCTCGCTTCCGCTATGAACGTCAAAGCGTCCGGCGTGAAAAGCGACTCGACGCCGCTCCATCCGGCCGCGCGGAGGCGATGACCGACGTATTCGGCGGTCTCCGCAACGCTCAACGGCTTCAGGCTCGCCAGCACCGCGATGCGCTGGCGCAGTTGAGCGAGGCCCGGTCGCATCAAGGTCTCGACGAGTTGCGGCTGCCCCGCCAGAACGATTTGGATCAATTTTGAATGCGTGGTCTCGTAGTCGGACAGCAGGCGAATTGTTTCCAGCGTCGAATCCTGCAGGTTCTGCGCCTCGTCCACGATCAGCACAAATCGCCTGCCCTGGAGCATTTCTTCAAACAGGGCCTGGCTCAACGCCCGGTGCATCGCGACGATGTCCATGCCCTCGTACTCGATTTCAAGTTCCGCGAGGAGATACCGCAGCAGTTCGCCGGAGCTGCACTGCGTCTGGAACAAAAATACGACGCGCGCCGAATCGCGCAATTCCTCCATCAGTTTGTTGAGCAGAGTTGTCTTGCCCATGCCGGGTTCGGCAATCAGCGCCAGGAATCCGCGCAGATTCTGGACGCCTTGGGAAAGCGCCGACATCGCCTCCCGATGCACCGGGCTGAAATAGAGATACGCGGGGTCTGGTGTCACATCGAAGGCCTGCTGGCGCAGGCCATAGAAAGTGAGGAGATCCGGCGCGGGCCGGTCTTCTTCGACGCGGGAAATCTGCAATTCCTGCGGCGCATTTTCAGCGGGGGATTCCGATGCATCAGCGATTCCATTTTCCGCATTCCCGTTCGGGTCACTCGGATCTTCGATAGGGGCGTCAGACAAGATGTTCCCCAGAGACAGCTCACGAAGCGATGCATCTGCGGTGGCCGCTGGAGAATCATTCCCAATGGGGCTGGCTGTTTGCGCGGCGCCTTGTTCGGCGACTTGTTCAGTGGGGGAAGAGCTCGGTTCTCCTTGCGCACACTCTGCGGCCTTTTGCGCGTGCCCTTCGTCCGTTGCGATTTTCTCTATGTGGGCCGGAGGAGAAAGCAGCGCTTCAAAAGCCGGCGGCAGCACGGATATATCGTCCGTCTTGTTGTCCGGTGTCTTCCAATTTCTGATCATTGCGGCTCCATGGAAAGCGCTTGTGGAATCGGTTTTTGACCGGGGCTTCGCTTTCAATTCACGATTTGCGTGATTTGACTTGTAATCCGCAGCCTGCGCCTTCGACGCCAGGCCCCATGAGGAACGCGATGAAGCCCAATGCAGGTTTCGTTGAAAGCGGCTCGCGTTTCTTCTATTTCTCACGGACATCACCAGAAACCCGAACAGCAGCATGCACGTCCCGGAAGCAACATATGGATTGACCGCATGAGTCACGAAATACATCGCCATCCCGCACAAATCCGCAATGCATTGACCTCCGTTGAATTCTAGTTGCCCATCCAAGCCACGGCCGATAGGCTACCCGCTTCAATTTCCTGGTCCCCGGGTACTGGAACCAAGCCATAACCCCTTTGTTGCTTACGTCTTTTCCGGCCACCGGCCGGAACCGCACCCCGCTTGTGCTAAAATCCCCCTCCTGAAATAGTTGTAGTGGACAGACAAATGAAAATCAGCAGGGAAGACGTGTTGAAAGTGGCGGCGCTCGCGAACCTGGAACTGACCGGCGCCGAAGTCGAGATATACCGCGGCCAGCTCGACGACATTCTCACCTACATCGACAAGCTGAACCAGGTCGATACATCGAACGTCGAGCCCATGGCCCAGGTGCTCGCGGGCCCGGCCGACGACTCTGACCTTCGCGAGGACGTAGTCGTGCGCAGCGACGTGATTAACGAAGTCCTCAGCGGCGCGCCCGATCCCGAGGCTCCCTATTTCCGCGTCCCTCGGGTGATTGAAAAGTGACCGCTCCGGCTACATGGACGATTCCCGAAGTCAGGGCAGCGCTCGATGCCAGAAAAATCTCGGCCCGCGAGCTGGTGAAGGAGTTTTACACCCGCATCGAGCAGCGCAATTCCGAACTCAATATCTATCTTGCGCTTTCACCTGAGCGCGCCTACGCGCAGGCCGACCGTATCGACGGCGCCATCGCCGCCGGCGACGCTTTGCCGACGCTGGCCGGAGTTCCCCTGGCCGTGAAGGACGTCATCAGCACTCATGGCATTCCTACGACGTGCGGCTCGCGTATCCTGGAGGGCTACAAGCCTCCCTACGACGCCACTGCGATTGCCCGCCTGGAACGCGCCGGGGCGATCATCCTCGGCAAGACGAATTGCGACGAGTTCGCCATGGGAAGTTCGAATGAGAATTCCGCATACGGCCCGGTGCGAAATCCCGTCGCCACCGACCGCGTTCCCGGCGGCTCCAGCGGCGGCTCGGCCGCTGCTATTGCGGCGGGGATGGCTGTCGTCGCGCTCGGCACCGATACGGGAGGCTCGATTCGCCAGCCGGGCTCATTTTGCGGAGTTCCGGCGCTCAATCCCAGCTATGGCCGCGTTTCGCGTTATGGCCTGATTGCTTACGCTTCATCCCTCGACCGCATTGGGCCGTTTGCGCACACCGTCCGCGACGCGGCCAGCGTGATGTCGGTGATCGCCGGACGCGATTCTCGCGATGCGACCTCCGCCGCCGCTCCCGTCCCCGATTACGTTGCGGGCCTCGACCGTTCGCTGCACGGGGTGCGCATCGGCATTCCCGATGACTATTTCGGGGAGGGCATCGACCCGGAAGTCCGTCAGAAAGTCGAAGCGGGAATTCGCCTGCTTGAAAAGCACGGCTGCCGGCGGGTGTCCATTCGCATGCCGAATACGGATTATGCCATCGCAGCGTACTACATCATCGCTACCGCCGAGGCCAGTTCAAATCTGGCCCGTTACGACGGCGTCCGCTTCGGCCCGCGCGTCCCGGGAGCCACGCTCATCGAGATGTACCAAAAGACGCGCGGCCACGGGTTCGGGCCTGAAGTGAAACAACGCATCATACTGGGAACCTACGTTCTCTCGGCAGGCTACTATGATGCCTACTACCTGAAAGGGCAGAAGGTCCGGGCATTGATAGCGCGGGACTTCCGGGAAGCATTTGAAAAGGTGGACGCCATAATCACGCCAACTTCTCCGGTCCCTCCGTTCCGCCTCGGCGAACGCACCTCCAATCCGCTCCAGATGTATCTTGCTGATATTTATACAGTTACGGGGTCACTGGCAGGAGTTCCCGGCATTTCCGTTCCATGCGGGAAGACCTCCGAAGGATTGCCGGTCGGCTTGCAAATTTATGGCCCTCCATTTGGCGAAGACCGCGTGCTCAATCTCGCCCACGTTTTCGAGAAGGCCGGCGGCGCGGAACTCTAACCGCACGTGAAAAGATGATGAACCTCGGGCCCCTTCTCGAAAATCTCCACCGCACTAGAGAAACATTCACATCCGCGGCGCGCAAAGTTCCCGAAGAGCACTGGCGAACGCCGCCTCGCGAGGGGGGCTGGTCGGCCGCGGAAGTGGTCGCGCACGTCACCATGGTGGAGACGCTCATGACGGGAGCGGCCGCAAAAATTACGCGCAAGCCGCCTGTCACCGTGCCGCTTTCGAAGCGATTCCACATCCCCGTAGCGCTGGTGGCTTGGCGCGTGGTGCGCGTTGAAACGCCGGTTCCGATCGATACGCTCCTGCTCGATGACCGCGAAATGATGCTTGGGCGTCTAACTGAGCAAAGGGAACGGACGCTGTCTGTGCTGGAAGCGGGGCGCCAAAGGAATCTTCGAAAGTACCGCGTGCAGCATCCGCTTCTGGGAAGCCTTCACTATTGCGATTGGTTCCGCACGCTTGCCGCGCACGATGCACGGCATACGAAGCAACTTAGGGATGTCGTCAAAGCGCACAAAATCTTGTAATGAAATACAAAAAATGGCATTTTTACCAGTCTGGAATTTCAGCAGGGCAATTGCGCGCGAGCATGAAGCAAGTCTATCTTTCTCTAAATCCTTTAATTCGACTCGATTGCGAATTTGCACGGCAGGGAAACGGCAGATGCAGCAAACGGCAGGACGATTGCTCGATGATCTCGTCGCACTGTGCCATGGCCGTTGTTTTTGATGAAGAGTGCAGAGTCGCATCGGCGCGGGGGATGGTAGGGAAAAATGGTCACCGTCAAATCGAGTCAGAAGCTTTTCACCGATGAAGAAATCTCCCGGCTCACGGGAATCTGCCTGGACCACCTTCACGGTGTGGCGCGCAGCAAACATCTGGGCTCGATTGTGCGCGCCGCCGAAGCCGCCGGAGAACAAGCGGAGCGGTGGCTCTTTACCAATTCGGACCTGAGTGTCCTGGCCGCCCTTTTTTCCCGCTGCGAACACTGACCTTACCGCTACTTGTCTGCCCGCCACCGGCTCTTGCCGCCGATTTCGAAGTTCCCTCCAAACCGTTGCGTGAGCCCATGCACAGGACTATGCTTATATCCACAAGGCAAAACCCAAGCCGTCAAAGCGCATCGAAGGTTCAGAATGAGGCACGCGCGGCAAAGACACACAATGAATTTCACAGCCAGGCTCCTTGCATGCCTGACCTTGCTCCTGGCCGTTACGCCCGGCCTTTGGGCCTTTCTGCATGCGCAGACTGACGCCTCCCAGGACTCGCCCGGCGCCGCATCCAAGTCAAACCCGGACCAAACTGGAATTAAAGCCGTGGTCCCCAAAGGGGAAAAGCTGATCCTGACCGACGGGACTTTTCAAGTCGCCCGTGAATATTCCGTGGAAGGCGACCGCGTCCGCTACTGGAGCGTCGAGCGCTCCCAATGGGAGGAAATTCCGGCCAGCATGGTGGACTGGGACGCCACCCACAAAGCCGAGGCCGAGCAAGCCGCCCAGGACGCCCAACTGAAGGCAAAAATTCACGCCTCCGAAGTCGCCATGCATACCCAGGACATCAATGTGGACGCTGGCCTCGAAATCAAGCCCGGGCTGTTTCTGCCCGATGCCGTCGGATTCTACGCCCTGGAGACGAAGCAAATTTATGAAATGAAGCAAAGTCTGGCGGCGAGCCACCTGTCCATGGGCCGTGAGACCGAGAGGATCCTCACGGGCGTGCCGCTCATCCCGGAGAAGGCAACCTTGGACATTCCCGACGCCCATGCGGCCTTACGCCTCACGGTCAACGAACCCGAATTCTACATGCGTCCCGCCGATGACCGCCAGCCGCGGTTTCGCCTGCTGCGCGCGCAACTCAAGAACGGCCACCGCATCCTCGACAACGTAAATATTCATATGTCGGGCGAAGAGGTCCACAGTGCCACGGACATCCAATTTGAAACCTGGACGCCGGCGCGCGGCGTCTTCCGCTACACGGTCGTCCAGCGCCTCGAACCCGGCGAATACGCCTTCGTCGAAATGACGGACGAAGGAATCAACTCCTACGTCTGGGATTTCGGAATTGACTTGCCCGGTTCGAAATCAAAGAAATAGCCGATGAACGTTTCGCGGTGTGTCCCGACCTGAAGTGTGGCGCATGCCTCGAATACGCTGAAGCGATCTGCCGCGCCCCGACCCTTTCCCACGAAGACGAAAATCCGTCTCACCCGGAGTCGGCTAAATTTCTCAGTTCGATGCGCTGTTTTTCGGCTGGAGGACCGTAGCCGGGGCCGGCAATTCACTCAGCAGGGAAAGCAATTCGGAAATGCGGAAAGGCTTTTGCAGAAAGCGGTTTCCCCGGCGGCCGGCTTGTTCACCGATTACGCTATCCACCAGGTCGCCAGTCATGAAAATGAAGGCCGGCTTCGCCGCGGAGCGTGATGCCAGGTTTTCCATGATGCGATCGTGAAGGTCGAACCCGGAGATTGGCAAGCCGGACTGGGATTCCAAATTCAGATCGCAGAGGATCGTGTCGTAGGTGTGCCGCGCGGCAAGTTCCAGGGCTTCTTCGGAGGAAGCGGCGCAATCCACTTCGATGTCGCGCGACCTGAGGCCGTCCGATACGAGTTCGCGGATGCTTTCCTCATCGTCCACAATCAAGATTCTTTTCCCGGAAAGCGGAGCATTAGCCGGCTCCGGGCGTGCCACCGGCCGGACGGCTGGAGCGGGACGCGAATCCGCAAGCACGAGCGGCTGCGTACAAACCGGGAGCGATACCGTGAAGACCGAGCCTCCATCGGGCAACGGCTGCGCGGAGATGTCGCCGTTATGCTCGCGGATGATGGCCATGCATATACTGAGGCCAAGTCCGGTGCCGCGCCCGGGACGCTTGGTGGTGAAGAACGGGTCAAAAATGCGCGGCAGTGCGTCGCGCGGGATGCCGACGCCATCGTCCTGAAACGTCATCAGCACTCGCTCACCTACGGTACCCAGGCGGATGCGGAGAGTGCCCTGACTCCGAATTTCGCGGATGGCCTGTTCGGCGTTCACGATCAGGTTCAGGAACACCTGCGTCAACTGGTTGGAATCCCCGAGCACGGTGGGAAGATCGGGCCGCGGCACGAAATCCACGCTCACATTGTTGACGCGGAGCGAGTGCTCGTGAAGCTGAAGTGTGCGCTGCAGCAGATCGTTCAGGTGCAGGAGCGTGTTGCGCGGTGTGGAGGGACGCGAGAATACGAGCAGGCTTTCGACAATGTGCGCGGCGCGCCGGGCCTGGCGGTGCGCCAGATCGAGCTGGCGGCGAGAGGTCTCATCCTGCGACTGATCGCGCATGAGTTCGGTGACGCCCAGAATCGCGGTCAGAGGGTTGTTGAGTTCGTGCGCGACTCCCGCGATCATCTGCCCCATGGCCGCGAGCCGCTCGGATTGGATCAACTGCTGCTGGAGACGCTGCTGGTCGGTGATATCGCGCGCCGAGGCGATGATGCCCGTGACCTTGCCTGTTTCGTCATGCAGAGGACGCGCGAAGGCGCGGATCAGCCGCCATTCGCCATGCTTGTGCCGCGTGCGGTATTCGATCTGGCCGTTGGAGACGCGCCCCGAAATTAAGTTGTCAAAAAGTTCCAGCATCGCGGCGCGATCCACCGGATCCGTCCGGCCGCCAAGTTTCTTTCCGATCAACTCTTCCGGCCGGAAGCCGAGAAGGTCGAAAATCTGAGGACTCGCAAAGGTATATCGCGAATCCGTGTCCACAGCGACCACCAGGTCGGGGAAACTGTCCATCAGGCGGCGGGCGAACTCCTGCTCGCGGTGCAGGCGGCGCTCCATTTCGCGCTGTTCGGTGACGTCCACGAACGTTCCTTGATACCTTACAAATTTGCCGGCAGGATCGCGAATCACCGCCGCCGTGTGCAGGACGACGACTTCCCGCCCGTCCTGCTTGTGCTTCAGGGTGGTTTCGCTGGCGCGCAGAAAACCAAGCTCGTCCAGCCGGGTACGTTCTCCCTGGCGATCCGCGGCGCTCCGGTAGAACGACGAAAGGTCCAATCCCAGCAGGTCTTCCTTGCCTGCGAACCCCAGCATTTGCGCAAGCGCGGGATTTACCTCGGTAACTCTGTCATCCGCCGAGGCCAAATAGACGCCTTCCCGCAAGGTCTGAAACAGTTCCGTGAAGCGCGTTTCTTTTTCGCGCTCGCGGGTGATGTCGCGCGCGAGGCCGCTGATCCCCTGGACCACTTGGTCGCGCACGATGGCATGCATCACGCAGTCGAAGTAATGAATCGCCCCGGTTTGTTTCACGCGGGCGCGAATCACGCCTGTCCAGCGCCGCTTTTCCAGGAATCCGGGAAGCCAGTGCCGCAATTGCTGGATGTCTCTGGAATCGAGCAGCTCAAAAAACTCATCCATGGGACGGCCAATCACATCGGCGAAGGAACGCTGGATCAGGTCGGCAAAACTGCGATTTACGGTGAGGATCTTGCCGTCAATCGATACGGAAAAAAGAAGGTCTTCGAACGTGTCGATCAAGTCCCGGTAGCCTTGCTGGGACCGGGAGATCAGCGAAAAGAGCTGGTCGAGTTGCTCGGTATTCTGTCCCGCCGACGAGCGCTGCTCGATGCCGCGGACGAGGCCCCGCAACTCCGCAATTTCATTGGTCTTGTTCCACGCGTAGGCGACGAACAGGGTCACCAGGACGACGAGCCCAACCGGCAGCGCCTCCAGATGATTCGGCATGGCGCGAATATTGTCCCAGGAGGTCACCGCCA
Organism: Terriglobia bacterium; assembly: GCA_963757625.1. GTDB lineage: Bacteria > Acidobacteriota > Terriglobia > Acidiferrales > UBA7541 > Palsa-360. The sequence continues at coordinate 1,034,593 of CAVWSJ010000007.1, read as the reverse complement.
GCGCGACCGCCAGGGTCCCGAGAAGAAACAGCGCCGCCCGCCAGACCCCGCGCTCGCGGCGCGTCAGACGATCGCGCTCCAGGGGGACCGAAGTCGATTCAGCCGAAACGTCTGCGCGACGCGTGGGGAAATCGTTCATCAGTTTTGGTTGGAAGGCGCCTCTGGTTTGGGCGAGAGCTCCGAGAGGTCAACCTTGCCTGTGGATTATGGCGTGATTCGGAAAGTGGAGCAACGGAAGGGGAATGGCGAAATGGCCAAACGGATAACAGGGGCGAAGCTTGTGACTCGCTGGCCCTGAGTTCTCTCAAGCGACGGATTTGTTGAGGAGGTCGATCTCTTCGATAAGAATCAGATAATTGATCGGGGAGGTGTCAGCAACAACGATCATTATGAGGGGTTTACGTGAACGCTCTTTGTCTTAACGTCTTTCGCGCAACTTTTCGGCGGTTACCCGATCTTGCTCCAAATCGGCAACGTCGTAATGGAGGTAGACCCCATGTTGCTTCAGGAAAGCGTGCACTTCCATCCTGGAATCGAATCCCAACATCTGGCGAAAAGCGGACTCGAAGAGTAGTTCGGCACGGTAGCCCTCAATCGCCAATGCCTCAAGCGCGACCCGCGCGGGATCACGGCCCTCGGAAGCGACCTTTCGCGCAAGCTCGTCCGGTATTTTGAGCGTGATTTCCACGGTTTAAGAATAGCACACGTTATGCGCGGTTGCGGAAGGTCTCCATGACGCTCGATAGGATCACTCGTGCGGCGAGAGTGCTTGGTGAGCGCGTAATCATTAGTGTAGAGGATGTGAAACCTAGGCGGCTCCCAAGAAGCTCTCACTTGCCGCAGTCGAGCCACTCGAGACCTCTAGTCGTGGCGAGGAAATAATCCTGTCCACCTCGAGTGATCTGCGTGAAGAATGGGAATTGAATTATTGGGCGTGCGATGCTGGAAAACAACCACCAAGCCACAGTCGCCAAATCCCTTCGGACTTTTCTTGTCCGCGATTTTGCCATAGTGAATCAGCTTGACGCGGTCAACCCTCGTGAAATGCCTGCAACTCTCCGAAAATACGTTGTCGCTCTCGTGAAGATCATGAGCTGGCAAGAGGCTTATGGCGGTTTCCTTCTCAATTCTCTTTCGAGCAGCCTTCGATGCCGCCACGACGATCAGGTATACCTTCCCCACTCCGGCAAGAAGCGCGCCAAACGATGTCTGAGGGTCGTTCCATGCATCGCATACTTGCGTTCCTGTCCCCGTGAAATCATCAAGAAGGACGACGACGTCATCCTCACCTAGTTTTTGAGGGTCATCATCTGGCAGCAAGGTCTGCCGAAATAAATCACTTCGAGAAACGAATAGATCATTCATCGACTTCGCATCAAGGCGATTTGCAACGCGAAAATGATGCAACATTGCATCGCCGCTTTCGCCGGCGCTCCCCGACATCGCGGCAAATCGCCATGTGCCTTTCCGTTCGGATGCCGACCGGTGCCATCCACCCAATGCCCCTAGCGCTTCACGGTATGCGGCGTGGATTTGGCTCTGGCCATAGAACTCGACGGCATCCAGGACTCGCGCAGCCAAGTCCCGGTCCCCCTGGTTGAACTGGTCTAGCCAACTCTGAATTGTCACATTGATGATCGAGGACCGGTATGAGCCGAACCGTGAAATCCACCTGCTATACCGCCTTTCGTCAATGGGCGTGCCCGGTGGGAAAGGGCGCCTCAATTGCCCTCCCTTCTTCCCAAAGCTCGCAGCTTCTCATGAATCAAGTGCGCCAGTGATTCAAGACGGGACCACATGGCTTCCTCGCCGTAGTAGTCATCCACATCGATACCGTTGATTTGCGCGTAAAGGCTTTCCGCATTCTTCAGAACCTTCTTCGCCTCCGCTGCTACTTTGGCCGATTCGATGTTGAGGTGGTCCGGGGTCAACGACGGTTGTGCGGCAAACTCTTGCAGTTGCTTGGAGATCACTGCCGTCTTCTTTACCTTCACTGCATTGTTGATGTGCTGCTTCACAATCCGAAAGTCGGTTACGGCCTTAATGCCCTTCGCCTCGACCTTCTTTAGCATGTCGTCGGTAAACTTGTCCTTGTTAAACCACGCAAACTTCTTGACCTGTCGGTCGTTTCGAACAGCGTACAACTCGATGAAGAAGTCGGCCTTGACTCGCTTGTCGGGGTCCGCGTCGAGCATCATGTCCTGATAAGTCTTGTTGTACGACAGCAATTTCTTACACCGAGCCACGACGGCCTCGTCTAGACCAGTCAGTTCGGCAAGGCGTCTCTCGTTGTTTTCCTTCAACTCCCGCATCAGGAGTTCAAGCTTGAGCGCCGTTGGCATCAACTCCCAGTCTTTACGGAGCTTATGGATTTGGAACATCGTCACGATGTTTTGCACGAGCGTGGGCTCGGCGACCTCGTTGACGGGAATCGTCTTGAGCTTCACCTCCTGTGCGCACATCCACCGCCGCTGGCCATCCAAGATCACATAGTTGCCAGTGCGCTTCTCCTTGTAGACGGTCAGGGGCACAAGAATGCCTACCCGCTTGATCGATTCGCGGAGTATATGTAGATCTTCACGGTCAAAGAGCATCCGGGGGTTGTGTGGGTTAGCCCTAAGCTTGTCGGTTGACAAACTCTTTACGCCGATCGCTTTTACTCCGAAGTCATGTGCCTTCATCGCGATAACCCGCCTAGCATCTTTTTTGCGGGTGATCGGAGACTCTCTTTTAGCCAGAGATCGGGCGGTTGCTTATTAACCATTCGTATGCCTCCCTCCTATCCCCGGCGAACCCCGCCACGTACCTCCGGACCGGAAGACGGACAGAGTGCCATTGGAGTGCCAGCACTCTCGATTCAGAACAGTCTGCGTACGAAACGAGAAAATCGGCACCACGTTTCGCAATAGCAGCAAGGCTCTCCGAGAGCCGAGGAATGTCCGATGTATCAAATATATTCTTTCCGTACTCCCTAAAAATGCGACGGGAGTTCACCGCGTAGGGTGGATCGAGATACACGAAGTCACCCGCTCTAACTTTTCCCAAAGTCTTTATAAAGTCTCCGGCAACTAGCGTGGCACCTTGGAGCAGCATGGAGCAGTTTAGCAAGTCGTCTTTGCTGATGTACTCACCTTGCTGGGTCCCCATCGGCACGTTGAAATCGCCGTCCAAGTTTGTTCTGTATATTCCATTGAAGCAGTTTCGGTTTAGGTAGAGGAAGCGAAGCGCCCGCGTTTCCCGATCTAGCAACTTTGGGTTGAGGTGACGCCAACGGCGATAGGTTATGAGGTCGCGTCGTATGCGGCAGAGCCGGCGATAGAGTCGCTCCGGTTCGTCGCTCACGACACGGTACACCTCGATCAGATCTTCGTTGCTGTCACCAAGGATAGCAACGCTTGGCGCCAACTCAAAAAACAAGCAAGCCGAACCGGCGAAGGGCTCGACATACCGTTCGTGATCATCCGACCAAAATGACGCGAGCCGCGAAAGCTGTTTACGCTTGCTGCCCGCCCAACGAAGGAAGGGCTTCCCGCGACGTGATGCAATTGCTTTTGGAATGCTGCCACGAGAGCACGCAGGCGGACTAGATACAGGAGGCTTTGTCAGAATATTCGGCTCCCTGGGGCTTGATCGTACCACAAAACGAATAGGCCGGGGTTGATCAACCAACAAAATGGGCGGCCCGATAAATTGGGCCGCCCATTTTCCATTCGAATTGTGAAGCTCCGTCTAGTCCGACCCCTCCGCCAGGGCATCCGTATCGCTGCGCAGGAAATCGAGCGCGGCGGCTTCCTCGGCCGAGAGTTCGGCGGGAGGCAGGACGGCTTCCGGCGGCGGCATCGGCCGAATTTCGCCGGACTAGGGTGGTGTCGATCTTCCGGTACTCGGATTAGGCCGTGATTTCCTACGCCTAACTTCCATTGTGGGCTACCATCTGTCGCCCCCTCGGGTCTCGGAATACGGTGTCGATCTACTCTAGGAAATCCATTGCCCAGAACTTGGCAAGGCGATGGTAGTCCCGCCAGGGACGGAAGATCGTAGCCCACCGCGACAGCGGTGGGACCTGGAGTGCGATAAGATACAGCCCCGAAGGGGCGGCACTGTGGCACATTCTTTTTCCCGGAATCATATCCATTTGGTTTTCAGCACCAAGGACCGCCAGAATACCATTGCGAAAGAGTGGCAGCCGCGATTGTGGGCTTATCTGGCCGGGATTTGTGAGAACCATGAAATGATTCCTCTCGCGATTGGAGGGACGCAGAACCACGTTCACATTTTGATTCATCTTCCGCCGAAGCTCGCTCTGGCAAAGGCTATCGCATTGCTAAAGGCGAATTCGTCGAAATGGATGGGCGAGCAGGGGAAAGATTTTTCATGGCAGGAAGGATATGGAGCCTTCAGCGTCAGCGCGTCGAACCTCGATCAGGTGATTCGATATATTCGGACCCAGGAAACACATCACCGGAAGACGAGTTTTGAGGAGGAATTCCGCGCGCTGCTTCGGAAGCATGGCGTGGAATTTGATCCGGGCCACGTTTTTGGGTAGTGTCGCCCTGCGGGGCTTAGGTTACACCGCAAACGCCCACCCACCGATTCCGCGGTGGGCTACGTTCTGTCGTCCCTCCGGGACTCGCAATCCCACGGCGGCAATCTCTGGATTGAAAGCTGCTGCAAGGAAATCGGGATCAAAAGAAGGGCGGCCCGAATGCTCGGGCCGCCCTCTCTTTCATTCGAATTGTGAACTACCGACGCTAGTCCGACCCCTCCGCCAGCGCATCCGTGTCGCTGCGCAGGAAATCGAGCGCGGCGGCTTCCTCGGCCGATAGCTCGGCGGGAGGCAGGATCGCCTCGGGCGGCGGCATGGGCGGGACTTCGGTGAGCAGTTCGATGTTGCGGTAGCGCTCGAGGCCCGTGCCTGCCGGGATCAAGCGGCCCATGATGACGTTTTCCTTGAGGCCGCGCAGGTAGTCCACCTTGCCCGCGACGGCGGCTTCGGTGAGGACGCGCGTGGTCTCCTGGAAGCTGGCCGCGGAGATGAACGAATCGGTCGAGAGCGACGCCTTGGTGATGCCGAGCAGCAACGGACGGCCCGTTGCCGGACGGCCGCCTTCAGCTGATCGCGCGGTCGTTCTCCTCGCGGAAGCGGAACTTGTCGATCTGCTCCTCGAGCAGGAACGCCGTGTCGCCCACGTCCTCGACTTTGACCCAGCGCATCATCTGGCGAACGATCGTTTCGATGTGCTTGTCGTTGATGTTGACGCCCTGCAGGCGATAGACCTCCTGGATCGAGTTGACCAGGTATGCCTGCGTGTATTTTTCGCCGAGGACGGCCAGCAAATCGTGCGGGTTGAGCGGGCCGTCAATGAGCGGCTCGCCCGCCTTGACGTGTTCGCCTTCCTGCACGTTGATGTGGACGCCGCGAATGATGGAGTATTCCTTCTGCGTGCGGCCGTCTTCGCTTTCGACGTAGATCTTGCGCAGGCCCTTGCTGATTTCGCCGTACTTCACGACGCCGTCGATTTCGCTGATGACGGCGGGGTCGCGGGGCTTGCGGGTCTCGAACAGTTCGACGACGCGCGGGAGGCCTCCGGTGATGTCCTTGGTCTTGGTGGTCTCGCGCGGGATCTTCGCAAGGACGTCGCCCGGCTGGACTTCGTCGCCATCCTGCACCATCAAGTGCGCGCGGGAGGGCATCAGGTACTTCTTGCGGGTGCGGCCGGCTGAGTCGCGCACGAGGATCGTCGGCGCGTGCTTTTCATCGCCCGGCGGCAACGTGACGACGAGCTGCGAGAGCCCGGTGACTTCGTCCACCTGCTCCTCGATGGTGATGCCGGGCTGGAGGTCCTTGAACTGAATCGTGCCTCCGGATTCGGTGAGAATCGAGAACGTGTACGGGTCCCATTCGGCAAGGAGTTCGCCGAGCTTGACCGGCTGATTTTCCTCGACCTTCAGCCGCGCGCCATAGACCACGTGGTAGCGTTCCTTTTCGCGGCCCTTTTCGTCAACGATGGCGATCAGTCCGCTGCGGTTCATGGAGATCAGGTGCTCGCCACGGCCACGCACGACGTTCAGATCGATGAAGCGAACGAAGCCGCTGTTGCGGGCTTCGAGCTTCGATTGTTCGGTGACGCGGGTGGCCGTTCCTCCGATGTGGAACGTGCGCATCGTGAGCTGCGTACCCGGCTCGCCGATGGACTGCGCGGCGATGACTCCGACCGCTTCGCCCATCTCGACCGTGCGGCCGGTGGCAAGGTTACGCCCGTAACAACGGGCGCACGCCCCGCGGCGGCATTCGCAGGTCAGCACGGAGCGAATCTTGACGCGCTCGATGCCGGCGGCCTGGATCGCATTGGCCAGCTCCTCGCTGATTTCCTGGTTGATGTCGACGATCACGTTGCCTTCGTAGTCCTTGATCTTGTCGAGCGAAACGCGGCCAACGACGCGGTCGCGCAGCGGTTCGACTTCGACGCCGGCTTCGGTGATCGGCTCGACGTAGATGCCGTCGGCGGTGCCGCAGTCGATCTCGCTGATGATCACGTCCTGCGCAACGTCCACCAGACGCCGCGTGAGGTAGCCGGAATCGGCGGTCTTGAGCGCCGTATCGGCCAGACCCTTGCGGGCGCCGTGCGTCGAGATGAAGTATTGCAGCACGGTCAGGCCTTCGCGGAAGTTGGAGGTGATCGGCGTCTCGATGACTTCGCCCGAGGGCTTGGCCATCAAGCCGCGCATGCCGGAAAGCTGCCGGATCTGCTGTTTCGATCCGCGCGCGCCGGAGTCGGCCATGACGTAAATCGGATTGATGATGCCTTCCTTGTCCTGGCGCTCCATCGCCTTGAACATCTGCTCGGCGACTTTTTCGGTGATGTCGCTCCAGATGGCGATGACTTTGTTGTAGCGCTCGCCGTTGGTGATCGCGCCGTCGAGGTATTGCTGCTGCACCTTGACGACTTCCTTTTCCGTGTTTTCGACCAGCGAAAATTTATCGCCGGGGATGACCATGTCGTCGATGCCGATGGAAATGCCGGACTTGGTGGCGTAGAAGAAGCCCAGTTCCTTGAGTTCGTCGAGCATCTGCACGGTGCGCTTCAGGCCGAAACGCAGGTAGCAGTAGTAGCAAAGCTGCTGCACGCCCTTTTTCTTGATGAGCCCGTTGATGAACGGCATTTCCTTCGGCAGGTGATCGTTGAAGATCACGCGGCCAACCGTGGTGTTGATGAATTGGCGCTTCATCATGACGGGCTCGGCATGCGGCACGTCCTGATCGTCGTAGGCGGCGGCGAGGTCGATCATTTCGCCGTCGTAGCGGAGACGGATCGGAGTGAGCAGCTCGACTTCGCCGGACTCGAGCGCGAGGACGACTTCCTCGGTCGCGCCGAACGCGCGGCCTTCGCCCTTCGCGCCGGGCTTGCTCTTGGTCAGGTAGTAGATGCCAAGAACCATGTCCTGCGTCGGAACGGCGAGAGGCAGGCCGTTGGCCGGCGAAAGAATGTTGTTGGCCGAGAGCATCAAGACCGAGGCTTCCACTTGCGCCTCGGGCGAAAGCGGAATGTGCACGGCCATCTGGTCGCCGTCGAAATCGGCGTTGAACGCCGTGCAGACCAGCGGGTGAATGCGGATGGCCTTGCCTTCGACCAGTGTCGGTTCGAACGCCTGAATGCCCAGGCGGTGAAGCGTCGGAGCGCGGTTGAGCAGCACCGGATGCTCGCGGATCACTTCTTCCAGGATGTCCCAGACCACCGAATCCTGCTGCTCGACCATTTCCTTGGCCTGCTTGATGGTGGTGCAGTGGCCCTGCGCTTCCAGGCGGTGATAGATGAACGGCTTGAACAGTTCCAGCGCCATCTTCTTCGGCAAGCCGCACTGGTGGAGCTTGAGTTCGGGGCCCACGACGATCACCGAACGCCCGGAATAGTCCACGCGCTTTCCGAGCAGATTCTGGCGGAAACGGCCCTGCTTGCCCTTGAGCGTGTCGGAGAGCGACTTGAGCGGACGGTTGTTCGTGCCGCGCAGGACGCGTCCGCGGCGCCCATTGTCGAACAGGGCGTCCACGGCTTCCTGCAGCATGCGCTTTTCGTTGCGGACGATTACGTCCGGCGCGTGCAGCTCCATCAGCTTCTTCAACCGGTTGTTCCGGTTGATGACGCGGCGATAGAGATCGTTCAGGTCGGATGTGGCGAAGCGGCCGCCGTCGAGAGGCACCAGCGGACGCAACTCCGGCGGCAGCACCGGAAGAACATCGAGAATCATCCATTCGGGCCGGTTGCCGCTCTTGCGGAACGATTCCAGCACTTTCAGGCGCTTGGCGTACTTGATGCGCTTCTGGAGGCTGGGGTCCACTTTCATCTTTTCGCGCAGTTCTTCGGAGAGTTTCTCGACTTCCACGCGCTTCAGGAGTTCCTTGATGGCTTCGGCGCCCATCTGCGCGCGGAATTGCCCCGCAAAATCCTTCTGAAGTTCGCGGTATTTTTCCTCGGGGAGCATCTCGCGTTCCTTGATGCCCGGGACTTCGCCGGTGTCGATGACGACGTAACCCTCGAAGTACAGAATGCGCTCGAGGTCGCGCATGGAAATGTCCAGCAGGTAGCCGATGCGCGAGGGCAGGCCCTTGAAGAACCAGACGTGCGAGCAAGGAGAAGCGAGCTCAATATGGCCGAGGCGTTCGCGGCGGACTTTGCTGAGAGTGACTTCAACGCCGCACTTGTCGCAGATGACGCCGCGGTGCTTCATGCGCTTGTACTTGCCGCAGAGGCACTCCCAATCGGTGACGGGACCGAAAATTTTGGCGCAGAACAGGCCGTCCCGTTCCGGTTTGAAGGTGCGGTAGTTAATGGTCTCCGGCTTGGTGACTTCGCCGTGCGACCACGACCTGATTTTTTCCGGACTCGCGAGGCTGATCCGGATGGAATCAAAGTCGGCGATCAAACTTGCGCGATCATAAGGGCTGCTTCGATACAAGGTATGTCCCTCCTGCCCCGGCGGGTTGCGCCGAAGCTGTCCCGTTCCCGGGAGTAAGAAAACCTGAAAAGCTCTTGAACGAGTCGAGTGTCGCCCCTTCGGGGCTTTCCGGCTACATCGGCTCACTTACCCACCCCTTCCGGGGTGGGCTACGTTCTTTCGCCCCTACGGGGCTTTGGACCTTTCGATCCGGATGCGTTTGCTGTAGCCCGTCCCGATCCGATCGGGACGGGCTACAGCAGCTCGCCCGCTATCACTGCCTAATCGGCGGCTGGTTTTTCCGCCGGTTTCTGGCGCTTCATCAATTCGACGTCAAGGCAGAGCGATTGCAACTCGCGCACCAGGACGTTGAAGGATTCGGGCACGCCCGGCTCGATGCCGGGTTCGCCCTTGACGATGGCCTCGTAAATCTTCGCGCGGCCGTACACATCATCCGATTTTGCGGTCAGCAATTCCTGGAGGATGTGCGCCGCGCCGTAGGCTTCGAGCGCCCACACCTCCATTTCGCCGAAGCGCTGTCCGCCGAACTGCGCCTTGCCGCCAAGCGGCTGCTGCGTGATGAGCGAGTACGGCCCGATCGAACGCGCGTGAATCTTGTCGTCCACCAGGTGCGAGAGCTTCAGCATGTAGATGTAGCCCACGGTGACCTGCTGCGCGAACTCCTCGCCGGTCATGCCGTCCCACAGCGTGACTTTGCCCGCGCTCGGCAGGCCCGCGACCTCGAGCAGGTGGCGGATTTCCGTTTCGCGCGCGCCGTCAAAAACCGGCGTCGCCATCGGGATGCCCGCGCGGAAACTGTCGGCATATTCCATCAGCGTGTCATCGTCGAGATTCACCAGCGTCTTCCAGATCGCGGTGTCGGAGAAGACTTCGCGGAACCACCGGCGAACCGAGTCGGCCTTCTTGTTCTGGTCGATCAGGCGCGCGATGCTGCGGCCGAGCTCTTTCGAGGCCCAGCCGAGATGCGTCTCAAGAATTTGGCCGACGTTCATACGCGAAGGAACGCCGAGCGGATTGAGAACCATCTCCACGGGAGTGCCGTCGGGCAGGTAGGGCATGTCCTCTTCGGGCACGATGCGGGCGATGACGCCCTTGTTGCCGTGCCGGCCGGCCATCTTGTCGCCGACCGAGAGCTTGCGCTTCATGGCGATGTAGCACTTCACGAGTTTGATGACGCCGGGGGGCAGTTCGTCACCCTTGCGGAGTTTTTCCTTGCGCTCCTCGGTGATCTTGCGAAGCACGTCGATCTGGCGCGAAGTCATCTCCTCGATTTCATCGATCTTCTCGATGAGGAGAGGATCTTTGTCGGCCAGCTTCAGGCGCTTCAGGTTACGGGTGGCGATTTTCTCGATGATATCGCGGGTCAGCTCGGTGCCCTTGGTGATCAGGCGCTTGTTGGTCTTCTCGTCGTGCAGGTCGGCCACGAGTTGCTTGCCGTCGAGCAGCACGGAGAGCCGCTTCAGGCGCTCGTCGGTGAGGATGCGGATTTCATCGGAGAGGTTCTTCTCCAGCTTGAACACCTGGGAAGCCTCGATGGCCTTGTGGCGTTCGTCTTTTTCCGCGCCCTTGCGGCAGAAAATCTTGACGTCGACGACGGTGCCCTCGATGCCCGGCGGGCAGTAGAGCGAAGCGTCGCGAACGTCACCGGCTTTTTCGCCGAAGATTGCGCGCAACAGTTTTTCTTCCGGCGTGAGCGTGGTTTCGCCCTTCGGAGTGACCTTGCCGACCAGGATGTCGCCGGGCCGCACGGTCGCGCCGATGCGGATCACGCCGCTTTCATCGAGGTTGCGGAGGAACATTTCGCTGATGTTCGGGATATCGCGCGTGATTTCCTCGGGGCCGAGCTTGGTGTCACGCGCCTCGATTTCATATTCCTCGATGTGGATCGAAGTGTAGTAGTCGTCCTTGACCAGTTTTTCGCTGACCAGGATGGCGTCCTCAAAGTTGTAGCCGCGCCAGGGAAGGAACGCGACCAGGACGTTCCGGCCCAGCGCGAGTTCGCCGCGCTCGGTGCAGGGCCCGTCGGCCAGGACCTGGCCCTGGCGGACGCGGTCGCCCACGCGGACCAGCGGCTTCTGGTTGATGCAGGTATTCTGGTTCGAGCGCTTGAATTTGATGAGCTGGTAGATGTCGGCGCCGACTTCGCGGGAGAGCACGCCCGAGTGGTCGGATTCGACGCGCACAATGATGCGCTCGGAGTCCACCTGATCGACAATGCCGTCGCGGCGGCAGATGACGACCGCGCCGGAATCGCGCGCGGTCACGCGCTCCATGCCGGTGCCGACCAGCGGAGCTTCCCCGCGGATCAGGGGCACGGCCTGGCGCTGCATGTTCGAACCCATCAGGGCGCGGTTCGCGTCGTCGTTTTCAAGGAACGGAATCAGGCTCGCGGCCACCGAGACGAGCTGTTTCGGCGACACGTCGATGTAGTCCACTTCCTCGCGGCCCTTCAGGACGAAGTTACCGGCCTGACGGCAGTTGACCAGTTCGGTGGTGATGCGTTCTTTCTCATCGAGCGAAGCGTTGGCCTGGGCGACCACGTAGCGGTCTTCCTCCCACGCGGAGAGGTAGAAACAGTACGGGTCGTACGTGACTTTGCGGCGCTTGAGTTCCTCGTTGACGGCTTCGACTTTGTCGCGCTCGATGATTTCGCCGGCCTTGAACTCGCTCTCGCCGGCATTGACGATGAGCACGTAGTCGATGACGCGCCCGCCCTTGACCTTGCGGTAGGGCGATTCGATGAAGCCGAATTCGTTGATCCGCGAATAGCAGGAAAGGGAGCTGATCAACCCGATGTTCGGACCTTCCGGCGTCTCAATCGGACAGATGCGGCCGTAGTGCGTGGGGTGAACGTCGCGCACCTCGAAGCCGGCGCGTTCCCGGGAGAGACCGCCCGGCCCGAGGGCCGAGAGGCGCCGCTTGTGGGTGATTTCGCTGAGCGGATTGGTCTGATCCATGAACTGCGATAGTTGCGAACTGCCGAAAAATTCGCGGATTGCTGCCATGACCGGCTTGGCGTTGACAAGATCGTGCGGCATGGCGGTGGACATTTCCTGGTACACCGACATTTTTTCCTTGATGGCGCGCTCCATGCGGACCAGGCCGATGCGGAACTGGTTCTCGAGGAGTTCGCCGACCGCGCGCACGCGGCGATTGCCCAAGTGATCGATGTCGTCCACCGTGCCGATGTTCTTGCGCAGCTTGAGCAGGTAGCGGATGGAGGCCACGAAGTCGGCCGCATCGAGCGTTCGCGTGTTGAGCGGAGTTTCGAGGCCAAACTTGATATTGAACTTCAATCGGCCTACGCGGCTGAAGTCGTACTTGCGCGGGTCGAAAAACATGCCGTTGAACAGGGCGGTGGCCGTTTCGAGCGTCGGCGGATCGCCGGGACGCAGCTTGCGGTAGATTTCGATGAGCGCTTCGCGGGAGGAGCGAATGGCGTCCTTATCGAGCGTGCGGGAAAGCACGACGCCGACATCGTCGCGATCGGGGAAGAACACGTCCACGCTGGTGATGCCGGCTTCGCTGAGCGCCGACCAGATTTCCGCGGTGAGCGGCTTGTTGGCTTCGAGCAGCACTTCGCCGGTCTGGCGGTTCACCAGGTCGGCGACGGAGTAGGCGCCCTCAAGATCGGCGAGGCCCACATAAGCGGCGGGAACCTTGGCCTTCACCAGCTCCTTGTAGAGCGCTTCGGTGATGCGCTTGTGCGCGCCGACCAGTACTTCGTCGCTCTTGGGATTCTTAATTTCGTGCGAAAGCTTCCGGTCGATCAACCCTTCGGAAAGGTTCCAGTACAGGTCGCCGTCGCGCAGCGTCACGCGCTCGACCTGATAAAACGTGCGCAGGATTTCCTCGTTGGACTTCATTCCCAGGGCGCGCAGGAAGATCGAGCCCAGGAATTTGCGCTTGCGGTCGATGCGAACGTACAGAATGTTCTTGGTATCGTACTCGAATTCGACCCAGGAGCCGCGGTAGGGAATTATTTTTCCCAGGAAATAGCTGCGATTGTTCGCGGATTCGTAGAAGACTCCCGGGGAACGGTGCAACTGGCTGACAATGACGCGCTCGGTGCCGTTGATGACGAACGTGCCGTTGTCGGTCATCAGCGGGATGTCGCCGAAGAAAACCTCCTGCTCCTTGATGTCGCGGATGTTTTTGGCGCCGGTATCGGGATCCTTGTCGTAAATGGTCAGACGGATGGTGACCTTGAGCGGTGCGGCGTAGGTCATGCCGCGCTCCTGGCACTCGTTCACGTCGTACTTGAGCTGCATGCCGACCGGGTCGCCGCACTTCTCGCAGAACGTGGGCGTGTTCTTGTTGAACGTGCCGCACTTGGTGCAGAGCACATCGCCGGTCTGGTAAGGATTGGTGACCACCGAAGCGCCGCAATTGCGGCAGGTGGCGCGCAGGTGGTGCAGACCCTTCAGGTTGCCGCACTTGCACTCCCAGTTCCCGATGGAATAGTCCACAAAATCCAGCTGCGAGAGACCGCGGAAATCCTGAATCGGAAATACCGAAGTGAACACCGATTGCAGGCCGCCATCCTCGCGCTCGGAGGGGAGCAAGTCCATCTGAAGAAATCGCTGGTAGGATTTCTTCTGAACCTCGATCAGGTTCGGGATTTGAATCGAGCTCTGAATCTTGGAGAAATCCAGCCGCTCGCGTTCTCGCATATGGTGATTGCCGTTTCCATTTTCCATGCTATGACCTCGTGAAGATCGCAGGGTTGGGCCGGGACACGATCATGCGGCAGGACAGACACTGCCGCCCTAGGTCCCGGCGGGGCCAAATAAAGGTTGCAAAATCAGGCGTTGCAGATTGCGTAAGCGAGCCCTCAGGGCGCGGCTGGCACGGCCGCGTCCATGCCGCCTCGCGCCGGAATAGCTGGGTACCTGAAAACGTTACTTGACTTCGACTTTGGCGCCGACTTCTTCGAATTTCTTCTTGATCGTCGCGGCCTCGTCCTTGTTCACGCCCTCTTTGATCGGCTTGGGGGCGCTGTCGACCAGATCCTTGGCTTCCTTGAGGCCCAGGCTGGTGACCTCGCGGACGGCCTTGATGACGTTGATCTTGTTCGCGCCCACATCCGTGAGCACGACGGAGAATTCAGTCTTCTCCTCGGCCGGTGCCGCGCCGGCGCCCGCCGCCGCGCCGCCCGCCATTACGACCGGCGCCGCCGCAGCCGCCGAGACGCCGAAGGTCTCTTCCATCTTCTTGACCAGATCGGCGGCCTCGAGAAGCGTAAGGCCCTTGATTTCTTCCAGTATCGTTTCCACCTTGTTTGCCATTGCGATGTCCTCTCCTATTAGATGCAGTTAGAATTCTTGATTATTGAGCTGTTTCGACCGGAGCAGGCGCCGGTGAGCCAGGCTCCGACCCGAACTTGTTGGCCTTGACCGCCTCGCTGACCGTAACGGCCAGGTTGCGGTTGACTGCCGCCAGGGCCGACGCGATTCGCGTTGCCGGCGCGCCCAGCAGAAACATGATCTTGCTGATCAATTCTTCCTTCGAGGGCAGCGATGCGAGTTGCTGAATTTCCGCGATCGAGAGCACGCGCCCTTCGACGATTCCCGCCCGGAACTGGTACGCCGGGACGTCCTTGGCAATCTTGGTGAGCGCCTTGGCCAGCGAAACGGGATCGGTCGCCGTGTAAGCGATCGAATTCGTTCCCGACAGATTCTTCAGCAGGGCCTCATTCGGGGTGCCCGCGCCCGCCCGCTCGGCCAGCGTGTTTTTCACGACCCGGTAGTGCCCGCCGGCCTGCTGCACGGCGCGGCGAAGCTTGTTGTCGTCCTCGACGGTGATGCCCTGAAAGGTCGAGAGGATCACGGTCGAGACTTTCGCCAGTTCGGTTTTCAGATTGTCGAGGTCTTTCTGTTTTTCGCTGCGTTTTTTCATGCCTAGCTCCGAATTCTCATGCTCAAAATCTCGTGTCGCTCTGTGTCGCCCCTGCCGGGGCTCTCTGATAATTCTGGTCTATTCTCCCACCGGTTGCCCGGTGGGCTACGTTGTTTCGTCCCTCCGGGACTGCCGGCAACCTATTGTTGGACCACTGGCCGCCTATGCCGCCGCTGCGACAGCCTCTTCCACTTCGGCCGGATCGATCAGTACGCCCGGGCCCATCGTCGAAGTCAGAGTGACTTTCTTGACGTACTTGCCTTTGGCCGCCGCAGGCTTCGCCTTCAGGATCGAGCCAATGAGCGCGTGCGCGTTTGCGGCGAGTTTCGCGGCGTCAAAACTGATCTTGCCGATGGGCGAATGGATGATGCCTTGCTTGTCAACGCGAAACTCCACTTTGCCGGCCTTGATTTCCTTCACCGCATTGGCGACTTCGAAGGTGACCGTTCCGGTCTTGGGGTTGGGCATCAGGCCGCGGGGGCCGAGCACCTTACCCAGGCGTCCCGCCGAGCGCATCATGTCCGGCGTGGCGATGACCGCGTCAAAATCGGTCCAGCCTTCCTGAATCTTCTGCACCATATCTTCGCCGCCAACGAAATCCGCGCCGGCATCCTGCGCTTCGCGGACCTTTTCGCCGGTCGCGATCACCAGCACACGCTTGGATTTTCCCAGGCCGTGCGGCAACACAACTGTGCCGCGCACCATTTGATCCGAATGTTTGGGATCGATGCCCAGATTGACGACCAGTTCGACCGTTTCGTCAAACTTGACGTAATGGGCCTTCTTGATGACTTCCGCAGCTTCAGTCATCTTGTAGGGACGCGCCTCGACCAGCGCGCGCGCCTTCTTGATATTCTTTCCCAGTTTGCGAGCCATCGCTTCTCCTACCCTTCCACCTCAAGACCCATGTTGCGCGCGGTACCCATCACCGTGCGCACCGCGGAGTCGAGACTGGTGGTGTTCAAGTCCGGCAGCTTGGTCTTGGCGATCTCCTCAACCTGCTTGCGCGTCACTTTGCCGACCTTGTTGCGGTTCGGTTCGGCCGATCCCTTGACGATTCCGGCGGCGCGCTTCAGAAGCTCGGAGGCCGGCGGCGTCTTGGTGATGAATGTGAACGTGCGGTCGCTGTAGATCGTGACCAAGGCCGGAATAATCATGCCATCGGGTTCCTTGGCAGTCTTGGCATTGAACTGCTTTACGAAATCCATGATGTTCACGCCCTGCGGGCCGAGCGCGGTCCCCACGGGCGGCGCCGGAGTTGCCTTGCCGGCGGGCAGCTGCAATTTCACGGTTGCTTGTACTTTTTTCGCCATGCGAATTCCCCTGCGTGCGGCCTGTTCCGCGATCCCGCGGTTCGCCGTGAAGGCTCACCGTGAACGGAACTAGGCGATCTTTTCCACCTGCGCAAAATCCAGTTCCACCGGCGTCGAGCGGCCGAAAATCGTGACGGAAACCTTCAGCGTGCTGCGGTCGCTGTTCACGTCGTCGACCACGCCGGTAAAGCTGGCAAACGGCCCCTCGATGATGCGGACCTGCTCGTTGCGCTCGAACACCAGCTTGGGTTTCGGCCGGTCCACGGAAGTCGTCACCCGGTGCAAAATATTTTCAACTTCGTCGTCGGAAAGGGGAGTGGGCGTCTCGCCCGACCCGACAAATCCGGTGACCCGCGGAGTATTGCGGACGACGTGCCAGGTGTAATCGTCCATATCCATTTCGACCAGCACGTAACCCGGATAAAGCATTCGCGACGAAATCGTTTTCTTGCCGCCGCGCACTTCCACGACGTCCTCGGTCGGGATCATCATGCGGCCAATCTTCTCCTGCAGCCCGAACGCGGCCACGCGGCTTTCGAGGCTTTCCTTCACCTTCTTCTCAAACCCCGAGTAGGTGTGGATGATGTACCACTGCTTCGCCATATCCAATCGTTCGCCTCAATGCCCGAAAATTTTAATCACCTGCTGGACGAGCCAGCTGGCGGCGCTGTCCACGCCAAAGAAAAAGACCCCGAAAAATGCCACGGTCACCATCACGACCCAGGTGGTTATGAAGACCTCACGCCGCGTGGGCCAGGTAACCTGGCGCATCTCCACGCGCACTTCGTGCAGAAACGCGCGCCACCGGCGGGGATATTCACCGAGCTTGGCAATAAAACCGGAGACGTCAATCGATGGCCTGCCGCTCTGTGACTCTTCGTTCTTCAATTTTCCCACCACCGTTGCCATTGTTTGCTACCTTCTCCGCTCGCAATCCCTCGTTGGCTAGCCCTCGCCACTGTTCCGGCAGATTGCAACCAAAGTCCGCACCCATCGGCCGCCGAAGTGGCAGGGGAGGAGGGATTCGAACCCCCACTCTCGGTTTTGGAGACCGATGGTCTACCGTTGAACCTACTCCCCTAACTCGGCTATTTCACTTCCTTGTGACCGGTGTGCTTGCGGCACGTGTTGCAAAATTTCTTGGTCTCCATCCGGTCGGAATGCTTCTTCCGATTCTTGGTGGTCGTGTAGTTCCGGTTCTTGCAATCGTTGCACTGCAGCGTAATGATTTCGCGCATGGCGTCCCCTCGAAATTACTCGATGATCTCCGTGACGGCTCCGGCGCCGACGGTGTGGCCGCCTTCGCGGATGGCGAAGCGCAGCCCTTTCTCGAGCGCCACCGGCGTGATCAGGCTGATCTCCGCGCTCACGTTGTCGCCCGGCATCACCATCTCGACGCCCGCCGGCAGCTTCACGTCTCCGGTCACGTCCGTCGTCCGGAAGTAAAACTGCGGCCTGTACCCGGTGAAGAACGGCGTGTGCCGGCCGCCTTCTTCCTTGGTCAGTACGTACGCTTCCGCCTTGAATTTCGTGTGCGGCGTGATCGAGCCCGGCTTGGCCAACACCTGCCCGCGCTCCACTTCTTCCTTTTCCGTGCCGCGCAACAGCAGTCCCACGTTGTCTCCCGCCATGCCTTCGTCCAGCAGCTTGCGGAACATCTCGATTCCCGTCACCACGCGCTTCATCGTCGGCCGGAAACCCACAATCTCCACTTCCTCGCCCACCTTCACCTTGCCGCGCTCCACGCGCCCCGTGACCACCGTGCCGCGGCCCGAGATCGAAAAAATGTCCTCGATCGGCATCGCGAACGGCTTGTCCACATCGCGCACCGGCAGCGGGATGTTCTTGTCCACCGCGTCCATCAAGGCGTCAATCTGCTTCTCCCACTTCTCCTCGCCGTTCAAAGCCCCCAGCGCCGAGCCGCGAACCACCGGAATCGTGTCCCCCGGAAACTGATAAAGCTTCAGCAGCTCGCGCACTTCCAGCTCCACCAGCTCGAGCAGCTCGGGATCCTCCACCGAGTCGCACTTGTTCATGAACACCACGATCGACGGCACGCCCACCTGCCGCGCCAGCAAAATGTGCTCCCGCGTCTGCGGCATCGGCCCGTCGGTCGCCGCCACCACCAGGATCGCCCCGTCCATCTGCGCCGCCCCGGTGATCATGTTCTTCACGTAGTCGGCGTGTCCCGGACAGTCGATGTGCGCGTAGTGCCGGTTCGCCGTCTCGTACTCGACGTGCGACACCGCGATCGTGATCCCGCGCTCGCGTTCCTCCGGCGCGTTGTCAATCGAATCAAACGCCCGGAACGCCACCTTCGGGTTGTGCTTCGACAGCACCTTGGTGATCGCCGCCGTCAGCGTCGTCTTGCCGTGATCGATGTGCCCGATCGTCCCGATATTCAGGTGCGGCTTGGTTCGCTCGAATTTTTCCTTCGCCATCGCCTCAAGTCCTTAAAATAGGCGGGCTCAAAGTTGAGCCCACACTCGAAATCTTTGGAGCGGGGGACCGGATTTGAACCGGCAACCATCGCCTTGGAAGAGCGAGACTCTACCGTTGAGTTACCCCCGCCCGGTCTGCTCCCTCAAACTTTCCAGCAGGCTCCACGTCCCGATCAGATCGGGACGTTCAGCGTAAAAATAGAGCCCGCATCGTTTCTCTATGGCGGGCTCCACGCTTCACCTAAAACGTTCAGCGTAAAAGTAAAGCCCGCACCCGTCTGGAGCCTGGGACCGGGATTGAACCGGTGACCTCGTCCTTACCAAGGACGCGCTCTACCAACTGAGCTACCCAGGCGAGTCCTGTTTGCCGCACGCAGTGCGTTCAGATGGTGGACGGGGGAGGATTCGAACCTCCGTAGCCCGCAAGGAGCGGCAGATTTACAGTCTGCTGGTTTTAGCCACTCACCCACCCGTCCGCACGGGGGAAAACGAACAAAGAAGTCCATAATGCACCAGCGAAGATTTAAGAGACACCAGCACACTTGCTTCGCGATGCAGGAACCTGCCTCCCGCAATTAATCGGAAATCCCCTGACTCGAAAAATTTTGGCAGAGCTGGCGGAGGGATTTGAACCCCCGACCCTCTGATTACAAATCAGATGCTCTACCAACTGAGCTACGCCAGCACGGCGCAAACCGAAAAAATATAACAAATGGGCACGTGAATTGCAAGGGCACCCTGTGGAAGACCTGTGCAAACCTCGCCCCTACTCAAGTGGGCTCAATTCAAAGCCCACACCCGGGTCCGATCTTCAAGTCCGTGCTGGAAAAGCTATTCTACACCTCTGGATGCTCTGGGGGGAGAAATCTTTTTGGGGTGAGATGGCCCTTGCGGCAATGGCCGTTACAGTACGGGCTTATCCGAATTCAGGTGGATCCGCAGAGGCAGGTGATGGAGTAGAATGGGAAAGTGACCTTTGAATGGGACCCGAGTAAAGCGGCTCAAAATCGCCGGAAGCATGGGGTTTCATTTCACGAAGCGGCAACGGTGTTTGGTGATCCGTTGGCGTTGACTTATCAAGACCCGGATCATTCGGTCCAAGAACAGCGGTTCATCACCGCCGGAACTTCAAGCTCCGGCCGACTCTTGATTGTGGCCCATGCGGACCGGAACGAGAGCATCAGAATCATCAGCGCACGCAAGGCGACGCGGCGTGAGCGAACACACTATGAACAAGAGAACTGAAAAGCGAAAGCGCCATGATAATTTGCGCAGGGAATACGATCTTTCAAGATTGAAAGGTGGCGTTCGAGGCAAGTATGCGGCACGGTACAAAGGCGGGACCAATCTGGTGCTACTTTCACCCGATGTGGCCGAGCATTTTCCGGACGATCGATCTGTCAACGCGGCCCTTCGCCGCCTGATTCGCCCTTCAAGGAAGGGCCGTTCCGCGTGATATGCCCCGCTTAATGGGTTTCTCTGCTCGACGCCTTGAGCTGACGCGACTCGCCGATCTACTTTCAATCTAAAATTTCCAGCCCTCCGCCGCCATTGCTATCAGCGGCTACTCCGGCTATAGTTCGGGGCCATAACAGTATCCCACGAGCGAGGTAGCCAACATGTTTTGCCCCCACTGTGGCGCAAGTCTCCCCGAAGATTCAGAGTTCTGCATAAAGTGCGGACGCGCGTTGCCCGGTATCGCGGCTACTCCCGAAGCAACTGTTCCCGTTGCATCGGCTCCCGTTATGCCTCAAGCCGCCACTCCCGTTCCCGTCGCACCTGCTGCCCCCGTGGCGCCACGCGCTAGCGGGAAGTCAACCTGGGGATGGAAATTCCTGGCGGCGATGGTAATTATCGGTGCGCTCATCGGTTTGGGGAAAGGCCGTAAGCGAGATCAAGCAGGCCGGAAGCGGCTCCGCTTCCAATCCGACAATTGCGCAAATACTGCCGCAGCCTCGGACGCAGATAATCGTGGATGGAGCGCTCACCGTGGCCGCGCTGGGATTTTCCTACTACACGCTGACGGTACCTGCCGATGCGACCAATGTTTCAGTGGACGGACATTTCACTGCCACCGGCGGGCTGGGAAATGACGTCGAGGTATATGTCCTGACGGAAGACAACTTTGTCAACTTCAAAAACGGACATTCTTCGCCGACCCTTTACAACAGCGGAAGGATAACGCAAGGCAGCATCAGCGCGCAGCTTCCCGCAACCGGAAACTACTACCTGGTTTTTAATAATAACTTTTCTCTTTTGACTCCCAAGGCCGTGGCGGCAACGGCAACGCTCCATTACACGAATTGAACTCTGCCGAGTAAGCCCGCATTAGCTATCACCCTTCCGCACGAGCCTTTCCCGGCAGTTACCCCTTGCCCGTGGCGTGACTAACCCAACAGTGAGAGAATGGAAAGGGGAGGGCGCGGATGCAACGGTGGAGGAAAGCTACCCTTATTGCAGCTGGATTGACCGCAATCGCAATTGTGGGCGCCGCTCTTTTCTATTTTGGTTTTCGGCGAAGCGACGTTGCCAACGCCTCGCCCGCTCCTGAATTGATTTCTGAGGTTCCCGCCGGAGCGACCACGGTGATTTATGCTGATCTAGCCGCCATACGCGCATCCACATTTTACCAACAGCGGCCTGACAAAGGGCCAATTGCCGTGCCGGACCGCGATTACTCGGATTTTGTGAAGTCCACCGGATTCGATTTTGAAAATGATCTGGATTCCGTGGCCATTGCCTTGTGGCCTGGCGGAATGAGCCAGGATCAAAGCAAGCCGGATCCGAGGAAAACGATCGTCTTGGCTGAGGGGCGATTCGACCGGCGGAAGATTCATGATTACGCACTGCGGGAGGGAAGAGTCGATCATCAGGAAGGACGCGAAGTTTTCCTGTTTCCGACAGACGATCACAAGAGCTGGAATTCCGTCTCATTCCTTGACGATCACCGCATCGCGATTGTCGAAGGCCCGAGTATTGCTCCATTGCTCGATCACGTCGGTGATCCCTCCGCTCCTGACCCCGCCCGTGAACGAGCCGCGCGCGTGGCGGGAGCGGCGGTCTTTGCGATTAGCCGCGTGCCGCCAATTCCTGATAATTTTTCTCCTGGCGGAGTTCAATCCGCGCAGTTGATCAACCTCGCCCGATCGGTGCAATGGGTAACGCTGGCGGCGCGTCCCGAGGGAAACGACCTGCGCGTTTCTCTGGAAGGGGAATGCCAGTCAGCGACCGACGCACGCGAAATCCAGGCCGCGCTGGAAATGCTTCGCGTGTTCGGCAAAGCAGGCCTGGAAACCCCGAAAACGCAACAATCCATGGACCCCGCGACATACGGAGTGCTTGATTCCGTGCTGAAAAACGCAGATGTCAGCGCCTCAGCGGAGCAGGTTCGGATTCAGATGGAGTTCACTCCCGATATCTTGAAGCTCGCCGAGCCCCAAAAGACGAAATAAGATTGCGTGAAAATTGAATGGGGTCTTCAACAGGAGCCTACAGGGAGATGATCAATCCGCTGCGGAGGCCTGGCGGAGGTAGCGCATCGGATTAACCGGCGCGCCATTGATACGAACTTCGTAGTGCACGTGCGGCCCGGTGGATCGCCCGCTGACGCCGACATTTCCGATGGTGTCGCCGCGCCTGAGTTGCTCGCCCACCATGACATTGAAGGTGGACAGATGGCCGTACCAGGTGGTCACGCCGAATCCGTGATCGACGACAACCAGGCGGCCGTACCCGGCCCGGTCACCCGCCTCAATTACAATGCCATCCGCGGAAACTCGGACCGTATCGCCATACTGGGCCGCGATGTCCACGCCGGTATGGAAGGCGCCTTCACCGCTGAACGGGTCCATGCGCTCGCCGAAGGTTCCGGTGAGGTGGCCAATCACGGGCCACAACGACGGTGTGGAGGTCAGGTCGCCCAGCCCGCTGCTGGAAAGAGCCTGCAGACTTCCCATGGGAAGCTCAGCGGAACCCGCATTCTTTTCCAGGAAGTTGAACTGCGCTACGGATTGCTCAAATCCATCGTCCGGTCCCACCGAAGCTTCCTTCAGATCGAAGGGACTTTGGCGGAATCGCATGAATCCGTAGGTCATGGCCACTTCGGTGGCAAGCGATTGCAAGGAATCCAGCCGCTCATTGGTGTCCTTGACGCTGGATTGGAGCTGCTCGTAATTGTGCTTGAGGGTATCCTGCTGGCGGCGGAGCGCGTTGTAATTCCCGACTTTCCAGAGCATGCGCGTATAGGAGCTGGCGGCGGCAATGACGGTGATGCCGCCTACGACCACCAGAACCGCAAGCAAGTGCAAGATGTAAACAGGTACGGTGACCTTTCGGAAGGCCCCGTTTCTATTTGACGCTACAAAGAATGTGTAAGCCTCTGGCTTCATCGTTAACCTGGCGGGCGTCAAGCAGAGCCCGCACCCTGAAACCCATCTACTTCACTTAAGATCTTTCGAGAGGCTGGAGCCGCTCATCCCCCGAACGGCAAACTCACTTCTGACGGGCTTCGCGTAACAAAATCAAGCTATTAAATGAAGCCCGCAACTATCACTGGCCGTTTGAACCGAAGGCCCTGGTTCGAAACCCGCCTTAGTCTAGGTTCAGGCTTGGGGCGGAGTCAACCCCTTTTTGCCCGTTCGGGACAGTCGTGCCCCTTACGCAATCCGCAGCCTTACTCTAAGATGGTAGCTATGAGAGCATGACTGAGGGGTTTTCGACAACTGTACTTATGGCCAGCGAAGACCAACTGATCGACAGGGTAAGCCGCAAATTTCCCTCCATTGCGCCCGGCGTGCGCACAGGCATTGGAGATGATGCGGCTGTGCTACGCCCCGCAGGGCGCGCCGATTGGGTCGTCACGACCGACGCGTTTCTTGAAAATGTGCATTTCCTGCGACACGTTCATCCCCCCAAAGCAGTGGGCTACAAGGCCCTGGCCCGGGCGACCAGCGACCTGGCGGCCATGGGCGCACGGTCACGTTATTTCTTGCTCACACTGGCGATTCCCGAGGCCTGCGCCAAAAAGTGGCTGGACGATTTTCTTGGGGGGATGGCGCTTGCGGCCCGGCGGTTTGGCCTCGTCTTGATCGGCGGCGATACGACAAAGTATCCCAAAGTCGTAATCAGTTTGATGGTCATCGGCGTGGTTGATCCCGGCCGGGCAATTTTGCGATCCGGCGCGCGGCCAGGCGATTTGATTTGCGTCAGCGGATCGCTGGGAGAGGCTGAATTGGGGCTGCGTTTGATTCGAAGGCGCTTGGACGGGAAGAAGCAGTGGAAGAAGCTGTCCAAAAAGCATTTCTACCCTGAGCCCCGGTTGGAGCTAGGCCAATGGCTGGTGAAGCATAAGCTCGCATCCGCGATGATCGATACCTCCGACGGCCTCTCGACCGATCTGGGGCATGTTTGCAAAGCAAGTGGAGTCGGTGCGCGTGTATGGGCGGAGAAAATTCCTCTGGTGAATGTGCCGGAGGAACTGAAACAGATTGGCCTCGACCCCTTATCCCTCGCGCTTCACGGGGGCGAGGACTACGAGCTGCTATTCACGGTTCCCAAGCGCCTTGCGCGGCGGCTGCCGAAGAGTGTAGCAGGCGTCCCGATAAGCATTATCGGTGAAATCACTCGCGGGAAGGGAATCACACTCATCGACTTGCGTGGCCGTGCCATGCCGCTTCCGCCCGGGGGCTGGGACCCATTCCGCAAAGCGCCAAAGTAAGGGACCCATCCTTTTGGATGAGGACAACGTGGCGCCCCAGCTTTTGCTCGAAGCAATGAGGGATCGGGTTTCTCCTCGGTCTTGAATCAAAATCAACACCATGGTTGGGACTAACCGCGCGGGCTTGGCGGCGTGGAGTTATCCTGCGCAGGTGGCGTTGCTTTGGCGGGCGCCTCTCCGACGGGAGTCTTTTCGGGTGCGGGCGGAATATTTGCCGGAGCCTCATCGGGCATGGCCGGACTTTCGCCGCCCTCGGTGGGAGCGTTATCCGGCGTGTCCACCTTTACAGTCTTTGTCAGTGCCAATTTTTCGAGCGGAACCACATTCTGGAAATCCTCAATCGGCTTGCCGTCGAGCGCACCCTGCATGAATTCCAGCCAGATGGGTAGAGCGGCTACCGCTCCGGTTTCAGGCTTTCCGAGAGACACCTGCTTATCATCGTAGCCGACCCACACGCCGGCGGTCAGTTCCGGCGTGAACCCGATAAACCACGCGTCGGTGAAGTCATTTGTCGTTCCCGTTTTGCCGCCGGCAGGGCGGCCCAGCGCGCGCGCCGGCATGCCGGTTCCGAACTTCACCACGTCTTCCAGCATGGCCGTCATCGTCCGCGCCACATCGGGCTCAAGCACGTCGTGGACGACGGGATGCGCTTGTTCGAGCAGCGCGCCATCGTAACTTGTGACCCGGCGGATCATGTGCGGATCGATTCGAATTCCGTCGTTGGGAAAAACGGTGAATGCGGAGGTGTGCTCGAGCAGGTTCAAGTCCGCCGCGCCCAGCGTGATGGGCAAGTAGGGAGGCAACGGGCTGGTGATGCCGAAACGCCGCGCCATGTCGATCACGCTGTTCATGCCGATTTTTTCGGCCAGCTTCACGGCGGGAACGTTGCGTGAGCCCTCAAGCGCGCGCCGCAGAGTGATCGTTCCTTCGAATTTCTCGTCGTAATTGTGCGGTGAATAAGGCTGCCCCCCGCTCATAGTAGTGTACGGTGCGTCAAGGATCGTATCGAACGGCGTGTAGCCCTGCTCCATTGCGGCCGAATAGACATAAATCTTGAAGGAAGAGCCAACCTGCCGCTGGGCCTGCGTGGCTCGATTAAATTTTGATTCCTCGAAGCTGTACCCTCCGACCATCGCCTTGATTTCTCCGGTGGGGTTGTCGATGGCCAACATCGCGGCTTGCGGACCCACTTCCTGCTCCAATTCGACATGCGCCACGCTGCCGTTGATGTCCTTGATATTTACCTGAGCGAGGTCTCCGACTTTCAGCAACTCAGCGGGAGATTTGTGGCCCGTCCAGGCAAAATCCGGCTGTGTCAGCATGGCGCGATACTGGCCGATCTTAATTGTCGCGGCTTTTTGGTCCACGGCTGTGACCAGGCCGGTGACGTAGTCGCCCTTTTCGATCGGCCAATGCCAGTCGTCGTCCTCATAAGTTTCAAGAGTGTCACGATGGTCGGCAAGAATATTGTCGAGCTTGCCCCGCCAGCCGTGGCGCCGGTCGTAGGCATGAAGGCCGTCCCGAATGGCCAGGTTGGCGGCGCGCTGCATGGCGACATTCAGAGTGGTGTACACGCGCAGTCCGCGTTCGTGCACGGTTTCGGTGCCATAAGTGCTTTCGAGATATTTGCGGATCTCCTCCACGAAATACGGGGCCAGAGTGTTTCGCGGCGCATCCACATGCAGGCCCATCGGCTCCGCCCTTGCCTGCCGCGCCTGTGCTTCCGTGATTTTTCCCACGACCGCCATGCGGTCCAGCACCACGTTGCGGCGTGCAAGCGAGCGTTGCGGGTGCAGGATGGGAGAATAACCCGGTCCGCGGATCAGGCCCGCAAGCAGGGCCGCTTCGGGCAGCGTCAGCTTGCCCACGGGTTTTCCAAAATAATATTCCGATGCGGCTTCAAACCCGTAATTGCCGTGGGAGAGATAAATCTGATTGCAGTACATCGTGAAAATTTGCTGCTTGGAATAATGGCGTTCGATCTGGAGGGCCAGCAGCGTTTCCTGAATCTTGCGGCGCATGCTGCGGTCGGAGCGGTCCAGGAACAGCGTGCCCGCCAGCTGCATGGTCAGCGTGCTGGCGCCCTCGGCGACCCGATGCGCCAGCAGATTTCGCCAGGCAGCGCCGGCGACGCGCGTGAAATCCACGCCCCAGTGCTGGTCGAAGTGCTGATCTTCGGTAGTGAGGATGGCGTCCTTCAGGACAGGCGGAATCTGCTCGTAGGTAAGCAGGATGCGGCGCTGCAGCGCGAAGCTGCCGATGATCTGGCCGTCATCGGCGTACAGTTCCGTGACGATGTCGGGGCGGAAATCCTCCAGGGCGTGAATCTGCGGGAGGTCGCTCGAATAGACGAACAGCAGACCTGCAACCGCGCCGATGGAGATCGAAGCCAGCAGCAGCAACGCAAAAGCGACGCGTCCGACAACCTTGCGGCCGCGCAAGCGGAGCGTGATCGGCGGCAGCTCTACCATAATCTTTTTATTCTAGCGCAATTGCGCGGGGAGCACGCGGGGATCAGGAAGAAACTGTACCGTTGCGTTTCTTGGTTAGAAACGCGCCGATCGTCACGCCGATAGCGGGAATGAGCATGCTGCTGTCGCGCAGCAATGTGAGGGGCCCCAGCTTTTCATTGTTTCCGAAACACCCGCACATGATCTCGAGGCCGTGCAAGTACGCGCGCGTCATGGCGACGATGAATACCAGCAGGAGCGCGCTTGCGGCCAAACCGGTCCACCGCAACCCAACGCCTAAGAGCAGAAGGATGCCAAGTCCCAATTCAAACCAGGGCAATATTCTCGCTGCCCATTCAACCCCACCGATGGGCAATATGTCGTAGGAGTTGATGACCATGGCAAAGAAGAAGTGGTAGTCGCCGAAATGCCAGGCGCCGTCGAAGTGGAGCTTGGTGTAGGCGGCGATGATGAATATTGCGCCAAGGACAAGGCGCCCGAGAAGGAGGAGCCTTCCCGGCCACACGGGCGGGTGTTTATACGTTTCGGCAATCGCCGCTTGAGTAGCCATATTCACTGGCGCAACAGGTAGTCGAAATATTGCTTCAGCAAAGAGTATGCCACACCCCCTCCTGGAAGGGCATCGGTCTTGCCATGGGCGGTCACATAAACCGTCGGCGTCTGGTTCACGTTCCGCTGCATCCCCATCGCACGGTCGCGCTCGATTGAGGCGTTGATTTCCGTGATATGCGCCGCCTCATAGTCGCGAATTTTCTTCATCTCAGGGGCGGAAAATGAAGTCGCCATGACATCGTCGATGTTGCCTTTAGCCGCCCATTCATCCTGCTTGTCATAAAGCGCGCGTTCGACGGCCTGGAATTGACCGCATTGCGCGGCCGCGTTTGCGAATCGCGCCGCCGGCATGGCGTACGGATGGATTTCGAGCGGGAAATCGCGATACACAAGATAGACCTTGCCCGGAACCACGTAATCGTCGATGACCTGCTTAAGCGAAGTTTCATAGAAGGACCGGCACGCCGGACATTCAAAATCGCCAAAGATTTCCATCGTGATGGGCGCATTGGGTGAGCCGATGGACTTAGCGCTCTGTGAAAAGACGGGCGCGGATGTTTCTTTTGCCGCGGTGCTCACCGGCTTCTTTGTCTTCTTGCCCGCGAGCGCCAACGAAGCTCCGGCCACAAAGATAAGAAGAAGCGGAATTCCGACCCGGCGGATAGGAAGCAGTTTCACTCGAGGTTCTCCTTAGAAATTAAAGTTGCTGCATTCTAACTCAATCGGGCCTCTTCTGCACTGATAGACGTAGAAGGAAGGCGGCGGGTTATCCTGATTGCCTACGGATTTCCGGAAAATGGGTGCATGTCAGACTCGACCCGGGGTTCTCGATTTCGATTCGACGATCCAAGCTGCGGAGATTTTTGAGGAGCGACCTCTCAGCGGCGCCTCATGATAACAACGAAAGCTTCATCCGTCATCTATGGTTAAGTGAAAGATAAACAACCAAAGTCCGCGATTGTTTTGGAGCATTATGGAGTTTATGTAACTGTAAGCTACAGATAATAAAGTATATATTCGATAGCAAAAATACTTGACAAAGATGCACTCAATAATTATAATGCCTGCGTGTTAGGCACTCATGCCGGCGATTGCCGGAGGAGGTCTGGCTTGGGCCGCGTTTCGACCCCTGCAGATATTTGAAGGAGGGTAGGTTGCAATGAGCAAAATTATAGGAATTGACCTGGGAACAACAAACTCTGTGGTCTCCGTTATGCAAGGCGGGGAGCCGGTTGTTATCCCGAATCAAGAAGGCGGAAGGACGACTCCGTCGGTAGTAGCGATCACCAAGTCGGGGGAACGTCTGGTCGGCCAGGTGGCCAAGCGCCAGGCAGTGACCAATCCCGAGAATACAATTTATTCGATCAAGCGGTTCATGGGTCACCGGTTTGACGAAGTAACCGAGGAGACCAAGCGCGTCCCTTACAAAGTGACGAAAGGACCGCATGATGACGCGCGCGTAGACATTTTCGGCAAAGCATACAGCCCACCGGAAATTTCCGCGATGATTCTGCAGAAGCTCAAGACTGCGGCCGAGGATTTCCTGGGCGAGAAGGTGACCAAGGCAGTCATCACGGTGCCGGCTTATTTCAACGACAGCCAGCGCCAAGCGACTAAGCAGGCGGGGGAGATCGCGGGGATGGAAGTTCTCCGCATCATCAACGAACCCACCGCCGCCGCGCTCGCCTACGGGCTGGATAAGAAGAAGGACGAAACCATCGCTGTGTACGACCTGGGCGGCGGCACGTTCGATATTTCCATCCTGGAAGTCGGCGAGGGCGTCGTCGAAGTCAAGGCGACTGCGGGCGACACGCACCTGGGCGGTGATGATATCGACAATCGCGTCGTCGAGTGGCTGGCCGCGGAGTTCAAGAAGGACCAGGGCATCGACGTCAGTAAGGATCGCATGGCCATCCAGCGGCTGAAGGAAGCCGCCGAAAAGGCCAAGATCGAGTTGTCGCAAGTCCAGGAGACCGACATCAATTTGCCGTTCTTGACGGCCGATGCTTCCGGGCCCAAGCACCTGCAGTTGAAGCTGACCCGCGCAAAGCTCGAGCAGTTGATGGAAGACATCCTGAAGCGCACGATCGGTCCAACCAAGCAGGCGCTTTCCGACGCGGGGATCACGCCGGACAAAATCGACGAGGTTGTACTCGTCGGCGGCTCGACGCGTATCCCGCGCGTGCTGCAGATCGTGAAGGAACTGTTCGGCGGCAAGGAGCCGCACAAGGGCGTGAATCCCGATGAAGTCGTCGCGGTCGGCGCGGCGATTCAGGGCGGCGTGCTGGGCGGCGAGGTGAAGGATATCCTGCTGCTCGACGTGACCCCGCTGTCATTGGGTGTCGAAACCCTGGGCGGCGTCATGACCGTGCTGATCCCGCGGAATACGACGATCCCGACGCGCAAGTCGGAGACGTTTTCGACGGCGGCGGACAACCAGCCATCGGTCGAAATTCACGTCATGCAGGGCGAACGAAAACTGGCTTCGGATAACCGCACGCTCGGCAAATTCCATCTGATGGGAATTCCGCCGGCGCCGCGCGGGATGCCGCAAATCGAGGTCACATTCGACATCGACGCCAACGGAATCCTGAACGTCGCGGCGAAGGATCACGCGACCAACAAGGAGCAAAAAATCACTATCACCGCGTCCACTGGGCTCAGCAAGGATGAGGCCGAACGGATGCGCAACGACGCCGAATCGCACGCCGATGAGGATAAGAAGAAACTGGCGGAGATCGAAGCGCGGAACATTCTCGACAACCGGGTTTACCAGATCGAGAAACTGCTCAGCGAAAACCGCGAGAAATTGTCCGAATCGGATGTCAAGCCGGTGGAAGAGGCCGTCGCCAGCGCGAAATCCGCTCTGGCCGGAGGCATTCTAGACCAGATTCAGTCGGCCACGCAGGAACTCGAACGCACCTCGCACAAGCTCGCTGAAGTGCTTTACAAGACTTCACAGGCGGCAGGGGCGCAGGGGGGCGCGACCGGTTCTGGAGACGTGGCCTCGGGCGCACAGGGTGGCCCGTCAGGATCGGGGACGCCACCGCCCGGCGAGGTGATTGACGCCGAGTACGTGGACGTGGACGAATCGAAAAAGCCGAACTAAAGACTGGCCGCCTAAAGGCGTGACCCACAAAGCATTCGGAAAATTTCAGTGGGATTATTTTTTGTCGATTTCTCAGGAGCTTGCTTTGACGACGTATGCGGGGATCAAGCGGTCCGGGCCGCCACAAGCCATTCAAAAATTGCGCGAAGGTTTGTATATGGTTCAGATCACGCTCTCGGAGACACCGAGCGCGGATTGGAAGCGGCTCTTTTACGAAACGCAGCAATCGCCGCCGCCGGATTTTCCTCCCCGAGCGGTGGACCTGAGCGGAAATTTCGCGCGCTTCCGGACAGAGGCCGCGAGCGTGGAAGCCAAGACGGCCTGGATCGACCGCTGGATCGAACGCGCCAATCAGAAGGAAGCTTCGATGGGCGGAAGGCTGGACGAGGAGCGCCGTCTGCGCCGTGAAGAGCATCAGCGCGAGCAGCAGGAACTCGCGGAAATCAACTCGCGCTGGGGGAAGCTGTAATTTGGACGTCAGGGGCTGAAGCCCCTTTTCGCGCAAGGTTTGGAATGTCGCGGTTGAAACCGCGACCGACAATGCAAGTGAGCGGCGTCGCTGTGATCGTCATCAGCTGAGGCTGCGAGAAGACCGATGTGATGAGAAACACGGATCACCAGACACGAATCACGAGTCACTAACTTTCATGGCTACGACGACGAAACAAGATTATTACGAACTCCTCGGGGTCCCCCGCAAGGCGCCGCAGAAGGAGATCCGGCAAGCCTACCGGAAACTTGCGCGAAAATATCATCCGGACCTGAATCCGGGCGACAAATCGTCCGAGGAGAAATTCAAGCAGGTCCAGGAAGCGTACGACGTCCTATCCGACGCCAAGAAGCGCCAGATGTACGATCAATTTGGTTTTGAGACGCCAGGTGCCGCAGGGATGCCCGGCCAGGGGGACGCCGGCGATGTGCACTTCGACTTCGGCGGATTCGATTTTGGTGGAGGCAGCGGCGGCGCAGGCCCAAGTTTCCGCGACCTGTTCAGCCAATACTTTCGCGGCGGAGGGGCGCCAGCCGAGGCTCCTTCGTATCCGGAACCCGGGTCGAGTCTGGAATATCAAATTGAAATCACGTTCTGGGAGGCCGTGCGCGGAACCGTGAAGAAGCTTTCAATCGCGCGCCTCGACGCCTGCACGGACTGCCATGGCACGGGATCGGTTGGGCAGCCGCAAAGCTGCACGGCCTGCGGCGGCACCGGACAGGTGGCGCAGACGAGCGGGCGGATGCGCTTCAATCTGACGTGCTCGCGCTGCGGCGGCACCGGGCGAGTTCGAAATATGTGCCGGCTGTGCGGCGGCGATGGCCGCGTTCGCCACGTGGACACCATCGAGGTTCGCATTCCCGCGGGCGTGCAGACAGGGTCGCGCGTGCGCGTCGTCGGCAAAGGAAACGCGGGAACGGCAGGGGCGCCTCCGGGCGATTTGTACATCATTACGGATGTGAAGCCGCACCCGTTTTTCGACCGGCGCGGCGACGATCTTTACAGCACCGTGCCCATCACCGTTACGGAAGCGACGCTGGGCGCCAAGATCGAAGTGCCTACCATGGATGGACGCTCGTTGCTGCGCGTTCCGCCGGGCACCAACAGCGGCCAGAAGCTGCGCCTGCGCGAAAAGGGCGTTCCATCAGTCCGCGACCCGAGGCACCGCGGAGATCAATATGTCGAGCTGCAAGTCTTTGTGCCGAAACCGGTGGATGAGCGCGTACGCGAACTTTTGAAGGAACTGGAAAAAATCGCGCCGGAAGACCCGCGCAAGGATATTTTTGAAAGGGCGAAGGCTTAACGGGCAGGGGTTAAAACCCCTGCAAGGGATGCGAACTCGAGGCCATGCCGGAAGGCATGACCCACAAAGAGAGTGGATTTTGCCGTAGGAGCAAGGAGCGCTGTCATGCCGCGCACCAGCGTAAAACGAAAAAAGGCCCGCGCCGGATACATGATTTCCGCCGTGGCGGAACTCTACAAGCTGCATCCGCAGACGCTGCGTCTCTACGAACGCGTGGGATTGCTGAAGCCTTCGCGGTCGCAAGGGAACACGCGGCTCTATACGGACTCGGACCTCGAACGGCTCGAAGTAATCCTTACGCTGACGCGCGAAATGGGCGTCAACCTCGCGGGGATTGAAATCATTCTCAACATGCGCGAGAAAATGGGAGAAATGCAGCACCAGATGGAAGCGTTCACGTCGTTCGTGCAGGAGGAACTCTCCCGCGGTCTGAGATCCGTGACCGCGCGGCCTCCGGACGATGCCCTGGTACGCGTTGCCCCGCCGAAAGTAATTCGAGTCCACAAAGGCGAAGCAACCACGGATAAACACAGATGAACACGGATAAAACCGAAGAATAAATTCAGAATAAATATTATCTATTTTTCCTTCTGAAGCTTTTTCTGCGTCTGTGTTTATCTGTGTTCCCGCCGCGGCGGGTGGATCACCTTCTTTTCCACACTCCCACGCCTTTCCACAGGACGCGTCAGCTTGCGCATCCGCTGCCGCGCGCCTATGCTGGCTTCATGGCGCAACCCGATTGCCCGCTGTGCGGCGGTACCGGATGGAAGACCGTCGAACAGGTCGCGGAAGAAGAAAAGCTAAAACGCGTTTCCTGGGAGAGGCCCGTTGCCGGCACGAATACGACGCGGCGCGTGTGGGCCGTGCCCTGCGATTGCACGGGCGCCGACCGCGCGACGCGAGCGATGGCGCGCGCGCGAATCCCGAAGCGCTACGAGCACTGCGACTTCGACAATTTCGATACCGATCTCTACGAAGCCGGGCGCGAAGGTGCAGCATGGAATCGCAGTCTGGCACAGGCGAAACTGGTCGTGGAATCGTTCGCCCGCGACTACCCGGTCGGAACCGAAACCGGCCTGTTGCTGATGGGTCCGTGCGGCGCGGGGAAAACGCACCTGGCCGTGGCCGCGCTTCGCCAAATCGTGCTGCGCGGACATACAGGGCTATTTTACGACTACCGGGAGTTGCTGAAGGAAATTCAGGGCAGTTACAACCCCGAGAGCCAGTCGACCGAACTGGGCGTGCTCGAGCCCGTTCTTACGGCAGACGTCCTTTTGCTCGATGACCTGGGAGCAAGTAAGCCCTCGCCTTGGGCCCTCGAAACCGTGGGACACATCCTCAATACGAGGTACAACGACCGCCGAATCACTCTGCTGACGACGAATTACCTCGATGCAGCCCCTGCGGGACCCGTAACTCTAGGGCCACGCCTTCCCTCAGGCCAGGCGGTTTCACCGGCGCGCGAAGATTTGCTCGAAGAACGCCTTGGGAAGCGCATCCGTTCTCGTCTATTTGAAATGTGCCGGACGATTGAGCTGTTTGCTCCGGATTATCGCCGAGAAATCAGGCAAGCGGGGCGGGTGAGGTCGTGATGGCGGAGTTAAGAGTCGAGAGTAAGAAGCGACCCGCAACCCTCGATCTGGAGAAGCTCCGGATTAGTCTTCAATTCCCAGGGGCACTGACGCGGCCGGGATCGATGGAATCGGCCAGGCCGCGGCGGATCGGGGCAAGCAGAACGGCGGGGACAGGCTTTTCTGGCGAGAGAATGACATTTGAGGAGCGGCGCGGGAACTCGGCGCGGCGGTCAAGGCGCAGTCCGGCTTCCTCGACCAGTTCACCTGAAAAATTAGGGTCGTCGGAGTGCTCGACGCCCCAGAACCACAAGCGGTCTTCCTTCTGCTGAAGGAACTGCAGGGTCTGCTCCAGCTTCCTCATGGCACGGTCAAAAGAAGAGGTCAGGAAATATACGGGCAGAACCCACCCCTTCCGGGCAAACTGGGCCCGCACACGGACACAGTACTTTCCATTCTGGTTTAGTTCGATCGTGCATTGATATTCATTCCGATGGGTCGTTTTAACCGGCATTTTGCACCTCACCAAGTCCGTCAGTTGCGAGATTCTTGAACTAGCCCCCGGTGGAGATAAATCTCAGCCAAATCGATGACACATTCGCCTACGATTGTCCCCTCTTGAAAAGCGCCGAACGAAGGGTGAAACGAGCACATCCGGAGAATCGAGCGCTGGGAGACCATCAGCCCTACGTTCCTGGCCCCCTGGCGAAGGGCCTAGGCTGCGGACACAAATATGCTAGCGCACGGGGAGGCCGAAAGCAAGCCTCGCCAAGCGACTTATAACCATATTATTTACTGATACTTACGAGGATGCCGGAGTGGTCAGATGCTTCAGATTTTCCTGATTGATGCGCAATTTGCCCTCCTGCTGGAGGCGTGATTTGAGCGCGCTTAGGAATAGATCGTAGGCCACCTGGCGCTTCTGCTGCAACACTTGCTCTTCATACTTCGATTGTTGCTTTTGAAAATCATCCTGGCTAAACGGGTCGTGCTCAGCGACGTGATACACGATCCAGTTCGGCCCGACGGAAACAGGATCCCCTACCTGGCCAACCTGCATGGTGAACGCGGCGGAAAATTGCTTTGCGCTACCGGCATCGGAGATGGAACCGGTTTCAGCGACCGGGTCGGAGGTCTTCACATCGAATCCAAGAGTCTTGGCCGTCGCGGCAAAGTTCTCACCCGACTTTGCGCGCTTGGCAAGCTCGTCCGCACGGGTCTTCGCCAGTTCCTGGGCCTTCTCGCGCCGGAAGTCGCCCGCGACCTGGTCATGAACTTCCGGGAGCGTTCCGGGATGCGCCGGTTGGATGTCCTTGACGCTCAGTACGATGTAGCCCTTATCGGTGTGGATTGGCGAGCTCAGGTCGCCTTGGCGTAAGTGGAACAAGTTGTCCATGATGGCCGGGGAGTTTCCCAGCTCCGGAAGAGGCTGATTGGCTTCGACGAGCTTGGCTTCCCCGGATGTCATATTGTATTTCTTCGCCAAATCATCGATGGGGATTCTGCCGCTGCGGCGGATTTCCTCGGCAATCTGGGAGGAAAGTGTTTCCGACTGCTGCTCGGCCTTATCCGTCGCCAACTGCAACTGAATAGCGGGCTTCACCTCATCAAAGGTTTGCGTCCGCGCCATCTGCCGGTCGATTACCTTGATGATGTGGAAACCGTACTGTGTCTTTACCAGGTCCGAAATGGAGCCTTTGGGAAGGCTGAAAGCGGCTGCCTCAAATTCCGGAACCGTCTGACCGCGGACGATCCAATCCAAATCCCCGCCTTTGTCCTTGGTGGTGTCTTCCGAGTATTGCTTGGCCAGATCGGCGAAATTCGCCCCGCCCTTGGCCTTGCCGAGGACGTCTTCGGCTTTTTTCTTGATTTCGGCAATTTCGGCGTCGGTCTTGCCCACGGTCTTGAAAAGAATGTGAGCGACGTGGACCTTGTCCTCGATCTTGTACTGCTCGATGTGGCTTTGGTAGTAGACCTTCTCTTCGTCCTCGGACACCTGGGCATGGTCCCTCAGCTGCGCCAGGTCGAGCATTGCGTAGTCCACGGTCCTGCGCTCGGGGACCACGTACCTGGCCTTATTCTTTTCGAAATAGGCGGCGAGGTCGGCGTCGGAAACGTCCACTTTGGATTGCAGGTCGTCCGGTTTGATCATGACGTAATCCAGCTTGATCTTCTCGTTGTCGCGCTTATATGCC
Source organism: Terriglobia bacterium (assembly GCA_963757625.1). Taxonomy (GTDB): domain Bacteria; phylum Acidobacteriota; class Terriglobia; order Acidiferrales; family UBA7541; genus Palsa-360. The sequence goes on along the minus strand of CAVWSJ010000007.1, from coordinate 998,579 downwards.
GCGAGCACTTCATCGGGGCTGGCGGTAATGCCGTCGGTGACCAACTGCTGGAACTTCTGCTGGAGAAGTTCCTTTTTCATTTCCGATTCGAATTCCGGCACGTCCATTTGAAAACGGGTCTGAACTTCCGTGGTATAGCGGTCCATTCCGATGAACGTGTCCCCCGAATATGCCGTGGGCACCAGCTTCCGGAGCAGATCGGCATGCTCCTCGTCGGTGACGCGCAGGCCCAATTGGTCCGCTTCATATTCCAGGCTGGCTTGCGAGACAAGCTGATCCACGATCTGCTGCGCGTATAACGGCAGCAAAGAGGCGGGAATCTGGCCGTTGCGCGAAACGCGGTTCAGTTGGTCCTGAACGTCCGCCGTGGTGATCTTCTGATCCCCGACCTGGGCCACGACGTCCGCGCCCGTGAGTTCGCTGCCGGTGTCCTGGGGAACGAGGTACAGCAGCATCCCGATGCCCAGGAAGCCAACCACCAAACCAAGCAAAATCCGCACACCTAATTTTTTCCCACGCAGAGCGTCAAACACGACCGGAAAGCCTCCCGCGCAACGCCGCTTGTGTATCCTGATTTCGGGGCGAATTTCCTGAAAACCAGAGGGCTGCCGCGCACATCGCAAAAACATCCCATTATAGTGGACTTGAGCACGCGCACTCAATCTCTATTGTTGATTAGACGGTTTCCCCGCGATGGGGTGAGCTTCGGAGTGCTCCCGGAGCCGTTTCGGCGCGAGCCACCTTCGAGGCATCTTTGCTCATCCTACTTGAGCGCGGGCGAACGATCGATCGCCCGGAATTTCTTCGCCGTCAACCATCGAAAAACGATGAACGAACGAATTCGCGCTGCGCTGTCCGTAATCGACGTTACCGGCGTGCCCGTTTTCTTCGCGTGGTTCATTTGGCGTGGACAGTTTCTTGCGCCCATCTCGTCGCTTGCGCTCCCCGTCTGGCTGGTCGTGAGTTTCCTGCTTCACGGCGACAATCCGAAAACTCTTGGCATGCGCGCGGATAACCTCTGGCCGGCGACAAAACAAGCGGCAATCGTTTACGGATTTTTCGCCCTCTGCCTCTTCCTCATCGGAATGGCGCTCCAGCAGGGCTTGCACCTTCCTCCAAACTATCGTTCCTTTGGCAGGCTATGGGCGTACTTTGCCTTCTGCCTGTTCCAGCAAATCGTGCTGAATTCCTTGCTGATGAATCGACTCTTGTCGCTTCTCGGCCGTCGGTGGATTTCGGCTATCGTTGCGGGAACGATCTTCGCAGCGCTCCACTGGCCCAATCCCGTGCTCGTGCCGCTCACATGGATCGGCGGCGTAGCCATGGCCTGGATGTTTGGGCGCGTGCGGAACATCCTGCCCCTCGCCGCGGGACAATCGCTGCTGGGCTCGCTCGTTTGGTGGGCGTTTCCGATTGCGTGGCACCACATGCTGCGGGTTGGACCGGGATATTATTTGCCATACTTGCGGTGAGCTGGAGGCAAAGTCAAAAAACCGCGCCTTTTGAAAAATCAAATTCCAAGAGCTGCGGCGCCCATAAGCCAAATTCACTCGAAGGCGCTCGCTATGATTTTCCAGTAACGCCTACTCGCAGGCCGTCCGGATCGGATACCACCCATCCCATTTCAGGATCCATCACGGGGTTCAGGCCGCGGCGCTTCAGTTCGGCTTCCACCCTTGCTTTGTTAAAGTCTTCCGTCAAGAAAGAGAATTCCGTGCAGGAAGGCTTATCACCGGGCTGGCCGGTCTTGCGGAGGCATAATGTGTTCAACCCGAATTTCAGCAGGACTTCGGGGTTTTCTCCGTCCTGTTTGTCGGAGATGACCTTCATACCCCAGAGGTCGCGGAAGAAATCCCTGTCGCCGGCAATGTCCGGTGTGTGAAAAACGATGCGGCTGAAAGCGATCGCTTTGAAACCTTTGCCGGTTGGCTTGGGGAGCGTCCCGAGATCCTTTTGGCCTTCCGCGTACCCGGCCACGCAGGCGTCCGATTTGGCGATCGCGCAGGCCCGGGCCGAGCCGGGATACATGGCGTTATCCTTCACTGCGACCGGCTGGATCAAATAGCCGGACGGAGTGTTGCAACTCCAGCCCGCTTCGCTATCCGGGCGGACGCCTTTCACGCCGCGCCGGTCCATTTCGGCTTTCATGGCGTCTTTCTTCGCCCAAAAATCCGGAATGCCAAATCCGATGTGCGTGACGCTCGCTACGTCGCCGGGCTTTCCCGGGTCAATGTAAATTGCGTTCGGAGAATCCGGGGGACCCATCTCGATGCCGCACTCTTTCCCGTTGTCCCATGACACGCGCATGTTGAACAGGTCCACGTACCAGTCGCGCGTTTTGGCGACATCGGCCACGCCGCCGATCGAGAGGTGGTTGACCGTGGTCATGGGGAACGCCTCCCCCTCCGCTGCGAATAATGACGTTGCATTGCGCAAGTAACTCGCGGCGAGTGCGGCGGTTCCCGTGAATCCCAGAGTCTGAATGAGCTGGCGCCGATTCATGTATCTCCTCCCGATCCTGTGAGTCGTCTCGCTGGGTGATGAAATCGTTCTGGGGGATATTACCACTCCAGAATGCCCGCGCCGAGCGAGTGTTTTTGGACGTTCGGACGGCGGAAGATTAGCAGCAGGAAATCCCACAATTAGTTTTCCAATATGTACCGAAGTGAGGCACATGCGAATTTTAAATCGTCCACATTCGAAGGATATTGCGCGGAAAGTGGACAGCGAATATAGAATATAAAGAACACAGTCGGATTCGGAGGAAGAAGCGGATGAGTTTTGCCCGGAATCGAATCGCCTTCAGGCAATCGCTGGAATCAAAATCCTAGTGCAGGAGCCATGATGAATTTTCGCAATTTGGTTATATTTTTGTGCTTTATTGTCGCTGTCGTGATCATCACCGCAGTACCAAGTTTCAAGATTCAACCTGTCCTGGCCGGCAACCAGACCACGCGCACGGATCACAGTGGAAACCCCGCCGCGAAGTTAGGAGATAAGGACATGAGCGGGATGGATATGAACACGCCCATGACTCCGGCCCAAATTCGGGCCGCCCTGGCCGACCAGAAGGAAAGCGAACTGAAACACCATATCGCGGGAATTTTCATCATTCTTGCCGGTCTCTTCATTCTTGCATCGAGCTTGGTGCCTCAACACCCGTTCCTTCGTCTTGTATGGCCGGGTTGCTTTTTGCTTTGCGGCCTGTTTCTTTTGGGCTTCAGTGACAGCGAGCTTTGGCCTACGGGCCCGCTGAACTGGTGGACCGATCTGCTTCACGACCGCCAGGCCCTGCAACACAAGGTTTTCGCGGTTATCTTGCTCTCGATCGGATATTTTGAAGTGCAGCGCGCCCGGGGAATTGCCAAAGCGGCCTGGTCCAAATGGATCTTCCCGGTCCTCGCCACCTGCGGGTCCATATTGCTTTTATTTCACGAGCACTCCATTACGATGATGCAGGGCATGGACCATTCCGCCGTGATGGCCCACATCGAAACCGAACATAAGGGCTTCGCTGCCGTTGGCGCGGGAATCGGAATTTCCAAAGGCCTGTCGGATTGGAACACTCCCCCACGAGCCTTGCCCGAAAGGATCTTTGCGATTTTGATGATCGCGCTGGGCATCCTTCTTGTGATTTATACGGAATAGCAATTTTTTTGATTGGCCGTTTTCTGGGCGATGATCCGTCGGAAGATGAGCGTGCCCTCCGTCACGTCGAGATTCATAGTGATATGAACGCTTCTGCCTACGCTCGCGGCTGTTGATCCGACTGTCGAAAGTCCTCCCAGCAACAGAACGGTCCCTGAAAGGACTTGCGCAGGCGTTTGACAAAACCAAGACCACTTAGCGTCCGCCGCGGAGGAAAGTGGCGCGCGTCCAAGTTCAGAAAGGCGGAAATCGTTGCACGCCCCGCAAATTCAAAGCCGCGAAAAGCGTGGCACACCCCGCAACGCCCGCTCCGAACCCCCAAAAGTTGTCATTCTGAGCGAAGCGAAGAATCTCTCTGTTATGATCTCGCCAACTACTCGTAGACAGCGTACGACGGGAATCACGCCATGAAAACCTACCATGTCTACATCATGGCAAGTGCATCGAGAGTTCTCTACGTCGGCGTGACGAATCATCTTTTGCGCCGCGTGTCGGAACATAAACAGATGCGCGTGCCGGGTTTTACTGCTCGCTATCGCGTAACACAGCTGGTTTATTTCGAGGCCTTCGGCGATATTCGCGCCGCGATCATAAAGGAGAAACAGATCAAGGGCTGGCTGCGGACGAAGAAGATTGCGTTAATCGATGGATTCAATCCGGGATGGAAAGACTTGACTGCCGACTTGCAATCGCCGACCACTCATTTGGAAACCAAGAGAGATTCTTCGCCCGCCCGAAAACAGGCGGGCTCAGAATGACAGTCGCTGGGTGTGGGTGCAATCGGTGGGGCGCACTAAAATTCAAAATCGCCTAAAGGCCGCAAGATTCCTCTGGCGTTTCGCACGCCACCTTTTGGGGTCAACAAAACTATCCTAATAAATATCGTACTGCTCCCAATGCAGCGTCGGATCGGACTGGATGATGACGCTCTTGCGCGTGGCTCTGTTCGAGTTCTTCGATCAGGGACGATTCGCGCGTCTTGAGCGTCTTGGCGATCTCCGGGTTGACGCGCAGCGTGAGGCTGGGGGCGTCGAGATCGACGGCCATTTTTCGCGCTTCGGCTTGAATTTCGTAGCAGATCGTGGGGATGGATTTGACCATGCCGGAACCGGTGCAGTACGGGCACGGCTGGCACAGGACGCGTTCGAGGGCCTGCTTGGTGCGCTTGCGCGTGATGCACACCAGGCCGAATTCGTTGAACGAGAGAGCTTTTGAAGGCGCGCGGTCCTGGCTGAGCGCCTGATCGAGCGCGGCCAGCACTCTGTCGCGGTTGCGGCGCTCCTCCATGTCGATGAAGTCGACCACGATGATGCCGCCGAGGTCGCGCAGGCGAATCTGGCGGACGATTTCCGTTCACCGCTTCGAGGTTCGTCTTGACGATGGTGTCTTCGAGGCGCGTCGAGCCGCGGCCCACGTACTTGCCGGTGTTGACGTCGATGGCGACGAGCGCTTCGGTGTGGTTGATGACGATGTGCCCGCCGGACTTGAGCCACACTTTCGGGCGCAGCGCTTTGTCGAGGTCCTGCTGAATGCCGAACTCCTCGAAGATCGGCGCTTCCTTGGTGTAGAGCTTCACGCGGCTGACCAGCTTGGGCTGGAAGCGGCCGACGAATTCGACGACCTTGCTGAACTCCTCTTCGTTGTCGAGCCAGATGGCGACGTAGTCGTCGCTCAGGTAATCGCGCAGGATGCGCTGCACCAGATTCAGGTCGCGGTGGAGCAGGGCAGGCGCGCGGCGCTGTTCGGAACTGGCGCGGATGGTGTCCCAGGTGCGGCCCAGAAATTCGACGTCGGCGCGGATTTCGTCGTCGCTTGCGCCGCCGGCCGCGGTGCGCACGATAAATCCGCCGGGGAATGTTCCCTTCGCTTCGGTCACCACGCGGCGCAGGCGCGAGCGGTCTTCCGCCGAGCCGATGCGGCGCGACACGCCGATGTGATCCACCGTGGGCATGTAGACCAGGAAGCGGCCCGGCAACGCGACGTGGCTGGTGATGCGCGCGCCCTTCTTGCCCAGAGGCTCCTTGGCGATTTGAACGATGATTTCCTCGCCCGCCTTCAGCATTTCGGAAATGAGCTGCGGGCGGCGGTGCTGTTCGTGGCGCGGGTGGCCGTGCTGACGTGCTGCGGGCGAGGCCGCTGGTCGTTCGGACGCCCGCCGTCGGCGTCCACCGCGCTGCGGTCGGCCTCCGCGGCGCATGGGCCGCTGGAACCGGGCGCGGGGCTGTTCGGAAATGCGCGCGCTGGTGGGTTGGGCCTCGGAGAACTGCGGCGGCTCCGGCGTTTCGTGAGCGCCTTCCGCAGAAAACGTAACCTCCCCCGGAATTGTCTCCTCATCGGAAGCGCCCATTGTGGGAGCAGACTCCAAACCTGCGTGCTCTTCCGTCCGAAGACTGCGGCGGCCATGGCTTCCTCGTGCATTTCGTCCGCGTCGGCTTCCGCTTCCGCGGCTTCTTGCTCGTGATCTTCGTTCAGCGCATCCTGCAACTCTTCGAGCTCCGCCTCTTCGACGAACGGTTCGGCGGCCGATTCCTCCGCTTCTGCAATTTCTTCCGCCTCCGCCTGCGCTTCTTCGTGCTTGGCTTCGGCCAGCTGTTCGGCGAGCGTGGTTACTTCATCGTCGGAAAGGCTCGCGCCGTTTGAGCTGGACTCCGCGCTTCAGTTAGTTCGAGGTTCGGGCTCGGGTTCCCGGTACGCAATTTCCGGGACCGCGCGCGATTCTTCAGCTGGGCCAGCGGTGCGTGGCTCCTCGGTTCTCTCAACGATCTCCTCTAATGCGCGATTCCCGATCGACGGAAACCTCCGGCTCAGCCGTGTAGGGGGCCGTGTAGGGAGACGCAAAGAGCGAATCGGGCAAACCCTCGCCCGGACTGAGCAGGCGCGGACTCCTGCGTGTTATCAATGGGCGGAACCGGGGGTTCTAGTTGATGGAATGTCGGCTCAGCAGGAGCTTCCGCCAGCGCGGCCGGAGGCGCAGCACCCCCGGAATTCGGTCCTTGTATTTGGCGAGCGACTCTCCCGGAAGAATGATCGGCTCGTAACCCGGTGGAGGCGGTTCGTATGGCTGAGATTCGCGCGGAGGACGCGAATCAAAAGGCCTCGGAGAAGCATATTTCGATGGCGGCAAATCGCGGCCGGGCCGGCGATCGCGCCCGCCGCCCTGACGTCCCCAACGGCGATTGCGGCCGCCGCGTCCACCGCGGTCATTAAAGCCGCCGCGTCCACGGTCCTGCTTTTGTTCGAAAGGCCGCTGGTTGTGCTGAACGAGTGGAGCGGTCTGTGGCGGTTCGCTGGGGACAGCGGCTGGGCCTGCCTCGCCTGACGGCTCAGCGATGGGTTCGAGCTGGAACGACGGGCAGAGCTGTTTCAGCAGCTCGGCTCAGTGGACAACACCGCCGTTGGTGGTTGAAGGAGCAAACACTTCGCCGTCCTGCTGCCGCTGCGGCGGGCGTTGAGCTCTTCGGGCTGCGACGTGGTCGTAATCCTCCAGATGTTCGAGGAAATCGCTGACGTACAGGAAGGCGTCGCTATCGAGGCCGATGTCCACGAAGGCCGATTGCATTCCGGGGAGAACGCGTGTGACCCGGCCTTTGTAGAGACTTCCGACTAAAGCAAATTCTTTTTCCCGTTCGATATAAATTTCACAAAGCTGTCCATCTTCCACAATCGCGACCCGGGTCTCGTGCGGGGTCGCGGAAATCACAAGCTCCTTCGACATGAAAACTCCTCGGAGGGCATCGCCGCGATGCGGCTCGGCGCAAAAAGGAGCGCTCCATCCCGCGTTGCGGGATCGCCGGGGAAGCTGAAATTTAATTTTGATCTTCCGCTGGGCATGCGATGCTTGCCTCGCCATCAAAATTTCTTTCCAAAATTTTCTTTCCGGGGGGCCGCTCGCTCGGTTCACAGCGCGGCGCGGGCCGGAAAGCAGTGCCACCGGCTCAGTTGACGAAACGCCGGATGCGGACGTTCATCACCAGCCCTAATGCCAAAAACACAAACAATGTGGCCGAGCCGCCGTAACTCATCAGCGGCAACGGAATTCCGGTGACCGGCATAAACCCGATCACCATGGCCACATTCACCAGGACATGAAACCCCAATACTGCCGCCACGCCCATGACCAGAAACATCCCCGCTCGATCGTGCGCGCGCTGGGCGTTCTGAACCAGCCGCAACAGCAGGAACATATACAAAAGCAGCGCGACGAAAACTCCGGCAAAACCAAGCTCTTCCGCGAGCGCCGCCAGGATAAAATCCGAATACCGGACCGGCACGAAGCCTAATTGATTCTGGCTCCCGTTGCCAAGTCCCTTGCCCCAGAACCCACCGGAACCCACGGCGATTTTCGATTGCAGAATCTGGTAACCCGCGCCGCGGGGATCTTCTTCCGGCCGAAGGAATGTTGTAACACGTTCCTTCTGGTAAGGCTTCAGGAAATGATAGCCCACCGGAACCATAATAGCGGCCAGAGCAATGATCACCGCGGCATGTTTCCATTGCAGCCCGGCCAGGTACGCCCCCACAGCGGCCAGAGGCACCAGCACCAATGCAGTCCCCAGGTCCGGCTGCAACATGATCAATCCGAGTGGAAAGCCTACCACGACGGCCGCTTTGATCAAATCCGCCAGGCTGAGATGTTCGGTGCGCACTTCCGCGAAGAAGCGCGCCAGCACAATAATTATAATCAACTTGACCAGTTCTGACACCTGCAAAAAGCCGCCCAGGATGGGCAGCCACCGCTTGGCGCCAAACCGCGCATGGCCCAGCGCCAGCACCGCGATCAGCGCGATGATCGCGATCAGGTACAAGATCGGAGCCTGATCCATGATGGTGTGATAGTCCAGGCGGGAAACCAGCAGCATCAATACAAATCCCAGCGCGATCCATTCCAGCTGGTGCGTGTGCATTCCCGCGAGATGGCTGGCATGCGTCGCGGACCAGATTTCCAGGATGCCGATGCCGCAGATGGCGAACGCGGTGGCCAGCAGCCACCAGTCGTAGTCGCGGATACTACCGCTCTTTTGCATCCGATTTCACCGATTCGGTCTGTGCGGCCTGCACCACCATCGCCGGCGTGAATCCGACGATCGGCACAACCGCGGGCTGTCCGTCCTTCGCCGTATAGGTCAGATCTCTTTTGCCGCTCTTCTTGTCGTAATAGGCTTTTACGATATCGCGCACGACGGTCCAGCGGTCGTGCCGCCGTGCTCGCTGCTGCCATTGATGACAGCCGCCACAACGATTTCCGGGATTGCGGCGCGGCGCATAGCCGACGAACCAACCGTTGGTTTCTTTCCCTTTCTTCCCAAGCTTGCTTCCGCGCTTCGATAGCTCATCAGCTTGGGCAGTGCCCGTCTTTCCGGAGAACTCCACGTTTGCGAGCTTTCAGGCCGGAAGCGTGCCGTTCCGGCTTCGTTGATGACTCCGTACATGCCCTGCGTGACCTGCTCGACGGTGTCCTCGGCGAGATCGGAAATGCTCGGTCTTCGCGGCGAAGTTTTTCAGCAGGTGCGGCTGAACCAAGTCCCCGCCGCTGGCGACGGCGCTGCAATCATTCGCACCATCTGAATCGGCGTGACCATCACCGCGCCCTGGCCGATCGCCACCGAAATCGTTTCGACCTGCGATACCATTTGTGATGGTAGACGCGCTGGACCCACTCTTCGGAAGGAATCAACCCGGGTTCTTCGCCCGGCAAATCGATCCCCGTGCGGCGGCCCAGTCCCAGGCCGGTGGCGTATTTGTGAATTGCTATCGATCCCGAGCAGTTTGTCCGACGTTGTAAAAGTATACGTCGCAGGAAGCCACGATCCCCTTGTGCAGGTCGATGACGCCGTGGCCCGCCGGGCGCCAGCAGTGAAAAGTTCGGCCGTAAAAATCAGCGTGGCCCGGGCAAAACACCGTGAAGTCGGACGGGATCGCCTTTGGACTCGAGCATGGCCGCCGCCATCACAATTTTGAAGACCGATCCGGGCGCCATTGCGCCTGGATGGCCCGGTTGAGCAGCGGCGTTTCCGGATCGGAATTGAGCGCCGCCCATTCCGCAGCGGGAATTCGCACCGCGAAATCCTTGGGATCAAAAGTGGGGCGGCTGACCATCGCCAGAATTTCGCCAGTGCGCGCATCCATGGCGACGAGGGCCCCTTCCTTGTCAGCCATATCGGAGTCCGCAATGGCCTGCAGATCGTAGTCAATCGTCAATTGGATCGGCTTTCCCGGAATGGCGTCCTGCTGTTCGAGGCGGCCCACTTCCTTGCCGATGCTGTTGACAATCACGCGCCGCATTCCGTCGGTGCCCATCAAGGATGTCGTTGTATTGACGCTCCAGGCCGGATTTTCCGACGGTGTCTCCGGGTTTCAGTTTATTATCCGAGTTTTCAACTTCGTCCGCGCTCACCTCGCCGACGTAGCCGATTGCGCTGGCGAGCATGTCTCCATGCGGATAACGCCGGCGATGGACCATCAGCATTTCGAGCACGGGAATATCGGCGCGATGTGATTCGATGAAGGCGATGTCGGAGGGGCTTGCTTCCGGCTTGATTACGATGGGCTGGAATTTCGGCATGGATTTTGACGCGTCAATTTGCTGCTTCAAATCGTCGAGCGTCATGCTTAGGCCATCGGCGATTTGCGGCAGGAGTTTGTCCACTTGCTCGGGAGCGTCGCGCAAAAGCAGAACGCTGAAGGACGGATAATTGTCCACCAGGACGCGGCCCTCGCGGTCGAGCATCGAGCCGCGGGGCGCAATGATTGGAATCGACCGCACGCGATTGCGTTCGGCCATCTGCGCGTAGCGGTCGGAATCGATGATCTGCAGCTTCCAGAAGCCGAACAGAAGCAGCGCGATCATCCCGACAATGACGTAGGAAACGATTGCCAGCCGCCCTTGCGGCAACCGCTTTTCATTCTGAAGTGAGAGCGCCAAGTAGACTCCGACAGGCCCATTCTGCGGCGGGCTCCACGCTTCACATGAACCGTTCAGCGCAAGACTAGAGCCCGCACCCGGGAGCTGCCAACCATGCGGATTGCAGCCCACACCTAACCATCGTCCACACTAGCACTTGCACCAAGAGTGTGCAAGACGTTGCGCATCGTATTGGATAACCTGGCGGTCCTGTGGGCAATCTAGATCCCAAACGAATCGGAGCCGTGCGTCCCGGACCGCAACGCAAAGATGCGACCGATTTCTTTCAGGATGGTTTTCGGAACCGATCCAACAAGGGGAACAACCCCATGGCGATGCATGCGTTCACGACCGAGGAGATCAGAATAGGACCTGAAAAGTACACGGCGTCGGGTCGGGCAAGCAAGACGCGGCTGGTCACCGTGAAGACGGCGTGGTGGAACAAACAGAAAAGGATGGTCAGGAAAAAACGCGCGATGGGATGTTCGGTGTCGATCCGCGAGCCGACCGAGGAGCCCACGAATCCGACCGCCGTTTTCGCGATTCCATAAAGTCCCAACGGCGTGCGGCTCAGGCTGTCCTGGAGCAGCCCGATGACCATGCCCAGCAGCAGGCCCGAAGACGGATTTCGCTTGCTGAGCGCGAAGTACAGCGTCACAAGCAGCGGCAATTCCAGATAACTTGCCCACCGAAAATGAACCGGGAAAAATGCCTGCAGGACCAGCGCAAGAACGACAGCGACGGGAACGACGCCGCTGTAATACTTGTGCACTTCAATATGCGGCTCTGGTCCGATGTAGACTTCGGTGTTTTCCATGCTCGTATGACCCGCTGCTCAGGTTAGCTTCAAGGGCTAAAGAGTCTGCGTGGTAACTCGGAATCAAGACCTCAGCGGCTAAAGCCGCACTGATTCTGATGAACTTATGTCTTGGCTAAAGCCACGACCCACAAAGATTTTTTAGTTCTCACACAGACTCCAAAGCCCCTTTCAATTTGAATCCTGCATGTCGCGGCTGATGCTTCGCGTCCCTCAGCACAAGAGCCGCGACTTACAAACCCTTCGAACTTTCCTCAGACTGCAAGCATGCGACCCGCAAAACGCCCTACTGTTTCCGTGAGCTGCAAAGCCGCCACCCGCGAACAAATCCAGATCGGCCTGGTGGGCCCGCCCATGTCATTGCTGCGCGCTCGGCGAAACTTTTGCTGCAGCCGGCGAGGCTGCGGGAAGAGGCGCGGTATTCGTGCTGGCGCCCGTTTTCATTTCCAGGTCTTGCCGCGTCAGCAGCACTAACACTTCCTCCAGGCGGTCCAGGTGCGCCGCCGGCTTCACGCGAATACGCATGAACGGCGACTTGCGGTCGGACGTTGCATCCACGACAGTGCCGACCGGGAGATCCTTCGGGAAAATGCGATCCTGGCCGGAAGTCAGGACCGCTTCGCCCGCGGATACCTTTTCGTCGTTGCTGATGTAATCGAGCGAAAGCAGGGGATCGCCTTCGCCCTTCACGGGGCCCTGCGTGCGGGTGTCCGCCAGCAGGGCGCCAACGCCGCTTTCCTTATCGCCCAGCAGCAGAACCTGCGAAATGTCCGGATAAACAGCGAGAATTTTTCCGACCACGCCGTCCGGCGTGATGACTCCCATGTCGCGGCGAATGCCGTCGCGCGATCCGCGGTCAATGTTGATGACCTGGCTTGCGGAGTCCGGGCTCGCGCCGATCACGCGGGCGGCGAGCATGGGCATTTCGGAATGCGAGTCGCGAAAATTCAGCAAGGTTGCCAGCCGGTCGGCTTCCAGCGCGCGGCCCTCGAGTTCCGCATTGCGTATTTTCAACTGGTCGAGTTCGGCCTGAAGGGTCTCATTTTCCTGCCGCGCGCGGCGCAAGCCGATATAACCGCCCCATCCGTGTTCGACGCCATAAAGGACCCAGGAAACCGTCCGCTGAATCGGCGAAATCATTTCCACGGCCCACACGCGGATCAGCCGCACCTGCCCCTCCCGCTTGATCTGCACGGCGAGCAGGAGCACCTGCGCGACCATGACGGCGGCAAGCAGCGTCAGAGATTTGTGTCTTGAAGGAATCGCGATCATTGAAGATACCGCTCGTTGCTAGTCGATCGATACCAGGCGCAGCAGCCGGAAATCGCTGAGCATTTTGCCCGTGCCGAGCACGACCGAAGCCAGTGGATCGTCCGCGATCGAAACCGGCAAGCCCGTCTCCTCGCGGATGCGCTTATCGAGATTTTTGAGCAGCGCGCCGCCGCCGGTCAGCACGATGCCGCGGTCGCTGATGTCGGCTGAAAGTTCCGGCGGCGTGCGTTCGAGCGCGACGCGGCAGGCGTTCAAAATCGTCGCGACGCATTCCGAAAGCGCTTCGCGGATTTCGCTGTCATCAATCGTGACAGTTCGCGGAACGCCCTCGATCAGGTTGCGCCCCTTGACTTCCATGGTCAGCGGCTTTTCAAGCGGATACGCGGAGCCGATTTCCATCTTGATCTGTTCCGCCGTGCGCTCGCCCACCAGTAGGTTGTATTTGCGCTTCAGGTAGTGCATGACGGCTTCGTCCATCTCGTTGCCCGCCACGCGCACCGAGCGCGAATAGACGATGCCGCTCATGGAAATGACGGCGATGTCCGTGGTGCCTCCGCCGATGTCCACGACCATGTTCCCGGAGGGCTCCTCGATCGGAAGGCCCGCGCCGATCGCGGCAGCCATGGCCTGCTCCACCAGATAGACTTCGCTGGCGCGGGCGCGATAAGCCGAGTCCTGCACGGCGCGTTTTTCCACCGGCGTGATTTCGCTGGGGACGCCGATGACGATGCGCGGATGCACGAGCACGCGCCGGTTGTGCGCCTTCTGGATGAAGTAGGTGAGCATCTTTTCGGTCACCTTGAAGTCGGCGATGACGCCGTCCTTCATCGGCTTGATGGCCACCACGTTGCCCGGCGTGCGGCCCAGCATGTCCTTGGCTTCCTTGCCGACGGCCACCACTTCGGCGCTGTTCTTATTGATGGCCACGATCGAAGGCTCGTTGACCACGATGCCTTTGCCCTTTGCGTAGACCAGCGTGTTGGCCGTGCCGAGATCGATCGCCAGGTCGGAAGAAAAAAGGCTGAAGACCGAGCGAAAGTTGTAACCGTTCTTATTCATCGTTCCCTCAGTGCCGGACCGGTTCCGCGGCATGCGGATGCCGCGCTGAAGACGCCCCCGGCTGCTTCACCTATGCTTCGTATACGGCATCCTTGCGGCAGCGACTACCCACACTTTTTGGGCGGCCTCCAAAAAAGCCCGCACCCGTCGCATCGGTCTGTGCTGCTACGGAATCACAATCTCGACGCGCTTGATCGCTGTGCCGCCCCGGCGATTCTGCCCGGTGATCGACAATCGTCTGGCTGCCGCGCGGCAAGGACTGCGTAAAATATTTAAACGAGCCGTCGGGACGAATGTCCGCCACCGATTCTCCGTTAATGATCAGCGCCGCGCCGGGCTCGGTGCGCCCGCTGATCTCTACCACGTTACCATGCAATTCGGGACTTGCAATTTCCAGCATCATCTCCTGGCCCTTGCCTTGTGTCGCGAGCGTAAACTTGAACGTATCGCTCGGGGCGCTTACGCGCTTCTGCGCATCGGTGGCCAGGACGTCCCAAAAATAGTCTCCGGGATCGAGGCCGGCCAAGTCCACGGAGGTTCCCGTCAGTTTCCGGTCTTCCACGATGCGCGAAAACATGGACGTCGTGCTGACGCGCAATTCGTAACTGACCGCTTCCGGCACGGGCTTCCACTCGAAATGCACGGGCGCGTGCTTGGGGTCGGGGACGATCAGGGGCTGCAGGTTCATGGGCTGGGCCAAGTCAGGCGGCGCGAGCACGTTGGTCTTGACGACCGGTACCCCGCTCGGCGGCACGGTCACGCGTTCAAATCGCCCGATTTCGACGTGCTGGCGGCCGTCGGTGGTCGCGAGTTCCGCGGTACCCGGCGGACACGGTGATTTCCGATTCGCTGGTCTTCGGATCGCTGCGCACGGCCGCGCGGCTATTCTGCTTGACCGAAGCCACGGCATTCGAAAACGAAACTTCGGCCTTGGATTTTGGAGAATCCCATGTGCCGGTGGCCAGGTCCACCGCGCCCGAGGTGATGTGCATGCCGACGCGCGTTTCGCTGTCTCGTCCCACGGAGTTTTCTTCCACGGTCACCAGCGTCTCCGACTGCACTGTGTACGTGGTGCCATCGGCGAACGTGATGCGCGCCGCGCCGTCCCCGCTGGTCTGAATCAAATCGCCCTTGTCGAGCGCCATGCGGTAGTCGGCGTTCACCCATTGGACGGAATTCACTTTTTTCACCTGCACCCTGCCGTCCAGATTCACAAACTTCGCCTGCTTGGGAGTAAGTTCGGCGCCCGCGTCCGCGCCGCCACCCAGCGCCTTGGAAACTTTTGCGATCGCACTGCTGTAGGATTCCGGATAGATCAAGTACAGCATGGCCATCACGATCGCGAAAACCAAAATAACGTACATGGCCACGGTGCGATAGGTAACAGTTTTCCAATAGACCTCGACATGGGAGATCTTCTGCCGCGGCAAGTTCGGTGGTTTCTGATTCTGCATGGAGCGATTGCTTGAAATTCAGCCAATTTCAAAATTAGCATAGCGGTCTGAGCCCCGCAAACGACACAATACAAATCGTTTCCCGCAGCGCAATACGTCCAGCTCGCTCAGGAGATCCGGAGGCCATTCGGCTGTTATTTTGAGGGCAGGCTCATCCGGACAAGCTAAAGGTCAATCGAATCGTCCTGGTAAATTTCAAATCGGAAAGGGCTTCGGGCCCGACGCATAATTGGAGGCTCGGGAAGCACCAAAATGTCGCCTTAGCGCCCCTGCCCGTGATAATGTATGTATGGAATTTTTGAGGGTGCCAGATGAGCTACCAGACCAACTCTGGAAGTGAAGGGAAGAGTTTGATCCGAGTGCGCCCCCGCGGATTTTGCGCCGGGGTGGTGCGCGCGGTGGACATCGTGGAGCTGGCGCTGCAAGCCTATGGCCCGCCCGTGTATGTCCATCATGAAATCGTGCACAACCGGTACGTCGTGGAACAACTTCGCAAGGATGGCGCGATTTTCGTCGAGACCGTGGAGGAAGTCCCGCTGGGGGCCGTCCTGGTCTTCAGCGCGCACGGAGTTCCGCCCACGACGCGCGAAGAGGCTCGCCTGCGCGAGTTGCGCGTGATTGATGCGACCTGCCCGCTGGTCACGAAAGTCCATCTGGAAGCGCTGAAATTTGCGCGCGAGAACCGCACGATCATTCTTGATCGGGCATCGCGACCATCAGGAAATCGTCGGCACTTCGGGAGAAGCTCCCGAAGCAAACGGTCGTGGTGGACAGCGTCGAAGCGGTGGACGCGCTCGAAGTTGCCGGATCCCAACCGGCTGTCGTTCCTGACGCAGACGACGCTGAGCCTCTACGACACGCAGGAAATCGTCGCCCGCCTGCGCGAGCGTTTTCCGATGATCGAAGGCCCGGCTTCCGATGACATTTGCTATGCAACGCAGAACCGTCAGGAAGCGGTCGAACAACTGGCGCGCGAGGTGGAATTGATTCTCGTGGTCGGTTCGCCCAATAGCTCGAATTCGAACCGGCTGGTGGAAGTCGCCAAGCGCTCCGGAGTGGCGGCGCAATTGATTGATGACGCCAACGCATCGATCCGAAATGGCTGGAGGGTATTCGCAGCGTGGGTCTGACGGCGGGCGCGTCGGCGCCGGAAATTCTGGTCGAGCAGGTGAGCGAACATCTGGCCGCGTTGGGTTTTACCAACCAGCGCGATCTTGACCTGATCCGCGAAGATGTGCGGTTCACGCTGCCGCCGGAACTGACCACAATCGCGCCGGCCTCGAAGCTAGGGTTGACGGGGTTTGTTGATCAGAGCGTATTGGAGCGAGAGAACGAAGCGGTCTGTTTTCTCCCGGGAGAGCGACTTTGGCGGTAAAGATCATCCGTCAGCAGAAGAAAATTGCCCTGCTGGGCTCGACGACCAGCGCGGCGGCTCTCCGCGCGGGCGGCGAACGCGCGGCCGGGGCCTTGCGCGCCGCGGGGCTGGCGGACCGTTTGAAGACTGCCGGGCTTTGAAGTCGCTGATCTTGGCGACACGGCCACCTATCTCTCCCAGCCGGATGACGAGCATCCCCGCGCGAGAAATGTTTCCGCTGTTCTGAAATCGCTCAATGATTTGCGGCCGCGTGTGGAAGTCGCCGTGAAATCAGGCGCGCTTCCACTCGATCCTCTCCGGCGATTGCATTTCGGTGCTGGCGATCATCGCCGGCGCGCGGCGCTACTATCGCAATGTCAGCTTGATTTATGTGGATCGGGACGCTGACCTCAATGTGCCGGCCACAACGCCCTCGGGATGCGTTGACGGGATGGTGATCTCGCAAGTCATCGGGCGCGGCGCGCCGGAACTCGTGCGGTTCTGGGGCGAGCCGCCGCTGGTCCGGGAACCCGACATTGCGCTGTTTGGATTCGACCGGCTCGATCAACCGGAAGAGCAGATATCTGGTCACATCGCCGCTGCGCCGGCATCCGGCCCTGGAAGTCTCGACGGTAAGTGGCGCAGCCGCCGCGACGCTGGCGCTCGAACGAGTCCACGCCGCAAAGCACGAATTCGTGCTCCATTTCGACGTCGATGTCATCCGCGGGCGAAGAGTTTCCGTGGACCAATTTCCCCGGCGACGGCGGGCTCTCACTGAGCGAAGTGCGCGATGCTCTGAGAGTGTTTGCCAGCCAGCCGAATCTGGCCGCGATCAACGTGGCGGGCTATAACCCGGAGATTGATCCCGACGGAAAAGGCGCCCATGTGCTGATCGATCTGCTGGTGGACATTCTCTCGACGCGCATCGAATCCGTGGCAACCGAGGGCAACGCGGACGGTGCCGCAGCCGTTGCTGCTCCCGGCACGTTACCCACCGTGGCCTCAGTACCGGAACAGTCACCTTCCTCGGAGAACCTGGGCGATCCGTCGTCTC
Source organism: Terriglobia bacterium (assembly GCA_963757625.1). GTDB lineage: Bacteria > Acidobacteriota > Terriglobia > Acidiferrales > UBA7541 > Palsa-360. The sequence continues at coordinate 981,020 of CAVWSJ010000007.1, read as the reverse complement.
CAGCGGGATCCGACACAATCTCTTCCTAAAGATTTAAGATTATGGACGCCCATCCGTCTGGTCATTATCGACACACCCCAGTTGCGGTTGAGATCAATATGCGCTACCGTTTTTGAAACAACCAGGAGGTTTCCGTCATGATCCGCATGCGTCTGGCAATTGCGATGGCGTTCAGTCTGGCGCTGGCAAGCGCGGGGCTGGCGCAGCTTCGCCCGATTTTCTATGCCGATGCCGATGTCGCCGGAGCTCCGATGCAGATGGACATGGGCCCTGCTGACGAGGGCATTCCTTCTTATCACGCTGTCGCGCTGAAGCCGCCGTTTCCGGCCACCATCGACCCGAGACAGTTTCCCGATGCACTGAACCGCAACGTCTATGGGCTCGCGGCAAAAATCAGACCCGTGCTCTACCAGCAGCCCTGCTACTGCTATTGCGACCGGCATGAAGGCCACAAAAGCCTGCTCGACTGTTTCGTGAGCACCCATGGGTCGGAATGCGATATCTGCCAGAAGGAAGCAGTCCTCGCCTACCAGCTGACACAAAAGGGAAAGACTCCGGAGCAAGTCCGGGCAGCGATTATCCGCGGCGATTGGAAATCAGTGGACATGCAGCCCTACATCAAATCCACTTCGATCCGATGATTTTCAGCGCGCGGCCGTCTCAATGGCGGCCGTGCGCGCCCACAGTCGGAGACAAATCGAAAACACATGACTGATCTTCGGCAGCCTTGTCCTGCTTCGAGTCATGCTGTCGCAGCCGGCGCCAGTGAAAAAGGCCGCCTTGCGGAACTGGCCCTGTTTTTTCTGCGGCTGGGGGTCACAGCGTTCGGCGGGCCTGCCGCGCATATCGCAATTATGGAAGACGAGCTTGTCCGCCGCAGGAAATGGCTTTCCCGCGAAAAATTTCTCGATTTGCTCGGTGCAAGCAGCCTCATTCCCGGTCCGAGTTCGAGCGAGCTGGCCATCCACATTGGATATTTGCGCGCCGGGTGGATGGGACTGGCGGTGGGCGGCGTTTGCTTCATCCTTCCCGCGGCGATCCTGGTGGCGTGCATCGCCTGGGCATACGTTCGCTTCGGACATTTACCCGCTGTCGCGGCGCTGCTCTATGGCGTGAAGCCCGTCGTGGTCGCGGTGATACTGCAAGCGCTTTGGGGGCTCAGCCGCACGGCGGTGAAGAGCAGACTCCTCGCCATCGCAGGCGTGATTTGCGTAGCGCTCAGTTTTCTTGGGGCCAACGCCCTGCTGATCCTCGGCGGGACAGGGGCGTCCATCGCTTGCTGGCGGGCATTTTCGATGTCGCGCAATCGAATTCGCACGGCAAGGGCGGGAGTGTTCCTGCTGCTGGGGAACAATTTCCGCCTGAAGTTGGCGAAGGTACTTCCGCTTGCCGGAGCGGGCGCTGCAACCGTCCTCGTGCCGGGAATGCTGGCTTTGTTCTTGGTCTTCCTGAAGATTGGGTCTGTCGTCTTCGGCAGCGGCTACGTCTTGCTCGCATTTCTTCGGGCCGATCTTGTGGTGCATAGAGCGTGGGTAACCGACGCCCAATTGGTGGACGCAGTTGCCGTCGGCCAGGTGACGCCCGGGCCGGTTTTCACGACGGCGACGTTTATCGGCTACCTGCTGCGAGGGCCAATGGGCGCGGTCGTTGCTACGGCCGGAATTTTTCTGCCAGCGTTCGTCCTGGTGGCCATCAGCGGACCGTTGATACCGCGCATCCGAAGATCGGCAATCGCCGGCGCGTTTCTCGACGGAGTGAACGTGGCTTCGCTCGCATTGATGTTGGCGGTCAGTTACCAGTTGGGACGGGCAGCGATTGTGGATTGGCTGACGATTGGCCTGGCCATTGCGAGCGCGTTCCTGCTGCTTCGATTCCGGGTGAATTCGGCCTGGCTCGTGCTCGGAGGCGCGCTGGCGGGCATCGTCGCGCAGTTCATCAAGGGAGTTTAGGGGATTCCCGGGGCGGATCGGGCTGCCTGGGTTTCACCCAGTAGTCAATTCCCAGCCACAAACTGTAAGAGTGCCGCACAAGCAAGAGTGACAAGGTGACGGCGAAGGCCATCCAAAGCAGGATTTTCGAGTTCGTCGAAAGCGTCGTGAAGTCGCGGAAGAGCAGGGAGAGTAGGAAAATCGCCACCACAAAGGCCGTCGTCACAATGTAGTTGATGATCATGGCGCCCACGTAATATCCCTGTTCAGGAAAATACGAAAGGCCGCACTCCGGACAACGAGGCAGCATGCGAAAGATTCCGCGAAATAAAACGCCGCGCCCGCAACGCGGACACTTCCAATGGGCCGCACGATAAATAATCCGGGAGAGCGGTGGTCTGGACACGGGACTGGGCACTCCCCCTCAAGTGTTGCACAGATGCGGACGACAACAAGAACATTTTCGGTTCCGCGGCCGAAACGTTCCGCGCCGTCGAACTCTCTTGAGACGACCGGCGGATATTGCGGATTCGCAGAAGTACCACGCGCGCAACATTCGATGGAAAATCGGGGTTTCGCAGGTTATCTTTACTGCTCGCGAATCGAATGGGTTGATTCCTGCAACGATTTCGAGTTGGCAGATGATTCGGGAAGACCTGGCTTTGGACTTCAATCCGCGATGTCCTGGCCGGGGAGAAAAAATAGAGCAGCTTAAGGACGGACATGCCTTTCGCGCCGGTTGAAGGTGGAAAGATTCACTATGAAGTAAAAGGGAAGCCGGGCCTTCCGGTCCTCGTGTTGTCCAATTCGCTGGGCACGAACCTTTCCATGTGGGACGCGCAAATTCCCGTGCTTTCCGAACACTTCCAGGTATTGCGGTACGACAGCTTCGGTCACGGACAATCCACCTTCAGTGCGGGCGAATATAAGGTCGACATGCTCAGCAGCGACGTCGTGAAGCTCCTCGATCATCTGAAAGTTCCGAAAGCTCATTTTTGCGGCCTGTCCGTGGGCGGGATGGTTGGACAGTGGCTGGCCCTGAATGCCGGAAAGAGAATTGTCAAAATGGTTCTGTGCAACACGGCGGCGCGAATCGGCGCCACGGAAGCCTGGAACGACCGCATCGAAGCGGTGGAAAAGGGCGGTATGCCGTCAATTTCGCAGTCCATCCTGGAGCGATGGTTTACAGCATCGTTCCGTGAGCGCGAACCCGCCACGGTGGACCGCTTTCGGAAAATGCTGGAGGCGACGCCTCCGGACAGTTACGTGGCGACCTGCGCGGCAATTCGCGACGCGGATTTTCGGGCGGAGGTACCAAAGATCCGCGTGAAGACTCTCGTGATTGCGAGTACGCAGGACAAAGCCACTCCACCGGAGGATGGGCGTTACCTTGCGGAGCGGATCCTCGGTTCAAGATATGTCGAACTCAATACGGCGCACCTGTCGAATGTCGAAATGCCGAAACAATTTTCCGAGGAAGTTTTGAAATTTCTCACCCATTAGGGACATTCCCGGCCGAGCGTCGGCACGGCCGCCCTTTCCAAAGGAAAAGCTTGCAATTGGATGCAAATACAGGATAAATAGGTGTTACGCACTTGCACCCCGCTTCCGCACAAGGAGAACAAAACGCTATGAAGCGTAATCTATTGATTGCCTCAAGCTTTCTGGGGCTGATCGCCGCTCTTGCATTTGGGTCGTCCACGCTCAAGAAGAAAGCGACAGTTGAGGCCGCGTCAGTTCAGGCGCCCACGTTTGAAGTGGACCCCTTCTGGCCGAAGCCGCTGCCGAATAAGTGGATTCTCGGCCAGGTGATCGGAATTTCGGTCGATTCCAACGACCACATCTGGATGATCCAGCGGACAGGCACCCCCGAACCGAACGAACTCCATGCCGCGACGAACCCGCCGATCGCGCAATGCTGCATCCAAGGGCCACCGGTCATGGAATTTGACGAAGCCGGCAACCTGATCGGGCACTGGGGCGGACCCGGCGAAGGATACGATTGGCCGGGCTCGGAGCACGGAATCACAGTGGATTACAAAGGCAATGTGTGGCTCGGGGGAAACGGGAATATTCGGCGTGGGCCAGGTTCACCCGGATTCGCGGGCGCCGCCAGCGGCGCGGCCGCAGGCCCTGCCCCTGAACGTGAGGAAGGCGGCGCGGCCTATTCCGGCAAGAAAGCCGAGGATGACTTTATCTTGAAGTTCACGCAAGACGGGAAATTCCTGGCGCAAATCGGCAAGCCCAACCAAAGCAAAGGCAGCAATGACGTCGCGAACCTGAGAGCGCCCGCGAAAGAGTTCATTGACAAGCCGACCAACGAGCTGTACGTGGCCGATGGATACGGCAATCACCGCGTGATCGTCTTCGACGCGGACACCCTGCAATACAAACGGCACTGGGGCGCCTACGGGAATGTCCCAAGCGACATGAGCCTCGGACCCTACAAGCCAAATGACCCGCCGCCGCAGCAGTTCCGCAACCCAGTGCACTGCGTCATCGTTTCAAATGATCGATTGGTCTATGTTTGCGACCGCGTGAACGACCGCCTGCAGGTATTCCACCCGGACGGCACTTTCGTAAAGGAAGCGTTCTTTGATAAGGAAACGCTCGGTTCCGGGTCAGTATGGGAAATCGCGCTGTCAAAGGACCCGGAACAGAAATACATGTACATCACAGATGGCGAAAACAGGCACGTTCGGATCCTGGACCGCCAATCCCTCACCTTCTTGACGCAATTCGGCGAAGGCGGCCGCCAGCCGGGCCAATTCTACGGATTGCACAGCATCGATACGGATTCCAAGGGCAACATCTTTACCGCGGAAACGTATCGAGGCCAGCGCATCCAGAAGTTCATCTACAAGGGCATCGGGCCGGTCAACTCGCTCGACCAGGGCGTTTTGTGGCCGAAATCCGCGCCCACCAGGTAGGGCTTGGGAATTGGGGCGGGCCAATTTCACTCCCGGCCCGCCCCAGCCCGCCGTTATCAGGAGATTTGCATAATTTCGCGATTGCCGGAAATCCACAAGTCCGTGTAGTCCTTCATCGCAGCGCGGAACTTTTCGTTGGTTTGGTATTCTTTCAACTGCGCATCAAATCCCGCCACGTCCTCTACTTCAAATTCCAGAACGACGCGGTTGAATTCCCCCGTCAGATCGGTCAAGACGCGGTGCCTCGTAATCTTGGCTGCCGCCGCCGCTTTTTTCAACTGTGCGGCAAGTTTGCTTGCGTGTCCCGGTTTGGCGACGAAACAATTTCGTACGACGAGCATGAGTCCTCCTCTGTGAAATCCCAAGTTGTTGATGAACGTCCCGGACTTTCCCCCTCGATCAATTTTCAGGGGTGCAACTTAAACGTTGAGTCCGACCAAACACCCGATGAAGTGGCTTCAGCCTGACATTTTGTAACTGGAAATGTCAAGAGCGGCTCTTGAACGGAATGGTGAAATCGCGCTGTTCGCAATCGATCCGAATCAACGGGCAACTTTTCTACTATTGCGGTGCTTGCGTTCCGAATTCCTTGCCATCCGCCAAAACCACCTTCAGGAGAAAACCAACCGGTGTCCCGTTCTTCGCGGGATTGAGCGTAACGGTGACCTGATCTCCCGGCTTCAGGCAATCCTTGGTCCACCCCATGTGAACCAGTTTCCCGGGGGCAAAAGTTTCAGTACTCCAATGGATGACGCTGCCCTTGTCGTCGGTGACGTCGAAGAGGATTTGGGTGTGGGGATTCGCCCAGAGGAATTGCGTTACGGTTCCCTTGAGGGTGACGCGGGAGGTTGTGTCATAGGCGGCAGTTCCGTGGTGCGCGAACGCCGGATTGGAGACCAGACCAAGACCCAATATCGCCAAAAGAAACGCGCCCGTTTTCCACCGCATCATTGATTTACCTCTTTCCGGTAGTGTACCAAAAACCGGGGGGCGGGCCATGTTCCGAGGCTGCCTTAGAATTCCCCGCTCGAGGATCCGCGATCAATTGCAATTCTTGAACTTGGAATCCCTGCAGCGGCGGGCCATCTCCTGCGCCTGCGTGATTTGCTGCGGAGTGAGCTTTGCTGCTACACGGCTCAGGCTTGCAGCCACGTCGCTCTGAGCGTCACCTGTTGCGGAGGTCGAAGCAAGGCTGTACCACGCGTGCGCGCGAACCAGGTCCTGCGTTACTCCACGGCCGTCTTCGTACATGCTCGCGAGATTATTCTGCGCGTCCGCATCGCCTTGTTCGGCGGCTTTGGTGTACCACTTCAGGGCTTCCTTGTAATCCTTGGCCGCGATCTGACCCTCTTCATACAGGACTCCCAGGTTATATTCCGCGGGTGCGAGGTCCTGCTCGGCGGCCTTGGTGAGCCATTTCTGCGCTTCCGTGTAATCCTGACGGTCAACGCCCTGGCCCGCGAAGTACAAGCCTGCGAGATTGAACTGCGCCTCCGCGTCCCCTTTATTCGCCGCGCTCGTGAACCACTTCGCCGCTTGCGCCAGGTCTTGAGGAATGCCTCTCCCGGTCTCGTACATTTCTCCCAGATTGTTTTGCGCAGCGGCGGAGCCCTGCTCGGCGGCCTTGGTGAACCACATCAGCGCCGCCGAGTAGTCCTGCGGAACCCCAGTCCCCTCGTAGTAAAGCAGTCCGAGACTGAATTCGCCGCGCGTATCGCCTTGCTCAGCCGCTTTGGTGTGCCACTTGATCGTCGACTGGTAATCCTGCGGCACGCCCTGCCCCTTTTCATACATCAGCCCGAGATTGTATTGGGCGTCTGTGTCGCCCTGCTCGGCGGCCTTGGTGTACCACTGCGCGGCCACTTTGTAGTCCTGAGCCACGCCTTCTCCAAGGAAATAAATTAGCCCGATATTGAACTGCGCGTCCGCGTTGCCCTGCTCGGCGGACTTGGTGTACCAGTTCAGCGCTTGTTTGTAATCCTGAGGCACGCCGGTGCCGTCCTCATACATTGTCCCGAGATCGAATTCCGCCGCGGCATGACCTTGCGCGGCGGCCTTGGCGTACCACTTCGCCGCTTCGTCGTAATCCTGCTTTACGCCCTCTCCACGGTAATACAATCCGCCCAACTTGAATTGAGATTCCGCGTCGCCTTTGTCAGCCGCGGCGCGCAGATCGTCCGCGGAAGGTCCGGGAGAAGTGCTTAACACCTGCGCCCAGGCGGAATTGGGCGCCGCAGCAATCGTCGTGAGGAGCAGAACAAAAATTTGGACGCCGCGGCGCACCGCAACCCTCCCTCGCGCGAAGAATTTCTCAATATGCCATCAATCTATGTCATGTTCGCTCGGCTCGTGTCAACCTCTCTGCGCAGGAATCAGGAACACTTGAAATGTGCGTGTTCGCCCGGATGGGCGGGCGCCCGTTCTTCGCGGGGGCGAACCAACCTGCCTCAAATCCAAGAATACAAGTCCTCCACAGGTATCAATTCCTGAAGGAGGTCGGAGGCATGCGGGACCCCGTAAACTGGCGTGTAAATTCGGCTTGAGTGCTCTATGATAGACAGTTGTATTTGGCCAGCCACGCGGGCGTGGCGGAATGGCAGACGCAGCGGACTTAAGGAAACTTGAGTGCTCGCCTGGGAAACCGGCGAAGTAGAACTGCTCAAATTCGGGGAAACCTCAAACTTGTCCCGGCGACCCGTCCTTCGGAGATTTGGCGGAGGATGAATGCCGGGATGGCAATCCCGAGCCAAGCCCGGAGAAAGATTTTACCCGGGAAGGTGTAGAGACTAGACGGGCAGCGCCTAAACCCCGGATCGCCCGGGGTAGGGTGAAGGGATAGTCCAGACCGCAAACCGGACATACGCGCTCGAAAAGCGCCTCCCTCCGGGCGGCGAAAGCCGTAGACGGCACGAAAATCCGCAGGGCTTTACAGCTCGTGTGGGTTCGACTCCCTCCGCCCGCACCACTTTTCATCGGTATCCTCGCCGAAAAAGATCAACGCGCTCCCTCCCTTACCGGCGGGAATCCCGTCACAAATGTATCGAGGAATCTTGTTGGAGGAGTGGTCAGTTTCCCTTCAAGCCGTATACATCCAGCTCACCGGAGATGGTGGTCGAGCCGAAAACGCCGCCCGTATTGTTCCCACGGGTTCCGACATAGACTTTGCCGTTCGCGATAGTGGGGAGGGTGAACTTGACGGCGTTTCCGGCGGCATCGCCGGCGACCATGGTGCTGTCCCACAGGTCCGTCGTGAGTGTCGTCGCATCATAGGCATAAAGAATAGCGGGTCCGCAAGAATTGGACTGGAACGTGCAATAGGCGGTTGTATTTAGCGCCCAGACGACTCCATTGCTTGGGCCCTTAGAAGAGACGGAGGGCGTGGCGCCCGGGAAGTCGTAGAACGCCGTACTCTGAGATGCGACGGAAGTATTGAACAGATTGGTGGAACTGTTAAAGGAGTAGGAAGCGAGTCGTGAATTAATTGGGCCGATATAGTAATTGTTATTCCAGAATGCGCCGGTAGCAAAAATTCCGCGGCCGCCGACATTGAGTTCCTGCAAGGCGTTTGAGTCTCCCAGTCCGCCCATATTGTCGCCATTCAGAAGATAGAGAGTGCCGTCCTTGCCGCCCCCAATGACAAGATGCTTCAAAGTGCCCGAGGCAAGATTAAGCACGATTGCAGCACCTCCCGCGCCAAAGTCCTGGTCGCCGGAGTCGTCCGTGGCCTGATCAGATGGGGAGAAATACGAAGAAACAGCCAAACCGCCGGTCAGTTGAAGGAACGAATCCCCATAGTCCACGCCTCCGCTTGTTACGTCGAAGCCGCCGTTGCCCGTGATGACGTAGAGGCTGTTATTTGAATCGGCAGCTGGCGCGCCACCGGACATCCAAATTCCGCCATAATGCACGTTGGGAGTCACGTTCAAAACGCTTGTGACGTCCAGGGTTGAGGCGCTAAACCCGACCATCCAGCCGTAATACGGTCCTCTGTCTTCGTGAGAAGCCCAGGCAACGTAAACGACCCCGTTGACCAGAGCAAGCCCGGCCCGTTGATTCTCCATCTGCGCATTGAAAGTCACTTGCGAGCCGCCATCACCCGTGCCAGGAAAAGTGACATCTGAGGAGGTTATATTCTCTGGGCCATTAAATTTTTCGGCGCCCGTTAGGAGGTCGATGGCATGGAGACGCTGGTAAAAAGACGTTCCAGCTAAATTCATGGATTTGGATACGACGTAAAGAGTGTTGGTGGACGGGTCGATCACGGGAGTTCCAGTTACTCCAACTTCAGGCGTGATGTCGCCATCGTTGGAGCCGACCTTCCCGCCTATACCGGATGGAACGGTCGTTTCTCCGGCGTTCGCACCGTGATTGGTGTCAATCAGGCTGACGCTCCAGAGCGTGATGCAGGGATTTGAATCGGCGTCGAAAGCATACAGGCTGTCGTGCTGCGTGGCAACGAAGACGACATTGTGATTCGCGCCGTTGATGGTCAAATTCGCAACCCATAAAGGCTGTGCGTAGACGGCGCCGTCCGCCGCGCAGGAGAAAAGCTTGCCGAAATTCGACGTACTTACCGTTGAGGGTGTAAGGGCGTATTCCTGGGAATTGGCGCCATCGCGCGCGCCATCGTTGTGATAGGTGTAGACGCCTCCCAGGTCGGTGACGCCGACGGTCGCCGCCGCCGACTTGGTGTTGTCGACTACGCTTGTTGCGGTGATGGTGTAAACCCCGGCGGTTGCCGCGCTGAATGAGGTCGAGGTGGTCGTCTGTCCGGTGAGCGTTCCACCCGCACTTACCGACCACGTTACTCCGCCATCGGCAACATCATTCGTGACGTTCGCCGTCGCCTGAATCTGTTGGGTTATCGTGGCTCCGGCGAGTGTCGGACTGATGGTAATGGAAATCGCTGCAGAAGCCGTTACCGCGAAGCTTATTGCGTTGCTGGGCACTCTTGCAACCGTGACTTCCACGTTCCCGGTTGCCGCCCCTAGAGGGACACGCACTACGATGCTCGTAGCGCTCCAGCTGGTCGGCGTCCCCGCCGTCCCGTTGAACGACACCGTGCTCGTCCCCTGCGTCGCTCCAAAGTTCGAACCCGTAATCGTCACGGGGGTTCCCAGCGGCCCGGACAGGACACTGAGGCTCGTAATGCTGGGCGTCGGTAGCACGGTGAAAGCCACGGCGTTGCTCGCCACGCCGCTTACCGTCACGGCCACGTTCCCCGTCGTCGCTTCCGCCGGCACCGGCACTACGATGCTTGTCGCGTTCCAGCTTGTCGGCGTCCCCGCCGTCCCGTTGAACGACACCGTGCTCATCCCCTGCGTCGCTCCAAAGTTCGAACCTGTAATCGTCACGGGGGTCCCCAGCGGCCCGGACAGGACACTGAGGCTCGTAATGCTGGGCGTCGGTAGCACCGTGAAAGCCACGGCGTTGCTCGCCACACCGCTTACCGTCACGGCCACGTTCCCCGTCGTCGCTGCCGCCGGCACTGGCACGACGATGCTTGTCGCGCTCCAGCTGGTCGGCGTCCCCGCCGTCCCGTTGAACGACACCGTGCTCGTCCCCTGCGCTCGCTCCAAAGTTCGAACCTGTAATCGTCACGGGGGTTCCCACCGGCCCGGACAGGACACTGAGGCTCGTAATGCTGGGCGTCGGCAGCACCGTGAAAGCCACGGTGTTGCTCGCCACACCGCTTACCGTCACGGCCACGTTCCCCGTCGTCGCTGCCGCCGGCACTGGCACTACGATGCTCGTAGCGCTCCAGCTGGTCGGCGTCCCCGCCGTCCCGTTGAACGACACCGTGCTCGTCCCTTGCGTCGCTCCAAAGTTCGAACCCGTAATCGTCACGGGGGTTCCCAGCGGTCCGGACGCGACACTCAGGCTCGGAGATGCTGGGCGTCGGCAGCACGGTGAAAGCCACAGCATTGCTCGCCACGCCGCTTACCGTCACGGCCACGTTCCCCGTCGTCGCTGCCGCCGGCACCGGCACGACGATGCTTGTCGCGCTCCAGCTGGTCGGCGTCCCCGCCGTCCCGTTGAACGACACCGTGCTCGTCCCTTGCGTCGCTCCAAAGTTCGAACCCGTAATCGTCACGGGGGTTCCCAGCGGTCCGGACGCGACACTCAGGCTGGAGATGCTGGGCGTCGGCAGCACGGTGAAAGCCACAGCATTGCTCGCCACGCCGCTTACCGTCACGACCACGTTCCCCGTCGTCGCTGCCGCCGGCACCGGCACGACGATGCTTGTCGCGCTCCAGCTGGTCGGCGTCCCCGCCGTCCCGTTGAACGATACCGTGCTCGTCCCCTGGCTCGCTCCAAAGTTCGAACCCGTAATCGTCACGGGGGTCCCCACCGGCCCGGACAGGACACTGAGGCTCGTAATGCTGGGCGTCGGTAGCACCGTGAAAGCCACGGCATTGCTCGCCACGCCGCTTACCGTCACGACCACGTTCCCCGTCGTCGCTGCCGCCGGCACCGGCACGACGATGCTTGTCGCGCTCCAGCTGGTCGGCGTCCCCGCCGTCCCGTTGAACGACACCGTGCTCGTCCCTTGGCTCGCTCCAAAGTTCGACCCCGTAATCGTCACGGGGGTTCCCACCGGCCCGGACGCGACACTCAGGTTCGCGATGGTTGGCACGAGCGGGTCCATTTCACCAGAGCCGGCCGCGCAACCTTGAAGCATGATCCCAACAATCGCCAATAGTGAAAGTATGACCAGGGTATTACGGAAAGAAGTCCTATCGGAACATAGCATCATCTAAAACGCCCCCAAGAATGAACGCAACAGAAGGGTTTCCCCATCACCAGAATTCCGATGACCCCAACTCTATCGGTGCGCACAATACTACCGTCCGAGTTCTATCCTCAGACGTAGGAATGTGAAGGCCGTGTTAGCAAAGTTATAACAGTAAAGCGGATCACCAAGCGGCGCCGGGGGCGGTTCCGGTTGATTGGCAATCCAAGCCCGCACGTGGGCCGGTCTTGAACCTGGCTCGGCACAAAAATGGACGGCAGTTCTATTTGGGGAAAATCAACTGAAAGAGACTTCCGAAAACACGGATTCCAGTTTGGACCGTGACCAAGGGAAGGTCACGGCTGGGGTTGGATGCCTCTGTTCGCGATCCTGCCGCTGCGGCAGGCAATGAGTACACAGAACAGTGATGGGGGGCCCGAACCGGAGCTTCGAGCCCCCTCTTCTCACTGTGCATTATTGTGAACTCTGTTCTATTGAATCGTGATCTTCTGGACATCCCACATGCTGGCGGAGCCAATGTAGACGACATTGGGAGTCCGGCAATCGATCGAGTGAATCAGGTCGCCGGTGTTTTCTTCGCCGTGGTCTTGACCCGTCGTCGCCATGCCCAGCACTTTTCCGGTCATGTCCATTTTGTAGAGCTTGCCCGTTGTGCCGTCGCCAGTGAACAGATACTGGGGGTTACTGTTGGTCACGCAGACCGACCATGGCGCACCCACGCCGGTAATGGATTTCTTAAAGTTCAGGTCATCGTCATAGACCTGAATACGCCTGTTTCCGCGATCGGCCACATAGATATTGTTTTGAGCATCCGCGGAGATGCCATGAGGTGTTCTGAACTGATCCTGCTCGGTACCGTAGGCTCCCACTGCCTTCAGCCAATGACCGTCGGGTGAAATCTTGACGACGCGCGAATTGCCATAGCCGTCAGAAACGAAAATGTTGCCCATCGTATCCCAGGTCACGTCGGTTTCGCGGTTGAATTCGCCCATCCTGCCTACCGGATGAACGTCCCTGGTCGGTGGGGTGCTGCCAAACTTCAGGATTTCGAGATTTGACTGGAGGTAATCAATCGCCTCCGGGGTCCGGCCCAGCCAAAAAACGTTCTGGCCTTCCGGGTCGTACTTGACGACCATGCCGGAGCCCTCGTCCACTTGCCACACGTTATCGGCTTTATCTACGCGGACGACGTGCGCGAACGATGCGGCGTAGTTATTGGGGCCCCACTCTCGGACAAATTTGTGGTTCTGATCGAACTCCCACAGCATGGCGGCCTTCGCTCCGCGCGCAACCCCCGTCGGGGCCGAGCGAGAGTACACAAAGATGTGGCCTTTTGAATTCTCGGCAACCCCGACGGTTTGGCCCATTGTAAAGTTGGGGATGCTGAGACGAAGGTAATCGTCCTTGATGTTCATCTTTGGATAGGTTGCTTCAAGGCGCGCTTGTTCGGCTTGCTGCTCCGCGTTGCCGGCAAGCCCCTGGGCGGTGACCCGACGCGGCGATAGCAAGAACATGGCCGCGGCAGTCACCACTCCAAACGCAAATAAGGATAACAAGATGCTAAATCTTTTCATGGGGTGAACTCTCCTTTTCGAAGTGAAAATCTGACCGGGGCGTGCCCGGCTGCTTCTATACGGCAAACCGAATAAGCCGAACTGATTCATAGAGTCCTCAGAGGGTCTTCCGGTTTCAATTCCCGGGTTGGCGGAAGTGTACTACTGACCGCCCCGGTCCACAACGGTTTGTCCGCGCGAAATCGCCCCACGAAAGCAGGCATCCGTTCAGTACAGATCTATCACAGGGTTAAGCCGTCGATCTTGCCCGGACTCTTTCACGAATAGGCTGGTTTCGCATCCTGGGCTGCGGCGTCGGCGAAGTCATTGAGAAATTTTGCGGCGCGTGCGCCATCCACGACGCGGTGGTCGCACGACAGCGTTACCGTCATCATGGGTCGAACACCCGCGTTTCCATCGACCGGGACGACGCGATCCGCGATGCGCCCCACGGCGAGGATCGCGGCTTGCGGCGCCGGGATGATCGCCGTAAACGCATCCACGTTGTACATTCCAAGATTGCTGACTGTGAAGGTGGCGCCGATGAGATCGGCCGGGCGTGGCCTCCCGGCGCGGGCACGCTGAGCCATTTCGGCGCGAAGCGCAGCGATTTCGACGAGCGTCTTGTTGTTCGCATTCGGAATCACAATCGTAACGACCCCCTCATCCACCGCCGCTGCAATTCCAATATTTATATCCTTATGGATGTTGATTCCATTGTTGAGCCAGCTCGCATAAAGGCGAGGGTGCTGGGGAAGGACTCGAGCTACGAGCGATACCAGAATGTCCGTGACCGTGATTCGAGCTTCCTTCCCGGCATCTTGCGATGACGCAGCTTTCTCGCGCGCTTCGAGCAATCCGCCGGCATCGATCTCTCGAACCATAAAAAAGTGCGGCACCGTGGTCCAGCTCGCGGTGGTTCGCTCGGCCATCAGACGCGCGATGGAAGACATGGCTTCGGGCACTGAAGAGATGGCTAGGCCAGTTGCCGAAGCGGGTAATCCAACAGGTCTTCCGGACGGCCCCACAAGTTTCATCACATCTTCCGCGAGAATTTCGCCTTCGTTTCCCGAGCCGCGCACTCGCGTCAGATCGATCCCATGCTCGCGCGCGAGCCGGCGCGCCTTCGGCGAAATCTTGATTCCATGCGAAGAGGGCATGCTGGAAGCACTCGCAGCTCCCGTGAGTGAAGGCTGCGGAGCAATTTGCTGAGAATCGGAACGGGCACTTGTTGCGGCGGATTGAGTATCGGCTGGAATATTTTCGCCGGGCAGGAGAATCCAGCCTATCGTCTGGCCCACGGGGATGACGTCGCCATCGCGTGCTTTTAAGCCGGAGAGGATGCCGCTGGCAGGCGCTTCAATCTCAACGACAGCCTTGTCGGTTTCGATATCGAGAAGAGGCTCGCCCTGCTTTACGCTGTCGCCCTCTTGCTTTCGCCAGGCCAATAGCCTGCCACTTTCCTGGGCCATTTCGAGCGCGGGCATGACGATACTGTGGGGCATGATTTGGTTACGGTGAGGCCACAGGCCTCAGCGATTCAGCAACGGATCTGGATTAGAGGAACGCGCCAGAGGCTAAAGCCCCTTTCCTCAATGCCCATCGAATGTCGCGGCTAACGAGGCTGCGGAAAAGCCCACAATCTGTCATCCCGAAGGGCGGGTTTCGCCCGAGGGATCTGCTTTTTTTGCCCGAATTGGCGAAAAAGCAGATCCCTCGCTCCGCTCGGGATGACAACAAAGAGGGTTTTTCCGCAACCTGTAAAGCCGCAACCCACAAAGATTCTCTGACAAATTTTACTTCGATACTTCCACGCGTTCTGTTTTCGCGCTGGCTTCGACCATCTCGGCGACGCGGCGGCTTGGCGCGGCTTCGTTTTCGCGTGTCGTGGGGAGCGGTCCATCCACCGTCACGTAAGACGCGCCGGCAACCAGAAGTTTTTCCGCGGGGAACCGCGTGATCACTTCGTGGCCGGTTTCGGTGACGACGATTTCTTCCTCGATGCGCGCGGCGCTCCACCCATCCGTCGCGGGCCAGAAAGTTTCCAGGGCGAAAACCATGCCCGGCTTGATCTCATAGGAATGTTCCAGCGAAACCAGACGGCTGATGACCGGCTTTTCCCAAATGGCGAGACCGATTCCGTGGCCATATTGAAGCGCGAACGCCGCTTCTTCATCGGGAAAGCCGAACTCCTGCGCCTTCGGCCAGACCGCGGCGATCTCGGCCGTCGTCCGCCCGGGCCTGACCAGCGAAATTGCCGCGTCCAGATAATCCCGGCAGCGTTTGTATGCATCCACCATCGCGAGAGAGGCATAGCCGATCGTGAAGCAACGGTAGTAGCACGTCCGGTAACCCATGTAGGAGTGAAGAATATCGTAATAGACCGGATCGCCCGGACGTAGCACGCGGTCGGAGAAAACATGCGGATGCGGATTGCATCGCTCGCCGGAGATTGCGTTGACCGCTTCCACGTATTCGGAACCCAGATCGTAGAGAACCTTGCTGACCAGTCCGACGGCTTCGTTCTCGCGCAAGCCCGGCTTCATCGCGCGGTAGAGTTCGTCATACGCGGCGTCAACCATCATGGCGGACATGTTGAGCAGCGTGATTTCATCCCGCGTTTTGATGACGCGCGCGTCGGACATGAGCTGCTGTCCGTCGACGACGTCGATTCCTTCGCGTTGAAGCGCGAACAAGACGGGCGGCTCGACAATGTCGATTCCGAGCGGTTCCTTCTGCAAGCCGCGCTTTTCGAGTTCGACGCGAATTTTCCGGGCCACGTCTTCGGCCCGGCCCATTTCCGGCGACATGGCCCCGCGCAGGAGCGAAATTCCCGGACGGGATCGCTCGCCGAGCCACGGACAATGAAGCTGGTGATGGCGCGCCGCGGAGCCGAAATCCCAAAGGATCGGCTCATCGTTCTGCGGCAGCAGGGTGAACCGGCTGTTCTTGTCCTGCGCCCAGGAACCAATATGCGTGGACGTCAGGTAGCGCACATTGTTCATGTCGAAGCAGAGGAGCGCGCCCATTTCGGATTTCGCGAGCAGGGCCTTGGCGCGCGCCAGCCGCTCGCGACGCAGACGGTCGAAGTCCACACGCTGTTCCCAGTCCACCGCCATCGTTCCGTATGTGGGTAGTGCCATCGGATGCCTCCTGCCGTAGCGTAGACTTCAGTCTGCGCGGGTTGAGACCTTCGAAGATAGAAAGGCGCGCAGACTAAAGTCTACGCTACTAGAACCTACGGCCGCTTGCACATCGCGCGCGCGGCCTCGAAAACCGCCTGATCGGTCGGAATTGTCGCGTCTTCGAGAGGCGGCGAGAAGGGAACCGGAACGTGCATGGCCCCGATCCGTTTGACGGGCGCGTCCAAATGATAGAATGCTCCGGTGGCGATCACCGAAGCGATTTCCGCCGTGACCCCGTATCTCTCGTAGCCTTCGTCCACAACGATGGCGCGCGAGGTTTTCTTCGCCGATTCGATGAGCGTCTTTTCATCGAGCGGCCAGGTCGTGCGCGGATCGATCACTTCCGCACTGATTCCGATTTCTTCCAGCAACTTTGCGGCTTCCAGCGCCACGTGAACCATGCTGCTGGTCGCCACGATCGTCACGTCGTCTCCCGCGCGCTTGATGTCGGCCACGCCGAACGGAATCGTGTATTCCTCGGCGGGGACCGGACCCTTCACCTTGAACATCATTTTGTCTTCAAAGAAGATGACCGGATTTTCATCGCGGATGGCCGTTTTCATCAGGCCCTTGGCGTCGTAAGGCGTGGATGGCATCGCGACTTTCAATCCGGGGACGTGGCTGAACCACGCGTGCAGCGATTGGGAATGCTGCGCGGCCGAGCGGCGGCTGGCGCCCAGCGTCGCGCGAAGCACCATGGGAACTTTCCATGCGCCTCCCGACATGTAGTGCACCTTCGCGGCCTGATTCACCATCTGGTCCATCGTCAGCGTGAGAAAATCTCCGAACATGATATCGACGACGGGTCGAAGTCCTGTCATCGCCGCGCCGACTGCGATGCCGGTGAACCCCGCCTCTGAAATCGGCGTATCGATGACGCGATCTTTTCCGAATTCCTCGACCAACCCTGTGAGGACTTTAAAGGGCGTGCCCGCTTCCGCAACGTCCTCCCCAATGAGGCACACGCGGGGATCGCGCCGCATCTCTTCCGCAAGCGCCTCGCGAACCGCTTCTCCGAGCGTCAATTCGCGGACGGCGACCTCAGGCATAGACATCCTCCTGCACCTGGTCCACGCCGGGATAAGTGGCATTCATGGCAAACGAGACGGCGGCATCGATCTGGGACTTTACCTGTGAGTGAATTCCGTCGAGCTGCTCCTGACCGGAAAGTTTTTGGCCGGTGATCCATTCGCCGAGCAGTTTGACCGGATCGCGCTCGGCCATCCAGCGCTGTTCCTCCTGCTTCGCGCGATACCCGCGGCTCACATCGCCGACGTGATGGCCGCGATACCGGTACGTGTTACAAAGGAGAAAAACGGGACCCGTGCCGGAACGAACCTGGTCCACCAAGCGGCGCGCTGCGGCGTATACGGCGCGCACATCCTGTCCATCCACACTTTCCCCGGGAATTCCGAACGCCGCCGGCCGGGCCAGGATTTCTCCCGCCGTCGTTTCCGAGAAGTGGGTGTATTCATTGTAAAGATTATTTTCGCAGACGTAGATCACCGGCAAAGTCCAAAGCTGCGCCATATTCATGACTTCGTATAACAGGCCCTGGCCGAGCGCTCCTTCACCGAAGAAACAGACCGAGACTTGTTGCGTGCCGCGATGCTTGGCCGAAAAGGCCGCACCCGCGGCGATCCCCGCGCTGCCCCCGACGATGGCGTTGGCTCCGAGATTTCCGCTCGATGGATCGGCGATGTGCATCGAGCCGCCCTTGCCGCGGCAGTATCCCGCTTCCTTGCCAAGCAGTTCCGCAAACATGAGGTCGGGCGAGGCTCCCTTGGCCAGACAATGCCCGTGGCCCCGGTGCGTGCTGGTAATGTAATCGTCGCGCCGGAGCGCTTCGCAAATTCCAACGGCGACCGCTTCTTCGCCGATGTACAGGTGGGCAAGGCCGGGCATCAGGGCGCGCGTGTAAAGCTCGTTGACCTGTTCTTCGAAGAGACGGATGGTCAGCATCTGCCGATACATGTGAAGGTACTGTTCGGCGCTCACCTCAGGGGCCGTCCCGGACGCATGGATCGTATTCGTCATCTTGCGACTCCCGACATTCGCGCGAGCACATCGAACATGACCGCAAAATCCTTGTCCGCAAAACCCATTCCTCGCGCCGCCGTAAGAAATTCGTTGGTCGCGGCGGTTGCCGGCAGCGGGACATTGAGCTTGCGTCCCATTTCCAGCGCGAGAAGCATGTCTTTCTGCATCATGTTCACGTTGAACCAGGCCTCATCCGGCATCTGGAGCACGAACGGCCCGCGGTACTGGATCATCGGCGACCCGATCGCGCTGTGCGTCAGAACGTCAACGGCGGTCTCACGCGCGATGCCGCTTTTTTCAGCGAGCAGGACGCCCTCGGAAAACGCCAGCATCTGGACGGCGAGGCTCAGGTTGATGGCGATCTTCATCGAAAGCGCGAGGCCGTTATCCCCCACGTGAGTGACCTTTGGACCGATGTCCAGAAGCAGAGGCTTTGCGCTTTCGAAAGTTTCGCTGCGCCCGCCAACCATTACGGATATCGTCCCTTGCTGGATGCTGATGACGCTGCCGGAAACCGGAGCGTCCACCATGTCAGCTCCTTTTTCCCGAACTCTGGAGGCCATGGCCCGGCTGGCGTTCGGGCTTATCGTGCTCATATCAACTACAATCTTGCCGGAGCTCAACCCGGACAGGAATCCGTCTGGCCCATTCGCCAAAGCTTCCAGGGCATCCGCATTCGTCACCATGACGAACGTAAAATCCGCCGCCGCGGAAACAGCGCGGGGAGAGTCTCCCCATTTCATCCCGCGGTCCACGAGCCATTGCGCCTTGGACCGCGTGCGATTGTAGCCTGTAACGGCGTGACCCTTATCGAGCAGCCTGTTCACCAGCTGGCTGCCCATGACTCCCAGCCCTATAAAACCAAGATTCGCCATCTGGCATGGCCTCCATTCGAAACCCTTCGCGGATTCATCCCTGGCAGCTCCCATCCCATCCCCCTTGCCCATGCCTTTAAGGAGGAGGTCTTCGCCAGCTACTGACTCTCGATCCTGCCAATATCGCGAATTCGGATTATAGTACCGGAAAGCATCTGCGCCTACGAAGCAAAGCAACGATTTGATTGCAATGCCGGCGAGTCTTTGAGAGACAAGTCAGGTCTTGGGTTTGGCCCTTTCGCTTCGGTCCGTATCCTGTTGAGGCGGGCTTCCAGCGGCTCGTCCGGGCCGCAAGCCGATGCCGTATTGCCGGATCAATTTCCATGGGCGCATGAGCCTGTAAAACGGAGCAAGCGCCTTCGGCAAGCGTACGTCTCCGCGATCGCTCTCCGTCGGCGTCGACGCCAGCCGCAGCAGATGCTTCATTCCGTCCGCGGCGTCGTCGCGCGACCGGAACCGGAACATTGCTCGTGGCAGGACTCCGGTATGAGAACTCGGACCGCCCCCGAGTTCGCTCAGCACTTTGGCGGCGAGCCATCGGACATTGGAGTCCCGCTCCGCCTGGTCCAGGACGTTTTCCGGCACCGGCGCGTCCGCGAGTTCGTGTGATAAAAAGACTCCCAGCAGAAGCAATCTGGTCGATTTCAATTTTGCCGCGATGCGAAGTGTGAGCGGCCAATCCACGGATTGCGCCGCGATCAGCGCGGCAAGATCCAGTTGCCAGCTGATGCGGTCCCAGAAATGTTTTGCCCCGTGGACGGACAGCATCACGAGCGAGTCTTCGATGGAAAACGTCTGCACGCTGCGTCCGCACAATCCCACGGTGATCAGACGCCGGCTCATTTTTTCGAAGTCCAGCGGAACGGGGAAATAGCGCATCGTGCGCTCGGTATGCAGTTCCACCTGCGCGCGAGTCGCCTCCCGGTAAAAGGCATACTGGCCCGGAATATAATCCGTGCGGCCGGCGAGTTCTTCCGGGCGCTCCGACCGGCTTATGAAATCGGCGCTCTTCAGAAGCGCCGCCGCCCTGGGCATGTCCTTCTGCGGCACAAAGAAATCCAGATCGAGGAACCGGCGCCGGGTCAGGCTCCCATAAGCGAGCTGGCCCAGAACCGGCCCCTTAAATGGAATCAGAGGCACGCCTTCGGCTTCAAACATTCCGTAAATCCGGGGAAGCTCGGAAGTGAATAGGACCGCCAAGCCTCCCGATTTCCGCGCGCTTTCCCGCATTTGGTCGAGACACGCGCCGGGCACAATGCCGCCGCCAACCAGATTCAGATTTTCGTAGAGGAACGTCTCGACGTGATGATCGAAAGCGGTGGCCATGACGTCGAGCCAACTCAGAGGACCGCGAAGAATTTCGCGGATGCGCGCGGCGGTCGGCTCGTCCAGATGCGTGCGGGCGCAACGCAAAATCAATTCGCGCTCGGGACTCAGTCCTTCCCGCCAATTTGCAGGTACGGCCATTCAGCAGTCATTCTGGCAGGATTCCACACGGCGGGAGCAGGAAAATTGATCCCGCGTGCTGAATTCGGGCAGTGGCGTTGTTGCCTTGCCTCTTCGCTCGGCAAAATACGAGTCGAATCCCGCGGAAGATATTCGGATCAATGTCCTGAATTCCTGCGAAGCCAGCTCTCGATGGTGCTCGCCTGAGGTTCTGTTAGATCAGGCAACGTTTTTCGCAGCATCGTCATAAACCAGTCAATCTCTTCCGGGGCGGCGGGATAGCCGACGTTGCTGCCCTCCGGCTGGCCCTTGACCGGCCGGTTGGAATTAATCAGGGCGTGCCCCTGCTCATCCAGAAAAACCAGGAATGGCACACCTTGAGATCCGCCGCCAAAACCGGCCGCGAGTTTTTCGGCGCCGGGGCTTTCCAGCTCCGGATGCTTGCCGTGCTGTTCGAGGATATTGAGAGAGGCGATCACGAAGTACCGATCCAGGATCGGCCGAATTTTCCGGTCTTTCAGGAAGTCTTCCATTTCTCTACACGGCTGGCACCAGGAGGCGCTGAACACCAGAAAAATGTCCTTGCGCTGCTCGACCGCGGCCGCTTTGGCAGCGGCCATCACCTGGTCGGCGCTGGGGCGCTGCTGGGCACTCTGCGCGGCGGACCCGGACAGGAACGACAGCACGATCAGTGCGAGGAAATGTCTCATGGTCGGACGACGGTCCAGCGTCCAGTTTGCTCTAAACAACGGCTGCAAAGCAACGATGGAACCGCGGATCAATGACGAGGCCGCAAAACATAACGGGGAACCTGGCGGTTCCCCGTTATGCCACTTTTGTTTTGCGCTGGGATAGTCTCGATTCTATCCCTTCGCGTTTTCGCACCGCGTGCGCGGTGTGTGTGTACTAATTTTCAGTTCACGTTCTAAAGGTTCAAAGCTCGGTGGATTGTCCCTCCCTTCCGTGCTTTTGGAACCTCTTACTGCATCTTTTATACTGCAGCGAAATAAGAAAAGATGTGAGCGCGGTCATGATTCGACGTGACAGCGATCACCGGGATGGCCCACCGGAGAATGGCATGGATTCCATGAGCCCGCGCGCTCTTGGCTGGAGTGGCCAAACCCATCCGCCCATGCCCCTTGAGGCGTGACTCGAATCACATTCAATGGTAATCCAGGTCACATGCCGCCGAAGTCCTTCTGGCTAAAATTGCCCGCTGTTGTTTGGAGAGAAGTCAACCAGCCGGAAAGGCCAGGAGGCGGCATGTACCAGATCGATCATCAAAAGTGCGCGAAAATTGGCGATTGTGTGGAGGCGTGTCCGATCGCCGCGATCCAGATGAACGATGACGGCGCTCCGAACGTTAGCGAAGATTGCACAGATTGCGGCGCCTGCGAACCGGTTTGCGATTCAAAGGCCATATATCGAGTGGATTAGTTCTAAAGCACGGTTGGCGAAGCAGACGGTTTCCGCAATTTCTTCAACTGCAATACAATCTCAATATGACGACCAGGCTCCGGGATCCGATGATCCTGTCTTGCGAGAAAGCCCTCTCCGCAGCCGGTGTTTCGCTGCGGCACATATTCCCGCTTGCCGCATAGACGATTCACATCTATCTGCGTTCATTCACGGACATGAAAGCGGCTGTCCGCAGGCAACGTTCATGCGGCGCAGCTTGTCACATGCTAAGCCGCTTTGAAGACCAGGACTTCATCCGCAAGATAGGGCGCTTCTTTCCCACACCTGGTGCAGCGAATCAGAGATATTGCCTGTTTTAAGAATGCCGAGGCCGGACCGGAAACTCCTCGCTTCGTCGAATCCGGAACTGGAGTATGAGTTCCGCAATGCAGACAGACGACTCCGATAAAATCATGTTCAAATTTTTCGATCATGGGTGGCCACCTACCTGTTGGATGCATCCGGGTTTCCGACTTCAAATGAAGCCTACACCACTGCTTTGGTCGGGGATGTGACATCCCTCACGGTTGTATGTGACCATGCCCGCCATTGGCGCTATCTCATTGATTGTGGATGACATATATAAGAAGCGGTCCTAGGCCCGGACCGGGTGGCTGCTAAACAAGTTGCAGAAAAACCCTCATTGTTGTCATCCCGGGCGGAGCGAGGGATCTGCTTTCTCGCTATTTCGGGCAAAAAAAGCAGATCCCTCGGGCGAAACCCGCCCTTCGGGATGACAGATTGTGGGTTTTTCCGCAGCCGGTAAAGCCGCTCCATGACTGGGATGGTGGTCGAAGCGAGGATCAATGCGGGAGATTCCGCCTTACCGATCAGGCTGCCACTGCCAGGTAATGCCACTTCCCATCGGTGGACTTCAATTGATGGACCTTACCCTCTTCAGTATAAAGGAAATAGCTCCCATCGGGAAGCCGCCGGCCGTCCGCGAAACGCACCGAGCATTTCGCCCATTGAGGCGCGCGCGATTCCCGGCCGCGCTCGGGAGCCTCCACAACATGAATGCCAAATCGCACCTGATAGGCAATTCCAGTTGCCCGGGTTGGGACTAACCGTCCGCGGCCTTCTTGTTTTGTGATGCTCATGCAGGATTAGACGCAAGACGAAGCCGAAGGTTGCAGGCCGGGCCAGCAAATTTTGCCCGGAAGTAAATGGTGGGGCTGGGGAGAGTCGAACTCCCGACCTACGGTTTAGGAAAACAAGGGACTGTTTTGAAGGGTTCTGAAAATCTTGGAATTTACTATATTCCTCAACCACTTACAACAATCCTGAGTTGACCCGTCTGTACGCGATTTGAACCATTCTGAACCGATAACTACTACGAATTTACCACAGTGAAGTGCCCTCATTTTGCCACGTTTTGGGATAGGTTTGCGGAGAGGCTTGATGGCATCGACCCGATGAGTTGATCTTGATCAAGCGGCTCAAATCAAAAGCTGGCCCCGCGCTGAATCCGGGCCGCATGGCCGCGTCGCTTTAGTTGGACCTGTTTATTAAGCCAAATCCGGTGCGCTTTGGGGTGGCCTTTTGCGGAAGTTTGAGCACGTGGGCCTTGAACCTTTTCGCGCTTTCTTTGGTACCCTCCGCGAATTTTTTCTTCCATGTCTGAAACTCAGCATTTGTGAGGCTTGGATTGTCCCGGCGCATAAAATCCTTCAAATAGCTGGTCAAAAGAACCCGCACTTTCTTAGCTTGTTGCGATATTTCTTGGGCTCGTTTTTCCTTGGCCCTTTGCGCTTTCTCAACCGAGGCCGGGCCGCCGAGTATGGCAAGAGCGGCATGGATGGAATTTTTGTCCCGTTGCGCAATCATACGCTGAAGTTTTTGATTTTGAATGTGCAGCTCCCGCCGCGAGGGAATATCCTTGGGCAACACGCCAAGAATCATGTCCAGTACAGCGGCTTCGCATAATCTATCAAATTCGTTCACTGAATCGCGCCTCCAATTCTGGTGGGGCTGGGGAGAGTCGAACTCCCGACCTACGGTTTAGGAAACCGCCGCTCTATCCATCTGAGCTACAGCCCCGTCCTCGGCGAAAGTCTATCGCAAATCCGGTGGATCGGCCAATCGATGGTGTATGCCTGCGGAAAGTTTTCCGCAATCAAAACATAACCGCACCTTCGAAATGCAAAGGTGCGGCCCTTGAAAAGATTCCTCAGTGCGTAGGCGTGCCTATGCACTGAGGAACCGAAACGGCGTGTTACTGCGGCAGCTTGCTCGTCATTGCGGTACTTCCGGCAATGTAGAAGTAGCCGACTTTGTTATTTGCGGGCGAGGTGTACCAGATGCGCCCCTCGGAATCGACGTTGAGTTCGCGAATCGTGATTTCCGGATGATCGAACGGATACTGCGTGATTTCTCCGGTCTTGGGATCGAGGTGCTCGATGACATCGGTTTCGGCGGAACTGAACCAGACTCCGCCATTCTTATCGATCGCGATGCCGTAGGGTGTCTGGCCGGGACCCGGCAGGACATATTCCTTGAAAGTCTCTGTCTTGGGATCGAATCGGCCGATCTTGCCCGCGGAGTATTCGCCAAACCAGACGATTCCATCCTGGTCGATGACGAGGCGGCGCGGGAAGGATTTGTCCGTCGGGACCTTCCAGGTCTTTACTTTGCCGGTGTTCTTGTCCCCCATGCCGATTTCGCTGCGGCCTTGGGCGCAGAACCAGACGTTTCCATCCTTATCGAGGGTGATCCCGTAGGCGGATCCAACTTCATCCTTGTAGTCATAGAACTTTCCTTCTTTGGGATCGTAACGGCTCAGTGGGTTGCCCGTCGCCCAGACATAGCCGCTGCCGTCCACGCGGACCGTATGCTTCTGCCCGCCGGCGGTTGTATATTCCTTACCGGGAATGTAGGCGTCCTGATATTCGGTGATTTTCATCGAGACAGGATCCCAATGCCCCAGGCGATTGGTGCCCTGCTCTCCCATCCACACGGAGCCGTCCGGCGCCGGGAAAGTCGAGTGAATGCCGGCCGTCACCTCGGCGGGAACGGAAAATTCGTCAACGTGGCCCGTCTTCGGATCAAGCCGACCGATCTTGTTGTTATCGCCGTAATAGGGCATCCAAACCATGCCGTCCTTGGCTGGGTCGGCGTTCCACGGCATGCGGCTCGGGCCCGGTAGGTCATATTCCACATAAGCAATTTTCATGGCCTGCTCATCGGGGAAGGTCTTGACCAGATCTTTGTATCCCGGCAAGGTCGAGGGATCGCGCGTCAGCTTGCTGTCCTTGCCGAACACTGAATTGATGTATTCGGCGATGCGGTCGCCCATTTCGTCGGTGACGCCCGGCGTCAGGAAGTAGTGCTCCGTGGTCCGCATGAAGTTGACTCGATCCTTCCATCCATCCTCATCGCGTACCACAGCGGCCATGCGACTCTGGAATCCATGGCAGTTGAAGCAGTGTCCCTGCCAGTCGGCCTTGCCCGGGGTGTCCGGGAGCAGTTGCAATCCCTGATAAAGGGATAGGTCTTGCCATCGAACCTTAGCTTGATCCAGGGTGAAATCCAGGGAGGCTTCTTGATTTGCCGTAAGTGTCACGAGATGCAAATCGCCCTTAAAACCAGCAGCCCTCACCGTAACGCCAAACTCGCCGGCCCCCAGACCATCGACGGTATAGTGTCCATTCTTGTCCGACAAAACGCTGACCGCGATTTTCGACTGTCTATTCTGAGCTTGGACAAATGCTCCTCGGAACGGCGCGCCATCCGGGCCTTTCACGCTGCCCGAAATCGTCGATCCGTAAGAAACCGTGGCAAGAATTGCCACGGAAAAGGCACAGGTCAAAGCCTTACAAAATGACCTCATGAATCCTCCTCAACAGGTTGGGAAATCGAGCTCTAAACATAACAATGGGCAACACCCGGACTTTCTTGTCCAAACCATGGAACGCGATCGAGATTGCAGGTTCTGCGGGAGAACCCCACCCACATTCAAGGCCAAAGGTTCCACATTGCCCCATCAGCTATGGGCGAAGTCTATCAAACTATAGGGGATACAACAACCTTAAAGTAAGCTTAAGGCCACAGGGTCGATAGCCCTCAGGAGTTCACATGCGCTCGTATTTACGAGAAAAACATATCCTTCAATCCTGCGGATTGGTGGCAAAAATGGATAGCTCCGGAGTGAAACCGCGATCGTCCATCTCAAGGATCATTTTCACT
Organism: Terriglobia bacterium; assembly: GCA_963757625.1. Lineage (GTDB taxonomy): Bacteria > Acidobacteriota > Terriglobia > Acidiferrales > UBA7541 > Palsa-360. The sequence goes on along the minus strand of CAVWSJ010000007.1, from coordinate 954,666 downwards.
GCATAGGCGATTTCCTCTCCGCGGAGCTTGGTCGGATTTTCCTTCTGTTGCAGACCAGCCCGGGAAAAGAAATTCGTCAAGACCTCGCTGGGATTGACCAGGAAAACGCGGATGTTGTGCTTTCGAAGCTCCGCGCGCCAGCACTCCGACATGCCCCGAAGAGCGAACTTGCTGGCATAGTACGCGGTGCCGCCCGGGGCTCCACGCAACGCGGCGGTGGATGCGATGTTGACAATGTTTCCGCGCTGGCGCTTGACGAAGTGTTTGGCGGCCTCTCGGGCCATCAGCATGGCGCCGGTCACGTTCGTGGCAAACACGGCCTCGAAGGACTGGCGGTCGAAATCGACCAGGTTCTTGAAGAAACCAGAGCCGGCATTGTTCACAAGAATGTCCAGATCGCCGAACTTCTGGAGGACCTCACGATATGTTCGTTCGACGTCCGCCTCCACCGCGACATCGGCTTGAATTGGATGCACGCCAAGTTCTCGCGCCGTATCCGTCAGGCGTTGATTGTCGCGCCCCGTGATGGCCACACGCGTTCCGCTCGCGGCCAATGTCTGGGCAATGGCGCGTCCGATACCGCTGCTCCCGCCCGTAATCAGCGCGACGGAGTTTTTTAGATTCATCGCGGCTCCTTTGTGAGGCAAACGAAGATATTCTGCTCCCTGAGGAGGCCATTATCAAATCGCGGGAGACAATAGCCGGAATTCCTGGGGTGGGTGGTCTGAGAAATATCCTGATGAAGGGCCCGCGAGCATGAATCTGAGCGCCTCAGGCGCAGTCCGAAATGATTGCGCCTGAGGCGGCCTGTCAGGATGCCCTGGGCTTCACCATTTTCTTGGCCATAAAGAGGAGCAAGCGGCGATCACCTTCATCGGCCCGGCTGAGCAGGTGGCGGAACTTCGCGAGAAGGCGCGCATCTTTGCCGGAATCGCCCCACACGACGCTCGTTGAAAGCCTGCGCCTGGAAGAGTTCGACGCCTTCGGCGGCTCCTCGCCGTCGTAGAACAGCTGGTAGAGTGGGACTTCAAGGGCGCGGGCAAATTTTTCGAGGGTCTCGACGGCCGGAACGGTATGCCCATTTTCGACGCGGGAGATGTAGCAGCGGAGCAGTCCCGTCCGCTTCTCGATTTCGCCTTGAGAGAATTGTTTCTGTTCGCGTAGAACGCGCAATCGATCTCCGATAATCATATGCCTTATATCCTCCCCGTTTAGATTAGGGGTTGATTAACTTAGACAGTCAATAACCAGACAGGACCGGGCAAGAAGAGGATACATCATCCGCGGTTTACAACCTAGCGGTTTTCCGTTGACCTCGCGATCCTGAGTGTTTGATACGCAGAATGGCTGCTCCATCCATTGACAATGGTCCTGGTGTCTCCCCCTGGAGGAGATCCACATGCAACCCGGACGGGACTTTTTGGATCGAGTTATCTTATGCAGTGGTCAAGACGTATACTTTAAGCCCTGGCCTATATGGATACCGTCTTAGTCGTCGAAGATAGCCGCCCCATGCAGCGGACGCTGCAGCGTTTGTTTGAAGCGGACGCGCTCGAAGTCCAAATCGCATCCGACGGGCCCGAGGGCCTGGAGAGTTTTCGAAAGCGGACCCCCAGTGTGGTTGTCCTGGACTTGAAGCTTCCGGGTGTGTCCGGCAAGGAACTTTGCCGATCCTTTAAGGCACAGATGCCGTCGGTGCCGATCGTGGTTCTGAGCGCCAATGCGGAAGTAGAGGACAAGGTTTTGCTTCTTGAGCTTGGAGCGGACGACTATGTTACGAAACCGTTCAGTCCGAAGGAATTGCTCGCCCGGGTGCGCCGGGCGATGCGGCGAAACGGACCCAAAGACCCAGGATTCCCCGGCTGGTGCGGCCGCCGCGGATTCTCATGAAAAACTGGTCTTCGGCGACATCGAAATCGACTTTACGAGCATGGAGGCAAGGCGCGGGGGGAAGTCCGTCGGAATGACGGCGCAAGAATTCAAATTGCTGAAATTTCTTTCGCAATCGCCACAGCACGTGATGTCGCGAGAAGAATTGTTGAATGAAGTCTGGGGATATCAAAACTATCCGTCCACCCGCACAGTGGATAATCATATCCTCCGCCTTCGGCAGAAGCTCGAGCCGGACCCGGCGAATCCGCGTTTTTTTGTGACCGTCCACGGGGCCGGATACAAATTCGTGCCCGGCAGTTCCGGTGCGGGCGCGAAAGCTAATTAGCCGGAGCACTTTAATGGCGCGACTCCGGCTGCAAACGCAACTCCTGATTTCAACGTTACTGATTCTTTGCGCCTTGACGGGAACAATCCTTCTCATCATCCGCCATACCGTTCGTTCCGAAATTACCGTTCAAGTGAGCGAGGGCACCGCCGCCTCGGCACATGAATTCGAAACGATCCGGCGGCAATTGCAACTCCAGTTGTCGCGAACGGCGGCGATGCTTGCCGAAATCCCCACACTCAAAGCGCTGATGACCACCCGCCATGCGCCCACCATCCAAGATGGGTCGGTGCCTTTCTGGAAATTGGCCGGGAGCGACCTGTTTTTGCTCGCGGACCCCGGCGGGAAAGTGATGGCGCTGCATGTTACCCGACCGGGGTTGGACGCAAGCGGTGCGGAAGCTGACGTGGCCAGGGCTCAGGAAAAAGGGGAAGACTCGGCCTGGTGGTATGACGGCGGGCGTTTGTATTGGGTTTTTCTTCGGCCCATTACAGCTGGCGCCGGCGGCAATGCGAAACGTCTCGGGGAAGTCGCGATCGGTTACGAAGTCGATTCCACGATTGCCGAACAGCTTGCCGTTGTCGCGGAAAGCAAAATCCTGTTGACCGCCAACGACAAGGTGATCGCATCCACATTCTCCCCCGGTGAAGAAAACGAACTGCAACATCGCATCCTTTCGCATCAGCTTGCCCCCGGCTCGAACACGCAAGAAACGCTTCTGGGGAATAAAGCATATCAAGTCGCGCCGCTCGCGTTTTATGAAGGAGCGCCCTCTCCGGTGGAGTGCTATGTATTCATTCCCCTGGAACGTCCGATGGGTTTCATCCGGGAGCTCAACCGCACGATTCTGATCGTCGGAATCTCCGCCGTGCTGCTGGCTCTGGTCTTATTGCGTTTTGTTGCCGGCACGATCACGCGTCCTCTGGACAATCTGGTGTCGGGCGTGAGAGCGCTCGCGGCGGGCGATTACACGTACGCGATCACACCGCGAGGCAGCAGCGAAGTCGCGGAGCTTGGCGAATCTTTCTCGAAAATGCGCGGCGAGCTGATGGCTTTCCAGAGAAAACAGATCGAGACGGAACGCGTCGCCGCGCTGGGGAGGGCTGCGAGTTCCATCTCTCACGATCTGCGTCATCACCTTGCCGCGCTGGTGGCCAATGCGGAATTTCTGTACGAAGCCGAGAAGTTGAAGCTCAACCGGGACCAGATTTACCGGGAAATCCAGGATGCCGCGGAGCAGATCACCGAATTGCTGGATTCCCTGCGCGACCTGGCGCGTGAACGACGCAACATCACTCCCGTGCCCGCGTCGATCGATCAGACCGTCCGGCGGGCGATTGACGTCGTCCTGGCGCGGCCCGAACTGCGGGACCGGTCCGTTTCCTTTCGCACGACGGGTGACGCCACCGGAGTCTTCGACCCGAAAAAAATAGAACGCGCTTTCTTCAATCTGGCGCTGAACGCATGTGAAGCCACGTCCGGCGGGCAGGGAAAAATCAACGTCGATATTTTGTCCGGAGAGGATTCCTTTGAAATCCGTATCGCCGACAATGGCCGCGGGATTCCGCTCTCGATTCGGAGCACGCTATTCGATCCGTTCGTCAGTTCGGGAAAATCCAATGGCACCGGCCTGGGTCTCGCCATCGTCAGCAAAATTATCAACGACCATGGGGGATCCGTGATTGTGGAGAGCACTTCCGAAACCGGGACTGTATTTCTAGTAAAGCTGCCGCGCTCGCAGCAATCCGTGGCGGAAATGACCCAAGCAATCCCCACATAGAAGTTCCGGGGTCGCGATCGGCCTGGCCGAACGGGCCACGATTCACCGATATTGGGGTGAAAATCGCGCGTCTTCACTCGGGCGGAGTGAGACGGCAGAGTGAGAATTACTCTGCCGCCTGTTTCCGCTTCAACCCGGCGGATCAGTCCACGAATCCCTCGGGGCTTACTCCTCGTCGCCGTCCTGCTCCGTGGAGATTGGGGTAAGGGTTCCCAACAAGCCATGCGATTCGCCATCCGGCCCTGCGGTGAAGAAAAGTGAATTGTATGGCCCCGCGTTTCCGGTGACTCCCTTCACTTGAACAACCCCTGCCGCGGAATTGCCGAACGTGAGTGACCACAGGCCATCGATGGTCAGAACCTGCTCGCCGGTCAGATGCACGGGATCGGTATATGTTTTCATCAGTCCGACGAACTTTCCGCTAAAACCGTCGTACGCCGCGATCTGCCCGCTGCCGAAATTTCCGACGAGCACTCGATTGCTGAATTCGCCGAAGTCGCGAGGCGCCCACACAACGCCCCAGGGCGAATTCAGCCAGGGGCCATGCTCGAGGCGCGCCTCGAGCCTGCCGGTGGTCGTATAGATATCGACGTAGCCGTTTCCGTCGCCGGCGACGTCATCGTGACGCGCCCGGTCCTGCTTGGCATAGGTTACAAAGAGGCTCCCGCCGATATTCTGGATGTTGAATGGCGCAAACCCGTATGGAATCTGATCGTCGTCGAAGCTATCGTCGGTGAAGATCGCGTGATCGTCCTTGTCATCGTCAAACCGGCCGTGGTGGTCATGATCGTGGGAAAACGTCACGCGCTCAAAATTCGTGTCATAGACTTCGACTTGGCCGCTGTGAAAATTTGTGACGTAGAGATACCGCACTCCATCCACATCGCCCGTGGTGATCCCCTTGTACACAGCCCCATCGACGCTAGGGACCTTGATTACCGCGGCGGAGCCGGAATTCCATCCGGAGACGGTGCCGTCCTCCGTCGCAAAAATGAAATGGGCGGACAAGCCCGGGGACAGGAGAAAATCCGTTGAACTGCCGTTATAGACGACTCCAGTCGGTGCTGATGGAACCGGAGGAGTCATGGGCGGCGGAGGAGCAGGGACCGTAACGGTAAGAGATTGTTTCGTCCCCGACCCGTCATACAGAGTCGAGAGACCCGTGCCATTGTCGGATACCCACCACGGGCTCATTGCGCTCCGAGCCAGCCCCCAAGGGTTCACCAGGTTGGGGTCCGTGACAGGGGCCACACCCGGCTGGTCTGAGACGAGGTTCGTCTGCGTGTAATGTTGGGCGAAAGTAAGCGAGGGAACGCATAATGCGAGAAGTACTGCCAATCCCCACTGGTATCTTGCGATTGATTTCATGACCACACCTCCCCATCCATAAGAGAATTGTGAAAAGTATGTCTCGGGCCTTCCCAACGCCCCCGCCGGGAAAAGTTTCGGAGCCGGGTCTTCCACTTCCCACCACCGGAAGTGAAGACTCGATCCTCCGAAACGCTTTGGTTCGCCCGAGACATGGCGAGACTAACTCCCAACGAAATTGGAAATGTCTGCCAGCAGTCTGAAATTTGTCAAAAACTTGTAATACCTTCAGGAAATTTGGCGAAGGGAAAGAGTCGCTGGAGACTTACCTAAGACGTAACCGATCGCAGGGTCCGGACATGCAATCCGCGAAAGAGTCTGCCAAGATGAAAGCGTGGCCGTGGAACGAGAACGTCTGGATGCCGATGTCCTGATCGTCGGCGCGGGGCCTGCCGGACTGGCCTGCGCGCTGCATCTTTCGCGTTTGATCGAGCAGCACAACGCGTCCGGCGCGAAGCCCGAACTTTCCTCTGAAAATATCTACGTCCTGGAAAAGGGACGCGAAATCGGAGCGCACCAGCTTTCCGGCGCGGTGATGGACCCGCGAGGACTCGCCGAACTCGTGCCGGATTGGGAGAAGACCGCGCCGCTCGAATCGCCCGTCGTCGATGACGCCGCGTTCGTTCTCACTTCTTCCAGTGCCTGGAAATTGCCGATCACGCCGCCGCCGCTTCGCAACCACGGGAACTACATCGTTTCGGTGAACAAGCTCGTCAAGTGGCTGGGCGGCCTGGTGGAAAAAACGGGTGTGAACCTGTTCACTCAATTTGCCGGCGCGCATCTGGTTTACGAAGGCGGCGGAATCGCAGGAGTCATCACCGACGATAAGGGCGTCGACAAAGACGGCAAGCCGAAGGACAACTACACGCCCGGCTACGAACTGCGCGCCAAGGTGACGGTGCTCGCGGAAGGCCCGCGCGGATCGCTGACGAAAGACATGGTCGCGCGCCTAAAGCTCGATGGCCTGAATCCTCAGGTCTACGGCATCGGGATCAAGGAGCTCTGGGAAGTCCCGGCGGGTCGCATCAAGACAGGCTACGTCGCGCACACACTCGGCTGGCCGCTCGATGCAAGCATGTACGGCGGTGGGTGGCTCTACGGCCTGCCGGACAATCGCGTATCGACCGGCATGGTGATCGCGCTCGACTATCACAATCCGCGTTTCGATCCGCATGAGGCGTTTCAGAAATTCAAAACGCATCCGTTCCTGAAGCGCGTGCTCGAAGGCGGCAAGATGGTGCGCTACGGCGCGAAGATGGTACCGTACGGCGGCTGGTATTCCATGCCGCGCACCTATGTGGACGGCGGGCTCATCATCGGAGATTCGGCCAGCCTGCTGAATTCGCAGCGCCTCAAGGGAATTCACACGTCGATCAAGAGCGGCATGCTTGCGGCGGAGACGGTCTTCGAGGCGCTGAAATCAGGAGACGCTTCGGCGAAGACGCTGTCCGCGTTTCCGCAAAAAATCGAGCAGAGCTGGATCAAAAAAGAATTGTGGGAAGTGCGGAATTTCCATCAGGGATTCCAGCACGGTCTGTACGCAGGCCTGTTCCATGCGGGACTTCAGTTCGTCACCGGTGGGCGCGGCCTGATCGATCCCATGCGCTGCCGCCCCGGGCACGAAGAATACGTGAAGTTGAGCAGCGTCTCAGGCCCCTCGCCCGCGCGGTTCAAAGGCGACGGCGCGCTGACGTTCGACCGCCTCACCGACGTCTACCATTCCGGCACGCGCCACGAAGAAGATCAGCCCTGCCATCTCATCGTCGCCGACCTGAACGTCTGCGCGACGAAGTGCGTCACCGAGTACGGCAATCCCTGCCAGTATTTTTGCCCGGCTGCCGTGTACGAAATGGTGCAGGCCTCGCCCGCCGAAGCGAGCAAGCCGGGTGAAGCGGGCAAGCCCGCCGAAGCTTCAGCGAAGGCGGGAGAGCCCACGAAGACGGAGCAATACAAGTTGAAAATCAACGCTTCCAACTGCGTTCACTGCAAAACCTGCGACATCGCCGACCCCTACGAGATCATCACCTGGGTCCCGCCGGAGGGTGGCGGCGGACCGAATTACGAAGGAATGTAGCGGGAATGTCTTAACAGGTTGTTGAAAAACTCCTCGACGATGTCATTCTGAGGAGCGAAGCGACGAAGAATCTCTCTTTCCGGCTTTTACACGCGGAGAGATTCTTCGCTTCGCTCAGAATGACGATAAAAAGTGCTTTTTCAACAAGCTCTTAATCTTCGGACGATGGAGCTCAAAGGGATGCGCTTCCCCCTACCCTGCTCTGAGGGAGGCGCACTTTGATGTAAGCTGAACACATGCACCCATCAGGCAGAGGAAATCGATGACTCAGGAAATATGGAGCGCAGTCGACCGCTACATTAGCGAACTCTTTGTTCCGCCGGACGCCGCACTGAGCGCGGCGCTTCAGGCGAGCGAGAAGGCGGGACTTCCAGCCATCAACGTTTCGCCGGCGCAGGGCAAATTGCTGCATTTGCTCGCAAGGATGCAGGGCGCGCGCACGATCCTGGAAATTGGCACGCTGGGAGGCTACAGCACGATCTGGCTCGCGCGGGCGCTGCCTGCAGGCGGCCGAATGATTTCGCTGGAGGCCGACCCAAAGCACGCGGAAGTCGCCCGAGCCAACATTGCCCGCGCGGGGCTTGCCGATACCGTTGAAGTGCGTCTCGGCCGGGCGCTGGATTCGTTGCCGCAACTGGCATTTGAGCGGCTGGGTCCGTTTGACGTGATTTTTCTCGACGCCGATAAGCCCGGCTATCCGGATTATTTCGCCTGGGCGCTCAGGCTTTCCCGTCGTGGAACCCTCATCCTTGCGGACAATGTGATCCGTGACGGGGAGGTGGCCGATGCCGCCAGCGGCGATCGAGGCGTTCAGGGGATTCGCCGCTTTAATGAGTTGGTCGCACATGAACCGCGCGTAAGCGCCGTGGAAATTCAAACGGTCGGCAGCAAAGGATACGACGGCTTCGCGGTGATCCTCGTCGTCGCGGACTAGGAAGGTCTGCGCAACGAACTGCGTTCATCGCAAGACCTGCGACATCGCTGATCCCTGCGAGATCGTCACTTTGGATACAGGCAGATGTCTCCGCGAACGCGGTGCTGATGGGGATCCGACCCGGCGGCGGGTGTTTCGCCATCTGGAACAACAAACGCCGTACTCTGCCTTGCACGCGTGACTGCAACGTATATCTTCGCTATCGCCGCACCCGCGTCTTCGAGGTTTCCTGTCATTAGAAATCTCTTCAGCTTCTGGTGGGGATAAATTAGCGTGCGGTCAAAAGTCATACCCTTCGAGCTTCCAAAATTTATAGGCGTTCCCGGGATATCCTTGTCCTTACGGTCATATCGGAGGGGTTGTGGACGAAAAATGTCGAGATATCTTGCCACTCGGCTCTTTGGTATGGCGAACACCCCATCATGGCCCGTCAAAATCTGATTCAGTGACTCAGTTCTCGGCAGTCCTGGATAGAGTTTGTCTGCAAAATCACATATTGCCTGTGTGCAGCGTCTACTCTTGTAGTGGTACTCAATCTTGCAGAGCCCCAAATTCGTCCATTCTTCGAATTTGTGGATGATACTCTGCCGAGCGAATTTCTTGTGCTTGCTCGCGTTGTGGGTCGAAAAGGATGCCTGTCTATGGTCGCCTACGAGGGTTATAGCTGTACGACATTTCAACAGCACCTCGATTAGCTCAAGATCGTAGCCCGCAAGATCCTGACTTTCATCTACATAAAGACTGTCACAGATTTTTTCGAACCTCCGTACAGGCAAGCCTCCGGTCTTACGGTTAACCTCGCACGCGAACTTTGATACTTTGTCTGAATACATCCGTCCCGGTCCGCCAAAATAATGCCTCTCGATGTCCGCAGCACTCGTACCACGGGCCGATTGACCTTCGGCGAAATACATCTGTGATACGCGCCGTTGGTAGAGGCAATTTTGATATGGACGAACAAAATGGCGCAGGAGAAATGCATACCATGTGCTAACCGCGAGGTTTGGGGGAATGAAACCAACCCGCTCGTACGTCCTTTGTCTAACCTCAGAGGTGTTGTTAATTGTGTATGTGACGATCGCGGCGCGTGTACTAGGAGAGGCACATGCATCGTCGATTATCAAAGTGGTCTTGCCGGACCCAGCGGAAGCGAGAATAATCCGATTATTTAACGGCATCTTGGATGTATTCCGGGATCACAATTTGCTCGGCGCTTTCCAGAATCTTCAGTGCGAACTCCGTTTTATTGTCTTGCATATAGGAGAGCATTTCTTCGTCTGTTGAGAACGATTTGTCGAACACCCTGTTCAGTTTCTCTCTGCTATTGGCGGCGAGAATGTGAGGCTCTAACGTGCCAAGCTTGGCATCCTTGCTGAAGCATATATGGATGTTCTTTTCCCCTTCGTACTCCGCGTACTTCTTCCTGACGGCGGCGACTTTTCCATCATTGTCCGTGACTACGGATACTTCAATCTTGAGCGCCCGGGCGATTTCGAGGAACCGCTTAAAGGCAAGTGCATTCACGGAGATTACCTCTACCCCATCTTGGAGAGGTGTCTTGCCATGTTTTTGCAAATATGTCTTCAGAACAAGCAGCTCATCGGACGGGCCTTCAACTAAAATTGTCCGCTTTGCAAGGATCATCCGCAGCGTGTCATGTCCGGGAAGTTTCTTGAAGTAGTCCGCAGTGGGTTTAGAGAGGTTCGCAAGCGTGATCGCATCATTGTTGCAGAGCATTAATACGTTTTCGACGCCAAGCTTATTGAGAACGAAGCTACTGTGCGTTGTAACGATTAGCTGTGTTCCCGTCGTCTTCTTAACCAGATGATCTAACAATTGGTTCAGTCTTGGGTGCGAAAGGTGGTTCTCAGGCTCCTCCATCAATATGATTTGCGGAGCCTTCTCTGCCTCTATCGCGGCCTCCACTGCGAGCTTGATCTTAATTGAGTTTTGCTCTCCCTTACCGACAAGCGTTATCGGGATTTCATCGAGATACGGCAGAACTCCGCCCTCCCAGCCAGCTCGTGCCGTCATGTCCATCGCGATCGAAAGCTCCTTGTCGGAAACCACGCCCTTTTTCTTCGCGAGCCCTTCGTTGATCCTGCTAATGCCCGGCTGCATGGCAAAGATGTCGCGCATTTGCCGATATGAAAGTGCTACACCAACCTGTTGCTCCTTTGTTAGGTATTCGCGCGTGAATTCAACTATGTACTTGTTGGCAGCGTAGGTGTTGGATATTGAGCCCGGATCGATTAAAGAAGAACGCAGGGACATCGACCGACTTTCGAGGGGTTCCCCAGAAAAGTCTCGCCAGATTGGTCTGTAGTACTCGATCGGAATGGTTTTCACCTCTTGAGGATTTGCGATATAGTTGCGATACTCCTCTCCGTAATTATCGTCGTCAAGACAGATGGATACGCTGACTCCTTGTGCATCCTCCCTTAGCGAATTATTTGTGCCCCTGAATTTCTCGAAGTCGGAGCTCTCTCTTAAGTAAAGCTCCACCAGGATTTCTGGCGGTGAGGGTCGAAGGCCCATCCTGAGGTGTTCGATATACTGTGCGACACACCCTAAATTGAAGAGATATGGATGGAGCTCGTAGGCCGCTGGTCTTCGATTGATCTGGCACTTTAGGGCAAGATTTATCGCTTCAAGAAGCGTCGACTTACCTGATTCGTTATCCCCGACAATAATATTGAAGTCGGGACGAAAGCGGATATTGGTCGAAGCGAGCGCCCGGTAGTTTTTCACGATAACTCGCTCGATGCTCATTCCAAGCTCCACCGATTCTAGTCTTGGGCACACAGTATAGCTGCATATCCAGAAACTGACCTTGTTGTTCGCTTCCCGAAACTCAATCCGCCCTCCGCGTAGGCTGAATGTAATATTTTTGTAATGTGACCGAGGTCATCGCGAAATGCGCTGCCGGAGGAGTAGCGTAATTGCATGGCCGATCTTCAGACTCACCCAAAGCAAAATCAACCGCGCGTCTTATTGAGCTCCGTATTTGGGCCTTTCGCGCAAGACGACGAATTTGGCAGCCGAGCCATCAATCCCCTTGAGCTCTATCACAACCAGGTGACGCGGGCGCAGGGGCCTTTTTCGCTGCGCATGCATCATCGCTCGTGGGGCATCATGCTGATTCAGGAGAATATTGCCGCGCCGTCCACCCTGCTCGACTTTCCGACGCGCGAACGCTTTATCGAGGAACTCAAGTCCCATGAGTATGATGTGGTCGGTATCTCGGGCATCATCTGCAACGTGGGTAAAGTGCGCGAGATGTGCCGGCTGGTCCGGCAGCACTCCCCGAAATCGACCATTGTGGTCGGCGGCCATGTGGCCGCGATTCCCGGCCTCGAGCGGATGCTGGATGCGGACCACATCGTCAAGGGCGAAGGGATCCGGTGGCTCCGCAAATTTCTCGGCGAACCGGTTGACGCACCCATCAAGCATCCAGCCATCCGGTCGTCGTTTGGCTCCCGGATGCTGGGCATGAAGATGCCGCAGGGCGGAGGAGATCCGTCCGCGACGATTATCCCGTCGGTCGGTTGCCCGATGGGTTGCAACTTCTGCACGACCTCGTCGTTCTTCGGCGGGAAAGGCCGGTTCGTAAATTTCTTCGAAGACGGGCGGCAGCTGTTCGACGTCATGTGCGAAACGGAACGAACGCTCGGCATCAAGACCTTCTTCATGATGGACGAGAACTTCTTGCTCTACAAGAAGCGCGCGCTCGAACTGCTAGATCTGATGAAGCAGCATGGCAAGGCGTGGTCGATGTTCGTCTTCTCTTCGGCGAACGCGATCAAGAAATACGAGATGCGCGAGCTCGTCGAACTCGGCGTGTCATGGGTGTGGATGGGGTTCGAATCCGCCGGGGCGGGCTACGCCAAGCTCAGGAGCACGGACACGGTTGCGCTGACGCGCGAACTGCAGTCGCACGGCATCCGCGTGCAAGGATCGACCATCATCGGCCTGGAGCACCATACGCCCGACAACATACGCCAGGAGATCGCCCATGCCGTGGCGCACGACGCCGATTGCCACCAATTCATGCTGTACACGCCTGTGCCGGGCACGCCGCTACACTCCGACATGCAAGCGCAGGGACGCATGCTGGAGTGGGTGGACCTTGCCGACATTCACGGCCAATTCAAATTCAACTTCAAGCACGAGCACATTGAGCGCGACGATTCGAAAGTGTGGCTGGACTCGGCGTTCGAGCACGACTACGTAACGAATGGGCCCAGCCTGTTTCGGATGATGCGCACGATGTTCGAGGGCTGGAAACGATACGGAGCGGACCAGGATGCACGCGTTCGCGCGCGCTTCACCGGCGAGGCGGCAAAACTGAAATACGGTTACGGCGCCGCGCTATGGGCGATGGAGAAGTACCTCGCGAAGTCGAACGCGCGAGTCAGCGAGCGCATCGGCGATCTGCGGCGGCAGATTGAACGGGAACTCGGCGGCCTCTCCTATATCATCAATCGCGTGGCTGGCCCTGCGCTGTTGTGGTCGGCGCGGCGGGACGCGATGGCGTACCCAACTGGGCGGCCGCTGGAGCCGCAAACCTTCGTCGATCGCAGGCACTGGTAAATCATCGTCGCGGTTTGCCACGACCCGCTTGCGGCCACGCGACGGCGCGGAGCGAATTTTCGCGCGTCGGCCTCAATTCGACTTCGCATACCAATCCAGCAGTCGCACATCGATGCCGCTTCCTTCGAGTTTCTGTTGAAAAATCGTTGGTTTCCCATTATGTGGAAACCGTCCTAATAAATCCGGGACTTTGGAGGTCCGACCTTCAGGTCGGACAATCAGGCGGAGACTACGGGGGCTTCAGCCCTGAAGTTTCAGTGGCTAAAGCCGTACGCCTGCGAGTTTCTATGTCCGAGCTAAAGCTCGGACCTCCTGGTATCAATCGGACCTCCATAAAGCAGTGCGTCTCAAATAATTTTCAAATCCGGTCACTACCTGAGAACCTAACCGATTGACCCTCACCGCGTGTCGTGATACACCGTAGTACACGGCATTGTGCAAGTGAATTAATCAACAGGAGGATTAATATGCGCAGGATCGCCTTTGTCAGCACAGCAGTCGCGTTATGTTTAACCGCCGCGCTCGCGCTCAGCGTTACCGCTGCTCGCAAACCCGCCAGCCCGCTCGCCGATCTGCCTTCCGGCAAAGTGCAACTGATGTCCGCCGGAGCGCTGGCCTTTGGGCCGGACGGCATCCTTTTCGTCGGCGATTCCGTCGGCGGCGCCGTCGTGGCGATCGACACCGCAGGACCGCAAAGCCCGGCATCCGCCGCGAAGATCAACGTGGAGGGCGTCGACGCGAAAATCGCGGCGCTGGTCGGCGTGACGCCGGATCAGATCATGATCAACGACGTGAAGGTCAACCCGATCTCGAAGAACGTGTATCTCTCCGCCTCGCGCGGACGCGGCCCGGATGCCATGCCGCTGATCGTGCGCGTGGATGCCTCGGGCAACGATCACCACGGTTTCGCTCGATAACGCCAAGCACGCGTCGGTCAGCCTCGTGGATGCGCCGGCGTCCAATCCCGCCGGCCCGGCAGAACCCGCGCACGCAGACGATCACCGACATGAACTATCGTGAACGGCAACCTGATCGTCGCCGGCCTCTCGAACGAGGAATGGTCCTCCGCGCTGCGCTCGATCCCGTACCCCTTCAAGGAAGCGGACAAGGGCGCCACGCTGCAGATCTGGCACTCCTCGCACGGACGTTTTGAGACCGCAGCGCCGGTGCGGACCTTCGTTCCCTACACGATCTCGGGCCAGCAGTACATTCTCGCGGCCTACACCTGCACTCCGCTGGTGAAGATCCCCGTCAGCGAGCTGAAGCCCGGCGCCAAAGTGAAGGGTGTGGCGATTGCCGATCTCGGCGCGGGCAATCAGCCGCTGGACATGGTTCCCTACAAGAAGGACGGCCACGACTACATCCTGATCGCCAACTCGTCCTGCGGCGTCATGAAGCTCAAGGCCGATAACCTCGAATCCTACCAGGCGATCGATTCGCCGACCGTGACCGACGTGGCCGGCGTGCCGTTCGACACGATGCCAGCAATCTCAAGGACGTGCAGCACCTCGCGCAGCTCGATGACTCGAATGCGCTGATCCTCACCGGCAAGCCGGCGCCGGCCCGGCCTGGGCGCCAGGACCGCACCGCGGGACCGCTGAATCTGCAAACGATTGCGCTGCCCTAAGCAGCGTACCGCACTTGCTGAAACTCAAGCTTGCCGGCCTTGCGGTCATCCTCTTCTTGCTGGGGATGACCGCAGCCGCGCAAACGATCATCGATCCAGTTCGAAGGCGGCGTCTTCAAAGTCGCCGGCTGGAAGCCGCCCGCGACGCCGCCCGCAAAGGGCTGGTCCTCGGTTTTCGCGGTGTACGCCGGCATCGGGAGATGTTCCGCCGCTGCTCGGCACCTACGCCGTCGAAGGCGACGCCCTCGTCTTTCATCCCAGCTTTCCCATCGCGCCCGGCGTGCATTACCGCGCCGTGTTTCAGCCGCCGGCGGGCGGCGCGCCCATCGAAAGTCGCTTTGACGGGCCGCCGCGCGAGACAGACTCCGTCGGCGCGCGTCGAGCACGTCTATCCATCCGCGCGACGTGCTGCCGAGCAATCAGCTGCAGGCTCTACATCTATTTCTCCGCGCCGATGAGCCGCGGCGAAGCCGCGCAGCTACATTCACGTGCTCGATGAAAACGGCAAGGCCCTGCAAGGACGCACGGCAGTGTTTCTTCCCGGCGAGGAGCTGTGGGACCCGAACTTTCAGCGGCTCACGATGACGTTCGATCCCGGGCGCATCAAGCGCGGGCTCACGTCGAACGAAACGATCGGGCCGCCGATCGCCGAAGGAAAGCGCTACACGCTGGTGATCGACCGCGACTGGCAGGACGCGCGCGGCGTGCCCATGGTCGAAGGCTTCCGCAAGAGCGTTTCGCGGCGGCCCAGCGGAGCGGAATCCGCCCGATCCGAAGAACTGGCGGGTGACCGCGCCCGAAGCCGGGCACGCTCAGACGCCCTGGTCGTGGATTTCCCGAAGCCGATGAATTATGCGCTGCTGCAAAGGATGCTCCAGGTTTCGAGCACGCAGGGCAGCGTCGGCGGAACGGTGAGCGTCGCATCGTCACGAAACAGATGGCGCTTCACGCCGCAGCAGCCGTGGAAGACCGGCGATTACCAACTCATTGTAGATACCGGCGATCGAAGACCTCGCGGGCAATCACATCGGCCAGCCCTTCGATATTGACGTCTTCGAACGCGTCACCGAACACATCGCCTCGAAGTCAATTTCACTGCCCTTCACCGTTCGTTAGGCGTGAAACGGGTTCCTTAAGGCGTTTTCGCGTACCAATCCAGCAGCCGCACATCGATGCCGCTTCCTTCGAGTTTCTGTTGAAAAATCTTCGGGTCGGAAGTGCCGTAGTGATAGGGAATCACGACCTTTGGGTGAAAAGCCAGGACGGCATCGGCGGCTTCTTCAGGGGACATCGTCGGGCGCTCGTACATGCAGATGAAGGCAACGTCGATGTTTTTCAGACCGCGCATTTCGGGGATGCCTTCGGTGTCGCCGGAGAAATAGAAGCGCTTCCCGCCGTAGGTGAGGACGTAGCCGTTTCCGCGGCCCTTATCGTGAAAAAATTTGCCGGGCTCGGGCCCGCGGACCATGTTGTACATGGGAATCGCTTCGATGATCCATTTATCCCATGACGTGATCTCATTGTTCGCGAGCGGCTTCGCGGCGGTGACGGTCTGAACGACGGAGGGTGGAGCGATGATGACCGTGCCCGGTTTGCTGAGCAGCGCGTCGGCGGCCGGGTCCATGTGGTCGCCATGAATGTCCGTGATCAGGATCAGGTCGGCGGGCTTGAAGCCTTTGTAGTCCACCGGGCCGGGAGGGAAGTCGCCGAACTTAAGTTTCCCGGCCGGGTCCACGTAAATCAGCTTGCCTCCGGCCTCGATCATCGCGCTGGCGTGGTAGATCGGAGTAATCTTGACCGGACCAGCCGAAGTCTCAAACGTCTGCGTCTGCTTCATGGACTGCCCATGCGCCGATGCGGCCAAAGCGAAACATGCCGCGAGAATTGTCAGGAATTTCATTTTCGAGCCTCGATTCATCTATATTTTTGCGTCCATTGAAAATGTGGCCTCTTTTAAGTCTCTGCGTATCGCAACATACAACTGACCGCCTTCGGATGCAATGCCTCCGCTCGATATCAGCATAGTGGCTGTGCAGCGGCTCCCGTTCTGAAAGACTTTGCAAATTAGCACTCTCTCCATGCGAGAATGAAGACGGACCCCGGGAAAAATGATGAATTACCATTTACTAATCGCGGCCGCGACTCCCGACCTGGCGCGAACGATAAGGCGCTCGATCTACCAGCTGGGCGGCATCGGTTTTATTCCTCTCGGCCTGCTCGACAACTCCATATTCCCGGTCCCGGGCAGCATGGACTTGCTGACGATCATTTTGTCCGCGCGCAAGCAGGAGTTGTGGCCCTATTACGCCTTCATGGCGATCATCGGATCGATCATCGGAGGCTATGTCACCTACCGGCTTGCCCGCAAAGGTGGAAGGAAAGCGCTCGAGCGCAGATTTCACAGTTTGTCGCTGGAAAGGGCTTACAAGAGCTTCGAGCGGTGGGGCTTTGGCGCGGTCGCCCTCGCCGCATTGTTGCCGCCTCCCGTGCCCATCACTCCATCCCTGCTCGCGGCGGGCGCCATGCAATTTCCGGTCAGGAAGTTTCTGACCGCTCTGGCGGCGGGCCGGGCGATACGCTACACGCTCCTGGCATTTCTGTCAGCCCGCTATGGCCGGCGAATCATCGCCGGCATCCTGAAATTCGGGCACCCTGTCCCGCTCGCGATTTTTGCGGTGATTGCCGTGGCGGCGTTGATATTCCTGTATTTTTATGCGGGTGAACGCCAGACACCCGCTAAGAGTTAGACTTTTTTATCCTGCCGGAAATAACAGCGCCCATTAAATTTCGCGGATTGAGCGAAGTTGGTTCGCTCGAAGAATCAGTTCAGCAGCCCGTACACGTCAAGCTCCGTCTGCGTTCCGATGTAAACTTTGGCGTTGGCCACGGTGGGCACTGTGAATTTTACGGCGAGACCCGCGGTGTCGCGCGAAGGCATCTGTGCGCTGTTATAGATTTCGTTGGAAAGATTGTTCGGATCAAAGGCCCTCAAAATGGCGGCGGTATTCGGGACGGCGAGCGCCCCGCTGCTGTCAATGAGCCAAAGCACGGCGTTGCTCGCGCCCCTTGAAGAAATAACCGGCGTAGCCCCCTGGGGGCCGAACATTTCCGGCGACTGGGAGGTTAGAGGCGTTGTGGCCAGAACGCCTGCGGTCAGTGGAAATGCCTTCAACTTTCCATTCCCCGCATCCGCGTACACAGCATTGTTCCAGAAAATCGGGGTGCTCAGAAACGGGCCCTCGCCGACGGGCACGGTCTGCACGCGCGTCGAGGCGTCGGGGCACACGGAGTCGTATCCTCCCAGGTTGTCGCGATTCGCCACATAGAGAGTGCCGCCCTTTGATGCGCCGACCATCAGATGCGGCTGGGAAGCCGATCCGGCGGAATCCGGAAGAAGAAGCGGCGCGCTGGCGCCCAAGTCCAGGCCTGCTGAAGCAAGCGATACTTCATTGCACGGCGAGAAGTAGTCCACAGCGGACAACGCTCCGGCCGTTCCGAGCCGCAAGAAACTCGTGCCGTAGCTCGCGCCGCCGCGGTATGCGTCGAACGGCCCGTCCCCGGTGAGAACGAACACATCGTGATTCGAATCCGCGGAGGGCCCTCCTCCGCTTTGCCAGATTCCACCGCCGTGCAGGGCGTTGGAAGTCGTGTCGAAATACAACGTTTGCTGCAGCGTTGATGAATCGAACCCCAGCAACCATCCGTGGTAATTGCCCTGGCCTCCGTGGGAGCCGAAGGCGACGTACACGGTGTTGTGATCGAGTAGCAATGCGGCTCGTTGATTTTCCAATAGGTTGCTGAAAACGGGTGACACGGACACAGGAGAATTGATCTGCGCGCCCGCCGGCTGCAGCTTCGATTGTCCCGTCGCCAGATCCAGAGCGTACAGCAATTGCGAATAAGTGGGATTGGACCCAATCGACTTTGTTTTGGCGACCACGTAAAGTGTCGAGGAACTCAGATCGATGACCGGAGTACCGGTAATTCCAAGGAAGGGCGCGATATCGTCGGTCGTAATGTCAAGGTTGGGAGTAGAAATGACTTCCCATCCCGGAGGAATGAGCGTGGAATGCCAAAGCTGGACGCAGGGACTTGCGTCGGCGTCAAACGCGAAAACACTGTCCTTTTCGGTCGCTACGATCACGACGTTGTGCGTGCCCATGCCAGGAATGGCAAGATTTGCCACGTAGAGGGGCTGCGCGTACGCGTAGCCATCCAGCGGACACGAAAAAAGTTTGCCGAATGTCGATGAATTGACGGTGGTGGGAGCGAGAGCCCATTCCTGGCGGTTCACACCCGATCGAGAATTGTCATTCCGCCAAGTGAAGGTTCCCGGAAAATCGGTGACTTCGACCTGAGCCGAACCGATGGCATGCGGGTTGGCTTGCAGGCTCGCAATGATCAGATGTGATCCCGCAGTCCCCGGAGGCGTGTAGACGCCGCCGGCTGAGATCGTGCCGACTGTTGAATTCCCGCCCGTCACGCCATCCACTGACCAATTCACCAGAGAACTCGTGACCCCAGCGGTCAGAATCTGCAATTGCACGGTCTGCGATAACGTCACACTGGAAAGAGCCGGCGAGAGCGAGAGTGGGCCCGTGATCGAACTCAACCGCCAGAATCGTGACGCTGGAAGAACCGGTCCTGGTCGTGTCCGATTGCAGGACGGCGGTAACAGTAACCGTTGGCGGATTTGGGACCGCTTTGGGAGCCGTGTAATACCCGGACGAATTGATTGTCCCCAGAGTCGAGTTACCCCCCGGCACATTGTTCACCTGCCAGTTGACGGCACTGCCGGCCGCGTTTTGCACCGTCGCGGTGAGCTGGACGCCTTCGCCCGTGTAAGGTTGCGCCGATTCAGGAATGACCGTCACGCTGGCGGGCGGCGGTGGATCGGAAACAACGCCGCAGGAAACGCAAATCGCGGTAAGCATGCAGAGAGACAGGAGAAACGTGAGATGGACATAACGCCATGAAGACTCGCGCGGCAAGAATCCGCCGCTGCGCGTAGACTTCTTCCGCCGGTGCAGGTCCAATGGGCTGGACATAAGATCCTGCTATGTGCCCGAAAGCTAGGGGAATTCAGCGGCGAAATTACCACAATGAAAAATTGGCGTCAATGAAATATGTCACGTTTAATGACAGGCGGCTATCCGCTGCAGCCGGAGCCGGCGCAGGGTCCGCGGCCCGTGAGTTTGCGGTAGAAATTCCGCAAGCGATCCAGGAGGCCGGGCTGGGATTCGGCGGGTTGCGGCTCGGTAGGTTTCTGCGGCGCAGTGCTAACAGGGGCTTCGGCGACGGTTTGAGCCGGGGCGGGGGCGGGATTAACGTGGCCGTGAAAAACAGCAGCAGGATTCAAGCGCACTTCGCGCACCAGCAGGATCGTCTCGGGGCTGGGGTCCGGCGGAGGGGCGGGAGAATTCGCATCGAAACTGAGCGCAGGCATCAGCACGGTATAGACAGGTTCCTGGGCGGGAGCGGACGGCTGGGGCAAATCCTCAGTCTTCGGCCGTTCTGGCACTAGCGGATGTGCAAGTGCGCTGATTTCAGGTCGGGAGGGAGCAGTCTGAGACTGTTCCATTTGAGCTTGGGGGAAGTTGCAGGAACATGTGGAGGGGTCGCCATGGAGCGATTCGATCTGTCCTCCCGCGAGGTTTGCTGTGCCGCCCTGCGGAACAATCAAACTCTGGTCGGAAAACTGGGGTTCGACGCGCATCGCGCCATGCGTAGTCAGAACGCACATTTCACCGTCCTGGCTAAGCCCGACGGTCGTATCGCGCGGGGCGCCCGAGATCGAGATCGGCGTCGCAATGATCGTCGGAGTGTAAATCGTGAAGGTCTCCGCCGAATCGAGAGAAGGATGGACGCGGCCATAATCAAGCGCGAGGGTCACCGCGCCTGCGGACTTGAGCATCTTGAAATGCGCCGGGCCGCACACGCTGATTTCGCCGCCGCTATCGAGCCTTACCAGGGCGCGCCCGGAACGCAGCGTGACTTCACTGCCGTTGGCCACGACGGTAGGCGCGGCGTTGGTTTCCACTCCCGCCGGAGTGATCGTCACGACCTGAAGATCGTCGCCTTCGATTCGCCCGACGACAGCCGGCAGGGCGGTGAGATCCTGCGCTGAGATGCGGCTCTGATTCAGCGATAGCAACCCCAGAGCCGCCAGCAATATGGCCGCGAATATACCAAGCGAAGTCTGTAGCTGCTTCCGTGGAATGATCACCGAACGCAACGGTTCTCCTGCGAACTCCTGAAGGTCCTCGCGAGGCTTCCGAATCCTCTTCTTCGACTTATACTATACCCCGATGAAGGAACAAGCAAAAACGCCGTTCCAGGAGGATGAAAAGGCACCGCTGGTTCACTACGATACACGATTGCCGAAGCTCACTTTCCTGCAGCGAATTCAAATCCCAATTATCGGATGGATTGTCTGGGCGGTGATTCGCATCCTCGGGCCGACTATTCGATTTGAAGTCCTGGGAGGACAGCAGGCCGGGCGTGACTATCGCCCGGACTTACCTCCGAATGTGTACGCCTTCTGGCACCGCTCTATCATCTCGGGCACGTGGTATTTTCGGAACCGCAATGCCGTGCTGCTCAACACGACGAATTTCGACGGCCAATGGACCCGGCGCGTGATCGAGCGGCTCGGATATCAGACCGCGCAGGGCAGTTCGACGCGAGGCGGCTTGCGAGGGCTCGCCGTCATGGCGCAACGGCTCGATGAAGGAGTCGACGCCGCCTTCACGATTGATGGTCCGCGCGGGCCGCGATATGTGGCCAAGCCAGGCCCGGTGATGCTGGCTCGTCGCTCGGGCAGGCCGATTATTTTGTTTCACATCGGCCTGGAACGCGCCTGGACCCTGAAAAAAACGTGGGACCTGTTCCAGATCCCGAAACCATTTACGCGGGCGATTTTGGTTATCGCTCCGCCACTCCCTGTCGCGGAAGATGCCAACCGCGAGATGGTCGAGCAAAAACATCGGGAAATGCAGAAAATGCTGGAGCAGGTGCGCGACGTCGCCGAAGGCTGGTTTTCTCTTACAGAGGCGGAGCGCGACCGCGAGCGCGCAATCTGGAATTGCTGATTCGCGTTCACTGGCTCGATTCGCCGAGAGTCACCTGCGTTTCCATCTTTTGCCCGCCGCGATAATACTCGACTTTCACCGTGTCGCCGGGCCTCTTGCGGTTCAACGCCAGGTTCAGGTCCATCTGGTCGGTGATGGGGCGCCCATCGATGGCCGTCAAGACATCGCCGCCCAGCAGAATCCGGCGCATGCCCAATATCGCCTCGCGATTTCCGCCGCGCAGCCCCGCGCGTTCGGCCGGGCCGCCCGGAGTGACGCGTTCGATCAGCAGGCCCTCCTGGACGGGCAGCTTGAGCGCATCCGCAACCGGAGGAGAAATCACGCGAGCCTCCACTTCCATGGTGGCGCGACGCACGCGGCCTTCGCTGATCAGATCTTGCGCGATTTGGCGCGCGGTGCTGATGGGGATGGCGAAGCCGATGCCCGCAGTGGTGCCGGAAGGCGTATAGATCGCCGAGTTGATGCCGATGACTTCGCCGTGCGAATTCAGTAGCGGGCCGCCCGAATTGCCCTGGTTGATCGCGGCGTCGGTCTGAATCGCTCCGTCAATCACCGTCGTGTCGCTGGTCTGAACCGTTCGGCCGAGCGCGCTCACGACGCCCGTCGTCAGCGTGCTCTGAAACCCGAAGGGATTTCCGATGGCCAGCACCCGCTGGCCCACCTGCAGGCTGTCCGAATCCCCCATGGTGAGCACGGGGAGCTTGCGGTCCTTCGGATCAATCTTTACCAGCGCGATGTCGTTGCGCTGGTCCGCGCCAATGAATTTCGCGTCGTAGTGCGAGCGGTCCCCCAGCGTGACGGAAATCGCTTGAGCGCCCTGCACGACGTGAAAATTCGTCAGGATGTAGCCGCGCGGATCGATCACGAAACCCGAGCCCGCGCCTTCGACCGGCACCGGGTCCATGAACACGTCGTACTCCAGGGTGCGCGTGTTGATATTGGCCACCGCCGGGGCCGCCTGACTGTAAATCTTCACGTAGAGGACTTCGTCGCCAACCAGGTCCGTGGCTTTCGCTTCAGGGAATGCGGCAGGAACGGCCTGGACGCTCTCCGGTTGCCGCTGGCCCCAGCGGCTTCCTGCCCAGTAGGCGCCCAGCACGAGCACAAGCCCCAGTGCCAGCAGGCGCAGAACGCCGCGGCTGTCTTTTCGTTCGGTCATGATAATTTTCCTCCTGCTCCCAACGGCCTCGACCTTTCAGCTTCCAATGCCTTAAGTTTGGCGTAGAGCGCCACGGTCTGTTCCCTGGTATGTTCGAGCGTGCCCGAACAATCAATCACTTCATCGGCCATGCGCCGTTTTTCTTCGAGAGGCATCTGCGCGGAGATGCGCTGCCGGGCTTGCTCGGTCGTGAGGCCGCGCCCCATACCCGGTTGCGTCAGGCGCGCGAGTTGCTGCTCGGGCATGCACCAGGTGACGATCAAAACGTCGAGCCGGTCCGTGTATCCGGCTTCGATCAGCAAGGCGGCTTCGACAACGGCGATGGCGCGCGGCTCGGCGCGCTCGATGGCGGCGAGCTCGCGGTCCTGCTGGGCAAGGACAAGCGGATGAACGATGGCGTTCAGCCGCGCGAGGCGCTTCGGATCGGCGAACACGATAGCGCCCAGTGTCTTGCGGTCCACGCGGCCGTCGGATGCAAGAATGTCCCGGCCGAATTCCCTCACCACTTCATCATAAGCCGCCGCTCCGGGCTCGATCATGTTGTGCGCAATCTTGTCCGCTTCGAGCAGGTGGCATCCGAGTTCGCGCAGGATCGCGGCGACTGTACTCTTGCCGGTGGCAATCCCCCCGGTCAGGCCGACGCGAAGCATCAGGTCTTTGCCGCCGCGGCGCTCGGCGTATTTGCCGCGCCTCCACGCCGCAGGCGAGCCGCCTTTACGGTGTTGCTCATCAGCATGGCAATCGTGAGGGGTCCTACACCGCCCGGCACGGGAGTAAGCGCTCCGGCAATTTCCGCGACGCCCGGATGAACGTCACCCACAAGCACGGACCCTTTTTCGCGGAACTGTGCATGTTTCGCCGGGAAATTCGCGAAAATGCGCTCCGCTTCCGCGGTATCCGTGATGCGATTGATGCCCACATCGATTACCGTCGCGCCCGGACGAACCCAGCTGGGTTCGACCATCGCCGCGCGGCCGATTGCAGCGACGACGATATCGCCGCGGCGCACGACTTCGGGCAGATCGCGCGTCTTCGAGTGGCAGATCGTCACCGTCGCGTTGGCGTGCATCAGCAACAGAGACATTGGCTTTCCCACGATGTCGCTGCGCCCGAGGACGACGGCGTTCGCACCTTCCAGCGCGATACCGCTGCGCCGCAAAATTTCCATGCATCCCGCCGGAGTGCAGGCCACGAGTCCGGCGCGCCCGGAAACCAGCCGGCCCAGATTCACCGGATGAAAGCCGTCCACGTCCTTGGCGGGGTCCACGGCTTCAAGCATACGCTTGGTGTCCACTTGCGACGGGAGCGGAAGTTGCACGAGGATTCCGTCAACCTCATCCCGTGCATTCAATTCCGCGACGAGCGCCAGCAGTTCCCCCGTCGTGACCTTTGCGGATGGCGTATGCAGCCAGCTTCCGAGGCCCAACTGTTCGCACGCGGCGATTTTGCTGCGCACATAAATCTGCGACGCCGAATTTTCTCCTGCCAGCACGGCGGCCAGCCCCGGACGGATTCCACCGGCGTTCAGAGCAGCAATTTCCTGCTTCAACTCGCCGTAAATCTGGTCGCGAATGGCATTCCCATTGAGGATGCGTGCCGGCACGAAGGCTCCTGCTGACTGAATTAAAGCGTTTTACTTGTTGATGATAGCATATGGCCACGAGCAGTTCCTCAGACTTGGCCCGTGGGCAGCGGGTCAGTTTCCTGAAATCCAGTTTGTCAGGCGTCACCTATCGGAGGCCTATGGGAGAAGTCATCCCGTTTTATTAAATCTTTACACGCGCGGTTGCACAGTTATATTGTCGGCCCAGAATGATATTGCATCGACACGCGTTATCAGCCATTTTCGTGATCGCATTTATCGGCCCTCTTCCTTTTGAAAGCCGTTCCGCTGTTCAAACGTCACAATATTCATTAAGCAGCGAGGAGCTAAATGCCTTGTGCAATCAGGGCAAGTATTTGGCATGTTTTTCCTTGGGAACTATGTACACGTCCGGAGATGGAGTAGGCAAGGACGATGCGCACGCCGTCGCACTGTTTCAGAAGGCATGCGATGGCGGAGACGCCCAGGGCTGTGGTGCGTTAGGCTTCATGTATGAAACCGGCACCGGGATACAAAAGGATCTGGCGCACGCGTTAAGCCTCTATCGGAAGGCGTGCGATGCCGGCGGTGGTTTGGGCTGTGTATTCCTTGCGGGCTTGTATGAAAAAGGTGAAGTAACAACAAAGAATTTGGCAATGGCCGCTACGCTCTATCAACGTGCATGCGAAAACGGAAATTCGATGGGCTGTGGTGAGTTGGGCCGTTTCTATTTCTACGGCAATGGAGTCACAAAGGACGCACACCGCGCTATCAAACTTTATCAGCGCGGGTGCGACGGGCACGACGCTGGGAGTTGCTATAAGTTGGGAACTTTGTATCAGGATGGCGTTGGAGTTACAAAGGACCAAAACCAAGCCATCGAGTTTTATCAGAAAGCATGTGATGGTGATTATCCCCAGGGCTGCTTCAGCTTGGCGGCTGCCTATGAGCCAAAGAACGTAGCCCGTGCGCTGACACTTTATCAAAAGAGCTGCCAGTTGGGCTTGCAGAGCGCGTGTGACAATGCGGGTCGCCTGGCACGGAATCCCATCTTGGGCGAAGGACAATAGAGAGCACGCTGTTAAGTCCCGCGAAGTAGGGATAGCACCTGAGATGTCCGCTTTCGGAAACCAACCAACTTACGGCCCGGGAGAACGGACCAGCGGCAATTTGGTTGACCCAATGCACTCCGAATGTCATTTTCAGCTTCGATCTGTGACAAAAAACACCAGAATCACACTTTATGGAATCGAATAGGAGAGGCCGCGATCTTAGTTCTTGCGTTCGGTCGGCCTTGGGATCGAAATATCGAAAGCGAACGAGGGTAGTGAATGATTTTCGGCGAAGGCAGCGAGCGCAAGAAACTTGAACAGGAGCGGCGCGGCGAAGGGCGACTCCCGCCGGGGCAATCTCTCACACTCAAGTGGCCCGTGTTGCAATACGGGAGCGTGCCGCACACCGATCTCCGCACGTGGGATTTCCGTATCGACGGCCTCGTCGAAAAGTCGGTCCGGCTCACCTGGGAAGAATTCAACCGCTTGCCGAAAACCGAAATTCAATGCGACATCCATTGCGTCACGCGCTGGAGCCGCTTCGACAATCGCTTTGAAGGCGTCCTGTTCACCGAAGTGATGAAACTGGTCACGCCGAAGCCAAACGCTCGCTTTGCCATGGTCCGCGGCGAAGCCGGATTCACGGCCAACCTGCCGCTCGCCGACTTGATGCAACCGACAACCATGTTTGCCTTTGCGCATGACGGCGAGACGCTGTCGGCCGAACACGGATATCCACTGCGTCTGCTTGTGCCGCACCTGTATCTTTGGAAGAGCGTGAAATGGGTTCGCGGCTTTGAGCTGACCGCCGAGGATGCTCCCGGCTTCTGGGAGCAGAACGGTTACCACATGCGCGGCGATCCGTGGAAAGAACAGCGGTACGATTCGGACCCGTAGTGGAAACGTGGAAGAATTGTCATTCCGAGCGGAGCGAGGAATCTGCTCTTATCCTTAAGTTTTTCGGAAGAAGCAGATTCCTCACCCGCTAAAGCAGGTTCGGAATGACAGCGTTTTGCTTTTTGCAAAAACGGGAGGTCAGTGCTACTTGGCCTTCGCGTTCGCCAAATAAAAGTACCCAACCTTGTTGTTTGTCGGTGAGCCCCACCACATTCGGCCTTGCGAGTCATAGAAAAATTCCCGCAGCGCATTTTCCGAGTGGGGGAACGGATACTCGACGACTTTTCCGGTCTTCGGATCGAGCCGGCCGATCACATCGAGCTGCTCGGAGGAGTACCAGACGTCGTGGTTTTTATCGATTCCGAGGGCATACGGAAAAACGTTTGTTGACGGCCCCGGCAGATCGTATTCCTTGAATTTTTGCGTTTCCGGATCGAACTGCCCGATTTTCCCGCTGGTGAACTCGCCAAACCACACGGTGCCATCGGTATCGACTTGAATGCGGCGCGGTCCTCCCTTGGTTGGCGGCGACCATTTCGATACCTTCATCGTTCGCGCGTCGACCGTTCCAATGTACTGGCCGCTGGGATTCGTGAACCAGATATTGCCGGGGCCATCCACGGCGGCTCCGTACGTGTAGGGAACTTCGTCCCAGAGGTCGGTGAACTTTCCGGTTTTGGGATCGAGTTTGCTGAGCGGATCGCCGGTGGACCAGACGTTTCCGAGCGCATCGAAACGAATCGTGTGCTTCGAGCCGCCCTGTGTGGTCCATTCCTTGCCCGGAAGATACGCGTCCTTGTATTCAGTAATCTCCTGCGTCTTGGGATCCCACTTTCCTACGCGATTGCCGCCCTGCTCGGCGAGCCAGACGGTGCCGTCGGGCGCCGCGACAGCGGAGTGAATCCCCGCGGTTTCTTTCATCGGCACGGGAAATTCTTTTACTTCGCCCGTTTTTGGATCGAGCCTCCCGATGTGATTTGCCGGACCGTAATAGGGAATCCAGACGTAACCGTTCTTGTCCGGAGCGCCGCTCCAGGGCATGCGGCTGGGACCGGGGAGGTCGTATTCGACGTAGACAATGTTCATCGCCTCATCGGAAAACTGGCGGACCAGGTCCTTGTATCCGGGAATATCCGCGGGCGATTTCGGAAGCGTCGAATCGATTCCGAACACGCTGTTGATGTAATTCGCAACATCGTCGGCCTTTTCATCCGTGATTTGCCGCGACAGGAAATAGTGTTCGACGTCGCGCATGTACGCGACTCTGTCCTTCCAGCCATCGAGGTCGCGCCGCGCGTTGGCCATCCGCGTCTGGAAGCCGTGGCACCGGCCGCAGGGACCGTACAGAATGTCCTTGCCTTTTCCGTCCGGCATCAGCTTGAGGCCCTGATAAACGGAAATGTCGTTCCAGCGAACCATCCCCTTTTCCAGCGCGAAATCAAATTTTGCTGTTTGCTGCGCGGCGAGGTTCACACCTGGCTTCGGGTCGGCGGTAAATCCGGCCGCTCGAATTTTCAGTTCGTATTCACCCGCCGGGAGGTCCGGAACCTGATAATGTCCATTCTTGTCGGAGAGCACGCTCACCGTCACTTTGGTCTTCGAGTTCACCGCCTGGACAAACGCCCCGCGGAAAGCGGCGCCATCCGGTCCTTTCACAGTGCCGGTTACGGAAGCTGCGTAGGTTGCGGAGCAAACGAGAATGACGGACGCGATGGTTGAGAAGACCTTCAGCAGAGGTCTCATATTCCCTCCGATTTGCAATGTATTAATGCGGAGGCCTCGTTCAAGTACACCCTGGCCGGGTAGTATTGTACTCTCAAAGCCCATGCAAGCGATGGTGAAATGAAGTCAACGACACGAGGAAGAAAGTTCGAAGTAACGGTCGACCGATCATTGCCGCAAGACCGCCTCACCGTGCTCGAGCGCGAGATTACGGATTGTCGCAAGTGCCCGCGGCTGGTCCAATATCGCGAGCTTGTCGCTCGCACCAAGCGCCGCTCTTACCGCGACTGGACCTATTGGGGGCGTCCTGTGCCGGCATTCGGCGATCCCAAGGCCGAACTGGTGATGATCGGCCTCGCTCCCGCCGCTCACGGCGCCAATCGCACGGGGCGAATGTTCACAGGAGACCGCTCCGGCGATTTTCTATACGAACAGCTGTATCGCGCGGGCTTTGCCAATCAGCCGAATTCGAAACATGCGGGGGACGGCCTATCCCTTAAAGGCGCATGGATCTCGGCGGCCGTCCGCTGCGCGCCGCCCGACAACAAGCCTCTGCCAGAGGAAATCCGAAATTGCCTTCCGTACCTGGAAGAAGAAATTGCTCTCATCCGCCCGCACGCCGTCCTCGCGTTGGGAGCCATCGCGCTCAACGCCTACCTCGATCTCCTGAAGAGCGAGGGCATAATTTCCTCCCGCGCGGCATACCCGTTTGCCCACGGGGCGAATTTCGTCCTGCCCGCGGGACTGCCCCGATTGTTTGCCGCCTATCATCCCAGCCAGCAAAATACGCAGACCGGACGACTCACGCCGGCCATGTTTGCCCGCGTACTCCGGCAAATCCGGAAATTCTTGAGGGATCAACGCAAGACCGAAAAAAGCGCACGCTAATCGCTGCCAGTAAGCGAAGGAGTGGGGGCAGGGTGCCGTACCGTCGACTTCCCGCGCGCCAACTTGTGACGCACTCGATCCATGTAGAGATAAATCACCGGAGCCGTGAATAACGTCAGGACCTGGCTTACCATCAGACCTCCCACGATGCTGATTCCCAACGGGCGGCGCAGTTCCGATCCCATGCCGCTTTCGAGCGCCAGCGGAAGCCCGCCGAGCATCGCCGCGGTAGTCGTCATCATGATCGGCCGGAAGCGCAGCAAACAGGCCTGATAAATCGCTTCGACAGGACTCTTTCCCTCTTTCCGCTCCGCTTCGAGCGCGAAATCGATCATCATAATGGCATTCTTCTGCACGATTCCGATCAGCAGGATGATCCCGATAAGCGCGATGACGCTGAGGTCCGTACGGGTGAGCCGCAGGGCCAATAATGCGCCCACGCCCGCCGAGGGCAGCGTTGAAAGAATCGTTACGGGATGAATGTAGCTCTCGTACAGCATGCCCAGGACGATGTATACGGTCATCAGGGCGGCAAGAATCAGGTACGGTTCGTTCCGGAGTGAGTCCTGAAAAGCCTCCGCCGTTCCTGAAAAAGTCGGATGAATGGTCGACGGCATGCCCATCTGGAGAGTTGCGACTTCGATTTCCTTGACGGCATCGCCAAGCGCCAGGGACGGATCCAGATTGAACGAAATGGTGACGGCGGGAAATTGTCCCTTGTGGTTTACGGCGAGGGCAGTGGTCTTTTCTTCGTAGTGGGAGATGGCGCTCAGAGGCACTTCACCACCCGTCGGCGAATGGATGTACAAGCTTTGGACAGCGTCGGGGCTGTTCTGGTAGACCGGATCGACTTCCATGACCACGTGGTATTGATTCAATTGCGTGTAGATCGTGGAGACCTGGCGCTGGCCGAATGCGTCGTACAAAGTTTCATCAATCTGCTGGGACTGGATGCCCAGGCGCGAGGCGGT
Organism: Terriglobia bacterium; assembly: GCA_963757625.1. Classification (GTDB taxonomy): domain Bacteria; phylum Acidobacteriota; class Terriglobia; order Acidiferrales; family UBA7541; genus Palsa-360. The sequence continues at coordinate 924,710 of CAVWSJ010000007.1, read as the reverse complement.
GTCGCGATCGAAAACCAGCGAAGCCTGCAATCCTCGGTCCTGCTGGTCGCTGGTCACATCCCGAAGCCCGGGCAGAGATCTGATCCGGGCCTCGATCCTTGGCGCCCAGGTCTGCAGTTCTTCGAGCGTCTCGCCCTGAAGAGTGAATTGATACTCGGAACTCGTGAAAAGACCACCCACACGGACGTCCTGGTAGGATTGCAGGAAAACCGAGGCGCCTGGGACCACCGCAAGTTTGCCACGCAGCCGCGCGATCACTTGATCCGCGTCAATCTTGCGGTCTTGAATGTCTTTCAGCTCGATGATGATTCGCCCCACGTTTTCGGCTCCGCCGCCCGTGAAGGCAATTACACTGAGCACGGCCGGGTCGGCACGGATGATTTCCTCGTACTGCCTGACTTTTTCCATCATGGCGGGGAAGGAAATGTCCTGCGCGCCGATAACCGCCCCGTTCAACCGCCCCGTGTCCTGCTGCGGGAAAAAGCCCTTGGGCACGACGATATACAGATAAATGTTCAGGCAAATCGCGGCGATCGTGACGCAAAGCATGATCGGCTGATGGTTCAGGACCCAGCGCAGGCCGCGGCTATACGTGCTCAACATCCGGCCAAAGATATTTTCCCCCAGCATGAACATTCGCCCGTGCTTCATGCTCTTCGACGACTTCAGAAATCGCGCGCACATCGTGGGCGTGGCGGTGAGCGAAACGCACAATGAGACCGCGATGGCCACGCTGAGCGTGACCGCAAATTCGCGAAACAGCCGCCCCACGATTCCGCCCATCAGGAGAATGGGAATAAAAACGGAAATCAGCGAAATGCTCATCGACAGGACCGTCGGCCCGATCTCCTTCGATCCCTTCAAGGCCGCCTGCAAGGGTGAATCTCCGGCCTCCAGATAGCGCGTGATGTTTTCGATCACGACGATCGCGTCGTCCACAACGAAACCCGTCACGATCGCGAGCGCCATCAGGGAAAGATTATCGATGCTATACCCGAGCAAATACATGACTCCGAATGTCCCAACCAGGGAAAGCGGGAACGGATATGCTCGGAATCACGGTCGCCCAAACATTGCGCAAAAACAGGAAGATAACCATGACGACAAGCGCGACCGTCAGCAACAGCGTGAATTGAATGTTTTGAACCGAAGCGCGAATCGTGCGCGTGCGGTCGGAGGTCACGATGAAATTCGCAGCCGGTGGAATGATGGCCCGCAATTCCGGGAGCAGCGCCTTGATCTTATCCACGGTGTTGATGATGTTTGCGCCCGGCTGCCGGAACATGATCATGATGACGCCGGGGGCGCCATCAATGAACGCGGCGTTCCGGACGTCTTCCACGCCATCGGTCACTTTGGCGACATCGCTCAGCCGAACGGGAGCGCCGTTTGAATAGGCGACGATCAGGGGCAGATATTCGTCGGCGGTCAGCAATTGGTCCGTGTCGGAAATCACCCACCGATTGCTTTTATCTTCGAGTTGCCCTTTGGGTGAATTTGCGTTGGCCGCTTGCAGGGCCAGACGCACTTGCGCCAATCCGAGATGATAATGAGCCAGCGCCAGCGGATTCAGGTCCACGCGCACGGCAGGTCTTGCTCCGCCGCCGACGAATACCTGCCCCACTCCATCCACCTGAGAGATTTTCTGGGCCAAAATGGAGTCCGCAATATCGTAGAGGTGGCTTCGTGGGATGGTGCTCGAAGTCAGAGCCATGATCATGATCGGCGCGTCTGTCGGATTTGCCTTGTAGTATCCCGGCAGCCGGGGCAGGCCGGCAGGCAACTGGCCCGCCGCCGCGTTGATGGCCGCCTGAACATCGCGGGCCGCCGCGTCGATGTCCCGATCAAGGTCCAGCTGCAGAATGATCCCTGTTGAGCCGAGCTGGCTGCTGGACGTCATTTCCGTGACTCCGGCAATCCGGCCGAAGGAACGCTCCAGCGGAGTGGCTACCGAAGAAGCCATCGTTTCAGGGCTGGCCCCGGGAAGGCCGGCGCCTACCGTAATTGTGGGGAAGTCGACCTTTGGCAGGGGCGCCACGGGAAGGAAGAAATAGGCGGCTCCTCCAGCAAGAAGAATCGCAATGCTCAGAAGCGACGTAGCGACGGGACGCTCGATAAAGGGCCGAGAGATGTGCATTTCATACTAGTCAGCTGGCGCGTTGACGTGTGACGAATCCAGCGCGGTTCCGTGCCCCAGGCGTTTTGCCAGCCGATCAAACGCCAGATAAACGACGGGAGTTGTGAAGAGGGTCAGCGCCTGGCTGAAAATCAAGCCGCCGACGATCGCGATGCCCAGAGGCCTGCGAAGTTCCGCGCCGGTCCCGCCACCCAACGCCAGCGGCAAACCGCCCAGCATGGCCGCCATGGTCGTCATCAAAATGGGCCGGAATCGCAGCAGGCACGCCTGATAGATCGCGTCCAGCGGAGCTTTTCCGCCCTTGCGTTCGGCTTCGAGCGCGAAGTCGATCATCATGATCGCGTTTTTCTGCACGATACCAATCAACAGGATGATGCCGATGAGCGCAATCACGCTGAAATCAATCTTGGTAATCAACAGGGCGAGAAGCGCGCCAACGCCCGCGGAGGGCAAGGTCGAGAGAATCGTGACGGGATGAATGTAACTTTCATAGAGGACGCCCAGAACGATGTACACCGTCAGCAGCGCGGCAAGGACCAGAACCGGCTCGTTCGCCAGCGACGCCTGGAAAGCCGCCGCCGTCCCTTGAAATCCCGCATGGATGCTGGGCGGCAGCCCGATATCCTGCTGCGCCTGCTTGATCGCGTCCACGGCCTGACCGAGCGAAACGCCTTCCGCCAGGTTGAACGAGAGCGTGACGACAGGGAACTGGCCCTGGTGATTGACCGCGATGGGCGCCATTTCCGAGCTGTACTGTCGTGAAGGCGCTCAGCGGAACCTGCGTGCCGTTTGACGAATGCACGTAGATATCCTTCAGCGCGTCGGGATTCTGCTGGAATTGAGGATCCACTTCGAGCACGACGTGATACTGGTTCAGCTGCGTGAAAATCGTGGACACTTGCCGCTGCCCGAACGCGTCATACAGCGTGTCGTCAATCGTCTGCGGCAGAATTCCCAGCCGGGATGCTGTGTCGCGATCAATCGCGAGGGAGGCTTGCATCCCGCGCTCCTGCTGATCGCTGGCCACGTCGGTCAACTGATTCAGATTTCTCAATTTATCGATCAATTTCGGAGCCCACTCGGCAAGCTCGTTTCCGTCCGCGTCTTCCATCGTGTACTGGAACTGCGTGCGGCTGATGCGGTCTTCCACGGTCAGGTCCTGCACGGGCTGCAAATAAAGGGTGATTCCCTTCACATCGGCCAGACTTGCATTGAGCCGGCGAATGATCGCGACCGCGTCGTCTTTTCGCTCTTCGCGCGGCTTCAGATTGATCTGAACGCGGCCGCTATTGGGCAGCATGTTCGTGCCGTCCACACCGATAAAGGACGACAAGCTCACGACATCGGGATCCTTCAGTATCACTTTCGCCAAAGCCTGCTGGCGCTCGGCCAGGGCCGGAAAAGAAAGCGTCGCCGGGGCTTCCGAGACGCCCAGGATGACTCCGGTATCCTGCACGGGGAAAAATCCTTTGGGAATAATCAGGAAGAGGAAAATCGTAAACGCTAAAGTTCCAAAGGTCACCACCAGCGTGGCCGGCTGATGCTTCAGCACAAATCGCAGGATCACCGCATACTGTCGATGATCCAGTTCAGCGAATCTTCCGAAGCCTTGTAGAACCAGCTCTTTTGCGCTTGCGTCTGGTGGCGCAGAATCCTCGAGCACATCATCGGCGTGAGAGTCAGGGAAACCACGGCCGAAACCAGAATCGTCACGCTCAACGTAACGGCAAATTCACGGAACAACCGCCCCACGACGTCCTGCATGAACAGGAGCGGGATCAGCACGGCGATCAACGACACGGTGAGCGAAAGAATCGTGAAGCCGATCTGCTCGGACCCCTTCAAGGCGGCCTGCAGCGGCGCCTCGCCCTCTTCGATGTAACGGGTGATGTTTTCGATCATCACGATGGCGTCGTCCACGACGAAACCGGTCGAAATGGTGAGCGCCATCAGCGAGAGGTTATCGAGGCTGTATCCCAGCAGGTACATCACGCCGAACGTGCCCACCAGGGAAAGCGGCACGGCCACGCTGGGGATCGCGGTGGCCGCCAGGCTGCGCAGGAACAAGAAGATGACGAGGACGACCAGCGCGACGGTCAGCATCAACTCGAACTGCACATCCGCCACCGAAGCGCGGATCGTGGTGGTGCGGTCGGTCAGAATGGAAACCTTGACCGAAGAAGGCAGCGACGCCTTCAACTGCGGCAGCAGGTTCTGAATGCGATCCACCACGTTGATGATGTTCGCGCCGGGCTGCCGTTGAATGTTGACGATGACGGCGGGCTTATCGTTCATCCAGGCGGCCAGTTTCATGTTTTCCGCGCTGTCAATCACGTTGGCGACGTCCATGATGCGCACTGGCGCGCCATTCTTGTAAGCGATGACGATGGGCTTATAGGAATCGGCGGTAAGCAGCTGGTCGTTTGCCCAGATGGTGAACGCCTGGCGCGGGCCATCCAGGTTGCCCTTGGCCTGGTTGACGTTGGCCTGCCCCAAGGCAGTCCGCAAATCCTCCAGGCTCAAGCCATAGGAGGCGAGCGCAGTTGGATTTGCCTGAATCCGCACGGCGGGCTTTTGGCCGCCGCTGATGCTCACCAAGCCGACGCCGGGCAGTTGCGAAATTTTCTGCGAGAGGACGGTGTCCGCCATGTCCTCCAGCTTCATCAGCGGCAGCGTGTCCGAAGTCAGCGCCAGCGTGATAACGGGCGTGTCAGCCGGATTCGTCTTGCTGTAAATTGGCGGATTCGGCAAGTCCTTTGGAAGAAAAGTAGTCGCGGCATTAATCGAGGCCTGAACCTGCTGCTCGGCGACATCAATATTCAGATCCAGCACGAATTGCAGCGTGATCAGCGAGGCCCCAAAGGAACTCGTCGAGGTCATCTGGTTAAGCCCCGGGACCTGACCAAATTGCCGCTCCAGCGGCGTCGTTACCGACGAAGCCATTACCGAGGGACTCGCGCCCGGATAAAAGGTGAGAACCTGTATGGTCGGGTAGTCAACCTGAGGAAGCGCGGAAACCGGAAGCTGCCTGTACGCCACAGCGCCGGCCAGCAAAATCCCGGCCATCAGAAGAGAGGTCGCGACCGGACGTAAGAATAAATGGCTTGGATGGATTCATTAGCTCTGGCTTTCCGGGTTTCTTATGCTTCGATGGTCCCTGTTCTCCGGCGTCCTTGCCAGGTGCACCGGAATCTGTTTTCTCCCTTCTTCCCGCCATTCGGCCCGCCCGCTACACTGCCCGGTGAAGATCCGCGCCGCCGGGACCATTCGGCGTAGCGCTATGCACTTCCACTGCGGATCCGGATTGCAACCTGTCCTGCCCGTCCACCACGACCTGGTCGCCTGGTCGCAACGCCGCTCGCGATCAGAGAAATATTGCCTTGCGTCAAATCCACCTTCACTGGTTGCAAATTCGCGTGGCCGTTCTTGACGGTGTATACGTAGCTGCCTTGTGTTCCACGCTGAACTGCCGCCAACGGAACGACAATGGCATTTTTTCTCACGTCCAGCATCAAACGAATGTTGACAAATTGGTTCGGCCAGAGCGACAGGTCGCTGTTGTCAAATACGGCTTTTAATCGAACTGTCCCGGTGGTGGGATCAATCTGATTGTCAATCGTCAGGAGCTTGCCCGTGGCGATCTTGGTCTGGTCGTCCCGGCTGAAGGCTTGGACTCCCAGCTGCTCGTTTTTCATGTGCTGGATCACGTCCTGCAGGCTGTCTTCCGGCAGGGTAAACAGGACGGCGATCGGCTGGACTTGCGTAATGACGACCAGGCCGTTCTGGTCGCTGGCATGAACCATGTTGCCCTGATCCACCAGCCGCAATCCGACGCGTCCGCTCAAAGGCGCCGTGATCTTGCAATACACCAGTTGCAATTTTTGATTGTCAATCTGGGCCTGGTCGGCGCGTACGGCGCCTTCCAGCTGTCCGACAGTCGCCTTCTGCGTATCCACCTGCTGCGGCGCGATCACACCCTCTTTGTTTAGTTCCACGTAGCGCGCTTCATCCAGCCGGGCATCGGTAAGCTGGCTTGGTCGCGCGCCAACTGCCCTTGCATTTGCTCGAGCGCCACCTGAAACGGGCGAGGATCGATCTCCGCGAGGAGGTCGCCCTCCTTCACAAACTGGCCTTCCGTGAAGTTGACCTTCTGAAGTTCGCCGTCCACACGGCTCTTTACCGTGACGGTGTTAAAGGGCGTGACGGATCCCAAACCGGCAAGATAATACGGGACATCTTGCCTGGTGGCTGTTGTGACGGCCACCGAAACCGGACCCAGCGCGCCTGCCCTGCCTCCCCCGGCGCTGGCGCCGCTTTGCTCTCCGAGGACGCCTCGAGTTCTATAGTAGTAATATCCCCCGCCCGCGAGCACAAGGAGGACGAGGATCCAGACCCAGCCCTTCTTTTTCGGCTGAGAGGATCCCTTATCGTCAAGATGGAATTCCGTCGAAAGGTTCGACGCTTTATCCTGTCCAGATTCGCTAATGGCCATAACCGTCCTGTGCTCTTAAATGTTGGAATGAATTAGGTCCACCTATGTGGACGCGCCGGGCAATGACTTGGTTACGCCTGATGTTTTTCGCGCGAAGTGAAACGCTCCAAGTCCGTTCAACCACTCGACTCCGTTGTTGGGGAATTGGAATGATAAATATACAGCAACCCCCACCCGAATTGCCAAGAAAAATCGGGCCGAAAGCGCGTCGTTACCGGCAGCCCCGACGCCTAATTCTTAGACGTCTTGAAAGGGCGGCACGGTTTCGACCAGGATTACGACACCGGCTCGGGCCATTTTCGCTGAGAAAGGCAAAAGAGCCAGCTTGAAAAAACTCTGGTAGCGATACCGGGAGTCGGCAGCGGCAAATTCAAAAAGCCTGCAAAACTGAGCAAATCCTTGCTTTTTCTTCCACTTGGGCTACGGAGACCTTAGTAGACTCTCGCCGACTTTCGTCTCCAATCGCCCTAAAGTATGCCAAAAACGGTAACAATACGGTAACAGATTCTGGTTTCATCAGTGAGTTTGGGGGAAGGCATTGCGAAACCCTCCAGCCCCTTAGTGAACTATCGTAGAATCCAGCCTCGAATCGAGGAGCATGATGAACCCTTCCTTCGAGCAAGCACTCATTTTGGTTTGGAGGCAAGCACTCATCGAGAACGCCAAAGTCGTCGTGCTAGGCACAGAGCATTACCCTGTTCGGCGCACTCCGAAGAGAGGTCTCCGGCAAGTGGATTTCGTGTTCGACGGGGAAGAAATTCGAGGGCTTGAGCAGAACCCGGAAACCAAATCCCGTTGGGCACAGTTGGCACGCAGTGGTAAGAAAGTGATGCAGTTCCTCAGCGAGGGTCGCTACGCGGCAAACGTGGTAGATGGCAAGGTGAACCACTACGGTAGGCGAGGCGGGACGAATCGGTGAGGATTTCTCGGTGCCCGATTCCCTAGCGTCTACGACTTCGCTTTGAATTATCCTTTTCTTGAGTAAGCCACTCCACGACTTTTGCCCAATCGAATCGGAGATAGCGTCCCATGTTAAGACGCGGAAGTGGATTTTGGTTACGAGAGGTGTTTGCTCGTAGACCCAACTCTTGCGGACTTTGAGCCGTGCTGCGAGTTCTTCCGGGGTAAGGATGTCCTCGGGTTTGAGAGTGGCTGCCATCGGTCTGGCGAAACTCTAGCTCAATCGGAACGCTGCGCTCAAGTTGGAGAACTCATTGGAGTAACTAAGGGTGCTCTCGCAACTCACTAGTTCTCAGAATGTGGTTCGATTAAGATTACAATTTCTCGTCGAGAAAGTAATCGGATGCCACGAATAGAAGAGACTCTTAATCGCCTCGCAAAAGCGTTCACGGTCAGAGACATAATGACTCCGAATGCAGCCTTAGTCTGCGCGGCGGATGACATTCAGGCTGGCACGGTTTCGGACGATCATCCCGACTTTGACGTTATCCCCATTCAACAGGACGCAACACCCACCGGCTACTTCGAGCGCAAGTTTAGAAAAACGAAGAGGATTGCACCAACCGACATCATTGCCGATGGGACGAGTTCCTCGACCTCGTCGAAATTCTCGAAGAGCGCCAGTTTTCATTTGTGCTCAGTGGCAAGAAGATTGAAGGGTACGTCCATTTTTCAGATTTGAATCATCAGTTGGTGAAACTCACATTTTACGTGATTCTGGAGGCTCTTGAGAGAGTGGCTCTGAATTCAATACAGGGCAGAAGCGACCGTGAATCCTTAAAAAGAGACCTAGACCCGGTCCGGTTCAAGCAGATTGAAGGGTCATACAAACGCGCCGGGCAAGCTGCTCGCAATCTTGTTAGTTACTTGAATCTCTCAGACATTTTGCGACTAGCCGCCAAGACGGGTCCGATATTCGTTGAGGACCATGCCATCAAAGCCATGAAAAAGGTTCGGGATGGAGCCGCTCACGGCTCGGGGAACTTGGTTTCTAGCTACGACGATGTTACGAGGTTGGCGTATGTTAAGCGAGAATGCCTGCGCGTCCTCGGAACTTCGTGGTAGCTTGCGAGAGAGGCATAATGTTTCTGTGCCTGCACCGTCGAAACCTTCCCGCCAGAAATTGCACGCCGAGTAGTTCGGATTCAGGTTCTTACCCTCGTCTGGATGACCGTGGAAGCGGTCGTATCGTTGGGCGCGGCTTGGTTCGCACGCAGCCCGGCGCTTCTCGGCTTCGGCGGCGACAGCGCGGTCGAACTTCTCTCTGCGGCAGTCGTGCTCTGGCGCTTCTATTCGCCATCTCGCGGAGACCATGCGGAGCGGCAGGCGGCGAGAATCGCAGGCGGCTTGCTCTTTGTTCTTGCTGCATTTGTTGCCCTCGCTTCTGTTCTGACGCTGCTCGGACACGTCCAAGCCCGACCAAGTCCCATCGGAATCGCGCTGCTCATCCTTGCCGCAGCGGTCATGCCATGGCTTGCAAAGCAAAAGCGGCGGCTCTCGGCGGCGACTGGTAGCGCAGCCTTGAGAGCTGATGCTGCTGAGTCTGCGGTCTGCGGCTATCTGGCTCTGATTGCGTTGGCGGGTCTCGTCATCAATGCGATTTGGAGGGTAAGTTGGGCAGACCCCGTTGCTGCATTAGCCTTGCTGCCCCTAATTGTGCATGAGGCATGGGAAGCAATGAAGGGAAAACCGTGCTGCGATGTCCCCTGAGCAGATGATCTTCGGTACTTTCGTCCTATTGCCATATATATGCCTGTATGATACTATGTGGCCATGAAACGGACAGCCCTCTTCTTGAAAGAAGACCAACTCAAGAAGCTACAGGCGCTGTCCGACAAGACAGGCGCTCCGGTCGCAGAACTCATCCGGCAGTGCGATTGACAAGTACCTTCAGGAGCGAGCCAAAGAATTGAAGTAAGCGGGACGCCGGTGGTTCGAGCCACACGACGCCCCTGACCGAAGCAACCTATTTGGAGGCTGCGATGGCTATTCGCAAGCTATCACCCTCGTTGTTCTCCGCAAAACCCGGGATCACGCCGACCGACACCTCCGCGCAATACCTCCATTTCCTTGCGGGCTTTCGGCAGGATCGAAATCAGTACTCCTTCGTGTGCGAAGCTCAGCCGCTTCTGACGGTGACGAGCCACGGGCTTCCCAAGCGGTGCCCACTTTGTACGCAGGACAACCCAATAGGCAGCGAAATCCAAACAGAGGAGACGATATGAGCGAAAAACCACAATGGCATCTCGATGTCGGGACCGCGCAGCGGGAATGCAGAGAGACGCTCGACAAATGGCAGGCAGTCACGAGTCGAATCCGAACTATGGTCGAAGGACATGAGGAGTACGCGCCGGACGCATTTAAGACCTCGATTCTGGAACTCTTGCGCGAATACGTGCGAGCAGCGAATGCCGCCGTCGCCCGGCTGCAAATCATGACGCAAATCAAATGCGGCGAAATGCCGCTGATCGAGGACAAGCCCGAGGAATCCGGCGACTCCTCGAAATCGGAAAAAGGGAGGGATCACGAATGAAGAAATGCGCGTTGTACGCCCGTGTGAGCACACCAGACCAGCACGTAGAAAACCAGCTTCTTCGACCTTCGAAAGCTAGCAGCGCAGCGAGGCTTCGAGGTCGTCCGCGAATACTGCGACCGAGGAATTTCCGGCTCCAAGTCGACGGCGTCCGGGGCTGGACGCCATGATGGCAGATGCCCGGCGAGGGGAATTCTCTGTGCTCATGGTAGCGGCATTCGACCGCATAGCGAGGAGCACCAAGAACTTCCTCGAAATCGTGGACGAACTCCACGAACTTGGAATCGAGTTCGTATCCGCCCGAGAGGCTATCGACACAAGCGGACCCGATGGGGCGCATGTTCTTGACCATGGTTGGCGAGCATCGCCGAACTGGAGAGGAGTCCTCCATCGTGGAGCGCATCAAAGCCGGTATGCGACGAGCGAAAGATGGAAGGTCAGAGGTTGGGGCGTGCTCCGCTCGGACATTGACCACGATGCGCTCGTCCGTGACCGTCTTGCTGGACTGTCGCTGACCTGCGTTGCGAAGAAGTACGGCGTCAGCCGCGCCAGTGTCGTCCGCTTTGTCAGGGAAGCGGGGCGTCAGGCGGTGGCTGCTTGAGCGGTGTAAGTCGAACGCGGGAACCCATGGTCGGCATCATCTACCTCGTCGGCGACAAGCTATTCATTGATTCCACGCCACTCTCCGGCGGGGGCACGACGGCGACCACTTGATCCATGATCGCGGTCACGACGAATACTGGTCGCAACTGGTCAAGAAGGGAGCCGTGCCAAGAGCGGGATACGAAGAGTTCCCGCGAGGTCGCGTGGCTTACGGCGACAAGAGCGGCAAATTCATTCTTTTCGCTGACGTTTGCATTCTGCGTGAGAACAAGGTTCTCTATGCGATTTTGTCGCGGCTGCATATGCCGGTACAAGACACGGAAACGGGTAGCGCGAGCATCTATCGCTGTTTCCGCTGTTTGGGGCGAAGCCGCTAAGTCATTGAAAAGTGGTGCTGGTCCAATGGGGCTGTTTCCGAAGGGGTCGTAAGTCGTTGAGTTTGCAGTGGTGATTTTTGAGGCTGGTGCTGGTTCGCACACTAATGATGATTAACCATCCGTGGTTCAAATCCGTTCTTGGTGCAGCGAGTAGCAACACGATTTCCGATTGGCACTGACATCATCACAGCGATAGAAAGCCGTTTATTTATATGATCGAGAACTTAAACCACATTCTGAGCGGGCAGCACCAATTCGCCTCTGACGGACTCTTGCTCATGATAGTCGGCGGGGTCGGCGTCTACATGAGAGCCATCCCCCGGAATCTGTGGGATTGGTTTGTGAGCCAAACCACGTTAACGATTACGGTGACGGACGATGACGCGGCATTCGTGTGGGTCAAGGAATGGTTTCTGGAGCAAGAGTTCCTGACGCGAATCCGTAGAGTTGACGTGGATACGACATCTCTGCGGCCAACCACCGGCTCTACTTCGTTGAAGGGCTGCACTGGTTTGGCACTCGGGAAGACCGTTCCGCGTCGAGTTCTCCCGCAGTGAAGAGCCGGAAGGTTGGTCTAAAACGGAGCGAATCACTCACGTTCAGAACGGTCGGGCGAAGACAATGTTTCCTGAAAAAGTTTGTGGACGAGATTGTCGAATGTCACGAGAAAAGCGTTGCGTCAGCTTCGTCGCTGTACGTGCGTGACAAGTATTGGGAAGAAGGTACGGGCTTACACGCCCCGATTGCTGGAATCGGTCATCTTGAAACCAGACGAGAAGGAACACTTGGTTCATGACATCGAGAAATTCCAAGCCCTCGAAGGAACGCTACTCTGCTATTGGGTGTGCCGTACCACCGGGGGTACTTATTCTACGGACCTCCGGGAACCGGAAAGACTTCTTTGGTATCGGCGTTAGCGGTGCACTTCGGGATGTCCATTTACGCGATCAGCTTGACCGATTTTCACGACAAGACTCTGATGAAAGCCATCCATGATGTACCGCCCCATTCGGTGATTCTTTTTGAGGATGTCGATTGCATGAAAACTGGAAACGCCAGACTCGACCCGGAAGAATGGGCGAGAAAGCAGAATCCAGAAGACCCGCGATGACAAGGCTGGACCGTTAGATCGGCTCGGCGTCACGCTGTCGGGATTGCTAAACGTGCTGGACGGGTTTCACGCCCCGGAGAATGTACTGTTCGTCATGACGACCAACAAGATCGAAACGCTAGATCAAGCTCTGCTGCGACCGGGGCGCATCGACTACAGGCTCTTCCTCGGGAAAGCCAGAGAAGAGCAAAAAATCGAACTGTATGTAAGATTTTTTCCATGCGCCTCGATGTCGGAGGCAAGAGAGTTCGTGGAAGCATACCGCTCGGCGGAAACGATGGCGGAATTCCAAGGTTTGCTATTGGGCTTAGAGCAGGGTCGTCCGGCTGGTAAATTGATGCACAACTGTACGAGCGCCGAACCATCCATGTGCTTGAGAGGAACGACATGACCACACTCATCGTAATCACAGCTATCGTATTCGTGCTTTATTGCTTCATGGCAGAATGGAATTGCTCCGCAAAACATTCTCCCGCCATCGTCACTATCCTCTGTCGCTTGCTTGCTCGCCATATCAAGCTCGCATGGAAACTGTTCGTGGGTTTGGTCTACTTCGTCTTCGGCATAATCTGCATCTTTGAGATGAACACGAAAATCAATCAGCCCGTTGCTCCCGAGGGTGGTTTTGCGAGATTCCTAGATGTCATCACGACTCCAGTCCAATTGATTGTGGACGGACTCGTGGGTGTCTTGGGGCTGCTCGCGGTCGGCGTGCTCCTCGGCTTGGCGTCTTTCAAGGATTTTCTTGTCTCACACCTCCACTTCTGGCTCGGTTTCGCCATTGCAACCTATTTGTTCTGGCTCGTCGTCACCATCTGCGACCTCGTAGAAGACGAAGTCGTGAGCGACTGGACCTATACCGAAGACACCGAAAACTTCGGCCGGCCAATATTCCCGCACAGGGTTCTCACCAAGCAAGATCATATCGCGTGGTCGGCGGGGACTTTTTTCATCTGGATGGCAGTTCTTGCCATGACCGGCGCGTGGTTGTTTCGCCGTATTCTCGTTTAACCTCACCGTTATTTTGCTGATTTGTGGTAAGAAGCCATCAACCGAGAATTGATGCCCCCGCGTTTGGAGGTCACGATGCGATTGACCGCCACGGATTTCATGACCTACTGGCGACCGTCCCTCTGCGAGCTTCGCGTCTTCTTGCACGAAAAGGGCGAACCCGAGGCGGAACCCGGCGCTTTCGACGAAGTCATGGGCGACTGGAATTTGGCACGAGCAGGAACATTTGGCGACGCTCGGACCTTATCTGGATTTGAGCGACGTGCTTATTGACGAACGTGTGAGAAGAACTCAGGAAGCCATCGCCAACAAAGTTCCTGTCATTTATCAGCCAGCCTTCCTCGTCCGGCACAGGATCGCAGGCACCGACGTTGAAATTGTCGGCGCGCCTGACTTCCTAATACTCGACGGCGACGGCTATGGGACCCAAACGCAATGAGAGTTGAGTTGGAGTGTGCCTTGCCATTCTTGGAAAGTGCGAGTTCGCTCGCCCTGCCAAGAGTAGAGCAGAACAGACCGAGGAGCAAGAAACGGCTCGCGCTTGTATCCTGTTTCTCACTATTGACAATCTAACAAAGTGGTTGAGCCGAGTTCGGCTACTATGGACTCTTCGCGGTTGATGATGTCTAATTCCACTTTGCCAACTGATTGGGTAAATACGAATGAATTACTGGATTGACCTGTTCACTGGCACAACTTGGCAGGAGTTCAGAGAGGCTGGAGCAGACGTATCAGGCTTCCGTTCCACGCAACGCAAGGCCGCTCAACGCGGGTAAAACCCGGTGATATTTTCCTGTGCTATTTGACAGGGGTCATGCGCTGGGTCGGAGCATTGGAGATCATTGGCCCCAGCACGGACAAACGAGAATTGTTGGAAAGAAACCGAGTTTCCCGTCCGATTCGCTGTCAAACCACAAGTAATGCTCGACCCGCAGCACGGCGTTCCGATGGAGCAGTTAGAAGGCCAAGTTAAGTTTTACGCAAGCGCAAAAGATCGAGGCAAGTTCAACGGCTTCGTGAGGAGCAGCCTAAGGATTTTCGAGAGTCCACAAGGATGGCGATCTGATTCTTTCCCTTCTGCGAAAGGCTGAACTCAACCCGGTTTCGCGGCCTGTAGACCCAAAGAAGCTGGCTAGAAAGGTGGTCTGCAAGGTTGAACCGAAGAAAGGGACGGAACAAGCACGCGACCCTTGTGACTGTGCCTGAGCCTGAACCTGAAGAAAGCATCCCCCCACAACGATCTCCGAGCGGCAAGACTCGCCGGAGTCGCCTACAACTAGGCATTCGGAAATTCAATACCGGCTTCTTAACTCTCGGAGCAGACTTTGGGTCTCGATGTATGGGTGGCCCGCAACGACAGAAGCAGAAAATGGGATGGGCGTGTGCTTGGCTTGCTGCCCCGAATGCTTGAGCAACTGCCCACCCAGTTCAACGAGGCCACGACACGAACGATTGAACTGATCGATGTTCTGTGGCTCACTGGCAACTCCATCGTCGCCGCTTTTGAGGTGGAGTGCACCACATCAGTCTATTCTGGCTTGTTGCGAATGAGCGATCTGCTGGCCTTGCAGCCGAACCTTGATATTAACCTCTACTTGGTAGCTCCAGACGAACGCCGGGACAAGGTTGAGCAGGAACTCTTGAGGCCCACGTTTAGCCTGCGCGAAAAGGCGCTACCGAAACTCTGTGGCTTTCTGCCGTTCAGTGTTCTGTGTGAAAAGCTAGATGGAATCAGGAAGCTTGGCCTCACTGGCTCTTTGAAGCCTAATTTTTTGAAAACGACGGCAGAATTTTTTACCGGGGAAGATGGTGGTAGAAACGAATGACGAAGACCCGTCGAGTCAGGGCATTTTCCAAGTCCTCCAACAGTGGCGTAATAATTTGGGTCGGAAACCCAAGTTGTCAAGCTGGTCACGCTGCTGTTCTCGCTTGGCTGAAAAACCACTGTAAGAGCTTCATCACGGTATCAGGAAGTCTGAGTAAAAGTGTCAAAGGAAATCTCGGAGAGACCATTTCTTTCTGCGTAGGAAGTTGGTTTGATTTCCGACGGCTTCTGCCTTTCCCCGCCAATGCCTTTACCCCCCTTAGTTCAATCTCCCGCCCTGATATTGACATCGTTTGGATATTCTTGGGGAGAAAGTCTCTGCAAGATTTCGCAATCCTGCAAGAAGTGAAAACGACATACTGCTTCTTGCGTTCGATTACGCCAACAACTTAGTTCCTGACTATGAAAAATTGTTTGGGACGAACGTTACCCTAAGTCTGCACACCAGACTTCAAGGAATTAAGAATGAGATTGAATATAAGTTAGGATAAAAGACCTAAACTTTGCCTGCGTATCTCCGATTTGGCAGGCAAGTCACCCCAAACCTCACCCAAAATTAGATTGTTGCCGACTTTGGTCCACGATTTTGCTGCCGGTAGCCCTGTCAAGAAAATGGTCGCAATCAGGAGCACTCTTTTGGGACGAGGATGGTCACCGGGTTCAGTTGACCCTTGGGCAATTGGACTGTCACAGCTAGAAGCTCGTTTGAACAAATTAGCAGAGGGCAAAAAGTAACCCGTGCTTCCGCTTCCAGATTGGCTAGATTTCATATTCAGCGAAAACACAGCGGCTCGCATTTACCGCGGGCTTTCAGGACCAACCAAGGGTTGGGGAGAACTGATTGCAGTTGCTCAAGCAATTCTCGGGTTCTATCAGGAACTTCCGTTATCCGAACATGAAAGTCTTTTCGAAGAAGACAATATTGTGCCCTTGATTGCGGCGAGCCGTCTCTTGGACACGGCGGCTCGACCTCAAGTAGGAATCGCGGCAGAGGAACGCAATGACCTAGGATTGCCGGCCGCGATTGCATTCAGTATGTACGGGAATTTCCCTTCAAGCGTAGCTGTGCTCCGGAACATCCTTCCAAGCCTTGAGGAGATGTCCCCGTCTCTCGCTGTCGCAGTAGCGACATGTGCGCCCGAATACATTGGTTCAGTTATTCCGAGACGTCCTCCCCGCTCATGGGAGAGGGAATTTTCTTGAGGGGCTAGAGCATTTCCTGACGACAGGGGACACGTCAGGAGTAGTGAATCTACGAAGGGGTTTCATGAAGTGCCTGCTTACAACTTCCAGTCCATTCGAAAGCAGTCTGCTACGTTCCGTCAGACTCTCCCTCGAACATGTCTTGCGGTTATCAGTAGCAAGAAACCTTCATGAACATTGCCCGAGGCTTTTGGAATCCTATCCCCTGACACTAGTGAACAGCGGCGTTCGAACGTCTACTTCCACCGCAATATAAGGCGCTTGCAGGACACCAGCTTGCCCGCGACCCGGCAACGCTCTCGTATCCCTGCCTACAAGCACCGGAAAAACCCTCTTGGGTGAAATCTGTCTTATGTCTGCACTCGGAACACGTCCCGGTCTCGGCTGCTACGTCGCACCTTATGTAGCACTTGGTCGTCAAGTTGCAGAATCGTTTAAGAGACACTTGCCCGAAAATGTTCGTGTCCATCCATGGATTGGGGGGTATCAAGAGCCTGAGAATTTGGAACCAACCAACAATCTGGAAATCGTAGTGGCAACACCAGAGCGGTTTGATGCGATGCTCCGGAATTCACCGCATCTGATTGACCACTTACGATTCGTCGTTTGCGACGAGGCGCCCCTAATTGAGAATGATTCTCGTGGAATTCGAATGGAGGGTCTTGTTTACCCGGCTGCGACTGATGCAAGAGTCAGGGCATCTGGTAAGACGAATGCTGCTGTCAGCAGTTTTGGTAGACTATGATGCCTTGAGAAGTTGGGCGAACGTTCCAGCGGAACGCGTTGTGACCGACAGTTGGCGACCCACGGCAAGAAAGACTGAGCCTTCTGGAAACAAGAGGGAAGGCTGGTGTGGTATATGGCTGGTGACCCTGTTAAACCTAGCGGTGCTTCTCCTCGGTCGGTTCTTGGACAAGTGAATCTTCCTCGGCCTGCACCAAATCTTTATGTCCCAGAAACTCTCCCACAGATAAAGACTCAAAAGCCGCTTGTTTATGCAAATGTGGCGTATCTCTGCAATTTTCTTTCGCTGCGCTACGCTGGTCCGGTTCTTTGCGTGTGTGCCTCTAAGGATGATTCACGGCAACTGGCTTTTGCCCTGCGCCATCCACTTTCCCGAAATAGAGATCCAGCCTCCGCAAATTACAGCGTGACCCTTCACTATATCGAAAGCGCATACCCCTTCCTGCGCCCCCTAGGAGCTTTGCTACGGCGAGGTATCGCTTACCATAACGCAGGTCTTCCTCACAAAGTCCGCGAACTTATCGAAGTCTGTGCAAAGGCAGGAGCATTGAAGGTAGTCACATCAACGACGACACTAGCCGAGGGCGTTGACCTTCCGTTCCGCTTCACGGTCATCGTTGATTGGCTTGTTTGGAGGGGGGACAGGCAACAGCCAATGTCTGGTCTACTATTTCGCAATGTCGCGGGAAGGTGCGGTCGGGCAGGCATCTACACGGAAGGCGACACCATAGTATTTGATAACCTTCTAGGTGATGCCAACTATACGCACGCAGCAGTAAGAAGCCGGATTCAAGAGAGTGTCTTCTTATCGGCAGCGTCCGCAGAACTGAAAAGCGCGATGGAGGACGGTATATCGGGGCAAGAGAATGACGAGTACGTCGCTGCATTTGCGTCCCAATTTATGGCGGCAATCCCCGAGAATCCGCAAGCAGGGGACTTGGCGTCCGACTTTGCACGGCGCACTTTGTGGGCATTCCGTGACCCACATCAGACGAGGGTTCTCCAAATGTTTCGACGGGTCACAGATTCACTACTGGATGAGGAACGTGGAGCCCTTGCGCGAGTGGCAAGCCCATTACAACTTACCGATTTTGGAAAGGCAGCAAATGCTACCGGTTTTTCGCCTGACAGTTGCCGTCGAATAGTTGCCTTTTTGCGAACGCCGATTAGAGAAGTGAATATCGTCACTCTCTCAGCGGCGATGCTTCGGGAGTTGGGAACCCTACCTGAACAGACTAATCGAGAACTGCGGAAAATTGTTACGGGACAAAGAACGCAATTCCGCATCAAGTCCGATGACATCGAAGGCGTTATTGAGGGTTGGCTCAACGGGCACCGGAGGGAAGACATTTTTGCGGGCTTGCCCTCCGTTCAAAATTCTACAATCACCCCAAAGATCGAGCGATGGCTAGAGGGGCAAGTCGGAGCACAGAAATGGGACGAGCATTTTGACAAATTTACGGAGTTTGCAAAGACCGTAATCGAAGAATTCTTGCCGTGGGCGATGAGAGCGTGCTCCCGTCTGAGTGCATTTGCGGGTGGATGGTCTGAGGCAATTGATTGGGCAGATTTGGCGCGGAGAGTTCAGACCCCGATTGAATTCATCGAATGACTTCTATTGCGTGGCGGGATGTCAGCATTCCCGTATTGGTGTCCATAAATCAGATGTATTTCGAATGGCGAATTGCCAAAATCGCCCACCAGCAAGATTGCCTGAATCAAGGCATTTAGCCGACACGGCTTTGGTGCGGAAATCGAAGGGGATTATTGAACATCATCGGAATCAGTAAATCTTACGCAGTTCAGTTCGAATTTTTTTGTGGACGAGCGCACAAGGGCACTTGGGTGTCCAGTTTTCTTTGGCAGCTTTCACCTTGTTCCTCGTCGGGCGAAAGCTGTCGATCCAAACATTCCAGCAACGGAATGCTTCTCCTCTGGTAAGCCAGATAAACATCAATTCGGGTCGTGCCGTTGAACCAGCCTCTCTTGAAATGATGGCTAGGGCAGAGCCACGACCACGAGTTCGTCCAACGTAACGGCATTCACGCTTTTTCCAGAAGACGTAAATCTTGCCTCGCTTCTGAGAGATTTTTTTCGAACCCAAGCCCGGAATATCTTTTGCTTCTTGTCAGTGCCCCAGCCTTTTGTCCGCCAAGTTTTTTTCCGAATTACCAGTGTCTTGAACCCTTTCTTTGCCATCTTTTTGGCTAAGCCTTGGAAGCAATCTCCTCTAGTTCTCGGATTTTGTTTTCACGCTTCTTTTTGTGAGGGTAAGCAGGGGCCGGACTTGCCGGTCATTATGTGTCGTAGCTTATCTGTGCGGCGTTCGTACAGCCGGTTCAGCGTGTGGTTGAACTGAGTTTGGTGAGACATTTGGCTTGATCCCCCTTAGGCGCAGCCTTCACCCTTGGGTATAGTATCCGTCAATCAGCTTATGCAGAACAGATACACGGCAGATGTCGGTGACTTTGGCAAATATGCCCTCTTGAACGCTCTGACCGGCACAGACCTTCGCTTGGGTGTGATGTGGTATTTGAATTCAGCCGAGGAATCCAACGCCGATGGGGGATTTACGGATTACGCCGAATTGGGGGCGTGCGACCAAACCCTCTATGAAAAACTGACCCGTATCATCCAAAATTCCAGACGAAGCCTGTCGGAAGTCGAGGCAAAAGAGATCCTCCAATCTGGAACATTCTTTTACGGTGACCCTCTGCCTTTTCCGCGGAGACCTTGTTTTACGGCTGCCGCAAGGGCACAGCAACTGGAGTTGAGAGAAGAGTGGCTCAGCAAGGGTTTTCAAAAGCTACGGACTGCAAACTTGCTCTTCCTCGACCCCGATAACGGTGCTGCCGGGAAGCGGGTGAAGAAGTACAGTCGCAGGAGCGTGAAGTATGTGTTTCTTGACGAAATCACATGCTGGCTACAGCGAAACCAAAGTGTAGTGTTGTACCAGCATCAAAGAAGGCAGCCCTTAGAAAAACAAATCTTGGAACAACTTCGGGAATTCGGCGAGCACGGGTCTTCGGCATGGGCACTGAGTTTTCATCGGCGGTCGGTGAGAATCTACTTTGTTCTTCCCGTCCCGGAACATCGAGAAGAACTGAGGGAACGCACCACGGCTTTCGTGGAGAGCCGATGGGGGAGAGAGCAGCATTTCCGATTACACTCGCTTCGAGTGGGCAGTTGACGGTGCAGAAGAAAAAATGACGGAACCCGCAATTCTTAGGAAGCTGAGGCAAGCACTCGCCCAAGACATTTCAACGGAAGGTCAGGTCGTTTACATTCTTGTGGAAGTTCGCAAACTCATCGAAAGAACTGACGAGTCGAGGCAATATGAAACTCTCTACTTTTACTGTTCTTGGGCAGTCCACACCCAAATGACAAAGGCTGTTGCCAACGACATGCTTGAGAAATTCGACGAAGCCCACCCTTTGCTCAAGGACCGTGGGCTGGATGAGTTACCAAGAGAGATGTCCAACGGGATTCAGGAAATGACTGCCATGAGACGCTTCCATCAACAACTGAGCGATTTTCTTAGGAGATATGAGTTGGACCGTAGCATCGTGGACAACCAGTGGACTGCATTCCTACGCCTCTATGCGTCAATAATCGAGGACTGTCCATTGACAGTCAAAGGTGAAAGCAAGAAATTGAAGAACGTCAAAAAGGTAGTCGTTTGCGTGGATGATGCACGTGAGCAGATTCACGAGGGCGGCGAAAAGTATCTTCTATACCGACTTCGATGGACGTGCCACGGGAAGGACGATTCCACTGGAACCATAGAGACTTATTTCACGATTCCTTGAACGGGACGATTTGGTCGGTTGCACTTGTCTGCCAGATCAGCAATTAAGGTCGGTCCAAAGGGGTGTGATAGCCTTGGACCCATCAGCCTGCGTCCGGAGGTCATCCTCCCGCGATTTCGGGCGGCACCAGAACCCTCAGATAATTCATCACCCTCAAACAAGTGCCGAGTTGACTGATAGACCACTCTTGGAATCGTTCAGGCTTGGCCCTCCGTGACTGCCGTTCTAATCTGGTGGTCCATGAACCTCGAACTTACGATTGATGCCGAATTCCAATCGCTGATTGCTCCTCTGACGCCACAGGAATTTGATTTGCTCAAGGCGCAGATTCTTGAGCAGGGATGCCTACAGCCGCTATGTGTCTGGAAGACAGAGGACAACCGGCGCATTCTTCTGGATGGTCATAATCGCTATCAGAATTTGCACCGACAACAACCGACGCTACAGCACCGTCAACGTTCGGCTCGCATCCCGAGAGCACGCAAGACTGTGGATTCTTGGAGCATCAGGCGGGTCGCCGGAATTTGACTGATGACCAGCGAGCCATTGTTTGGAACGAGATTCGGGAACAGCGGTCGAAAATCGTGCAGCGCAAGAAGGAGCTGCCGAAGGCACGTGACGTGAAAGCAGGCGTTTGCTATGTCGGCTAAATCAACCGAAATCAGAGCAACCGAAGAAGAGACACCCGTGCAGAGATAGCCAAAGAAGCGAGCTTGTCCGTATCCAAGTTGAGACGCGCACAAAAATTGAAGAAATATCAGCCTGAACTGTACGAGAAGGTGCTGCGCGGCGAGCTAACGCTTCGAGACGTAGTCAAATCATTCCCCAAGTTTAATAATAAGAAGCTCGCAAAGACCAAGATTATTTTTGTCGCGTCGCTCGAAAACTGGACGGTGTATTCCGAGGAAAATTGAAGGAAATGCTCACTGAATTATGCCGCTTGAGACAGCGGGACATGACTCCAGTGACAGAAAAAGGTCTTCAACAAGTCATCTCGTTTTTGAAAGATGTTTCCGAGTATTCCGACGGCTATGCCCGCAAACTCAAGGCGGTCTTGCAGTCCAACAGGAAGGCTTAAGGTAGCCACTGACCGCGATCCCCCGCGCTCCAATATCCCTCAAAAGCCCCATCAGCACTTGATCCGTGAACGTCTTGCGTTAGAACCCGACCCGTTCATTGAAGAGAAGAGAAGCATCGGCTGCATCGTTGAAGAATGGGGTGGTACGAGAGATTAGCAAATCAGAAGCGAAAAAAATAATTCTCAAATACGAATGGCTCGGCAACATGGGAACAACCGATTATGCCTTCGGGCTTTATTTCGGCAAGCACTTGGCAGGAGCAGTCTGCTTCGGTTCCAACGGCTGGAACGAAAACCGCCGCATCCATTTGTGGCAAAGATTTCGCACACTTGGTGAAAACACTGAACCGTGGGGCGTGCGCTCATTGGTCTCACCCACACTCAGCTTCGTTTTTGATTTCACGTGCTTGCAGACTCATGGCACAGAAGGGCTTTCACATTTTTGTCGCCTACGCCGATCCCGCCGCTGGTGAAGTTGGCACGATTTATCAGGCATCTAACTGGAATTACTGTGGAACCTGCGAGCGGTTCATCCAGCTTTGTGTGGGCAGGGAAGCCGGCGGCCGAAGATAAATTTTGGTAAGTATCCAAGGATGGAAAACTTCACGACGAGAGGAAATATCCACCACGCGATTCGGCGCGGTTACCGAATTGAATGCACTCGTAGCGAGAAACGTGTGCAGATGATTGAGGAAGGCTTTGTGTTCCTGAAATCGCAGCCCAAGCACCGTTACGTGGGTCTTGTACGGTGACCGAGTAATCAGTGGCAATTCTGCGGAAAGCCTTAAGTGGGAGACGTTTCCTTACCCAAAGCGAGAGAGCTTCGCATGAACAAGAGCGCAACGCTAAAGTTCATTGTTGAGCGACAGCGACATTGGGCGGAAACTCGGCATCTACGGGCGTTGAGTTCTTCTGATACGAGGTCACCGAGGTGTGGCGCATGACCCGTTATGATTTCGTGCACGAGTGACCACATGCTCTGCTGCGTCATGGCTTCACCTTCGGCCGACCCTGTGCAGGGATGTCCTTGGCTCGGAGTCCCAACAATTTCTCCAACATTTTGCGTCTCTTCACATCTTGTGGGGATGTGAAGCCTGCCCGCTCTCTAAGCCAGAGGCGACACATCACGGATCGGGAGTTGTCAACGGTGGTCGGTTGCAAGTCGAACAAGCGTCTGACGATTTGCCTTTCTCTCATGAAAAGAAAAACCATTTCTATTTCAATTAGTGATAATGCTGAGTTCCCCGGAATTCAGACCGGATCAAGTGCTCACCGCCTTTAAGAATTTGTCGTAATACGTGAGGTCAATGTCGTGACGTGCGGCGAAATCGTATCGGAAATAGTGCTCCTCACAGAACAGGTCTCCCACCGGGGATGCGGTGCATCTCGGGTCTTTGCCATCGACGCCCGCCCACTTGCATTGGAGCGGGGGCACGTAGGGCGCAGGTGGGGCGACGGGCGTCGGGGGATCGTGTCTGGCTGGTGGCGTCAAAGGCTCGACATCCTCAGTGTCTATCTCGCCATCAAGATAGCCTTTGGTTTCATCAGACCAAATGGTTTCGGTGTGGCGCTTCCAACTGGCTCGTCGGCGAAAATGGACTCGCAATGGTGACAGCGCACGGTACCGTCCGAGAGTAGTGAACCTTTATAAGTCGGGGGCTGTGGTGGCGCAGGGCGCGGGTCCGGCAACTCTCTCTTGATCTGAGCACACAGGTCACCTTCGCCTTCCTTAGACCAGTAGTAGCGGAAGTTTTCCAGAGTCTTGATCGCTTTCTTCCAGAACTTGGTGGATAGGACACGGATCGCGGCTTGCGCCGCGTCATCAACATCCCATATAAACTCAGGGTGGCAGACAAAAATGGATTGATCAGGGGTCTGATTTGGAACCAGACCCATCGTAGACAAGACATACTTGATTACTTCTGTTTCCGGACCATCTTCTCTTGACAAGAGTTCCTGAATGTCTTGACTGGATAGGTCAGAGTGATCTGACGAGCCCGAGGTGCGAAGCGCCCTCACTCACTCGATCATTCACTTCACTACTTGTCGAAGTCTCTTTGGAGGAAATCTCGGAAGAAATCTTGTCAGAAATCTCAGGAACAGTCTCTTTCAAGCCGCCCTTTGAGCGCCCTTTCATAATTCCCTCAGCGTCCTCACGACCGCCCTCATCAGCGACACGGCACGCCTTAGTTTCTTCCCAATCCATTATGGTTGTTGGTCTTATCAGCGCCATTTCAGCGTCCCCGTCAGCGACAGGCATGTAGTTGTTAAGATCGACGGCATAAGGCTTCTTTGAACCCTTGCGATAGTGAGAAAAGAACCATCCGAACCTCGTGAAGTCCCTGCATGTGGCGCTGGATCGTGCGCTCGCTAGGAGGTTTTTCCAGATCGCCCATGGCTTGTTGCAGACGTTCTGCCGAGCATGTACGGACGACCCCGGTGTGCCAGTTCGCCCAACGGTGGAGGATTGTCATGATGTCAAACTGGAGGCTCGTGATTACATTCTGACGCCGGGCGTCGTACAGCGCGTAAGGTACTCGTGCAAAATAATCTGGTGTTTCCATTGGAATCTCCATTCCTGAATTGTTACCGTCTTGGTTGCGACGCCGTCCTTTCTGCGAAGAACGGGCGATTGGAATCAAGAAGGCCTGCCCCTGAGATATTTGGCATTCCTTGTCATCTGTGAAGCCAAGCGCCTTAGCCGTGTGCAATCTTTGAGCCGAGCACAAGTGGATGACCCCTGTCCGCCAGTTAGCCCACCGATGGAGGAAGGTGATGAGTCGAATCATGACCGGCATGAATTCGCCGTGCCGATAAGCGTCACAGAGAGATTCCGGCACTCTCACGAATGGTTTCTCGATCATTGGGACGATCCACGCCGGTTTCTCGGCAACGAGTACATATGATTGAAACATCGTGGAAGACCGGCGATGCAGGGGCCGCCGCACACGGAACAAGGGTCGGGTTGTCGCTTTCGCTCGGGTCCCTTCGCCTTGAAAATGATTTCCATCAACTCGTCGTGCATGGCTGAGGCGGCGGGATTGCCAGAGACGAATTGGCACAGGTCTTCCACCAGTGCCAAGGGCACCTTCACCTTCTTCGCATTAAAGGGTCTATAGCTCACGGCAGTCCTTAGCCCACGAGGTCTATGTTGACGGTCTGATTGTTCGCAGGCAGTTTTGGGGAGCAACGCGCACCGTGTCCGTGCGAGACCACCTGCGAGAGCGAACTCGCTGGCGAGACACCGATTCTTGCTCCCGTGGACATAATACGAAGTTGCCTCTCTTTTCAGGGCGGTGTTTCGCAGTCTGGCGCTGCATCCTGCCAGTTACGCCCGGAACGCCTTCTTCGCAGCCTGCTTTCTCCAGTCCCCGATCACGCTCGCTGGCGGCTCGTGTCCATGCACGTCGCCGTATTGGTCGCTCTGAGCCTGTACGTGACCCTCGATGTAGCCCTCGCGCTTCGCGGATTGCCAACCGTCGTTCACGAACACGCTGACGGGCGTCGCTCTTCCCCATGCTTGAATCACTTGCCCATCCAACTGGCTGATGAATTCTTGGGCATACTCTTTGGTGTAAAGCGTGAATGGTGCGATTACAGGTGGTCTCATCGGGATGCCCACTTTCGGGGTCGCCTGGCGGCGGGATGTCGCTGCCGCGCACCCCAAGTACACCCTCCATTTCAGCTAGTTCCAGCCGATCAGTGGGTGTTGCCTCACCCGCCTGAACCTTGAGCCACAACTTCCGCGCCCGGCTTCTGTACGTCTGGACCGTGCTCGGTGCCAGTTCTTCCAGTGGTCGTCTCACAAAAACACCTCTGATACTTACGGGTGTGAAAGTTCATTTTTCATTCAAACAAACTTTCTTAATCCCGAAATCAGGGAGTAGCAAAAGGGTTTACATAAGGACACGCGCTCCCTCCGATCAACTGCCACTTGGAGCCACTGCGGTGCAAAATTGTTGAGACGCAGGGAGTGAAGCTTGGTGACGGCGGTGCGCTCGTGAACGACTGGTTTGAACAAGCGGTTACGGGTGGCATCGAAGCTGGCTGGATTAGCCGCGAGAATACAAAGCGTCGCTTAAATGCGCTGCGGACTGCCCACGAAAAGATGGACCCGCAATCGCAAGCGAAGCTGCCTCCGACGATGGTCATCTTCGCCCCGGGTATCCACCATGGGGGGCAGAACATGCGGCGGGAGATGGCGACCGACCTCGTATTCGTGTACCTTTCACCGATACTGGAGTTCGATTGGCAAGTGGACGTTGACTTCGTCGTAGCGCACGAACTCGCACACGTAGTTTTGGGTCACGGCAATAAACGGCAACTGACCCCCGAAGAAGTGGGTTTGCCCCACGAGTTGACGACGGCTGAAATTGCTGCCAGTGATTTGGTCGCCAAGTGGAGAATCCCGAAGCGCAATCCAGAGGAGAGTCGTTCATTCAGGCGCATCAAAGAACTCTTAGCGTTTGAACCCTCCGTTTAGGGTGCCGTAGCGACAGCTGCGGATGCGGTCATTCCAAATCCTTTGTCATGAGAGTCGCTCGGAAAAGGCGGCATCGCCTGCCGCAATGTCATGCGGTCTCTCCGTCCGCAATGAATTTCTCGATGCGGTCGGGGTCGAACCGCAGGTTGTAGCCGAGTTTGACCGCTGGAAGTCTGCCCGACTCGACCCATTTGTATGCAGTGTGGATTGAGATTTGAAGCATCTCCGCGACCTGCTTGATTTTTAATAGATTCTTGCGTGCCATCGCCGTGCCTTTCGATTCGCCATGTGAGCCACTTGCTCTAGGAGCGTGGGCTTTCAGGCCGAAATTGCTCGAAAGGCAGGTTCTTCTGATTTCTGCCGTCCCCGAGTCCTCTCACCGTTGGTCGGTTCTGGTTCGTGCTCCAGCAAACCGATTTCTCAAGGAACAACACGATAATACTGAGTTTCGTCTACTTTCCCCCGACCTTCTCGGTCTCGTCAGAACGACGCTGCGTTGATTTGTTTCCGCAGTTTCGGGTCATTCCGCTTTACGGCGCGTAGATAACCTAGTGTAGTCTCGATGTCCGAATGTCCGAGGTGACGCTGCACCGTGTAAATGTCCACGCCACTCCGCACAAGGCGGGTCGCGTAAAGCGCCCGGAACGCGTGCATCGGCTTTTTCGGGAGCTTGACACCTGCACGCTTGGCGATCCGCTCCAGAGTGCGGTTCAAATGCTTATTTGGTTTATCTTTCCGTGTCGGGAAGAGCAGCGTGGCGTCCAGCGTCGGACAGTACCGCTTCAGCACTTCGAGAAGAGGGTCGCCGACAGGGTTGATGCGCTGTTCGTGATCTTTTGTTGTGAACCCCCATTGGGTCTTCGAGCGGGTCTGAACCGTGCCTTCGGTAAAGTCAATATCACCGACCTCGGCATGTGCAATCTCGCCGTAGCGGAAGCCCGTGTCTGCGGCGAAGAGGACAAGCGCACGCTCTTTCAGTGTCTCGCAGGCTTCTAGCATCTTCCGAACATCTTCCTCGTTGTAAATCTCGTACTCGATGACTTCGTGCTTCGGCCAGTCGTTCTTTCCGAGAATCCCCGCCTTGTCGTGCCGCTTCAAAAACGTATAGACATAGCGGAGATGATTGACAACGGTTTGGGTGCCGCGCTCTTTCTTGAGGGCCGCTGCGAACGCCATGATGCAGCCACGGCTGACTTCGTCCACGTAGGTCTTCTTGCACCCCTTTACGAATAGGTTGAGTGCATGGGCGTACGCGACGTATGTTCTTCTCGCCTTGTGCTCTTTGATTTCCGCCTTGTACTCATCGATGGCGTCGGTGAGCTTGATGCGTTCGCCCTTTGTCTCTTCGACCACCCCGATCCCGACTGCCTTCGCCTTGAAAGCCAACTCCATCTTCTGTGCGGCGGCAGCGACCGTCGCAGCGTCGCCCTTGACCAGTTTGAAGCGGCGACGACCATCTTGCGTGAAGCGAAGGTAATACGGTCCTTCAACCTTCTGCTCGTTTCCTTTCACAAGAGCGACATTCGGCTTGAGGCGACCATTCCCGTTCCAGACCGCTCGCAGGTAAGGGTACTTTCCATTGAGTCTTGCTCGAATCATCACAGTTACTGTGTTCATGACTGCTTCTCCTTCCAGATAGTACTCAGTGGAAAGAAAAAGCAACCCGGCCCTCTATGCACGGAGTGGTAACAGAGGCGGTAACAATCCCCGCTCTCTTTACGGATTCCTCAGTTTTATTGGGAAATTTGCAGCCTTTTGAAACTTGGTAGCGATACCGGGAGTCGAACCCGGATTTTGGCCTTGAGAGGGCCACGTCCTAACCTTTAGACGATATCGCCATATCGGACTAAACACATCCGCCGCTTGAAGGGAGAGCCAAGGATATCCAGCTGGCTGGCTCTGGGTGCTGTTCGCCCCCTTGGAATCTTCGCACGGGGATACTGCGGGCGCAAGCCATGCTTGATCGCCTATGACAGGCGTTTACCGCCGCAGGCCGGGCCAGGCAGCTCGACGTTCGCGCGCGGACTCGGGGTTACTGCGAAGTTGCCGGCGTCTTTGGGCCGAAATTTTTGGCAAGATACTTCACAAGAGTATCCACTTTCTCCGGCGGGATATCCGCGCCACGGTCCATCATTGTTTGCACTTCGGCGCGCCATTGGTCCTGGGTCATATGGGCATCCGTCAGGTTGGTCAAAGTATGGCAAGCCTGACAGGAATTCGTGGCAATCTCCTTGCCATCGCCCTCGGGCAAATCTCCCGGCTTGAGGGGTGAAGAGACGGCCTGTGCAGCGGCCGCTGAAGATGGTGAGGAACTGGCTGCCTCGCGGGCATCAGCTGGCGGCGCTCCCGATTTTGGGCCGAAATTTTTGGCAAGATAATTAACCACAATGTCGACCTTGTCCATGGGAACTTCCGCGCCATTGTCCACCATGGTATTCACGGTCTCGCGCCAGTCGTCAAGGCTCTTGGAAGCATGCGTCAAGTTTGTCAGCTCGTGACAAGCGTGGCAGTATTTTTCGGCGATTGCCTTACCATCGCCTTCCGGCAGTTCCTCTTTCTTCTTGGCCGGGGGCGATGACGACGGCGCGTTTGCCGCTTGCGTGGCTTCCTGGTTCGCAGAAGGCGACGTCTGGGCGCGGCCCCATGGCGGGGTTATCAATATTCCGAAGCCAGATGTTATGGCAAAAAGGGCGACAACGACTTGATGGCGAAAGACAACACGACTCGAAATACACACTGGCGCATGTCCTCTAACTGTTCCATTTTGAGACATAAATTTCCTGTTCGATATCCTGCCAAGATAAGGTTTTTATTAATTCATCTGAAACTCAGTGAGCCTACCCTGCGGTCTCGTGTTGAAGAGTCAATAGGCCTGGTCAGCTCCAAATGTAAGCGCCTATTGAAGGGGCCCGGATCATTTTCTTATGAACGAAAAAAAGAATCAAGAGAAGTTCGCCGGTCAAATCGGAGGATCCTGCCCACCTGGCGTTCGGATTCCGGTCAATGCGGAAATTCCGGCAGGCTCCCCGGGTCGCCTCTCGATTCTTTAATTCGATGAATTTCTCGTTCGGCGGTCTGGAGCAGGGAGAGTTGAGTTTCGACGGCAGCTGCTCCGGAGGATTGTGCCGACCGTGCGCGTGCCAGCGCATTTTCCGCCATCGTCTCCACCTCATGCAGAAGCGAGCGAATTTTCGACTCCAGGGCTTTCCGTGCTTCGCGGAGACGCTCGTCCATGTCGCTTTGCACCCTGGCGCTATTCACTTCGAGAAGTTGCTCGAGGAATTCCGCGGCGTCATGCCGGATGGCTCCGGTCGCTCCGGCGAGGCCGCGCATGGTGTCCGCGGCGAGCAGAAGCGGAGACGCCGGAGCGGCCACACGCTCGATCATATGAAAACGAAACCGGGATTTCGAGCGCAGACCTGCTTCCGCGCCCATTTCGAGCGGGAAATCATCCATCCTTGAAAGCCCCATGCCCTCCAAACCGCGCAGGAAATCATTCGCCAGTTCAATGAAACGCCGCATCGCCCCCCGGAAAATTTCCTCCACGTGGAGTTCCTCGGATTCAAGCCACGGAACAACTCTCGATCGGGCAATCTCCTGCGCGAGACTCATGGCTTCTCTCCGAAAAGCGACACCATTGGGCCGCGCCGGCAGCGACGGAAGACGCTTGCGCAATTCGTCAAGTGCCGCGCCGCGGACTTGATCAAGGAAGAGTTTCCGGCGCTCCACAATCGAGCGAGACAGGCGCTCCTGTTCACTGGCGAGTAATGCGCCCAGATCCCGCACGGCTTCTCCGGCCCTTTCTACCGTCCGCCGCAAATCCGCGATGCGGGCTTTTGTCAGTTCCAAAGGCTGAAGCAGCGCGCGCCGGTCCTCGTCAATGACCTTGAGCAAATGGACGGAAATTCGCCGGATGGACCGTTCCGCAGCTTCGTCGACGAGAGTTTTCCCCGAGCACTGTACCAATCGTTCCAGAGCATGTCGTAACTTGGACCAACCCCTCTCGGGGCCGCGGCCTTCCAGTCTTTCGAGCGCGCTGATCTCGAAAATCTCCGGAATCTTCCTGTGAATGCGCTGCTCGAGGACTCTCCTTGCGAAATCGGACGCCGTGGAGAGGTCCGATGGACTTACACGATCCGCCTTGTTCAGGACAAAGAGCAACTCGTGGATTTCGCCAGCGGCCCTTTCTACTAGGTCGAGTTCCTCCCCCGAAATCGGCGGATCTGCCCCGACGACAACCAGCATTGCATCCATGTGCGGAAGAAATTCCCGAGTCGACTTTGAGTTCCCGGCGAAGGTTGATCCCAAACCTGGAGTGTCCACAAGGCACATTCCCGATGCGAGCAACCGGGAAGGAACAAAAATTTCCAAAGCAGCGACTCCCTTTACATTCTCCGGATTTTTTTCCTCGGAAACATATTGCTCGATTTCATCGATGGCAATGTCTGTCCAGCGCAAGTCCGTCCGTCGAAGCCGGGCAGAGGGGATTTCGCCGAAGCGCAATATTGTCGGCACCGAAGTCACAGGAAGAACACCCGCCGGAAGAATTGCTTGCCCGATCAGGGCGTTGAGGAGGGTCGATTTACCACGCTTAAACTGGCCGACGCAGGCGACGTAAAAACGCCCGTCCGCAATGCGTTCCGCAACTGTCCTGGCCGCGGAGGCGATGCGTTCCGCACCCAGTTCCCAGGCCAGGTCCGCGGGCTTGTATAAATCCGCTTCCCGCACGTCAGACACGCTCACGCCTCGCGGCAATTCACGACTTTACACCGGGCGGCTCCCAACGCCCTACGAACGGAGGCCGCCCTGATGGACGTACTTGATGACTTCCACTTCGGACATCGCAATCAAACCTTCCTGAACCATGTGATCCAGAAATGGGAGGAGCTGGACGTATCTTTTCTTCGCTGTCGATTACCGTGACCATCACCGGCGCGTCGGAGGAAAACGAGAGCAGGTGGGCGCGGCGAATCAGCGTGCTTGCGCCGTACCCTTCCACTCCGCGAAACACCGTGGCCCCGGCAATATCCAGCTCCTTGCATTTCTCCACGATGGCCCGGTACAGAGGCTTATCTTTCCACTTGTCATCTTCCCCGAAATGAATGCGAAGCATTTTAGCTCTTCCTTCGAGTTTCATTTCTCCGGCCTCCTTCCCGCTTTTCGTATCGTGAACGTTATGCGTGTACTTGATGATGTCCACATCGGAAAGGACGACGAGTCCCTGCTTGATCATGTCGTCCAGAACCGGGGCGAACGCGAGCAGCTTCTCTTCCGTATCCACGATGGAAAGCATGATGGGATGATCGTGCGAAAGATTCAGTGCCTTCTGCTGGTGAATTCTTCGATTGGCGCCATACCCCAGAATTCCCTGATAAACCGTCACACCGGCGATATCGTTAGCGCGAAGGCTTTCCACCAGCGCCTGATACAAGGGTTTGTCGCGCCATTTGTCGTTTTCGCCGATGTAAATCCGCATCAGTTTCGCGGTTCCGGCTCGTTTCACCGGTGGAGCGCTGATCCTCGGCCTGGCCCATTGACGAGGCCGAGGAGGTCTTCACAATCATCGTATCCTGCACTTCAATCAAGCCGGTCCCGACCATTTCGTGCAGCTTCGGCAAAATCTCATCCACCTTTTCCGGCGATTTCGATGAACTCGATCTTTACGGGCAGGTTTTCGGTCAAACGCAGAATCCGCGTGGTGTGCAGCTTGTGATCGGCGCCGAATCCGGCGATTCCCCGAACCACATTGGCGCCGGAAACGCCCCGGTAAAACAGATAATCCAGGATCGCCGCGTAGAGCGCGTGACCGTGATAGTCCTGATCCTCGCCGACATAAATGCTCACTTTTTTCGCTGGCCCGGACTGAGCATCTTTCCTCCTAATCCCGCCTGGAAAATCCCACACGCGTCCGCCTTACCTTCACCCGATGGACCGTCCCGTAATCACGCCGAGCCACACCGCGATGAACCCAACAATGACGCTCAGAAACACGTTCAGGAACGCGAACAAAACTTCGCCGTCGCGGAGCGTCTGGAAGGTTTCGAGCTCAAACGTGGAAAATGTCGTATACGCGCCGATGAAGCCAATCGGGATCAGGTAGCGCCAATTCGCGCTCCAGTGAGTTCTCTCCGCGAGGACCGTGACAATCAAGCCGATCAGGAACGATCCGGAAATGTTGATCACGAACGTCCCGTACGGGAAGCGCGCTCCCATGCGGTCGCTGATATATCCGCCCAGCCAAAAGCGCGCGATTGCGCCGAGAAATCCTCCCAATCCGACCATCCAGTATTTATTCATAAGCGATCCCGAATTCTTCCCCGCGTATTCGGTCTACATTCACTTGAGCCCGCGCTTCAGTCGATGGGAGAAAGCCCGTTATGAAAGGGGCCTCCACGGGCAAACGGCCCGCAGTCTTCCTTTTTATGTGGATTATTGCCGGATGCATGACTCCGCGACAAGATCCTTGTCAGGAGTCATCATCTGTCCGGCCATCGAGGACAGCGGTTATACGGCGAACTCCATCGCCTGTCCATCATACGGGCAGCTCTTCAAAAGTCAATCCACTTGCATCCGCAGGTGTGCCCCGCTAACAAACTCCTAACGTGCAACCGGATGCGATTCCGTCCTTGTTTCTGCGGGATGCTGGGTGGGCACGATGCGCCGGTACATGCGAATCGAAAAAAAGCGGTTCCGGCAGGGTGCGCACCGGTATGTGGGAAAACGAAGCAGACGGAACAGCCAGGCAAAGGTTCCTGCCCCGTGCTCGCTGGAAATGCGCTGCAGATCCATGTTGCCGCACATTCCGCAATGAACATAAGCGGACATACGTGATGGGAGCAGCCCAGGCATAAAACCGCAGATCGCAACCCCGGCAGCGCCAGGGCCGCAGCAGTGTGGCCCCAATCAGATAATCCTTGACACCCGCCTGCGGGAACGGCGGGGGCTGTCGCTCTGACAGGCCGGACAAATCAAAATTGTTTCTCCCCTGGAAAGAACTGTCAGCAAGAATACGTGAATGCCAACTTACAAGGCAAGTTCCCTGTGACCAATCAGTACGATGCGGAGGTTCAGGTGGCAGGCAGGGACCCGCACCCTCAGCCGAAGGGCGCAGGATTCGAAACACTTGCGGCCACAAGTGATAGACAACCCGAACGGCTCGGGGATAATCAAAACTAAGCAAGTTGGTGTGGCCAGTTGTGACTGGCACCAAGGAGATTATGATGAGTATTTCGCCCAGCGTTCCCGAACCGGCAGGATCGAATCCGTACGAGGCGGCCACCACGCCGCGCTGGATATATGCCGTGTTTGTTGCGGCCTTCGCGCTGATCGGGTATCTGGTTTACGCCGGAATTGACCTGAAGACGAAGCTCCAGACGCAAGAAACCGAATTGGCCCAGGCCAATTCCAAGCAGTCCGTGCTGTCCGCGCAGATCGACCAAACCAACTCGGTGGTCGCCGACCTGCGGGGCAAGCTGGAAGTCACGACGCAAAAGCTCGGATTCACGCAGGCGGAACTGGCGCAGGCGCGCACTCTCGCCCAGAACATTCGCGATACGCAGAAGGAAAGCGATGAGAAACTCACCGCGCAGATCGGCCAGGTCAAGCAGGACACCGACACGAAAATTGGCGCGGTCAGCACCGATTTGACCGGCGCGAAGGGCGATATCAGCGCGACGAAACAGGATCTGGAAGCGACCAAGGCGAAGCTCACCAGCACGGTCGGCGACCTCGGCGTGCAAAGCGGCTTGATCGCGCGCAACCAGGAAGAACTCGATCAACTGAAGCGCCAGGGTGAGCGCAATATCTTTGAATTGCACCTCACCAAGTCCAAGACTCCTACTCACGTCGGCCCCATTCAAGTCACGCTGACGAAGACGGATCCCAAGAAATTCAAATACACCTTGATGGTCATCGCCGACGATAAGACGATTGAGAAAAAAGACAAGACGGCCGACGAACCCGTCCAGTTCTACATCCACGGCGTGCCGCGTCCCTACGAAATCGTCGTGTTCGACGTGACCAAGGACAAAGTCAACGGCTATCTTTCGACGCCGAAAGACACCGGCACCGCCGCGCAGGCGAAGTAGCTCGAAATCATCCTGGCAATGCAGTTGCCGCACCCTTCAGGTTCTGGTGAAGGGTGCGGTCATTTTGTCTGCGTATGAATTTCAGCGGCAGTAATTTCGTTACGAACCAGCGAAAGAAAACCCACACCCCTGTACATCGCAAGGGCGCGCCACCCAAAATACAATCCATCGCTTGAAGAACACTTTTTCTAAGATTCGAATGCTTTGAGGGTTGCGGCCATTTCGTGGAGGCGGCGGTCCACGAGCGCAAAGACCGTATCGGGCTCGAACGCCCCGTTCGAATCGCGGCGCCCGGCTCTCACGCCCGTGAGAATTTCGATGCCTTCTTCGAGAGTGGAGATCGGCAGGATGTGAAACTTGCCGGCGCGGACGGCATCAATCACGTCCTCGCGCAGCATCAGGTCCTCGATATTTTCGGCGGGGATCATGACCGCCTGGCGTCCCGTCAATCCCCCCTTCACGCGGCAGACGTCGTAGAAACCTTCGATCTTCTGATTGACCCCGCCGATCGGCTGAATGTCGCCCTGCTGGCTGACCGAGCCGGTCACGGCAATGTCCTGCCGGATGGGCAATCCGGAAAGCGCGGAAAGCAGCGCGTAAATTTCCGTGGAGCTGGCGCTGTCCCCGTCGACCCCGCTGTAGGACTGTTCGAAACAGATGCTCGCGGCGAGGGAAAGCGGCTTATCCTGCGCGAACTTTGTCCGCAGATATCCGGCGATAATCTGCATGCCTTTGTCGTGGAAGCGGCCGCTCAAATTGGCTTCGCGCTCCACGTTGATCAATCCCGCCTTGCCCAGCGCCGCGGAAGCCGTGATGCGCACGGGCTTGCCGAACGCGTAGCCGCCGATTTCGAGAACGCTCAAGCCGTTGACCTGCCCGACGCGCGCGCCGTCGGTTTCGATCATGAGCGTGCCCTCTTCGATCATTTCCCGGATCTTGGTCTCGGTCAGGTTATGGCGCTCGATGCGCGCCTCGCGCGCCCGGAGAACGTGAGAGGCGTTCACCAGCGTCGCGCCTTCCTGCCGGGCGATGTAGGCGGCTTCGCGCGCCAGGTCGGCCAGTTCCGGGAAATCGCGCCGTCACTTTGTTGCGGCGTCCGGCCTGGCGCACGCCATATTCCAGCATGCTGGCAACGGCGGTGCGGTCGAACGGGCCGATGGCTTCTTGCTCGGAAAGCTGGCGCAGGCGGCCGCCGTATTGCCGCACGACCGCGTCGCTCATCACCATTTCCTCGTCGAATTCGACGCGCACCTTGAAAATCTTGCGGAAGTCCTCCTCGTACTCGTAGAGCAGTTCGTACATGTTGCGGTCGCCGATCAGAATGATCTTCACGTCGATATCGATGTGCTCGGGTTTTAACGCCGAAGTCCCGAACGGGAAGAACATTTCGAGCGGCTGAATCTCCAGGCGGCTGTGATTCAGCATGCGTTTGAGCGTGCGCCAGACTCCGGCTTCGGTGAGCGCGTCATAGCGCGTACATCACCAGGAACCCGCCATCGGCGCGCAGGGTCGAGCCCGCGCGCAAATCCATGAAATCCGAATTCCAGCCGCCGCGCGAGTCGTAACTGCGCTGAATGGTGCCGAACAGGTTGGTATAGGTCGGCGTGGTTTCAAAGATGATCGGCGATCCATCCTCATCATTGTGCGCGAGGATGACATTGACGCCGTAAACGCGGAACGGGATCGCGCTCCGACAGGAGCGGAGCGCGATCCGCCTTCGGAGGGCGGCCCGCCGGGCTCTTCCTCTCCTTCGCGCTCCTTGAACGGATCGAGGTTGTCGAGAATATTGTGGCGCACTTCTTCCAGATATTCGGTCACCAGCGCGCCGGAATATTTTTCCTTCAGTTCCTCGATGAAACCGTCGACCAGCACGGAGGCCGCTTCCTGCTCGAGGTAGCTCAGCTCGCTGGCCAGCTCGCGGGAGAGCGTCAGCGTCTTCCGGTAGACCACAGTGAATTCCTGGCGGAACTGCTCGTACTTGCGTTCGAGGTCTTCGGCGGCGATCGTCTCCAGTTTGCCTTCGTGCACCAGCTTGGGAATGTCCTCGATCGGCACCATCTGGCCTTCGAGAACCGGAAAAATTTCCGGCAGCGCCACGGCGCCGACCTGCATGTGGCCCAGCGCGAATTGTTCGCGCGCGATGCGCCGCGTGAAGTCGTCCATCAATTCCTTTTCGCGAACCGTGAAACGGTCCACGATGCGGCCCTTCTGCCGCTGGAACGGTTCGCCTTCGAAGACCTGCGGAATTCTCCGGCGCAGGAACTCGATCCCGCTTTGCATATCCTTCTTGAAATTGTTGGCCTGTCCCCGCGGCAGCGTGAGCAGGCGCGGACGGTCCGGTGCTCTTGAAATTATTGACGTAGCAGCGGTCCAGCGACGATTTCGCGGGGGGATGAATCTGACTGATCACATGGGTGATCGTGCCGCCGCGGCTGGTTCCGGCAAGCCCGCAGACAAAAATGTTGTATCCCGGCGCGCTCAGCTCGACGCCCATTTTCAGGGCGCGGAAAGCGCGTTCCTGGCCGACCAGGTCCGTGACCAGTTCGGCCTCAGCGGTGGTTTCAAACGGAATGGTCGCGGGGTCGCAGCGCCACCGCAGCTTTTCGGGCGGCAACCCAGCAAGCAAATTTGCAGGTTTACTGGCCATTCTTGAAGCCTTCGCGCTCTCCGGCGCGTTACTCTAGCACAGGCCCGGCTTCCGGCGCACAGGGCGGACGGGGAAAGTTTCCAAAGCGTGAGCCTGAACGGGAACCTGAACGGGAATCGCATCCGCATGGTTCGGATGCCCGGCGCGAAACGATCGTCACATCACGCCTTCACCTGGGCAGCAACCCGGTGCTTCGCATCTTTTCCCGAATATACGTCCAGGATGCCGACGGCGGTCGCGACAACCACCGGTCCAAGGATAAGGCCCAGCACGCCGAAGACGGTGATTCCCCCAAGCACGCTGATGAACACAAGCAATCCGTTCAGCGAAGATCGTCCGCCCAAAAGAATTGGACGCAAAATGTTGTCGATCGTACTCCCAATGCCGCCGCAAATGACGATCAGGACGATCGCGCGGCCCGCGTGTCCGGTCGAAAACAGCCAGATCGCCGCGGGAATCCACACCGGCCACGCACCCACAACGGGAAGAAGCGACAAGAACGCCATCAGCACGCCCCAAAACAAAGCCGACGCCAGCCCAACGATCGCGAAGGCTCCGCCGCAGATGGCTCCCTGGACAGCGGCAATCACCAGGCTTGTCGTTACGCTCGCGAAAATCAGTTCGTGGGCTTCGGCCAGCATTCGTTCCCGCATGGTTTCTTCGAACGGCAGGAACAAACGGACGCGGTCCATGATCGCTTTGGCGTCACGCAGGAAGAAAAACAAGGCAAAGATCATCACGAACAATTCGAACAGAAAAGCGACGATGTTTCGAAGGACTGCCCCCAATTGCGAAGCCATGTATTCGCCCAGCCGGCTGGCGCCCTGGCGCACAAGCCCGGATAAATCGATGGAGCTGTCCTGCTGCGCCACGTGAGAAGTGAGCCATTCCCAGGCTCGGTTGAACCACCCGTATCCGCCCGCCGCCAGCGCCGCCTGGACATCGCGGGTCGCCTGGATTCCTTCGCGCACGAACAGCGTGGCCAGCAGGAGAACCGGCACCACCAGAATCAACGCTACTCCGGCCGTGGTGACCGAAGTTGCGAGCGTTCGCCCCCATTGCCGTTCGAGCCGCCGATTCAGCGGGAGAAAAATAACGGTGAACACGGCCGCCCATCCGAGCGGAACGAGAAACGGCTCGAAGACTAGAAACACCAGGTAGGCAAGGCACAGCACAACACCGTAGAAAAAGACATCGCTGAAACGGTCCTCTGTATTGCGTGCCACGGCGTGTCCGGATCCCCCCGAAAGCTGGGCAGAAATAACAGGCCTACCTTATAACCCAGATCGAGCCGTTTGAGAGGGGTCGATTGCAAAGGTATATCATGAGCCGAGAGGCCGATTGGGAGTGGTATGATCAGCGCAGCAATGGAGATTTTCCGTGAATGATCCGGCTACCTGCCGCCACGAACGAACTCAACTGATCGCCAAGGATTCCGATGCGGAATACGTCGAGTGCCTGGACTGCGGCATGATTTTGGAGTCTAGCGAGCGGAAAGAACCAGCGAATGGTTTCGATGAATCGCTTTCCGATGCGTAATGGCAATGATTCGGATTTCGCGGAAGAGTTAAGTAGCGTAGGCTTCAGCCTGCGCGCATTTACTAGCTTGAGGAACGCTGCGCAGCCTCAAGAGGCTGCGGAAAAACCCACAATCTGTCATCCCGAAGGGCGGGTTTCGCCCGAGGGATCTGCTTTTTTGCCCGAATCAGCGAAAAAGCAGATCCCTCGCTCCGCGCGGGATGACAACAAAGAGGGTTTTTCCGCAACCTGCGAAGCCTACGCTGCTGGAATCACTGAATTCCCAGCATGCCGATTATACGTGTTACATCCCCTGCCGAGACGTCGTAAAGCGGGCGCTCGTCTTCCTGCTCCAGTTTCTCGCGGAGATAATACGCGGCGATGAAGCTTGCTTCGCGATCGGATAAATTTCGGCCGGACTTTTCAATAAATTGCACAAATCCCACGTGCGCCAGACCCACAATCGTTCCGGTGCCGTCCACCAGGAATTTCGTATCCACGGTATCGCTGTGGCGCGTGGCCACGCCGTTCCAGAGATGGGAAAAGCGGCAGTGATAGGTGTGGTCGGTGAGGCGCGAGGAGACGTCGAACTCCCTGACAAAATCGCTCATCGCGCCCAGGTTCGGAACTCCGATTGAGGTTGTCACTTTCGTCCGCTACTTTCCGTGACCCACGGCCACAGGTTCAGCGTGCGTGAAGGCCCCTGCCGCCGCGGCGATCCCCGCACCGGCGGGCAACTTCATGCCCATGTCCAGGAGAATCCGCTCCAGCGCAT
Organism: Terriglobia bacterium; assembly: GCA_963757625.1. Classification (GTDB taxonomy): domain Bacteria; phylum Acidobacteriota; class Terriglobia; order Acidiferrales; family UBA7541; genus Palsa-360. Next base: position 885,317 of record CAVWSJ010000007.1, on the reverse strand, counting down.
CGAGAAAAAGGAATACGTTTGCGCGCTGGCTCGAATAGCCCATCAATCCCACGCGCCACATCGTTGTCTTGAAATCTCCCAGGCCGCCGGAGATCTCGATATTGAAATCGTTGAGCAGCCGGCCTTTCACTTTTGCCCCGTCGATCCCGGACGGAATCGTGACGGCGGTGACGGTGGGTAATCGCTCCGCCGGATTCTGAACGAATAGGCCGATGCCCATGGCTTCCAGACCCGCGATCAGCGCCGCCTGGTTCTGCCGGTGCCGCTCCCAACTTGCTTCGAGCCCTTCCTCCAGAACAAGGCGCAGCGCCTCGTACAATGCGTAAATCAGCGGGATCGGAGGCGTGTGATGGTAGGTGCGCTCCCTGCCCCAGTACTTCTTCACTGTGGTCAGATCGAAGTACCAGCTCTGCACCGCCGTTTTGCGGTTGCCGAGCAGCTCCTCGACGCGCGCATTCACGGTAATAGGCGCCATTCCCGGCGGCGCGCTTATCGCTTTCTGCGTGCCGCTGAAGCAAACGTCAATCTTCTGGCGGTCCACGTCCAGCGGCAAACCGGCCAGAGTGGCCACGGTATCCACAATCAACAGCGCCCCGAGTTCGTCAGCAACCTGCCGGAACGGGTCAATTTTCGTCACGACCCCGGTCGAAGTTTCTCCATGCGCCAGCCCGACAAACTTGATTTTCTTGCCCTGTCCCGCGCGGCGCACATCCTGCGGATCGACGGTCCGGCCAAATGGCGCGGTGACACGATGAATTTTCGCTCCGGTACGTTCGGCCGTATCGGCCATGCGGCCGGAGAAAACGCCGTTCACGCAGACAATGGCTTCGTCGCCCGGCTCCAGAACGTTGATCACCGCGGTTTCGATGCCCCCCGATCCGGAAGCGGAAATCGGAAATGTCATGTGGTTCTGGGTCTGAAACACGCGGCGTAACAGCTCCTGCAAGCCGCCCATGAAATCCGTGAACCACGGGTCCACGTGCCCCACCAGCGGCGTGGCCAGAGCCCCATATACGCGCGGGTGCAGGCAGGACGGTCCGGGCGTGAGCATCAACCTCGTCGGGGGATGCAAATTATCCATTGGACTAAACATTTTCGATCAGACCTCATTCTTCATGCGGCACTTCGAGGTAGCGCATGATTTGTCGCCAAATCAGCCGCCATGCGGCAAAACGACCTGGGACGGGTACAGGAATCCTTCAAAGGGAGGCCAGTACACAACCTAGTTTGCGCGATTCTTCGGGCATGCGCAACGGTCAATATGGTGAAGAATAACAGCTCGCGTCCGCAGAAAGGCCCGCTCATAGGTCTCTCCGGACGCATTCCTCAAGCGCACGCGTTGCATGCTGTGCTATCTTCGCTGGGCGCGGGAGGCGCGCGGAAGGATGGCGGAGAAACTCGTTCTGGTTGGAGTGATCCCTGAAATTGTCGTGATTGGACCGTCGGACCAGGTGGTGTGGCTTTCGGACACGGCAAATCTCAAGATTGAATTCGATCCCAATCGCTGTCCGTTTCAGTCGAATATTTTCCAGGCGCCCCCGGGACGCCAACTCCAGAGCGGGCCGCCACGCCCGGGCTCGAATCCCGGCGCGTATAAATACCGCCTTTGGATGAACGATCACCCTGTCGGCCAGGGCGAAGTGATTCTGCGCGAAAAGTAGGACGTGGGTTTCTCAGCCTCAGGCAGAGCGGATGCCTTTCAAGACTTTGAGGAGCGCGGCCGCTTGATTGTGTACCGGATCGTGAGCGGAATAAAGCAGTGTGACGGTGCCGTGGTCTGCTTCGAGCGTCTTGATTTGCCGCATGAAGTCTCTTTTGGTTTTCAGTTCCCCGCGGTATTTCGCCGTAAATTCCGTCCACCGCTTCGGGTCATGCCCGAACCACTTGCGGAGCGAGTTGGATGGCGCGATTTCCTTCAGCCATAAATCCAGGTGCGCTCGTTCCTTGGAAACTCCACGCGGCCAGAGGCGATCAACGAGCACGCGGAATCCGTCGTTCTTTTCCGGCGCGTCATAGATGCGTTTGATTTTTAACATCGGGTCTCTCTTGAGTGAATTCCAGTTCTGTAAGTTTGAAATCGCACGAATGGAAGCACGGAATGAAGCCGCGGCGGCATTTTGATTCGGGCCTCATTGACTCTCCCTATTGCGGGAAGATAGCATGAATGTTTCCTCTTGCGCTCGGATTGAGGCTAGAGGCGCGCCCATGGAGGCAGAAACCAAATCCGGCACTGTGCTCGATCGAATCATCGAGGCGCGCCGCGCCGCGATCGCGCACCGCAAGAAGAGCGTCCCGGAGACGGCGCTGCGCTTTGGCGTGAAACACGGCGTGCCCGTACGCGATTTTGCGGCGGCGTTGATGCGCGATTCCCTCAACGTGATTGCCGAGCTGAAAAAGGCGTCGCCTTCGCGCGGCCTGATCCGCGCTGAATTTGATCCGGTCGCCCTTGCGAAGAGTCTTCGAAGCCGCCGGCGCGGCGGCGCTCTCGGTGCTGACCGAAGAGGAATTTTTCCAGGGCGATTTGAGGTACATGCGCGACGCGCGGGCGGCGGTGAATGTGCCCGTGCTGCGAAAGGATTTCATCGTTGATCCCTGGCAGGTGTGGGAAGCGCGCGCGACGAATGCGGATTCATTTTTGCTGATCGTTGCGGCGCTGGGCGACACTCTGCTGGGCGAACTGCTGGCGCTGGGCCGCGAGCTTGGCATGGAGCCGCTCGTCGAAGTGCATACGCGCGAAGAATTGACGCGGGCGGTGACTGCCGGGGCGCGGATCATTGGCGTGAACAATCGCGACCTGCGCACGCTTGAAGTGCGCGTCGAAACGTCGCTGGAACTGATCGAAGCCATCCCCGAGGAATGTATCGCCGTCTGCGAATCCGGCCTGCGCACGCACCAGGACCTGGTTCGCCTTCGCGCGGCGGGATTCGACGCGTTCCTGATCGGCGAGCACTTGATGGCCCAGCCCGACCCGGGCGCGGCGCTGCGGACGTTGCTGGGCGCGTAGCTCCCATGCCGACTCGTGTTAAAATTTGCGGGATCACCAACTGGGATGACGCTCGCCTGTCCGTGGACTTGGGAGCATCCGCGCTAGGATTCAATTTTTATCCGCCCAGCCCGCGCAGTATCAGTCCCGCGGATGCGTGGAACATCATTCGTCGCCTGCCGCCGTTTGTCGAAGCGGTTGGCGTGTTCGTGGATTGGCCGGCGCTCGTAGTGGATGCGATGGCTCGGGCGTTGCGACTGGGGGCGGTGCAGCTTCACGGCGGCGAATCGCCGAAGGAAGTTGCCGAACTCGGCCGAAAACACCGCGTGATCAAGGCCGTTCAGGTGGGGCGCGGATTTCGAGTGGCTTCGCTTTCCAAATATCGGCGCGCCGACGGATTGCTGCTCGACGGATTCACGCGCGGCTTGCATGGCGGCACTGGCCGCACGCTCGATTGGAAGCTGGCGCGCGCCGCGCGGCGATACGGCCGAATTATTCTGGCGGGCGGCTTGACGCCGGAAAATGTTGCCGAGGCGATTCGCATCGCCGAGCCCTACGCCGTGGACGTTGCCAGCGGCGTCGAGGCGCGCCCGGGACGCAAAGACCCCGCGCGATTGCGCGCGCTCTTTGCGGCAATCGAGTCTAAGCGCGAGTAGAAAGTGTTGTAGCTCGCCTCTTTAGAGGCGAGGGTTTTGCCCAAGTGGAAGAAACGCTCCGCCTCTGAAGAGGCGGGCTACAGCAAACGCGCTGCTGTTTTGAATAAGGAAAAATGGTCATCTCTACACAAATCATGCCGGACGCGAAGGGCCGCTTCGGCCCTTACGGCGGGCGCTACGTTCCCGAAACTCTCGTCGCGCCGCTGGAGGAGCTCGAGCTCGCGTACGCCGAGGCGCGGAAGGATCCCCGATTCCAGAAGGAACTCGATTCCTTACTGAAAAATTTTGCCGGGCGTCCCACGCCGCTGCAATTTGCTTCGCGGCTGACCGAGCATCTGGGCGGCGCGCGCATCTACATCAAGCGGGAAGACCTGCTCCACACCGGCGCGCACAAGATCAACAACTGCCTGGGGCAGGGTTTGCTGGCCGTGCGCATGGGGAAGCGCCGCATCATCGCTGAAACCGGAGCGGGCCAGCACGGAGTCGCCACCGCCACGGTCGCGGCGCGGCTGGGCCTTGAGTGCGTGGTCTACATGGGCACCGAGGACATGGAGCGCCAGCGGCTCAACGTCTTCCGCATGCGGTTGCTGGGCGCCGAAGTCGTGGGCGTAAATTCCGGCACGCGCACGCTCAAGGACGCGATCAACGAAGCGATGCGCGATTGGGTAACAAACGTCCGCATCCACGCACTATCTGCTCGGTTCCGTGCTGGGAGCGCATCCGTATCCCATGATGGTGCGCGATTTTCATCGCGTCATCGGCATCGAAGCGCGCCAGCAGATTCTGGAAGCGGAAGCGCGTCTGCCGGACCTGCTCGTGGCCTGCGTCGGCGGAGGCTCAAACGCGATCGGATTGTTTCACGCGTTCCTGGGCCACGCCGGCGTGAAACTTCTGGGCGTTGAAGCCGGAGGGCGCGGCCACGCGCTCGGCGAGCACGCCGCGCGAATGGCCGCGGCCGCGGGATATTCCGGAGCGCGGCCCGGTGTGTTGCAGGGAACCTACTCCTACGTTTTGCAAACTCCCGACGGCCAGATTGCGACGACTCATTCTGTTTCGGCGGGTCTTGATTATCCGGCGATTGGTCCCGAGCATGCGTGGCTGGCCGATTCCCATCGCGCGGAATACACCGCGGTAAGCGATGATGAAGCCGTAGCCGCCGCTCGCACACTGGCGCGCCTCGAAGGCATCATTCCGGCGCTGGAGTCGGCTCACGCGCTCGCCGAATTGATCAAGCGCGCGCCGAAGATGCCGCGCGATTCCGTCGTGATTCTGAATCTTTCGGGCCGCGGCGATAAGGACATGGAAATTCTAGCCCGGTATTTGTGAAACGGACCCACGGATTGTGATTTGTGGGTCGAGGCGCGACTGGCTGGACGTAATTATTTGGTTGGTGTCATTCTGAGGAGTCCCGGTTGGCTGGGACGACGAAGAATCTCTCTTCGTTCAAACTCAGAACTGAAGAGAGATTCTTCGGTCGCCACGGCAACCTCAGAATGACGAACGCGGGGTTTAGTCTCGCGATCCGTGAAACCGTGGCGAACGCGCTGAGAAGGATCGGATTCCGAAGGTGTTGATTTGGCCCATGCATCCACAACCGTGACGAATCCCTCGCGCATTTCGCGCCGGTTTGCCGACCTGCGAAACGCCGGCGAAATGGGCCTGGTCGCATATATCACTGCGGGCGACCCTTCGCTCGACGCCACGGAGAAATTCGTTCTGGCGCTGGCGAACGCGGGCGCGGACGTGATCGAACTCGGCGTGCCGTTCAGCGATCCCGTGGCGGACGGGCCCGTGATCCAACGTGCCAGCGAACGGGCTCTGCGCGCGGGGACGACTCTTTCCGGCGTGCTTGCGCTTGTGAAATCCCTGCGCGCGAAAACGGATATCCCGCTCGTTTTGTTCAGCTATTACAATCCCGTCTTGCAAATGGGGCTGGAGAAATTTGCCGAGGCTGCAAAGGCGGCAGGCGCGGACGGCGTGCTGATCACCGACGTGACGCCCGAGGAAGGCGTCGAATATCGCGCCGCGATGGTTGCGCACGGCCTCGACACAATTTTTCTGGCCGCGCCGACGTCCACCGACGAGCGGCTGGCCCTGATCGCCAAATCGTCGAGCGGGTTCCTGTATCTGATTTCGCGGACCGGAGTCACGGGAGCGAAGGATCAACTGGCGGAAGAATTGCCCGCTCTTGCGCGCCGTGTGCGCCGAGTCACCGAGCTTCCGATCGCCATTGGCTTTGGCATTTCGCTGCCGGGGCATGTGGCGGTGCTCGGGGGGCTCGCCGATGCCGCAGTGGTTGGATCGGCGCTGGTCGAGGAAATCGAACGCGCCGAAACCGTCGAAGCGGCCGCCGAGGCGCTGGCTGCGCGCGTAAAATTATTGAAGGGCGCGGCAGTCGCCGGAATGAGCCGGCGGGAGCCCCAAGCATGAGCTGCCAGGGAAACTCGCATGACTGTTGAAGATTGGCGACGCAAAATCGATGAGATCGACCGCCGGCTCGTCGAACTGCTCAACGAGCGTTCGCGTTGCGTCGTGGAGATCGGCCGGATCAAGCACGCCACCGGCGATGCCCTCTACCAGCCGGACCGCGAAAAGCAGGTTCTTGACGCGGCCGTGAACGCGAATCCCGGGCCGCTGCCGGACGCCGCGATTCGGCGCCTGTTTGAACGCATTCTGGACGAAGCGCGCTCCGTGGAGCGCACCGTGATGCAGGACGGGGACGCGAAAAAAGAAGGCTAGGCTCCCGCTCGGGCCTGGAAAGATGGAAGAGGACTTCAGATGGTCGTTGTAATGCAGGAAGGCGCGAAGGAAGAGCAGATCCAGCACGTGATCGACCGCCTTGTGTCGATGGGATTCGACATCCATCGTTCCACGGGCGCTTCTCAAACCGTCCTGGGAGCCGTTGGCGTCCCCGCGGATTTCGATCCTCGGGATGTGGAAGTGCTCGACGGCGTGCGCGAAGTTGTGCGCATCACGCAGCCCTACAAGCTGGCCAGCCGCGCGTTTCGCTCGCAGGGGACCGTCGTCGAATTGCCGCGCGGCGTGCGAATTGGCGGCACGGAAGTGGTCGTGGCGGCTGGGCCTTGCTCGGTGGAGACGGCGGAACAGATTGGCGTGATCGCCGACCGCGTCGCGAAGGCGGGAGCCAAGATTCTTCGCGGCGGCGCTTTCAAACCGCGCAGCTCGCCCTACAGTTTTCAGGGACACGGCGAAAAGGCTCTGAAGATGATGCGCGAGGCCGCCGACAAGAGCGGCCTGCTGGTCTGCAGTGAAGTGATGGACGCCTCCCAAATTTCGATGATGCTGGCCTACGTGGATATCCTGCAGGTGGGCGCGCGCAACATGCAGAATTATTTCCTCCTCCGCGCGCTCGGAACGGTCGCAAAACCCGTCCTTCTCAAGAGGGGCATGTCCGCGACTATCGAGGAGCTGTTATTGAGCGCCGAATACATCATGGCCGGCGGCAACCATAACGTGATTCTTTGCGAACGCGGGATTCGCACGTTTGAGACCGCCACGCGCAACACTCTCGATATCGCCGCGATTCCCGTCATCAAGAAACTTTCGCATCTCCCCATCCTCGCCGACCCGTCGCATGGCACGGGAATCCGCGACAAGGTTCCCCCCATGGCACGAGCGTCGATTGCGGCCGGGGCCGATGGGTTGCTCCTGGAAGTGCACAACGATCCCGAGCATGCGCTTTCCGACGGCGCGCAGTCGCTGTTCTTCGATCAGTTTGAAAAACTCATGGCCGAACTCCGCATTATTGCTCCCGCGGTCGGCCGGACCATCGCCTAAGCCATGACTGCCTCCTTCCGGCGCGTTGCGATTCTCGGCACCGGATTGATCGGCGGTTCGTTCGCACTCGCCTTGCGCAAGTACGCGCCGGATTCCATCGTGATCGGCTGGGACAAGGGACACGTCCTGCGGCACGCGCTCGAACGCGGCGCGATCCACGAAGGATTCGCGGAGCTTCCCCTTGCGGTGGCCGGAGCAGATTTGATTTACGTGGCGCTTCCGGTCGGGCAGACCATCGAATTCCTGCCGGAAATCGCGCGGCTGGCCTCACCCGATGCGTTGGTCACCGATGCATCGAGCACGAAACGGGCGGTCTGCGCCGTGGCGGCCGAATCTTTCGTGGAGGGAGGCGCGCGGTTTCTCGGCGGACATCCCATGGCGGGGAAAGAAATTTCCGGGATCGCGTCCGCCGACGCGGAATTGTTTCGCGCCTCAAAATACGCGTTGATCCGTGCGTCCGGCGGCCCATCCGCGGAAAAGGCGCGCGACCGGCGCGTTGCGGAATTTGTCGCGCTGATCGAAAAGCTGGGAGCGGAGCCGGTCTGGATGGACGCGGAAACGCATGATCGCGCCGCGGCGATTGTCTCGCACCTTCCGCAGCTCCTCGCCGTCGCGCTGGCCGGCGTCGTGCGCGATCAGACGGACGAGACCGGCTTGCCGGTGACGCTTGCGGGACGCGGCCTGCGCGATGCGCTGCGACTGGCGGGAAGTCCCTATTCGGTCTGGCGTGACATTATTCTCACGAACAGCGACAATCTGGATCGAGCGCTGGATCAGCTGATTCAATCGCTCGAGCGCCTTCGCGGAGACTTGCGATCGCGCGCGCTCGAAGAACAATTTGCCGCCGCGGGGGAACTGTACAAAATTCTGCGCGATATGCAGTAGGTTTGTCAGGCGACGGCTCGGAAGATTTCAAGCCGCAGAGGATTCGCGTAAATGGATAAGCGTGTTGCCAACGCCGACGTGGCGATCGAGAAATTATTCGACGGCGCCACGATTCTGCTCGGAGGGTTCGGAACCTGCGGCATTCCCGAAAACCTGATCGCCGCCGTGCGCCGCAAGGGCACGAAAAATCTGACTTGCGCCTCGAACAACCCGGGCACGGTCGATTTCGGCCTCGGGTTGCTGTTCGAGACCCGTCAAATCAAAAAAATGATCGCCAGCTATGTCGGCGAGAACAAAATATTTGAACAGCAGGTGCTGAAGGGTGAAGTCGAGGTCGAACTCAATCCGCAGGGCACGCTGGCCGAGCGCATTCGCGCGGCCGGCGCGGGGATTCCGGCGTTCTATACGCCGACGGGCGTGGGAACGATGATTGCGGAGGGAAAGGAAGTCCGCGAGTTTGGCGGGCGAAAATTTATTCTGGAGCGTTCGCTGCGCGGCGATTTCGCTTTCATCAAGGCCTGGAAAGGCGACCGCTGGGGAAACCTGATTTATCGCAAGACTGCCCGGAATTTTAATCCCGTGATGGCGACGGCGGCGGATTACGTCATCGCCGAAGTCGAGGAGCTCGTCGAACTGGGGACGCTGCCCGCGGATTGCGTCCACACTCCGGGAATTTTCGTGAACGCCATTTTCCAAGGCGTGAATTACGAAAAGCAGATCGAGAAAAGAACGGTGCGCAAGCGCGCATAAGTTGGATGCGGGCTCGATCTGGAGCCCGCCGGTGCACTGGACGGGGAATACGTGGCGCAATCGGAAGACAACAAACGTGAATTGATCGCCCGGCGAGTGGCTCAGGAGCTGCGCGACGGCTATTACGTGAATCTCGGCATCGGCACGCCGACGCTGGTGGCGAATTACATTCCGGCCGGGATGGAAGTCGTGCTGCAATCCGAAAACGGAATGCTCGGCGTCGGCGCATTTCCCTTCGAGGGAGAGGAAGACCCGGACCTGATCAACGCGGGCAAGGAAACGGTCACGGAAATCGCCGGAACGAGTTATTTTTCGAGCGCCGACTCCTTCGGCATGATCCGCGGCGGCCACATGAACATGACGGTTCTGGGCGCGCTCCAGGTGGATGAGAAGGGCAACCTTGCGAACTGGGCCATCCCGGGCAAAATGCTGAAGGGCATGGGCGGAGCGATGGACCTGGTCGCCAGTTCGCCGCGCGTCATCATTGCCATGGAACACACGTCGAAAGACGGGCAGCCGAAAATTCTCAACAAGTGTACTCTGCCACTGACCGGCGTCGAAGTGGTGGACCTGATCGTGACCGAACTCGCGGTCATTGAAGTCACGCCTCAAGGATTGGTCCTTCGCGAGGTCGCTCCGGGCGTTACGCCGGAGGCGGTGCAAAAGGTCACCGAGCCGAAATTGCGAGTGGCCGAAAATCTGAAAACGATTTCGTTGTGAAAGCGGAGCCTTGGAACCCAATTCAATCGTCATCGTGAGCCTGCACAGCCCCAAGGAAAAATTGTGGGGCGCGCTCGTTTCCATGAACGCGTCGGGAGTCACCGTGCGCGGCATTGATCTCAATTCGTTCGATGACTTCATCCGGCAGGTCAAGGATCCCGACGGAGAGCGCATCGGCCTTCCGACGCTGTTTTTCCCCATGCAGCGCGTCGAGCGGATCGCTCTGGACGAGCCGCACGGTTCCATTCCGTCGCTTTCGGAGCGTTTCGAGCAGAGGGTTGGCCGCTCCCTGCGCGATTATCTCGCGCTGTTCGCATGAGCTAGAATAGAATCCAGTAAAATGGCTACCCGCGTCTTCACGGTCCCGAACCAGCTCACGTTTCTACGCCTGGGATTTTTGCCGTTTTTCATTATTTCCATTCATTACCGGCGATACGACTACGCCCTCGGGATACTCATTATTGCGGGATTCACCGACGCGCTCGACGGGTTGCTCGCGCGTTCGCTCAATCAGAAGACGGCGCTGGGCGCCTATCTCGATCCCATCGCGGACAAGCTGCTGCTTTCCTCTTCTTTCGTCATGCTGGCGCTGAACCGGAAGATCAGCTGGTGGCTCGCGACGCTGGTGCTCAGCCGCGATGTTATTCTTCTCACTTCCGCCGCGGTCATCCTGGTCGTTTCCGGTTACCGCGCGTTTCCGCCGAGCATCTATGGCAAGCTCACCACGGCGCTCCAAATCATGCTTGTATTTTCCGTTGTCCTTCTGGGGGTCGTTGACTGGCGATGGCTGGAGCATGTGAGGAATGTCTTCGTGGACCTGGTCACGGCATTCACGGTCTTCTCGGGGTTTCACTACTGTTTCACGGTCTCCCGCCGGCTCAACGAACACGGGGAATGATTTTGTCGCCCTAACGGCTAGGTATTCTGCAAATAGTTCAAGACCATGAAACCGAAGCTGACGGCCACCGCAATTCCCGCGGCCCATCCCAGCAAGTTGGCGATCCGCTTCTCGCTAACGTCTGCGGGAGCGCGGTCGGCCATCATGCGCCCGAGCAGGTATCCGGAGACAAGCCCACCCCCGTGCGCGAAATTGTCCGTGCCGCTGAAGACAAGGCCGAGGATAGCGATGTAGATAAGCCAGCGTATCAGCGCGCTCCGCAGAGCCTGCGCGGCGAGGCTTTTTCTGCCCGTCGTTGCAGCGAGAAGGACTCCGATCAGACCCAACAGTGAGCCTGAGGCGCCCACGCTCAGATGGCCCACGAAAGAGCTGGCCATGTAGCCGACCGCGCCCGTGAAGACAAACAAGAACAAGTACCGAGCCGAGCCGTACATTTCCTCGACCATCGGCCCGATGTCCATCAGCACCCACATATTCATCCCAATGTGCAACAACCCGCCGTGAAGGAATATGGCTGTGATGAACCGCCAGGGTTGCCCGAGGTTCATCGCCAGCGGAAGAGACGCGCCCAGTCGAAAGTTCACTTGCGTCGCGATCCCGCCAAGACTCATCAACCCGCCGCCGAGGCCTCCTCCTGTGAACTTCATCGTAATTACGAGCGATAGCGCATACATCACGCAGCAGATCGTCAGGATCGCGTACGTCACCGGAGAAGTCTGCGGCATCCATCGGGCCAGGGTCCTGCTGGCGGCGGCGAAGGAGAAATTCACATTTGCGCCGCATTGATGGCATTTCGTCGCCGTTGCGCCAATCAAATTGCCGCAGGCGGGACACAACCTCGGGCGCCTTTGCTTCGGTTCTGATCGGAACATGCCGGAGATCTGGCTGCGCCAGCGGTCGAGTTTGTAACGCCAACGAACGGGAAGTGGCACGTCGTCTCCTTGCTCGCAACTTTTTGCCTGTCTATAATAGCCGGAATTCCGCGCTGGGGCGAAATCTGTGCCATTTGCGCGGAAGGTGGAGCATTCGAACGGCGGGAGGGATCGGATTGCAAGTGCTTGCGGGAATTGACCATCCGATCGGGCGAAGGATTTTTCCTTGGTGCGCCCCTCGAACTTGCAGGCGGTGTTCGAATTGAATGAACGCGTGTCTCCCCGGCTGTCGCGACAATTTCTCTCCGGCAGGCTGATTGTTTTCTGTCTTGCTTTACTGGTTTTCGCGGGATGTACGGGCCGCCCGCCGATGACCAGCACGGTCCCGCCAGCGCCAATTCCACAACCGGAATCAGTTCCAGGTTCAATTCCGGCGCAGCCGACTCCGCCGCCCGCCAGCGCGCCGGGCGCCGTTCAGCCGCCGACTCGAACCGCGCCGTTTATCCCGGGCGTTTACGTCGAGCAGGGCATCGCATCGTGGTATGGAGTCCCATTTGATGGGCGCCGCGCTGCCGACGGCGAAATCTTTGATATGAACTCACTGGTGGCGGCGCACCGCACGCTCCCGTTTGGCAGCATCCTGCGCGTCACCAATTTGAATAACGGGCGCGACGTCCAGGTGCGCGTCATTGACCGCGGCCCGTTTGTCGGGGATCGCATCCTGGATCTCGCGCGCGCCGCGGCGGTTTCGCTCGGAATGATCGGCACCGGCACCGCCCCCGTGCGCATCGAGCTGCTTTCGGGGCCGAGTCCCGCCGGCGGCGAATTTACGGTGCAGATCGGAGCATTCGCGGATCGCACTAACGCCGAGCAGTTGCGCGATCGCCTGCTCGCGCGGTATCAGCCGATTTTCATCCAGGATTATGACGCACCCACCGGCCATTTCTACCGCGTGCGCGTAGGGCGCGTTCCGAGCACGGACGCCGCGCAGCAGCTGGCGGCGCAGTTAAAGAACAGCGACGGCTTTCAGACGTTTGTGATGCGCCTGGATCCTCCGTCGAATTCGGGGTTTAAGTGAGGGAGCTGGAGCGGGATAATGCGCACTCGGTTGAAAGGAGTGTAGATACTTGTCATTCTGAACGAAGTGAGGAATCTCTCTGGGTTCGACGAAAAACGAAGGAGGGATTCCTCACTTCGTTCGGAATGACGGCGCATTGCACTTGCGCCGGTTACTTCTGGCTTCTTACTTTCGACTCTCAACTATGAACCCCAAGGGGTCCACATGACCGATTGCCTGTTTTGCAAGATTGGCCGCAAGGAAATTCCCGGGAAAATGGTGTACGAAGACGGCGAAATGTTCGCGTTCGAGGATATCCAGCCTCAGGCTCCGACCCACATTTTGATTTGCCCGCGCAGGCATCTGGTTTCTCTCACCGATGCCACGCCGGAGGACACGGCGATGCTCGGCCGATTGCAGCTTCTCGCCGCGAAGCTCGCCGCCGAGCGCAAGCTCACCGAGGGCTACCGGACCGTCTTCAACAATGGCCGCGGCGCGGGGCAGTCCGTGTTTCACCTACACTTGCATTTGCTCGGTGGGCGCGATTTTCGCTGGCCGCCGGGATAGGGAAAATAAGATCGGGTTGCGTTATGAAAGATACTGTCCGGGCGTCACGCCCATAATGCGCTTGAAATGCCGCGTGAAATGGCTCTGGTCGGTAAATCCCGTGCCGGCCGAAACATCGGAAATCGGATTTCCGGCGCGCAACAGGCGTTTACCTTCTTCGACGCGAATCTGTATTAGGTAGGCGTGTGGGGTAAGGCCAACGGACCTTCGGAACTTACGCAGCAAGTGATACGGGCTGGATTGCGCAAGCCCCGCGAGATCGTCCAGCGTGACGTTCCGTTCATAGTTGGCATGCAGGTAATCTGTCACTTTTCTAATTCCTGTTTTCTCCACGCCCGTTTGGCGCGGCTGCGTTGGAACGCATGCGTGCTTCCGCGATAATCGCGCAACGATCTCTAATAAGAGCGATTCGAGTTCGAGCGCCGTTCCTTCGGATTCGAGTTTGCGATGCAATCGCAATAGGGAATCGGCCAGTCCCCGGTCTTCCACGAATGGCTTCGAGAATCGAAGAGCTTTTTGCCCGACATCGTTTGATCGCTCTCGAAACAATTGTTCCTCAAAAAAGAAAACCCGAAAACTCCACTCCGGTGATTGGCCCGGCGCTGGCGCGTGTACTTCTCCCGGATTGAAAAGGAAGACTGTGCCTGCCGGCAAAACGTGAGTAGATTCCCTGCAATAGCAGCTCATCGATCCGTGCTCGACAACTCCGATCGCGGGAACGGAATGAAAGTGGCGAGCAAATTGATACGTCCGGTAGGAACCATGGAACATCTCGGCGCCATTCAAAGCGCCATGTCTCCAGATGTGGCCGCCCTCATCGTTTCCCAAGGGCCTAAGACTGTGCTCGCGGCGAATTAAGGAGCGATCTGTGGAGACGGTGACGGCTCGGCACGGGCTAGAGGAGGTTCCGGGAGGGGAGGATTTGGCGTTGCGGTTCATTTTCATCGATACCAGCCAGCAGCCAAGACAGCAATTTCGTACAAGACAGCGTTCGGCAACTGGTCCTATCATCGTACCAGTTGTTATTCTACTTTGCGAGGGGAAATCCGATGAGCTTTACCGAATTCAGGGAAAAAGTAGCTCCGCTGTGCCCGGTTGCGGTGAAGGTCACCCAGTCCCACGTGCACGCGCCAGAGCATTCCGAGTGGGGAATCGTCGTATGTGACGCCGAGGGCTGCGGCGAGAAATTCAGGATCGGGCCGCACAAATTTTACGGAACGAAGAACAGCACGCAGACTTGCGTGAAACAACTGGAATCGCTGCTGGCCGACGACCACGCGAAAAACAGAATTCACGCGAACAGCTACGAACTTCCGGATTGATTGAGCCCGATTAGGCTCCTTCGGTGGACGATCTCTTTTGTTTTGATGAAGTAAGGGCTATTTGTGCGTCATGACGTAGACGCCGTCCCAATTCTGTTCGGGGCCTGCGACCAGGTATTCCCGGCAACGATTGCAGGTACATGCGCGCGGGCCCATCTTCGGGCCAGCGCTCCAGTAATTTCTCAAAGAGAATTTGCGCGTCCTGCCACCGGCGCTCGCGGTAGCAGGACGCGCGCCTGCGCGAAAAGTCCGAGGCGCTCTTCCAGTCCGGGTGCGTCGCCTTCCGGAGTGCCGCGCGCTGCCACCAGTTCATACAGCATCGATGGGCTGCAGTTTGCCCTTCACGCGAATCAAATCCAGTTCGCGGAAAATCAGTTGAGGATCTTCCACCATCGCATACGTCGCTTCACTCAGGAGAATGTGCGTGGCGTATTCCTTGTTCAGCCCTTCGAGGCGCGCTGACAGATTCACCGTGTCGCCCAGCGCCGTGTAACCGTATCGAAGCGCCGAGCCCATGTTTCCCACGGACGCGACGCCGGTGCTCAGTCCCACGCCGATATCGATCACCGGCTTTCCCTCGGCTTTCCATTTATTCTGCATTTCTTTAAGCCGGGCACATCATTTCCAGGGCGGCATGGCACGCATTGGTCGCGTGACCCGGCTCTTCAAACGGAGCGCCCCAGAACGCCATCACCGCGTCGCCAATGTATTTGTCGAGCGTTCCGTTATGGCGGAACACGATCTGCGTCATTTCGGTCAGATATTCGTTGAGCAGGGCGGCGAGTTCCTGCGCGTCGAGTTTTTCCGAAATGGTCGTGAACCCGCGGATGTCGCTGAACATCACGGTGATTTCGGTCTTCCGCGGTTTCACCAGATCGGGATTTTCCAGCAGCCGGCGGATCACTTCCGGACTCAGGTATTGCTGGAAGGCGCCGCGCACGCGCCGCTTTTCTTTTTCCTCGACCAGCGCGCGGTACATGGCGACAAAACCAACGTTGGCGACCAGCGTGCCGGAAGGCAACGACGAAATTCAGCCACCAGCCATGCAGGAACGCGAACCACACCCCCGCGCCAAACGGCACGAGAAGCAACAAGCCGAACAGCATGGAGCGCGGCTGCGCGAGCGCCAGCCACAATCCCAACGGCACGCCGAACAACAGGATGAGCGACAGGTCCACGGCCACCTGGTTTGCGCCGCGAGACAGGAAATGGCGATTGAGGATATTGTCGATCACGTTGGCGTGGATTTCGACTCCCGGATCGTTGATTCCGCCAAAAGGAGTCGAGCGCATGTCGCCGATTCCCGTCGCGGACGCGCCCACCAGCACAATTTTCCCGCGGAATGTTCCCGGCGGAAATTTGTGATTCACAACGTCGGCGATGGAGACGTAGGGATACGTGTTCACGTCCCCTTCGTAGTCGATCATCATTCGCCCGATGGCGTCGGGATGGATAACGAGGGAAGGTCCGAACTCGAGAGCCGTGATGCCTGTCTCGCTGAAATCGAGAACGGTTTGCTGGTCCGGCAAACCCTGGTAGAGGCGCACCGCCTGGACGTCGAGCGATCCGTAGAGATCCCAGTCGTCATAGTTTTTCGAGCGGCCGTAAGGGAGCACCAGCAACGAATGACGCACGACGCCGTCCGGATCGGGTTCGACGTTGAAAAATCCGGTCGTCGCCGTGACCCTTTGCGCAGCGCGTCGCTCAGGACTTCGATGTTCGCCTGGGTGCCTTTCGGGATCAGGAAATACGGGTCGCCGAAGCCCTGCATCAGGTGAGCCAGGTCGCGCTGGCCGGTTTGCGGATTTGCCGCGCGCACTTGCGGAAACGGAAAATCGGCGAGGATATTGGCGTAGCGATCGAGCGTCTTGTCGTCGACGCCTTTCAGATCGTATTCGGAATAGAGGAAGAAATTCCCGAGAACCACGTTTCCGAAGCGCTCAATCGCCCGCGCAAACTGTTCGTCGCCGTCATATTCTTTCGACAGACGATCGAGATCAGCGATCACGCGCGGGTCCGTGCTTCCGCCCTGTTTCTGGCGTTCGATGACGGTTTGCCGCAATTCGCGGATGGGCGCGGCCGTCTCGTCGGGCTTGCTGAAGGTGATGTCGAAGGCCGCGACCTTCGCGCCATCCTCGCGCAACGCATCGAGCATATGCGCGAAGTGCGTGCGCGAAAACGGCCAGCGGCCCAGAATTTCCTGGGACCGCTGGTCGATGTCCACGATGATGATGCGCGGATCGGGATGCTTGTAGCGGTCCGGCCGGATGCGAAACCGCAGATCGAGCGCATCCAGTTCCAGCCGGTTGATAAAGGAAAACACGGCGGTCGGCCGGTCGCCGATGAATGTGTAGGAGTAAATGAACAGCGCGAATGCCGTCAGGCCCAGGCTGATTGCAAAGGGGACACGCCGATGCCACCACGCCTGGAGCCATTCGCGCAGGACGCGCAAGGCGCGACGCGATTTACCATCCTTGGAAATTCCGGGCATGATCCGGGATTTGCCTCTGAGGTCGCGGCGAAACGTTATTCACGGTACAGAAAATTGAGCCGCACGCGGCCCACTTCGATCACGTCCCCATCGTTCAGTTTGGTCAGGCCGCCGATTTCGACTCCGTTGATTTTCGGCACGGTGTCCCCGCGGCCCAGGTAGTAGCCGTCCTCGTGCTTATTGATTTGCGCCGCGATATCGGGCGTGAACCATCCACGCAGCCGGACGGTGGCCATTTTCGAGTGGCCGATCACCGTAAGTTTCCCGGAGAGCCAGGTATTCTTTCTGGTCGGTGCGGCCGCGAAGCACGGCGAGCGTCGGAACCCGCAAACGCTCCGGCGAAAGCTGGGAGCGCTCGCCGGCAGCAGCCGCCTGCTCGAGCATCTTGCGGCGTTCCTGCGTATCGAGCACCATCGTTTCGCTCACGCGCGGCGCCGGAGCCTTACGCCAGGCATCCAGGGGCAGCGCGGCATCGTGCGACTGGTCCACAAGAATCTGGTGCTTGCCGATCAGGATGGTGTCGCCGTCCTTGAGCATGGCTCGTTCCACGCGAATATCGTTCAGAAAGGATCCGTTCAGGCTATTCAAATCCTCGACCACCAGTGATCCCGCTTCGACGTACACGCGCGCATGATAATTGGAAACGGCCAGATTATCGATGGGAATGTCGTTATCCGGGGCGCGGCCAATGGTGATCGGGCGGGTTCCCAGGGGAACCTCTTTGAGCTCCGCGTTCTGGAATTTCAGGACGAGTCTGGACATGGGTGATCTCCTCCAGCCGAAGCCGGCAGAATTTTACCCGGAGTTTCTCTTCCAAATTTTCAGGCGGCTCGAGTACGCCTTCCGACTTCTGCATGACGCGCAGTACGATCACGCTGACGTTATCCACGCCGCCATATTCATTGGCGAGTTCGACCAGACGGTCCGCCGCTTCTTGCGCGGACGTGCTGGTAAGCAGCGTGCTCGCGATTTCGGGGTCGGTCACCATGCGCGTCAGTCCATCCGAGCACAGCAGCAGGGAATCGCCAACCAGCAGAACCTGCTCGTCCGCGTCGACCTGAACGTCGGCGCTCGTTCCCAACCGCCCGCGTCAATACGCTTTGCAGTTCGCTGGCATCGGCCTCCTGCGGGGTCAGGATGCCGACGCGCACCTTTTCGGCGACCAGGGAATGGTCCGCCGTAAGCTGATCGAGCGAACCGGCCCGGAGCAGATAAACCCGGCTGTCTCCCACGTGCGCCAGCGAAAGCCTTTGCCCGTCAATCCACGCGGCGACGATGGTTGCTCCCATGCCCTTCTGCTCCGGGTTTGACTCGGCGGTCTCAAATACTTTTCGGTTCGCCAAGGTGGATCGCGCTCGCCAGGCGATTGGTCCGTTCGGAAACGTCCGGCAGCGGCTCGCCGAAGATCGGCGTCGCGCGGCTGTTTTCCGCTTGCTGGCAGTGCGTTACGACCGTCTGGACGGCGAGATTGCTCGCCACCTCGCCATGCGCTTCTCCGCCCATTCCGTCTGAAAGTACGTACAAATTCAGCGCAGGCTCAATCTGGTAATAGTCTTCGTTATTCTTTCGAACGCGTCCAAGATCGCTACGCGCGCCGCATTGAATACGCAAGAGTGCCCTCGATCGGACGACCACAGGTTTGCGATGGCCTCAAAAGCGACCGGTGGTTGGACTGCACACTCGTATCCCTTTGAGAAACATTGCCCTACTAAAATCCAGCCTAGCAAACAGATATTTTGGGTGCAATAGGGTGGCGGTAAGTGGTTACGTCCTTTCACGACACGCGGCAGAACGTCCGGCTGGAAGCCCCTTGCCGCTTCCGGTATACTCCAACCCTGCGGTGAGCGCGCAGAACGCCCATCCTGGCCGTCCCGCCGCACCCTCTTCCATGCCGCGACAGGCAGAAATCTGGTATTTCGAACGGTCTCTGGCCGCGCCAATGGTTCGCTCCCTGAACCGGCGTTACACTCTCCGGAAATTGGCCGACCGGCCTCCGGCCGCCGCATTGCAGTTCCCCGCCCCGGTGATATCTCGCGTCGTGTGCCTTGCGGACCTGGGTGACTCCAATCTGGCTGATTTGCGGCGCCTTGCGAGCCGCGTGCCTCGCTTTCGGCTGATCGGCATATCGCGAAACGGCCGCACGGACAAACCCGCCGCCGGATTTTTTGCGACGCTTCCGCGCAAGGCTCGCCCGGCCCTGGTCCGCAAGACGATTGATGCGGCATTCGCCAACATCGAACTTGCGCAGCGGGAACGCGCCGCTCGCACCGAGCTCAAGCGAACCGAACGCGAGATGGAAGAGTTGAACCGCATCGGCGTCGCTTTGTCGGAGACGCGCGATGTTGGCGCACTTCTCGAGATGATTCTCACCAAGGCCCGCCAGATTACGGGCGCCGATGCGGGATCCCTTTATCTGGTGGAGGAGACGCGTCCCGACGCCCTGGCGGCCAGCCCGGGCGAGCGCCACCTTCGCTTCAAGCTCACGCAAAACGACAGCGTGCAATTTCCCTTTGCCGAATTTGTCCTTCCCCTCCGCGAAGATTCCCTCGCCGGGTATTCCGCGATGCACGGCGAAGTCATTAATCTGGCGGACGCCTACCGGATTCCGAGAAATCGTCCTTACCATTTCAACCGGCGTTACGACGAGGAAACGGGATATCGAACGCGGTCGCTGCTGACGCTTCCCATGAAAAATGGCCGCGGCGAAGTCATCGGAGTCCTGCAGTTGATCAATTGCAAATTTGATCCGAACGCAGGACCTGACCCGGGGCGGAGCCGTGGCGAGCGAGGTCCGGCCATTTTCGCGAACGCGCAGTTCGCCTGGCGCTTTCGCTTGCCTCGCAAGCCGCCGTCGCTTACGAAAATAGCCGTCTCTACCAGGACATCGAGAGGCTTTTCGAAGGCTTCGTGCAAGCTGCGGTCACCGCCATCGAGCAGCGCGATCCCACGACCTCGGGCCATTCGCAGCGCGTTTCGCAGATGACGGTCGGACTTGCGGAAATTGTGGATCGCACCGGTCACCGGCGCCTACGCCGCCACGCGCTTCACGCCGGAGCAAATGAAGGAAATCCGCTATGCCGCTTTGCTCCATGATTTCGGAAAAGTCGGCGTGCGCGAAGAAGTGCTCGTCAAGGCGAAGAAACTTTATCCGGAACAGTTGGAGATCCTCGCGCATCGCTTTGATTATCTTTACAAGGACCTGGAAGCCGGGCTGGAGCGGGAAAAAGTTCAGTTATTGCTGAAACTGGATCGTGAAGAGGCTCTGGCCCGCATTGCCTCCCTGGAAGCTGAATATCGCGCTCGCAGGGCCAGCCTGGAAGACGCCTTCGGAATTGTCGTCCAGGCGAATGAGCCGACCGTGCTCCCGGAAGAGCAAGTCCGACCGACTTTTTGAAATTGCCCGGCAGACCTACCGCGATCCGCGCGGCGTCGAAAGGCCGATACTGACCCAGGAAGAGGTGCACTTCCTTTCCATCCCGCAAGGGAGCCTCAATCCTGAGGAGCGCGCCCAGATTGAAGCGCACGTCGTGCACAGTTTTAATTTCCTGCTTCAGATTCCCTGGACCAAGGAAATTCGCGAGATCCCCAGAATCGCGCGCGCGCACCACGAGAAACTGAACGGCACTGGCTATCCCTATAAATTGCGAGCCGATGAAATCCCGGTGCAGGCCAAGATCATGACGATCTGCGATATTTTTGACGCGCTCTCGGCCTCCGACCGGCCTTATAAGAGGGCCGTCCCGCCGGAACGCGCGCTCGATATTCTGGCCATGTCCGTCAAGGATCAGGAACTTGACCCAGACCTCTATCGCTTGTTCCTCGAAGCGAAGATCTTCCATCTGGCGAACAAGCAGTGATTGAGAAGAAAGTGTCGCCTGCTTTGGGCAGGTCGTGTTTGGCCCGCATTCCGGTAACTCGACTATATCGGGACTCGGCTCTGGCTATCGCTGACAAGCGCCAAATGCAGATGGACATCGCCGCGACTACTTGCCATGCGGCAACCGAAAGCGTGAGCCCACAGCATAATCGGATCAGTTTCGCTTTCGAGTCTTGTTAGGTGGCGGCAGCAGAATACGGCGCTCCTCTTCTGTCATTTCGCGTTTGACAACGTCGTAGAAGATTCGCTCGATTGGGGTCTTATTCTTGGCTAATTGTTTCTTGATTTTCCGCATTGCAATCGCCCGCCCTGGCGCGGCAGCAAGCACTGTGCGAATCATCCCAGGCTGTCAACTATTTCCCCTCGGAATATATCGCCGAATGTTCTGCACAAATGCTCTTGAAATTGTGATCGTCCTCCCAGGAATAGGTGCTGCTCATCTCGTACCCACAGAGGATGTCAATCTCATGGGCTCTTACTAACTGATTCCCTAACTGTTCAAGCCGAATCGCGGCGTCCGTTTTCCCTTCATTCCACAAGAGTGAGACCCATTCTCCAAAAATTGCAACGCGGCGATGCGATGTCTTCCGTGTTTTCGATGTTTCCTCAATGAGGCCGCCCAGAACCTTTAAAAAACGTGCCGAATCCGGCATGCCGTTCACCATGAATATGGAGAATGTGCCGGCGGCATCCATCGCGATGTAGGTCCCCTCTTTCGTCGCTGCATCCAAATCCATGCCCTCCGACTTCAACCTCAGGGCAAGAGCATCCCGGTGTGGCTGGGTCGCAACGATGATGGCCGCGTCTCCCATTTTCAGAGCGGCAGCGACAAAACGAACAAGACG
This sequence comes from Terriglobia bacterium, assembly GCA_963757625.1. Classification (GTDB taxonomy): domain Bacteria; phylum Acidobacteriota; class Terriglobia; order Acidiferrales; family UBA7541; genus Palsa-360. The sequence goes on along the minus strand of CAVWSJ010000007.1, from coordinate 863,596 downwards.
TTCGAGAAGCACCGCGTCATCTGAATAGAATTGAACCTCATGTCGGTAAGGAGTGCTGTCCCTCGGCTCAACGATCTTAATTAGCTCGCTCCTCAATGCGTCTTCGACCAGAGCCGATTGGCTTTCGCCGCGAGCGACTTGACTTACGTAGGAGGGATCGACACCTAGCTGACGAGCCACGCGCCCGTAAAGACCCCTGAGCTGGGGTGACAAGTCGTTCGGTGGGCGTATATATGTGACTTTTCTCACTGTCTGTTACGAATTGAGATGCACCACAATTCAAAGAAGGTTTTGGCTAATTAGCCCCCGCAGAGATCCCCCCTGAATGGTGCAAGCACTCTAATAGTTCCGGACGTTAGGTATGCCGTAGATTCAGTTAGCGCCGATATACCACCAATGAGATGGAAAATGCAAGGACACAAAACGGGGTTCTCGGAAGCTGGCCGGAGAACATCGCGCAGAGACACGCCCCAAGTTTGTTGGCGAATGCCTCTCATTATGGCTTCCCACTCCTAATTCACAGTACTGTAAGGTTCTGACAGCGTGAAGGGCGCGATCTCGATATCGAACTTTTCGTCAGCTTGATTGACCATCTGATAGGTGCCATGCATGGCTCCAAACGGAGTGGTGAGGGGACATCCTGAGGTGTATTCAAAGCTCTGGCCCGGCGCCAGCACGGGCTGCTTGCCGACGACGCCGGGGCCTTGCACCTCTTCCACTTTTTCCATCGCGTCCGTGATTACCCAATGGCGGCTGATGAGCTGTACTGTGTCATGGCTCTCGTTCGTGATGTTGATCGTGTAGAGAAAGAACCATTGATTTTGCTGTGGGCTGGAGCGGCTGGGGTCATACTGCGCCTGGACGCGTACCCGGATGTTTCGTGTTATGGCTTCGGACGAAAATGTTTGATTCACCGCCATATGATAGCGCACTCCGCGCTGTTCCTGCCGCGCACACGCGCGGATTTCCCGCCTGTGGCCTTGTCGCGGTAGAATCCATGGCATGTCGTACGCGTGGGATCGTTGCAAAGGGCCTGTCCGGCCGCTGCTTCTCGTGTTTTTGGCGGCTGGCCTTTCTGTTGTTGCCGGAGCCCAGGAACCTCCCAAAGCGAGAGTCCCGATTGCGCGCACGATTATCCTGCCGCCGAAAATGATTGCCGGCGAGGCCGCGACGCTGGCGGTGGTTGATTCCACGGGCCATTTGATGTCCGGCGCTATCGTGGAGCTTTCCACCGGTCGAAAGGTAACCACCGATACCACGGGCCGGGCACTCTTCCTGGCCCCGTCCGAAACAGGCGTATTGACCGCCAAGCTTTCCGGGCGGGAAACATCCGCGTTATCCAAGGTGGTGAGTGCTCCGATTTCGCCCAAGCAAAATTCAAGCGATAGCATCCCGGCTCAAGTGAACCAGTATCATTACAACCTTTCGTACCCTAAGTTCCTTACCCTTCACGACCGATTTACGGTTGAGGGGATGGGGTTCAACGGCCGCGCGGATAAAAACCAGGCGTTCCTGGCGGGACAGCCGTGCCTGATTATGGCCGCCTCGCCGGTTTCGCTCGTGGTCCTTCCAGGCCTGCACATCCCGATCGGCCAGATTTCCATGCGACTCAGCATCGCTGGAAACGACGTAGGCCCGCTGCCAGTTGAAGCCGTTCTGCTCGAATTCAGCGGTCCCTCGGAAGCGCCCGACGCTGGCACGCAAGGGAAGGTTACTCTTACCGTTCAAGGAGCCACGGAACCCTTGTCCGTCGAAGTGTGGAACGGCTCCCCCGGAGTCATTCAGTTTCCGCACGGAAATATCCAGCGACTGATTACATCCGGCGGTGAACAAAATATTGCCCCCGTGGAATTAAAATTTCTCACGGCAGGGAATTACACGCTGACTGCCAGGCTGATCCCGACCGATCCCGCAAGTTCGCCCGGGAAAAACTAGCATTGGATGGATGGGGCGCTTCACCTGATCCCATGCGCGGGCCGTGATAGAATCCCGCTATCGTGATTCTCAAAATCCCAGGTGATTTCGGTTCGAAGGCTCATTCGTGAACGGCACCGCCGCTTTCATTGCCGCCATTTGCTTCGCTGCGGGGTTTCTTGTGGCGTGGTTATGGAGCCGCGCTTCCACCCAGACCCGCACGCTCGAACTGGAACGGCAATCAGCGGCCCAACAAGGCGCGGCGGAAGAGTTGAAAAAACAAGCCGGCCAGCCTTCAGGAGCAAGTGCGGACGTTGCAGGGACGCGTCGAAGAAGAACAAAAGCTCCGGTCCGCCGCGGACAAAGAGGTGGAAAGCCAGCGCGCGAATAACGCCGAGCAGCGGCGCCTGCTTGAAGAAGCGGAGAAAAAACTGAAAGAGGCGTTTCAATCGCTGGCGGGCGAAGCGCTGCAAGCCAGCAGCAGGCAGTTCATGGACCTTGCCCGGGCCAGTTTTGACTCGCTGCAAAAAGAGGCCTCAGGCGACCTCGAGCAACGCAAGGTCGCGATCGGCGGAATGGTCGAGCCTCTCGAAAAGGCCGTGAAGGAACTCCGCGCCGAGGTGAACAAGATCGAGTCGGCCCGGCAGGAAGCTTACGGAAGTCTGCGCACGGAAGTGCAGCAACTTACCTCCACCAGCAAAGAGCTTCGGCAAGAAACCGGGAAGCCTGGTGAGTTCCCTGAAGCAGCCGCAAGTGAAAGGGAAATGGGGCGAACTGACGTTGCGGCGAGCCGTCGAACTCGCCGGGATGTCCGCCGCATTGCGATTTTGTGGAGCAACAGTCCGTGGATACGGAAGAAGGCCGCTTGCGCCCGGACCTGATTGTGCATCTGCCGGGCGAGACGCAGATCGTTGTGGACTGCGAAAGTGCCTCTGCACGCGTTTATCGCCGCAGTCAGCGCGCGTTCCGACGCAGAATATCGAGCCGCCATGACCCAGCACGCCAGCCTGGTCCGCGAGCACATCAGAACCTTATCCTTGAAGGAATACTGGAAACAGTTTGAGCCCACGCCCGAATTCGTGGTCCTGTTTGTGCCTGGGGAATCTTTTTTCAGCGCCGCGCTTGAACATGATCGCACGTTAATCGAAGATGCCATTGAAAAACGCGTAGTCCTCGCCAGCCCCACCACGCTGATTGCGCTGCTGCGCGCGATCGCCTACGGATGGAAACAGCAGCTCGTCGCCGAAAACGCCGAGCGAATCAAGGACCTGGGAAAAGAATTGTACGACCGCATTTTGACATTTGCCGAACATCTATCCGATGTCGCGAAAGGCCTGGAGCGGGCAAATAAGGCCTATAACAGCGCAGTTTCTTCGTTCGATAGCCGCCTTGTTCCTTCGGCGCGCAAGTTCAAGGAAATGGGAGTCGGCACTGCAAGCGTCCCCGACGTCGATCCCATTGAAACGTATCCGCGCCCCACGCTAACTGCCCCTGACGCGGATGAAATCTGAAAATACGCAGCGGGAAATTTCAATGCAGGCGGGGATTTACTTCAGGAGTTGCGTAACCAGACGCCGCAGCCTTTCGCGGTCTCCCGGTTTCATGTGAACGAACTCGACGCCGATACCATTGGGCGTGATGTTGCGCACCATGGCGGTGGATTGGATTCGCCGCAATCCGGGGCGAATTTCCACCTGCACCGAATCGCCTACCGACAGGCGCTGATCGGTTTCTAGAAACGCCCCGCCCAGGGCGAGGGTTCGCACGCGGGCGGTTCCGTTGCGCGCTCCCGCGATCGTCGCGGGCAGCGGCGTCTGCAAATGAACGCGCAGGTAACGGCGAGGCCGGGAATGGGCCACGCTGGATTTCTGCCGCGCGCTTTCAGCCGTACGGGCGCGCGCCGAGGATGGGTGATTTTCGAGCATTGCAAGCGCCTCTTCGGCCGCGGCGCGCAACGCAGCGGGTTCCGTGTGGGCCAGGCCGTTTCGGTCCCTGACGATTTGCCGCAGCAGTGGCGCTGCTTCGGCGACGCGCATTCGTCCTAGGGCTTCGGCTGCCTTGATGCGGAGATAAATATCGCGCAGTACCAGATGTTCTCCCGCCACAACCTGGAGAAGTACCGGAACGGCCGCCACTTCATGCGCGAATCCCAGATGGTCGATCATGCAGGGAACAACCATCGCATGAGCTTCCGCAATCGTCGCCAGAAACGCCTGAGCCGAGGCCGCGACCACCGGGGGATTGGTCCACCGGGTAAGTTCCGTAACGGCGAGGTCCTGCAGATTCCATTCCCAGCTTGCCAGCGCCCGCGGGAGCGCGCCTGCCAGGCGCTTGGGATCGGCCGATGCCAGGAGATGAATGGCGGTCGCGATGCGCTGACGGCGCGGTTCGTATAACCGCGACTCCAGCGCCCCAAGCACCGGCTCGCCCGTTCCGTGAACCAGCCGCACCATTGCAGGAAGAGAATTCATTCCGCTGGGCGCGGTGAGCAGCAGGCCCAGCCGGTCGATCAACCGCTCGGGGCATCTCCGAAGCAGGCGCGGGATCACCGGGCTGAGCGGGCCGGTTTGCCAGGGCTTCGTCCACCAGATAAAGCCACTGATCGTCGTTCAGAATGCGTCCCACCAGCGTGGTGATATGCGCGTGCTCATCGTCCCGCGGCGAGGACTCGAGTGCCTTCGAGGATTCGCTCGAATTCCGCGTAATCGTGCTTTACCAGCGAAATGCGAGCCAAATTCTCGACCGCGGCAGACAGCAATCCGGCAATCCCGGGCGAACTTTCCAGCAAGAGCGCCTGCACGATGCCGCGCCCGAATTCGGTGGCCGAAGTATGAGGCCACAGGCGTTCCATTTGCGGGGCGATTTCCGCAAGTCCCGCGGCGACGGCCCGGCGCGCTTTGCTCTCTTCCGATTCCAGGCAGCGCGCATAAGCGAGGAGCACAGCGCGTCCTTCGCGTCCCGCCGCGTCGGACTTCTTGCTCTCGGCGGCCTCCGCCAGCGGTTCCAGGATATCTGGCCACGACCGCCGCGGGCAACGCACCACGCATCGCGGCTTCTTAGAATTTTTCCTTTCAGGCGCGCCGGCAAAGTGTTCCAGAATTTGTCGCAGAGAACAGCCACGCGCATTTCGTCGTATTGCGCGCCGCCAAAACGGGGGGCGCCGCTGACGCCCGCTTCGCATGCGCTCCTGATCCAGCCGGACCAATAAAGGCATCACCTGCGGAGGCGTCGCGCCGCCGGCATTCGAATTCCTGTTTCACGAATGCGAGGACCAGCGCGTCCGCCAGCCGCTCGAGGTAGGGCTCGAGGGTTTCCCCTTCGCGCGGTCTACGTGGGAGACTCCGTGCACGATCAGCGAAACGGCGGACCGTTCGCTGCCGGACACGACAGAATGAAACCGCCGCGCCACATCCTGCGCGGAAGGATCCATTTCCGGATCGCGCGGCGGAGCCAGTTTCGCCAGCACGCGCAACGTCGTCGCGACTTGCTCGAAGCTGGCCGCAGGCTGCTCCTGCGTGGCGCGAGCGCCCTCGGACAGCTGCGCACGCCTCGTCATAAGCCAGGACCGCCGATACCAGGCTTGCCAGCAGCAGGGAATCGCGCCGCTCGGTCGGAACATTCAGACGGATCCCCGCGATGCGCTGCTCCTTGATCCACGCATCCCACAGTTTTCGCGAAGCCGTATCACCGGGCGTCGCGCTGCGCGGAACCTGGCTGATTTCGTGCGCCAGTGAGTCGAGTTCGCCCACATTGATCGGCGGCGCGAACAGCATCGAGCAGATTCCGCCGCGCAATAATTCTTCCGCCAGCCCGCGCAGCTCGCCGCGCGGATCGTGCAGCAATTCGCCCGCGGTCGCGTCGTATCGCGGCAAAATAATTCCATTCCGCTCGATCGCGAATACCAGCGGAGATTGCAACGTGAGCGTGATGCGAAGCTGGTGTTCCAGCGAGGCCAGAATTTCCATCAAGCGCGGATGATTCCGCTGGTAGAGACGCGCCGCTCCCAGGAGCACGCGAAACTGCCGCAGGAAATTGATGGCCGCCGCATCGCCGCTTGGAACCGGTTTACGAACGGGAGCGATTTCCGCGCGAGAAGATTCTTTTCGCCGGGGCGGAAGCGGGGTAGCCGACACAACCGGAATTTCTTCGGTTGAATGCAAGTCCGGATTGGAAAGGATCTTCATGCTGATCGCCATTCCCTATTTCCTGACGCTGCAAATGCGTTCAGGCGCGAACGGCAGATTCAAATTCCGAGAAAATTTTTCCGACGCGAAATCCCGGGCCCGGATTTGGCCGCAAAGGTCGTCACCGATTCCGCCTGCGGGTACCTATCCTCAAATTAGGAGCACGCTGCCTGCCCCAAGAATGCGCCTCTAGGTCGTTGAATTAAAGGGGATTGCTAATGGCTGGACACCAATGAATCAACCTTGGGTAGCCTTGCGGGTAGGAATGTTACAAGGATGGGAACCGGCTCTATACCGATTCGGGAAGAGCAAACTTGCAAATGGTTCACTCGCCGGGAGCTATTGCATGACTCCAGTGTATTCCAGATCGTCGATGATTCTGACTCTTGCCGGGACCCAGTGAAGACGGTTCAGCAGCAGGAGATGTTCCTCCGGAGTCACACGCCCGGAAAGTGTCAGTGCATTGGCAGTGGCTTGCACCTTCACTTTGTCCGAGAGCGATAACCTCGCGAGTTCAATGCGTAATCTTGCTTCCACCACACTCGCTGCTGGGGTTGCCGTTGAGGAATCAGGCTTCTGGGCCGCGGCCGGTTTCTCAACGCTGCCGGCAGCAGGCACGGATGCAGGCGCAAGCGCAGGCACCGGGGCCGCAGGCTCCTTGGGCGCCTCCGGCGAAGCTCGAGGCGCAGCAGGCGGCAACGCTGGTTGGGTCGCGGATGGCTCGGCCGCCACCGGCACCTGCGCTGGCGGCGCGACTTGCTGCGCGCTCGCATCGGGTGGCTGCGCGTCCGGCTTTGTGTCGGGCGCGCTGGAGCTGGCCTCAGGGGCCGCTGGAGCCGCTTTTGGCTGCACAACGGGCTTTTCCTCGGGTTCGTGCGCGCGCTGCCACAGGTCCACCATGGGCGGATAGATGCGGTATCCAGCATACCCAATGATCCCGAGCAGGATCATCGTGAGCAATAAAGTCCCGCGCTTCTTTGAGGCTTCCTCAGCTCTTAATTCGGGCGCCGAAATCACCTGGACTGGCGTTTCGGCCTCGGAGGGACGGGGCATCAATGAGGTGTCGCGAGGCCGCGTTGACGCAGCGCTGGGGCGTACTCCTCCCGCAGCAGACTGCGAAGTCACCGGAGCCATTCGAACCGTTGCCTCCGGGCTTATAAGTTCGCGGTAATTCTTCAGGGCCTCCAGCAATTCGTGGCAATTCTGGTATCGCGCGGCGGGATCCTTTGCCAGCGCGCGGGTGATGACCGTTGAGAGTCCCGGGTGAATCGAGGAGTCGAGAGATCGCGGCGGAATGGGGTCTTCGTTAATAATTTTGTAAATGACGGTCGTAATGTTCTGGCCCGGAAAGGGTTTCTCGCCGGTCATCAATTCGTACAGGATCACGCCCAGCGAAAAAATATCGGAACGCCCATCCACAGGCTTGCCCTTTACCTGCTCGGGCGACATATACGACGGCGTTCCCATCACATGCGCGGTTTGCGCCGTGCCGAATTGAAGAATCTTCGCGGTGCCGAAATCGGTGATCTTGACGGTATCGTCCGCCGTCAGAACCAGGTTCGCGGGCTTGATGTCCCGATGCACCACATTGTGCTGGTGAGCGAAATCGAGCGCCGAGCAGACTTGCTCCATCAGCTTCATGACACGCGGCAGCGGAAACAACTGCCGCGCATCGAGCAGCGTCTGCAGGCTTCGCCCCTCCACCATTTCCATCGTGATGTAGAAGATGCCCTCTTCCTCGCCGGCATCGTAGATCACAACGATATTGGGATGGGTCAGTAAGCCAGCCGCGCGAGCCTCGGTCTGAAAGCGGCCCACCAGCTCCTCGCGGGACATTCCCGTTCCTTCCGCGGAAAGGTGCATGGTCTTGACGGCAACCTCGCGCCCGATAACGGGATCGTGCGCGTGATAGACCACACCCATGGCGCCGCGTCCTAATTCCTCGCGGAGTTCGTAACGCCCTGCCTTGGTTGTGGTAGTCACGGTGAATTGACACTTAGGAGCAAAAATTGTCCACGGACCCTGCCGGGCCGGGTCAGCGAGAACGGCAGACGTGCAACTGGCATGGGCCCACGCAACTTCGTCGATCGCCGGCGCCGAAGCGGACATCGCCACAGGGGAACCGCCAGCGCACCGCGCGGCCTTCTATCGAACATAGCGTTCGGGGAGGGTAGCGTCAACGATGCCGAAGTACAGTGTTCCGGAATAGCAATGGCGCCCGCGAGGTAAGGTCACGGGCGCCATTGATCTGTCTTGAGAGTTGCTGGGCCCGAACCGCGTTTCTTGCAGTCCAGGCCGTTGCGGCTACCAGATAAGTTTCAATGCGAACTGAATCTGACGGTTGAGGTTTTGAGTGCTATTGATCTGTCCGAAAGTGGAGATAAATTGCCCCTTGCCATTGTATGCCTCGAGGTTACCGGAAGGCGGTGGCGCGAAGTTGGTGTGATTCAGGACGTTGAACAACTCCGCCCGAAACTGCACGTTGAAAGTCTCCGAAATTCTCCGGACATAGGTGTTCTTTACCAGCGAGAAATCGGCATTGAACATCCCGGGTCCCAGGATCGTATTGCGCCCCAGGTCGCCACGAATATTGGAACATATCCCCGCAGCCAACCGCTGATCGCAGTACGATGAATTGGCGGAGGTCATGGGAACCATGGAGAGGCAGCTGGAGTTGATATAGAGGTTGGCGCCCGTGCGGTAATTGGAGTTCGTCAAATTCTGCGGGGAGCATCCGGCAACAACATTCAGAGGATTGACCGTCGGAATGTCCTCACCGGCGATGTCGGATGTGCTGATGCTCGGCCAGAACGGTGCGCCGTCGCTCAGTTCCGTAATGACGCCCACTTGCCAGCCGCCCAGCACGTTCTCCCCTGTCCACCCAAGGCTCTTAACGGTGGGGACTGCCCACAAAGCGTTAATGACCAGGTTCCGTGGGACATCGAAGTCCGATAGACCTCTGTCCAGGCTCAAGTTGTACCAGGGCTCGGTTGTGTAGTCGAGTCCAAACGTATCCCCGGTGGCGCTGCCTGACGTTGTATCCATCGTCTTGCTCCAAGTGAAGGAACCCTCGACTTGGAAGCCGTGGCTCATCTTCTTGCTCAGCTTCAAGGTAAGAGCGTTGTACCAGGAGCTGGACATCCAGTCGGTGGCCATCATATTTTGAACGGAAGGGTTGTAGAGCAGAGCCTGCTCTTGTCCGGCGGAGAGATTGCCGTTGTATGTGTTGCCTGAACCCAGCGCCTGGCAAGCTGTCTGTCCTGCCGACGTCGCTGAGTTTACGAAACATCCCGGCCAGTAGTAGTCTCCGTTAGAAGCCTTCGTCGGAATAATCGTATTGAAGGAATCCGCCTGGAAGGGATTGTGGAATCCGCGCGAACCCTGGTAACCCACCAGAAGGGTTGTGTTCGGCGTCAGTTGCCGCTGAATGTTGAAATTCCATTGATAGACGTAATTGCGCGATGGAGTAGGTTCGACCCAGTTCAGCGACCTTCCCGTAGTGGGTCCCGGGGAAGGCAATGAGGCAATGATCGACTGAATGTTGTGCGGGAATGCGTCCGCAGCGCCAAACTGCTGGTTCGGGGAAAGAACAAACCCCGTCGGACCAACGGAAAGATACGGATTGTTGAATGGAATCGTCGAAGTAGCGTTGAAGACCAGCTCGTAAGGAAGCGGCAGTGCGTCAAATATGCCGAAACCGCCGCGAACGGCTGTCTTTCCGTTGTGGAACGGATCCCAGGCAAAGCCAATCCGTGGCTCGAAATTCCCTATCGTCGGATTGTGCGTAAAAACTTGGCGGTTCAAACTACTCAGCGGATCCCCTGAGACAAGCCCGCCGGGAACCATTGACGGTCCGCCCGCGCTGGTGGGACGGACGGGGCAAATGTCCAACGGTGTCCAGCCGGTTGGCCCGCAAGGCAGGATCGTGGTGAGCGAAGGCATCTCATAAACATGGTCATGAATTTCCGCTGGGATGGTGGACATCTCGTAGCGCAACCCCAGGTTCAAAGTGAGGCTTGGTCGAACGCGCCAATCGTCCTGAAAGTACCCGCCGACAACCACATTGCGGAAGTATTGTTTCGGGAAAAACGGCTTATCGAGAGAATAATTCGAGGATCGTGGTTGATTCGTCAAAAAATTTACGAGTGACCCACAGGTATTGTCATAATTGTTTCCGGAACCTGAACTGCCGGAACCCGAGTAACAGAAGCCTTCGGCCGCCGTTGGCACAACGGTGCTGGCCCCCTGCGTATTGTACGTGCCTTGATAGGTGAAAACACCGCTGCCATTCCCGCCCGAGTCGTGATAGGCGTCCGTGTGGTCCGGCATGATGGTGAAACCAAACTTCATCGAGTGGTTGCCTTTGGTTACGAATGCATCGTCATACAACTCATACAGCAGGTTCGTGGAGAGGCGGTGCGGTGCGGCGTAGACCTGTCCTGCCGCCGCAGTGGTCACACCGGCACTCGTAAGAGTAATGGCAGGGGCAAAAAATCCTTGCCCGGGAGTCTCGGCCAGCGACGGATCCGCTGCGGCAGGATTAATGGCCACGGTCTTTCCGGCATCGTTCTGGGTACGGTTATAGGCGAGGCGGATGACATTCAAAGTGGACGAACTGAACACGTGAGTTTCTTCCAGAATTACCGATTGCCGCCAGGTGGTAAATAGAGAGTTATTGACGTCGCCAGCCAGAGGAATATTTAGAGTTGAGTAGTCGTGGAGGTAAGTTCCGAAGAGGCTGTCTTTATCGGAAATTTTATAGTCACTGCGGAATGTATAGAAGTCCTCCCGGGCGTCCTGGGGCGCTTGCCAGAGGAATCTCGCGACGTCGGGGTTGCAGGCCCCGGGGTTATACGTGCCTTTGCCCAGTGGCAAGCAGCCAAGTCCTCCTGGCGTGTTATAGCCGGCGGTTGCCGGGGGATACAAACCAAAAAATTTCGAGATCGTGGTGTCGGGCGTCACGGTAGCGGATGCACCCGTCGTGAGGTTGACGACTGTGTCGCCGGTCAGAACGTTAGGGGAAATCGTGGTGTCGTTGCGCGGTAATGACTGGGCCTGTCGCACGCCCTCATAGTTTCCGAAGATGAAGAGCTTGTCCTTCAGGATGCGCCACCCTCCCGATCCACCGAATTGGTTTCGCTTCAGCGGAGTCTTGGGCAGGCCAAATGCATTACTAAAGAAGTTGTTCGCGTCAAATACATCGTTGCGGATGAATTCAAAAACGTTTCCGTGGAAGGAATTGGTGCCGGACTTCGTGATGGCGTTAATCACTCCACCCGAGGTGAAGCCGTATTCCGCCGAATAGTCCGAGGTCAGAACGCTGAATTCCTGAATCGCGTCCACGCCCAAATTGGTACCGAGCACCCCGGCGGGGCCGGAATTGGAGTAATCGTTAATGATGGCGCCATCGAGCCGGTAGCTGTTTTGCGTGGGCCGACCTCCGCCGATGCTCATCTGGTCCGCGAGCCCGCGCCCTCCGGCCGCGCTGGGGTTTACGGCAGCATTATATTGAGATCGGACGGAGGCTACGCCCGGTTCCAAAGTCGCCAGCGATGCCCAGTCCCTTCCGTTCAGCGGCAGTTCTCGAACCTCCGAAGCCTGAACGTTGCCCGATATCGTCGAACTTGCCAGATCGACCTGGACGGCCGCGCCGGTCACCTCGACCGTTTGCGATACCTCGCCGACGGACAGGGAAAAGTTCATTTCCTGCTTTGCGCCAACGGTCAGCGTCACCTTGGACTGAGCGGTTTTGAATCCCGCAGCAGCCACGGAAACTGTATAGTCCCCGGGGATCAGGTTCGGGATCGTATAGGCTCCGGAAGTATTCGTAGTTGATTCAGCGGCTACGCTGGTCGCAACGTTTGTAATCGTAACTTTCGCATTGGGGACAGCTCCCCCCTGCGGGTCGGTAACGACGCCGGAAACTGTGGCGCCCGACACTTGAGCCCGCACCGGACCTGAAACCAACAAAAGCATCCCAAGCATGCACGCCAGCACACCCCACTTCATTGAGTTCCATTTCATTTGTGGTGCTCCTTTGTTATTCCAAAAATCTTGACAACACCCACGACGCACTTTTTTCCAGACAACCCCGACCAAACAACTGCTAATTCGCCTTCGAGGAATACCCCTTAAATTCAAACTTTTGAACACGATTGCCGCGCGACTCACCTGTGTAGAGATTGCCCCTCGAATCGACTCCGATGCTGTGCAACCAATCCCACTGGCCCGCGTAAGGGCCGTTGCGTCCAAAAGACCCGATCACGTGCAACGTTTCCCGATCCAGTATTCGAACCCTGTCGTTCGAACCGTCAGGAACGTAAATGAACCTTTGTTCCTTGTCGGGCGAGAACACCACCTGGAACGCGGTGCCTCTGCTGTCCAGAGTGGCCCGCGCGACGAATGCTTCCTTGACAAACTTGCCGTCTGGCGTGAACACCTGAATCCGATTGTTGGAGCGGTCGGAGACGTACACGAGATTGTCGTTTGAAATCCGCACGCCATGAACCACGTTGAACTGCGCCGGGCCGGGTCCATCGTAGGTGCGCTCGCGCGGCGCGGAATCGTCGGGAGGATTCCCGTACGCTCCCCAACTGCGCTTGTACGCTCCCGTATCGGCATCGAACACAATTACGCGGCGGTTCCCGTATCCATCCGCCACAAAGACTTCATTGGTTTTTTGATACACATAGATCTCGGCCGGCCGGTTGAGGTTCTCCTTGTCGTTGCTGCCCTGGCTCTTGCCCGCATGGCCGATCTGCAGGAGGAATTCACCTTTGTTCGTAAATTTCAAAATCTGGGCATCCTTGCCTGCCGTATTTCCACCGATCCAGACGTTGCCTTTATAATCAACGAATACCGAATGCTCGTTATCCGGCCATTCGTAACCGGAACCTGGTCCGCCCCATCCCTGCATGAAGTTGCCTGCCGCATCGAATTCAATGACTGGCGGAGCCGGGACGCAACACTCCGCAGCCGGGGGATTCAGGGAGGCGCCGATCTGGTCTTTCTTGAGGGTCTTCGGACGCGAAACGATCCAGACGTGGTCCTGTGGATCGACGAAAACGCCGCCCACCTGCCCGAGTATATAGTTGTTGGGTAGCGGCTTTGGCCAGAAGGGATCCACTTCGAAAGTGGGTACGCGGGGCGCGGATGGTTTTTGGGCCTGCGCAGCCGCGGATTCTCCGATCGGAGTCACCAAGGCGCCGACGGCAATGAAAGCCGCCAGAACGAAACCGCCGCCAATTTTGCACTTCAAGGCTATCTCTTTTCGAATTAGCAATATTTCCTGAACGGTGTTCCGCGTCGCCAATGTATTCCCCAGCCATCGGCGATTGCCGTCAACACTTACTCTGACTTTTTAGGAAACTCACGAATACGCAGGGAAGTTATACCGCTGTACATTAAGGGGAGCTTAAGGATTGGTACATTTATTTCGCCTGGGGACGGATGAAAGGTGCTATTTCCATAAAGAACGGCAAAATCGATTTAAGGAGACCTGATGATCGCCAAATTGCTGCGGACAAAGAATGACTGGGCTCTTACGTTGATTCGCGTCATCGCCGGCGGCGTGATGCTCCCCCATGGATTGCAGAAACTGCTCGGTTGGAATGGCGGGCCCGGCTTCTCGAGGACAATGCAGACCTTCACCCACACTCTCGGACTTCCGGTGTGGCTGGTTTTTCTGGTTATCATGGCCGAATCTTTTGGAGCGCTGGGGATGATATTGGGCTGCCTCAGCCGGATCGCGGCCTTTAGCGTTTTCGCGGACATGGTCGGGGCGGCGTTGCTTGTCAACATTCATTCCGGATTTTTTATGAACTGGTCGGGGACGCGCAATGGCGAGGGAATCGAATATCACCTGCTGATGGCTGCGATGTCGTTCGTTGTAATGATTTGGGGTGGCGGCGCACTTTCCGTGGATCGCGCCTTATCGGGAAGCAAGCGCATATGACCAGCGTCCAAGTCGGTTGCAGGCCGAATCTTCAATTCCGTGGCGGCGAACCTGCTCCGGTGAGCTGCACGAAAGACCCTGGAGAAGACGGCGGGGCGGCGACGGGCTTCAGGGTTTGCGGGCCGCGCCAGTTGTCCACGACGGCGATCTGCTGAACGCAGGAAACGGTGCAGCGCGGCGCGCAATGCTTCTTGGTGAAATATTCCCGGCGCAAGTCTTCGGTCGTATATTTCTCAAGCGGAATGCCGGGATAACCGCGCTGTTGCGAGCACCAGTGGACGAGTCCATCTTCGCAGATGTAGAGATAGCGCGAGCCGGAGCGGCACCGCCACTGGTTCGGTTTCCCCTTCGCAATGTTGTGCTGAAAACCGTTGATGCGCGAAAACCCGCGCTTGCCCATGGACATGATCTCTTCGAAAATTTCGATCTCGCGCCCGCCGAGCGGCTTCAGTTGTCCCTCGCCGTCGTGCAGGATGCCCACCGTGCTGGTGAAGCCCAGTTCCTGCGCGCGGCGCGCCACGGCCAGCGCGTCCTCCGGATTTTTCACGCCGCTGCCGAGCACCGAATTGATGTTCACCTGAAACACGGCGTGTTCGGCGAGCAGCTTCAATTTCTGATCGAGCACCTTCAGGCTTTTCTTGGAAACTTCATCGGGCATGGCGTTGTCGATGCTGATCTGCAGGTATTCGAGTCCCGCGCGGTTGAGCCGCTCGATGCGCTCGGCCGTCAGCAGGTAGCCGTTCGTGATCATTCCCGACAGGATGCCGCGCTTGCGCATCCGCGCGATGATCTGATCGAGGTCCGGATGCAGCAGCGGCTCGCCGCCGCTGATCGTCACCACCGCCGTGCCCAGCTCCGCGAGGCGGTCAATCCTCCGCAGCATTTCCGCGGTGTCGACCGGCTTTGAAAAATCGTCGAACTCATTGCAGTACGTGCAGGCCAGATTGCAGCGCCGGATCGGAATGATATGCACCAGCAGCGGATGCCGCGTCGAGACGAGCCCCTTCACCACGCCGCGCATTTCACGCGCGCGCGTGCGCAGGGACCGCAGCTTCCTCCGTGTTCGTACACTCAAGGGCATGGCTAAACTATACAGGGATTTTCGGAAGTTTGAAAACGAACAGGTTGAATTCGAACCAATCAAGTTCCGAGAATGGCTCACTCAATGACCTCGCGAAAGCGGGCTGCTGGTCGAGCCTTAACTTTCAAAACGTTCCTACCAATCACACTGAATGGCTCACTCAATGACCTCGCCAAAGCGCAGCTGCTGCTTGAATCCAACAGCTGAATTCGAACCAATCAACTTCCGAGCATGACTCACTAATGACTTCGCGAAAGTTGGAGCTGCCGCCTCACCTGGGCAATTGGCGCCACGAATGTGGCGAATTCCCGCGGGATTGGATGAGGGCGTTATCGACTCCCGCGATGTGTCATTCTGAGGAGCGCAGCGACGAAGAATCCCTCTTATTTCTGGGCTAAAACGAAGAGAGATTCTTCGCTTCGCTCAGAATGACAATGTAATGAGGCCGTTAGCCGCCGCGCGTGTGCATTTCGAGGTGCGGATCCTGGCGCAACTGATCGATGCCGACGAGCACGCCGCGGTGTCCGGTTGCAGCTCGCAACTCGGCGCCGCGGTCGGTGCGCGCTTGCCAGATGGCGGAGATGCGCGCGGCAAGTTCTTCTGCGGTCGCGCCGCCGCGCAGCATTTTTCGGAGGTCAATCCCCGCTTGCGCGTACAGGCAGAGATACCAGAGCCCGTCGGCGGTCAGGCGGCTGCGGTCGCAGGTTCGGCAGAACGGCGTGGTGGTCGAAGCGATTATTCCGAACACGGTTCCATCGGGAAGCGTGAAGCGCTGAGCGGGCGCGGAAGAAATTTCCGCGACCGGCGTGATCGCGCCGTAGCGCTTTGCCGAGCTGCTCGAGCATTTCCGCGCGCGTGAAAACCTTGTCGAGCGACCATTCCGTCGCGCCGCCTACGTCCATGTATTCGATGAAGCGCACTTCGGCGTCGACGCTCGCGCCCATATTCGATCAGGTCGGCAAGCTCGTCTTCATTCGCGCCGCGCAATCACGACGGTGTCAATCTTGAGCTTTCGCAAACCAGCACGGTGCGCGGCGGCGATCCCCTCAAGCACCTGGGCATGCGTGTCGCGGCCCGTGAGAGCGAGGAAACGCTCCGGGCGCAGCGTGTCCAGGCTCAGCGTGACGCGGTGCAGTCCCGCGGCGCGCAGCGCTTCGGCGTGCTCGGCGAACAGAATGCCGTTGGTGGTGAGCGCGAGATCGCGAATGCGGGGATTTGCGGCGAGCATTTGCACGAGTCTCGGCAAATCGCGGCGCAGCAGCGGTTCGCCCCCGGTCAGGCGCACGTCGGTAACGCCGAGGGACGTGAACACCTCCACCAGCCGCGCAATTTCCTCGAATGTCAGAAGTTCCTGCCGGGGCAGCCAGACGTACTCCTCTTCCGGCATGCAGTAGTTGCAGCGCAGGTTGCACCGGTCGGTGACCGAAACGCGCAGGCTGCGCAAGGGGCGGCCAAGCTGGTCGGTCGGAGCGCGCCCGGAGACACCTCTGCCGGTTTGGTCATCGGGAAGCATGTGTCTATGTTAGGTGGTGTCGAATCATGGGTCAACAGGCGGCACGGGATGCGCCGGCGGTCTTTACAGGCGCGAAACCGGAACCAATCTGACGTCATTCCGAGCCTCGGCAGGGGCTGTGTAAACTCCACGAGGAATCGCTCCGTGCGTTGTTCTTTAGTGGCGCGATCGAAGAGAGATTCCTCGCTTCGCTCGGAATGACAACGAGATGCGAAGGCGAAATCTGTTTTACCCCTCATCCTTGTACTGATCCTTGAGCTTGGCCACGACCGTCGGATCGGCAAGCGTCGTGGTGTCGCCCAGGACGCGACCCTCGGCGATATCGCGCAGCAGGCGGCGCATGATTTTCGCGCTGCGCGTCTTGGGCAGCTCCGCCGTGAAGAAAATATCGTCGGGCCTGGCGATCGAGCCGATTTTCGTCGAGACGTGAGCCTTCAATTCTTCTTTCAGCGCTTCGCTGGCCGCGATGCCTTCCTTCAGCGTGACGAACGCGGAAATTCCCTGGCCTTTGATCTCGTGCGTTTTGCCGATCACCGCGGCTTCGGCCACCGAAGAGTGATCCACCAGCGCGCTTTCCACTTCATACGTGGATATTCGATGGCCGGCAACGTTCATCACGTCATCCACGCGGCCGAGCAGCCAGAAATATCCGTCGTCGTCGAGCTTGCAGCCGTCGCCGGTGAAATATTTCCCGGGATAGCGCGACCAGTAATTCTGCACGTAGCGTTCGGGATCGCCGTAAATCGTGCGCAACATCGAGGGCCACGGCTTGGTCAAAATCAAATAGCCGCCTCCGCCCGGGCCAACCGGCTTGCCGTCGATGTCCACCACTTCGGCGGCGATTCCGGGTAACGGCGCGTGGCCGAGCCGGGTTTGGTGGCCGTGATGCCGGGCAGAGGCGAAATCATGATGCTGCCGGTTTCGGTCTGCCACCAGGTGTCCACGATGGGGCAGCGCTCGTGGCCGATGTTCTCGTGATACCACATCCACGCTTCGGGATTGATCGGCTCGCCGACCGTCCCGATCAGGCGCAGCGACGAAAGTTTGTATTTCGCCGGCCATTCCGTGCCCCAGCGCATGAACGTGCGAATCGCGGTCGGCGCGGTGTAAAGAATGTTCGCGCCGTATTTATCGATGATCGACCAGAAGCGCCCGCGATCGGGGAAGTCCGGCGTGCCTTCGTACATCAGCGTCGTCGTGCCGTTGGCGAGCGGTCCGTACACGATGTAGGAGTGGCCCGTGACCCAGCCGATATCGGCGGTGCACCAGTAGACGTCGTCCTCCTTGATGTCGAAAACGTAGCGGTGCGTGACGCTCGCGCCGAGCAGATATCCGGCGGTGGTGTGCACGATGCCCTTCGGCTTTCCCGTCGTGCCGCTGGTGTAGAGGATGAACAGCATGTCCTCGGCGTCCATCGGCTCGGCGGCGCATTCGTCGGAAGCGTTCGCGACGACGTCGTGCCACCACAGATCGCGGCCGGGCTTCATGGATATCTGCGCGGCCTTTCCTACGCGCTCGAAGACAATGACCTTTTCGATCGTCGGCGTTCCGGTCAGCGCCTCGTCCACGCTGGCCTTGAGCGGCACCACGGTGCCGCGCCGCCACGCGCCGTCCGCGGTGATGACCACTTTTGCCTTGGCGTCGTTGATGCGCTCGCGCAGCGCCTCCGCCGAAAATCCGCCGAACACCACCGAGTGCGCCGCGCCGATCTTCGCGCAGGCCAGCATCGCGATGGCCAGCTCCGGAACCATGCCCATGTAAATCGCGACGCGGTCGCCCTTCACCACGCCCAGCGATTTCAGCGCGTTGGCGAAGCGATTCACCTCGCGCTCCAGCATTCCAAACGTCAGCACGCGCGTGTCGCCCGGTTCGCCCTCCCAGAGGATGGCCGCTTTATTGCGCCGGGCCGAATGCGCGTGCCGATCCACGCAGTTGTACGTGACGTTGAGCTTTCCGCCCACGAACCATTTCGCCCACGGCGCGTTCCACTCCAGCACGCGCTGCCATGGGTGGAACCAGTCGAGGTTCTTCGCTTCTTCGGCCCAGAACGCTTCCGTATTCCCGGCGGCGCGGTCATAGATCGCGGGATTGTTCAACTTGGCACGCTGGCGGAATTCCTCCGGCGGCGGAAATGTGCGGCGTTCGTCGAGAAGTGCGGAAAGAATTTTGTCGCTGGGCAATGACATTTCGGCAGACTCCCGGAGAAGGATCAAGCCCGAGGCAGCCCGCCGCGGCGGGCTATTCACCCTGACCTGTCGGATAAGGATGTCGGAGGGGAACGGGGATGTCAATGGAGGGAGAAGGGCTTATAATCCACGCCATGTGGGATAGGCTCTTCAAGGGAAAAAAACCTCCCGTATCTGGCATCAGCATTATCTTGCTGCACCGCCCGCTTGAGCGATACTCAACGGAACGACTGAACAGTGCCATGGAACGAGCATGGCGGCAAAAGTACGACGAGCAGGAATTTTTTGCGCTTTCAATTTTTGAGGGTGGCGGAGCAGTGTTAAAGGTCGCCGGCACTTTCATTAGTATTCTCCACTATGATCAATGGGTTGGCTCGAAGGAACTTGGAGACATGGAAATACCAGAATGGGCCCTTCATACGGGCCATTCGATTGTCGAATATAAGTGTCCTGGCGGAGTGCCAGAGGGCGAAGTGCGACAGACGATGTACGGATTCATGGGCCTCCTTTGCGCCGAATTACTTACACCACAAACCGTCGCCATTTTGTTTGCTGACGAGCACGTGCTCGTTCAAAACGCCCCAGAGATTTCAAAGCGACTTCGGTCGGGACAGCCTCTCAACCCCCTCGCCCTACTACGTGACGTTAAGCGCTCGGCGTAGAAACCTGTCTAGGACTATTCCATTTCCTCGGCAATCAAATCAAGCGAGTGATCTTCGCGGACCAAAGGAGCGTTCGCCGAGGAATCCTTTGACCTGAACGCGATCGGCTCCAGGCTCACCGGGAATCGCGGTTTCAAGGGAGGAATTGATAAAGCGATGTCAGTTATCCAGCGGATATTCCAAAAAGTGGGACGCCGTTTTCTAACCGAATGGCTAACGCCTTAGGGCACCCAGCGGGGTAAGTCTTATTGACCGGAGACGTTAGGGGCATTTCCGACACGCGAGAAGGATTGAAATGCCGACCTTGTAGCTGTTTCGACTTTCATTGCGGAATTTCCGATATGGAGCAGTTGAACGGCGACGCCATAGTCGCCATAGGCGAGTCCCTCGACGCGGACGACCTTGGCTATATATTCAAAATTGAAGCAGCCGAATGCGGGGATCACGTACAACTGCATTCCTTCGCGGTAATCCGGCCTCTGGGTGATGAAGTAAAAGCCGTTCCGGCTGAAATTCGTCATGGTCCGGACTTCCTCGAAGGGCGTGTCACCGTGGCCGGTCGGCTCCACGTAAACGGGGCGGTCCATGTGAGTGCGAGGCTCACGACGCCGGTCCGACGGGGTTTCCGGGGTATCTTGAATTCCCTGTGAAAAGATCCGTTGTTGCAGCTCGTTCATCACCAGTCCTGTTCACAAGCAGTGTCGGGTGCTTCAGGGTCTAACGGCTCTCGATTGCACCAGGTTCCCGCCCGCTTTCGGCTGACCCATGTGGAGAGCTTAGCGTTCTCTCATGACAGGGTCCATAGAACGACGGTACCGTCCGCAACCACCCTAAAGTTTTTTGGGGCCAGTGGAGTTGAATCAACTCACACCCTGCGGCGACCGCTAACCTAGGCCCACGCGTCAGGTCTCGCGGTCGTAGTTACGTAGGCAACACCGTACCTGTATAGACCGCCGGGCAATTCCTCTTGATACGCAATTCGACCGGCTAGGAATATGTCGACGCTGCTTCTTGCAAATGAGACGGACGCTTCGATCCGCGTTCCCGCAGGATACGATTTCCAGCTATGGAACCGGAATCCACCCAGCGAAACATCTTCGCACTCAACCCCCACGACTTGGCCGGCGAACCGGATGGAGGCAGGGATGTTCATTGCCGTGCGCCTGGTTCGGCGCCTTTCCGCACCCGCCTTTTTGGGACTCGCCTCCGCAGAGGAAGTCTCTTGCCGCGGGTCAATTTCTGCGTTTTTTGTCGCCTTTCGATCCGTCTGCTTCCAGATCGTGGAAGAATTGACGCACGCGCAATGTCGCGTCAAAGCCCCTTCTGACTTGAAGACTCTCGTTTCAATATCGCTGAGCGAAACAATTTCAACCCTGTGACAACGGCTGCATTCCATGCTGATCGATTTTTCGGGCGGCGCACTGGAGGATTCCATCTGCCACGGGTTCGTTGAGGGATCGACGAATTCAATCCCATACGCGCGAAAGCATGTGTCGTCCTGAATCAGGCCTACGACGCGCGCTACTGCTTCCTTGTTATTCGTTGGGTTGCGGACAATCAGCTCAGATTCAGGGGCGAGGTCGCTCGTCAAGCAGATGGTCGCGCCTTCCCGGCTAATCGTCAGTATTTGTGTGCGCTCTATGAATTGAACGCCAACGAGGTCAAAGCCGACGACTTCCATCTGTAACTCGTTTGTAGGGTTATTTAATGACTTATTCTGGCCCATAAATGTCCCTTTTACTGCAACCAAACCGTACAATCTAAAACCCTGGCCGGCCTGGCATCCGAAATACCTCAAATTCCACTATGAATAGAGCACGTGAAGTTCCCTTGGAAAGCAGCTCCTAACTCATGCAGATGCCGTCACTCAGCCGCATTTGGGTTATGGGCCTGTACGCCAGACGGACTTCAATGTCCATGGCGAATACAGTTGGCAGATCGCTGGAACCGCCATATCCAATATGGAACAGTGCCGAGAATCCACCTGCGAGCATTTGGGCCTTCCCCACTAAAATCAGGCGCGAGGTTCTAGGAAAGCGGAGGAGCATCCAACGTGGAATCCTTTGACCTGATCGTCATCGGCTCGGGGTCGGCCGGAGAAAAGGGCGGGGCGCAGGCTGCCTACTTCGGCAAACGCGTCGCGTTGATCGAACGCCTCAAGGAACTGGGCGGCGCCGGCGTGAACACCGGCACGGTACCGAGCAAGACATTGCGCGAATCGGCGCTCTATTTTTCGGGGTTGCGGCAGCGCGGACTCTACGGAATCGATTATTCCTTGCGCGAAGGGCTGACCGTCGCGGACTTCTTGCACCGCAAGGAGGCGGTTGTTTCGGCGGAGCGCGCGAAAATCGCGGCAAATCTCATTGCCCATAAAATCGAATTGGTACCGGGGACGGCTCGCTTCGAAGATCCGCACACCATTTCTGTCGTCGGCCAAAACGGGGTGCCAAGGTCCATGCGCAGCGACGTGATTTTGATCGCCGTCGGCTCGAAGCCCCATCGCCCCCCGGAAATTCCGTTTGATGACAAATCCATTTTCGATTCCGATTCCATTCTGGAGATGGACCGCATTCCGAAGAGCATGATCGTTGTGGGAGGCGGAGTGATCGGCTGCGAGTACGCGTCGATTTTCACGGCGCTTGGAGTTGAGGTCACATTGGTGGATGGCCGGGACCGCTTGCTTCCATTCCTTGACGCCGAAATTTCGGAGTTGTTGCGCGCGCGTCTATCGGCCTTGGGACTAACGTTCCTTTTCAACGAGCGGCCCAAGTCCACTGAGCGCGGCGCGGGCGGAATCCGCATGACATTTTCTTCGGGCAAGATTGCCGAGGCCGAGACGGCGCTGTTTGCCGCCGGCCGGCGGGGAGCCGTCGAAGGCCTGGCCCTGGAACGCGCGGGCTTGGGCATCAACCAGCGCGGCAACATTGACGTGAACGGTCAATATCAAACCGCCGTGCGCCACATCTATGCGGCCGGAGACGTCATCGGGTTTCCCGCGCTCGCATCGACTTCCATGGAGCAGGGCCGAGTGGCGATGTGCCACGCGTTCGGTTTTCCCTACAAGCAGCGCCTCGCTTCGCAGCTCCCCATGGGAATTTACACGATTCCGGAAATTTCCGCGGTCGGCGAAACCGAGGAATCCTGCACGGAAAAGAAAATCGAATATGAAGTGGGGCGCGCGAAATACGCGAACAATGCGCGCGGGCAGATCATCGGAGACTTGTCGGGAATTCTGAAATTGATTTTCCGGCGCGACAACAGGCAGTTACTTGGCGTGCAGATTCTTGGCGAGAGCGCGACCGAGTTGATTCACCTCGGCATGGCCGTACTCGAATCGGGCGGCGCGATCGACACATTCATCGAACTCGTCTTCAATTTTCCAACGCTTTCCGAGATGTACAAGTACGCCGCCTACGACGGCCTCGGCAATCTGGCGGGACACAAATTGCGCGAGGGATGAGATCCGTCCTTCATCTCAAATCCTATATCGCAATGTCATTCCGAAGTGGGTAGCGACGAGGAATCTCTCTGTCCTTCTGTCCCACGCAAGAGGGATTCCTCACCCGCTAAAGCGGGTTCGGAATGACGATGGAATGTTGGGCGACGCAACGATGTCGGATCGAGGCTAATTTGTCGGGTTCGTCGGGAATTTCTGGTAGGGCAGCGGCACGCCGTCGACCTTAACCTGATCGGCCCGAATGGCCGCCGGCGCGTCGAAGCCCGCCGCGCCGCCCGCCGCCACGTAGTCATCCTGATCGACGCCGTCACCGCTGATGCCGAGCCCTCCAACCAGCGCACCATTGCGATATACGGGCACCGAACCGGGGAAAAATACCACGCCGCTCTGATTGGGCCCGGCGGCCTGAAATCCCTGCGTGCAAGGATTCGCTGCGTCTTGCTGGTAAACATTGAAGAATGGCCCGGGAGCGCTGCCGTCAATTCCCGGCGGAAAGAACGGCTGCGCGCCAAAGCCGATGGTGCGATTGGTTACGGCTGTGCCGATCGGGACGCCCATGAGATCGCCGGCCGTTCGCGCGGAGCCGCTGAAGTACACCACGTTGCGCGCTTTCGTGGCGGCAACGTCGATGCTGAACACGGTACTGTCGGTCATTCGATAAAGGCCGATGATCGTGCCATCGAGATCGGCGACGGCAATCGCCATGCGCGCGGAGGAGCCGATGGGCAGACGAATTACGGCGCGCGTCGTGTTCGCCGTGGCGATCGAATTGTTGATGATCGCGGTTACGTCGCTTGCGGAAAGTCCGCCGAGCGGGCCCGCGATTGGGGCGACGAGCATGCCTTCGGGAGGCGGGCCGGGACTTGCCGAAGGTCCGGCGACAAAGCTTCCCGTGAAACTGCCCGCGCCGACGCCGGCGGGCGCCGTCGTCTGATTCACAAACGGCAATGCGACCCCGTTAATAAAGACGACACCAGGCGCGGCAGGCGCCGGCCCGAACCCATTGGAAGTCGCCGCCGCGTAAGCGGCGTACTCTGCGACGTCAGTGGAAACTCCCGCGATGCCGATGCCGCCGATCAGGC
The DNA here is from genome assembly GCA_963757625.1 of Terriglobia bacterium. GTDB lineage: Bacteria > Acidobacteriota > Terriglobia > Acidiferrales > UBA7541 > Palsa-360. The sequence continues at coordinate 839,563 of CAVWSJ010000007.1, read as the reverse complement.
TGCCATTCAGGAAGAGCGGCATCCCGCCCGGATTCACCGCGCTCGGATCGCTGTCGCTCGCGTCCGCTTTGCCCGTTGCAATGCCGAGTCCCGGGGCCAGGCCGCTGATCGAGCGCGCGGGCGGCACCGATTGTCCGGCAATAAAATTTGTGGAGAGCGTGCAACCCCTGTTCGTCGTCTCGATTCCGTAGAGCGGTGCGCTGGGCGTGTCGACGATTCCCGGCGGGAAATGAATTCCGCTAAGGAACCGAACCGTGCGCGAAGAAAGCGGCGCCTGATCATTGCTGAAAAACGCGGCAGTGCGCGCGAGCGAAACGGCGAGTTCATTCGTGTCCACCTGCGCGCCGAAATTTCCGGTCGACAGCGCCGGAGCGGACGGCTTGCGATAGACGCCCAGAACGCGCCCGGCGCGATCCACCACGGCAATCACCATGGTATTGGGATCAGCGGCCTGCGCCGCCGCTTGGATCAGCGCGGTGACCTGCGCAGCAGAAAGATTCGATGTGGGAGGCGGCGTCGAGGACGTCAGATTTCCAACCACTCCTCCGCATCCCGCCAGGCAACAGGTGATCATGAATAGAAGCGCGAAAAATATCCGGCGGGATTTTGCGTGTTGGATGTTTTCGTTGCGGAGTGGGCCCATGAAAGGTCACAGCTTTAATATCACGTCGCCCAGAGGCACTCAATACGCCGAAACGTTTTGTGCAAGAAATACAAATAGGATTGAATTCCCTAGCCACACCGCCGCTTAGCTAAAGTTCAATTTTTCCGGGGAGTTCTTCGAGATTAGCGACTACCAGGTCCGGTTCGAATTCCCAGGGGTCGAAGACTTTCTTGGGGTCTCGCCGCACCCACACGGTCCGCAAACCGCATGCCTTCGCGCCGATCACATCAAAAGGATTGCTCGAAATCAGCCACACATTCTCTTTAGCGCCGCGCGCCTGGACCACCAGATGCTCGTAAACGGCGGGATCGGGCTTGAACGTGCCAAGCGGGTCCACACTTACGATCCCGCTGAAGCGCGCGAGGACTCCGGCATGTTCGAGCAATCCTCGCACCGAACCCTCTGTTCCGTTCGAGCACGCCAATAGCTTGAAACCGCGCGATTCGAGCTTTGCAAGCGCGCTGGGAACATCCGGATATGCGGGCAAACTCAAATATTGATCCAACAATTCCCTCATCGCTTTAGGGGAAAGTGAAATTCCAAACTGGCTGGCAACATAGCGCAGCGCCTGCTCCGTGCAAACATCGAAATTCACATATTTCTTCATGAGCCCGCGCCGGAACGAATACTCGATTTGTTTTCCGCGCCAGAGTTCAGTGGCTTCTCTCGCCTTGTCGCCAAAAACGGCGCGCAAATCAACTTCCATATGAAACGGATCGATCAGCGTTCCGTAAACATCAAAGGCCAGCACGGTATTCGCAGTCTTGTTGGACATGAATCAACCTCGAGAGCGAGCATAACGGTTCCCGGCGCCGCATGGAATCGCGAATTAGCGTCAATCCAATGCTTTTGGACGCAAAGCCCGTGTTTCAAACATGGCGCACGCCGAGGCAAAACTCCTTGCCGCGACTGGCGGATTGTTGTTAGCTAGTTCACGACTCGCGCAATTTCCATCGCGGGCGGGAGAACCGGGATCAGCTGGATGCACGAAGCATCCGAAACCATTCGAAAAGTCTGCCTGGGTGTTTTGCTGGCGCTCGTGTTGTTCGGAGGCGACGCCCTTCCGGCGGCGTCGGTCCGTCGCGCGCCGGCACGGCACCGCCGCCGGACCGCCACGACTCGAAGGGCCCAAGCGCGCCGCCCCGTGGCTCGCCTTGCGCGAGAATCTTCCTATATGCGCGCTTCCGTTCGCATTCCAAGCCAGCTTCGCACTACCGTCCCCCCGGCTATCCCCGTGCCCGCATTCCCCCCGCAGGACGAACAAAGAATTCCACGGCAGACACCGCGAACCACTGCGGCCTTGCAGGGCATCGTTCGCGAAAACTCCACGCGCGGAATCGTCGGCGCAATGATCGCTCTCACCAATCGCTCGACGGGATTGACGCGCACGGTCTCGGCCGATGCCGACGGCGTGTTCCGTTTCACCGATCTCGCACCGGGAACGTACGTGTTGTCTGTGCAGGCCGATGGCTTCGAGAAAATGACGCGGGACGACCTTCGTCTGGACGCGGGCGACGTGGTCACGGTCGAGTTGACATTGGCTCCCTCGTCGACGGCAGCAGCAGCGGCTTCGCGGCTTCCGCGCATGCCGGAACTCGGCCCTCCCGCCCCCGCAGCGGAAGCGCCGCCGGCGTTCGCATCCTATCGCGAGTTGCGCCGCCGTCCAGACGCGGAACCCGGGCAGGAGATCGTCACGCCGGAAATCCTTCCACCCTCGCAGGAAGTTTTTCTGACAATGCCGGACAGGTGGAACATCGCCATGCCGGAGTGGAATCGCTATGGCCGAAGCGGGGAATACCCGTACGTCCGAGTCAGCCATTGGTGGGACCCGTTCAATCGCAACCGGCTGAAAGGTGATGATCCCATTTTCGGCCAGCAGACATTCCTGAACATCACGGCCACCACCGGATACGTTCGTCGACGGGCGGCGGGTTCCGGCGACGAGCAACATCACCTCGGCGCAACCCGGCAGCAGCGATTTTTTCGGAAGCGGCGAACAGTTCGCGCTGAGCGAGACGTTCCGATTCTCCTTCGACCTTTTCCACGGAGACACTTCGTTCCGGCCCGTCGACTGGCGGATTCAGGTGACGCCCGCCGTCAACGTGAATTATCTGGACGTGCGCGAGCTGGGAATCGTGAACATTGACGTGCGCCGACGGCACAACCCGCCTCGATTGGCACGCAGGCTTGCAGGAAGCGTTCGTGGAGTACAAAATCGCCGATCTCAGTCCCAATTACGATTTTCTTTCCGTGCGCGCGGGGATCCAGGGATTTTCCAGCGATTTTCGCGGATTTATTTTTGTCGACGAGCAGCCCGGCGTGCGCGTATTCGGAAATCTTCACTCCGATCGCTGGGAATACAACGCCGCCTATTTCAATTTGCTCGAAAAGAACACCAACAGCGGGCTCAACGCCTTCGCTCTGCGGCACCAGCAGGTCATTATCGCCAATTTGTATTTGCAGGATTTCGTGAAGCCCGGCTACACAACGCAGTTCAGCATTCATTACAACAAGGATGATCGCCAGCCTTCATTACGACGACAACGGATTTCTTGCGCGCCCCGCACCCATCGGCATTTTTCAGCCGCATGAAGTTCGCGTCGCATATCTCGGCTGGACCGGCAACGGCCATTTCGGGCGCATCAACGTCAATCACGCGTTTTATGAGGCGCTCGGCACCGATGATCTGAATCCGATCGCCGGACGGCCCGTCACCATCAACGCGCAAATGGGCGCCGTGGAAGTTTCGCTCGACCGCGATTGGATCCGCTACAAAATCTCGGCGTTTTACGCTTCGGGCGACGGAAACCCGCGCGACGGCCGGGCGACCGGATTCGACTCCATCGTGGACGATCCTGCCTTTGCCGGCGGAATTTTCAGCTTCTGGGATCGCGAAGGCATTCGCCTCACGGGCACGGGCGTTGCACTGACTTCTCCCGACAGCCTTTTGCCCGACCTGCGGTCGGACAAGGAAGAGAGCCAGGCGAATTTCGTGAATCCGGGGATCTTCCTTTTGAATGCCGGCGCGGATTTCGACCTGACGCCCAAGCTCAAAGCCCTGCTGAACGTGAATTACCTCAGATTTGAAAGCACGGCGCCCATCGAACTGCTGCTGTTTGAGTCGCCGATTCACAACACAATTGGCCTCGATTACAGCCTGGGCTTTCAATACCGGCCGCCGCTCTCGGAAAATATTTCGATCACCGGTGGCGCTGCGGCGCTCTCGCCGGGACAGGGATTCCGCGACATTTACCTCGGGAAGACACAATTCTCGCTTTTCGGGAATGTGCGGTTTCAGTTTTAGGGGAGAATACAAATTCTGGATGAATCACGGGACACATAATCGCCGGACACATGCACGGCCGGCGCGGATCATTACTCTTGGCGCCTTCGCGGCAGCCTTGATGCTGGTCATGTTTTCCACACGCCTGCCGGTACTTTCCGCCCGCGCCGCGGATGAGAACCCGGGACCGAGCCTGATGGGCCAGTCGCAGGCCGATGCCGATCGAAAGAGCGCCGGGTGCATTTCCTGCCACACGCAAACCGACGAACCCACCATGCACGCGACCGGCACAGTGCGCCTGGGCTGCACCGATTGCCACGGGGGAAACGCCGAGGTCCATGTGGCTGCAGGCGTGGCCGCAAGCTCTCCCGAATACAATCGAGTGAAACAGCAGGCGCATCCCCAGCCGCGCGACCGCGAGATGCTGAATCGTTCGGCGAATCCCGAGCGCGCTTACACCCAATGGCTGAAGGAGAGTGACGACTACGTGCGGTTCGTCAATCCCGGCGATTTGCGGGTGGCTTCGGAAACCTGCGGCAGCGCCGGATGCCACGCCGCGGAAGTCCGCAACGTTTCAACCAGCATGATGACGACGGGCGGGATGCTTTGGGGCGCGGCGCTCTACAACAACGGCGCATACCCCCACAAGGACACGCAGTTCGGCGAGAGTTACGCGCACGACGGCACCCCGCAGGCGATTCGAACGATTCCGCCACCCTCCGCGGAAGAAACGCGGAACAAAGGCGTGCTGCCGGAAATTACTCCGCTCGAGCGATGGGAAATTTCGCAGCCCGGGCAATGTCCTGCGCGTTTTCGAACGCGGCGGCGGCCCGAAAGGGGAAGTTGGCGAGCCCGTGCGCGCCGACGATGCGGGCAAGCCTGACGACAAACTCGGCACGCGAGGTTTCGGCACGCAGCTTCGCACTGATCCGGTATTTCTGGGCCTGCAGAAAACGCGCCTGCTCGATCCGCTGCTTTCCTTGCCGGGAACGAACGATCAGCCCGGCGATTATCGCGCGAGCGGATGCACGGCGTGCCACGTTGTTTACGCCAACGATCGGTCGGCGGAACATTCCGCACAGTACGCTCCATTCGGGAACCGCGGCTTCAGCGTTTCCAAGGATCCCACGATTCCGCGCGAAGAGTCCGGCCATCCGATCCGACACGAATTCACGCGCTCGATCCCGTCGAGCCAATGCATGGTCTGCCACGTTCACCCGGGAACGAACATGCTGACAACGTATTTCGGCTATACCTGGTGGGACAATGAATCCGATGGCGAGGCGATGTATCCGAAAGCGCAGCGAAATCCCAGCGCGGAGGAACGATTCGAAGTCTCGCAACGCAATCCCGAAGGCGCCGCCGTGCGCGGATTGTGGTCCGATACAAAATTCCTTGCGGAAACAGGAAGCGCGGAGTTCAACCAGAAATTAAAGACCACGCAGTTTGCCGATTTTCACAGTCACGGCTGGCTTTTCCGCGCCGTCTTTGCGCGCGACCGCCAGGGCCATTTGCTCGATGATAAGGGCGCCACGGTGGCCCCAGACGATCCGAAAAAATTCGACAAGGCCGCGCATCTGGAAGACATTCACCTCGAAAAAGGAATGCAGTGCGTGGACTGCCATTTCGAGCAGGACAGCCATGGCGACGGAAAGCTTTACGCCGAATCGCGCGCGGCCATTGAACTGGATTGCGTGGATTGCCATGGAACGATTTCGCAGCGGGCGACGCTGGTGACCTCCGGCCCCGCCGCGCCCTCCGGCGGCACGCACCTCGAAGCGTTGCGCACGCCGTGGCAGGAGCGCCGCTTCGAGTGGCGCGGCGGAAAACTTTACCAGCGATCGATGATGGACCCGCACCTCGAATGGGAAGTAGTGCAGACGCTCGATTCGATCACGCCGGGCAACGCGCACTACAGCGAAAAATCGCGTCTGGCGAAAACGTTACGGACGGACGGCGTGACATGGGGAGATGTACCGAAAGACGAGGCTCAACTTGCTCACGCCAACAGCAGCATGACCTGCTACGCCTGCCACACGTCCTGGACGCCCAACTGTTTTGGCTGCCATCTGGAAATGAAGTCCAACGAAAAGCGGCCCATGCTGCACAACGAGGGGCTCACCACGCGCAACTGGACTTCGTACAATTTTCAGGTCCTGCGCGACGACGGCTACATGCTTGCCGTCGACGGCACGGTCACCGGCCATCGCATTGCGCCCGCGCGCAGCTCGTGCGCGATTCTGGTGAGTTCGCAAAATGCGAATCGCGAGTGGCTCTACAACACGCAGCAGACGGTTTCGGCCGAGGGCTTCAGCGGGCAGGCGTTCTCGACCTTCGTGCCGCACACGGTTCGCGCGCGGGAGACGAAGACGTGCACGGATTGCCATGTATCCGCGGCGCGCGATAACAACGCGTGGATGTCGATGCTCCTCCTGCAAGGCACGAACTTCGTTAATTTCATGGGACGCTACGTTTACGTCGCCGCCGGCAACAAGGGCTTCGACGCCGTCGTGACCGCCGAGCATGACGAGCCGGAGGCCGTGATCGGCAGCGATCTGCAGCGCATGGCGTATCCCGACGATTTCCGCAAGCAGGTCGATCGTAAGCGCGAACTTACGACCGCATATCGCCACGAGGGAAATATCCTGGACATTCAGCTTCGCGGCGAATATGCGTACGCAGCCATGGGCGCGGGAGGGTTCCGCATCTTCGACGTCGCGAACATCGACAACAAGGGCTTTTCCGAACGCATGGTCACCGCTCCGGTTTCGCCGCTCGGCCAGCGCCTGTACGTGAAGACGAAATATGCGACAGCCGTGGCCACGCCGACGACGCTGGCCGTCGATCCTCTGCGCACGCACGATCCCGCAAACGAAGAGCAGAAAATCCACTTGATGTACGGATTTCTTTACGTTACGGACAAGTATGAAGGGCTCATCGTCATCGGCAATCCGGATCTGAAGGGGAAAAATCCCGGAGTCGGCACGCTGCTCGACGGCAATCCGCAGAATAATTTCATCGGCCGCGCGGCCACGTTCAATCCCGGCGGAATTTTGAACGGCGCGCGCCGGATCACCATCGCAGGGACGTACGCCTACATTTTGTGCGACCGCGGCCTGGTCGTTGTAGACCTCGACAATCCGCTGGCGCCGCGCGTGACGGCGGAAATAGGTGCACCCGATTTGCTGGAGCCGCAAGGCGTCGCCGTGCAGTTTCGATATGCGTTCGTCGCCGACCGCCAGGGATTAAAAACGCTCGACGTAACCGACCTCGCGCATCCTCGCTTAATTTCTGGAGCATTTACGCCAATTGACGACGCGCGCAACGTAACTGTTTCGAGGACGTACGCCTATGTCTCAGCGGGGAAGAATGGCGTCGTTCTTGTGAATGTCGAGCAGCCCGAGCATCCGCGGCTCGATCAGACGTTCAATGCCGGGGGGCAAATGAACGATGTGAACGACGTGAAAATCGGCGCGGTGGACGCCAGCGTCTTCGCCTACGTTGCCGATGGGCACAACGGCGTGCGCATCCTGCAGGTGATTTCGCCCGAAGATTCCCCCGAATCGTACGGCTTCAGCCCGCGGCCCACGCCAAAATTGATTGCCACGTACCGGACGGCTGGTCCCGCGCTCGCGATTTCACGCGGCATCGATCGCGACCGCGCGGTCGATGAAAGCGGCAACCAGCTCGCCGTCTTCGGACGCCGCGGCGCGCGCCCGTTAAATCGCGCCGAAGCGGAAAAGCTGTACCTTCGCGACGGCACGATCTACACGGTCACGGATGCGCCGCCGGGGCCGCCGCGTCCTGTCGTCTCCACGGATTCTTCCGTGCGCTCGCTGGTCAAGCGTGCAAGTACGCTTCTCCATTAATAATTAAGAAGCGCCCCGCCTCTGAAGTGGCGGGCTACAGCAGAAGGCACGCACGATTGCTGTAGCCCGGGTCTTCATACCCGGGGCTTTTCCTCGTTGGCCAGATTTGCAAATTCGAGATTTTGTGTAATTACTTTTGGGCTACGCCAGACGGCGAGTCGGCAGCGAGGTCAGCCAATGAGAAATTACTGTGTGCCGGTTTTCGCTTTGCGGGATCGTGGTACGTGTGGCATTCGAAGCACCTCGATTCGGCGGCTTCTTGGCCAGGCTTGTGGCAGGAGCGGCAGGTCGCGATGCCGGGCAAGAGCACGTCAGAACTTAACTGACTCGTGGCAGCGGCGGCATGGCAACTCGTGCAATCGACGAGGCCGTGCTGCGAGTGATCGAATTGCGCGTGCGGCATGTAGCGCGAAGTGATGTTCGACGGAGCAATTTTCGGTAGTGCAGCGCCGTCACTGAAGACCAGCGTATGGCACTGTTTGCACGTCTTGCGCCACAGAAGTTGTTCGGCTTCAGCCGTACGTTCGTCGACCCATTGTTGCGGCGTCAGCAGGCGATAGTCCGAGAGAATCGGTTTTTCCGGCAGGTTGCGCGTGGGATCGCGAGGCACGCGCAAGTCGGTCGGATGCGCCGCGATGTAGGCTTGCAACTTCGCCACGACGAAAGGATGAATCACTTCCGGCGTGTCATGCGGAACGGAGTCGGTGAGGCGCTTGTCGAATTGCAATGTGTGGCACGCCGCGCATGTGCGCGCGTACGTTGCGGGAGCCATGTAGGCGCGCGATGGCGCCGCATTCGCCGCATCGGGCTTTGCGGTATTTGCCGGCATGGGCATTGCTTTTCCTGATTGACTCTGCGCATCGCCGTAGGGCCACGGTCCATTCGCGTCGGCCGCCGAGTGGTGACAGTCGGTGCAAACCATCTGGACGTGGCTGCCGTTGGGTCCCAGCAGATTTGCCTGCAGGTGGCGATAGTGATTGAGCTGAATCGTTCCCGGATCGCCTCGCCCGCCGCGCAGCACGGCAAACTCGGGATGGTCTGCTTCGAAACTATTTATGTTGCGTGCGAAATTTGTCGCCGCGCCCCGCGCAGTCAAATTCGAATGGCACTGAGTGCAATCGGCGTCGCTGGTGGCGGCCAGGCGAATTGCTCCGCGGTGATCCGCATGGCAGGAAGCGCAAGAAGGCGTGAATTCCTGTACAGCGTGATGGATCGCGCCATCATGGCAGGCGAGGCACTTCTGATCGGATACTTTCTCGCTGAAAAATCCGACCTGCGTGACATGGCAGGCGGCGCATTGTTTCGTCAGCACCGCATGCGACGGCGCGAGACTTCCGGCCGAGTACACGCGCCGGTCAGCGCGGACGGTATACCACGCGAGCCAAACCATCGCGAGCGCCGGAAGGGCGAGCGACAGCAGGAATGTCCAGCGCCGCAGCGGGCCGCGCCTCTTGAAATATTCGAGGTCGATGCGTTGCGCGAGCTTCTTGGTTGTGCGCGTTCGTGGCACGAGTGCCGGTCCTCAATTGCCCTGATTCCGCAGAGCCGCAATCAGCGAAAGATTCGATTTGTGGGTCGGAGCTTCAGCTCCGACATTACAACCGGCGATCGTGGGGGGCTTTAGCCCCTGAAGCGTCAGGGCTTAAAAGCCGTGTTTTTTCCGAATCGGATTGTCGGACCTGAAGGTCCGACCAACAAACCTTCCACGTCGCTCCGAATTTTTAATATCGCAGCGCGATTACCGCATGCACTGCGCCCAACAAAATCAACGCGAGCGAAAGCGGAACGTGCAGCAGCAGCCAGCCGTGCAGCAACACGTGCAATTGCGACTGCAGCGTGAGCTGGCGTTCCTCTTCGCAAATATTTTCGAGGTCGTCGAGGGTCGGGTGAAGCGCTTTGGGAACCAGCGTCCGCAATTGCACGAACGCGCTGCGCGACTGCGCCTCTTTCGCGAGAGCATGGCCGCGTCCGCCGGGATTTTCGAGAAACGGCTTCAGCTCCTCCGCGTAGAAATTGCGCAACGGTGCGTTTAGATCTTCGGCGACGGCCACGCTTGCAGTCTCTGCGGTTTCCGAGGCGCCCGCAGCTGCAGCCTTAGCCGGCTCGGCCACTGCCGCCTTCACAAGCTCCTCGGCTTCTTCGAGAAGCTGCGCGCGAACGTGCCCGATCTCCTCGTAAATGGTTTCCATCGTGATTTCGCGCGTCATCACGTGCGGCATGTAGTGTTGCAACGCGGCTCCAAAAACTCCGCTCGCCACGACAAGGATCAGCAGGGTCATCAGCGCAAAGGTCAGGCCATGCCCGTAGCGAAACCCGGAGTGCAAAAGGATTAGCGGCAGACTCAGCAGGCCGAGCCACAAATGCCCGCGCATCCAGGTTTGCGCCCGGCCCACGCGCCAGACGGGAACTTTCTTTCGCGCGCCCAGCAGCGCGCCAAAGATCATGAACGCGAAGCCGAGGATTCCGAACGTCAGGCCCAGCGTCGTCCCGCCCATGGAGCCGGAAGATGACGGAATGCGATAAATTCCGTAAGCAAAAATCGAGACGCCAAGGATCGCAATCGATGCGATCAGCCAGGATTTGTGGGTGTGATCAATGCGCATCGTTGTTTCTCAAAATCGATAACTTCCAAATTTCTCTAAGAACGATCATCACCGTGCCGATCAACATTCTGACATTTTCGACTTGTGGGTCGGAGCTTTAGCTCCGACAAAAACTGACGTTTAGAGACGGGCCTTTAGGCCCTGACACTTCAGGGGCTAAAGCCCCTCAGTCCTTTCGGCTTCAATGTCACGGCTAAAGCCGTGACCCACAAAGCGTGAATATAAAATATCAACACCCGGCTTGGTCAACGTCCCTCCACCCGGCCCATTCGCTGCCCCAGAGTTTGCGAAAAGAAATCGCGCGGCTCGACGCGATGAGCGGCATCGTGCGGGCAGGCGTAGACGCAGCTCGGTTCGGCCTGTTCCTTGCACAAATCGCACGTGGTCGCCTTTTTCTGGACCACTGCCTTGTTGTGTCCGGGATGTTCATGATCGTCGGCCTGCGCCGTAAAGGAATGGATGTTGATATTTCCATACGGGCAATTTTTCGCGCACAGGCCGCAGCCGACGCACCAATCCTCGATGATGACTTCGAGTGAGTTGCGCCGCCGGATCGCTCCCACGGGGCAGCCCACCATGCACAGCGGATCGCGGCACTGGCGGCAAGATGTGGCGACAAGAAAATTCTCGAAGCGAAGCCCTTCTCGAACCAGCCGCGTCACGCCGTCATGCGAGTCGGCGCATGCCGTCACGCAGGCATCGCAACGCGTGCACTTGTCGATGTCCAGAACCAGCAGGCTCTGCGCCTCCATCAATCCCTGCGAAAGGAAACGCTCGAGGGGAACGCTGCGGACCAGGCTCAGGCGCTCGCGGTTTGCTTCCTGGCGTTCTCGCAGCGATGTTTTCGAGACCGCGGCGCACATCGGGAAACTTCTCGACCATCGCGCGAAAATCCTCGGCGGTAATGCGAACGAGCTCGACGTGGTCGAGCGCCGAGCAGGTCGCAGTTCGTCCTCCTCCGCCGAGCAGGCCGATCTCGCCAAAATAATCGCCGCGCGATAAATAGGCCAGAACCAGTTCGCCGCCGGGATACGCCTCCGAAATTTTCACGAAGCCGAGCCGAACGAGATAGAAGCTGTCGGCGGGCTCGCCCTGCTTGCAAATCACCTGGCCGGGCGCGAATCGCAGCAGTTCGACCCGGTCGCGAAGATCGTCGATAAAATCCTGGGTGAGACCTCGAAAAATCGCCACATTGCGCAAGTGGGAATCGAGCGCCCGTTGGCGGTATGTCTGATCCAATTGCGCGCGGAAGACCTTGCTCTTCTGCAGGACGTCGAGAACGTTGCGCAGCATTTCGAGCATCGTGCAATCGGTTTCGGCGCGCACGGTTGCCGAACGCGGGTAGTAATTCATGCACGTCATCTCGCCGAAAAGCTCGCCCGGACCGAGTTCCGCGACCGGATGGTCGTAAGCGAGATCCACTGGCGCGTCGATGGGGATCGAGCGGCGGTCGGCTTCCTCTTCGCGCTGGTCCTCCTGACGCGGAGCGAGACGGCTGGTGAGCTTGCTGGTGAGCCTTCCGAAAAATCCGCCCGGACCGCCTTGCGCCTTTACGTGCGCAATCGGGCTCGCCAGCTGGACGCTGGCTTTGCCGTCGAGAATATAAAAAGCAGTCGAACCGAATTCGCCTTCGCGGCAGACGATGTCGCCGCGCTTGAAATGGCGCCAGACCGTTGCGTTCGCGTTTTTTTTCAGAAATTGAGGGGACACTTCCTTGAAGACGGATAACTGAAGCAGGTCCTCAGTCGCAACGGGCGCGCCGTCGGGCTGCCGCTCGATGTTTTTGAGTTCCTCGAAAATCAATGCGAAACTCTCCCGGGAAGACGGACGTCACGCCCACGCGTCCATGCAGATCAAATTTCATATAACAGACCATGGCTCGCGAGTCCATCATCACCCGGAGGATGTTTTCCATCGCAGATTGGAACTTGTCTCATAAATCGTTGCGGCTGGTGCTTCCCCGTCACTTCAGGGGCTAAAGCCGAGTTTTTCTTGGCTTTTGATGTCGCGGCTAAAGAGGCTGCGGAAAAACCCACAATTTGTCATCCCGAGGGGCGGGTTTCGCCCGAGGGATCTGCTTTTTTTGCCCGAATTAGCGAAAAAGCAGATCCCTCGCTCCGCTCCGGATGACAACAAAGAGGGTTTTTCCGCAGACTGTAAAGCCGCGACCCACAAGGCCCACCTATGAGACAGCTTCTAGTTGCCTTTGAGCGACGCCATGTCGATCACGAACCGGAATCGGACATCGCTCTTGAGGACGCGTTCATAGGCTTCGTTGACCTTCTGGATCGGGATGAGTTCGATATCGCAGGCGATATTATGATTGCCGCAAAAATTCAGCATTTCCTGCGTTTCCGGAATGCCTCCGATCACCGAACCGGCCAGGGTGCGGCGGCCCATGATCAAGGAAGTCCCTTGAACGGGAACCTGCCTGTCCGGAACGCCGACCACCACCATGGCGCCATCGATATTTAGAAGCTCCAGATACAGATTCCAGTCGATTCCCGCCGAGACCGTGCAAATGATAAGGTCGAAGTATTTTTTCAGACGAGTGAAGGTTGCCGGGTCGGATGTGGCGTAGTAATGATCGGCTCCCAATCGTTTTCCGTCGGCCTGCTTCTTGAGCGATTGGCTCAAAACCGTAACTTCCGCGCCGAGCGCGTGAGCCAGCTTGACGCCCATATGGCCCAGTCCGCCAAGCCCGACGATGGCCACCTTCTTGCCGGGCCCTGCCTGCCAATGCTTGAGCGGTGAGTACAGCGTGATCCCCGCGCATTGCAAGGGCGCCGCCGCATCGAGCGGCAGGTTGTCCGGAATCCGCAAAACATAATTTTCATCGACGACGATTCTCTCGGAATAGCCGCCAAACGTCGGAGCGCCTTCGTAATCCTTGCCGTTGTACGTGAGGACCATGCCGATGGCGCAATACTGTTGGAGCCCTTTCAGGCACTGGGGGCATTTGCGGCAGGAATCCACAAAGCAGCCGACACCCACTTTGTCGCCGACCTTGTACTTCGTCACTTTATTTCCGACAGCCGTGACGACGCCCGCGATTTCGTGCCCGGGAACCATCGGAAATACGGAACCGCCCCATTCATCCCTGGCCTGATGAATATCGGAATGGCAAATCCCGCAGTACTTGATATCGATGGCAACATCATGTTCCCGCGGCTCGCGCCTTTCGAACGAAAACGGCGCCAGCGGCGACTTCGTCGAAGACGCGGCGTAACCTTTGGTCTTGCTCATGATTTTCTCCCTTTCTATAAAAGCTGCTCAGCCAATTGGATGCTCAAGGCTCCGCATGGGCTATACATTCAAATCCACCAGCCAGCCATTGTTATCGGAGAGGCTCACCATTGGGAAATTGGGCCTCGACGATTCGTTGACTTCGATTCCCACGGGCAGTATAAGAAATTCTGACGCGAGCAAGCGCTACGGCTTGCGCGATTGGGGTTGCGGTCCATCCGGGAAAAGGAATGAAAATCGGGCCTGAAGCCAAACGCTCGCCGATGCAATGCGCCGTCATTTTGGCCGGCGCTATTTTTTTTGCGCTTTTTCCTCTCGTGCTGGCGGCCAATCCTCCCGCGGAGGCCAGCAAGTACACGGGACCCGGCTCTTGCAGCTCCACCAGTTGTCATGGCAGCGTGAAGCCCCGCGCCGATAGCCGCATCTTTCAAAACGAATACAGCATCTGGGTCGTCAAGGATAAGCACGCGAAGGCCTATGATGCCCTCACCGGGCCCATCGGAGAGCGCATGGGGCGCATCCTGGGGCTTGGCAAGTCCGAGGCCGCGCCCAAGTGCCTGGCCTGCCATGCGCTCGACGTTCCGGCGGACGAGCGCGCAAAGACATTCGAACTGAATGAAGGCGTCACTTGCGAGAACTGCCACGGACCCGCGTCGGCGTGGCTGGGCCCGCACACCACGCGCAACTGGACGCACGAGCAGTCCGTCGCCGCCGGAATGGTTGACACGCGAAACCTCGTCCGCCGCACGGAGAAATGCCTGGAGTGCCACCTGGGCACGCAGGAGAAATTCGTAGACCACGAAATGCTCGCCGCCGGGCACCCCGATCTGTATTTCGAACTCGACTCCTTTTCCTCCGTGATGCCGCGGCACTGGAAGACGCCTCGTGAGAGCGCTCCAGGCGTGCCGGCGGAGAGCGACGCGTGGTCCGGCGTGCGCGAATGGGGCACGGGGCAGGCCGTGCAGCTTCGGGCGTCCATGGAACGGATCGAATGGCGCGCGAAAGGCAAGAATTGGCCGGAATATTCAGAATTGCAGTGCTTCGCATGCCACCACGCGCTGACAGCCCCCGAGCAGAGCTGGCGGCAGGAACGCGGCTACGCGGGACGCCGGCCCGGCGATCCGCCGTGGAACGATTCCCGGTATGCGGTGTTTCGCGAACTCGCGCATCAGGTGGATGATGCCGGCGCGTCTCGCCTCGATGAGCAGATCGACCAGGTTGCCAAAATGCTCAGCCAGCTGAATCCCGACAGGGACGCTGTGGTTTCCGCGTCCGCAAGCGCCGCGGCTTTATCGAACCAACTTGTGGCGCGGATCGAAGGGCAACCTTATGACGCGGCCATGACCTTGCGCCTGCTGCAGCGCATTTCCGGCGATGCGGATGAAATTTCAAACGAAGGCGAACGCGCCGCCGAGCAAGCGGCCATGGCCCTCGATTCGCTGTTCATCGCCTATTCGAAAACCGAGAAAGTGGCGAACGCCGCCGACGTTCGAGCGGCGATCAATGGTCTTTTTCAGCAGCTCGAAAATCCCTCCGCATATAATCCCTCGGATTTCGCAGCCCTGATGCGCAAAGTGAATGCGCTTCTGCGCTGACAGCACGCCTTGTCAGCCATCTCCCTTTGATGAACGAACTCCGACCTGTCATTCCGAGCGCAGCGAGGAATCTCTCTTCTGTTTTGGCGACCATCGCGGAGGGATTCCTCGCTGCGCTCGGAATGACAATTTCCTTGTGAGTGAATATCCAAGAGAAAGACGAATGACTACCTACCGGCGAAGGACCCAACTTCGTGGCGGGCTTGCAGCACACGGAGGATGGAATCGCGCGTGACGATGCCGACAACGTTGCCACTGGCAATCACGGGCATTTGTTGCATGCCGATTGTGCGCATGCGGTCGAGCAGCGAAAGCGCAGGCTCTTCCGGCGCGGCCCAATGGAGCTTGTTCTTGGGAAGCATCACGGCCTGCACAGACGTGACGTCCCAATCCTGATTGGGGACCGAGTGGAGCAATTCGGCTGTCATCAGCCCGACGAGTTGCTCATGCGCGACGACCAGATGCGCGCGGCGACCGGTGCGCATGATTTCTCTTGCGTAGTCTTCGAGTGAAATCTCTCGCCCGATCGTGGGCAAATCCGGAGTCATGATGTCGGCCACGCGCAAGCCTTCAAGCGCTCCCCGCGCGTCCGCCTGCGCCTTGCTCTGACGCGCGGCGGTCAGCAGGAACCATCCAATGAACGCGAGCCAGATTCCGCCGATCGAGCCTCCCAAAGGTGGGTAGCCTGTGATAGCCGTTCCAGCGCCCAGCGCGATCATCCCGAAGGCCACAACTTGACCCGCCAGAGCAGCGATGCGCGAGGACCGCGCATAGTCCTTGGTGAAGCCCCAAACGACGGCCCGGAAAATGCGTCCTCCGTCGAGCGGGAAACCCGGCAGCAGATTGAACAGGGCCAGGCTGACGTTGATCCCGGCCAGCAATCCGGTAAGCGTTTTCAGAACTACGTTATCCCCGGCAAAATGATGGACAATTCCGAATCCCGCACCGAGCAGCAGACTGGAAAGCGGTCCGGCCACGGCGATGTTGAATTCTTCGCATCGCTCGCGAGGGGTCGCGGCTGATGCGGGCCACGCCGCCGAACACGAACAACGTGATCGAAGCCACCGGGATCTTGTAGTGCCGGGCAATGACGCTGTGCGACATCTCGTGAAACACAAGAGAGCCAAAAAACAAGATGGCTCGTCATTAATCCCAGGCCCCATAAACGGGCCGTGGGGATGTTGAGTTGAAGCGCAGGAGTATTCGGAAACGAACGAAACGGCGATCAGGGCGAAAATCAGGAACCAGCTTGGATGCAGATAGATCGGGATCCCTAAAATCCGTCCAATTTTGATTCCTTCACCGCGCATCGCGCCCCTGACCTTCATACACAGTATAGCCCAAGCCCACGAAAATGAGGGTGTTTGCCGCGCCTGACCGCGGTTCTCCGTCGCGTTCGTTTGTATACAGCGTGTTCGGCGCGCCACGTCTTGCGCGGCGAACGCACGCCGTAAGTCCAGTTTTTTCAATGCAAAAATAATTGGCGGGCCTCGTGCCATTTCTTTTTGCGAAGAAAGTCGAGGGTCGGCAATGGAAACTTTTATGAATGCGGCTGTGCTGATCGAAATCATGGTGATGTCGTTCTTGCTGGCGTTGTGGGTCACCTGGATTGGCCTGCGGGGACTGTTCCGGTTGATGCCGGGCGGAAAGCTGGAAGCCGTTCCCATCCGGATGGTGGCGCGCCAGGCAGGTGAGCGCGCGAGGTAGCAAAGAATCCCCTCGACGAGCAGGGGCACAGACTCGAGGGAGCGGAGGTAAGAGTCATGTTCGCACTGAAGTGGTTGTTGATGGCCGCGAGTGTTGCGATGTTCGGCACCGCGGCGGGTGTGGTTGGATACGATGTGTACCTGGCGATGCAGTTCCAGAAGCTGATGGGCTCGGGGGAGCCCGGGGCGGCCGAAAAGGCGGGGGCGCGCCGCCCTATCCTGGTGGGCTCCGGGCGGAGCCCACCCCCTCGCTGGAACTCGCCGCGAAATTGTTTGGATTGGCATGGGTGCCGCTGCTTCTGGCAATGAGCATCGCCTCCGTGCCGGAAGGGTCCGGCGGAATTCGAATCAGCCAGATTTCCGGCGTGCGGCCGGGGACGCTGTATCCCGGCGTGCACCTGGTCGTGCCCATTGGTGCAACACGTGGCCGTGTATGACCTGCGCGACCATCTGTTCACCACGGTAGCGACGCCAGAGACAACGACCAAGAATGAAGTCCTGACCGTGCAGACGCGCGAAGGCCTGACCATCGGACTTGCCGTTTCCGTGCGCTATCGCCTCGATCCTCAGAGGCTGGGTTACATCCACGCGAACCTGGCACAGCCGGTGGATTCGGAAATCGTCGCGCCCGTGGTCTCCACGGCGTTCCGCGACCTGGCCCCCAATTACGTCGTGCGCGAAGTCTTCTCCACCAAGCGCGATGAATTCCGCGCGAGATCCACCAAGGCCATCACCGACCGCCTGGGCTCGGACGGCATCGTCGTGAAGGAAGTGCTCCTGCGCGACGTTCACCTCCCGCCGGAGTACGCCAAGGGCCTCGAAGGATATTCTCCTGAAGGAGCAGGAAAGCGAGCGCATGGAATTTGAAACGGCGATTTACGAGAAACAAGTGAAGATCGCCGAACTCCAGGCGGAAGCGGCAAAAGCCCAGCAGCTGAAGCGCTCCGAAGCGGACGCCGCATCCCGCGTCATCGCCGCCAAGGCGGAATCCGACGCCATGCAGTACACGCTGCCGCTCAAGCAGAAGCAGATCGAGGAGTCGCGCCTGGAAGCCGCAGGCGCGCAAGGAAGCCACTGAGCAAAATGCCGAAGCCGCCGCCGACGCCAAAGTCACCGACAGCAAGGCGGAAGCAGAACGGCGTCGCGTGCTGGCGGCCGCGGACGCCGATTCGGCCCGGCTGGCCGCCGCAGCCAACGCCGACACGATTCGCCTCACGGCGGCGGCCGACGCCGAACGGCTGCAGGGAGAAGCGGCCGTGCTCAAGGAAAATCCGATGCTGATTCAAAAAATCATCGCGGAGCGGCTCTCGGACAAACTGCAAATCATCATGGTGCCAACCGACGGGCAGAATTTCTTCGCTTCCGATGTGCTGCGTTCGGCGTTCACCGGCGGGACAACGCCGAACAACACGGACGAAACCAGTCAGGACCCATCGCGTCTTGCGCGCGCCCGGGCGCAGACTCTGAAAACGAAGTGATATTGAGTTCCACCGGCCAAAACCCTTGTGGGCCGCCCGAAGGAAACCGGGACAGGGACCGCCGCCCCTGCGAAGGATTTTCCCAAGCCAGCGCCACCCGGCCGGTGGCCAGTGCGCGAACCGCCCCGACACCGTCGGGGCGGTCGCGCGTGTGGGCTTTAGTAGCATAGGCTTCAGCCTGTGCGCTCTTGAATTTGCTTTTTGGCTTAGCAAATCAAAACCGCGCAGACTGAAGTCTACGCTACTGGGGATGCGGCAAAAGTTGCGAGTCGCCGATGCACATTGCGAAACGCAGAGCTCGGGACGGACACTTCACTGCTGTGCCTATGCTATGATTTCTCTCAGACGAGGCCGCGACGAGAGTTTAGCTCTATTTAGACGAGTGGCCGAGCGCAGCATTCCGATGACGGGCATTGATCGCTCCAAACTTTCCTGCCGCACCCTCCTGTTTCTTTTCGTCTTGATCGGAGCACCGATTGCGGCGCGTTGCGATACGCTGGAAGATTCCGCCAGGGAACTCGCGAAGAAAATTGTGGCGACTCTTCCCATCCAGGACCCAGCGAACTTGTCGGCGCGATCCGAGGTGATACTGGAATTTCAAAATCTGTCATCCCTCTCGTCGGACGATTTCGCTCGCGCAATCGAAGCGCTCAAAGCGGGGTCGCTTGCATTGGCCGTTGGCACGTCAACGAGCGGCACAGAAGTCCCAAGAGTGCGGGTTACCTTATCCGAGAATCTGACAAGTTATGTTTGGACGGCGGTAGTTCGCCGAGGAGATACTTTTCAGACTGTTTTTTCAACTATGCCGCTCCCTGTCACGAATCAAGTCCTTACTGATACGATGAGGATGACGCTTCACAGCGAAAAGATCTGGGAGGGGCAGGAGCAGATCCTGGACGTGACATTCGTATTTTTGCCAGACTTCGAACAACGTATGGTCTTGCTCGTGCCTGATGGCATCATCATCACAAAGGCTGAAAAGGGTGCAGCGCTTCAAAAAGTAGAATTCCCGCCTCCTGAACCCTTGGGTCGTGGGGTTACAGGTGCTGTCAACCAACTCGGAAATTTGGTCGAAAGTGTATCGGGTGGGAGGACGTGTGATGTGTCCCTCGACACTCAAAAGCTGATTCGATGTTACGTGCCAAAGAATGTGTTCGGACCAGATGACCATGGAAGAGTCGCAGAAGTTGGTGGGGACAAACCGATTTATGGCGATGAGGTCAGAGACTTGCCAAACGATTGTTCTACATCCGGTCCCATACTTGCTTCGGGTACAGGCGATTACACACGGTCAGATACGGCTCAAGTATTCATGGGTAAATCTGTCATCAGCAATCAAGTGAGCTTTCCAGGGCCAGTTCTGAAATTCTCGCTCGGGCCGGACCCTCAATTCGTGACTGCCATTGTTCGCGATCTGAAAGATGGGAATTATGAAGTGTATCGATTGTCCATATCATGCGGGCAATAAGCCTTCCTCTGCCTTCGCGCTGATACTCCTGATAGGAGTGATGATTGTCGCGACTACGTTGGCCGCATCAACCCGGCCGAAAAACGGTGGTACTTTGCGCGTCCAGATGAGCGAGCGCATCGCGTCCATCGATCCGCGCCAATGGCCTTCGGAGCAGGTGCGAAGCTGACTGCAGCCGAGCGTGTGGAAGCACTCGTTTTCGATCGCCTTGTCAGATTCGACGATCATGGCATGCCTGCAACCCGCGCTGGCTGTTTCCTGGCAGCACGATGCGCAGTCGAAGCGCTGGCAATTTCAGCTTGCGCAAGGATGTGAAATTCAGCGATGGCTCGCCGCTCACGCCGGAAGTCGCCGCTCTTGGCGCTCCAACAATTGCTCGGCAACACGTTTGACGTGAGCGCGAATTCCGATTCCGTCATCATTCAAGCGGATCACTCGATGCCGGATCTGGCCACTGAACTCGCCAGCGGGCCGCTACTTCATTTTCCACACAACGAATGACGGCGGGATTTTCGGCACGGGGCCATTTCGAGTCAGCGAATGGCCTTCCGGCGCCGCATCGAAAGTTGTTTTGACCGCGAATGAATCCTGCTGGGCGGGGCGGCCGTTTGTCGACAAGATTGAGCTCACGATGGGCGTGAGCTTACGACCAGCAAGCCAACGCGATCGCCTTCGGCCAGGCCGACGTGGTGGAACTGCCTGCTTCTCAAGTGCGCCGCGCAGCGCAGCGAGGCGTGCGCACGGTTTCCAGCGATCCGGTGGAGCTATTTGCGCTTGCAATTTAATACGGGGAAGCCTGAAGTTCAGGATGATGCGCCTGCGGCAAGCGATTTCGCTGGCCATCGATCGCGCCTCCATCGCCGATGTGATCCTGCAGCGGCAGGGCGTGGCTGGCAGGAGGCTTGCTGCCAAACTGGATTTCCGGGTTACGCGCATCTGTTTCCGGTTGCAACGGATTTGCCGCGCGCAAAAGAACTTCTGGCAGCAACGGGCCGCGAAGTTTCTCGTCCGGCCCCGCTTGTGCTGGTCTATGATTCTGGCGATGCGGAGGCGCGTGCAGTGGCGGAGCGCGTGGCCGTCAATCTGAGGGAAGCCGGGATCGTGGCGCAAATTTCAGGACAGGCCGCTGGCGCGAAAAATTCTGCCGCGGACATGCGGCTGGTGCGCATATCGCATGGCCGCGCCGGATCCTGGACTCGCTCTCGCTGAAGTATTGAACGCGCTCGGCGAAGCGCCGCCCGCAAGTTTGGAAACGCCGGAGCAAGCCTACGCCGCGGAACGCGCGCCAATTGATGCCTTCCGCGTGATTCCCCTCGTGCACGTTTCCGAAAGTTATGGCCTGAGTCCGCAGGTGCGCGATTGGATGCCGCCGCGCTGGGGCGGCTGGCGGCTGGAGGATGTTTGGCTCGAGCCGGCGCCAGCGGCCGGGGAAAAATCGCGCAATGAGTTTTCGCACCAAACTGCTGGCCTTTTTTACGCTGACCATCGTCGCGGCGGTGACGCTGGTGGCGTGGGGCGTGTCGGTGTACACGCGGCGCGCGTTCGAGGAATTTGACCGCCAGCGCACCGAAGCGCTGGTCGCGCAGTTTCGCAGGGAATATGCGCAGCGGGGAGAAGAAATCGCGCATCGCGTGCAGGGAATTGCCGATGCCGAAGCCACGCTTCGCATGGCCATCGACCTCAACCGTCCCCAGGCCGACGCTTCGCAGTATTACAACGACGCGCGGGGCATCGCGCAAACCCAGCAACTCGATTTCCTCGACATCGTTGCCGATGACGGCACGCTGATTTCTTCCGCGGAGTGGCCCGCGCGCTTCGGTTACAAAAACGACTGGGTCGGATCGGAGAACGGATTGGAATTCGCAGGGCGCGTTCTTGCAGCGCGTGGATATGCCCGACACCGTGGAACTGGGCTTGCTCGCCGTTCGCACGGTGCGCGTCGGCGAAAAGACAGTTCTACCTGATCGGCGGCCAGCGGCTCGATCAGAATTTTCTGGCGACGCTGGTCCTGCCGGAAAACATGCGCGCGCTGCTTTATCGAAATCTTGAGCCGGGCTTTACGCCGTCCGCGCTCACCGATCTCCGCGGCCCGGTCGCCCAGCCCGATCTGTTCGCGCCGCTGATCACCGAGGTGCAGCAGAACTCGCCGCGAGCTGCAAAAGACGAATCGACTGGACGTCCGGATCGCGCGGCCAACTCGTCGAACTTTGACGCCATTCCGCTGACGGGCCGCGAAGGCGATTTGCTGGGCGTCCTTCTGGTGGGGAGTTCGCGCCAGGACCTGGTCCAGATGCTCAATTTTATTCGCGCTCTGGCGCTGGCTGGTTGGCGGCGGCGTGATCCTGCTGGGGCTGGTTCTCGGGCTGGTGGATTTCGGCGCGCGTCACGCGCCCGATCGAACAGCTTGCCGCAGGCGCGCGCGAAGTTGCCGCGGGACGCTGGGAAGCCCGCGTGGAGGTGCACTCGCGCGATGAAATCGGACAGCTCGCCGAGGCCTTCAATGAAATGACGCGCCAGCTTGCCGAGCAGCGCGAACGCCTGGTGCAGACCGAGCGCGTCGCTGCCTGGCGCGAACTGGCGCGCAGGCTCGCGCACGAATTGAAAAATCCGCTTGTTCCCTCTGCAACTGACCGTGGAAAATCTGCAGCGCGCGCGCGAGCAGACTCCCGAGCAATTCGACGAGGTATTTTTCGAATCCACGGCGACGCTGCGCGCCGAGCTCGAAAATCTGAAAGCGATCGTCAGCCGCTTCAGCGATTTTGCCAAGATGCCGCCGCCGGAATTCGAGTCCGTGGATGTGAACGAGTCGGTCCGCAGCGTCGTCAAATTATTCGAGCCGCAACTGAGCGCCGTGGGCCGCCCGCCCATCACGCCGGAGCTGTACCTGGACGAAAATCTCGCCCGCCCGCAGGCCGATCCGATCCTGCTGCGCCGGGCGCTGGAAAATCTCGTTCTCAATTCGCTCGACGCCATGCCCGCCGGCGGCACGCTGACCGTGCGCACGTCGCAGCACAACGGCTCGGTGCGCCTCGAAGTCAGCGACACCGGCGCGGGCCTGACGCCGGAGGAATGCGCGCGCCTGTTTACTCCGTACTACACCAGCAAGCGGCATGGCACCGGGCTGGGCCTGGCCATCGTGCAGTCGGTGGTGAGCGATCACAGCGGAAAAATTGAAGTGGAATCCGCGCCGGGAGCGGGCGCGACGTTTCGCATCGAGTTGCCCCTCAAGCAGAAGACCGCTCGCCCGGAAACACCGCTGGCGGAAGCAGAACCCGCGGGACGCCCCATCAGCTCCGCCGCGTAGACCTCGAAAACCATGACATCTCCCAAGCCGCATCTGCTGCTCATCGACGACGATCCAAACACGCTGGCGTCGCTCTCGCGCGCCTTCCGCCTGGCCGGTTACGAAGCCACCGTGTGCGACAGCGCCGCCCGCGCGCTCGAACTTGATTCGCGCGGAGCGGTTCGATGTGATTTTTTCGGACGTGGTCATGCCCGGCAAGGACGGAATTTCGCTGCTCGAAGATTTAAAGGCCGCCGGCATGACGACTCCCGTGGTGATGATTTCGGGCCAGGCCAGCATGGAAATGGCGGTGCGGGCCACGCGCCTGGGCGCAGTGGATTTCCTCGAAAAGCCGCTTTCCACCGAAAAACTTCTCGTCACCATTGAAAATGTGCTGCGGCTGCGGCACCTTGAAGAGGAAAATCGCGATCTTCGCCGTCGGCTCGGCAAGCATGAAGTCATCTGGGCCGGGCCCGTCATGGAGCGGTTGCTGGCGCAGGTGGAGCGCGTCGCCGCAAGCGAATCGCGCGTCGCGATTCAGGGCGAAACGGGGACGGGCAAGGAACTCATCGCGCGCACGATTCACCAGAAGAGCGCGCGCCGCGCGGGACCGTTCGTGACGCTCAATTGCGCCGCAGTCCCTGCCGAGCTGATCGAGTCCGAGCTGTTCGGACATGAGAAAGGCTCGTTTACCGGCGCGGCGGCCCGGCATATCGGCAAATTCGAGCAGGCCGGAGGCGGCACGCTGTTTCTGGACGAAATTGGCGACATGCCCCTGACCATGCAGGCGAAGTTGCTCCGCGTGCTGGAAGAGGGCGAAATCGAGCGTGTCGGCGGGGACAAGCCGATTCCAGTGGATGCGCGCGTGTTGGTTGCGACGCATCGCAACCTCGAGGAAATGGTCCGCCAGGGCACTTTCCGCGCGGATTTGTTTCATCGCATCTACGTGTTTCCCCATTGTCCTGCCGCCGCTTGCGGGAGCGAGCCGAAGAGGTTCCCGTCCTTGCCGAGTATTTCGCGGCGCAGGTCGCGGCGCAGAATGGATGGAAAGAGAAACATTTTTCGACCGAAGCGCTGGAAATTCTGAAGCGCTATTCGTGGCCCGGCAATGTCCGCGAACTGAGGAACGTGGTCGAGCGCGTCCTGCTGCTCTCGGCCGGCGAAACGATCGCCAGCGAGGAAATCAACCTGGCCCTTCCCGCGACCGGTAATGGCGAACCCGCCACGGCGGTGAAAACCGGCACTCTTGCCCAGCGCATGGAGTCCTTCGAACGGGAAGTACTGCTTGCCGAACTCCGCCGCCATCATCACCACATGACCAACACAGCCCGCGCCCTGGGCCTCGAGCGCAGCCACCTCTACAAGAAGTGCCAGCAATTGGGGATTGACCTGCGGTCGGAACGAAAATAGCGAACCGATAGGTGATTCGTGATGAGTGACTGGTGGAACCTTACGGAAACACAGATTCCACCACGGGATCGGCGGGGCGCATGCTCCACAGGCCGGCGGCGCCTTCGCGGAGGGCTTCGAGAAGCTGGCGCGCGGTCTGGTCGTGAAGCAGGGGATCTTCGAGTTCCGCCATCACTTTCCCGAAGCCGCCGCCAAGTTCGAGGGCGGAGATCATGGCGTGGAGCGCGTACCGGTCGCGGGAATCGACGATGCTTTGCAGAATTTCCACGGTCTCCTGCTGGAATTTCGTGAGGGCGGACGCGGCGCGGATGCGGACGAGCCGGTTGGAATCGCGGATGGCTCCGAGCAAAATCGGGATCGTCCTCGGGTGGGGAATTTCGTTCAGCGCCATCGCGGCGCGCAGGCGAACGAACCAGACTTCGTCCCGCGCCAGGTCCGCAAGCGCGGAAATCGCTAACTGCAGCGGACGCAACGGATAGCGCTTTTGCCGCGGACGCCCGGACCTCGGGCTGTGGATCGGCCGCGAGGATCAGCATTTCATCGGCCATCGCCGGCGTTGCGAGTTCGCTGGCCACGCGGGCCAGCAATTCGCGCGATTCCCCCTGGGAGCGGCGAAGAAAAGGCAGCAGCGCTTCGGGGCGGCCAATGAAGCAGCGCACCAGTGCATTCGAAATAGGGTCGGGCGGCACCTTGAGCCCGCCGACCATGTAGCTTTCGATGATGGGCTCGCCCGCTTCGGGGAGAAATGTGCGCCCTAAGGCTTCGACGGCGGCCATTCTTGTATCGAACTGCCAGTCGTCGAGCGCTTCGGAAAGAGGGGGGATCGCTTCGGGCACGCGCATCGCGCCAAGCGCCAGGATGGCCCTCCGGCGCGCCCATCCGCGGCCTGCCTGGACTTTTTCTATGCAGGTGTTCACCAAACCGTTCGCGCGGAGGAATTCCTGAAGTCCCGCCCGGTCCTTATCCGTCGCGGCGCCGATCTCCTGAATCACAATCGACTGCACGATTTGGCACTGCATGGAGTCCCCCCGCCACGCTTCCGGCGGAATGTCTCCTCTCACGATCTCGCGCCACTGCTTGTGAATCTTGATTGCGAATTTATCAAATCGCTGGATGCGGAAGTGCCGAATGGCGCGGCGCCCCATCAGGAACGCCATCAGAATAATGGCCCCACCGCCGAAGGCGAATATCGTCCCGGTCAGGAAAAATGCCCAATTGAACTGAGGCGGCATTCTTAAAATGAAATCCATACGTCACTCCCAATTTGGTGTTTGTGAGAGTTTGCGCAAGGCCTTACCGGTGAAACGCTGTTTTTCGCATTCTCGACCAATATATCGTTCGCCGTGAGCTTGAGGTTTAGAGGGAAGTCCAAAAGTCTGACGTCCGGCCAAGCGCTTGGGCTGAATTTCTGCCATGCGGGGTGGATTCATTGCACGACGCCAGCCGTTTGGGATGGGGCGAAATAGTTCTTATCGTTCTTTGATTGAAATCAATGCATCTGCTTGCCGATGCGCAGGTTCGAGGAGATGACTGGCAGGTGCGGGAGGCTGTGCCGAAGCGAAACTAGTCGTTCATGAAATCCATTCTGAAACAAGGGAGCACCATCTTGGCACGGTCATTTGACAGGAGACCGCCAAGCGCAGAAATTTAGCTCGACCTGGCTTCCGGCGAACATCTGTGACTCGGAATGAATAATCGATACTTGCGATGAGCTATCCGTCGGCTATGTCCCCGGAGTGGTATTCGCCGGCTCCGCTGCGCGCGAACCGAAACCGATCGCCATTGCGGTATCTCTGGGATATACGACGTCGCGTCCGCGCGTCAGAAAATGATCGTAGATCGACATGCCCGCTCCGTAGACCCCGAATCCCGAGGCGACAGCCCTCGAACGGACCAGTAAGCCAACCAACAGTCCGGCCACTCGGAAACCCGATGCCCCGTTCAAGGCACGTCCCCCGGATTCCCCGACGGATTGCGCGCTGGCGCCTGCGTCGGCATCTGGCGCCAGCGAAGAAGCTGCCAGCGCAACAGAAATTCCGGTGGTCAAATATCGCGTCTTGGGGGTCGTCGCTTGCGCGCCGCCCTCGGAATCCAGATTCAGATGTTCATCGCTTTTCACTTCGACGCCTTCCAGACTCGCCTCCACGTTTTGGTATGCGGAACTAGGAGGAGCTATTTGGTGGAAGACAATCCTGAGCTGCCCGTTTCGACGCAGACTTCGGGCGGGTTGCACTTGGAGCACGGAGCCTTTCAGATCGGTACCTTCCGGGAGAACCAGTTGATTTTCGGAGAACAGAGGCTCTGTCATGACAGCTTCGACGGGATCGCCCTTTTTTGCATTGGCGGAGCTTAATGCCGTAACAAGACGCGCATGAATCACGCTCCCTGGCGCGGGCGGCGTGCCGGTCGAATGAGTCGTCACAGGCGTCATCTCCTCGCTTCCGAAGTCCAGAGGATCGAGAAGTTCGGCATTGAATCGCATTCCCGCGTCCATGTACTGCGGATGGTACGGCAACTGTGCGATTCCCATCCTTTCCAGGCGGTGCATCTTGCCGGGGGCGGTGACCTGCTGCTTTGCGGTTTCCCACTCGCGGTTGATCTCTTGCCGGGTTTCGTTCACCTTGCGGGAAGCCAGTTTCTCCGCGGCGTTTTTCTTCTCATCCGAGCCTTGTTTCTTCAAGTTTGCCGCGGGCGCGAACTGCAACACGCCTTGCGAGGCGGGAGAAACATGGGTGCGAAGAGGAACGTGGCGCCCATCGGGAAGCACGAGTTGGTCGAAGTCCAGCTGAACATCGCGAGTGGGAGAAAAATTTGCATTCAAGGCCGCGAGGGCGCGCTGCGACGCGGAAACATTACCGATTTGAGTCACCTGACCTGTAACTTCGCTGCCTGCCGGGACAACGAGCTTGTCGAAGGCATACACGGGTTCGGCGATCTTTCCGTGAACGGTCTGGCCAACTTTCTGAATGCGCACCTCTTTGTCCAGGACCACCGGAAGAGGCGTTCCAGCAGGCACCGCCAAGGGAACGGCAGCCGAGGATTCAGCCGTGGTTTGCGGAGGGGTTTGAGGGTTCGATTGTCCGGACATCGAACCACGACAAAAAAGCATTAGGAGGAAGGCTATGAAAAATTGGCGCATGGGTTATTTCCTTTCCTGCGGCCGGCACTCAATCCTCACAGAAGCAGTTAAACGGTCAGGCGGCGTAAGTGGCCGGGGGAAACTTCGTGGGCGTGAATGACCGTGTACTCTTCCTGCGATGCATTCGTTCCTACCACAGTTGTATCCGCAGATTGGGGAGGCTTCGTAGGGAACGCGTTTGGAACCCTGTCCGAGGCCTCGGGTGCGCTTACAAGATCGTTACAACATCATTGCAGCATCCTTACATTTTCAAAATCGAATCCGATCTATTCTTTTCATCGATGGGTTGATTCCTTCGAGGCAGGGCAATGCGGATTCGAGCGAAGCCACAGCCCGATCGCTTGACGCAGATGATGAGATCAACCTGCTTGCTTGTGATGGTGGTCACGCTCCTCGGACTGCCTAGGGTCACTCGGGCCGCCGTGGGGGGAAGCATTTCGGGAACGGTTAAGGATCCAAGCGGCGCGGTGGTTCCGAAAGCCACCGTAACCGCAACCAATACAGACACTGGCGTCCGGCAAGTGGTCACGACCAACGATGCCGGAGTCTACTCCTTCCCTAGCCTACCCGTCGGCCACTACGAACTCGATATCACTGTCGCCGGTTTCAGGCCCTATCGCCGCGCGGGTATAACGGTCGACGTCAACAGCGCTCTTTTGGTGGACGCGGTGCTCGAAGTTGGGCGAAAGCCAGGAAACCGTCACTGTACAAGAATCGCCGGTGCAGGCTGAAACGGCCAGCACCCAGATGGGGGAAGTCATCACAGCCGACCAACGTGGCGGCCCTGCCGCTCAACGGCCGCAGCTATACCGACCTGCTTGCGCTTCAGCCCGGCGTCACTGCCCGTCACGACGATCACATCCAGACGGTTCAGGGACTAGGCCAAGCCGTGTTTTCTCCCTCCGGCGATTTGAACCCAGGAACAATTTCCATCAACGGCCAACGGGAATCCGCCAACGGCTTCATGGTCAATGGCGCCGATGCCGAAGAGACGGGCAGCATGGCCGCCGCCATCATTCCCAATCTCGATTCCATCGCCGAATTTCGAATCCTGTCCGACAACTTTGACGCGGAGTATGGGAAATATACCGGAGGCCAAATCAACGTCATTACGAAATCCGGAACCAACCAGTTTCATGGGGATGCCTTCGATATTCCTGCGAAACACCGATCTGGACGCGCGCAATTTTTTCTCTCCCACTCGCGGCACTTTCATTCAAAACCAGTTCGGCGGGCACCGTCGGCGGCCCCATCGTGCGG
Source organism: Terriglobia bacterium (assembly GCA_963757625.1). Lineage (GTDB taxonomy): Bacteria > Acidobacteriota > Terriglobia > Acidiferrales > UBA7541 > Palsa-360. The sequence goes on along the minus strand of CAVWSJ010000007.1, from coordinate 810,559 downwards.
AATAAGATCTTCTTCTTCTCGGATTATCAAGGCACACGGCAGATTCAGGGGTACGGACACGGCCTGATCCCTGTTCCCTCGTATGCAAGACCGCACCGGCGATTTGTCCGACGAAGCGAGTTCGCTGACCGGCACGGTGAGGCGGAACCTTACTTTGCAAACCTGCTGTCGCAGAAGCTCGGCTACCCAGTCTCTGAAGGCGAACCCTACTACACCCCGGGATGCACCAGCTCACCTCACAATGCGTTTTCCCGAACGCCGTGATCCCGCAGAGCGCCTGGTCCGCTCCGGCCCTGAACTTGTTGAAATATATCCCGGCGCCGAACATCTTACGCCGGGAAATTCCACTTCTCGACATCGGCGTACAACCAGATTCTCCGCGACGACAAGATTGGCGAGCGCGTCGATGCCAACACACGCTGGGGCACGATATTCGCCTACTATTCATTCGATGACTATACTCTCGAACAATCCTTATCCAACCGCTCAGGGAGGAGCCAATGTGCCCGGGTTCAACGGTCTGAACACGGGCCGCGCGCAATTGTTTGTTCTCGGTGACACCAAGACAGCTGGGAACGAGTGCCGTCAATGAATTTCACTTCAGTTACACGCGCGACGCAAACGATCTGGGCAAGCCCGTGGGTGGGCTGGGCGTCAGCCTTGCCTCTCAGGGCTTTGACGGCAGGCATTGTCCCGCTGGCGCCTCAGCCGAGGGCGTGGAAAACGTTGTATTTAACAAGTAGCTTCACTATTCGGGACCGTCCCCGGCCAGTTCGATCAGATTAACAACGATTTCGGCTTGAGCGACAATTTTTCCAAAATGGTGGGAACGCACTCGATCAAATTCGGGGCCCAGTTGGAATACGACCAGATCAACACGCATCCTTTCTGCCGATCTGAATGGCAGCTTTGACTTCAACGGGAGCGAGACCGGCATCGACTTCGCGGATTTCCTGCTGGGCGTTTCGAGCCATATACACTCAGAACCAACTCAGAGCGTTCTACGGCCGCAACAAATATGTGGGCCTCTACGGGCAAGACAGTTGGCGCGTGACGCACAACTTCACGCTGAATTACGGTTTGCGATGGGACCGGATCGAGCCCTGGTATGAGAAATACAATAACAACATTACGTTTATTCCGGGCGAACAGTCCGTGGTTTTCCCGACCGCGCCCGCCGGCATCGTTTATCCCGGGGACCCTGGAGTCTCGCGCACGCTGGCCCCTCCGGGAAACCGGGACTTCGCCCCACGCATTCGGTTTGGCTTATTCGCCCAATGCGCGGACAGGATTCGCTTCTCGGCAAAATCCTGGGAGGCCCCGGCAAAACAAGCATCCGGGCCGGCTTCGGTATATTTTATGCGGCGATTCCGGGAGAAACTCTCGGGATTGATCAGCGACAATGCGCCGTATGGATTCACCTACACAGAGTCCCGCTCCGCCTCTCTTCGCCACTCCATTTGTTGACGCCGACACGGGCAGCAATGAAGGCCAGCGTTTTCCAGCCCAACTCGCGCCGTTAAATGTTTCGCCAAGCAATCCGGACCCCAACATCAGACTTCTCGCAATTCGAGCCGATCAGCGCGATCCCGGGCTATAAGACCAACAACACGATTCCCTACACCGAGGAGTACATGCTGTCCCTGCAGCGGCAGATTGGAGCCGATACTCTGCTCAGCGTGAGTTACGTGGGAAATCAAGGCCCATCATCTTCCCGTGCTCGAACCAGCTAATCCCGGCAACCCCGCGCTGTGCCTGAGCATATCCGGGATGCGGTCCCGGGGATCGAGAATGCCGATTTGGAACGCGGGGACCTTTGGGTCCTGCTTTCGGCAGCGTTAGCTACCAGACGACCATCGGCAATTCCAATTACAACGCCCTGGAAGCCAGCCTGCACCACACCAGCGGGCGATTACAATTGCTTGCCAGCTACACCTACAGCAAATCCATCGACCTGGCTTCGAATTTCGGTGACCAGGTGGACCCATTCGATCCGAGCCTCCTCAGAGGACTCTCCTCCTTCGATATGAGGCAAAACTTTGTCGCGAGCTATACCTACAGGCTTCCTTTTGAACGTCTCTTTCGCGCTGATCAACCGCTGGACGCAGGGTTGGTCCATCTCTGGAATCACCCGTTACAGCACCGGCTTCCCGGTGACGCTCTACAATTCCAGCGACACTTCTTTAATTGGAACGGAGGGGAACGGCATCAACAACTTGGCCGTCGATGAACTTGATTACACGCGGCGGTCCGCTCAATCTGAATCACAACCCGCGCAATGGAAAGCCTTACTTCAACACCTCGCTCTTCAGTCTTGCCGGCCGACAACCCGGCTCGGCGCCACAATCGCCAATACCATAGGGAACAGCGGCCGCCGATTCTTCTCCGGGCCGGGGATCAACAATTTCGATTTGACATTGCAGAAGAAGCTTGAAGCTCACCGAATCGAAATCCTTGGACTTTCGTGTGGAGGCATTTAACGCATTCAACCACGCGCAGTTTTACGGTCCCCTCGCCGTGAACGGCAACATCAACGACTCGACCTTTGGTCAAGTCGTCAGCGCCGCCCCTCCACGACTGGTCCAGCTGATGGGAAAGTTTGTTTTCTGATGAGGCTTGACTTGACGAACTAGTTGCCTGACGGACTCGGAACGGTTGCGGCTGCCGGGGATTTTGGCGCCGGCCGGAGTGCGAAATAATTTCGCCCGAACGCCGAATAGGAAGTTCCCGCATCGACCACGATCGCCTGCACCGTGTAGCGGCCCGCATTCAATCCCGAAAGCGGCAAGCTGATGCGGAAGGATGCCGTGCGGGTTTTTTCATCGTATTCCGCCGGCGCGACCATCGGCGTATCGGAAAGGCGCTGCCCATTGCGGAAAAACACGAGTCCGGCGCGCATGGCGGTGCGCATCGGCCTTCTCAGGCAAATAGGCCTGAAAGAACACGTACAGCGTCTGCTCGTCGGTGAAAACGCGCGTCACGCTGGGGACGATGTGCTCGCCGCCGACGTCGAGCGGGGATGATTTCATCTTGGCGTCCACGGCAGCCGCCTTCGTTTTCACCTGGGCCGTTTTCTGCGTCGCTTCCACCTGGCTGGATAGAAGGACCGAACTCAACTGCAAACGATCGGGCAGCGCGGGCGGGACGGTGAATGTATCCTCGAATGTGCCGATCCGGCCGGATTCGTTTTCACGGGCCAGAAATTTCAACTTGTACTTCGCCCGGCGAAAGCAATGATGCCGCCCTGGTAGACCAGGGAGCGTTGCTGGATATCCTGGAAATGCTCGGCGTCAATTTTCACCGTGATCGTGTCGCGCAGCGCGCCGACCACGCGATTTGATTTCGCTTCGCGCACTTCGGCGGCGAAATCGAAGGCCGTTTCGTGGCTGCCGCGTTTTTGCGCCCATTGCAATGCGCTCGAAGCCAGTTTCGCGACGATGGGAACGAAGACCTGATTGTTGTTGAGGCGGAATTGCGCGGTTTCGACGGCCACCGGCAGTTCGACTTCCGGAGTCTCGCGACTGGAACGCTTCTTCGAGCTGCCGCTCGCGATCTTCCGTCGTGAAGACTCCGAAATCTTTTGGCGCGTAGTATCCCTCGCGCGCGCGGATGTGCGCCCCAGCGGGCAGTGAATTGACTCTTCACGCTGATGCGCCGCCAACTGCCATCGCGCCTTGTATCGGTGCTGTAATAGCCCACCAGGTAGTAGCCGGAAGTGTCGTTCTGCACGCTCTGAAACACTTTGCCGAAATCGCCGACATCGAAGAAGGAGCGCCCGCCCGTGTCGCCCGCAAGGGTCGCCAGAGTGTCGCGCGAATCCTGCCGCGACTGGCTTTGTGAAATCACGGTCGCGCCGGTGAACATCGCCGTGCCGCGCGAAGCCCCCGCGCTGGCATCGCCTCCCGGCGTGGCCGTTAAGCAAGCCGCGCGAGTCCACCGAGTAAATGGAAACGTTCGAGCGATTCGCGGAATTGGTCGCGGCGATCAGTTCCGACCGGTTTTCCTCGCCGGTTTGCGTGATGCCGCCGGTGAATTGAATCAGGGATTTCTTTCCGGGAATGCCGTCCAGGACTTCGCAGATGGCTTCGATGGCGGCGAGTTTCCGGTCGGTATTGAAAACGTTGAACTCCGTGTCGTCGGCGGTGAACGCCGCTCCGGTATCTTCCGTGACCGCGGTTTCGCCGTTGGCTGCGGCGGCCATATCGGCCAGCGCGGCCAGCGCCGCTTCATGGCCGGGAACCAGCGCGTCCACGGCCTGTGCCAAGTAACTCGCGGTCATTCGTAAAATTCGCAATCACCTGCAGTGTGTTGCCGAAGGCGACGACTCCCACCAGGTCCGCCGGAGTCATCTGGTCGCGGAGATATTTCTGTGCGGCGCGCGTCGAGCGCAGCAGATCTTCCGGCTGGAGCGAGGTCATATCGAAGAACAACACGATCATCCGGTGATCGTGGACCACGGACTTGATTTCCTCGGGCGTGGTCACGGTTCCAATCGGAATCGTGATGGGCGCTTCGTCCGACTTGCCGGCGGTTTCAATTTTTTCGATATCGTTATACTCGAACGTTGAGACTTTTTGAGGCTTGCCATCCTCGGTGACCGTGAACTGTTCCTGCTTCAGCCCCTTGATGGGTTTGCCGTCGCGGTCGGTCACCTGCACGTCGATTTCGACCAGACTGACCGTGGATCGAATCGTCGCCTTTTCCCCCGGCAACACTCGCGGCGGCGGCGCGGGACCCTGTCGCGGATTGACCGGCGCAGGCTGTTGCGACGGGGCTGCCGGCTGGGCGGATTGCGGCTGCCCATTCTGCGCGAGCACAGGCGCGATGAGCAGACCAAGCGCCGCAAACGCCGCAAGAATTTTTCTCGTGACTGAATTTTCCGTTGCGCATCAGAAATTCACCCGCGTCGTGAATTGCATGCTTCGCATTGCCTCCAGCCCCTGTAATCTGGCCGAAGGTGGTGGAACCAAACACCGTGGATAGCCCTGCGTAGTTCACATGGTTGAGCAGGTTTGTAGCATTCCAGCTGAAATCGAGGCGCCGCAAACCGTCCCGCCCGAATTGAATCGTCTTTGAAACCCCTGAGTTCATCGTGAATGCTCCCGGACCCGTGACCGACCCCCGAGGACCATCGCCGAGACACGCGTTCGGAATGCCGAAAGCCGCCGGTGTTGAACCATTCCTGCACGGTTGGGTTGGCCAGAGTGGGGTCGCCAATCAGATCCGCGCGCTCGGAGTTGACGCCGGGCACGTTTTGGCACGAAGGATTCTTCGAGAAGACTCGCACCGTGTAGGGAGTGCCGGAATGCGCGGTAAAGCTCCCGTTGACGCGGAAGGCGCCGAACACGGACTTCTCCCAGCCTCTCGACGCAAACCGCTGCCGGTCGCCAAACGGCAATTGATAACTAAAAGTGCCCATAAATTGATGGCGCATATCGAAGGACGATAATCCATAATCGCCGCGCGGGTCGGCGTTGTTCTGGATCACCGTTTGCCCGCCGCCGCCGATCGTGCTGGCATCATCGAGCGACTTCGAATAGGTGTAGCGCGCCATGAACATCAACCCGTGAGTCATTCGTTTTTGCAGGCGTACCTGCAGGGCGTTGAAATTGGAGAATGCGCCGGTGGTGTCGTAAGTGAAGCCGGTGGCATTTTGCGTCGTGTTCGACAAGGATCCGCTCGCCAGACTGAATCCGAGAAGCTCGTCGAGATGAATGCCGCGAGTTCCCGTGTACATCACTTCGAGAAATGTATTCCGCGTTAAGTTGTATTCGATCGATGCGTTCCAGATCATCGCGTAGGGAACCTGGTAGTTCGGATTCACGGCGACGGTATTCGTCACCGCGCTTGGCAAGGATGCGGACAAGTCCGTCAGCAAGCTGAGAGGCGGGCTCGCCACCGTTTGAGTCGTCAGAGTATTCGCGGTCGCAAACGGCGGCTGGTTGGCCATTTCGCTCGAGAGCGTGTTCAGATAGGACTCGACGTAAAAAATGCTGTATCCGGCGCGCACCGTCATCTGATGCTGCCCGGAAAACCATTTTTCCCGGTGGCTGCCAGGCGATCCCGATCCGCGGCGCCCAGTTATTGTAATGGCCGTTAAAAAGCGACGCGTTTGGCCCCGCAGCGCAATTTCCCGCGGACACGGGAGTGACGCACTGCACCGAGCGAAATCGGGGCTCACCGCGAGATTGGCGATGTGGCCGTTGATTTCCGTCGGCGGAGTGAAGGCCTCGTACCGGATGCCATACGTCAGCGTAAATTTGCGGGAACATGTGCCAGTCGTCGGTTGCGTAGCCGACAAATCCCCAGTTGCGGAAATATGTGCTGGTGTCGCCAAATTGAACTCTTGTGTTTGCCGGATAGCCGAGAAGAAAATCCGCAAAATCACTGCCGATACAGGCTGGCGCGGAGACGGTCGCCGCACAATCCGCGGGCGATGCCACCGGAGTTCCCGTCGAGGTCAGCTGGCTGGTCATCAATCCCGTGAATGAGAACTGGCCGTTTGGCGCGGGATCGGTGTCCCGGTTGATGTCCATCTTGCGAATTTCACCGCCGACGGTGATCGTGTGTTTCGTCTTCATCCACTTGGCGCTGTCCACGTAACGATACGTCTGGCTCCGGTTCAGGGATGGATTCGGATCGCTCAATCCGGTGAAGTTGGTGAAGTTGATGGAGGGCAGACCGTAATCAAACGGAGAGGTCGAAACTCCGGTGATGCCGAGTTGCGAACTGATATCCGTCCAGATTCGAAAACTCGTTCAGGCCCAGCGAGCGGTTGCGCGAAAAATAGAGCTGCGACGTGTGCATGAACGTCTTGGTCCAGTTCTGCGTCAGGCCAAGCATCACGCTTTGCCCGCGCGTGAACGTGTTTCCTTCGATGCCCGGAAAACTGCTCAGAGAGTGGGAAGTCCCGTTGGTGAGGTTGTAATTCACCTGCGAGGCTGAGTTTCGAGGAAATCTGATGCGTGACGTTCACGTTCAGCCGGTTGCTCAAGCCAGGGAGATTGGTCTGCAAGTGATAGTTCAGGCAGCTCACTTGCGCCGGCGGACAGGTAATATTCGGCGAGGGAATATAGTTGCAGCAGTGCGAGCGACTGCTGGCTGATCAGGCCCGTGGGAATGCACGTGCCCGGGGCGTCGGCGGGATTCGCGCAACCCGCGTTGGGCATCAAGGTTCTCGGCCCCGTTAAATTTGAAAGCCGGGTTGTAGAGCTGGACATCGGACGCGCTGAAGTCGCCCATTCTTTCCGCCATCGTGGGAACCGTGGCGAACGAATCCACCGGCGATCCGCGACCACGTGCCGCCAAAATTGATGTAGTAAAATGTCTTGTCGCTGCCATCGTAGATGTGCGGAATTTTCAGCGGCCCGCCCATGTTGAACCCGGCGGTTTCCGTCCATCCGGAAATTTTCGGCGTGACTCTGTCCCGTCAGCGAAAACGGCCGGGCATTTAACGCTGAATCTCCAAAGGTATCGTAGAAACTGTAGTGCGTGCGGTTGATGCGCTGGCGCATCAACCGCTGCGCTCCCATAAGCGCGTCGATCCCTTGCGGGCCCCGCTGTGGGCCACGGCGCTGCACCGGTCCGCGGCCACCTCCGCCCCCGCCAAATCTACCTCCGGGACCGCCGCCACCGGGGCCGCCCCCGAATCCTCCGCCACCCGGACCCGCGGGGCCTGCTCCCAGACTTTGCGCGATCTGTCCCCCAACGCCGCCGTTTCCAAAACCACCAGCGCCGTCCGGGCCGCCCGGCCCGCCACCCGGAGGTTCCAAAGCCACCCATCTGATCGAGCGACGCGCCCATCGCAACGGTCCCGATCATTTGCACCGCGTCGGTGGAAGCAGCCTGGCCAAGTTGAGCTGCCTGTTCGGGCTGATTCTGTTCTTCTTCCGGATTTTCCGCGTTGTCCTGATTCTGGGCGTTCAGGGCCACCTGCTGAAACGAGCGCCGCCCGCCTCCCTGGCCGGGGCCGCCCTGTCCACCCTGCTGCCCATAGCGGCCGTAACCTTGCTGTCCGCCGGAGCGGCCTCCCGGTCGCCCGCCAGGAGTCGCTGGCGTGCCGTTATTTGTGGCAGCCGTATTTTGATTTTGCGAAGGAGGAGTTCCAGAGGTCGAAGGCGCAGCAACTCGTGCTTTCGCGGTCTCCGTTTTCGCCGGGCTCTCATTCGGCGGCGGAGCGTTGATGGCCGCGAGCGTCGCCACGTCCATCTTTAATTCAACAGGCGCTTGAACAGCGGGGGATAAATCGAGTTCTCGTGTCGCGGGGGCAAAGCCAAGCTGGGAAATCTCCAAGCGGTAATGTCCCGCGGGAAGCGCGGGGAACGTGAATTTTCCATTTTCGTCGGTCCAGCTCACCCATGCTTTTCCGGAAGAGGTTTCGATCGCGCGCATCGTCGCCCCGGGGACGGCCGATCCGTCCGAGGTCCGCACGACCCCAGTCAGCGGAATATCAGCCGCAGGACGCGTCTCGGAGGTTTCCTGAGCGGCGAGCGGAAATGTGAGGAAGGTCGATAAAAAGACCGACGACGCGAGCAGCAATGCGAATCTTCTTGCCAACACCTCTCACGCCCCTTTGAGCCCTCTGAAGATACCGGATTCCGGCTCCCCTAGTTCCAAAATTCATGGCCGCGGGGGTGCGGCAAGTCAATTCTGTGTTCGTGACTTGACACTTTAGACGTGTCGGCGCGAGGAAGGGTTATCGTGGCAAAACGTGCCTATTTCCAGATTCGACAGAGTTAACAGGGATTTCAGCCTATATTTCTCTCAGGGACCCAAAGGCGTACGGCCGCCCATATCGGCGTTCAGGCAAAAAGCCCGCGCAGAAATCCGCCGGTTTGCTAAACGCGGGTGAGCGCAGCTTTCACGCGCGCCGGCGTCAGCGGCGCCTGCCGAACGAACGCGCCTAGCGGCTCGCGCTGTTGAAGGTCGCGCCCATGGTCCAGTCCCAGTGCTGCCCCGCGGCAGTGACGACGGGCTGAACGTCTTCCGGGAGCAGGTAGCGCTCCGCCGCTAGTTTCTTCGCGGCGTCTTCGACACGCTTCAGGTAATCCGCCCGGCTCGGGTAGCGTTCCTCGAGCGAAAGACGCGGGTCATTGGACTTTTCGCGTTCCGCTTTTGTTTTCGCAAAAGGAATGTACGATCCCGCCATGGAGACCAGCGTATCCATCTGTCCATAGCTCTCGCTGCGGAAGGCCCACCCGCCGTAAGTTCCCAGCGGGACGCTTTGCTCGGGCAATCGAATGCCGCTGGTGATGTTGCCGTCCTTATCCACTTGCGGGAGCAGGAAAGGCAGCACGGATGTCGGCATGGCCGGTAGATCATTGCGGAATCCACCGGGGACGTGAAGCGGCCACTGCACGCCGGGCACGTTGGGAAATCTGAGCTCGGCGAGCGGTACCGCGGTGTGATCGGACACCATTGGATGCAAGCTGGGCGGCGGCGTCTTGCCATCTTTTACCCAACTGTCGAGGTCCGCCAGCAGAGCGCGCTGCGCCCAACGATATTCGAGCGGATCGACGCGCAGTTGCTGGGAGTCGGCTTCGGCCGGGGGCCATGATCCCGAACCATGCCTTGCGCCAGCCAGGAGGAAGATTCGCACGTTCGGCGGATCGGGCAAATCCGTGCTGCCGTCCATCGAAACGTGACGCAGGGAATCGACGCGTCCGCGATCGTAATATTCTGACTCGCTATCGACCTGCAGGATTTTTGGTTCGAGTCCGGCGGGAATGCGCGCGCCCATGCCATCGCGCTTGCCGGTCACTGGATCGGTCGTGGTTTCATAACGAATCGGAAACTTCGTTTGCGTGTACGATCCCAGTTCGTCCGGCTGCGCCCAGCGCTCGTTGAAGCTGCCTTCGCCGGTGCCGCCGGTCTGGATGAAGAGGGCGTCGACCGCTTTGCGGCCCTGCTCATCAATCGTGAAGCCTTCGTGAACCATCTCACGCTGCCAACGGCCCACCTGGGACGAGCCAAAGGTGTAAACGTACTTGCCTTTGACGATAGCGTCCTGGTTGTATTTCAGAGCCGAGGCGAAATCCCTGACGGCGGCAAATCCCACTCCTGCCACTGGAGGATTGCTTGACTCATAGGCAAGTTCATAGACCATCCCGGGCTTGAAGCCGCCCTTCATGGTGACCCAGTTGACGTCGGCCACGGGCTGCCCATTCACCAGTTTCGCGAATTGCCAGTCTTCGCGGGGGATCAGACGCGGGAAGGAAACGATGGCGTCGCGCTCGGTCAGCCGGTAGGCGGGATCTTTCGGGTTCAGCGGCGGATAGGAGGGCGTGAATTCGCCGGATGCATAGTTGTACGAGTCCACCTTCTTGTTGGGGATGAACCACGGATGGACGGGAAGCCAGCCGGTAATGACCTTTCCGTTGTCCGTCGCGACGGGAGCGGTCAACAGAACCAGTCCCGGCTTCCGGGGGATATCGAACTCCCAGCCGATGGAAACGACCGTATAGCCCTCGCGCATGAGCAGGCCGTCGCCAAATTCCTCTTCCGTGGTGGGATCAGGCGATCCTTTCGCGCGATTAAAGGTGCTGAGCGCGCCTTTTCCGCCGCGGTTGGGAACGTCAAAGAGGAGAACCCCATTGCTGTGGGAAGCGTCTTTCGGCCGCAGGATGAAAAAGTCCGCCGAGAATTCCACTTTGCCCTGCGAGTTCTTGGGCGATTTATCGACGTCGACGATCACTTTATTGCGGGGATTATTGGGATCGATGGCGAAGTACACTTTGCCGGTGAGCTTCTCGTACGCGCCCACCGTGCCGAAGGCTTTTCCGCCGAGCACGTCCTGCTTGCTCGTGATTTCATAGCGCGTCACTTCCGCGCGCAGTGACGGGGAAAACGCCGCCCCCAGCGCCAACACGATCATTCCAACAATGAATAGCCGCAGATTTCCAACGCCGCGTGCCTTCCTCATGGCCTGTCCTCCCTTTCGCTCCTCCGCGATTCAGGATGTCCGGGGTAACATCCGCTTGCCGTCTGACACCCATGTCAGACTTTTCAAGTTAACGGGATTCTATACCCGTTGGGGTGGGGAGGCTAAATGTTTTTGGATTGAAACCGTGATTGGACTTAGGGGTTAACGGGTGCCCCTCGGTTTTTGAAGGCTGGGTTTGTAATGTGATTTTGTGGCGTCTCTACTTCGCAGAAAACGCCAGCAGCACGTTACCGGACGAGTTTTTCGTCCCGGTGTAGTAGCCCGCTCCTGCAAACACCATTCCTCCGGCAATCACCGGCCCGGGAGCGCTCATCGCTCCGCCTTTCGCCGGGACGCCATTCACCGTCTGGAAATCCTGGAGCATGTTGAATTGCCAGAGGGCCTTTCCATCCGCCGATGAAAACGCGCGCAGCATTCCGTCCGCGCCGCCGGAAAAAATCGCGCCGGGAATCGCGGTAACAGCGGACGTCATGCTGCGGGGCAGGCCCGGTCCGGCAGGATCGGTCTGCGCGAGCCATTTTAATTTGCCGGTTGTCCAATCGAGCGCGGTCACGCCTCCGGTTCGCATCCCGAAGTATGCGGTCTGGCTGTCCGCCGCCGCGCCCCACACGAACATTCCGAACGTCGGCTTATCGCCCATCTGGTATTTCCACACCAGGACGCCTTCATGATCGGGATCGTGAGCCCAGACGGTTCCGCTTTTTTGCCCGGCGACCAGTATCCGGCTGCCGTTCGAGAGCGTCCGCAGAATCGGCGACGCGCCGAAATCATAGTCGGGACCTTCCTCGTCCGGACAATTTTCCGGCTTGTCCTGCGCGTTGCCGCAGCCGGAAAGATAAGAGTCGCCCGCCGTGTCCTGCATCGCCCACAGAATCTTCCCTGAATCCATATCGAACGCCATCACCGCATCCGTGGTCTTCGGCACGTCGGAAGAGTAAGAACCGCCCGTGCCGACGTACAGCGCGTGATGCGCGGGATCGAGCGTTGGAGCGTTCCAGACCGATCCTCCCGCGGGCCCATAAAGCTGCATGCCCTTGGAAGTTTTCTTCGTGGGTTTGGGAGCCTCGGGAATCGTGTAGGTTTTCCAGATCTGGCGGCCCGTGTCCGCGTTCAGGGCGACGACGCTGCCGCGGAACGTGCAGCACGGGTAGGCGACCTCCATTCCGCCGTCCCTTTCCTCGGAGGAAGAAACGGGAACGTACAGGCGGTCCTGATACAACGAGGGAGCGCCGGTGATGCGCGCTGCGGGATGATCGTCCGTGCGAATTTTCCAGAGCTGTTTTCCGTTCTGCGCGTCCACCGCGTAGACGTTCCCTCTCAAGTCTCCGAAATAGAGCGCAAACTTCGCGGAACCTTGCCCCTTAATCGGCCCGATGCTGATCGCGTTGCGCACTCCCGCTTCGGACTGAAATGACCAGTGGACGCACCCGCTCGCCGCATCGAGCGAATACACGGCTCCGCTATCGACGCCAATAAAGACGCGGCCCGCAGCCACGGTTGGCTGGCCGTACATCTGTCGCGTTCCCGGAAAACCGAAGGCCCATTTCAGTTTCAGATTCGGGACGTCGGTGGCCGACAAACCCGCGCCAGACGCCGTCTGAAAGCGAGCATTGGTGGGATCGTTTCCCCATCCGTTCCATGAAGGGCCGGAAGCCAGATCGTTGATCGCAGGATTGCTCTGACACTGGTTGGGCATGAGCTTCGCGTCCGGATTCTGCGCGCCGATGCCCACGCGCCCGCCGAGGTACTCCGCGATGAATCGCTTCTCGTCGTCGGTAGGGCCCGTCAGCGAAGCGTGGGTCGGTCCCTTGTTGATTGCCGCGTAGATGGATTCCGTCGTCATCTTCCAGATCGTGTAAGCATCCGGCGTCCCTTTCGGGGCGTTCGCATATTTGTGGCAGGTCGTGCAGTACTTGTCGAACAGTGGAGGGCCGATCAGGTGAAGCGCCTGCGCGGATGCGAGTTGCGGAGCGCACAAAAATACGACGGCAAACAAAATTGGGAATGCAACAGATCGCTTCATGGCGCGCGGGTCTCCTTGCCTCGTTCCGAAATCCAAGGAAAAGAAGCGTTGCTCCTATGGTCCGCCTACGTACATCGCCGAATGCCACCCCAGTGGGTCATTCCGAGCGGAGCGAGGAATCACTCCGCGATTTACTTCCAAAAGACGGAGAGATTCCTCGTCGTCCGCCTCGGCGGACTCCTCGGAATGACGGGCTAATCGTTCCGCACATTGGCGGCATGCTTCCGTAGGTGGAAGCGATTGAGTTACCGGTGAAAGACACTGACGAGAACGGCGTGGCCGATGATGTGCCCGTCCATCGCCTTCATGACGTCGTCGCGGGTTGCTCCCGCGGGCACGTCCAGCTTTTGGTCCAGAGCGAAGAGTTCGAACACGTAGTGATGAATCAGCGAAACATTCATCGGAGGGCAGGGGCCACGGTAGCCGGGGTTAGGAACGCCGGGCTGGCTCTGAAGAGCTCCATCGGGCAGCTGGGCAGTGGCGGCGGGAATGCCTTCCGGAACCGAAGTGGCCGTCGCGGGAATATTCCAGATCATCCAGTGGAGATTGTCTTCGATTCCTTTCCGCGCGCGAGGCTCCATATCATGAGTGATAATGGCGAAGCTGGCCGTATCCTTCGGCACGTTGGTCCAGGCCAGCGGAGGATTCACCGCGGCCGGCTTGGCGGAGCACGTGTATTGCGTCGGCAAAGTCTGCCCATCCGTGAACGCTGTGCTCGTCATCGTGAGCGGGGCGGCGGAGGCGTCCTCGGCGCGCCGCCACCCTGGCCTTGCATGCCTTCCTGTGCGGTTGCAAGCCCGGCCGCCAGCAATAGCGCTGGCGCCGCGAGCCATAACGAAGCGCGAATTCGCATGTGATTTCTCTCCATTTCTGAATCTAGATTTTAGCCATGAATTGCGATATCAATTCCGTTTCGTGAGCAAAATGTACGCCGCGCCGCTGTCTTGTGTCAAGCCGGCATCATTTCGGCATATTTCATCTTCGCCGTTGGAAGACGGCCGTTTGCAATTCATTGGCATGGCGCCAATAGGTGCGGGTACCTCAAAATAAGATTATGCAGTTGGGGTTTGCTGAATCCTGTCAAGCCGAGCTTCCACTCCCTCGGTTTGTCTACGGCTTCCGGCAAGTCTATCTCCACCCGATAGAAGGTGGAAAGCTGCCGGCGTTGTTCCTCCAGAGAAATCTCCAATTGCGTTGGCTGCCCAGTCTTGTCATAGAGCGAAGGATTTTTACCTGCAGGAAAGTGGCCGATAAAGACGCCGAGGTAGCTAATACCTATCCCCCCGGTATTCTCAATCATCTGCCACAAATTTATATTGCTTGCCGCTTCCTGTGAACGGTTTCGGATTCCAATTGGGTCTTCAAATACCAACCCAAACACACGGATGCCCGCGCGCGTGAGAGATATGGCCGTCTTTTCCTCAGTTAGGCTACTCTTGTTATCTTCGCCATCTGAAATCACAAAAATCACGTCGCCTGGGGAGGAATTGCCCAACATCTGAACGCTACCGATGACTGATTTCAAAAGCGCGGTCCTTCCTTTGAACGATGGCGGACTCTTCCGTAAAGCTTCCAGTTGGTATTCCAACTTCTCGCGATCGGTTGTTGGAAGAGCGACGGGCGCGATGTCGGTGGCAAAGAACGCGAGACCTGCCTCCATTGCAGGCGGCAATTTCGATAGGAGTTCCTCCGACATGTCGATAAGCTGATTTTCGCTTCCTTTCATGCTGCCACTGGTATCGAGAAGAAGAATAATCCGTGGCAGTTTCGGTTCAGGCGCAACCAAATTTATGTGAACGGCCTGGTTCCTGTAGCTCCCTTCGAGATTGGCGCTACTAAGATCTGACGCGGGGCTGGCATCCTTGGTTTCCAGGCTGACAGGAACCGTCCGCCGTTGGCAGCTGTTTTCTTGTCCATAAGCCGGCAAGCTGAACAAAAAACCGATTACCAACACGAAGGCGGCTCGTGTGAAAGACATTGGTAACTCTTCTATCGCGTTCTAACCAATAATGCAATGCAGCTACTGGCACGCCGCACATTGCCGTGCGAAAATCGCAAGTGGAGATGAATTGAATTCCTGGCCGATCGTTGTGCCTGCCGTTGCAGCGGTCGGCCGTTGCGGGCGTTGCGGCTTGGGGCGCCGTCGCCGCGTCGTCCGAATTGTTTGGCCCAACCGTGCGGCAACACCGACGCGCCGAACCAGATCGCTCTTACCTTTGACGATGGGCCTAACCCGGCCGTCACTCCTCGCCTTCTCGAACTTCTGGATCGCTACTCGGTGCGCGCCACTTTTTTTCTGATCGGAAAATTTGTTCGGGATTGCCCCGGTCTGGTTCAGGAAATTTCGGCGCGCGGACATCTGCTCGGCAATCACACGGATACGCATCCAAATCTGTTATTTCAATCCAGAAACGCCATCCGTGACGAGTTGGCGCGATGCCAGGTCGCGATTGCCGCCGCGATTCAGGCCGCGCCGCCGCGCTGGATGCGTCCGCCGTACGGCTATCGAGGTCCATTCCTCGACGGGGAAGTTCGCAAGGCGGGAATGCAGGGCGTCGTGATGTGGTCGAAGATTTGCTGGGATTGGAAGCCGCAGCCGCCCGAGCGCCTCATCGAGCGCCTTGCGCGCGTCGTGCGTCCCGGCGGGTCGTCCGGTGACGTGGTCCTGCTTCACGACGGCGATCATCGCGTGCAAAGCGGCGACCGGCATCATGTTGTCGCCGCCCTCGAACACTGGCTCCCGCGCTGGCGTGACGCGGGCATCGAATTTGTTACAATTGAAGGGGCTGGAACGCGAGTCGCAGCGCGTATGATCGCCGGAAGGCGATACCAGGGGGATTGAAGAAATCATGGACGAGCGCCAGTTTTACGTGGAAAAGCCGGAAACCAAAGCTATTACCCTGACTTGCCCCGCGTGCCGCAAGGAAGACAGCTACCCGATCCGCTGGATCGTGCGCACCAAGAAGAACGAGTTGCCGCGCGGTGCAGGTGAAGAAGACAAGAAGCGATTTGCTCTGGCGCGGTCCTACATGGTCCGCGTGGATGAACTGGTGGCGTGCCGGAAATGCCGGAAGCGTTTTGAACTGACCGGCCAGAGCGTCGTGCTGATTTCGTCGGAAGTCCCAAGTCCAAACTCCCCGGACTTCGATCCGGAGAATTTCGGAAATCGCTGAGGCGACTTCCTCATGCGTGCCTTCCGCGTCAAATTAAATCCGGATACATCTCGAAAAACGCGTCCACCGATTGCCGGAGCGTTCCCTCGATCTGTTCTTTGCTTCCTTCAATCAGGTGCATGGTGACGCGCGAAGTGCGTCCGTCCTTAAGGGTGATTTCAGCCTCGCCCACTTCGCCCAATTCCTCCGCCGGAAATAACCTCATGCCGTAGACCAGGGCCAGCTTTGCCATCGCGCCTCCTTGTAAAATCCAAGCGTATGATGGGCGGGGTTCCGCGTCAAATGCGGGAAAAACAGTTCGTACAGGAATGCCACCAACTGTAGAGGAGGTCGGGACTTCAGAGTCTGTGTGATAGCTTCACAATCAAGACCTCAGCGGCTAAAGCCGCCCTGATTCTGCTGAGCTTATGTCGTGGCTAATGCCACGACCCACAAGGATTTTATAGTTCTCACACAGACTCTTCAGTCCCGACGAGCCGTGATGTCTCGTCAGGGGTTTTAGCCGCTGAAGTTAAAGCCCACGATCGCACAATCGCTGAACGGCCGAGCTAAAGCTCGGCCCTCCAAAGAATCGAAACCTCGAAATTTGGACACGATCCAAAATTGAGGAAGGTCTCCGAACGACAGGGGGGTATAATTGCGGCATCCCTGCGGTGGGAACTCGCATCGAACGTCTGGCAGCGGAGAACCTTTATGAAATTCCTATCGTCGCTCGTTTTGCTCGCGGGATTACTGGTTAGTATAGGAACACTGAGAGCACAGGAATCGGCCGGGCCGATGCAGGCGCCACAGCCGTCGACACAGGCTCCCGCGCCAACTCAGGCTCCGGCAGCGGCGCAAGCTCCAGCCGCGACGGACGCCGCGCCAAAATCCGTTCCTGGAAAATATCTGGTTCCGTCAGGCACGCACTTGCCGCTCGTCCTGCACAACGCCATTACCACGCGCAACGCCAAGCCCGGTGATCCGGTCTATCTCGAAACGCTCTTTCCCATCGTGATCGAAGACCGGATTCTGATTCCCGCTGGCAGTTACGTTCAGGGCGAGATTACCGAGGCGAAGCGCCCCGGCAAGGTGAAGGGTACTGGCGAAATCCGCCTTCGCCTGAATACGATGATTCTTCCGAACGGCTACACAGTGAATTTCAACGCCATCCCCACCAATGCCGGAACGGGCGGTAATGAAGCCACTGACAAAGAAGGAACCATTCACGGCGACACCGACAAAGGGACAGACGTCGGCACGGTTTTGAAAACGACAGGAATTGGCGCGGGTGTTGGAGGCATCGCGACCGGCAGCGCAGGGGGCGCGGGGATCGGAGCGGGAGCCGGCGCCGCAATTGGTCTTGCCACGGTCCTGTTGACGCGCGGCCCTGAACTGGAATTGCCGCGCGGCACGACTGTGGATGTGATCCTCGACCGGTCCGTATATCTTGACGCCAGCCGCGTGAATTTCAGCGACCCGGGCCGAGCTACGGATCTCCCCGGGCCGGCGAACCGCGAACCCACTCGCAGCAGGTCTCCTATTTAAATTTTCACGCGGAGCTACGATGCCGTCGCCGAGCGATCGGAATTTTCACCGAGGAATCGCAGCGGGCTGAAATCTTTCAAGTCCATGGAGGGTTTTCCATCCGTGATGCACTCCGCGATAAGCTTTCCCGTGATCGGGGCAAGCAGAATGCCGTTGCAGTAATGCCCGGTCGCGATCATCAATCCGTCCACATCCGTCGGACCGAGAATGGGCAACTGATCCGGAGTGCCTGGCCGCAAGCCGCACCATGTGTCTGCGATTTTCGCGCAAGCCAAGCCGGGCGCGATTTCGTTCACGGTCGAGAGGATTTGTTCCATCCCGCCCGAAGTGATCGCTTTTTCATAACCCACGTGCTCAAGCGTGCTTCCTGCCACCAATTTCTGGGGACTCGCCAGGTCGCGCGGCACGATATATCCATACTCCGTGCGCAGGACGCTATGGATCAATTGGCCCGGATTGAGAAGAGAGACAACCTGGCCGCGCACGGGAGTCGTGGGCGCGTACGGCGCGGCCTGCTTCAGCTGCGAAGTCCAGGAGCCCGCGGCAATCACGACATGTTTGGCGGCATAGGTTTCGCCATCCGCAGTCCTCACGCCCGTGCATCGATTCCCCTCTTGAACGAGAGCAATCACCTCGGCGCCCGATATCATGGTCGCACCGGTCTCTCTTGCGGCCGCGAGCACCGCATCCGCCAGAGCCCGGGGGTCCACGGAGGCTTCATCAGGCAGAAACGCGGCGGCGCGCGCTTCTCGTCCGATCGAAGGCTCCATGACCAGTGCTTCCTCGATCGAAACCGGTTCGCAGGCGAGGCCCAGGCCATGATGGAGCGCCACTAGCGTGCTCAGCTCGCGCTCCGCATCGCCGTGAAAAAGCAATTCAAGCGTGCCCGTCGTGCGGTAACCGGTCTTTTTCCCCGAGGTTTCCTCGACGTCGGGAATAAAATGCGGATATAAGCCCAGACTGGCCCGGCCAAGCGGCACGAGAGGAATCCAATCTGGGAAACTGGGCGCGGGAGACAGCATGCCCGCCGCCGCCCAGGAAGCCTCGCGCATGAATTCCTGGCGGTCCAGCACGGCGGCGCGAACATTTCTCTTCGACAGCTCAAATGCAATCGAGGTGCCGATGATCCCGCCACCCACGATCACGACATCGTAGGTTTTCATGCCAATATCTTATCAGCAAAAACGGGTGGATTGAACGGAGGCAGGATTCCCATTTGAGGGCTTCGCGGGAGTCGAGACTTGGAGTTGGGTAACCCTGACCGGCGTGCTCCGTGTTCCTCGAGCTTTCCCCGCTTTCGTTTAATGAAATCGGGATTATAGCCAGCGCATCGTCACACAAAATTCACATTCCTTCACGACTCATTAACCCTCCCGACCTTCACCTGTAATGCTGGGCCACTAGTGTCACGCGTGCCGCAAAGGTTGCGTCCCCTGCCGCGCGGCCCGGCAAGGATCCCAACGTGCCTTCTTCCTGCTGGTGAAGATCGAGCCCTGTGAACAAATCCTTAAGCAAACTGTGAAAAAGGAGAAGATATGAAAGGGAAGTTCAAACTGAAGTCGCTGGCTGCGCTGCTCACCGCCATGTTCCTGGTTACGCCGGGATACGCCAATGAAGGGCCGGTTCCGGAGGGCGTTCCGCATTTGGATCACGTCTTCGTGATCATGATGGAAAATCACGGTTATTCCCAGATCGTGGGCAATCCGAATGCCCCGTTCGCAAATCAATTATTCAAAACCGCCAATGTGGCCAAGAATTATTTCGCCGTAGGCCATCCGAGCCTGACGAACTACTTGGAAGTCGTCGGCGGTTCCAACTTCGGCGTGCGTTCCGATAACAATCCTGACTGGGGGAACACCAATTGCCAGACAAACCTCAGCAATGGCAGCGTGAACACGGATTTCCCGTCCAGCCCGGACGTCTGCCCGATCTGGGGCACTGGAGCCGATGCGGAGACTCCCGCGCTCGACCTGACGAACGAATGCCCGAATCCGAAGGTGACCGACCCATGCCCTCCCGGCTTGATCGACCTCGACGGAACTCTGTCGATCCCGGCGGCGGCGCACACCACCGGCAAGACCATCGCCGACCAGCTTTCCGAATACGGCAAAAACTGGAAGAGCTATCAGGAAAGCCTGCCATCTACCGGGGCCTACAAAGTTAATTTCTCGGACGGCTTCTTCACCGATGCCAGTGACATTCCAGGTGCCATTTCAGGCGAAACCCAGACGCTGATCGATCTTTACGCTGCCAAGCACGACCCCTTTCTGTATTTTCGGAGCGTCCAGGAACACCAAGTCGACCACATCGTCGGATTTGAAGGCAGGCATGGGCTCTTTGACGATCTCGCTTCCGGCGATATCCCGGACTACTCCTTCATTGCTCCGAACCAGTGCAATGACCAGCACGGCCGCGGTAACGCCGGTCCCCAGTGCGACTTCGATCCCAGTGATACCGGCTTGCAAGCCGGGCTGAACCCCGCGCTCATTTACCTCGGCGACCAGGCGCTTCGCACGATTGTGAAGGCCATTAAGGCTTCGCCGGCATGGAGCAAAGGGAACAACGCCATCGTCATTCTTTGGGATGAGAATGATTACAGCTTTTTTCCGAACGTGAACCAGGTGCTCACGATCGTGGATACCAGCTACGGCCTCCACGGCGTGCAGAGCAATCAGTTCTACACTCACTTCTCCTTGCTCAAGACCATCGAAGGCGGACTCGGGCTTCCCTGCCTGAACCACGCCTGCGATGCCAGCGCAAAAGTCATGTACGACCTATTTGGGTCGAGTAAAGACCACGATCATGATCGTGACGACAGATACTGATTTCAATCCATCTCATGGCGCATTCCCATGCGCTTACGAACGAAAAACGCCCTGGTTCACCGGGGCGTTTTTTTTCGAAGAAGCGCGTCGGCGCGAACCTGACAGTCAGCGAAGACGCAAAGAAGAAAAAATGAACTTGAAGAATTAGACGTTCACTACGTGGCTTGGGGCCGAAACCAGACCGGCAATATGGATTCTTAGCCTTCTTCTGGAAACCGCGGAGACATTCCTGAACTGAATCGCCATGCCTTCACGATCCACCGAGCGCACCACGATGCCTTCCAGCGATATGTCCTGGTCTCCCGCGCGCAGCGTGAACATCAGCTCCGAGCCGACCGGAAGAGGATCCGGATCGAGAACAAAAACTCCCTCCAGGCTCAAATCCCGGATGATCGCGGCGGTTGCTCCGTACGTGAGGTGGTTTCCATCTTTCGGCTGAAACCGCGGGGTGGCGCGTCTGTCTTTTTGGGGCATTGTCCTAAGTCAATTCTCGTATTAATGGATTTCGTGTTTACCATGCAAGAAATCAGACTCTCTTAGTATACGAGCGTCAGGCAGAGATGAAACAGGGCAGGTAACCCGGTGTGCCCTATCAAAAAAGTGTTCCGGATGGTCCCTGATAGAGCTTTCCCAAGCGCGTGCATCCGCGGGGTATTCGAAAGCCTCGCTAAATTCGTATACCAGGAATAAGACGTTTCGATTGGACTCGCGAGTCAGGCCGACCTAATCTCAAATAGCATCGAAAACAACGATCCGCGTAAAATTCAAACAGTGGGATAGAATCCCCAGTGTCTTCATGGCGAAACATTGACTTAATTTATTAAACTGATCTGCTGGAGATTGCGGCGCCAGCTGTAAGCGGTCCGAAGAGGAAGGGAGCGAACTCGCATGGGGAAAGCGAAGGAGTTTACGGTAACGATCGAAGACAAGCCGGGCGCACTGGGGAAATGCTTCCAAGCCCTCGCGCAGCGCGGGGTGAACATCCTTGCGTTTCAATCTTATGTAGAGGAGCGTGAGAGCCTGGTCCGATTCCTGGCGGATGATGCGGCCACCGCCAAGGCAGTTCTGGGCAGTCTTCGGATGATCTTTGAGGAGACGGATGTTGCCGTCGTCAGGCTGCCCCACCGTCCGGGAGAGCTGGCCCGCGCGGCCTCGCGGCTGGGCGAAAATCAGATCAACGTTGACTACTCCTATTGCGGGCTGGAGCCAAAATCGAATTTGGGAATACTGGTCTTCGGCGTTGACAATTTGACAAAGGCGGCGGAGGTGCTGGACCAGCTGGCTATGGAGGATGCGTAAAACGAGAAAATCCGCCCGGCCATATCACCAGTCCTCATTTTAGAACGAGATTTCGAAATTCCCGGGGAAGTCTCGCCTATAACGATTTCACAAGTTCCGCTGAGAGCACGCGGGCCTTTTCGGCAAGGTTCAGGGCGCGCACCCAATCATCTTCACGAATGGCTTCGTGAGCCTCGACTTAGAAAGCCGCTGATTTTATCGGTGAGGTCTTTTTGGGCGGCGTTGAGCCTCTTGCCATCGGCTTTGTGCAGGTTCTGCTCGGCGGTTGTGATGTCATCAGTTGTCTTGGTCTTTGCAGTTTCCAGGTCCTTGGCGGACAGCTCTGGAGAAATCTGTGGGGGTGCCGGCTTGGGGGGCGCGGGTTCGGCGGTTTCCGGAGGAGCCGGACGCGGACGCGCCGGCCCCGGACGCTTGGCCGGTGCTGGCGGTGGAGTCACGGGTGTTGGTTCCGGAGCCGGCGGCGCCGTAGTAACGACGGGAGGCGGCGTCTCGGGCTGCGGCATTGGGCGCTGTTTCCTCGGGAGGAGGAGCGCTCACGGAGGGTGGCGCAGCGTTTACGATATGCCTGGTTGCACACCCCGCCATTCCCAGGGCAGCAGCGCAAAGCAAGCACGAGAAGTCCAGACTTTTCGCATTACGTTTTCCGCACCACCGCCGCGCCTGAAGTCGCGCGAGCGGGAGAATGCAGGCTCCATCTGACGCGCCAGCGGCAACTCGATTCGAAACGTTGTGCCGCGCCCGACTTCCGACTTAAAGTCTATCGAACCATTCAGCAATTGCACAGTTCGAAAGGCGCTGGCGAGCCCGATGCCGCTGCCGCCCGGCTTCGTGGTGAAAAAAAGCTGAAAAATCGTTGCCTGTCTCCGGCGCGATGCCACGGCCGGTGTCTTCAATTTCGATCCCTGCCATTTCGCCGCGGCGATCGAGACGAGACGGACAAACGGCCGCCTCCGGGCATGGCATCGACCGCGTTCACCATAAGGTTCATCAGAGCCTGTTTCAATAATTGCCGGTCCACCAGAACGGGCGGCACGTCGGCATCGAAATGGGTCGCGACCTTCACATTCGCCCTGTCGATCTGGGGCTGCTCGATCGCGAGAACTTCCTCGAGCAGATCCTTCAGGTTCGTCTCCTCCTGGTGCATGTCCGGGGGACGCGTGAAATCCAGAAACCGTTTCACAACCGTATCGAGCCGGTCAATCTCACTGTCCAGAACCCGGACAGCCTGCATCGGCAAATCATCGCCCTTGGGTAAGCTCTCCTTCAGATTCTCCAGCCACAGACGCATCGAGTTCAGGGGATTCTTCACTTCATGGGCTACGCCCGCCGTGATGCGCCCGATGTTGAGCGAGCCGCTCGGATACTTGAAGTTGCGTGCTGATTCGCTCGCGTGATTCCAGGTCCGTGAACGTCACCAGCGCTCCCATTCGCGTCCCGCCCTCTTTAATGACCTGCACGCTAAGGCCGACGCGCCGCGCCGGGGCGTTCGGGCCGGCCAGCACGACTTCAGCGGACCCAACGGGTTCAAATTCGCCGTCCACCAGTTTGATGGCTTCTCGAACCGGATGATCGGGCGGGAAAATGTCTTCCGCGCGCCGCCCCAGAAGCTGGTCGGCCGGCATGCACAGAAAACGCTCGACGGCGGGACTGACCATCACGGCGCGCCCGTCGAGAGAGAACAAGAGCAAACCATCGTCGAGCCCGCCCAGGACCTGGTCGAGATTTTCGCGCAGCGTGCTGAAAATTTCCCGGACGCCGCGGAGTTGCATTCCGATCTGGCTGATCTTCGTGCTCACCTGGCCGAATTCGTCGGCGCGCTGGATGGGTTTCTGGTCGAATTCGCCTTTTGAGATGCGGTCCAATTGCGCGGTGATGCGCTTCAACGGCGCCACGGACATGCTGCTGACCAACCCGGCGAGCAAAACCGAAATTCCCACCGAAGCCAAAGCCAGGAACGCCGCTGAGCGCAACGCGGGCGTTATGTCATTGCGCAGCAACGCTGTTTGCACCGCGGCGCGAATCACTCCGAAAGGGACCTGATTGACCGGGCGCCCCCAATTGAAATGGATAGGTCACTTCGAAAGCGCGCGGAGGTCCGTAGAGCGAGCGAAGTTGATTTGAAAAACTGCTGGAAACAAGTTGCGCAAGGTTTGTTCTCGCCGGGGATTGCCTTCCCGGCAATTTCGCATCGCTGGAGACCAGCACCATGCCGTTGACATCGGATATGGAAACTTCATAGATCAGCGGGGAGTATTCGGTTTCCGCCTGGATCGAAGAGGCCAGCGCGGCGCTTTCCATAAGCGATTGCTGGACGTAAGCGCGCAAATCTTCCGGGCTGTCCGACGCCGGCGCTTCGCCCGCTTTGGCGGACTCGGCCAGAGCATTGTCCGTTTGGAAGAAAATATGTTTTGCGACCAGTTGGGCGCGCTCATTCGCCTCGCGAATGACCTGGCGCGTGAGGGTCATGACGTAGAGCGTGGAATTCACGCCGACCACTGCAAGGACCAGCAGTGCGGTGATCAGCGTGATTTTCGTTTGCAGACGGAGATGCATGTGTGGCCCTCGCGTCAGTGCGAGGGAGCTTTCGCGGCCTCGTATTCCTTCAGCTTGTTGTGCAACGTTTTCAGGCTGATCCCGAGCAGTTCGGCGGCGCGGGTCTTATTGTTGGTCGAAGCGAGCGTTTGCAGGATCAGCTCGCGTTCGGCGGCTTCGACCGTCGTGCCCAGCGGAAACCGCAGCGAGGCCAGGTCCGTGGCCGACGCCGCCGGGGCGTGCCCGAAATCCGCGGGCAAATTCGCGCGGCCGATCAAATCGCGGTTCGAGACGATCACCGCTCGCTCCAGCGCATTGCGAAGCTCGCGCACGTTTCCCGGCCACGAATACGCGGCAAACATTTCCAGCACCTCGGGATTTACGCCGTGCACGTTGCGCCCGTGCTTCGCATTGATGTCGCGAAGGATGTGCTCGACCAGCAGGGGGATGTCCTCCTTGCGATCGCGCAGCGGCGGCAAATGAATGTGAAAAACGTTGAGCCGGAAATAAAGATCCTGGCGAAGCTCGCCCTTGGCCACGGCCTGTTCGGGCTCCTTGTTCGTGGCGGCGATCACGCGCACGTCCACCGGAGTTTCCACCTTGCTGCCCAGACGGCGAACTTTGTGATCCTCGAGGACGCGCAGGAGTTTCGCCTGCGTGGGCGCCGGCATTTCACCGATTTCATCGAGCAGCAATGTTCCGCCATCGGCGAGCTCGAAGCAGCCGATGCGCCGTTCGGCGGCGCCGGTGAACGCGCCGCGTTCGTGGCCAAAAATCTCACTTTCCATCAGCGATTCGGGAATCGCCGAGCAATTGATGGCGACGAAGGGCCGCTCCGCGCGCGGCGAGAGCCGGTGAATCGTCCTCGCCAGGATTTCCTTGCCCGATCCGGTTTCGCCCGTGATCAGCACCGATGCGGACGACGGAGCGACCTGCTCGACCAGACGCATGACGTCCTGCATGACCTTCGACCCGCCGATCAGGTCGCCGAGCCTTCCGGTTTCGCGCAACTGGCGCGTGAGCGCGGCCACCTGTTTCTGATCGCGCACACGGCCGAGCGCGCGATCGAGCAATGTTCGCAGCACCGCGCCCTTGAGCGGCTTCTCGATGTACCAGAACGCGCCGGCTTCGATCGCGGCGATGATGCGTTCTTCGCTGCCCTTGCCCGTGATGATGATCGCGGGCACCGTTTTTAATTCATCGCCGAGACGCGCGAGCAGGTCGAGGCCGTTCATGCCCGGAAGTTCCACGTCCGCAATCAGTACCGAGGGCGCAAATTCGGAGAATTTCGCCAGGGCGTCTTCCGCGCTGGCCACGCCCAGGACTTCGTAACCCCAGCGGCGCAGCAGGGCCTCATAGCCGACGCGAGCGTTTTCCTCGTCTTCGACGATCAGGATGCGGTCGGCTGCAGGTTTTGTCATTTCAAAACGGGTAGCTTCAGCCATTCGGTTTGTGAGCAGTCCTCTCTCAGACTGAGCCGGGCGGCTACATCGAATCTACCAGCAGACAGCGCCCGTGCCAAGCTGAGATGCGCCGGGATGCACTGCAAGTTTCATCAGATGTGCAGCGAGGCTCCGATCCTCTTGCGCAAAATGGTTAGGATCCTGAAGCTGTGACGCCACGAATAAGTGGTGAGGCTATTTACTGATTCAAGTACAACGGCCGGTCCAGAACCAACTCGATCTTGGTCCCTTTCTGTAAATCAAGTTCCTGGCCGATGCCGGAGGAGGCCATAAATCCGGCGAGTCCTCCCGCTGCCGCGCCGATCGCGGCCTCTTTCCCGTTGCCTCTGGCGGCACCGGCTGCGGCACCGAGGGCCGCACCCGCCGCGGCCGCTTCAAGATCGCGCGTGCCCTTGCTGGTGCGCGCCTCGATTTCTCCTTCTTGGCTTTCTCCCTGACGCACGCTGAAATCGCCGGGGACGCTGGAAACCTCCGCCACCATCGGCAGTCGCCCATGATGCGCGTCGATGTCATCGAACGTCAGCCACAGGCGCGCGCGTCCTGTAAGGCCTCCAGGCTCAATCCGGCTGACGTGCCCATGAATCCTGGCCCCCGGTGCGAGCACATACCCGCCTTCAGTTTCGAGACGTTCAAGAGTGACGGCATTAAATTTGTTGTTTACCTTGCTTTTGGACGTGCTCAATTCATCGTTGAGGCGAACGAGGAAATGCGTTCCATTTGGAACCACCGCCGCCAGCAGCGAATGCCCGGTAGCGTCGCGCTGACCTGCGAGCGCAGGGACTGCGGTGAGGGACTTAGTCAACAAAAGCGAAGCTGCAGCTATTCCCAACGCCAAAGCAAAATAACGCTTGCGCATGTAGGTCCTCCCTAATTCTCGCTGCGAATTCCATTTTGGTTCTGGTCTTGTGCATAGCGCCGGCCGGGTGCGGCACTCGATTACTTCGTTGCTCCTCGATCTGATGGCGCGGCAGGCCCAAGGGTGGCCTGCTGGTCCGAAGCTGTTCTGCAATCACAAGGCCCGCCATGTCAAGGTTTTGGCGCGCAAGGGGAAGCGGGGAAATAAATTGTTCCTGAGTATTTCCTCATTATATAATGTCGGCGCTTTTAGGATTCTAGGGCGTGGCCCGAAGAGCCGGCAGCAAGGGGGAAATTGCGCCGGGCAATGGAATCATTGTTGATGCTATCGTAGGCAAATCTATTCCTGATTGGTGTGGCTCAAGACAACTGCGGAGGTTTGAAGTCATGAGGCAATGGATGGTGAGGGGTGTGGCCCTGTTGGTACTGGTTTTTCTGCTCGTCCCAGCCGGTTTCGCGAAAAGTCCGGCAAAATCCAAAGCGAAGAAGGCGCTTAAGACCGTCGACGATACGACTGCCACTGCTTCGAATTCGAAGGCAGACGATTCCACTGCCGCAGAAGCGCCAGCCGCGACGACGGCCGATCCTGCCGCGCAACAAAGCACAGCCCCCAAAAAGGGCGCGGATGAAGAATTTAAGCCTGCGCCAAAATTTACGCCTTTGCTTGCTACCACCGGGACGCTTGGCTTGTTTACCACGGAGACGGCGGACACTCTGCCGAAGGGCAGCTTCGCGTTTTCCGCCTTTGGCAACAAATTCGGCCGAATGCCGGGCAGCTTCACTCTTTTCCAACTCGGGCTCGATGCTACGTACGCCATTACGGACCGGTTGAATGTCTATGGTTCCTTCAACCCCTACCAGCGTGAGCACATTGGCTGCGGCCCCCAATTAAGCCTGGCGCCCCCGAACAGTGGAGGGCCACTCTACGGGACGAGTATCTATCCCACGCTGGTAGCCGACACCGCCTGTGACAGCGTCACACTGATTGCCCCCTTTTCGCCGACCCCAGGCTACGTGGAGGACTATCCATTTGCGGGGCAAAATACCGGAGGCACCGGCAATTACATTTTCGGCGCCAAGTATGCATTCCTTTCCGAGCATCACGGCGACCCGTTCAGTTTATCGCTTCGCGACGACATCATTATCGCTTCGCGAACAGGCCTGGCTTCCGACCTTCGTAATGGCACCGTTGGGAGCCCGATCAGCGATCTGATTTCTGTCGCCATCAGCAAGGAATGGAGCAATATCGTCACGGCGACGTTCAACGTGGGGTACGAATTTACTCGCGATCCGCGTTCTGGCGGGGTGCCTGATTTCCACGTTGCAGATCAATTCAGGTCCAGCGCGGGTTTCATCTTTTTCCCGGAGAGCCGCTTTCAACTGATGACCGAATACAATGCCCTGGTTTTCACCGACATCAAGGGACTCTCGCAGCCGGACACGACATTCGGCGCGCGAGATCCTGTCGACGGGATCTGGGGAGTCCGGGTGTATCCAACGAAAAATATCGGGATCGACGTCGGTTACCGCTACATGCTGAATCTGAAAGACCTGAACGACCGTAACGGTTTTGTCGTGAAGGTTGGCGGCACGTATTGGAAGCAGAAGCCGCCGCCGGAGAATCATCCGCCGACCGCATCCTGCTCGGCGGACAAGAGCATGGTCTATCTGGACTCGGGCGACACCGTCACCGTCACGGCGACAGCGGCGGACCCGGACAATGACCCGCTGACATATACCTGGTCGGCTACCGGCGGACAAATCGACGGTACTGGGGCCCAGGTGCGTTGGTTGTCGGCTGGGACCGCGGCAGGAACGTACACCATAACGGTGAAGGTGGACGACGGCCGCGGCGGTTTCGCGAGCTGCAGCTCGGAGGTTCGCGTTGAACCCAAGCCGAACCATCCGCCAACCATCACTTGCTCGGTGAATCCTTCATCTGTTTTCGCGGGCGAGCGCTCGCACATCACCTGCAATGCGAGCGATCCTGACGGCGACCCGCTGACCTACACATGGCGGGCGAACGCCGGCCAGATCGCCGGGAATGGCCCACAAGGCGACTTCGATACCACGGGACTATCGCCCGGCGCTTACAGCATCACGACCCGCGTCGATGACGGTCGTGGCGGGGCCGCCGACGCTACAACGACGGTCACCGTGAAGGAAGTGCCACCGCCGCCGCAAGCGAGCAAGATCGACGAATGCGCGTTCGGAAAGCCGTTGAGCACACGCATCGATAACGTTTGCAAGCGCATCCTCGACGATGTCGCGCTGCGTTTGCAGAACGATCCGCGCGCTACCGCCGTAATCATTGGTTATTCGGATCCAAAGGAGCGCAGAGGCGACAAGCTCGCAGGGGATCGCGGCACGAATGCGGTGAAATACCTCGGCGAGAAGGGCATCGATGCTTCGCGGGTTTCCACGCGCACCGGCGCCGGCCAGGCAGGCGCGACGAATAACCGGCGCATTGACATCATCTTTGTCCCCGAGGGCGCAACGTACTAGCGCGCTTCGGGTCTCACATCCGGGCTCCGCGCGGTTACCGCATTCGCGGGACCTGCGGAGCCCGTTCTATTTTGAAGTCTCGGCCTATTGCCCGGGCCAAGGCGGTTCAGAATCCGCACGCGAAGACCGAGGCCGGCCAGTCGCGTTAGAAGCGAAAATTCGTTTCCACGTAGCCGAATTGCGCGTCGGCTCCTGCGGGATAAATGTTTGCGATCACGCTCTTACCCCAGGCATGCGCGTAATACGTGGTGATGCTGAAGCCATACCCCAACGGCACATCCAGGCTCACGTCCCAGACGTTAGCCAGGCTAGACGCGCCGCCGCTGGCCCGGCCTGTGTAGCCGAATGTGTTCGGCTGAAACGCCCCGCCGCCCCCGTACCAAAGGTCCTGGGCATTGGCGAGGCGGAGAGAGTGAAGTTCGCTGCGCACGACGAAAGAGCGAGGGAGCCGGAACACCGCCGATCCGTAAAAATCTTCATTGTTCATCATGTTGTAGAATGGGAAACGATCAAAGGGACGCGGCGTCGGCATGATTTGAAAGAACGTGCCGTGGATATTGTCGTTGGGATTTGAGTCCCCGCTGCCATACGAATATCCGGCGCTGAACCAGGGGTTGATCACACGGACCGGCGGCTGCCATCCGAGTTCGCCGACGAACGCTTCGGCCCGCTGCGTTTGCGCACCCCAACCGCCGTTCTGAAAAACTCCCCAGACGAGGAAGTCAATTTGGCCTTGATGGTCCGTGTGCAGCACATGGACGTAATCAGCGCCATACGTGCCGATGCGGATTTGATTCGTATCGGCTGTGCGGACGCCCACCTGGCGATTGTCGGTTTTAAGAACGCCCGCTCTGTCGTCCATATACCCGATAGCGAAAATCCGCACTTCCCCGGCGTTGTTCTTTGTTGTGACAGGAACAGTGAGGGCGCCGTAGAAAAGATTTATGTTCAGCTCGTCCATCCCGCGCATTTGAAAAACGCCCTCGGTGGGCCGTGCGCCGAAAAGAGTGATATTGGAATTCCCTTCGTTGAAACCAAGCTGCATTCCGTCAAAGCTCCGCTGCACATCGGAGAACCCAAAATCGCCAATCAGCCGCTGGGCGATGCGTGTATTGACCAGTGTGGCCAGGGATTTATCCTTGGGCTGCACTTCCGCACCATCCAGAAACGTGAAGCGGCCCAGCCGTGCCTTGCTCTTCAACGGCATTTTGAATCCGAGGTAAGCTTGTTTCAGGAAACCACTGGCAGTGTTTCGAACATTGCCGTTGGCGGCGTAATACGTTCCACCCAGCCCGAGCTGCCCCAGCGGAGCAGCCTGGACGGCATTGGGAGGCAGATCAAAGATGCCATCCGCTGCGCCCTCCAGCAGCCATTCGAACGCTTCTGTCTTCTGGCCGATGCCAATTCTCAATAGGGAATGTTCGAACGCATATACATTTTGGCCCTTGGACGGCTCGAAAAAGTCCCAGGCCTCCGTTCGAAAACGCCAATTGACCGAAACGTCGAGCGGGCCCAGCTTGTGCGAGGAGGCCGATGCCGGCGCCGGTTTTGGACCCGAGCCGCCGGGCACCGCAGGCGCGCTCGGTGCGGTGGTGGCGAGTGCATTCTTCGCCTGCGTTCCATCGTTATCCTCCGTACCTGTCGGCTGCGGCGCGTTTGCGCCTGCTGGGCCGGGTGCAGGTGGAACCGCAAGGGTCGCCTGCCGCTGTCCCCAAAGCAGGTCGCCGCGCAGGATCAATGCCATCAGAAAAAATAACGGAAGGACACGTTGTCTCAAATTGTGGTTTGCAAGCATAGTTCACCTTTGCCGTTGGGAGGCAGCAAAAGCATGGCGAAAATTGATCTTCTATTCAGGGGAGCCTCACTTTTTCACCCGATGAGCTTTCACTTCCTCCGGGGAGACTTCCTGGCCCGAGTTGCCCCAGCTGTTGTAAACGAATGTCAGAAGGTTCGCGATATCCTCGTCGCTCAAGGACCACTCCGGCATGACCCCATTGAATTCCTGGCCGTTCACAACGAGCTTTCCTTGCCGGCCCTGCAGCACTGTTTCGATCGCGCGAATTTTATCCGCGTTCAGGAAGTCGGATTTGGCCAGCGGAGGAAAAGCCGCGGGTATGCCTTCACCGGTTGATTGGTGGCAAGCCGCACAATTTGTCTTGAAGATCTGTTCGCCCCGTGCAACGCGTTCCGCCTTCGTGCGCGCGGATGGCGCTGCGCGGCTGGGCATTTCGGCTACCTTGATTCCGGTGCCCTCCGGAAGGTAAACTTCGTCGCGTATTTTTCCGGAATAAATCGCCTTATTTTCCTCTCCGGTCACTTTCAGTTGCGCGAGCGCGCCTCGGTTAAATGCACGTTCAAGCGCGTGGTCCACCAGAACAAAAGTCCCCGGGACTTTCACGGTGAATTCAACGATCGCGGCTCCTCCCGGTGCAATCGTCGTGGTTTGAAGGTTGTTCTCAATCACGCTGGTATTTCCTCCCACCCAAACACGGTCAAGAATCTCCCCGATCACATGAAACGAGGAGGTGAGATTGGGACCACCGTTTCCAACGAAGAGCCGGACCGTTTCGCCCACTTTCGCTTCGAGCGCGGTATCGCCAAAGAGCGATCCCACTGCGCCATTGAAAACGATATATTCCGGTTTTTCATCGATGGCTTTTTCCATGCTGAACGGCTGCAGGCCTGTTTCGCCATTCGGACCTTTTGTGTAGAACTCCCCCTGCATCACGTAATACTCGTGGTCCACTTTGGGGAGTCCCCCTTTGGGTTCGACCAGAATGAGGCCATACATTCCGTTCGCAACGTGCATCACGACCGGCGCGGTTCCGCAGTGGTACACGTACAGGCCGGGGTGAAGGGCCGTAAAGGAGAACACGGAACTATGTCCAGTCGCCGTCAGCGAAGACGCAGCACCGCCTCCCGGGCCAATCACAGCGTGGAGATCAATGTTGTGCGGCATTTTATTGTCCGGATGATTGTCCAAGTGGAACTCCACCAGGTCCCCTTCGCGCACCCGAATGAATTTGCCCGGAATGGTTCCGCCAAAGGTCCAAAAGGTATACGTCACACCGTCGGCCAGCCGCCCCTCGAGCTCGCGAACCTCCAGATGGACAATCACTTTGGTTGCGTGGTCGCGGGTAATGGGCGGCGGAACGCTCGGCGGGTTTATCAGAGCGAGATTTTCCTCACCTTCGATTTGGCCGTTGAGGTCTTGGTTACCGCTCGTCTGGCGGGCGTGAGAACTAAGCGCGAAGACCATGCTTTGAAGTAATAGAATGCAGCCGACGATTCTCCAGGGGAGCGGCGTGAATTGTGCATCCTTCCAGCGCTGCATGACGGCACCCCCTGCCTCGTCGAATTCGCATCTGCGATGCTTGGGTACGGCTTCCCGCTAAATATCCGCTCGCCGCCCCCGATTCTACTATTGCGAAGCGGCAGCGGCTTCCATTTCCACCGCCCGCGGAAATAGAATGTTGTTTTCAAGATGCACATGCTGATGAAGATCCGACTCAAATTCGTGCAGGTCACGGTATAGCGCCTGGTAGCTCGCGCATGCGTCCGCAGGAAGCGCGTAGCCCGAGCTCGCTTCGCGAATCCGCCTTACCAGGGAGCCAGCGGAGTCGTGCTCCTTCATCATGGCCTGAATCGGGTTCCGCACGGTCTGAAAGAATGGCGGCTCAAGCGTCCCATTACCCTTGGAAGCGCGATCGAGCGCTTCGATGTAGGGGAACAGAATCTGTTCCTCCTTCTGCATGTGCATGATCATTTCCCGGCCCAGTTCCAGAAAGTCCTTTTCGATGCTTCCAATTTCGAGATGATTTTCCCCGTGTTTGGATTTCACTTTCTGGAGCAAGGCTTGAACCCGCGGGATCGCTTCGCGGACATATCGGTGATGTTTCTCTCGGATGTGCTGTGTCAACTCCCCCAGCGGGGCATGGATCCAAGCCACGTCATTCGGGGCCACCGTGAGACTTGCGTCTCGTAGCCGGCTCAGAATTGCTGTCGTGGATACATCGGCATGAGCGCAAGCGTCCTTCAACGATTTGTCACCGCCACAGCAGAAATCCACTCCCGCCTCTTCAAAGATTCGGGTTGCTCCCGGATCTTCCACCACGATCTGTTTCACTTTGGTATCGGGGTTAAAATTCACGATGGCCTCCCTTTTCAATTCGCAGTTTGGATGAGCGTTTACCCGGGGGCAGTGACTTAAGTCACCATGCGTATCAAAAAAATGGCTGGCGGTCCGAAGAAAGGGGCTATTCGGAGCTGCTTTGTTCGCGGGCTAAGCCGGGCAGGTCCTTCACTATAATCTTGCGGCCATCCACTTCCAGAAATCCTTCTGCATGGAGCCGGCTCAAATTCCTCGAGACCAGCTCTCGAACCGTGCCCAATTCTGAGGCTAAGTCCTGATGGCTCGTCGTCAACTCCAGCCGTATCCCCGCTCGTGAAGATTTGCCTTCCGATTCCGCGAGGCGAAGGATCAGAGCGATCAGCCTCTGGCGGATCGTCGTAAAGGATAGCTCCTCGATGATGGCGATCAGCCTCCGAAGTCGCGAACCGACCACGGCAAGCACTTTGAGCGCCACGTCCGGGTGTTCGCGGCAAAAGTTCTGAAAATCCTTGCGCGACAGGAAGAGAACCTCGGTGTCCTCCTGAGCCGAAGCGGCAGCCGGGTAATTGCCTCCATCGAACACCGGAAGTTCGGCGAACGAGCTTCCCGGCCCCTCCACGGCCAGCACTTGTTCGCGGCCGCCTGCGGATATCTTGAAGATTCGAATCTTCCCGGTCGCCACAAGGAAGAGACCGGTACAGGGATCGCCTTCTCCGAACAGAAGTTCGCCTTTGTGAAAATGCTTCTTTGTCGCTTTTGCCGCCAGCGCTTGCATCTCTTTTTCGGTAAGATTGGCGAACAATGCGGTCTTGCGGAGCAGCTTTTCCGCAGTTTCACTCATTGCCACTCCTCCCTGTCCTGATCCGCGCAAAATCCCACGCTTCGGAATATACTACGCATTATGCTTTGCGGAATATGCGCGGTTACTCCCCGAGAGTTCCGACCGGCGGGCCTGAATGTTTAGAAACGCAGCCATCATCGCGGTTCTTATGACTCTGACGGCCGCCGTCGGGCGGGCCGAAACGTGGAAACCCCTCGGCCCTCCCGGAGGAGATGTACGCGTGATGGCAGCGGCCCCTTCGCGACCGGGGCGAATTTTTCTGGGAACAGCGGACGGCCACATTTTCGGCTCCGATGATTCCGGCGCGCACTGGACGCTGCTGGGCCGTGCGAGCGACCGGCTCGATGCGGTGATCACGGCAATCGTTGTGGACCCGCGGGACGCAAATGTGCTGTTCGCTTCCTCCTGGACGCGCGACCCAGCGGCCGGGGGAGGCGTGTTTCGCAGTGAGGACGGCGGGAGGACCTGGCGCGATGCGGGCCTCGGGGGACACGCTGTGCGCGCCCTGGCCATGGCAGCCTCCGATCCGGATACGCTCGTGGCCGGAACGCTCGACGGCATCTACCGCTGGCGCGATTCTTCCAAGAAGTGGGAGCGGATCTCCCCCGAACAGGATGAGGAGCTGCGCAATCTCGACTCCCTGGCCATCGATCCTCGCGATTCGCGCGTGATCTACGCAGGGACTTTTCATCTTCCGTGGAAAACCGCGGATGGGGGACGCACCTGGCGCCCCATTCACGACGGAATGATTGATGATTCCGACGTCATGAGTCTGCTGATCGATCAATCCACGCCCGGGCGCATTTTCGCCAGCGCCTGCTCGGGCATCTACCGCAGCGATAACGCCGCCGGCGAGTGGAGAAAGATCCAGGGAATTCCGTACGCGGCGCGCCGTACCTATGCGATCACGCAGGATCCCCGGAATCCGGCAACCGTCTTCGCAGCGACTTCGGAGGGATTGTGGAAGACCTCCGATGGAGGCATGACCTGGCGCCGCACGACCTCGCAGGACTGGGTGGTGAATACGGTGGTGGTCGCCGAAGGCCATCCGGGGCGCGTCCTGATTGGCACTGAACAACTTGGCGTTCTATCGAGCGACGACGGCGGCGAACATTTTCAGGACGCGAACAGCGGATTTTTTCACCGCCAGATCCTGGCGCTGGCGCTCGACCCCGGGCATGCGGGCCGTGTCCTGGCTGTGCTCGCGAATGCTCCCGATTCGGTTGTGGCGACCAATGATGACGGCAAATCCTGGCTGCCCCTCGGGCCGGGCCTGCACGCCGGACAGATGCTTCGCGTCTATGCCACGCCCGGCGGATGGTGGGCATCCATCGAGCATGGGGGCCTGATGCGCTATGACGAGGCGAAGAAGACCTGGCAGCGCGCGGGCATTGTGACCGGTGAGGCAGCGGCCATTCCCGCTCCCGCCGCGCGGAAGTCACGCGCTTCTGCCGCAGGCGTGAAAATGGCGCCGCATCAGCTCCGGCAAATCGTGAACGACATGGCATTCAGTCCGGATCGCTGGTTTGCGGCAACCGATGACGGGCTATTGACCTCCGTGGATCGCGGGGCCACGTGGTCCTTAAAGCCCCTGGGCCCTCTCACGACGCTGCCGGTGCAATCGGTTCGCGTTTCCGCCAACGGCCAGCGCCTGTGGGTCGTATCGCTCCGAGGGCTGGTATTTTCCACGGATGCGGGGAACTCCTGGGCGTGGCACGATTTGCCGTTGAAGGCCGGGGGCGCGCTTACCCTTGAGGTGGATCCCGCGGACGAATCCACCATGGTTTCGATCGCCCGCTACGGTCTCTATATTTCTCGCGATGCGGGGAATACATGGCAACAGGCGGGGTCCGGATTGCCATCGACCCCCGTCCAGGGCCTGACCATTACCGGGAGCGTTTTCCTCGCGTCCATGCGAACCGGCGGGCTGTATGGCTCGTCCGACTCGGGCCGCACGTGGACACGCGTTGCAGGCACCCTTGCCGAGGGCTTTTTCCCTGCTGTGACCACAAGAAGCGATGGCGGGGTCATTTTTGCCGCTTCCGCGACCGACGGGCTGTATGCAGTGGAATGGAACGGCCTCGCCACGGCACATGCTATAGCGGCCACTCCACCAGCGAATTGAATCGACCTAAGTTGATTTGCGCGGGCGAATCGAGTCCGTCAACTCTTCGGGTATGGTAGCGGTCCGTCAGGGTCGCCGAAACCATCCCATTTTGGGCCATACTCTCTTCCTCTTCTTGCTTCTGATAGTCATTAAAGGGATTACTTGGCGAGAAAGATAAATTGGCTTGCATTAGTTCCCGATTCGGCAATAGAATCATCCGCAAATAAAACGGCGTGTCACGATAAGTGACTAAGTCAACGGCGTTTGCACTTTGATCCTGATTTGGCACTCTTGTTGCTCCTATTTTGA
This sequence comes from Terriglobia bacterium, assembly GCA_963757625.1. Lineage (GTDB taxonomy): Bacteria > Acidobacteriota > Terriglobia > Acidiferrales > UBA7541 > Palsa-360. Next base: position 774,047 of record CAVWSJ010000007.1, on the reverse strand, counting down.
GAAGAGGCGCCCAGCCATGGAAACGACTGTTCGTGTTGAAACACCCGGCACCAGATCCGCCACTTTGAACTTATTGATCGTTGATGACGAGGTGTCCACGCGGAATCTCTGCAAGGATGTCGCCTCCGAGGCGGGGCTTCTGGTGCATGCATCGGGAACCACCGAGCAGGCGCTCGAAGTCCTCGATCAATATCCAATCGACATTGTCGTAACCGATCTGAAGGTTCCCCAAATCGGCGGCCTGGAGCTGATGAAGCGAATCCGCGCCAGCAACCCGGAAATCGCCGTCATTGTGCTGACGCAATATGGAACGATCGAGACGGCGATTGAGGCCACGCGTCTCGGCGCGGCTGACTACATCACCAAGCCATTCCATGTCGAGGAGTTGCGCACGAAACTCGACCGCCTGGTGCATTCCATCGAAACCGACCAGGAGAACCGCCTGTTGCGCGAACAATTGAGAAGCCGGCCCGGCTTCGGCGAGTTTGTGGGCATCTCTCCCCGCATGCAACGCGTGTACAAGCTGATCCAGAAAGTCGCTCAGCACTCCTATCCGGTGCTGATCCTGGGGGAGAGCGGAACCGGGAAAGAACTGGTGGCGCGCTCGATTCACTTTTCAGGCCCGAGAAAAAACAAGCCGTTCGCGCCGGTGGATTGCTCCTCCTTGGTTCCCACGCTGATCGAATCCGAGCTGTTTGGTTATGTGCGAGGGGCGTTCACGGGGGCGCAACACTCCAAACAGGGTCTGCTGGAGGCTGCCGGCGAAGGAACCCTTTTCCTCGACGAAATCGGCGATCTGCCCATCGATTTGCAGGCCAAGCTGCTCCGCGCGTTGCAGGAACATGAAATCAAACCGGTCGGTTCGACCGAGCGCATTGGCATTCGGGCGCGCGTGATTGCGGCAACCAACCGCGATCTCGAAGCGGCCATTCGCACCGGCGCTTTTCGCCAGGACCTGTATTTCCGTTTGAACGTGGTCCAGATCAAGCTGCCGCCGCTGCGAGAGCGCAAGGCGGACATTCCTCTTCTGGTCAACGCGTTTCTGGAAAAATTTTCCGACGCGGGGCGGCCCATCCATACGATTTCCGAAGACGCCATGCGCCGGATCATGGCCTACGATTGGCCCGGCAACATCCGGGAGCTGGAAAACGCCATCGAACGAGCCGTGGCGCTCGGTTCGGGACCTATCCTGCACGTCGGCGATCTGCCATCGAACCTGCAATACACTTCAACGGAAAAACATTCCGACGTGGACGAACTTGTTCCGCTCGACGCGCTCGAGCGCCGGGCTATTTTCCGGGCCTTGCGCGAAACATCGGGCGATAAGCTCGCGGCCGCGCGGCTGCTCGGCATCGGCAAGACCACGCTCTACCGCAAACTCAAGCAATACGAATCGGGGCCGGCGCAGATCTGAATCTTCCGTCACTCCAGTCCAGCATTTCCCGCCTCTTGATATTTGTGCAGAATGTGTGTTTCCGGCCGCGCCATGTGCCAACTCTTGTTCACGTCTCGATCGAACGTAAGTCTGCCGAGGCCAAGGCAAAAATTTTCCTATCCGGGAATAGCAGGTTGTTGGATTCTCGGGATGGGAATTCGGCGCTTCGCGACCCGGCAACCCAAACGCAATAAACCTTCCTGCTTGTTCCACTTACGAGATTTCTACCAATGGTAACTCCGGTGCAAGACGACGTGTGGGGGGATACCATGCGCTTTCGACGCTATTTTCTCCATTACCGGGCGATACGTCAGGCCCTCACTTTCACGGTGACCATCGGTACCGCAGTCCTGCTCAGCTACTTGATTCTGCAGGCACGATTGTAGGAGAGGAAATGCCCGCGTCTGGCCCTACAAGCAATTGGTTGAGCAAGTGGATCAGCGCTCCCGATGAACGAGAGCATGCCAGCCCACTTGTTCGTGCCGCGGTTCGAGGCGATTCGCTGGACAAGGTGCTCGACCTGGGTGTTCAGACGTTGCTGGAAGCCTCTGGCGCGGACCGGGGCGGGTTATGGCTTGCCGGGGACCGGCGCGGTGAATCGGGCCGGGGGCGGGTGATCGAGAAGAAACCCGGCCCGATTCCAGAACAATGGAAGCGTCTGGACATTTCGACGCCGTTTCTGCGCACAGCCCTGGAAAGCTCCCATCCCCTGCGGGTAGATCTTGGACCGGGCCAATCGGTTCCGCATCTGGGTCCCCTTGTAGGAATGCGCAGCGCGATCTGGATTCCCGTCCGCGCCCGGAATTATACGTTCGGTTTGGCCATGGTGGCTCATGCGCATGCCGTGGCAAATCCAAACATGGATCTATTGCTGGCACGCGCGGATGAGATCGCTCTGGCCGTCCGGCACTATCACGACGCCGCCCGCGTTACGGTGGCGGCTGAGGAACTTCGCGCCCTGTCCGGTCTTTCCCGCGCGATTCTTTGCGGCGTCTCGGCGGAGTCCATTCTCCCGCAAATTGCGCGCGCGGCGAGGAATCACGTTCAGGCGGAATTTGTACTTCTGGGACGGGGAGACGCCCCGCCTGCCTCGGGAGGAGCCTGGGATGGGCCGGCCGACTGGCGCGCTTTGCTTCACCAGGAATCCCTGCTGCATTTGTGGCGGCGGGTTTATGAAGAAGGACGTGAATCCGATATCGACGGAGAGGCCATTTCCGTGCGGGCGGACTCCGGGGCGGAGGCCTCCCGCGCCATGCTGGACCGCGTGATTGCGATTCCCATCGAAGCGCGGAGTTATACCATCGGCGTCCTGATGGCCGGGTTTCTGGCTTCCGAGGATTCCAGCGAAGATTTCACGCGGCTGGAGTCTTACTCTCTGCTGGCCTCTTCTGCCCTGGACCGGGAATTCGCTCGGGAGGAGCGCCTTGCCTCCAAAAAATTGCTATCCCAGTTGATTGAGGACAGCCAGGAGTGTCTGGTCGCCGTCGCCCAAAATGGAACCGTGCGAGAAGCCAGCGGGGCAGCGGTCGAACTCCTTTTCGCGCCTCGCGGAACGCCAAAAGAGATTCTCCTCGAGGACTTCTTTTCTCCCGCCTCGCGCGGTGCTGTTACGCAATGGCGCGAGCGAATCACGTCGCCCGATTCCACGATGGCAACCGTCCGCGAGGCCATCCCGGATTCCCTGGAAGCCTCGCTCCAGTCCGGCGCCACCGTTCGCTTGCGCCTTCGCGCAAAGATTGCCGGGCTTGGCTCCCGGCATGGCGATGGATTTGGCGATGGAACACGCATGTGGCTGGTTCATTTCGAGAGTCAAGACGAACAGCAGGCCCTGCGCCTATCCGAAGAGCGTCTGGAAGTCGATGATGGCCGGCCTGATGGATTCGATCGATTCCGGCATATTACTCCTGGACGCTGCGGGAAATATCCGCATGGTGAGCGAGCGTCTCGGCGCCATCATGGGAGCCGAAGCCCGCCGCCTGGCCGAACTGGGAACCGTGGAGGCCCTGATGGACAGGCTGGCAAGCCAGTTCGCCCGCCCGGCCGAAACCGTGGCGCGCTGGCGCGAGCACGTGCGCCGGGGCGACGAAGCGAGCTGGGATGAATTCGAGCTCAGCCGTCCGTCACGCAAAGTCGTGGAAAGATTCGCGAGACCGCTTTTCAGGCCCGATGGGACGCGCCTCGGATGGCTGGAAGTCTACAGGGACATCACCGGCCAGCGGCTGATCCAATCCAAGCTGCTGCAAACGGAAAAAATGGCCGCGCTGGGCCAGCTCGTTTCCGGTATCGCCCACGAACTCAATAATCCGCTCACCAGCATTCAGGGATACGCGCAGCTCCTGCTGGGGCGGCGTTCCGCGGCGGACCGGGACGGAGATGCCCGCCGTATTTCACAGGAAGCCGAGCGAGCCGGCCGGATCGTGAAGAATCTTCTCCTATTCTCCCGGGAAACCAAGCCGGAGCGCCGCCCCGTGAATCTGAATGAAGTCATCGACCGGACTCTGGCTTTGCGGTCCTACGAACTGAAGCTCGAAAACATCGCCGTTGAACTCATGCTCGATCCCAGCCTGCCGCAAACCCTCGCGGACGCCGCCCAACTCCAGCAGGTGATTCTCAATTTGATCGTCAATGCCGAGCAGGCGATCCTGCAGGGGCGCGGCGAGGAAAGCGAGGCGGGGCAGATCCGCCTTCGCACCCGGCGGCTGGCGAGCGACCGCATCGGCGTCGAGGTTTCCGACGACGGCCCCGGGATTTCGCCCGAAATTGTCGCCCGTATTTTCGATCCATTTTTCACCACCAAACCCGCGGGTGTTGGCACCGGCCTGGGTCTTTCGATTGTGTACGGAATCGTGCAGGAGCACGGCGGAGAGGTGAGCGTCGAAAGCCAGCATGGCCACGGCGCAACCTTGGCGATCGAATTGCCCGCGCTCACGGTGTCGGGATTTGATTCCACGGCTGAAAATACCGATGTCTTGCCCGCCGTCCCCGCTTCCTCGATCACTCCTCCGGTCCGTCCCGCTTCGCGCCAGGGACGCATTCTGGTTGTCGAAGACGAGCCGACCGTTGCGGACCTGATCGCCGACGTGATGGCCGAGGAAGGCTATCGCGTCGATATCCTTCTCGACAGCCGGGAAGCTCTCGGAAGGCTTGAGAAAAAACACTACCGCCTGGTCATTTGCGATTTGAAGATGCCGCTACCTGGACGGACCGGGACTTTTTCGCGCACTGGTTCGCCGGGCGAGCCCGATGCAGCAAAAGCTTTTGTTTGTCACCGGGGACACCATGAGCCCGCGTACGCTGGACTTTCTGAAATCGAGCCGCCTGCCCTACCTGGCAAAGCCATTCCTGGTGGATGAACTGAAAGAGGCCGTGCGGCAGGCCGTTGCCGGGACCGCCTCCGAGGCGATCGCCGCCGGGGCCGAACTACTCGAGTGCGGCTGTGAGGGAAAAATGAATTTCACGGGTCAGACCATTTTCATCATCAGCGCCGATCCCGAGGTAGCTCATGATTGCATCGATGAGCTTTCCGTCTTCGGCGGTCGCTATCGGCCTCTTGTGGCGAGTTCGATCGAAGCTGCGCGCAAAAGACTCCATCGCGCGCGTCCCGCTGTCATATTTCTGGACGAATCCGCCATCGGCCGCTCGCGGGGAGCCGAGTCCATCGAATCCGCTGTTACCCTGCTGATTCAGTCGGCGCCGGTGGTGGTCGCAGCGGCGCCCGAAAGACAGGGCCACCTTGAATTTCTGATTGAAAGCGGCGCGGTTGATTTTGTGGAGCGGACGAATCAATTCCTTTCGATTGTCGCGGCCATGCTGGACCGACGCGCGCGGATCGCCGAACGCATGGCGGGCCCGATCCAGTTTCCCATCAGCGGCGAATTGCAGGGAGACTTCGGAGAAATTCTCCGCCACGAAGTCAATAATCCGCTGACGGGGATTCTCGGGAATACGGAACTGCTTCTCGCGCGGCGGGAAGGCCTGCCGCCCGGCGCCGTCGAGCGCCTGCAGACCATCGCCGAACTGGCGGTCCGGCTGCGCGAAACCGTCCGCCGCCTGTCAAATTCCTGGGACGAACATCACGAGCCGGCACGGCCTGCGTAAAAAGCGCGGCAAGCAGTCGGGAGGCAAGGAGGTAATGAAAAACCCGCCGAGCTCAAGGCCTTCCGTGCCTCTCTGCCTCCTGCCTCCTTGCTCCCCACTCCGTTTTTAACTCCTGAACAGGACGTCTTCGCGCTGGAACAGCCTCACGGCAAGCCACAATGCGGCGGTTGCGTAAACGCAGGACGACGCAAAAATCAGCGCAATATATTTCCAGTGATACGTTCCGGTGATGATTTCCTTGCTGACCAGGCTCGTATTCAGCACCGGCACGAGGGCGAGCGGCGTGCTCAGCTCCACGCCGGGCAGCAACGCGGCGACGGCCGGTAGGACAACCACAATCATGAGCGGAGAAAGATAACTCTGCGCTTCCTTAAAGCTTTTGGCGAACAGGGATATCGCCAGCAGCGCCGCGGAAAAAAATACCGCCAGTGGGAGCACCATGATGAAAATGGAAACGATGGCCTTTCCGGTGATGGTGACTTGCAGGACCTCATCCGCCGCGCCGCGCGCCACGCCAAGCAGCATCCGCTTTCCGACGCCAAACGAAACGGCCATCGAAATGATGGAAAGCACCGCCGTCGCAATCGAGGCCGTCAGGACCATCAGGAATTTTCCCAGTACCAGATGCGTGCGGGACACGGGGCTGCAGAGAATGGTCTCAATCGTACCGCGTTCTTTTTCGCCCGCGGTCAAATCCATGGCCGGGTACATCGCCCCGGTCAGGCACAGCAGGATGATGAAGTAGGGAACGAGCCCGCCCAGGACCGCGCCGCCCACTTTCTCCGGCGGGGCGACGTTTTTTTGCTCGATGTCGAACGGCCGGACCAGGCTTTCCGGAAGCTGCCGCGCCTCGAGATGCTCCCGGATGGTCCGGTCGCGCAAGTCCCGGAAGAATTTCTGCAAACGGTCCGCGCCGAAACCCGATTTCAGCTCGCCCTCGTACATGTAAATCTTCACCGTCATGGTCTCGCCGCCCGCGAGCCTCGCATCGAAATCCTTGGGGATTTCCACGGCCGCGCGGATCTGTTTGTTTGAAATTTCCTCGGCGTAATCCGGACTCGCGGGAACGATCTGCACATTCTTGAGTTGGTCGAGTTCCGACAGCAGGTTCGGGGAATCCTCGCCGCCCAGAATCATCACCTTCGGCACCTCTTCCATGGCCTGGCCCACCAGCCTGGCGGAAACCACGCCCAGCCCGATCGTGATCAGCGGCATCAGGAGGAGCGGCACGGCGGTCATGGAGATCACCGTCCTGCGGTCGCGCAGGGAATCCATCAGCTCCTTGCGGTAGACGATGCCAATATTTCGCAGGCTCATGGTTCCACGACCTTGACGAAAATATCTTCCAGGTCCTGCATCCCAAATCGCTGGCGCAATTCAGCGAGGGTGCCTTCGACCAACAGCTTGCCGTCGTGGATGATTCCAATATGGTCGCAGAGTTTTTCGACCTCGCTCATCACATGCGTCGAGAAGATCACGGTCTTGCCCTCGTCGCGGCATTCGCGGATGAACCCGGCGATCGTGCGGGCAGCCATCACATCCAGCCCCAGGGTAGGCTCGTCGAAAATCATGACCGAAGGATCGTGGACCAATGTCCGCGCGATGGAGACTTTCTGCTTCATTCCGGTCGAGAGCTTGTCACACCGCCGGTCGCGAAATTCGTTCATTTCGAGGCGCTCGAAAATCGCTTCGATGCGCCGGGCCAGGGTGGGTTCATCAAGCCCGTGCAGCCGGCCGAAGTATTGGACCATCTCCAGCGCCGTAAGGCGGCCGTAAAGTGCCGTAGCCGTGGAGAGAAATCCCACGCACGAGCGGACCTTTTGCGGTTCTTTGGTTACGTCATATCCGGCGACGATGGCGGTTCCCTCGGAGGGTTCCAGAATCGTCGCGAGGATTCGCAGTGTCGTGGTCTTTCCGGCGCCGTTCGCTCCCAGCAGTCCGTAGATTTCGCCCGGCCAGCAATGAAAACTTACGTGGTCCACCGCGCATACCTGGCCGCGTTTCTTGTCGCGGAACCTTTTTACGAGATGTAGCGCTTCGATCATTCGATCTCATTCGGCGGAATCATAAGATGTGCGATCGTATGGCGCAGATTGTAGCTGAACTATACGTGTACCGAGTCATGGAATGACACTTTGCGGGGATGGCGACAAATGCCGGCAGCGGTCGCGAGAGCCTAACCCTTATGACAATTGGGGCACTGTTTGGCGTCAAAATTTTCCGGCGTAACGCGAAACATATTGTTACACTGGATGCACACCCGATGGAGCACAGGTTGCCCCAGCGCCGGAGCCTCGTGTTTTGGGGCATGAGCTCGCTGTTGGGTCGGCTCTGTAGTCATGGATAAATTCTAGCACAGCAATCTGCATCTCAACACAGTCAGGCGCGCCTGGGAGATCGGTCTGGCGGCATCCCAGCCCGGGAGTGCCGCATCTTATGGGCTGAAGTCGGAGCAGCTAAGCCTTCGTCCGTCGCTCGTTTGGCGTCAGAAACTTTGTTAGAATGCCGCTTTTTGACCTCACCAGTTTAAACTGGTGGAGCGTGCGTGCGGGCTTTCTTAAGAGCTCGCCCAAGACAAAGGACAGTGATGCCGATGGCGCTGGGACGAAGACTATGGCTGATCGTGGGCGCCGCAATCGTCCTGACGGCGATCCTGGTTTACCTGAGCAGCAGAGGGGCCACCGCCCGCGTGGCCGTGGCGGACGTCGTCCGCGAGAATTTAAGCGCCGTGGTTTCCACCAACGGAAAAGTGGAGCCTGTGACACCGATTTCATTCCGCGCAACGTTCCCGGCATTCGTCGATCAAGTCTATGCCGTGGAGGGACAGCAGGTGAAGCGAGGGCAATCGATCTTCGCGCTGAATGACAAGGAAACCAGCGCAGCGCTGGCGCAGGCCCGCGCCGACCTGGCCGCGCAAGAAGAGGCGTTGCGCGTGGCCAAGGCCGGCGGACATGCCGACCAGGTGGCGAAGACGGCCGCCGACTTGCAAAAGGCTCAGGCCATCCGGGATCAGTTGCGCCGCGATAACGATTCGCTTGTGAAGCTGGTGTCGGAGAAGGCCGCCACACCGCAGGAATTGGAACAGAATCGATTGAGCCTGATTCAGGCCGAGACCGACGTTCAAGCACTGGAAAAGATAAAAGCGACTTTGGAACAGCAGGCGCAACTGGATAGCGAACGCGTCACGCTCCTGGTCGACCAGGCCCGAACCCAAGTTCGTGACCTTGAGGAAAAACTCTCCTCCGCCCACGGGGTTGCGCCGTTCGCAGGCACGCTATACTCCTTGCCCATTCATAAAGGCGATTTCGTGAGGGAAGGTGACCTGCTCGCCGAAATGGCGGACTTGCATCACGTCCGTGTGCGCGCATTTATTGATGAACCTGACCTGGGGAAGATCCAGTCCGATCAGCCTGTTGATATTTTGTGGGACGCTCACCCCGACCGCACATGGACCGGCCGCACGGAAGTGGTTCCCAAGCAAGTCGTGACCCGCGGCACTCGCAATGTCGGCGAATTGCTCTGCTCTGTTTCCAATGACCAGCTCGATTTGATTCCCAACACGACCGTGGACGTTCGCATCCACATCAGCGAGCGCCCGAACGTGCTGGTGGTACCGCGTGGCGCGGTTTACATCGAGGGCAGCACGCGATTTGTGTTCCGTGTGGAAGATGGCCGCCTTCACCGGCGATACGTTCAAGTCGGGATTTCAAACCCGACGCTGATCGAAGTGCTTTCCGGCCTGAACCAAGGCGATGTCGTCGCGCTTCCCGGGGACGTTTCTCTCAAGGAAAACTTGCGGATCATACCGGTGCGTCAGGAATGAGTCGCCGGTTCCTATATGCCGTTCTGGCGTTTACCCTTGCCTGCTGCGCATGCGCGGTTCGCGTACAGGGAGCGCAGGACATTCTTTCCGACGCCCAGCGCGACTACAACTCCGGCCGTTACAATCGAGCCGTGGACGCGATGACCGGCGCGATCGCGAAATCTCCCGACGACGCGCCCCTGCATTTCCTTCTCGGCCAGTGTTATTACCAGCTCCGCGACTTCTCGCGAGCAATCGTCAATCTGGAGCGCGCGATTCAACTGGCGCCCAAGCAGTCCGAATATCACGACTGGCTTGGAAAGGCGTACGGCCGGAAGGCGGAGGAGAGCGTTTTTTTCAACGCGCTGAACTGGGCGCGCAAGACGCACAAGGAGTTTGAAGTCGCCGTCGAACTTGACCCCTCCAATTTCGAGGCTCAACGTGATTTGATCCGTTTCGAGATGAATGCGCCCGGCATCGTGGGCGGCGGCGACGATAAAGCCGTGAAGCACATTGATGCCCTGGAAAAAATAGATCCTCTCGAAGGGCAGCTGGCCCGCGGCGAGTTCTTCGAGACGAAAAAGCGGTGGGGGGATGCCGATGCGGTCTTTCAGAAAATATTGGATTCCAATTCCGACCGTATTGGAGTTTACTTCGAGGCTGCCGATTATTACCGCGACCGCCAGAACGCCGAAAAAATGGGCGAAGCGATTTCCGCCGCCGTGCGAATCGATCCCAACGACCGGCGATTGAAGTTTTACCAGGGCATCCTTCTTGTGCTCAAGAGCAAGAACGGGAATGAAGCGGAAATGCTCCTGAAATCCTATCTCGCCACGGTCCCCAATCATTCCGATCTTCCGCCGCACGCCACCGCCATGGAATGGCTCGGGAGGCTCTACGAATCTCAGGGGAAATATTCGGAAGCGGCGGAAGAATATCGCGCGTCGCTGAATCTTGATCCGCACAACAAAGAGGTGGAGGACGCCCTGAGACGCGTGCAGGGCAAATAGGAGCCCGCCGGAATGTCTTTCCTTGGTGGGCTGCTATAGTCAAGAGCGACAACCATGATGCCGCGGAACGAAACCTGGATGGTCGCGCTGGACGCCCTATGGGCCAATAAGGTCCGCGCGTTTCTGACGACCCTGGGCGTATTGATCGGCAGCGCGTGTATCGTCCTGGTCGTAACCGTGGCATCCAGCGGAAGGCGCTACGTCATCGCGCAGATCGAAGCGGTCGGATCGAACCTGGTCCTGGCAAGTCTCGACGTCGATCCGAACAAGCCGGTAATGCTCCAGGACGAACTTTCCATCGAGGACATGAATGCCGCAAAGACCTCAATCCCGGGAGTCGTTGCGGTAGCTGGCACGCGCGGGATGCAGAGCAGCGTGCTGGCGGGCTCGGTCGAGCGGAATGTGAGCCTTGTGGGCGTCACCGCAGGTTTCCAGCAGATTCGTAATTTGCTGATCTTGCGCGGCAGGTTTTTGGACGCCGACGATATCTCCTCGCGAGGCAGGGTTTGCCTCATCACACCGCAGCTCGCGAACCTGATGTTCCCCTTAACCGACCCGATCGGACACAGCCTGCGCGTCGGCGAGCTCAGCTTCACGGTCATTGGAGTATTTCGGGAGCGCGTGGAGACCTTCGGACTTTCCGAAATTCAGGACTACTCGGTCCTGGTCCCGTTTCCGCTGATGAAGGACTACCTGGGAGATTCATCTCTCGATATCCTGTACATGCAGGAGCGCACTCCCGATGGAGTGATCCCCGCAACTCACGAGCTGGAAGCTCTCCTGCGCAGCCGCCATCCATCCAGCGCCCGATATACCGTGAGGAACTTCAATTCGATTCTGACTGCGGCGCGCAACATTGGCCTGGCGCTCACGATTGTCTTGCTGCTGATCGGTTTCATCGCGCTGCTGGTCAGCGGCATCGGAATTATGAACATCATGCTGGTCACCGTGAGAGAGCGCACCCGGGAGATTGGGATCCGGAAGGCGATCGGCGCGCGGCGCAGCGAAATTTTGTCGCAATTCTTGCTGGAGGCTTTCCTGATCAGCGGATTCGGCTCGGTGCTGGGGATCCTGATCGCGGCAGCGATTCCCGTGATGGCCCAGCCGCTGCTTCCGGGGAATTTGCGCGTTCCGGTGCCGTGGCAATCCGTAGTGCTGGCATTTCTGGTGTCCTGCTCGGTCGGCGTGTTCTTCGGATATTTGCCGGCGGAACGCGCGGCGAAATTGCAGCCCACCGAATCGCTGCGGTATGAATAGTTTCATGATTTTCGTCATTAGAGAGCGGGAAAGCGAGCATGCAATGATAGAAGAAGGCGCGAATCGGGCGGGTCATTGTCGGCGGCAACGAGGCAAGGCGCGCACAGCATCTTTGGTCTTTTTCCTTTTGGCCGCGGGAATGGCGGGTCACGCTCAAGATGCTGGGAGCGCGCGAAAACTGACATTGAAGGAAGCCGTGGCGCTGGCTGTGACCAATAGCCGCGATCTCGCGCTGGCCCGATTGCAGTATGGGTTGGTGCAACGTCAGGCCGGCGTCGCAAGGTCTCCATTCCTCCCAAATTTCTATGCCGGAACGGGAGCCGCATATACGAGCGGATTTCCTCTCCTGGAAGGCGGCGGCGCGCCCGCCATCTTCAGCCTGTCCTACGACCAGCAGATTTTCAATCCGCCGCTCAAGGGCAATCAACGCGCGGCGGAACAGCAAGTCCGAGGCCCAGCAGTACACGATGGATGGAGTGCGTGACGCTGTCATGGTCCGAGCCGCGCTCGACTACCTGGAGCTTGCGAAGGTGCGGCATGCCTTGGACCTTATGCGCAGCGAACGGCTGAGCGCGGGGCGAATTCTGGACGCCACGCGGGAGCGCGCCGATGCCGGGCGCGAGCTCCCCATCGAAGTGACGCGCGCCCAGCTTACCTCGGCGCGCATCGAACAGCGGATCGCCCAACTCGAAGACCGTGACGATTCACTTTCCGGAGAGCTGGGCGACATGATGGGTTTGCCATCCGATCAGCCCATCGAAGTTTCCACCGAAGATATTCCCGGGGCAGCTTCAGACGAAGCCAAGGACCTTGTCGCCGAAGCGATGGCGGACAACGTGGAATTAAAGCAGGCGGAGTTTGAAAAGCGCGCCCGCGAAGAAAAGTTGAAGGGGGAACGCGGCGGTTATTGGCCAACTTTCTCCCTGACCGGCCAATACAATGTTTTGGCGAAGTTCAATAACTACACCGATTTTTTCAACAAGTTTCAAAGGAACAACGTCATTTTCGGCGTGGCCGTTCAAATTCCGATTTTCGCGTCGCGAACATCATCCGCGGTCGCGTTCGCGAAATCGGATCTTGACACCGCGAATCTCGCGCTGGAGAAAAAGCGCAGCGAGCTTTCGCTCGATGTCCGGCAGAAGGCCAGGCAGGTTCACGAGGCGGACCTGGGCGGGGAAGTCGCGCGCCTGGAATTGCAGCTTGCGCAGGAGAATGTTCAGGTTCTGCAGGCGCAGTTCGACCAGGGACGCGGCAGCCTGAAGGACCTGGAGGCCGCGCACCTGGAGGAAAACGACAAATGGCTCGCCTATCTGGACGCAAACTATGCCCGGCAGCAGGCGCAACTTGATTTGCTGCGTACGACCGGGCAACTGAGCAAAGTACTGCAATAGCAGGGGCCACGGGGCGGATGTGGTGTAACATGAGCACAGAGTTTTCTCGCGGCGCCGGCCATGTTTCGGGTAAGATAAAAGTTCATATTCGTGGGGAATTGCAGTTTCCGATCCGGCATCAGGGGAAGAAATCATGCCCGAAGTCATGAAAACACTGTTCTTGAATCCGCCCAGCTATGAGGGGTTTGACGGCGGAGCCGGCGCGCGTTATCAGGCGCGGCGCGAGATCAAGTCATTCTGGTATCCCACGTGGCTGGCGCAGCCTGCGGCGATGGTTCCCGGCAGCCGCCTGATCGATGCGCCCCCGGATGGGCTTACCGTGGATCAAGTCGCCCCGCTGGCGAAAGACTATGAGCTCGCCGTACTGCACACGAGCACGCCGTCGTTTGCGAACGACGCAAAGTTTGCCGCACACCTCAAGGAAATAAACCCGAAAATTATGGTTGGCATGGTGGGAGCGCACGTCGGCGTGCTGCCCTTGCAATCCATGAACGCGGCGCCGGCTGTGGATTGGGTTGCGGTCGGAGAGTTCGACTACACCTGCGCCGACATTGCCTCGCGCATGCCCCTCAAAGACGTCGGCGGTGTCGCCTACCGGGACAACGGGCGCGTGATGTTCACGCCGCCGCGGCCCACGATAGAAGACATGGACGATCTTCCCTTCGTCGTGGACGTCTACAAGCGCGACCTGACGATTGAAAACTATTTCATCGGATATCTGCAGCATCCCTATGTGTCGCTTTATACGGGCCGGGGGTGCCGCTCGAAGTGCACGTTCTGCCTGTGGCCGCAGACGCTCGGCGGGCACCGCTATCGCGTGCGCAGCGCCGATAACGTCGCGGCGGAAATGGCTCTGGCCAAAAAACATTTCCCCCAGGTGCGCGAGTTTTTCTTCGATGACGATACGTTTACCGACGATCTGCCGCGCGCGGAGGAAATCGCCCGGCGCTTGGGGAAGCTCGGCCTTAACTGGTCGTGCAACGCGAAGGCCAACGTGCCGCGCAAGACGCTCGAGATCATGAAGGATAACGGCCTGCGCCTTCTTCTGGTCGGCTACGAATCCGGCAACGAACAAATTTTGATCAATATCAAGAAGGGCGTGCGCCTCGATATCGCCCGCGAGTTTTCGCGCAATGCAAAGGAATTGGGCATTAAGATTCACGGGACGTTCATCCTCGGCCTGCCGGGGGAAACCACGGCGACGATTCAACAGACCATCAAATTTGCCTGCGATATCGACCCGGAAACCATCCAGGTTTCTCTCGCCGCCCCGTATCCCGGCACGGAGCTCTACCGCCAGGCGCAGGAGCAGGGCTGGCTGCAAATTCAAACCGGCGAACTCGTGGACACCCACGGGATCCAGACGGCGGCGATGAATTACCCGGGCCTGAGCTCGACCGTCATCTTTAATTCCGTCGAGGAGCTTTACCGGAAATTTTATTTCCGCCCGCGAAAGATGTTTTCGCTGTTTGGCGGAATGCTGCGCGATCCCGAAGTGATGAAGCGGCGATTGCGCGAGGGCGTCGAGTTCTTCAAGTTCCTGCACGAACGCAAGACCACGGCGCGCGAAATGGCTCAGACGGCTGCCGCGAGCCCGGCATCGAGTGCGGGGGACTGAGCCGCGCGAAATGCCCCGGGTCTGAAGACCCGGGCTACAGCAAATGCAATTCATCGCGCAGTTTCTCGGTTTTCCTGGCGAAAAGATTGATGTAGCCCGCCTCTTCAGAGGCGGGGACTTTTTCTCATTCCTGACAACTCGGGGATAACAACCGATCTGATACCGTGCCGGAAATGACCTCTGGCAAAATCCGTAACACCACGAACTACATTCTTCTCTTTCTCCTCGTCCTCTTTGGATCGGTCGGCAATACGATCTTGAGCAAGGGAATGAAGGACCTCGGCGATCTGGATATTTCTCGCCTCTCGACGATCGAATCAGGGGCCGTGAGCGTGCTCACCAGCGGAACGGTCTGGCTGGGGATAGCGCTGATGCTGCTGTTCATGGTTTGCCACATGCTGGTGCTGTCGAGGGCCGATTACAGTTTCGTGATGCCGTTTTCCGCGATCGCCTATGGGCTCGTGCCGCTGCTGGGATACCTCTTCCTGCATGAACACGTATCGGCGTCGCGCTGGATCGGAATCGTCCTGATTTTTTTGGGGGTCCTCCTGATCAATCGCACGCCGCATCGCACCACCGAACCCGGAACGCCCATCTGATATGCGCACCGCTCCCATTTTGATTTTTGTCGTGCTGACAGGCACCGGCGGAGAAATCTGCCTGTCGCATGCCATGAAACGATTGGGCGAAGTGCAGCGATTTCCGTCCACGCGTGATTGCCGATTTTGTCCTGCGCGCGCTGCGCGCCGGCTGGCTCTGGATCGGCATCCTGCTGATGACGGCTTCCTTCTTCGCTTTCCTGGCGATGCTGTCGTGGTTTCCGGTGAGCTTTGTGATCCCCGCCACTTCGCTGGCCTACGTGGCCGGTGCGTTCGGCGCGAAGCTCTTTCTGGGCGAGCGGCTCAATGCGACGCGCTGGGCCGGAATTCTCCTGATCTGCTGCGGCGTCGCCATGGCCTGGGTGGACAATCTGCCGGCGGGACTCCGATTTCCCTCCGCGACCAATGCGATCCGCTGGGCCGTCCTGGCGCTGGCGCTTGGCCCGCTTTTCTATTACCTGATTGGCATTTACTCCGCGTGGAGATTTTTCCGTGTCGCGCATCGCGCCGCGCGCCCGGAGTTCCGCCTCGGGGAAAAGTTCCCGGGAGTCAGTGTCCTCAAGCCCTTGCGCGGACTCGATCCGGGCGCCTACGAAAATTTTGCGAGTTTTTGCCGTCAGGAGTATCCCGACTACGAAATCCTGTTCGCTGTATCTGACGCCGCCGATCCCGCCATTCCCGTCGTACGCAAATTGATTGCCGATTTTCCTGAACGGCACATCCGGCTCATTGTCGTCGATGACCGCCTGGGGCCTAACAGCAAGGTCTCCAACTTGTGCCGCCTGGCGCGCGAGGCACGGCACGAATTGCTGGTGATTACCGATAGCGACGTGCGCGTCGAGCCGGAATATCTCGAAAGCGTCGCGGCGATGTTCCGCGACCCGAAAGTCGGCGGCGTCACCGCGCTCTATCGCGGAAACGACAATCTGCAATGGGTCGCGGCGATGGATTGCGTGGGCTCATCCGCGGTATTTTGCGGCGCGGCACTGGTGGCGCGTGAGCTCGAAGGCCTCAAATTCATGATGGGCTCGACGATGGCTACGACGAAGCAGCGCCTCGCCGAAATCGGCGGCTTCGAGGCCATGGTCGATCTGCATTCCGACGACTACGAACTTGGCCGCCGCATCGCCGAACGCGGCTACCGAATCGAACTCCTGCCCGAGCCGGTGCAGATGACATTTCCTTCGCAGACCCTCGGCGCGTACATGCGGCACGAATTGCGCTGGTCCATCGGAATCCGCAACATCCGTCCCGGCGGACATTTCGGCATGCTCTTCACGCACGGCTTGCCATGGGCTATTGCCGCGGCGTGTGTGGCCCCATCGGCAGCCATCGCCGCGGCTTATCTGGGGGCGTATTTCGCTTTGCGCTTCGCCATGGCGTGGACAGTCGGCGTGTGGGGTTTGCGCGATCCAGTCCTGCGGCGCCGCTTCTGGCTGCTGCCACTGCGCGATCTGCTCTCGTTCTTCGTCTGGCTGGCCAGTTTCGGATTGAACCGGATCGAGTGGCGAGGAAGTGCATTTACTTTGGAAAAGGGTCGGATGATTCCTGTAGCCCCGCGGGTAGGTCGCGGTTGAGAGCATCATGGGCTCGCTGAAATTTAGTTACCACCGTCTACAATATTTTCCAATAAAATCTGCCCGCCCAAAAATCGGGCGGCCTCTACAAAACCTGCCACCAAACATGCGCGAAGGTTTTGTGGAGGCCGACCCGTCCCGCGTTCTTTGGGAAGGATCGGACACTCTTTAAGAGTGATTTATAGATTACAATAGCCGAAGTGATCGAGGATCACCATGAAATGTAAAACCAGTGTCTCGCAAAACGAGGCCATGGTTCGCCGCCTTCGAAAGGACCCGAAATTTGCGGCGGAATACCTCAAAGCGGCTCTGGAGGATGAGGATGAACCTCGCGTCTTGCTGATTGCTTTGCGCCATCTCGCCCAAGCACAGGGCATCGCCAAAGTTGCTAAGGCCGCGGGCATCGAACGAGAAAGCCTGTACAGGGCGTTGTCGGTTCGCGGAAACCCTCGCCTTTCCACATTAGTTGCCGTCACAAGATCGATCGGATTGAGGCTCACTGTCGAAGCTGCTTGATCGACGACGCGACGATCATTTCGGCGCGCAATCTGCGTTCGTTCTTTCTCTGGTTCGCGAGGGAATTCTTCCACGAGTCCGAGTTCAAGGATGTCCTCTCTCGTTCAGAGGGCCCCGAAACGTAGTCATTCCGAGCGAAGCGAGGAATCCCTCTTGGTTCAAGACTCAAGTGGGGAGAGATTCCTCGCTTCGCTCGGAATGACACCCCGGCTTAAAATGTCTTAAGCCTTATAAATAAATTTTGCGGCAATCGCGCCCGCCAGGACCACCACCGACAAAATCAGCCAGTTGTAATCCGCGCCATAAGTCGCCGTGGGGAAATGGTTGCTGATCATCAGGAAGATCAGCGGCACGACCATATACGTGTTGTGAATTGTGCGTCTCTTGGCCTTTTCGGCCATATCCTGATCGATGGGTTTACCCTCGCGCACCGCCTTGACCATCTTGCGCGTCGCGGGCAGGATTCCCATCCAGACATTGGCAGTCATGATTGTCCCGAACATCGCGCCGATGTGGATGTACGCGGCGCGGCCGCTGATGACATGCGTTAAACCGTACGCGAGCGCGACGACCAGCAGGTAACAAATCGCCGCCGCGATTACTGGCGCATTGCCCAGCGGGGACCTCCAGATCCCTTCGTACACGGCAAACCCGACGATCAGCGTGCCGAGGCCGATGGCCACGCCTGTCCCCAGGCCGATTTTCGAAACGCTGTCGTCCAGAAGCAGGCCGCCCGAGTAATACAGCAGGCCGAGCAGAAGGAATCCGGAAATCCACGTAATCAGCGCTTCCCAGCGAAACCAGTAAAATCTTGCGGGCAAAGCTTTCGGCGAGGATTGCTTATCCACCAGGGAGAAGCTGCCGCTGTGCACCATCCAGACCTGCGGGTTTCGCCCGGCCGCGCGCGCTGCCTCTTCGTCGAGGTTCATGCGCCCTTCGAGCTTGGTGAAGTAATACGTCTGGCCGATCCAGAAAATGCCCGCCAGGATATGAGTCCAGCGGAGAATCAGCGCAATCCATTCGTTAACGACCGGCGGCATTGTGTTCTGCCCCCTCGAGGGCCCAGACGCGGAAATTGGCAAAATACGTTCGGCGCACATCAACATCGCGTGAAATGCCGAGTGAAGATGGTAATGGCCGGAGCAGGCGAATCTCAAGGGCAAAGTCTTGTTCAATGACCGTTCGAATGGCCGGCTGCCCCGGTTGACGGATTGGGGTTTCCTGTCTAAAGTAAAGAAGCTGGGTCGTGAGGCCAGGAAGAATTCCTGGCTCGCCACGGCCTATTTCTTTTGTCTCCTATTGGGAGGTCGTACAATCGGCAGTACATCAGACTCTGACTCTGATTATCCTGGTTCGAGTCCAGGCCTCCCAGCCAAACTTTTTATCCCCTCGTAAAACAATACCTTAGAGCGGTCGCCCTTGCGGGTAACTGTTCCGGGCTACTGTATATTGCCCAACTTTGCTCTCCCGACAGTATTAAACGACTGAGGAGAGCAACAATGGCGAACAGTACAGTCAGCATTTTTATTCGTTTCAAAAGCGGGGGTAAGCGGCGGACGGCAGCCGCAGCATACGCAGGCAAGGCCCGCCTGAAGCCCGGTATCGGAAAACAGAACGGAAAGGAATCTCCGTGTCCCGCAGGAGTCTACTGGCTGCGCTGGTATGACGGTCCCAAGCAGGTTTGGAAGCGGGTCGGTCCTGATCCAACGGATGCGGTAAAAGCCCAAATGCGGCAAGAAGCCGTCCTCGCCGGGGAGCCTGTTCCCGTGGAGACACCGAAGGGCGTCTCTCGCGTAACCCTGGCCTCCGCCGTTGAGGACTTTCTTGCAGAGCGTTCAACACAAACGGATGAACGAGGGCTGAAACGCTGGCGTTGGGAGTTGGAGCTTTTCGAGAAGGTTTGCGGGAAAACCTATCTCCACGAGGTCTCCCGTGCTGACTGCTTCGCGTTCATGAAGTGGTTTCAAATGAGGAAAAAGAAGCCGCGTACCGTCTACAACCGAATGGTCGGTCTGGGCGTATTCCTCAAGTCGGCTAAGCATACTGTGGATTTCGTCTTCTCCCAAAGGAAAGACAACGGCCAGATTCCCGACTACTCCGAAAAAACGGTTGACCGCTACACGACCCTGGATTTGAAGAAGTTCTTTGCAGCGTGTGATGCGGAAGATCGCCTGCGCTACTTATTTTTCCTAGATACAGGGTGCCGCGAGAGGGAAGTGATGTTCGCGTGTCAGGAAGACTTCATGTTTGAGCCGAAGGACAGCGAGTTTGGTTCAACGTACGAAGTCCGTCCCAAGCCGGAACTGGGCTTCAGGACAAAGAAGGACAAGACCCGCATGATCCCGCTGACGCCACGGTTGGCGGAAGCCCTTCAAACTTGGTTCGCTATCGTTGGCGACCGTCGCTTGGTTTTTGCCAATCGTGATGGCAGGCCGGAGGGACATTTTCTCTACAAGCTGAAGAACATCGCATTAAAGGCGGGCCTCAACTGTGGACACTGCAAGACCGGAAAGAAAGACGAGTTCGGGAACATCATTCCGGGGACAGAACTATGTTGCAAGACCAGCCCGGTCTGTTCGCATTGGACCCTACACAAGATGCGGCGGACTTGGGCAACCACGCTGCTTGAACAACCAGGTGTGAATATTTATGAGGTTCAAGAGCGTATAGGGCACAGCGATCTTGAGATGCTCAAGCGTTACAACGCCGTGGCACAGGCAAGGTCGCCGCGCTCACGTCATCAAATGGCCCAATTTGCTGAGAGTGTTGACGTCTGATCGTAGGTACCCAGTAGAACGACACCTGCTGGGAAATGGAACCAAGTTTATGTGAGTCGAATCTTGGCCCTTCGCCAAGTGCGCGAGTGACCCCTAGCAACAGAGAACTGAAGTACCCACTAAATTAGCACTAGCTTTCTCTCTCGACAGGCGTATGGTGAGCGGCGTTCCAAAGGAGGGAACGCCGATGAAGAACACGAAGAAGAAAGCGACGAAGGCAAAGGCGGCGGTCAAGCGGCCGAAAGCCACAGCCAAGGCCCCGAAGGGAGTTCGCGCCAAGGCCGCACAGCGTACAGCGCAAGGCAAATTCACCAAGGTTATCTTCAACAAAATCGGTGGGAAGGAGTGTCCTCGTTTTGCCGCCATGACTTGGGCGGAACGAGATACCGCGATGGCGAAGCCCGAAAATGCCGCAGTCCGGGAACGCTACGAAACCCACCTGGCGTCAGTTACGGCGTGAAGCCTCTCTTCACACTCGGTCAGGTGGTCGCCACCCCCGGTGCGCTGGCTGCGCTTGAAAAAGCAGGCCAGCAGCCGGGGGATTTTCTTGCCCGTCATGCCAGTGGCGATTGGGGAGAAGTTCCCCCGGAAGACATCAAGGAAAACGAGTTCAGTTTGAAGCAGGGCTTCCGGCTACTGAGCGCCTACCGCACCAATGCGGGAGACCAGCTCTGGGTAATCACCGAAGCCGACCGCTCGTCCACCTGTATTTTGCTGCCGGAAGAGTATTGAAACATTCAGGAGGAAAGGAATGCCCAAAGTCTTGGTGGCGGAAGACGACCACTTGCTGGCCCAATATTACGTAACACTCCTTAGCCAATGGAATTGTGAAACGGTTGTCGAACACAGGGGCACCGACGCCATCCGCCGGGCGGCCACATTCCGACCCGATGTCGCTCTCCTCGGTGTGGTAATACCAGGGATAGGCGGTGTTGAAGGTAAGCGTCCGGTGACTACATCTTGACGGAGTGTTTCGACGGCCATGGCAAGTACGAGTTTGCTGGTTAGGAATTGATCTCGTCTGTAAAGATCTCTTCGTCGTAGGCCTTGGCGATGGCCAAGTCGAGGCGGGTCAGCAATTGGGTCAAGGTCTCGCCTTTTCTTCGGACGAGCATGGCCAAGGTGCTGTCTGTGTCGCACGCTGTCGCGACACACCCGATCGGGCGAAGTACGCCCACCGTGATTTCACCGTCTTTGATCAGTTTCGCGATGTGGGGCAGATGCAAGAGATGACCTGCGGAGTCCTTCCCGGCGGCGTTTTTGTTTACGCCGCTTGGTGTCTTGCGGGCGGCAGGCTTGCGGCGACGTTCCATGGCAACAGTTCCTCGATGCGGTTGATCGGATGATCGGCGATGCGGGACAGCACGTTTCTCAGATACGCTTCGGGATCGAGGCCGTTGAGTTTGGCGGTGCCGATCAGGCCGTAGATCGCGGCGGCGCGTTCGCCTCCGACATCGGAGCCGGCGAACAAGTAGTTCTTGCGGCCCAGAGCGACGGTGCGTAGGGAGCGTTCGGCGGCGTTGTTGTCGATCTCGATGTGGCCGTCGTCCACGTAACGCAGCAACGCATCCCAGCGTGAGAGCGCGTAGCGCACCGCTAGCGCCGTGTCGGACTTTCTCGATAGTTTCGCTAACGTGTCTTCCAGCCATCGCTTCAGCGAGTCCAGTAACGGTCGCGCCCGCGCGTCGCGGACCGCGCGTCGCTCGTCCG
Source organism: Terriglobia bacterium (assembly GCA_963757625.1). Classification (GTDB taxonomy): domain Bacteria; phylum Acidobacteriota; class Terriglobia; order Acidiferrales; family UBA7541; genus Palsa-360. The sequence continues at coordinate 752,257 of CAVWSJ010000007.1, read as the reverse complement.
CAGAGGAGCCGCGAATTTCTTCTTCGATGGCGTACAGCGTGGCGATGCGTTCCATCGCTTCGGCCGCGACCTGCGATTTATGCGCGAGGTGCAAGTCGTAAAACTTTCTGCGCACGTGCGCCCAACAGGCCGCTTCCTGAATGCGCCCGGTTTCGTACACCGCAGCGAATCCCGCGTACCCATCGGCCTGCAGCGTGCCCGTAAAATTGCCGAGGTGCGCTTGCGGATGTTCGCCCTTGCGATCCGGCGAGTACGCGAACCACACCGCCACCGGTGTCGTGTCTCCCGCGGGACGGTCGTCGCGCACGTAGGTCCAGAGCCGTCCGGTTTTTGTTTTTCCATTTCCCGGAGCCAGCACCGGAACCGGCGTGTCGTCGGCGTGCAGCTTGGCCGCGCTCAGCACGTGACGCCGCAGCGCTTCCACCAACGGCGCAAGCAACGCGCTGGTGCCGCCCACCCAGTCCGCCAGCGTCGAGCGTTCCAGCTCCACGCCCTCGCGCGCATAAATTTCCGACTGGCGATACAGCGGCAAGTGATCGCAATATTTCGAGACCAGCACGTGCGCCAACAAGCCCGGTCCGGCAATGCCGCGCTCGATGGGACGGCTCGGCGCTTCGGCTTGCACGATCCGTTCGCAGCATGCGCAGGCCAGCTTCGGCCGTACTTGCCGGATCACTTTGAATCGCGCCGGAACGTACTCCAGAATTTCCGAAACGTCTTCGCCCAGAGGTTTCAGCTTCCCGCCGCAGTCCGGACAGGCTGACGGCTTCGGCCAGTAGCTGCGCGTTTCGCGTGGCAGTTGCTCGGGCAGCGGCTTGCGTGCTGGTTTCACCGCGACGTTTGCAATGGGCGCGGCCACTGCCGGTGTGTGCGAGCCAGTTGTATGTTCCGCCTGCGTCGCCTGTAATTCGTCCAGCCGCAGCTCCAGTTGCTCGATCTGACGATCCAGCTTCTCCGACTTGCGCCCAAACTGCATCCGCCGCAGCTTGGCGATCAGCAGCTTCAAGTGCTCGATCTCTTGGTCCCGCGATTGTAGCTGTTCGTCTTTCGACAGCAGTTGCGCACGCTGCGAGAAGATGAGGGCCTTGAGTTCGTTGTGATTGAGTGCGTCGAGATCGGGGAGAGCGTGATTCGCGGCAACCATTGCTGCGAATCTAGCAGACTTTCGTTACAGCAAAATTAAAATGTTCGGGAAAATAAAAAATATTTCCCTCACACCGCCATCTGCGGCGCGTAACTGCGCACCGGCCGCCGCCAGTCGATCCCTTCCAGCAGCATCGACAGCTGCGCGGATGTGAGCGACACCGTGCCACTGGCGGCCTGCGGCCAGATGAACCGCCCGCGCTCCAGGCGCTTGGCGAACAAGCACAAACCATCACCATCCCACCAGAGAACTTTGATCAGATCGCCGCGCTTGCCGCGAAACACGAACACGTGCCCCGCAAACGGATTCTGCTCCAGCGCCGTCTGCACCATCCCGCTCAGCCCCACAAATCCCCGCCGCATGTCCGTCACGCCCGCCACGATCCAGATCTGCGTCCCTGCCGCCAGCCCGATCATCCCAGCAACTTCTCCAGCACCACGCGCAGCGCCTCCGCATCCACCCAGCCCGTCATGCGAAGATTTCCCTTCGGAAGTTCCACCTGGATCGTACCGGAAGGTGTGCTGTGTGAACCGTCGCAAGTTGCCCGCGCGGCTGGTCGCCTGACCTGTCGATTCGTTTTGCCTGCCGTCGCCCCGGTCACGTGAACCGGAAGCAATCTCACTGTTTCAGCATTGCCCAACAGCCCTTGCCGATACTGCCTGCGCCAGTGAAACACCTGATTGGCGTTCACTCCATGCGCCCGCGCAACCCTGGCTACTGATGCATCCGGCTCCAACGTCTCTTCGACGATTCGCCGCTTCTCCTCCAGCGAACGCCGCCTTCTTTGCGGTTCCCGCTTAACGATGGCTCGTTCCGAAGTGTCCACTTATTCTCCAAGTGGACACTTCCAATTGTGCCCACGAAGGGCCATCTTCCTCAACTACACAATCTTCGTCCACACGTCACAGACCGGACGCTTACTGTTGAAGCCGCTATCAAGTTGCTGGAAATCTCTCCCGGAACGAAGAGCGTCCTGGTTACGGAGGCGGTTCCTCCCAAGGCGCTAGAGCAGCTGGCGGCGCAGGGCTATCACTTCCCGATGCTTCCTGTGCCTTTTAGCAGTGAGGAGTTGCACGCAGTTGTGTTCGGCGACGCTGAACGCGAAGTGAGCGAAGGAGGATAGGCCCTCAGTCGTAAAAGCGGCTGAGGGCTTGTTTTCACATCTAAGAGTTGTGCCGGGCTTTCAGAAGCCTCGCGTGCCGATCTCTCTTGCCTACTGTGTCTCGCCCTTAGTTTGTCCTTTTGTGTTGAGACCGTCCGGCAACTTAATTCCCAACAAGCGATCAATGTACCCGCTGATGCCTTCGGAGAACCACGAGTCACGGGCAAAGCGCTCCGATTCCAATCTCGGAGCGATCTGTATCTCACCGCCCCTTTTTAACAGGACTTGAGGCTTGCTTTCAATGAATTCTCCGACTTGGTGAACCGGAATCCCGACTCTTCCGGCAAGCTCAGTCGCGCGTTCGAAATCTGCCGCTCGAATGGCAGCAATGACAATCCAGTCTCCCCATCCCATCCACAGTCGGGCGGGGTCGATGTCTAACGGCACGCCTTCCATCGGAACCTCCAATTTTTCGAGATCGAGGCGTATGCCAAGCGAATTAGCCATCGAAAGCTGGGTCAGAGTTGGTAATAGACCATCACTGTTATCAATTGCCGCCACGACCAAGCCTTGCTCTCCCAAACGCTCCATTGCGCGTAGTTGAGAATGAGGTTTGTACAGCGGCGAACTTTCTTTCACCGGAGTGACCTGAAGCGTTCTGAGAGCAAGAGCGTCCCGCCAAAATATGCCGCCGTTGCCTATACTTACGACCAGATCTCCCGCTCCCGCGCCTTGACGTGTTAAGGGTCGTCCCAAGTCGCAAAAGCCAATCGCTGTTCCAACGGCAGAAAGTACCGCCCCCTCTCTCAGGTTCCCGCCAACATATTTAAGCCGTTCAGCCTCACATGCCTCCTTAACGCCCGTGAGAAATCGCTCGAATTCATAGACCGTTAATGATGACGAGGCCTCAATTGCAGCTAGAAATCCCAAGGGATGCGCACCAGCAGCAGCGAGGTCTGAAGCGTTGATGGTTACTAGCAGCCAACCCATCCAATATGGATCGGGATCGTTACCTATAACCTTTGCTGCGGGTTGCGGAACAGGATCAGTCGTCACGATAAATCGTTGGGTATTTATGGTGACACAGGCACAATCGTCGCCGATCCCGACAGAGTATTTCGGGAGTATACGGCTTACGATTTCACGCTCACCTAGATCTCCGAGAGTAAGCAGTTCCGCCACAACTCTTCCTCATTTCGACATGACAAACAGGTGTTCACTCGTGATGCTGGGAAGTTGTCTGCGGAGCGATGAGACCCTCCGGTTTAGGTCAAGCTCCTGTTTCAGGCCGCAAAGCAATAGCTGACCCAGCACACGAACAACTATCGGCTCACGCTTGGACGATTCCCCCACGATGACGACACAAAGCCCATCCTTACGGAGACAGCGTCCAACGGACGTGAACACTTCACCCAATTCTTGGACGTAATCGTCTGGCGCAGATGATCGGTGCCTCTTACTGCGGGCACCGATTTCCTTGAGTCTAAATGACTCCATATTTTCTCCAAACCATTCCATCGAGAGGCGTTGCGATTTTATGTAATCACTCACGCCGAAATACGGTGGGGATGTAACCACTAGGTCCACGCTGCCGCTTGAGATTTTTGGCAAGATGTGGCGTACATCTCCCCAATAAGTCCCCACAGGTACGACCTTGGCACTAGGACCATGCATGGCGATCCGATCTGCCTCACGCTCGGCATAGGCTGAGCGCAGTCGTTTTAATACACCACGGTATTCCGATAGTACGTCACGCTCGTAATTGCCCTTGGGTGTCGAATTGTCGCACACATATCCCCAATGCCTAGTTTCTCGACATACTGGCAATAGAATGGCCGAAAAGGCGGCTTCTGCCAGAATCTTTTCGCTTCCTCGATAGGAGATTATTAAGCTCCAGAGTGAACTGAGGTCTTCCAACACACGTTTGGTGTACCACATTGATTGAACGGAGGCTGGCAACAAGCTTTGCCGCTTATTAGCAAAAACTGATTTTCTCAGGCAGTCTGCTGAATCCTTCTCAATCGACGCAATCGCGTTCTCAATACGATTCAGTGAAATCGAAAGTGTCTTGGCACGCACCAGCATGCATGCAACAGGATTAAGGTCTATCCCTATAGACGGACGGCCCAAGCGCTGTGCTTCTACTAGAGTTGTCCCCGAACCCATAAATGGATCAAGTACCAAGTCTCCGGGCTTACTTAGAAGCCCTATCAGAGACGAAGGAACTTGAGATGCAAATCGGGCTGGATGCCAATGAATCGCCGAAAACGGCGATTCGCTCGGGCTGCCCGGAAAGTCCCAATCAATACTACGCAGACGGGAGAGCAAGTGATTGTTGATGCTCATCAGTTGGCCTTATGTCCGGTCTCACCCGAAAGTCCAAAATCCGATCCTGAGGAACGTGTAACGACTCAAGAAGTGCATTGGCCGCTCTCTTACAGCGCCCCGGCGGTAACGGATGCGCACAGCGAACGAATCCGTAGAGCAATATGCTCTCCGAAACGGAACCGACTTCCCACGCCCGGTGCGCATCAGAGTCGAAGAAGACGAGCCTTTTCTCGAATGTCCCGTGGTCCACGAAGGAATAACCAAGGACCCTTTCTTTGGTAAACTCTTGGCGCAAAGCTTCCTCTACTCGTTCCTTCACATTCTTTCGGCTGGAAAGATTATAGTCTTTCAAGCTCCCCCTCAGTCTGATGGCAAACGCCATCGCGACTAACCGACCAAGATATTCACGCGAAATGATGCTTTTCGTACTCTCATTTTTCAGAAGTAACTCGATAAGTTGCTCGTCCGTAAGATTCCAATCATTCTCGGAAATTTCAGATTTGTCGATTGCAATTCCGATTGCTTCAGATAGGCTCGCTTGAGCTGCTACGGTAGAGGGATCGAATGCAACGACGTCATAGACACTCTTGCGCAACGTCAGCCAGGCCTTTACAGCCGCTCGATAATTTCGCTCCGAAAGGACCAGCGCGGAATTGCGGCTGACCATTAAATTAGGGGCAATACGAATCGCTAATTCTGAGCCGCCGGGAAACCCAAGTGCGTAGCTCATCCGCGCAATATTGTCGAGATTGTCTAGATCAAGCGTCCCGAAGAGGAGGGCAGCTAGCGGATGGTTGCTCGTCACAATCTGCCCTACCAACTCCAATGAGATCCCAATCTTTTTTAGAACGGAACGAAACTCGATGGTTCGGCGACCGAAAATTTGATGCGCCTTATTTTCTGGGGCATGGGTGCCGTACAACACGGCGTGGATGACCTTCTCATGACTCCAGCCGTACAACTCCCTCAAGTGATATTCGAGAAGATGACCGAATGGCGGTGTACCAATATCATGCAGAAAAACACTCGCACCAAGGGCTTTGCGTTCCTCGTCTGAATAGCCATGCGCTCCGTTTCGCTCGCACAGGTACAGTACACCTAGAGTGTGCGAATACCGACGAAGTTCACCAAGCGTTGCCAGGGATGGGGTGAGAGTATTTAGCAGGCGTATTTGGGAAAGTCTCCGAACTTCGGGTGTCAGCGCCAGCTGCGCTAAATGCGGAGGAAGGACAAATTCTCCGTACAATGGATCGAAAATTACCATTCTCGTCCTAAAAACACCCTTTTGAACACGACCCTGCCATACAGCTTTCCAGTTAGAAGACCGAGCACAGGAACAAGAATTGTGAGGATCAAATTCGGAACATTCGAATTCCCGCTCTGTCCCACCTGCCCTAGCACGATGGCTCCTAAGCATAAGAACGGCAAGATAGTCCTGGTAAACAAGTTTTCTGGCCGCGAGCGCCGCAACCCATACCAGATCTTTTTATGCCAACTAACGGGCAAATGCCTAGCTGACGACAATTTGAGCACGATAGCTGCCCAAGCTTGATTCTTGCTTGAAACTCGCTGTTCCCTATCTGGACGATACGTACCGGAATTCTCATTGATGTTTCCCACGAGACTTTCAACGCCAGCCTCGGCCCTAAGTCTTAATGCACTCGGTGCTCCAGGTTGAAAACCTCCGATGCAGAGCATCATTTCAGTGGGCACAATGAAATAGTCCCGACCATATTTTCTTTCCGCTGCTTCCCCAGGGTATTCGTAGTCGTAAAAGTACACTCCGAGGTCTGACATGTCTGCTTGGCCCGTGTATGCCATCCGTTCGATTCGATCTTGTGCTTTGCGACCCACACTTGCACCTTTTGTCGCCAGTATTGCGGCCGCCATAGTCGCGGCATGTAATAGAGACAGTCGAGTACCGAGCAAACTTCCCTCAAGTTGGTCCGCGACACGAATAAGTTTTGGGTCTACTGGCACATTCACATCGCGCATTAACACAAAAGACAGTAGCGCAATTGCAGATGAAAAAAGCCTCGGCCGTGAATCCTGAACTTCTGCGAACCAGTAGTCACCCCACATTCCAACAGGCAAAAGTCTCCCAAGCAATTCGGTCTCTACCTCGCGACTGATTCCGTCTTGATCTACTATTTGGGACAGTCGCAGGGCAATGTTAAAAAATGCAAGCCGCGTAGTTTGTCCCAAAAATTCTTGCATTCTTAAGTTACTGATACGGTTTGTCCATATGTAACGAACGTATTCGCGCACCTCGCCAGTGAGCTGTGTCTCGCCGCGTCCGGCCAGCGTGCGAACTAATATGCCCGCTGATGTGCCATAAAGACCAATCTGCCGATGTGAGGTGCTTCCGTCTAGGAATTGCCCCCAGCCTCTCCCGGTCGGGACGCCCTCAGGCCTCTTTTCGACGTCCTCAAAGGCAGCGGCCAACCCTCCAAGCAAAGCCTCGATTTGTTCGATTTCAATCAAGGCTCACTCTCCGAGCAAATAAATCACGCAATCCTGCGGAATTCACCAACGCTTCTTCGTGTCCCGGATACTGCCGCCAGTTCGCAAGCTCGGGTCGCCCCAAAGTGTCGGCCACAACTAAACGCGCGAACTGACGAATTAGCTTGCCTGGCCTTGTCATGATCAAGAAGCGCTTCGGATCAGGAGAAAGTAGGAAATACTCGTCACCCTTTCGCGCAGTCGTGAGAGCCTCGTGAAAAGAACTGACAATTTTCACCTGCCTGAAGTAGGAACTTGCTCTCTGCTCGACATCGGGCACGCCTGGAAATAATAGGAAATGGGCATGATAACAATGTGGGTCAGTAGTACCAGAGGAATCGACGCATACAGGCAGGCGTCCGTGTTCAGTCAAAAGACAATTTCCATACTGTCCGGCAAGATTGTTTCTTGTAAGAGAAGCAAATTCGACGAAGCGATCCACTTCGCCCGCTTCCACGTCGGCGGCGGAGCGAACATGCGTGTGAGTTGCTACCAACGAGTAACCCGGCACTATCGGACCCAGGCCACAAAGTGCGAATCCCGAGCGATTGCTTGCGTAAACCAACCCACTCTCGGGACTGCAAAGGAAGCAACCATCTTTGTCCACAGCCTTGGTCATGAAGACAGGTACCTCCGCTGCTCATATACCTTCAGAGCGATAACGAGGACATTAAGCCGCCCCTATTGAATACGATTTCGGGTCAGCAGCCTGGGGTAGGCTAGAGGGGTTCGAATGCCGAGAGAATTATACCCACCTGAGCGAATTCATGAAATCATCAGTTTTTGTAGACCACTGCACTGTGTCGGAAGCACGAAATTGGACCGGATTGCTGTGGCGTCTGATTAGCCGTTCGTGGCAATTTACGTTCTGCGGCCCCTGGTCCCGAACCAGGGGGCGGGGCTTGTTGAACCTTTTAGACTTCTTGCTTCGATCTTCTGAATTGAATTTTGACGGAGGCATGTGAGCGCAAAACTCAAGGTTTCGACGCTGGCAAATCCCGGAAGCTTAACTGTCGGAAATAGGCGGTTTCCGGGGAGAGATTTCCTGGGGCTTTCCGCGCTGGTCCTTTATCCGCTCTCGTACTGTCGCTTCACCAATTCCGACTTTGGCAGCGATTTTCCTAAAGGAATGGCCCGCCGCCCGTAGCCGAATAATTTCATCCAAGTCTGTCTTGGCACGCGGACGCCCGAAACGCTTTCCATTCGCTCGCGCATTCCGAATCCCGGCACTCACCCGTTCCCGAATCAGATCACGCTCAAGCTGCGCAACAGCCGACACGATTGTGAAGAGGGCCTGCCCCAACGCGCTGCTCGTGTCGATGTTTTCCTGATAGCTGATGAATTGAATACCGAGCGACCGAAATTCCTCCAACGCAGAAAGCAGGTGTTTGGTAGAGCGGGCGAACCGATCAAAGCGCCACACCACGATTGCGTCGAACTGTCGCTTGCGGGCGTCGTCCATGAGTTTGTTGAGTTCCGGGCGTGAGTCTTTAGCGCCCGATTGGCCCACATCAACGTATTCGCGAACGAGATCAAATCCCCGCGCCGCGCAGTAAGCCCGTAGATCGCGTACCTGCAATTCGCAGCTTTGTTCCTTCGTGCTGACCCGTGCATAGATTGCGATTCGCATGGGGTTGTTCTACGGGATGAGGAGCGGAAACGGTTAGTTTTCGCCCGCTCCGCATTTAGCTCCTCTGCCAAAACCGCCAGTAGAACAAGACGGAGGTGAGTGCATGCTAAATCTCTTGGGCGATGTCTTCCTCAGATCACGGCACGTAACCGATAAAGAATTCATTGCGAACCTGGAGCGGCGTGGGATTCAGTACACGGTCAAACGCATTGATACCGGGACATACATCGAAGTGGGCCGCTTTGGCTATAGGTTCAACGAGCGAGGCAAATCAAGGGGTGGCTGGATTAGGGATTGGGCGGGGGACCGGGAATCGGAATGGGAGAAATGGGCGGCGCTTTTGACTGAGCCTCTATCGTGAAGATCGCTTTCGTCTCCGCGCTCCTGGCTCAACACCAATGCGCGGATCGTTTTTCACTATTTAGTTCGTTCTAAATATAATGGTAGCACGGAGCGATAAATACGTGTCAACTGCTCCCGGACAAAGATCGGTTTTGTCACTCTTTTTAGTTCACCGTAAACGCACCAGTCAGGGCGTTGGTGGTTCCAATTGGCGTTGTCGCGGTAACGTTCCTAGCACTGTGCGCCGCGCCGGCTGTGATTGCGCAGCTCGCGCTTATCGTGGTGGACGTCGACGTGATACCAGTACAGGAGACACCAGTTCCCGAGATGGTCACCGCCGTAGCTCCTGTCAGGTTGGTTCCAGTCAGGGTCACGGGAACCGTTGTGCCGTGGGTGCCCGTCGCGGGACTGATCGAAGCCAGCGTTGGCCCTTGAACCGTAAATGTTACGGCTCCGCTGGTTCCACCGGGAGTTGTCACGGTGACGTTCCTCGCACCCATTGCGGCGGTCGCAGAGAACGTAAACGTCGTCGTGATCGTCGTGGAATTCACAACGGTAATAGCGCCAACTGTGACACCGGTTCCGGACACGGCCACCGTAGTGCCGGTTGCCGTGAAGTTGCTGCCGGTCAGGGTCACCGGAACAGCCGTGCCACGCACGCCTGTGGCAGGAGCGACTGAGGTTAACGTCGGTACCGGCGGAGTAACGACCGTGAATGTCACGGTGTTACTGGTTCCTCCCGGTGCCGTGACGCTGACGGTCCTTGCCGTGAGGCCAGCGGTAGCTGTGATTGTGAAGTTTGCCGTGACCGTTGTATCGCTAACGACCGTGGTGCCGCTCGCGGTAACGCCGCCTCCGGAGACGGTGATTGCTGTTGCGCCGGTCAGGCCGCTGCCCGTCAAAGTAATCGGAACCGTGGTCCCACGCGCCCCATTAATCGGAGCAATCGAGCTTATGGTTGGCCCTTGAATCGTGAATGTCACGGCTCCGCTGGTTCCACCCGGCGTTGTGACGGTAACGTTTCTCGCACCGATTGCGGCGGTCGCAGAGGACGTGAGCGTCGTCGTGATCGTCGTCGAGTTCACAACCGTTATGGCGCCGACGGTGACGCCCGTCCCGGACACGGCCACTGTAGTTCCGGTCGTCGTGAAGTTGCTGCCGGTCAGGGTCACAGGAACAGCCGTCCCCCTCAGCCCCGCATTCGGAGTTACCGACCCGAGCGTGGGAAGCGGCGGAGCGACTATCGTGTACGGTACGGTGCTACTTGTTCCGATGGGTGTTGTCACGCTGACTGTCCTTGCCGTGAGGCCAGCGGTAGCTGTGATTGCGAAGTTTGCTGTGACCGTTGTGTCCCTCAGCACAGCAATACCGCTCGCGGTAACGCCGCCTCCGGAAACGTTGATTGCTGTTGTGCCGGTCAGGCCGCTGCCCTCCAAAGTAACCGCAACGGTGGTCCCGCGTTCCCCATTAATCGGACTGATCCAGGCCAGCGACGGCCCGAGCACTGTGAAGGTCTGGATGTTGCTCGTACCACCAAGAGATGCGACCTTCACGTTTCTCGCAGTAAGTCCCGCTGTAGTTGAGATCGTGAAAGTCGCCGCGATCGAAGTGCTGTTTAATACGGTGACCCCGCTCACAGTCACACCGGTTCCGGACGCAGTCACAGTTGTACCTATGGTGGTGAAGTTGGTGCCAGTCAGTATTACAGGAACAACCGCTCCACGCAGACCGCTATTCGGAGTGACGGAAGTCAGCGTAGGAGCGGGCGGGTTAACTACTGTGAGAGTGATAGTCTGAACCGCGTTCGAGCCAACACCATTGCTGGCAGTAAACGTGAGGCTGTAGGTCCCGCTACTGCCCACCGCAGGGGTGCCGCCCAACTCGCCAGTCGCCGCATTGAATATCACGCCGGCCGGGAATGCTCCTCCCCAACCGACCCCCGGTGCGGGGTAGCCAGCGATAGTTACATAGAGCGATTCCGTCTCCCCCACGGTAAAAGTTGCATTGGCTGGGGCAGAGATCGACGGTGCCTGATTGACAATCAGCGTGAAGTTCTGGACTGCGTTTGACCCAATTCCGTTGCTGGCGCTGATGCTAATGTTGTATAGACCGCCAGTCCCAGCGGCTGGCGTTCCACGCAGCGACGCTGTTGTTGTGTTGAACGTGACGCCGTTGGGGAGCACTCCCGTTTCACTGTATGTCGGTACCGGGAAACCTGATCCGGTGACCGTGAATGATCCCGCCGTCCCAACCGTGAAGGTGGCGCCCGCAGCGCTGTTTATGGCTGGGGCCTGATTCACCGTCATTGTGAAGCTTTGCGGGGCACTCGCACCCGCTACGTTGCTGGCCGTGATCTGAAGAGAATAAGTTCCACCTGCTCCAGCTGTCGGCGTTCCGCTCAAGATACCGGTCGTTGGGTTGATTGACACGCCGCTTGGCAACGTTCCCGATTCAGCGAATGTTGGCGCCGGGAAACCCGAACCAGTCACGGTGAATGATCCCGCAGTGCCGACAACAAACGTCGCGCTATTTGCGCTGGTGATCGCCGGCGATTGATTGACGGCCAATACTGCCGAACCGCATATCACACCTTCGCAAGCGTTTATCGTGGTGCTGCCCGCGGTCACGCTGGCGGCCAGACCCGCGGTGTTGATCGTGGCCACACCTGTGTTGGAGGAACTCCACGTAGCGGCGCTAGTCAGATCCTGCGTGCTGCTGTCACTGTATGTGCCTGTGGCCGAGAATTGCTGGGTGTTTCCAAGCGTTACCGATCCGTTGGCCGGCGTAACCAGAATTGAAGACAGTACCGGCGGCGTCACCGTCACGAAGATCGTTCCGTTGATCGAGCCGTCGGTCGCCGTTATGGTGGTGTTTCCCTGGCCCGCGCCAGTCACTACCCCGGACGAGCCGACTCCGGCAATTGCCGACGCTGCAGAAGTCCAGGCTACCGTTCCAGTCACATCCTGGGTGGTTCCGTCGCTATATGTTCCAATGGCTTTCGTCGGCACACTTTGCCCCAGTGCCAGTACAGTATTACCGGCCATCGTCAGCGAATAGTCCAGGACGCCGTTAGTGTCCAAGCCAGCCAAGTACAGATTCCCCTGCTGCCCTGAATTCTGAACTTGACCAAAGATCACCAGTTTTGAATTCCCGCTGTCGAACGCCATCATGGACCAGTCAGTTGATGGGCTGCCACTTGCGCTGCGCAGCGTCCAGTTCGTACCGTTCCATTCCCATGTGTCTAGGGGATTATTCGTGCCTCCAAAAAGCACGTTCACTTGGCGTGAAGCGTCATAGGCCAAACCGGTCCCATAGCGTGGCGAAGGCGACGTTGCATTCACCGCAACTTGCGTCCACGCGGTCCCATCCCATTCCCAGGTGTCGCCCAGTGAAATATAGTTTCCAAATCCTGAATTCCCGCCAAACAACACTACTTTCGAGCGTCCCAGATCGGTAGTCATGGCCGGATAGATTCTTCCGCTGGGGCCGCTCGTCGTGATCAGATTCCAAGTTGTCCCATCCCACGCGTAGGTGCCGCCGTTCTGGGGATAGTCCCAATACGGCTGCCCGCCGAACAAAATCACCTGTTTCAAGTTCGGATCATAGGCCATCTGCGAAGCCCACAAGCCCACCGAAACAATCGAGGTCGCTCCAGTTGCTAGCGTCCAAGTCTGAGTGGCTCCGTCCCATTCCCAGGTATCTCCGGCGATTCCGACGTTGCTGTATGCCGTACTTACATTGCCCCCGTAGATGACCACCTTCTGCCGATTCGGATCGTACGCCATACCGAACGACGATCTTGGCAAGGGCACCGGCCCGCTAGTCGGCGTGACATTGGTCCAGGTCTTGGCAGCGCCATCCCACTCCCAAACGTCATTCAGGAAATTCCCGTTCACATCTTGCCCGCCAAACAGAACCACCTTTCGCCGCACCGAGTCATATGCAAACCCCTGACCACTGCGGCCTTGTGGACCATACGGTGGCACCGAGCTAATCCCAATCGAAACTAATGCCGGAGGCGCAATCGTCAGAAGGGTTGAGTTGTTGATCGAACCTAGAGCAGCCTCGATCGTCGTACTGCCCTGAGAGACGCTGCTCGCCAGACCCGCGGCGTTGATTGTGGCCACACCTGTGGAAGTGGAACTCCATGTCACGGCACCGGTCAAATTCTGCATGCTGCCATCGCTGTACATTCCGGTGGCTGTGAACTGCTGCGTGTTGCCAAGTGCTACCGATCCGTTGGCCGGCGCAACCAAAATTGAAGACAACACCACTGGAAGCGCCGCCGTCGCCGAAGTTTGCTGCTGCGCCGCGGCACTGTAGCTGCCGTTACCTGATTCGTTCGCATCGATCATGCAGGTTCCAGGGGCGCTCAGCATAGTCACCGTCGCGCTGGTCACGCCGCTCAACGTAGTTGGAGCTCCCAGCGAACAAACGCCCGTGCTACTCGCATCCACCGACAGGGCTACCGTCAGCCCGGAGGTGGATTGCGCGGCCACAGGGAAGGTGCTGCCATAGTACGCGGTTGCCGGCGCCGACTGCGTAAATGAGATCGTCTGGTTAAGCAGTTGGCCCGTCCCATTGAGGGCAACGCTCTGACTAGCGGCGGTAGCATTGAGGGCATTGTCCGTGACTGTAGCTGCACTCGCGATACTGCCGCTCGTTTGCGGAATGAAGCTGATGCTCAGGTTGCAGGCTGCGCCGGGCGCCAGCGAAAAGCTGCTGGTGCAATCAGCTGGAGTTCCGGAGCCTGCCGCCTGCTCGAAGGAATTCGAGCCGATGCTCAAGCCAGGGGATACAGCAACCAATGGTTGGTTGCCGATGTTTTGCACCGTGACCGACTGAGGGCTGTCTGTACTGGTGTTGCCCACGAGGGTCGTGACAAAATTGAACGTAGGTGGCTGCGAGCGTTGAACCTCGACAACGCGGTAGTTGTAGTCATCCGCAACAAATACATTGCCCGCTCCATCCACCGCCACTCCCAGGGGATGGGCGAGGCCGGTTCCCACCGTGATCTGCGTGCCGCCACCGGCTGGAATCTCCACCACGCGGTTGTTACCGCTATCCGCGATGAAAACATCGCCCGCTCCGTCCACCGCCACACCCGAAGGGTAACTCAGTCCGCTGCCCACCGTGGTCTGTGCGCCGCCACCGGCCGGAACCTCCAGCACCCGGCTTTGTCGGTATCCGCGATGAAGACATCGCCCGCCCCGTCCACCGCCACACCCAGCGGCTTGATTCAGTCCGCTGCCCACCGTGGTCTGGGCACCGCCACCGGCCGGAACCTCCACCACGCGGTTGTTGCCACTGATCCGCGATGAAGACATCGCCCGCCCCATCCACCGCCACACCGAACGGCGCACTCAGTCCCGTACCCACCGTGAACTGTGCGCCGCCACCGGCCGGAACCTCTACCACACGGTTGTTGCTTTGATCGCCGATAAATACATCGCCCGCCCCATCCACGGCCACACTTGAAGGGTAATTCAGTCCCGTCCCCACTGTGGTCTGCGCGCCGCCACCGGCTGGAACCTTCACCACGCGGTTGTTGATGGTATCCGCGATAAATACATCGCCCGCTCCGTCCACTGCCACTCCGAACGTCCTATTCAGCCCGCTGGCCGACACCGTAGTCTGTGCACCGGCAAAAGATACGCTTGTACTGCTGACCGTGACCGATTGCGCGCTGCCGTCCAACGCCGCATAGTTCGTTCCCGCAGTGGCATGTGCCGTCAGGGTGCAAGTGCCCGCGGCAACAAAATTCACAACGCCGCCAGAAACGGTGCAAGTGCTCGGAGTGCTTGACGTAACGGAAGTCGCCCCATCACCGATGTAGGCGTACGTCGGCGTAAAGCTCCCGCCGAGTGCCGCAGCTGCAGGAAAGTTGTTGATGCTGATCGTCGTGGTCGACGGATTCACGGTTAACGCGAAGCTTTGCACGGCATCCAACCCCACCCCATTGCTCGCAACAAAACTAATGTTGTAGGGGCCGGCTGTCCCTGCTGCCGGTATCCCGTCCAGCAAATACAAAATGCCCGTCTCCGTAAAGAACGTGACGCCGTTCGGTAACGCGCCTAATTCGCTGAGAACAGGGACCGGGAACCCGCTAGCCTGCACGGGAGACGTACCTCTGATTCCAACCGTGAAGACGGCGCTGCTCGTCGTGGGCGCGATGAACCTTGGGGCCTCATCCACAGTGAGCGTGAAATTCTGCACCGCGTCCGGGCTGATGCCATTGGATGCGGTAATGAGGATGTAGTAGAGCGCGCCAGTGCCACCGAGCGGCGCACCGCCAAGCGTTGCCGTACCGTTGCCGTTGTCCGTGAACGTGACACCGGCTGGCAGCGCGCCGGTCTCGCTCAGTGCAGGCATTGGCGTGCCACTCGTCGTCACCGTAAAAGAACCTGCCGAGCCAGCCGTTAGAGTGACGCTACCCGCGCTCGTTAAAACAGGCGGTGCCCCCAATATGGTGAGCGTTGTGGTGTTCGAAGCCGACGTATAATCGGGATTGCCGGCAAAGCTGGCTGTCACTTGATACATTCCGGCGCCAGTAGGCGGAGTTGCGGTTGGTCCGTAACTAGTAGGTCCCGCCCCACTGTAGCTGAACGTGACCGGCGGACTCAGTACATCGCCCGATCCGCCCACGCCATACGCGAATCCCGTCGCGCCTTGCGGAGATCCATTGAAGGTGAACGTCCCACCGGTTACGCTGACCGTCGGGTTCTGGGTGCCACCGGCCTGGGGTGTGAGAAGGAAGAGTTTCCTGGTGCCACTGAAAGTTCCGCTTCCGAGGATTTGGCCGTTGTGATTGATCGCAAAGGCCTGTTGCAACTGCCCGCCGCTACTAGACGCAAGCGTTTGATTCAAATCCGTCATCGCCCCGTTTGCGTAGAGAAATGCGACCCCCAAGGTACTGTTCGTTGTATAGCCGTATCCCACGATTTGTCCGAGATCGTTGATCGACGCCACATCCGCATAAGTGGTGCCCGGAGTCCCGATGTCCGTTGCCGTGGTGCCCATGGAAAGGAATGGGTGGGTTGCCCCGCCGGGATAGGTCGCATAACCCGCTGCCTGGTCCGAATCGTTGATGAGCGAATTGGAAGGAATATTAAAATAACTCGAAGTCGCTCCGGGCGGGAAGACGCTTTTCATGCTGGACCCGTCATAAAAGAAGGCGCTCTCTGGCCCGCTGTAAAGGTAGGAGTAGCCGAACACGTGTCCTGCCGCGTTCACGCCGGAGGCATAGCTTATGCTTGGGCTGCCGCCTAGCGTACCCAAGTCCACCTTCCCGGTATTCGGGCTCCACAAAAAGGCGTGCTGGTTATATACATTTATGTAATTACCGCAGACATTATTAAGATTGCTGTAGTAATAGGTGTAAAGCGAGCATTCTTGAGTGTACGCGTTGGCGTCTTCATTGCCAGCGATCTGCCCACTGGCGTTGATTGACACAGCTTTGCTACTAATCCCCCCAAGTGTCCCAAGGTCCTCGATCCCTGCCGTCGAACTCCAGAAGAACCCGCGCTGATAGTAGATAGATGTGTAGCCATTACAATAATAGTTATAATAATTATCGCACGCAGCATAGGAATCGTTGATTGCCGAGTTGCCGACGACCTGCCCGCTCTCGTCGATCGACGTTACACTGACGGTCGGCCCCCCAAGATTGCCGAGGTCCGTCATCCCTCCAGCCGGACTCCAAAAGAAGGCATGTTGAATGCTGGTTGTGCTTACATAGGAATACCCCGCTACCTGATCTGAATCATTAATCGCTTGACCTTCGCTAGTTGCGCCACCTAAAGTCCCTAGGTCCACTACCCCTTCCGTCGCATTCCGCCAGATGAAGGCGTGAGTCGCGGTGTTACCGGCAGTAGAACCGTAGCCCACGACATGTCCGTAAGAGTTGATGCCCGTCGCTACAGTATATGTCCCACCAAGCGTCAATTCATGAAGGGTCGTGCCGTCATAAACGAACGATCGGTCCGTGCCCGTCTTCGGCGAATAGCCATAAAAAGCCACGGATCCGTTGGACGCAAGAAACTGCGAATAGGCTGAGAAATTCGAATCATCCGATGGGCCAAGTTGGGAAACTGAATAGCCCACCGTGGGGGTATTCTCAATGACGAGAGTAGCATTTGCGCTCGCAGCGGAATAGTTTGCGCCACCCGGATAAGACGCGACGACTGCGTACGTTCCAGCATCTACTGGGGCACTACTCGATCCGTTGTAGGTAAACGATGGCACGCCGAGGTACGCATTATTCAAGCCCAGAACGTACCCTGTGGCTGCATGTGGGTTGCCATCGTAAGTGTAAACGCCACCTTGGACTACAATCGCGGGTGCTGGTGGTAGAACCGTAAGCGCGCCAGCCACCAGGAGCGGGTTGTAATTCGCATCTCCAGAATAAGCGTACGTCAAATCGTACGATCCGACGGGAATCGATACCGTTGCCAGGCTTAGTGAAAATGTGCCATCCGGATTTACCGGCGCAAATTGCGTCAATCCACCATAACTGACTCCAACCGTTCCGGTAGGCGTCGCCCCATTTCCGCTGACCGACCCCGAAACTAATGTCAGAGGCGTAGTCCATGCGATCGTCGGCGAACTCACGTTGTTCAGCGATGGAGTGGCCTTATTGGGGTCCGTTGTCGGATTCGCCGATGGAGTCAGAAGATATGCGCCTGACAATCCATAGAATGTCCCTGTTCCCAAAATTTGCCCGGCGTGGTTGATCGCCAGGGCTTCCGTCAATTGCACGCCGCTGCCGGTACCGAGCGTTTGATTCAGAACCGTCGTAGCCCCGCTGGCATACAGAAATGCCTCCACCGCGGCGTTGTTTGCCGAAGAACCGTACCCCACCACCTGCCCTAAGTCATTTATCCCTATCCCATATTCGTACGTACCACCCAAGGTTCCCAAATCTGTCACTACGCTTCCGTTCGAAAGGAATGCGTGTGTCGTACCGTCGGGATAGCTCGCATAGCCCGTTCCCTGGTCCGCGTCGTTAAATGCGGAATTGGAACTAAGAATGTAACTCGCAATTCCGCCAGTCGGCAGGAGGCTGTGCATGCTGGTTCCGTCGTAGAAGAATACACTCAGCTGCCCGCTCGGAAGGTAAGAGTAGCCAAAGACATGCCCGGCTGACGTGATTTGATAGGGGTAGCTATAGTTCTGGCTCCCCCCGAGAGTGCCTAGGTCGACCATCCCTCCGGTCAAGGTCCAAATGAATGCGTGCTGATTTCCGCCGCTTGTTAAGGCATACCCAATCACCTGCCCGCCTGTGTTGATGGAAGTGGCATAACTTGAGGCCCCCCCCAGAGTGCCTAGGTCGACCATCCCTCCGGTCAAGGTCCAAATGAATGCGTGCTGATTTCCGCCGCTTGTTAAGGCATACCCAATCACCTGCCCGCCTGTGTTGATGGAAGTGGCATTACTTGCGGTCCCGCCGAGAGTGCCCAGGTCGACCATCCCTCCGGTCAAGGTCCATATGAATGCGTGCTGATTTCCGCTGTTGGTTGATGAATAACCAGTTACCTCGTCGGCGTCGTTGATCGCCGATGGATAGCTAGTGGTACCGCCTAGCGTCCCTAGAGGCACAATCCCTTCCGTCGCATTCCGCCAAAGGAAGCCGCTTGTTGCGCCACCGCTCGTCTGCCCGACTCCCAATACGTGGCCGAACGAGTTGATGCCAACCACGGCAGTGTTGGTGAATGATCCGCCCAGTGTCAATTCATGTACGCCGGCGCCGTCGTAAACGAACGCTCGCTCTGTGCCGGTTTTCGGCGAGTTGCCGGAAAAAGCCACCGATCCGTTCGCCGCCAAGTGCTGCACCGAGGCGGAGAAATTCGCGTCGTCAGGCGCTACCAGCGGAGTTACGCGGTACAGCGTTTGCGCTTGCACGGGCACGGACCCAGCCCAGAAGAGCGCCGCGCAGGCAAGGGCGACAACCTGCAAGCACACCCGTCGCGCAACGTTGCGCCAGCTGCATTTGTTTATCGTTTCGATGGACTTAATTTGTGACAGCAATAGGCTTGCGGACATGGGCTGGGCGCTCCTGTGCGCTGATCTATATATCTAATTGCAAGAAAGCTGAAATGCGAGCCGGTACCCCGGATCTCCGGGGGACGTGGGAGACCGCGATGCTGCGAAATCAGATACTGTTAAATACTGTAAAAGCTAACTTCTACAGGAATAAGTATCATAAATAGTTGTATTGCGTCATCATCCAAATGGATGAGACTATTTAAATGGAACATTCCACGGAACGTATACACAGTGACGAGTTGCGACGACAGCGCAAGCTCCGCACTCCCACGCGGTATTTGGATCGAGAAGCTAGCCGCGCCACGCGCTTGAATCGCGCTTTGCTTTGCAAGTGTCGCAATCAAAATCCTCGACACGAAGCCTACACTTCGGCGAGCGAAATTACACCGAATTGAGTCGCAGGAGCAAACTGACGAGATGGGACTGGCGGACCGTGCCGGTTTTTTGAAAGATCTGCATGCGTTGAGTCCGGACCGTTGCCAGCGTGACCCGCAACCGTTCGGCGGAATCTTGCAGCGTGTTTCCTTCCGCCAGGAGGATTGCAAGACGGGCTTCGGACGGTGTCAAGCCAAACAAGCTCGTAAGCATCTGCGCGGGTGGAATCGGATGGTTGTCCGGGTCTGTAATAAAGACCGCGACCACGGCATCAGGAGCCAGCGCAAATAGATCGGGGGTATTGGTTCTCGTTACCGTGACGACCAAAGCTTTGTTTTCTTCGACCGATGAAATTTTTAGCGCTCGTTCAGCGTCGCATTCGGTTCTCGAGGCTGCGGCACTGATCATGTGCTGAAGAACTCTCTCATGCCGAGGCAGAAGCGCGTGCAGACCGCTGGCACCCAGAGCGAGTCCTCGCTTCGCGGTGCACAATTCGGTGGCGGATTTGTTAGCGACAAGGATTTTCCCGCCGGCGCGCAGAAGAACAATGCCGAACGAGACTTGATCGAGGGTCCAGGACTGCATGTCGCTTTTCAGGCGCAAGTCAACAATGCGGCGATGAAGCTCGATGCCGCGTTGCAAGTGCGGAACCATCCTGCCTAACACGCGCAGTTCGTGCTGCTGAAAAGCGCCCTTTCGCCGATTACGATGAATTGAAAGGAGCAACGGCGGCGCCGTCTGGTTCGGCTCCATCTCGAGAACCGCCCCGCATAAATAAAACAAGTTGTCGCAATGGCGCTTTAGAAAATCGTTGTAGAATTCGGATTTGTCAAAATGTTGAGCGGGGCAAAGCTTAAGACCGTTGTACACCAGACCTGGCCGAAATACTTCCTTCCCGGCCAGGAACCACGGATCGACCTGGGAGTAGTGTTCGTTGTAAAGAACATTGGCCTCCTGAGAGACTCCAACGGATACGTTAATGTTGTAGCTCGCGTTTCGATCATTGAAAGCGAGTAGAACGGAACTCTGGGCGCCCAGCAAAGAGACAAACTTAGCAAGAAATCGCTGCCAGGCGGGATGGTCACCGGCAGCGCCATAGAGGGTGTCGAGCAAAGCGGAGAACTGTTTCTCCGACATAACCAACCTTCCAAGCCGAGACGATTTCTGTTGGCCGAATTACTACTTCCGGGAGTGGAGTCAATCGAGTGATAACACGATTGCAACTTACGATCAAGCGAATCGAACCCTCGAATGATGCAGCAAAATCTATTTAAGTGTTAGTAGGCGTTTGCGAAAGGATTTACTTCGCGGGCTGAGTCCACGCATATAGAAATGGATAGTTTACCTTTGAGTGATTATGACCTACTTAAATTTACCGTCCGCTGATTCTGTTTAACTAAATGGGTAATGAACAACGTGGAGTACTTTCCAAAGTCTTTCCCACGAACACTACCTGTCCCATTAGCCGCTCCACGCTTCACCAGAGAGCGCCAAGGCAAATGCAATCGGAACAGTGGCGAAAGATCGAGCATGATTGTCGTGTGCTGCGCCAATTTTGCTTGAGAAATCTACCAGCGCGTGCCAAAGTTCACTGGAAACGCATAATCTTCATCACTGGCTCGGAAAGTATCCGGCACCACCGCAGCAGATATTTGGCAAATTGTTCGGCTTGACACCGGCTAAGGCCCGCTTGGTGTTCTCTTCGGTAGGCCAGCCTCTGGGACATGCACCCTTAAGAGCAGATTGACAGCGAGCTAATGCACGATCCACGTCGTGTAGACCATGCAGAATGAATCGTCACAGTGCGGCTTAAGAAAGCCGTTGTAAAAGTCTGGAGTTGAAAAGCTGAGCACGCGATTGGGGTTGACATCGGACTGATTCCTGAATAGATATGGATTCCCCCAAGGTCCCAAGGCACTACGTATCTGGGCCCACGGATAGAGATCGGTTCTCGCGGAGTGGTTATCATGGCACGCAGACTGGAGATCGAAGCGACGGCGCTGCGTCTAGTCGGCCTCATTTATGAGGCTGCTGAAAGGCCGCAAGTCTGGCGGAACTTCCTCTCGGAAATAGGGACCGCGCTGCGAAGTCCGATGACCAGCCTAACCATTGAGGACCCAAGAAAAGACCGGACGGGCATCATTGAGACCGTGGGGTTCGATCCCGCGATGCTCAGGCGCTACGAGCAGCATTTCCATTCAGTGAATCTGTACGTCCAGCGCGCGCAGCCGCTGCTACGTCCCGGCGTCGTCGTCCAAAGTGCGGCGCTGTGCAGCGACGCCGAGATCTTGGGCTCCGAATACTACAACGATTTTCTGCGGTATCAAGATCTGTACCATATCGCGGGGGCATCCATTGAGGAGGACGCCTCGCAAGTGGCACTGCTCTCACTCTGCCGGCCCCGGAGGAACGGGCCCTTCACGCCGCATGAAATCTCGCTGGTGCGCCTGCTTATCCCGCACATGCGCCGCGCCGCGAGGCTTCACCAGACGCTAAGCCTACACGCCTCAGCGACCGCCGCATTGGATATGTTGCAGGCAGGCGCCATAGTGCTCAGTTCGACGGGCCGCATTCTTTATGCAAATCGTGCCGCACGCGAGCTGAGCGAGCGGCGAGATGGATTGTTTTTCTCTAGGGACGGGCAGTTGCGGGCGCCGAATCCCAGGATAACGGCACTGCTGGAGCAGGCGATTTCGCTGGATGCGCAAGCTCTTGGGGCGCAGGGACGGCTGCCGGAAACTGCCCTGGCGCTCCCGCGGACTTTAGGGCGAAGGCCGCTGAATGTCACCATTCTTCCGGTCAGTGGGGTTAGCTTTGGCATCGGGAAGGAAAGGCCTGCTGTGGTCGTTCTCGTCACGGACCCGGACTCACCGAGCGAAACCTCCCCATCAAAGCTGCAGCGGCTATTCGGTCTTTCACCGAGCGAGGCCCGGCTGGCATCCAAACTCGCCGCGGGAAAAGGCCTTCGCGAAGTCGCGGACGAACTGCAGATCGGCTATACGACTGCGCGCACTCATCTTCAGCATGTGTTTGACAAGCTGCAAGTCCGCAAGCAATCCGAGCTGGTAGCGGTCCTGCTGCGTGGGATCGGCCCGCTTCCGTAGTCGCTAGCCCAACTTCCGCAGTTTTGAATCCATTGAATATTTTTTGAACACAATCACTCTTCCAGTAGTGGAGCAAGTACTTTTGTTTGTGTGGGGGTGTTGTTCAGCCCTGCTATTTTCGCTGGAAATGTGCGTGTAGTGACGACCACCCCCCTTGATTTCGCGCGGAATCTTCGTAGCATCGCGGCATGTATCTGCGACGTTGCTATCGTCGTAAGGATGGCAAACGCCACGCCTATTGGGCGTTGGTGGAGAGTTACCGAACCCATCGAGGCCCCGGCAACGCGTGGTGGCGTGGTTGGGAGTAATGGACGAGCGGGGGCGTTTAGGAGTGAAACGGTGCGCCGAGAAGAACACCAGTTATCAAACGGATTTGTTCACCAGAGCGGAACCGGAATCGGTGGAAGCCGATGTGAAGGGCGTGCGCGTAGAACGCAGTCGGAAATTCGGTGGCCCTTGGCTGGGTAAAGAGTTGCTGCGCCGGTTGGAACTGGATCGCTTCCTGCAAGAGCGACTACCGAACCGACGCGAGGAGCTTCCCTGGTCAGCGATGGCCATGATTTTGATTCTCGGTCGGCTGTGTGAACCTTCCAGCGAACTGCATCTGGCCGAGCATCTCTACCCGGTCAGCGCGATGTCCGACCTGCTGGGTGTGCCCGAGGAGAGGAAACGAATCTGTTAGCGGGTGGTTATGGGCTGGTGATGGCGGAGGACGGCGAAAAGGTGAATAGGCTGAAACGTGCGAATCACGTAAGCAGGAACCCACGTGCTTGCGGTCACACGGTTCCATTTCACCGCGCACGTGCCCGCAGGCCAGCGCGGATCAACCGTTCGATGATTTTATCGTTGAAAACGTGTACGCGGCCATCAGGAGTAAGATGACCAACGGCGTCGTGCCTCGGGCGTGTTCCCGCCGGAACGATCGGAAACGGACACGGCATTCCGGGCGTGTAAGGGTACTCCAGATGCCACTCCGCGCCGCCGTCCCAGTTGTCTTCGGGCCATTGAATTGGTTCGGAGGAAACTCGCCGTGCAGAATAAGAATCGTTTTTGTCACTCATAGGCACCTCGCAGATTGGGACGCTCACTATTCGGCGGATATTACAAAAGTCCGTGAGAAAGGCGAGATATGGTAGTGTGGCTCCCAGTAACCACCATGGGCGGCGGTTTTCCACGGCGCAAAGCTATTGCTTTTCTTCCGGTTCCTCGCACACGGCCTCGTGCGACGCCAGGATTTCATCCCAGTCCTTATCGCCATGCTCCATCGCATCAATCTCGCGCTGATGGTCCAGGCAATATGGATGCCCAGGCTTGTCGCAGAAACGCTCAGGCGTGGTCCGAGATGCGAGATATAACCAGGAGCAAGTCATGCGTATGCCCTTATGGCAGCAACTTTCCGCCAAATGTGTTTTTCGTTGTGACCTTTCCTTGCGCGTTTCGCACGGAAATGTTCTGAGAGATGGCCTGCCCACTGTTTGGGTTGTAGACGGTGTTGCTGGTGACGACCGATCCGTCCTGCAAGAAGGTCGTATTGATTTCTCCGATAAGTCTGTTTTGGCCGTCGTACGTTTTCATTTCACTCCTCCTTTTTGGCATGGTTCGCGGAAGCGTTCATCGCAAATGTTCCCGGACGCTTGCGAGTAAGATGGCGGACGGAGAGATGAATCCGCGCAGAACCGCGATATCCTGCAAGGCTGCATCGAATTCCTTGTAGCCGACGCAGTGTAGATATGCGGCGGCCATGATGGGGGCGCGGCTAATTCCACCCCCACAATGCAGAAGGACCTTGCCTCGCCGGATGTTGTTTGAAATGGCGTCCATAGTGGCGTTAAACCGTTCAGGCGGAATCGCTAGCTCGTCTTCAACAGGGAGGTGGACGTAGTTAATCTCGGGATGGGTGGTGATTGGCGCATTTTGGGAAAGTGAAACAACATGCGTCAGGCCGTGAGGGTTCGCCTTTGCGAGCCGCTGAGCGTCAAAAATGCTTCCGAGATAGAGCCGCCACCAGATTTTCGTAACCTCAGTCATTCAATCTTGCCTCGCAACTCAATCTACGTGGAACTACCTGGCAGCGGGTAATTGCCCCGTCACGACCTGTGCGCGTATGCGGTCAGACTGAGCCGCGCCACACCCTGAAATGGGCGACGCAGGGAGAGAGGCGCTCTCAGAAGGAACGATTCCGGCGGCTGATGAGCATGGACCTGATGACGGCGGAGAATTGCGGAAAAGAGGAAAGCGGCTAAGGCTTGAACGGCGCGAGAATCGCATCTTGAATGGTGGATGGTCAGTTTTTCTGTCGGCCGCAGGCGCGAGTGTGGTGGCGGATAATCTGCGAGGCGCAACCGCTTCCTTCTATCTTCGCGACGAATTGGCTGACGTCTTTACCCATTTGACCTCATCTTTTCAATAAAATCCTCTTCAGTTGCAGTAGGGTTCTGCTCACGAAACTCCTCAATTGTGAGCGAGAACTTGAGTAAGGCCATGATCTTCTTCTCCGGTTCGGTCTGTGGCTCAGGGAGACGGTCCTTGTACGGGACGAGTTTTTCTACCTTAGCGAGGCCAACAACCCCGCAAGGGAGGGCATTCTCCGCAGGATCCCTCTCCATGTCAGACACCACACTTGGGTTCGCATTTGCTCTGATAAGGGCGAGAAGTGGTTCGGGCTTACCATTTTGGTGAGAAAGCAGCGCTGCCCAGAGTTCATCGCGGAAGGCTATGTTGGTTTTGAATCCCTTTTCAATCTCTGGGGAACGGCGCGAATATTTCTCCGGGTCTTTCAGCAGCAACTCAAAGACCTTTTTGTCGTAATTGGGATCGTCTTTCCTCGGAGCGGTCATATCGTCAACCCAATCTTGCACCGTGAGGTTGCGCGCGGCGAGGAACTTCTTCATCCCAGCGGAACGCTGTTCATACTGCATAACAAACCGATTGGGCGTGGGTTTCTTCAATACAACGGCCAGAGAGGGAAGATCGGAAATCTGGTTCGTCCACCAGCCCATGCTCTCGTCAAAGCCGGAGGCCTGGACATCCGGTTCGTCATCCATGAATGTAAACATCTCCATGACATTGAAAACAGAATAGCCGCTCTCAAGAATTTCTTGTGCGGCAAGCTGAGCTTCTCTAACCGCAGCGGGAGTAGCTAACCTGCCGGGCTTCCCGAGCTTCCAATAGACAAAACGGACTATCCTATCGACTTGCTTGTCACTCATTGTCTTCTCCTGATGTAAATTCTCCGTTCAAATATTCCAGTATGTCTGGATCTGGTGGCGTGGGGAGGCTTTCCCCCTCCACAGACTTCTTTTGATACTTCTTTTTTGAATTCTTTCCAGACTTCTTTCCAAAGTTCTTTCCAGACTTCTTTACGTAGTCGCCGTCATCGTCGCCCTTATCGTCGCCGTGATCAGCGTCATCATCCAGGCCGTTGTCCACGTCTTCTTCCACGTCAAGCTCATAGACAGGACTGGTGCAATCCTCTGTCTTGTGAGCGTTTAGGTAGTGGTCCTTCCACGCGCCGTCGGTGACGAAAAACTTGTGAATCAGGATGCGATAGTCGCCCTTGCGTCCGTCCACGATGAATCGCTTTATGTAGCCCGCTTTCTCAAGAGCTTCGAGCGCCCGCTGAATCTGCCGAACGGAGTATCGTTGCCCTGTTGAGTAGTAGATGTGCCCCGCAGAGTTCATTTGGATCCCGGTTCTGAAGTCGGCGCAGAACTGAAGATGCAGGTAGACTCCAAGCTCCAGAAGGCTCATCTTTCCTTCTCTAATGTGATGGCGCAGGCCGCGCCGGATCTTGATGAAGCCGTCCATGTCAGGCTGCCTTCTGGTCCTTGCGCTTGCGTCCTACCTGTCGGTGAACACCGAACTTCTTGCCAATCTGCGCGACTCTATCTGTGTAGGTTCCGAAAATTTCCGCAATCAATGGATACGAGAGATCGGGACGAGCCTTAATCATGTCGTAGATTTCCAGTTCGACTTTTCGCCTCGTTGCTTCTACGTCCGTAAATGTTCCCATTTCACCCTCCGTTGGAATCGTGGCCCTTCACCATGAGGCGGATAGTTCGGAAATCCCTGCGAAGCACATTTGTTTTCGTTAGCGAAGTGAATCGCGGTGTCGTAAACAGAGGACGAAAGTGGCTTCGCCAATGAAGCAATCAACGGTTACCGAACTTCGTACCCCAATACATGGAAAGAGTTTTCAAAAGATGAAGGGGAGCAGATTGGCGGGAAACCAATGGGAACTCAAATGCCCCGCCGCTGAGATTGAAAAAAGTTTCGGGTGCTACACCAGACCCTCGGCCCACGCGCCAACACGGGCTGCAACGGTAGACACCGCTACCCACAGGTAGGAAGGACGCCGCTGGCGACTGTGGTCGCCGGGGCACCCGAATTCATTTTTGGTGGAATCAGCCGTTACGATCGGCAGGAAAATATTGCCGCGAGGTCCCGGTTGCAATTACTTCGCGTTTTTGCCTCGGCGGTTATCGAGAGATCTGTATAAGGGGAGGCTCGTGATGCAGCTTGCCATTCAACTCCACTCCCTGACCGGGCTTAAATGCCGAATGCTGCTTAAAGTGAAAACCAACTCCCCGCCGGTCGCACGCGTCACGTAGCTCCAATGCCCAACTATCCTGCATCGGACGAAACCCAGACCCGGATTCGCCGCCCGCTATTAGCCAATGGAAGCCATCGAGATTGATGTCGGCCATACTCTCTAGCAGAGGTTCGGCTGAAATGAACCTCACGGCAGCGGGAATTTCGCGCAGGGCATCCAGGCGCGCGTAGGACGTTCTCACACCGCAGGTAGTACCGAGCCAAACGTGAGGCCATCCTTCGCCCCAATCCGCCGGCAGGCGGGACGGAATCAACTGCGGTCGCTTAGTCAGGATCAGCCAATCCATATCCTGGCACTGGCGGATAACTTCCCAAGCCTCGTCCCGCCATGCATCAGCGTCCTGGATAAAAAAGTCCGTGAGAGATGCATTGAACACCCGAACTCGGCGACCGAGTTCCGCTTCGAGCGCTGGTGCCTTTCGATTCCATTTGATTGGGTCCTTCCAGGTCTTCGTCTGCTGCACAATCCCGAAGTCACGGCCCATCCGATTGGTAACCAAGGTATCGGCGTAGCAGTGATCGCATTCAGCCGACACGCTACGGCATCCAACCCACGGGTTCCACGTATGATCTGTCCAACTTATTTTGCTATTTTCCATATTCGCCGCCTCCCAGCGGCTGGTACTGCTAAGGTCCTAATACCAACCAAAAGGGGAACTGCTCGATTATCGAAATCGAGCTAAGTCCTCTGGTTTGGAATTTGCTTTGGCGGAGTGAAGGAAGAAACCTTAGAGAATCTCTCGCTCCTGGCTTCGAACTATCGGGGTCGGTCTGGCGGGAGCGGAGACGACTTCGGTCTTGGAAGTGGGTCCACCGTGACGATGCTCCTTTGGGATGTAGCCGTTACCGGCAGCAATGTCCTCAGGCGAAATGTGTTTCGTGTTTATGGAAATTCGCAGGCCCTTCGGCCCCTTATCGTCCAGAACCGCGTGCTCATGCGTGTTGTTGTACGAATCGGGGAGAGCAATCAGCGACCCATGCTCAGGTTGCAGCAAAATCCATTTGCTCTTGTCCTTGCACGCCTTGCAAGATTTGCGATGCTTATGCGCCTGCTTGCATTTTGCGCACGACGGCTGTGTTACGCCGGCGCACATTTGCTCGTTGCAATCGTCACAAACGCGGCATTCATCGCACAGATTGCGAAGGCCGAACGTGCGGACCTCTCCGAGCGAAACGATGAACACCCGCGCATCCCGGCATTTATCTTCGCCGTGCTGATGCCAGTTAATGTGATCCTTTTCATTTTCGTAGCCGACGAACGAAAAGTAGTTCACAGGTTTGCCGGCCAGCTTGCTTAATTTCTCGGCCAAGGATTTAACTTCCGCCGGGGCTTCGTCAAGAGGCATCATCCATTGGTTCGTTTTTTCATTCTCGGAACCTCGCCAATTCGGCGTCGCGCTGTAACACGGCATTTGCAGCCGACGAAGGCGGTTCTTGAAACCGCTCAGTTTGTTTAAGGGCCTCTCTCGAGGCAGAGATTTAGCCAACGCGAGCAGGGCGTCCGCTTCCTCCTTGGAGAGAAAATCTTTGTCATATTTGAATTCCTGATTCATATCGCATTTCCTTTCGAGTTTCGGTTCAAGTTGCTGACGATGTAATACTGGGTTTTGCGTATCGCGGAGTTGATTCTCGATAACCTCTCGCGGCTGATTGCAAACCCAGGCTCGTCAGCAAAATTGCAATTGCACGAAATGGCGGACGGGTCGCTGCTTTGATCTGAAATGTAACGGGTTGTTACGAATCATACTTGTCGTTCGGGTCTGGCTCTGGCAATTGCTCGGCCTGTAGAAGTCCTCGTACCGTGCGTTACGCAGTAACATCTGCGATGGCCGGATGGCCTTCCGCGTTTGCCAACTCCAACCATACTCGCGCATGGCAGAACTCGGTGCGTTTTGGCCCGTCTTGGACACACCAGCAAAGCAAGTGCTTGCCACGGAGCTTCTCGATCTCCGCACGAAATTCCGGGTCAGTTAATCGCTTCGTCGCGTAGTCGCGGAATTCCCTCTCTGTCTTGAGACTGCCACGATGCGAAACCAACGGGTTGGCTCCGTTTCCGAAGATTGAACCCTCGCGTATAGTCCGGCCATACATGCTTACTTTGCATCCGACGTAAACCGCGTCCGCCGGATATTGTTTTCCCGCGTGGCAGTCCCATACTTGGGGCGACGAAACGGCAACCGCAGCGCTCAGCGGCTGCTCGACCCCGAGGCCTTGCGCGGTGCCGTAATCAAGCGCGGTGTGATTGATGCCCTGACCTGCAAAAGGAACGAAGTTCGTGGAATTCATTTTTGTTTTTCCTTGGAGGCGGCTGGATTGGAGGACAGATTTGCGCCTCTAGTGTCCTAATACCAAGGAAATGGAGAACCGCCGCATTATCGAAGTCCTGTGGCTCGGACATTATTTTCAGGAAAGCGAAGGAAGGGACTTTGGTGAACCTGAGCGAGAGGGTGGCGTTGAATTGCGGTCGAGAGGAATAGAGGCGTGTGTCACGCACGCCTTCCACCCAACGAATACTTACAAATCCGTTTTCTCTTTAGGGTCCGGCGCGGGTAGCGCAACTTCCGTCCAGAATTCGTCCCATCCAGCGGCGAAAAATACACCACTGAGTTGATTTCCCTTGAACGGCAGCACGCCGTGAATCTCTTCACCACCCTTGAACAAGAGAAGGTCTCCCGGTCTAATGTCGAAGCAGATTCCGCGCCCAGGCAGGACCAACCCTCCGCCCTCGTAGTCACCGTCCGTGAATAATGCCGACCAGCTGCCTGGCTGATTGCTCTCGTCCAAGTGATAGCCCGAGCGCAAGTCAACGTTCACATTCAAAGATGAGAAGGCGGTGGGCCAGAGGCCTTCCACCAATTCTTCGGCCTGATGATCGTGATCGTCTGCGTATTCGTTGTACAGGATGTCGCTGATTGCGTTTGCCAACGGGAGGATGGCGATCAGCGATTCGGGATGACGCATCGTCCATCCGCTTAATCTGAAATATGGCGTTCGCACCGAGGGAGCGAGATAGCCGATGACGTCGCCGTACCCAAGTAGGTCGCGGACCGACGGGGGAATCTCTTGCGTGTCGCTGAGACTACCGTCCTTGCGGAAGCGCGGCATCATTGAACCTTTTCCGGCGATACTGCCTCGGTTCGTAATGGGCGTGTCCACCTTCCGCATTTCGCACGTCGCTCGCTTCAGCTTTTCGCTTTGTGTTTTATCGTTCAGGATTTGGGGAATGAGACGTGCAAATGGAAAACCGTCTCCGTCGCAAAGTTCCAGGTCGCTGCTAACTATCTGAACGAAGTGGGAAGGGCGGGCGAAGTCCCCGATTAGGGCCTTCGCCTCGCGCTCGCCGTCTGCTTTGATGATTAGTTTATGCGGTGACATTCGGGACCTCCGGCTGCGACCCGGTCGTCGACGGCAGGCAATTGTTGAGAATGGTCGGTTGATCGTCGAACGGCAAGAGGGCTATCCGCTTGCGCGTCTTGATCAGGGGAACTTCGAACTGATCGGGGTACGTAGGATTTTCTACCGCGTCCTCGGGCATGTTTTCCAATTCTGTTCCGCTGTCTGCCGGACTCTGGATGATTTCGAGGAAAGCGGCGTGAAGGATATTCCGCGTGCGGGTAGGGTCGAGCTTGGTCGCGGCCTTGAAGAGTTGCATCTCGTCTTTGGTCACATTGAGGGTCAAATGGACCTTTACGGTGCCACCGGATGAAGCCTCCCCCTCGCGGCGGCGCTCCTCGCGACGTGCTTTCTCTTCGGCGATCGCTTCTTTGACCTGATCAGAATATGGGTCGACCATTTCCACATCGGAATTATTTTCCGTCATGGCCGGGGCCGGGTTATCCGCTTCACGGGCGTCACGCATATAATTGCGTGCCGTACGGGGTTCGATCTTATATGTGTCGCGGCAACGGGATTCCCACGTACCGTATCCTTCGTGTTCTTCAATGATGCCTTGGAGTTTATTAAGGAGCCGTCCGGCCTTGATGCGGTACTCTAGGCGACGGGTTTCAAAGAAGGATACTTGGCCTAGAGCATCCATCAACTCTTTTTCCAAGTCGACGACTTTGGCTGCGATTGCCGCCTCGGATTGCTGCTCCAAGTGCGTGAGTAGGTCTGGGGTGGGCTGTACGTCCAACGGCTCCGGCATGCCAATCTCGTCGAGGCTGATTGCCGGACCAGTTGTATCGGGCACCAGTTCTAAGTAACGGGTTTGTATCATGCGTTCCTTGTCGTCAAACTGAACGACGATCTTGTCACCGCTGACCTTGACCACCGTTCCAGGACCCCATTCTTTGGCTTTGGCGGTCGTCCCGTGTACGCGCTGGCCCACCTGAAATTCCAACACTTCCTGCTGCTCGGGCACGCCGGGAAAGATTTCAGGCGTCACCGCCTGATTCTCTTCGGAAAAGTTTTCCGAAGTTGCGCTCACCGATGCTTTCGCTTCCGTTTCCGTAATTGCGATTGCTGTACTCATTGTCTTTAACCTCAGTTTTGAATTGGCCCGGTTCATGACCGGATGTCAGTTAATACACACCTGCGGAGAAAAGCCTGAATTTGCCCAGAAAATATTTTTGAAGGAGTAGGTTGTGTTTGTGTCAATGCAGATCCGTTCGGCCAGTCTCGCCCCACAGAGGATTTCTTATCAGTTCCGACCGCTTCGGCAACCTCAGTCAAGACTTGAGGAAATAATCCAGCGAGCGGCGAGAAAAAATGCCGCCAGCTGGATTAGGATTAGATTGACCGAACGCGGTAAAGCCTGTTGACGTAATTCAGGAGGGTACCCAGCGTTTTGGGAACGTTGACGTTAGGGGTCATACGGCAACCACTTTTTCAAGCGTGGGGATTGAGGACAGGGGGATATTCCGCAGCTTCATGTATTTCATGATCAGCGAATGTTGCGTTGCGTCGCTTGAGTGAAAGAGCACGGGCAGGAGTTCGTCCGCAATCTCAAGCGCTTGGACGTTTTTCGCTGCAATCAACTTGTATTCCTTCAGCTCTCGGTTTTCGTTTTCCGTGGGGACAATTACGGCGGGGACAGCTTCCAGCGCCGGAGTGGCGGATGTCGGTAGGGATTCCGCCGCCTTATTGGCGAGGAATTCCTGTGCCTTCTTTTCCGCAACCCGTCCTTCTTCGAATCCCCGATCACGTGCCTGCCGGACTTCAATCGCCGTCTGGCGCTCCCGGCCCGCTTCCACGATCTCGGCGTTGGATTTGAACTTCTTTCGTTTGTTGCGGTGCTTCGTGTCGGGATTGTCGCCTTCGAGCAAACGCCGCAGGCGTCGAAGGCAAGAAGGTAGGCTTTCGTCAATCCGTTTGAGGTAGAGATCAACGTACTCGGCCCAAGTCGTGTAGCCGCCGACTTTTTCGCCAGCTGCCATCCGCCGACGAGCGTCGAGAACGAGTGCCTTATACATCGCGAAGTCCTCAACGATGTTTGCGTATGTCGCGATGATCTCGTTGTGCAGCTCGTCGTTGGACATCTGGGCGATCGATGAGGACAAGGTGTCCTCATCTGCCGAGTAGGCAGCTAGGTCCGAGTCCTGCCCGATCACAATCGCCGTCATATTAGCGGGGGGACTCATGGTCCGCTCCGTTTCGATCAAAAGTTCTTCACTCATCAGCGTTACCTCGTTTTGAATTTGTCGGCTGCAGGAGCCGACAAGAGGAAATACTGAAGAATTCGGAAACTCAGCGATTAACCCCTGGAATAAGTTGGGTCCGTTCTCGACAGCGCCCGGTTGAATGAATTCGACTGTCGCCGCTGAAACGGGATTTTGTCCCGTTTGCAGTGTCGTCTGTGCCGAAACAGGCTCGTTCGGCATGGATGTTTGGAGGAGGACCGGGCGAGTCAGACTGGGTAAAGACATTACTTCAGGAACGGATTTCGGGAGATGCTTGTTCTGATTGTTTTTGTGAGCCATAAATCACACTTTTCTTTGAGTGTGACCACGGCCCGCATAAGGGAGGGTCTTTCCGTTCGTTCATGCGAGACTGAACGGGAAGCTCTAGGCGTACAGAATATGTGGAATGTGCCCGGACGTCAAGTGAACGGGGCTAAGGGGATAGGGGCTATGTCTCTGAACTGATTAAACTTACAGGTTTACCTTCAAAGGACGAAAGGCCCGAAGAGTATTTGACTCCTTTTTGCGGCGTGCTTCGGTGGCCGTTGGCATGAGTGGCCTCGTCTTTGGTGGTCCCGTTTCTACTGTCAAGCGTTCTCCAATTGCCGAATCCTCTTTTTCGCCTCGCGCAACTCCTTCCGTGCCGTCCTACA
The DNA here is from genome assembly GCA_963757625.1 of Terriglobia bacterium. GTDB lineage: Bacteria > Acidobacteriota > Terriglobia > Acidiferrales > UBA7541 > Palsa-360. Next base: position 718,804 of record CAVWSJ010000007.1, on the reverse strand, counting down.
CTCCGCCTTCCATTTATCGCGTTCCGCGCGGAGCTTGCGGACGAACAGAGTTTGTTGATGGTCTATCTCGCGTTTCTGTTTTGCGGTTAGCGGTTTCCGTGGCCCTAAACCTAATTTCGTATCGAAATGGTCTATCGGCATTGCGCCTGGTGGTATCCTTCGAAGAAGTTGGTGTCCATCGGCGGCAGTCTCAACAGCATGACTTTCACACACCCAGATTTTCCCACGACCGGGCAAGTCGAATTGAGCAACGATAGGTTTACCGCAAGATTTGTCCGCGTATTCGCATGTGGTCATGAGTGGCACTTCTCCTTGAGATCCAGACGAATTTTCGCTTCGGTCTTGACAGCCCCAGCTATGTGATCTTGGCAGGGCCAAGCATCGTCCAGTTTCTATACAGCAGGCTTTCCAAAAACACGGTCTGACAACGATTCGATGAACTCGCAGGTCCTGTTGAGCATGTCTTCGTCAGGTAACCTCTCGCTCCAGTTTCCCAGAGGAATACGCCGGGGCAAGTAGTACGAGGGTCTATGTTGCTCAGGTAGTTATGAAGCTCTACGCCCGTTGAACAAGGTTAATTCGTCCGAATCAACCCGCCACGGACGGCCAAGGTGAACGCCGCGTATTTAGGCCCTCCTATCTCTTCCTAAGCCACAGCGCCAGCTGATGGGAGTCCAGCTAGTAGGAGGTCGCGGCGCGGTGGGCTGAAGGATTAGCAGGTGTCAAGGACTAGTCCCCAAAGTGAGAGCGAAAACCTTGTTAGTTCGAATGCTGTTTGATGAAAAGATTGAAATTCTCTTCGCTGACGCGCCAGCCGGACCGCTTGGATTCGCTCAGCTTGGTGCCCTTCATTTTGCCCGTCGCGAGCCACACTCGCACCGTGTCGGCCTCTACCTGAAGCCTCTCAGCGATTTGTTCGGTCGTCAGAAATATGATGTTCATCTTGCTTCCCTCTGGACCTGATACCCGAAAAACTGATGAACGCCTCAATTATCGTTTTTACGGGCGGCTATGGTCCGGTGAGGGCCGCTACCATTTTTTGCTTTACTTACCAAAGGGAGCGGCTATGTTAGGCGGGTAACTGTCGGGCTACTGAATTGGCCCGTACGAACGGGCACCGACCCGTACAGGCCAATATCAGTTTGACGCAAGGAAAGGCTTTACCAGTAGAAACTAGCGTTTTACGGGGCTTTTTGGCGCGAAGGTTACGTTCCAGGCCTCCCAGCCAAATTTCTTCATCTTTTGTTTTCAGTAAGTTGCGACCAAGCGGAAGACTTGGTGTCTATGACATCCCTAGCGATGGCCAAATCCGCCGTCTTTGGCCCCGGCGCCAGCAAGGCTCCCATTTTGCGAAGGTTCTCAGCGTGCCTCATCGAACACCGAAATGCCGAAAGATACGAACCTTCAGACCGTCGATTGCCAACAGGAAAACCAAGACGACAACGAGCAACGAAGCGACCAGCGACCACGAAATGGGAGCCATAAGGATGCCGTTCGTCGCCATCAGGCTGACCACAACCACGTCAGCGACCGAACTCGCGATCAGCCAGCGACTGGGGAGCGAATGCCAGAGGCGATTGCGCTCGCGCACGAGATAGATGTTGCCCTGGCCGGTGAAGACGAGCAATAGGAAGATGAGCGTCTGGAGCGGCCGAATGGGCAGATGCAGGATATTTCTGCCGGCAAAAAAAACGGTGAAGGAGAGAATCAGAACCAGACCGGCGAGCGTGCCGGCTATGAGCATCAGAGTGCGAATGTCCCAACGTTCGGGCTTTGGCGAAAACGATACGCGGTCGGTCGCGATCGACATCGTGACAAAGTCGTTGGTGAACAGGAGCAGAACCACGAGCAGAGGGGTGACCACAAATGTCCCGGTGAGAATCACGCCGACACTCAGGAAGACGCCAATTTCGAGCGTCTTGATGATCTTGTTGAGCGTGTACGTGAGCATCCGCTGGTAGATTCTGCGACCTGTTTCGACGGCGCGGAGTATGCCCGAGAGGCCGCTCTCGGTGAGGACGATACTCGCGGCAGCCTTGGCCACATCCGTCGCTGTAGAAACGGCGATGCCCGCTTCAGCTTGCTTCAGGGCGGGAGCGTCATTCACGCCGTCGCCCGTCATACCGACGACGTGTCCCTGCCGCTGAAGCGCCTCAACCAATCGAAACTTGTCTTCCGGGAAAACTCCGGCGAAAACATCGTAATGTTCCGCCGCTGCCCCAGCATCTTTTCGCAAACTCTCGGCAGAGCCCACGCGATCGCCGATACCCACTTGCAGCGAGACGGCGAGGGCGGTCGAGGGTCCGTCCCCAGTTATCATAATGACGCGCACGCCGAGACTCTTAAGGTCTTGCACGAGCGCTTTGGAGTCTTCCCGGATGGGGTCTTCAAGTCCAAGAAGACCTACAAGCTCTAACGAGTGTTCTGTCCCGGCAGCGACGGCGAGAACTCGTGCGCCTCGCCCTGCGAGCTGTTCGACTTCCTCCGCGATATTCCTTTTGTCGCGAACCAGAGAATTAATCGTGTCCGGCGCTCCCTTGATGACCCGTAGTTTGCCCTCCGGCTGCTCGTAAATTGCTTCAGAGCGCTTGGTGGCCGGATCGAACGGGATGAATTGAATACGGCGTGGAACATCGTTCAGAAATTTTCCTCCCTGTGCTGCCTCGAAAACGGCCAAATCGATCGGATCCTGAGTCGCTGCATCGGAGGCGAAAGCGGCCATGCGCAGCACTTCCCCAGAGCTTCGATCTCCGATCGGAAAAATCTGACCGACTGCCAGCCGATTCTGAGTAATCGTACCGGTCTTATCCGTGCACAATACCTCCATCGCCGCCGCTTCCTCGATGGCGGAAAGGCGTGTCACCAGCACCGCGTGATGGGACATGTCGAGCGCGCCCAGCGCTGTCGCCACTGTGAACATTCCGGGCAAGGCGACAGGGACCGAAGCCACCAAGAGGATCAAAGCGAATGGCAAGACTTCCGACCACGGCAGGTGTGCAAAGCCGGCATATACGAGCAGGGCTCCCACGAGGACGGCATCAAGAAAGACGAGATACTTCACGATCGCAAAGATGATTTCCTGTAAGTGGCTCGCCGTCTTTGCTATTTTCACCAATTCGGCAGTCTTGCCGAAGTAGGTGTGCTGCCCGGCTGCTATCACCTCGCCACTGGCTTCGCCCCCTTTGATCCGTGATCCGGCGTAAGCGGTCGCCCCTGCGGATTTCTCTTTGGGCAGCGACTCACCGGTCAGCTCCGATTCGTCGGCCTCCACAACACCATCGAAGAGATGAACGTCCGCCGGAACAAGGTCCCCCAGGCGTAGATGAATTACATCCCCGGGAACAATTTGTTCGGCCGGGATCACCCGCCAGCGGGCGTCGCGCAGTACACGCGCCTGCAACGAAAGCCGGCTGCGCAAGAGAGCGAGAGCGCGATTCGCCTGATCTTCCTGGAAAAAGCTCAGAACGGAATTGAACAGGAGCAAGCCACCGATAATGACTGCTTCATCAAGCTTGTGAACCAGGATTTCCAGGACAATCGTTGCTTCGAGCATCCAGGGAACGGGCGCCCAGAACTTGGCGAAAAAGGAGAGAAGCGGATGGCGCCGTTCTTCCTCAACCCGATTCGGGCCGAATTGGCGAAGCCGGTCTTGCGCTTCTGCTGTGGTGAGACCCACGGGGGCTGTGACGGCAACGAATCGATTCGCGTCCATGGAATCTGGATGATTGTACGTCATCACCGGGTGCGCGCCTGCGGGACGCCGCATATTTCAGGACATTTTGTAATCGCTCTTCCAAAGAGCGGGCTCCCATCAGGATGGGTTTCTGCAGGCGAAGCGTGGTAGTGCGAGACTTGTTGGCGACTCGGACCGCAGGCCCTGACGGGCTTGCGGTTTTCGCGGTCCGCATCCACCCTTCTTGGCTTGGTGTCTATTTGGTGTCGGTTTCTGTAGGGGAGAAGAGAGACGTAATTAGCAAGGATTCACTTCACCGGTGCAGAATCGAATCGATGCTTCGAGGACACTCAGGCTTTTAGCGCCTTGAGCACGCGCTCGGGAGTGAAGGGAACTTCGCGCAGGCGCACTCCGATCGCGTCAAAAACAGCATTCGCGACCGCTGCGGGGACGGGAACAATTGACGGCTCGCCGCCGCCGAGCGGTTCCATTTCCGTGCGGTTGATGAGGACGACTTCGACTTCGGGGGCTTCCTGGAACGTAATGATCGGATAGCTTGCCCAGTTCAAATTCTTCACTCCGGCTGCATCGAAGTGGACCTCTTCCATCAAGGTCCGGCTCACTCCCTGGATAACGTTACCCTGAATCTGATTCGTGACCCCGTCCGGATTCACAATCAGGCCGCAATCATGGGCCAGCACCACCCGCTTGACCAGGATTTTGCCCGTGATTTTGTCCACCTCGACCTCCGCCACGGCGGCGGTCATCGTGTTTGAACGATTGGCTACCGCCACGCCCCTGCCCATTGCCTTTGAGCCATTTACGGTGTGCGAGGGTGACGGCCGCTCCTGCCAACCGGCTCTTTTCGTCGCCGCCAGCAGTGCTTCCATCGGCCGCTTATTGGTGCTGAGGTAACGCAACCGGAATTGAACCGGATCGACTCCCACACCGGAAGCGACCTCATCGATGAAAGATTCGCTTGCGAAGCTGCGCGATAAATCTCCGGGGGCGCGAAGGTTGCTGGTCCTTAGAGGCGTCGGATCCGAATGCAGCCACGGGATCCCGGCGGCGACAACCTTTTGGTTATCGAAAGCGTAGATTTCGCCTCCGCCGTCCTGCCCATTCATGTTTCCCTGGGCACTCGGTTTGTGCCCGATCTGCCTGGCGGCAAGAAGGGGATTTCCATTCGTGGTCCAAGGAAAGCTGCGGTCCATGAAGTCCCACGCGATCACTTTGCCCTGGGCGTCGACGCCGGCTCGCGCCGTCATGAGTTGCGCGGGGCCTTTGGGCTCCCATGCGTGCTCGTCCTCGCGCATCCACTGGACGCGGACAGGCTTGCCAACCGCGCGGGACATCAGCGCGGCATCGAGCGGAACGTCGTCCGGACTTAATCTGCCGTAGCACCCCGCGCTCTCCCGGTAAACGACACGAATGTTCGATTCGGGGAGGCTCAGCATGTCCGAGAGCTGTTTCCGGGTATTGAACGTTCCCTGCGAACCCGCCCAAACGGTTACTTTGTCTGCCTGAACGTCAGCGACGGCGCACGAGGGTCCGATCATGCCATGCAACTGGAATGGCCAGTGGTAGGTTGCTTCGAAGGTTCTTGCCGCCTGCGAAAACGCCGGCTCCAGATTTCCTTTGTTCGCCACGACTCGTTCGGAAAAGCTCTTGGTATTTTTCAAGTACGCGAAAAGCTCGTCGTTGCTCGCCGGAAGTTGAGTCGCCGGGACGGACCAGGTCACCTTCAGCGCGCGCGAAGCCTGAATTGCTCCCCACTCCGTGTTCGCAACCACGCCGACGAAGTTTCCCTCACGCACAACTTTCACGACCCCCGAAATGTGCGCGATGGAGGATTCGTCCACGATCGAGGGCGCGGAATTTACGACCGGGGGACGCACGACGCGGCCATGCAGCATGCCGGGCACCCGAACGTCCGGCGTGTAGACAAACTCTCCGGTGAACTTCGGCGGCAGATCAACGCGGTGCACCGGCTTGCCGACAATCTTGTAGTCCTTGTGATCCTTGGGCTTCACTTCCGGAGCCACGATCATCGCGGCGCCGGCGCCCGTGGCCGTTATCCGGACGTCGAAATGTTTTCCACCGACGAGGCTCCCGTAGGACACTTTCTTCGCCGGATCGCCAGAGACGCTCACGACGCCATCGGTGACTGTCGAGTTTTTCCGCCGGCGATCCGAGTTTCACGGAGGCAAGTTTCAAAAGCTGCTGCCGCGCCGCGGCGGAGGCCTGGCGCAGTTGAGGCCCTCCTCGCTCAATGGTCCTGCTGCCGACGGTGGCCGCCTGGTCAATGGTTTGCGAGGTGTCTCCGGTCTCCATGTGAATCTGGTGGAACGGCACATCGAGTTCCTCCGCCACAATCTGCGAGAGAGCCGTGACCACGCCGGTCCCGAGATCGACTTTGCTGGTGAAGACCGTAACGGTTCCGTCCCGGGCCACTGCGATCCAGGAATCGAGCGAAGTCGCTTCGGGCTCGTTCCCTGCAAAGGTTTCCGATTGAGCCAGCACGCGGGAGACCGGCCCCAGTAAGTTAAAGCTCACGATCAGCGCGCCGGTGCCTTTAACAAATTGCCTTCGGGAGATCTGTTTGGTTTCCATTCCGGGCTCTCCTTTCACGCCTTCATGCTTGCGGCGCGCTTGATGGCCAGCAGGACGCGCACATGGCTGCCGCAACGGCACAGGTTGCCATTGAGGGCCCGCTTGATTTCGGCGTCGGTGGGATTCGGAGTTTTGTCGAGCAGAACTTTGGCGACCATGATGATTCCGTTCATGCAGAAGCCGCATTGCGCCGCCTGCTCATCGACAAAAGCCTGTTGAAGCCGGTGCGGATGCGCCACGCTTCCCAGTCCTTCCAGGGTTGTGATCTTGCGGTTTCCCACGGCGCTCACCGGCAAACTGCAGGACCGCACCGTCTGGTTGTCCAGAATCACCGTGCACGCGCCGCACTGGGACAGACCGCAGCCAAAGCGCGGGCCATTCAGTTGCAGGTCATCGCGCAATACGTACAGTAACGGCGTGCTCGGATCCGTATTGACGACTTGCGTTTTTCCATTTACTTGAAGCGAGATCTTCGCCATGACAAGTACCTTTCCCGGCGGACAAAGAGCTCAATGGAATCGGTCCGCGCGCACGAGAAAACGTTCCCATACCCTGCATCTTCAGCCGTTCACATCCGTTAAGATACACCCAAATCCCATGGCCCGATTGCACTAAATCCAACTCTCCGGTTGATCCAAGTCTGCGGAATGGGCGCCTACGGAATGGGCACAGGGCGAAATAAGAAAGTTCACCCTGCGGCTAAAGATAATTGGCCCCGCGTCGATTAGTTAGACGTGTTCTTCCAAGGCGGAATGATCTTGGCAGTGCCGTGTCTCCAACAAAGCTCGGTTCGCGCCGGGCGGCACGGACGGCTCACTTCACAATCAGAGGCGTTCCTTACATGAGTGATACAGAGATCATTCAAGAGTTTCTGGTCGAGAGCTACGAAAATCTTGACCGGCTGGATCGCGAATTGGTGTCGCTCGAAAAGAAACCCAACGACACGGAGACGCTCGCCAGCATCTTCCGCACCATCCACACGATCAAGGGCACATGCGGCTTCCTGGGATTTTCGAAGCTCGAATCGGTCGCGCACGTTGGCGAAAATCTTCTCAGCAAGCTCCGGGACGGCCTCGTTCAGCTCACTCCGGAAACGACGACCGCATTACTCGCCATGGTCGATGCCGTGCGGCAAATGCTGACTACCATCGAATCCTCCGGCCAGGAGGGCGAGCGCAATGACGCGGAATTGATCGCCACGCTCACAAGGCTTCAGAACGGCACGGGAGCTTCACAAAATGCCGCTCCTCCCGCCTCGTCTCCGGGAGCAGGTGAGCCGAGCGATCAAGACAACGAAGCCATTGCCTCCGTGATTGACAGGGCCGCCGAAAAGCAAATGCGGGATGGCTCGCGCTCCCCGGCAGAAATCCCGGCCGAACATGCCGCATGCAAGACCTCTCCTGTCGCCGAAGCCCAGCCCGCCCAGCAAACGGCGCACGCGCCATCGAACGTGGCCGACAGCACAATCCGAGTTGACGTGGGTCTGCTCGACAAGCTCATGAATCTGGTCGGAGAACTGGTCCTCGCCCGCAATCAGATTCTACAGTTCACCAATTCCATCGAGGATTCCACACTGCTGGCTACAAGCCAGCAGCTCAATTTGCTAACCACGGAAATTCAAGCGGGCGTCATGAAGACGCGCATGCAGCCGATCGGCAACATCTGGAGCAAGCTTCCGCGAACCGTTCGTGACCTTGCTCTCTCCTGCGGCAAAGAAGTGTCCATCGAAATGGAAGGCCAGGAAACAGAGCTCGACAAGACGATCATCGAGTCTATCAAGGATCCGCTTACGCACCTGGTCCGGAATACCGTTGACCACGGAATCGAGAAGCCCGACACTCGCCGAGCCGCCGGCAAAAATCCAGTGGGCCGCCTGCACCTCCGCGCATTTCACGAGGGCGGCCAGGTGATTATTGAAATCTCGGACGACGGAGCGGGTTTGGACGCTGAAAAGCTGCGCCGGAAGGCAATCGAAAAATCCCTGATCACGCCGGAGCAGGGCGCGCGCATGTCGGACGGGGAGATCTTTGACCTCATCTTCCTGCCCGGATTCTCCACCGCGGAAAAAGTCACGAATGTTTCAGGGCGCGGCGTCGGAATGGACGTGGTCAAAACAAACGTCGAAAAGATCGGCGGCACGGTCGGCTTGCAGTCCAAACCGGGCCAGGGAACCACGGTCCGCATAAAAATTCCACTGACGCTAGCCATCATTCCGGCCCTCATCGTGACGTGCGGAGGTGATCGCTTCGCCATACCCCAGGTGAGCCTGACAGAACTGGTTCGCCTTGAGGCGGACGAAGTCGAGAAAGGCATCGAAATGGTTCACGGTGTGCCCGTGCACCGTCTGCGCGGGCATCTGCTCCCTCTCGTGCACTTGAGCGAGGAGCTCGGACTGCGCGACGACAAGAGCCTGACTGTGAATCAAGACGGCTCGGTCAACATCGTCGTGCTGCAATCGGACGGGCAACCATTCGGATTGGTCGTCGATGCTGTCAATGACACGGAAGAAATCGTCGTCAAGCCGCTGCGTAAACAGCTGAAAAGCATCAAGACCTTTGCCGGCGCAAGCATCATGGGGGACGGCCACGTCGCGCTCATTCTGGACGTGATGGGTCTGGCCCAGCACTCCAATGTGATTTCCGAAGCCCGCCACCGGGCGCTGGCCGAAAAGCACGACAGCTCAGCAGAGAAGGGCGCCGAAAAGAAAACATTTCTTCTTTTCGCCGGCCCGGACGACGCTCGCATGGCGCTGCCCCTCGATACGCTTGCGCGTCTGGAAGAGTTACCGACCTCGGCGCTCGAGAAATCCGGCGAGCAATGGCTGACGCAGTATCGCGGTCAAATCCTCCCGCTCGTTCATCTCGGCTCCGTCCTGGAAGAAAGACGCGCCGTAGCTCGTCACAATCCCTGGTCAAAAGATCCTTCCGATAAAGCCGCGATACAGGTTTTGGTCTGCAACTATGAGAATCGCACCGTGGGCATTGCCGTGGAAGCCATTCTGGACATTGTCGAGGATTCCGCCGAGGTTCGCCATCCGGCGAGCCGGCCCGGCGTTCTGTATTCGGCGGTCATCAACGGACGGGTCACCGAACTGATCGACATCCCTGCCATTTTGGAATTAGCGGGTGTCGGTCAAGTCCGTCATCTGGACCACGCGGAGGCGACGAAATAGGCCATGGCCCAAGCGCTTCAGTTCTGCACGTTTTATCTCGACAACCTGCTGTTCGGCGTCGAATTGCGCGGCGTTCAGGAAGTCATCCGTAATCTCGATGTGACCCGAGTGCCCCTTGCGCCGCCGGTAGTCACCGGCCTCGTCAATCTGCGGGGGCAAATCATTACCGCGGTTGACTTGCGGCGGCAACTCGAATTTCCGCCTCGTCCGGAGGATGCCACGCCAATGAACGTGGTGGTTCGCAGTGACGACGGGGCCGTGAGCCTGATGGTTGACAACATCGGAGACGTCATCGAAGTCGAGGAGTCCACGTTTGAGCCCCCGCCCGAAACGCTCAAGGGAAAGGTTCGTTCGATGATTCTCGGCGTGCACAAACTGAACGACCGGCTCATGCACGTGCTGGACATCCCGAAAGCCTGCCAGATGGTTGAGGAATTAGCGGAGCGGAACGACGCCGTAATTGCCGATCGCTGATTGCGATCTCGATTCCGGTTTATCGGCCGCGAAAAAACGGGGATGGAGACCTGAGCCACGATACTGTGTCTGAAATGAAACCACGCTTGGAGCAGCGTTGAAGGTCCCTGTTTCAGATTGTTCTGGCGATTTAAGTTCTTCTGACAGCGTGCCGATGTTCGTGAAATCGTTGATCCGTGTGGTTACACCGCTGATCGTAGCGATAGCTTCCGCCGCGCATAGCGTGCACGTTTAGTCCGGACTGGCGGAAGTTGCGAATTCCGCGACGCATTTCGATATTAAGACTTCAGGAGGATGGATATGAAACTCACAATCGGAAAGAAACTTGGATTGGGTTTTGGGACCTTGCTCGGGTTGATGGTCATCAGCTCGGGGCTGGCCTATTTGAAGGCGCGCGACGTTCGCGTGAACCAGACGAAAATGACGGATATTCGCGTCCCGTCGGTGACCTCGCTGTATGAGTTGCAAAGGGACTTGAATCAGACAGCCAGTAAGGGGCGTCAGGCCGTGCTCGGAGGGACGGAACAAGCGCGAAGAGACGACGCGCGGAAACAATTTGATTCCGCCTGGAAAGATGTCGACAAGGACGTCGCCGAACTCGACGCCTTGGCGCCTAAGTGGACTCTCCAGGAGAACCGCGACCGGTGGAAGCAAGCGAAAGAGTTGCTCCCGAAGCTTAAGGATGCCGAGGAAGGAGGGATGAATCTTGCCGCCGGTTCGAGCGCAGACAGCGTCGTCAAAGCAGGGAACGAATTCTCCGACAAAGCTACCTCCGTTAACGATTCCATTAAGGAAACGTTGGGGGGTATGGCCGATTCCTTTACTACCCTTCTTTCACAGAACAGTGATGACATAGCTGCGGCAAATACATCGATGAGTTGGACTCTGTTGATATCTGTCTTGCTGGGGCTCGCAATTGGCGCCAGCGTGGCCACTTTCTTGAGCCGCCGCATCGCCGCGTCTACTACTGCCGTCCTGAGCAAGGCGGAGGCGATTGCGGGTGGCGACCTGACTGGGGACGACGTTCAGATGACAAGCAAAGACGAAATCGGGGACTTGGCCATCGCGATGAACAAAATGCAAACCAACCTCAACGCGATGATCCTCGCCGTGGCGGGAAACGCGGAGCAGGTGGCCAGCGCGAGTGAGGAGTTCTCCGCCACCAGCCAGCAGATTTCCGCCAATTCCGAGGAAACATCCGCCCAGGCCAATACCGTGACCTCGGCCACCGAGCAAGTCAGTCATAACCTGACCACGGTTGCCACCGGGGCCGAGGAGATGAGCGCGACGATCAAGGAGATCGCCAAGAATGCCGGCGAAGCGGCGCGCATCGCGGGCGGAGCGGTGCAGACCGCACAGGAGACCAACTCCACGGTTGCGAAGCTGGGCGAATCCAGCGCGGAAATCGGGCAGGTGATCAAAGTGATTACGTCAATCGCGCAGCAGACCAATCTACTGGCGCTGAATGCGACGATTGAGGCCGCCCGGGCGGGAGAAGCGGGGAAGGGGTTTGCGGTGGTGGCGAACGAAGTGAAGGAACTGGCCAAGCAGACGGCGAAGGCGACCGAAGACATCAGCCAGAAGATCAACGCGATCCAGCAGGACACCAAGGGGGCGGTGGAGGCGATTGGGACGATCACGGGGGTGATCACGCAGATCAACGATTTCACGAACACGATTGCGACGGCGGTGGAGGAGCAAAGCGCGACGACGAACGAGATGTCGCGGAACGTGACGGAAGCGTCGAAGGGATCGGTACAGATCTCGGAGAACGTGCGCGGGATGGCGCAAGCGGCGCAGAGCACGTCGTCGAGCGCGCACGATTCGCAGAAGGCGGCGCAACAGTTGGCGGTGATGTCGACCGAACTCAGGGGCTTGGTGGATCAATTCAAGACCGACACCAACGGCCGCACCCACCGCGTGGGTGCATGAACTGCTGGTCCAGTAGACGGAGATTTGCATTTATTTTCACGGTGGTCCTGCCCCGCCTGCGGGACCCCGATGTTTATAAAGTTGAATAATGCCACCCATTCGCATCCTCGTCGTAGACGATTCCGCTGTCATTCGCAAAGTGCTTTGCGAGGCGCTTACATTGGACCCGGCCATCGAAGTCGCGGCTACTGCGGCGAATGGCCACATCGCGCTGTCGAAAATCCCGCAAGTTAACCCCGACCTGGTCACCCTGGACATCGAGATGCCCGTCATGAACGGCCTCGAGGCCCTGGTGCAGATCCGCAAGCTCTACCCCAAGCTCCCCGTGATCATGTTCAGCACGCTCACCGAGCGCGGCGCCGCGTCCACCCTTGAAGCACTCTCTCTGGGTGCGTCCGACTACGCCTCAGCTCAAGTGGACAAGCGAAAAGCGGGCCGGTTGGCTTATGCCATCCAGGTCGCCTTTCAAGAACTTGGCGTCTTTGAAACTTCCAATACAAAAGTCCCGCTGCAGGATGAGGAAGCCATGCCGTTCGAAAAAGTCCAGATCGTGGAAAACACGCAGAAGGACACGGACCTGAAAAAGATCGTCAATCCGATGAAGGGAATACTAACGAGCTCCGCCGAAGCCCAATCTTTGCAAGATGCCAAAGCGGCGATTCAAAAAGCTCTCAATCCGGAAATCCAGAGGAGTGAAGTTTCGATGTCCATGCGGCCCGATGGGCTGGTCATCAGCTTCAAGGAAATGGGCTTTTTCGACAGCGGCACGGCCACGATCCGTCCGGGTTCACTCGATGCCATCGCCCGCCTTGCGGCGGTCCTCAAGCAGCGGCCAGAGGATCTTCGGATCGAGGGGCATACGGACAATGTCCCGATTCATAACTCGAAGTTTGCCTCCAACTGGGAGCTGTCGACCGCGCGCGCCACCGAACTGATCCGCTTGTTGGTCACGGAATATGGATTGTCCCCGGACCGTCTCTCGGCAGCCGGGTATGGCGAATTTCATCCCGTGGCCACAAATAGCACTCCGGCGGGACGCGCGCAAAATCGTCGGCTTGACGTCGTGGTCCTGGCACCCTTCCAACCGGCAAATCTGGGCGCAGGAAATTTCGTGCCGGATGTCGCGCCAGCACGAGGTCCATGATGAGCAATTGTTCCTTCCAGATTTCAAAGAGGTTAAGTCCAGACATCTTTGAGGCGACTTTTTTGATTGGCAGCTAAAGTTAATCCGTGGGAGGCCGATACAGCCTGTATGAGGTGATATGGCCATGTCTAATTCCATTCATTCAGTTCAGGCTGCTGATCAACAAGCTCGCACGGAGCAGACGGTCCAACCCCCGAAGACGCCGCAAAAGAGTCACGAAACCGGAATACCACAGGACCAAGTCACGATTAGCAGCGCCGCCAGGCAAGCACAGGCAAGCGATACGCATTCAGGTTCTAGCGGCGATTAGCGCCGGTTGGGTGCAATTACCAAATCTTATTCACTCGCTTTGTCTGGAGGCCGGGGTCGTTGCGTCCTGCTTTCAGCTCGACGGTTTGTTCTTACTTCCTCCAGGCATTTGTGACCGGATTTGAGTCTTGTGGCAGTATGGCCTGTCGCGGTTTCAGGCTATTTAGCGGATTCCTCCATCCCCAGTTTGAATGAAAGCCCAGAAAAGCAGTTACCAAAGACTGCCCGGCACGGCCACCGCACAATCTCCATTTTTTGCCTATCACAAAGCCCCTCGCTTGACTAAAGCAACGTGATTCGGTTAGAGAGTACGTCTTCAACCTATGCATAAGAAAATCGTCAGGTACTTCGATGATGTAGTTCCCGGCTTGACAGTTGAATTCGGGCGCTACCGGATGAGCGAAGAAGAGATCGTGGCCTTCGCTCGCGCCTACGATCCGCAGCAGTTTCATACCGATCGAGAAGCAGCGAAGAACAGCGTCGTCGGCGAACTCATCGCGAGCGGCTGGCACACCTGCTCCGCTGCGATGAGGATGATCGTCGATCATTTCAACCCCGTGGAAAGCATCTTGCCCTCCCCGGGGGTGGACGAGATTCGCTGGCTGGTTCCCGTAAGACCCGGCGACGAGCTTCGCGTAAGGCTCACTATCCTCGAAGCTAGAGAATCGCGAAGCAAGCCGGACCGGGGGATTTTCCGGATACGCGCTGAGGTCCTCAATCAAAAGGACGAAATCGTCATGACGTTCACCGCGATCAATCTGATGCGCAAGAGAAATGGGCCCACATAAAAAGCAACCAACGCCATGTGCCGATTTTCAAAGGGTTTCATTTTGCCCTTGAAGGGCACGATCCAGGCGGCGATGGACAGATGCCCTTTCGAATGAGCGCCTTGACACTGCGTATCACGGATGGTAAAGACCTAGCAGAAGCTAAATCACAACAATTTCAGAAGTTACGTACCGGAGACCGGAATGAACTCTTCAGAGAGTACTGCCGTGCGGAGTAGTATCACTCGAACCTATTTCCTACCCTTGTTGCTCCTGGCCGCAAGCGCGACGGCGCTGGCCCAAAAACCAACGACCTCTTCACGCCTGGAACATGCCGAAAAGGAGCCACAGAATTGGCTTACTTACTACGGCAACTACAACGGGTGGAGCTATAGCCAGCTCAACCAGATTACTCGAGAGAACGTCAGGCAGCTTGTTCCGGTCTGGACATTTCCCGCGGGCTTCCCTCCGCCGAATCTTGGACTTCGACAAGGGCTCGAGTCCGCTGCCTTGGTCGTCGACGGAGTGCTCTACTTCGAGGGGATGCAGAACAACGTTTACGCGGTTGATGCGGCCACCGGCAAAGAGCTTTGGAATTACACGTACAAGTGGGGAGAAAAGCCGATCGGCGGGATCAAAGGCGCGCGCGGCCTTGCGTACGCCGATGGACGGGTCTTCATGGGCAGCCAGGACAATCACCTTGTCGCGCTTGACGCCGAAACCGGGAACGAGGATTGGAACGTAGAAGTGCAGGATTTCTTCCAGTGCGTTTGCAAAATCACCGGCGCGCCATTGATAGTCAAGGACAAAGTGATCACGGGAGTTGCGGGCGGCGGCCAGCTTCACATGCGCGGTTATATCGATGCGTTTGACATCAAGACGGGGCAACGCGTTTGGCACTTTGACACGATTCCATCGCCCGACCAGCCCGGCGGAGACACCTGGCCCGGCGACACATGGAAAATGGGCGGCGGCGCGACCTGGAACACCGGCACGTATGATCCCGAATTGAATCTGGTGTACTGGGGAACCGGCGATCCATCTCCCGCGTATAAGCCGGACACGCGGCCAGGCGCAAACCTCTATGCCACTTCGCTACTCGCGCTTGATGCCGACACCGGAAAACTCAAGTGGTATTTCCAGGAAACTCCCCACGATCTTTATGACTATGATTCGCAGCCCGAAGCGATGATCCTCGATCTCGAGATCGGCGGAAAAAAGCGCAAGGTTGTCCTGCATGCCAGCAAGAACGGTTTTGCATACATTTATGACCGGGAGACGGGCCAATTTCTACGCGCCTATCCGTATGGTTCGCCGAATTGGGCCAAGGGAATCGATGAGAATGGCAAGCCGGTAGATCCGCTTGTCCCCGAGCAGCAAACCGACTTCATCATCTGTCCCAGCATGGCCTCGGGTGCGCGCGGCATTAATCACGGAGCATACAGTCCGCGCACAGGTCTGTGGTACACCACGGATTTTGAACTTTGCTCTTACCTCAAGGACGGAGACACGCCGCCGGTAGAAACGCTGAATCCGAAAGTCCTGCCGAATATCACGGCATTTGAACCCGCGACGGGAAAGAAAGTTTGGACCTTCAACACGAAGTTCTACAACATGTCTTCTCTGCTGACGACCGCGGGAGATTTGATTTTCGGCGGGGACCTGGAAGGGAATGCCTTTGCGCTCGATGCAAAAACGGGCCAGCAGCTCTGGACCTTCAACACGGGCGGGCGTATTTCTTCTCCTCCGGTTACGTATTCCGTGGGAGGCAGGCAGTTCGTAGCGATTTCCTCGGGCGGCGGCTCGCAGACCGAGACGTTCGTTCCCCGTCTCTATTCCGCCGAAACCAAAGGCCGTGTCCCACAACCCAACGCTACTCTTTTTGTGTTTGCCCTGCCTGAAAAAGGGAAGTGAAACCATTCGCCGCGGTAGTCAAACCGGTTCGGCGAGTCGTGGATTTCGTATTGGATCTGAATTGCTGAAGCCAGAACAAATTACCAGGGGGCGGGTCTTTAATTGGCGCCGGATTTCGGAATGGTCATCGCAAGCACGCGCGCGTCCTGAATCTCATAGCCGCCGTATTTGATCGTTAGAGTGGCCCGGCCATCCAGGCGCACGCGGGAGACGGATAGATTTTCCGCGGGAAACCAGAAATTGCCTACTTTCTCGAAGACGTGGTGAATCTCGGTCGACTTGATCCAGAACGAAGGATTCTTGGCCGGTTCGGCTTCAATTCGGCAAACCGCGAAATCCTTGTCATCCACCCAGATTTTGCCGCGAAACAGAAACTTGTTCGGGTTCTTGGGTTCGACGCCCAGGACGTACGAGCAACCGTCGACTGCTTCTTGCGAATCGAGCATGGTGAAATTGTAATTCTGGCTAGTGATCTGGACGCTTGCGCGATTCTTCTCGTTGATGGACTCCTGCTCGGTTTCCATCAATCGCTTCAGGACCATGTTAATCATCCACTTGGGGCCGGTCTGTGAAACGATTGTAAATTGTTCCGTAGCGGGGGCGTCGTACTTCATGTCGACGACCATCTCGGCATGCATTTTGCTGGGGAAACCGGAGTAATCAAGCTGGTAGGTGCGCCGGCTACGGTATTCCTGCAAGGCCGCTGCGCGTTCCGCGTTCTTTTCAGCGAGCTTTTCGACGACCTCGGACAGAGTCAGCCGTTCTGGGCTGGGTTGAGGTTCCAGGTCCTGCGCATGGCCTTTGATTGCCGTGAACGGTAAGCAAATGAGCCACGCCAGGATGAATCCAGCACAGGCGCGTCCGCGAATGGTGATCACAGAGTTCTCCACGAATTGCAGTAATTCATGTATGTAAGCCAGAATATCATAGCAGGGAGAAGCCGTGCTGCATTTCTGTCAGGTTGTAGCCACATCGAATACACTGTGAGTGGGGACCGCGGCAGGGAACAGAACTCTTTGGTAAGCTTCGTACATCCCCTCAAACATTCGATTCCAGGAAGTCGTCAGGGCTTGCTGGCGAGCCGCGACGCGCATTTCGGATAGCAAGTCGGCGCGTTCCATCAGCATTGCCGTAGAAACCACAAACTCATCGAATGTGTAAGCGACATATCCTGTGCGACCGTGTCTCACCGTGTATTTCGGCCCGCCGGCTCCGGTTACTACCGCCGGGACTCCCGAGGCAAGAGCTTCGAGAACCACGAGGCCGAATGTGTCCGTCTCCGACGGGAACGCCAAAACGTCAAGATTGGCGAACATTTGCGACAGTTCGGGTCCCGTCAGTACGCCCTTGAATTCCGCTTGCCGCAGGTGGCTGCGAAGCCAAGTCTCCTCCGCGCCCTCTCCCACCACCACGATGCGAAAATCGCGTTGGCCCATAGTGAGTAGCGCCTGTTCAAGCCGCACGAGCGAACGGACGCCCTTTTCCGATGTGAGGCGTCCGACATATCCGATCTGGAAAGGCCCCCCCTGGCGATTGCGAAGCTCCGGGCTGAATACGTCCGTGTCCACAGCGTGCGGCATCATGAAACAGGGCTTGCCTGTCGCGGTCTCGAGCGATTGCATGATTTCCTGATTCGGCGCGAACAGGAGTTGCGGGATTTTATAGAAACGCGACATGGCTCGTAAGCTCGCGCTCTCGATCCCGTTGAGAATTGTGGGAGATATGCATTGCGGCAGGAAAGACAACGCGGCTGCCGCGCGGCTCCGCGCATATTGGTGCAGATTCGTCTGCCAGGACGCGGCCAGAGGAACTTGCAACCTGCGGGCAATCAAGGCGCCGAGCATGCCTACATCGCTCGGACCCGTGATTTGGACTAAATGCGGACGGAAATTTCGGACCAGCGATTCCAGTTTTCGGTACTGCATCCAGAAGAGCAGATCGTATTCGTGAGCCCGATCAAGTGGAACCGTCAAAGGACTGCGCTTAAATTCCATTCTGGTGACGGACCCTGCTGTCTCAACACCTTCCCGCGGGCCGGCATGAACCATCAGTAACGGGAGACCCTGGAGCCTGGCGAAGGTCTCGAAATGACGGCTGGTCTTGGCCACGCCGTCTACTTCGTGGTAGACGCATGAAAAAAAAGCGACACGAGGGCTTTCCTTTTTCACGAAGCCGCCTCTGGCGAAATCTCCGGAGGGACCTCCGCGACAACCGGGCCGCTGAAAACGCGCCGAAGCGCTCGTTGCACGGCCGCATTTTCCAGCACGCGGATGCAAGAGAAGGTTCGTTCGACGTAGGCGGGAGGAGCTTTCCAAAGCGCGGAAATCGGCCGGTCGTTCCCGGTGACCGCGTCAGGATGAAAGATCCGATTGTCCCATCGGCGCGAGCCGGCGGGAAATTCCGGATAGTCCCGAATGACGTCGAGCACTGTCTTCATCGTACGAATGAAGACCGGCTCGGCGTACAGCGGCATCACAAGGATGTGACTGCATTGCCCCTGCCGAATTTCGCTTACAAATTCCGAGAAGTCTTCGGCATGAGTCAGGTTCAGAGCGCCGCTGGCATCGCATCCGTGGCGGTCTCCTCCGGAAACCAGAGCACGCTGCCACCTCTCGGCAAGTTTAATTACGCCGTTGTTTTCTTTCGAGCTGCGAGAGGCGTTGAACTCAAAGGCGTGCATAAATTTGACTGTCAGGCGTAAGAATCGGTCGAGGACTTGACCGTCCTGGCGCGCACCCGGGCATGTCTGGTTCCAAAGCGGGTGATTGAAAACGATGAGCACGTCCGGGATCCGATCGAGCATGGACAGGAGCTCGCACAGACGCTTCTCTGAAGGATTCCGCGTGAACGCATCGAGCTCGGCAAGGATCTCTGGCGCCCGGCTGCCTGGCAGGTTGTGAACGCCGATATGGAAAATCATCCCCCTGAAAGGAACACTCCACTCCAGGGACACTGGAATCTGCGAAGTCTCCTCCATCGTCCGCAACAACGTGGGCGCCTCGATGTTGTCATGATCCGTGAGTGATATCAGGCTGCCGAGTCCAACCACATTCTGGATCTGGTTCAGCTCGGTTTCGTACGCCAGCCTGGGAGTGAGAGGCGGCGTCCAATAGGCGCGGCCGAAATTTACCGGCATGTTTGATTTCTTGCACTGTTTTGCCAGAGCGGCTTGCAACAGCGGGCATTTGTCCGCCAATTGGGGCAGAAAGTGAAGGCTTTCCTTGGAACGATTGGTGTGCCCGTGAAGAGAAACAGCCGTCCGATAATTTCGGTCAAGGTCCGGTGCGTTCCAGAAGTACGAAAACTTCGTTTTTATCATTCGCTAATGTCCGTTGATGAATTGTCCGTCAACCGCGCGAGGGTTCCCTGCACGAAATGGAATCTCCAAATTGACTTCCGGAACGGGCTCTACTCTACCCTATGATCGCCCCGGCATTCAATGCTCCATCCATAATATTGTGCCTAAGTGGCATGCACGGGGCGAGTGTGAATCTCACAACCAAACGGCGATGCTGTTTCGACGGGCCCCCGAATACATGGAATAAGCCCCGGCGATTTCACTGGACTTCAACCCCGTATAACAGCGGACGCAGCTGCTTATTCTAGGACCATTCAGGTAGTTTCCGCGGCTTGCCACAGGATGTTCGGATCTTGCGAAAGCGGAGGTCTGGAAAGCGCCAAAAAGTTCAGGATCGCGACAATGGCGAGGGAATTTGGCGGCCCCTGATCCCGCAGCCTTTACACAGCCGTAGGCCTTCAGCGGGCAGCTTCACCCTGGGGGAGAACCCTTACTTCGACGTGAGTAATTCTTGGATGAAATTCATGACGGCGCCTAGATGTTTTTCCATATCGGGAGAAAGCGCACCAACCAATTCCTGCCTCCGTTTATCGACAATGTTCCATCCGTCTCCTTCCTTTTTCTTTTGGAGAACGATAGGGAACTTATTGCCATCCACGGTTACCATCATGCTCACATCTTCACTTGCCTCCGGACCGGATGTTTCCCCGATCCGTCCAAAGCGTTCCTGATCGATTTGCCAGCGTACGCATTCCTGGGCCAGGGAGGAGGCAAAAAACAGTGGTTGTCTCAACCGTTCTTCGTCAACTTGCATGATGACGTTACCCTGGATCGGATTGCGAACTACGTATACACCTTCCGAGATTTTTCCGGCGATTTCCACTTTGAATAAGGATGTCCGACGGCTCACCACCGAATAAAGTTGCGCGCTCAGGTGCAGCGTGCCGGCATCGAGGTTTATCTTATACGAGTTTTCGGGCGATAGACCTCTGGCGCCCAGCGAGAAGCTCGGATCGCTAAGCAGCGATGAG
The DNA here is from genome assembly GCA_963757625.1 of Terriglobia bacterium. Lineage (GTDB taxonomy): Bacteria > Acidobacteriota > Terriglobia > Acidiferrales > UBA7541 > Palsa-360. The sequence continues at coordinate 698,477 of CAVWSJ010000007.1, read as the reverse complement.
GCAAGATGCATTCCGCTCAACATTACTGCGCTCTCCGGCTTTTCTCCATGATTTGAAACACGTTCGATTAATTCGAGCGCATCGCGCGTCGCGTCCAAAAGAGGCACAAACAGTGTGTCTGGATCGCCAAACGACCGCACATAGAGGATTTGAGGGAAACTTGAAATTTCAACGCAGGCGGAGCCCCCTGCTTCGCTTTTCTCAGGAGCTGTGCCGGTCCTCCTCAGCTTGCTGTGGTTATAACTCAGACTCATTTCTTGGCATCCTTCTTCGGCTACTCCCTTCGTCCTTCGGGCCCGGGTTTGTGTGATTTCCAACCGCCTTCCCCATGACGCTTGGCTAATGTTTCGGCATTGTCGCCCCACACATTTCCATCATCTATTTTCCATGCTCCCACCAACCAGCCGTTTCCCTGTCGCTTTACGCGCAATACTTGAAATAATGACGGGCAAACTGGTGCGGTTTCCCCCGCGCCACGCGAAACCATGCGCAGGGAAACGATGTCATCCACCTTGAGTTCGATCGATAATAGAAATGCGCAACCCGAATTGCTTATGTCCTGCGTGATCGTCACCTCGTGAAACACCTTTTCGTTTTTATCGATCCCGCTCACTTCGATCTCAATCTGTATGTCGTAACGTTCCTCGAACCGTTCCCGCAGATATGCCGCAGCCAACTGTGTGTCGGAAATTATGTCGCCCCTCCAGTCTCTAGGCATACTCCCTCTCTGGTATAGGATGACGCGAGCAGATGGTCCGGGCGCCGCCTTTGCTTCTCCTCGCATTACGACGTGACCGCATTTCTCGTTCTGACGTCATCCCCAGTCCTGGTAATTGCCGCTCTATGGAGGCAATGAGCCATCTCAAAGGAATAGCGTGAAGAGCCCGGCGGGGCTCCGCCAGCTATATCGGTGCGGTCGCGATGTTCATTCAGTTCGAGCAGGGGCGATTCAAATTCCAGAAGAATCCCCCGAGCTTATTCCCAAGAAACTTGTCGATGCTTATCGATGATCGGCGCTCTCTGCTGGCGAGACTGCGGGGTGCCGTCCTATGCTGGATTCCAATTCCGAGAGGGGTTCCCGCCACTCAAGCACGATGAATTTGCTCACCCGCGACCGCCGCACGCGCGTCAACCAGGGAAATGGTCGGACCTTCCCTGAGGTCCGCCTTCCGCAAATCATGGATTCGCAGACGTCCCATCCCATTCAGCTCGTACAAGGTTCACATCGGCGCAAACCCATCCGACTTGAGCCGCTATTAGAGTGAGTCGGGAATTGTGAGTTCCAGGTGAGGCCCAATCCGTTCCAGTGCGAATTTCAAAACGGCCGACAAGGGCGAGAGCCAAAGGCTATTTTTTGCTGCCTTTTTTTAGCCTTATCGTAAATGCAGACTTCGTCCATTTGCCGGATGGAGGAGGCCTGTCGTTTTCCAAGAAGATGATTTTGAAAATTGGCTCCCCGGGCAAGATTCGAACTTGCAACCCTTCGGTTAACAGCCGAATGCTCTACCGTTGAGCTACCGGGGAACCGGGCAAGGTAGGGACCTCATTCTACAATACAGGCGAGTCCACACGCCAACCTGCGTGCATGGATGCCACCATCGTTCGAATAGGCAATCGCGTGGACAATAGCTTATCGGACGAACGAGCCGCATCAATGAGGGATTTGCCACATTCAAGCGGGCAGCGAACTACGCCACTCGCCTTGCGCTTGAATGGCCGATTTATCGGCTAATCAGCAGCGCTCGGGGCGAGGGCTTCTTCGCGATGGATTGCCCGCACACGGATGGGCCGGAGCACCAGAAGCATCAGCAGAGCCGCGACAATATTCGCGATGGCGGCGATCACCAGCGTCAGATGCCAATTTCCGGTTCGAGCGGCCAGGATGCTGCCGATGGGCACGAAGAAGGCGGCACACCCCTTGGCCGTATAGAGAAGAGCATAGTTCGTCGTCGCGTACTTGTTCCCGAAGTGATCGGAAGTGAGCGCAGGAAAAATGCTGAAGATGTTGCCCCAGGCGAAAAAGACAAGTCCGGCGAGAATTACGAATAAGACAGGATTCTTGCCGTACTTATCCAGATAAAGGATGCCGACGCCTTCGGCAAGGAAGGTCAGGAACATGGTCATCTCCCGACCCAGCCAATCCGACACCCAGCCGAATAGCGGGCGGCTCACGCCATTCATCAGGTTATTCAGCGAAAGCGCGAACAACAAGGCTGGAGCGGTGACCCCCAGCAGTGTCACCGGATTCTTGGCAATCCCAAAACCATTGGCGATGGGCGCGAGTTGCGCTGTAGCCATCAGGCCGCTTGCCGCCACCAAGACAAAATCAATGTACATAAGCCAGAAGACGACGCTGGAGAGGGTTTCAAACGGTGTGCGGTTCATTTTGGTCTGTGGCAGGCGCATATTTGCTTTGCGGGCAGATGCTCGGCCGGTAGGCTTCTTAAGCGCCAGCGCAGCGATCAAAACGACGCCACCTTGAAGCAATCCAAAACGAAAAAAAGTCGCCTCGTAACCGCTGGCGGAAAGCGAGTGCATCAGAGGCAAGATCGTCAGCGCGGCACCCGCTCCGAAGCCCGCTGCAGTCACCCCTGCTGCCAATCCCCGCCTGCCCTGGAACCATTTAAGGGCATTGCCGATGCACGTTCCATAAACGAGGCCGGTGCCGATCCCGCCGATCATTCCTCCTACGTAAAGGACGGTAAGAGTGTTTGCCCACGAGAACATAATCCAGGAAAATCCAATCAGCACCCCTCCAATCATTACAAGCAGGCGCGGTCCGAAACGGTCGGCCAGATACGCCTCGAAGGGGACAAGCCAGGTTTCAAGAAAGATGAAGGCGGTAAAAGTCCATTGTATGGCGGCTTTACCCCAGTGGTGTTTCGCGTCGATCGGGTCAACAAAGATGGTCCAGCCGTATTGCAGATTCGCGATCATGGCCATGCAAATTACGCCTGCCACGAGCTGTATCCACGGAGTCAAGCCAGACGAGGTGCCGGCGGCTGATGCATACTCTGCCGGTGAAGATGTTTTGGTGGCCTGCTGGTCGGCCAGAGCCATTTTGCGAACTCCAAACCGGAAGATGTCCGAATCCTGCGCCGTCAATCTTCCCGAGTTGAATCACTCCAAAGTTATATCTTTCAAACCTGTAAGACTCTTGCCCGTACGATTCAGTTGTCTACGAATTGAACGGGGAAACCGTGCACGAAATACTGCTCCGATTACCTAGAGGAGTCAAGTGGCTTCTTCACCTAGCACTACGGGTACGCCGCCGCCGGGCGGCTATTCGAAATATGAAACTAGCGGGCGTCTCGATTATAGGACTTGCCCTTTGCCGTGGGCATTTGCGCCTTTTTCCTCGACCAGGCGCAGGCAACTCGGGGTGACGCAACCGACTCTATCTACGAAGCATGGCGCTGGTTTGTTTGGGCTCTGTCCGGCAACCGTCGTATAATCGGAATTTGACAACTGTCATTTCCCCCGCAGTGCGGGACTCGAGGCAAGTTTGAAAACGAGAAGCGCCACATTTGCAGCCCTTTTCGGATTCCTGATTGCCGCATCCATCGGCGTCCCTGACCGATTGAATGCGCAGGCTCCGCCAGGGCCGCTTCCGCCTCCACCACAATCGCAGATTCCACGGCCCCCGCGTCCAAAGCCGAAAGCCAAACCCAAGCCACCAGAGATTACTCCACGGACAACTCTTGATGGGGCATGGAAGCTGAATCGCGACGAAAGCGACGATCCCAAGACGAAAATTCAGGATTCAAGAGGCACTCACGCGGGCAGCGGAGGGGGCGGCCCCTCTGGGGGCAATTATCCGGGCGGGGGCTACCCCGGGGGTGGCTATCCCGGAGGAGGCTATCCTTATCCCGGCGGCTATCCCGGTGGCGGCTACCCGGGAGGCGGGGGACCATATGGTGGCCCCGACACGAGCGCGCGGGACACGGAAACGGACGAAAGGCTTGAACAGATCGTTCGTCCGCCTGCCACATTGAACTTTTCCGTAAAAAACCCGGAAGTTGACCTGACAGACGATGAATCCCGAAGAACTGCGATTTTTACTGACGGCCGGAAGCTGCAGAAATCCAAAGACACCAGCTATCAGGAAATCGCCGCGCATTGGAGTGGAAGTCAGCTCGTAACGGAAGAAAAAACTCAGCGGGGCGCAAAAATGAGCCGAACCTTCGAGTTGTCTCCCGACGGACGGCAATTCTTTGAAACCGTACACGTCGACCGGGGCAAATCCAAAGGCCTTTTAACTTTGCGATACGTGTATGATGGCGCCACGGGGACCGAGTCGCAGTTGACCCATGAGACCGATCCGGACGAGCCGGTCATGAAAAGACGGTCGGACTCGGGCACGACGAACCCAAACTCCCAGAATTCTCCATCCGGCCAACCCTCCGATCCCGACCAGCCGGTCATGAAGAGGGGATCCAATGATGGCGGCAGCGCCCCAAGCCCCCAGACCGCACCGGACACGCAAAGCAACCCTCAGCCTGACCCGGATCAGCCTGTGATGAAGAGGCGGTCCGGCGGGCAGTAATAGGTCCTCTCAATTTTGGCGCAAGAGATTCAATGTTGCGACCAAGACCAAAATGACAGGCCGGGCGGTTGACCAATCTTTCGCCATCCCTTAACCTGTATTCCTGCCTGAATCCGGAAAAGAATAAGGCGGAAATGCACGTGTAATTGACTTGGGTGAATGCGGGCAGGATTGCGTCCCGACGAAATAATTCCCCAACCAACTAGAACGGACAGAGAACACCCATATGCCAGGAATCATCAAGGAAAGATTGTTTACCCCGGGGCCGACTCCGCTGCTGATGGAAGCGCAGCTGCGGGCCCTGACGATGACGCTGCATCACCGCACGGACGCCTTCCGGGCGCTCATGCGGGAGACGCTCGAAAACCTGCAATATTATTTCAACACGCAAGAATGACATCATCGTCTTCGCAAGCTCCGGCACGGGCGCGATGGAAGGCGCCGTGTCGAATCTGCTCTCGCCCGGCGACCGCGTTCTGATCGGGACGGCCGGAAAATTCGGCGAGCGCTGGGTCCAACTCGTCGAAAGCGTACGGCATCGAATCCGTCGTGGTCGAAGCTCCCTACGGCCACCCGGTTCCCATCAGCGAAATGAAGAAGCATCTCGAAACCGGCGGAAATTCCGCGCCGTGTTTATTCAGGCGACGGAAAGTTCCACGGGCGTGCGGAATGACGTCGAGGCGCTCGGGAAGATCGTCAGCGCCCTGCCGGAATACTGCTTCGTCGTGGACGCCATCACGGGGCTGGGAACCACCGATATTCTCCCGGACGACTGGGGCATTGACATCATGATCGGCGGCTCGCAGAAGGCCACCATGATTCCGCCGGGCCTGGCGTTTGCCAGCGTCAGCGAGAAGGCCTGGAAGACAATCGAACAATCCAAGCTGCCGCGCTATTACTTCGACTACGCCAAGGAACGCAAAACTCTGGCCAAGGGAGAATCGAGTTACACGCCGGCTGCTTCGCTGGTGGTGACCCTGCACGACGCACTGATCTACATCAAGCAACTGGGCCGCGAAAATCTGATCGCCAATGCGGCGCTGCTGGCCGAGGCGACGCGCGAGGCGGCCATCGCTCTGGGGCTTGACGCCTTTTGCGGTGAGCTCGCCGGCCAATGCGGTGACCTCGATCAACGCACCGGCGGGAATTGGGTCCACCAAAGTCGTCAAGGATATGCGCGCGCGATTCGGCGCGATCCTCACCGATGGCCAGGGCACGATGAAGGGCCACATGTTCCGCATCGGCGCATCTGGGCTATTTTGATTTTCTCGATCTCCTGGCGGTGCTCGGGGGACTCGAAATCACGCTGCAGAAAGTGGGCCACAAAGTGGAATTGGGAAGCGGCGTTCGCGCGGCGCAGAATGTCTATTTGCGGCATTCGGGTTAGTGGATTGCTGTAGCCCGCCTCTTCAGAGGCGGGGTCTTTTCTCGAATTTGGGAATGACATCCTCGCCTCTAAAGAGGCGAGCTACAATTCCCGACCGAGTGGGTCAAATTGAAATCGCAAAAATCGAGTTTCTGCATTTAAATACACCATGAAAATTCTTGTCGCAGACAGCGTTCCCGACCACATCATCGAAATTCTGAAGGCCGATCCTTCCTGGGAGATCGTGAATCTTCCCAAGACGAAGGGCAAAGTCGCGGACGAAATCCGCGACGCGGACGCCTTGCTGGTGCGCAGCGCGACGAAAGTGACCGCCGAACTGCTCGACGCCGCCCAGCGCCTGGTCGTCATCGGGCGCGCCGGCGTGGGTGTTGACAACGTGGATCTCGACGCCGCCACGCGCAAAGGCGTGCTGGTCATGAACACGCCCGGCGGGAACGCCATCAGCGTGGCCGAGCACACCATGACGCTGCTGCTGGCCATGGCGCATCCGGCGGCGCAGGCCGACGCCTCGATGAAAGCGGGCAAGTGGGAGAAAAAGAAATTCACCGGCAGCGAATTGCGCGACAAGACGCTGGGCCTGATCGGCCTCGGCACGATCGGAACGGAAGTGGCGCGCCTCGCGCAGGCGCTGAAAATGACCGTCGTCGCGTTCGATCCCTATGTTTCCAAAGTGCTCGCCGCCGAGCAGAATATTCGACTGCTGCCGCTCGAAGACGTTCTGAAGACGAGCGACTTCATCAGCCTGCATTGCTCGCTGACGCCGGAAACCGCGCACCTGATCAATGCCAAATCGCTCGCGCTGACGAAGAAAGGCGTTCGCATCGTGAATTGCGCGCGCGGCGAATTGGTGGACGAAGAGGCGTTGCTGGCGGCGATCGAAAGCGGACACGTCGCCGGCGCCGGGCTCGACGTATTTGAAGCCGAGCCGCCCGCCGATCCGCGCCTGGTGAGCAATCCCAACGTGATTGCCACGCCGCATATCGCGGGCTCGACCGAGGAGGCGCAAAACGTTGTCGGCACGCGCATCGCCGAACAGTTGCGAAATTACCTGATCAGCGGCGCGGTGAAGAATGCGGTCAACATGCCGTCGGTTTCGCCCGAGGAGTACAAGAAGCTCGAGCCGTACATCCAGCTGGGCGAAAAGCTGGGCACGTTTGTCGCGCAACTCGCGGACCAGCCGATCATCGGAAGTTTCCATCAGCTACGATGGCGGCCTTGCCGACCTGAATACGCACCTGGTGAAAAACGCCGTGCTGAAAGGCGTCCTCAGCCAGATCCTGGCCGATTCCGTCAACCTGATCAACGCGGGGAATTTCGCAAAGGCGCGGGGGATCGAAGTGGTGGAAGTGCGCAGCGCACGCCGCGCCACCTATGCCAATTCCCTGGGCGTGGCTCTGCGAACCAACGGAGAAACCGCTTCCGTCCTGGGCATGATCGGCCTCAACAACGTGCTGCGAATTCTCGGCGTGAACAACATCGACATCGAAGCGCCGCTTAAGGGCTTTCTGCTCATAATCCGCAATCAGGACGTTCCCGGCGTCATCGGCCGCGTCGGCACCCTGCTCGGCGAGCACCAGATTAACATCGCCAACTTCGCCCTCGGCCGGATGCCGAATTCGACCGAAGCCATCGGCATCGTCAACGTAGACCACAAAGTTCCGCCGGAAGTGATTGCCGAACTTCGCGCGATTCAGGCGGTGAGACAGGCGCGGGTGGTAGAGATTCGGTGAGTGGAATTTGGGGTCAATTGGTTGCAACGCACCCTTGAAACCCAAAGGGTACGGCACCCGAGCAGGTATTCGGTCATGAATGGTTGCGTCACCCGCCGGAAAAAGTTCTCTGGACGGCTGGCGCCTCCTTAACGAGCGAGAAGGTTTTGAGAGTGGCCCATCCCTGCGATTTGTGCAGGGGTGGGTCTTTTGCTCTACATACATCGACGCAACATTACCAAATCGTTTTGATCTGTTTGCATCTACGGATCGAGCGGTCCTTTGTGACCAGCGCGATCCCTTCGGCCAGCGCAGTAGCTCCGATCAGGCGATCGCTTGGGTCGCTAGGAAAGGTTAGGGGAAGCTGATTGGCCAGGACGGCAATTTTCATCGTAATCGGGCAAATGGAAATTCCTAACGAAAATCTCTCCAGCAAAGCATCGACAGTTCCGACGAAATCGAGGCGTCCGTGCGTCGCAATCCATGCGACCTCCCATAACGTGATCGCGGAGATGGCGAGTCCATCATTTTGACGGGCCGCTTGGATGGCTTCACTCGCCCTTGCTGACAGCTTGCTCGGCTCGACCTTGAGCCAGATTAGGATGTGAGTGTCGAGCAGGATCATCGGCCGTCGCCTGTGAACCGGCTATGGCCGACTAGTCGGCTGAGAACTGCGAAGCAACCATGGCGGAAAGGTCCGCCGAAGCGAGGGGTTTTCTTGCGAAGGCGGATCATTTTTTTATGAATTTTCGAGTCTTCATGATCTTCCAGTGGCTGAGCGGGACCACCGGCGACTCGATATCCCCGACGATCTTGACGTCCCCCGCCATGAATCCGAAGATATCGTCCTTCTCCGGTTTCACAGGAACCACTTTTACAACCGGTTTGCCACGCTTGGTCACGATCACCGGCTCACCAGTCGCCTGGATTTTATTCATGACGCTCAGGCAACGTGCTTTGAAGACGCTTGCTTGCATTCGCTTCATGGTGTCCTCTTGGGGTTCATGGTCATATTAACATGACCAATTTGGGTGTGCCAGAGATTTGGGCGCGATGATGACTTGGATCGAAACCTGCCCGATCCGTCCCGAGAACGTGGAACGGATCGGCCTCTACGAAAACCGGCGCTTACTGTTAATACGCTGGTTTCGTAGCGGCCGCACGAATTTTGTGCGGGCATCTCTTCTTTCTTCCATCCAAACGCTTCTTCTGACTATACTTGTCCTCTTCCGGCATCCCTGTCGAACTCCAATGACAAGACCGGAGCCGCAATCCCAATGACGCCCGAAGAACAGCGCCTCGAAGAGTCTCACCAGCGCACCAAGCACTGGAAGCGCTGGGGGCCATATTTATCTGAACGGCAGTGGGGAACCGTCCGGGAAGATTACAGCCCGAACGGGACGGCCTGGGAATATTTTCCGCATGAACATGCGCGCTCGCGGGCGTACCGCTGGGGCGAAGACGGGATCGGCGGGATCAGCGACCGGCACCAGAGGGTCTGCTTTGCACTGGCGCTGTGGAACGGGCGCGATCCGATCCTGAAGGAGCGTTTGTTCGGGCTGACGGGGAATCAGGGCAACCACGGCGAAGACGTGAAGGAGTATTACTTCTATCTTGATTCCACGCCGACGCATTCCTACATGAAGTATCTCTACAAGTACCCGCAGGCAGCCTTCCCGTATGAGCAGCTCGTCGAGGAAAACCGAAAACGAAGCAAGCGCGATCCGGAATATGAGTTGATGGATACGGGCGTGTTCAACGAAAACCGCTATTTCGACGTGTTCATGGAATATGCCAAGGCCGCACCGGAAGATATCCTGATCAAAATCACCGCGTGGAATCGCGGTCCTGAAAAAGCGCAGCTCGATCTGCTGCCGACGTTGTGGTTCCGAAACGTCTGGTCCTTCGGAGAGAAGCACGGTCATCCCCGGCTGTGGCGCGCACCTGATTTTATGGGAGCGACGGTCATTGCCACGGAAGATTCCCGCTACGGCCATCATTGGTTGCTCGTCGAAGCCCCGCCGGAGATGCTCTTCACCGAAAACGAAACGAATGTTCAGCGGCTGTTTGGCACGCCGAACGCCAAACCGTACGTCAAAGATAGTTTTCATGAATATCTGGTGCAGGGCGCGCGCGATGCCGTAAATCCCTCTCCGGAAGGCACGAAGTGCGCCGCGCATTATCGCTTCCAGATCGCGCCGGGCGCTTCCGAGGCGGTCCGGTTGCGCCTTACCAATGCCGAGCCGAAAGAGGGAACGGCAAATCCCTTTGGCCCCGATTTTGAAAAGATGTTTGACCAGCGGCGCGGTGAAGCGGATCAATTTTATGCGCGCCGCTTTCCGCAGGAACGTTCCGACGATGCGCACCTCGTCCTGCGCCAGGCGCTGGCGGGCATGATGTGGACCAAGCAGTGCTATCACTACGACGTTAAGACGTGGCTTGCTGGCGATCCCGGCCAGCCGCCGCCTCCTCCCGAACGCAAGAACGGACGCAACCACGATTGGACGCATCTTTACAACGCCGACGTGCTCTCCATGCCCGACAAATGGGAGTACCCGTGGTTTGCCGCGTGGGACCTGGCATTTCATACGATTGCGATTGCGCTGGTCGATCCGGATTTCGCGAAGGAACAACTGATCCTGCTTTTGCGCGAGTGGTACATGCATCCGAACGGCCAGCTTCCGGCCTACGAGTGGGCGTTCGGCGACGTCAACCCGCCTGTGCACGCGTGGGCGGCCTGGCGCGTTTACAAGATTGAAAAGCGCATCCGCGGCCGCGCTGACCGCGCGTTTCTCGTGCGCGTGTTCCACAAGCTGCTGCTCAATTTCACGTGGTGGGTGAATCGCAAGGACCCCGATGGAATGAACGTTTTTCAGGGCGGCTTTCTGGGTCTCGACAACATCGGCGTGTTCGATCGCTCGCAGCCTTTGCCCACGGGAGGCCACCTGGAGCAATCCGACGGCACGAGCTGGATGGGAATGTACTGCCTGAATATGCTGGCGATTGCCCTGGAGCTGGCGCGCGAAGACCCGGCGTACGAGGACGTGGCCAGCAAATTTTTCGAGCACTTCGTGCATATCGCGCATGCCATCAACGTACACGGGTCCGACGCTATCGCGCTCTGGGACGAAGAGGACGGATTTTTTTACGACGCGATTCATCTGCCGAACGGCCAGCAGCAGTATCTGAAAGTCCGGTCCATGGTGGGACTCATTCCTTTATTTGCCGTCGAGACGCTCGAGCCGGAAATCATTGCGCGCCTGCCCGGATTTCAGCGGAGGATGCAGTGGTTCCTCGACAACATGCCGGACTTTTCGACGCGCGTGGACAGCAGCCAGAGTTCGCCGAATGGAGCGCGCCGCTTGCTTTCCCTGGTGGACCGCAAGCAGCTCGTGCGGATCCTGGGCTACATGACCGACAAGGAAGAATTTTTTTCGCCGCACGGAATCCGCGCGCTCTCCAAGTACCACGCGGAGCATCCCTATGTCTTCGCCGTCGATGGCAGCGATTACCGGGTCGACTACGAACCGGGCGAATCGCAGTCCGGTTTGTTCGGCGGAAACTCGAATTGGCGCGGCCCGGTGTGGTTTCCGATGAATTTTCTGATGATCGAATCGCTGCAGAAATTTCACCATTACTATGGCGACGATTTTCGCGTCGAGTGCCCGTCCGGCTCGGGGAAGCAGATGTCGCTCTGGGAAGTGGGCGCTGAGATTTCGCGGTCACTGACGCATCTTTTCCTGAGGGATGAAAACGGGCGGCGGCCGATCCATGGCTCGATTGAAAAATTTCAAAACGATCCGTACTGGCGCGACCTGATCCTGTTTTACGAATATTTTCATGGCGACACCGGCGCAGGCCTGGGCGCGAGCCACCAGACCGGATGGACCGGGCTGGTATCCAAGCTCCTGGAACAGACCGGGGAATAGCGTTGCATTGCGCTGCGTCGATCGGGAAATCCCCGGGTCTAAAGACTCGGGCTACAGCAATCGCGCAAGCGGCGGCGGATTTTTGTAGCCCGTATCTTCACACGCGGGGCATTTTTTCTACCCCGTCCAAGCGGATGATTCGCTTTAGGAGGTGAGTCAAAGAGATCATGAACTTCCACGACAAAGTCGTTTTGGTTACCGGCGGCACGGGCGGCTTGGGCCGCGAAGTGACGATGGCGTTTCTGGAAGCGGGAGCGACCGTCATCGTAACGTATCGCGTCGCGGAGGAATTTGCCGCCGTCGTCTCCGCGGCGGAGCGGATCGGGGCGGCGCCGCCATCCGGCGCCGATGTGGACGTGACCGACGCTGCCGCCGTTGAGAAATTCATCGCGGAGATCGCGGCGAAGCACGGGCGGCTCGATGTCCTGGTGAACGCGGTCGGCGGGTATGCCGGCGGAACGAATCTGTGGGAAACGGACTCGAAGACCTACGACCGGATGCTACAGCTCAATTTGAGGTCGGGATATGTTCTCGCGCGGGCGATCGTCCCTCAAATGATCCGGCAGAATCGCGGATGGATTGTCAACGTCGCGTCGAAGGCGGCGTTTGATCACGCCGCGGGAGGCGGTCTCTATGCGGCGTCGAAAGCGGGCGCGCTTGCTCTGTTTGATTCGCTCGCTGCAGATGTGAAGCTGTACAACATCAACGTCAATTCCGTGATCCCGAGCATTATCGACACGGCGGCTAATCGCAACGCGATGCCGAGGGCGGATTTCTCCAAGTGGCCCAAGCCGGACGAAATTGCGCGAGTGATATTGTTCCTGTGTTCGGAGGAAGCGCGTGTAATTCACGGCGCGGCGATTCCGGTGCATGGGAAGTCGTGAATTTGTAGCGTAGGCTTCAGCCTGCGCGCCTTTCTATCATTACGAAAGTCAAAACCGCGCAGGCTAAAGCCTACGCTACTAAGAGCCACTCGGTTGCTCGACCAGTTCGACGAGGACTTTTGTGTCGTTCCACGTTGTAACCAGGAAAAAATTCACGCGCGTGCCGTTTGCGCCGGAACGCGTCGCCGGGTAGATCGGTTCGATCTTGAATCGCTCGCGAAGGATGTCAGTCGCGCGGTCCACGTCGGTTACGTCGATTTCCACTTGCTGAATTCCTTCGCCGAATTTTTCAAGGAAGCGCGCAATCGCGCCGTTGCCGCTGGGCATGCTCGTCGTGAGGATATCGAGCCGCACATGCCCGGAGAAGCACAACTCAAACTCGAGGACCTCCTGATCCGGTGGGGCATCGGCAAGAGGCGGCGACCCCCAGGCGGCGCGAATCGCGTCGAAGGTTGTAGGCAGGACAGCGATCCCCACGGTGGTTCGAGCATTTTTAATAGGCGGACCGCCGGGTTGCGCGATTTCATCTTGAATGATGAGTGCGCGAAAATCGGGGTCTTCGATCCAAGCAGGGAACCAATTCAGCAAGCGCGCTCTACCGCTGTAGAAAAGATCGCTCGCCACCTGTATTCGCTTTGCCGGATCTGCATCAGCCAGCTGTCGAATAAATTCGGGCGTCGGCGGAGGAACATTTCGACCTTGGACGCGGCTCAGGGGTTTTGCTTGTTCGTGGGGCGCGTTTCTCGCCGCGAGGACGGAAACCAAGATCGCGGCCGCCACGATACCTCCGACAACGTCCAGCGAAACTCCGGTCGAAATGTGAATCCACGGTTCGGCCAGCATCTTCCCGCCGATGAACATCAGCACGATCGCCAGGCCCTGGTCCAGATATCGGAAATAGGGAAGAATCCCGGCCAGCAGAAAATAGAATGCGCGCAGGCCCAGAATCGCGCAGACGTTGGAGCTATAGACGAGAAATGGGTCGCGCGTGACGCCGAAGACGGCGGGAATCGAGTCCAGGGCGAAAACCAGATCCGTTGTTTCCAGCACGATGACGACAAGAAACAATGGAGTGACCAGCCAGCGCCCGCCTTCCCGCACGAGCAATCGCTGCCCGGATTCGGATTGCGTCATGGGAAGAAACTTTTGGGCCCAGTGCACGACGGGATTCTTATCCGGATGGACGGAATGCTCCGCGCCAAACAGCTTGAATCCGGCGTAAAGCAAGAACGCGCCGAATAAATAGAGAATCCACTCAAACCGTTGAATCAGAATGAATCCCAGTCCGATCATCGCGCCGCGCAATACCAGCGCGCCCAGAACTCCCCAGAACAACAATCGATGCTGGTAGCGGGAATCGACGCGGAAAAACTGGAAGATCAGCAGGAAGAGAAAGACGTTGTCCACACTGAGAGATTTTTCGATGACGTAACCGGCGAAAAACTCGAGTCCCGGCCCGTGACCATGCGCCGAGAATATCCAAAATCCAAAGGCGAGGGAAAGAACGACCCAGACGATGCTTTCAATTGCTGCTTCGCGGAGGGAGATTGCGTGTGCCCGGCGATGGAAAAGCCCGAGGTCGAGCAGAAGGAGAAGCGCGACGCCGGCATTAAAGGCGATCCAGAGCGTCCAGGTGCCCATTCAGGCCTCGGCCTTTTTTCGGCAGGTCACTGTGGGCGGAAACCTCAGGGGTTGGAATTTTCCGCTGCCCGGTAGGGCCTGGCAGCGTTGAGGTTGGTCAACTCCACGCGCGTCGTTTCCCCCGGCCGGACATTAACCGGCAAATCCCATCCCTGACGGACATCGCCGGAAATCGCCTGCACACCGATCATCCCGATCCAGTACTGTCCGGGCGCGATGCCCGCAAACGATCCGCGGCCGTCGAGGTCCGAATCGGTTTTCGCAGCCAGATAGCGCTGTTGCGCAAGCTCAAACGTGCGGTTGTCCAGACGCCGGTGCTGGTCGCTCAGCAAATGTTCCCATTTTGGCGACGGATTGATGTCGCTCAGATCGATGTCAATTCCTTCGACGCTTTCCGGCATGGCTTTTATGAACCGGCGAAGGGCGGCGTCGTACTCATCTTTTTGTTGCTTATATTTTTCGGGATTATTTTCGCGATCCTTCTCTTTGAATTTCGGATTTGGAAAACCGACGCCCTTAAACCCGGCGTTGCGCGACATGTATGCGGAGAGAAACTCAGGCACAGTCATAATCTCATCCGGGGTAAGGCTTTTGGTGAAATCCGTTCCGGAGAGCTGCACCGAGTGATGCTTCTTCATCCATGTCTTTAATTCGGGCGAAACGGTGAGCCCATCAACGAATTTGTTAAGGTCGGGAGCTGGCTCGAGCTGCGCGGCTTCCGCGCGAATTCCGTCGAGGCTCTTGCTCAAGAGATAAAACGTCAACTGGCGGACCGGTTCCGGCCGTCCTCCCGTGGGTGCAACTTCCGCGGAGAATTCGACGGCTCCCGTAGCTTGTGCCGGAAGACTTACCGGTATAGCCATCAGAAAAAGCGCGGCGCCAAGGACAGCTTTGCGAAGGTGTGATTTCATTTTCAAAAGACTCCCGACGAAGTGTACTCCGTGGCGAAGCGAATGGAAACGATTCCGCTTGGATGTGTTTCCGCGATAGACATGGGAGCGGTTTCGCCCTTGCGTCGAATGGTTCGGGAGTTTCGAGGAAATACTAGAGCAACCGGAAAGTGACTTCGATCGGGACAACCACGGCGACGGGCTTGCCGGCAGGTCCCATTGCGGGCTTGAAGCGCCACTGCTTCACTGCTTCGACGGCTTTCTCTTCCAGGCCAAGTCCCGGGCCTTTCACGACTTCGATTTCAATCGCGCGTCCGTCCGGGGTGATAACCGCCTGGAGGACAACCGTCCCCTGATATTTCGCTTTACGAGCCTCTTCGGAATATTTCGGATCGGGGCAATAGGCGCAAGAGGGATAGCCCACGCCGCCCGTGCCAGGATGAAAATAGCCGCCGCCTGTTCCGCCGCCTGCGCCGGGACCAAGGCCTCCACCTTCACCGCTCCCAATTCCAGTTCCCGTGCCGCTTCCGATTCCGCTACCCCCGCCGGGTCCGCCCGAATTGTTCAGCATCTTGGCGAGCGGGTCGCCGAAATTATCCATATTCGGACTCGGCATTTTCAGATCAGGAGGCCCAAGGAGCGTCGCCTGAATCTGGGAGTCGGGCTTGGTGTGCACCATCGGCGGAGCAATCTGCGTCATGCTGAATTTCGGCGCTCTGCCCTTGGTTGCCGGTAAAGGGTTGTGTTCACCGCCGCCGCCTCCGCCACCTGCCTTGTCTTTGCCGGGCGGCAGCTTCATCGTGTAATCGGAAATGTCAAGGGGCGTTAGAAGCGTATTGTTGACGGGACTCGCTGTCGCCTTCTTGACCACCGTGTACATGAGGGGAGACAAAATCAATATCGTGATGACAGCGTGCACGGCCAGCGCGATCGCCTGCGATGGGCCGAAGGCCTTATCCTTGCTCCAAATATCTTTCACCTTCACCGGCTGGCTTGTGACTTTCAGCGGAGGAAGTTTTGGTGGCGAGATTAGGTCGCGAATATTCTGCCAGAGAACTTTGTAGGGCGGCTGCCAGTCGACCGTCATGCGCGAGGACACTGCTTTTGGCGTCGGCTTGAACCACTCCTTCAAATTGTCGGTGAGTCCGGACCCAAAGCCCTCCGGGGTAAACACAGCGCCCTTGCCGGGATTGGCGACCTTAATCGGACGCTCGGCAAGGAAATCCTTCAGGTTTGAAAGAAAGCCGCGCGAGAGAGGCTTCTGGGAACCACCGAGACGCGGGGCAGACTCCCCCGCAGGCAAGGTCACCTTGGGTATCGGTGTACCGGGATTACTCCATTTCGGCGCTATTGTGCTCAACGATCTCCCACTTAACTGCGAAACCGACCCTCAACTTACGATTCATTCGCCCCTTGAATGGATGCCCGATGGCGGCGCGGCTGACATGCCGTCAAATCCATTGTAACATTGTGACGTTAACACGAGAAAGAACGTTTCCGGATCAGACAGTACAGGTAAGGAAGTACAGGACAAGCCTGTACCATCTAACTTATGCCCAAAACAGTGGATTTGAAAAGCACATTGAATCTGCCGCGCACGGCTTTTCCCATGAAGGCCAGCCTGCCGCAGAAAGAGCCAAAACAACTTGCGGAATGGGAGGAGAAGAAGCTCTACCACCGCATCCAGCAGGCCCGCGCCGGCGCACCCACTTACGTACTGCACGACGGGCCGCCGTATCCAACCGGCACGATCCATCTGGGCACGGGACTCAACAAGATTTTGAAGGACATGGTCGTAAAGTCCAAGACCATGGCGGGGTTCCGCGCGCCCTACGTTCCCGGCTGGGATTGCCACGGGCTTCCCATCGAAACGCAGGTGGAAAAAGAACTGGGCGGGAAAAAGGGCAGCGTTCCGCCGGGGGAGTTCCGGCGCATGTGCCGCGAATTCGCTTCGCGGTATGTTGACCAGCATCGGCGCGACTTCAAACGCCTGGGCGTGCTGGGCCAGTGGGAAGACCCGTACCTGACGATGAGCCCGCAGTACGAAGCCACCATCGCCGACGCCTTCATCACATTTCTCGAAAAGGGCTACGTCTATCGCGGCCTCAAGCCCGTCTACTGGTGCATTACCGATTCCACGGCGCTCGCCGAAGCGGAAGTCGAATACGAAGATCATACGAGTCCGTCGATCTGGGTGAAGTTCGCGGTTGAGCCTGGCGCGACGGCGGAAAAACTTGGCTCCGGAGTGAGCGCCGTCATCTGGACGACGACCCCCTGGACTCTCCCGCATAATCGCGCGCTCGCGTTCCATCCGGATTACGACTACGTCGTGGCGGAAACCTCTGCCGGCGCGCTGCTGCTGGCGGCGGACCTGGTTGGCCCGGCGCTAGATGCGGTAAAACTCCAGGCCGAAAGCGTGCGCGGCCCGTGGAAGGGAAAAGATCTCGCGGAGTTGAAATTCAAGCATCCGTTTCTGGACCTGGTTGTGCCCGCGGTTCTCGCCGATTACGTCACTCTCGATCAGGGCACCGGCATCGTGCACACCGCGCCGGGACACGGCGTCGAAGATTTCCAGACCGGACAGAAATATGGCATCGAGGCCTACGCCCCGATCGACGGCCACGGACGGTATCTCGAGGGATTGCCGGAGTACAAAGGAAAAACTGTCTTTGAGGCGAATCCGATCGTCGTGCAGCTATTACGCGATCGCGGCGCGCTGCTCGGCGAGCAGAAACTCTCGCACAGCTATCCGCACTGCTGGCGTTGCCACAATCCTGTGATTTTCCGCGCCACCGAGCAATGGTTCATCGAACTTGACGCGCCGGGAAGCGACGGCGCCCCGATCCGCAAGCGCGCCCTGGCGGAAATCGCCAAAGTGAAATGGACTCCGGAATGGGGCGCCGAACGAATCTATTCAATGATCGCGGAGCGTCCGGACTGGTGCGTCTCGCGGCAGCGTTTCTGGGGCGTGCCGCTGGTGATTCTCTATTGCGATAAATGCGGCAAACAGTTTGACGACTACGCCGCGCTGCGCGCTCTCGTGCGCGAATGGTTCACGCGAGAGGGCGCGGACGCCTGGTTTACTCACACGGCCGAGGAACTGCTCCCCGCGGGAACGCGCTGCAGTTGCGGCGCTTCGGACTGGCGCAAGGAAACCGATATTCTGGACGTGTGGTTCGATTCGGGCTCCTCGCACCTTGCAGTGCTCGGCCACAAAGACGCGAGCGGGCAGGAACTTCCCTGGCCGTCGGATATGTATCTGGAAGGCCCGGATCAGTATCGCGGGTGGTTCCACAGCTCGCTGCTGGTAGGGGTCGCGGTGCGCAATGGCGCTCCTTACCGGCACGTGCTGACGCACGGCTGGACGCTCGATGCCAAGGGCCAGCCGATGTCGAAGTCGCTCGGCAACGTTGTGCTTCCCACGGAAGTTTGCGAGAAGTGGGGAGCGGATCTGCTGCGCCTGTGGGTGGCGTCGCAGGACTACACGGCCGACGTGCGCATGTCCGACAACGTGATGACGCAGCTTTCCGAGGCGTATCGCAAGCTGCGCAACACGTTCCGCTTCGCGCTCGGCAATCTGGCGGATTTCGAACCGGCCCGCGACGCCGTCCCGGACGCATGAAATGGAGGAACTCGACCGCTGGATGCTTTCGCGCACCGCGGAGTTGGCGCGGCAATGCGCGAAGTGGTATGAGGGATTTGAATTTCACCGCGTCTACCACGCCCTGCACGATTTCGCCGTCGTGGACCTCAGCGCGTTTTATTTCGACGTCCTGAAGGACCGGCTCTACACGTTCGCACCGCAAAACCGCGCTCGCCGGTCGGCGCAGACCGCCGTCTATCGCATCTCCACGGCATTGTTGCGCCTCGCGACGCCCATCATTGCTTTCACGGCCGAAGAAATCTGGAGCTATTTCCCGCATCTGCCGGGCGATCCAGAGAGCGCGCATATCGCGTTGTTTCCAGAAGCCTGAGGAACTCGGCTCGCCGCTTGACGCCACAAAGACCGCGGCATGGGAAAATCTCCTCGCCGTGCGCACGGAAGTGCTTCGCGCCCTTGAGGCGGCGCGTAACGCGAAGATGATTTCGGGCGCGCTCGAAGCAAAAGTCGTGCTCAGCGCGGGCACTGATCTTGCCCCGCTTGCTCGAAAAATATAAGAGCTGGCTCCCGGCGCTATTCATCGTCTCGCAGGTGGAATTAACTAGGTCGCCGCCCGCGGAAGCTCAGAAATCTGAGTCGCTGCCCGGACTGAGCGTCGCGGTCGAGCGCGCCGACGGCACGAAATGCGAGCGCTGCTGGAACTACTCGACGCACGTGGGTGAAAGCGCCGACTACCCGACGGTGTGCGAGCGCTGCGTGAAGGCGCTCGATGAGATCGAAAGCATGGCTGGATCCGCGGGCGCCGGGGCTGCGTCCTGATGAGCGGCAAAGCCGGCGGGCGCTGGCTTTGGCTGTCGCTCGGAATTATCGCCGCGGATCGCGCGACTAAATTCGCCATTGAACGCTACACCAGCCTGTTTTTTCGGCATCCGATCATTCCGAAAATCGCGATTCTCGTCCACAATCAAAATCCAGGCATCGCGTTTGGCGTATTTTCCGAATCGAATTTCCCGTGGCTGAGGCCGTTGTTGCTGATCAGCTCGGCGCTGGTGATTGTTCTGCTTGCCTGGCTGCTGCTGGCCGGGCGTGCGGGCGAACGGCTCGCTCAAAGCGGTATCGCGCTGATCCTGGGCGGGGCGGCCGGAAACGCCCTCGACCGATTGATCCACGGCGGCGTCACAGATTTTATGGAAGTGCACCTCGGAACGTTCGTCTGGCCCGCATTTAACGTCGCCGATTCAGCTATTTCGATCGGCGCGGCGCTGGTTCTGATCGAGCTGCTATTTGGCGGAAGGCACACTTCCGAGTCGACGGGACGCAACACCATCTAAAATTTCGGTAGTGGCGGTTAAACTCTGCCGATGCGTGACGTGCACCAACTTATCGGCGTCATGCAGGCATCGATTGCTGTGGTCGGGTTCGCCGACCGTCGCTTATGTCATCAATAATTGAAGCCCGATGAACGCCTTGACCATATTCTGCGCCCGCGTAGTTTGCGGTCCGGGATTGGCGACCCACTCGTGCTCGGAGCCTTCAAAGATCTGGAATTCGCACGCGCCGCCGGCCGCCCTGTACGAAGCGACAAACTTCTTCTGAATCTCCGGCAGCACGTTGGTGTCGAGCGCGCCTCCCATGATCAGGAACGGCACGAGGCTGATGGTTTCGCGACGACCGAGGATCTCCTGCGGATTCCCCTCGTAGATGCTTTCCCACGGATTGAAGAAGAGGGTGTTGTTCTTGACCATGCCTGCGCTCTTCAGGTTATTCGGATTCTCGTAGCGCGCGATCGGATCGCTGATGGGAGAGCGCATCGCGGCGAAATCGATCTTGGCGTCGACATTGGGCGCTCCGTCGAGTGGAATCGAGCCATAACGGCGGTCGTACGGACGCATCGCCAGAAGCTCGGCGACGTGGCCGCCGCTCGAACTTCCGTAGATGCCGAACTTCGATGCATCGCCGTTCCACGTGGACGCTTTCGATTTCAGCCAGCGTACGCCGTAGTGCGCGTCCTGAACGCAGGCCGGATACGGAGCTTCTTTCGCCAACGTCATGTCAATGGCAACCACGAGCACGCCGCTCGCCGCGATCGCGCGGTCCATTGGCTCCTCTGAGGTCCGGTCTTTCGCGTTCCATGCGCCGCCGTGCAGGTCCATCATGACGGGGAACGGTCCCGGCCCCTTCGGCTGATAAATACGGGCCTTCAGCATCCGCCCGGCTTCGTTCTTCCGCATGTCGACCTCGGTCACGTTGAGATCGAGCTTTGCCGTTGGGTCATATGCGAAATTCGCGGGCTTTGCATCCGCGAAGACGCTGCGCGAATTAAGGGCCGAAGCGATGGGCAGGCCGGCAGCGCCGACCGCTGTCAGCGTCTTAATGAAATTCCGACGTCCAAGATGCTCGTTCATTCTGACCTCCGTGAT
Source organism: Terriglobia bacterium (assembly GCA_963757625.1). GTDB lineage: Bacteria > Acidobacteriota > Terriglobia > Acidiferrales > UBA7541 > Palsa-360. The sequence continues at coordinate 677,470 of CAVWSJ010000007.1, read as the reverse complement.
ATACGATCGTAAAGTACGCCTTGCGGGCAAAATCCGCGATAATTCTGAGCGCGCCAGCTGTTGGACCCTGAGTCCCGCCGCGGATCCAAGCACCCCTGGCAACGTTCCTTGGAACTACATACCTCGTTACCGGATTCAATTGCAAGAGATTTTATATTCCTTTCAGACATCCCGTTTCTATGAGCCCAATTCCGACTTTGAAAGGTTGCCCGCGGATCGCGCGATAACAATGCTTAGTATCGCGACGTTGATATCCACGCCATTCCTATCGCTGACAAAACCGCAGAATGGATTGTCGGGCGGCCTATCATAGTGCGAGTGACGATCGGAATTGGGGGCCTCCCCTAAGCTGGATCCCGTTTGCCGACGTGACGACTTCTCGCGACTCGGCCCGCCATCATCGCAATCCTTGGCGCATTGATTTTAGCCACATTGCCGCTTCGTTCAGTTCAATCAAGTTGGTGAACGTGCGGCTGGGTGGCGTTCCTCGGGATTCAATCCTTCCCAAAGGGACGACAATCAGTTTTTCGGCGCCGGGCGACGCGGAGGCGCGTTCGGATCGGGTCTGAGATCGGCCGGAAATAGCTCGAACACCGCGTTCATCGCGGTCACGGCCTTATCGTGTTCGGCCATTAGCTTGTCCGCATCTGGTGTGGTGGCGCTCATGTCCGATACTTTTTTCGCGGCTTCAACGGCTGCCTTCAGCTTTGTTTCAACCTTGGCCTTGAAATTGGCGGGCTCATCCTTGATGGCGGAGCGCAGGGCGTCGGCAGCCTCCGTGTATTCCGTGTATTCGTGCGGTATGCGCGCGAAGCTCTTGGCGGTGATCTGCCTCTTGAAATCGTTGGATACTTGGACCAGCAGTCTGAGTGCCGTCTTCACGTCGTCGGGTGATTTCAGTTGTGCTGCTAAAGGGGATGCCACAAGCAGCGCGATTCCGATGATCGCTAGAACGGCCGGAATTCTTCTATATTTCATCTTCTTTCTCCTTTTGTGTGTGGAACATTTTACTTCGTAACATGCAAGACCCCGCGCATGTCCTCCGGATGGGTGGAACACAAAAACGGATAGTCGCCGGGCGGGGGAGCAACAAACTGTGTCATGACTGTCTCGCCCCTGTCACACAAGGGAGTCGTGGCCATAACGAGGGGATCGTCTTTCGGAAGGATGCCGTCGTCATCCAGAGCCTCCTTGGTCAGCGCCTCCAGTTGACCAGGATAGGTCAGCACCCAATCGTGGCGCGCGCTTATGATCCTGCCCGCGTGGTGAAACTTGAGGCGAACCATTGCGCCAGTTGGGCAGGTCAGTGTGTCGGGCCGGAATGCCAGGAAGTCACCGTCCGATTCGATGTAGAGATCGACAACTTTTGGTTCAGGTTTCGGCTTGGGGCCACATCCGAAGAGGATCGCAGGGAGCGCGAGCATTGAGAAAAGCAGCTGGCGTCGCGCAAGAGGCGCACTAAGCGATATGGGACCTCCTTGGGATTGCATCGCTGGGATGTTACTGCGAACAGATGACGGACGCAATTGCTTGAGTTCCGGCGAGCAAAAAGCGGATTAGCAGTCGCAGGACTTATCTGATGGGATGAGAAGGCCGGTCTACGACAGGCTGCGGTACACCCCCAAGGATTGACGTGGTCAAGGCGCAATGCAAAGGAGACCGACCAATTCATGGAAGGACTTGGCTCAGCCAGGTGCCGCGAGTAAGCTACTGTGGCCTGAGGCGACATGTTCCAGGATTACAGCGACATCACGGAAAGGATCGCCGAGACTCCCAAGTGGTGGGACGAGAACGGCGTGCCGCGCTATGTGGATTTCGAGCCGTACCTCGCGGCCAACATTTACGCCGTGGAAGTGGTCCTGCTCGATATTGCCTGCTTCATGTGCCTGCGACGCTTTCAGGTGGCGCTTTCAGGCCAGGGCGGAGCGCACCGCGATGAAAACGGAGTCAGTCTGGCCGACCAGATTCGCAGCGGAGAGATTGATTATTGCGATCCGCCCAACTACGGCAACTGCCGCGACGGAGCGTCCACGGGCTGCTTCAACCTCGCGGTGCTTCAGTACTGGCGCCGTGACTCCCCACGCGATTGGGAGCGGAATGCCAGCCTGGAGATCGTCTTGCCCGAGATGAAGGATTACGACGATCGATATAAGTGAAAAGCATAGAAACTCCCAGACATTATCGGGACTTAAGGCAACGTCGGCCAAAGACTTTGGCATTGGGACTCTGGCAAGCGGGCCGTGAGCCATCGTCGCATCAATGCACAGAGACCGCCCGACTTGTCGGGCACAGCTCGGGACGTTACTCTTGGCCGTCTCCGGAATTTTGGCATCTCGCCAAATTCGTGATGTTCTTCTGATGCAAAAGTCTCGCTGGAATGGTAGAGTCCGCCTTGAATTCGATCTTATTGGAATTGGATTCGCATCGAATGTGGCCTTTACAAACCGTAACCGAGCTTGCCTGCCCTCGGTGCAAATCGAGAAATCTTTTTAGGACCAAGCGAAAAGGATTCCTGGAGCGGATTATTTTGTATCCTCTGGGGTTTCGCGCCTACCGTTGCGGGTATTGCAGTTCGCGTTTTTGGTCCAATTCCAATCGACCTCTCAAGTCGGCATAACACGATGGAATCAATTCCCGCAAACCAGTGGTAATATCATTCCCACCCCAAGGAGGGAACCTAAATGATTCGCAAAGCTTCGGCGGTATGGAAAGGCTCGTTGAAGGAAGGCAAGGGAACAGTTTCATCCGATAGCGGTGTGCTTGCGAACTCGCCATATTCTTTCTCGACACGGTTTGAAGACGCCAAGGGAACAAACCCCGAGGAACTGATCGCTGCGGCCCACGCCGGATGTTTTACCATGGCATTTTCGGCGCAACTGGGAAACGCGGGCATCACTCCTGAAAGCCTGGAGACGACGGCGACGCTCACGTTCGAAAAGACCGACGCCGGATTTACCGTCACCAAGATCCACCTCGACACCGTAGGCCGCATTCCAGGAAATGACAAGGCGGTCTTCGAGAAAGCCGCTCAAGAAGCCAAAGCCGGGTGTCCCATTTCCCGCCTGCTCAAGGCTGAAATCACTATGACGGCACGTCTGGCCCAAGCTACAAGCGCGTAGTCGCACAGCTTCCGGCTCGCGCCTCATATTGCCGCAATTCTTGGTTTGCAAATCTAGAGGAGCCCGCCCTTTGGTTTCTCCAGGGGGCGGGATTTCTTTCCTTATTCGCTTCAGCGGGATGAAACGGGAAGAGCAATTTCTCTGCATTTCATTTTCCGTCCGGCAGACGATTAAAATCTTTGCACGGCGCGCCTATTGAAATATATATTGGCCTTACTGGTTTCGGGCATCTTTCCGTCGGACCGGCCCTTCACATTCATTATGGGCGAGGCGTGAAGGTGCGGCCGGCAGCCGTTTGCGGTCGTCCGGGGAAAATGTAATTCGGAGGGCATCGATGGGGAAGCAGGGGATTCGAGCGTTATTGATTCTGGGTGTGCTGGGCGTTCTTGCGTTTTGGGTCTCCCGGCCGGCAACCAGCCACGCCGATGACGATTCTTCCGCGAGCATAATTGGTTCCTGGAGAGGCACGCGGAAAGGTCCGGGTATGGGCGCGGTTCGCCACAATCTCCTGAGCTTCATGCCCGGCGGCAGTGTCATCGAAGCGGGTCCCGGGATCTATGGATCGAATTCCTCGTTTGGTACCGGAACGTTTATGGAGACTCCATTCATAGGGACTTGGGTCAGCGAGGGGCATGGCAATTTTGCCGCCCACCTGATTGCGAATATTCAGGAGACTCCGGCGAATAAGGGGACAATGATCGGAACTGAAAACATCACCTTCCGGTTTCATATAGAAAACGGAAAGAATGGGAAGGAACTCAGAGGCACCCTGGAAGGCATCTTTCTGGATGTCGAAGGGAAAACGCTTTCCGAATTGCCCGCGGGATTGACCTGGGAAGCCACCCCTTTGACAATCACGTCGAACGGGTATAATTGACCGAATCCGGGGTGCGAAACTTTCAGATGAATCGAAATTAGGGAGCAGTTCCATGATACAATCGGTTAGTTGCTGGCGCATGTTTGCAGGGTTTTTGCGCCGGCGAGAAGAAATTCACAGTTTTCTCACACATTCGAAAAGGGCCGCTTGACGAATGAAAGGTTTCTGGTATACTCTCAATTCGTCTGGTGAATGCGTAGTCAGGCGTCAGGGGCGAACTAGAGTTTCGGAATACCACCCAAAAGAGAGGTCGGTTACGAACTCAGGGTAGCAAATAGTCGAGCATCGCGCGAACCCGTCCGGGTGTATTCGGACGGCTTGGCCCGGCGCTCGACGCCGGGTTTTTTATTGTTTCGCGCTCTTTTGAAAAGAAGGCGAGTGAACGTTCCGCCAGGAGCGGGAGCGGTCCGATCGAAGTCAGGACACAAAGATCTTTGACAACTGAATAGGCTGGCATTTTGTATTGCGTTTGGGATTCGCACGAATCCCGGACGTAATACGAAATCTGCAAATTCTGCTCGAGCAGAGCAAATTGTGGAAAGGCGAGCTTGCTCGACATCTGATTTTTCCGGCCTGCAAGAACCGGAAAAATCCTTAGCCCCGCTTCGGCGGGGTCCTGGATGTCCATTTGCTTTAACGGGTTTGGGCTCTACTTGGAGCCCAACTAGATTAAACATGGTCACGTGTTGGGTGAGTTTTATGGTTAAGCTACTAAGGGCGTACGGTGGATGCCTTGGCGCCAGAAGACGATGAAGGACGTGGCAAGCTGCGAAAAGCCTCGGTGAGCCGCAAGCAGGCTTTGATCCGGGGATGTCCGAATGGGGAAACCCAACGTGATGAACTCACGTTACGGCCGGCTGAATATATAGGCTGGTACGAGTCAACCCAGGGAAGTGAACCATCTCAGTACCTGGTGGAAAATAAATCTAACAGAGATTCCGAAAGTAGCGGCGAGCGAAATCGGAAGAGCCCAAACCGTCGTGTTTACACGGCGGGGTTGTAGGACCGCGTGAGTAGAGTTACCAATCCGGAGGCTAGGTGAACCCGCTGGAAAGCGGGGCTATAAAGTGTGATAGCCACGTAACCAAAAGCTTACCGGACTCGAAGCGGTATCCTGAGTACCACGGGACACGCGAAATCCCGTGGGAAGCTGGGGAGACCACTCTCCAAGGCTAAATACTCTCTGGCGACCGATAGTGAACTAGTACCGTGAGGGAAAGGTGAAAAGCACCCCTGCGAGGGGAGTGAAATAGAACCTGAAACCGTATGCTTACAAGCAGTCAAAGGGCTATCTCCGGGTTCGCCCGGCTGAATGCCTGATGGCGTGCCTCTTGCTTAATGAGCCGGCTAGTTATTCTCACATGCGAGGTTAAGCGCAAGCGAGCCGTAGCGAAAGCGAGTCCGAACAGGGCGAATAGTATGTGGGAATAGACGCGAAGCGGGATGATCTACCCTTGGTCAGGCTGAAGGTGGCTTAAACGCCACTGGAGGGCCGAACGGTTGTGAGTTGAAAATCGCTCCGATGAACTGAGGGTAGGGGTGAAAGGCTAATCAAATTCCGTGATAGCTCGTTCTCCCCGAAATGCCTTTAGGGGCAGCCTCGTATGATTTGCCGCGGTGGTAGAGCTCTGAATGGACTAGGGACCAACCAAGGTTACCGAATCCAATCAAACTGCGAATGCCGCGGACAACAGTACGGGAGTGAGACTGCGAGGGATAAGCTTCGTGGTCGAGAGGGAAAGAACCCAGATCGACAGCTAAGGTCCCTAACTACAGACTAAGTGGGAAAGGAAGTGTGATCGCTCGGACAGCCAGGAGGTTGGCTTAGAAGCAGCCATCCTTTAAAGAAAGCGTAACAGCTCACTGGTCAAGCGATCATGCACCGACAATCCAACGGGGCTCAAGTCTGTGACCGAAGCTTCGAAATTCTAGAGGTTCGAGTTAAGAGGTTAGAAGTTGGATGGAGAACCAGAAACAAACAGTCGTCGCCAGTTACAAAGACCTTCGAGTCTACCAACGCAGCTACGTTTTGGCGCTGGAGATTCATAAGGTCACGCTGAAGTTCCCTGTGCAAGAGCGCCGGGAACTCGGTAACCAACTGCGACGTGCTGCCACTTCGGTTCCCATCAACATAGCCGAAGGCTATGGGAGAAAGCGGTCACCAGAAGATTTCAAGCATTTTCTGGTAATCGCCCTAGGGTCAAACAATGAGGTCAACGTAATCCTCGACCTCGTTCGAGATCTCGGGTATCTCCAGGAAGATCAGCACAAAAAGTTAGCGCAAGAAAATATAGAAATCGGCAAAGGGATCAACAAGCTGATTCAAGTCTGGCGCTAATTCTTCCATGCGAAGATTTTTCAAGCTTCAAACTTCTAACATCTAAACTCGAACCTCTAGATTTGGTAGGGGAGCATTCTGTGGAGTCTGAAGGTAGACCGAGAGGACTACTCAACGCCACGGAAGAGACCCTGCCGGCATAAGTAGCGATAAACACGATGAGAACTCGTGTCGCCGAAAGTCTACGGTTTCCTGAGGAAGGTTAATCCGCTCAGGGTTAGGCGGGTCCTAAGGTGAGGCCGAGAGGCGTAGCTGATGGACAACAGGTCAATATTCCTGTCCCACCTAGCGAACGTTAACACGATGGGGTGACGCAGAAGGATACAGGAGTCGGGTGATGGACGTCCCGATTGGTATGTGTAAGCCGGATCCCGCAGGAAAATCCACGGGGTCATTCAACGGTGAGACATGCCACTAGACCACACGGTCGCAAAGTCTTGGATTTCACGCTGCCGGGAAAAACCTCTAAGGAGTTCGATAGGTGCCCGTACCACAAACCGACACAGGTAGACAAGGACAATATCCACAGGCGCTCGAGAGAACACTCGCTCAGGAACTAGGCACATTAACCCCGTAACTTCGGGAGAAGGGGTGCCGCTGTAGGGTTTATAGCCCGAAGCGGCCGCAGCGAAACGCGCTCTGCGACTGTTTAACAAAAACACAGCTCTCTGCTAAGTCGAATACGACGTATAGGGGGTGACACCTGCCCGGTGCCGGAAGGTTAAAGCAAGGGCTCAGCTCCCGCAAGGGAACGAAGGCCTGAACTGAAGCCCCGGTGAACGGCGGCCGTAACTATAACGGTCCTAAGGTAGCGAAATTCCTTGTCGGGTAAGTTCCGACCTGCACGAATGGTGTAACGATAGAGCGACTGTCTTGGCGAGTGGCTCGGCGAATTTGTGGTTCCGGTGAAGACGCCGGATGCCCGCACCTAGACGGAAAGACCCCGTGCACCTTTACTGCACTCTGGCTGTGAGTAACGGGACGATCTGCGTAGCATAGGTGGGAGCCTTTGATCCTCTGGTTTCGGCTGGAGGGGAGGCAACAGTGAAATACCACCCTGATTGTTCTGTCGCTCTAACCTGCGACCCTAGACGGGTCGGGAGACATAGCCAGACGGGTAGTTTGACTGGGGCGGTCGCCTCCCAAATTGTAACGGAGGCGCCCAAAGTTCGGCTCAAGCGGATTGGAAACCCGCTGTGGAGTGCAAGAGCATAAGCCGGATTAACTGCGAGACACACAGGTCGAGCAGAAGCGAAAGCTGGGTCTAGTGATCCGGTGGTCCCGCGTGGAAGGGCCATCGCTCAACGGATAAAAGGTACGCCGGGGATAACAGGCTGATCTAAGCCAAGAGTTCACATCGACGCTTAGGTTTGGCACCTCGATGTCGGCTCATCGCATCCTGGGGCTGTAGAAGGTCCCAAGGGTTAGGCTGTTCGCCTATTAAAGCGGTACGTGAGCTGGGTTCAGAACGTCGCGAGACAGTTCGGTCCCTATCTGGTGTGGGCGCAGGAGACTTGAGAGGAGCTGTCCCTAGTACGAGAGGACCGGGATGGACGGACCCCTTGTGAACGAGTTGTCACGCCAGTGGCATAGCTCGGTAGCGAAGTCCGGAAAAGATAAATGCTGAATGCATCTAAGCATGAAGCTTGCCTCGAGATAAGGTCTCCCAAGATGGCTGCGGCCATCTAAGAAGAGCGGTCGAAGACTACGACCTTGATAGGCGGGAGGTGGAAGTGCAGCAATGCACGTAGCTGACCCGTACTAATCGCTCGTTCGGCTTGACCATAAAACTTTCCCAAACCGTGATCAAAAGCAGTGATTCGTGATTGGTGACTCGTGACTGGTGAAAACCGGTTGCCAGTCGCCAGGATTCCTGCTCCGGAAAACGGTCGCAAGATAAGCTTACTGGTCGAGCGGAATTTGCAGGAAATACCTAACAACAAAAGCCTATTCAGTTGCAAAAGTTGGAGCGGAGGTTAGAGGTGTATCCAACCTCAAGCCTCCAACCTCCAACTTCTAGCCTTTCCTGGTGGTCATACCGCGGGGGCCACACCCGTTCCCATCCCGAACACGGAAGTTAAGCCCCGCAGGGCCGATGATACTGCACGGGTAACTGTGTGGGAACGTAGGTCGCTGCCAGGATTATATTTGCTCCGGTATGGAGCACATGAAAAACGAGACGGCGCGTTACGATTCAATCGTGGCGGGCCGTTTTTGTTTTTTGGCATGATACACTTTTTACAAGGCTCTATGGCCGCCAACATTCAGATTCGTAATGGCATTACGCTATCGCCACCAAGAATAATTGTTAGGAATCCGAGTGTGTTTCGCTATCCGGGTGGGAAAAGTTGGCTGATGCCTTACGTCCGTCAGTGGCTCGGAGCGTCTAAGAGAACGACCAGGTTTGCAGAGCCCTTCGCGGGTGGCGCGAATGTAGGATTGAGTGTTGCGTTAGAAAAGCTTGTGGACAGCGTGACGCTCATCGAATTAGATCGAGACGTTGCAGCCGTACCGAACGCCGGAGGAATTTGCGCGGGAAGCGGGCGGAGAGAAGGGCTGTGGAAAAGGCGCTGCGTGGAAAAGTAAAGACAACTTTTCCACTCCGCTTGGGAATCCCGCGGAAGGCGCGGGATTCCCACTTTCCCACAGCCCTGGCGGCGACGGGATCACCACCGTTGAGCAAGTGAATAGTCCGGATGTCGTATTATGAAGTGTGCGGTGTTGGGGGGCAGGTCAGGAGTCCCCCAATTGGATCTGATTGAGAGTCAAATCATCATAGTCCCTCTGATCGGTACCTCCAAATGTGGCAGTCTGGCTTTGAAAATGATCAATTTTTGTTCGGACGAGGTCGTCGTCTTGGGGCAGGCGACATGAACCAACTACACGAAGCAGGATGATCTCTCGATCAGCGAACTGCGCATTTGCGAATTCTTCGGGATTAAAAGAGGTAGCCACTAAAAAGCAATTATGCGGAATGCCTAGAGAGTTAGCCTTCCAGAGATCATTCGTCATTAGGAGAGCGGAGTCGTAATCGATCGAGTATATCCAGCCGACGAAATTCTCTTTTTGGACTAGCTTCACAAGTGGGTCGCTCTGAAGAATCTGCTGTACGTTTTGCACGTATCTTCTCTCAAGCTCATCTAGGGATTTGAGCAGAAATATAACCTATTTGGTAAAGAATGGAAAAGCTATAATTTATGTTGTCTTTAGGTACCAAAATTGTATGCTCGCCTTCCCACTTACTTAAGAGCTTGCTCTTCAAATGAAGCCGTTTGTCATGATATGCTTAAGCATATGAGGACAACCATCAATCTGCCTGACGACCTGATCCTGCAGGCAAAGAAGGCCGCCCTGGAAGCGGATACCACGCTAACCGAGATTATCGAGGATGCTTTGCGTGAAGCCTTGGCCAGGTGGAGGCGGAAAAAGCCCCGGACCGATTTCAAAGTATTCGCCTCCGGACAGGGCGGGTTGCGGCCGGGCGTTGATTTGGATGACACTTCCGCCTTACTCGACATCATGGATGGGTTGGATGATCCTGATCGACGTTAATGTTCTGGTGTACGCGAAACGCCTCGATTCGCCCAATCACGCAAAATATCGCTCATGGCTTGAAGAAATTGTGCAGTCCGGCTCAATCGTAGGCGTCTCCGATATTATTTTGAGCGGAGTAGTCAGAATTTTGACTCACCCCCGTATTTTTAGCGTGCCGACTGAAATCGATGAGGCGCTGGAATACGTAGACAGGCTTCGCGAACACTCCGGCTGCGTTCCTGTGCTACCCGGCGAGCGGCATTGGGGAATCTTCATGCGGCTGTGCAAGCTTTCGGGAGCTAAAGGAAATATTGTAAGTGATGCTTACCTGGCGGCGTTGGCCATCGAATCGGGAGCGGAATGGATCACAGCGGATCGCGATTATGCCAGGTTCCCAGGTCTGCGCTGGCGCCATCCATTTGCCCAATCGACCTGAGGCCACACCTGATCTGACACCAGGTACGAAAATTGAGACATGCGGGAACGTTTTTGTTTTTCCGGTATCGTCGTCCTGTGGTGCATGATTAATTCTGGAGTTTGGGCATGAATCCACGGGTCACAGTTCTGGCGACGCTGCATGTGCTTCAGGGCGCCGAGAAGCGGCACGGCAATCTCCACGATCCGATGTACGTCGCGCTGCTCAACAAACTGCTGCTCTCGGAGAGCGTGGATTTTGTGTTTGAAGAGGCGTCGGGGCTGGGGCCCACGATTGCCGAACGATTGTCTCGCCAGGAGCTAGGGTTCGGCCGTTACCTGGATATCGATCCGGCGCAGACGAGCCGCTCGGAGTTCGGCATTCCCGCCAACTCGAATGAGCCGAATATCATTGGCAGCCCTCCGAAAGTGGCTTTTGCGTACTGGCAGATCCTCGAAACGCACGCGAAGAGAGAAGCGCTCTGGGTTGAGCGAATTCAGCAGCAGAAGTTTGAAAGCGCCCTGGTCATTTGCGGACTCGTCCACTTGTTGAGCCTTGCGTTCCGGCTTCAGCAAGCGCGATTTTCCGTCCAGGCGATTGATTACGCAAACTGGCAGCGGAATCCGCTATAAACCGAGGAATTAACCGTTAATTTCTGTCTCTGTTAAAGGAATCAGCCATGCGGTCCGATCCTTATTAACGTAGAGTTATGCGAATAACCATTAATTTGCCCGATGATCTATTGAAGCGAGGAAAAAGAGCCGCGCGTCAGTTGGACAAAACCTTCTCGGAATTCGTCGCCGATGCCTTGGCAGAGATGCTCGCGAAGCGCATGCAAGAAATACCGAAGAAGAATTCCAGGAAAATGCCGTAGGGAAAAGCCGCAACATACGCTCAGTGCGAATTCCCGCATAAGGCCTGAACATCAGCTTGCAAGTTGTCATCCAACTGAATTCGCGCAAAGCTGGCTGCCGAACAGATCTGGCTCGCTGTAAGTCCCACGGCGCCCACAAAATTAGCGTCTTGCAGATTCGCGCCGGTGAAGTCCGCGCCGCGCAGGATCGCTCCCCGGAAATCGGCGCCGCTCAAATCGGATTTTCGCAGATCCGCATCGGTGAGGATCGCCAGGGAAAAATCCGCCTGATTCAGCTGCGCATTTTCGATTTTTGTCGAGGTCAGATATGCTTCCTGAAGGTTCGCCATCGTGAGGTTTGCAATTCCCAGGTTGGCCTCGCGGAGGTCCGCCTGTTTGAGGCTGGCCCTTTGCAGTGAAGCATTCTGTAAGTCCGCTTTGTAAAGATTAGCGTTATCGAGTGCGGCATCGAGAAGCGTCGCTCCGGAAGCATTCGCGGAAGATAGATTCGCTCCCTGCAAATCGGCTCGATCCAAATTCGCGTTTCGCAAGTCCGCTTCCTGAAGCGAAGCGCGGTCCAGCCTGGCGTTATCGAGAACAGCAGAACGCAAATCCGCCTCGCGAAGATTGGCTTCGCGCAGGTCGGCTTCCGCCAGATTGGCAGTTACGAAGATCGGCCTTCCAGAGGCGCGCCTTGGCGAAGAATGCTGCCATAGGCTTGCGTGTAGCGCAGTCTTGATCCCATTGAGGCTGGCGCCTTTGACCGCGGCAATTTCCTCGTCTCGCCCCGACCAGGCGGGAGGTTTCGTCGAGACGTCGGCCTCGGTCAGTTGCGCAAACGGGTTGTAACCAAAGGTCCACAGAATTTTCGCGGCCCACGATTTGACGCCAGAATTGGAAATTTGAGGGCTCTGCCTGGAGTCATGGGGCACACCGTAGATGGTCCCGGAAGAAAGCAAGAGGAGGAGTGCCCCGAATAAAAAGGGGCTGGCTGTGGAAAGCCGTTTGTTCCATCGTTCGGAATTCTTCCTTGCATTTACGGGCCGCAACGAACCTGCACCGAAAGCTTTTCCAACCATCCTGGGAAAATTGATGGCTGCTGCGATGGCTCCGCTGCAAACCAAAACTTGAGCGGCAGTTCCTCGCATATCCTGGAGGGTCAGATACCGCCCCCAGAAAAATACAGCCGTTGCCGGCGACACCCAGTACAGCAGGAACATCGCGATTCCCGCTTCGAGGAACGCCAGCGGCGAGCGCGTGCCCCTCAGCCATTTGAAATGTTTTCTTGCCGACCACCGGGCAAACCAGGGCAGGCAGGTGTCGAGATTCCGCCCATCCGGGAAAATCGCGGGCAATTGCGATGCGCCGTCCCACAGGCGCTGCAGGTAGAGATGAAAGCAAACGTACACGCAGAGAATCACGACAGGCCCAAAAAGATAGAAAGGGATCAGCGGAAAATCCGCCTGCAGACCGAAAAACGGCGTGGCCGGGGCATTCTTCAAAAGTTGGGAATCCCGGGTGGTAAAAATTCTCATCACCACGAGCACATTGAGCAGCAAGACGGAGGCCAGGAACCATCCGGCCCGGCTGGCGACTTCACGAACCTGTTTGAGTCCCTCAGCCGGTGAAATTCCCGCTGGAAGGACGGTTCCAAACATGTTTGCGCCGGCGAATTGACTGTTGAGCAGCCCCGTTGCTCCATCGAGGTTCGCGGCCTGCAGGCTTGCCTGCTGGAACAGGGTGCCCAGCAGATTGGCGCCTTGCAGATTTGCCTGAAGCAAGCTGGCGCCGCGCAGGTCCGCAAGCATCAAATCGGCCTGGCTCAGATCGGTTTTGTTGAAAATAGCGTCCTGGAGTCTGGCATCGACGAGATCGGCGCCTTCAAGACTTTCACGCGAAAAATCCGCCTGAACGCCGGCCTCGCCATTCGAATCCAGCCAATCGCCATGCTGCTCAAGAGTCTGCGTCAAACCGCGGAGCGTAAATGGGCGGGCGTCTGCTTTCTTCTCAGGTGTCGCGTTTTCCGCCGGTCCTGTTTCGATTTCCAAGTTGGAATTCCTGAATCGCCTTCGTAATTTGACAGCTCAAAAAGCGTATCTCTCGTTGCCGTGTGCGATGATTTTTCGCGCAGGGCCCATCTTGTGCCGAAGGATGGTTATGGTCACCTGTCCAGACGGCTAAAATCTGTACAGCGGGTTCCTTACTCGAGAAGTCCCATCGCTCAAGAGTTGTAGACCGGGTGCAATTAGTCTAGTTTCCGCCTGCCCAGGTAAGCAAGGCTGGAACGCGGAAGGGTTGTCTGTCGCGGCACCACCGCCGGCGCTGCCGGTTCACTGGGGAGGACGCACTGCAGCGCCTCCGCCCAGGGGAGGCTGCTGTATTCCTGGAGGCCCGCCGGGCTGCTCCGGCTGTCCGGGGGGCGGGTTGGCGGGATTTGGGGGTGCAGGCTGAACTCCCGGAGGTGGCGGTTGAGCCGGCCCGCCCTGCGGAACAAACGGCGCCGGCGGCGTGGCCGGTTCGCCGTGCCCCGCATAAAGGGCCGGGAGATCGCGTGGCGGGAAGCGTAGTGCGCGGGGCGTGATGACGATGAACGTCTCGATTTTCTGGCCGGTATCGCTGTTCAGGCCGGTCAAATCCCCCGGGAGGGGAGTCAAAGACGTTCCGGGCCATCCGCTGATGGAGCGAATATCACTGGCTTGAATGATTCCGGAAAGGACCGAGGATTCGTTTTCACGCAAGCGGATGGTCTGGTCGATCGTGCGATTGGTCAGGACCGGAATACCGTTGACGGACGATCCGGCAAGACTCGGATTTCGAACTCGAGCTGCAAGGTCACCTCGTCGTCGCCATGCAATCGCGGCGTGGCCTTTAACTTCAATCCCAGGTCCTCATATTCGGAGGAGGGATACGCAGTCTGAGCGGGGTTCGAGGCGCCGGCTGCGGATTCCAGGGTGTTGAGAATTACGCTAACCGAATTCGAGGATTCGTTCGCAACCACAGTGTCGAACGTGCCGTCGCCATTCAAGTCGGCCGCGGCCACGGCCACCGGCCCATTGCCGGTTGGCAGGGCCACGGGCCCGGGGAATGTCCCGTCACCGTTGCCGACCAGGAGATCCAAATTGTTTGCCGTCTGCGCCGTGATAATCAGGTCTTGATTCCCACCGCCTGTGAAATCCCCCGCGAAAATGCCAACAGGTCCCCCATCGGTGGCGAAATCATTGTGCGTGTTAAATGTGCCGTCGCTATTTCCCAGCAGGATCGAAACGCTGTTGTCCGTCTGATTGGTGACGGCGAGGTCGATTTTCGTATCATTGTTGAAATCCGCCGTGGTGATCCCGGCAGGGCCATTGCCGGTCGCAAAATCGGTTTTCAAACCAAACGTTCCGTCGCCTTTCCCCAGCAAGATGGAGACAGTGTTGCTGGAATGATTCGTAACCGCCAGATCCGCATTGCCGTCGGCATTGAAATCGGCCGTTGCAATCGCTGTCGGCATGGTTCCCACGGGGTAATCGGTTTTCGCGGCGAACGTTCCCCCTGTTTGTCCGAGCAAGATTGACACCGTGTTATCGGCTTGATTTACAACGGCGAGGTCGGGAATGCTGTCGTTATTGAAATCCTTCACGAGTAGTGCGACCGGCGTATTTCCGGTGGGATACGTGACCGGCGCTGCGAAGGTGCCGTCTCCGTGCCCGAACAGGATGGACACGGTATTGTCGGCTGAATTCGCGACAGCGATGTCCATGCTGCCGTCATTGTCGAAATCGCCCACCGCGACCGCCGAGGGGGCTTTGCCAACCGTGATATCGGTGCGCGTGGGGAAAGTGCCGTCGCCCGCATTCAGGTAAATTGAGATTGTGTTGCTGGCTTTATTCGCGACCACCAGATCCGGGTGGCCGTCTCCGTTGAAATCCGCGATTGCGACTGCCAGCGGATTATTGCCGGCATTATAGTCCGTTCTGGGAAGCAATCCGGCCGCAACCCCTGCTGCGAGCGCGCTGGCCGCCGCGCTGACATCGGAGGAAAGCAACGCCAGCGAGACCGGGTACCGGTCGCCCACGAAAAATGTCGCCGGCTTTCCGTCCTGCGCGCGCAGGAGAATGCGTTGCGCGCTGTGCACCGCGCTCAGATGTCTGGCTGAAATTCGCCGACGCTCCGGGGACCGTCGCGAGAAAAATTGTCTTGCCGCCGCCAAACGCGATCAGGGGCGGAAGCATGGCGCCCAATCCGCTGGCAGCTGATGCCAGCCCGCCGCTGCCGCCGAAGATGTTCTGGATCACCTGAAGGAGCGTCCCGGCATTCTCCGCCGACTCGAGTTGATGGATTTCGGACGGGTTCAAGGTAAACATTTGCGCGGAAGTGGGCGGAGTAATTCCCAATTGCTGCGCCACGTTCTGGTCCAGTTCGAGGATCTCCATCTCCAGCATCAATTCGCCGTGCGGCTGCTCGATCTGCTGGAGGATGGCTTGCGCCAGCGCAACATTCTGTTCCGTGCTGCGGATCGTGAGAGTGCGCGAAGCGGTGTCGAGTTGCGTCCGGGTGATCCCGGTCATCTCGCGGATCATTCGCACGGTCTCGTTCATCTCGTCGGTGGTGACCGAAGCGGGCAGGACCAGACTCTTTTCGATCTCGGGGGCGTAATCGCGCTCTTTTTGGGCGTTGTCCATCAGTGACGAATAACGTATGGGCATCCACGACTCGCGTGAACGTTTGCGTCTGGCGCGAGAGCACCATCACAGCCGTATCGAAATCCACTTTCGGCGCCTGGAAACGGATCGAACGGTCGGCAAGATCGCCGTCAAATGCCATGGTCACGCCAAATTGCCGGCCGATTTCTTCATAGGCGCCGCGCGTCGTGCCGCGATAATCGAAGTCGTGCGTCCCTGGCTTGGGTGGAGCTGCGGGAGGCCGGCCAGTCTCGGGCCCTTTTGGGGCGCAACCTCGACGGAATCGGAAGACAATTCGGCCAGTCGCTCTCGCGCCACGACGTAATTCGGGTCAACCTCAAGCGCCTGCATGCAACAGCGCGCGCGCGCCGGGAATATCTCCCGCAATGGCCTGGCGCTCCGCGGTATCCATCAATCCCTGAATGACCTGAAATCGCGCATGTTCTCGCAGCAGCGGATATTCCTTGTTCGATGGGGCATAGACGGCCGCGTCGGAGTATCCGGCATAGGCGGCTTTCCAATCGCCGGATTGTTCGGCGCGCCGCGCCGCCTGGTATGCGCTTTGCGCGCGATTCTTGTCGGGCCGGACGCGCCGGCGTGCTATTTGACTGCGGGCTGGCCGGAGCAGCGGCGAGAAACGCCGCCAGGATCAGGGCTGCCGCCGCGGCGAGAGACGATGGCGAACAGGCCAGCGCGCGGACTAAAGTCGAAGTGACATCGGGGCTTGGCCATGGCTAAAATCATGTAGATGCATATTCTACCGTTGGGGAACGCCGGAGGCGGTAGAAACTTGACCTGAGGTTACGGGACGTGTACACTGGAAATTCTAGTTGCTACCGAGTTGCAACTAGAGTGCGCCCGTATGTGCAGACTCCGCGTCGACCCTTACTGCGGCAGGGCTTCGTAAAGGACATCCCGTTTGCTCTCCTCATTTCTGATTGCTCTGCGTGAAGGCGTCGAAGCCGCCCTGGTCGTCGGCATTGTGCTCGTGTATCTGAATCGCACGGGCCGCGCCATTTCTGGTGCGCTGGGTGTGGGGAGGCGTCCTGGCGGCGGTTGCTTCCAGCCTCGCCGTGGCGATCGCGCTGGATCGCTGGAAAGTCAGCGAGGACGGATTTGAAGGGCGTGCTGCTGCTGGTCGCGGCTGTCTTTGTCGTCACCATGATCGTCTGGATGAACCGCGTCGCGCGGCATCTGAAAAAACACATCGAGCAGCGCGTCGAAAACTACGCGGGCGAAAAGCGAATTCTCCGCCGGGACTGGGCCTGGCCACGTTTGTATTTCTGATGGTGGTCCGCGAAGGCGCCGAACTGGCGCTGATTCTGCGCGCCGTGGAACTTTCCAGCGAAGGCCTGGCCGTATGGATCGGAACGAGCCTGGGCCTGGGCGTGGCGATCGCCGTCGGATGGTTCTTTTTCAAGGGGACACTTAAAATTTCCCTGGGCAAGATTTTTTGCCGCCACCAGCACGATTCTGATTCTCGTTGCCGTTCAACTGGCGCTGACCGGGGATTCATGAATTGAGCGAGGCGATGTGGCTGCCGTCGAGCCGGATTGAAATGGCATACATCGGCCCGATCGTTCGCAATGAAGTTTTCTTTTTCACCGTGATTCTTGGGCGCGGCGGCATTGCTGGTCTTGCGGGAATGGATGGCCGCGCGCGCCGCGAGCGACCGCGAATGTTGCCGATGCCGCCGAACGCCGGCGCCTGGAGTGGGAACGCCGCAAACAGCGCCGCTGGGCCTTTGCTTCGGCATTCACCTGCACGGCCGTCATCCTGATTCTCGCCGCGGAATTCGCGTATGCGCGCGTGACCGCCGCGACGACCGAGGCGCGCTCCATCCAGGCGGACGGCAGCGTGGTTCGCGTTCCGATCTCCGAGGTGAGCGATTCGAACCTGCACGTTTACAGCGTCGATGCCAACGGGACGAGCCTGCGATTCATCGTGATTCGCAAACCGAACGGGAGCTGGGGCACCGCGCTGGACGCCTGCATGATCTGCGGCATGGCGGGCTACCGGCAGGACGGCTCGAACGTCGTTTGCCGCAACTGCGCCTCCGCCATTTACATTCCGACGATCGGGCAAGCGGGCGGGTGCAATCCGATCGGCGTGCCCTCGCGCGCGCGAGAATGGCGCGCTGGTGATCGACGTTTCGTCGCTCACGGAAGCGAGAAGCCGAATCTCTAAATAGACAGCCGAGGGAATGAGCGCATGTTTTTTCGAATCGTCAGCGATTCGTTTGCCCGCAAGCCGCGCCGCAAGGTGCTGACGGCGGCCGCGCTCGCGCTCGGCATGGCCGTGGCCACGGCCACGCTGGAAGTCGCGCTGGATGTGGGCGACCGCCTGGCGCGCGAATTCCGTTCCCTGGGCGCAAATCTGCTCGTCACTCCCGCATCCGACACGCTTCCGCTTGAAATTGGCGGAGTCGATTACCGGCCCGTGGATGCCGGGGCGTACTTGCCGGAAGCTGACCTCGGGAAATTGAAGACGATTTTTTGGCGCAACAATATCGTGGGATTTGCCCCGTTTCTGGATGTTCCCGTTGCGGCCACCACAGGTAGGTCGCGCGGCGTTTCCCATGAGGAATTGATTGGCACCTGGTACAGCCACTCGGTGGATGTTCCCGACGGCAGCAAATTCGTGACGGGTGTTTCGGCGACCGATCCGTGGTGGCATGTCGATGGCCGGTGGTTCTGCCGATGGCTCCGACGGAAGGCGTGGCGGGCGCGGATCTCGCGCGGCGCCTGGGACTTCACGCGGGCAGCACCGTGACAGTCGGCGCGGGCGATCGCACGCGAACGCTTACGATCACCGGCATTGTCTCCACCGGCGGCCGCGAAGACAACGCCATCCTCGCGCCGCTGGAAGTCGCCCAGGATCTTGCGGGCCGCCCCGGCCAGTACCGGCGCCTGCTGGTGAGCGCGCTCACCAAACCCGCGGATGCATTTTCGCAGCGCGATCCCGCAACGATGACTCCGGCCGAATACGACCGCTGGTATTGCAGCCCGTATATTTCCTCGATCTCGCACCAGATGCAACAGGAGCTGCCGGGCGTCGAAGTGCGCGCGATCCGGCAAGTCGCCGAAGGAGAGGGCCGCATTCTCACTCGCGTCGGCGGGTTGATGTGGCTGGTGACGATTGCGGCGCTGTTTGCCGCGGCGCTTGCCGTGGGCGCCACTTCCGCGACCACGGTGATCGAGCGCCGTTCGGAAATCGGACTGATGAAGGCGCTGGGCGCGAGCCATCGCGCCGTCAGCGCATTTTTTGTTGCCGAGCAATTGCTCCTCGCGCTCGGCGGAGGCATTGCGGGATACGCGCTGGGCCTTGTCCTGGCGAGAGCCCTGGGCCTTGGAATTTTTGGAGTCGCTCCCGCTCTTCGATGGATTCTCTTTCCGATCGTTCTGGTCCTGGCGGCGGTGGTGGCGCTTGCCGGAAGCCTCGTGCCGCTGGGACGCGCGTCGCGCGTCGATCCCGCTCCCGTGTTGCGGGGAGAGTGAGGACGTGGCGACCCGCTCCATGTTTTTGCGAATCCTGTGGAAATTGCTGGGCGCCAGCCGAGGGCGGCTGGCGCTCGCCCTGGTCGCGCTGTCGAGCGGAGCCGCGGTCAGTTCGGCTCTGCTGAATGTAAATCTGGACGCGGAGCGCAAACTGACGCAGGAATTCCGCACGCTCGGCGCGAACGTTGTCGTTGCGCCGCCATCGGGCGGCAGCGACGCGGCGCTTGCGGACGCCGAGCGTCATGGATCGCATCGCCGGCCTGCAATCTCCGCAGATTGTCGCGGCAGCGCCGTACCTGTACGTCGCCGCAAATTCCGGAACGCAGCCTGTGATTTTGGCGGGCACCTGGTTTGACCAGGTGGCAGAAAATGAATTCCTGGTGGAAGGTCGATGGCAGCTGGATCGCCTCCCGGCAAGGCCAGGCGCAATGCCTGGTTGGCAGCGCAGCCGCGCGCCAGTTGGGCCTGGCGCCCGGCAGTTCTGTCGAATTGCGTTCGGGCGACCGCAGCGTTTCACTTCAAGTCGCGGGGATTGTCACGACGGGCGGCGCCGAAGATAGTCAAATCTTCACGGACCTCGATGTCGGTCGCAGATCTCTGCCGGATTATCCGGCCGCGTCAGCCTGGTGCAATTGAGCGTTTCGGGGACGCCCGCGGAAATCGAGGCCGTGACCAGGCGTCTCGCGAATGCTTTGCCGGGCCTTGACGTGCGGCCCGTGCGGCAAATCGCCGCGGCAGAGGGTACAATTCTGGGCCGGATTCGAGGGCTGCTTTTCTGGACGATCGCGCTGATTCTCGCTCTCTCCATGCTCGGAGTGCTGGCTTCGATGGCCGCTCTGGCCATGGAGCGCAGCCGGGACGTTGGACTGATGAAGGCGCTCGGCGGCTCCGTATCGCGCATCATGCGCTTGTTTCTCGCCGAGGCTGGCGCGCTGGGCGTTCTGGGCGGCACGATCGGATTCCTGATTGGGGTTGTGCTGGCGCGCTGGATGGGAGGACGCGTTTTTGGCGTCGCCATTTCGCCGCGGCCGGTAGTTTTCCCCGTGACCATCGGCCTGACGGTGGCCGTGGCTCTGATCGGCGCGCTGCCTTTGCGGCTGCTGGGACGCGTTCGCCCGGCTGAAATTTTGCGAGGAGAATGATGGCGCCTCTGGTCCAGGTCGAAAATCTCGAAAAGCGCTTCGACGAGGTCCGCGCGCTGAAACAGGTGAGTTTCGAAGTGGAACCCGGCGAGTGGATCGCCATCATGGGCCCGTCCGGCTCCGGGAAGACGACGCTCATCAATATTCTCGGTGGACTGGACCACCCGACCTCGGGCCGCGTCGTGGTGGATGGCATGGAGATCGGCAACTCAGTGAGCGCGAACTGACGCGCTATCGCTCCGATAAAATCGGTTTTGTTTTCCAGCAATTTCATCTGGTCCCGTATCTCACGGCCGTGGAAAACGTCATGCTGGCTCAGTATTTCCACAGCATTACGGACGAAGAAGAAGCCGCGGAATCGCTCCGGCGCGTCGGGCTTGGGCGACCGGCTGGACCATGTTCCCGCGCAGCTTTCCGGCGGAGAGCAGCAGCGCGTGGCCATCGCGCGCGCGCTGATCAACCATCCAAAGCTGATTCTGGCCGACGAACCCACCGGCAATCTCGATGAAGCGAACGAGGCCATCATCCTGGATCTGTTGCGCGAACTGCATTCCGCCGGACACACGATTCTTGTCGTGACGCACTCGCAGACCATTGGCAATCTCGCGGACCGGCGCGTGGAGCTCGAACACGGACGCCTCGCCCGAATCAGCGTCCCCGCTGAACTCAAGAAGGCTGCGAAGGAGCGAGTCTAGGATCGCCGATGCCGATCCCTCTCGACACCCGAAGAAAACCCGCCAGCGTAAAGGTGCACGTCTCCTCCGGCGCCGGCGTCGATATCACCTGGTCGGACGGTCACAGCAGCCACTACGACTTCGCCTACTTGCGCGAACAATGTCCGTGCGCGATGTGCAACGACGAGCGCGAGAAAAGGAAGCAGGCAAGGAGACGGATGAACGCCTGAAGAAGGAAAATCCCGTCAAGCCCGGGACTCCCGTATTGGACTCCCCGCTGCTTCCCATGTTCAAACCGAAGCTCCGCGCGAGCGCGGCGCATGCCATCGGCAACTATGCCCTGCAGATCGATTTCAACGACGGGCACACAGCCGGAATTTACAGCTTCGATTTCTTGAGGACGATCTGTCCCGTGCCAGGACTGCGCCCGCGAATTCAGAGCCTCCCCGGACTAATCTTTCCGATAGACAGAACAAATCGCCACCTCCCTAGACATGGGGCACGCAAACATGCCAATATAAATTCCTTATATAAAATTTACCTTTTCTTATGGCATCCATACCCGCAAGCAAGAGCGCAGAGCCTGCCCGCATCGTTACGATTCCCCGCGTCATCGTGGCCACTACGGCCATGCTGACGTTCATCTCCTTTTGGCGCGCGGCGGCCATTGTTCTTGAATGACCTGGCCTCCTCCGCCTATTACGCGGGAGGCGAGTCGGAAAGCTTTATCGGGAAGTCCGCGCCGTGGTTCATCCTTGGCGTCATGCTGTTTTCCTATTGCGTTCGCGCCATCTATGTCGAAAGTTGCAGCATGTTCGTGCGCGGCGGAGTGTACCGCGTCGTCAAAGAGGCGCTGGGCGGGACGCTGGCCAAATTTTCCGTGTCGGCGCTGATGTTCGACTACGTTTTGACCGGCCCGATCAGCGGCGTTTCCGCGGGGCAATACCTGGCGGGATTTCTGAATGAATTGTTCGCATATTTTCACCTGGGCATCGTCATTTCGGAGAACACCACCGCCGCAGTCTTCGCGATCCTCATCACGCTCTATTTCTGGCAGGAAAACATCAAGGGGATTCCCGAATCCAGCGATAAGGCTCTGAAGATCATGAAGGTCACTACGGCGATGGTGGTGATCCTGATCGTGTGGTGCAGTTACACCATCTGGATTCGCGGCGCGCACCTCCCGCCCTTTCCGTGGCCCTCCAACATTCGCCTGGATAGCCGGTCTCTCGGCTGGCTTTCCGGCAATCAGATCGTGAAGATGATTCCGGCGATTGCGGTGTTTGTGGGCATTGGGCATTCCGTCCTGGCGATGAGCGGCGAGGAATCCCTCGCGCAGGTCTATCGCGAGATCGAGGCTCCCAAGCTGCCGAACTTGAAAAAGGCGGGTCTGATCATTTTCATTTACAGCCTGCTGTTCACCTCGCTGGTTTCTTTCTTCGCCGTGATGATCATCCCGGACGGGACGCGAGGGCAATATCTGGAGAACTTGATTGGCGGGCTGTCCATGAATTTGATCGGGCCGTTTTCCCTGCGGCTGGTGTTCCATGTTTTTGTCGTCGTGGTGGGCACGCTGATTCTGGCGGGGGCGGTCAACACGGCCATCGTGGGCTCCAACGGAGTGCTCAATCGCGTCTCGGAAGACGGCGTTTTGACCGACTGGTTCCGGCAGCCGCACCGGAAATTCGGCACTTCGCACCGCATCATTAACATGGTCGTCGGTTTCCAGATCCTGACGATCATCGCCAGCCGGGGCGATGTGACCTTTCTCGCCAACCTTTACGCGTTCGGCGTGATCTGGAGTTTTACGATGCAGGGAATCGCGGTACTCGGTGATGCGGTACACGCATCCGGGCGACCGCGAATACCACGTGCCGCTGAATTTCCGGTTGTTTGGCAGGCAGATTCCCCTGGGGTTGGCGCTGATCACGCTGGTGCTCTTCCTGATTGCGGTCGTAAACCTGTTCACGAAACCGAGCGCGACCGTCGCCGGTCTGGTCTTTTCGTTTGTCATGTTCGGAGTATTCACGGTTTCGGAGCGCGTTACGCACCGGAATCGCGGCGCGGCGCACGTGGAAATGGACCAGTTCAATGTCGCGGCGCAAGAGGAACTCTCGCCCCAGGGCTTGGGAGTGCGGCCCGGCAGCATTCTGGTTCCCGTCAGCAATTATCACGCGCTCTACCATCTGCAGGCGGTTCTGGACCGCGTCAAAACCGAGCGCCGCGACGTCGTCGTGCTTCACATCCGCCTCCTTCACAGGTCCACATCCGGATCAAGCGAGCTCGAAGCGGAGCAACTGTTTGGAAGCGTCGAGCAATTCTTGTTCACAAAAGCCCTGTCGCTGGCGGAGAAGCGCGGCAAGACCGTTCATTTGGCCGTTGTCTGGCCAATGACATGTGGAGCGGTATACTGAACGCCGCGGTAAAACTCCAATGCAGTTCGATCGTGCTTGGCCGATCCACGAAGCTAACCTTGCCCGAGCAGGCCAGGGAGATCGGCCTCGCCTGGGAGCAACTCGAGGATCCCCGTCCGCAATTCAATCTGGAGATTTTTTCACCGGGCGGGGAAAGGGAATACTTCCTGCTCGGCCCGCACGCGCCAAACCTCACGTCCAACGAAGTGCGCCTGGTTCATCGTCTCTGGCTGCGCTTCAGCGATCTGGTCGCCCCGGACGAATTGCACCATCATGACGTCGTTCACTTCGCGCTCGACGAAGTGTTGCACGAACTGCAGGAAGGCAAGGAAGCCGATGTCGTCGCCCGCCTGAAAGAACATATCAACCGCAATAAGGCCGCGAAGTCGAATTCGACGTAACAAATTGCGGCAAGTATCGCATTCCGAGCAGCGAGGATCCCTCTATTGCGTCTGCAGAGATTCCTCGCTCCGCTCGGAATTACGCACGGACGAAGTTCCGACGTGCAGAGCGCGCATTTCGTCGCCTTCACGGGCACGGCGGAAAGGCAATACGGGCAGTCGCGGGTCGCCGGCGCCGGGGCCGGAGCAGGTTTCGGCGCCAGGCGATTCACCTGCCGCACGAGAAGGAAAACGGCAAAGGCCACGATCAGAAAGTTGATAACCGTGTTCAGGAAGAGGCCGTAGTTGAGCGTTGCCGCGCCCGCGGCTTTTGCAGCGGCCAGCGTGTCATAGTGCGTGCCGGACAGGCTGATGAACAGATTCGAGAAGTCCACATGGCCCAGGAGACTTCCGATCGGGGGCATCAGAATATCTCCGACGAACGAAGTGACAATTTGTCCGAACGCGGCGCCGATGATGATGCCCACCGCCATGTCCAGGACGTTTCCGCGCATCGCAAATTCCTTGAACTCTTTGAGCATTGGAACCTCCTCTCGACCTTAATCCGCCCGCAGCGACAAAATCGCTCCGGCCAGCCCGCGCAAGGCAAGGATCGCGCCGGCGATGGCCAGCACGATCCCGACGTGGCCGAATTCTACAACAACCATCCCCAACATCAGGAATCCCACCAGTACCAGCGAAATTCCGCTGATACGCGCAACCGTCCGGTCGGCAGTCCGCGCGGCGCGCGTCGTTTTCATCCAGGCACGAGCGCCCCAATAGACCAAAACGGCGCCGAGCCCCAGCCAGGCCGGGCTTCGCGGGTTAAACACGAACCTGTTGCTCAGCCCGAGGAATACCAGAAGGCCACCGAGCAACACAAAGATCATCTCGGTCATCATCCGGAATAAATTGGCCGGGTTTACCATGGCGGCGTCGCGAGCCTAAACCCGCTCGATGCGCACCGATTTCAGAATGACGGGTTCCTTCGGCTTGTCATTCGCTCCGCGCGGCAACTCTGAAATTTTCACCGCGACATCCAGCCCTTCGACCACTTCGCCGAAGATTGCATGCTTGTTGTCGAGCCAGGGTGTGGGCGCGACCGTGATGAAAAACTGGCTGCCGTTCGTATTCGGCCCCGCGTTGGCCATCGACAATTTTCCCGGCCTTGTCGTGCCGAAGCGACGGGTGGAACTCGTCGGCGAAGCGATAGCCGGGGTCGCCCGTCCCTGTGCCCAGCGGGCATCCGCCCTGAATCATGAATTTCGGGATGACGCGGTGAAACGTCAGGCCGTCATAAAATGGCCGCTTCACTTTCTGGCCCGTGCGCGGGTCGGTGAATTCCTTGGTTCCCTCCGCAAGGCCGACAAAATTCGCGACGGTCTTGGGGGCTTCTTTTTCGAGCAGGCGGAAGACAATCGTTCCCTTCGAAGTGTCGAATACAGCGTAAGTTCCTGGTGCGCGGCTCACTGTTTTCTCCTCTTGGTCTCAAACGCGCTGGCATTATCGCCTATTCCTTCCGAGTAGGCCAGCGGCCGGTAGAGCGCCCGGCGTCGCCACCGAATTTCCCGCAAGCTGCACGATAGCCGCGCCTCGGTGTTAAACTTACGTGTTTTGTGTTGTGAATCGGGAAGCCGGGCCAGTGAATCCAATTGCAAGCAGGGAGAAGATCACTTGAATAACGTCATCATCATCGGCAGCGGCTGCGCCGGACTGACGGCCGCCATTTATGCGGGGCGCGCCAACCTGAATCCGCTCGTGATCGACGGCTATGAACCCGGCGGCCAGCTCTCGCTCACCACCATGGTCGAGAATTTTCCGGGATTTCCCGACGGCATTCTGGGCCCCGACCTGATCGAGAACATGCGCAAGCAGGCGCAGAAGTTCGGAGCGGAATTCAAGGCCGGCGCCATCACCGATGTGGATTTCAGCAAAAGTCCGTTCAAGATTTCCACGTCCAGCGAGGCGTTTGAAACGCGCGCGCTGATTATCGCCTCGGGAGCCACGGCCCGCATGATCGGGCTCGAATCCGAACGCAAACTGATCGGGCACGGCGTTTCCACCTGTGCGACGTGCGATGGATATTTCTTCCGCGGGAAGGAAATCGCGGTCGTCGGAGGCGGCGATTCCGCGATGGAAGAGGCGAATTTCCTTTCCAGATTCGCGAGCAAAGTCCACCTGCTGCATCGGAGAAACGAATTTCGCGCGTCGAAAATCATGGTCGATCGCGCGCGCGCCAACGAAAAGATTCATTTCATCACTCCGGTGGTGGTCGAAGAAATTTCCGACGTTTCACGGGGCGGCGTCGAATTTCTGACCCTGCGCAATACGCAGACCAATGAGAAATCGAATCTGCCCGTGGAAGGCGTCTTCATTGCCATCGGCCATGAGCCCAACACCAAGGTTTTCCGCGGCAAGCTGGACATGGACGAGAACGGCTACCTGATCACGCAACACGGCAGCAAGACCAAAGTGCCGGGCGTATTCGCCGCGGGCGACGTGCAGGACCATCATTATCGGCAGGCGGTGACTGCGGCAGGGTCGGGATGCATGGCCGCGATCGACGCGGAGAAATTTCTCGACGCCCACAAAGCTTCTACCGCCTCGAACTGATTTTTCGGCGGGGCCGGCATGGCGGGTGTGGGCTCCACTTGGAGCCCACGTGAAGCACGCCCCGTGAATATGATGCTACGGACGCTGCTGCTCGAACTCGCGAAAAGTTCCCGCCTTCGCCGCTGGATCACCTCCAATGGCACGACTCGCCGCCTGGCGCGGAGGTTTGTTCCCGGAGAAGATCTCGCGCCCGCCCTCGAAGCGGCGCGAAGTTGCAACCAAGCCGGAATGATGGCGAGCCTCGATCATCTTGGCGAAAACGTGGTCACGCGCGAAGATGCGGAGCGAGCCCGCGCGTCCTACACCGAAGCGCTCGATGGAATCGCCGCGGGAGACATCGACGCGAACGTTTCTCTCAAACTCACGCATCTCGGCCTGGACCTGGGCGACGAATTCTGCGCGGAGCAGTTGCGGATCGTGACGCGCCGCGCGGCGGAACTTCACAATTTCGTGCGCGTCGATATGGAGGGCTCGGCCTATACCGATCGCACCATCCAAATCGTCAAGCAGGCCCGCGCGGAAACCGATGCCGTCGGAACCGTCATTCAGGCCTATCTCCACAGGAGCGAGCAGGACATCCGGGATCTGCTGAGCATCGGCTGCCGCATCCGCCTGGTCAAAGGCGCCTACAAGGAGCCCGCGCAAATCGCGTTTCCCGGCAAAAAACAAGTGGACGCAAATTATGTATCAAGCTGATGAAGATTCTGCTGCCGAGCGGCATCTATCACGCCATCGCCACTCACGATCCCAGCATGATCGAAGCCACGATCCGGTTCGCCGCCGAGCAAAACATCACGAAAGACAAATTTGAATTCCAGATGCTCTACGGAATCCGCACGGATTTGCAGAACCAGCTGGTCCGTCAGGGATATCGCGTGCGCGTTTACATTCCGTTTGGGAAAGACTGGTTCCCGTACTTCATGCGGCGGCTGGCGGAACGTCCCGCGAATTTGCTGTTTTTTGTCAGGAATTTTTTTCGCAAATGAGTTCAAGTCAAACCATGCGTGCGATGGTCCTGGACCGCGCCCGGCATCCTCTTGTCCTCCGGGATTGCCCTGTGCCGGAGCCCGGGGCCGGTCAAGTGCAACTCAAGATTCATGCCTGCGCTGTCTGCCGGACCGATCTGCATGTCGTGGACGGCGAATTGCCCGATCCGAAGCTTCCATTGATCATCGGTCATGAAATCGTGGGCCAGGTGACGCCGCGTCGGAGAAGGCGTCACCCGCATTTCCCTCGGGCAACGCGTTGGCGTGCCATGGCTCGGCTGGACGGACGGAGTGTGCGTCTACTGCAAGGCAGGACACGAGAACTTGTGCGAAAAGGCGCGGTTCACCGGATACACCCTCGACGGCGGCTACGCCGAATACACGGTTGCCGATGATCGATTTTGCGTCCCGATTCCCGAAATATATTCGGACGTGGAAGCTGCGCCGCTGCTCTGCGCCGGCCTGATCGGATACCGTTCGCTCGTACGGGCAGGCGACGGAAAGCGCCTGGGCATTTACGGATTTGGAGGAGCGGCACATATTATCGCTCAAGTGGCCGTACATCAGGGACGCAGCGTCTTCGCGTTCACGCGGCCCGGTGACGCGGAAGCGCAAGATTTTGCAAGGAAACTCGGCGCGGCCTGGGCAGGAGGATCGGACCAGCGTCCGCCCGAGGAACTCGACGCGGCGATTATTTTCGCTCCGGTGGGCGCGCTGGTGCCCGCCGCGCTTGCTGCCGTTCGAAAGGGAGGCATCGTCGTGTGCGGCGGCATCCACATGAGCGACATTCCGTCGTTCCCCTACGAACTGCTCTGGGGAGAAAGGACGATTACATCCGTGGCCAACCTGACCCGCAAGGACGCGGCGGATTTCATGGAGATCGCCCCCAAAGTCCCCGTGCGCACGACGACTCGGACATTCCCGCTCGAACAGGCAAACGAAGCGCTGAATCTGTTGCGCAGCGGAAAGCTGGAAGGCGCCGCGGTTCTGGAGATTGGGGGCATGTAATTCTATTTTCGTGGGCGCCTGAAAGTCCAATAACCTTGAGCAACGGTGTACCCTAGATTCAAGTTTGCTCAGAGGATGTCGCTCGCGGAATTAGCCTTTAGAACTCTTGGGTATGCTGTCATTTCTTCGACGGTTTCACCACGTCAATCCAGACTGAATTGGTGTCGACCGCGCCGGTCCATGCCTGGAAAGGCATATTTTTCAGTTCATTGACATAACTTGCCAGGGGATTATTCATCCCCGCGTGAAGAAAGCCTTCTGACATGTACGTACCCCGAACTAGGTGCCTGCCGGGGATGCGCAGCGTTTCGTACTGGCTTGGATCCATAACTACGTCGCCCCCGTAAAAATTTCCTGGCGACAGCGCGACCCAGTATTTGGAGAACTCACTTGCCAGTGGCGGCTTTGAGGGGGAATCCTCTGCGTAACGGAGATAGTCCGCGGCCCTTCGTGAGCCCCCAGCGTCAACTAGCTTGCCATTCTTGAAAAAATTCAATCTTAGTTGACTTAATGCGTTGTCCGGGCCCTGAATCTCGCGGCCAACGAACACAGCTTCTGTTCCTTCATTGAAAATCTCAGCGCGCAAGACTAACGTCTGTCCAGGACGAATTGTATTCTGCTTTGCAGCAATCCGGACTCTCAACTTCGGCGCGGAGGCGTCAAGACTTTGGGCATGCGCCTCAGCGGCCCACCCACCGCAAAGCGTCTGGCCGATAATGAGTAACAACGAGAGCAATACCTTACCGGTCGGCTGCTGGGAAAGCCTTTCGCGCTCTCTCTTGGGTTGAAGAATGCGCACGAGAGTATGATACAACCATCTGAGGGTTCATTGCCTAGGTAGCACCAAGCCTTAGTCGAGACGTGCTATACTTTGCTTGCCGAGAAAGCGTCTTGTGCACTGATCGAATTGGTGATATAAACCGATCCTTTCGATTTGGATTTGCGACAGATTATAGAACGATCCGGCACCACATACCCTTCGAAGGAGAGTCTCGATGGCGTACGTAATCGCTGAGCCTTGTGTGGGAACGAAAGACACCGCATGCGTGGATGTTTGCCCCGTGGATTGCATCCACCCGCGGAAGGATGAACCCGCATTCGAAACCGAGCCGCAGCTTTATATCAGCCCGGTGGAATGCATCGATTGCGGCGCCTGCGTCCCGGTTTGTCCGGTGACGGCAATATTCGCATTGGAAGATTTGCCCGAGAAGTGGGCGCACTTTACCCCGATCAACGCCGATTGGTACACAAAACAGCAGGGCTGATTCAGATTCAGGCTGCTGAAGGACGGCGAGATCTTCACGGCAGGCTTTCGCGCGGCGCTCCGACCCGGTCGGAGCGCCGTGTTCTTTTTTTGAGCGGCTGTGGATCGCCCGAAGCGGCGCCGGACCTTGACCCCACTCGCGCCTAGCGCGGAATTTAGGCCACACCCCTTTTTCAATAACCTGCATCTACATCTGGGTGATTTGAAGTCTGGCGCCGGGCATCTCTCCCGCCGAGAACACCCATCCGGAGCCAGAGGAGCTACCTTTGTCTTTCTCGAGTAATTCAAGAAACGAAGTGTCGTTGCAGGTTTTAACACCCGTCGCGGATCCGGTCTTCAAAACGAGGTCAAACCATTCCTCTGCTGTGGCAACCATTGCAGGGACGGCTACGTCCGTTCCGGCACATCTTCTAACCCGGGAAATGGTCAAACGGAGAATCGGAGAGGTATTCTCACTCGATGGCAAACGGCTTGAAGCCATTCGCAATGTCATCGAAAACTCTCAGATCGACCAGCGGCACAGCGTTTTTTCCGCGGACTACCTCATCGAGCCGCGGCCATTGTCACAGATCAATTCGGAGTATCGTGCAAAAGCCGTGGAATTGGGTATGGAAGTGACAGCGCAGTCTTTGGCCCAGGCCGGCATGGCTCCGCCCGATATCGATCTGCTGATTACGGTGTCCTGCACCGGCGTAATGATTCCTTCGCTCGATGCGTACATTGCAACCGAAATGGGATTCCGCGCCGATGTGCGCAGGCTTCCCATAACCGAACTGGGTTGCGCCGCGGGCGCTGCCGGGCTCGCTCACGCATGGGAATATTTGAAGGCATTCCCGGATCGAACGGCGCTCCTGGTGGCGGTGGAGCTTCCCACGTTGACGTTTCAGCGCAAGGATTTTTCGCAGGCCAATTTAATTTCGGTGGCGCTATTCGGAGACGGCGCGGCGGGCGTGGTCATTACCGGCCGCGAAGCAGCCGGACCGCGGATCGTCGCGTCCGAAAGCTTTCTCTTCCCCGATTCTCTGGATGCCATGGGATTCGACCTGCGCGACTCCGGATTTCACATCGTGCTTTCGAAGGATGTCCCTCAACTCATCGGAGAAAAAATCAGGGGTCTCGTCGAGGGCTTCCTGGCGCGCCAGGGTTTGACGCGTGACGATCTTTCTGTCTTAGTTCTCCATCCCGGCGGCCAAAAACTGCTTTCGAAGATGGAGGCGGAGCTATCGCTGAGCCGCTCCGAGACGGAAATTTCCTGGGACGTTCTGCGCCGGTTTGGCAATCTTTCCAGCGCCAGCGTCCTATTCATCCTCCAGGAAACCATGGCTCGGCGAGAGATAGCTTCGGGCAGTTACGGCCTCCTGATGGCTTTTGGGCCGGGCTTCACGGCGGAGATGATTCTGCTGCAATGGCCATGACGATTGCGTATCTCGTCCTGCTGGCGCTGGCAGGGTTAGGCCGGCTTGTGGAATTGCGGATTTCCAGGCGGAACCAGCGACAGCTTGAAAGGCAAGGCGTTCGCAAGATCGCCGAGCCGCATTTTCGGTGGATGGTGATTCTGCACGGCGGGGTTCTGATATCAGCTGCGCTCGAAGTGATATTCCTCCATCGGCCGCTGATTCCCGCGCTGGCGATCCCGATGGGGGCGCTGTTTGTACTTGCCAATTTGCTGCGATGGTGGGTGATCCGGACGCTTGCGGGCCACTGGAACGTCGAGGTTATGGCATCGTCGCGCGTGGGAGTGGTGTCGTCCGGCCCTTACCGATGGGTGCGCCATCCAAATTACGTCGCCGTGGTCGTGGAGCTGTTTGCGCTGCCCATGATCCACACCGCATGGATCACCGCGCTGGCGGGAACCGCGGCCAACCTGGAAATTCTGAGGCGCAGGCTGGACGTGGAAGACGGCGTTCTAATGTCCGACCCCGTCTATCGCGCGAGCATGGGTGGAAAACCGCGATTCCTTCCCAGACTGGTCAAGCGCCGCCGGGATGTCCCGAGACCCGAAAGCGCCGCATGATCTAGTTTGCCTTGTGACCTTTGGCGTCGGATCCGATCGCAGGTATTTTCGTTATTTCAGGGCGTTCTCCCGCCTCGAGTTCGACAAGCCACCGGCGAACCGAAACACGGAGCTGTTCGATCGCCAGCCCATAATGAGCTTGAGGGAACTGCTCAAGCTTGTTCAACCCCGCCTGGAGAAGATTGCGGCATCCCCGGGAGTTGGCTCTGGAATAATGGTGAAAGGCGGCAGCCACCTGAATCAGGCCCTGGAGGAATAACTTCTCCGGATTCGGCGTCTCCAGCCACACTTCTTCCCAATGTTCATGCGCGTCATAGAAGTGCGCCGAATTAAACGCGTCAAGTCCCTTTTGGAATAGCCGATCTTTTTCGTGAGAATCCATGAAGCTTTCCCGGCCATTAACATTCCGGCAATCAGAATAGGGCATGATAGCAAACCCTCAGCCGTGCCGGTGGCGCTGGGAACTTCCCATGTACTTTGTAATCGTAAGAATCGCGCATTTGGATTTTGGCATTATAGGTGCCCGGGCTATGATGATCGTCTGCGCTAACGCGAGGTTCTCACTTGCCGAAGTTTAATCTGGTTCTCCTCATCCATGCGCACCAGCCGGTCGGGAACTTCGACGATGTCATCGAGAGGACCTACGAGCGCTCCTACTTGCCGTTTGTGCAATGCGTGGCCCGGCACCCCCGCGTCCGGCTCGGACTCCATTATTCCGGCTCGCTGCTCGAATGGCTTGCTGAGCATCATCCTGAATACCTGCAACAGATTGGCGCACTCGCTGCCCGCGGCCAGGTCGAAGTGGTTGGCGGAGCATTCTACGAACCGATCCTGATCACCATTCCTTTCGAAGACCAGATCGAGCAGATCCGGCGGCTGGCCGGCTATGTCGAAAAGCACTTCGGGAAAAGGCCCGGCGGCGCCTGGCTCGCGGAACGCGTCTGGGAACCGCAATTACCGGCAGCGCTAGCCGAGGCGGGGGTCGAATACACCCTGGTCGACGACAGCCATTTCCTCGCCGCGGGACGCGAGATTCCGGAATTGTACGGCTACTACGTTGCGGAAGATCGCGGCAAGACGGTCAAGATAATTCCCGGGCTGAAAGACCTCCGATACCTGTTGCCGTTCGGAAGCGTGGAGGATTCGGTCGCCTTCCTGCGCCGGTCCGCTCAGGACCATCCCGGCGGGATGGCTTCGATGGGCGATGACATGGAGAAATTCGGCGGGTGGCCTCACACCTGGGAGCATTGTTTTCGCGATGGCTGGCTGGATAATTTTCTTGGCGCGATCGAAAGCAATTATGACTGGCTGGAGATGATCCCTCCCGGAGAAGCCCTGGCGGCGCGAAACCCGCTGGGCCGGGCGGACCTGCCCACGGCGTCCTATACGGAAATGATGGAGTGGGTCCTGCCCACGCCTGTTCGCCGGCAGTTCCACGCGCTCCAGGAGGAATTCGCGGCCCGGCCGGATGTGCGGAGATTCCTGCGCGGGGGGTTCTGGCGCGGATTTTTCAGCAAGTATGCGGAAGCCAATCTGCTGCACAAGAAGATGCTGCGCGTTTCCTCCAAGCTGCGTCATCCCGTGCCGAAAGGCCCGAGGAAAGGGACCAAGGGAACCGCGGCCCGCGCCCGGGCCGTCACGCATTTGTTAAGGGCGCAGTGCAATGATGCCTACTGGCACGGAATTTTTGGCGGGCTCTACGCGCCGCAATTGAGGACCGCGTTGTGGCGGGAGCTGGTGCGGGCCGAGATCGTTGCCGACGAGCTGAGGATAGGCGCCAAGAAATATCAGGCGATGACGAAGCTCGATTTTGACGCGGACGGACGGGAAGAAATTGAAATTACTTCGCCCAAGTTCGCCGCTCTGATCAAACCGTCCGGCGGAGGAACGCTCGAAATTCTGGATTTTCGTCCGAGCGCTGTGACGCTGATCAATTCGCTCCAGCGGCGCGTAGAGGCCTATCATTCCCGGCTACGGAATGCCACCCCGTCCACCGAAGGCGTCACATCGATTCACGACCAGTCGATTGCCAAGGAAGCCGGCCTCGAGCAGCGGCTGAAGTATGATCGCTGGCCGCGAAACGCATTCCGCCTGTTGCTCTTCTCCAAGGGGAAAACACACGCGGACTTCGAAGCGCTTCGACTCGAGGAAAGCGCGCATTTTGCTGGAGGTGACTACCGGGTTGAAGATGCGACGCCACACGAAGTGAAACTCGCGCTGGAAGGCTGCCTGTGTGATGCGATGAAAGGTCCGGAACTCTCCGCATGCGTGCGGGCGAAAAAGTCGTTCAAATTCGATTGGAATAGCAAGGGATTTACCGTTACGTGCGGCCTCGACCTGTCACGCCCGAACCCGATCCCGGGAGCGGACGAACCTGCCTCGCCGCAGCCGTTCATGTTGGGTTTGGAGATCGTCTTGAATCTGCTCGCGCCGAATATCGCAGACCGCTATTTCGAGTTTTCCGGCGGCAGACAGCCAATGGAATGGAGCGGAGTCGTGAACGGCTCCCACGTGCGCCTGGCGGATGAATGGCAAGACGTGGTTGTCGAAATCGAAGCCCAAGGCGCGACCCAATTGTGGATCTCGCCCATCGAGACGGTTTCGGAATCGGAAGAGGGCTTCGAGCGCGTTTACCAGGGATCGCAGATCATGGGATTGTGGGAAGTGAATCTGAGCGGCGGCGAGGCTTGGACCGCGGAAACAACCCTCCGCGTGACCTCGGCTCACGCGAAGTAATTGATTGTGGGAAAGCAGAGGCTTTTTGTAAGCAAGCGGGCACTATTCCGCGATCAGCAAGCTCTCCGCGAAAGGCCACTCCGAATCGATCCACTGGAAGTCGCACGTAAATCCGTTCCGGCTCGCCATCCCGGAAATATCTTCGGCGCGGTATTTGTGCGAACTTTCCGTCCAGATGGTTTCGCCTTTCGCGAACGACACGGTGCATCCCGCGCGGGGAATGCGGACGGTCTGATCGCGCTGTCGAGCGCAGGTGCATCTCCACGCGCTGCTCGGATGAGTTGTAGCGCGCCTCGTGGCGAAACGCCGCGAGATCGAAATCCGCGCCCAGCTCGCGATTGATTCGCGCCAGGAGATTCAGATTGAACGCAGCCGTGACGCCCAGGGAATCGTCATATGCCGCGAGCAATTGAGGCAGCGGTTTTTCCAGGTCGGTGCCCAGCAGGAGCGCGTCGCCGGGATACAGGATACGGCGGACCTCCGTAAGAAATCGCTCGGCCGCGTCCCGGTCAAAATTTCCGATTGTGCTGCCGAGGAAAAGTACGAGCAAATGGTCGTCCTTCTGGCGCCTGGATGCAGCCGCCAGCAATCCGTCGAGATAGGGGCGCTCGAAGCCAACGATGCTGACAGATTCGATCTGGCCCAATTCGCTCTCGCAGCGAGCCAGCGCCGCGGGAGAAAGTTCAATCGGGCAATAGGTCGTGCGCTGGCGGCGTGTCAGGGCTTCCAGAAGCCAGCGTGTTTTCTTTCCGCTACCGCTGCCGAGTTCCGCCACCAGGATATGCGGCTTGAGACGCGCGACGATGTCCGAGGATGGCGGCGCAAGAGGCGTTCGTCAGCGCGTGTCAGCCCATATTCCGGCAGAACGCTAATCACCTCGAACAGGGCGGACCCAACTTCGTCATAGAGATATTTCGATGGAAGTTCCTTCTGTCCTGCGCGAAACAGGCCCGCGCGAACTTCTCCCGCGAGGTCAGGCCTCGAAGTTGTGCCATGACAGCGGTAGCCATAATGCCTCCTCGATTGTGAATCCGGGTGTCAGCGTTTCACGCCGCGAAATTTGGCGTACACGTAGGGATAATGAGGCTGGAACCAGTTGCGAAAAGACCGCCGGAGCATGCATGCCGCTGTGCGCGGCGAGCCGCCCTTCATGACGAAATGCTTCCCATCGAAGAAATCCGCGGAGTATCCACGATAGAAGGGAAATGGCTCGAAACCGGGAAAAGGCGCGAAGGGAGTTCGCGTCCATTCCCAGCCGTTCCCCACGAGGTCGGCCACGCCGAAATCGCTTGCCCCCTCCGGATACGAGCCGACTGGAACAGGATCCCACCGGCGGAAATCAAAATTTCCGTGCCGCGAAGAAGGCGCATCCGCGCCCCATGGATATGCGCGTTCCGTGCCCGCTGCGCGTCGCGCAAGCGGCGCGATGCCATTCCGCCTCGCTGGGCAATTCCTTTCCAGCCCAGCGGCAATACGCGGAGGCCTCGTCGTGGCTCACGTACACGGGCCAGTCAAGAGGCAAGGGAACCTCGTCGAACATCGTGCGGTAGACCCAGGAATCGTTCCGGCGCGTCCAGAACGTCGGATGCCTGCGACTTTGCGAGGCGATCCATTCCCAACCGGCTTCGGTCCAAAGCGCACGGTCGCTATAGCCGCCTTCAAGCATGAATCGCAGGTAATCGCCATTTGTCACGTTGTGCGAATCGATCGCAAATGCGGGGACTTCGACGCGATGTTCTTCGAACTCATTGTCCCAGCCAAATGGGCTGCCATTTCCGCGCGCCAGGCCAAGCGTTGCGATTCCCGCCGGGATTTCAATGCTGCGGGAAACCGGTGCAGGGACGGGTGGCAAGGGAGCCATGGCCCGGTTGTATTTGCGGTCCATCGGCAACTGGTGCAGCATGTAGCACAGAGTTTCGACGTGCATCAGTCGGTGCTCGATGGCGACTTCGAGAAGGCGTCCATGGTCGAGGCGAGCGAGATTAGGATCCGCAACGGAACTGGCAACCAGCGCACGATCGAGCGTCTCGCGCAGTCGCGTGTTGTAGCCGCGAATCTGCTCGACCGATGGCCAATCCTTCGGCTGGTCGCTTGGCAGCCCGCCGTCCACCGGATCAATGCCGAAAGCGAATAGCTTGTCGAAATCCGGGGTCAAAAGAAGAAAGCCCGAGCGGTCCCAGGAGAAGATTCCAATCGAAAGCTTCGAGGTGGCCAATATAGAAAATAATCCGGTGGCGTTCGGGGATCGGCCGGTCGTAAAGTGCTTCGGGCCGGACAATTGCGAACAACTCGTCGCTCCGGGCGCGGGAGGCTTGCATTCGTGCATGGAGTTGGCCGATTCCGGAAATTGGGGCAATAGCGGTCGAGTTCATTGGCATCTCCGAAGGCACGGATTCGAGAAGCGTTGACGCTAGGGCGCGGCCAGTCCTTTGGCAGAGCTGGAGACCGTGGCTGACCCGTTTATCTTAGATGCGCTAAGGGGTTAATTCAATACATGGTTTACTTCATTCCCTGTGGATTAAATAAGTCCTCTGGAGCCAGCGTTCATGGCGCCTCTAGACGCTCCCTCCAAAATGGATATGCGATCGAATGCCGCGCCGTGACCTACCGGTTGCCTTCCGGGGCGGCCCTGGTTTCCGCTCTAGACCTGCAGGTCAAATCCGGCGAGACGCTCGTATTGCTGGGGCGGAGCGGGTCCGGCAAGACGACGACGCTCAAGCTCATCAACCGGCTTCTGGAGCCAACCGAGGGCGAAATCTTCGTCGCGGGCCGCCGGAGCTCCGCCTGGGACCCCATCCAGTTGCGGCGCGGGATCGGATATGTGATTCAGGACGCTGGGTTGTTCCCGCACTGGACCGTGGAGAGGAACGTGGCCCTGGTGCCGCGCCTCGAAAGGTGGCCGGAGGAAAAAATTCGGGAGCGCGTGATTGAAATGCTCGAACTGGTCGGACTGCCTCCCGCGCAATTCGCAACGCGCCGCCCGTCGGAGCTTTCCGGCGGACAGAAGCAGCGCGTGGGGGTGGCGCGGGCGCTCGCGGCGGACCCGCCAATCCTGCTGATGGACGAGCCGTTCGGCGCGCTCGATCCGGTGACGCGTGCCGACCTGCAGAAGGAGTTTCGCGCGCTGGCGTCGCGTCTCCGCAAAACGATTGTATTCGTCACGCACGACGTGCGCGAAGCTCTCTACCTGGGCTCGCGAATTGCATTGCTCTGCCGAGGGCCGCCTGGTCGGAACGTACGCTCCAAGCGAGTTCCTAAAAGCATCCGAGCCGGAGGTTCGGGCATTTGCCGCATCGCTCCATTCTGAAGAGGGCAACGAGGAGGTGCGATGAATTGGTTCGATTTTTTGCTCCGGAATCGCAGCGAAGTGTTTGAAAGGTCGGTCGAGCACATCGGCCTGGTCGCCGCTTCCATGGCGATTGCCCTCGCGATTGGGCTGCCGCTGGGGATCGCGCTGGTCCGGCGGCTCACGCTACAGCGCTGGGTGCTGGGGGCGGCGAACGTCGCACAGACGATTCCCAGCCTGGCCCTGTTTGGCTTTCTGATTCCGGTGCCGTGGATTGGCGGAGTCGGCGCGAGCACGGCCATCGTCGCGCTGGCTCTTTATGCCTTGCTGCCGATCCTGCGAAATACCTGCACGGGCATTTCCGGCGTGGACCCGGCGATTATCGAATCGGCGCGAGGCATGGGGATGACTCCGCGGCAGGTGCTATGGCAGGTGCAACTTCCGCTGGCCGCTCCCGTGATGCTGGCCGGAATTCGAGTGGCGACCGTGATTTCAATCGGCGTGACAACGATCGCGGCGGCGATCGGCGCGGGAGGCCTGGGCGTATTCATTTTTCGCGGCGTCGCGATGGTCAACAATCAGGTGATTCTCGCGGGCGCCATTCCCGCGGCGCTGCTGGCGATCGTGGCCGATTTTGGCCTGGGAGCGCTCCAGCGTGGTATGGCAAAGAGATGATCGCGGCAGCCAAGATCGGGAAGATTCATTTTCCTGTTGCTGGTCGCTTCATTGGCGATCGTCACGCGGGTGTCGCGGCGGGTCGTCCGGAAACAATTGTTGTTGGCTCAAAGAATTTCACCGAGCAGATTGTCCTCGCGGAATTGTTCGCGCAGCAGATCGAAGCGCACTCCACCCTGCATGTCGAGCGGCGCGTCAATCTTGGCGGGACGCTGCTGTGCCATCAGGCGCTCATCTCCGGCAAGATCGACCTGTATCCGGAATACACGGGCACGGCGCTCACTGCGGTCCTGAACGATCCTCCTCAGAATGACCCGGCGGCCGTATTCCAAAAAGTCCAAGCTGAATATCGCACTCGGTTCAATGTGGAAGTGCTCCCGCCGCTCGGCTTCGACAATACATTCGCGATGGTCGTGCGCGGCGACGACGCAAAAAACCTTCGCCTGAACAATATTTCTGATGTCGCGGCGCTTGCGCCCAGATGGCGCGCCGGATTCGGCTACGAGTTCATGGAGCGCCCCGACGGATATCGCGGCATGGCGGCAGCCTACGGCCTGCGTTTTTCGAGCGAACCGAAAATCCTTGACCTCGGCCTTCTCTATCGGGCCCTGGCGGACCGCCAGGTGGACATCGTGGCGGGGAATTCCACGGACGGTGTGATCGAGGCATTAGGCATGGTCGTACTTCAGGATGACCGCCGCTACTTTCCGCCCTACCAGGCTGCGCCTTTGGTTCGGCGGGCAACGCTCGAAAAGCATCCCGAAGTTGGGACGGCGCTGGGCCAACTTGCGGGTAAAATATCGGAGGAAGAAATGCGCCGCATGAACTATGCCGTGGACGGCCAGCACCAGATCCGGCTGAAGTTGTGCGAACGTTTCGCAACGCGAAGGGATTGTGACCATGGATAGCCGAAAACTCACGAAGTTGGCGAAATCCCTGCGCGGCCGCCGTATTGCCGTGGCGGGCGATTTCATGCTGGACCGCTACGTCTGGGGCTCGGCCACCAGGCTTTCGCCGGAAGCCCCGGTGCCCGTGGTGGATTTCGCAAACGAGAGCCAGGTGCTGGGCGGAGCAGGCAACGTGGCCGCGAACCTCGCGGCACTTGGGGCGTCCGTTTTTCCGTTTGGCGTTGTGGGAGAAGACGAGGACGGACGGGCGATTCGCGCGTGCCTGGATGCGGTGGGCATTCCCACGAATGGAATTGTTGCCGACCGATCACGTATTACGACCGTGAAGACGCGCATCGTCGCGCGCCAGCAGCAGATCGTGCGCGTGGACCGCGAGCGGCGCGAACCGCTCGGCCGCGCGCTCGAAGAGAGTCTGATTCGACGAATCAAGGCCGCGCTGGGGCGCCTGGACGCGCTGGTCATTTCGGATTATGACAAAGGCGTTGTGACCGATCCGCTTGCCGACCGCGTCCTTACCGAATGCCACCGCCGCAAAGTCCCGGTGCTGGTCAAACCGAAGACTTCCCGATTGTTCGCTTACCGTGGCGCGACCGTGATTGTTTGCAATGCCAAGGAGGCGGGATTCTTTGTTACGCGCTCGCTCGAAAATGATGAGTCGGTCGGGCAGGCAGGCCGTGCCTTGCTGGCGCATTTTGGATGTTCGGCGGTGGTGATCACGCGCGGCGCGGAAGGACTGAACGTTTTCGAAGACTCATTGCCGGAAAGCTTTCACGTTCCCGCGACCAGTCGTGAGATCAGCTACGCGCGTGTGGGACAGGCGGGAGCCGACCGCTCCGCGCACGGGCGACAGGTATTCGACGTGACCGGAGCGGGAGACACCGTGCTTTCCGTTCTGGCGCTCGCGGTTGCCGCGCGCATTCCCATGCGCGAAGCTGCGGTGCTTGCAAATGCGGGGGCCGGAGTCGTCGTCGGAAAGCTCGGCACCTCAACCATCACGCCCGATGAATTGTTTGCCGCCCTGAGCGATCTTTCCGATCGCCGCCGAATATTCTCAATCGGCGATTTATGGTGGAGGAAAACTCAGCGACTGGTCGGACCGTTCGACCCAGAGTTGCACTTCGCGATTCTGCGCAAACTTGATGGTGTCCTCCGGCTTCGGAAACGGGTCGTACCCGCTGATTTCCACGGTTACCACGACTCCGCTGCCGCCCTTCGGCGGCACTTCCGCGCTTTCCAGCCGGAAACTCTTGATCGGGCTGTAATATCCGTTCGGTCCCCAGAAGCTAATGAAGTCCTCGTACGAAAAGCCCTGATGCGGATGCCAGATCTGGTAAGCCTGCTGGTCATTTCCCGCCGCCACCGCGGTCATAAAACGAGCGACCGTGCGCTTTTCCGGAGCGTACCGCAACATGTACCAGATGCCACCGGCGATCAGCAACACCAGCGCAATTCCGCTGATGCCGTAACGCAGGGCTTTCGATTTCGGTTCTTCGGCGCCTGTATCGAGTATGCCCACGAAATGATCTCCTTTTGGCATTTTATATCTGCCTCTTGAAAAATGCGACCGACAGACTCACGAGAACGATGGAGAATCCGGCCAGCACCAGAATGTCCGAATAGATGGCTGAGAATCCGGAATCTTTCAGAAGCAGGGCCTTGAGCGCATGCACGGCGTAGGTAAACGGATCGATGTAAGAGATCCAGCGCAGCCATACGGGAAATCCTTCGACGGGGTAAATCGCGCCTGAAGGAAAGTACAGCAACGTGTTCAAAACTCCGAAAATCGCGCGCGGCACCAGCGGATCGCTGACGCGAACCATCAGCAAAAACATGAAGCTGATCATGGCCACCGACGTAGTGCCCAGGACGATTCCAAGATAAATGAGGCGTGCAGGTTCCCACAAATGGTCGATTCCGGCAATCAAACCCCCGATGAGTGTGATCGTGGTTCCGGCCATGATGCCTTTTATCGCTCCGGAGAAGATCAGCCCGAGGATCAATTCCGGCTTTTTGATCGGCGTCACCAGGTACCCTTCGTGGAGTCCGCGCGATTTGTCGTCAATGAAGGTGATCCCGCCGCCGATCATGGCCACGATAAAGATGGACATCGCTATCGCGCCCGCCAGCAAGTACTTGATGTATTCGATATAAGGATAGAGCTCGACAACCTCCAGATCGATGAGCGGATCAAGCCGGGGAGTCGGAACGGTCAAAGGTTTACCGGGCTGGAACGGGTTCAATCCCGAATTGATATTCTGGACCAACGACTGCATGCGAGTGAGGACTTCGGTGGTGACAAAGTTGTCGGTATTGTCCTCGATGAAACCGATTTGAGGCTGGTTTCCCTGATCGACTTTCTGGGAGAAATTCACGGGGATGTCCACGACCGCGCGAACAAACCCCGCGCGCAAATCGGTCAGTGCATCGGAAACCGATCGATAGTCCTCGACCTCCATGGATTGCGGGCCTGCTTCGATAGCGTCAAATCGCTGCCGGATGGCGCGCGACTCAACCGTGCGGTCTTCATCGACAACGGCGACCTTGATTCCCTTGATCTTCCCGCCGAAAGCATAACCAAGCACAATGAGCTGCATGAGTGGGAAGATCATCGAGCTCATCATGAGCGCCGGGCTGCGGAAGAATTTCCGCATGTCCCGTTCGATAATCGCGAAGATGCGCTGCAGATTCATGAATTGGGCTCGATCTTTACCTGTTGTACAGATGGCTCATGTCGCGCTTGTAGGTGTCCGCCGCGGCGTCCCGAAGCTGGCGGCCCGTGTAGTACAGGAACACATCGTCGAGAGTTGTTCCTTGAACGGAGACGCGGCGCACATTCACGCCGCGGTCGCGCGCCATGTCCATCAGCTCTCCGACGGTGACAGGCCCATGGGTTGAAGCCATGTGAACGACGCCGTCTTGAGCCGTGACGCCGGTGACTCCGTCCAGTTTTTCAAGGGCTGCGGTCCAATTTGCGGGAGGATTATCGAATTCAGCCTCCACGACATCGGTCCCGGGCACGCTATCTTTCAGTTTCGTAGGCGTATCGAGAGCTACTAGAACTCCGTGGTCCACGATCGCAATCCGGTCGCAGAGACGGTCGGCTTCATCCATGTAATGCGTGGTCAGCAGAATCGTCAGGCCGGCCGCTTCTTTCAGCTTGTTGATCATCTCCCAAACGGCCGTGCGCGAGACGGGATCGAGACCCGTCGTAGGCTCATCGAGAAATAATATTTTGGGAGAATGGACCAGGCCGCGCGCAATCTCCAGGCGCCTGCGCATTCCGCCGGAAAAACTTCCGACGAGTTTATCCGCGAATTCGGTAAGCCCCACCGATTCCAACAGCTGCGGGATCAGTTCCTGGCGCTGCGCTGCCGTCAGCCCGTAGAGCTTCGCGTGGATGAGCATGTTCTCGCGCGCGGTGAGTTCCGGGTCGGAGGTGAGAGCCTGCGGAATCACGCCGATCGCGTGGCGAACGCCGTCCGCATCGCTGATCACATCATGCCCGCCGACCACCGCATTGCCCGAAGTCGGCGGTGTCAGCGTCGTCATCATGCGGATCAATGTCGTCTTACCGGCTCCGTTCGGCCCGAGCAAACCGAAGATTTCGCCGGTGTGAACAATGAAACTGACTTCCTTCACGGCCACGAAATCCCCGAACTGTTTCTTCAGCCTGGTGACTTCAATCGCGTTGGTTTCGGTTATGTTCATTGGCAGATTGCTTAAAGGATCCGCCCCCACCAGTGTTGGGTCGAGGGAAGTGGAGGCAGCAACACCGTCGCGGTCATGCCCGAAATGAGCCTGCGTCCGGTATTCGGCACGGCCACCTTGATCGAAAACGTCTTGATATCGCGCTTGGTCCGGCTGACGTCGCGCTGCGTTGCAAAATCGGTTTCCACGCCCTTGAAGAATACGGTGCCCTCGATGGTGTCGCCGGAGGGAAGGCGGACTTTCAGTTTCTGGTTGTACTCGACCGAATCAATGTAGGACTCCTCGACATCGGCCTGCACCCACAGATGATCGATATCGAGAATGGTCACAATCGGCTGGCCGGCTTGCAGGACTTCTCCCTGGCGGGCCGCGCGCACCGAGACGATCCCGCCGAGCGGGGCGTAAATTTTCATGTATCCGAGATTCACTTCGGCGGTGACTTTGTCCGCTCGCGCCTGCTGAAGTTGCGCGCGCGTTGCCGCCAGATCGCTTTGGTTGACGTTCACCTGCTGGCGATTCGCTTTTGCTACGGCCACTTGCGCTTCGGCGGCGCGCACTTGGTCCTCGAACGACTTGACCGTCGCCGCCGAGGCGCGCTGCGCGGCGTCGGCCAGGTCGCGATTCTGCGCGGGCTCGACGCCGGCGTCGAACAACGCCTGCTCGCGTTTAAACGTGGTCTCGTCCCTCCAGAGATTCGCCTGGGCTTGCGTAAGCTGGGACTGAACGGACGTCAAATTGGCCTCCGCCTGGCGAAGAGAGGCGTTTGTCTGGTCGTCCGTCAAGGTTCGCGTGCCCTGCGCGGATTGGACCTTCTGCTCCAGCATGCGGACATTCGCGTCGGCGGAATTGAGCGCGGAGATGTACTCCGCCGGATCAAGCTCCGCAATCAGGTCGCCCTTGTGAACCTCGGAGCCTTCATCCACCGTCAAGTGGATCATGCGCCCGGCGAGTTGCGGGCTCACAATCACGTCGTTGCCCGTCACGATCCCGGTCAGAGGAATCTCGCTGCCGCGGGGCGTCGTCGTGAGGTACACGATCAAGGCGATCACGAACAGCGCGCCAACAAATGAAAAAAACTTGGAGAACTTCATATGAATTCCGCTCCGCTTTACCCGAAATAACGAGAATGTATCTATTTGTCCGACCGAAAAGCGTGACTTGGTAATCTCTTCCCGGGCGCCAGTAGCCCGTGTTCAAGAAAATCATGGACGGCTTTGCGACGCTGCGCGACTTCTCGCGGCTGAAGAGGGTCGTGTCCAAGGATGCGGCTCAGCACCGGGGCAGCCGAAAAGTAAAACACCATGATGGAAACAACCGTGAGCGCCGTATTCATCGTGTCCACCCGCCGGAATTCACCGGTGGAAATCCCCTCTTCGATCAAGCCTGCCAGCTGCACGTGCAGCGGCCGGTAATATTCCGAAACGATCCATTCCAGATTTGGCCCGCGGCTCATCAGGACGCGCTGAACCAGGCGCGGGTAATTCGGATGCGCTTGAACGAAATCGAAAAAATTGTCGATCACCGCCGCCAGGCGCTTGCCCGGGGATAGCGCTCCGGTGCCGCCGGCGCCGACGCCCGCCCGCAGTTGGGAGAGCAGCGTTTCCAGGACGAAACGGTACAGCTCTTCCTTGCTGCGAAAGTAGTAGTAGAGAAGGGCTTTGTTCACCTTCGCCGCGCGCGCGATTTCATCCATGCGCGCTCCCGCCAGTCCCTGCTCG
This sequence comes from Terriglobia bacterium, assembly GCA_963757625.1. Taxonomy (GTDB): domain Bacteria; phylum Acidobacteriota; class Terriglobia; order Acidiferrales; family UBA7541; genus Palsa-360. The sequence continues at coordinate 632,647 of CAVWSJ010000007.1, read as the reverse complement.
GCAAAAATCCGCTCCGCCGTGGATACAATGCGCCGAGCCGTGGTGAGGTCCCGGGCGTGCCGCAGGCTGCGCGGGACGCAGCGGCCGAGGCTATGGAGGTTCCATTCCGGCGCAGCGGTGGCTCGCGATGATGCATCGGTTCTCATTGTCTAACTAACCGGTTAGTCTAAAGTAGGCAGACGCTTAAGTCAAGCCGAAGAAACGGCAGAGTTGCACAGCCTTCAGAGTTCGAAGTGAGGGCTCTGAATTCGCCATTCCGAGCGAAGCGAGGAATCCCTCCGCGCTTTGAATCTAAGGAAAGAGGAAAAGAGGGATTCCTAGGCACTCAGCACACCTAGGAATGACGGCGTTGAGGATTACTTTGCTTCTTCCGCGACGGCTTGCAGGGGATCGCCGATTAGGACTGCCGACTTCCACTCATCCATAAACGAGGCGCCCAGATCGGCATAAAACTTTATGGCTGTTTCATTCCAGGTCAGAACTTCCCATCGCATGCAGAAATACTTTTCCTTCCATGCGATTGCCGCCACGTGCGCGAGCAGCGCCCTTCCGATTCCCCTCTTGCGAAATTCGGGACGCACAAAAAGGTCATCGAGAAACAATCCGGCCCGGCCCTGGAAGGAGGAGTAAAATTCAAAGAAAAGGGCATAACCCACGGTCTGCCCATCCCACTCGGCAATGACAACGCGAAATTTCGGATTGTTTCCGAACCCGTCTCTCGCGATGTCCTCCTCGGTCACGCTGGCTTCGTGAGCCAGGTGCTCATAATCGGCGAGTTCATGGATTAGCCTTGAAAGCAGCGGCACGTCGTCGGGATTCGCGGGGCGAATTGAAAGCATCGGCAATGTCCTGAATCATGCGATTCGAAACGCGCCATTATAAACTAGCGCGAGGGAGGCTGTCGCCGTGAATCGGGGAAAGTCGCCGTGGGAACTAATCGGTGAGAGGACGGGCCAGCGTTGACAGCGCTGTTGTTGCTTGAAGTGCGGGAGGAATGTACGATGCCTGTGCTGGAATAGGAATCACGCAGTCAGGTCATGCGATCCGTAACCGTCGCCCTGGAAGGTTGGAGAATCGGCAGGGGAAATTTTTACACATGAACCAGAATCTCATCGTGCTGACTATTTCCATCGCCGTGCTGGCAGTGATTGCGGCGCTATGGGCGCGGAAAAGGAGGAAGCTGAAGCAAGCGCGTTCCTGGCCGATTGAAGCGGGGCGGGTGGATTCAACTTCATTAACCATGGAGAGTACCGGCAACAACCAGAACGCGTGGGTCGCGGTCGTCAAATATTCCTATACGGTTCAGGGCGCGGGTTTTACAGGTAAGCTGCGCAAACAGTTCGTCCTGAAAGGCTCGGCCGACAAATGGGTCGGGAAATACATAACGGGAGCGCCTCTGACCGTCCGGCACGACCCAAACAACGCGAAGGATTCGGTGGTCTTCGAGGATGAGCAATCCGGGATCGGTCCCGCGTGAATTCGATGTCGCGGCTCAAGAGGCTGCGGAAAAATCCACAATCTGTCATCCCGAAGGGCGGGTTTCGCCCGAGGGATCTGCTTTTTTTGCCCGAATTAGCGAAAAAGCAGATCCCTCGCTCCGCTCGGGATGACAACAAAGAGGGTTTTTCCGCAACCTGTCAAGCCGCAATCTGCAAAGATTTTCTGTGTTACGGCTTCTAGCTTTCGAGAGCGCCGGAAGCCGTGCCGGCTGGCAGCTCAATCGTGTACTTGGTGCGTTGTTTTTCGCGATGCTGCGCGAGCGCCAGCTCGATCAGGCGGTCGAGCAAATCGCGGTAGCTGAGGCCCGAAGCTTCCCAGAGTTTCGGGTACATGCTGATGGAAGTGAAGCCGGGAATCGTGTTGACTTCGTTCAGCAGGATTTTGCCGGAGCGGTTCTCAAGGAAAAAGTCCACGCGCGCCATCCCCAGGAGTTCGAGGACACGAAAGGCCCGGACAGCGTATTCCTGAAGACGCTTGACCTGCGCTTTCGTCAGTTTCGCGGGGATCAGCAGGCGGGTGCCTTCTTCGAGATATTTTGCCGCGTAATCGTAAAATTCACGATGCGGCACGATCTCGCCGGGAACCGACGCTTTCGGATTCTCGTTGCCAAGAACGGAAACCTCAATTTCGCGGCCGCGAATCGCGCGCTCGACCATGATTTTCTGCGCGAATTCGGCGGCGAAATCCATCGCGGTGGCCAGTTCCTTCGCGTCGTGCGCCTTGGTCATTCCGACGGAACTGCCGAGGGTCGCGGGCTTGACGAAAACCGGGAAGCGGAATTTCTTTCTGATTGTGCGGAGAACTTTGGCGCGGGATCGTTCCCATTCGGCGCGCGGGATCGCCAGAAAATCGCCGACGGGCAATTTCGCCTGCAGGAATAGCCGCTTTTGCATGTCCTTGTCCATGCCTACCGCGGACCCCAGCACGCCCGAGCCGACATAGGGAAGCCCGGCCAGATCGAGAAGTCCCTGCACCGTTCCGTCTTCGCCGTATGTGCCGTGCAAGACGGGAAATACCACGTCCACACGGAGCGGACTGGAGCGCGATTCGCCGACCGGAACAAGCGCCGCCACATTCGGATCGGCAGACAGCATGACGCGTACGCCGGATTTCAACACTTCACCGAGCGCCGGCGGCAGCATCTTGTGCGCCGCGGTTCCGGCGAGCCATCGGCCGTCTTTCGTAATGCCGATTGGAACGGCTTCGTATTTCTCCGGATCGAGCGCTTGAATGACCGACGCCGCCGAGATCAGCGAAACTTCGTGCTCGCCCGAGCGCCCGCCAAATAGGACGCCAATGCGCAGCCGTTTCTTTTCCGTGGTCATAAGGTTGCAATCCACTAAGTCTGTCATTCCGAGCGGAGCGAGGAATCCCTCCGCGTATCAAATCCAAGAAAAGAGGGATTCTTCGGCACGCGGCGTGCCTCAGAATGACGCCGCCTTTACTTTTTCCGTAACCTGTTAAGGCGAGCGCTACAAAATCCTCTTCCCCAATCCGGACAGGATCATTTCAACGCCCAGCAGCGCCGTCTGGTTATGGAGATCGATGACCGGATTGATCTCCACGACTTCGAGCGACACCATTGCCTCGCTGTCGGCGATCATTTCCATCGCCAGGTGGGCTTCGCGATAGGTTACGCCGCCCGGCACCGGCGTACCCACGCCGGGCGCATCGGTTGGATCAACGAAATCCATGTCCAGGCTCACGGCGGCGCCATCGGTATCGTCGGTCACAAAGCGCAGCGCTTCGCTCATCACATCGCGCATGCCGCGCTCATCGATGTCACGCATGGTGAAAACATGGACTCCGGATTCCTTGATCAGCCGGCGCTCTTTGGGATCCAGGTCGCGCACGCCCACCAGCGCCACATTGCGTGGCTCCACTTTCGGCTTATAGCCGAGCAATTCGACCAGCTCCGGCGCCCCGTAGCCGATGATAGCCGCAAGAGGCATGCCGTGGATGTTGCCGGAGGGCGAACTCTCCGGCGTATTCATGTCGCCATGTGCGTCGAGCCACAGGTATCCGACGCGTTTGGATTGTCCGCGGAAGAAATTCGATACGCCCGAAAGGGAACCCACGGCAAGCGAATGATCGCCACCGAGCACGACGGGCAGATAGCCTTCACCGAGCGTGCGTTCTGTCATCTCGGCAAGACCGCGGCAGGTCTCCGCAATCTCATTCAAATACTTGGCGCGCTTTTCGCCGTAGGGTTGCTCTTCGGCCTGTTTCACGGCGACATTCCCGATGTCCTCGACCGTGTGGCCGAGCGCTTTCAGTCGCTGCTGCAGCCCGGCGACGCGCAGCGCCGAGGGACCCATATCCACTCCACGGCGGCTCTGGCCGAGGTCCATCGGGACTCCGATGATGCGAATTTTCTGCGCCATAGTTGAGGCCCCACGCCGATTGCGCCGGGAAAGAGGACTCCGTCCGCCCTAAGGGTACACGCGATAGATCATCCGGGGAAACGGGATCACTTCACGGATGTGCTCAGTTCCGCAAATCCACGCGACGGTGCGTTCGAGGCCCAGTCCGAATCCAGCGTGCGGCACGCTGCCATATCGGCGAAGGTCCAAATACCAGCCGAACGCCTCCTCGGGAAGATTGTGCTCGCGCAGCCGCTTGAGGAGCAGATCATAATCCGCCACGCGCTCGCCGCCGCCGATGATTTCGCCGTAGCCCTCCGGCGCCAGCATATCAAATCCCAGCGCCAGTTCGGGCCGCGCCGCGTCCGGCTGCATGTAGAAGGCTTTCATAGCCGCCGGATAGCGATGAACCATCACGGGCCGGTCGTACGTGCTGGAAAGAATTGTCTCCTCGTCGCCGCCGAAGTCGTCCCCCCACTTCGCGGGATTCCCGCGCTTCTGCAGGATTTCGACCGCCTCGTCGTAAGTAATGCGCGGAAACGGAATCTTCACATTCGCAAGCTTCGAAGTATCGCGCCCGACGGTCTCCAGTTCCCGCGCGCGATTCTTCAGGCAGGACTGCACCATGTGGGTGACGAGCCCCTCGCCCAGCGCCATCATGTCTTCGAGGTGCGCGTAGGCGGCTTCCGGTTCGAGCATCCAGAATTCGGTGAGGTGGCGGCGCGTTTTCGATTTCTCCGCGCGGAACGTTGGGCCGAACGTGTAGACCTTCCCGAGCGCCATGGCCGTGGCCTCGACGTAGAGCTGGCCCGACTGCGTCAGGTAGGCTTTTTCCTCGTCGATATATTGCACCTCGAACAGCGTCGTCGTGCCTTCGCACGCAGCGGGCGTGAAGATGGGCGCCTCGGTCAGGATATAGCCTTGAGAATCCATGTATTCGTGCGCGGCGCGAACGGCCTCCGCGCGGATACGCAGGATCGCGGCCTGGCGCGGCGTGCGAATCCAGAGATGCCTGTGGTCGAGCAGAAAATCCACGCCGTGCTCTTTCAACTGAATGGGATAGGGCGTGTCATCGGGAACGCGCTGGACCACTTCGATCGCCGTGATTTGAATCTCGTACCCGCCGGGAGCGCGTTTGTCCGCGTGAATGCGGCCCGTAACGATCACGCTCGATTCCTGCGTCAGGCCGCGCAACGCCTCGAACGCCGCCGGCTGGTCCTTCAGCGAAACGACGCCTTGAATCGTTCCCGTGCCGTCGCGAAAAATGGGGAAGAGCAGCTTCCCAGCCTCGCGAAGGTTGTACAGCCACCCGCGCAGAGTGACCTCCTGGCCATCGTGCTGTCCGACTTCCTGAATAGTGACGACCGGCATGGAATCTGGGATTCTCCCTCTTCGAAGATCGAGTTCTCGATTTTTCCGTCAGGCTCGAAACCTGCTATGCGATGGAGCCTTGTGGGTTACGGCCTTCCAGCGCGCGGAAATAGTCCGACGTCTTGTGGGTCGTGCCTTCAGGCACGACATAACGGCTGTTTTTTATCAGGGGGCTTTAGCCCCCGAGGCTCGATTGTTTGTTCATATTGAAAATGTATTTTTTATCTCTCCGCCAGAATTTCTTCAAATTTATCGAACACGCTGCGGGCGCCTCGCAACGTTTCAGAAAAAACCTGTATTTCACCGGAACCCGCGGCAACGGCCGGCTCCTTCAGTTCGAGGACCACAGGAACCTCGGCCGGCAGCGCCGGGACCGTGGCGGCCCAATCAATTGTGCCCTCATAGGGCAACAGGTGCTCGTCGCGCTCGCCGTGATTGTCGTGAATGTGAGTCGTGACAATCAAGTCACGAACGGTCTCCAGCGCAGGCAGGACGCCGCCCTCGAGATGCGCGTGTCCGGCATCAAAGCATAGCTTCACGCTGGTGAGGCGCGTCTGCTCCAGGAAATTTTTCAGGTTCGCAGGAGTCGCCATTTCACCCGGAGTATTTTCGATCGCGAGGGTAACCCCGCGTTGCCGGGCAAAAAGCGAGAGATGCTCCAGGGAACTGAATGCCGCATCCCACTTGCGCCCGTCCGGAATGTCGCGCGATCGCGCCACGTGCTGAATGCAATATCGGAACGGAACATGCTCGACCATGTCCAGTGCCCGTTTGATTTCGTCCACGGCTTCCTGGCGCCGCAGCCGCTCGGGATCGGAAATCGACAGCGGAATGCCGCTTTCCCGCGAAAGCTGGAAATCGCGCGTGGTCGGCGAGTGGATCGAATGCAAAGTCATGTTCTTTCCCGTGAGCCAGGAGCCCAGTGCGCGCGCGTCGTCCCCCGAGCGGTAATCGAAATGCCCGCGCGAGCAGAAAAGTTCGATCGCGGTGGCGCCTGTCTCCGCCGCTCCACCGATCAGTTCGGGCGTGAGTTTACGATTGATGAAAAGGTATGTGGAAAGCACTCGTTGCATGGTCACGGTCTTGTGGGCCCATTTCCGCGAAACATTTGGACTCTAAGCGATGGGTCGAATCGCGTCAAGGCGAGCACGGGAATTTGCCGGGAAATCTTCAGGGGGAAGCTACTCTTCTTCGATCAAAAATTCCGCATCGGGAGGGCCCGGAATCAGCCCGGCGTTCACGCCGCGCGTCAGAAATTCGCGGACAGCCTTGCGGCCTCGCTCGCCGTAGCCCAAGGTCCATTTGTTGACGTACATTCCGATGAATTTGTCGGCCAGCTCCTGATCCATGTCGCGAGCGAATTGCATCGCGTAGTTGACGGCCGCTTCGCGATGATCGAGCGCGTAGGCCACGCTCTCCTGAATCGCGCGTCCCACCTGAAGACCCACGTTCCGGCCCAGCGCGCGGCGCACGGCGTTGCCGCCCAGAGGCAGCGGCAGGCCCGTCTGCTCCAGCCACCACTGCCCCAGATCGACGACCTTGTGCATTCCCATCTGCGAGAAGAACAACTGCCCTTCGTGGATCAGTAATCCGGCGTCAACAATCGAATTCTTTACGGCATCGAGAATCTGATCGAAGGCGATCGGAACCGCTTCAATGCGCGGCTCATATAATTTCAGAGCCAGAAACGCGGACGTCCGCAGGCCCGGAACGCCAATCCTGCACTTCGCCAGGTCCTCGCGCTTGAGCGGGTGATGCGAAACCAGGATAGGACCGTAGCCTTCCCCGAAGCTCGCCCCGCAATCGAGCAGCACATACTTGTCGCGCAGGTACGGGTACGCGGCGAAGCTAAACGCCGTGACGTCATAAATTTCCTGAGGCGCGGCTTGATTGAGCGTTTCGATGTCGGCCAGGACGTGGGAGAACTTCAAGCCGGGAGTGCGGACCTTCTGCGTCGCCAGGCCATAAAACATGAAGGCGTCATCGGAGTCCGGCGAATGGGCCAGTTTGATCTCAAGAACTTTCCCGGTTGCGGGTTTCGTCGGCATAGCGGTCGAACAATTCTCCCTTTCGAATGCCCCCAGTGTCCCGCGAAGGCGCTTTAGAGTCACTCCGGCCTGCTGAACCGCCACTTGCTGTGGAGTCGCAGGGAACCCGGGGTCACGCCCGTTTCGCAGAGAGGAGCTTTGGAGCGGATTTCATGTCAGGGAAACCCGCCATTTCGAGTTCAGAAGGTTAGCATACTCCGACCCACCGGACAATTACGCTCCCACCACCATTTTGGGCCAGTTCCCGCCAGGCTCACCTCTCGAACATGGACTCAGTCAAATGTGTTTATAAGCGCGGCGGTTCCCCCAGAGTTTTTGGACAAACTATGGGCTGCGATGCTGTGCGAATAGCCACGCGACCAGTGCTGGATCTATATATGCATGCTCCCAAACCCGGTGTCCGACACTAGGATACTCGGTGTACCTGATATTGCTCCCGACCTTTCGAAGTGCGGCGACAGCCTGTCGAGAACCTTCGGGAGGAACGGTCGTGTCATCGGCACCCTGAAACACCCAGATCTGCACGTCTTTTATTTTCTCGAAATCAGTAGCAGCATATACCGTCCGAAATGGAAATCCCTTCACGATTCCGCTGCCACAGAGAGGCACGGCGGCAGCGAATACGTCTGGACGACGAATGATGACATCCCAAGTTCCAAATCCGCCTAGCGACTGGCCAGTTAGATAAAGCCGTAACTTGTCGATGTTGAACTCGTGTTCCAAACTCCTGACGATTTCAAGCATCATGCGGGCTGTTGGTGATAAATCCGGAGCTTCGGGGCCGCCCCATGTCGCGCCATCGGGGGCCTGTGGGGCAAGGACAAAGGCGGGGTGCTCACGCTGCACATCGTCATGTGTCCACACGTGCGACCCATTGGTATTGCCTCCGGTGATTTGCTGTATGTTGTCCGTTCCGTTGCCCGCGCCCCCGTGGAGAAAAACAATTAGGGGATATGATCGTTTTGAATCGTATGCACGTGGAATGAACAGGCGGTAAGGCATTTTCGCGCCACGCGAATCTACATAGGTCCGCGCCACCAAGCCATCCACCGCATTCTGGGCGGCAAGTGAGGACGTAATTGTGGCTGTGACCATCGCAACCGCTATGGATAGGAGCGCGAGCCCTGAAAAGCGGTCAGTGGTATACTGCTTCATCGAAAAGTTGTTTGAGATCACGCCCACTTGCCGCCTCCATCGCCTCCTCGAAATCGTGTGAGTCCACGAGCTTGTCGGCGTTGCGCGAGGTGTAAAGCGCGATCCCGCGCCAAAAGTTCTCCTCGCCCAATTCCGTTCTCAATCGGTCTAGGAATAACGCACCCTTCACGTAGGGAATTTGGCCGAGCGCTTCATGGGCATCCTTCCAACCCTCCCAATGCAACGGACGGTCTTTGCCCTCTTCGCGCAGGTTGTCCATGCGTTTCTTCGCGGCGGCGATTTGCTCGTCGTATGCCGCTCTCCCTTTATAGTGCTCCACGTAGGCATCGCTCATGAAATCTGCCATGCCTTCATTGAGCCAGAAGTCCGACCACGAACGGATACCAACCAGCACGCCCCACCACTGGTGCGCGAGTTCGTGCGACATTATCTGGACATCGTCCTTTTGTTCAAGATTGGGCAGAAAGTTGGGCGGCATCAGTGCAAGTCCACCTGCCTCTTGCCCAATCGGCTCTGGCATAGAGGCTTGTGTGTACTGATTATCAGCGAGATCTACGCCAGCTTTACTACGCAGGAATGCATAGGCGTTTGCCGTCTTTGTAAACGCGAGCTTGTGAGCGTCGGTATCTGCTGAATAGAGAACAAATTGCCCATGCAAAGAACGGTTTAGCTTGGCGACCCCAAAACTGAACAAGTATGTCTGAACAGGCGCACTCTGTTCAAAAACGGCGTGTTCGCCTTCTTTATTTCGCCATTCCTTCATGAGTCGCCCTGGACCGACTGCCGTCAGCCCACTCGCAACCGGAAGAACTATTTCAAGAGTTAACGTTGCTCTCTGAGCAGGAGAATTGTCACAAACCATCCAGGCCTCGCAATAGAAGTCCGCGTCAAAGCCCGGGTCCTTGGTGAACCAAGTGATTCCGCGAGACCGCGCGGCGGGGTACGCGGCGGTGTATTCAAAGCGCACCACATGCTTGCCGCCCCTGCGAAGACGGATACTCACGGCCTCATCAGCCAGTGCTGGTTCTCCGTCAGGGGTTTTCGTAGCAGTTATCTGCAATCCAATCTGCTTCTGCCATTCGATATTTCCAGCGTCATGCTGGAATTCAATTGTCTCTTCGCCACGCAAGACGTGATGATCGAGATCGGGTCTGAGCTTAACGGTGTAATGGGTAACCTGCGCTCGTGCTGCGTGAACGAAGATGAGCACAAATAGGAGGACGAAACGCATAGCGGGAGTCTATATGTCCAGGTGGTTTCGGGAAAGCCATGTGGGGGTGAAGTACGCAAGAGTCAACCGAACTGGTTGTGAGGATTTCTTCCTCTCGAAAGCGTCCCGAGGCACGGATTCGTCTGAATCTGAAAAACTGCACATTGTTCAGCTTGGGATACCGACCGCGGCGAGCCTTTCATGAAAGTCAAAAACCTCACATTTGCTCTGCCAGACGCGAGATCGCGCTATCGAACGAAATTCTGCTATCCAGGTAAGGCCGCCAATAAAGGTCCAGCATTCCGCGAAAGCGTTCCCAGCCCCCTGAATAGAGCCCAAAATGCTCGGCGTAGGGCTGATAAGCGGCCGGATCCGCGCCCTGTAAGGATGCCGGAGTCATGGATTGGTAGGCCAAATCCCGGCGGAGCATTTCGCCGGTGGTATAGAACAACAGGGCGTGCCAGAGGTCACGCGGGATCGGTTTGTCACGTTTCCGGAATTCGCGGGAGATCGCTTCATTCACGCTTCCGGCCAGCGCGTGCGAAGCCTCGTGGAAGAGAACTTCAAACCCGTAGATTCCCTGATTGCGCGCGTCATGGCTGGCGATTGTGACATGCGTTGGACTGAGCGAGGTGTATGCCCCGTAAGGGCCGCCGTACCAGACCACGTCCACCCGCAGCCGCCCGGCCGGCCACGGCCTCTGATAAATATCCGCAAGCTGCCCCGAAAGCTCCACTCCCAACTGCTCGATGATGGGCGAAACCTGCGCAATCCAGTTGCGGTTGGCGCGATCCTGCTCGGGCCACCAGTGCTCCCGGTAAACGGGCGCGGCGCGTTCCAGCGCGCTCAACCAGATCCGTGCTCAGCCCGGACTTGCATAAGGGCGAACTCTTGCCTTCCAGTTCGGGGCAGGCCTCCATTTCGGCAAGCTGGCTGTTGATATTTTCCATGTCGACGTTAAGCAGCAGATCGCGTCTCGCCAGGTCTTTGGCGTAAAACGCGACGGCGTCCTGCCAGGCCTTGATCTGCTCCGCGGGAAAATCAAGCAGGGAGGCGGGAGCCTCGTTTGGAGGCGCCGCACCCCTGCCGCTGTCCATGGAAGAAGAGTTGCCATTCATGAGGCGAGCCTGCAGATAGAGAAAATGGTGGAGGTTTACCCAAAATCCGCTGTGCATCTCAAACACGGGAAGCGGCGAATCCGTTCCATTTCCCTGTTGAGCCGCCGGCGGCATCGCGCCGTATCCGGGCGCGGCCTGAGCTGGCGGCTCGAACAAGAACGCCGAGGCCGCGAGAAACAGCGCGGCAGCCCGCATCGGCTTATGAGAAAAATGAGGAGAAGTCATGACCCAACTTGTGATGTTATCGCCAAATCCGGCGGCAATGCTAGTTCCCTGCGCAGGGATGCCTCTGGCTCGACTTTGAAGCCCGGAGGTGGAGAGAATTTTCGATGTGAGTGTATTCGGAAGGAAAGAAAGCTGCGAACGACGAGATCAACGAGAAATCTGCCGCAACAGCCCCGCGCCCTCATTTTCGCTGATGATCCTTTTGCGGACCATCAAATTGATCAGGTCTCTCAGTGCGTGCCGAACATTTTCAACCGTGGCAAGCTTGGCGCTTTCACTGGCCGGGGAAAGCGATTGCGGCGCAGGAGATTCTGTCCCGCTCAACTGGGCCATCCAGTTGTTCAAGACCTCTTGATGCTCTGGGCCGATGTCGGTAAATGTGAGGCCCATACCCATCGGCGCGCTGGCGTAGGCTACGACGGCAAGGGCCTCGAACTCCTCCGATAAGTGAACAAGGCGCACGCGGACTACGGCGCCTTCCTCAAACGGACATAAAGTATCGATATAGCATCCTCTGGAACCCAGATCTGAAACTCGCCCTGCAATTCGAGTCTGCGAACGGATGTGAAGGATCTCCGCGGCGGCCGTGAAAGGAAATCGAACGTCGGACCGGCGGTTGACGGAGCTTATTTCTTCGGATTCCTCGGGCGTTGGCCCAGGCAAAACAGTCAGCGGCTTGTGTGGCAGCTCTGGCATGGCGCTCGTCCACCCGCAAACAGGATCGCTGCGATTCATTCAATCGTTGGGAAATTCCGCACACTACAGCGCACGGAAATTGGAAGGGTACAAACATTTTCGCTCCGCCCGGGAGCGCCTTGCAAGGGAAAACTTCAGCCCGTGTGCGGTGAAAGCATCCGAAGGTGTTAACTCGGTCCAATTCGGGGATCGGCAGAGTTTGCGGCCGCGCCGTGCTTATCGGCGCCTCGCAAGACTCCCTCCGAGTCGAGAAAAAACGAACGTCGTCCACCCTTGCCGTACTCGTTGGGTGTGGCAGCCAGACCAAACGTCTCGGCTTTGCTCACATCTTCCGCGGGTGGATCGCCGCTCGGTGGAACAATGTTGTACCGGATCGTATAGCCATCCTTGTTTCCGGCAGCCAGCTCCGCATCCACCAGGCCGGATGCATCCGGGGAAACTCCGCCCGGCGGGGCCGGCCCCAGCGGGGCAAGCGACTCGGGCAATTTCCCGTACGTGCGCCTGTATGCTTCCAGGGCCGCGGCAAGAGTGTGCAGATCGGCAATGACGCTCTCCTCGCTCGCTTCCAGGTCCGCCTGCTGCCACTGCTCGGCGAGAGCAGGAATGTCCAGCATAATCAGACCCATCGAGAGAAGCTTCCAATTCCCTCCTTCCCGAACCAGGCCGAAAGTGATCGACCGCGGATCATCGCCGGGAATCGGGATCTCCATGGGGACGTATGCCAGATTCTCGCGCAATCGCACTTCGCCGAAACGCATTTCAGTGGAAATCGCCGGGGTTTCGCAACGCAACACTTCGTGGCCGGTGGCGCCGGTGGAAAGCAGAGGCCGCCCGGCTTCTTCGAGCAAAACGAAACGCTTCAGGATGGCCGTCCGCTGCGGCCCGGGAAGCGCGCGGTAGGCAATGGCATTGTCGGAACTGAGAAATTTTGCAAATGCGTCGTCGTCCTGACGGCACGCGGCGGAAAGCGCGTCGGAAAGCGTCTCCTGGGGGCTTGCGGTTTTTACCTGCGCTCGCGCGGACGTCACACAGGCCAACATCAAAAGCGCGAGCATCGCTCGGAATGGCAACTTCCAACGGCTCACGATTTCGCTCCCCGTAAGATCGTGGCGAGATTTTGCGTGAATTTCGATCTTGGCATCACTTCCTGGCATCCTGCCGCGCGCGCGCGTTCCGCTAGGTCCGTCTGCACATGAGATAGAAACGCAATGACCCTCCGCGGGTTGCCCGAGCCATTCGCGCCAAGCTTTTCGACGGCCTCCAGAGCGCCATGCCGGGCGTTTAGGTCGACAACGATCAAGGCCGCGGGGCTAAGCCCCGCCGATTTCACGAGTTGGTCGCCCGTCGCCACGATTTCCAGGGTGGTTCCAGTTTGCTTTGCGGTTTCAAACAGCTTTGCTTGAAAGAAAAGATCGTCAATCAACACGATTGCATCGGCCATAAGTCCGCATCCTCACAATTGGAATCGCTCCCATGTAATCACGCGCGCCGCCGCAACACAAGCCGAAGGGCCGATATGGCAAGCCCTCTTCCTTACCCCTGGTCGTCTCCGGGGCCCTCTGTGATTCTCGGTGTCTTCTGTGTTTCGCTTTCAGGAATTCACCACAGAGGGCACAGAGACACAGAGAAACCCAAATCAATGCGGCATTTTTATCGTGATTCCAAGAACGCGAGAAATTGCGATAACCTATTTCGTATGAACTCGCTCGAACAAAATATTCTGGCAGCCTTCGATCGTCGCGGCAAACGCACATTATCTCTCGCGGACTTGGGAGACGCGGACACTTCTAGCGGGACCGTCGCGCGTCTGGTCGAGCGCGGCTGGTTACGCGCGACCGGCGAGCCGGGCATGTACGCGCGCACCGAAAATGGCCGCCTCCAGCTCGCGGGACCTCGCGACGTCACGATTTACTCCCGACCCGGATGCCATCTTTGCGAAGAAGCCAAGGGGCAGATCGCGCCCCTTCTCGCGGAATTCGGCGCGCGCCTTACCGAAATCAATATCGACGAGGACGCGGACCTCCGCGCGCAAGTACGACTACGACGTGCCGGTAATTTTTCTGGGAGCGCGAAAGGCCGCCAAGCACCGCGTCGATCTGAAACAATTCCGGCGGCAGTTACGCGATAGCGGCTAGTGACCCGAAGTCGGTTTCACTCCGACCGTCTTGCCGGGATCATCGCCCAAGCGCCCTTTGACGCGGTCGTAGACGGAGACCAGAGAAGTGGACCCGAGCGCCTCGTTGTAGTAGGTCGGCACGCCGAGGGCGGTTCTCAGTTCTTCGTTGAAGCGGCGCATGCGGAGAAGCATGTCGGCGTTCGCGGGGAATTTGCGGCCGTCATCGGTGAGTAGAAACTTCTGGTAGCCGGCATCCCACAGGCGCGTGAATTGGCCGTTCAGGAGAATCGTCGGAAGGATCGTCATCAAGTAATGATTGTCCGCTGTGCGCCGAAACTCAGCGCCGCAGCCATACTTTTCGACGCGCGTCACGCCGCCGGTGCTGCTCACAATAAATCCCGCGCCCGGCAGGGCTTCCAGGAGCGCGGCAGGAAATCGTTCGTCAACATTCCACATACAGGCTTAGAATACGGAGCGCCCGGAGTCGTGTAAAGACAAAGTTATGCTAAATTATCCGCAGACATTTGAGTCTGCCCGGCGAAACTGTGCAGGGTGTATGCCTCGCGTAGAATGTTTCAGGAGGCTTCAAGGGCCCGGGTTTTAGGGGACTGTTCGGAAAAGAGCAGGGAATAGCGCAAAACATGCACATGGCGAAAAATCCTCCCCCGCCCGGGACGTCGGCGAGCACGGGAGCCATAGGAAAAAGCCTGCTCGATTGCATCGGGAACACCCCGTTGCTGCGCCTGGAACGCGTTGGCCCAAACTATTCAAACGTCGAATTTTACGGCAAGGCGGAGTGGTTCAATCCCGGCGGATCGGTGAAAGACCGTCCGGCGCTCGAAATGGTCCGGGAAGCGGAGCGGACCGGACGACTGAAGCCGGGCCAGACGATTCTGGACGCGACGAGCGGGAACACGGGCATCGCCTACGCCATGATTGCCGCCGCGCTGGGGTATCGCGTGAAACTTTGCCTCCCGTCCAGCGCCAGCGAAGAGCGCAAGAAAATCCTGGCAGCCTACGGCGCTGACCTCGTGATCACGCCGGGGGATGAAGGCTCCGACGGAGCGATCTTGCGCGCGCGGGAATTGATCGCCGCCGAGCCGGCCAGATATTTCTACATGGATCAGTACGGCAATCCGTCGAACTGGCGCGCGCATTATAAGACGACGGCTAACGAAATCTGGGACCAGACTGGCGGACGCGTGACGCATTTCGTAGCGGGGCTGGGGACCAGTGGAACGTTTGTGGGTACCACGCGGCGCCTGAAGGAGTTGAATCCCGCGATCCGCTGCATCAGTCTGCAGCCGGACGCCGCTTTTCATGGGCTCGAAGGCTGGAAGCACATGGCGACGGCGATCGTGCCGGGGATTTATGACGCCAAACTCGCCGATGCCAATCTTACGGTCAACACCGAAGAGGCCTACCGTCTGGTGAAACGCGCCGCGCGCGAGGAAGGGATCCTTCTGAGTCCGAGCGCTGCCGCAGCGCTCGAAGGCTGCTTCCAAGTTGCGGCGTCGCTTCGACCGGACGAGCGAGCCGTGATCGTGACGGTTTTTCCGGATTCCGGAACAAAATATCTGAGCGAGCGTTTTTGGGACGAAGTTTAGAGAAGCCCCTCGGAAATAAAATCACAACATGCTATTGTTGCCGGCAAATCTCGAAAAGGAAATTCGCGACCACGGCGCGAAGGACTATCCCAATGAGTGCTGCGGCGCGATGCTGGGAACGGACGGCGACGCCGGACGCGAGGTCCGCACCTTGTTTCCGCTGATCAATCGCCGGGACGATTCTCCGCGCAACCGCTTTTCGATTACTCCGGACGATTTTCGCGCCGCCGAACGTGCCGCCGCCGAGCGTGGACTTGTCCTGCTGGGATGGTATCATTCTCATCCGGATCATCCGGCGCGGCCCAGCGAATTTGACAGGGAGCATGCCTGGCCGTGGTACAGCTATGTGATCGTAAGCGTTGACGCCCGAACTCCCAAAGACTTAACGTCATGGCGTCTTGAGGATGACCGGTCCAAATTTCAGCCGGAGGAAATATCGGTGGCGAAACCTGCCGGCCAGGCGACTAAAGGTTAAGGTAAGTCCTTTAGATCGTGTCGCGGCTGAAACTTTGGCCATAGCTCGTGCATCTGATCGAGTGTTCCGGCGTGATTCAAGTCGCCGACGCCAGCCATGTCCGGCTTTGGCGGTGAAGAGTAGAGCCCATGCGCGTATCAAACGAGAGGGGAAAGCAATATATGGCCGTAAAGGTCCTGATTCCGACGCCGCTCCGCCAATTTACCGGAAAGCAGGCGAGCATCGAGTGTAACGCGAACACAGTGGGTGATGCGCTCGGCAATCTGACTTCGACCTTCTCGGAGCTGCGCAAGCATTTGTACACGGAGGACGGAAGAATCCGCAGCTTTGTGAATGTGTATCTCAACGACGAGGACATTCGCTTCCTCGAAAAGGAAAAGACGCAGACCAAGGATGGAGACACGATCAGCATCGTGCCTTCGATCGCCGGCGGCAGGGAAAGGAATTAGGGGAAACGTACATGGCAATTTCGACCGAGGCACTTTCTATGCAGGAAGTAAAGCTTTCGAAAGAAGAAATTCAGCGCTACAGCCGCCACCTGATCATGCCGGAGGTTGGGATGGAAGGGCAGCTCAAGCTCAAGCGCGCTCGCGTCCTGATGATCGGTACGGGAGGCCTTGGCGCGCCGCTGGGTTTGTATCTGGCCGCGGCGGGAGTGGGCCATCTGGGAGTCGTGGATTTCGACGTAGTCGATTCCTCAAATTTGCAGCGCCAGGTGACATTCACAACCGCGGATGTGGGCAAACCCAAGTCGGAAGCCGCAAAGGCCCGCCTTTCGGCGCTCAACCCAATGATCGAAATCCAGTCCTACGACACGCGCCTGACCAGCGAAAATGCGCTCGATCTTTTCAAGGACTACGACATCATTGTTGACGGCACGGACAATTTCCCGACGCGCTTTCTCGTCAACGACGCCTGCCTGCTCCTGGGCAAGCCGAATGTTTATGGCTCGATTTTCCGCTTCGAAGGCCAGGCAACCGTATTCGGGTATCCGGACGGGCCGTGCTACCGCTGCCTGTATCCCGAGCCGCCGCCGCCGGGGCTGGTGCCTTCGTGCGCCGAGGGCGGCGTGCTTGGCGTTCTGCCGGGAATTGTCGGTTCAATCCAGGCGATGGAGACCATCAAGCTGATTCTGGGCGCCGGCGACCCGCTGGTGGGGCGGCTGCTGCTGTTTGACGCTCTCGCCATGCGCTTCCGCGAGCTGAAGCTGCGGAAGAATCCGGATTGCCCGATGTGTGGCGAGCATCGCACGATCAACAAGCTGATCGATTATGAAGAATTTTGCGGAATTCGTGGCGAGGAGGCTCCTGCAATGACGGATGGAATTCCGGAAATTACCCCCATAGAGCTGAAGGCGAGACAGGACCGCGGCGATGATTTGTTCATTCTGGACGTGCGTGAACCGCACGAATATCAGATCTGCAATCTGAACGGAAATTTGATCCCGCTCGGAGAACTGCCGCGCCGCGTGAGTGAACTCGACAGCTCGCGCGAGATGGTTGTCTACTGCCGCAGCGGAAAGCGCTCCGCCGATGCGATCCACTTTTTGCAGAAGGCTGGATTCAAGAAACTCTGGAACCTGAAGGGCGGCGTGCTGGCATGGTCGGACCAAGTCGATCCGACGATGCCGAAGTATTGACCCGGATCTCCGCGCGAGCCGAGTGCGAATGGCCACTCGGCCAAAGGA
The DNA here is from genome assembly GCA_963757625.1 of Terriglobia bacterium. Taxonomy (GTDB): domain Bacteria; phylum Acidobacteriota; class Terriglobia; order Acidiferrales; family UBA7541; genus Palsa-360. The sequence continues at coordinate 615,076 of CAVWSJ010000007.1, read as the reverse complement.
AACGAATGAAAATCATCGTCCGAAATGACGGTCCGTTGCGAATCGAAGGAGAATGCGAACTCGTCGATATGGAGGGCCGGCCGTACGGCCTTGCCGGACGCACCTCATTTGCGCTATGCCGTTGCGGACATTCCGCAAACAAGCCATTTTGCGATGGCGCTCACAAAACGGCGGGATTTCAGGACAAGCAGGAAGCGCGCGAGTTGCCACCCCCGAAGCCTAAAGTCTAAAATTCCCACAGGTTAAGAATCTTTAAGGCTTTGTTTCAAACCGACGCATACTAGTGCCAAGTTTGTAAACACCGTGTGCCAGATTGGGAAGGGTGCGTCAGCTCTTGTTACATTCCTACCCATCCCCAGGGAATGAAAAGTCCAAATTTGTTTCCACATGGCACACCCCATGTTGCATCCCCTTATTTATCTTGTACTTGCAGAACTGCCTTCCCCCATGCCTAAAAGGCTCCGGACTTGCACTTCATACCACCGTCGTACGAAACACGGCCATGCGTGCGGGCTCAATTTCTACGCTGGGAATGCAAATAGAGCGTAGGCCTGCCGGAGAAGTGGAACTGCTCAACTGGGGGAGCGGTGATTTTCCTGATTCAGCTTCGCGATTGGTGCTGGCGTCTCCGATGGGGATTCGGAATCGTCGGCGCAGTCGCGTTTCTCGCATTGACAGCCTGGCTGCGCCAGCTTCCCTATTCGTCCGAACCCATCCTGTACTCCTACTTTCAAATCGTCGGCAGCCTGTTGTGCTTCACCTACGCGGCCAACGCCTTGGTGCGTTTCCGGGGCACGCACGACCGGCGCACATTGATCCTCGCATTTGGATTCGTTCTGTCCGGGCTGATTGAAACTGTCGCGACGTTCAATTTCTACGACGTTCTGGCCTCGGGGGCTCCGGCGCAGGCTCGCGTGCCGCTCGCGTGGATGGTCAGCCGGACGCTTCTCGCGCTGGTCTTGATCGCGGCGCTTGTGGTGGAGCGCCGGATTCCGAATTCCCGCGAGCCCGGACGTGAAATCGCGATAGCGCTGGTCGTCGTGGTCGTGGTGGCGTACCTGACCAGCGCGGCATATCTCGGATCCACCTGGGACCCGGCAATGCACCCCAATGCTTTTATTCCCCGGCCGGCTGACCTTCTGCCCGCTTTCCTTTTCGCAATTGCGGCGATCGCCTTCGGACGCAGGCAGCACCGGAGCGTTCTGCCTGTGGACCGCGTTTTTTGCGCGGCCCTTTGGATGAACGTGGCCTGCCATCTGGTGGCCGCGCAGTCCGAACGTTTGCTGGATGCTCCCTTCAGTGTCGCTCAATTCCTGAAGGTCAGCAGCTACGCTCTCGTACTGGGCGGCGCGCTTCTCGACAACGCACGGCTCTTCGACCAGGTTCGTCAACTTGCCGTGACCGATCCGCTGACCGGGCTTTCGAACTACCGCACGCTGATCAATGTGATGGAAACGGAAATTCAGCGTTCGCGGCGCACCGGCCGCCAGTTCGCCATTCTGCTGCTCGACCTGGATGGTTTGAAAGCCATCAACGATCAATACGGGCATCTGGTCGGCAGCCGCGCCATCTGCCGCCTGGCGAATGTCCTGCGCGTTCATTCGCGGGCGATGGACACGGCCGCACGCTATGGCGGAGACGAATTTGCCGTGGTGTTGCCGGAGGCGGGAGTGGAAGCGGCTACTTCCGTGAGCCGGCGCATTTGCGAGCGCCTGGAGAATGACGGGGAAGTCCCCCATGCCACGGTCAGCGTCGGGGCGGCGGTATTTCCGCAGGACGGAGAGACGATCGACGCCCTTTTTAATGCCGCCGACCGGGCACTTTATGGAATGAAGGGCCGTTCGGACGGGATTCGCACGCTGGCACGCATCGCGGCGTGCTTGTAAAAAAATCGTTTGACTGAGGGATTGTGCCGAACACATTTGATGTCGAACGTCTTGAAAAAAGGATTCCGATGGCGGTGGCAGTTCACATTTCCGGACACAGGCGCGCGCCGGGCGTGGAAACGACGTTCACAGAGAACGTCAGCTCCCGCGGAGCGCGCGTGACGACCATCCGCCGCTGGCGAGCCAACGAAACGCTCGAAATCGCGTCGTTGCCGGGGGACTTCCGCGCCCGCGCCCGCGTGACGTACTGCCAGCAGCAAAGCGAAGGCTTTGCCATCGGGCTTGAGTTCCTAGAGCCAACCGGCCGGTGGGTTATCAACACCCCGGTCATCTCAGGGAAACCGCTGCAAGGATAGGAGGAACACGCGAAGGCAAAAAACTGGCGTAATAAATCTTTACCCAAAAGCGCTTGCCACTCCGCGGGAACGGGGTGTCCGGCGCTTTTGGCGTTTTTGGGGAAGAGCGATTAGTGGCGAGTGACTCGTGGCTAGTGACGCTTCAGATGACGATCGGCCTGACAACGTGTGTCCGCGACATAAAGTTACGGAAGGATTTCGCTAGTCACTCGCCACTAGTCACTTCCTCATAGAGTCGTAGCGTCGCTTCCACCATACGGTCCGCGGAAAATCGCGCCACGATCGTTTCGCGTGCCGCTCCGCCAATGTGGCGCGCTTCCTCCGGGTTCGCGAGCAATCCGGCAATCGCCGAGGCGAGCGCATCGGGATCGAGGCTGTTCACCAACAGGCCGTTTTTTCCATCCTCCACGACTTCCGGAATCCCGCCGCGCCCGATGGCCACGACCGGAAGCCCATGCGACATCGCTGCAAGCAAGGCGCTGCCAAGGGGCTCCTCGTGGGATGGGAACGCAAATACATCCATTGCCGCCAGGATTTCGCCGATATCTCCAACCGGGCTAACAAACTTCACTGCATCAGCGACGCTCACAACACTTTGCGAGACCCTCTCCTTGGCGTCATTCTGAGGCCGGTTTGGCGGCCGAAGAATCTCTCTGCGGTTGGAGTCCAGAGAACCGAGAGATTCTTCCTCGTCCCGCCAGTGCCGGGACTCCTCAGAATGACGGCGCGAATGTTTGGTTCCAGTCGAGCCTGTTATCTCGACCGCGAGTCTCGCCAATCTTGCCCGCTCGGGGCCGTCGCCGCAAAGGAGCAGAATGCAATCCGGGAATTGCCCCCGCAATTTTGCGAACGCGCGCAGCAGGATTTCCTGCCCCTTTTCCGGGACAAGCGCGGCAACGTTTCCGATGCAGAGGCCACCCGGAGGAATTCCGAATTCTTCCCGAGCATTCTCGCGATCCGCATTTGTGATTTCAGGCGGAATCTCCACACCGTCGTAAATTACTTCGACGTGGTCAGGGGACAGACCGCTCTCGACGACCGATCTTTCGACAAAGCGGGATACCGCGACGATGCGCGCCGCCGAACGATAGCGTGCCAGCGAGACTGAGCCTCGCGAGAGCGGCAGGGCAATCCGCCGTGAAGCAACGATGGGAACCGACCGGTGCGCCCGAGCGAGCCACGCGGCGCTCAATGCATGCGGCTCATTCGCATGAATCACATCGACGCGCCGCGAACGCACGAGCTTGCGAATCTGCAGGGTGGCTCCAAAACGTTTGCGTCCCATCGCAACGCAGTGGACGGTGATGCCGGCCTCTTTCGCGCGCCCAGCCAGAAGAGAATCCTGGACGGCGATCAATTCCGGGGTGTGGCCTCGCGCGAGCAAACCCTTGACGAGCAGCAGCGCCTGATGCTCTCCTCCGCGATACTCCCGGCCGAGATCGACCACCAGAGGGCGCACGCTCAAGCCTCGCCGGGATTGGGCCACGAGCGGTGCGTCAGCTTTTCACCCGCAAGCAGCCGGCCCAGCTTGCGGTACTTGATGTAGATGTAGTATGCGGAGAGCCACGCGATGATCCAGCCGCGCCGTCCGTCGAGTGCTCCGAGTTGAAAGACGAGCCTCTGCACGAACGTCCACGGCGGCGCGAAAATCATCGCCGCGCGCCAGCTCCTGCGGCCGTGGGCCAGCATGTCCTCTGCCGCCATGGTGGAGAGAAAATCGAGCTTGGCCTTGTGCTCCGCGTAAGTGCGCACCGTGTAATGGAGCAGGTGGCCTTTCAGGCGGCCCACGGGGCCGTCCACTTTTACGCCCTCGTGCAAAACGCTAACGAATTTTCCGCGCGTGCGGTCGTACAGCCGCAATTTATAATCCGGATACCATCCCGAATGCCGGATCCAGTCGCCCAGATAATTGGTCATCAGTGGGAAATCGTACCCGGCTTTATCGGGGGTGCCCTGCTTCCAGGCGATCATCGAATCGCGAAGCTCGGGGCTCAATTCCTCGTCGCAATCAATGGAAAGAATCCATTTGTTCGACGCAAAGGATGCCGCGAAATTTTTTTGCTCCGCGAGGCTGTCCAGTTTCCGTTCATAGACTCGTGCGCCCGATTCGCGCGCGATGTCGCAGGTGCGATCCGTTGATCCGGAGTCCACGAGAACGATCTCGTCGGCCACGCCTTTGAGGGAGGCGAGCGCGCGCGGCAGATCCAGTTCCTCGTTATATGCGATCAAAATTGCGGTTAGCGCAGGCATCGAAAATCCAGTTGCTTACGGTAACACGAAATTCGGGGTCGTACTCGCGCGTCATAAGGGTGGAGGGCCAGTTTCAGGTAAGACAAATTCTCATCCCGCCTGAGAAACGCCGTTAACGGCATGTGGTTTTCTCGGGCGCACAGGATAACCGATACAGCGACCGGGACGGTCAAGCGAACGTTGCAAACCCTTAAGCAGGGGAATCGGGAAGACTTGTCTCTCCATCTTTCAGCGGGTCTGCGATGGGCGCGCGCACGGGGGTTCTTTGATTTGCGCCCCAACCGCTGGTGAACCCTTCCTTCACGAGGTCAAAGATGGTCTGGCGATTCTGCACGAGCACCTTCACCCACGCCATCGGACCCATCTGAGGGAAATAGATTCCGCGGAAACAGAGACGTGCGATGAAGATGTTGATGCGATAGCTCACTGGCTTGTGATCAAAGGAGTGGACGGCGTGTGCAATGTCCTCCGGGGCGTACGCGTGGTTCCATGCGTACTTCACCTCGGCATGAGCTTCATCGACGGTCATTTTCAACGGAGTATGGGCCATCGCGAACGGTATGAATTCCTGCCAGTGCTTCGGCCTCGTCAGCCGGCCCGCCTCGTCCAGTTTTTTGTAGAGTGGTGTCCCAGGCAAGGGGGTGAGTAAACCGAAGACGGGCAGCCCCGGCGCCCAGGTGCGAATCTCCTTGAGGGTCCGCTCGGCCACTCCCCGTGTGTCGTTGTCCATGCCAAAGATGAAGGAGGTGATCGCAAACACATTGCGCTCGGCGAGCCTGGCAAGCACGGCCGCATACTCTCCAGGTTTGTTGAAGCCCTTGTTTACAGCGGCAAGGTTCGCAGGGTCGATCGATTCCATGCCGATAAAAATCCAAACGCCCCCGGAAGCCGCAATCAGATCAACCAGCTCCTCGTCACGCAACAGATTCGCGCTGATCTGCGCAACCCAGTAGACCTGCGCATTGGCCGCGATGATGGCGCGCAGCAGCGACTTCGTGCGTTTGACGTTGATGGCGAAGTTATCGTCGATGAAAAACACGGCGATCTGGCCGCCCTCGCTTTTTGCGCGGGACTTCAGCCGCAGCAGCTCATTCACGACGCTTTCGTTGGTGCGAAACCGAATAGAGTCGCCGAAAAAACCGGTCACGCTGCAGAACTCGCACCCGTAAGGACACCCGCGCCCGGACTCCATCGGAATTACGCGAAACGTTCCCCACTTCTCCGGTACGCGCCTGAGCAGCGGAGCGAAGACCTTCGGAACCAGGTTGAACTGGTCGAGGTTGATCGTTTCCCAGGGTATCGGCGGATAGTTCTGCAAGGTGGGCTTACGCTCCTGACCAAACGCATCCACAGGAGCATATATATCTTTGAGCTCGCCGCGCGCGGCATCCGCCACAATCTTTGGCCAGGTTTCGTCGGCCTCTCCAAGGGCTACCGCATCCGCGTGTCGCGGCCCGCCGTTCCGCCCGAGCGCTTCGTCGGGCTCTTCGGTCACGTGAGGCCCGCCCATCACCACCGGCACTCCCGTGGCGCGAACCGCATCGGCCATGCGATAAGCCTTTGCGACCATCCTGGTCATCGCGCCGATGCCAACCAGGCCAATCTCTCGTTCACGCACGAACCGGGCGATGCTATCTTCATTCATCGGCTGCGCGTTGCCGTCAATCAGGATCACCTCGTGGCCCGGAGGAGTCAGCGCCTGCAGTAGGAACATCCACAAATGCGGCATGAAGTTCCGTGTTACACCGTTGTCGGGGTTGTACAGTAAGATTCTCATCGTAAGGGGATTTCCAATTGGGGCTTCTGCCTCGCGCATCATACCGCTACTCCTACGCTCAATACAACGAACGAATATGCCAGGATTGCCCCAGCGACATCGCGGGGTGTTGGCGGCCAAGTCTCGATAAACGATCTTCTCTGATTGTGGCGTGCTGACCGATCTGGCGAGGCTCTACCGGGGCGCGTTAAGCTTTGGCGTAACGCTCACCATGACAATCGAAGCGCCGATGCGAAACTCGGAAAGATGTTTCAACTCCGCGACGCGTACACGTTCATCGGCGAGGAACGTGCCGTTGGTCGATTCCAGATCGCGCAGCCGGATCACGTCGTCCTTGACCTCGAGCGCGCAATGCCAGCGTGAAATTTCCTTGTCGTTGATGACGATGTCGGCGTCCGCGCGGCCCATCACCACGCGAGGCTTCAGCACGGGATAAACCAGGCCACGGGCGGGTCCGGCAATCACCGACAGGGCAATGGACTTTCCCACCGGCAATCGCAGGTCCAGGTTCTCTTCAACCGCTCCGCGGGAGAGCCTGGGCGCGCCGGCACTTCGGGCAAACCCCGGCACCGGCGACAGCACCTGGGTCGCTTCCGGATTTTGCGCCACGTCCACAATCGTGCTCTTACCGCACTTGGCGCAGCGAAATTGCACGCGGGAGCGTCCCGCCAGTTGCGCGGCTGGGAGATTATGATGGGCGCCACAATTCGAGCATGCTGCTTTCATCGGATCCTGCGGTTCCTCATGTAATCTAACACGCCTGGTTCAGGAGGGTCGCGAAGCGCCGCTTCCGATGTTTCGATTTTGGAACTGTCCTATGGTACAGGCGTCGAAGGAGGCGGCACGCGCCGCTTCGTGGCTTGTTCGAATGCGTAGGCGAGTTCAATCAGGCGAGGTTCGCTGCAGGCGGTGCCGGTAAAACTGACGCCGAACGGCGCGGGTTTGGCATTGAAGCCATCCGGGAAGGGCACCTCGGGATCGTTGGGAATCATGCCGAAAGGAACAATCACGGTCGGGTATCCCGGCTTTGCCGCGATGGCAGCCCCGGATGCGCCGGGAAACAGGAGGGCATCCAGCTTGTGCTGCTTGAGGGCATAGTCAATGCCTTTCGTTCCGGCCAGTTCAAGGTCCTTTGCGCGGTCCGCCTCGTATCGCGCGCGGTCCGATTCCACGTCCATTTCGTCCGAGATATCGAGCTGCGATTGGCCATATTTGATTGCGCCGGCCGCGACATGAGAAGCGTTGAATAATCGAAGTTCGGAGAGGGACTTAACCGGCGCGGAAGGTCCCAGCGAAGCCAGCCATTTGTTGAAATCGCGCTTCATCCCGTACTTGAGGACGACCGAACAATCCGCATCCTTGCCCCTGGCATTTTCAACCCCTGAGCATAGGTTCCACTTCAGCAGATTCATCTCCGGATCCGTGGAGATGACACTCGGGATATCCGCGGGGTCCACGATGGTCGCTCCTTGCCGTTTGAGCACCGCGATTGCGTCGGTCATCACTTTCTTCTGGTCGGCGTTGAGACCCCCGTGGGGTTTGTCTTCCCCCGGCGGGATTACGGCGTCGTAATAAAACGCGCGGGGAATGCCGATTCGCGCGCCCTTCAGGCCGTTCGGATTCAGGAAGCGCGTGTAATCGCGGCTCTGCGGAGGGGTGCACTTTTGCGTGGCCGCGTCGTTGGGATCGGGCTTGGCGCTTTCCAGCGCTCCGAGCAAGATGGCTGCATCCGTGACCGTCCGCGCCATCGGGCCGGCCGTGTCTTGATCGGCCGTAATCGGAATGATGCCGTAGCGGCTGATGCGGCCAACCGTGGGCTTGATTGCCGCGAGCATGTTCTGGTTTGCGGGACTTAGAATCGAGCCGGAAGTCTCCGTACCGACATTCGCGGCCCAAAAACTTGCGGCGGTCCCAACGCCCGAGCTGGATCCGCCGGTCGCGAGCGCGGGCCGGCCGTCAAAGGTGGCGTCGCGCGGATCACGGCGAGGATCATAAGGGTTCATACTGAACCCGACCATCGCGTTGTAGCCGCCCGTCATGGGGGTCGGGCCGCCTGCCACCCAGTTGGCAAGCTCCGTCATGGTGGTCTTTGCGATGATCACCGCCCCCGCATCCCGTAAATTCTTGACGAGCGTGGCCTCGTAAGGCGGCACAAATCCATCAAAGGCCAGCGCCCCGCCGGTCGTCGGCATATTCGTCGTCTGCATGTTGTCCTTTACTGCGATTGGTATGCCGTGCAGCAGGCCTCGGACTTTCCCCTGCGCGCGCTCGCGGTCGCGAGCCTCGGCTTCTTCGAGGGCGCGGGGATTCACGCTGATGATGGCATTCAGCTTGGTATTGTAGAGGGCGATCCGAATCAAATACTGTGAAACCAGATCGCGCGAAGTGACGCGTCCATCCTTCAAGGCCTGCTGCATGTCGGGAATCGTCGCTTCCACGACGTTGAATGGCCGCGCCGTCTTTCTCGATCCGGCGAATTTTGGCCGGCCTTGCGAGCACAAATTGACGCCAGCGCAAAAGAGGCAGATCAGAAGGAGAGCGAATCGCATGGCGGGTCCGATTCTACATCATTCGTGTAAGTTGAATATTATGCCTTGCGCGTACATCATACTTGCCTGCATGGGTCGGAGGGGCGCGAAGTGAAGCTCAAGGAATTGCCGTATTTTCTGGGCCTTCAACCGGGGCCAAAGTCGTATGGCTACAAGTTGAAGAGTTTTGACCTCCCCAGCGACGGAACCGTCGAATACGCGCAATGGCTGCATCCGAGCGAAACCGAAAAGGAAATCACACAGTCCTCCGTCGATGAGCTAAGGAAATTTCTGAAGCCCGGAGATGTCGCCATTGATATCGGCGCGCATTCGGGGGATTCGACGATTCCCATCGCGCTGGCCGTGGGCAAGACCGGCTGCGTCCTGGCACTTGAGCCGAACCGCTATGTTTATCCGGTTTTGCAGAAGAACGCGGAACTCAATCCGGAAAAGACCCAAATCATTCCCCTGATGTTTGCGGCGACTCCCGAGGACGCGGAAATGGAATTCCAATACTCCGATTCCGGGATTTTGCAACGGCGGCCGCTTTGAGGGAATGAGCAAATGGCTCCACTGGACACGCCTTCCGGCTGAAAGTGCAGGGAAGAAACCTGCAATCGTTGGTGAAAGCGACGTACCCGCAGCTTATTCCCCGAATTCGGTACATCAAAATCGATACGGAAGGATACGAAGCGACGGTCCTGGCCTCATTGTCCGACTTGATTTCTCACAACAAACCGTTTCTGAAGCTCGAGGTCTACCGGAAACTCGATGAAGCACAGCGCCGGGCGCTGTATCGCTCGATCGCGGGCTTCGGCTATGTGGTCCATAAGATCGCGGAAGACGGGAATTATTGGGGAGATATTGTCACGGAACAAGGAATGAATAAGTGGCGGCACTTTGACGTCTTCTGCGCGCCCGCGGCGTGATCGGATTCTCTCTACGCCGTCGGGGCAGTGTCTTAAAGCTCATTTGGGTCGCCGAATGCCTCGACTACTGCACGAAACCCACATTCGGAACGGGAGTTGGCTCGGGAACTTCGCGGATGGGGCCGAATTGCGCCTCGTAGCGGCTGATATTTTCAGCGAGCGCGCGCAAGATGCGCTTGGCGTGCGCCGGAGTCACGATCACGCTGGAAACCAGCTTGCCTTGCGGCACATTCGGAAACACGTAGATGAAATGCATCGTGAACTCCTCCGCATTATGATGGAACATCACCAGATTGCAGAACTGCCCGACTAATTCCTTCTCGTCCGCCTTGATCTGCACCTGTACTTGCTCGCCGCACCTTGGGCCATGACCCCTCCGTTCTGCAATCGACACTACCATATTCTTTGCAGCCGCCGCACATGCTTTGCGTCGCCGTATTTTCCCGGCGGCGGCCGTGCCGCAATGGATTTCATCTTTCCGCACAACCGCAAGACAGATTCATTGACTCGCCGAACTTCGTTAATGCTAGTTTATGTGAGACATTTATCGAAGTTAACTATGCCCGCTCCCACGACTCCATGCCCGTCCCAGGAATTGCTTCCAGTCCAGCGGCGGCCAGGATCGAAATGAATTCCGCGATGCCGTCCGTGCCGCGATCGGGCAAATTCTCAGGCCATCGCTTCCGGAATCGCATCGCAGCATTCCTATTGTGGCGGGCGCGTCTTTCCTCCGAAAAATGCTCGCCTTTGCCGGACCGGGCTACCTGGTGGCCGTCGGCTACATGGATCCCGGGCAACTGGGCGACGGACCTGGGCGGCGGCTCGCGCTTCGGCTACACGCTTCTGAGCGCGGTGCTGATTTCTAGCCTCATGGCCATATTTCTGCAGGCTCTGTCCGCAAAGCTGGGGATTGCGACGGGCCGCGATCTGGCGCAGGCCTGCCGCGAACACTACTCGCGCCGGACGACTTTGATCCTTTGGGTCCTTTGCGAAATCGCCATCGCCGCATGCGACCTGGCGGAAGTCCTGGGATCCGCAATCGCGTCTGAAACTGCTTTTCGGGCTGCCGCTGCTTGGCCGGCGTGTTGCTCACCGGACTGGACGTGTTGCTCGTCCTGGCGCTACAAGGCCGTGGATTCCGGGTCCTTGAGGCACTGGTGATCACGCTGATCATGACCATCGCCGCGTGCTTTGCATACGAAATCTTTTTTGCGCAGCCCCTGTGGCTCGAGGCCGCCCGCGGATTCCTGCCCACGGCGGAAATTCTGAAAAATCGCGAGATGCTGTACCTCGCCATCGGCATCCTGGGCGCTACCGTGATGCCGCACAATTTGTACCTTCATTCCAGCCTGGTGCAAACGCGCGCCTTTGCCCTCGACGCAAAGGGAAAACGCGAAGCCGTGCGTTTCGCCACGCTGGACTCCACGCTGGCGCTTGGATTTTCGCTGTTCATCAACGCCGCCATCCTGGTGCTGGGCGCGGCGGCATTTCACCAGCGCGGCATGACCGACGTCGCGGATATCGGCCAGGCGTATCAACTCTTAACGCCCGTCCTGGGGGCGAGCTTTGGCCAGCGTGCTGTTTGCCGCCGCGCTTTTGTGCTCCGGCCAGAACTCCACGCTGACGGGCACGCTGGCCGGCCAGATCGTCATGGAGGGATTTCTCCATTTGCATTTGCAGCCCTGGCTTCGGCGGCTGATCACGCGATCCCTCGCGATCATTCCCGCGGCGCTTGTAATCGGGCTGATGGGTGAAAACCATGTCACCGGGCTGCTCATTTTGAGCCAGGTGATTTTGAGCTTCCAATTGCCGTTTGCCGTAGTGCCGCTCATTCAATTCACCGGCGACCGTAGCAAAATGGGCGATTTTACCAACAGCCGCTTGACCGCCATTTTCGGGTGGGCAATGGCCGCCGCCATCATTCTCCTGAATGGAGCGCTCCTCTGGCTTACCTTCGGCGGGAAGATTTAAGCCTCGTGCGTGCAAGAAGCTGGGGATCGTCTAGAAAATCACCCTCTGAAAACGATTCATGTTAGACGGCAGATCAGTACGGCCCGGACCTGCCGCTTCAGGGGTGGCTTACATCTCGCGCCCGTACGCCGGCATCGAATGTAAGGAGAACGTAAACTGAAGCCTTTGCGATTGAAATGTGGCGAGCGTTGTGGGAAAATTCGTTGCTTCCAAAAATCCCATAATCCATGGAGTGATCAGAATGACTGGACTGAGCAAGAAAACATCACCGTGGCTGATTCGCGGCCTGGGAATCTGCGCGGTTTTCGCTGTGTTTGCATTCACTGGTGGACGGGTAGTGGCGCAGGACGACTATAAGCCCTGGGTTGCCCCGGATGCCGCCAAGGCGGTCAAGAACCCCTTCCTGGCAACCCCGGAAAACCTGGCCGCCGGGAAAGACACGTACGATCAGAATTGTGTTCTTTGCCACGGCGATAAGGGCAAGGGAGACGGCATCGCCGGCAGAACCAGCAAGATTCCGCCCGCAAACTTCACGGACCCCAAATTGATGGCCTCCGAGTCGGACGGCGCGCTTTTCTGGAAGATGAGCGAAGGCCGGGGCCCTATGCCGACCTGGAAGGAAACCCTGTCGGACAAGGAACGCTGGCAGCTGGTGGATTACATTCGTAAGCTGAACAAAGACGCCAACCCCAAGTAGGCGATAAAACTTCGACGCGGCGCCCGCTTGGGTCACTCGGCGGGTGCTGTGTCCGGTTTTTCCTTCCTTCGGTCGACCGGTTCCCGCGCTTACTTCGCCGCTGCAAGAGCCTGCGCCACTTCACTTGTTTCGGGCGCGTTTGGATATTCGTAAACCCTGAACCAGGCAATTTTCCCGCTTTTATCAATGACCGCAATTGCCCGCCCCGAGATTCCTCGTTCCTGATTATAGATTCCATATTTTTCCGCCACCGCGCCCTTCGGGTGAAAGTCGGCGAGCAGCGGATAATCGATCCCCAACTTTTCGGCAAACGCCTTATGCGTCCAAACGCTGTCCACGCTCAGGCCGAGCAGCTGGGCATCGAGCTTCTCGAATTCCTTCATTCCGTTGACAAAGCAGACGTGCTCGTTGGTGCAAATCGGGCTGAAATCGAGCGGATAAAAGATCAGGACGATATTGCGCTTCCCGATGAGGTCGGAAAGTTTGACGTTATTCTGATTCTGATCCTGGAGCGTGAAATCGGGAGCAGGTTGTCCTACGGCGATCGGCATGAAGCCTCCTGAGTATCGTTGAGAAATCTGGCGGCAGTGCAGCCGTGAGGCAGGGCGCCAGCCGCGACATAGAGAATGATCTTAACGGATTTTGTGGCCGGTGCGGGCTCTTCTTGCTTGTCCTGACGCAGGAAGGGGAGCCCGCCCGAATACGGGTGCGGGCTCTACTTGGAGCCCGCCATGATAACTGAATAGCCGCAAAAGTTGGCGCGTTCTGGTACCATCTGCGAAATATGGCGCGCATGGGGCTCGATCAGGCATATCCAAAACTTGCGTTTCGCCCGCGCTCGCGAAATTGGCTGGCACGGTTGATGCGCTGGCCACCGGAGTGCGTCCATCTGGAGTCCGGGCACGTATGGATGGCGACATTCATCCCCGACACGCTGTACCTGCGCGGCAAAGCAGCCCATCGCCGCCAGCCCTTGCGGCCGGAGGTGTCCGTTTGCCTCGATTGCCTGTCAGGGCTGCTGGAAGCGGAACTGGCCGCGTATCCGGGCCGCGTCGTCGCGTTCGAGCCGGACGGCGAGACCTTCACCCAATATTTCTTTGTCGGTGCGGACGACTTCGCCGCCGCGGGCCTGCGTCCCGAGGTGGCTGCCGCGATCGGAAAGCGCGCCGACACGCTCAGCGGCCCGTGCAGCGATTGCGGAGCGCCGGCCACGTGGTTGTGGATCTCCCGGCGCGAAGTTTCCAGCCTCGATCAGACCGACCGAATCGAGGAAACTCCCGGGGCTTTGTACTGCGCGAAACATGGCGCCGCAAAATTGTGCGAGGCTTTGAGCAAAATCGGCGAGGCGAATCTGTTTTACGTCAACGTGCCTTATGGAGATTCCGGCGCGTATCTGTGGATCTGATGGGCGCATCTTGGAATTTTTTTCATCTTGCCCATTTGGCTTGCCGTAATCTTTGTTGGTCGCGGCTTTACAGGTTGCGGGTTTTTCCGCAGCCTCTTTAGCCTCCACATTCTTTGTGAATAGGAAGAGCGCTTTAGCCCACGACACCTTCATGACCCTGCATCAAATCGTCGAAAAATACCTGGCCATCGCGGGCGGCTTTGGATTCCTCGCCCCACTCGCCGATTTTGGACTGGCCCGCGCGGACGCCGAGCGAATTTTCGGCCTTTTCGATGAGGACTACCACATCAGCCGCTACCTTCATTTCTCGGCGGTGAGCGGGCCCGCCTACACGATCAACGGTTTCGACCAGACGCATATCACGATCGACTCGGAGATTGAGACCGTTCTTTAATTTTTTACTGCTCCTCTTGGTGGTCATTCCGAACGAAGTGAGAAATCTGTCTGGGTCGGCAAAAATGAAGAGAGATTCCTCGCTCCGCTCGGAGTGATGAATTTCTTGCACGATCGATGAGGCGATGGTGGAACACTTCTTCATGTGTCCGTATTGCGGAGAACAAATTTCAATGGTCGTGGACCTTTCGGTGCGACATCAAACATACGTGGAAGATTGTGAAGTCTGCTGCAACCCCATTGAAGTTACCTGCACCGCAGAAGACGATTTCATCGTCAGTTTCACTGCGAAAACCCTGGAATAAATCTGATGGCGACGAGAATCAGGAATGGCGGCGCCACAGCCAGTAACCAAGCCCACCGATGATGAGTAGCGGCAAGGCACTCATCATCACGGTCATCCCCAGGTAGGTGCCGGCTGTTTTGGGATCGTTGACCATGCACGCGGAACATGCCCAGGACGCGGCGGGAGTCAGACACGCCGCAGCGGCCACAAGAATGATTGATAATGACTTGCCTAAACGCATGGTCCCATCAAAATACATCCTCATAGATAGACCCGCAAGTAAATTATGGGCCACAGGATGACGACGAAATACCAGAATACCTGCGTGGCTGTAAACGTGGATGGGATCAGGGTTCCACGACGCATCAGCATATAAGCCCACGTCAGAGCGATAATCGCGACAACCGCATGCAGCGCGTGCGCGCCAACGATCAAGTAGAAAAACGCCCCGTGGTTGCTGGATGTCATCGTCAGGCCCTCGCGGATGAGCCGCACCCATTCCACCCCTTGCAACAGCACAAAAGCGATCCCGGTTGCGATCGCTCCGGCAACGTATCGAAGGGCCCGCGCGGGCTCGGCGCTCATGCGGCGATTGCCGATCCACAACAGAATGCCGCTCAGCAGCAATATCGCCGTGTTCACCGCGGTGCGTTCCACGGGCAGCCGTGGCTGGCCGGGCGGCGGCCATATGCCTCCCAGGACCGTGGCTTTCGCAATCGTGTGCGCGCTCATTAGGGCCGCGAAAAACATGATTTCCGTGGCGATAAAAATGATCATGGCCAAAACGGAGTTCGGGAGGCGCCTCGCCGCGGTAATTTCGGTCAAGGTCGATTCGACGATCGTAGTTTGGCTACTCATGTCCGGGGGTTGTCGCCTGCGAACTCGATGTCGCTGCTTTTGTTGCGGCGTCATTGTTCCAATGGAGGCCGGCATGATTCATCACGTCGGGCGCCACGCCTGCAAAGAGGATGACAATGAAGAGAAGACATACGCCCAGCAGATAGGGAACCCACCGCTTTTCAACATTGACGTGCATGAAATTCTTCGCCACCAGAAAGGCTTTCACAATGGCAACCCCGAATGCAGCCACCAGAATCACCAGGCGAATGCCGGACATCGAGCCCACTACGCTCACGATCAGCAACACAACCAGAATGGCCCAGATCTTGACGTAATTGGGATGGTGAACGTGTGATTCGGTCGTCATAGCTGCCTCACCGGGCGATATACAACAAAGGGAATAAGAAAATCCAAACGATGTCAACGAAGTGCCAGTACAGTCCGATGCATTCCACGCGCTGCAGTTCCTGATTTTTTGACGCGTCGGCCGCGACGATCAGCATGATGATCATCCCTGCCAGCACGTGAAGGCCATGCAGTCCGGTAAGCGTGTAGTAATAGGGCCAGAATCCGCCGGAGGAAAGAACGAATCCCTCGCGAATATCCTTGGTCCATTCAAATCCCTTGACGATAAGGAAGATGAGCCCCCCGAATACTGTCAACCGCAGCAATTTCGCGGCGCGAGGGCCGTCGTGGGCATCAGCCGCTTTGTGCGCCAGCACCGCAAACAAACTGGACGTAAGCAGCACAAATGTATTGAAGGCCCCCGCCCATGTGTTTGTATGCGCCGCTTCGGCTCCCCATTCGGGCTGCCCCAAACGGTGCATGAGGTAGGAGGCAAGGAGTCCTCCGAAGATCACGATTTCCGATGCAATCACCCACCACGTGATCAGGCGCGCGGTGGGAATCCCCGTCACGCTTCGTTGATTGGCAATCGGCTTGGCGCTAGCGCTCATTCTCAAAGTCTCCCCAGGGCCTAATTTGGAGCGTTCTGGGGCCAGTAATCCTCGGCCCGCCCCGGCACACCATATTCATAGGGGCCGCGATACACGGTCGGCAATTCGGCAAAGTTGCCGTGCGGCGGCGGCGAAGGAACGGTCCATTCGAGCGTCGAGGCCCTCCAAGGGTTCGCCTCGGCGCGCTTGCCGTGGCGCAGGCTCCAGAAGAAATTGATCAGGAAGAACACCTGGAACGCCAACATCACCAAAAGCGCGATCGTCGAGGTCGTGCGCAGGTGCTGCAGCGCGGGGCGGGCCTGCTCCGCGAATTGCGCGTAACTGTAAACCCGGCGCTGGTCGCCGGCAACGCCGGTCATAAACAGCGGAATGAAAACCACGTTGAATGCGATTACCGTGCCCCAGAAGTGAATCTTTCCCAGAGTTTCATTCAGCATCCGCCCGAACATTTTGGGATACCAGTAGGTGAGTCCGGCAAATACCGAGATGATGGCGATGGGAACGAACGTGTAATGGAAATGGGCGATCACGAAATACGTATCGTGCAGGTAGATGTCCGTGCCGGACGAGCCAAGGAAAATTCCGGTCACGCCGCCAATCATGAATTCGGCGATGAAAGCCAGGGCCCACAGCATGGGCGTGGTCAGGTGGATCGACCCTCCATAAAGCGTGGCGATATACAGGAACACCATCTCGGCAATCGGGATCGAGATCAACAGCGTCGTGACCGAAAAGATGTTGGCCATCCTCGGATCAATTCCGGCCACGAATTGATGGTGCGCCCAAACGACGAAGCTCAGCACGCCGGTCGCCCACGCCGTGTACAGAACGGTCTTGTAGCCGAACATCTTCTTTCGCGCGAAGACTGTAATGATTTCCGCGACAATTCCCATGGCGGGAAGCAGAACCACGTACACTTCCGGATGTCCAAAAAACCAGAACAGGTGCTGCCACAAAAGTGGATCGCCGCCGCGGTTCGGATCGAAGAAGCCCGTGGAGAGCGTCTGGTCGAACAGCAGCATGATCGCGCCGGCAATCAGCGGCCCAGCGGAGGCCATGAAGATGATGCTGGCCAGAACGATCATCCATACCACGATCGGGATGTCGTACATTTTCATGCCTGGAGCGCGGCTGTTCATCGCGGTCACTGTAAAGTTGATTCCCCCCAGCAGGAACGCCACGAATTCCAGCGCCACTGCCAGCAGCCAGAGTGTTGCTCCGGCGGGGGTCAGGTTATAGGCGCCGCTGGCGGAAAGTGGCGGATAGGCTGTCCATGCTCCGCCGAAAGCTCCACCCTTAACAAAAAATGAAGCAAGAAGAACCAAGATGCTGAGGAGGAAAATCTGGTAGGACAGGCGATTGATTCGGGGAAACGCCATGTCGTCGCAGCCGATCATCAGGGGTATCAGGAAATTACCGAATGCGGCGATCAGGATGGGCATGGCCACCCAGAAGATCATGATGCTGCCGTGCATGGTGACCAACGCATTGTATCTTCCGGGTGTTACGATTCCGTACCCGGGAACGTCATGGTTCGGAAAACCCAGCTGCATGCGGAACACATAGGCCAGAAAGCCGCCCATGAGCGCCATCGCCATCCCCGTGAACAGGTACTGCATGGCAATGATTTTGTGGTCCGTCGACCAGAAGTATTTCTGAATGAATCCGGGTTCGGCGTGATGAACTTGCGTGCTCATCGCCTCACCTCCGCAACGGTCGCGGAGTTTTCGGCTGGCGCCGCAGCGGCTTGCTGGGCGGCCGCGTCCTGATTCGAAATGCGCATGAGCCAGGCCGCGTGGTCCTGCGGCGTCTCGACGACAATTCGCCCGGCCATCAGGCCGTGCCCGATCCCGCACATCTGAGTGCACTGAATGTCGTAGGTTCCGATACGATCCGGACGAAACCATCCGGTGATGGTGCGTCCGGGCAGAGCGTCCTGCTTCAGGCGAAACGACGGAATCGCAAAGCTGTGCACCACGTCGCGCGACCTTAGTTCGAAGTGATACGTCTTGTTCACCGCCACGTGTAATTCTCCGACGGTCCGAATGTCATCGGTCGTGTCCAGAACGCCATCCGGGCCGGGCTCCTGGAAGCTCCACGCCCATTGCTGGCCGATGACGCGCACGGTTTCATCGGCCGCGGGCATGACCTCCTTGATCTGGTACCAGACCGAGATCGCTCCGATAAGAATAAATACGTCGCACACGATGACAAGAAAGTGCGGGATCGAAATCCACCGCTTCAGATGCGGCTCTTCCCCCGTAACATATTGCGTGGGACGCCCATCTTTGGCGCGATATTTGAAGATCAGCCAGAAAAATACGCCCTCTGCCAAAATAAACCAGAATCCGACCAGCGCCGCAATCAGGATAAATACGTTATCGATGCTGTGCGCGTAGGTCGAAGCCGCTGTTATGTACCGCTCCCACATGGTGACTCCAGCTACCGGATTAGGCTAAAAACCGCGACGACAAATCCAACACCTATCAACAAGATCAGCCCAAAAACTGTCTTTGCGACCTGGTCCGGTGAAGACGTTGAGTTTTCCATGGCCTATTTATCTCCGGACGGGTTGAGTGTTTCAATATACGCAACGACATTGCGGATCGCATCGTCGTTGGCCAGGGTTTGCGCCATGGGGCGCATCATCATGCCCGGGGCATCCTTCGGGCTTCGGCCGCGCATTCCGCTCCTGAATTTTCTGAGCTCCGTGGCCAGGTACCAGTCGTCGGTGCCAGCAATCCGAGGCGCCTTCATGGCCGGAATACCGGCTCCCTGGGGGCCGTGGCATGCACTGCACACCGCGAACGTCGCTCGGCCAGCCTTCGGGTCGCCCGGCAGGCGTGGCTGCGTGCCGGACAGGCGGCATCGTCGACACGTAATGAGCGACATCTTTGACGTCCTCATCGCTTGGCAGGCTTATCGCCATCGGCCGCATGCGCATGCCCTCAATATCGTTGAAATCAGCGCCACGGGCATCATCGCGGAAGTCTTTGAGTTGCTCCTCCACGTACCAGTCGCTCATGCCCGCGATGTTTGGAGCGCCGATGACGGAATTGCCGGAGCCATCCTGTTGGTGGCAGGGGACGCAGGTTTCATAAAGCTCTTTGCCTCGCGTTGCGGCATCGGTGGTCCCCATGCGGCACCCGGATAAGTTCAATCCGCAAGTGAGCAGCAACAATGACCACGGCGCGATACGGCGGAAGGAAGGTTTTAGGATTGCTCGCATATTCACTATGGAAAGTTGCGCGAAGTTGCGAATATTAGCAGCCGACATTACCGAACACAAGCCCAACTTGAAGAGGAACGCAAATCTAGATTGACCGAGGCATGTAACCAAGTTTCCAATTGGGAAGAATCGTTGAATCGCGTCGAATTTGTAACTACTTTGCGCTGGCGGGAATGCGCTGCAGCCGTTGGCCGAGCCGGCCATGCTCGTCGCGGATCTCTTCGGGCAAACGATCGCCGAATTTCCGGAAAAATTCCCCAATGCCGGCGTGTTCCTTCATCCACTCAGAGGCATCGACGCTCAGCAGTTCCTCCATCGTCCCGCGTGTTACATTGAGCCCGTCGAGGGTCAGCGCGTCTGGGGTCGGCACAATACCAATGGGAGTTTCTGTCCCTTCAGCTCGTCCTTCGACCCTTTCTAGCATCCACTTCAATACACGAACATTTTGTCCGTAACCCGGCCAGAGAAATTTTCCGTCGGCGCCCTTGCGGAACCAGTTCACATGGAAAATTCTTGGCGGGTGGGGGATGCGGCGGCCCATTTCAAGCCAGTGCCGGAAATACTCCGCCATGTTGTATCCGCAGAAGGGAAGCATGGCCATCGGGTCGCGGCGCGTAACGCCCAGGGCGCCCGTCTCGGCGGCTGTCGTTTCCGACGCGATCGTGGCGGCGACGTAAACGCCGTGTTGCCAGCTTGTCGCTTCATACACGAGTGGGGCAAGACGCGCGCGGCGCCCGCCAAAAATGAAGGCGGAAATCGGCACACCGGCCGGATCGTCCCAATGCCTGGAAATCGAGGGCGTCTGCCGGGCGGGCACCGTGTAGCGCGAATTCGGCTGCGCCGCAGGTCCATTGGAGGGCGCCCACTCGCGTCCCTGCCAGTCGATCAGGTCCGCGGGAGCATTCTCATCCATCCCTTCCCACCACGGCTCGCCGCGGGATGTCAGCGCGGTATTGGTGAATAGGGAATTTTTTCGAATTGCGGCCATGACGTTCGGATTGGTCTTCTGATTGGTACCGGGCGCGACGCCGAAGAATCCGGTCTCTGGATTGATTGCACGAAGATAGCCGTCCGATCCGATTTGCAGCCAGGCGATGTCGTCACCCACGGTCCAGACGCGATAACCTTCGTTTTCGAGCGCGGAAACCATCATGGCCAGATTTGTTTTCCCGCACGCGCTCGGGAACGCTGCCGCCATGTAGTTGACCTTGCCGGACGGCGATTCCAGACCCAGGATCAGCATATGCTCGGCCATCCAGCCTTGTTCGCGCGCCATCCAACTGGCGATTCTCAAGGCAAAACACTTTTTCTCCAGCAGCGCGTTCCCGCCGTAGCCGGAGCCGATGCTCCAAATCAGCTTTTCTTCGGGGAAGTGAGCGACGTAACGATGATCCGGCTGGAGGTCTCCAAGGGAATGCAGTCCGGGAACAAAATCCGAGGAGTTGCCAAGGCGGTCCAGCGCGATTTTGCCCATGCGGCACATAATGTGCATGTTGGCGACCACATAGGCGCTGTCGGTCAGTTCCACCCCGACGCGGCTCTGCGGCGAAGCCAATGGTCCCAAAATGTAAGGGACGACGTACATCGTGCGGCCTTTCATCGATCCATTAAACAGCGCCCCGATAGTCTCTTTCGCTTCATGGGGAGCCATCCAGTTGTTGGTAGGGCCGGCGCTTTCGCGATTGGCCGTACAGATATACGTGATTTTTTCCGACCGGGCTACATCGCTGGGATCGCTGCGATGGAGGTAACAATTCGGGTACGTCCTGTCATTGAGGGGAACTGTGTGACCCTCTCGAACCATCCGTTCCTGAATTCGGGCTTCTTCCTCCTCGGACCCGTCGCACCACACAATATCTCCTGGACGCGTTAGCCGCGCAGCGGATTCCACCCATTGTTCAAGGGGCGTAGACACGAAACCTCCTCCAAAAATTACCGCGACATGCTGGCGGGGGACTCAGGGACCGAACATCCCATCGCAAGACGTCAGTCAGCGGGGAGCACAACAGCAAGAAATCTTAAGCTAGGCGTGCAGTGGCCGCAAGCTGTAGTCACCTGCAGTTTGCCGGGACAAACAACATTTGATGTGACTTAAGTCACATCAGCAGCAAGACGAAGTAATCCAAAAGCCAAAAATTCCGATGGAAGCAGGAGGGAGGCGGGGGTGCTCATTTCACTCCCTCTGGTTTGATTGGGGTTGATTCCCAGGCTGTCGTCGAGCAGACTTGGGAAGTTCAGGGACGTGCATTCTGCTGCCGGGATTGCAGTTCCTTGAAACGGCGGTTGGGGCTCATCGCAGGCGAGTTTCTTCGTGTGATTGATATCACAAACAGGTGTGAGGATGGTCACAGATCAATTTTCCCCTTTTGTGAGAAATTTCCAACCGTTCGTTTTGGTCCAGTTTTTGCGTGGCACACGGAGGAAAGATGCTAACGACAGTCTTAAAGAGATTTAGAGTTGGCGCAATTATGCTTTTCCCATTGTTTCTGTTTATGATTCCGTACTCGGCCGCAGCGCAGGCGGATAAGGGCGGAGAGGGCCAGAAACTCTTCGAACAAAACTGCGCCAAGTGCCATGGCCCGGATGGTAGCGGGGACAGCGCCATCGGCAAGGCCGTCGGAGCCAAAGACCTGCGCGCCGCCGAAGCCCAGAAATTGACTGACGCGCAAATCTATACGCAAATCGATCAGGGGAAGGGGAACATGCCTCCATTCGGAGGCACCCTTAATAAGGAGCAGATTGACAGTCTGATTCCATACGTTCGCCAGCTGGGCAAGAAGCAAGCCAGCAGCAAGAAACCAAGCTGACTGGCGTGACCCGGCCTCCATTTAGCCGGCTTTATTAAACTCGCAGCGAGTCAGTGCTCGTAACCGGCTCAGGGTAATGAGAAAGGCTCCATAAACGGTGGAGTCAAGCATCCCCTGAACCCGTGCGCTGGGAGTTTGTCAGGTTGTGATTCTTGAGAACGACCAGAAGAAGGGAGAAAGGATAGTGATGAACGACCAAATAAAGAACTTCCGTGGAACGATTATTTTCAGTGCGTTCGTTGTGCTATTGGTAGCCGGATTCATAGGAGTACCGGAGGCCTCCGCAGTCCCGAGCTATGCTCGTCAGACAGGATTTCCATGTAAGTCATGTCATATGAACCCGCCGGAATTGACACCTCTCGGCAGGGCCTTCAAGCTGAACGGCTATACCATGGCCGGAAAACCAACGGTCACTTCGAAAGGGTCGGGAAACCAGAGCCCGCTCAACATATTGGAGTCATTCCCGCTTTCGGTGTTATTTGATACCGCTTTTACTTCGATTAGGTCCCCGCAGCCGGTCGCCCAGGGCGACGGCACCACAACCTCTCAGAACGGCAGTTTTCAGTTTCCCGAGGACGCCTCGCTCTTTCTTGCCGGCGCGTGGGCAACGCATGTCGGAAGCTTCGTTCAGGTGACCTATTCCGCTCAGGACGACCATTTCTCCTGGGACAACTCCGATATTCGGTATGCCAATTCCACGAAGCTGTTCAAAAAGGACCTCTCGTTCGGAATTACGCTGAACAACAATCCAACCGTCGAAGACTTGTGGAACAGCTCTCCGGCTTGGGGTTATCCATGGGTGAAGAGCGACTGGGCGCCCGCGCCCACCGCGGGCGCGATCATCAACGGACCCCTGGCACAGGACGTTGCGGGAATTGGCGCATACGCCATGTTCGACAATCATCTGTATATCGATGGAACCATTTACCGCTCGGCTCACATCGGCGCCCCACTGCCAAATACCGGAGTTGACGGCTCTGGTAATCCGCTCTCATACAACATTCGCGGGGTCGCTCCCTACTGGCGCGTGGCCTGGCAGCAAACCATGAAAAATAACTATTTGGAGGTCGGCTCATACGGCATGCACATGCAATCGACTCCAGGAGGTCTTTCGGAAGTGAACGGTATCACCGGGCCATCGGATAGCTACACGGATTGGGCCGTCGATTTCCAGGACGATCTGACCATTCCTCAACTCAAGGGTGATATCCTATCGTTCCGCGGCACGTACATCCGCGAAAATTCCTCCCTGGTTGCATCCGCCGACAACGAACTAGCGGACTTTGTTCGCCATCACCTCAATACCGTTCAAGCGAATGTGGAGTATCACTTTGGCGATAAATATTCCGCCACGATCGGTTATTTCGGCGTCGACGGAACCCCGGACACCACGATTTATCAGCCGGGCCTTGTGTTCGGCAGCGCAAACAGCGACCCGAGAAGCAACGGCTACATTGCGAACGTGTCCTGGTGGCCGGTCCAGAACATCGGTCTCACTTTCCAGTACACGGGATACACGCGTTTCAATGGAGCCGGCACGAGCTACGATTTCGAAGGATCGAGTCGAAATGCCGCATCCAATAACACAATCTATCTCCTGGCGCGGTTTGTCTTCTAACGCGCCAGGAAAACAATCTGTTCTTCGATTGTAATTCGGGAAGCTAAACAAAGTGCCGGGTTCGATGCGCGACGCATCGAGCCCGGCGCTTGCACTTTCGGAAACCACCGGCTCCTTCGAAACTATCTGGACGTGCCCACGGAGTTTTCTTTGGCGGATTTCGGCGCCAGTGCGGCGCGGATCTTTGGCAGCGCCGCGCGCGCGGCAGCTTCTCCCGCAGCGATCAATTCAAAGGTTTTCTCGAAATCGTCCCACAGGAAATCCTTCACAACCGGCTCAATAATGATATCGGCGGTGCGCCGCCATTCCAGGTCCGCGTGCCGCTGCAAGATGGCAAAGGAAAGACCGATCACATCCACGATGCTCGTCGGCTTCCGGTTATTGGCGGCCTCGAGGAATATGGCGATGACGATCTCAGCGCCCAATTTGCGTACCGCATCGACGGGGACCGGCGCGGCCAGAAAACCATCCACATAATATGCGGCCATCGAGTTCCACGGGCACGAACATCCCCGGGTACGCGCAGGAAGCGCGAAGCGCCGGTCCCAGCGGCCCGCGCGTGAAATAGGCGGGCTCACCGGTTCCCAGGTCAGTCGCGGCGATAGCCAGCGGAATTCTTAAGTCTTCAAACGTGCTCACGCCCAGGTACTTGCGCGGGTAGTGCTCCAGTTTCTGGTTGGAGGCCAGCCCCAGCCAGGAAAGTTTCCAGTTGCCGAAATCCTTGAATCGAGTGGCCTTGGCCTGCGCCACGATTTCAGGGATCTTGTGACCGCTCGCGTAGGCGATTGCCAACATCGCTCCCGCGCTGGTCCCTCCGATGAAATCGATTGGAATTTGTTCCTGTTCGAGGACGCGAAGCACGCCCAGGTGAGCGATTCCACGCGCGAATCCGCCCCCGAGCGCCACTCCGATCCGCGGCCGGGAAGGAGGCTCGGAAGGCGCCGGCTCGGTGTAAGCGAATTCGCGTACGCGTTCAACCGCGTTCTGGAGCCAATTGAATACGCTTTTTTTGTTGTCGGTATTCATTCCCCGTATAAAACCATAATAACGGTAAATCGGAGGCCTGTTGTTTCTCATTGACCCGTGAATATCGGTTCTGTAACCTGCACGGGCGGTCAGGTTATGCCGTCTAATATCCGGCGGGCTTCCCTTTGAAGCTCAGGGTAAACATGTAACGCCCGCGCCCATTGGGTGCGCGTCAAACCGGAGCCACATGCCGGAAACGGTCTCTATGAAACAATCCATCGAAAAAGTCGTGGTCCTGGGCGCCGGAACCATGGGCGCGCGAATTGCCGCGCACGTCGCCAACGCCGGCGTGTGGTGCGCCTTGCTCGATATTGTCCCGCGCGAGCTTACCGCCGAGGAAACAAAGCGCGGGCTGACCCTTGCGAGTTCCGAAGTTCGCAATCGCATCGTGCGTTCGGGCCTGGCTGCCGCCGCAAAATCCAAGCCGGCCGCGTTTTTTACGCGCGGCCTGGAAAACCGAATCATCACGGGAAATCTTGAAGACGACCTGAAGCTCTGCGCCGAAGCGGACTGGATCGTCGAGGTCGTCGCGGAGAACCTCGAGATCAAGCGCGCATTGCTGGCGCGCGTCGCCGAAGTTCGCAAGCCCGGAACGATCGTCACCACCAACACCTCCGGTTTGCCCGTGCGCCGCATCGCCGAGGGACTTCCCGACGAATGGCAGCAGCACTGGGCCGGCACGCATTTTTTCAATCCGCCGCGATATCTCAAACTCGTTGAAATCATTCCAGGCCCTGCCACGCGTCCCGATGTGATCGAAGCGCTCACCCAATTCTGCGATCACAGACTCGGCAAGGGAGTCGTCGTCGCCAAGGATACCCCAAATTTCATCGCCAATCGCATCGGCACTTATTCGATGCTGAATGCGATCCGCCTGATGGACGAGCTGGGCATGACGTTTGAAGAAGTTGACGCCTGCACCGGGCCCGCGCTCGGCTGGCCGAGGACGGCGACGTTCCGGCTCGCCGATCTGGTCGGCATCGATATCCTCCTGCACGTCGTCCGGAATATTTACGACAATATTCCGAACGACGAATCGCGCGAGCTGTACCGCGTGCCGCCGCTGATCGAGGAACTGGCGCGCCGCGGTTGGATGGGAGACAAGACAGGCAGCGGTTTCTACAAGCGCGTGAAAAAGCCCGGCGGCGAATCCGAAATCCTCACGCTGGACCCCGCGAAAATGGAGTACCGCCAGCAGCAAAAAGCGCGCTTCGCAAGCATCGAGGCGGGCAAGGCCGTCGAAGATACCCGCGAACGGCTGCGCATGCTGGTTTCGCCCGTGCTTTCGGGAGAAGAGGCCGACAAGGCGCAGAAATTCATCTGGGGCATCCTTTCGGAGTTGTGCCTCTATGCCGCGCGCCGCCTCCCGGAAATTTCCGACTCGATTGTCGATGTGGACCGCGCCATGCGCTGGGGCTTCGGCTGGGAACTGGGCCCGTTCGAAACCTGGGACGCGATTGGCGTGGAACCGATGGCAAAACAGATCGAAAAGGAAGGCAAGGCGCTGCCGGCGATTGTCGCGGGGCTTCTTTCCTCGGGGAAGAAATCGTTCTACGAGTCGGCCCACGGCGAAACCTCTTACTTTGACCTCGCGGGCAACAAATACAAGCCCGTGCCGCAGCCCGAAGGCGTACTGATCCTGAAATCGCTGACGGGTGCGGGCTCCACTTGGAGCCCGCGGGAAAAAGACCGTTCGAAAGAAATCGAGAAAAATTCCGGCGCCAGCCTGATTGATCTGGGCGACGGCGTGGTCTGCTGCGAATTTCACGCCAAAATGAATGCCATCGGCGGCGACCTGATTTCCATGATCAACAAGGGACTCGCGCGCCTGCGCACGGATTTCGACGCCATGGTCATCGCCAACCAGGCCGTGAACTTTTCCGCCGGAGCGAACCTGATGCTGATCCTGATGACCGCTCAGGAAGAGGAGTGGGACGACCTGCACATGATGGTGCGGCAATTTCAGAACGTCACGCTCGGCATCAAGCATGCGTCCAAGCCCGTGGTCGTGGCGCCGCAGGGACTGGCGCTGGGCGGCGGCTGCGAAATCGCTCTGCACGCCACGCGCATTCACGCCGCAGCGGAAGCCTACATCGGATTGGTTGAAACCGGAGTGGGTCTGATCCCCGGCGGCGGAGGCACCAAGGAAATGATGATTCGCGCGAATGAACGCGCCGAGGGCGAAGAAAACCTCGACCTGTTCCACGCGCTCAAGCCCGTGTTTGAAAACATCGCCATGGCAAGAGTTTCCACCAGCGGGGAGGAGGCGCGCGAGCTGGGCTATCTCCGCCGCGCCGATCTGGTGGCGATGAATCTCGACCGCCTGGTCGCCGACGCAAAGCAGACCGCGCTGGGCCTGGTCCGCAGCGAATGGCGGCAGACCACGCCCGCACCGAACGAACCTTCTATTCGCGTGCTCGGCGAAGAGTTCATTGCCGCCTCGAAGCTCGCGGTTCACATGATGCTGCGCGGGGAATATATCTCCGAATACGACGCCCTGGTCGCGCGCAAACTCGGCTATGTGCTGGCGGGCGGCGCGCTCACGTCAGCGCAACTCGTCAGCGAACAGTACGTTCTCGACCTCGAGCGCGAAGCCTTCGTCTCGCTCTGCGGCGAACGCAAGACGCAGGAACGCATCGCGCATACCCTGAAGACGGGAAAACCGCTGCGAAATTAGGTTTTTTCCCCGAGTTCAGTCCTAAAGCCTTTCCAGTATTGCCGATTGTCTCAAGCCCACCTCAACGCTCAATCCCGACTATTCGTATAGCCCAGTCAGGGGCGATAGAACGTAGCCCAGGGTGGAAACCCTGGGTAGCGAGTCCCTCACCCCGCCTCCGGCACCCCTCTCCCGCACGAGCGGGAGAGGGGACGGGGGTGAGGGGCGCATTCCCACGGCTTCCGCCGTGGGCTAATTTCTGGCGCCCGCTTTGCGGGCTGAATGCGCTCGACCACGCAGGCATCCCCGAGGCCGCTGGCGCTCCAATCGCTCCCCCGAATCAGCCATGTTTGGCAGCTCACTTTGCCGGGGAAATCGACTCCACCTGGATCTTCTTGGCCTTCCTGTCGAGGGTGCCTTCGACTTTCACTTTTTGTCCTGCGAATTTTTCCGGGGTCTGCTGGTCGCTCAGCGTGTAAGAGTCCTTGCCGTCGTAGAGAACCCAGGAAGCGCCGTGGACATCAATGCAGGCAAGGGCGCACTCGGCGTCGGTCGGACCCATTTGCATCCGGGAATGATCTGCCTTGGAACACACATCGTCCGTAATCTTGCCGGTGAATGTATGCCGGGACGAACATGCGGAAAGCGCTGCAACTGCAAGGAGGCTTAAAATCAGCAGCTTCATGAACGATCGTTTCAATTCATCTTTACTCGCCCGGGGTCATGAGGTGGGCGGCGGACGTGCCTGCGTCCATGATCCAAACGGTGCCGGCCTTGTTGTTGTCGGGCAATCCGACGGACTGCGTCGTCGCACCTGGCAGAGCGATGGTCACGTGCGTGCGAGCGTGATCCTTGTCGGGGCCCATCGCGTGATACCACACTGATCCGTACTCCGGCTTCACACGGGTTCCTGCTTTTTCCGCGGCATCGACCATCGCTTGTGTCTTGGCTTTATCCCCTCCTGCCTCGAACTTCAGATTCTGCGCGACCCGGTCCAGGTTGGCGATGCTGGTGCATTCCACTGAGAACGGCTGCTGCTCAGGAAAGCCCGAACGGTCGTAGCAGACCAGGCGGTTTGTGCCTTTTCGAAGCGTCTCGTATGTGAAGCCGGGCTTCCATTTAATCACCGTCGCCGCCGCCCGCAGATTGGCCGGGGCGGCGACCAAGGCCCTATCGATGACGTCGTCAGGGGTCTGAGCCAACCCGCTGATCGAAACCGCCATTATTCCAAGGATGAGGAGAAAAGTGTGTCTCATGCCAAACCTCCTGCTGCCATGCGTCCGGATTTCACCCGTCTGGGCCAGCACTATAGCACGTCACGATCCTGAACGAGGACGAGTTGATTGGTGACCTCAGGCCGCTCCCATGGGGATCTGACTCACTTCCAACCCGGCCTCACAAATCATCGTCGGCAAGACGGCGGCCGTCGCCATTTGCTTCAAGCCAATGATAGAGGTGAACCTGATACAAGTAGGACGCGACGATTTCTTCGCCGAGTTCGTGCGTTTCGACGCAGAGGAACGGCACGCGGAGACCCGCGAGCGCGGCAATCAAAGACTGCGTGATCTGATTTGGGTTCGCGGGGCTGTGTTCGTAGCGCGATTTCACCTGGCTCAGCGCGGCGGTGATCACCAGCAGGCGGTCGGGATACGCGCTCATACGCCGCAGACGGTCGATGAAAACCGGACGTTCAACCGTAAATGACCGGGCCAGGTCATTCAAGTCCTTGCGCTCGACGACGCAGACGTCTTCGAGACCGCTGACGCTGTAATCGCCCAGGGCGAGAGGCTTTTTCTCGATTCCTGCGAACCAGCCCTGAAACCGCGCGAACGAAAATGGGTTTTGCTCGCGCGTATCGACCACGGCTACGGGTCTTGGCGCGCGAAGCTGTGTGCCGCCGCGTTCTGCGACCACGGGCAAAGCAGGATGAATCACCGGCAAGGCGGTCAACTGCCATTTGAGCGGGGAAGTAATCAGCGTGCGGCGGCGTCGCATGGGATTGTGGATCGACAGCATACCATGCAGATGAATCGGTTGGTCTTGGGTGCACTTATCGCCCCGGAAATCAGAACCCCCCGCCTCTGAAGAGGCGGGCTACAGTAGCCCGACACGACGCATGCAATTGCTGTAGCCCAGGTCTTCAGACCCGGGGAATTTCTGCTAAGTACACAGCCTGTTGCTTTTTCTCGTATATGGGCATCCAATGGAAATTAGGGGACCACTAGTCACAATGCACAGGTCAACATTCACAAATCACCAGTCACGAGTCACCTTATGAAAGAAGCCGTCATCGCAAGTTCCGTACGAACGCCGGTGGGGAAGGCGTTCAAGGGGACGTTACGGACGACCCGTCCGGACGATCTCGCCGCCGTCGCGATTGGGGAAGCCATTCGCCGCGTGCCAGGCCTGGATCCAAAGGAAATTGAAGATATCATCATGGGCTGCGCGATGCCGGAGGCCGAGGCGGGGATGAACGTTGCGCGCAACGCGGCACTGCGTGCGGGGCTGCCTGTCGAAATTCCGGCGATTACCATCAACAGGTTCTGTTCTTCGGGGCTGCAGTCGATCGCCATGGCTGCCGAGCGGATCGTTGCCGGATATGGGGACGTCATCCTCGCCGGCGGCACCGAATCCATGACCATGATTCCCGTGGGCGGCAACAAAGTTTCGCCCAATCCCTGGCTGATGGATCACAACCCGGATGCGTACCTCAGCATGGGGCTGACGGCGGAAAACGTGGCCCGCAAGTACGGGATCACGCGTGAGCACGCCGACGAGTTTTCCCTCGCGAGCCATCAGAAGGCCCTGGCCGCGATCGCCGCCGGTAAATTCAAGGACGAAATCGTTCCGGTGGAAGTGAAAATGACCGTGGTCGCGAGTGCGGCAAATGGCCACGCCGCGAAGCCGAAAACCACTACAACTATTTTCGAGACGGACGAGGGCCCGCGCGCCGACACGAGCCTCGAAGCACTGGCAAGGCTAAAACCGGCGTTTCACGCGCATGGCACGACCACCGCCGGAAACAGTTCGCAGATGAGCGACGGCGCGGCCGCGTCGATCGTCATGAGCGCCGAGCGGGCCCGCGCTCTGGGCGTCAAGCCTTTGGCTCGCTTTCTCGCTTTCGCGACAGCGGGCGTTCCGCCTGAACTCATGGGCATCGGCCCGGCCTACGCGATTCCCAAGGCATTGAAGCTCGCGGGGCTGACGCTCGATCAGATTGAAGTCATCGAACTCAATGAAGCTTTTGCCGTGCAATCGCTTGCGGTGATCAAAGAAGTCGGGTTAGACCCCGCGCGCGTGAATCCAAACGGCGGGGCAATCGCCCTCGGGCATCCGCTCGGCTGCACCGGAGCGAAGCTCACGGCGACGATTCTGCGCGAAATGGAACGCCGCAATGCGCGCTACGGGATGGTCACCATGTGCATCGGCGGAGGAATGGGCGCGGCTGGAATCTTTGAGCGTCTGGCGTAGGCCACCTGACTTCTCGGGTAATTCATTAGACATGTCATTCCGAGGAGCGAAGCGACGAGGAATCTCTCTTCTCTTCGATTTCAATCGAAGAGGGAATCCTCGCTTCGCTCGGAATGCCAACAGGTGGAAGGAATTTCGGAATTCGTCGGAATCTTTTTTCGCGAACTGGTCGCAGCAACTCTTACCGGAACAAAAAATACGCCCCGAATCCCAATCCGGCCCCCAGAAGTGAACCCACAACAACGTCACTGACGAAATGCATTCCAAGGATGACGCGCGAGATCGCGATGCTCAACGAAAGAGCAAGGAGCGCTGCTTGTAATTGGGGGTAGAAAATGCACAGCGGGATCGCGATCGCGAATGCGCTCATGGCGTGGCCGGATGGGAAAGAAAACTGGTCGGGAGGAAGGACATTCGCCCAGCAATGGGCTTCCAACTGGCACGGGCGCTTCCGCTTGCTGGCGTTCTTTACGATTCGGAACAGCGCGATGGTGGCTGCCTCGGCCGTTGCGCTCGCTGCGAATGCGGCGAATCGCATGTCGCCGCCGAACAGAAGTAAAGTGATGCCAATCGAGTACCAGATCCAACCGTCGCCCAGGCGGCTCGACCAGATCATCCAGACGCGCAGCCATCGCGGGGCACGCCAGCGGTTCACACGCCGCATGACCTTGTGATCGCGATTTTCGATAAACTGCCAGACCATTCTTGGTGAAGTCATGGCAATCCTCCTTGATTCTACTGCAGCTTGCCGGTGCAATGCCCACTTTTTTTTAGGCGGACCGCGCTCACCGCCTGAAGCCAAGCAAGCGCGGCGCCCCTACGCAGGCTGCTTCTGGCTCACCGTTACCGGCCGCCGCGCGCCGCCGCCTGCTACAGGGTTGATCCTGGCGCCCCAGCGACGCGCAAAATAAACGTCGCACAAGAAATTGACCCCGACTCCGGCGGGGACCATCGCCACCAGTGGAGCCAGCAGGATGGTCCAGCGGTCCTCGCGCATCATTTCGCGGCAAAGCAGAAAGATGTCGCGCGTCAATTTCCAGTAGCTGCCCGATTCGCCGCCCAGTTGCCCGTATCCCGCCCGGAGTCCCGCGAAGAATTCTTCTTTATCGCGGGCGCCAGGAACCTCCGTGTACGTGGTCCCCACGGACGCAAGCGAATGGGCATCGCTACCGGCGACCTGCACCTTGCGCTTCCGCCGCGCAAACACGGACGCGTGCCGGTTTGCGGCCGGGAGCATCTGCCCATTGCGGGCCTCAACCCCGGGGAAAAAGTCGGCGAACCATTTGAAGTCGTCAGGGTTTCGTTTTCCGGTCACACTTGAGAATACGTGGTTTACCGTGAAAAATAACCGCTGCTCCGAAAGATAGCAGAGCAGGCGGATCAAATCGTTACGCCGGCGATTGATTTCGGTATGCTGGCGCTCGGATATGTCATAGACCCCAACATGAACTTGCGTCCCGCTGGGCATTGTGCAGGTAAGTTCTTCGCTGACAAAGAAATCAGGATGCCGCCGCAATTCCTCGGCGCCTCCGATGGAGTCGTGATCGGTTAAAGTGATCAAATCCATGCCGCGCTTTCGGAGCGTGGCGTAAACGTCGGCCGGCGGGCTATAGCTCTCCAGGAAAAAATGGCGCAAGACCGCCACGGGCACTGTTCCGGAATGATTCGAGTGGACGTGCAGGTCACATTTCATGTGGAAATCGTCTCAAGAGAAGTTCAATAACTTGTTACGTAATGTTGAACAAATCGTAAGAATTGTCTGTTACTGATAGAACACAAATAAGTTACAGTATAAGGGGGAGCAACTATAGATGGCAGACGGAATGCCCGGCCTGCAGGATTCTAAGCGACGGGTTTCCCTTATCTTCTTTGATGCCGGCGGCGGACACCGCAATGCAGCCACCGCATTGCAGGTGGAAATCGAACGGCAGGGTCTGCCCCTCGAAGTCACGCTGGTCAACCTTCAAGAAGTACTTGATGCCCTGGATATCATCCGCAAGCTCACCGGGATCCGAATCCAGGACATGTACAACAAGATGCTTCGCAACGGCTGGACTCTTGGCAGCCCCCAGTTGATGCGCGGGCTTCAGGTGTTGGTGCGCATGCATCACCGTGCGTCCGTGAAGCTGCTGAAGCAATACTGGGCTCAGACCAATCCCGACATGGTGGTTTCTCTGGTACCGC
This sequence comes from Terriglobia bacterium, assembly GCA_963757625.1. Taxonomy (GTDB): domain Bacteria; phylum Acidobacteriota; class Terriglobia; order Acidiferrales; family UBA7541; genus Palsa-360. The sequence continues at coordinate 581,811 of CAVWSJ010000007.1, read as the reverse complement.
ATTTCAACCGCGCCCTGCGGGAGAGCTTCGATAAGGCGTTCCCCGGACGGCCGTTTGTTACGGTTCTGACCGATTTGGCGGACTATCCGAAGCACTTCTGGATCGAGAAAGAGTCGCAGTACCTGGTTTGCGGTACGGAGCACGCCGTCGAGCAAGCCCGCGAACTCGGACACATGGATGGGACCGTATTTCAGACGTCGGGAATGATCCTGCATCCACGCTTCTATGAACCCGAACCCGCGGACAGGATCGCGGAGAGAAAGAAGCTCGGTCTCGATCCTGATCTCCCCACGGGCATCGTCCTGTTCGGGGGATACGGGACTTCCAAGATGCTGCACATTTTGAGGCAGATCAACGCCTCGTCTTTGCCCGTGCAGCTCATCATGATTTGTGGAAAGAATGAAAAATTGGCGCAAGCCTTGCGTAAGGAGCCCAGCCGGATTCCGCTGCACGTGGAAGGCTTCACGACAAACATTCCGTATTTCATGGCGCTATCTGATTTCTTTATTGGCAAGCCGGGTCCCGGGAGCATCAGCGAGGCGCTGGCAAAACGCCTCCCCGTCATCATCGACTGCAACGCGTGGACGCTGCCGCAGGAACGCTACAACGCTCAATGGGTTCGCGAAAAGAAACTGGGAGTGGTCGTGCGTCACCATCGGGAGATGGCGCGCGCCGTGGCGGAAATTTTGAAGCCCGGAGAACTTGCCCAACTGCGCGAACGCGCCGCCAGCATGCACAACCAGGCTGTCTTCGAAATTCCGCAGATCTTCGAAAAAATCCTGAACACAGAATGCGAATAATCCGAGCCAGAGTTAGCACATTTTCCTGAATCGGCAATTGATCAGAAGTCTTAATCCGATAATGGCTTATTGACTCGCAAATCCCGCTCAGCCCACGCTCCCACGGCCACGAGGCTGCCTCCAATGAGAAGCATATGGAACCACCAGAGTTGGGGCGAGTCCGGAACAACGAACTGAAAGTAAAAAGTATAGATGTCGATAATCAGAAAAGTTAAACCGTAGCCACGCAGCATCCGCAACCCGACCTTCCCTGACAGTCCCAGGCATGCGACGCTGACCACAGCCCACAACGCGCTAAAAGCGATTCTCTGCTGACTGCTGCCGCTCCAGAAGACTTGGTTCTCGAAATAACCGAACACAGCGAGAAACCACAGCGCCAAATGAATCACCAGCAACCCGAGGTGGGCGTAAACACGGGAAAAACCCTGATATGCGCCTCGCATCTGCGTTGCGTGCTGCCACGCCACGGCAAGAAACACGATCCCGGCGGCGATGAATCGCGTTGGGTACGTCATCCCCAGCCAGTAGGCTCCCCAGCCTGACTCGTAACCCGTCTCGCCTCCGAAAAATGCAAAAAAGCACACCGCGGCATGGATCAGCACCAGCCGGTTCCTCAAGACGTACGCGAGTGCGGCAATCAGAACGGCCTGCACTCCTACCAGTGCCGGCCAGTTCTTCGAGCCTCTCGAAAAATCAATCGCCAGCAGGAAGATCAGTCCTTGTAACGCGAAGCTGCCCATCAGTTCCAGCGCAGCGCCCGTCTTCACCAGGCCTTTCGCCTGCGCCGCGTATTGTCCGAGGTAAAGAAATCCCGCCATGGCCACAACCAACCCAATTTCTCCCAATCGCAGCACATTGACGTATTCCTTCGCCAGAATTACAAGCCCGGCGCCTGCGGTTACCGCTCCCAACAGAGTGAACCACCGCACCAGCACCAGAATGTCCCACGGGGTGGTCGGATACCTCTCCGCGATTCCTCGCGCTTCTTCGGGCGTGAGAATTCTGTGGACGACAAGTTCGTCGAGCTCGGCTGCAATCCGGCGATTCAGAGCGCCGTTCATATCGTCCTGCGCTGCCAGCGCCTGAGGACAATCTCACAAATGAGTCCCGCAGTGAGCAGCGACATCCCTCCGAGAAGGAAAAATATCCCCTGGTGCAGGCGATTCCAGAATGTTTCGTAGTAACGGGTGTAGGCATTTACCGCAAAGGCCGTTACGCCAAAGCCCGTGATCAGCGGGTTGTGCAGCCGCGCGCCGGCCACGATTTGAGCGACGGTCATGATCGTCAGGACCCCGATCCAGAAACTCTTGGAGCCCAACCGCGGGTCGCCCTCGATGCTAAGAATAAGCAGCGACAGGTTCAGATAAATCAGGCCGAGCGCCTCGTACGCTTCGAAGAAGCGACCCGTGCGATTCCGCAATTCTTTTTCATGGTACACGCCGACGCCCACGGTACCCATAGCGGCGAGGCTCATGAGGATGGGGTCCTGCACCGAGATTTCGTACGTCGATGCCCCTAACATCTGAGTTAACGCGCCGACCCAGTGGAAGAATCCAATCAACCCAAGTGAAAGCAGAAAAGTGTTTCCGAACCGGTAGGACAGGACTCCGACCGGCGCGACCATCAACAAGCCCACAACAACGACAACTTGCTGATCCTTCATCCCAATTCCGCTGGCGACTGCGGCCATGCCAAGAGTCGCCGCGGCGATTCCCAAAGTCACCAGGACTTTTGACGACGCGTTGTATCGCTTGAACGGATCAATGGAAAGCTGAATTCCAACCGCCGTCAAAACTCCTCCGGCAAGCAGCAACAAAAATCCTGCCCCCGACTTCGAGAGCGAAGCGGCGGCGACAAAACCCACAAAACCGAAAAAAGCGATGAGGCCGCCTGCAATTCCGATGGACTTGATCGCCCGCCCCATTCCGAAGTTCCTTGCATCGTACCGTTGGCGAAGCAGATCGTGCGTCTTTTTGGAAACCAGACCATCGGCAAGCCAAAGGCTGACGTCCTGCGCAAGGCGTTCGCGCATTGCGCCGCTATCCATTAAAGGAAATCTCCCTGTTGGGATCGGAATTGATTCGCGTCGAACATGGCCCGGGATCTCCAATTTTGGATTTCTGGTGGGCGCAGTTTACGCTTCTTTCGCTTTACAAATCAACGCCCTTGAAGCGCCGAGGCGATGCCGGAACACAAAGAGTTATTTGTTCGGAAGCAGATAGTTGGTCGCTACGTTATTCAGATTCTTGCTGAGCGTTCTTTCCGCGTCGAAGGGCAGCAGATATCCTGACCGGACAAGATTGTCGATTGCGGCGCGCAGCTTCGCTGAGTAGGTCTCAATGTTTCCGTATCGCTCCTCGATCGACAAACGAGGATCGCCGCTGGCGATCCGGTCGGCTTTGGTTTTCGGGAACGGGATGTACTGGCCGGAGCCTTCGCAGCCGTCGTTGTTTTGCGGCGCCGCGCGAAGCGCCCAACCGGTGTACGTTGCGAGTGGAACCTGGACTTCCGGAAGGCGAATGCCCGCGATGTCATTGCCGTCCGCATCCGTCTTTGGCACGTAGCTCGGGTAAATGGGGCCGTTTGCAGGATTGTCCTGATAGGGGGGCGCGAAGATCGGCGGATTATTCGCCGGGATTCCGGTCGCGTAAAAGTTTGGCCCGTAGTTCAGCAGGTACCGCGTCGTTTCCAAACCCGTGTACGTTACGCCTGGTATATGAGGGAATCCGGTGGAAGACTGACCGGGCTTTACGAGTGTGCCATCCGAGAGCTTCGGAGATTGGCTCGGTGGCGGAGGCGTTCCGGCCGTGACCCATTTGTCCATGGCCATGAACAGCGCTCGCTGCACGTCTTGCGAGTCCAGAGGATTTTGAAGCTGCTGACAGGCGCCGCGCGACGCGCCATTGCCGGTTCCGTGCTGCATGCTGGGTATGAAATAGATGCGCGTATAGGGAGAGTCCGGCAGATCCTTCTTCCCCGTCGGATCGGTCGTCATCAGCGAAGCAGCCTTCACCCAATACTCGCTCGCCGAAAAAATCTCCATGGCGTATGGACAGGTGCGAGTCAACGCGCACTTTGCATAGCGGCTGTCCGTTTTGCCAGTGATTGGGTCGGTGGTCGAAACGTTCGCGAAGGGAAAACGTCCCTCGACAAAAAGGTGGTCCTGACGATTGCGCTCCGTGCGCCCGGGTTGCGACCAGCGGTAATTCATGCTGATGCCGTCGCCCGCCGCGATCCACTGCAGCATGCCGTCGAAGACCTGCTTTCCATTTTCGGCCTGATTGAACCCAAGATAAGTGAAGTCGTTCAGGAAACGGCCGGGCTGCGAAACGACCTCTGTGTAAATCCGTTTGATATCGCCCGCGAGCGGGTTGGGGTTGCCGGAATCATCCTTCGATTCGTAGCGGAGCCAGGCGTTCCAGTCGCGAACCACCGCGAAGCCGACTCCATTGACAGTGGGATCCTTTGCCGTGTAGCTGAATTCGTAGATATCGTTCCGCACAAACGGCGTGCCCGCGGGCAGCAGTTCGATTGCTGTGCCATCGGCATTGTATTGCCAGCCGGAGCCGGGAACTTTTTCGGGCTTGTCGTCGAGGTGAACGCGGTGCGTCAGCGTGGCTTTCGATGGATCGAGGGTCGCAGTGGGATAGCTGAGTTCGTAGGATGCTCCCGCGTTCACGATGTACTCATAGGAAGGACCCGTGATCGTCGAGCCATCCGGATTCTTGGCGACCGGCAGCGTAATCGTTGTATTGAACCTGGCGTTGTTCGTTCCTGCGGAAACGTCCCAGCCGCTGAAAACGATCGAGTAGCCCTGCGGCATCAGGAATGAATCCGCCAGAAGCGCCGGATCCTTCACGATGCCCGGATCGTCGCCGCCGACTCCTCGGTTGAGCGCGGCAATCGTCTTTCGGCCGCGGTTCGGCGGCTCGTACAAAACTTTGTGATTGCCCTTGGAGAGGTCGACCGGCTTCAGGATGTAAAAGTCGAAGGAGTATTCGACTCTGCCTTTCGGCGTTTCTCGGCGCCAGCTTCAGGTCTACGATGACGGAATTTTTCGGATCATTGGGATCAAGCTCGCCGTAGGCCTTCCCGACAATCTTTTCGTATTGCCCGACCCCCGGCCAGGAGTAGCCGCCAAATGTGGGCGATTCCTTCGCTGTAATCTGGATTTTTGTGATGCGGGCTCGGGCAGGAATGGCTGCAGTAATCATGCATGCCCCCATGAAGAGGCATACAAAACGCACGCGCGAAAGCGTGCTACGACGCGTTGAAGTTTCGCGAGACATCGTTTCGCGGAAGTTATCACGGACTTTGCAGAGGCGTCAATTGGCGACCAGCCTGGTGAATGGGCCAGATTGCGCGGACGCCGTTATCAGCGACTAGCAACTTGATTCAGGATAACGACTGTAACCGTGCAATGACTTTCCTGACTGTTGTGCAACCAACTGCGCATCCCAACCTCAACTCTGAGCTGTCTAACTCATGGCGCGTCTTCTCGCCACGCTTACGATGTCTGCCGAGTTGTGACAATAATCACGTGGGTGTGTGTCCCCAGGCACGGCAAAATCTTTGATCGGCCCGGATATTAAACACCCGTAAGTTTTTCCAGGAGGAAACTTATGCTTCGCACTATTTTGACGGTCATCGCCACGGCTATTTTTGTAAGTGTGATTTTCCTTTATGGCGGCAAGATGATACCTGTCCAGGGGGCGCCGCCTCCGGGTGCGGGCTTCGCCGCAGTTCCAGGGGCTAAAGGGGGACAGGACACTTGGGGACCATATGAAGTGGACCCGAACTGGCCGAAGCCCCTGAGCTCGATGCCGGGGCACGATCCAAAATGGAGTTGGGGATCGGCCGAGGGCATTTACGCCGAGAGCCCCAACCGAGTGTACGTATTTGAGCGGGGCGAGTTGCCGGTCTTGGAAAGGCCGACGAACACGGCGGTCCCTCAATTCGGGCCGAGCCTTTCTTTCCCCGTCAACGAAGTTCCGTTCCGAAATGCATCTCAAGGTCCTGTGGCTGCCCTGCCTGGAGAAGGCGGGGACGACACCAGGTACACTGAAGGTCCCGTCGAGGGATGGACCGGAAAAATCGGCGTAGACGCTCGATGGGAACACTGCCTGCTCGTTCTGGATGGCGATGGTAATGTGATCGAATCCTGGACGCAATGGGACAAGCTTTTCCGGCGGCCCCACGCAATTTTCATTAACCCCTATGATCCGGACAAAGCCGTCTGGGCAGTGGATGACGCGAGGCACGCGATCTTCAAGTTCTCGCATGATGGGAAGGAGTTATTGCAGACACTCGGGACACCCAATGTGTCCGGTTCAGATGCAACACACTTCAACAGGCCTACGTTCTTAGCCTGGCTGCCCGACAGCACACTGTTCGTGGCCGACGGGTATGCCAATACCCGCGTGGCGAAATTCGACAAGGACGGACATTTCCTGCTGGATTGGGGACAGAAAGGCAATCCGCCCAATGAAACGCGCCCATCCTACTTCAACTCCGTCCACGGGATCGCCGTTGATCCTGTGACGCGGCGCGTTTATGTGAACGACCGGGCTAACCGCCGCATCCAGGTTTTCGACGAAAACGGGAAATTCCTCGACATGTGGAGCACTGGTCCGACTGGGACGGCGATGATTTACTCTCTGTATATGCCCAGCGACCGGTCCCTGTGGGCTTCGGATTCCAGGACTTCGAAAATCATCAAGTACGATAGGGACGGACACTTGCTGTATGCCTGGGGAAGCGGGCTTGGCGTGTATCCGGGTTCGATGTTTGGCGCGCACCAGATCAGCAGCGATACGGACGGGAACTTTTACACCGCTGAGGTCTCCGGCGGAAAGTTTGAAAAGTTCCGCCCCAGGAAAGGCGCAAATCCTGAGTTCCTGGTCGCGCCGCCTGTTCGCTCGGCTTGGAAATAGTTCGCTTTCGAACTGGGCGAGTGACAAGCGTGCGGGTGTCAATTCATGGTTCAAACGGAGGCCGCCGCGGTTTTGGGCCGCGGCGGCTTTCGTTACTCAATTCCGCTTGGAAACAAGCATTCGCGCCGGGCCAGGAATAGCCCAGAAAGCGGGCGACCCAAACGAACACAATTCAATACGACTCCAAGTTTGCTCTCGCCGCCTCACCCCGTTACAATGGTTTCCTGCGCAGTTGGTAGTCCGTCCTGCTTAACGAGAAAGGAAATATGGCTTCCAGAACCGTCTGGCACTTCGCGTACGGCAGTAACATGAACCGCGCCCAAATGCAGTCTCGCGTGGGGAACATCCTTGAAGAGCACACTGCGTGCCTTCCGAATTATCAGTTGCGATTCAATAAGAAAGTCCGCGGCGGCACGGCTGGAGCCAACGTGCAGCCCGCGTCGGGGAACAATGTATACGGCGTGCTATACAAGATCGAGGAAAGCGCGTTCCGCAGCCTCGACCGGTATGAAGGCGTCCCCGATCATTACCGGCGCATCGAAATACAGGTGACGCCCGATGGCCCGCCTGGTGGCGAGGCAAGCGGGCAGCCCGTTCCGGCGCAAGTTTATATTGCGTCGAAAGTGGAAAAGGGACTGCGCCCATCGGCGCAATACCTGAAGGCCATTCTGGATGGCGCGGGCGAGCACAGTCTGCCCGCGGCTTACATTGGAGAGATCAAATCCGCCGCGGGTGCGGCATAAGAAATTCAGCGACTGCAAATTCGAAATATCTCGAACCAGGAGGCACCATGGCCACAACGTCGTTGCCCCAAGCGGCGTCCCGCGGAGGCAGTTTTCTAATCGAGTCGTGCGCTCCTGAAGACGTGTTCTCTCCCGCCGAGCTGACCGACGATCAGAAGCTCATCGGCCGGACGGCGGAAGATTTCGTCCGCAACGAAGTCCTTCCCGCAATTCCCGATCTTGAGCAGCATAAATCCGGACTCCTGGCGCAACTGCTCAAGAAAGCCGGCGAAATCGGACTGCTCGGTGGAAGCGTCCCTGAGGAGTACGGCGGAGCGGGCCTCGACAAGGTCTCCACCGTGCAACTCGCGGAAAAATTGTCGGCGTATGCCTCTTTCGCCGTAAGCCACGGAGGGCATTCGGGCATCGGCACTCTCCCCATCGTTTTTTTTGGGACTCCGGAACAGAAGAAAAAATATCTTCCGCTGCTGGCCACAGGAGAAAAGCTGGCCGCGTATTGCCTGTCGGAGCCCCAGGCGGGTTCGGACGCGCAAAATTCGCGCACGCGCGCGGTGCTTTCTCCCGATGGGAAGTCCTGGATCCTGAACGGGCAGAAGATGTGGATTACCAACGGCGGCTTCGCGGATGTGTATATCGTTTTCGCGAAAGTGGACGGCGAAAAATTCTCCTGCTTCATCGTGGAGCGCGGATACCCGGGCTTTTCCGCCGGCGCGGAAGAGAAAAAGATGGGCCTGAAAGGCAGCTCAACCACGGCGATCTTTTTCGAGAATTGCGTCGTGCCCAGGGAAAATCTGCTGCACGAAATCGGTCGCGGGCACATTGTGGCCTTCAATATTTTGAATGCCGGACGTTTCAGTCTGGGAGCGTACTGCACGGGCGGTTCCAAGGGCGCCCTGGAGACGGCGTCAAAATATGCCAAGGAGCGGATCGCTTTCGGCAAGCCCATCGGCGATTTTGGCCTGATTCGGGAAAAACTTGCGGAGATGGCGATTCGCATATTCGCAGTAGAATCGATGATTTACAGGTCGGCCGGGCTTATGGACAAGGCCATCGCGGCCTCCGGCGAAGGCGGCGACAAATCCCATCAATCGATGCTGGCTTTCGAGGAGTACGCGATCGAAAGCTCCATCAGCAAAGTGTACGGCTCGGAATTGCTGGACTATGTCGTGGATGAGGCAGTGCAAATATTCGGCGGCTATGGATTCCACGAAGATTATCCGGTCGCGCGCGCCTATCGCGATTCACGCGTCAACCGCATTTTCGAAGGCACCAACGAAATCAATCGCATGCTCATCATCCAGATGCTGATGAAGCGCGCGACCTCGGGCTCCCTGCCGCTTTTGCAGGCGGGCGCGAAACTCCGCGAGGAGATTCTTGCCGGGCCATCGTTCGAAGAATCTCCTTCGGGCCCCTGGTCCGGCGAAGAGCGAATTCTGGCCGGAGCCAAGAAGGCCTTTTTGCTTGTCGCAGGGGCGGCGCTGGAAAAATATCGCGATCAGCTCGCCGGTCAGCAGGAAATCGTCGCCGAGCTTTCCAATATCGTGATGGAATGCTACGGGATCGAATCTTCTCTGCGGCGTGTGCAGAAGGCGGAAGCCGCGCGCGGCGCGAAATCCGCATCCGTGATGGCGGACGCGGCTCGTGTATTCCTTCACGATGCGACCGATCGGGTGGAGATTGGCGCGCGCAAGGTTCTCGCCGCCGTGCTCGAGGGTGACATGCTGCGCACTCAGCTCGCGGTGCTACGGAGATTCCTGAAGCGCGACCCTGCCGACACCGTGGCATTGCGCAACCGTGTCGCTGCGGCTGTACAGGCAGGTGACCACTATCCGTTCGAAGGCCGCTGAGCCAAAACCCCTCTCCGCACAACTCTGACCTCATGAAGTTCGTCAAATGATGGCTTTAACAATCACGGATGCGAAATTAGATTCATTGTTATCGAGCTGTTAGCAAGTCCCGTTTCCTGCTCCGTACGCCCTCGCTCCTCCCAAAATCCGAAGAACTCGCCTGTGGAAATTTGTACGCTTCCCTCCCGAATTCGTACTAGGAGTCCTAAATCGGAAGACCTAGCTTCAATCGCTCTCACGTACCATATGAAAGGCGGGCACTTATCTCCAAAATTGAAAATGCGTCATCTGGCCGGTGATTTGCATCCAACTAGTTGTTCATAAATTGATTGTTCATAGAGAAAGGATTCATCCCGGTGAAATTCGGTAAGGTCTTGAGTGAAAGCAAAGCCCGCAAGTGGATGTGGATCGGGCTTGTGGCGTTCCTTGCTCTTCAGGTTTATTTCGTGCAGGAGTTGCTGGCGGCACTGATGTTGTTTACGGGCCTATTCGTGATCCTGGCTATTGGGGCTCTTATCCTGTATCTGATTGACCGGGCAGGCCAGATGGGTCTGGGGTGGGCGGCGCAGCGCGCGCGTCCGGTCGGTCAACTGGCGCGCCGAGCCTGGGCAGCTGCCGAAGATCTCAGTAAAAAGCCATTCCACCGTCCACGTTCAGAGACTGTCCGGTAATCGCGCTGGCTTGCTCCGAGCAAAGGAAGAGGGCTGCAGCGGCAATTTCATTTGCGGTCTGGCCCCGCCCCTGGAGCACAGTGCTCAGAAAACCCTTCAGTTGCTCCTCGGTCGAAACTCCTAGCCGATTGGCGAGCGTTTGACCTAAGTCCTTTGACATCTTGGTTTCCGTGACGGGTCCCGGGCAGATCGCGTTGATTCGGACGCCTTTGCGCGCGGCTTCAGCGGCTGACACGCGGGTGAGCCCCAGCATCCCCGCTTTGGCGGCGGCATAGGGCGCCCCCCAGGCAAAGGCGGACTTCGCCGACAGGCTCGATATATTCAGGATCACACCCGAGCCGCGCGTGTACATCCCCGGAAGCACAAGACGCGTCAGAAGATACGCGCCGCGAAGGTGGACGGCGATTACCCGGTCCCACTCCACTGGGCTAATTTCTTCGACAGGCTTTACCGGACCGTACTCCCCGGCATTATTGACGAGGATGTCGACCCGCCCAAATTGCGCTTCCGCCGAGCGGACCAAGTGCTCGCAATGTTTCTCTTCGGCCACGTCGGCCGGAACCGCCGCCGCGCGGCCTCCGGCATCGCTAATTTCCTTCGCCACCGCCTCGATTTCCGATTTCGTCCGCGCGGCTACGACGATATCCGCGCCTTCAGCCGCGAACTTCAAAGCGATCGCGCGTCCGATCCCACGCCCTCCGCCCGTGATCACAGCGACCTGTCCCGATAGCAGCATTCATGTCCCTTCAATCGATCGGAGATGAAGTATACACAACCAACGCCCGAGAATTCAGACGGCGCGCTTACTTCGGGCGAGAGCAGCCGAGCGCATTGGACTGCTTACAGCCTGCTAGAATGCAACCATCATGGCAGAGAATCCCGCCGCGCGGCAAAAGCTAATTTCCTCTTCCGGGGACTCCGGACGAAGGCTGGACCTGTTTCTCGCGCAGCGCGTCCCGGAGCTAAGCCGCACTCGGATTCAGGAATTGATTCGTGAAGGGAATGTGCGGGTGAATGGGAGCGCGGCAAAGACCTCCCATCGGATTTCAGCGGGAGAAATCATCGAATTTGAAATCTTGCCACGGCCCCCGCTGGTGGCTGAGCCGGAAGATTTGCCGCTTGAGTTGTTACTGGTGGACGACGATTTCGTCATCGTGAACAAGCCGGCCGGAATGGTGGTTCATGCCGGAGCAGGCCACGCGCGCGGGACGCTCGTGAACGCGCTGCTGCACCGCCTGGGGAATCTTTCCGGCGCCCCCGGCGAACTGCGTCCGGGGATCGTCCATCGCCTGGACAAGGAAACCTCCGGCGTTCTGGTCGTAGCGCGCAATGACAAGGCGCACGAAAATCTCGCGGAACAATTCCGGTCGCGGAACGTCCGTAAAATTTACCTGGCGCTGGTTCACGGGAAGATGCCGCGCGATTCCGGGACGATCGCGCTGCCAATTTCACGCGATCCGCACCGCCGGACGCGAATGACCGCGCGCGGCCCCAAGGGCCGCCACGCGCGAACGGACTGGCGCGTGATCGCTCGACTCGATCGCTGCACCCTGGTCGAAGCCGTGCTCCACACAGGACGGACGCACCAGATCCGGGCGCACTTTGCGGCGATCGGACATCCTATCGTCGGGGACACGCTCTACGGCGCGCCTCGCGGCTTGCGCGCCGGCGCCCGCGATCTTCCATTGCTGGAGCGCAATTTCCTGCACGCCGCACGCATCGGATTTTCGCATCCGTCGACCGGCGCCTGGGTGGAAGTTCGTTCTCCGCTGCCGAGGGATTTGCGCGTATACTTTGAGCAGATCGCGGCATCTTTGGGGAAACGCAAAAGCGGAAGTCGATGCCGCCCTTGCACCGTATATGGAACCTTCATGAACAAACGAGCGTTTCGCATCGCAATTCCGGTGATTCTCTCGGCTGCGGCTGTGGTCAGCGCGCAGCAGACTCAGCCTTCCGTGCCACCCCAGGCTCCGGGCCAGGACAACAAGCAGGGCACCATCGTGCGCAACGTCAACCTGGTGGACGTGCTATTCAGCGTGGTGACGAAACGCGAAAAACTCGTCACGGATCTGAACCAGCAGGATTTCAAGGTTTTTGATGACAACGTGGGTCAGGAGATCGCATCGTTCAGCCAGCCGACCGACCTGCCCCTTCGCATCGCCATGGTGCTGGACACATCCAATAGCATTCGCGACCGCTTGAAATTCGAGCAGGACGCGGCGATTGATTTCCTCTTTAACGCCATGCGGCGCGGTAAGGATCAGGCGTTCCTGATGACGTTCGATGATGGCCCGGAAATCATCAAGGAATTCACCGGAGATTCGGGAGATCTGCGCGACACTATTCTGAAACAGCGCGCGGGCGGCGGCACTGCCCTTTACGACGCGATTTATATGGCCAGCGACCATCTATTGAGCAAATCGCCGATGCCCGCCGGGCCGAACCCTGATGTTCGCCGGGTCATCGTAGTGATTTCCGACGGAGACGACAATAGCAGCAATCGCTCCCGCGGGGCTGCGGTCGAGATGGCGCAGCGCGCCGGCGTGATCGTCTACGCGATCAGCACGAGCACCGATTGGATTGATGCGGAAGACGAAACCGATCCTTCACGGCGCATCAATCGGAAGATCCTGAAGGGCGAGGGAGACCAGGTGCTCGAACAGTTGGCCGGCGAAACCGGAGGGCGGGCGTTCTTTCCGTATCGCGTCGACGATTTGGGACAGTCCTTCCTCGACATCGGGGACGAACTGCGCCATCAATACGCACTGGCCTACAGTCCGCCCGGGCGTACGGCAGACGGCAAATATCATACGATTCGCATCGAGGTGGACCGGAAGGACCTGATCATTCGCGCCCGCAAGGGATATTATTCCATACCCGTGCCGGTGCCCCCGCCCGTTGCCACGCCGTAAAGGGGAAGTCTATTCGCTCGGCGCGTAGTAACCGCGCCGTGTGAGCGCGGTGTAATCCTTGTTTTTCATCTCAATCTTGACCTTCCGGAAAGTGCCATCGTGCGCTTTGTTCGAGGGGGTATAACTGATGGCGTATTGCGTGCGCAGTTCTTCCGAGATCTGGTCGAATGCTTCGTTCAGGTTTCTCTCGCTTCGCACAACGAACATGCGTCCGCCGGTATCCTCGGCCATTCTCTTGGACACGTATTCGTCGCCGCCATCTTCCGCCACAAGCAGGATGTAAATAACGCTGTCGCTGCGCTGCGCTGCTTCGACCGCGTCCTGCACCTTCAGCTTGCTCCCCGTATCTTCGGCGTCGGTCAAGACCACAATCGCTTTTCTGCCGGCTTCATTGGCGAGCTTCTCATGGGCGGCGAGGTAGACGGCGTCATAGAAATTCGTCCCGCCGCCGCCGCTGGTGGGGAAGGGGCCCTGCGCGATGATGGAGCCGCTCACCGGGGCGTTGATCTGAGCGCGGTTGATGGCACGGTCAAGCCGGCTTTGGTCCTCGGTGAAATCGGCAAGGAGGTCCACATCGGTGTCGAAAGTCAGGACCATGGCGAGATCGCCCTTTCGCATCAAGCGTCTCAAAAAGTGCGACGCCGCGTCTTTCTCCGCCGAAAGCAAGAACTCCTCGCTCCCGCTGGTATCCAGCAACACGCCGAGGGTAATGGGGAGGTTGGACTCGGTGGAAAAATTGGAAATTTCCTGGAGCTGGCCATCCTCAAAGACCTGAAAGTCATCTTGCTTTAAGCCAGTAACGATCGCCTTGTGTTTGTCGCGCACCGTGGCGAACAGGTTGACCAAATTCACTTCCACGCGGATTTGTCCCGGTGGCGCGGCGTAGACCAAGCCGGCGGCAAGCGCTGTAATCGACAGAAAGGACAGTAAAGGCCGAACGCGCATTGTATAATCTCCTCCACCGGTGACTTGAGGTAGTTGGATGCGTCCCATGAACGTCGAGATGTGCGAGGGCAAGGTATGATTCAACCAGATATCGGAACAGGACGTCAATGAATTGTCCCCGGAAAATCCTGGTCGTGGGCCTGATGGCCCTGCTGGCCGGAGCCGGTTGGAAAATGGCGCGAGCCGCGCAGGGCTCGCCGGCCAGTCAGGGGGCAGACCAGGTTCCTTCGCTGAAAAACCCTGATTCGCAGGGCCGAATTCACACTACTGTTTCGCTGGTTGTAGTGCCGGTGACCGTCAAAACTCACACGGGGGAGCTGGTTACCGATCTCTCGCAGAATGATTTCCGAATCTTTGAAGATGGAATTGAGCAGCCGATCGCGATGTTCTCGGTGGACGCCTTCCCGCTGTCGGCCGCCGTCCTGATTGACGATGATTTGAAGCAAAGTACCGCGGAAAGGGTACAGAAGACCCTCGAGACGGTGGCTGGAGGATTCAGCCCGTCCGACGAAGTGTCCCTGTGGCGCTTCGACGAGGTTCCCGAGCCCGTCGCTGACGATTTTATTCTGGATAACGACGCTCTCCTTACACAGTTGAAGCGGATCGACCTCAGCAGCTCTTTTCCGGGAATCGGATCGGCGCCGATGACAAGCGGGCCGGTCGTCAATACGAATCCGTTGCCGGGTCCGCTTCCGGTCCCCGCGATGGCCGCCGGTCACCCCAACAATAAGCATATCAACGATGCCATCTACGCCGCCGCCGAACAATTGCGCGACCGCGCGCCCGAACGTCGAAAAATTATTTTCCTGATCTCCGATGGCCAGAACGCGAAGAACAACACGCACAGCTACGACGAAACGCTCAAACTGCTACTCTCGGAAGAAATCTCCGTTTACGCCCTGGGAGTCGGCGAGGCCAATTACAATCGAGGCATCACATTTCTCGGGAACAACATCCTGGCGAAATACGCCCACTCCACCGGCGGCGACATTTTTTACGGTCAAAGCCGCGAAGATATCGAAGGCCTCTATGCCAGAGTTTGCGAGCAGGCCCGCAATCAATACACGCTCGCGTATTCCGGGGCGCGGACCGATCGCTCGAAACCTTACCACTCGATTGAGGTCCGCGTGAAGCGCCCCGGGCTGACTCTGCTGGCGAGGGATGGCTACTACCTCAGCGATAAGCCCTAGCAGTTTTTGAAAAACACCTGGACGATGTCATTCTGAGGAGCGAAGCGACGAAGAATCTCTCTTTTCTCCGGCTTTTACACGCAGAGAGATTCTTCGCTTCGCTCAGAATGACGATAAAAACCACTAATTCAACAAGCTCTTAGGGCCTTCAGGGGTTAAAACCCTTGGAGAAAACATGGCTCTTATGTCGTGCCTGAAGGCACGACCCACAAAGATTGCGACTTTTTCCGCAACCTGTGAAGCCGTGCCTGAAAATGTTTTCTGCAAAATTCTTTTTCTCCGATGCATCCGCGGTCTCGATACCTGCCTTCAGGAATTTTTTCTTGACTTCTTTTGCGTTCGCTCGTAAAACGAGTTAGCGAGTCTTCTGTAGAAGCGCTCGCGGCTCCGAGGGGAGAATGCTTCACGGAGCGATTGCGCGAATCAGGCACAAACGGGAAACGCGGCACAACGAGTCGGTCTGAGGAAACGTTTCCGGGCGGGGCGAACGCTGAGGCGGGCGCCCCGTTTTTATTTTCGCCGGCTCGGGTGAGGCAGTCTATTCCTCGCCGGAGGCGCTGGCTGCCGACCCTTGCTCGCGCGCCGGGCAGATGGACTCGAATTCGCACGTTCTGCACCAGAAGCCGGGCTTCGCGGGGAACTCGCCGGCGCGGATGTCCGCTGCCGCTTCTTGAATTTCAGACCGCACCTTGTTGAGCTTCTTGTCGTCGCGCGTCGTGCTCACGGGGTGGTTCGTCTGCAGGAAATAAAGCGTGAGACGCGCGGGATTCCAATCGAAGACTTCGCGGGCCGCTAGAGCGTACGCGCTCAACTGCATATCCTTTTTCGCCTTGTCTTCCGTTTGCGGTTTCCCCGTCTTGTAATCCACGATCTCTTCCCCGCCGGAAGCGAGCCGGTTCACCTGATCCATCCGCCCGGTGAGCACGACGCTGTTGTCCATCGGCAGCTCGAATGATTTTTCCTGAGCGATCACTGTGGGAGGCGACGCAAGCGTGCTCGTGTGGAACGCGCGCAATTGGGCCAGTCCGTCTTTTTTGTACTCCTGCTCCTGGTACTCGTCTTCGAATCCGGCCGAACTCCATTCCAGTTCGAATTTCCGGGCCACTTCCTCGTAGGGTAGGGAACGCCCCTTCGCCAGTTCGCCGATGAAGTATTTGATCGTGTTGTGCATCACGCTGCCAAAACTCATGGCCGCCGCGGGCCCGCCACGGAGTCCCCACGCCCGGCTGAAAAGATATTTTTGAGGGCACGATTCCAGCGTGCTGATCGCCGACGGGCTGAGTTGCAACGGCTCGGGAATGGGCGGGCGGTACATAACCGCCCATTCGCCGATCCGCGAGCCGATGCGCGCGTTGCTTTTTGGCATTTCGAAAAGCGCGGGGGTCTCGACCGGGGATTGCGGTTGCTCGACCGGGGCCGGTGCGAACTGCTCGACGTCGCGGCGCTTGATCTGGGCGTCCATCAGGATGTCGTCCAGAAACGGCGACGGCTTCGAACGCTTGTTTTCCACGGTGTTGAGCGTAAGCCGGTGCCGCGCGCGAGTCACGGCAACGTAGAATAGTCGCCGCTCTTCCTGAATATGAAAACTTCCCTGCGGCTGTTCTTCCTTCATTAATTCGGGAGGGAATTCGAGCACGCGCGGCTTTTCGCCGGCCGGGAAACCGCGGCTGACCAGGCGGAGCACGTAGACGTGGTCGAACTCCAGCCCTTTTGCGGCGTGCACGGTCATGAGTTGCACGGCGTCGCCCGATTCCTGCTCGAGGTTGATCGACCCGCCGGCTTGCTCGAAATAATCCAGGTATTCGACAAATTCCTTGAGGCGCTGCGTCTCGCTCTTGGGCTGCCATTCGCGGACGAACTGAGCGAGGCGGTCGGAATATTTTCGGTCCTCTGGCGCAACCGAGGAGTCAATCCGCAAAATCTCGGCGAGCTCGTCAAACAATTCCGTTGCGGTCAGGCTGCGGGCTTTCTTTCGCAACTCGTTGATGAGGTCGGCCAATTCGTCCAAATGATGATCCGCTCCGGCGAATGGAGGTTCGCCTTGAGCGGCGAGCATGGTGTCCCAGAGAGAAACGCCTTTTCCCTTCGCGGCGCGTTCGGCGAGTCGCACCAGGTCCTCGGCTTCGAGACCCCAGGCGGGCATGGCCAGCACGCGTGCGCAGGCGATGTCATCCGAGGGTTGATCGATCAGACGCATGTAAGCGATCAGGTCGCGGACCAATCGGTGTGAGAGGATCGAAAGGTTTTTGATGACGAATGGAATCTTGCGGAACTTGAGCACTTCCACCAGCTTGTCGCGATGCGCATGGGACCGGTAAAGCACGGCGAACGCCCGCCATTTCGCGCCGGCGCGGTGAAGGCGCTCGATTTCGCCCGCCACCCATTGCGCCTCGGCGATGGTCGACGCGTGCGTGACGATCCGCACCTTGTCGCCCTCTTCGCGCGCCGCCGTTAGCGGGTACTCGGGAATATTGACCGGCTTTTCGTTGTGCCGGATCGCCTGCCCCGCCACGCGCAGAATTCGTCCGGATGAGCGATAGTTTACAGTCAGCGGCCTGAGCAATTCACCGCGCGCGGCTGGCGATTTCGCCGCGAATCGATTCAGAAAAATCGTAAAGCTGCCGAACGACGCCCCGCGGAAGCGGTAAATCGCCTGCCGGTGATCGCCGACCACCACCAGGTTGGGGCGGTCTCCGCCGAGCAGCCAGAGCAGTTCGAGCTGGGCGATATTCGTGTCCTGGAATTCATCAACCAGAATATACCGATAGCGCGCGCGAAGTTTCTCGCGCAGCGCATCGTCCTCGCGGAGCTGAATGACGGCGTCCATGATCTGCGTCCCGAACGTCAGTAGCTTGCGCTCGCGCAAGAGCAGGTCGCTGGCCCGGTAGGCCCGCGCAATTTCCTGGAGTTTGGCGATTTCCATGTCGCGCAGGCGGCGCTCGTCTTCGGGCATCGCGGCGCGGACGCGGCGAAAGTTTTCAGCCTGCTCCTCCGCGTAACGCTGGTAGTCTTGCGGCGAGACCAGCTCGTCCTGACATCGCGAGAAGAATTTCACGAAGTCGCTGAGAAACTGGCCGGGTTCGGACAGCTTCCGATAATGCTCAAGTTGCAGCAACGGCAAATTGCGGCGGAGGAGAATCCAGTGATCGATTTCATCGATGGGCTTGAGGTCCGGATTCACCTCCAGAAGCAGGGTGTTGCAAAACGAGTGGAAGGTGCTGAGCGTCACCGCTTCGGCGCGCTTCATCTCGGATTCGCCGTGATTCCGCGCGGCCGCGACCACGCGATACTTCATTTCCGCGGCAGCTTTGTCGGTGAACGTCAGCCCCAGAATTTCCGCGCCGGTCAGCTCGGGCTGCGTTTCCAGCAGGTGCCGGATGCGCTCGGCGATGACGCGCGTTTTCCCCGTGCCCGCTCCGGCGACCACCACCAGCGGCCCTTTGCCGTGGTGGACCGCGGCGCGCTGCTCGGGATTGAGCTGGATTCCCGGCGCCGGGGAGCTCGCGTGATCGAACAGGTCAGCCATCGAATTTGTACCTAACAGAAATGTTAACCAAATTGCAATCCATGATAACGTTTTCTGAAAATTATATTATTGCAATATCTAAATATTTCTTAGATACTCCCCCCTACCTGAGGCGCAAGATTGGGACGAATCGAGTTCCCCACACGGACCCTTCCAGGCCAAAACAGGTGGAACGGGAGGCCAGGCATATGGAACGTCGTGAACATGGTCCTATCCTAAAGGAATTGCCCATCGAACGCATCTTCCGAAAAGTTACAGGGAGGAAGATGACGGCATCCGAGAGAATCTGCTTTCACCTCAAACCGTTGCGAAAACTGATTCGAAAAGTAAGCTAGGAACAAGGCCCTTTCGCGATCGAAATGAACCTCTCGTTGAAGGGTGACAATCCGGCGTGCCCACGCTTCGGGCGATCTGTTGGTCGCATTAGAAGAGAGTCCACCACCCGCAGAATCCAAGCAAGAAACATTCACATCAAGCTCATTTCCAGGACGGTTGTGATCGGCGTCACTTCTCGCAGTGTTAAATATCACAGCCAAGGCCGATCAGTGTCTCCATATTAGTACTCTGTATGGAGAGTAAAATGAACAAGCAAAGCAAAGTGCATGGCCGGCGGAGGTCTGGATGGGTTGATGAAACGCCCATCGAACGCATCTTTAGAGAAATCACCGGAAGGGAGATGACGGATTCCGAGCGGCGTATATTTCGCCTCAAGCCGCGGAAAAGGATGGCGAGGAAGCGCCGGTCAAGGCAGGCTCCATCCAGCCGGAATTGACGGGTTGTGGCACCTTGCCTAATCGCGCTCCATAATAGATGATGGAATTTCAAGATGTCCGCAACCGCGGGCCGTCGTCCCGAGGAGCTTTACCATGGATCAGGCCGTCATTCTGAGCGCGGTCCGCACGCCCATTGGAAAATTTCAGGGTGGTCTCGCTACTCTTTCCGCGCCGCAATTGGGCGCCAAAGTCGTTGCCGAAGCCGTGCGCCGCGCGGGTATCGAGCCAAAATCCGTGGACGAAATCATCATGGGGAACGTGGTGCAGGCGGGCCTGGGTCAAAATCCGGCGCGGCAGGCAGGCCTCGGCGGTGGGCTCGACGTTCGCGTGGCCGCGATGACCATCAATAAAGTCTGCGGCTCGGGACTTAAGGCTGTCGGGCTTGCGGCCCAGAGCGTTCTGCTGGGCGAAGCGGAAATCGTGGTCGCGGGCGGCATGGAGTCGATGTCGAATTGCCCCTACCTGCTGCCCGGCGCGCGCGCCGGATACCGGTTCGGCAATGCGGAAGTCCTGGACTCGATGCTGCATGACGGCCTGTGGGATGTGTACAACGATTTTCACATGGGCATCACGGCCGAGCTGGTGGGCGAAAAATACGGCATCACGC
The DNA here is from genome assembly GCA_963757625.1 of Terriglobia bacterium. Taxonomy (GTDB): domain Bacteria; phylum Acidobacteriota; class Terriglobia; order Acidiferrales; family UBA7541; genus Palsa-360. The sequence goes on along the minus strand of CAVWSJ010000007.1, from coordinate 561,864 downwards.
GCCAGGAGCAGGATCAGTTCGCGCTCGAGAGTCACCAGCGCGCCGTGCGGGCGCGAAAATCGTGCTTCATCGAATCGCAGATTCTGCCCATCGAGATCCCGCAGAAAAAGGGCGATCCCGTGGTGATCCAGTACGACGAATCGCCGCGCGAGGACGCCTCGCTCGAGGCGCTCGCGAAATTGCGGCCTGCGTTCAAGAAAGATGGCACGGTGACGGCGGGGAACGCTCCGGGAACCAACGATGGGGCCGCGGCGCTGGTCGTTACCAGCGAACGCAATGCGTCGCGTCTGGGCAAGACGCCGATGGCTCGAATCCTCGCGCAAGCCGTGAGCGGGGTCGATCCCAAGTGGATCATGGAAGCGCCGATTTACGCGGTGGAAAGATTGCTCGAGAAGACCGGTTGGGACCGCGACCGCGATGTAGACCTTGTTGAGTTGAACGAAGCGTTTGCGGCAGCCGCGATTGCCGTCACGCGCCAGTTACGCCTGGACCCCGCGAAAGTAAACGTAAACGGCGGGGCAGTCGCCATCGGACATCCCATCGGCGCCTCCGGCGCGCGGATTCTGACGACGCTGCTCTACGAAATGCAGCGGCGCAACGTGCATCGCGGGATTGCCGCGCTGTGCCTGGGTGGCGGGAACGCGGTTGCGATGGCGGTGGAGCGATAAAGTGTCCTGCTGTAGCCAGCGTCTTTAGGCTCGGGGGTTTTCTGTCCTTGCCAAGGAAATTCCCCGCCTCTAAAGAGGTGGGCTACAACTATACTTCATGACCAACGATTCTCTCGAAATCCTCTGGCGCGGTTCGGATCCCGCGAAATTCACGGCGTTGCAGGCGGCGCTGCGCGATGAGGACATCCCCTTCTGGCACACGCAGGTTTACGATCCTGCCGGAGGTTTCCTGTCTTCGCGGCCCTATTATCTGGAAGCCACGCCGGGATTTGAAATCCGCGTTCACGCTGCGGATTTGGAACGCGCGAACAGCGCGCTGAAGTGGATCGAGAGCAAGGAAATCGCTTCGAGCCCGGCAGGCGACGATCCAGAGTTCGAGCACCCCCGGGCATCGCTGAAGCAATCGCTCCCCTACGATTGGAACCCGAACGAAGCGACCTCCGAAGCCTGGGGCGGCGAAGACGAGCCGATGGCGGAGTATCTTGCCAGTGCCCTGCGCGAAAACGGCATTGCCAGCCGAATCCCGGATGAGCCAGGCCATCGCGTGCGGCTCTGCGTGCGAGGCGAAGATTTGACGCGAGCCCGCGATATCGTCCGCGAAGTGATCGACGGGAAAGTTCACGAATAAAAGGGATCGCCAAATCTTGTGCAACAGCTTTGACCCCTTGGCGATCTTTTCATGTAGAATTCAGTGCCAATGTTTTGCCCCAACTGCAAATGCGAATACATTCGCGGCGTCACGGAATGCTCCGACTGCGGCGTTCCATTGGTGGACACGCTCGACTCCTTGGAAGTGAAAGCACCGAACAAAAACGATGTCCTGGTGACGATCTGGGCCGGCAATGACCCCGGAGAATCAACGGCCATTAAGGAAGCGCTCCAGAACGCGGGCATTTCATTCACAGACAAGGGAGAATCTTTCAACTCCATTTTCCCTTCCATGGAGAACAAATATGAAGTGCTCGTGCCGAGTCAGGATCAGGAGGAAGCCCGAAAAGTCCTGTTCGATCTGGACGCGCGCATCCATCCGGACGAATTGACTTCCGAGGAACTTGAGTCGCTCGCCCTCCCGGTTTCAGAAGACGAGCAGGATCAGCAAATGGACGCCCCCGATGATATCCCCGAAGATTGGGACGATGAAGCCGAGGGCGCCGAGGTGTGGAGCGGCGAAAAAGAGGATTTGGCGAATATGCTCATGGCGTGTCTTCGTGAAATCGGGATTCCGTCACGCAAGGTAGCCGAAGCCGGTCACTGGAGCATCCAGGTGCCTCCCGAACAGGAACTTCGTGCAAAGGAAGTCGTCCGTGAGGTGGCGGAAGCAAGCCCGCCCGAATAGATTCCTTGATAGTGAGCCAGTTTCGCGGGACTTGGCTCAGGGGGTCAGGCTTGCACTTCTGGATTGCTGCGTAGAGATTCATGTTTAACCGCAAAAGTCTGCTTATGTATAGCCAAAAACCATACCGCAAGCAGGGTGAGAAAGACCGACTCAACGCTGTACAATTGCAACAAATGAGACATGGCGGTCGCAGAAAACTTCGAAGCTGAGGCCGGAATTGATGCAATTCGGACGGTGTTGTATGCGTTTACGCGCGCGTTTCGATCCGGTCGAATCAGAAAAATAACATTATCCAGAAGCAGAAAGAGAGCGTAGTACATTGCAAGCCGAGGGCTCTGGCGTTTGTGTCGCAATAAGCCGATGCCCGAATAGAGCGCAATGGCAGAAAAGAAAAGGCTGGCAGCAATGGCCAGCCACCCAGTCATGACGAATCCCAAGTGCATCGTCGGTGGAAAATGACGAAACGCGGAGACTCGATCCCCGTCGAACACTACCAACAATCGACAGCACTCCAGCACGCGGTCTGCGTCGGACACCCTCTCTGGAAGTCGCTCCGGCGAACTGTAGTTCACAATAAGCAGATGCCCACATAGAGGCAATGCGTGAATTCGTCGGAGACTCAGAAGTCCCAGGGCTCCAGTCGCGACTAAGTACCAACCGACGATAAAAGGCTGACAGGAGTCGAATCACCGGTAACAGGGATTCCAAAAAATTCTTTACTGCGTTTCCCGCTGAACAGAGCAATCCACCAGATTCCGACTGCCGCTACACCAATTCCTATGCAAAATAGCAGAAGTCTTGGCTCCTCTAACGGCAAGGCTCCCCTGCGGACTGGTGTTCGAATAAAGGCCAGTATAGGTGCGAAGTTAGCGCCCTCGTACGCACTCAGTCCGGCAAAGGTGAGAACAGAGATTCGTGCCCATTTCCATCGGCGCAATATTCCTATGCCAGTCGCAATTCCCCAAGCACCGGCCACAACGAAGAGGATAGAAATTGATCGATCCACATTAGGTACGACGAGCCCAATTATTCCCGTCGGGAGTGCGATTCCTCCGCCAATAAGCGCGATAATGGCAGTCGCAGTGAGTTGGGCAGAACGATTCATGGCGTACCTCAGAATGCGACGAGAATAACAGATGAAATGCTCGCCCTGTCAAGGCTGGCCAAGTCTTGATAAGTCGGAAGCTGGCCCACTACCCATTCTTTGTGCGCGTTAGCTTTCCTGTTTCCTTTGCCTCCTTTACTTCCTATACTTCCTCAACCCCCTCCAACTCGGGAGACACGATGACCACTGACGCAATCCGCACCGTAGCAGTCCTCGGCGCCGGCACGATGGGCAACGGCATCGCGCATGTTTTTGCGCGCTCGGGGTACGACGTGATTCTGCGCGACGTCGAGACGCGATTCCTTGACCGCGCGATGGACACGATCGCGAAAAACCTCGACAGAGAGGTGAAGAAGGGCAAGATTGCGGAAGGCGACAAATCGAAAATCCTGGGCCGGATTCGCTGCACGACCGCCATGTCGGAGATCGCCCTCGCCGATTTCGCCGTCGAAGCCGTCCCAGAGCGCCTGGACCTGAAACTCGCCGTCTTGCAGGAGGCGGACAAGATTCTGCGTCCCGATGTCATCCTGGCGAGCAACACCTCGTCCATTTCCGTGACGACGCTCGCCGCCGCGACCAGCCGCCCGGACCGCTTCATCGGCATGCACTTCATGAATCCCGTTCCGGTGATGACGCTGATCGAGGTGATTCGCGCGCTGCAGACCAGCGATGAAACGTTTCGCACAACCATGGCGCTCTGCGAGCGGATCGAGAAAAAGCCCGTCGCGGTAAACGACGCTCCCGGATTCGTTTCCAATCGCGTGCTGCTGCCCATGATCAACGAAGCGGCCTTCGCCGTGATGGAAGGCGTCGCCACGGCCGAAGACGTGGACGCCATCATGAAACTCGGCATGAATCATCCGATGGGCCCGCTGGAACTGGCCGATTTCATTGGCCTCGACGTATGTGTGAATATTCTCGACGTATTGCACACGGGCTTCGGCGATTCGAAATACCGCGCCTGCCCGCTGCTGCGGAAGATGGTTGCTGCGGGCTGGCTCGGGCGAAAGACCGGCCGGGGATTTTATAATTATTCTTAATCGGGTCTTAAGGTTGCTGGGTGTATAGTCAAACCGAACAGGGGTGCAGGACCGAAATCTTGGCTCGACAGGGAGGAGAAACCCATGCGACGGATTTTCCTGGTCATTCTGGCTCTGGCTGCAACTGCGACATTCGGATTCGCACAGCAGGCCGCGGGACCTTATAAAATCGTTAAGACCGTCAAAGCTGGCGGCGATGGCGGTTTTGATTACGTTTGGGCGGATTCCGCTGGGCGCCGCTTGTATGTTCCGCGCTCCGGTCCAACAGGCCGAATTACGGTGTTTGATCTGGATACGCTGGCGCCGGCGGGCGAAATTCCCAATATCAACGCGCATGGGGCCGTCGTCGACTCCAAGACCAATCACGGATTCACCACGAGCAAGCCCATCGCCATGTTCGATTCTAAAACCTTCGCCGTGATCAAGACCATCGACGTGCAGGGCAATCCGGACGGCATTTTTTTCGATCCATCCAGCCAGCGGGTCTATGACCTCAGCCACGCCCAGCCGCACATGACTGTGATTGACTCCAAAGATGGCTCGATTGTGGGCACGATCGCCGACTTGGGCGGAGCGCCGGAACAGACCGTTTCTGATGGCAAAGGCCATCTCTATGTTGATATCGAGGACGCCAGCAAGATCGCCGTGGTGGACGCCAAGGAGCTTAAGGTGACCGCGTCGTACGATCTATCCCCGAACGCCACATGCGCCTCGCTGGCCATCGACGCCAAGAATCGCATCCTGTTCGCCGGCTGCCGCAATCCCAACGTCATGGTGGTTCTCAGCGCCGACACCGGCAAGATCATCACGACGTTGCCGATTGGCAAGGCCACCGACGGAGCCGTATTCAATCCCGCCACCATGGAAGCATTTACCTCGCAGGGCGACGGCACGCTGACCGTGGTTAAGGAAAACAGCCCCACCAGCTTCGCCGTGGAACAGAATGTGGAGACCATGTCGAATGCCAAGACGCTGACGCTGGATCGTAAGACCAATCACCTGTTCCTGATCGCCGCCGAGTACAGTGCGCCTACAGGACCGCCGAAAGCGGGAGGCCCTCCAGGCGGCATTCAGCGAGGACCGGTGATCCCGGGTTCGTTTACGATCTTAGAGGTGGGGAAGTAGTGGATAGAGGAATGCGATTTAGGAGGTCGGGACTTTAGTCCCGACACGGCACGTTTTATTGTTTTGGGGCTTTAGCCCCTGAAGCTTCAGGGGCTAAAGCCCATTGTTTAACATGAGGCAGACGGCCGAGCTAAAGCTCGGCCCTCCCAAACACGGGAACTTCGGAATTGAAAGGCAGTTGTCGCCGGAAATAGTATTTGCTTTTTATTCGCCTTGTGGTATCTTCTCCCTTCGCAATGAACTTGCGCGGGCCGGAACGCTTTGTAGTACACTCCGCGGAGCAGGCTGCGTCCCCAGCGAAGTCACGATACGTGACATCTTACTCTTCGAGGTGAATTATGACGGACGACAAAACTAAAATGCTAGAGAACGCGATCTCGCAAATCGAAAAAGATTACGGCAAGGGCGCCATCATGCGTCTGGGGAACCGCGATGTGCTGGTGCCGGTCAGCGTGATTCCGACGGGGGCGCTTTCGATCGACGCGGCGCTGGGCGTCGGCGGCGTGCCGCGCGGCCGCGTGATTGAAATTTACGGCCCGGAATCGGGCGGCAAGACGACGCTGACGCTGCACATCATTGCCGAGGCGCAGAAGATGGGCGGGCAGGCGGCGTTCATCGACGCCGAGCACGCGCTCGATCCGGCCTATGCGCGAAAGCTGGGCGTGGACGTGGACAACCTGCTGGTTTCGCAGCCGGATAACGGCGAGCAGGCGCTCGAAATCGCGCAGAAGCTGATCCAGTCGGGCGCCGTGGACGTGATCGTGGTGGACTCGGTGGCGGCGCTGGTGCCGCGCGCCGAACTCGAAGGCGACATGGGCGACCCGCAGATGGGCCTGCAGGCGCGGCTGATGTCGCAGGCGCTGCGCAAGCTCACCGCCATCGTGTCGAAGTCGCGCACCTGCCTGATTTTCATCAACCAGATCCGCGAAAAAATCGGCGTGATGTTCGGCAATCCCGAAACCACCACGGGCGGGCGCGCTCTGAAATTTTACTCCTCGATCCGCCTCGATATCCGGCGCATCCAGTCCATCAAGGAAGGGGACCGCGTCATCGGGTCGCGCACGCGCGCAAAGGTGGTGAAGAACAAAGTCGCCGCGCCGTTCCGCGAAGCCGAGTTTGACATCCTCTACGGCGAAGGCGTTTCGCGCGAGGGCGACTTGATCGACCTCGGGCGTCGAGCATGGCATCCTCGAAAAATCCGGCACGTGGATTTCTTTCGGCGGCGAGCGTCTCGGCCAGGGGCGCGACAATGCGCGACTCTTCCTCAAAGAACACACCGACGTGCGGAGCAAGATCGAGAACGCCCTGCGCAAGAAAATGGGCATTCCTTCGCCCACTGCCGCGAATGGCTCGGCCTCTACTTCGGCGCCGGTTGAAAAACCCGCCGTTCAGGCCGCCGCCGCTGGCGCGTCCTCCAGTGCGGCCAAGCCGCGTCCCACACGATAATTCGGCACTCAAAAACGGTCCGCGACCCGGGAAATTCCAGGCCGCGGACCGTTACCTTTTGGGCTCAAAAAAATGTACGTTTCCCCTTGAACCACAGCGGGTCACTGCGGTACAGTCAGGCCTCATTCAGTTATCTCCTAACGGGTCTGTTTTCAGGCTAGTACGATAGTACTGAGGAATGGCCCGTTGCGTGGTACGTCAGATAGACCGGATATGCTATTGCGCCCCGGAGAAAATGTTCTCTAGAATTGATATCTCAGCGCGCGGGGCGCTCACGGAGCACGAGAACGGTCCAGAACGGAACACCTTAATGACACGTCGTCCAGGCAATTATCGAATTTTTGCAATTATCATTTCTGCCCTGTTTGCAGGAAATATCCCCGGGCAAGCCGCATCGCATCCCGCTGCCACCCGCACCGTAGTCAGACACGCTTCCATCGTGCATCATCGCGTGGCGTTCGCGAATCCCACGAAAGACGATGTGGCCGCGTTCGACGACCCGGTCGTGCGCGATGCCGCGGTCGACGCCTTGGGCCGCAACGACGGTTCCGTCGTCGCGATTGACCCCACCAGCGGACGCATTCTTTCGATCGTCAATCAGAAACTGGCGTTTTCTTCGGGCTTCATTCCGTGCTCGACGATCAAGCCGGTGATTGCGGTTGCGGCTTTGCAGGAAGGTGTTGTGACGCGCGACACGATGATTCGCGTCGCGCCGCGCAAGTATTTCAATCTCACCGAAGCCCTGGCGCACTCCAACAACGCATTTTTCGAGGAGCTTGGCCGGCGCATGGGATTCGAGACGGTTTCGCATTACGGGCGGCTGCTTGGTCTCGGCGAACTCGCCGGGTATCAGATTCCCGAGGAGCATCCGGGAGCGTTTCCATCCGAACCGCCGGCCCTTGGCGGCGTGGCGCGGATGTCGAGTTTCGGCGAGGGCATCGAGATGACGCCCTTGCAATTGGGCGCGCTGGTTAGCAGCATTGCCAATGGCGGCACGCTCTATTATCTGCAATATCCCCGGACCGCCGAGGAACGCGCAGAATTTTGCGCCGCGCGTGAAACGCAATCTCAACATCGAGGCCCTGCTGCCGGAAGTGCGCGACGGCATGCTGGCAGCCGTGCTCTACGGGACGGGGCGGCTCAGCTATATTTCCGATGACGAGCAGGCGCTTGGCAAGACCGGGACATGCTCGGAAGACGGTTCGCGCCTGGGCTGGTTTGTTTCCTATGCCGATCAAAGCCACCCGAAGATCGTTCTCGTCGTGCTGATGCGCGGCCACAGCAGCGCGATCAAGGGCGCGATGGCTGCGGGAGTCGCCGGTCGAATCTATCGCAAGCTGAACGACGAAAATTATTTTGCCCAGAGTACCGCCGAGGTCCGCACACTCGTTGATGGCCGTAAGTTCACGCCAGTAAGTCCAACTCAGAGTTCCCGCTGCTCAGTAGCGTAGGCTTCAGCCTGCGCGGTTTTGAATTTTGAAATATCGGGAACGCGCGCAGGCTGAAGCCTACGCTACAAAAAACAAAAAAGGCGGCCCATCGTTCGGGCCGCCTTTTGATTTTCAATCGCAGGATTCGCTTCGGCTTAGCGCACTTCCCAAGTATCGCCGGAGTTCAACAGCTTGGACAGATCGCCGGGGCCGCGCTTGGCGATGACGTCCTGAATCTGCCTGGACATGACGTCCTCATAGCGGGCGCGGTCCCAGGAGCGGAGAACGCCGATGGGAGTCGGGAACCCGGGCTTTTCGTCCATCTGCGCGAGCAGGAACGCGTATGCGGGATTCGGGTTGGTCTCATCGTGGACCAGCAGATCCTTTTCCGTGAGTCCGTTGCCGTTGCCCAGATGGACGACCTCGAGTTCCATTCCGTTGAGGCGAATGCCCTTGTCGCGGTTCTTGCCGTAGATCAGCGGCTTGCCGTGTTCCAAGTGGACGATGTGATCGACGCGGGCGTCCTTTTCCGTGAGTTCGAACCACGCGCCGTCATTGAAAATGTTGCAATTCTGCAGGATTTCGACGTACGCCGAGCCGTTGTGCGCCGCGGCTTTCCGCAGCGTATCCTTCAGGTGCTGCTGGAAGACGTCCACCGAGCGCGCCACGAACGAAGTGTTCGCGCCGATCACCAGGCCCAGCGGATTGAACGGCCCATCCGCCGTGCCGTAGGGCGTGGACTTGGTTTTCTTGCCGAATTCAGAGGTCGGCGAATACTGGCCCTTCGTCAAGCCGTAAATCTTGTTGTTGAACATCAGCACTTTGATGCCGACGTTGCGGCGCAGCATGTGGATTGTATGGTTGCCGCCGATGGCCAGTGAATCGCCGTCGCCGGTTGCCAGCCAGACTTCCAGTTCAGGATGAGCGATCTTGACTCCGGTGGCCACGGCCGGCCCGCGGCCATGGATCGAGTGAAACCCGAACGTATTCATGTAATACGGGAAGCGGCTCGAGCAGCCGATCCCGGAAATCACGACGAACTTTTCGCGGGGAATCCCCAGTTCGGGGAAAACGGACTGCACGGCGGAGAGAATGGCGTAATCTCCGCAGCCGGGACACCAGCGGACTTCCTGGTCCGTCTGAAAATCCTTCTTCGTCAGAACTGGAATTGATGCCGTAGTCATTGGTCTGGTCTCCAGATATCTTAATTTAGGCGGGCTGCAAGCGCAGCCCGAACCCGCGGGCCTTAGCCCAGAATTTCTTCGATCTTTGCTTCGATTTCCGATTGCTTGAAGGGCTGCCCTTGAATCTTGTTGTAGCCCTGCGCGTCCACCAGGAACTTTGCGCGCAGCATCATCAGCAACTGGCCCATGTTCATCTCCGGGACCAGAATCTGCTTGTAGCGGCCGAGCACCTCTCCCAGATTGCGCGGGAACGGATTGAGGTGGCGCAGATGCACGTGGCCGATCCGGTGACCCTTGGCGCGCGCGGCTTTCAGCCCCGCTGTGACCGCGCCATAGGTTGAGCCCCAGGCGACGATCAACAAGTCGCCGTCGGGATCGCCGGCCGGAACCACATCCGGAATGTCCTGAGCGATGCCCTCGACTTTGGCCGCGCGGATGCGAACCATCTTTTCGTGGTTCAAGGGCTCGTAGTTCACGTTTCCGGTGACGTCCTGCTTCTCGATCCCGCCGATGCGGTGTTCGAGTCCCGGCGTGCCCGGGATGGCCCACGGGCGAGCCAGGGTTTGCGGATCGCGCTTGTAGGGAAGGAATCCCACCGGGTCGGTTGCGAACTTCACCTGGGATGCCGGGAATATCCTCCACGTTCGGAATGCGCCAGGGCTCCGCGCCATTGGCCAGATATCCGTCGGACAGAACGATGACCGGAATCATGTACTTCAGGGCGATGCGGCAGGCTTCGACGGCGATCCAGAAGCAATCACCGGGTGTTGACGGCGCAAGGACCGGAATCGGCGCTTCCGAATTGCGGCCAAACATGGCTTGAAGCAGGTCCGCCTGCTCGGTCTTGGTCGGCAGGCCGGTCGAAGGGCCGCCGCGCTGGATGTCGCAAATCACGAGGGGCAATTCCACCATGATGGCCAGACCCATCGCTTCGGTCTTGAGCGCCATGCCGGGCCGGAGGTCGTCGTCAAAGCCAGGCGCCGGAATAAGCGGCGCCAATCGCCGAAGTGATGGCGGCGATTTCGTCTTCGGCCTGGAACGTCATCACGCCGAAATTCTTGTACATCGAAAGCTCGTGAAGAATGTCGGAAGCAGGCGTGATCGGATACGAGCCGAGGAACAACGGAAGGTCCGCTTTCTGTGACGCGGCCACGAAGCCGATGGCCAGGGCCTGATTTCCGCTGAGGTTGCGATACGTGCCGGGAGTCAGCTTGGCGGGCGGGATTTCGTAGCTGACCTGGAATGCTTCGGTCGCTTCGCAATAGTTATAACCCGCGCGCATGGCCAGTCTTGTTCGCTTCGACCAGCAGGGGCTTGGTCTTGAACTTGTCCTCGATCCACTTGTAGGTCAGATCCATGGAGCGGTTGTAAAGCCAGTAGCACATGCCCAGCGCAAAGAAGTTCTTGCAGCGGTCCATGGTCTTGGCGTCGAGGCCCAGTTCCTGGAGCGCGGCGCGAGTGAGGCGTTCGAGGCCGACCGGGAACAGGCGGTAGCCGTCGAGCGAATGATCCTCGAGCGGATTCGATGTCATTTGCGCCTTGCGCAGGTCGTTGTCCGTGAAGGCGTCGCTGTTTACGATCAGGATGCCGCTCGGCTTCAGGTCGCGGACGTTTGTCTTGAGGGCGGCGGGGTTCATCGCCACCAGCACATCCACGGAGTCGCCCGGCGTGAAAACGTCAGCCGAAGAAAACTGGATCTGGAATCCGCTGACTCCCGGAAGCGTCCCCGCAGGGGCGCGAATTTCGGCGGGATAGTCGGGAAACGTGGCGAGGTCGTTCCCGTAAAGCGCCACGGTGTTTGTGAACTGGCTTCCCGTGATCTGCATTCCGTCGCCGGAATCTCCGCAAAAGCGGAGAACGGCTTTATCAATAACTTCGCGCTTGTGCGCTCGGACGACTGGGTCCGTAATTGTAGCCATGGCTTAGTAAGACTCCCATCTCAAATTATAATTTTAACCACGCGGTATGCCCCGAGAAGGATCATCAGTTGCGGTAGCCGAAGTTCCCTACAGGGCTTTCCAATAAGTAAGGATAGCATATTGACCGCCCCGGCGTAAGGCACTGGCGCAAATCCGCTGTGGCCAACTATGCATTGGGAGGAGATGCTCGCGGGATCCGAGTGATTTCATGGCGTGAGTACCGGCCATATACGAAAAATGATTGCCTGATGCGAAGAGATTCCGGCGGATCGCTCCGGTAACCCCTCAATTATTTCTTCTCAAAAATGTGCCGAAACTTCTTGCTATTCGCTTTTACTTCGCCTATGATCCGGGTGAATAAAGGAGCGCGCTATGACTCTAACCAAGCGGCAGAAAGAAGTTCTCGATTTCCTGGTGAGCTTTCACAACAAGCACGGCTACTCGCCGAGCTTCGAGGAGATCGCGCGATCGTTGAAATTGACCTCGCTGGCAACGGTTCACAAACACATCACGACGCTGGAACGCAAGGGATTCATTCGCCGTGGGTACAACCAGAGCCGCTCGATCGAGGTCATGCAGCTTCCCAAGCCGGTGCGCGAACAAGTGCTCGACCGGCGCTCGGTGGTCGAGTTGCCGATGATGGGGCGCATCGCTGCCGGCCGCCCTCTCGAGGCGGTGGAAGAAAATGAGACGCTTTCGCTCGGCGAATTCGCGCGCTCGGACAAGACCTTCGTGCTGCAAGTGAAGGGCAGCTCGATGATCGAGGACCACATTCTCAACGGCGATTACGTCGTCATCGAGCCGACGCAGGTCGCAAATCCCGGCGAGATCGTCGTCGCGCTGGTCGGAAATGACGAAGCCACGCTCAAGCGTTTCTATCGAGAGCCCGGCGGAAAAATTCGCCTCCAGCCCGCGAATTCGGAAATGTCTCCGATCATTGTCGGCGGCGAGCGACGTGAAGATTCAGGGCCGCGTCGTCGGCGTCTTGCGGAAGTATTGAGATTTTGTTCCATGTGTAGTGTAGATAGTACCGCCATCAATTCTGCGTATCGGATGCACAAGAGCGAATCCATGGATCCATTGACGGTAATGAAGGGAAGTACAGGGGACAAAACTGTCGGGCCCTGGAAGATTGACACAGTCCACAATGTCGACTGTTTCTTGGCTTTAAAGGATGTCCCCGAAGATTCTCTGGATGTCGTAGTCACTTCACCGCCGTATTGGGGACAGCGGGGAACTCAAGGACTGGGTTCTGAAATTGATCCGCGAGAATACGTGCGGAATCTTGTCCTGGTCCTGTGAGCCAAGCGATGCGATGTTTGAAACCGGCCGGTACGCTGTGGTTGAATATCGGCGTACTCGTATAATACCCCGATCAACTGGCGTGAGGATGACCATGAGTACAGTTCGCTTGGTAAGGATCACAAAGGTTTACCTGCGACTAACTCGGCTTATAGTAAAAACCGCGGCCGCAGGCGTGCGTTTATCCAGAGAGATGTTGGATGGCTTCAATATGGCAACCTGCTCGCAATTCCGTACCGCGTCGTCTTGGCGATGACCGATGCGGGATTCCTATTTCGCGGCGAAGTTATTTGGCAGAAATCCCGCCCTCTGCCAGAAGGCGTTTGCCGCCGACCCCATCGCAGGCATGAAGGCATTTATATTTTCGCGAAAGACGAGAAACACTCATTCCGCGTAAAGCCACCAGTAGGCTCGGTTTGGCGATTGGTTCAGACGCCAAACCTTCTTCCACATTGCTCAACATTTCCCCTGGATCTACCTATTCAGTGTATTGAAGCGGCAGATATCAAGCGCGACGGATTGGTTTGCGATCCGTTTATGGGAAGTGGCACCACCGGTAAAGCTGCGTTGATACTTGGACATCGTTTCTTGGGATTTGAATTGGATGCTAGAATGTGCGACATTGCGAACAAGGCAATTCGTGCTGGCAATCAGATGCGTCTCTCCGCCGTGTGACTCCTCCATTTCTCCACCAAGAACTTTACGAGTTGGTCCGGCGATCTATCATGTAGCGACATTGTGTAAATTCTCTTGCCGGAGGGAGTTTTAGGCTCGCTCGGTGGTGTGCGAAGATTAAAGGAAAACAAGCCGTCGAACTGCCCCCCTACTTCAATGTAACCCCGCTTGATTCGTTCCTTTTCTATTCCAAGACTGCGTCCGCCGAGTTCACCGTAATTAACACAATTGCCGTGGGGTGGGGGATAGCTTTTCGCGTCCATGGTGAGAGCTATTGACAGCAGGTCGCGTTCCATGAAAGCTCGACTAGCGGGAACATCATCCTGAATGCGCTCTGCTATGCTCGACTTTACGTGCGCAACTCCGAAAATACGCCAATGGTCGTCGTGCCGTCCCTCCAAGAATAGATCGACTTTGGTGGCTCTAGTCTCGGCGATTCCCAGCTCACTCATTAGCATGTTCGCTTCAGTAGCAGGTAGGATATGCATCCGAATCCCAAACGGTAACAACCTTGGTCCGTAGAGCCTTACTAGGGCGCGTTCTAATGCGAAGCCGGAAACGCGCTTCCATCTTTGATCGTTCCACCCGCGTTGAAGCAAATGTCGGTAGATTACGTGCTGCCAGAGATCGCTGGGATTTGCCTCTGGGGAATTTATCCTGAGTTCCACGAAAGAGATCGCGACCGCGGTTGATACTTGCGGATGTTCAGCTATCAGCGCGTCGAGCCGCGCTCGCGCGTCCGTTACCTGCAGATCTGTGATGCAATCAACTTCCACCCATCGAGACGGGATTCCTTGTTGCGAGGAGCGGCATTCGATGCGGGCCATTGGAATGTTTACGATTTAGCCCCGGATTCGTACTCGATAACGCGACTACGGACAACAATTAAGAAAAACTAACCGATTTCGATATGGGGTTTGCTCTCTGAACGTTTAAGCCTGGAATGGCCCTCATATTTCCATTGCGCGTCCCATTGCATTCCTGTAAGGTTTGAATCCCCAGCAGGGCTCCCAGCCCGTGTTACTTTCTGGAACACCACGCCCGTAATTCTCTTGTCGCATTTTTGTGCAGGGAGCTACAGTGTTTCGCACCCCGGTCCCGCACCCGTAATGTGTTGCAGGTGTCTTTGACCGCGGAGGGCAAAGATGTGGGGAAACAAAAAACCAGATACGCCGCAACCGACTACCGCCAGAGCCCCGGAACGACCAGCACCGGTAGCGAAGCCGGCTTCGGCAACAACGGAGGTTACAGCCATGAGCACTGATGCCATGCGTCCACTGAGCACGACGCCGTCCGGTTCAACCGCGCGGCTGGGCGCCAGCTTGCACGTGAAGGGCGAAATTTCCGGCAATGAAGATCTGCATATTGACGGCAGCGTCGAAGGGCTTGTTCAGCTCGAAGACCGCAAGCTGACCGTGGGCGCCAGCGCCAAGCTGACCGCCGACGTGGTGGCGCGCGAAGTCGTCGTGTATGGCAGCGTCAAGGGCAATCTGCGCGCCCGCGACCGCATCGAAATCAAGAAGGATGGCTCGGTGGTCGGCGATCTCACCACCGCGCGCATCATGATTGAAGACGGGGCGTACTTCAAGGGCTCGATCGAGATCGATCGCACCGCTTCCAGCAGCGATGCGGATCTCGATAAGCCCGCGTATACCCGAGCCGCGACGGTTTCCACCGCGACGGCTTCGGCGCACGCGACCCCGACAAAAGCATCTGTCTAGGCCACGCTTTTCGCGCCCGCTGCCGCTCCGGCAGGCCCGCCCGCGGTGCCGCGCGTTCGCGCGTTGCACCGCGCGGCGAATGGCGTCCTGCAGCACGTCTGTATTTGTCCGTTTGCGCTCGTCGTTTTGCAAAGACCTTCATTGACAATATCGCTCCCACCCATTATTGTTGACGTTTGTCTACTTATGGAAAGGTGTGACTGAGCACATGCGTACGTATGTACCCCGGGGTCGGGAGACCGAACAGATCGAACAGGGCGGCGGATGGTTTGTCGTGGACGCCGCCGGACTAGTGTTGGGCCGTGTGGCCACGCGCGTCGCGCGAATTTTGATTGGCAAGGACAAGGCGAACTACACGCCGTATCTGGATTGCGGCGACCACGTCGTGGTCATCAACGCCGATAAGATCCGCCTCACCGGCAACAAGCTGGAACAGAAGATTTATCGCCATCACAGCGGATTTCCCGGCGGGCTAAGGAAGTTCCGGCGAAGCGGCTTCGCCCCACGCGCGCGGACTGGATGCTGCGGGAAGCCGTGCTGGGCATGCTGCCGAAGAATAAACTGCGCGCGCTGCGCGCCAAGAAATTGCGAATCTATCTGGACGATAAAGGTTTGCAGCGGCACACTGGACAGAAGCCGCAGCTCGCTCGCCTCAGTAGCGAACCGGAATTGCGATCGGCGCACAAATTTTTCGGGATTTGGAGTTGAGGAGGAAAGTTGAGTTCCAGCGCACAGCCTGTTGAAGGCGCGAAACAGCAATTTTACGGCACCGGCCGCCGCAAGGAATCCGTCGCGCGCGTGTTCCTGACGTTCGGCACGGGAAAGATTTCGGTCAATGGCCGCACGGTGGATGAGTATTTTCGCAATGTCAACTGGCTCAATCGCGCCGTCGAGCCGATGAAGTTCACCGAGACGGCGGGTTCGGTGGACGTCGTGGCCACGGTAAATGGCGGCGGCGTGGGCGGACAGTCCGGCGCGGTGCGCATGGGACTTTCCCGCGCTCTGTCGATTTTCAATCCGGAATTGCGGGCGGGCCTGCGCAAGAACGGATTCTTGACGCGCGATTCGCGCATGAAGGAACGCAAGAAGTACGGGCAGAAGGGCGCCCGCAAGCGCTTCCAGTTCAGCAAGCGCTAATTTCTGCGGACTCGGTAAGAGCCCGTCATGAAATTTAAAGAGTTCTGGTACTGTCCCGCCTTGTGGGATGGACCAAATTCACGGCCGGCAAGGAGCCGGCAATAGGATGTTCGGTCCCGGGCCGTCCGGGTGTCTGTAGCGGCCACGGGGCAGGCAAACATCTATCTCCTGAGGAGGAACTTTGGCAGTTGAAATTACGATGAAGGAATTGCTGGAGGCCGGAGTTCATTTTGGCCACCAGACCCGCCGATGGAACCCGAAGATGAAGGAATATATCTTCGGCGAACGCAATGGAATCCACATCATTGATCTGCAAAAAACCCTGAAGCTGTTCCGGGAAGCCGCCCGATTTGTGAGCGAACTCAGCAGCAGCGGCAAGACCTTGCTGTTTATCGGGACCAAGCGCCAGGCGCAGGAATCGGTCGCCGAAGAAGCCAATCGCTGCGGCATGTTCTACGTGAATCACCGCTGGCTGGGCGGCACGCTGACCAACTGGGCCACCCTGCAGAAATCCATCAAGCGCCTGAAGACGCTGAAGGCCATGACCGAAGACGGCCGCATGGCGCAACTCTCGAAGAAAGAGGCCGCGCGCCTCGATCGCGAAATGAAGCACCTCAAGCAGAATCTTTCGGGCGTGGAGAATATGACGGCGCTGCCGGACGCGATGTTTGTCATCGATTCCCACGCCGAAGCGATCGCCGTGCGGGAAGCGCGCCGCATGGGCGTGCCGGTGGTTTCGATCGTGGACACGAATTGCGATCCCGATCAGGTGGATTGGGTGATTCCGGGCAATGACGACGCGCTGCGCGCCATCAAGCTGTTTACCTCGAAGATTTCCGACGCCGTGATCGAAGGCCGCCACGCCTACGAGCAGTCGCAGATCGCCGACCAGAAGGCCACCGCGGATGCCGCCGAGGGCGCGGAAAAAGTCGAGTATGTGGACACCAGCGCGTACGAGTCCTACGAAAAACAGGAAGGCGATTTCGTCGAGCCGGGTGCCGAACCTGTCGCCGAGCCCTTCGCTGAACCTGAGCCCGAGCCCGACACTTCCGTAAAAGGCGCCGCCGAATAGGCAACAGCCGCGTGCCTTGCTATTCGATACGGGCTGCGCGCGGGCGACTCATGCTCCATTCACAAAAATTATTATATGAAGGAATATATAGAGCTATGACGAACTCCATCCGATCCAGTCAACATTCCGGCACAATTGGTAAAGGAACTTCGGGAACGCACGGGCGCGGGGTTTGCCGACTGCCGCTCGGCGCTGGTCGAATCGCGCGGCAATATCGAAGGCGCCATCGACGTCCTCCGGAAAAAGGGACAGGCGGCCGCACAGAAGAAGGCGGCGCGGGCAGGCGACCGAAGGTTTGATCGGCCACTACATTCACGCCGGCGGGAAAATCGGCGTGATCATCGAAGTCAATTGCGAATCCGATTTCGTCGCGCGCACCGAGGATTTTCAGCGCCTGTGCCACGACGTGGCCATGCACATCGCCGCGCTGGACACGCGTTACGTCCGCCGCGAAGAAGTCACCCAGGAGATTCTCGACCGCGAACGCGAGATTTACAAGGCGCAGGCCCGCGCCACGGGCAAGCCCGAGCCGGTCATCGAGAAAATCGTCAACGGCAAGATGGAGAAGTTCTACGAGGAAAATTGCCTTTACGAACAGCACTTCATCAAGGATGAATCGGTGACCGTGGGGGAACTCGTCAGCCAGATGATCCACAAACTGGGCGAGAACATCTCCATCCGCCGCTACGTGCGGTTCAAAGTGGGGGAAAGCGCCGGGACCTCCGCCGAACCCTCGACAGCGGTGGCCGCGCCGGCAAGTTAGACTTGTTCTGCCGTGGTCTAATCTTCCCAATTCCGTTCGAAATTCGGCGTTCGGGCCGTGCGATGCGGGAGAATCTTTGCTAGAATGCCCGCCGAGAGCATGAGCAAAGACGACCGAACGTCCCAACCTGACAACACCTCGCCCGCGCCCATTTACAGCCGCATTGTTCTGAAACTTTCCGGCGAATCCTTTCAGGGTTCGCAGGGATTTCGGCATTGACGCCGAAACCGTTCACAGCATTGCCCACGAAGTGAAGGAAGTGTACGACCTGGGCGTGCGCATGGCCATCATCGTCGGCGGCGGAAATATTTTTCGCGGCACGCGGCAGAAATCCCTTTCGATCGACCGCGCGACCGGCGACTACATGGGCATGCTGGCGACGGTCATCAACGGTCTGGCGCTTGCAGGACGCGCTCGAAAAGCAGGGCGTGCTCACGCGCCTGCTGAGCGCCATTGAAATGCATCAGGTCGCCGAGCCGTTTATCCGGCGGCGCGCGATGCGCCACCTGGAAAAAGGCCGCGTGGTCATTTTTGCGGCGGGCACCGGCAATCCGTATTTCTCCACCGATACCGCGGCCGCGCTGCGCGCCATGGAAATCAAGGCGCAATGTCATTCTGAAGGCCACGCGCGTCGATGGGATTTATGACGCCGATCCGGAAAAAGTTTCCGGCGCGAAAATGTTCGAGCCGCATCACTTATCTGGATGTGATTCAGCAGGGCCTCGCCGTCATGGATTCCACCGCCATTTCGCTGTGCATGGACAACCGCATGCCGATCATCATTTTCAATATGAATACGCCGGGAAACATCAAGCGCGTGGTGATGGGCGAAAAAGTGGGCTCGACGGTGACGGCGGAGTAAAAGGGAACGGGAGCGCAATCCAATGACCACGATTGCCAGAGTAAGGACGCGATGGCGCAGGCGCGCACGCGAATGGAAAAGGCCGTCGAAGATTTTCGCAAGGAGCTCGCCGGCGTGCGCACGGGCCGCGCGAACGTCACGCTGCTCGACCACATCCGCGTGGACTACCACGGCACGCATGATGCCGGTGAACCAGCTCGGCTCGCTTTCGGTGCCCGAGCCGACGATGATCGTCATCTCGCCGTGGGATCCCAGCGCGGTGCCGCTGATCGACAAGGCCATCCGCACGTCCGACCTGGGCCTCAATCCCACCAATGACGGCAAAGTCGTTCGCGTGCCGATCCCGCCGCTGACCGAAGACCGCCGCAAGGACATCGTCAAGCATCTTCACAAGGTTCTCGAAAATCATCGCACCGCCGTGCGCAATATCCGCCGGGACATCAAGGAAGCCGTCGACAAACTCGAAAAAGATAAGAAAATCAGCGAGGACGAACAGAAGCGGTCGCTCGAAGAACTCGAAAAACTCACCCACTCGGAAACCAAGAAAATCGAAGACCTCTGCGCGGTGAAGGAAAAAGAAATTCTCGAAGTGAAGTAACTGTCTTTCGGCCGAGACTATTTCGTCCAATTTTCCACTGACAGGCCGGCGACGCGAAGAAACTCTCGCTCATTATTTGTCGCGAGGGTAACACCCAGGGCCATGGCGTGGGCGGCGATCCACAAGTCGTTGCTTCCGATCACGTGTCCCTGCGCTTCAAGCTCCGCGCGAATCTTTCCGTATGCCTCTGAGGCTGTCGAATCAAGATATTCCACGGGAATGTCCTGAACCAATCCCAGCAAGGTGCGCTAAAGCCTTCGCTCTTTGACTGCTCTTGCTCGCCCCATAATACAATTCTCCGTAAGTAATCACGGACATGACCATTTGTCCCGGCTTCAATCTGGTCGAAACGTGCGTTTACGCCGGAAGGTTTCTGTTTTGAGATGTAAATGCAAATGTCCGTATCCAGCATGTACCGAGGGTTCACAGATCTTCTCGTTCCTGGGGCGGGTCATCCTTCCGCCCATCCGCCATGAAATCCTCCGGCATGGAAGTGAGCAATTCAAAGGCGCGGGCCAGATTGCGCCTCGGTTTTCTGAGAACAATTTCGTCTCCTCGGCGAAAGATCTCGACTTCCTTCACATCGAAGCGGAACTCCTTGGGCAGACGTACCGCTTGGCTATTGCCGGATTTGAAGACTCGGGCTTTGCTCATATGAGTTTCTCCAGCAACTAGTATATATTATGTGTATATACATTGCAAGCCACCCTGTTCTTGCCTCGCCTTTCGAGCTTTTGGCGCCACGTGGTATAATTTCGCAATTGCGAGCTGATGTAGCGATTCTCTGTAGGGTTGATCGTAACGCCTGTGAATGCAACGTGTTAAGACTAGGTCGGGGGCTTCGATGGGGCTGGACGCAGTTGTTTTCAGGAACATACGGCATCTGGAACTCGGATCGGACAAAGAGTCTGCCCAACTGATTCCGGAAACAGGCCAGGTATTCTTTGAGGATGACGAAGTTTCGGGGAAGTACCGCGACCGAGTCCAGGCTGCTCACTTCAGGCTCGGGAACATTAGGGCAATCGCCGAGTTGCGCGAGGAAGTTGCTAAGTTAATGGGCCCAGAATCTTTGCTTTGCAGGAAGGTTCTCTATTCCGGGTCTCATTCGGGAGATTTTGTGCCAAGGGACGAATTGGGGACGATTGATGAAGAGATAGCTTCACTTCAGTGCAAAGGTAAAGTCTCGGGCGAATTAGGCAATTTCCTCAGCGCAATGAAAGAACTGATCCGCGTTGCGGTCGCTGAAGGCAACCCTATCGTTATTTACTTAACCTGGGGACTCGAACTGCGCACCCTCCCCTTCGGGTGTGGAGAGCCGTAACTGGGAGCGCTGTTCCGGCAGTGCATTGGTTCGCGTAAAGTTTTCCACTGCCACTTCCGGATTTTTATTTGACATATGTTCTTCTCTTGCCTATACTAACGACTTCGTCAGGGAAGTTTTGCCCTGTAGGTGAAAGGGAAGGTCTTCTAGCCCCGGAACAATGTAGGACGGAACGGGGTGAGAAGAGCGGCCGGAATGGGACGCCAGTCCCGCAAAGCCGAGTAACCCTCTCCGCTTCGACCAGAACGTATCTGCTCACTGGTAGTAGTGCGGGGATTCTTGTCGGGTGCTCCGGAATCGCAGCTGTGCCCTTTCTTTGCGTGAACTCCACGACACGCCGCTTTGCGGAACTCCGCGATGTGGAATGTGAAGTGAATACTAGCTCGTTTGAGGGAGAGCCGTGCCGACGTTTGCACAACTGGTTCGATCCGGGCGCGATCAAATCCGGACAAAAACGAAGTCTCCTGCGCTGCAGGGATGTCCGGAAAAGCGCGGCGTCTGCATTCGCGTGTATACGCAGACCCCCAAGAAGCCCAACTCCGCGCTGCGGAAAGTGGCCCGCGCCCGCCTGACCAACAGTATCGAAGTTACAACGTACATTCCCGGTATCGGACACAACCTGCAGGAGCACTCGATCGTGCTCGTGCGCGGCGGCCGCGTGAAGGATCTTGCCGGGCGTGCGCTATCACATTATTCGCGGAACGCTCGACGCCGCCGGCGTTGAGAACCGCAAGCAGGGGCGCTCGAAATACGGCGCCAAGCGGCCCAAAGCCGCGCAGAAGTAGCCGCCTTCGCCAGGGCGCTTCGGCGGCCGGGGCCGCTGAGCAGTACGTGATAGAGGAGAGACAGAGAAATGCCACGCAAAGGATTTGTTCCACGGCGCGAAGTTCCTGCCGATTCGGTGTTCGGCAGCGATTTGGTGCAGAAGTTCATCAATTCGATGATGTGGGACGGCAAGCGCTCGAACGCGCAGCGCATTTTCTACGGCGCCATGGAGCAGATCGCGCGAAGAGCAATGGCGATGCGCTTACGGTGTTCAAGAAGGCCGTCGAGAACGTCAAGCCGGTGCTGGAAGTGAAGACCCGGCGCGTGGGCGGCGCGAACTATCAGGTTCCGGTCGAAGTCAACCCGTTTCGCCGGCAATCGCTGGCCATTCGCTGGCTGCTGCTGTATGCGCGGACGCGTTCGGGCAAGACGATGACCGACAAGCTGGCCGAAGAGCTGCTGGACGCGGCCAATGCGCGCGGCGGCGCGATGAAAAAGAAGGAAGACGTTCACCGCATGGCGGAAGCCAACAAGGCGTTCGCGCACTATCGCTGGTAATAGCCGTCTGATTTGGATTCTGGGTGGGGTAGTAGATTCAGGGCAATTGGATTCAGGGGAGAAAGTCGCGGTAATCGGGTGCAGGGGAGAAAGTGCAGCCCGCCTCAAATCAGAAATGGCACGCAAGGCACAACTCGCGGAAACACGCAACATCGGCATCATGGCGCACATTGACGCCGGGAAAACCACTTCGACCGAGCGCATCCTGTTCTATACGGGTGTGACGTACAAGATCGGGTCGGTCGATGAAGGCACCGCCACGATGGACTGGATGGAGCAGGAGCGCGAACGCGGCATTACGATCACTTCCGCGGCGACGACTGCCTCCTGGAAGCGGAACGGCAAGGATATTCTGATCAACATTATCGACACGCCCGGCCACGTGGATTTTACCGTGGAAGTGGAGCGCTCGCTGCGCGTGCTGGATGGCGCGGTGGCGATTTTTGACGCGGCGCGCGGCGTGCAGCCGCAATCGGAAACGGTTTGGCGCCAGGCGGACAAGTATCACGTTCCGCGGCTTGCGTTCATCAACAAGATGGACAGCACCGGCGCGGATTTCGATCATGCCATCAAGACCATGCGCCAGCGTCTGGCCGCTCACCCCGTGGCCATTCAGTGCCCCATCGGCAAGGAAGATCTTTTCATCGGCGTCATCGATTTCCTGGAAGAAAAGGCGATTATCTGGCTCGAGGAAACCCTGGGCGCGAAATTTGAAGTCTTTGATGTCGCCAAGCTGTGGGACGCGGAGTTTCTCGCGACCCGCCCGGACATTGTCGCCGCGCTCAAGTTTTCGGCGTTGGATGAGGCGTATTACAAAGAGCGCCGGGAAAAGTCGGTCGAATACATCGCCGAGCACGACGATTCCCTGGTGGAAAAATATCTGAACGGCGAAAAGATTTCGGCGGACGAACTCCGCGCTTCGATTCGCCGTTCGACGATTGCGCTGAAACTGGTTCCCGTGCTGGCGGGCTCGGCGTTTAAGAACAAGGGAATTCAGCCGCTGCTCGATGCGGTGGTGGACTATCTGCCTTCGCCGCTCGATGTTCCTCCCGTCGAGGGCACGACGGCCGACGACGAAGTGGTGCTGCGGCGCGCCAGCGACGACGAGCCGTTTTCGGCGCTGGCATTCAAGATTATGTCCGATCCGTTCGTCGGACATGTCACCTACATTCGCGTGTATTCCGGCGTTCTGAAGGCCGGCAGCTACGTGTACAACTCCACCAAGTCCACGCGCGAGCGCGTCGGCCGCCTGCTGCGGATGCACGCCAACAAGCGCGAAGAAATCGACGCCATTTATGCGGGCGATATCGCCGCGTGCGTGGGCCTGAAGAGCGTGACCACCGGCGACACGCTGTGCGATGAAGAAAAAGCCGTCGTTCTCGAGAATATTGAATTTCCCGCGCCCGTGATTTCGGTCGCCATCGAGCCCAAGACCAAGGCCGATCAGGACAAGCTCGGCAACGCCATGCAGAGGCTGGCGCAGGAAGATCCGACGTTCCGCGTGCACTCCGATCCGGATACCGGCCAAACCTTGATTTCCGGCATGGGCGAGTTGCACCTGGAAATTATTGTCGACCGCATGATGCGCGAATTTGGCGTGCAGGCCACCGTCGGACGCCCGCAGGTCGCCTACCGCGAAACGATTCGCAAGAGGGCCGGAGCCGAAGGCAAGTACATCCGCCAGACCGGCGGCCGCGGCCAGTACGGCCACTGCAAGATCGAAGTGCTCCCCCTGCCTTCCTCCGCGCATGAAAACATGCATGAAATGTCGACCGATGAGCTCGACGTGCTGGCCAAGGAAGTGGGCGGCTCGGGCGGCAAATGGCGCTTTGACAAAGAGCATCGCATGCTGTTCATCGACAAGATTATCGGCGGCTCGATTCCCAAGGAATTCATCGCTCCGATTGACGCGGGCATTCGCGAAGCCATGGAAAACGGCATCCTGGCCGGGTATGAAATGGTGGACATCGCCGTTCTGCTGATCGACGGCAGCTATCACGATGTGGACAGCTCGGAAATGGCGTTCAAGATTGCGGGCTCGATGGCGTTCAAGGAAGCCTGCGGCAAGAGCCCATCCGGTGCTGCTCGAGCCGATCATGAAAGTGGAAGTGGTGACGCCGGAAGAATATATGGCGCAGGTTTTCGGGGATCTGAATTCGCGCCGCTGCCAGATTCAGGGCACGGAGACGCGTGGCGGCGCCAACGTGATTCGCGTGGAAGTTCCGCTGGCGGAAATGTTCGGGTATGCCACCGACGTGCGCAGCCGCACGCAGGGCCGCGCCAGCTTTACCATGCATTTCTCGCACTATGCCGAGGCGCCCCGTTCGGTCGCCGAGGAAGTGATCGCGAAAGCGACCGGCAGGGCGACGCGATAGCGGAAGAGGCGGGATTTATTTTCTAGCTGGGATGCAAGCGAACGCACGAGCTGAGGAGCAGACAGAGCAATGGCGAAGGAAAAATTCGAGCGCAACAAGCCGCACCTGAATATCGGGACGATCGGGCACATCGATCACGGCAAGACGACGCTGACGGCGGCGATCACCAAGGTGCTGTCGAAGCACAACCCGAAGGTGGCGTTCCGGGCGTTTGATTCGATTGATAACGCGCCGGAAGAACGCGAGCGCGGGATCACGATTGCGGTGTCGCACGTGGAGTACGAGACGGCGAACCGGCACTACGCGCACATCGATTGCCCGGGGCACGCCGACTACGTGAAGAACATGATCACCGGGGCGGCGCAGATGGACGGGGCGATCCTGGTGGTGGCGGCGACCGACGGGCCGATGCCGCAGACGCGGGAACACATTCTGCTGGCGCGGCAGGTGGGCGTGCCGTCGATCGTGGTGTTCATGAACAAGTGCGACGCGGTGGAAGATCCGGAGCTGCTGGAGCTGGTGGAGCTGGAAGTGCGCGAGCTGCTGAAGCTGTATCAGTTTCCGGGCGACACGATTCCGGTGGTTCGCGGCTCGGCGCTGGGGGCGCTGAACGGCGAAGAGAAGTGGGAGAAGTCGATTGATGAGTTGATGGACGCGGTGGACAAGAACATTCCGCAGCCGGTGCGCGATGTGGACAAGCCGTTCGCGATGCCGATCGAGGATATTTTTTCGATTTCGGGACGCGGCACGGTGGTCACGGGGCGCGTGGAGCGCGGCAAGGTGAAGGTGGGCGAGGAAGTGGAGATTGTGGGCTTCCGTCCGACGATGAAGCGGGTGGTGACGGGAATCGAAATGTTCCGCAAGCTGCTGGACGAAGGCATGGCGGGAGACAACGTGGGATTGCTGCTGCGCGGGACGGAAAAGGAAGAAGTGGAGCGCGGGCAGGTGCTGGCCAAGCCGGGATCGATCACGCCGCACACGAAGTTCAAGGCGGAAGCGTACGTATTGACGAAGGAAGAAGGCGGGCGGCACACGCCGTTCTTCACCGGGTACCGGCCGCAGTTTTACTTCCGGACGACGGACGTGACCGGAGACGTGAAGCTGCCGGCGGGGGTGGAGATGGTGATGCCGGGCGACAACGTGACGGCGGAGATCAGCCTGATCACGCCGGTAGCGCTGGAGAAGGGGCTGCGCTTCGCGATTCGCGAAGGCGGCCACACCGTCGGCGCAGGCGCCGTCACGGAGATTATCGAATAATTTATGTCAGCCGGAGAAAAAATTCGCATTCGTTTGAAAGCGTACGATCACCGAATTCTCGACCAGTCCACGCGCGAGATTGTCGAGACCGCCAAGCGCACCGGCGCGAATGTCGCCGGGCCGATTCCGCTGCCCACGACGATCAACCGCTGGACGGTGCTGCGCTCGCCGCACGTGGACAAGAAGTCGCGCGAGCAGTTTGAAATGCGCACGCACAAGCGGCTGATCGATATTCTGGAGCCGACGCCGGACACGGTGGACGCGCTGATGAAGCTCGATCTGCCGCCCGGCGTGGACGTGGAGATCAAGGCCTTCGGGCGCGAGCACGGCGGCAAGTAAGGCGAGACACGAAGCAGGCGAGCAAGAGGCAAGGAAGCAAAGAAAAGAAAAGAAAAGAAAAGACAGGGAAAACTTCGATGGCAGTCAACGGAATTCTCGGAATCAAGCTGGGCATGGCGCAGGTCTTCGCCGAAGACGGCGCAGCGGTGGGCTGCACGGTGCTGCAGGCGGGCCCGTGCGTGGTGGTCCAGCGGCGCACCAAGGAAAAAGACGGCTACGACGCCGCGCAACTCGGCCTGGTGGAATTCATCAAGCCGCAGCGCGTCACCAAGCCCATGACGGGGCATTTCAAGAAGGCCGAAGTCGCGCCGATGCGCCGCGCTCGCGGAAGTGCGGCTCGACGACTCCGCGGACGAAACCAAGGCCGGCGACCGCGTTCTGGTGGACCGCTTTCGAGCCCGGCGAATTTGTGGACGTTACCGGCATCAGCAAGGGCAAGGGCTTTGCGGGCGGCGTCAAGCGCTGGCACTACCGCGGCGGCGACGCGACGCACGGCTCGATGTTCCACCGCGCGCCGGGCGGCATTGGCGCGAGTTCGTTTCCTTCGCGCGTCTGGCCCGGCCAGCATTTTCCCGGGCACATGGGCAATCGCGCAGGTGACGATAAAGAATCTGCGCGTCGTGAAAGTCGACGCGGACGAAAATTTGCTGCTGGTGTACGGCTCGGTGCCGGGCCCGGCGGGCACCTATATCCTGATTCGCAAGGCGCGCAAATCGAAGGCAGCGAGCGCGAAGTCAAGAACGTAAGGACGCGACGATCATGGCGGTTGTGGACATCAAGAATCTCGAAGGCAAGAACGTCGGCCAGATGGACCTGCCCGACGCCGTGTTTGCGGCCAAGGTGAATCCGAACCTGTTGCACGAAACCGTGCGCTGGTATCAGTCGGCGCAGCGCGCCGGAACGCACAAGACCAAGGGCCGCGGCGAAGTGTCCGGCTCGGGCCGCAAGCTCTGGAAGCAGAAGGGCACCGGCCGCGCGCGCGTGGGATCGATTCGCAGCTCGATCTGGCGCAAGGGCGGCACGGTGCACGGGCCGCAGCCGCACAGCTATTCATACCGCTTGCCGCGCAAGATGGTTCTGGGCGCGCTGCGCTCGGCGCTTTCGGCAAAGCTCGCCGAGCAGAAACTGATCGTGGTGGACGCCTGGCAGCTCGATTCGCACAAGACCAAGCCGTTCCGCCAGGCGCTCGACCGTTTGGACGGCGACGCCAAGACGGTCTTGCTGGTCGACATTTCGGCCAATCGGAATCTCGAGCTCGCCAGCCGCAATCTCGAAGGCGTGAAGCTGGTCGCGCCGCACGCGCTGCAGCCCTACGACCTGCTGCGGCACGATCGCCTGGTGCTTTCGAAGGATGCGGCGGTGCGGCTGGGAACCACTCTGGGCCCGCGCGTTGCGGCCCCGGTTTCCGAGATCGTGAAGATTGAAGCGGCGCCCGCGGCGGAACTCCGAAAGCCGCGAAGCCTGCGGCCAAAGAAAAGGCCGCGCCGGCGAAAAAGGCCGCAGCGAAGAAGCCCGCGGCGAAAAAGGAAAAGGGCAAGAAGTAAGCCCGGGACGAAGCCATGAACATTACCGCATTTCAAGTGATTCGCCGGCCGATCATCACCGAGAAGGGCCTGGCGTGAAGGAAACGCAGCACACGGTGGTGTTTGAAGTGGCCCCCGCAGCGACCAAGACGCAGATCAAGGAAGCCGTGCAGAAGATTTTCAAGGTCAAGGTGGCCGGGGTGCGCACGGCAATTTATCACGGCAAGTTTCGCCGCCGCGGCCGCGCGGAAGGCCATCGGCGCGACTGGAAGAAGGCCTACGTCAAGCTGGCGGAAGGCGAAAAGATGATCGAGTACGCGGACAATCTGTAGTCCGGGGCTGTACCCGGGATTTCGGCGGCGGGCGTTTCGTCATCCGATCAGCGGGGATCCGCGGGGCGTGCCAGGGGAAGAGAGCAAAGTTATGGCACTGAAAAGCTTTAATCCATACACAGCGTCGCGGCGCTTTGTGACCATGCTCGATAAGAGCGAGATCACCAAGCAGGAGCCGGAGAAGTCGCTGGTCGAGCCGAAAAAGCGCTCGGGCGGACGCAACTCGCACGGCGAAATCACCATCTGGCATCGCGGCGGCGGGCACAAAAAGCAATACCGGACGCATCGATTTCCGGCGTGAGAAAACTGGAATCCCGGCGCGCGTCGCGGCCATCGAATATGACCCGAACCGTTCGGCGCGCCTGGCGCTGCTGCACTATGCCGACGGGGAGAAGCGCTACATCCTGCATCCGATTGGGCTCGAAGTCGGCATGACGGTGCAGACCGGCGAAGGAGCGGACATTCTGCCGGGAAACGCCATGGCCATCCGGTTCATCCCGCCCGGAACGCAGTTGCACAACCTGGAACTGCAGCCCGGCAAGGGCGCGCAGGTGGTGCGCGCGGCGGGAGGTTCGGCGCAGCTGCTCAGCAAAGAAGGCGATATCGCGCTGGTCAAGCTGCCCTCGGGCGAGGTTCGCAAGTTCGCGCTCGATTGCATGGCCACGATCGGCCAGGTCGGAAACCTCGACCACGAGAATGTCACGTACGGCAAGGCGGGCCGAACGCGCTGGCATGGACGCCGCCCGACGGTGCGCGGCGTGGCCATGAACCCGGTCGACCATCCGCACGGCGGCGGCGAAGGACGCGTGAAGGGCAATCACCCGCAAACGCCGTGGGGGTTTCCGACACTGGGCGCGAAGACGCGGCGCAATCGCCGTTCGGACAATCAAATTGTGGAGCGGCGCAAGCCCTAGTCGCTCGAAAGTGTGTGCAAGAGCAGCAAAATACTCAGCCTGGCGCGGCGGGTATTTGAGAGCAAGTTGAGATGAACACCATGAGTGCAACTCGAAGCAGGAGAACGCGATCGGCACGTCGGGTCGCGCGGACACGCAAGCCGGCGCGCGCTGCGCGTACCGCAAAACCGGCGGCCAAGGCCGTCACGCGGTTTGCGGCCGTCGTTCCCGTTCAGGTCTTGTACCGGTTGTGCAAGCCGGGATGGGCGGTGACCGTGGAAAAGGCGCCGAATGCGCAGGGCACGCGGTTTGTATGCCCGTTCTGCCCGGTATCGCATCGCGTCCCGGGGCCGGTGCGCGGGTTCCGGAAACTGCGGCGCGCCCAGTGGGTCAAGCTGCGCCGCGTGGAAGAATAGGCGGGTGCGGGCTCCACTTGAAGCCCGCTGAAAAGCGGGTGCGGGCTCTACTTGGAGCCCGCTGAAAAGCGGGTGCGGGCTCTACTTGGAGCCCGCTGAAAGCGGGTGCGGGCTCTACTTGGAGCCCGCTGAAAAATTGTTGAGTAGGGAGAACCGATGGCACGCTCGCTGAAAAAAGGCCCGTTCATCGACAACCACCTTCGCGAGAAGGTGGCGGGGATGAACGCGCGCAATGAAAAGAAAGTCATCAAGACGTGGTCGCGCCGGTCGACGATTCTTCCGGACATGATCGGCCACACGATCGCCGTGCACAACGGCAGAAAATTTATTCCGGTGTACGTGACCGAGCAGATGATCGGCCACAAGCTCGGGGAGTTCGCCCCGACGCGGACCTTCAAGGGCCACGCGGTCAAGGCGGCCCTCGAGAAGGCCGCGGGAGTCGCCGGCGCTCCGGGCGCTCCGGCAACGGGAGCGGCACCGGCCGGAGGCGGCGCACCGGCAGCGCCGAAGGCGTAAACGATGGCAAACGAAACCCTGCAGGCTCCGGCGATTGAAGCAGTAGCGATGGCGCGGCACGTGCGCATGTCGCCGCAGAAAGTTCGTCTGGTGGTCGACCTGATCCGCGGCCAGCGCGCCGAAGACGCGCTGCAGATTTTGCGGTTCACGAAAAAGCGGGCGACGCGCGACGTCGAAAAAGTGCTGCGCAGCGCGATTGCCAACGCCGAGCGCAAGGCGGAAGACGCCGGCGCCTCGCTTGACGTGGACCACCTGTTCGTTTCGCGGTGCTTTGTGAACGAAGGCTCGCGCTGGAAAAGGCTGCGTCCCGCGCCGATGGGCCGCGCGTTCCGGTATCAGCGGCGGACCAGCCACATCGTGGTCGGAGTTCTCGAGCATCACCACGCCGCCCAGCAGCGCGTTGCGGCGGCCGCGGCCGAAGCGGAATCGCAAAAGGGCGTCAAGGGCGCAGTCAAGAAGGCTCGTCAGGCGCTGGCCGGGAAGAAGAAGCCGGCCGGAAAGTCCAAGAAGTAGCGGAGGAAGCTTTGGGACAGAAGACACATCCATACGGGTTCCGGCTGGGATACAACAAGCCCTGGAAATCGCGGTGGTACGCGGACCGCGATTACGCCGACCTGCTGCACGAAGACGTGCGGCTCCGGGAACAGTTGAAAGACCGGCTGCGCTCGGCCGGCATCAGTTCCATCGACATCGAGAGGGCCGCGAACAAGCTGGTGATCCGGCTGTTCACCGCGCGACCGGGAATCATTATCGGGCGCAAGGGCGCGGAAATCGACAAGCTCAAAAGCGAAATTCAGAAGCGCACCAAACGCGAAGTGCACGTCGACATCCAGGAAGTGCACCGGCCGGAGCTGGACGCGCAACTGGTTGCCGAATCGATTGCGCTGCAACTCGAAAAGCGCGTCGCTTTCCGCCGGGCCATGCGCAAGGCCGTCGATTCGGCTCTGCGGTTTGGCTGCAAGGGAATCAAGATCCGCGTGGCCGGGCGCCTGAACGGCGCGGAAATTGCCCGCAAGGAATGGTATCTGCAGGGGCGGCTGCCTCTGCAAACCCTGCGCGCGGACATCGATTTTGGTTTTGCCCAGGCCTTCACCACGTACGGAGTGATTGGCGTGAAGTGCTGGGTGTATCAAGGGGAAAAGATCCCCGAGCGCGGGCAAGCGAAACCCGCGGGAGCGCTGGCGGCGGTTTAGCGCCCGGCAGTTGCATTCGCGAAAGTTTTGAGGGACGACGACGATGTTAATGCCAAAGAAAATAAAATACCGGAAGCAGCAACGCGGGCGGCGCAAAGGCAAGGCCTGGCGAGGCGGGGAACTTTCCTTCGGCGAATACGGACTCAAGGCGCTCGAACCGGCCTGGATTACCGACCGCCAGATCGAAGCTTCGCGCGTGGCCATCACGCGGTTTATCAAGCGCGGAGGAAAACTCTGGATCCGCATTTTCCCGGACAAGCCCTTCACCAAGAAGCCCGCGGAAACCCGCATGGGCAAGGGCAAGGGCGCCCCGGAGCGCTGGGTCGCGGTGGTGAAGCCCGGACGCGTCATGTTTGAGATGGCGGGCGTGGATCTGGCGACGGCCAAGGAAGCGATGGAGCTGGCGGCGCACAAGCTGCCGATTCACACGCGGTTTGTCAGCCGCGAGGGATCGCTCTAATGGCGCGCCGAATCGAGAAACTGCGCGATCAGGACACGGCCGAGCTGGCCGCGCGGCAAAACGAGCTCGCCGAGCAGGTCTTCCGGCTGCGCTTTCAGCTCTCGACCGGACAGGCCGAGGCGGTCACCAAACTGCGCTCGGCGCGAAAAGATTTGGCGCGCGTCAAAACCTTGCTGCGCGAGCGCGAATTGAGGAAGCAATAATGGCAACGGAAACGGCAGCTGCGGTCCCCGCAAGGCACCAGCGGCAGGAACTGACCGGCGTGGTAACCAGCGCGAAAATGGAAAAGACGATCGTGGTGAGGGTCACGCGCCTGGTGCAGCACAAGCTGTACACGCGGGTCGTGCGGGTCTCGAAAAAGTTCTACGCGCACGATGAGAAGCGCGAGGCGCGTCCGGGCGACACGGTCCGAATCGTCGAAACCCGTCCGTTGTCGAAGCTGAAACGCTGGCGCCTGGCCGAAGTCGTCACGCGAAGCACTCGCGTCGCGTAGCGCGGAAGCGATACGATAAAGGACAAATGTCATGATTCAAATGAGAAGCTGGCTCACGGTGGCCGATAATTCCGGCGCGCGGCAGTTGACTTGTATTTTGCCGCTGGGCGGAGATGCCGGCAGCCGCGCCGGCCTGGGCGACATCATCACCGCAGCCGTGAAGGAAGCCGCCCCGGACAGCCCGATCAAGAAGGGCAAGGTCGTGAAAGCCGTGGTGGTGCGGACGCGCAAGGAGCATCGCCGCAAGGACGGCACCTACATCCGGTTCGACGACAACGCCGCGGTGCTGATCAACGACGCCAACGAGCCGGTCGGCACGCGCGTGTTTGGCCCTGTCGCCCGCGAGTTGCGCGAAAAGAAATTCGCCAAGATTGTTTCCCTGGCGCCGGAGGTCTGGTGATGCCGCTACGCAACCGAGTCGAACAGCCATCCACCACCGCCGGACTCAAGAGAGGCGACCAGGTTCGCGTGATGACCGGGCGCGACCGCGGCAAGACCGGCCGCGTGCTGGCGGTGAATCCGGGAAAGCGCACGGTGATGGTCGAGCACGCGGGCATGATCAAGCGTCACACGCGGCCCAACCCGTCGCAAGAATATCAAGGGCGGCATCGTGGACAAGGAAGGGCCGATTTCGATCTCCAATGTTTTGCTGCTGTGCCCGGCGTGCAACAAGGGCGCGCGCCTTGGGCGCAAGATCCTGCCCGACGGCACCAAGGAGCGGATTTGCCGCCGTTGCGGCAACACGCTGGAAAAGTAAATAAGTAAGGACTAGAGACGGGTGCGGGCTCTACTTGGAGCCCGCGAAGAGAATAGAACATGATGAGCCGAATGCACGAACGCTATCGCAAGGAAGTTGTTCCCGCGCTGATGAAGCACTTCGGGCGGACCAACCCGATGTCAGTGCCGAAGGTTGCCAAGGTCGTCGTCAACATCGGAATGGGCGAAGCCAGCCAGAACGTCAAGCTGCTCGATGTGGCGGTGGCCGAACTCGGCCAGATCACCGGGCAAAAGCCGGTGGTAACCCGCGCGAAGAAGTCCATCGCGAACTTCAAGATTCGACGCGGCATGCCCATTGGCTGCTGCGTCACGCTGCGCGGCGACCGGATGTACGAGTTTCTCGACCGGCTGTGCAACGTGGTGCTCCCGCGCGTGCGCGATTTCCGGGGCCTTCCCCCGAACGCGTTTGACGGCCGGGGAAACTACACGCTGGGACTGAAGGACCAGCTCGTGTTTCCGGAAATCGATTACACGCGCGTGGACAAGATCAAGGGCATGAACATCACACTGACGACGACGGCCAAGAACGATGAGGAAGGCCGCGAACTGTTGAAGCTGTTGGGCGTGCCGCTGCGCCCGCAGGCTTAGAAAAACCGGATTTCGAGGAGAAACGATGGCGCGAACCTCACAATTCGCCAAGATGCGCAAGAAGCTGAAGTACAAGATCCGGATCCGCAACCGCTGCCGCCTGTGCGGCCGGCCGCGCGGATACCTGCGTAAATTTCAAATGTGCCGCATCTGTTTCCGCGGCCATGCGCTGCGCGGGGAAATTCCCGGCGTGGTGAAGGCCAGTTGGTAGGCGGGTGCGGGCTGTACTTGCAGCCCGCCGGAAAAATGGAAAACGACTATGCAAACTGATCCCATCTCCGATCTGCTGACCCGGATTCGTAACGCGGCCAAGGCCCGCCACGCGCGCGTGGACGTGCCCACCTCGAAATTGAAGGTCGAGGTCGCGCGAATTCTGAAGGAAGAAGGCTACATCTCGACCTACAAGCTGGTCGAGGAAAACAAGGTCCGGAAAACATTGCGCCTGTTTCTGAAATACACGCCGGACAAGCGCAGCGTGATTACGGATCTGAAGCGTGTCTCAAAGCCCGGCAGCCGCCGCTACAAAGGTTCATCCGAAATCCGGCCCGTCGTCGGCGGGATGGGCATCAGCATCATGACCACGCCCAAGGGCGTGATGACCGGCCGGGCCGCCCGGAAAGCGCACGTCGGCGGCGAAGTGCTGTGCGAGGTCTGGTAGTGGGTTGGCAGGGTCCGGATAACGATTGGTAGCAGGGGAGCCATAGAGCCATGTCGCGTATTGGAAGAAAACCGATTGCCGTGCCCGCGGGCGTGAAGGTGCAGATCGCTCCCCATGCGGTTGAAGTGCAGGGACCCAAGGGCAAGCTGAGCGTAAATCTGCCCCGGGGAATTTCTCTCGAGCAGAAAGGCGCGGAGCTTCATGCCATTCGCGAAAGCGACGACCACGCAGCGCTGCACGGGCTCGCGCGCGCCCTGGTCGCCAACGCCGTGCACGGCGTCACGCTGGGCTTTAAGAAGGACCTGGACATTGTCGGCGTCGGGTATCGTGCCGAGCTGAAGGGCAAGATGGTGAGCTTCGCGCTGGGATATTCCCATCCGGTCGAGTTCCCCATTCCCGAAGGGATTCAGATCGCGGTCGAGAAGCAGACGCACCTGACGGTTTCGGGCGCCGACCGTGGCAAGGTCGGCCAGGTTTCAGCCGATATTCGCGCCCTGCGCCCGCCCGATCCGTACAAACAAAAGGGAATTCGTATTACCGGCGAGCGGCTCAAGAAGAAGGCCGGAAAAGCCGGCGCAGCCAAGACGGGCGCGTAGGAACAAGGTCGATAAGGAGAGAGAATCGTGGCAACGAAGCAAGTTCGAAAATTGTCGCGTGATGCGCGCCGCGAGCGGATTCACCTTCGCGTGCGAACGCGCGTGACCGGGACACCCGAGCGGCCCCGGCTGTGTGTGTACCGCTCGAACGGGAATATTTACGCGCAGGTCGTCGACGACCGAAGCGGGCGGACCCTGGCGTCGGCCAGCTCGATTGACAAGGACACGCGCAAGGACGTGAAGAATGGAAATAACGTGGCGGCCGCCAAAGTGATCGGGAAAAAGATCGCAGAACGCTCCCGCGCCGCCGGAATCGAGCAGGTCGTGTTCGATCGCGGCGGTTACATGTACCACGGACGAGTGGAAGCCCTGGCCGCTGCGGCCCGGGAAGCGGGGTTGAAATTCTAACTTATGTCGAAGCACATTCTGAGAGAAACCCTGGCGGTCCGGCGAAACATCCAAGTGAACGCCAACAACTTGAAGGATCAGGTGGTGGCCATCCAGCGCGTGACCAAGGTCGTCAAGGGCGGAAAGAATCTCAGTTTCTCGGCCCTGGTCGTGGTGGGAGATCAACAGGGCCACGCCGGTTTTGGCATGGGCAAGGCTCGCGAGGTGCCCATGGCCATCCGCAAGGCGATTGAGCAAGCTAAGAAAAACCTGATTCATCTGAATTTGAAGGGAACGACGATTCCACATCAGGTTTTGGGCCTGTATGGTTCCGGGCAGGTGTTGCTCAAGCCCGCGCCCGACGGCACCGGGATTATCGCGGGAGGGCCGGTGCGCGCCGTCATGGAAGTTGCGGGAATTTCCAACGTGCTGACGAAGTCGATTGGCACGTCGAATCCGCACAACGTCATCAAGGCCACCTTCGACGCCCTGCTGCGGCTGAAGGACGTTGCCAAGGTTGCGGAACTTCGCTCGAAGACCGTGGAGGAACTCGGGCGATAGGTTTGCCCGGAACAGGAATTGCTATGGCGAAGAAAACACCGGGAACACTGAAAATCAAGTGGGTGCGAAGTTTTATCGCCTGTCCCAGGGATATGCGGCAAACGATCCGCGGGCTGGGCTTCCGTCGTATGAATCAAGTGGTGGAGCACCCGGATAACCCCGCCGTGCGCGGGATGATCCTGAAAGTCCGGCACTTGGTGGTCGTGGAAGAGTAGCGGGTGTAGGCTCTACGTGTAGCCCGCCGGGAAAAACGGTGTGGCTTCCACTTGGGACCTGCATAAATAAGAGGCTGAGGACACTATGGCTGTAAATCTTTCCAATTTGAAACCGGCGCGCGGATCACGCCATCGCAAAGTCCGCGTGGGCCGCGGCATTGGCTCAAAACTAGGCAGGACGTCGGGCAAGGGCAATAAGGGACAGAAATCGCGCAAGGGCTACTCGCGGCGGCCCGGTTTTGAAGGCGGCCAGATGCCGCTGCGCCGCCGGATTCCCAAGCGCGGCTTCCACAACCCGACGCACAGCGAATTTGCGGTGGTCAACGTGGAAAGTCTCAATGGATTTCCCGCCGGAGAAACTGTGACGCCGGAATTGTTGCGCGCCACCGGCTTGATCCGGGAACTGCGCGCGGCGATTAAGGTCCTGGGCGACGGCGATCTGAATACCGCGCTCACCGTGCGGGCGCACAAGTTCAGCAAATCGGCCGAGGAAAAGATCGCCAAGGCCGGGGGCAAGGTCGAGATTCTGCCATGAACCAGTTTTTTGAAGCATTCGCCAACATGTTCCGGATTCCGGACCTGCGCAAGCGTCTTCTGTTCACGCTGGCGATGCTGGGGGTGTACCGGCTGGGCTCCTTTCTGCCCACGCCGGGGATCAATACCGACGTTCTCAACCAGTTCTTCAGCCAGAATCAAGGCTCGGTTCTCGGCGTCATCGATTTGTTCAGCGGCGGGAACTTCCGCCGCCTGACGATTTTCGCATTAGGCATCATGCCGTACATCACGGCGTCCATCATTTTGCAATTGATGACGGTCGTGTGGCCGTACCTGGAAAAGCTCCAAAAAGAGGGCGAACTCGGCCGGCGCAAGATCACGCAATACACGCGATACCTGACCATCCTGCTCAGCGTCGTGCAGTCGTTTTCGATCGCGCTTACCCTGCAACGCGGAAGCGGCCCGAGCAACCAGCCCATGGTTTATAACCCCGGCCTCGCGTTCGTGCTGATGACGATTCTCACGCTGACGACAGGTTCCGCGTTCATCATGTGGCTGGGCGAGCAGATCACCGAGCGCGGCGTGGGCAACGGGATGTCGCTGATCATTTTCGCCGGCATTGTCGTCGGGCTTCCGCGAGCCGTCGGGGATCTGTACGACAAAGTCCATACCGCCCAGTGGGGGCCTTTCACGGGCCTGGCGATCATCGTCCTGATGGCGATGATGATCGGCGTGGTGGGGGTCATTGTCTTTGTGGAGGGCGGCCAGCGGCGCATCCCGGTGCAGTATGCCAAGCGCGTGATGGGACGCCGGATGATGGGCGGGCAGATGACGTACCTTCCGCTGCGCGTCAATTCGGGTGGCGTGATCCCCCCGATTTTCGCCAGTTCGTTGCTTACTTTCCCGGGCACGATCGACCTTGTTCTGGGCAAAAAATACAAAACATTCGATTGGCTGGCCACGAATCTGGCCTGGGGCGAGCCGTGGTATGTCCTTGTTTACATTGTCCTGATCATTGTGTTCGCGTTTTTTTACGTGGGAATCGTATTTAATCCCACCGAGCTTGCCGACAACATGCGGAAATACGGCGGCTTCATTCCGGGAATACGCCCTGGGCGCAACACCTCGGAACATATCGATCGCGTTCTTCGGCGTCTCACGTTTGTCGGCGGCGTCTATCTCGCGGCGGTTTGCTTGCTTCCCGAGTGGCTTATGGCCGGCATTCACTTGCAGCATTTGCCTATGGTCGGCACATGGTTTGACAATCACATGTGGCGCTTCGTCCTGGAAGGCCTGAAAGTAAACTTCTACTTTGGCGGCACTTCGCTGTTGATCGTGGTCGGCGTGGCGATGGATACGGTTCAGCAGATAGAAGCGCAGCTGGTCATGCGGAACTACGAAGGCTTCGTGAAGAAGGGAAAGTTGCGTGGCCGCCGCTATGGTTGAGAACGGCGCCGGAGGCGGCTCCGTCGGGCGCCATGGGCGCGCCGTGATCCTGCTGGGCGCGCCGGGAGCGGGCAAGGGAACGCAAGCGAAACGCATTTCGGATTGCTATCACCTCCCGCACCTGTCGACGGGAGACATGTTTCGCGACAACATCCGGCGCAACACGGAATTGGGGCAAAGAGCGAAACCAATCATGGAACGCGGCGAACTGGTTCCCGATGAGATCGTTCTCAGCATGGTCGAGGACCGCATCACGCGTCCGGATTGCCAGAACGGCTTTGTGTTTGACGGGTTTCCGCGAACGATCGCTCAGGCAGATGCGCTGGAGCAGATTTGCCGGAAGCGCGAGCTGGCCAGCACGGTGGTGATTTACCTGGAGGTCGAAGCGGATGTCCTCCTGCGCCGGCTGACGGGACGCAGAATTTGCAAGACCGGCGGTCATATTTACAATATTTATGACCACCCGCCAAAACGCGAAGGCCTTTGCGACGTGGATGGCAGCGAACTGATTCAGCGTCCCGATGACAGCGAGAACGTCATACGCGAGCGCCTGCTGGCTTACAACGAGCAGACCCTGCCCCTTGTGAAGTATTACGGTTCGCGCGGGATGCTTGTTTCGGTGGATGCGATGGCCGATGCCGACACGGTGAGCAAGGACATTAAGAAGGTTTTGGATGGAGCGGAAGTTCCCAAATGATTGTCTGTAAGTCGCAGGCGGAACTCGAAAAGATGCATCGCGCCGGGCTCGTTATCTGGGAAGTCCTGAACGATTTGCGCAAGATGGCGCAGCCGGGAGTCACCACGAAGGAACTCGACGATTACGCGGAACGCCGGTCGGCGGAGTTGAAGGTCCGGCCAGCGTTCAAGCATTACCGGGGATATCCCGCGACGCTATGCACGTCGATCAATGCCGAGGTCGTGCACGGGATTCCGTCGAAATCGCGGCGGCTCCAGGAGGGTGATATCATCTCTCTGGATTTCGGGACGGAATTTGCCGGCTACTACGCGGACGCGGCGGTGACGGTTCCGGTGGGGGAAATCACTCCTGAACTGAAACGGCTCTTACAGGTGACCCGGGAGTCCCTCGATCTGGCGATTGAAAAAGTCCGGGTGGGCAACCGGCTCTCGGACATCTCGGCTGCGGTCCAGGATTGGGCCGAGCGGAAGAACGGGTACTCGGTTGTCCGCGATCTATGCGGCCACGGAATCGGAACGCACATTCACGAGGAGCCCAACGTGCTGAATTACGGCGAGCCCGGGCGTGGCGTGCGCTTGCAGGAAGGCATGGTTTTTGCCATCGAGCCGATGGTGAACATCGGCGGACCCGAGGTGAAAGTGCTCGACGACGATTGGACGGCGGTGACGGCCGACGGCACCAAATCGGCTCATTTTGAGCACACGGTTGCGGTTACCTCGAATGGGCCATGGGTTTTGACGCGCCCCCGGGAAATGCAGGGACCTTCTTGGTAGGGGGCGCGAGAGGGAATATGGGCAAGCGACCCGAGCCGGAAAAGCGCAAGGCGGACGCGTCCAATCCGAAGGAAGACGCCATCGAAGTGATGGCTACGGTCATCGAGCCGCTGCCGAACGCGATGTTCAAGGTCGAACTGGAGAACAAGCATCAGGTGCTCGCGCATATTTCCGGAAAGATGCGCAAGAATTTTATCCGCATCCTGGCGGGAGACAAAGTGGCCGTGGAGCTTTCTCCCTACGACCTGACGCGCGGCCGCATCGTGTACCGATATAAGTAGCGGAATTTTGCGAGGAGCGGGAAATGAAAGTTCGGGCATCGGTAAAAAAGATTTGCGACAAATGCAAGGTCATCCACCGGCGCGGGGTGGTGCGGGTGATTTGCGTCAACCCCAAGCACAAGCAGCGCCAGGGATGATTCGGTCCGGGCCTGGCAAAGGCCCGCTTGGATAAAGAGGAGCATGCATGGCACGCATTGCAGGAGTTGATCTTCCGCCGCAGAAACGCATCTGGGTCGGCCTGACTTCGATCTACGGAATCGGCCAGCCGCGGGCGCGCGCGCTTTGCGCCAAGGCGGACGTGGAATTCTCGAAAAAAGTGAAGGACCTGACCGAGGAAGAGGTAAACCGTCTTCGCCAGGCGATCGAATCCGAAGGCCGCGTGGAAGGAGATCTCCGCAAGGAGATCCAGATGAACATCCGGCGGCTGATCGAAATCCAGTGCTACCGCGGGATCCGTCATCGCCGGAATCTTCCCGTGCGCGGCCAGCGAACGCACACCAACGCGCGCACCCGCAAGGGGCCACGCAAGGGCGCCGTCGCCGCGAAGAAGAAGGTCGCGGCCCGGAAGTAACGGTCCGGTGATCGTTCTTGCTTGAGATTGAAATGAGGGTGCGGGCTGTACTTTTGCGCTGAACGATATCAAGTGAAGCGTGCGGCCCGCAGGAAAAGGGTACTGACTTGGCAAAAGAACAAGCGGTCGACGCAACAAAGGCGCCGGAAAAGCCTTCCAAGCGCAAAAAAGAGTTCAAGAAGAAGCGGGAGAAGCGCATCGTTCCGCATGGCGTGGCCCATATTCAGGCTACGTTCAACAACACGATCATCACCATCTGCGGACCCGATGGACGCACCGTGTCGTGGTCTTCCGCCGGATCGATCGGCTTCAAAGGATCGCGCAAGGGAACGCCCTACGCGGCGCAGCAGGCTTCGGCATCCGCGGCGGGAACGGCGCGCGACCAGTACGGTATGAAATCGGTTGAAGTCCGCGTCAAGGGGCCGGGCTCGGGCCGCGAGTCGGCCGTTCGCGCCCTGGCGTCGTCCGGCCTGCACATTGTGCACATCAAGGACGTGACACCGATTCCGCACAATGGTTGCCGGCCTCCCAAGCGCCGTAGAGTTTGATTTTTCGAGATTGAAGGAGATCGGGTGCGGGCTCTACTTGGAGCTCGCCGGGGAAAAGGAGAAACGCATTTGGCTCGTCATCGTGAAGCGGTTTGCCGGCTCTGCCGCAGGGAAGGGCAGAAGCTGTTCCTAAAAGGGCTGCGCTGTTTTACCGAAAAGTGCGCCATCGAAAAGCGTAATTTTGTACCGGGTCAGCACGGCCAGTCGCGCCGCGTGAAGAAGCTGGCTGGATACGGCTTGCAGTTGCGCGAAAAGCAGAAAGTGAAGCGCACCTACGGTCTGCTGGAGCGGCAGTTCCGCAACTACGTCGAGAAGTCCGAGCGCGCGCAAGGGCCCACGGGCGAAAACCTTATCGTCATGCTGGAGCGGCGCCTCGACAACGCGGTCTGGCGATCGGGTTTTGCGAGTTCGCGTTCGCAGGCGCGGCAGATCGTGCTCCACGGGCACGTCCTGATTAACGGGAAGAAGGTCAACATCCCTTCGTACCTGGTGGGCGTCGGCGAGGAAATCACCCTGAAGGGAAAGATGCACCAGAACACCATGGTGCTCGAAGCCCGCAACGTCGCGCAGAGCCAGAATGCGGTGCCCTGGCTCGAGATCGATCGGGATAATTTTAAATCCCGCGTCGTGGCTTTGCCCAAGCGCGAGAACGTGCAGACTCCGCCCATCACCGAGCAGCTTATCGTCGAGCTGTATTCGAAGTAGCGGCGAAGAGAATATCAAATTTGGGATTTGAAATTGCAGTTCCCCGCTATGCCGGGGAGGAAGGACTGAGCTGATGTGGAAAGGTTTTCAGAAACCAAAGCGTCTGGCGGCCGAACTCGAGTCGCTGACGGACAAATTCGGGAAATTCTCCGCGCAGCCGTTCGAACGCGGATGGGGCACCACGGTGGGCAACGCGCTTCGACGGGCTCTTCTGAGTTCGATTGAGGGCGCCGCGATCACCGCCGTGAAAATCGAGGGCGTGCTTCACGAGTTCTCTTCGATTCCGGGCGTGGTGGAAGATGCTACCGATATTATTCTCAACCTGAAGCAAGTGCCCTTGAAACTCAACAACGACCAGGCGAAGACGATCTTCGTCAACGTGGAGAATCCCGGCGTCGTGACTTCCGCGATGATCGAGGAGGATGCCGATTTCGCGGTCCTCGACAAGACGGTCTACATCGCCACGGTCAACGAAGGCGGCAAGCTTCAGCTCGAAATGCGCGTCAAGAACGGCCGCGGGTACGTTTCGGCCGACCGCAACTTCGACGAGGATCTGCCCATCGGATACATTCCCGTGGATTCGGTCCACTCTCCCGTGCGCAAGGTCAACTACGCGGTGGAAGCGGCGCGCCTCGGGCAGATGACGGATTACGAGAAGCTGGCGCTCGAAGTGTGGACCAACGGCGCGATCACTCCTCAGGATGCCATCGGCCTGGCCTCGAAACTGGTCAAGGACCACATGAGCATCTTCATCAACTTTGAGGAACAGCCCGAAATGGTGGAAGAGTCGGTCGAATCCTACAACGACCCGCGCGTCGAGCACCTGGACCGCTCGGTCGAGGAACTCGAACTCTCCGTGCGTTCCTACAACTGCCTGAAGAACGCGAACATTCAGTCCATCCGCGAACTGGTGCAGAAGAGCGAAAACGAAATGCTGAAGACAAAAAACTTCGGCCGCAAATCGCTCAACGAGATCAAGGAAATCCTGCACAAGATGGGGCTGAGCCTGGGCATGAAGTTCGACGAGCACGGCCGCATCATCTGGCCGCCCCTGCCGAGCCAGACCGCGCCTCCGACGCCGGAGGAAACCGCGGGCCTGTAGGCGCGCGCGAAACCCGATCATGCGACATCGCAACTCATTTTCCAAACTCGGGCGCCAGCCGGCGCATCGCCGCGCCACGCTGCGCAACCTCGTGACCAACGTGATCGAAAAGGAGCGCATCACGACCACGCTCACTCGCGCCAAGGCCGCCAAGCCGCTGGTCGAGCAGATGATCACGCTCGGCAAGCGCGACACCCTGCACACCCGCCGCCAGGCCGCCGCCTATCTCATGACGCCCGGCGCAACAAAGAAACTCTTTGCCGACGTCGCTCCTCGTTTTTCGGGCCGCTCGGGCGGTTACACGCGGATCATCCACGCCGGGTTCCGGATCGGCGATGGCGCGAATCTGGCCATCCTCGAACTGCTTGGCTCAAAGCTCAAGAAAAAGGAAAAGAAAGAAAAGGCCGCGAAGCCCGAACCGGAAGAGGAAGAAAAGAAGGAAGAGAAGGCGGGGTCGCTCGGGAAAATTACGTAAATTCGGTGACTGGTGACTTGTGACTGGTGAACCCGTCGGCTCCGGTCAATCTCAAAAATGGACTAGTAGTTCGCGCGGCCCAACTTCACCGAAGTTGGGCCGTTTTATATTAGTCCGGGGTGAAGCTGCTCCATCCCGCTCGCCGGAATTCGGTCCACGGCCGGGTGAAGAAAATATGTCGATAGGCGATTCCAGCGTCGTATGATCCTGTGCGCGGAGTTGGGGGGCAGATCAAAAGGCCGGAGAGACTTTTGGCGAGGGACAACAGCCCTTTAGATTTGCTCTAAGTCCACGGTTATTGAGTCGCGAACGGACGATGAAACTGTTCCTGAAATAGCTGCTGGACTTCTTGAATCCAGTCAAGCATCGGCCCGTATTCTTTTGGATCGTTTCGCACAACCATATCAACACGTTCGTAACCATTATCGTAGATCACACGATAAGTTTGCATATGCAAATAGAAAGGCGGGCGAACCATCTTTTCGTATCTCTGCTGCACGGTCAGTGTGTATTGCGAAAAAGCCTGCACGAAATCCTTGTGAATCCGGGCGAACTGAGCCGGTGGAATCGTTACAGTGTCCCATCTGACCTTTAGCAGAGCGGCAACCTCTGCCGGGTCGGGTGGTAGTTTGCAAGCTTCATTAAGATCCAGCATGAATTTCCAGATGTTGGAAGGTTCTACAACATCCGTCCACAATTTAGATTCGCGTCCATTGGTCGCTAAATCAAGCTTGGTTCCGCCATCAATCGAAATCTTGAGATAATAATCTTTCCAGCCGGGAGGCTCTATGTAGTCAGTTACTGATTCGTAATAATTGGAAATTCCTGTACTTTGTTTGCCACACTTAGACCCGGGATTGGTGCGAACGCGGCTCTGTCCAGTCGTGGTCGGTGGCACTCCAACCAGACAAATCGTTACAAACATTTGAGCCAGAATCAGGCTTGTACGCATTTTATCCAAGTCCGCATTGTTTCTTCAGCTTTGCAAGCCAATCATCAACATTCTTCCCATCTACTATCCAAGGAGAATTGTTCTTGTTCCATTTTGGGTCTTTCGGTCCACTCGCAGGCGCTCTCGCGGGTAGCACACCGATTCGCGCATTATTCTGTTGATAGTCCATCGTAGTTGGATGATACCACTCCAGTACGTCCTCGCCGAGGAACTGCTTTTTCCTTTTCCGGGCTTTGCTTTTCCGGGTGGCAGACACTTTCGATCTTAAAGTGTCGGGATTTTGACTTTTCTTGCCTTCCATGGCCCGCTAGCTTATTCGCAACTACGGCCACGGGCCACGGTTTTCCACCAGTCACCAATCAGGAGTCACCAGTCACGTCCTTTTCCTCGCGTGCAACCGAATCCACAGCCATAGCGCGAACTGCCCTGCCGCCGCGCTCGCCGTATCCAGCAGTGAATCCCACGCCGACGGACCTCGGCTGGGCACGAAGGATTGATGAAATTCGTCGAGTGCCGAATATCCCGCCGCGATCAGGAGCGCCCAAATCGCCCAGCGAAGTTTCCATCCATGTTCCTTCCC
The DNA here is from genome assembly GCA_963757625.1 of Terriglobia bacterium. GTDB lineage: Bacteria > Acidobacteriota > Terriglobia > Acidiferrales > UBA7541 > Palsa-360. The sequence continues at coordinate 517,633 of CAVWSJ010000007.1, read as the reverse complement.
GCGCACGCCGCGCATCAGGAAAAGGCTGAACAGGAAATACTCGGTGAAGTGCCCTGACTTGCGGATGAGGAAGTGAACCTCATCCAGTGCCTCGGCACGGGCGGAGGGAAACAGCCAGTGCAAAGCCGGCAGGATGAAGCGGGACGTGTGCGCGGCGGAAAATGAATCGGTGGAAGCGGCGGAAATCAAGATGGCCCATAAGAGAGCCGGCACCCACGGGGCCAGACGCCGCAGAAATCCTTTGAATGCTGGCCCCACTATTCGACCTGATAATTGGGCGCTTCCCGCGTGATGATCACGTCGTGCACGTGGCTTTCGCGCAGCCCGGCAACCGTGATCCGAATAAAGCGTGCGCGCTCCTGCATCTCGGCCAGCGTCGCCACGCCGCAATAGCCCATTCCGCTCTTGAGGCCGCCGACGAGCTGGTCCACCAGTGCACTGAGCGATCCCTTGTAGGGCACGCGGCCTTCGACGCCTTCAGGTACCGATTTCCCTCGCGCGGCCCCTTCCTGCCCGTAGCGGTCCGCCCCTGCCGAGCCTGCCTGCATCGCGCCAAGCGAGCCCATTCCGCGATACGACTTGAACGTGCGACCCTGGTACAGAATCGTTTCCCCGGGCGACTCCTCGGTTCCGGCGAAAAGACCTCCCAGCATGGTGACCGCGGCGCCCGCCGCGACGGCCTTGCTGATGTCGCCGGAATACTTGATGCCTCCGTCGGCGATTACGGGGACTTCGGTCCCCTTGGCCGCGCGCGATGCTTCCAGGATGGCCGTAATTTGCGGCACTCCGGCTCCGGTCACGACGCGCGTCGTGCAGATGGAGCCCGGGCCGATGCCGACCTTGACTCCGTCAATTCCCAGGGCAATCAAATCGCGCGCGCCCTCGTAAGTTCCGACGTTGCCGGCGATCAGTTGCATTTCGGGCAGGCGCTGCTTCACCGAGCGGATGGCTTCCATGACGCGCGCCGAGTGTCCATGCGCCGTGTCGATGGCGAGCACGTCCACCTTGGCTCTCGAAAGTTCCACTGCGCGCTCGAGGAAGTCTCCGGTGGCGCCGATCGCCGCGCCGACCAGGAGGCGTCCCTGATCGTCTTTCGCGGCATTTGGAAACTCCAGTTTTTTCTGGATGTCCTTGACTGTAATCAGCCCTTTCAGGCGGAATTCGGCGTCGACCACCAGCAGCTTTTCAATCCGGTATTTTTGAAGGATGCGTTCGGCCTCTTCGAGGGTCGTGCCGACGGACACGGTAACCAGATGTTCCTTCGTCATCACGGCGCTGACGGGCTGATCCAGATTCTTTTCAAAGCGCAGGTCGCGATTGGTCAGGATTCCCACCAGGAGCGCGCCGCGTGTCACCGGCAGGCCGGAAACGCGGTACTTCGTCATGATGTCCATGGCCTGGCGCACGGAAAGCTCCGGCGAAATCGTTACCGGATCGACGATCATTCCGCTTTCCGATCTTTTTACCCGGTCGACTTCCTCGGCCTGGCGGTCAACGCTCATGCTGCGATGCACAAATCCCAGGCCGCCCTGCCGCGCCATGGCAATGGCCAGGCGGGACTCCGTGACGGTATCCATGGCCGCCGAAACCAGCGGAATATTCAGGGAAGTCTTCCTGGTCAGCTTGGTCTGCGTATTGACTTCGGTCGGCAGCACCGCGGATTTCCCCGGCACCAGCAGCACGTCGTCAAACGTCAGGCCTTCGAGTATCGGTCCTTCCATTCACTGCTCCTTGAGAGGCTGAAAAGCGGACCCCTGAAAACGACACAGCCCAGCGGAATCCGCTGGGCGCTTGAGATAGAGTTTTGGCTACAACTGGGAATCATGGGTAAAAGTTGATTCTATGCGCCCCGTCGCGCGAAATCAAGCGCGCGCAAATGACGAAAGGGGGGCGCGTGGGCGAACTTTCCACTGGTGAGTTCTCTATGACCTCAGCAGTAACGTTCGTGCTATTATCCCCAAATCTGAAGGAGTGGAGTAATGAGAATAGCATCCGCGCTTTCGCTCATCCTTCTGACTTGCTTGCTGGCTGCCTGCGGCGGCGGGGCGGGCACCAACGCCAGCGGTGGCGCCAGCGGGACTGGCGGGGGTGGGGGCGGACAGACGCCTCAAGACATTCCTATCCTGTCAGTCATCGCTCCCACCAGCACTGTGGTTGGAACTTCAGGTGTCAATTTGACCCTGTATGGTTCGAACTTTGAGAAAGGCGCATACGCGCAATGGAACGGAACCTCCCTTCCGACTTCATGGGTAAGCGCAACAGTGATGACTGCGACCGTCCCGGCAGCCGATGTTGCCTCCGTCGGCGGCGGGGCCGTCACGGTGACGAATCCCGGGTCCTCGGGCGGCGTCTCGGCTTCCCAAACGTTAACCGTTGCCGCTGCCCCTGCCACTACGACTTGGATAAGATCGATCCCTGGAATCACTACTGCGCGGGACATAGTCTCGGACCCCGCCCATGGCATGCTCTACGTTTCGTTACCTTCTACTGACACTTCTGCTCCCAACACGATCGTCCCCATCAATCCCTTAACTGGCAATGCGGGAGCAGCAGTCGCGGCGGGCAACGATCCCGATCTCCTTTCAATTTCTTCTGATTTTTCCTATCTGTGGGTCGGTTTGGACGGCGACAATGCGGTGCAGCGTTTTCTCCTGCCCGGCCTGACGAAAGACATATCGATTCCAGTCCCGTTGGATCCCGGGAGTAATCCACAACAAGCTGTGAGCCTTCAGGCGGCCCCCGCCAGCCCGCATACCCTTGCGCTGATGGCAGGGAACTGGAACACCGGTGGCTATAGTGATGGCGTGTACGTCTACGACGACGCCGTTCAACGTTCCAATTGGGTTCCCGGTTATGGCGACCGAGGGCCAGCGTTCATTTGGATACAATGGGGCGCGAACGATTCGACGATTTACGGGGTTGAAGGTGCAATTGCCACTATGAGCGTAAACTCCTCGGGAGTTTCATTGGCGTCGGTGAACGGCGGACCGAATGGCCCGCTGAATCATCCTCAATTCAACTCCCAGACCGGATTACTGTACTCAACCGGGTCGAACGCCTTCGGTGGGGCCTTCAATCCGGTAAATGGAAGTCAAGTTGGGAGGTTTGATCTGCCTGAGCTAAACTCTTTTGCCTGTACGGTGGACTCTTCATTGGGTCGATATTACTGTGTTGTGAGCGAGTCTGAGCTGTGGGTCTTCGATTTAAATTCCTATGCTCTTCTAGATCGGGTCTATTTCGGTGCGTCTGCGGGATCCCCGACCTCGACCATCACCGGAATCCCGACGAAACTCGTTCGCTGGGGGAATTCCGGCCTGGCGCTGATAACCAGCACTCAAATCACTTATGGAAACGGCGGCATGTTTCTGATAGATGGATCCGCTGTAAATCCAAACACTGCACCGGATGTTCCATCGGGTGCCACCACCTGGGCCTACCCTTGGATGTCTTCCTTGACGCCGCAGCAGGCGTCAGTGGGCGGCGGCGACGCGATTGTAACGATCAACGGGACCAATTTCACTCCAACTAGTTCCGCATGTTGGAACTGCAGCTATATCCAGTTGCAATATCTGCCCACTAATTACGTCAGCTCCCGGCAATTGAGAGTTACGATTCCTGCGAACTTGCTTACGAGCGTCGCAACGCTACCCGTCAGCGTTTTCGATCCCAGCTCTAATCTATTCTCCACGAACGCTCTGACCTTCAGTGTGATGCCGACCCCGGCAAGCGGCAGCCCGGCGATAGAGGCTCTCGATCTGGTCGGGCTCGCGATGACCTGGGATTCCAACACTTTGTTGCTCTATGTCGCAACTGCGGATTACGATGGCGCATACCCAAACTCGATCGTCGCTGTAAATCCAGAAGCCGGCTCCGTCGTGAGTTCCCAAACGGTCTCGCCTGATCCCGATCTACTGAGTTTAAGCGCAAATGGGCAGTATCTTTACACTGCTTTCGAAGCGGCGACCACCATGACTCAGCTTCAGTTGCCTACGCTCGGATCGCCGTTGACTTGGCCGTTAACCAATCCCTCTTCGTCATCTGTGTTCTGGGCGGGGGACTTGAGAGCCGCGCCGGAAAGCCCGCACACAACTGCCGTAACACTCTTTAATCAGGGAACTGACCCCGGAGAAACAGGCGGTGTAGTGGTCTATGACGATAATGTTCTCAGATCTAACTATGTGAATGGATGGGATGGTGGCCCATATACTCCCGCGATTTACGATACCTTAGCGTGGGGGCCGTCGGACCAGATCCTGACTGCTGCCTGCTTCCCTTATGGTCCCCCCGACCTTGGTTGTATTTCACCCGGTGGCGAACTGGAACTGAGCCCCTTGTATGAATTTCAGGTCGCGCAGTCGGGCGCAGCTCTTGTTGGAGCGAACCCGCCATTGTTCAGCACGGGCGAGATTTATTCAGATTTTGGAACTGGACTGATATATAGCGACGACGGCAATGTCGCAGATCCCAGGACGCAGACGATTGTTGGCACCTACAACGCGTCCGGCCTGGTCGCTCCGGATTCCTCTTTGAATCGTGTCTTCATCCTCGGCCAAACCGCGGCGCAGGTTGGCACGAGCAATTTCACCATTGAGTCATTCAATCAGACGGCATATACCCTGGTGTCTTCCATTACGGTCGACAATCTGCTGGGAAGTCCATTTGCGCTTGCACGTTGCGGAGCGTCCTGCCTCGCTGTCTTGACCTTCAATCCGGTGGAAATATTCAGCGGGTACACCGGGTCGGTGGGCATGCTCTATCTGATCCGCGACTCAACGTTCGTCAGCAACGCCGAGATAGCGACCGCTCAGGTATCCAAACCGCAAGATCGAGTGCAGCGTCGGTGGAAACGAATGTCCAAAGCTGACATTGTGAAAGTGGTGCAGGAGAGAAGATTGCACGGTCAGCTTTGACCCAGGGAGTTCGGCCCACGGAGTATCGTAGAATGGAGTTCGAATGAAGCCGTTCGAACCCCACCCGCTCCTGCGCAATCCGCACATGCAGACGATCGCCGCCACGTACTGGCCTCGGCGATTTCCGCGCCTGCCACAGAGCACACCGCGCGAATTCGAAACCGAGCCGGGAACCAAAATTCTCGGCGATTGCCACTGGCAACCAGCGCCGCGGGAACGGCCCACGCTCGTTTTGGTGCACGGCCTCGAGGGTTCGAGCGAGTCCGGGTACATGAAGGGGCTTGCGGAGCGCGCATTTTCCGCCGGTTGGAACGCCGTCCGCTTGAACCAGAGAAACTGCGGCGGGACCGAACGTCTTACGCCGACGCTTTACAATTCCGGGCTTTCCGGAGATTACCGCGCGGTGTTATTGGAACTCATCGAACGCGACTCGCTCCCCGAAATTTTCTTTGCCGGATATTCCATGGGCGGAAACCTGATCCTGAAGATGGCGGGCGTGGTGGCCGGCGCCGCGCCGCGCGAGCTGCGCGGAGTTGCCGCCGTGTGTCCCACCATGGATCTAGCGCCGTGCGCGGATGCGATCGCGCTTCCCGGAAATTTCATTTACGAACTGCATTTTGTCCGGAATCTGAAGGCGCGCATGCGGCGCAAAGCGGCGCTCTTCCCGGGAAAATTCGATCTCGGCCCCATGGCCCGCGTGCGCACGGTTCGAGAATTCGACGACATCATCACGGCGCGTTACTGCGGGTTCCGCGACGCCTCCGACTACTATGCGCAATCGAGCGCGCTGCGTGTTCTGGGTGAAATTCAAGTCCCTACGCTTATTCTAACAGCGCAGGATGATCCCTTCGTTCCCTTCGCCAGTTTTTCCCACCCCGTCCTCCAGCAGAATCCCCACATCGTTCTGACCGCGCCTCAAAACGGCGGGCATTGCGCTTTCATCTCGCGTAGCGGCGGCGCGGAACGATTTTGGGCCGAGGCGCGGATTATGGAATATTGCCTGAGCCTAACAACCCTAGAGCCTCGCCCAAATCATTGAGGCGAATAGGTGCGGCTGGCCTTTTTCCGTTTTCCCGCTTGTTTTCATCTATTTAGGGCAAGCACACCGTCCGCTCGGGCGTGGGCCCGTGGACGCCCACTCCTGCCACGATAATTCAGGCGCGGAACGATTCGAGGATACAGATATTTAACTTGACAACATACTGAGGAAGAGAGTAACTCTTCGTTACTCAGTGACGAACGGCGGCCCGCCTTGGGGCACCTGTCTCGCAATCCGATACAATCGGAGTGAGTTTCGCCCTATCCGGTGCCCGGAGGAAACCTGCGATGCGACGAAGAGCCCTTCCCCTCCTGATTCTATTTGCCACCCTTTTGTCCTACGCTCCCAGGGCAGCGGCATTTGACTGGGATCCGGTGACGGATGCCGAGAAAGCCATGAAGACGAACCCGCTGGATCCCGGCGCGGGCGCGGTGGTGTTGTTCAAGCGTGGAGAGATCGATGTCCTGGAGAAGCAAAGCCTCTTTTGGACCACCGACATTCGCACATATGTGAGGATCAAAGTATTGAACGACGCCGGGCGAGATGCCGCCAACGTTTCCATTGACGCCCCCAAGTATGTGAGACTCTCCAAAGTGGAGGGGCGAACCATCCTGCCTTCGGGCGAAATCATCCCGCTGGATTCCTCAAAAGTGTTTCGTGGCAAAGCGTACGAAGAGGGAAGAAACTTTGCCATCCTGGAAACCAGCTTCACGTTTCCCTCCGTCGAGCCCGGAGCCATCATCGAATACCAGATCGAAGAGACGGAAGATTGGTTCTATCCGCCGCCGTGGATATTCGATACACGAGGACTTGGCACGCTTCAGTCTTCGCTCCGGGTACTCGTTGGTCCGCGCCTGGGAATGGCGCAAATGCCCCTTGATACGACAATGAATAAAATCACATCGTCCAAAGTTGATACGGTGCAGGGGACACAGTTTGATTTCTCCGTAAAGGGTTTGCACCCGATCGTAAATGAGCCCTTTTCCGTGCCCTTTCGCGACCAGGCTACGACGGTGTTGTTCAACCCCACTCAGCTGGCTTTCAGTGAGGAGATATACCCGCTCATCGAGAAATGGGACGATGTCGCCGCCCGGCTTACGGAGTCCAACAATATGGAGAAGAGCGAGAAGGAAGCCAAGAACGAAGTGAAGGAGTTGGCGGAGAAACTTCCGGATCCGCGCAAGAAGGCGGAAGCGATTTACAAATATATTCAGCAGAATATCACTTCTAGTAACGTTATTGGCGTGGCCCTGGGCCGCACCGCCGATGATGTCCTAACTTCAAAGCGCGGCGACCCGGATGAAATCAACGCATTATTTGTGAACATGTTGAAGCAAGCCAAGGTTGACGCCGATATGGTTCTTGTCGCGACCCAGAACTGGCAGACGCTCGTCCACGGATTCCCGAATCGTAGCCAGTTTTCCCGAATCATTACCCGGATAAATTTCAAGGAGGGCGCTGTATTCGCCGATCCCTCTGATCCGGCGGCGCCGTTCGGTGAGTTGCCGTGGTTTGATCGCGGAGTATTGGGCCTCGCTGTCAAGGGTTCGAAAATTCAGGAGGCCATGATCCCCCCCGGCACTCCCGAGGACAATGTCTCCACCACAACCGCGAGCCTTCAAATTGCCAAAGACTGGACGACCGAAGGCGATACGCAGGTTGATCTGAAGGGCATCGAGGCCATTGATTTTCGAGATGACTTGCTGGATGAAGCCCCGGAGAAATTGGAACAGTATTTGACGGATTACTTCGCATTCGGGCACGCGGATGCCGGGGTTTCGAGTGTCGTGCATCCCGAGCTGAAAGATTCCTCCCTGCCTTTTATCCTGAAAGCCCATTTGCGGGATAAGTTAACCAATGAGGCTGGCCCAGGCGAACTCCTGCTGAACCCCTGGCTCGACGACCAGTTTGAGCGGCCTCTCTTCAAAGCTTCGGTGAGGCATTCCGCGGTCAGATTCTATAGCCCTGAAAAGCGCACCAGCACCAGCACCTGGCAACTCGCGCCGGAAATCAAAGTCGAGCAATTGCCAAAAGAAGAGAAAATTGAGAATGATCTGGGCGGCTTCTCCCATTCCTGCACGCAAAGCGCGTCCACTGTGACCTGTACCCGAACGTATTATTTGAAAAAAACGCTGCTTCAGACGACGACGGAATATTTGAGCGCCAGAAAGTTTTTCGATGATATCGCCAAAGACGATCAGGAAGTCATCATTCTTCGGGAACAGTAAGCTCCTGGCGACCGCCTGCGTGTTCCTGGGCGCGATCGTCCTCCTCTGCCTAAAGGGCGGCTCGATCAGCCATGCGGATTCCGTTCCCGATTGGCTGGCTACGGCGAACCACGCTGACCTTGGGCATCTCGGTGACGGAAAGGCCGCGGTCATCGTGGGTGATTGGCAGGACTTTATCGTGGACGCAACGGGGAAGTTTGTTCTAACTGAGCGGCGAGCCATCCGGGTCTTGAACCACCGGTCGGCCGAGCGATTCCTCAAGGCCGTCGGATTCGAAAACAACGACATGAAGGTGCAGTCGATTCAAACCTGGACCATCGCCCCGTCGGGGCATGTCATTGAAGCGGGGAAGAAAGACCTCATCGTGGAAGCCAACTTCCCGGGATTCGAATTATTCTCGGACGATCGAACAAAGCGGATCGACATCCCGGGCGTGGAGGACGGTTCGCTCGTTGGGTATGAGGTGGTAACCCAGGGGCGTGACCTGGTCAACGGTGATGTGTTTCAAATGGAGAATGAAATCCCCATCCTCCAGGGTCAATTGCACGTTTCGGCGCCTTCAGGATCGGTGCGCTGGTTTGTGAATTTTCCCGACCGGGTCGAAGTCGCGAGCCAATCGCCAACTGAAGCCACATTTCGAACGGCGAATCGCCCAGGCATTTCGGACGAGCCGGACGCGCCGCCCTTTACTTCTCTGGCCGCGCATGTAGTCGTCAATTTTGATTCGAAAGGCCCCGCGGCGTTGAAGTCCTGGGATGAAGCAGGGCGCATCAATCATGACCTTTATACGGAAGCAGAGAAGCCCGGCCCCGAAATTGAGTCGGAAGTGGAGACGCTCGTCACTGGCAAGTCCGACGAACTATCAAAGGTGAACGCGCTGTACAACTTCGTTTCGCGCCAGATTCGTTATGTGGCCGTTGAGATTGGCATCGGAGGCTATCAACCACATCCAGCGATCGACGTATTCAAAAACAAGTATGGGGACTGCAAGGACAAAGCGACGCTGCTGGTCACGATGCTTGGCCATGTCGGATTGCGGAGTTATACGGCGCTGGTTGGGACTCGAGGAGATGTGGAAGCGGACCCGAATGCCCCGTCGCTCGCGACTTTCGATCACGTGATCGTAGCCCTGCCCGTTCCGGAAAGCCTCAGGCCCGCCGTCGAGAAATTTCCCGCATACGATCCACAAGCGAAAATCCTTTGGATTGACCCGACCTCGGAAGCTGACCCGCTGGGCCTGGTTCCGGAGATGGATCAAGGCGTCTTCGCGCTGATCACATACCCGGACCATGGGGACCTAAAGCGCATTCCCGAAATCCCGCCGGAACAAAATGGGACGCGGTATTCCGCTCAAGTCCATCTGCAACAGGACGGGACAGGGCTCGCTGACGTAAGCGTGGATTATTCGGGCTCCACCAACACAAGAATGCATTATTTGTATCGCGGGCTTTCACAAGAGGATATCCGGCGGCGTTTTGAAGATCGAGTCGCGCGGTATGTCAGCGACGCGACATTTCAACACGCATCCATTTCTGGGATCGAAGAAAGCAGTCAGCCGGTCGGGGAGAAGTTCTCTTTCTCTGGCGATTTCTCCACGGCATCCACTGGGGATAGCTGGTTTCTTCAGCCATTGTTTCTCAGCGGCATGGCCGTTCCGGAGGTCGGTCCGAGGCCGCGTCAACTGCCGCTGGACATCGGTCCGCCACATCAGGTGAGTGGAACGTATCGCATTGAAATGCCGGCCGGCATGCATGTTGACCGTCTTCCCGAGAAGACCTCAATCAAGTCGGAATTTGGCGAGTTGGAGATCGAATATTCGGTGAACGAAAGCGTTCTCAGCGCAGCTCAGACGCTATCCTTCACCCAAAGCCGGATTCCCCCTGAAAAGTATCCCCAATTTCGCGACTTCGTGAACGCGATCGTGCGCGCGGAAAGACAGCGGCTCCGCGTGGTGAAAATCACCCCCTGAACTTTTTTCGTTGAATAAAGCAGAAAGCCACCGAACCTGCTGCGCCGGTCCAGCATTCGTTTTGTCTGCCGATTCCTCGCGGATCTGAGGGTCCATCTGGTTCCGGACATTTGAATCACATTCGCATCGCCCTTCTTCTCCCCAGTCAGTTCTTGGTTATGATTCGGGTCCGAGGTCTCGCAGGAGGCGCCCGGTCCTGCTTTTTTGGCTTGATTGCCTCAATGGGGGAGGGCCGCCTGTATTTTCTTCACGATGATTTATTGGCCTAACGCAATTGATTAGGCTAAAATTGACCGCGATCATTTGAGGTTTGTGCCTTGTAATGTGGACCGAGTGATTCTGATCGGGGTGGCTGTGCGTTCTTGATATTGGCGGATGGTTTCCGGGTCCAAGAGTCGCGTCCATAAGTCCCCTAACGCATTGTGATTGCTGGAGCTTGCGGGACGAAACCAGTTGTCTCCGCCGGGCGTCTAAATGCATATACCAAAGTCAGTCGGAGATTCTTAATTTCTGTTTGGATAGGTGATTGGCAAAATGACCAGGCCGCAAAACAAACATTCTCTTAACCGTCCGCATTCTTTTCCGTGGATCGCGAGCTCTTTTTTTTCCCTCATCATTGCGTTCGCTTTTGGATGTGCCAAGCAGCAAGCCGCGCCCACTGTGCGCCCGCCAACTACCGTGAGTATTGGCAAGGTTACGCAAAAAACGATGCCCGTTGAGGTCACGGCTGTCGGGAATGTGGAGGCGATTTCCACCGTTTCAATCCGGGCACAAGTTCCTGGTGAAGTTCAAAACGTGGATTTCAAAGAGGGCGATTTCGTTAAGAAGGGACAGTTATTACTCACCATTGACCCCCGCCCGTATGAGGCCGCTCTCTCGCAAGCGAAAGCCGCATACGCGCGGGATAAGGCCACCGCCGTCTACAACCGGGCACAGGCGGTGCGGTATAAGTCTCTCTTCGACCAGGGGGTCGTGCCTGCCCAGCAACTGGATTCCTTTGTCAGCGCGGCCGACGCCTCCGACGCCGTTCTGAATGCCGATGATGCAGCGGTCAAGACGGCCGAACTCAATCTTGAATACTGCACAATAACCTCGCCGATTGACGGGCGAACCGGCACCATCATGGTGAAGCCCGGCAATCTGGTGAAGGTCGCCGATGTGCCCATCGTTGTGATTAATCAGGTAAATCCCATTTATGTGAATTTTACAGTTCCCCAGCAGTATTGGCCTGATATCAAGGAACACGTAGATCGGGGCGCACTCCACGTCGTCGCTACCATCCCGCAAGACCAAGGTCGACCGGCGGAAGGCACGCTTACCTTCATCGACAACATCGTCGATGCTACGACCGGCACGATTCACCTGAGAGGGACGTTCGAGAATCAACAGAATCGCCTGTGGCCCGGCTTGTTCGTTAGCGTCTTGCTCACGCTGTCGACTCAACCAAACGCTACGGTAGTGCCCGCGCAATCGATAGTCTCGACCCAGCAGGGGTCCTACGTTTACGTGGTCAAACCGAACAAGACGGTTGAACAACGCACAATTGTCGCGACCAGGACCATCGATGGCGACACCGTGATCGAAAAGGGTCTCCAGCCGGGCGAAACGATCGTCACCGATGGACAGGTAAATTTGATCCCCGGTGCCAGAATCGAGATCAAAAACGACAATGCCGGAGCAATGGATAAGAGCGCGGACCGCGCCGATCGTCAGGCGGGCGCCGCGGATCCTCCAGCAGATAAATCCAACCGTCCCAAGTCAGAGTAAGAGGCGCCGACCGGGTTTCACAGGAGAACTTCATGAGCATTCCTGAAAGATTTATCCAGCGGCCGATTGCGACCACGCTGGTCATGACGGCCATACTGCTGTTTGGGATCGCGAGCTACCGGGTCTTGCCGGTGAGCGATTTGCCGAACGTGGACTATCCGACGATCAATGTGAGCGCGAGCTTGCCCGGCGCAAATCCTGACACAATGGCCGCGGCGGTTGCGTTACCCCTGGAAAAACAGTTCTCCAACATTGCCGGGCTGGATTCCATGGTGTCCGCCAACAGACTCGGGATGACCTCGATCGTTCTGCAATTCAGTCTCGATCGCAATATCGACGGCGCCGCGGAGGATGTTCAGGCTGCTATTTCGCAAGCTGCCCGGCAGTTGCCGGCAAATATGCCTGCGCCCCCTTCTTACAGCAGACAAAACCCCGCCGACTATCCTGTTCTCAATGTGGCCCTTACGTCGGGGACACTCAAGCTTTCCGATGTGTATGAGTATGCCGAGACGATGATCGCACCGAGCATCTCAACGGTGAACGGCGTGGCCCTTGTGCAGATTTTTGGGGCGTTTAAGTATTCTCCGCGCATTCAACTGGATCCTCAGGCGCTTGCAACGCGCCGAATTGGCATCGATGAAGTGGAAAACGCTCTTGCAACCGGCAATGTGAATCTTCCAACGGGCACAATATGGGGACCGCAGCGCGCGCCAACGGTGCAGACTCAGGGCCAGCTCTTCAATGCAGCGGACTATTCCAAACTGATCGTGGCTTACCGGAATGGCTCCCCGGTGCGCTTGGCGGATTTGGGGCGGGTCATTGACAGCGTTCAGAACGACAAGAACCTGAACTGGTATTACGACGCCGACCAGCCGCACGGCACGCTCGCGATTCAGCTGGTCGTTTTTAAGCAGCCCGGTACAAATGCCGTGCAGGTGGTGGACGGGATCAAGGCGATGCTGCCCCGTCTGCAAGAGGCCCTGCCACAGTCCGTGAACATGTATATCCTCTTCGACCGCTCGATCACGATTCGCGACTCGGTGAATGACGTTAAGTTCACTCTCGAGCTTGCTCTGTTTCTCGTGATCATGGTCATTTTCCTGTTCCTGCGGAATTTATCGGCAACCACGATCCCCAGCCTCGCGCTTCCGATCTCACTGGTGGGCACATTTGCTGTCATGTATCTCGGGGGCTATTCGCTCGACAATTTGTCGCTGATGGCCTTGACGCTTTCGGTCGGTTTCGTCGTGGACGACGCGATCGTGATGCTGGAAAACATTGTGCGCCACATGGAGCACGGAGAGGGCGTGATGGAGGCCGCCATCAACGGCTCCGAGGAGATTGGTTTCACAATCCTTTCGATGACGCTTTCTCTGAGTGCCGTGTTTCTCCCAGTTCTGTTCATGGGCGGCGTCCTGGGGAGACTGCTGCACGAGTTCGCCGTGACCATCATGGCTTCCATCCTGGTGTCGGGTTTCGTTTCCCTAACACTTACTCCGATGCTTTGCAGCAGGTTCTTGAAACCGCAACACAATGTTAAGCATGGCCGTCTCTACAATTTCACCGAATCCATGCAGGTTGGGCTCGAGAGGGTACGAACGATGTCTTCAGGTTGTATTACGGCATAAATTGGCGACCATGATGGTTGCGGTGGCATTGGCGGTCGGAACGTATTATCTGGCGGTCACCATTCCGAAAGGCTTCTTGCCCAGTCAGGATATCGACCAGATCAATGGAACCACGGAAGCCGTTGAGGGGATTTCGTTCGATGCCATGGTCGAGCACCAGCAACAAGTCGCAGAAATCCTGATGAAGGATCCGTCGGTCGCCTACCTGATGTCAGGTGTTGGCGGCGGTGGCCGGACGCTCAACCAGGGGCAACTTAGCATTCGCCTGAAACCTCGCTCCGAGCGCCCGCAGGTCGACCAGGTTATCGACGAACTGCGTCCCAAACTAGCCGCCGTGCCCGGAATTTCAACCTTTCTCCGGAATGACCCTCCTATCCGCATCGGCGGATTGCAAAGCAAGTCCCTCTACCAGTTCACGATTCAAAGTCCCAATACGAAGGAGCTGTACGATTCCTCGGAGGCTTTTACGGCGAAGATGCGCGGACTGCCGGGTCTTACGGACGTCACGAGCGATCTCCAAATCAGGAACCCCCAAATCAACGTCGAAATTGATCGCGACGCCGCCTCCGCCTACGGGGTGACAGTAAATCAAATTGAAGACGCGATATATTCCGCCTATGGCCAGCGTCAAATCTCCACAATCTTTGCGCCGAATAACCAGTATTGGGTGATCCTCGAGCTGGAGCCGGAATATCAGCGGGACGCGGCCAAAATTGCGCAACTCTATATCCATTCCCCGACGACCGGGCAACTCGTGCCCATCAGTGCATTGGCCAAGTTAACTCCTAAGCTGGGTCCTCTTTCAGTGAATCACCTGGGACAGCTTCCCGCGGTGACGATTTCCTTTAACCTGAAAGCTGGAACATCGATTGGAGACGCCGTAAACGAAATTAATAATCTGGCGAGGCAGGCGCTGCCTCCGACAACCACGACCGCTTTCCAGGGCAATGCGCAAGCTTTCCAGTCATCGCTGGGCGGACTTGGGATGCTCCTCGTGATGGCCATCCTCGTGATTTACATTATTCTCGGCATACTTTATGAAAGTTTTCTCCATCCCATCACGATCCTATCGGGACTGCCCTCTGCGGGCTTTGGGGCGCTGCTTTCGCTCTACGCATTCCATTTGGCCGCGATAAGAGGGTGGGTCTCGCCCCTCCTCGACATGAATCTGGATATTTACGGGTTCGTCGGAATCATCATGCTCATTGGCATCGTCAAAAAGAACGCGATTATGATGATTGATTTTGCGTTGGAGGCGCAGCGCAAAGACGGATTGAGTCCGGCCGAAGCGATTTACAAGGGATGTCTGGTCAGGTTCCGCCCCATTATGATGACGACGATGGCGGCTTTGATGGGCACGTTGCCGATTGCGCTCGGGCTCGGGGCCGGCGGCGAGGCGCGGCGGCCCCTTGGCGTGTCGGTCGTTGGCGGGCTGGCCTTTTCCCAGGTCGTGACGCTTTTCCTCACGCCAGTGTTCTACATTTATATGGAGGATGCGAAGGGGTGGGCAACTCGCACATTCGGCCGGAAACGGCATCCCGAACCTGAGCCAGGTTCCTCTTCCCAGGGTCCCTTGCCTGGCCCCATTGGTGCGCCAATTGCGCGCGCGATGGATGCTCCGAATCTAACAGGGCTCGGACGTTCAGAGGATCGCCGCTGAAGTCCCATCGCGACGAAAGGAAGGGACGCCGGCCAGCAATCGCTCGGTATCCATAATCCCTTTCCATTGGATTCTAGGCCCGTTTTGGTTTCGATTCCGCTGTTTCCGTGCCCGAGGGTTTGTTTAGAGTCCTGACTTCACTTTTGTTCCCTCGCTCACGCCGATCTTTGACAACGGTAAGTCCTGCCATTTTCAATCTATGACGCGGCATAGCTTTTTCAAACCAATCCTTGCCTACACTGTATCGAACGATGGAAGACAACAAGCACGAATATTTCCGCTGTGGCTTTCCGGCCGCGTTATATATGGTCTCCACAAGACTGATTGGCAACACATCATGCTGCCCGACGGTTTGATGTATTTTCTGGATTTCGTGGCAGGATGCTTCGCAGGTCTGGTCCACTGCATTCAGTTCAGTGAGACTGATCTCAATCTCTTCGGCCCATACCGCGCTGTGTGACTTGTTCACCAACAGGAGCGCAATCGACGCCCAGCCGTCCAGACGACTAAAGCCGATAGTCGGCTGAAAATTTACTCCGCTATTCGTTTCCCTGCGATCACTCTTGCGGCGCCGGATTTGCAGGGCGATATAAGCGAGTATTCCAACGAATAAAACCGCTGCGCAGACACGAAATAAAATTGGCCAGGTCAAGGATCCCCCGGAGTTCCCAGTCACGCACGGATTATTCTGAAGAGGCGGGTATAATGCAAGGCATTCACAACGAAATCTCGGCGATCCTCCGGGCAGCTCTCAAACGATGACGCTGCTCCTGCACTCTTGAGAATATAGTCGAAGTCAATCGGAACTGCCAACATTCAATCAACTCGCGGGTAACGCGATTATACCTCATGGGTTGCAGGACCAACCGCGGGCTTGGCTGTCCCTTCAGTTGCCTCATTTCCGCTACAGTTTTCGGATTCTAGATTTTGTGAGTCAAGATATAGTTGGCGTCCCGTCGGCAATCTTCCCTGGAATTCCTCCGCCTCGCAAAGCTGAAATCCTTGCAGTCTTTATACCTTCTTTATGAATTTTATTGTAATTGTTAATGGATGGGATATGCCTCAAAAGCTCGGACCTTTATGTCAGATGCTGGATTGGGACAGAAAAGGGATTTAATGCGATCCGAGGATCCCAGATTCAATCCACTCCTCGAAGTCCACGTCGACTTTTCGAATAGCGGAGGCCGACCCTGTGCGCGGCTTGCCGGTTGGTGAGTTGGTTGAGCGGCTGTCTTAGAGATCGGTCCATTTCCAATAAGGAGAATGTTCCCGCAACGTAGCCGGCACCGGCGCGGATACCAACCTAGCCGAAATGTCCACAAACATAGTTTCAAGGCAGTCGACCGCGACACAGAAGTCAGGCCTGCCGAAGGTCGTGATCGCGACGACCGCCATGCTTTCTTTCATTTCCTTCTGGCGGGCGGCCGCCATCGTTCTCAACGATCTGGGATCCTCCGCGTTTTATGCGGGGGCGATCGCCGAGCAAGCCATCGGCAAGGCGGCTCCTTGGTTCATCCTCGCCATCATGTTGTTCGCATATGCCGTGCGATCCATGTATATCGAGAGTTGCAGCATGTTCGTCCGGGGCGGCGTTTACCGCGTTGTCAAGGAGGCGATGGGCAGCACGCTCGCGAAATTTTCAGTTTCCGCGTTGATGTTCGATTACATCCTGACCGGCCCGATCAGCGGCGTCTCCGCGGGCCAATATTTGACCGGGTTTCTAAACGAACTTTTCGGCCGCATACACGTCAATCTGGTCCTCCCGATCAATTCCACCTCGGCGGTGTTTGCGATCGTGGTCACGGTTTATTTCTGGTGGGAAAATATCAAGGGGATTCCGGAGTCCAGCGGGAAAGCTCTGCGCATCATGTATGTAACGACCGTCATGGTGGTGACGATGATCGCCTGGTGCATCCTGACGATCTGGGTGCGCGGCGCTCATCTTCCACCCCTGCCGACGCCGGCAAATTTGACGTTTGCGCCGGAGGCTCTGGGTTGGCTCCGCCTCAGCAGTTTGCCGCACACGGTAGCGCTGATCGGAATCCTCATCGGCCTTGGGCACTCCGTCCTGGCAATGAGCGGGGAGGAAACGCTCGCCCAGGTCTATCGCGAAGTCGAGCATCCAAAGCTTCCTAACCTGGAAAAGGCTGGACTCGTCATATTTGTCTATAGCCTGGTTTTTACAGCGGGCGTCTCCTTTTTTGCTTCCATGATCATTCCGGACGCGATCCGGCCCCAGTATTTCGGGAACCTGATCAGCGGTCTGGCGATGAATTTTGTCGGTCCAATTAACCTGAAGCTTGGCTTTGAGGCCTTTGTCGTGTTCGTGGGCATCCTGATGCTCGCCGGAGCCGTCAATACCGCCATCGTAGGGTCGAATGGCGTGCTGAATCGAGTTTCCGAAGATGGCATCCTCCCGCATTGGTTTCGCCGCCCGCATCCGCGGTTCGGAACTTCGTATCGAATGCTCAATCTCGTTGTCGGACTGCAACTGCTCACAATTATCCTGAGCCGCGGGGACATTTTTGTCCTTGGAGAAGCATACGCGTTTGGCGTGATGTGGAGTTTCTCGATGAAGGCGCTGGCCGTGCTCGTGCTGCGCTACAAGCAGCCGGGCAAGCGGGATTTTCGCGTCCCGCTGAATTTCACGATCGGCCGTGTAGAGATTCCGTTTGGGCTGGGTCTGATCACGGTGACGCTCTTTGCCTTGAGCATCATGAATCTGTTCACGAAACAAGTCGCGACAATTGCGGGTGTGGCGTTCACTCTGATCTTTTTTACAATCTTCGAAATTTCAGAGAGATTTACGTTGAAGCACGGCGGAAAGCACACGGAACTCGACATGTTTAACCTCGAATCCGATGGGGAATTATCTCCCGCTGCTCTTGGCGTGCGTCCCGGCAATGAGCTGGTGATGATCCGGAACTCGAATGCGCTTTATAACCTGGGCGCTGTGCTGGACCGGGTCAATCCCCGCCAGCAGGACGTTGTGGTTCTCCATCTTCGCGTGCTCAGCCGCGCAGGTTCTGGTGCGAATGAACTCACGCAGGAAGATCTGTTCAGCGTGAATGAGCAGGAGTTGTTCACACGCGCCTTGTCGTTAGCGGAGAAAAAAGGCAAGTCCATTCATCTTGCGGTAGCTCCCGCGACGGAGAAGTGGGAAGGCATCTTGCGGGCGGCCCAAAATCTCCAATCGTCGTCCATCGCTCTGGGTCTGTCTTCCTGGAGAGCGATCGCTGATGAAGCTCGCGTCGCTGGCCTGGCCTGGGAATCGTTGCCGGAACCGCGCCCGCAATTAACGCTCGAGATCTATTCGCCGACCGGTCAGGAACATGTATTTTATCTGGGCCCTCATGCCCCGCGTCTGACGAGCAAGGAAATCGACCTCCTCCACGGCATCTGGCTTGAGCTCAGCAATGAAGTCGCTCCCGAGGAGCTTCATCACCACGACATCGTGCACCTCGCTCTCGAGGAGTTGCGGCGAAATATCCAGGATGGCCGCCGGCAGGAGATCATCGACGCCCTGCGGAAGCACTTGTCGGATATTCGCCTGCGACGAGCTCCGAAGCCGTAAGAAACCGGTGCGAAGCTTGCGCCGGTCGGCGCGCCCCAACTCCCAGACGCATTTTCAATTCCACGTGAATTCGCATCCTGGCGTGGCTCGCGGACCTGATAGAAAATTCCGGACAAGAACCTGTATAGTTGAGGAACACGCGCGTCTTGCGACCACGACTCCGCTGGAGGGAACGAAATGGCGGGTTTGTATTTTGAAGAATTCAAAGTCGGGATGATCTTCGATCACGCGATGCATCGCACGATCACGGAGGCGGACAACGTGCTATTCACGACGTTGACGCACAATCCGTCCGCGCTCCATCTGGATGCGGAGTACATGAAGAAGACGCAATTCGGCAGACCGCTGGTGAATAGCTGCCTGACGTTGAGCATGATGGTCGGAATTTCGATTGGGGACACCACCCTCGGCACGACGATCGCCAATCTCGGCTGGGACAATGTCCGGTTCCCCAGACCGCTGTTTCATGGCGATACCATTCGCATTCAAACGGAAGTGATCGCCGTGCGGGAAAGCAGAAGCAAACGGGACCGCGGGATCGTCACTTTCATCCATCGCTGCTTCAATCAGCGCGACGAAGAAGTGGCCACATGCCAGCGGCTCGCCCTGATTCTGAAGAAACCAGCCTCGGCCAAGTAGCAGGATCGCCCTTCCCTGAAGCGCCGGATGGAATATACTAATGCGCTGAAAATAAGAGTACACATAAACCAGTAAGGCTCCGAGAGGTGTCCCGATGAATGCAATCCAGGTTTCAAAGACCGGCGGGCCGGAAGCGCTCGCGGTCGCTGACATTCCCACTCCCAAACCGAAGCCGAATGAAGTCGTGGTTAAGATTTCCGCCGCGGGCGTCAATTTCATCGATATCTATATTCGTGAGGGGCGATATCCCTCGCCTTTGCCGTTTGTGCCCGGGCAGGAGGCCGCCGGGGTAGTGAGCGAACTGGGCGCAGAAGTGAAATCATTCAAACCGGGAGATCACGTCGCATACGCGACAGTGACGGGCGCCTACGCGGAGTATGCTGCCGCGCCGGAAGACCGGCTCGTCCATGTCCCCGCCGGGATTTCGGACCAGCAAGCTGCCGCCGCCATGCTGCAAGGGATGACGGCGCACTATCTCCTGTACGACACGTACCCGCTGAAGAAAGGTGAGACGGCGCTGATTCATGCGGCGGCGGGAGGCGTTGGACTCCTCCTGGTGCAGATGGCGAAAAACATCGGCGCGCGCGTGATCGCCACAGCGGGCACCGAAGAGAAGGTCAAGCTGGCTCGCGAGGCTGGCGCGGATGAAGTGATTCTTTATTCGCAGCAGGATTTTGAGGAAGAGACCAAACGCGCGACGGAAGGGAAGGGAGTTCACGTCATCTATGACGGTGTCGGCAAAACCACGTTTGATAAGGACCTCAACATTCTTCGTCCGCGCGGCTATCTGGTCCTTTACGGCGCGTCGAGCGGGGCGGTACCCCCTTTTGATGTGATCAAGCTCATGCAGAAAGGATCTCTGTTCCTTACGCGGCCCACTCTTGGCCACTACATCGCGACGCGCGAGGAACTCCAGAAGCGCGCCGCTGCGGTCTTGAACATGGTTTCAGCGGGAAAGCTGAAACTGCGGATTCAGTTCACCTACGCGTTGCGAGACGCCCAACAAGCACATCGGGACCTGGAAGCACGCAAGACGACAGGGAAGCTGTTAATAATCCCGTAGCAAAGGATGTTCCATCCCTCGAAGCGAAGCTCAGGCGAAGCGGCGGCAAGTCCGGTAATTATCCCTTGACAACAAGTAGGCCATTCGCTAAAGTATCGCTGTGAGGATTGATCTATGAAAGTCAAACAGCACATTCCAGCCGAACTTCGGTACACAATGAAGCACTTTAATATCGAGTTTCCGAACGATGCCGCGTGTCTTGAGTACGTCAAAGAGCATCGCTGGCCGAACGGAATAGCTCCCTGTGCCAAGTGTAAGGTGGACCGCAAGCATCATCGTGTCGGCAATCGCACAGCATACGCTTGCGATCATTGCGGCAATCACATTTACCCGCTTGCTGGCACTATCTTTGAGAAGTCCAGCACTCCGCTCAAGACTTGGTTCTATGCGATGTATCTCATGGGTTCCACACGTTGCGGCATCTCTGCCAAGCAGATTCAGCGTGAAACAGGTGTCACATATAAGACAGCGTGGCGCATGTTTCGACAGGTTCGCAGTCTACTCTCCGAACCCGATCTGCAACTGGAGGGATCAACGGTTGAGGTAGACGAAACTTACATGGGTGGAGTGAGAAAATATAATCGTGGCCGACTGACCTGCCCCCCAACACCGCACACTTCATAATACGACATCCGGACTATTCACTTGCTCAACGGTGGTGATCCCGTCGCCGCCAGGGCTGTGGGAAAGTGGGAATCCCGCGCCTTCTGCGGGATTCCCAAGCGGAGTGGAAAAGTTGTCTTTACTTTTCCACGCAGCGCCTTTTCCACAGCCCTTCTCTCCGCCCGCTTCCCGCGCAAATTCCTCCGGCGTTCGGTATCCCAGGCTGCTGTGCGGGCGCTCTTCGTTATACTCTCGCTGCCACACTGCGATCTTCTCCCGCGCCTGGAACAGATTCTCAAACCAGCTCACGTTCAAGCACTCCTCCCGCATCCGCCCGTTAAAACTTTCCACCCGTCCGTTCTGCATCGGGCGGCCCGGTTGAATGTGCACCAACTCAATCTTCCGCTCGATGCACCAGGCCAGAAAATGCCGGCTCGTCAGCTCCGGCCCGTTATCGCAGCGAATCGCCTGCGGCACCCCTCGTTCCGTCACAATCCTCTCCAACACCCGCGTCACGCGTCGACTCGCGAAGCTGGTGTCCACTTCCAGTGCCAGGCACTCCCGCGTATACGCGTCCACCACGCTCAGCACCCGGATCGCTCGCCCGCTTTGCACCGCGTCATGCACGAAGTCCAGTGCCCATTCCTGATTCCCTGCGGTGCAGGCTCGTAGCGGCTGTCCGGTGCGCACGCAGTGTTTGCGCTTCTTGCGCCGAATACTCAATCCCGCCTCCCGATACACCCGATGCACGCGCTTGTGATTCACCGTCTCTCCCTTGCGTTGCAGCAAAACATGCAAGCGCCGATAGCCGAACCGCGGCTTCTCCCGCGCCAGTTCCACCAGGCGCGCTCGCAACCCTTCATCGCTGCGCTTGGTCTGGTAGCGGTAACTCGATACCGACATCGTCAGCAGTCGGCAGGCCCGCCGCTGGCTGAAGGCATACTGCTGGCGCACTTGCCCCACAGCCGCCTTCATGACTGCGAGCTCCATCCGTTTTTTCGAATCACCGATTGCAACGCGTCCTTGTCCAAGCTCAGATCCGCCACGAGTTTCTTGAGTCGCCCGTTCTCTTCCCGCAACTGCTTCACTTCTTGCGCCTCGTTTACGTCCATCCCGCCGTATTTCGCTTTCCAAGCGTAGATCGTGTGCTTCGATACTCCCGCTTCCCGCGCCACGTCCTCCGCCTTCCGCCCCGCCTCCACCTGCTTCAGCACGGCGATGATCTCGGCTTCTGTGTGCCTCGTTCTGGACATGCTTGTCCCCCTTTCCGAACTGCGAAATCATACTCAGGTTCGTGCGGATTGGGGGGATCAGGTCAGGGGGATCAGGTCAGTCACAAACTCACTCTAACACACTACTTGTCTTGAAGGGATAATTACCGCAAGTCCTGGGTCCGCGTAAATTTTTCATTTGGTTAGGCTTTTTGACCTTCCGGCGATTGCCATTCCATCCCTCATCTTGAATATCTCATGTGTTCCCAAAAGATTACATCCATCGTGTTCTGGCACACGGCGTGCATCCTTTCCATGTCTCTGCAAACTGAATCTGTCCTTGAAGGGTTTCTGGCGCGATTGCAAATGATACGTCCATCGGGGGAAACGCTCAACCGGATCGAATCTTTGTTGCCGATGAAGAACTCTGTCGACGAACAAGCGGAAACATTGATCGCTTCCCAAATCATCGAGGCGCGTGACCCGTTTGATGGAGGCCATGCCGCGCGAGTATCTAGCAATGCCGTGCGATTTGGAAAGAGTCTTGGTTTGAGCCAGACGGAATTGGAAACGCTTCGAATCGGCGGCCTGGTCCACGACATCGGCAAGATCGGCATCCCCGACGCGATTCTTTCCAAGCCCTCGCCGCTAAATTCGGAGGAGACCAGGATAGTCGAGCAGCATCCCGTTGTCGGCGAGCAAATCTGTTCGGCGCTGAAATCGTTTCGGCACGTACTGCCGCTCATCCGCAACCATCATGAGCGCCTGAATGGCACGGGCTACCCCGATGGCTTGCACGGCAACCAGATTCCTTTGCTGGTCCGCATCATTCAGATGGTGGATATTTGCGACGCGTTGACCAGCGATCGTTCCTACCGCCAAACTCTTTCTACCCCCGGAGCCCTCTCGGTTCTCTACGAAGAAGCGGAAAGAGGCTGGCTCGATGAATCTTTGGTCCGTCAATATGCGGCTCTGGTCGTTGGATCAGAGACCCTGGCGGCCCTTGGAAACCGGGGGAGATTTCGATCTTCAGAAAACATGAATCGGAATGGAAGCAGCCCGCGTGGACTCATGAATCATAGGAGAGGGTAAAGACATTCGAAAGTTGCGGCGGCGATGCTTAAAACTCAGGGCGCCAGTCTCGTCCACCATAAAACCTTGCCGACGATCCGCCAATTCCGATCGGAGCCGATCGTTACCGTTTCATAGTCGCGGTTTTCAGCCTCCAGCACTTCAACTCCCCGATAGCGCCTGAAACGGGAAACACACAAGCCCCTGTCCTTGTGCCAGGCAGCCACAATCTTGCCATCGAGATCGGCATGGTTGACTTCGGAATAATCGACCGCCAGTATGTCGCCATCATGGATCAGCGGGCTCATGGACATCCCCTTTACTCGCAGGCAGCTTGTGGAAGCCGGATGCGGGCACCAGGCCATAGGCGCGGCGATCATGTTCTCCGCCGGAACTTTGTTCAGGTCAAACACTTTGTCGCCTTTTTCGCCGTGCGTCCCCGCGCTGATGCCGAGGAGCGGAATGGCCACGAGTTGCGTCTTTTTCTCGCTGCGCGCTTTCGCACCGCTGCCGGCGACGACAATATCAAAATCAGGGAAAAACGATTTTGGAAATAATCTCTTGTCCCTCGGCAAAGCCCGCACGACTTCGGAACTTTTCAGGCCCGCGCGTTCCCAAAAATACCAGCAATCGGGGTTGCCCGCCAATTCGCCCAGCTTGATGTAGCAATCCGCTGGAGGCTCCTGCAGGCCGCGTTCCCAGCAGGAAACCGCCATTGCCGAGTATTGCAACTGCTGCCCTAAACCGGATTGGCTGAGCTTTAATTGGTGGCGGAGATTCTCGACGCGTACCGCCCAGTCCGGCAAGGCGTGGCGTAGCGTGATCTTTCTTTTCATTGTATCTGTAACCCTATTGAGATAACATGCCAGTTCAGGTCGGCGCGGTCCTAGCGCGTCTTGCCTCGGGTACCCGCAAGGAGTGACATGAGCCGTGACAAGGGGAATACTAGCACAATTCCATATAATTTGGCGTCCCAGATCCGCGGGCTATATGGCCGCGTGGCACGTCAGCTCAAAGTTGACCCTTCTTACGTGAGCCGTGTAGCACGTGGTGAACGTCAGTCCGACCAGATTGACGCCTCCCTTGAACGCGAATTAAGGCGGATCATGGCTTTGATGAAAACGAATCGTAACGGCGCGAGCCGAAACGGCAATAAGCGCTCAGTTTCCAAGACGAAATCCAGGAAGAAAGTCCTGAGCCTCACCAAGTAAGATCGCTTCCCTATAGATTTTGCATACGATTTGGATTGGGCTTCACTGCTGTTGCCGGGCGGGTTGCTGCACCCGTTCCACCATGACGTCCGGCTCCGGCGCAGCAATCTTATTTTCGCTGATTTGCTCGCGTCCGCCATCGTCCACCTCCGGCCGAACGCGGACATCAACCGACAGGCGCTGCCCCGCATGTCCCTTGTAGACCCCCCGGACCGGCGCCACATCGCCATAATCGCGCCCGTAGGCGACGCGAACGTGCTGCAATCCCAATGGCTTTCCCAGCGTCGGATCGAGGCCCATCCATCCGCAATCCGGCAAGTAGACTTCAGCCCAAGCGTGCGAGGCATATCCCCCGATCACTTCCTGCAGCTTGGCGTCGGGCGACGCGGCACTTTCGGGAACCAGTACCCGGAAACATACCGCGCGGGCAGGCCGCGCTTGCGCACCACGCCGAGAAGCAGGTGGGCAAAGTCCTGGCAAACACCCGCGCCGAGCGAGAGGGAATGTTCGATCGAAGAGTTGACGTGAGTCGTTCCCTTCGCATACATGAACCGATTGTGGATCAGGTCCGACGCCTGCACGGACGAATCCTGAGATTGTTCCGTCGCTGTTCCGGCTCGCCAGCTCGATGAGTTCATCGAGTTGAGGCAGGTGAGGCACATATCCTGTCGGGACCAGAAAGTCGAGGTATTCTTCCTACAACTCATCACGCCGGCCGTCCAGTTCGGAGAGCTTCATGTCGCAGGGAGGTGGAACTGGCGCCTCATGCGCCAGGACGACGGACTCGGCTTCAATCTTCAGATGAGTGATGCTCGGGAAGAATATTGAATTGATGGACCCAGTTCCCGAACGCGTCGCGATAGGAGGTGCCGCGGGACGCGGGATTCGTGACCAGGCGGAAGGACAGGCAACTCTGCGCCTCGTCATGAATTGGCCGCAGACCGGACTTCGTTGTAACTTTCCGACACCGGGCCGTCGTAATGAAATTCCGTCGCATGCAGCAAATGATATCGATTCATGCCACCACCGCGTAATAGAAGTAGCTTCGGGCAATATCCTCGCCAATCGAACCGCACATTTGCAGCATGTCGTTCAAATAGGAGTGCAGCCCGAGCTTGAAGATTTCAGTAATGATGTCGTAGCGCAACCGCTCGAGAACTTTTCCCGTTAGCCGCTCGGCTTCATTGGCGTAGGAGCCCGCTCCCGTGCCGCTGATGGCGCGCAAACCGGACTGCACTTCAGTCATGCTGAAGCGAATCGACCTGGGATGCAGCGGGTGCATGATCAGCATTTCCGCGACTTTTTCCGGCTCGATCGAGGAATGATATTTTCTGTGATACGCCTCGTACGCCCCCACGGACTTGAGCACGGCCATCCATTGATGGTTGTCCGCCCCTCCGATGTCCGCCGGGCGAGTCGTACAGAATGTGATATTGCACGTCCACCAGCCGCGCCGTCATTTCCGCGCGCTCGATGAACCAGCCGATCCTCAGAAACTGCCATCCCTCATCGTGGGGCAAGGTCGCGTCGGTGACTCCGTGAAATCGGTGGCTGCCGAAGCGGATCGCGTCGCAGAAGCGATGCGGTCCCGCCGCCATTTCCTCCGCCGGGTTAAAGCGATTCACGGTGAAATAGAAGCTGTTGATGTCCTCCCACATTTCGCGGGAAATATAGTCGCGAATCGTCCGCGCGTTCTCGCGCGCTTTGGTAATGCACTGGACGATGGAGCTGGGATTGTCATGCCGGAACGCCAGAAATTCGAATACGGCATGCGCGTCCGCCTCGCCGTAAACCTTACGGAACCTCTCCTCCTCGCCCGCCATCACGATCAGAGGGTCCCAGTGCAGACGGTAGCGGTCCTTGGATTGTTCGAGCACCGTGTGAAAATTCACGTCGAGAATTCGCGCGGTGTACTCCGCTCTCTCGATGTAGCGAGCCAGCCAGAACAACGATTCCGCGATTCGGGACAGCATTTTAGTCTTCTCCGAACAGGACCCAGGTATCCTTGCTTCCGCCCCCCTGGGAGGAATTCACGACCAAAGAACCTTGCTGCAGCGCCACGCGAGTCAGCCCGCCGGGCACGATGGTCACTTTTTCTCCGTCGTACAGACAGTAGGGGCGAAGGTCCACGTGGCGCCCTTCAATGCATCCGAGCGCCGGATCGTAGGAAGGAACGCGCGAAAGCGCAAGCACAGGCTGCGCGATGTAGTTTCGCGGATCGGCCTTGATTCTTTTTGCCGAATTCTTCCAGGCGTTCTCGATCGGCAGTCGGCCCCATCAGCATTCCGTAACCGCCGGATTCTCCGACGGCCTTCACAACCAGCTCCGGAAGGTGTCCGAGCACGTAGGCGAGATCTTCTTTCTTCGAACACAGATATGTTTCCACGCTTCGCAGGATCGGGTCTTCCCCGAGATAGTAACGGATAAACGTCGGGACGTAAGCGTAGATGGCTTTGTCATCCGCGACTCCGTTGCCTACGGCGTTCGCCAGGGCAACATTCCCGGCGCGATAGGCGCCCATCAGGCCGGGGACGCCCAGCACGGAATCCGGCCGAAACGCCAGGGAATCCAGAAATTCATCGTCCACGCGGCGGTAAATCACGTCGACGCGCGTGAGGCCATGAATCGTCTTCATGTACACGATTCCGCCATCCACGATCAGATCGCGGCCCTCGACGAGCTCAATGCCCATTTGTTGAGCGAGGAAACTATGTTCAAAATAGGCGCTGTTATAAATGCCGGGAGTGAGCAGGACGATCTGGGCGTCGTCTCCTCCCCGGGGAGAAAGGCTGCGAAGGATTCTGGAGAGCTCGGCGGGGTAATGATTGACGGGAAGGACTTCGTACTCCTGAAACGCGTCCGGAAAGGTGCGCATCATGACCAGGCGGTTTTCGAGAACGTAGGAGATTCCGCTGGGCGTTCGCACATTGTCTTCCAGAACGCAGTATTCGCCGGTTTTCGAGTCGCGAATCAGGTCGATCCCGCAGATATGCGTATGAATTCCGCGCGGGACCTCGATCCCGATCACTTCGCGCATGAAGTGCCTGCAGGAATAAACCAGTGAGCGAGGAATCTGGCGGTCCGCGAAGATGCGCTGCTTTCCATACACGTCCTGCAAAAACAAATTCAAGGCCACCACACGCTGCGCGAGGCCGCGATCGATCCTCTGCCACTCCGAATTCGGAATGATGCGGGGAATCAAGTCGAACGGAAACAATCGCTCCGTCCCGCGTCCGTCGCTGTAAACGGTGAAAGTGATTCCCTGGAGAAGAAACGAAAGGTCGGCGTGCTGCCGGCGCTCCTCGAATTGCGACGGCACCATCGAAGCCAGCTTTTCAAAAATCTTGGAATAATGCGGGCGGGGACGATCCCGGGTCGCGAACATTTCGTCGTAAAACGACCCGATCCGGTAGTCGCCGAACAGCCCGTCGAGAGGCATCTGAGATGGCACCGAGGCCATGATAGAACTCTACCAAGAGACCCGCCAGTCCCACCTACGAAAGAATCTATCGGAATCATCAGAAATACTGCGCATCAGCCGCTTCGCGGCAGTAATCCACCTGTACCCGGCGCAATGCAAAGGGGAAAATCAAATAAACATATTATAAAGAGCGGCTGGAACTGTGGCGCCGAACCATTGGATTTGTTATCGTAACGGCGTCAGGTCCAAGACGACAATGACAAAAAGCCTATTTTTTCTATGCGTTGTTTCCGTTTTTTGCATTTCACCCCGTGCGACCACCGCGGGTAAGCTTCACATGGAGCGGTCTGCCCTCATCCTGGTCGCGCCGGCCGTTCACACGGATGCGGAACGGATTGCGGAGCTGGAACGAAAGGTCGCCGAAGCGAAAAGTTCGGCCGACAATTCCTGGATGTTGGTAAGCTCCGCGCTCGTGCTGCTGATGACCGGGCCGGGGTTGGCCCTGTTTTACGGCGGGCTGGTGCGAAAGAAAAACGTGCTGGCAACAATGATGCAGAGCTTTGCCATGATGGCCATGGTCACGATCATGTGGGGTCTGTTTGAGTACAGTCTTGCGTTCGGATCGGGAAACAGTTTTATCGGAGGATTTGAGCACGTATTCCTGCGTGGTGTGGGGGGCGATCCCAACGCCGACTACGCGTCAACGATTCCACAGCAGACATTCATGATCTATCAACTCATGTTCGCGATCATCACTCCCGCCCTCATCACCGGCGCCTTCGCCGAGCGAATGAAATTTAAGGCCATGTTGCTTTTCATGGGTCTTTGGTCTGTGGTCGTGTACAGTCCAATGGCGCACATGGTGTGGGGCAAAGGCGGTTTGTTGAACGCGGCTTTGGCCGGCCCAATCCCCACGCTCGACTTCGCGGGTGGCACAGTTGTGCATGTTACATCGGGGGTCTCGGCTCTGGTTTGCGCTCTTTACCTCGGGAAGCGCCTCGGCTACCCGAAGGAATCTGTCCCGCCACACAGCGTGGTCCTGAGTTTTGTTGGCGCCTGTCTGCTGTGGGTGGGCTGGTTTGGTTTCAATGCGGGCAGCGCGCTCTCTTCCGGAACGCTGGCGACGAGCGCTTTCGTGGCGACCCACTTCGCCGCCGCTGCAGCCGCAGCCGGTTGGAGCCTGGCGGAATGGAGGCGGAGCGGGAAGCCCAGTGTATTGGGAGCGATCTCTGGTTCCGTGGCCGGTCTAGTGGCGATTACTCCGGCATCGGGATTTGTCCGGCCGATGTCAGCATTGGTCATTGGTTTCATCGCCGGCATTTTCTGTTATCTGATGGTGGCCACGATCAAACCGCGCTTCGGCTATGATGATTCGCTGGATGCTTTCGGTGTGCACGGCGCCGGCGGGACGATCGGAGCGATTCTCACGGGAGTTTTCGCGGTCAGCGCCGTGAATCCCATCCTGAAGGATTCCGCCGGCCAGGTGCTTGCGTCAGGCCTGATCGAAGGGAACGCCCATCAATTGCTGAATCAGTTGACCGGCGTGGCAATTGCCTGGACATTGGGAATCGTTGGAACTCTTGCCATCCTGTTTGTTGTGGACAAATTGGTTGGCCTCCGCGTTTCACCGGAGAATGAAACCAGGGGGTTGGATCTTTCCGAACATGGGGAGGAGGGGTATAACTGGGAGACTTCGTAATTGCCGGCTTCCCCCATTTTGGGGGTCCGCGGCAGAGACGGCTGCGGACCGGAAAACTCTTCGACTTGGCTAAACTCGACTCGGATTCGGTAAAAAATAAAGCTGACCAGAACTATTTACAGGCTTTCTGACCTCACCAACTTTGCCGCCGGCGTATCTTCGCCATCGAAATAGGGATGCGGGATTAAGTTCAATGTATTCGATCAGATTGCTCATGATTAACACAACACACGGCGCACGCAAAGACGTTGGGCGGTCGCTGCTTGGCACGGTTGGTGCTACTGCTGAACCTACCATTACATCCACACAAGTTGCGATGAGGGTAATGGGGGGAACGAATGAGAAAACAGTGGTGGTGTGTAAGCTGTCTAGACCAAGTCTTGCTGGACACCCACGGGCGATGTGGAAACTGCGGTTCCGACGCGGTAGCCTGGGTCGGGGCTCAAGCAGTGACTTGGCAAGAGGCCTCTCCTCATACTCAAGATTCGCAGCAATTGATTCCTTTCAATTCGAAAAGTGACTAAAGACTGTCGCCGATTCGCTTTCCGCAAATCAAAAACTCATTCTCCGTGATAAGATTCGGCGAGAAAGGGTGTATATTCCCCCAAAGTACCAAGACCAACGGCATTGGAAAGTGGGCTTTCGCGGTCGTGTCGACTGAGGCTCGAACTCAGAGCACATTCAACAGGAGGGCACTGCGGTGGAACATGTCTTCTCGAATTTAGTAAACGATTACGAAAAAGGGAAACTGACGCGCCGCCAGCTTATCCGCAGTCTGACACTAGCCGTGACGGCAGGGTCGGCACTCGCCGCCGCAAAGCCGGCTGCCGCCGAGGGCGGCACAGTCCCGGCTATTTTCATCAATCACGTGTCGTATCAGGTAAAGGACTACGCCAAGACGCGCGATTTCTACGCTGGTTTGTTCGGCATGAAAGTCGTCGAAGATGACGGCAAAACGCAGTGCCGGCTCTTGTTCGGCGATAACATTCTGGCAGTTCGTAACGCCGATTCACGTCCGGAAAAAACAATCGGCGTCGATCACATTGCCTATACGATCGCCGATTGGGATGCGGAAAAGGAAGCCTATTTGGCCGAAATCAAGCGTCGTGGCATAAAACTTACTCAGGGAACAAACATGCTCGACCCGGACGGATTCCGGGTGCAGTTTGGCGGGTATAAGCAGTAGCGATTGACTCCCGGTTAGACTGCGCCAGCCGGCGAACCAATTAAAAACAGGTCTGGCCGTTACGATGGATCGCGACGAGTGGCAATGAAACTTTGGATTTGCTATCGTGCGAACCGGAAATCGTTCGGGTACATCCATATCCACGATGCTCCTCTTCGCTTCTTTAGATTTTACCTGGCACTCATTTCGCAGATACTCTTTGAATTCAGGGTTCTGGGGGTGAACAGCCCGTACAGACTCCATGACTACGCCATCGCAACTGGGCAATGAAGTGAAAGAACTATACGGCGCCGAGTCCTCACGATTGCAGCACGATTTTTCCGCGACGAAAAATGGGCTGAACTTCCTGCGCGGCCGATCGGCTCTCGTGGATTCGGTCGTCGTTCGTCTGGCCGCGCCAATTCTTTCGACGCAGACGACGAGAATCGTTCTCATAGCCGTCGGAGATTTCGGCAGGCAATCGCTCTTCCCTTATTCGGATATCGATCTCTTTTTTCTGCTCGCGGCTCCGGATCGGGGGGAATCGTGGGCGGATGCGATATCGGAATTCTCGCAGGGAATGTCAGCCGTCGGTTTAAGGGTAAACGCCGCGGTAAAGAGTTTGTCCGAGTTCACCGAATTCGATTCTGACAATGCGGAGTTGTTCCTTTCCCTGCTCGATTGCCGTTTCCTGGCGGGCGACCGGGAACTCTTCTCGAACCTTCGCGAAAGGCTAATTCCCGAGGTGATGGCACGCGAATCGCAGGTGCTCGCGGAACGCCTTGCGGAAATGACCCGGAATCGTCATCGCAAGTTTGCAAACACCGTATTTCATCTCGAACCGGATGTGAAAGACGGTCCTGGCGGTTATCGCGACTATACATTCGCCTGCTGGCTTGCGGCGATGTCCGCCATGGAAAGGGAGCATGGATGGCCCAATCCCGACACGCTTCTTGCCCCTGCGATTCAGAATACGATGGATCAGGCGCTTTCGTTTATTGCCTCGGTGCGATGCTTTCTCAATTTCCGCCATTTGCGCAATGACAACGTGTTGACCTGGGACGCGCAGAGCGAAGCGGCGGCCCAGAAAATCGGAGCGATGGATTCGGAGATTCACGGCGCTACGGAATGGATGCGAATTTATTTTGGACACGCCGGGGCGGTTGATCGAATTTCCGGCCAACTCCTTGAAGAAATGCCCGTCGCCCATTCACTTTTTTACCGGCAGCTCGAAACCTGGCGGACCGGTTTTTCCGATGCGGATTTTTCCGTGGTGGACGGCCTCATCTTTTTTCAGTCGCCGGAGAATCTGTCCGACCCGGAATTGTTCTTCCGCACGTTTCGCCTGATCGCGCAGCGCGGTTTCAAGCTCAGTCCGGCGGCCGAACATCAATTGGAACAGGCAAGGCCGTTGCTGGCGGGCCGGCTGCCGCCAGGAAGAGCCATCTGGCAATTTCTCCAGGATTTACTTCCGGAGTTGCACGCAGGGGACGCCCTGCGCGCGATGCATTCGCTGCGACTGCTGACAATGTTCCTGCCGGAGTTTCAGGGAATCGAAGCGCTCGCCGTCCGCGATGTCTCCCACCGCTTTACGGTGGATGAACACACGCTGCAGGGTATCGAAAATTTGCACGCCCTGCGGCAGTCCAAGTCCAAATGGGACGAGCGCTATGCGGGGATACTCGACGAACTCGATCAGCCGGAACTGCTCTACCTTGCGATCCTGCTGCATGACACGGGCAAAGCCATCAGGGTCCAGGAACACATTCCGGAGAGCGTGGAGATCGCGAAAGGGTGTCTCGATCGTTTGGGGCTTCCGGAAGCCGACCGGGAAACGGTTTTATTCCTGATTGAACGCCATCTGGATATGGGCGCGACTCTCCGCCGGGACATTTTCGATCCGGGGACGGTGGCCCAATTCGCGGAAAGCATCGGCTCGCCGGATCGCTTGAAAATGCTGTGCCTTTTTACCTACGCGGATATCAGGGCAGTCAATCCGGAGGCTCTCACGCCATGGAAGGCGGAGGATCTCTGGCAGCTCTACATCGCTACGGCGAATTACCTGAACCGGAGCGTAGACGAGCGGGTACATGCCGATGCGAACGATGAAGTCCTCAATCATCTTCGCTCGCTGGCTCCGGCCGCGGGGAAGAGCCTTCAGATATTCCTCGATGGTTTGCCGCGGCGATATCTTCGAACGCATCCGGTCGATGAAATTCTGCGGCATTTTGAAATGTCGAACCGGCTTGGCCAGGACTCGGTTCAACTGGCGCTGAAACGCAGCCGCCACTGGTATGAATTGACGGTCCTGACGAAAGATCGTCCGTTTCTGTTCGCCACGGTGGCGGGCGTGCTGGCCGCCTGCGGAATGAACATCGGGAAAGCGGGAGCCTTTTCCAACGCGAGCGGGACCGTCGTAGACACGTTCTATTTCACCGACCGTTTCCGGAGGCTGGAAATGAATTTGCCGGAATGGGAGCGATTTAAGGGCACGGTGCACGACGCCCTGTCGGGAAAGCAGGAAATGTATCGCATTCTACGCGAGCGCCTGATGACAGAGAAGGAAGTGCCTGGTATGCGCATGCAGGAACCGCAGATCCAGTTTGACGATACGTGCTCCCCGAACAGCACGCTGATTGAGGTCGTCACGCAGGACCAGCCCGGCTTGTTGTACCGGATCAGCTCAGTTTTCTCCCAACAAAAATGCAACATCGATATCGCATTGATTGATACCGAGGGGCAGACGGCGATCGACGTGTTTTACCTCACTTCCGCGGGTGGGAAGCTGCCCCCCGAACACCAGGAACGTTTGCGTTTGTCCCTGCTGGACGAATTGGCGGGTCGGTAACAACCCTGGGTACAGCTTGGTTCGGATGCCCGGCGCATCCCAGCGGTTAACGAAATGTGATCCGCAATCCTCATCCATTCCTGCAAATTTGGCGTATATTAAATTATGAGAAAAGATAGCACGGAGCAAACTGTCATGCTTGGAGGTCAAGTATGCTAATCAAACGCTCCCCCGATTTGAAGTATTCGGACGTAACCCCGCGCGATGTTTACATAAATCGTCGTAAATTCCTGTATGGAATGGGGTTAGCAGGAGGGCTGGCCCTCGCTGGGAAATCGCTCACT
Source organism: Terriglobia bacterium (assembly GCA_963757625.1). Lineage (GTDB taxonomy): Bacteria > Acidobacteriota > Terriglobia > Acidiferrales > UBA7541 > Palsa-360. Next base: position 483,643 of record CAVWSJ010000007.1, on the reverse strand, counting down.
GACATTGTCGTTCCGACGGCTCGGGCTTACGCTTCCACCGCGCTCGATGTCGCAATCAAGAGTCCTTTCAGCACCACTGAAAAAATCACGCCCGAAAAGGCAGTAACGACCTACAACAATTTCTATGAATTCGGAACCGAAAAGGACCAGCCCTCGAAAAATGCGCAGAAATTTAAGACTTCGCCCTGGACTGTTTCGGTCGAAGGTGAAGTTGACAAGCCGCGCACTTTTTCCATGGACGAAATCCTCAAGCTTGCGCCTCTTGAGGAGCGGATCTACCGGCACCGCTGCGTGGAGGCCTGGTCGATCGTCGTTCCCTGGATTGGGTATTCGTTCAGCACGCTGGCGAATCTTGTGCAGCCGAAGCCCAGCGCAAAATTTGTGGCTTTTCAGAGCTATTTCGACATGAAGCAGATGCCCTTGTGGAGGGATGCGGGGATCCAACTTCCTTACGTGGAGGGTTTGAGGATTGACGAGGCCATGCATCCGCTTGCCATGCTCTGCGTGGGCATGTACGGTGAAACGCTGCCGAACCAGGACGGCGCCCCGGTCCGCATGGTGATCCCCTGGAAGTACGGATTTAAGAGTATCAAGTCGCTGGTGAAAATCAGATTTGTCAAGGATCAGCCGCCAACTACGTGGAATTTGGAAAATTCCCATGAATATGGTTTCTATTCGAATGTGAATCCCAACGTGGATCACCCGCGGTGGAGTCAGGCCAGAGAGACTCGACTTCCAGGCTTCTTCAAGACAACAAAGACCCAGATGTTCAATGGCTACGGAGACCAGGTGGCCGGCCTGTACACGGGAATGGACTTGAAAAAGAACTTCTAAACGGACCCTTATCATGAATTCAGTTCTGACAAGTAAATGGACGAAGGTCGTGGTATTTCTGACCTGCCTCACTCCGCTGGGCTTGCTGGTCTGGAAGGGATTCCAGGCGTACCAGAGTGGAGATCCTTCTCAATTTCTAACCGCAAATCCCGCTCAATTTCTGGAGCATGCCACCGGGGATTGGGTTCTACGGTTTGTCGCAATCACCCTGGCTATTTCGCCACTGCGAAAGATTCTGGGCTTGCCGCAACTGATTCGCTTCCGCCGCATGCTGGGATTGTTCGCATTTTTCTATGGCTGCGTGCACTTCTGCATCTACATCGGCTTCGACCAGGTGCTGGACTTTCACGCTGTTTGGGCGGACGTCATGAAGCGAAAGTACATCACCGTCGGATTCACCGGCTTTGTGCTGATGATCCCCCTGGCCCTTACTTCCACGGCGGGATGGATTCGACGATTGGGCGGCAGGCGCTGGCAGATGCTGCACCGGGCAATCTACCTGACCGCAATCGCCGGCGTGATCCATTATCTTTGGCTGGTGAAATCGGATATCCACATCCCTCTGGAATACGCGGCAGTTATGGCCGTACTGCTGGGCTGGCGAATATACGGATGGTATACCGAACCCAGTCGGCGCACCCCGACCCGGAAGATTCACCAAAAGCAGCCCGAAATCGCCGCAGTTGATTAGTCCGGTCCTCTATTTGCCTTTTCACGCCTGCCACGGCTAGAATTAACTCCCCTGGGGAACTCTCAGAAGGGCTCTGAATTCCGACGTGGCTCATACGCGCATACCTTTTTCCGAGAAGGTTGGCCTTCCATATTGGATGGAAAAGGTCCTGGAGGTGCATTCAAAGGTCGGCGAAGAACTGGCCGTGGATCCCGTGCATGACCTGCGTGTCGCATTGCGCCGGTGTATTCTCATCGCCGATGTAATGAGGGACATCGACCTGCGCGGCCCCTGGAAATCCATGCGCAAAGCGGGACGCCGGATCTTCAACCGGCTCGGGGCGCTGCGCGACGCACAGGTGCTCGGAGAATGGATAGAAAAACTTGGCTCGCTGGACGATGCTTCAACCGGCCTGCTACTGGAGTCCCTCAAGTCCCGGAGCGAAAAAGATCGAACCGGCGCACAAGAGGCCGTAAGAGAATTCGACCGCAAGCAGTGGCGAGGGTGGATGAGGGAACTCTCGAGTCATTATCGCCACGTCGCTTCGGACCGGCCTGCTTGTGAATCGCTGCTGATTGAATTGTGGAGCATCGTCCAGGACTTGCATCGGCGTGCGCAAAAGAGCAGAAGCCGCATCGCCTATCACCGCCTGCGAATCGGGCTCAAAAAATTTCGATATGCGGTCGAAAATTTTCTTCCCTCGATGTATTCGAGTTGGTCGCCCGATCTGAAAGTTCTGCAGGATTCTTTGGGCGAAGTGCACGACCTCAATGTTTTGCAACAGATGATCGCAAGAAATAGGCACATCACGGACGAGACGGTGAGGGCCGGTTGGCTCAAGAAGATTGAAGGTGAAAGGGCGTCACGCCTCCGGCAATATCGAGAAAAAATGGCGGGGAAAGCGTCTCCTCTCCGGATCTGGCGAGAAGGGTTGCCGCCGCAGAGGGATTTGCGGTCCGCGGGATTGTCACAACTCGAGGAATGGGCGTTCTTTTTGACTCCTGATTTCCGCCGCGTGCAGCGAATCGCGAAACTTTCCCTGCAACTCTACGACGGTCTCTCCAACTGCGGGTTCGCCGGACGCGACTTGGCTATCGAAGAGCGATCCATACTCCATGCATCTGCTTTGCTTCAGGAAGTGGGCCACTTCAAGAAGGGCAAAGCGCACCACAAAGAGTCCTATCGGATGATCCGCAAAATTACGCCGCCCGCCGACTGGTCGAAGAGAGATCTGGAATTTGTCGCTCTGGTCGCGCGATTTCACCGGCGCGCGCTCCCTCGCCCGGACCACAAGATTCTGAAGAAGTACGAATTTCCGTTGCGGCAAACCGTGATCCGGCTGGCCGCCATTTTGCGATTTGTCAATGCATTGCGGGCAAAACCGTATCGCGCTGCGCGCCGGCTGGAGGTGGAAGACTCCGCGGGCGCGATCGTAATCCGTGCCGAGGGCTTTCCCGACCGGGAACCGCTGGGGTCAAAATTGTCCGCCGCAAAACGGCTGTTGGAGTTTGCCTGCCAGCGCTCTATTTACATTCTTGCCTCGGGCACCCGCATCATGTCGCCTCGAATCGTTCGGCCGGCGACTCGTATCGACGCGGCATGAACGGACTCAGAAAACAAATCCGCTCCTCACAGGGCAAATCCTAGAACACGAATCTGAGCGAGAACTGTATCACACGAGGATCCTGCGCGCTGGAGATCGTCCCGAAGTTCGATTGCGGAAAGACAGTACCGACTGCGCCGGTGGCCGAAGAGGTGCCCACGAAGATCCGGTTCGGCTGATTGAAATTGGGATGATTGAAGATGTCGAACATATCGGCGCGGAACTGCAATTGTTTATCTTCCTGGATCGAAAAGCTTTTCTGGAACGTCGCGTCGAGGTTGTCGATGCCGGGGCCGGTGACGACGTCGCGGCCGGCGCTGCCGTAGGTATATTGTGCGGGCAAGGCGAAACACGTTGTATTGAACCATTCGGCAGTTGTTCTGGGGCCACCGTTCGGGTCACAGACCAGATCTGGTCGCTGAGACGGCGCGGACAAGGGCTCTCCGTTATTGGCGCGGTCTACAGAGAGGTTGACCGTAAAAGGGGATCCGCTTTGGAGCGTCCAAATCCCGCCCAACTGCCAATCAGCGAACGCCGTATGGATCCAACCTTCCGAACTTTTCAGGAAGGGAAGCTGATACAGGAAGCTGGTGACGAAGCGATTCCGGTGATCGAAATCCGATAGCCCCTTCTCAGCGGCGATATTCCCTATATCCTGTGGCAGGTTCGTTCCGGCGTTGTTTGTCCCGGGATTGGACGCGTCGTCCAATGCTTTTGACCATGTGTAATTTGAATCGAGCGTCAGGCCGTTCCATGCGCGCTGTGTGAAGGTCAGCGTCAAGGCGTTGTATTTTTCCCAACCGTCCCAGGTGACCGAACTGAACCCGCTCATTTGCGGGATGGGACGTACGTGATTGGGGCCTGGGGCGAGCGCGCTGTCCGGAAATAGATTTTGCAAAGTGACGTTGTCGGCGTGCACTGTATACGATCCTATATACTCCGCCTGGAATGACGTTGTCGAAGACAGGCTTCGCTGCACCGAAAGATTCCAGACATTGTTATATTCGATTTTAAAGTTGTGGTTCATGTTGTTCGCACTGACGGTACCAGTTGCCGCGGAGGCCAAAATGTTTTCCGTGTTGCAGGAAGTGCCGAAAGCGCACGTTCCGCTGTTGGCAACGGTCTTTGCGAAGTAAAAGGGCAAATTCAAAGCAGCGTTTTGAATGATGCTATAGGCTGCCTGATTCGTATAGATCCCAAAGCCAGAACGGATTACCGTTTTGTGATCCGGCAAACTCCAAGCTATCCCGATTCTGGGAGCCAGTCGCAGAGGACGGCCTTGAAGCAGGCTGCGATCCCATCCGGCTTGCGCCGAGGTCACATATGGAATCGGTATGGATGATAATAGCGCGGACGCTCCCGGCGAGATCTGGCCCTGGTTGTTGCTAGCGATAACGAATTCTCCACCCGGTACCAATGTATTGACGACGGACATGTTGTTGTTTACATCCGTGACGTTCTGGTTGTATTCGTAGCGGAGACCAATATCGAGTTTTAAGCTTGGAAAGACCTGCCAGTTATCCTCGACGTAGGCGTGCAGCCAGTTCGTGCGGCCCAGGAGCGCTCCGCGCCCTTCCACGCCCACCGACCCTTGCGCGGGAAGCCCAAGCAGGAAGTCTTCCAGGGCATTGCCCGTGTAGGAACCGTTAAATGTAAACGCCCCTCTCGCGTTATTCGCGTTTAGTGGGTCGAAATCCAAGTGAAAGAAGTAAGCTCCAAATTTCACCGTGTGCGTTCCGTGATGCCAGATCACATTGTCATACAATTCGTAATTGTTGTCGGTGCGGGATACGTATTGCGTCGGTTCTCCCATGGTCGTGAATCCGGTAATCGTGGCCTGAGGGTACCCCATGTCGAGCGGGTTGGTGGTGACGCCCTGCAATCCCGCTGAACCGGCAAAGTTGGTTCCCGCATTGGGGCTGCTCTGGCCCCCGCCGACCCACAGCCAGCCGAAACGCGCTTCATTGATCCAGGAAGTATTGAAAACATGAGTCCATGCAACGGAGATATTATCGGTATGAGTTCGCAAATTGTAGCCGAAGCCGGGCAGGAGCGCCTCGTTGAGGGCGCTGAGTCCAAACGGATTGAATTGGTTCGCATCGAAAATCGAGCCGCGGACAAAAGCACTGTCATTCTCGGAAAACGTATGGTCAATGCGGGCGTTGTACTGATTTATGCTTGTAGTGGCGAGGTCGGTGGCGCGCAAATTATTGGTCAGCCCATCCAGATTCGCATGCGGCACTTTGTCCAGGATCGCGGCGGCCACGGGATCAATCGTAGGAATGGTAACGTTCCCGAATTTGCCTGCACGTTCCGCGTCCGTTGGAACTGTGAACAGCTGAGTCAAAGTTTGATGGGTTCTTTGCCCCTCGTAATTTAAGAAAAAGAAGGTCTTGTCGGGCTGAATCGGCCCGCCGAGACTCCCTCCGAACTGATTCTGCTTGAATGGCGGATTTGGCTGCGATGCGGAATTAAAAAAATTCCTGGCGTTGAACATGTCATTTCGGACGAACTCGAACAGACTGCCATGGAGTTGATTGCTGCCGGATTTCGTTATGACGTTGATCACGCCGCCCGACTTCCCGCCGAACTCCGCGTCGTAGGACGTTTTGTCGACATTAAATTCCTGGATGTCGTCCACCGAAGGGCTCAACACCTGATTGTTGTAATACTCATCCGTAATACTCACGCCATCCACCAGGTACAGGTTGTGTCCGCCGCGCTGGCCCAGAATCCCGTACGTCGTACCGGTCTGTTGCAGTGCGCCGCCTCGCGTGCCGGACGGGGCCATTGTGATGCCGGGTGTCAAGGCGACCAGATCGATGAATTGACGCCCTTTCAGAGGGAGGTCAATCACCTGTTGTTGTTCGACAGTGTCTTGAATGGCCGCCGATTCGACCTGCAGCAGGCCCGAATTCGTACTCACGGTTACCGATTCGCTTTGTTCTCCGAGTTCCATAGAAAACGTTTGTCGCAGGCGTTCACCCGCATGCACGACCACTTGCGACAGCATGGCTTGCTTGAACCCTTGAGCAGTTACGGTCAGGCTGTATTCACCGACGGGAAGTTGCGCCAGCAGAAATTCCCCGGAGGAATTTGTTTTGGTCGTATATTTCAATTGTGTGCTGGACTCAGTCGCCACGACGGTGGCATCGACGATGATGGCATCCGTGGGGTCCTTCACAATGCCGTCGATTTCACCCGTATTCATCTGGCCCAATGCACATAATGACCCCGCAAACAAAACGCCAACAAGCAGAAGCGCCCTGTGGATGCGGTTTGTGAGCCGTAATCCTGGGTGAGTATTGTGAATGTCTTTCAATTCCTGACCGTTCCGAGACCGCTCATGCCGCTCCATCCCCGCTTCTTCCATCTGGAGTCAACTCGTTGGTGTGTCTCACCCGGGAAATCTTGCAAAAGAATCTCTAGAGCGAAGCTACAACAGGATTGCTATATTCTTCTGTAAGGAGGTTGTAAAAAGAGCGGAGCTGTCCGGGAATGAAATCGCCTTTGCTTGATCCTGGAACAGGGAATTTGGACGGAGTGCATCTAAGTCATAGAAGTAGAACGTCTTAGCGGGCAATGCTTCTATGACGGGACGACCTCACTCGCGTTGGCGCTGGCCTGCCGGACAGGATGCTCCAGACAAGGCAAATGCAGCGTAAATATGCTGCCGCGCCCCGGCGCGCTCTTCACGGAAATCTGGCCTTTCATGGCCTCCACGATACTCTTGGCCAGCGGCAGGCCCAATCCCGTACCATGAATTTGCGCGGCTGTCACCGAGGAAGTCCGGTAGAACGGTTCGAAAATATGCGGAATATCCCGCGCATCGATTCCCATGCCGTGATCCGATACGCTGATCTGGATTTCCTTTCCGCTCAAACCATTTTCCGTGAGCCGGGCCTGAATACCCATCCACCGTTGTCCGCTGCTGTATTTCAGAGCGTTGGTGATCAAGTTCTGCAGGCACTGGGAGAGGGCCGAGAGATCGCCGAGGATTGGAGGCAAATTCGATTCAATATTGCGATCCACCTGGAAACCAGCGGATTGAATCAATCCCGCGGTACTGGAAAGGGCGGCTTCAATGATGTCTGAAACTTCGAGCGGGCGCAGACTGTAACGCTGATGGCCCTCCCGGATTGCCGCGAAGAGAAGGATCTGCTCGACCATTTCGAATAGCTTCCTGGCCTGGCCGCCAATGACTGCCCCATATTGCTCCATCTGGTCTTTTCGCTCGACCACACCCTGGGCAATATTCTCTGCTGCGGAGCTGATTACCGTCAGAGGAGTCCGCAACTCATGAGAAACCGCCGTAACGAAATCCATTTGTAACTTGGCAAGGCGTTGAGCGCGCGTGCTCGTAACGATCAAAATGGCAATACTAATTACCAGCAAGAAAAGCACTCCGAAGCTGATCGCCAGGTCGCGGCGGCGCGAATCCGCGACGAATGCCCCCAGCGCTCCTCCCCGGCGGTGCCGCAAGACCAGGCGCCAGTCTTGGTCGTCTGTCTGTTGGTGAACCAGCGGAAACCAGGAGACGCCTTCCGATGTCGGCAGGCCCCTTGTTTTCCGATGGCGTATGAAAAATTTGGAGCGGTGATGCCGAGGGTTTCACCGCGGCGTGCCCAAAAATGTTCATCGTGCCATCGGCGTCGGCGACCCGCTGGTCACCGAATGGCGGATCGGAGGAATAAAGAACGTGTTGCGGTTTGCCCCCAGCGACCACGGCGATTTGGTAATCCAAGCCCTCCGTACCCATGAAATAACGCTGGGCCAGCTCGGAAAGAATTTGATCACGAATCGAGCTTTGATTCAGGGCAATCACAATCCAGTCCACTCCGTGCACGCCGGCGGATTGCGAATCGGCGCTGACGGGTTCATTGCGTGGAATCGGGCGCACGAGCGCCGGTATGATGGGTTCGAACTGCCAGCCTTCTAGAGGACCGCCGGGATAGAAGCGATCGGCGAATTCTCTGTCAGCTCCTCCCTGATATGGCTCATCGGTTTCAATCGCCGGAATCGGAACAATGATGCGAGACGGCGCCTCCCGCAGTTCCTGGCGCAAGGCGGTTAAATTCCTTGGCCATGCGACGGCCTCAAATTTCATCGTTTGCGCGTCCAGATGCAGCGCCTTCGAACCCGGGGCAGGGTCAAAGCTCAAGACATACACGCCGGAGACCAGGTCCGGATGAGTTGTTGTTTCTTTCCAATCCGCGAACCTTGAGGCGTATTGTTTCCAGTCGGCCTTGGAGTCGACTTGCGGGTCGGCGTGCATCGCGACGCAAATTTCGGAGAAAGCGCGGAACAAATCAAGATGCCAATTGATCATCGACATCTGAAGGCTGTCCGCGAGCCGAATACTTGTGGCTTCGCTGATCTGATCGCTCCACCTGTACTGGAGCACCGCAAGCACGACCACCACGACCGTGGCGAGAATGATCATGCCCGTCGTAAAAGCCCGCTCTTTGATGGGTAACCTCATGTCGCTGCCGGCCCGCGCTTTCGCGCCGAAAAGCCGCTACCCCTTGAATTTGTAACCGAGCCCCTGCACCGTCAGAATGAATTGCGGCTGCTTCGGGTCAATTTCCAGCTTCTGGCGCAAGCTGGCAACGTGCACGTCGACGGTCCGGGTATACATGTCGGTGCTGTACCCCCACACTTGCTTAAGCAGTTCGTCGCGCGAAAGCGTTGCCCCGCGGTGCTCGATGAAGTAGCGGAGCAGCTGGAATTCGCGCGCGGAAAGATTCACCGGTCTTTCCGTCACGCGTCGCCTCGGTTCCCATAAGGTCCACATGGATTGTTCCAAAATCGGCTGTGGTAGCCTGTGCCGCCGGGCGAATTGGCGCGCGCCGAAGTAAGGCCTCAACCCGGGCCATAAGCTCCTGCATATTGAACGGCTTGGTAACGTAGTCATCCGCGCCGATCTTCAAACCATTGACTTTGTCGCTGGTCTGCCCGCGTGCCGTCAGTATCAGAATCGGAGTAATCAGACCGGCCTCGCGGATTTCCCGGCATACGACGAAGCCGCTCTTCTTCGGCAGCATGACATCCAGAATAATCAGGTCGAAGGGAACGCGGGTGGCTTTCTCAATACCTTCCTCCCCATTGGTCGCGCATTCGACGGCGTAGCCATCCTTCCGGAGGCGGTCGCCAACTGTCATGCGCAAGGCGTCTTCATCCTCGACAAACAACACGTTACCACGCATGTACAATCACCAGGATTGCCGTGATGGCTGTCGCTACTGCCGGATTCAGGGTAAACGCAATGAGGCTCATGACGTAAAATAACCCACCCGACCAATAATCTATCTCTGAGACGTTATCCTAGTCTTTCTAGGTTACTTGGAACAGGCGCATTTCTTGACACTTTCTCTTACAAGGTGCTAGCCTCGATAGAGTAACACAGCCTCCGACGACACCTTGGGGGCGAGAGATGGATAAAAGCCTCGCCACAAATCGCGGCCTTGCTTTCTGCCTCCTGCTATCGGCACTCTTAGTTCTTGGTCTCGTCCAATGGAGTTTCCTTCCCATATTGGTCCAAGGTGCACGGTTCCCGGGCAGGATTCTTCTGGACGACTCCAGCAGCCACACTTCGAAATTTGCCGCTCCCTTCAAGTGTTTGTTTGGAGATTCCCTCAAGCCATCTCTTCCACAATCCAGGATCTCCGAGCCCAGGATTACTTCGAGTTTCTTCCATCGGACTGAGGAGCCGGCTTCTAAATGGGAGTGCTTGTTTCTCTCTCGCCGCCAGTTGCGGGCGCCTCCTTCTGCTTAGCCATACAAAGGGGGTACCCCCTGCGTAATTCCATAACTTTTTGAGTTTGTTCAGGCCTGAAATTTTCAGCGGTCTGCTCGCGTCCATGTATGGGAGACGAAAACTTCCCGTGCGGAGAATGACCGTGGCGGGAAGATTCACATTCAGGAGAATCGATGACCATGAGCCATTTGGAACCCCCCGATCTGGAGAAATTGCGGCGCCTGGGCTCTTGCAGTGTGTCGAACGCCATCGAGACGTTCGGCATGCGGCTGCGCAACTCGGGATTCTCCAATTCCACGGTTCGCTGTATTTTCCCGGAATTTCCGCCCTTGGTGGGCTATGCGGCCACGGTGCGTATTCGGACTTCGGAACCACCCATGGAGGGGGAGAGCTACTACTACCGGCTCGACTGGCTCGATCACCTATTAAGCATTCCCGCACCGCGGATCCTGGTCCTGCAGGACATGGACCCGCATCCGGGGCTGGGCTCATTCATCGGGGATGTTCATGCGAACATCCTTCACGCGCTTGGGTGCGTCGGCGTGGTGACGAACGGCGCGGTACGCAATGTGAATGAAGTGCGCTCGCTCATGTTCCAAATGTATGCCGGAAACGTATCGGTTTCGCACGCGTTTGCCCATGTCTTCGATTTCGGGACCCGCGTCGAAGTGGGTCACATGCAGGTTCAGCCGGGCGACCTGCTTCACGGAGACCGCCACGGAATTCAAACTATCCCAATGGAAATTGCTCCTAAAATTCCGGCCGTCGTTGAGGAAATGACACAGGAAGAGCTGAAGATTATTCAACTATGTCACTCCTCGGAATTCACGCTGGCAGGGCTTCGCGCGGGTGTTGCGGCAATTCGGGCCAAGAGGAACGCCTCGAGAGATTGAGAAAATGATTCAAGCGTCTGGAGGTCATTCAGTGAGATTCGCAAAGATAAGAAATGCGTTGTTGTTCATAGTTCTTGCCGCATCGGTCAGTGGTTGCGGCGGAACGCGCCAGGCTGCCGCGGATGACGCGGCGAACGCGCCCACGGCCCCGGTGGTTAAAGTGGTGCGCGGAAATATCGCTGACAATCTGGAGATCGCCTCGGAGTTTCAGCCCTTCCAGGAAGTTGACGTCTACGCAAAAGTTTCCGGGTACATCCGAAAACTCAACGTAGATTGGGGAACCCATGCGAGGCAGGGGCAAGTTCTTGCCGAACTCGAAATCCCCGAGCTGCAACAACAGATTCAGCAGGACGATGCTTCCGTTCGCCGCAGCGAACAGGACCTGGCGCGGGCGAACGAGGAACTGAACCGCGCCGAGTCGGCCTATACCGTCGCCCACCTCACGTACACGCGGCTTGCCGACGTGCAGAAGTCCCGCCCCGAATTGGTCGCCCAGCAGGAAATTGATGAGGCCCAGGGAAAGGATTTGGAAGCGAGCGCGGGGGTTTCATCGGAGAAAGACGCGCTCGCAGCGGCGGAACAGGGCTTGCAGGTTGCCAAGGCGGCGCTCGGCAAAGACCAGGCTCTGTTTGATTACTCGCGAATGACCGCGCCGTTTGACGGCGTGGTGACCCAGATCTATGCGTATACAGGCGCGCTCCTTCCGGCGGGGACGTCCTCGATAAACAAAGGCGACTCGGCTCTATGCCGCTTGTCGCAGAACAATCTTCTGCGCCTGGTCATCCCTGTCCCGGAAAGGGCGGTTACAAACATCAAGGATGGCGAGACCGTGCAAGTGAGCGTCTCGGGCATAAATCGAACCTTTGAAGGGAAAATCGTCCGATTCTCCGATCAGATCGATATGAACACGCGAACCATGCACACCGAAGTGGACGTCCCCAATCCCAATTATGAGTTGGTTCCCGGCATGTACGCTTCCGTGAAAATGCCTCTGCAGTCGGTGTCCAATGTGCTCACCATTCCAGTGCAGGCAGTCCAAGCCACCGGTCCGGGAAAGGGAACCGTTCTTGTCGTAGGGCCCGGCAACAAAATTGAAAGCCGTTCCGTGAGTCTGGGAATGCAATCGGCGACCGTTGTCGAGGCTACTTCCGGCCTTCAGGAAAACGAGATGGTAGTTTTTGGCGCGCAAGGGCAGTTCAACGCGGGAGAGATGGTTTCTCCCAAGGTTGTTACGTCATCCCCGGCGGAATAGGAGTCTTCCATGCCATCATTTGCGGTTCGTCATCCTTATCTGCTCATTGTGGTTTGTTTGTTCGTTTGTGTGCTGGGTCTGACCAGTGTGGCTCGCATGCCCGTGGATATGTTTCCCCCGATCAATATTCCTGTTGTTCTGGTGGCCACTTTTTACAGCGGTATGCCGCCCCAACAGATCGAGGCGGATATTACGGACACGTTCGAACGTTTTTTCACTTTGGCCGCCGGGATCGACCATATGGAATCGCGGTCGATGACCGGAGTCAGCCTCATCAAAATCTATTTTCAGCCCGGCACGGACGCCAATGCCGACGTGACGCAAATCTCGAACCTCGCCATGGCAGACCTCCGAAGGCTGCCACAGGGCACGCTTCCTCCCGTGGTCATGAAAGTGGACGCTTCGAGCTTGCCTGTCTGCCTTCTGACGGTGTCCGGCGAGGGGCTCGATGAAACCCAGCTGCACGACTATCTGCAGTATCAAATTCGAAATCAGATCGCGGGCGTTCCCGGGGCCACGGTTCCTCCGCCCTACGGCGGTAAATACCGGCAGATCATGGTCTATGTGGACCCGCTCAAGCTCCAAGCGCATGAATTGAGCCCGATGGACGTTGTCCGAGCGACCGACTCTTCCAACCTGATCCTGCCCGCCGGCGATGTGCGCATTGGTCCGATGGACTACAACATTTACACGAACGGGCAGGTCGCCGACGCAAAGACGCTCAATGGAATCCCGTTGAAAACGGAGGGGCAAAAATCTGTCTTTCTCTCCGATGTGGGTGAGGCCACCGACGGATCCGCTCTGCAATACAACATCGTTCGCGTGGACGGACAGAAATCCGTGTACGTAGCGGTTCAGAAACAAGGCGGGGACACGAATACGATTGCCGTAGTTGACGGCATCAAGGACGCCATCAAAACCCTACGCGATATTCCTGCCCAGCTCAAAGCGAACGTCGTATTCGACCAATCTCTATTTGTGAAACAGGCCATCTCGACGGTGGTTCGAGAAGGCAGCATCGGGCTGGTCCTGACCGCCATCATGGTTCTGATCTTTCTCGGGAGCTTTCGGGCCACCATCGCCGTGCTGCTTTCGATTCCTCTCTCCGTCATGATCGTATTTTTCGTGCTTTATACGGGAAACCGGTCGATCGACAGCATGGTTTTGAGCGGGCTGGCACTGGCTTTCTCCCGGTTGATCGACAACTCGGTCATCGTTCTCGAAAATATCTTCCGCCATATCGAACACGGGGAAGACCCCGGCACCGCCGCGGTGAATGGCGCCAATGAAGTCGTCCTTCCGGTCCTCGCGATCACTTTGATTGCAGTTGTCGTGTTCTTTCCGGTCACGTTTCTCTTTGGGGTGAGCAAGTACATGTTCACGGCGCTGGCGCTCGCCGTCGTGATCGCGTTGTTTGCCTCCTATTTCGTTGCGGTCACCGTTGTACCCCTTTATAGCGCGCGTTACCTTAAGGCCATCAAGATGCACGGCGCGGAGGGACCCGCCGATACTTCTCGGATGGCCAGATTCCACGTCTGGTTCAACGGGAAATTCGATCAATTGCTCAATGTTTACGAGCGTTGGGTTCGCAAAGCGCTCGACCGCCCCCGCGAAGTTCTCTATGCGTTCGGCGCCCTCTTTGTGCTGAGTTTTCTAATTTACCCGTTCATCGGCGTTTCATTCTTTCCGAGGACGGATGCCGGCCAGTTCGTGATCAACGTGAAAGCTCCCACCGGCACGCGCATCGAGGTAACTCAGGACTACATTGAGCAAGTCGAGGCGATTGTGCGCAAAGTGGTCCCGCCGGAGGAGCTGAACACAATCGTTTCCAACATCGGCGTTATGCCCGATCTTTCCTCACTCTTCACGCCCAATTCCGGAATGCACACGGCATTCGTCCAAGTGGGGTTGAAGGAAGACCATCGGGTCAGCAGCTACGTCTATATGAGCCGCGTTCGCGAACGTGTCGCCAGGGAACTTCCGGAATTGCGAACATTTTTTCAATCCGGTGGGTTGGTGGACTCGGTGTTGAACCAGGGGGCTCCCGCGCCGATCGACATTCAGGTTAGCGGGGCCGATTTAGAAACCGACGACCAGCATTGCCGAGGGCCTGGCACGTCAATTCAGGGCCATGCCGGGGGTCTCCGACGTCTACGTCCCGCAGGACATGGATTATCCTGCCTTGCAGGTCAATGTGGACCGCGACCGCGCCAGTGAACTGGGCCTGGATCCGAAGGAAGTCATCGACAACATCATCACTTCCCTGACCTCCGACGCCATGATCGCACCCAGTTATTGGGTCGACCCCAAGAGCGGCAACAACTATTTCGTCACCGTCCAGTATCCTGAAAATCAGGTGAAATCCATCCAGGATTTGAAGGCCATGCCGTTGCGCTCTCCGAATCTGAAGATGCCAACGTACCTGAATCAAGTCGCCACGGTGAACTTGATCCAGTCGCCCACTGAAGTCGATCATTACCAGTTGCAAAGAAGTATCGATGTGTACGTGGCGCCATCAGGCGAGGACCTCGGCAGGGAGACCTCGGCGATCAACAAAATAGTGGCGGCCACGAAACTACCGCCCAATATCCGAATCAACCTTCGAGGCCTGGTGGTGACCATGCAATCCTCTTTCAAGAGTTTTGGCTACGGGCTTCTCCTCGCCGTGCTTCTGGCTTATCTGGTGCTGGTCGCGCAGTTCACATCGTTTCTCGATCCCATGCTGATCATACTCGCCGTTCCGACCGGACTGATTGGCGTGCTGGTGACGCTGGCCTTGTCGGGAACGACGCTGAATATTCAGTCGCTGATGGGCGTGGTGATGCTGCAGGGGATGGTGGTTTCCAACAGCATCCTGATCGTGGATTTCTCAAACGTTTTGCGAAGTGAAGGCCATAGCGTTCGCGAGGCAGTGGCGGACGCATGCAGGATCCGCCTGCGTCCCATCCTGATGACCTCGCTGGCCACGATCGTTGGGCTCTTGCCGATGGCGCTCAAACTCGAAACGGGCAGCGAAGCCTACGCTCCGCTCGCTCTCGCCATCATCGGCGGCCTGACTTCCTCGATCATCCTGACAATTTTCGTGGTTCCAGCGGCCTATTTGCTGATCTATCAAAATCGACCCGCTACGACCGCGGCAGCCCCCTCCACGGAGGCTCAATAATGCGAGGCGCGCGGTCTTTATTTTTCACTCTGATTTTTGCAGCGATTCCGTGTTTCGCACAGACCCCGCAAAAGCTGACGCTGCAAGAAGCGGAACAAATCGCCATTCAGAACCACCCCCGGATTCAGGCGGCTACGCAGCTGGCGTCCTTCGCCAACGCGCAAGTCACGGAGGCGCGTTCCACTTACTATCCCCAGCTTTATGGAAGTTTGACCGGAGTTGACGCCGAAAATGACAGCCGCATCGCCGCCGGAGTCCTCAACAATCCGGTCATTTATGATCGCTTTGCGGCAGGCGTCACGGTAAATCAGTTGGCGACTGATTTTGGACGGACCTACCAAATCGTCAAGAGTTCGAATCTCCACGCGCAAGCGCAGCGGGAAAACGTCACGACCACGCGGGCCGACGTGCTGCTGCGGGTCAACCAGTCCTATTTCGCCGTACTGAAAGCCCAGGCGGTTCTCAAGGTCGCCGAGCAGACCGTCAAATCGCGACAACTGGTAGCCGATCAGACGACCGCGTTGCAAAAAAGCAATCTCAAATCCGGACTGGATGTGAGTTTCGCGAATGTGGATTTGGCGCAGGCCCAGCTTCTGTTGATCCAGGCGCAAAATGATTTGCAAGCCTCTTTCGCGGAACTTTCGGACGACCTTGGCTACTCGGACCAGCGCACGTTTGACCTTGCCGATCAGCCTCCGCCTCCAGCTCCGCCAGCCGATGTTGCGCCGCTGCTCCAGGAAGCCATGCAGAACCGGCCTGAGCTGATCAGTCTGGGCCTCGACGTGAAGGCGGCTCAGAGTTACGCGACCGCGGAACGCGACCTCTGGTTTCCAACGATCTCGGCGGTTGGCGCCACGGGACTGATCCCCTATCGTCAGGACGTTCTTTCCAGCCGGTACGCCGCGGCGGGATTTAACGTGAATATTCCCATATTCAACGGTAAGCTCTTCAACGCCCGTCACGTGGAAGCGGAATCGCAAGCCAATGCGCAGCAGCAATATTTCCGCGATCTTCAGGATCGAATTGTTCGGGATGTCCGCACGGCCTGGCTCAATGCAAATTCGGCTTTCCAGCGGCTTTCGGTGACGCAGCAACTCCTCAATGAGGCAACGCAGGCTTTCGATCTGGCCCAATCGCGATATGGTCTGGGCCTGAGTTCGATCGTCGAGTTGAGCCAGGCCCAGTTGAACCTGACTCAGGCGGAGATCGAACAAGTAAGCGCGCAGTATGACTACGAAGGCCAGAACGCCAACTTGAACTACCAGTTGGGCCGAATGCAGTAACGGATGATTGCGAGCTTGACAATGAGTTCAGACCAAAAGTAACGTACTGATTCAGGTGAAACCCGTTATCGCGTCTTAGAGCCCTGCCCATGAACGGAGACATTATGCGCTTATATTTCTTGTTTTTTGGCGCATGCCTATTCCTGGCGACAGCCGGGTCACTGGCCGCGAAGAAACCGCAGGAAGGCGAGCCATCTTCTTCCTCGAAGCCAT
Source organism: Terriglobia bacterium (assembly GCA_963757625.1). Lineage (GTDB taxonomy): Bacteria > Acidobacteriota > Terriglobia > Acidiferrales > UBA7541 > Palsa-360. The sequence goes on along the minus strand of CAVWSJ010000007.1, from coordinate 466,975 downwards.
CGCTGGATTACGATTTTTTCAAGACTCAGGTGCAGCCAATCTTTCTCGCCAAACGACCCGGCCATGCTCGATGCATTTCGTGTCATGCGACGAATAATGTGGCGTTACATCTGGTCCCACTCTCGCCCGGGGAGACGACTTGGAACGAAGAGGAATCGCGTAAGAATTTTGAGTTGGTCAAACGAGTCGCCATTCCCGGCGACCTGGACAGTCCCCTACTGATCCATCCGCTCGCCGAAGCGGCTGGGGGTGATTTCTTTCACAGTGGAGGCAAGCATTTCGACTCGCAGAACGACCCGGAGTGGGAAACTTTGAAAGCATTTATTCTGGGGGCGAAGGCAGCACGCGGCGGGCGGATGAACTGAACAGGAGCGCTGACGAACATGTCGAACAATCCAATCATTGGCAGATCTCTCATGGTTTCGGCCGGGATCGCTCTATGCATGATCTCCTTGAGGGCCGCGCCGAATAGGGTGGTTCGGATCATCCAGTCCAACAGCGCCGGTGACAACGTCGACGTCATCGATCCCGTCACAAATAAGGTCGTCGGAGAGATCAAGGGGATTGAAGTGAATCATGGAGTTTCGGTCGCACCCGACGGCACAAGAATTTATGTCACGGACGAAGCCGAAAGCACACTCGACGTGGCTGATGGCAAGACATTTGAAGTGGTCAAGCGGATCAAGCTCAGCGGGCATCCCAACAACCTGTCTGTCACTCCCGACGGGCGGCGGGTTTACGTCGCGATCGTCCAGGCACCCGGCGCTGTCGATGTGATCGACACGCAGTCGCTGACGCTCATTAAGACGATCCCGACAAAGGGCGGCGAACACAATCCGTACGTGACGCCGGACGGCAGATTTGTGCTTGCCAGTTCCATCCAGGGAAAGAGCATTACTGTAATTGACACCGAAACCAATCAAATCCTCTGGACTGTGGATATGGGCAACGGCTCCCGTCCACTGGCCCTGTACACGAACCCGGATGGTTCGATGAAGTGGATCTTCGCTCAATTGACAGGCGTGAACGGATTTACGGTGGTTGATTTCGCAACGCACCAGATCATTAAGAAAGTCGATAATCCGCCGATAGCGCCGTGGAAAAAGCCGGTTCCCGCAGGCGCCGATGTTTCGCACGGCATGGCCATCACACCCGATCGCAAGACTCTGCTGGTCGATAGCCTCGTTAACACCGCACTGTACGCCTACTCGCTCCCGGATTTGAAACTGATAGGAACGGCGGACCTTGGCGGGAAGGGTGCGGCGTGGGTTACTCTCACTCCAGATGGTAAGACTGCCTATGTAGCCAACGCCGTCACCAATAACGTTTCCGTAGTGGATGTGAAGTCTATGAAGGAAATCGCGCTGATTCCTGTCGGGTTTGTCCCCAAGAGGAACACGACGGGCATGCTCCTGGAGTAGCTTGACAGTTTGATTTCAAGCCGCCTATGCTGTCGGCGTGAAAATATCCATTGGGTCCGACCACGCGGGATTTGAATACAAGGAAAAGATTAGGGCTGTCTTGTCCGCGCAGGGACACGAAGTCATAGACTTCGGCACGTTCAGCGCCGAGCCGGTGGACTATCCGCTATTCATCCGGCCGGCCGCCGAAGCCGTGGCAAATGGCGAATGCGAGCGCGGCATCGTGCTCGGTGGTTCGGGCAATGGCGAAGCCATGGTTGCCAACAAGGTGAGGGGCGTTCGCTGCGCTCTTTGTTGGAGTCTCGAAACGGCCCGCCTGGCCAGGGCGCACAATGACAGCAATGTGCTGTCTCTCGGCCAGCGTATGATTCCCGAAGATTTGGCGCTGCAAATCGTCAGCGTCTGGCTGACCACGCCATTTGACGGCGGAAGGCATGCGAGGCGGGTCGCCATGATCGAGCCGGCTTCCCAATAGTCATTCCGGATGAGGAGGATAGCGGCAGATGAAGATTCTTCTGGTCGTGCTCCTTTGCCTTGTCGTGTTGCTCGCAGTCGGTGTCACGGCGACGATCGGGTGGCGCCCGATTGTTGGTCCGCGATCCCGTCCACTCACAAGCCGCGTATTTGAAAAAACGCCGGAGCGTCTGGCGCGGGGGAAATACCTGGCGGAAGGTCTAAATGCCTGTATGGACTGCCACTCGCCCCATGACTGGACCCAACACGACGCGCCGATTCCCCCCGGCATGGAAGGCGCGGGCGAGGATATGTCCATACTTAAGGGTCTGCCGGGCCAAATTGTGGCGTCCAATCTGACTCCCGATCCCGAGACGGGATCCGGTAACTGGAGCGACGACGCTCTCGCTCGCGCCATTCGGGAAGGAATTGGCCATGACGGGCGCGCTCTTTTCCCCATGATGCCGTACGAGAATTTTCGAAATCTTCCCGACGAAGATTTGGCTTCGATCGTAGTTTTCTTGCGCTCCCTGCCTCCTGTTCGAAACCCGCTTCCGAAAACTGAGATCATTTTTCCGGTAAAGTACCTGATCCGGAGCGTTCCTGAACCCATCGAAGCGCCTGTTCCTCCTCCCGATCTGTCCGATCAAATCAAGCGTGGCGAATATCTTGCCAAAGTAGCGGGTTGTGGGGATTGCCATACGCCCACAGATAGTCACGGCCAGCCCCTTCCCGGAATGTATCTCGGTGGCGGGCAAGTCTTCGATGGCCCCTGGGGTAGAGTTGTCAGCGCGAACCTGACCCCTGACCCCACCGGAATTTCCTATTACAACGAAGATTTATTCTTGCAAGCGATCCGAACCGGATATGTGAACGGGAGACCGGTGAACCAGATCATGCCGTGGAGCTTTTTTAAGAATTTGACGGATGAAGATTTAAAGGCAATCTTTGCGTATTTGAAAACAGTGAAGCCGATCAGCCACGCGGTGCGTTAGTAAAGACCGCCCTCGCTGGGCGTCACCAGCAATGCGGCGCATCGCCGCGGCAAGAATCAGTAGAACCTGAGTTTAAGGAATTTCGATATCGCCGTTGAGATGCGTCCCTAATTGACGGCCGGCAACTGTGAAACATTCCATCCGCCGCCCAAGGCCTTCACCAGCAAAACCGTGGAAGTCATCTGCCGCGTCAGAAGGCTGACGGCTGTTCGCTGATTCTCAAGCAGCGCGCTCTGCGCCGAGATCACTGTCAAGTAGGTGTCCAGTCCGCCCTTGTACCGGTTGGTGGATTGTTCGAGCGCGCGGTTCGCCGCGGCGACAGCATCCTGCTGGGTCTTTGCTTCATCCTGGAGAACGCGCAGGTCGGAGAGGGAATCCTCCACTTCCTGAAAGGAGGACAGGACCGTTTGCTGGTAGTTCGCGACCAGTTCGTCGTACGTAGCTTTGGCCTGGTCGGAAATACCCCTCCGTCTTCCCGCATCGAAGACGGTCTGAAGCGCAGACCCGCCGACGGACCAAATTGCACTGGGTCCACTCAGCCAGTTCGTGAACGAGCCTGACTCGAAACCGCCAACAAGTCCCAGGGTGATTAACGGAAAATAAGCTGCCCGGGCCACGCCGATCTGTTCATTGGCTGACGCAACTTCTCTTTCCACCTCGGCAATATCGGGACGCCGCTCGAGCAACTCTGACGGCAGGCCAACGGGAGGGACGGGAGGAACAGCCGGCATGGGAGCGGCTGCGAGGCTGAATGTGGACGCTGGCTGGCCGGTCAGGACGGCGATTGCGTGTTCGAATTGGTCGCGCGCGGAAGTGATGTCGATATCCTGGGCGCGCGTCTGCTCCAGTTCTGTCGCTGCGAGGTCTACATCCTCGACCGAAGCGACCCCGCCTTGAAATCGGCTTTGTGTCAGATCCAGGGCCTTCTGGAAAGCGTCCACGTTTGTATCAAATAATTTTTTCTGGGCATCCAGGCCGCGGAGCGTGAAATAATCCAGGGCGAGTTCGGCGTGAAGGCTCAAACGAACGGTTTCCAGGTCGGCCGCGCTGGCCTGCGCAGCCTCGCGGCTCGCTTCCACAAGGTGACGGACCCTGCCCCAGACGTCGGCTTCATACGAAAGATCGCCGCCGGAAAGGAGAAAATCCGAATAAAAAGATGGGGAAGTTGGGCTCGCCAGCGCCCTATTGTGCGATTGGCGGTATTCGTCGATGCTGGCGCCTGCCGTAACCAGAGGGAATTTGGCGGAACGCGAAATTCGCAGCGCATCGCGCGCCTCCTGGAACCGGTCATTTGCGGCGCGCAGCGATTGATTTGAGACGGTTAATTTATCTTCCAGCGCATTCAGCTGCGGGTCCTGGAAGATTTCCCACCAATCGCCCTTGCTCGCCTGGTCGCTGGGTTGCGCGGTCTTCCAGTTTCCTGTTTCTTTATAGGCGGGCGGGATTTCGGTCGTGGGCTTCACGTATTTCGGGCCGACCGAGCATCCAAGGACCGGGAGAAGACCAGCGCACAAAACCGCAAGAGGAAACCAGGCCCGCGTGCTCCACCTCCGATAAGAGCGGTTCGCGATCGATCGACCGATCATCATTGCCCCCTCGCTGCGTCATTCTGTTCTTGCAGCACACGAACGGCCTGACCGTCCGCAAGTGAGTCGGGCGGGTTGATCACAACAGATTCATCGCCTTTGAGCCCGGCGAGGACTTCTATATTGTTCCCAAAATCCCGTCCCGGAGTGATCGATTTCAGCACGATGGTTTTCCCGTCTTTCACGGTGGCCACTTGCATCCCGGCTGACTTGAAGATGGTCGCATTCACGGGCAGGCTGAACGTGGTTACCGAGGCGGGCAGTGCGAGGTGAACCTCCGAATAGCCGCCGGGTTTGAGCTCGCCGGTGGGATTATTGACGTCGATTTCGGTGAGCAAAGTGCGCGTCGTTGTGTCGATCCCGCCGGATTCCCGGACCACGGTCCCCTCAAACTTGCGGCCCGGAAACTCGGCCAGGACCAGATACGCGCGTTCTCCCGGTTTAACATGCGGAGAATAGATTTCAGGGACATTCACATACACGCGCAAGCGGTCGATGGCGGCGATATGGAAAAGTTCGCGAGCCGTGCCCCCGCTGCTCCCGGAATCGATCAGTTGTCCGATATCCGTGTTGCGCGCCGTGATCACGCCGTCAAAGGGAGTGTATATCTTCTCAAAAGATTGCAATTCCTGCAGGCGCTTCACGTTCGACCGGGCGGATTCAGCGGTCGTTTTGCGCGCGTCATAGTTCCCTGTCGCATTGTCGACGTCCTGCTGGGAGACGGAGTCCGTTTTCAACAAATCCTTGTACCGGGCCGCCGTAATTTCCGCGAGGTGAAGGTTGGCTTCCGCCGTGGCCAGATCGTCGCGTGCCTGCTGCAGTTGCTGATCGACTTCAGGGGCCTCAATTTGAGCGAGCAATTCGCCGGCCTTGACGTGGGCGCCGATGTCCGCGGACCAGCTTTTCAGATAGCCGTTGGTTCGAGCGTAGATCGGCGCGTCGGTATAAGGCTCCATATTGCCGGGAAGAACGACCTCCTGTAAAGGCGCTCCCGATTTCGGATGGATTATCGCTACGGTGGGAATCGCCAGATCGCGTGTCTCCACCGAGAGTTGCGCGTCGGCCTTACGCCGGCTGGAAATTCCCCACACCACAACGAACACAACCGCCAACACGGTCAGAAGGAGCCAAAGCGCGCGCGTGGCCGCACTACCGGCGACTGCGGGGCGGCTGCTCCCCCGTTGCCCATAGACGGAGGCGGCTGGGGTGATCCTCCGATTTGGGAACACTTTCATCTGATCCTCCGAAAAAGGCGCCACTCAAATACTAATCGCCCGGAAGTTCCAGCACAACGGAGCTGCGCGGATTCTTACGGGACCCGTGAATCAAACTGTAGATTGCCGGAACAAAAAGCAGCGTGGCCACAGTCGCAAAAAGCAAGCCGCCAATGACCGCGCGGCCCAAAGGCGCATTCTGCTCGCCACCTTCGCCAAGACCCAGGGCCATCGGCACCATACCGATGATCATGGCCAGAGCCGTCATGAGCACGGGACGAAAACGGGTGAATCCTGCTTCTTCGGCGGCATGGATCGGGTCGAGGCCTTCCTGAACGCGGTCTTTGGAAAAGCTGACCACCAGAATGCTGTTCGCCGTGGCCACGCCCATGCACATGATCGAACCGGTTAGAGCCGGCACGCTCACGGTGGTATGCGACAAGAACAGCATCCAAACAATTCCCGCCAGCGCCGCCGGCAGCGCCGAGATGATAATGAGAGGATCGAGCCACGACTGAAAATTCACCACGATCAGAAGATAGACGAGGAAAATGGCAAACGCTAAACCGGCGAGCAGACCCACGAAGGAAGACTGCATGGTTGCGATCTGGCCGCGGATGATCACTTGAGATCCACGGGGTAGCTTGCTGCGATTCCGGTTCACGATATTTTCGACGTCCCGAGCGACCCCGCCCAGATCGCGTCCCTGCGTCGACCCAAAAACGTCGATCACCGTCTGCGCGTCATAGTGGGAGACAATTGCCAGCCCCGTCCCACGTGTAATGGTTCCGAGGTTTCCCAGCATTTGCCAGGGCTTCCCGGCGCCTCCGTTGACGGGAATATTTTCGAGGTCCTGCAACGATTCGAAGTCGTATTGAGGAGCTTCCGTCGCGACGCTGTAACTGACTCCCGTGTTCGGGTCGAGCCAAAAGGAAGGCGAAGTCTGAAAGCTGCCGCTTAAGGAAACGAGGAGATTGCCGGCAACGTCCTTCTGCGTGGTTCCAGTTTGCAAAGCTTTGGTTCGGTCCACATCGATGTGTATTTCCGGCTGATTGAAGGGCTGCTGAATCCGCAGGTCCGCAATACCGTTGACCGAACTCATTTGCGCCATCAAGGAGTTTGCGAATTGATGGTTTGCTTCAACGTCGCGTCCCACAATTTGAATGTCGATCGGGGCCGGCAAACCGAAATTCAGGATCTGGCTGACGATATCCGCCGGAGGGAAGTAAAACAGCACGCCCGGAAAGGATTTATTCAACTTCAGCCGCAAATCGTGAATGTACTCATTCGTGGGGCGGTGCTTTTCGGAAAGTGAAATCAGAATATCCGCATCCTCCGGGCCGACAGGCGCCGAAGTGCTGTAGGTGTAATTCAGAGCGCTGTAAGGAAGTCCGATATTGTCAATCATGCTGACAATTTCCTGCGGCGGAATCTGCTCCCGGATGGAGCGCTCAACGTCATCGCAAAGCGCCGCTGTTTCTTCAATTCGAGTGGCCGTGGGGGCGCGCAGATGCAATTTGATTTGTCCCGCGTCGGCTGCCGGGAAAAAATCCTGGCCGAGCCAGGGAAGAAGTGCAAACGAACAGATACAAATCGCCAAGAATCCCAGCGGGAACAGCACCCGGTGAGACAGGCATTGCCGGAGGACTTGTCTGTACCCCTCCCGGAATTTTTCGAACCACAATTCGAATTGACCCTGGATTCGAACCAGCGGGTTCCTGCTCGCCAATGATTTTTGAACCGATTCTTCTTCGTGGGCCTTCAGCAGAAAACGGGCCATGGTCGGAACCAGCGTTCGGGACAGAAAGTAGGACGCCAGCATCGCGAAAACCACGGCTTCGGCAAGCGGCACAAACAGATAGCGGGCGACGCCGGTGAGAAAAAACATCGGAACGAACACCACGCAGATCGAAAGCGTGGAGACAAAAGCGGGGACGGCAATTTCCTGCGAACCATCCAGGATCGCTTGAATAGCTTCTTTGCCCAGGGCGAGGTTCCGGTTGATATTTTCAATGGCCACGGTCGCGTCGTCAACCAGGATGCCCACGGCCAGGGCCAGGCCGCCAAGGGTCATAATGTTAATGGTTTGCCCGATGGCGCCCAAAATGATCAGGGAAGTAAGAATCGAAAGTGGAATCGAAACAGCAATGATGAGCGTGCTGCGCCAGCTTCCCAGGAAGACGAGAATCAACAGTCCGGTCAAACCGGCGGCGATAATGGCTTCCCGGACCACTCCATTAATTGCTGCGCGCACGAAGACGGATTGGTCCGCGACGGGGCGAACCTGTAGCTCGGGAGGCAGCGTGGCCAGGACCTGGGGCATGGTCTCTTTAACTTTCGAGATAATGTCCAGCGTGGACGAATTGCCCGATTTCAGCACGGTCAGCAGGGCGGCCCGCTGACCGTCCACGTGTACCATATTGGTCTGAGGGGGATAGCCGTCGCGGACATGCGCGACGTCGTGAACATATATCGTGTTGGTGCCGACGGTTTTAATCGGCAGGTCATTCAGTTCGGCGACGGTCTTGGGACTGGCGTTCAGGTCCACGTCGTTTTCGAGCGTGCCGATCTTTACGGTGCCGGCGGGCAGAATCAGATTCTGACTCCCCACTGCGTTCACCACATCGTTCGGTGAAATTCCTCTCGCTTGAAGCGCTTGCATATCCAGGTCCACTTGGATCTGGCGCTGTTTTCCTCCGTAAAGATTGGGCACCACCGCGCCCTGCACGGTTGCAAGCTGCACGCGGATGAAATTGTTCCCCATATCATAGACTTGCTGTTCGGAAAGGTTCTTCCCGGATAGCGCCAGTTGAAGGATGGGCACCGAAGAAGCGTTGTAGACGATAATGAAAGGCGGAAAAGTTCCCGGCGGGTCGCCTCGAATAGCGGACTGGGCCTGCGCCGTGACCTGCGCCACCGCCAAATCGATTCGAACGTTGGGATGGAAGAAAATCTTGATGACGCCAAGGCCATTCAGGGATTGCGACTCGATGTGCTCGATATCGTTGACGGTCGTCGTCAGACCGCGCTCATAACCCACAACGATTCGCTCGGACATCTCCTGGGCGGAGAGCCCCGCGTACCCAAACACAACGCTGACGACGGGAATATCAATGTTGGGAAATATGTCGGTGGGCGTGGTAAGAATGGATAACGGTCCCAGAATGAGAATGAGGAGGGCCATCACCACAAAGGTGTAAGGTCTCCGCAGGGCTAACCGAACTATCCACATACAGGACTTCTAGCTCCTAGGGTTCTTTAGTACGAGTTCATCCGCCATTACCGAAGCGGAACAGATCTTAAATCATACACTGAGCACCCCGGTCCGATTGGGACTCGGAGCCCCCAGCGGAAAGAGACTCACCAATCTCCCCGATGCCTATTGCTGGCACCGCCGACGCTTCGCTTGAGCGTTCGAATGACACTTTCCCGTTCTTTAGCGGGCAATACGGACGTTTCGCTTACGATTCGCGCGGTGCAGTCTAGACGGGTCGCGTAGCTCCACGGCCTGGCCGAGCCACAATTTTCGCCCGCTATTGTGATGCAAATGCCTGGCAGTTCGTTACAAAATCCTATCCTTTCTAGGGCTTGAGGATCATATGGGTTAATGGCGCCCCCATGTCGCCTCGGTGCCGAATACGGCATCAAAGAAAAGGCCCAGCACATGGCGGACATCGCTATCGGAAAGCGTTTTTGGATCGACTAAATGCTCAAGGAGCATGCCCTGGGCAAGGGCGCCAAGACAAGTCGAGGCTGCCGGATTCCTGACCGGAAGTTTACGTCCCAGCGCCCGCATCAATTCCGAAAAAAGCTCGCCCCAGGAGGCGCGGATGCGACGGTGGCGGTCCCGGAGGCGAGCGTGCGCCTCGGGGTGGCGCAAAGCGAAGAGCTTGAATTCCAGGGAGATCAGGACCAGACGGCGGTCCTTGGCGATTCCAGCGTAGTGCTTGCGGAGCGCGGCAAGTTTATCGAGAGGATTTACATGTTCGCGAAGGGCTGCGGTGACGGCCTCGATTCGTTCGCGCACCCACTCTTCAAGAAGGGCAAAGAAGATGTCTTCCTTGCTTTCAAAATTGGCATAGAAAGCGCCGCGGGTGTAACCCGCGCCGGCGGCGATATCTTCCAGGCGCGCGGCCTCGAAACCGTCCTGAGCAAAGACGCGTTTGGCGGCGGCCAGCAGCTTTCGCCTGGTTATTTCGGTGCGCTGGGCCTGACGGGAGCGGGGGCGCAATCGCACCGGAGCGCTCGACGGGGCCGCTTTATTGCGTCCGCGCTGGAATGAGAGTTCTCGCATTTGCCGTTGATGCTCCCATTGACATCATACATACGTGTATGTATCTTACTAAGGTGTCCTCGGCCCTGCAAGCATTAATTGTGAGATCGGACAGTCCGCTTTGCCTTCCGCCGGGTCAACGGAAATGCATGACTGGAACTTGAGCGCCGGAATCGAAAACGGCAGGCGTGGCAGACAAGTCCCGAAGAATCGAGCGGTCCTCATGCGATACCTGTGGTTTCGTTTTCTCACCGTGGCCCTTTGCCTGCTCCCGCTGACCCGCTCCGCGGTCGCGCAGACCGGCGCCGACTTTCAAGGCAGCGTCATTTCGGGCGCTCCCACGACTCAGCCACTCGCCCTGTCTTTGGACGACGCGCTGCAAAGAGGTCTTCGCTATAACCTCGGCGCGATCACTTCGCAGCAGACTTCGCGGGAGGCGCACGGGGCGAGCATCGTGGCGCGCAGCCCGTTGGTGCCGAATCTGACCGGTGACGCCCTGGAGTCCGTTGAGCAGATTGACCTGGCCGCATTAGGATTCAAATTCAAATTTCCTCCGAGCCTCGGATTTTCGATTCCCACGGTTGTCGGGCCATTCAATTACTTCGACCTGCGCGGCTACCTGTCGCAAAATGTCGCCGATTTCCAGGCGATCCGGACCTACCAGTCTTCCCGGGAAACGCAAAAGGCGGCTGACCTTTCCGCCGCGGACGCGCGGGAGATTGTGGTTTACGTCGTGACGGCTGCTTACCTGCAAGTGCTGGCAGAGTCCGCGCGCGTCGATTCGGCAAAAACGCAAGTGGAGACCGGCCAGGCGATATTTCAGCAGGCATCGGATCGTTTCTCCGCCGGCCTCACTGCCCGCATCGACATGACGCGGAGCCAGGTCGAACTCCAAACGCAGCAGCAGCGGCTGACCGCCGAGCTGGACGAGTACGCCAAACAGAAAATCGCCCTGGCTCGGTTGATCGGACTGTCCTCAGGCCAGGATTTAACTCTGACGGACGCGATGCCCTATGCGCCGCTGGAAAATATCACCCTCGATCAGGCGATCGCTCTGGCCGCGCAAAACAGGTCTGACCTGAAAGCCGCCGAAGCTCAAGTGCGCGCGGCGGAACTCTCGAGAAAGGCGGCCGTCGCCGAGCGGTATCCCACGCTGGGCATCGACGCGGCTTATGGTGTGATCGGAGTCAATCCGGCACAGTCGCATGGCACTTTCTCTGTCACCGGTGAGCTCAAGTTTCCCATCTGGGCGGGGGGCCGGTCCGGCGGAGACATCGAGCAGGCGGATGCCATCCTCCAGCAGCGGCGCGCGCAATATGAAGACCGGCAAGCCCGCGTGGAAACGGACGTGCGCAACGCCTTCCTGGACCTGAATTCGGCGGTGGACCAGGTTCGCGTGGCGCAAAGCCGGCGTCAGCTTGCGAATGACGAGCTGACGCAGGCGCGGGACCGTTTTGCTTCCGGCGTTGCGGACACGGTGGAAGTTGTGCAGGCGCAGGAAGCGGTGTCCAGCGCGGAGCAGGATTATATTGCCAGCTTGAATGCGCACAATCTTGCGAAAGCGAGCGTGGCCCGAGCCACCGGCCAGGCTGAAAAAATCATGCGCGATCTTCTGAGGAGCAAATAAGTATGGCCACAGAGCAATTGCAGCGGGAAGAAACGTCTCGCGTCGCGACATCCTCCTCCGGGAAACCACAGGACGCGGCGTCACCGGAAAACAACACGGAAGGACGCCGAAGGACGCTGATTTTTGCGGCTATCCTCGGCGCCGTGATCCTGATTGGAGCGATTGCGTTCTGGCTCTACTCCGGAACCTACGAATCCACCGACGATGCCCAGATTGACGGACACCTCAACGGAATTACCGCGCGAATCGACGGCGAAGTCAAAGCCGTTTACGTGGAAGAAAATCAGTCCGTGCAGGCGGGACAAACGCTCGTGGAACTCGATCCGCGGGACTACGCCGTCGCGCTGGAGCAGACTCAGGCGCAACTCCTGAAAGCGCAAGCTGAATTGCGGGCGGAGAATCCGAATCTTCCGATCGTTGCGAGCACATCCCAGACGAACATTTCGACCAGCCGGTCCGAAGTCGCCAATGCCGAGGCTGGCGTCGCGGCGGCCGAACGCGATCAGGCCGCGGCGCTCTCCCAATTGCAAGTTGTGGAGGCGAACAACACGAAGGCGCAAAACGACGTCGGTCGGTACAAGGCGCTGGTCGATAAAGATGAAGTCTCGCGCTCACAGTATGACGAAGTGGTCGCGACGGCCAAGGCGCTCGCTGCCTCGGTCGATTCCGCTCGCGCCTCGGCCGAATCCGCGCAAAAGGTGGTGGACCAGCGCAAAGCCCAGCTTGAGCAGGCGCGCAGCCAGATGGCCCTGGCAGATACCAATGCTCCCAACCAAGTCGCGATTTCCAAAGCCAATCTTCAATCGAAAGAAGCTGACGTGAAGGGCATGCAAGCCCAGGTTGATCAGGCGCAACTCGACCTCAGCTACTGCAAGATCGTTGCGCCGGTTTCCGGTGTGGTCAGCAAGCGCACAGTGGAAGTTGGCGAGCACGTCAGCAAAGGCCAGCGGCTCATCACGCTGGCGGATCTGGGCGATTTGTGGGTGACCGCGAATTTCAAGGAAAGCCAATTAAGACAAATGCACCCCGGCCAATCGGTCACGGTTTCCGTTGATGCGTTCGACCAGAAATTCAATGGCTACGTGGAGGCCATGCCGGGCGCGACGGGCTCAATTACCAGCCTGCTGCCCCCTGAAAACGCGACGGGGAACTACGTCAAGGTGGTGCAACGCCTGCCGGTTCGCATCCGGCTCAAGCCCGGGCAGCAGGGCCTCGACCGCTTGCGGCCGGGCATGTCGGTCGTTCCCCAGGTCTGGTTGAAGTAAAGGAAAATACGCGTGTCCGACTTTCACGACGACTGGAAACCGCGGTTTAACCCGTGGCTTGTCGCTTTGACGGTGACGATGGCCACGTTCATGGAGGTGCTCGACACTTCCATTGCGAACGTGTCTTTGCCGCATATTGCCGGCAGCCTGTCCGCGAGCCAGGTGGAATCGTCGTGGGTCCTGACCAGTTATCTGGTTTCCAACGCCATCATTCTTCCCATCAGCGCCTGGCTTTCCACGATCATAGGCCGCAAGCGCTTTTACATGACATGCGTGGCGCTATTCACCGCCAGCAGTTTTTTGTGTGGCCTGGCATCCAGCCTGGGAATGCTGATCTTTTTCCGGATTTTGCAGGGTGTCGGCGGCGGCGGATTGCAACCCAGCGAACAGGCGATCCTGGCGGATACGTTTCCCGCTGCCAAGCGCGGCATGGCGTTTGCCGTTTACGGCATGGCCGTCGTGCTCGCCCCCGCAATCGGGCCGACGCTTGGCGGATGGATTACAGATAATTTCACATGGCACTGGATTTTCTACATCAACGTTCCGATCGGTTTACTGTCGCTATTCATGACCAGCCGCGTGGTCGAAGACCCGCCCTTCCTGCAACGTGAACAGGAACGAAGGCGAGGCATCCGCGCCGATTATGTCGGCCTTGGACTGATCGCCATCGCGATCGCGAGCCTACAAATCGCTCTCGACAAAGGGCAGGAATCGGATTGGTTCTCGTCCCGATGGATTACCGGCCTGGTGATCATGGCCGCTTATGCGTTTGCGGTCTGGATCGTGTGGGAGTGGTATCACCCCAATCCCGTCGTGGATATCCGTCTGTTCCAAAGGCGCAATTTCGCGACGGCCATGTTTTTCAGTTTTACGCTGGGAATCGTGCTGTACGGAACGACTTTCATGATTCCGCAATTCCTGCAGGTGCTGCTGGGTTACACGGCGGTGAAATCGGGCGAGGCGCTTGCCGGCGGCGGATTTGTAATGATTTGCATGATGCCGATTGCCGGCGCTCTGGTTTCCCGGATCGATCCGCGCAAGCTGATGGCCTTCGGCTTCATTTCCATTTCCGTGGCGCTGTATTACATGTCGAGCGTATTCAATCTCACAATGGATTTTTACACAGCGTTCGCCATGCGCTCCTTCCAGGTGGTCGGACTTGCCTTCATCTTCGTGCCGCAGAACGTTCTAGCGTATGTGGGCGTGCCGCGCGAGAAAAACAATCAAATCTCCTCGATGAACAGCTTTGTGCGTAACATTGGAGGCAGCATCGGAATCGCGCTCATCTCGACTTCCATTTCGCGCATCGCCCAGCAGCGCCACCAGACCCTTGTCGCGCACGCCGTCCCGGGAGCGCCCGCGTACGACGGCATGGTCGGCGGCCTGATTCAGACGTTGAAGAATCAGGGATCAAGCGGCGTGGATGCAACGCGTCAGGCATACGGAATGATTTCCGGCCTGATCGACCAGCAGGCGACAACGCTGGCCTATGTCCAGGTGATCTCCATCCTGGCAGTTGTCGTGCTATGCCTCGTTCCTTTTCTATTGATCATGCGGAGAAACAAACCGGCGATCGGAGAACAGACGGTCATCCATTAGACTCCCTGCCATTTTTTTGTGACGCGTCATTCATCCGCAACCGTGCGGCTGCATTGCCTGGCGATTCAGCGGCGTGTATATTGCTTGCCGTTCGATCGGCTGACGAAAATTATGGGCAGGAACGGGAAAAAACTCACGATTCCGTTTGAGAAGGGCAGAGAATAAACGAATGAGTCTGGGATTAGCTTTGACTCGCATCGTCTCCGGTACGTCTCCCTTGCAGACGGTTCACCGGACGATTTGCTGGGGCACGCACTCGGAGGCAAGACGTATTTGTCCCAAACATTTTGGGACTCGCCGCTGGGCCCATGCCTGGGTGCGCCGTCACATGGAACCGCTTCCGCTTGGCGAACTTCGTGTTCTGGATGCGGGATCGGGCTTATCGAATCGCCTGCTGGACTGGTATCGCCCGCGCGTGAAGCACGCCTACCTGCTTGACTTTCTGCTGGATTCCCGCGTGGAAGGCAACACGAGTATTGTGCGCGCGGACCTGGAGAAGGGAATCCCGATGCCGGATGCTTCGGTGGACCTGGTCACCAGCGTCAGCAGCATCGAGCATTTATCGGCAGCGGGGCAGGTTCTATTTTTTCGGGAGGCCGAGCGTGTACTTTGTCCCGGAGGTCTTGTGGCGCTGACGGTGAGCTACAATATCGGACTCGACAAACGGAAGCTCGACATCTTGTCATCAAATCCGATCCTGGCGAAGGAGGGTTTTACGATCAGCGCCGAACTCAACCTGCGCAGGATGCTGGATGCGGCCCTTTCCTTAGGTCCGCCGGAGACGCCGGAGTGGAGCCGATTTCCCGGTTACGACGGATTCTCCGCGGACAGACTGCTTTCGGACCGCGACATCATTCTTGATACGATTCACTTGGATCCCGCGATGCCTTACGCCGACGAAGTAAACTCTCTGAACGTCCGCTGGGCGGAGATCGGGATTTTCCTCGTGAAATCTTAGCTCCGAAATTGTCCCCTGGATCGTCCTCTTCAACCTAATTCGTGAACCGCGAGACCACGTAGCGCGAGGCGGCGATCGTCCAATGGACCCTGTCCCAGGCGGTTATCTTATCCGGAGTATCACCGACCCTCGTCAGGCAACCATCGGGGTCGCACAGAATTGAGTATGGGGAAAGATAATTGATTCCGGCTTCCTTCGCGAATCCCCGCATCGAGACATCCAGAGCTGGAATACTGTCGTCCAGGCCGTATGACATTCTATCGGGAATTGCGGAATTGGTCTTGTTGAGCCGAGTGTAAAAGAACAATTCTGCCGGCAAACTGCGTCTCCACACGGGCGCCGGTCCCACCAGGTCGATCCTCCCTACGCCCCGCAGTTTCAGCTGCCTGACAGTGTCCCCCATCAGCTTCCCCCCGAATGAATCCCAATGATGTTCCGACCACATTCCTGCGAGGATCACGCGGTCCGGCTTGTTTCTGGCAACCCATTCCATCACATAGTCATTAACTTCCTTGCAGTGCGGCTCACCTTTGGAGGCATATCCGGCATACGGTGGACAGAAACTGGAAGTAAACTGAGTTATCTCGCTGTTGGAGCCGATAGAGGACTCGATTCCCGGATATAAATGGGCGGCAAGTGAATCTCCCCACAGCAGCACGTTGCTCGCCGGTTTTCCCGACGGATAACTTGTGCAATTTCTGAAATCATCCGCCTCCTGATTCGCTTCCAGGAAACAGGTTTTCAGGCGATAAGCCATCGAGGACTCGTTGGTGTAGTCAAGGCCGAGGATTCCAGCAAGTTGAGGAGACAGCCGGGACGCAAATCCGTTCGTTTTGTAAGTCACGCCGCCGGCGACCGCAACGAGAGCCATTGCTCCGGCCAGGGCATACGTGCGGCTCCGTGTCGGATTCCCCGAACGAATCGGCAACTCAACCATCCGATAAGTGAGCCAACTCAGGAGAATGCTGATACCAATGGCGCAAGCTCGCCCCAATCCCCATTCGAAGTGAGTCAGGTATTCCGTAGGGAACAGTTCCCTGAACAGAAAAAGGGCGGGCCAGTGCCAGAGATACAGGGGATAGCTTATTAACCCGATCCAGACCATCGAGTGATTTCCCAGGATTTTGCGGTTTACCCAGGCGTCAGGCCCGGCCGTCATCACCAGAAATGCTCCCACAGTCGGCAACAGCGCCCACCAGCCCGGAAAGGCACTCTCCGGGTCCAGGATAAATAGGCACGAAAGAATCAGAAGCAATCCCGCTGCTGAAACCCAGTTTCTCTTTTTCGGCAAAAGATGCGGCTTGTGCAACGTCAAGTAGGCAAGTATCCCGCCGATCATCAGCTCCCAAAATCGGGACAGCGGCGAATAAAACGCAGCCGATGGTTGAGAGCGAACCGTGTATACGTTCACGAGGAAAGAGCAGCACAAGACCAGAAGAGTAATCTTCAAGAAATTGAATTTCCGTTTCCAGACAAGTCCCAGGAGCAAGGGCCAGATGATGTAGAATTGCTCTTCAACGCCCAGGGACCACAAGTGAAGCAACGGCTTTTGCTCCGCCGCCGCGTCAAAATATCCTGAATCTTTCCAAAGCGCGAAATTCGAGACAAATCCGGCCCCCGCCGCAACGTGTCTTCCGAGCTGTTTGTAATCGTTGGGGATTCCAAACCAGCCGCAAATCAGGCATGCGGCCAGGACCAGGATCAGCGCGGGGAAGATGCGCCGAATGCGCCGCGCGTAGAATTCGGCATAACTGAAGCGATTCTCCTCGAGGCTTCGGAAGATGATCGTGCTGATCAGGAATCCCGAAATGACAAAGAAAATATCCACGCCGACATACCCGCCCGGAATCGTCCTCGGAAAAGCGTGGAATCCAATCACCGAAAGGACCGCAACAGCTCTCAAGCCGTCAATGTCGGGTCGGTATTTAGGATGGGTCAGGTGGCGCGCCCCGGCCTTCTCGGGAGAACTGCTGCTTGCCGCCGAAGTGAGGCTTGCCGTCATGATGCGCTTGGTTCCTGCCCGTGAGAAGATCGGCTCACATCTCCGTTCTCTTCCGGTATCGCGACGAAATTGCCGTCAAATTCCGTTTGATCCAGCGGAAGTGGTCGCAATCCTCCGTCGGCAGAAGGAACGAACCATTGAAATTCTCTCTGTCGTAAGAATTCCACGATCTCTCGTGCCGGGTAGCCCCACGGCCGGGTACGTATGTCCTGCACCTCACAGAAGACGACCGGCCGCGGCCGCCGCGCGAGGAACTCCGTGGCACCCTTGAGCACGGCCAATTCCGCCCCTTCCACGTCCATTTTCACGAAGTCCACTCGGGGCAAATCGTTTTTGCGAACGTAGTTGTCCAGGCGCTCCACACTTACCTCGGTCGCATCGGTGGGTTGACGAACATCCGGAGGGCGGAGACTGTTGCAACCGGTCTCCTTGCCGCGGACGACGTATAATTCCGCCCGCCCTTCTGTTTCGCCAAGCGCGGTTTCCTCCACTCGGACATTTGTGCATCCGTTCATCTGTAAATGCTGCAAAAGTCTCCGCCGCTCGCGACTCGATGGCTCGAATGCGATGACCCGGCCGGCGGGACCGACCTTTTGCGATGCAAGCAAGGTGTAGTATCCATGATGGGCGCCGATATCGAGCACGACCATTCCAGGTTTCAGGAACCGTTCAACGAATCGGCGTTCCGCATTTTCAAATCGGCCCCGAAGGACCATCCGCCCGCAGGCATCGTTCCGCGCTACCCAACGGCTCCCGAAGGGAAGGCGGACAGTCTGGGGAATCCCCAAGAGCAGCGTCAGCCAGCGGAAGCGCATTGCCTTATCGTCAGCCTTCGCCATGACTCGCGGAGAAGCTCCTTGGGCGGACATTTCGCAACCGATTGAATTAGGTTAACATGACATCGGCTGCCACGAGAGGGCGCTCCTGACAAACTCGATGCTGACGCTGTTCGCCATTTACTATGGAACCGTTCCCGAGCCTTTCCGTGAACAATTCGCGACCATCCGACGCAACTCCATCTTGAGCTGGACGCGCCTTACCCCCCGGCCGGAAATTTTTCTATTCGGTGACAGAGAGGGCAATGCTGAAATTGCGCGTGAGCTGAATCTGCGGCATTTCCCGGAAGTGGCCCGCAATGAGTTCGGCACGCCGCTGCTCGATGATCTCTTTCGCAAGGCCGAAGAGCACGCGTCGACTCCTCTACTGTGTTATGTGAACGGCGACATTATTCTGACGGACGATTTCAGCGGCGCGCTGGAGCGTGTTCGCTCGAAGTTCGAGAGATTCATGATGGTAGGCCGCCGATGGGACCTCGATTGGAATCGGCTGCTCGATGATTCACAGGATGGCTGGGCGGATTCGATACGAGCGCAAGCGCTTCGCGCGAACGTACAGCGGCCGGGGAATTATATCGACTACTTTGTGTTCTCCCGCGGGCTGTGCGCAGACCTATTGCCGCTTGCCATTGGAAAACCGGGATTTGACAACTATCTGCTATGGCGTGTGCGTTCGCGAGGCGCGGAACTGGTGGATGTTTCCTCCAATGTAGTTGCCATCCATCAAAATCATCATGAAGCCCCCCGCGAGCATGAATATAAAAGGAATCGCGCGCTCATCGGCCCATGGTGGCATCTGTACACCATTGAAGACGCGACGCAGATTCTTGACGCCCGCGGCTTGCATCGCTCGCGACGCCACGGCTGGCTGATGGCCAAGCGGTTGTGGTCGCACCCGTTGACGATCCTGCAATTGCCCTGGCTTGCGTTGAAGAAAGTCGCCGGCGAGTAACAGTGTTTGCTGAATCAGTTAGTTCGTATGTGGCTCTGTTGACATCCTGTGATGGACAACTGCTTTCAACTTGCCGGGACGTCGTTGCTGTAGCTCGCCTCTTTAGAGGCGAGGATTTTCCACTGTATTATCCTGGAAAGGCCCGCGTCTGAAGACGCGGGCTACAGCAATCGGCGTTCTTACGTAAGGGTGTCAACAGGGCCTTCGTATGTTATTCCGAGCCCAGCGAGGGATCTCTCTTCGATTGTTATCCAGACGAAGAAAGATTCCCTGGCGCGCAGCGCGCCAGGGAATGACGGCGTTTTAGGCGTTGCCGCAGCCTGTGCGTGCGTTTGCGAAGTATCGGCTATACTGTTGTAATCCGTGTTGGAATATTCTTGGCGCGAACGCAATCTGTACCACTGACGGCGATCAAGATCAGGAGTTTGTTTGTACCCCTTCATACACATCGGCCCGATAACGCTCGGCACGTACGGCCTGATGGTCGCCATCGCTTTGATCTGCGCGTTCTTTGTTCTGCGCGCCGATTTTGCGCGCCGCGGCGTTTCGGCGGACGCCGAAGCGATCATCGGCATCACGGGCCTCGCCGGACTTGCCGGGTCGCGCCTTTATCATTTGCTTGAGAGCCCCAGGGAATTTTTCGCGGATCCCTGGCCGCAGCTTTTCAGCACGATGGGATTTGCTTTTTTCGGCGCGGTCATTGGCGGATTCATCGCGCTGATGTTGCTTGCGTGGCGCTTCCGGATAAAGTCACTGCTCATGTTGGACGCTGCGGCCCCCGCGGCCGCATTGGGGTATGGAATCGGGCGCATCGGCTGCCTGATTTCAGGAGATGGAGATTACGGGAAACCCACAACCCTGCCCTGGGGCATGGCGTTTCCACACGGCATCGTTCCGACCACGGAAACCTGCGTTCAGTGGGGCGCGGCGCCCGATTGCCGGGTGCATCCGACGCCGATTTACGAATTTCTCGCCGCGTTCGTGATTTTTTGGCTTCTTTGGAAGCTGGGGGAGCGTTGCTTCAAGAGTCATGCGCCGCACGGGATCGTGTTCGCGGCATACCTGGTCTTGACGGGGATTTCAAGATTTCTCGTCGAAATCATTCGCATCAATCCGCGATCGTTCTATGGGATGTCGAATGCGCAGGCCGCGAGCGCGTTGTCGGTTATCGCGGGGATCATGCTCTGGTTGACTGTTCGCCGAACGCCCGTGGCGCCGCGCCCCGCGTCAAGACAAGCTTAGACTCCCAGTTTAAAAGAAATTAGTGACCGTCATTCCGAACGAAGTGAGGAATCTCTCTGGATTTGATGCAAAAAAGAAAGAAGGATTCCTCACCCGCTGAAGCGGGTGAGGAATGACGATCGGTTTTGTAGAGGCGCATCTGTCCCGGGTTCTTCGGGATGGATGCGGCACTTTTGTCTTCCTGCCGGACCATTCCGCCGGGCCTGACAGGTTTCGCGCGTGCTTTGATTATTACAATCCCGCGCCGGGCGCCTTGTTGGCTTCTGCAGATTGATTTGCAGTCGGATCCACCATCTCGACCGGGCCGTATTTCTCCAGGACGCTCCTGATCTTACTCGCATCGCCGACGGCGACCACCTGCATTGTTGCGGGGTTGATATATTTCTTCGCCACGCGCTGAACATCCTCGGCTGTGATCGCTGCAATCTGAGCGGGATATTTGTCCCAGTAATCGGCGGGGAAGCCGTACGTCTTCGCGGTGAGCGCGTATCCGATGAGTTGCTGCGGCGATTCCAGCGAAAGCGCAAACCGCGCCGTAATCGTGCGCCTGGCCGCGGCAAGTTCATCCTCGGGCACTTCTTCATCGCGGATTCGGTTGAGCTCGCGTAAAAACTGCGTCATCGCGCCGTCGGTTACTTCTGTCCGAAGGTCGCCGCCCGCCGTCCACGGTCCGGCGTACTTTCGAGCGATCAAATTGCTGTACACGCCATATGTGTAGCCTTTTTCTTCCCGCAAATTCATGAACAGGCGGCTTGCGGGGCTGGCTCCCAGCACCTCGTTCAATACAACCAGGGCCGGATAGTCCGGGTCGCTGCGCTTGATTGCCAGATTGCCCATCAGCAAAGTGGTCTGCACCGATCCGGGACGATCCACCAGATAAACTTTGCCCTTTGTCGCAGGCGAAGGATCAGAGGGCAAGGTCGTGGACACTTTCAAACGCTGCCACTCCGCCAGCCATCCCCGCAGCTTTGGAATCAGCGCCGCGGCGTGAACGTCTCCCGAAATTGCCAGGATCGTATTCTGCGGCGCGAAACGCGTATCGTGCCATTCCGCAAGCATCGCCGGCGTCATCGCGTCGAGCGATTCAGGCGTGGCGGATACCACTGCCGCGGGAAACGTTCCATACAATGCGCGGTTCATCGTCTGGTTGGCCAGAAAATTTGGCTGCGAACGCTGCTGCAAAAGAGCGGGCTTGCTCCGCGCCTTGTACTGTGCAAGCTCGTCCGCAGGAAAACTAGGATGAAGGAGAACATCGCCTGCCAGCGCGAACCATTGTTCGAACGTGTCCGACAATCCCGACGCGGCCAGCGTTGTGGTTGCCGAGCCGAACGCCGCGGAGGCTGAGAGCTTTGCTCCCAGGGAGTCGATCTGGTCGGCGATGTCCTTGCTGGTGCGAGTCTTCGTGCCTTCGGTGAGCATGCGCGCCGTCGCCGCGGCAAGGCCCGGCTCGTTTGCCGGTTCGAAAAGGGGACCGGCGCCATTGATTTCGAATTGCACGGTGACCAGCGGGAAGCGGTGGTCCTCAAGAATCAACACGTTGATTCCGTTCGGAAGGACGGTTTCAACGGGACGCGGCAACTTCACTTTCAGGATTTCCTTTGATACAGGCGCGCGGTTCAGCCGCTCAACTTTGCTCGCGGGAGTCGATTTGTCCTGACCCGATTCGTCCTGACTCCTCGCCGAGATGGAAACGGCTGCCGCCAGAACCACCAACGTTGCCGCTCGCACCAGGAATGTAATCCTGCTTCCGCGCCTCATTCGTTCACACCCTTGCCGGATCCTGGCGGAGGCGCTTCCTGCCCTTTTGGAATTGTCAGTACGACCGTGCGCTGCTCCGCGCCCAGGAACTGGCGGGCTACGCGCTGAATATCCGCCGGCGTCACTTCGCTGTAATTTGCAAGGACTGTATTAATCAAGTTGGGGTCGTGAAAATACACCGCATCCCGCCCAAGCATTCGAGCCCGATTGAGTGTATTGATGTGGGACTCGGTAAGTTGCAGCCGGTCCTGGATCAGGACTTTTTGCATTTCGGCGGGAGTGACGCCATCGCTCTTCACGCGCTCAATCTCCTCCGAGATCAGTTTCTCAACCTCGGCTGAGTCTTGTCCGGGTTTCAGCAAGGCGTACGCCTGAAACAGAGACGGACCTCGCCGCGAGTCGATCCCTCCGGCCGTCTGGAGAGCCACCGCATTTTCCTTCACCAGTTTTTGGTAGAGCCGGGAAGACGAGCCGCCGAACAAAATGTCACCGAGCATATCGAGGGCGTACCAATCGGGCGTGTTCGCCGGGACGGTCTTGTAAACGATATCGAGGCGCGGCAGGCGCGCGAAGGAGTCCTGCAAGACAGTTCTGCGCTCCGCCGCTTGCGCGGGCTCGGAAATGTCCACCACAGGCGGAGCAGGCTGCGCCGGGATGTCCTCAAAATATTTTTTGATTTTGGCAAGCGCTTCCGGCGTCTTGAAATCCCCCACCAGCGAAAGAACCGCGTTGTTGGGCGCGTAATACGTCTTGAAAAATTGCGAGACTTCGGCGAGGGTGGCCGCGTTCAGGTCGGCCATGGAACCGAACGCGGAATGCTTGTACCCAAAATTGTCGTACGCGAGACCCTCGAGGATTTCGTCCGTCTTGCCGTAGGCTTGGTTATCCAC
Organism: Terriglobia bacterium; assembly: GCA_963757625.1. GTDB lineage: Bacteria > Acidobacteriota > Terriglobia > Acidiferrales > UBA7541 > Palsa-360. Next base: position 443,904 of record CAVWSJ010000007.1, on the reverse strand, counting down.
GCGGAGCCTCCGCTCTTCCTGCACGGTGCTTCGCTGGTTGTCGAGATTCGCCTGAGTGACTCGCAAGGCGCGCATGCGGTCGGATTCAAGAAACAGCGCCAGGTCCAGCTGGTTGGCCGGCAGCCGCTCATAATAATTTGTGGAGTCCTCGCTGGTGCTGCCATTCATATCCCCGCCATTGGCGCTCACCAGAAGGAATTGTTCGCCCTTGCCCACATTTTCAGAGCCCTCGAACATCATGTGCTCGAAGAGATGCGCAAACCCGCTGTGACCGGGCAGTTCGTTTCTCGACCCCACGTCATACGTCATGCAGAGCGATATGGTTGGGGCCGCATGGTCTTCCGAAAGCACGACGCGCAGGCCGTTTTTCAGCGTGAATTGCTGAATGGGGATCTGTGGCGCTTCGGCGGGAGCAGCGTCCGCACTCGCGACTTTAGACCGCGGCGATGCGCTCATTGTGGCTAAGGCAATTCCGGCCGCGACAAGCGCTCGTGCCGTCCAACAGGTCTTGATCCGCACCATCTATTGCTCCATTTGGGAGTAGCTCCAAACCTTTCAGATATCCTACGTTCAATGGACGTTTGCCGACAGCAAAAGTTTCTCTGTTTGCCTGAGCTATACGGACCCGGGCATCCTCCATCTCGAGCCTCAAATTCAGAACGATCCGGATGAGTCTCGAATCGCGCCCTTCTCGCCGTTGCGCTGCGCGATCCTCTCTCGCGTCAAACGCAATTCGCATGTAAACTTTAACGGGCCATGGAAAACACTCCCGACGCAAAGGCGACTGACAACAAGGCCATCGAAGTACTTTCCCTGACGCGGCGATACGGCTCGCTCGTGGCGGTCGATCATCTGAATTTTTCCGTTATGCATGGCACGACATTCGGCTTGCTCGGGCCCAATGGCGCGGGGAAGAGCACGCTGATCAAGATGCTGACCACGTTGCTCGCCCCGACCGAGGGAACCGCGAAAATCGACGGCTTTGACATCGTGCAGCATCCCGAAGCGGTCCGGCGGAAGATCGGCTACGTTTCGCAAATGCTTTCCGCCGACGGAGACCTTACCGGCTATGAAAACCTGCTGATTTCGGCAAAGCTTTACGGCATTCCCCGCGGGGAACGCGAGCGCCGGATCGCACAGGCGTTTGAATTCATGGAACTCTCGGACGTTTCCGGGAAACGCGTGCGCCAGTATTCCGGCGGAATGATCCGCCGTCTGGAAATCGCACAATCCATGCTGCACCGGCCAAGCGTTCTCTTTCTCGACGAGCCGTCGGTGGGCCTTGATCCGTCCGCCAAGCGCTCGGTCTGGGAACGCATCATCGGACTGCGCCGCGAGTATGGCACCACGATCCTGATGACGACGCACGATATGGAAGAAGCCGATCGGCTCTGTGAGATCGTTGCCGTCATGCATAAAGGCGTGCTCGTGGCCATGGACACTCCGCAAGCGCTCAAAGCGCAAGTGGGCCCGTCCGCGGCCTTAGATGACGTTTTCATTCACTTCACGGGGGCCACGATGTCGGAAGGAGGGGACCTGAGAGATGTCGCACGTACAAGAATCACTAGTCAACGAATGGGCTGAGCCATTTCCCGGCGCGAGCTACTTGCGCCAGACGTTTGCGGTGGCCGAAGCCGACATCCGCAAGTTGATCCACGATCCGGTGGAACTATTTACGCGCATGGTGCAGCCTCTTCTGTGGCTGCTGATATTCGGCCAGGTCTTTGCCCGCACGCGAGCCATTCCGACCGGCGGGATCAGTTACCTCGACTTCATGGCGCCCGGAATTCTGGCGCAGAGCGTTCTTTTCGGAGCGATTTTTTACGGCATTTCTCTCATCTGGGAGCGCGATCTGGGAATCGTGCAGAAATTCCTCGTGAGCCCGGCGCCGCGCAGCACGCTGGTGCTGGGGAGAGCGATCTCCTCGACGGCCCGGAGCCTGAGCCAGATGGTGTTCGTGTACGCTCTGGCCTACCTGCTGCACGTCCAGCTTCATCTTGGTCTGCTGGCGATTGCCGGAGTCGCATTGACGGTGATGCTGGGCTCGGCGATTTTTTCGACTTTCTCGCTGATCATCGCGTGCCTGGTGAAATCGCGCGAACGGTTCATGGGCATCGGACAGGTCCTCACAATGCCGCTTTTTTTCGCGAGCAATGCGATTTATCCGCTCGTCCTGATGCCTGCATGGCTGCGCGTTGTGGCGAAAGGGAATCCCCTGTCGTACCAGGTCGATGCGTTGCGGACAATGATGGTCGTGGGCGGCGTGAGCACGTTTGGCCTGCGAGCCGATTTCGCGATGCTGATCCTGGTATTTGCGATCCTGGTTGGCATCGCGACGAAACTCTATCCGAGCATTGTGACCTGATTACCCGCCCTTTTTTAGCGTTTCGGCCTGTAGGAGCACGGCTTGCCGCCCCGCTTCAATCTGACGGTGAATGATCGCTTCCACCGAAAAAGCGTTAAATATCTCACCGATTCGACCTTGACCACGGCCTTACCGCAGCTCCCCCATGAACCCTCGATTGAAGTGTCGGGCCAAAAAATACGTAGGGGTGCGCCAGAGGATCAGGCGCTCCGGCCTGATCGAGACGCGCCCGTAATTCCGCGGGAATCTCAAAATCCAGGCAGGACAAGTTGCTGTCCAATTGGTTGATCTTTGTCGCGCCGATGATCGTTGAAGTCACTCCCGGCTGCGTGGTTACCCAGTTCAGAGCGACTTCGGCGGCCGGCCGGCCGATTTGTTTGGCTACGTCGACCAGGACGTCCACGATGTTCCAATTGTAATCGGTAAACCGCTCGAATAACGTGGTGCCCGCGGTCTTCTGGATTTCGAGCCGCCCGTCCGCGGGACCGGGCTGTGACCCTCGCTTGTACTTCCCGGCAAGTAAACCGCCGGCCAGCGGGCTCCACGGACAGACCGCAATTCCCAATTCCTGCGCGGCGGGAATGTGCTCGCGCTCGATGTTTCTTTCGATGAGCGAGTACTCGAGCTGGAGCGCAATAATTCTCTCGAGGCCTTGCTGCTCGGCCAGTGTCTGCGCGCGGGCTATATACCAGGCAGGAACGTCCGAAAGGCCGAAGTAACGGATCTTGCCCGCCTTGACCAAGGCATTGAAGGAATCCAGAACTTCTTCGAGCGGCGTGACTCGATCCCAAACGTGCATCCAGTAGAGGTCGATGTAATCGGTTTGCAGGCGGCGCAACGAGCCTTCGATCGCGCGATGCATATTCTTCCGGCCGTTGCCGCCCGCGTTGGGATTTCCCGGCTCGGCGCTAAATGTGAATTTCGTTGCCAGGACGACGCGGTCCCGCGCCTTTGCGTGCTTGATGAATTTTCCGACCAACTCCTCGCTTTTTCCGTTCGTGTAGCCATCCGCGGTGTCCACAAAGTTGCCGCCCTTTTCGAGGTACCGGTCAAAAATCGCCCGCGCTGCGGTTTCTTCGCTTCCCCAGCCCCATTCGGTTCCAAACGTCATCGTTCCCAGGCAAAGCGGGCTTACGAGCAACCCGGAACGTCCCAAGGTCACATATTCGTTGAGTTTCATCGTTTTTCTTTCGTCTCTCGTATTTCGGAATTCATTCCATTTTCTTTGATGCCAGATGCTCCCTGCGGTTCCATCCGAAGTCAAAAGCGAAAGCGGCGGCCCTCTCAAAGCGGGACCGCCGCGGATTCTTGCACAGTGGCCGATATTGAGCGGCTGAACAGGTTGCGGAAAAACCCTCTTTGTGGTCATCCCGAGCGGAGCGAGGGATCTGCTTTTTTGCTCATTCGGGCAAAAAAAGCAAATCCCTCGGGCGAAACCCGCCCTTCGGGATGACACACTGTCGGTTTTTCCGCAGCCTCTGAAGACGCCTGCGTGTGCTACCAGAGCAGCTTCAGTCCAAATTGAACCTGCCTCGAAGTCGTGGAAGTGCTCGTGATGACCCCGGCCGTCGGCGAGACGATCGTTGGAGTCGAGGAGTTCGCTCCGGGCGGGAGGACATTGGTAATCAGGCTCGGCGTGTTGAAGTTGGCGCGGTCGAGGATGTTGAAAATCTCCGCGCGGAACTGGAGGTCTAGCTTTTCAAGGATATGAGTTTCCTTCATCACGGAAAAGTCCCACGTGGCAAGGCCGGGACCGATGTATGTGTCGCGTCCCACATCTCCCCAGAAGCCGCTGCCGGTCGGCTGCCCGATAAATGCATTTGGGTTGAACCATTGAGCCGCGGTTCCTGTAATCACCGAACCCGTAAATGCGGGATTGAGAAACGGCCGGACCGGGTTGCGCGTATCTCCGTTGTTGGACGGGTTGTAACTCAATTGGGGAGTGAACGGGAATCCGGACTGCGCGGTCACGATGCTGTTGATTGTCCACCCGCCGACAAGATAATTCATGCCGCCGGAGCTGCTCATGTACTTCTGGCCGTTCCCGAACGGCAGTTCATAGGTTGCCGATACGACGCCGATGTTTCGAACATCGTACGTCGCGAGTCCCCAATCCGCCCTGGCCACATAGGGATTCGACAGCAGAGCGACCGCGTTTTGCGCAGCCGTAGCGTTCAGCGAGTCCCCATCATCGAGCGACTTCGACCACGTATACACGCCGCGAAGCGCAAGCCCGTGGCTGATCCGGCGCTTGAGGTCCACCTCGAGCGCGTTGTAATTGCTATCGCCCTCGGAAAACCAGGTCCAGGTGTTTGCGAGTGTAGGGTTCGGTTTCGTCGTGGTCGGATTATAAAAGGTTCCGGGAGGCACCGCCTGTCCGGCCAAAGCGCCCCATGCGGCTGTATTCGGGAAATTGGCTGGGCACGGAGTCGCCGGGCAAACGACCGGGACCGGCGAATTCGCGTCGACGCCGATCAGTTCGTGATACCCGTGGCTCCCCACGTAGCCCACGCTCAGCGACGTGTTCGGAGACAGCTCCTGCTCAACGCGCAGGGAATAAGTGATGACGGTCGGCGTGGACATGTCCGGCTGCACTCCGGCGGGAACCAGAATCGCCCCCGCGGGGAGCGCTGCAGCGGGATTGATGGGAAGGTGAGAAAGCGTCATGCCGCTTGCGCCGATTGTGTAGGTCGGATTGAACGGCGCGTTCTGATCGGCGCGGTAGCCGAGCGCATCCTGCAAATCGTCATAGATGCCGAATCCGGCGCGAACTACGGTCTTGGTTCCCCACGGACTCCAAGCGAGGCCGATGCGCGGCTGCGGCAGAAATTTCGCGTTATTCACTGTAAACAGCGCGTTGCCGATCAGTGGCAACGAAGAAATAATTCCACCAGCGAGATTGTAGTTCGAGGCTTTCCCGTAGGCTTCGTCCCAGCCCGTCGTGAGCTCCTCCCGCAAACCCAGAGTGAAGGTCAGGTTGGGCCGAAGGCGGATTGCATCTTCGGCGTAGATCGCGCCGTACAGGGAGCGCCAGCTTAGGGGCGTGGGCGCCGGATCGAATAGAAAACTCGCCGTACCGGAAATCAAAGCGGGCAGTCCGCTGAAGGTGACCTGCCCGTATTGGCTGAGCGCGAGTTCTTCATTGGACTGCAGGCGCTGAAACCATACTCCGGCGGTCAATTGATGCCGCCCTTTGGTGAGCGAGATCTGATCGGTGTACGTGAATAGATTGCGGGCGACGAACAGATTGCTCCCATTATTGCTTCCCGCGAGTCCCAGCTGCGCCTGTGGATTCGATGCCTGGCTGCCTCCGACGACGACCGCTCCCACGGGCAATCCGGAGATAAATCCGGGAACGGTCGCCGCCGGCGTTCCCGGCGTGGGCTCTCCGGTGAAGAAATAGCCGGCGCGGGAAAATCCGAATCGGGCGGTGTTCACCAGATTCGCCGAGAAAACGTGCGTTTCGTCCATACTGAACACCTGCTCGCGGAGATTGATCAGGTCCGTGGAATATGCGTCAAATGTCGTAGCGGTCACGCTGCCGCTGTTATCGATGGTGTAGGCCGCGGAAAGCGTATCCTTGTCCGAAAATTCGTGATCGACCCTCGCCGTCCCGAAATCCTCCCGGATCGTCTGCACGGGGCTGAGGAACACCTCGGCGACGCCGTCCGCGCCGGAGACCGGAAAATCGGGAGCGCCGGCTGGCGCTATGGGCCACAAATTCAGCAGCGGCGCAACAAAAGCGTTCTTGGCGGCATCGATCCGGGTCTGCGCATCGGGAACAAGTTCCGCGGAGGTTTCATGCAGGTCCTGCCGAAAGCCTTCGTAGTTGCCAAACACAAAGGTCTTATCCTTTTGGATTGGACCTCCCATCGAGGCCCCGAACATATTTCTTTGAAATGGAGGTGCTGAAGCGACGTCGAAATAGTTGGGAGCGTCCAGGGCGTTGTTCCGCAAGAATTCATAGGCGGAGCCGTGCCACTGATTTGTCCCGGACTGCGTGACGATATTGACCTGGCCTCCGGAATGCTTCCCGTATTCCGCGCCGTAATCGTCGCGAAGCAGATTAAATTCCCGGACCGCTTCCACTCCGATCAGGTACCCGCTGGCTCCTCCGGGCTGCATATTATTTTCTGCGGCGCCCGTGAACTCCACGCCATTCAACAGAAACATGTTTTGCTGCGGCCTGTTTCCATCGACCGAAAACATGTTGGCGGTCGTCGAATTGGAGATTCCCGTTCCTCCGGTTTTTTCCCACGTGAAATTTACGACGCCCGGATTGAGGTTCATCAGTTCGTCATAGCTCCGGCCATTCAGCGGCAGGTCCTTCACCTGGTCCTCTCCCACCAGGCCGGAGATATCCGTGGATGTGGTGCTCACCATGGGCGCATCGGCATTTACTTTGACTTGCTCGTTGACCTGCCCGATCTTCAAAGCCATGTCCACGCTTGCCTCCTGCCCAACGACCAGGTGAATCCCGCTTCGAACCGCTTCCTGAAAGCTCTGCTTTGTCACCCGCACTTCATAATCACCTGGAGCGAGCGACAATACCCAGTATCGCCCCGCATCATCCGTAGTGGTGGTGCGCGCCACTTCGGTCTCCACGTTTTGGCGGTTATGTTCGCGCCCGAGACCGCTGCGCCGGAGGGGTCGGTGACTCTCCCGGAGATATCGGCCGAAATCTGGGCGTTGGCCCCGCTGGCGAACAGCAGGATTGCGAATAGGCACCCGGCGGCAAGCCCAAACCAGTTCTCGATTGTTGGTCGAACTTGTGATGGAGGCTTGCTTGACCTGTCCCCGCGCATCATGGAAAAAATCCCCCTTGGGCAAAGAAAAAAGCTCTTATAAAAGGCACATCGCTTTGGGGAATGATTGGATTCTCACGCCCCACCCCGATCGCCCCTGAGCGAGTGTATGATCTAATACAATATAAAATCGATATGTCAAATCGACTTAATACGAATACGGATTAGCTGAATTCATGTGGTCTTCCGCCGAAAAATCGTACACGCGGCCAGCGAAGCCAAACGCGCGGGGTCGTCCGCTTCCCGGAGATTCGATTCGCCCCGCGCAAATTCATAGAAAGGCGGCTAATTCTTGGACAATTTAAGCCGATTTGACACCGTACGGGAAACAGCCGAAGCTTAGGCGGTCAAGGGGCGCGGACCCGCTTCCGCCGGAAACGAGGGTCATTACATGGCCGCAAAACTTTCAGCCCGAAATCGAATTCAAGGAAAAATTGTGGAGCTTGAAGCGGATGGCGTCATGGCTCACGTGACTGTCCGCGCCGGGAAAAATGTGCTCGAAAGCGTGATCACCAAACGCAGCGCCGATGAAATGAAGCTCAAGGTTGGCGACACGGTGTCGGCGGTAATCAAGTCCACCGAAGTCATGCTGGAGAAGGGCTGACCCCATGCGTCGAACCGCGCTCCTCGCGGCATTCCTTGGCCTATGCGCATTTTCTATTGCTCAGCACGCATTCGCACAGCAACCGGCGCAATCCAAACCCACGACGGGCCCCACCGAAATCAAAATCGGCGGGGCTGTGAAGACTCCATTCACAGTAACGGCTGACGATCTGAAAAAGATGCCGCGAACCACGCTGCGAGTCGAGAATCCGCACAGCCAGAAGACGGAAGTGTATGAAGGTGTGCCACTGGCGGCACTCCTGGAGAAGGCGGGTGTGCCGCACGGGGAGCAGATTCGCGGAGCGGCGCTTGCGACGTACGTACTCGTGGATGCCGCGGACGACTACCGCGTGGTCTTTTCGCTCGCGGAGCTCGATTCCGGTTTCGAGGATTCGGAAGTCCTGCTGGCGGACACCATGGACGGCGCGCCGCTGCCGGCCGGGCTTGGGCCGTTCCGGATAATCGCGCCCCACGAAAAGCGTCCCGCACGATGGGTGGACATGGTGCGGTCGATCACCGTTGTCAGGGCGGGGAATTGACGGGGTTTAGTAGCGTAGGCTTCAGCCTGCGCGGTTTTCGGATTCTACGGAAACACAGCGCACACGGTCTTGTCGCAAACGGACAGAGCTGTTAGAAGGAAATTTGCGTTTCAAATTCAAAACCGCGCAGGCTGAAGCCTACGCTACTCATTCTTGAAGACGCTGCCATCCTTCATCACGAATGAAACTTTCCTGACAGCCTGAATGTCGTCCAGCGGATTCTCCGGTGTCGCGATGATGTCGGCGGCGAGGCCTGGCTTGATTGCGCCGCGTTCGTTCTCCACGCCCAGCAGGCGGGCGGCATTGATCGTCATCGCCTGCAAAGTCTCCTTGGCGGGCACGCCCGCTTCCACCCAAGAATCGAGATACTTGGCGGCGAGCGTTCCGCGGGTCTCGCCGGGGACGTACACGATGACGTCGGTGCCAAACGCCATCGTCACGCCGATCTGGTAGGCGCGCTTCAGCCGGTCCACGAAGACGGCGTGTAGTTCGGGGAAACCCTCCTCCTCCGCGGCGCTTTTTGTGAAATCCGTTCCCACCAGGACGACGTGATTTTTCTTCGCCAGTTGCAGGTCTTCATTGGTCATCATCTGACCGTGCTCGATCGAATCCACGCCCGCTTCCGCCGCGTTGTGCGCGCCCGCTTCCGTCCAGCAATGCGCGGCGAGTTTCAAACCGTCGCGGTGCGCTTCCGCGACCATGTACTTGATGTCATCCACGCTGTAAATGTATTTCTGGTCGTCCACGACGATCTTGATGACCGTCGCGCCGTAGTGAATATTTTCGCGGATGGCCTTGAGCATCTCATCGCGCGTATCGGCGAACGCGTACTCCGGCGTCGCCAGGTCCTGCTTTTCCGGCTGCAGATGAAACTGGCCTCCATAGGGCGCGATAATACGTCCGGCGTTGATCATCGTCGGGCCGGGAACCAGGCCGCGCTCGATGGCTTCGCGCAAGGCGGTGTCCGCATAATTTCCGGCGTTGCCCACGTCGCGCACGGTCGTAAAGCCCGCCGCCAGCATGTCCCTCGCGTTCGCAACGCCTTCGATCGCGCGGTAGGGAGTGGGGTCGAGCAGCGTCGTGATGAAATAGTTTCCGGAGTCGCGATCCTTGATGATGGTCATGCACAGGTGCGTGTGCGCGTCGAAGAGGCCCGGCAGGACGGTGGATTTCGAGAGGTCGATGATTTTTGCGTCCGCCGGAATCTGCACGTTCGGCCCGACAGCCTCGATTTTGGCCCCGCGTACCAGAATGATCTGATTGATTTCCGTGGTCCTTTTTTCCGGATCGACAAGTTTGCCGGCTTTAATTGCAAAGATCCGCGAAGGGTCGGGCTGCGAGAATTGCGCGGCCAGCTTTGGCGCGGTGGATGTGAGCACGACGATGAAAAGGATCAGAAAACTGGGCCAATTGATTTTCGGGCGCATCGGACGCTCCTGGAGATTAGAGAGTTGAAGTTATCAGAATTCAGGCAGGTATGGAAAGCCGCGGACACATCCTGGGGACTCATCTTAGCTCGTGCAAGTCAAAAACTGCCCGACCAAAGACCGGTCGGCCGCTACAAAACCTCCCTCCCAATTGGAGCGCAGGTTTTGTAGCGGCCGATCCGTCCCGTCGTTTGGGACGGATCGGGCATCGCTCCGCAATCGTCCGCGTGACCTACGTAGGCCTAGCCGCCAACCACGCCACCACATCGCTCGCATTCCGATCCGGCGGAAACACCGGATAAAAAACGTGCGCGATCGTTCCGTCATCGATCACCAGCGCCAGACGCTTTAGCAGCGTCATTCCGCTTGTTTCAAACGTCGGAAGCCGCATCGCCCGGGTGAGCCGGAAATGTTCGTCGGAGAGAATCGGAAACGGCAGATGCAGCCGCTCCGCAGCCTCGCGCTGATACTCGGTATTCTGCGTTGAGAGGCCGAATACCCGGCTGACGCCGAGAGATTTCAATTCCGCAAAGTGATCTCGGAAGGAGCACGACTGCGGCGTGCATCCACGCGCTCCGGGAATCAGGTCCCACCTGGGAGGGTTTTCAATTCCGGGAACTCCAGTACGCGGATACGTGTAAATCACGACGCGCCCCCGCAGAGATGAGAGATCAACCGTGATTCCATCTGTCGCGGGCAATAGCACAGACGGAACCCGCATGCCCGCGAGATGCGCCGCCGCACCGTCGTCTACGGGAGCTGGAATCGCGGACCAATCCGGGGCATCAACGCTGGTAGCCATTTTCATTCTAGTGTCATTCTGAGGAGACCGCCTCTGCGGTCGACGAAGAATCTCTCTGTTTCTAATTCTCAAAATAAGAGCGATTCTTCGCTTCGCTCAGAATGAGCAGGGGAGCAACTTCACAACTTCATTCAACCCGCATTCTTACAGCATCTGCCGCAGCACGTACGGCAAAATCCCGCCGTGCCGGTAGTAGTTCACTTCCTCGGGCGTGTCGGCGCGCGCGACGGTCTGAAAGACTTTTTCCTTGCCGTCCTTGTCCTTCGCGCGGACTTCCACGGTCAGCCCCGGAGAAAGTTTCGCGACGCCTTCGATGGTGTACTCCTCGAATCCGGTTAAGGCCAAGCGACTGCGCCGACTCGCCCGCCCTGTACTGCAGCGGCAGCACGCCCATGCCCGAGCAGGTTGCTGCGATGGATGCGCTCGTAGCTTTCCGCGATCACCGCGCGCACGCCGAGCAGCAGCGTGCCCTTCGCGGCCCAGTCGCGCGAGGATCCCGAGCCGTATTCCTTTGCCGCCGAGCACGATCAGCGGCACGCCTTCCTTCTGGTATTTCATCGACGCGTCGTAGATCGACATCTTCTCGCCGTCGGGCTGGTGAACGGTCCAGCCGCCCTCGGTGCCGGGAGCGAGCTGATTGCGCAGGCGAATGTTCGCGAACGTGCCGCGCATCATCACTTCGTGATTGCCGCGCCGCGCGCCGTAGGAGTTGAAGTCCGCCGGCTTGACGCCCTGCGCGATCAGCCATTTCCCGGCGGGCGTATCGACGCCGATCGAGCCGGCAGGCGAAATGTGATCCGTCGTGATGCTGTTGCCGAGCATCGCCAGCACGCGCGCGTTGCGAATGTCCGTCAGCGGCTTGGGCGTCTTCGAAATATTTTCGAAGAACGGCGGATTCTTGATGTACGTGGATTTGTCGCTCCAGGCGTAGAGGTCGCCTTCGGGAACTTTCATTCCGCGCCACGTGGCGTCGCCCTTGAACACTTCGCCGTATTCCTTCTGATACATCGCGGTGGTCACGCTCGCGCGCACCGTGGATTCGATCTCCTGCGGCGAGGGCCAGATGTCGCGCAGGAAAACCGGCTTGCCGTCCTTGCCGTTGCCGAGCGGCTCGCCCGCCATGTCGAAATCCATGCGGCCAGCGAGCGCGTACGCGACCACCAGCGGCGGCGACGCCAGATAATTCGCGCGCACCAGCGGATGAATGCGCCCTTCGAAATTGCGGTTGCCGCTGAGCACCGAAACGGCGACCAGGCTGTTGTCCTTGATGGCCGCGCCGATGTGCTCTTCGAGCGGGCCGCTGTTGCCGATGCAGGTGGTGCAGCCGTAGCCCACCAGGTTGAAGCCGAGATCATTGAGATATTTCGAAAGGCCCGCGGCATCCAGGTAATCGGTAACGACTTTCGAACCCGGCGCGAGGCTGGTCTTCACCCAGGGCTTGCTGTGGAGACCGCGTTCTACCGCCTTCTTTGCCAGCAGGCCGGCTCCGAGCATCAGGGATGGGTTCGATGTATTCGTGCAGCTCGTAATCGCTGCAATGACCACGGAACCGTTGGATAGTTCGAACTGGTCGCCGTTGTTCTTTACCGCGACGTGCTTTTGCGCCGTGCCTTCGAGCGACTTTTCGAACGCCGTTTTCGCTTGCCGCAGCGGCACGCGGTCCTGCGGGCGCTTGGGTCCGGCGAGCGTGGGCTCGACGCTGGCGAGATCGAGTTCGAGCTTGTCGGTATAGATCGGATCGGGCGTCGCGTCGGTGCGGAAGATGCCCTGCGCCTTGGTGTATTCCTCGACCAGGCGCACGCGCGCGGCGTCGCGGCCCGTGAAGCGCAGATACGCCAGCGTCTCCGCATCCACGGGGAAGAAGCCCATCGTCGCGCCGTATTCGGGAGCCATGTTGGCGATCGTCGCGCGGTCCGGCAGGCTCAGGCTCGAAAGCCCCGTGCCGTAGAACTCGACGAATTTGCCGACCACGCCTTTCTTGCGCAGCATTTCGGTGACGATCAGCACCAGGTCGGTGGCGGTCGCGCCTTCCGGCAGGCGGCCGTGCAGCTTGAAGCCGACGACTTCCGGAATCAGCATCGAGAGCGGCTGGCCGAGCATGGCGGCCTCCGCTTCGATGCCGCCGACGCCCCAGCCGAACACGCCGAGGCCGTTGACCATCGTGGTATGCGAATCGGTGCCGACCAGCGAATCGGGGAACGCGTACAGTTTGCCGTCAATGGTTGCGTCAAACACGACGCGCGCCAGGTATTCGAGGTTCACCTGATGGCAGATCCCTGTGTCGGGCGGCACGACCTTGAAATTGTCGAACGCAGTCTGCGCCCCAGCGCAGGAACGCGTAGCGCTCGACGTTGCGGTAATTTTCCAGTTCCGCGTTGAACGCGAAGGCGATGTCGGAGCCGAACTTGTCCACCTGCACCGAGTGGTCGATCACCAGCTCGGCGGGCAGCAGGGGATTCACCTTTTTCGGATCGCCGCCCAGCGCGCGGATCGCTTCGCGCATCGCGGCGAGATCGACGACGGCAGGCACGCCCGTAAAATCCTGCAACAGCACGCGCGCCGGCATGAAGGAAATTTCCTTCTGCGTGGCGGCGTTGGGATCCCATCCCGCCAGCGCTTCGATGTCCGCGGGATGGACGAACCGCCCGTCCTCCTGCCGCAAAAGATTTTCGAGCAGCACGCGCAGAGAGAAGGGAAGCTTGCCGGGATGGCCGACTCCCTTTTTCTCCAGCGCGCTCAATCTGAAAATTTCGTAGGACTTGCCGTCAACCGGAAGCGTTTCGCGTGTGCCGAAGGAATTCTTGGATGCGGGAGACATTCTGCTGTGAGTCCTTTCGAGTTTTGTGCAGAGAGATAATCATAGCGCATTCGAGCGCGCATCGTGTAGCAACGGAGTTTGGTTTTATGGGAATTTCCTGTCATTATCTACGCGATGATGAGCGATTCAAAACACAAAATCTGGCTGGCCATTAGCTGTCTGTTGGGCGCTGTAGTGGTTTTGGTGGAAGTAGGAATTCTGGAGCCGTCAGAATTCAGCGGCGGACTTGTTACAGGCCCTCTACTCAAGTTGGCAAGTGGCGGAGACTATCTCTTCTTGCTGGCACTTCTCTTGGCGTTCTTTTTTCGACGTGTTGCGGCGGCCGTCTCCTTGGGGGCTTGTCTACTTTGCTGGCCACTGTATCTGTTTCTCACCTTCCCAGCGATCTCACACCAGATTTTTCGTGGCGAGTACTCGAACCCTAGTCCTCCACCGAATATCATTTTTGATAAGTGGTTGATTATTGGAATGCTTACGCTCGCAGGTGCGTCGATTGTCTCCATTCGTGACTTATGGATTTCTAGGGATAATTCTACCCGTTGAAATGTCGAATCTAAGACCGTCGCATCTCAGGCTTTCGCCGAACCAATCTCAGAGATGACCAGCGCTCACCAATATCATGTTTAGCCTCCCAACGTCTCGGTTCGGATAGAATAAGCTTGCGAGACGTTACCGCAAATGAATATCGTCCTCATCTCGACGTACGAACTCGGCCGGCAGCCGTTCGGCCTGGCGTCGCCGGCGGCGTGGCTGCGCGCGCGAGGACACGAGGTTGCGTGCCTCGATCTTTCGCGTGAAGCGCTCGATGAAGCGGCGATTCGCGCGGCGGATTTGATCGCGTTCTATGTGCCGATGCATACGGCAACGCGGCTGGCGGCGGGGCTGATTCCACAGGTTCGCGCGCTGAATCCGGGGGCGCACCTTTGTTTCTATGGCCTCTATGCGCCGGTGAACGAGGAATACTTGCGCGGGCTGGGCGTGGGCACGATTCTTGGCGGGGAATTTGAAGAGGGGCTGGCGAGTCTCGCGGCGCGATTGGGCGAGGATCGACCCTTGGACCCCAGTCGAGAAAACCCCCAAGACGTGTCATTCCCTTCACAGGAACGGTTCAGGATAAACCGAGGAGCGCAGCGACGAGGAATCCCTCTTTCTTTGGGCGCAAAAGAAGGAGAGATTCCCCGCTTCGCTCGGAATGACAACATTCCCTTACAGCAAGAGCCCGTCATTTCGCTCGCGCGGCAGAAATTTCTCGTGCCCGACCGCGCGGGGATGCCGGAACTTTCAAAATATGCGCGCGTCGTGATGCCCGGCGGCGAACAGCGCATCGCGGGCTCGACCGAAGCCACGCGCGGCTGCAAGCATCTGTGCCGCCATTGCCCGATTGTGCCGGTTTACAACGGCGCGTTTCGCGTGGTCGAAAGCGACGTCGTGCTGGAAGACATCCGCCAACAAGTCGCCGCGGGCGCGCAGCACATCACGTTCGGCGATCCCGATTTTTTCAACGGTCCGGCGCATTCGCTTTCGATTGTGGAGGCGATGCATCGCGAATTTCCCGCAGCTCAGCTACGATGTGACCATCAAGATCGAACACCTGCGCAAGCACGACGCGCATCTCGCGACGCTGCGCGACACGGGATGCCTGTTCGTCACCAGCGCCGTCGAGTCGGTGGACGATGCGGTGCTGGAAAAGTTCGACAAGGGCCACACGCGCGCCGATTTCCTCGCGGTCGTCGCGCGATTCCGGGAACTGGGCATGACGCTGCTGCCAACGTTCGTGCCGTTCACGCCGTGGACGACGCTCGCGGGCTACAATGAATTATTGGACGTGATCGCGGGCGAGGATTTGTGCGAAAATGTCGCTCCGATTCAGCTGGCGATTCGGCTGCTGATTCCCGCGGGTTCGCGGTTGCTCGAATTGCCGGAAGTGCGCGCGATGGTGGGGCCGTTCGATTCCGCGGCGTTGATTTTTCCGTGGAAGCATGAAGATGCGCGCGTGGATGCGCTGGCCCGCGAGATTTCGGAGCTTGTCCAGCGCGGAGATAGTCTGAAATTGTCGCGGACGGAAATTTTTTCGCACATTCGGCGGGCGGCGCGAGCGGCTGCGGGGAGCGAGGATTTTCCGGCGCATCTCGCGGTGCAAAAGGGCATGCCGGTGCCGTTTCTGGACGAACCGTGGTATTGCTGCGCCGAGCCGATGGACAATCAGTTCGTTTCAATCGGCAAAGTGAAAGAGCCGGTCGCCAAGGCCGATCAGTACGTTTGACGTGTTTGGTAGCACAGGCTTCAGCCTGTGTGGTTTTGGTGGTTTTCTGCAGACCAAATGAACACAGGCTGAAGCCTGTGGTACCGGGAGCGGTCAATTTCGATATGAGCCGTCTACTGATCCTTGCCAGTAAGCTGGGTTACCAGACGCGCAGTTTCGCGGAAGCCGCGAAGGCGCTGGGCGTTGAGGTCGTGTTTGCCAGCGACCGCTGCGACCAGCTCGAAGACCCCTGGTCGGACGGCGCGATTGCCCTGCACTTCGATCAGCCCGAAGAAGCCGCGCGGCGCATCGTGAAGCAATCGCTGGTGCGCCCGTTGACGGACTGATCGCGCTGGGCGACCGCGCTACCACTACGGCCGCGTACGCGGCGCGCGCCCTGGCGATCCCCTACAACTCTCCGGAAGCCGTCGAAAATTGCCGCAGCAAATTGCGCCAGCGCGAAATCCTGCGCGACGCGGGACTTCCGGTTCCGGGATTTTTCTCCTTTCGGCCTCGACAAGAAGCTGGACAAAGTTCTTCCGCGCGTGCAATTTCCCTGCGTCGTCAAGCCGCTGCGGCTGGCGGCCAGCCAGGGCGTGATTCGCGCCAACAATCCCGAAGAATTTCAAGCGGCCGTGGAGCGAATCGGCAAGCTGCTGAAGACTCCGGAAATTCAGGTCACGCACGAAGAGGACCTCGATCGTCTGCTCGTCGAACGCTATCATTCCCGGGCGCGGAAGTGGCCGTCGAAGGATTGCTCACGCGAGGGAATTTGCGGATTCTTGGAGTATTCGACAAGCCCGATCCGCTCGAAGGGCCGTATTTCGAGGAAACGATCTACGTCACGCCGTCGCGACTGCCCGACGAGATGTATGACCGCGTTCTGGATTGCGCGGCGGCGACGGTGCGGGCGCTGGGACTGACTCATGGGCCGGTGCACGCCGAATTTCGCGTGAACGACCAGGGGCCGTGGGTGCTCGAAGCCGCGCCGAGACCGATTGGCGGGCTGTGTTCGCGCGCGCTGCGGTTTGGACCGGAACGCATGTTGCTCGAAGAAATTCTCGTGCGGCACGCGCTGGGGATGCCGGGAAGCGATCTCGACCGGGAAGACGACGCGTCGGGCGTCATGATGATTCCCGTCCCGAAATCGGGAGTTCTGGAACGCGTCGAAGGCGAAGAACAAGCCCGCGCGACGCCCGGCATCGAGGACGTGCAAATCACGGCGCGCCTGCATGACTTCATCGCCGCATGGCCGGAAGGATCGAGCTATCTAGGATTTATTTTGCTCGGGGGGCAACGCCGGAGGAAGTCGAAGCGGCGCTTCGCCATGGCGCACGGCCGCTTGAAATTTGAGATTGTCGAACGATTGCCGGTGGAGCATCCGGTGACGGGAGAATTGCCGGAAGCGGGAACGACGGCGTGACGGTTTTAGTAGCGTAGACTTCAGTCTGCGCGGTTTTTTGAGCGTTCAAACCCTAAATGCGCGCAGGCTGAAGCCTACGCTACTGTCTAGCCCTTGGCCCTGGGCGGGACGTATCCCTCGGGCAGCTTCGCGCCTTCGCCGAAGAAAAACTGCTTCCATCTGCTCTTCCATGATTTTCTGCGACTGCGGGTCGAGCGGATTCAGCCGGTATTCGTTCATCAGCATTTTCGAGTGCTCGATCCACATCTTCCAGGCTTCCTGCGACACGTTCTCGTACACGCGCTTGCCCAGTTCGCCTTTCCAGGGAACGCGTTCGAGGCCGGGCATATCCTTGCCGAATTTCACGCAATGAACGATGCGCGCGCCGGGCTTGGCAGGCTCGTTCGAACCCGCCGGCTTTGTCGGTCCACAGGAATCATCCGCCATTTGCATCCTCCCTCGAATCGATCGGGCAATTTCTTCCTACTACGATACTTCAAGACGGAGTGAAAACCAAACAGCCGAGCCGGTCTCGGACAGGGTGGCGGGCGCTATCCCAGTTCGCATACAATGAACGGGCCTTGCAGTCGATCCTGAGGGAGGCGCGATGCCGGATGTGACGGCGGTATTTTGGGATGTCGGCGGGGTCATTCTTTCGAATGGATGGGATCGCGCGGACCGTGCCAAGGCGGTCAAAAAATTCGGACTGGATTGGGAAGAGTTTGAAGACCGGCACGAACTGGCCAGCCCCGCCTACGAAGCGGGCGAAATTACCCTCGATACCTATCTGCAACGCACGGTGTTCTACCGCAAGCGGGATTTCAGCAAGGAAGAATTCACAGCCTTTATGCTGTCGCAATCGGAGGAGTTTCCCGAATCGCGCGCGGTATTATCCAGCATGGCCGCGGCCGGGAAATATCTGCTTTCCACCATCAATAACGAGGGTCTCGAACTCAACGAACACCGAATCCATAAATTTCACCTGAGGCGGGAATTCAAAGCATTTTTCAGCTCATGCTATCTTGGCATCCGGAAACCAGATGAGGGCATCTACCGTCTGGCGCTGGAAGTCACGCAGCGCAAGCCGGAAGAGTGTTTGTTCATCGACGATCGGGAATTGAATCTGGAGTGCGCGCAGCAACTGCGGATGCGCACGATTCACTTTCAGAACGCGGCGCAGTTGAACAGGGATCTGGCGGCGAACGGCGTAACGATCGCCGCGCAGTAGTCTGGAGGCGGACATGGAACTCGGGATGGTGGGGCTGGGCAAGATGGGCGCGTTCATGGTCGAGCGCCTGATTCACGGCGGACATCGCGTCGTGGGTTACGATCGCGATGCCGCAGCCGTGGCGCGCGTGGTGTCGCTCTGGCGCCGAAGGCGCCGATTCGCTTGCCGGCCTGGCCGCAAAGCTCAAGCAGCCCCGTGCGATCTGGATCATGGTTCCTTCGGGCGCTCCGGTGGACGAAACGATCGCCGCACTCTCTGCCGCACCTTGCCAAAGGCGATACGGTGATCGACGGCGGAAACAGCAATTACAAGGACACGCAGCGCCGCGCCGCGAGCGTGAAAAGCCAGGGCTTTCAGTTTGTCGACGTCGGCACCAGCGGCGGCGTATGGGGGCTCAAGGAAGGTTACTCCATGATGATCGGCGGCGATCAGGCCGCGGTCGAGCGGCTGCGGCCTATTTTTGAAACGCTTGCGCCCGCCAAGGACCAGGGCTGGGGACGCGTCGGCCCTTCTGGCTCGGGACACTTCGTGAAGATGGTGCACAACGGCATCGAATACGGAATGATGCAGGCCTATGCCGAGGGTTTTGCAATCCTGAAAAAGAAAACCGAATTCGCGCTCGACATGCATCAAGTCTCGGAAATTTGGAGGACGGGCAGCGTCGTGCGATCCTGGCTGCTCGATTTGCTCAGCATCGCGTTGAAGGAAAATCCCGAGATGGCGGGAATCGCGCCTTATGTCGTCGATTCGGGCGAAGGCCGCTGGACCGTGGCCGAGGCCGTGGACCTCGACGTACCCGCGCCGGTGATCACGCTGTCTCTCCTGCAGCGGCTGACTTCTCGCGACTCCGATTCGTATTCCGACAAGCTGCTTGCCGCGATGAGAAACCAGTTCGGCGGCCACGCGATTAAAGCGGCCGCAAAAAAGTGAGATTCTCCCATGACCCCAGGCAAACCACGCGCGGTGAAAGCCGTTGAACCCGCCACCAGAGCCTGATTACTCCCGCGGATCCGTGCACGATCATGATCTTCGGCGCTTCCGGCGATCTTTCGCGGCGGAAACTGGTTCCGGCCCTGTATAGTCTGGCGGCGCAGAATTGCCTGGCGCGGCGGTTTGCGATCATCGGATTTGCGCGGACGCCGATGACCGACGAGGCGTTCCAGAAGTCGGGGATCGATTCCGTAAAGAAATTCGCGGACAGCGAAGCGAATACCGAAGCGCAGTGCAAGGAATTCGCGCAGTCCCTTGCGTATGTTTCCGGCGAATATCATCATCCCGAGGCGTTTGAGAACTTGAAAGTCCGGCTCGAGGAACTCGACAAAGCCCACAAACTCGAAGGGAACCGTTTGTTTTACCTGGCTACTCCCCCGGAAATTTATCCCGTGATCATCGAGCAGCTCCATAAGGCCGGGCTTGCCAAACAGCCCAATGGAAATTCATGGGTGCGCATCATTATCGAGAAACCATTTGGCCGGGACCTGGCATCGGCAAGAAAACTGAATCAAACGGTGCTCAAGGCGTTCGACGAGCCGCAGGTCTACCGGATCGATCACTATCTGGGAAAAGATACGGTTCAGAATCTCTTGGTGCTGCGCTTCGGAAACGGCATTTTCGAGCCGCTCTGGAACCGGAATTATGTGGACCACGTGCAAATCACCGCCGCCGAAACGCTGGGCGTCGAACAACGCGCGGCATTTTACGAGACTGCCGGCGCGACGCGGGACATGATCCAGAGCCATGTGCTGCAACTGACTTCGCTGGTGGCCATGGAGCCGCCCGCGGCGTTTGACGCCACGGCGGTACGCAATGAAAAGATCAAGGTCCTGCAATCGATTCGCCCGTTCACGGATGACATCATCGCGACCGACATTGTGCGCGGGCAGTACGGCCCGGGAAGCACGCCGGGGAATTCCTCTTTGCTGGCCGGCTATCGTGAAGAGCCCGGCGTGAAACCCGACTCGGCAACAGAAACTTTCGTCGCCGCAAAATTGCAGATCGATAACTGGCGCTGGGCGGGCGTCCCGTTTTACCTGCGCACAGGCAAGCGCATGCCCAGCCGCGTGACCGAAATCGCGATTCAATTTAAGAAGGCGCCGCACCTGGTATTTCGCGGGCAGGATCTCTCCTCGAACACGCTGGTTCTGAACGTTCAGCCCGACGAAGGAATTTCGATTTCCTTCCACGCGAAGCTGCCGGGCCAGGAAATGAAGCTGAAGACGGTGACGATGGACTTCAGCTACCAGAAGGAATTCGGCGCCGGAGAACGCAGCGCGTATTCGACGTTGATCAACGACTGCATGCGCGGCGACGCCACGCTGTTTGACCGCGGCGACGGCGTCGAAGCCGCCTGGGCGCTGGTGAATCCGATTCTCGATTATTTTGAGTCGCACAAACCCAAATTTCCCAACTACGCGGCGGGCACCTGGGGCCCGCACGAAGCCGATGAACTCCTGGAGCGCGATGGCCGACACTGGCGGAAACCATAAGGACGCACCCCGGGAAATTTTGCCGGGGGTGCGGGTGTATGCGAACCCTGCCGAAGTCGCGCGTGGGGCGGCGCGTCTTTTCGTGGACTATGCCTGGCAATCGATTGCGAAGCATGGCGAGTTCATGGTGGCGCTTTCCGGCGGAAGCACGCCCAAGATGTTGTTCGAATTTCTGGCTTCCGATGAATTCCGCGGCCAGGTGGATTGGGCCAAAGTGCATGTCTTCTGGAGCGATGAGCGCGCCGTTCCTCCGGATAATCCGGAAAGCAATTATGGAATGGCCCGGCGCGAACTTCTGATCCGCGTCCCGATTCCGCAGGCGAATGTGCACCGCATGGAAGCGGAGAATCCCAACATCGGACGCGCGGCGCATGAATATGAGGAAGTTCTCCGAAAATATCTGGAGCTCGATGATCGCGGCTTTCCGCGATTCCATCTGATCTTTCTTGGGATGGGCGCCGAAGGCCATACCGCATCCCTGTTTCCCGGCTCCCGCGTCACCCGCCAAACTTCGCGTTGGGTCAGCACGCCTATGGTCGCGAAGCTCAATGCTCGCCGCATGACGCTGACCTTGCCCGTGCTCGACGCGGCTTTGCGCGTGGTCTTTCTGGTCGTTGGCCCGGAGAAGGCGGAAATCCTTCGCTCGGTGCTGATGGACAAGGTCGATCCGCCATATCCCGCGCAACTGGTTCAGCCCCGCGACGATGGCCTGAAGCTGTTCCTGGTCGATCAGGCTGCCGCGGCGTTGCTGGAACCTCCAGGTTCGCGTAGGCCGTCGCCTCCTGCAAAACCCGCGGGCACGACCCGCGCAAAGCCCGGGAGGGAATCATGATCCTGGCCGGGGACATCGGCGGCACCAAGTGCAATCTGGCGCTGTATGAAGTTCAAGGCGAGGACTATAAGAAAGATTGTCCAGCACCGCTACGAAAGCCGCGAGTTTGCCTCCTTCGATGAAGTGATCAAGAGATTCTTGATGGACACTCTGAAGGAAACAAAAAACGGAGGCGCCGCTGAAGATAGAAGCGGCGGGTTTTGGCGTGGCAGGCCCCGTGATCGATCACCGGGTCAAGGCCACAAACCTGCCTTGGATCGTGGACGGGCCGGCGCTTGGCCAAGCAGCTTGCCACGGATCATGTCGTCCTATTAAATGATTTGGAAGCAACTGGTTATGGCCTTGCGTTCATGAAGCCATCGGAAATCTCCATGCTCAATCGGGGTGTTCCCTCGCCGCAATCCACGCAGGCGCTGATCGCCGCCGGGACCGGCCTTGGCGAGGCCATCCTGTTCTGGGATGGGGATCGCTATGTGGTCGCAAGTTCGGAGGGAGGACACGTCGACTTTGCGCCGCGCACCGAGCGTGAAATTGACCTCTTGCGCTACATGAAGAAACGTCATGAATTCGTGAGCGTGGAACTCATCCTATCCGGACGCGGTTTTCGCACCATACATGAATTTCTCGATGCATCCGTGCGGCATCCGTCCTTCGATGGGCCTGAAGCGGACTCTGCGCCCGAGATCACTAAATTGGGACTAGCGGGGCAATGTCCAGTATGCGTTCAGACGCTGGATATGTGGGTCGCGATCTATGGCGCCGAAGCAGGAAACCTTGCGCTGAAGGTTCTGGCGCGCGGCGGCGTCTGGGTCGCCGGTGGAATTGCCGTCAAAATCCGCAAGAAAATGGAAGACGGCACTTTTTTTCGCGCGTTCTGCGAAAAGGAAAAATTTGCGGCGCTGATGGCGCAAATTCCGGTCTTCATGGTATTGAATGAAGAGGCGCCCTTGATCGGAGCGGTGTCCCAGGCGGGACGTCTGGCGGGGCTTTCCAAGCCTGGAAAGATCTAACGTTGAAATGGGCGCCAACCATGGGAGACGCGTCGCCGTCCCGGAATGTTTGCTCCTGCTTCCCGATCTATTCGTGGTGTCTATAGCGGTTCCTCAATACCATATCTTGTGGTATTGCTCCGGTTCCGTCCCGTCTGTTGTTCAACTAGAACCTATGCCATAAAGGTGTACATATGAATTGACATTTGGCGTTAGCATGGGTCCATGTGGAGTTAAGAAGTGATGGACGCGCCGGACTGTCTTTGGGAGCATTGCGGCGGAACCCCTTTCTAGTTTTGGTTTTTCAATTGGGAACCGGGAGGCCTGGATGAGGGTCCAGTTCGGCAGAATTGTCTCTCCATTTGTGTTGTTCGTGGTTTGCGCTGCAAGCGCGAATTTGTCCGCTCAGGTTGCTACAGGCACCATCCTTGGGACGGTCGAGGACGCGCAGGGTTTGTCGATCGCTGGGGCCACGGTAACGTTGACCAACCAGGATACGACCAGAACGCAAACGGACACGACCAGTTCGCATGGCGGTTTTCAGTTCACCCATCTGAACGTCGGCAATTACCAAGTTGAAGTTTCCAATCCCGGATTCAAGAATTCCGTGGTCACGAATATTAAGCTCGATGTTTCCACCGAATACTCGGTCCCGCCGATCATGCTGGCTGTGGGAGCGGTCACCGAGACGGTTACGGTCGAGGGCGGGGCCAACCTGGTCAGGACCGCCGGCGCGGAGATCACCGACACTGTCGAACGAGGAGCAAATCGAGCAACTGCCGATTCTCGACCGCAATCCTCTTAACCTTTTGAATTTGCAGGCGGGCGTGAGCCAAAATCGGCCGGTCCGAGACGGTAATCAACGGCCAGCGGCAGTCCTTCAGCAATATGACGCTCGACGGCATCAACATTCAGGACAATTACGTCCGAACGGAATCTCTCGATTACACGCCCAATCTTCTGCTGATGAGCCAGGTCGGAGAATTCACGACGACGACCCAAAACGCGGGGCCACAGGCGGGGCTTGGCTCTTCGCAGGTCAGCATGGTTACACCCAGCGGAACCAATAATTGGCACGGGGAGGGCTTCTGGGACTACCGGACCGGTGCCTTGGCGGCGAACGATTGGTTCAACGATTCACTCGGCGTACCCAAGCCCAATTTATTGTTGAATCAGGGTGGAGGACATATTGGCGGTCCGGTCGTCAAGGATAAACTGTTTATCTATGGAGCCTATGAGCTTTACCGTTCAAGGCAACAAGTCCCTACGGATACGACGGTGCTCACGCCGTCCGCGCGTAATGGAATTTTCCAGTGGCGGGCAAATTGCCCGACCAGTTGCCCAACAGGCGTGACCGACGGATCCATTCAGTCAGTCAATCTCTTCAATTTGCCGAATGTCGCGGCTCAATCATTGTCGATGGATCCTTATATAACCGGTCTATTGAGCCAGGTCCCAACGACGATCAATAATCCGAATGTCGGGGATGGGTTGAACACGGGCGGATATACCTTCAATCAGCGTTACGACACCACGCGGGACAATACCCTCGTTCGTGTGGACTGGGATCCTGCCTCCCATCATTCCTTTAGCGGGACCTACGCTTGGAACCGAGAGAATGTGGACCGACCGGGCTTTACTCTGGGGCTCCCCAACACCTTCAGCCCTGTCCCGGTGGCTTACAATCACGACAAAGAAAATTTTCTTTCCACCGCCTGGAGATGGACTCCCACATCGAATTTCACGAACGAAGTTCGATTCGGCTTCGATCTTGCCCCGATCAATTTCCTGACCAACCAGCAATTCGGCGGCTTTACGGTAAGCAATACGCTGTTTAATAATCCCAATCAAAATGAGTTTCCGTCGAGCCGGAACGCGCATACCTGGTCTTGGCAGGATAACGCGAGCTGGTCGCACGGAAATCACACCGTTAGTTTCGGGATGCAGGTGCAGCGTGTCACCGTTTTTGCCGAGAATTCTTACAATACCGTTCCCAACTATAATCTTGATTACACGCAGGGGTTTAACTATGTGCTGAGCTCCAGCGATTTCGCCAGCACCAATGATATTTCGGATCAGGATCTCATTACCGCGAATCAGCTGTTGAGCACTCTGGCGGGACAGGTGGGGTCGGAATTGCAGACGTTCAACGTGACCAGCCAGACTTCCGGCTACGTTACCGGCGCGCCAGCTGCCCAGAATTTCCGGTACGACGACTGGTCGTTTTATGCGGGCGATTCCTGGAAGTTTCGCAGAAACCTCGTATTCACGTATGGATTGCGCTGGGAATACAACAGCCCGTTTAACGAGCGTGACGGGCTCATGCAGTTTCCCGTGGTTCCCCCAGGGCAGACCATTCAGCAGACCTTGCTTTCGGACGCGACGCTTGCATACTTTGGCGGCAATACCGGGCGCTCCGTCTATGGCAAGGACCTGAATAATTTTGCGCCCAATATCGGCATCGCCTGGGACCCGTTTGGCGACGGCAAGACTTCGATCCGCGCCGGGTACAGCATCAACTATGTCAATGACGAATTGATTGGCGCCCCGTATAACGCCAGTTTGAGCAATCCGGGAGTCAGCACGCAAACCGGGTCTTCCTTTCTTTCCAGTGTGACGGTCAGTAATGCGCAAACGATTCAGGTCCCACCGATGTCCAATACGTTTTCCGGGAACTGGGCCAATCTCTATAACTACTCGACGGGGAACAGCTACGGCTATGCGGTGGACCCGAACCTCCGGACCCCTTACGTGCAGCAATGGAATTTGAGCGTTCAGCGCGAAATCGGATGGGATAGTTCAGTCACGGTTTCCTATGTTGGAAACAAGGGCACCAAGCTCTATCGCGCCATCGATCTGAACCAGGTGCAGATCAACAATAACGGGTTCCTGCAGGCGTTTAATATCGCTGCGGCAAAATGGTTTCATTCGTTGGCAGCCACAGGCGTCTTCGATACCTGCTACGTTCCACAATCTAGTCCAGATTGCTCGAGCAGCAATCAAATCCTGGAGTCCACTACTTTGACAATAATTTCTTCTATGGCGAGCTTAGTCAGTATTATCCGGGGTACGGCGGACTCGTTAGCCAGTATCTTCAGCAGGGTGCGGTGGGAAACTTGGCTAACCTTTACCATTCGATCGCTTATGACGCCGCCGACTTTCGGCGCGCCCGTTGCACTGGCGCCAAACCAATATCTGGAAGCGGCGGACCTGCTCGGGAATTATTCCAGCTCCTCCTACAACGCCGGAAGCGTCGAATTCCGCCGGCGTTTTCGCAGCGGACTGAATTTGCAGGCCAGCTACACATTCAGCAAAGTCTTTACGGACTACAGCGCGGACACTTCATTAGGAGTTGAGCGGTTCTTCCCATATCTCGATAACGCCCAGCCTGGGCTGGAGCGGGAGCGCGCGAATTTTGACCTTACACACGCGTTCAAGGCCAACTTCCGCTATGCACTGCCCTTCGGGAGCGGCCACAACTGGTCGCCTTCGAGTATCGCGCTGAGACAATTGGTATCCGGCTGGACGACGTCCTCGATTTTCACCTGGCAAAGCGGAGCGCCGTTCTCCATCCTGTCCGGTGCAGGCACACTGAACCGTGCCGCCCGGTCGATACTCACCAATACGGCGTACACGACCTCGACGCCACAGCAGCTTGCCAGTCAGTTTGGCGCCTATCAATCGAACGGAGAAATCCTGCTGATCAATCCGAAGTACGTAGGACCGGACGGACGCGGCGCACCGAACGACGCGCTGACCTGCACTCCGATCGTGTCGGGCGGGTTCTGTAATCCTCAGCCGGGCACGGTGGGGAACCTGCCGCGCAACGCTTTCAACGGACCGGCGTTTTTCAACTGGGATTTTGCGCTGCTGAAGGCTTTCCCGATCACCGAGTCGAAGCTGCTGGAATTTCGCGTCGAAATGTTTAACGCGCCCAACCATCCGACGTTCGCGGTCGGAGATCCAAACTTCGCCGTCGCCAGTCCGGGAGCAAGCCCCTCGGACATGTACATCAATGATCCGAAATTCGGCGTGGCGACCAGCACGTCCTCGACTCCGCGGATCATTCAAATGGGACTGCGCCTCGCCTTTTGACCGTGTCCCGCGGGCGATTTCAGAATCACGATTCGTGCCGCAGGGCAGAGCGCGCTTTTTCCAAGTCCTTTCGCTTTCCCGCGTCCACCTTGGGAAACGACAGATCGAGTTCCTCCATCCGATCGATGAGAGCCTCCGCGACCACGAGGCGGGAGAACCACTTGTGGTCGGCCGGAACCACATACCAGGGCGCGCTCTTGGTGCTCGTGTTCCGGATCATGTCCTCGTAGGCGCTCATATATTCGTTCCAGTGCTGCCGCTCAAGGACATCGGATGCGGAAAATTTCCAGTTCTTTTCCGGTTCGTCCAGCCGGTCCAGAAATCTCTTCTTTTGTTCCTTCTTGGAAAGGTTCAGGAAAAATTTCAGAATGGCGATGCCGTTTCTGGAAAGATAACTCTCGTAGGCAGTGATGTCCGCAAAGCGTTCCTGCCAGATCTTGCCGGAAACCAAATGGTCCGGCATCTTTTCATTTGCGAGGATTTCGGGATGCACGCGGACGATCAGGACCTCCTCATAATACGAGCGGTTGAAAATCCCGATTCTGCCGCGCTCGGGCAGGAAACGCGCAGCCCGCCAGAAAAAATCGTGTTGTAAGTCCTCAACCGAAGGCGTCTTGAACGAAATCACCTGGCAGCCCTGCGGATTTACGCCGGACATTACGTGTTTGATGGTGCTGTCTTTTCCCGCCGCGTCCATGGCTTGCAGGATCACCAAAACGGCCCAGCGATCCTGCGCATAAAGTTTTTCCTGCAATTCGGAGAGCCGCGCGACGCCGCGCTCAAGCGTTTCCTGCGCGTGTTCCTTCGATTTCAAACCGAGTGTGTCCGCGGGATCAAAATCCTTGAGGCGAAAATGCGTCCCGTCCGCAACGCGAAATGGCTTCACGTATTCACGTGGCTTCATTTTTGTTTGACGCCTTTCTCTCCCGTTGTGTCACGAATCTTGCGATGAAGGGAATATCTTCAATCCGCCAATCGGAGGACAGGATGCCGGTAGTACGCCAAAGCTGCTATTAGCCCTCTTCCGAATCTGTCCTTCAGGCCAGCTGACTCTTAAAACCATCTGGAATACCTTCTGCACCCATACAGGGGCCTTCGACAAAGGTGCAATCAAGTTCGCTGAATTCAGATTTTCTCCTGGTGCCATTGGCGCCATTCCCGATCGAAGGGAGCGACGCCGAAAGACAAAGCAGGAGACATGAAGGAAGTCTCGCGAACACCGGAATTGTAACTTCGATGCGCGTACCTGCAAAGGGCCAAATGAGGCTTCGCAAATCAGGCCCGCTCGGGGGTTCAATGACCCGCGCGGTATAGTGAGGGGGACAAATCCATGAATTGTACTCAGCAATATTCGTCGGGGAACGCAGGACATCCTGCGGAAAGGTCGGGCAGGACATCTCGTGGCGCATTGATATTCACCCTGCCTTTGATGACTTTCCTGCTCGCGTTTGGTGCCGCCATGCAAGGCCAGAATTCCGCCCGCGACCCGGGGCCGCGTACAGGCCCTGCCACTGCCGGCGCGGCGATTACGGGGCTAACTTCCGATGAAACGGCGTTTTTCGAAGAAGGGCGGGCGACGTTCCAGGAAGTTGAAGATGTTCAGAACGGAGATAATAACGGTCTCGGACCCACGTTCAATTCCAACTCTTGCGCGAGTTGCCATGCTCAGCCGTCCCTGGGCGGATCAAGTCCCGCCGTGAACCCTCAGATTCAGGTCGCGACCCTGGATGGCGCAACGAACACGATCCCCTCGTTTATCACCCTAAACGGGCCTGTACGCGAAGCTCGATTCAAGTTTGCCCTCAACTCTAACGGGTGGATCACCAACACGCCCGATGGAGGCGTGCACGGCCTGTTTACGATAAAAGGGCGCACCGACGCGGGCACGTGCCAGCTGGCACAGCCGAACTTTGAACGTATGGTCGAGGAAAGAAACATCAGCTTCCGCATTCCCACTCCAGTTTTTGGCGCAGGCCTGATCGAAGCCATCAGCGATGACACGATCATAGCCAACCAGGCGGCCGATCCCGAACTGAAGCGCCAGTTGGGGATCTCCGGCAGCGTGAACCGCAGCGGCAACGACGGTTCCATCACTCGCTTCGGTTGGAAGGCTCAGAATAAGTCATTGATTATGTTCTCCGGTGAGGCCTACAACGTTGAAATGGGAATAACCAACGAACTTTTTCCGAACGAGCGCGGGTATCCTCCGACGCCTCTGCCGGCGAGTTGCTTGATCAACCCGACACCTGAGGATGGCACGAATTTCGACGCCGCGAACACGACCCAAGTCCCCAGTGACATCATCGCGTTCTCCAACTTCATGCGTTTCCTCGATCAGCCCACTCCGGCTTGCACGGGAGCGAATTGCTCTCAGTCCATCCAGGATGGACGCAACCTTTTCGTCGATGTTGCAAAATGCTCCGTGTGCCACACGCCGACGATGACCACCGGGCCCGCATATGTTGCAGCGCTCAGCGGCGTGAACGCCAACCTTTACTCCGACCTGCTTGTGCACAACATGGGTTCGGGGCTATCGGATGGCGTCTCGCAAGGCGGCGCCGGACCGGATGAATTCCGCACGGCGCCGCTCTGGGGGCTGGGCCAGAGGCTATTTTTCCTGCACGATGGAAGAACTTCCGACCTGCTTCGTGCCATCGAGGCGCACCAAAGCCCGGGTTCTGAAGCTAACACCGTCATCCGGAATTTCAACGGCCTGAGCGAGAGCCAGAAGCAGGATATTCTCAATTTCCTGCGATCGCTGTAGGCTCGGGCAGTCATCCGGCTATCAGCTATACATGAAAGTTTGGTCGAAGACGTTCCGTTCGCGGAGGCCGCTACCCGCGAACGGAGCGCGGGCTGGCCACGCCCCCCTGCGCAATGGTGAGGAATGTTTGTGGAGAGCAACCGCGCGTGCTAACATTTCCGCTCGTCGAGGGTGGAAATAAACGACAGGAGCGATTCAATGAAATTGATTGTACGTGTCATCGCCTGCGCGGTCATGGCCGCATTCGCGGTCTCC
Organism: Terriglobia bacterium; assembly: GCA_963757625.1. Taxonomy (GTDB): domain Bacteria; phylum Acidobacteriota; class Terriglobia; order Acidiferrales; family UBA7541; genus Palsa-360. The sequence goes on along the minus strand of CAVWSJ010000007.1, from coordinate 414,252 downwards.
GCACAGGCGCAAACGGGGCGGCAAGTTCAGACCTTCAAATCATCAAAAGGTCCGATCAAGATCACGCCGGTTTATCACGCCTCCATGGTGATCGAAGCGGGCGGCAAAGTCATTATCGTCGATCCAGCCAAGCCCGCTGTATTCACCGGCCTGCCACAGGCCGACCTGATTCTGATTACGGACATTCATGGCGACCACATGGATGCCGACCTGGTCAAGACCGTGAGCAAGGAAGGGACGGAAATCATCGCTCCCCCGGAAGTCGTAAAGACGATCACCACCGCCAGCCCTCTCTCCAACGGCGAAAAGAAGACCTGGGGCGGGTGGACGATTGAAGCGATTCCCATGTACAACACCACGCCCACGCGCGCCCCCAAACCGGGTGCCGAAGTTTTTCACACCAAGGGACGAGGCAACGGTTACGTCCTCACGTACGGCGGCACGCGCATCTATATTTCCGGCGATACCGAGGGCACTCCGGAGATGCGCGCGCTCAAGAATATCGACGTCGCGTTTATCTGCATGAATCTTCCCTATACGATGTCGCCGGAAGAAGCTGCGGATGCCGTCAAGGCGTTTCATCCGAAAGTGGCGATTCCTTACCACTACCGGTCGACTCCACCTGTGGACCCGGCCGACTTTCAGAAGGCACTGGCAGGCAGCGGAGTCGAAGTGCGTTTGCTGGAATGGTATCCGAAGGCGTAAGCGTTCCCGCTCAAATTCCGAGCTGTTTCCCGCAGGGGCACGGCATACCGTGCCCCTGCAGCTTTATGGGAACACCTGGATTTTGAATTCCACTATTTGCCGGGGGGTACCGGGGGCGGGCCGGCAGGCTTGAGCGCGTCTGCCGCTTTCTCCATGTCCGCGATGCTTTTTGCGTCGATTTGATAAAGCAGGGAACCGTCTTCCCGTTTCCCGAGGTAGTCGTTTCCCGCTTTGGCGATCTGCACTTTTTCGACCCGCTTGCCGCCGTTGGAAGTGACGGTCATGCTGATCGAAGGATTGGAAAACCCGGACGTGACAAATTTAGTGGCTGTAAGAGCGCGAATCGTGTTCAGGAAATTTTCGACGCTCAACGGATCCATCTTCTTCCCGTCCCCGGACCACCAGTCCTGGCCGGCGCTGGTCAGGAAATAAGATTTTATCCCATCGTGGAGTTCCAGCTTGTCCGGAGAATCGTCGCGCAAATCCAGCAGCCATTTTTCGCGGAGGTCATCGGTACTCTTGTTGATATCGTCGCCAAGATCTTTCGAAACTTTGGAGGCGCCTTCGATGGCGCTCGATTTCGCATAGTAATCGTCTTTGTTCTTCCGAACCTGCATTTCCTGTGAGGCGCCGGTTGTGTCCGTGACCTTTACCGTGGCCACCGGGACGCCAGCCGAATACAAGGCAGACGATTTTTTCGCGTCCTCATCCTTGGCCCCCAGATCCACGGTCGCCAGCCTGACCTTGTCCACTATGTCGGACAGCGTGGCCGATTCGACTCGCAAATTCTTGGGGTCCTGGACGATGTATTTGCCATTGTTCGCGACATCGGGACTGAATGTGAGGTTCAGTTTCGGGCCCGTGAGCTGTATCTTGGCAAGTTTGTCGAAATCCAGGGGGATCATGCGCTTGTCGCGCAGATCCATCAGGCTCTTATTAATATTGTTCTTGTAGGTGCTGCCAACTATGAAGAGCCGCGGATCGCCCTCGACCATCGCGTAGGCCTCGCCTCCGGTCGGAGTCTCATCCCCGATCAAAAGCTTTGCAGTCTTGCCGTCCTTCGCTGTAGCGGATAATTCAACCTCGGGTGGCTCAAGTCCGTAGGATTTCAGGTCGCCAGGCTTTTGATCAACCACCTTGTCCGCTTTGAGCGGAGACAAATCGTACAGGATGGTTGAAACCGTTTCGTGGTCGGCGTCCAGCGGCTTCGGGGAAGTAATTTTCCAAGTATCGCTTCCCGGAGCAGTCCTGTCGACAACCACATCGTCCCCGCTCTTCTGTTTGATTTCCAGCTTCGAGATGTCTTCCTGCTTGAGGGAAACAATGCTGACCATCGGTTCCCCGGCGGCAGCCGTGGCGTCTTGCGCCGCTTTTTTGCGATTGGACCAGAAAAGTGTCGCGCCAAGCGCTGCCAGAACCACAGCTGCCGCAATTAATCTTCCCATTTTCATGATATTTTTCCCGACGTGAATTACGGTTCTACAGGAGCACCGTTTATCTTCGCCGCCACCACACGGACACTCCGATCAGAAGGAGCGCCGCCGGAAAGAAAAACTGAGTGCTGAGTCGAACCCAGTTGAATTGAGACTGCGTCATGTTGATCGCGCGGTCTTCCTGTTCTTTCGGCCGGATGGAGATCAGATCTTCATCCGAGGAAAGCCAATCCAAGGCATTGAGCGCCAGATCGCTGTTGCCATCAAACCCGAGGAAGGAGTTCGTCAAGAAGGAGGAAGTGCCGATGACAACGAATCGTCCCTCCGAATTTCCCTTTCCCGTATAGAAACTCCCGGCCACGCCAATCGTCATGGGTCCCTTTTTGTTCTTCGGGTCGTTCACATTGACGGTGGGTGTATTCAAAGCCGTGGTCGCAAAACTTGTGTCCGATGTATCAAACAGCTTTTGCACGGTTGTCTTGTCCGAGCTTTTCGTCGTCATCGAGCGCGACATCGGAAACGCCGTGGCCGTGCCCTTCAATGCGTCGACGATCGGTTGCTGGTCATATTTGGTTACGAGAGCAACCTCGGGCCCAAGGCCCGCGAGCTGGCCCACGGGGTTCTGGTCGAGGATCAGATCGTTATCCAGACTGACGCCCCAGTCCTCCAGGGCTTTGTCGAGGGCGGCGTTATCCGCGGTGGGATGCCCAAGCTTGATGGGAGGATCGAGCAGGAATATCGCGCGCCCCCCATCCTCGACAAACTTCTTGATTACGTCCACGGCAGGCTGCTGGTAATCGCTCTTGGGGCCGGCAATGAACGCGACCGTGCAATCCGAGGGAATTTCAGCTTTTTGAAGCAGGCTAATGGTCTTCGTCTGATAGTTATCCTTGCTGAGCGCATCCTTCAGCTTCGAGTAACCATCCTGCGGATCGCTGTCGTCAATCTGCCGTTCGCCCTCACCGGTCAGGAAACAGACCGTGCGCGTTCTGTTTTTCACGTCGCGAATGATGGCGCCGGTGATTTCGCTTTCGGTGACGCTCTTGGCCTCTTCTTTTTTCGCCCCGATTTGCACGATCATCGTGCCGTACTTGGAGATGCCCGCCGCCCGGGCCACTTGGGGATACTTGTCGGGATCGACGTACTCCACGCGGACGCGGGAAGAGGCCGTTGCATAGCGGTCGAGAAGATCCTTGGCCGTCTGGAAATTGGAGGGCTTATCGTAGTAGGTGATTGTGGCCGGCTGAGTCAAGCCCTTGACGATCTTGATGGTCTGGTCGGAGAGGCTGAACTGCTTATTCGAAGTGGAGTCATACGACTTGTTGTAACGGTTGGAAAGCAGATTTGCCACGGAGATTATGGCAATGACGACGAGAATATAGACCGTCACATAAGCCGCGTACTGGGTTTGTCTTGCCTTGATCCAGGTGCTGCTCACTTAGGACCTCCACCGCAGGGATTCCATCGAGCGAGCGGTAAAAAACAGTCCAAGAAAGATTACCGTCGCGTCAAAAACCGCGTCCTTTGAATCGATAACTCCTTTGCTGAATGAATCAAAATGCGTGACCACGGACATGTAGGAGAGCACCTGCGCCCACGTGGCATCGTTGTACTGGCTGGCCCAACCCGCCACAAACAGCATCAGTACGATCCCGAATGTCACAGCCCCGGCGACGATTTGATTTCGCGTGAGGGCGGAAATAAATATGCCGATGGCGAGCAGCCCGCCGGCTTGGAGAATCAAGCCCAAATAGCCCACCAGGATTGGCTTCCAATCAGGATTGCCGTATTTGAATAAAAAGACAAAGTCCAGCATCGTTGAACCCACCATCAACGTATACATCACAACGGCTGCCAGCCATTTCCCAATGATGATTTCGTAGTCCTTGACGGGTGAGGTGGCCAGCAACTCGATGGTGCCGCTTCGCTTTTCTTCGGAGAACAGGCGCATCGAGATCAGGGGAATGAAAAAAAGCCCGATCACGGTGATATTGGACAGCAACGGGCGGATGACCTGCTCGGCGAGATTCAGCTCCGATTGCTCGCCTTCCATCTGGGATTCCAGGGCCATGTTCACGTAATAGCCCACGGAATTCCAGAAGAAATACCCGAAGATGACGGCAAACATCACCAGCAGCAGGTAGGCGATTGGAGAAGTGAAATAACTGCGAAGTTCCTTGCGAAGTATGATCCAGACGTTTCTCATTGGCTTTGTTCCCCTACGGCCACTTCTTCCATTTCCGGGGGCGCGTGATCCCCAGTCAATTGGAGGAAGATCTCTTCCAGGCTCATGGCGGCGGTGCGTAGTTCGTTGAGATCCCATCCGGATTCAACCACGGCGCGAGCTAAATCGCCCCGGATGGAGCGGTTCTTACTGCTCTCCACCTCAAAAATAGTGCGGTTCTGCCCATCGGCTTTGGCGACGACGTTAACCACTCCCGCAACCTGCTCAAGTTTTCGGCGAACCGCCGACGGATCCAGATTGCCGTTGCGGGGCGCGACTTCGACGAGGACAGAGTCCCCCGAGCGGGCCCGGTTCTGCAAATTGCTCACCGAGTCGGTCGCCACAATCCTGCCCCGATTAATGATGATAACTTGCTCGCAGGTCTGGCTGACCTCGGGAAGGATGTGGGTGCTCAAAATGATTGTGTGGTCGCCGGCCAGGCTCTTGATCAGGTCGCGCGTCTCATTGATCTGCTTGGGATCGAGTCCGGCTGTTGGCTCGTCCAGGATCAGAACATCCGGATTGTGAATGATCGCCTGCGCAAGTCCAACGCGCTGCCGGTAGCCTTTGGAAAGCTTACCGATGATCTTGTCCCGGACGTCGGCAATCGCGCAGCGCTCCAGAGAGTATTCGACCCGGTTGCGCAACTCCGCGCCGGACAGGCCTTTGAGCTGGCCAACGAAGGCGAGATATTCCGCGATTCGCATTTCCGGGTAGACCGGCGGGGTTTCCGGAAGATACCCGATGCGTTTCTTCACCTCAAGCGGCTGCTCGAGAATATCGAAGCCCGCGACGGTGGCGTTCCCCGCCGAGGGCGTCAAAAAACAGGTAAGCATCCGCATCGTCGTCGTCTTGCCGGCTCCGTTAGGCCCCAGAAAACCAACGATTTGGCCTCGAGGAACCTCAAACGAGATCTGGTTGACGGCGATCGTGTGGGCGTATTTCTTCGTAAGTTCTTTAACGGTAATCATAGGGATTCTCTTTGAACAGACGCATGAGAATTAAAAATGGTTCCACAACACCGGATTTAATTAGCGAAGCCCAATCTTATGAACCCGGGACACCCAATGTCAATACCTCTGGCCCCGCACTTCTTCGGTCGAAGGAAGCAGCAACGCGATCATACATCAGACCGATGTCAGTTTGCGACTAATCCGAGCCGCTCGCCTGTCTTGCTGATTTCATTTGCTCAGCCGCCCGGAAGTCTCCCCTATGACCAGTGCCGGCAAGAGCGGGTTCATTGCCGTAGGGCTCTTCCGAAAGGATAGTGATACCGAGTGCGTTTGGGGTGTGAGTCCCTGCAAAACTTGAACTGGACTTCCGGCCCGCGCGATTCTCATTTCCGGTTACGCAAGTCACCCTCCGCGCCGGTCCCAATTGTAAGAACACACGACGGGAAAATTTAGTTGCTTCTTAATTTGCAGTGGGAGACCGCGCGGGCTAGCGGATTGCTATCCGCAGGGGCTCAAAATTGCAGGCGTCGGACCTCACGCAAGCGCAGGACAAGAAACGCACTTAGCGGAAATATCAAGAATCCACAATTGTATTACCCGTGAAATCCGCGAGCGCTTGAAATCTTGCCTATGATCCCTTAATCCCGAAGCACCTTTGGCCGATATCCCCGATATGACGGCTTCTTCGACAAGCGACTTTCCCGGCTCAAAAACCGAGGAACTCGGTGACCCGCATGCAGAGGCGAGCCAGACTTTGGAAGCTATTGTGGCGGCTTCTCCGGCGGCCTTAGTGTGCGTTGATCCCGCCGCAAAAGTAACCCTGTGGAATCACACTGCCGAACGCATGTTCGGGTGGAGTGCCCAGGAGGTTCTCGGCCGGCTTCTTCCGTCGGTGCCGGATTTTGAAAAGGACGCCTTCAGGGCTGTCCATCAGAGCGTACTTCAAGGGGAAACACATTTAAATGTCGAAGCACATGGGATGAGGAAAAGCGGGGCTGTCTTCCCCATCAGCCTCTCGATGGCCCCGCTCCGGAATGCGTCCGGCGACATCCGCGGTTCAGTCAGCATCGTTCTGGATATCACCACCCACAGGCAATCGGAGGAGCAAATCCGGCTGCTGGCGGCGGCATTGGAGGCCACGGCGAATGCCGTCGTCATCATGGATCGCGCCGGGAAGATGATTTGGATGAATCCGGCCTTTACGGCGATTACCGGATATCCCGCGAACGAGGCCCTCGGAAAGACGCTGGAAATTCTGAATTCTGGAAAACATCCCCCTGGTTTCTTCGAGAACTTGTGGAGGACCATCCAGGCGGGCAGGGTATGGCGAGGGGAGATTATCAACCGCCGGAAGGACGGGAGCCTCTACACGGAAGAACAGACCATCACGCCTGTGCGCGACGAGCGTGGCGAGATCGCCTATTACATTGCCATCCAGCAGGACATCACGGAAAACAAGAAATTGACGCAGCAGCTCGCTCAGGCCCAGAAGATGGAATCCGTTGGTCAACTGGCCGGCGGCGTGGCTCACGACTTCAACAATCTGCTGAGTGTGATCATCGGATACGCCGAAATGCTTTTGGAGGATCCTGCCAACGGCGACAAGAAACGGAAACAAATCGACGAGGTGCTCAAGGCCGCCCGGCGCGCCGCTTCCTTGACCCGACAACTGCTGGCCTTCAGCCGCCAGCAGGTGCTCGAACCCAGAGTCCTCAATCTGAACAACTGCGTGGTCGAAATTGAAAAGATGCTGAGGCGTCTTATCGGCGAGGATGTTGAACTTCTGACGACCTTACATGCCACTTTGGGTTCGGTGAAGGCGGACCCAGGACAGATCGAACAGGTCATCATGAATCTGGCGGTGAACGCACGCGACGCGATGCCGAATGGTGGAAAGCTGATCATCGAAACATCAAACGCGGACCTGGACGAAGACTACGCCCTTCAACATCCGCCTTTAGCCGCGGGCCGGTACATTTTGCTTTCCGTAACGGACACCGGTATGGGGATGAGCCAGGAAGTAAAAGGGCACATCTTCGAACCATTCTTCACAACCAAAGAGGTCGGCAAGGGCACGGGCTTGGGGCTTGCCACCGTCTACGGAGTGGTCAAGCAGAGCAATGGATATATATGGGTCTACAGCGAGCCTGGCCAAGGATCGGCCTTCAAGATCTATCTGCCGCGGATCGACGGGACGGAAGAGGAGAACCGGCCAGCCCATGCGGCGCTGGAATTTCTTCAGGGGACAGAAACGATCCTGCTGGTGGAAGACGAACAATCGGTTCGCGTGCTGACTCGCAGCTTGCTTGAGCAAGGCGGATACACCGTTCTGGAGGCTGACAACGGCGAGCAAGCCATTGAGCTCGCCAAGCAACATAGCGGCCTGATCCATCTGCTGCTGACGGATGTCGTCATGCCCGGAATGAAAGGGCCCACGCTCGCCGAAAAAATCTTACAAATTCATCCCGAATCGAAAGCCCTATACGTATCGGGTTATAGTGGCAGTTTTGGCACTCAAACGGGACTCGTTCCAGCCGGGTCGAACTTCCTCCAGAAGCCATTTTCCAAAGTTACTTTGCTGAAGAAATTGCGGGAGGCGCTGAGCACTCCGATGGAATTGCGGCGATCCTAGCGTGGCCTTGCTCCGAGGAAGAACTCTCCCTATTGTTTACTTTCCTGGTTTGGGCTCGATCTCACTCTGAATCTGCCGACCGCATTCCGAACTAAAATGCGGGAGAAGGGCTAGCCCTCCTCCCGCATGTAAACCGCTTCCGGGAATAACTATCCGATCGGGGTACTGCTTGCGGTCGGTGTCGAACCGTCCGTGGTCTCGCGAATCACGCCGCTCTGATCCGTGTAGAATTTCCGCTGGCCTGTCGAAGAGGATTGGGGAGTCGCAACCATTGTGTAAGTGGCGATAACTCCACGAGATGCCGGACCACCAGTATAGGCGATGGAATACCCGCTCTTAACCGCAGGATCCGCTCCCAAGATGTTGTCGACAAGATCTGCAGCCGTAGAAGACGGCGTGGTTGCCGGCTTCAGATCGGCTAGGCCTGCGGGATCAGAACCATATGTCGTCGAATATTCCACGACAGTCGTGTTCAGCACGCGCAGGGAAGCAACGGCTGATGCTTCGTTGGCCGCCATCTTCGCACGCAGCAGATTCGGAATTGCGATTGACGCGATGATCAGAATGATCGCGACCACGATCAATAATTCAATCAGTGAAAACCCATTCTCTTTGTTCTTCATAAACTCTCCTCCGACGAAATTTAGAATTCTTGCCCTGCCCTTGCTGATACGATTGATATAGCAACCTCTGGGCCATCTAGACCCGTAATGAACCAGTGCGAAGAGGGACCCTGCATCTTATTGTTAAAAAGGGAGTTAAAAGATTTTCCGGCGATGCAGCGATCCCAAAGTCTCGCGGGCTGTGCGGTTGGAGGTCCTGATGTGTAGTCCCAGCCTACAGACTATGCGCCAGGCAGACATATCCCGCTGGGTCACATGAGGCGTCTATTTGAAGGATGGGCGAGAGAGGCTTGAGCAGAATTGAACTAGGCGGACGCAATGCCTAGCAGCCGGACGATTCCTGTCATGCAATATTCGAAGGCTTTATGACCGTCCGCATCAATTCTTCCACGATCCGCCAGTGCGGGCAGAGCACTTCATAGATCATGATAAGTCTGTTGAAATTCCAGAGCTGTTCTTTGCGACTCTGCCTAAATTGCTTCTAAGCCTGCGGCACGATCATTCTCTAGCTCTCGAGGATCGCGCGCTTTATAAACCTTCGCCGCTACGATAAGGAGCCAGGTGCTCCCGGACTCATGGAACTGGCGAAAGCATCCTGTGCCTGACGAATTACTCCTCAATGTCGCGCAGCTCAACTTAATTCACATTGACATTGATCTGCACATTCGAAACCGCTCCGCCCGAGGTTGCCGTGACAGTGATGGCGTTCTGCGTGAGCCCCTTCGGGGTGGGCGTCACCGCCGTTGTGCAACCCACCGTCCCGGCCGCTGCAATCACCAGCAGTGCCAGTGCCAGGTAGGCTGGGCGTAGACGCCACGGCAGAATCTTGTGCCGCCCCGCGAAGTACGTTGCGATCAACCCCGCGAAAACTGCCGCCGTAAGCCAGAGCAGATAAAGCGCTCTTGGGTCCTCCCGCCGAGGCGCGGGGGGAACGCCGGCTGTGCTTGTAATCATGAGCGAAGTGCCGCCGGAGGTGCTGCCGGCCGCGGTGCTTGTCGGCGACATTGCGCATGTTGTGCCGGTGAAACCAGCCAGGACCGTGCACGTGTAGTTCACGGCGGCCGGCAATTGCGATCCAGCAGGAGTGATCGTCAGGTTCAATGGAACATTGGATGGACTGCCACCGGTGATTTGGACTGTTCCCGGCGAAGCCAGTGCGATGGAGAAACTCACGTTCTTGAGCGAGAACGAAGCAGGCGTCCCAAGTGCCGGCGACACGTTTGCCGTCACCGAGTAAGCGCCGCCGGTGGCATTTGCCGTGAAGGTCGGCGCGGTGGCCACTCCAGTCGCGTCGGTCATAGCGGTGTTGACTCCGCCCGCAAATGTGCCGCTTGCGCCGTTGGCAGGAGCCGTGAAGGTCACTGTTACTCCGGGCACAACGTTGCCGTTGGCATCCTTAACCGTCGCTTTCAGAGCAGTTCCATAGGCTGTGCTGACGGGCGCGCTTTGCGGCGTGCCGGCAGTTGCCGCAATGCTGGCTGGAGGTCCTGGATTGTTCGTCAGCGCGAAGTTGGCAGGACCGATGGCGCCCGCTTTGGCCGTCACGGTGTAGCTGCCCGCGACGGTGTTGGCTGTAAACGTTGTTGCGGCGGCGACGCCGCTGGCGTTCGTAAGGACCGTGATCGTTGCCGTGCCGTTAGAGAATGTGCCGCTGGCGCCGCTGCCGGGGGCCAGGAACGTCACCGATACTCCTGAAAGCAAGTTGCCGCCCGAGTCTTTCACCGTCGCCGCGAGCGCCGTTCCGAACGCGGTGCTGATGGTAGTGCTCTGCGGAGTTCCAGCTGTCGCAGTGATGCTGGCTGCCGGGCCTGCGTTATTGGTGAGTAGGAAATTGGCCGGACCGATGGCGCCCGCTTTGGCGGTTACGGTGTAGCTGCCGGCGGTGCTGTTCGCGGTAAACGTGGCAGTAGCGACACCGCTGGCGTTAGTAAGGACAGTGATTGTGGCCGTGGCGTTAGAGAACGTGCCGCTGGCGCCGCTGCCGGGAGCCAGGAAGGTTACGGAAGCTCCGCTGACCGGGTTGCTGGAGGCATCGGTCACTGTCGCGGTGAGAGCCGTACCGAACGCGGTGCCCTCCGTTGTGCTCTGGGGAGTCCCGGCGGTCGCAGCAATGTTGGCGGCCGGCCCTGCGTTGTTGGTGAGCAGGAAATTGGCAGGACCGATGGCGCCCGCTTTTGCCGTCACGGTGTAGCCGCCCGCGACGGTGTTGGCTGTAAACGTTGTTGCGGCGGCGACGCCGCTGGCGTTCGTAAGGACCGTGATCGTTGCCGTGCCGTTAGAGAAGGTTCCGCTGGCGCCGCTGCCGGGGGCCAGGAAGGTTACCGACACTCCTGAAAGCAAGTTGCCGCCCGAGTCTTTCACCGTCGCCGCGAGCGCCGTTCCGAACGCGGTGCTGATGGTAGTGCTCTGCGGAGTTCCAGCTGTCGCAGTGATGCTGGCTGCCGGCCCTGCGTTATTGGTGAGTAGGAAATTGGCCGGACCGATGGCGCCCGCTTTGGCGGTTACGGTGTAGCTGCCGGCGGTGCTGTTCGCGGTAAACGTGGCAGTAGCGACACCGCTGGCGTTAGTAAGGACAGTGATTGTGGCCGTGGCGTTAGAGAACGTGCCGCTGGCGCCGCTGCCAGGAGCCAGGAATGTCACCGAGGCGCCGCTTAATAGATTGCCGCCCGAATCCGTAACCGTCGCTGTCAAGGCCGTACCGAACGCGGTGTTGATGGTTGTGTTCTGTGGCGTTCCGGCGGTGGCAGCGATGTTGGCTGCTGGCCCTGCGTTGTTGGTGAGCAGGAAATTGGCCGGACCGATGACGCCCACTTTGGCCGTCACGGTGTAGCTGCCTGCGGTGCTGTTCGCGGTAAATGTGGCAGTAGCGACGCCGCTGGCGTTGGTGTTGACGGTGATCGTTGCCGTGCCGTTAGAGAAGGTTCCGCTGGCGCCGCTGCCGGGAGCCAGGAAGGTTACCGAAGCTCCGCTGACCGGGTTACTGGAGGCATCAGTCACTGTCGCGGCGAGAGCTGTTCCGAACGCGGTGTTGATGGTTGCACTCTGCGGGGTTCCAGCCGTTGCGGTGATGTTGGCGGCCGGCCCTGCATTGTTGGTGAGCAGGAAGTTGGCCGGACCGATCGCACCAGCCTTGGCCGTCACTGTGTAGCTGCCGGCACTGCTGTTGGCTGTAAATGTGGCAGTAGCGACGCCGCTGGCGTTGGTGAGGACAGTGATGGTGGCAGTGCCGTTAGAGAAAGTACCGCTGGCGCCGCTGGCGGGAGCCAGGAAGGTTACCGAAGCTCCGCGGACCGGGTTGCTAGAGGCATCGGTCACCGTTGCGGCGAGAGCTGTTCCGAACGCGGTGCTGATGGTCGCGCTCTGCGGCGTGCCGGCTGAGGCCGTGATGTTTGCGGGCGGACTCGCAAGGTTCGTCAGAATGAAATTCGCGGGGCCAATCGCTCCGACCTTTGCGGTCACCGTGTAGCCGCCTGTTGTGCTATTGGCGGTAAACGTTGCTGAGGCGACGCCGCTGGAGTTGGTAAGAACGGTGATGGTGGCAGTGCCGTTAGAGAATGTTCCGCTGGCGCCACTGCCGGGAGCCAGGAAGGTTACGGAAGCTCCGCTGACCGGGTTACTGGAGGCATCAGTCACCGTCGCGGCGAGAGCTATTCCGAATGGGGTGCTGATGGTGGTGCTCTGCGGAGTTCCAGCGGAGGCCGCGATGTTGGCGGCCGGTCCTGCGTTGTTGGAAAGCAGGAAGTTGGCCGGACCGATGGCGCCTGCCTTAGCGGTTACGGTATAGCTGCCCGCGATGCTGTTGGCGGTGAACGTAGCCGAGGCGACGCCGCTGGCATTGGTGTTGACCGTGATGGTGGCGGTGCCGTTAGAGAACGTTCCGCTGGCGCCGCTGCCGGGAGCCAGGAATATCACCGAGACACCGCTTAATAGATTGCCGCCCGAATCCGTCACCGTTGCTGTCAATGGCGTGCCGAACGCGGTGCTTATTGTAGTGCTCTGCGGCGTTCCGGCGGTAGCGGTGACGTTGGCGGCCGGCCCTGCGTTATTGGTGAGCAGGAAGTTGGCAGGACCGATGGCGCCCGCTTTGGCCGTCACGGTGTAGCTGCCGGCGGTGCTGTTCGCAGTAAAAGTGGCAGTAGCCACGCCGCTGGCGTTGGTGGTGAGAGTGATGGTGGCGGTACCGTTAGAGAATGTGCCGCTTGCGCCGCTTGCGGGAGCCTGGAAGGTTACCGACGCGCCGCTTACTGGGTTGCTGGACGCATCTGTCACCGTGGCCTGCAGGGCTGAGCCAAACGCAGTGCTGATCGTCGTGCTCTGCGGCGTTCCAACTGAAGCGATGATGTTCGCCGGCGGAACCGAAAGGTTTGTGAGAATGAAATTCGCCGGACCGATGGCGCCCGCTTTGGCCGTCACGGTGTAGCCGCCGGCGGTGCTGTTCGCCGTGAACGTGGCGGTCGCGATCCCGCTGGCGTTGGTGTTGACGGTGATCGTTGCCGTGCCGTTAGAGAAGGTGCCGCTGGCGCCACTGCCGGGAGCCAGGAATGTTACGGAAGCTCCGCTGACCGGGTTACTGGAGGCATCGGTTACCGTCGCGGCGAGAGCTGTTCCGAACGCGGTGCTGATGGTTGCACTCTGCGGGGTTCCAGCCGTCGCGGTGATGTTGGCGGCCGGTCCCGCGTTATTGGTGAGCAGGAAATTGGCCGGGCCGATGGCTCCTGCCTTGGCCGTCACGGTGTAGCTGCCGGCGGTGCTGTTCGCGGTGAACGTGGCGGTAGCCACGCCGCTGGCATTAGTAAGGACAGTGATGGTGGCAGTGCCGTTAGAAAAGGTTCCGCTGGCGCCGCTGCCGGGAGCCAGGAAAGTTACGGAAGCTCCGCTGACTGGGTTACTGGAGGCATCGGTCACTGTCGCGGTGAGGGCCGCACCGAACGCGGTGCTGATAGTGGTGTTCTGCGGAGTTCCGGCGGTGGCCGCGATGTTGGCTGCCGGCCCCGCGTTATTGGTGAGCAGGAAATTGGCGGGACCGATGGCGCCTGCCTTGGCCGTCACGGTGTATCCGCCCGCGGTGCTGTTCGCCGTGAACGTGGCGGTAGCCACGCCGCTGGCGTTGGTGTTGACCGTGATCGTTGCTGTGCCGTTTGAGAAGGTGCCGCTGGCGCCGCTGCCGGGAGCCAGGAACGTCACCGAGACTCCGGAAAGCAAGTTGCCGCCCGAGTCTTTCACTGTCGCCGCGAGCGCCGTGCCGAACGCGGTGCTGATGGTAGTGCTCTGCGGGGTTCCAGCCGTCGAGGTGATGCTGGCTGCCGGCCCCGCGTTATTGGTGAGCAGGAAATTGGCCGGACCGATGGCGCCCGCTTTGGCGGTTGCGGTGTAGCTGCCGGCGGTGCTGTTCGCGGTAAACGTGGCGGTAGCGACGCCGCTGGCATTGGTGAGGACCGTGATGGTGGCAGTGCCGTTAGAGAATGTGCCGCTGGCGCCACTGCCGGGAGCCAGGAAGGTTACGGAAGCTCCGCTGACCGGGTTGCTGGAGGCATCGGTCACCGTCGCGGTGAGAGCCGCACCGAACGCGGTGCTGATCGTGGTGTTCTGCGGAGTTCCGGCGGTGGCCGCGATGTTGGCTGCCGGCCCTGCGTTGTTGGTGAGCAGGAAATTGGCCGGACCGATGGCGCCCGCTTTGGCGGTCACGGTGTAGCCGCCCGCGACGGTGTTGGCTGTGAACGTGGCGGTAGCGACGCCGCTGGCGTTGGTGTTGACGGTGATCGTTGCCGTGCCGTTAGAGAAGGTGCCGCTGGCGCCGCTGCCGGGAGCCAGGAAGGTTACGGAAGCTCCGCTGACCGGGTTGCTGGAGGCATCGGTTACCGTCGCAGCGAGAGCTGTTCCGAACGCCGTGCTGATAGTGGTGTTCTGCGGAGTTCCGGCGGTGGCCGCGATGTTGGCTGCCGGCCCTGCGTTGTTGGTGAGCAGGAAATTGGCCGGACCGATGGCGCCTGCCTTGGCCGTCACGGTGTAGCTGCCGGCGGTGCTGTTCGCGGTAAACGTGGCGGTAGCGACGCCGCTGGCATTGGTGAGGACCGTGATGGTGGCAGTGCCGTTAGAGAAGGTTCCGCTGGCGCCGCTGCCTGGAGCCAGGAAGGTTACCGAAGCTCCGCCGACCGGGTTGCTGGAGGCATCGGTCACCGTCGCGGTGAGAGCCGTACCGAACGCGGTGCTGATGGTGGTGTTCTGCGGAGTTCCGGCGGTGGCCGCGATGTTGGCTGCCGGCCCTGCGTTGTTGGTGAGCAGGAAATTGGCCGGACCGATGGCTCCTGCCTTGGCGGTCACGGTGTATCCGCCCGCGGTGCTGTTCGCCGTGAACGTTGCGGTCGCGATGCCGCTGGCGTTGGTGAGGACAGTGATGGTGGCTGTGCCGTTAGAGAACGTGCCGCTGGCGCCGCTGCCGGGAGCCAGGAACGTCACCGAGACTCCGGAAAGCAAGTTGCCGCCCGAGTCTTTCACCGTCGCCGCGAGCGCCGTGCCGAACGCGGTGCTTATGGTAGTGCTCTGCGGCGTTCCGGCGGTAGCGGTGATGCTGGCTGCCGCCCCTGCGTTATTGGTGAGTTGGAAATTGGCCGGGCCGATGGCGCCCGCTTTGGCTGTCACAGTGTAGCTGCCTGCGGCGCTGTTCGCGGTAAACGTGGCAGTAGCGACGCCGCTGGCGTTGGTGTTGACTGTGATCGTTGCCGTGCCGTTAGAGAACGTGCCGCTGGCGCCGCTGCCGGGAGCCAGGAAGGTTACGGAAGCTCCGCTGATCGGGTTACTGGAGGCATCGGTTACCGTCGCGGCGAGAGCTGTTCCGAACGCGGTGCTGATGGTTGCACTCTGCGGCGTTCCTGCCGTTGCCGTAATGTTTGCCGGCGGGCTCGCGAGGTTCGTAAGCAGGAAATTGGCCGGGCCGATAGCGCCAGCCGTGGCAGTCACGGTGTAGCTGCCGGCAGTGCTGTTCGCCGTGAATGGTGGCGCCTGGGCCAAGCCGTTCGCATCCGTAGTCGCCTGAGCAATGTTCGACACCGGCGGCCCGGGGAAAGTCCCGCTCGCGCCGCTGCCGGGAGCGGTGAACGTCACCACGACTCCCTCGATCGGATTGCTGGCGCCGTCGGTTACTTTGGCGACCAGGAGGGCGAAGGCCGTATTGATGGCGACAGATTGGGGAGTGCCGCTATTCGGCACGATCGTCGTTGGCGCCGCGCCGTTCCCATTTAGCGTGATGGCGAGCGGGCTGACCGGGATATTCGTGATGCTGACATTTGCCGTCGCGGAGAAAGGCCCGGGTCCCGGCGGCGTGAACGTCCCGCGGAGATTACAGGTGTTGCCGGGAGCGGAGCCGTTCAAAGTAATGCCAACCTGGCAATCGCCCGCTTGGAATGCCGCCTGAACAAATGCGTTGGAGCCGTTGATGTGGATGTCGGTGATCGTCGCGGGACCAGTACCACTGTTCGTAAGGACGGAAGTGAGGATGGGGCTTGTGGTATTTGCCGCCTGATCCGGGAAGTTTACCGGGTTGGGATTCGGCGCAACCGACGCAGCCGGTCCGGGATTGCCGGTTCCTTGCAAAGTTACCGATGGACTATTCATCGCGTTCGTCGCGGTAATCGTCAATGTTGTTTGACGAAGGCCCGTGCCCGTTGGCGTAAATTGCCCATGCAGCACGCAGGAAGCGTTCAAGGCCAGCACCGTTGCCGGCAGATTGTTGTGGCCGTCCTGGCAATCCGTAGCTTGCTGTCCTCCGATAAAATCGCCCGTGTTTCCGCCGGAGGTGTTGATATTGGAAAGGGTCACCGACCCCGGCCCGTTATTCGTCACGGTGATTGTTTGGGGCGCGCTTGCATTGCCCACCGCCGTGGCCGCGAACGTTACGGTCGGGCTAGGAGCCAGCGTAAGGTTCGCCGTGCCGGGAGGCGACGTCAGGCTGAGATGGAAATTCGTAATGCCGCCATCGCCGAGGACTGAAGAAACCATGAAGTAGTACGTGGTGCCGCCTGTCGCGTTGAAGAACACCTGCGACTGCAACACCTGCGCGGCGCCGGTACCGGCGTTATCGTTGCAGGCGACTGGAGTGAATGAGCCGGTAGTGCCGGTCACCACGGTCAGAATTGTGTCATACGAGCTGAGCAGCGTGTCCGCCTCCACGGGCGTATCGGCGGCTGGCGTGAATTTGAACCAGACGCTGTTGCTCATACCACTACTCGCTGCGCCAACGGGCGCGCAAGAAGGTGTTGGATCGGTTGCTCCTCCGGTATTGGGCGTCGCCAAAATACTGTTGACACCGTTGCCGGAAATCGTGCCCGCGGCTGGAGCTGGGATGACCGTCGCGCTGCTGAAGGCATCGTTCGCCGGGGCGGCGCCGTTGGCGTGGAGGCTGAACGTGAGAGTTCCGCCGGTGGAGCTTCCGCTCGTGTCGGTTACCATCAGGTAATACGTGGTGCCGCCCGTCACGTTGAATTTGACGAATGATTCATTCGGTGAACCAGGAATTCCGCCATTGTTGCAGGCAGAGGGAACCGCCGTAAAACTTCCCGGCGAGCCGGTCCATACCGAGATAGCCGTGGCGTAATTGGTATATCGCGTATCCGCAACGACGGTTCCAGATCCCGCCGGGCTGATCTTGAACCACGCGCTCTTCGCCTGGCTGCCGCCGCCGCAAGCCGGTGTCGGGTCCAAGCGTCCCCCGGTGTTCGTCGTGAACAACCTCGTGTCCTCGACCGTCACGAAGGGGGTAGTTGCAAGCGTAGCAAAATTGAAATCGTCGTTCGGACCCGTGGGCGCTTCCGCGACAATCAGTGTCTTGGGTTCCGAAGTGGCTCCTCCCGGATTGGTCACCGTAATCGCGAATGAGCCGGCTGTGGCGAGATCGCCATTGGATAGTGAAGCCATCAACTGAGTGGGGCCTCCGAACGTCGTGAGTCTGGGGCTCCCGTTGAGGTTCACCGTGGATCCGAGGACATAGTTGGTGCCAGTAACCGTCAACGTCAGTGCCGGGCCGCCCGTGGGGACGCCCTCAGGACTGATGGAGGTGATCGTCGGTATCACTCCCGTGCCAGAAAGCGGAACGTCAATTTTCGCGGTGGCCGAGTTGGAAAATGTAATTTCGAGCGTAACGGTTTCGGTGGAAGCCGTCGATGGAGTAAAGGTGAGACCCTCGGCGCAGGAAGAAGTGGTGAAAGGGGGCACATTAATGCCGGTAAGAGAGAATGGAAAGGTCGACGAGCATTGCGTTGTGCCGTTCGTCGGCGCGACGATGGCGAAATCGCCCGGGTTTGTAGCGTTGATGAGGGACATGCCGGTCACGCTGAGTGCCGGGCTTCCTGACCCGAAATTGAAAAGCGTGCCGTTGACTACTGGAGAAGCCATGCCCACCGGAACACTTCCGAAGTCAACTGGGGTGGGAAAGCACCCAGTTCCTGTGCAGAAGTTATTCAGCGAGGTGAAAAATTCCGGAATGGGGCCATTCACAGTCCCCGAAAGCGGCAGAGTCGGCTCGCCATCAACGTCCCCATCGCTGACTGTCAGAATTGCGGTTCGGGATCCAGCTGGAGCGCCCAGAGGCGGGCTGAAGGTTACACCGAACCAGCAGGAAGCATTTACTGCAACGGTCGCCGCACCACCACTGATAATGCCGCAGGTGGGTGATCCGCTGGTGGGCGCGACAAGGTTGAAGTCGCCCGGGTTCGTACCACTCTTGCTGGCTGAGGCCACGGTCAGGTTCAAAGTCGCGCCGCCGCTATTCGTGATCTGGATGTTCGCAGTCGTCGGGTTCGTGGTACCGGCATCGGTGCCGGAAAATGACGCAATCGTCGGATTGAAAGTTATCTCCGGAGTCGTATTCGCAACGATCACGACGTGAGTGAATTCCGGGGCTTGCCCGCCTCCGGGCAGCGGATTTAGAAGAGTGACAACCACGCCTGGCGAGGCAACTGCGGCAGGGAGATCGGTCTCCGGAACTGTAAACGCAATGGTATTTCCCCCGTTCGAGATCGTTCCGCCGGAAACCGAAATGTTATTGAAAAGGAGTTCCGTGCTTGGCACAAATCCAGTGCCATTCACGCTGATCGTTACCGGCTCGTCCACCACCGCGGGGCTGGGAACGATGCTCTGGAAGCTGGTGATATTCGGGATCGGATTCATGACCGTGAAAGGAAGGGGGGTGGTATCCACGCCCAGCGGATCAGTCAATTGAATGTCGGATACGCCGCCGGACACGAGTAGCGCAGCCGGCACAGATACCGTTAATTGCGTCGTGCTCACAAACGTGGTCGTCAGGCCCGTCGGAATGAAGCCGGAAATAGTTGCTTTTGTGTTCGGACTGAAATTCACGCCCGTCACATTCACGGTGGTCGTGGGGGAGCCGGCGAACACCGCGGCAGGAGTCAGCGAACCCAGCGTCGGCGGCGGCGGCGCTGGCGCGTCAGTGAGTTGAATGAACCACATCCCGCGTCCGTGCGTGGACGCACGAAGGATGCGGCCCTGGCGGCGCATGGAGAGAGAGACCACCGGAGAGTTCGGCAGAGGGTCGCCGACGATGACCCAGTCCTGGCACGGCGTCGCGGCTTCCGCATTCTCGCAGGCAAAAACACCGACGTCGGTGGCGATATACAACGCGTCGAGCGCCGATGGGCTGGTGAGGTGTTCCACATAAATGTCGTTCACCGGCACGTCCGGCAGATTCCCGCTGATGTCCGTCCATGTGGCCAAGGGGCCCATGTTCGCATTCGAGGATTTGAAAACGTGGCCCTTCCCATCGCACCCGGTGCAGGATCCGAAGCCTGAAAGTGCCACGTAGGCAATGGCTCCGGTTGAGTCACTCCGCTTCGAGCGAACCGCAGTGATGTGCCGATTGGGCAACAGGCTGTTGTCAATTTCGGTCCAGCCGAAACTTAAGCCCCCAGACGTATTGAGCCAAACTTTCCCGTTACTGGTTCCGGCGAGGATGTTGGACGAAGTTTTAGGCGACACCTCGATCGTCGTAATGCTATCGCCCCCGTTTTGTGGACAGTTGGACCCTGGCGTGTTTGTCGCACTCAGGTCGCCGCTGATCGGACTCCACGTTGTGGCGCTATCCGTGGTCTGCCAGACCCGGCACGAAGCAAAGTAAAGGGTGGAGCTTGAATTGGGGTCAATCACAAGCGGGGGAATGAATTGCATCCGGTCGCCCGCCGTCGAGATTGCTGACTCGGCGGGTTGGAATGAAGGGGCAGTAGGAGAGGGAGGGGTCGGCGTACTCATCCCGTAGAAAACCGACTTCATGACCTTGAATTGCGCATCCTGATTGCAACCGGCATAAATCGTGGTTGGCGTGGTGCTGTCCACCGCGGTGTAGCCGCCGTCACCGCAGGCCGGGGCCATCGTCCACTGCAGCGAACCCTGCGACCCGTCGAAAACCTGAATGTCGTTATCCTGCGTCCCGCCGAAGCCGTAATCTTCATCCGAAATGGAAGGCTGCGTTCCGGGGTAAAACTGGGTGAGGGAGAGCGAGCCGTTCAAATCCACCCACAGGGGATTTGCTGGCGTAGAGTCGTCCGTCCGCCACACTCCTCCGTCGTCGCCCGTGTAAAGTCGCGGGGTCGCTCCGTTGGCGGCGAACGCCAGCGCATGAGTGTCCACATGCGGCCTGACACTGGTCGAACCCACGGTGAAATCGTTTGCAGGCGTCGTGGTGTCGGTGGACCAAGTCGGGCTGCCAGTGGTGGCATTGGTGGCCTTGAAGAGGGTTGTGCTGTTGTCCGTGTAAGCCGCACCGCCGACCACAACAAAATTTGGATTGGTCGGATGCACCGCGATCGCCAGGTCGTAATAGCACTGGCCAAAGGCTGGAGGACCTGCAAACTCTTCGCAGAAATCCGGGGTGTTCGGCACTTGTGTCCATGACGTCCCGCCGTTTGTTGTAACGTAAAAGCCATGCAAGAGGCTCGCATTGCTTTCGGTCTCGGCAATTGCGGCGTAGATCGTTGCGCTGGCTCCCGAAGTTGATGGCGCGTACCCAAGCTTGATGCGGCCGATGCCGGTGGGCAGGCCGCCGGCGAGTTTTGTCCACGTCGCACCGGAGTCAGTGGATTTGTAGATTCCATTGGCCGTGTCGCCTGCTGCCTCTCCCATCGCGGCATATACAATGGCGGTTGTGCCGGCAACGACGGTGGGTTCGAACACGACATCCGTACCCGCGGCGCCAACCGGGCCAGAAGCCACTTGAGCCCACGTCACCCCGCCATCCGTTGAGCGGAATATTCCGCCTCTCGTGCCATTATCGAAAAAGCTCACCGCGGCCAGAACGATATTTGAATTGCCCGGCTGGACGGCGACGGCCCCAATCCTCGCTCCGTTTTCTTGTGGTGACAGCGTGGTGGCAAACAACGCGGAAGCGCCATATTGCGTCCAAGTGGAGCCACCGTCGGTGGATTTCAGGATTCCAACTCCATCGTAGGCGTCCTGGTTAAAGTTCTCTTCGCCCGTCCCTACAAAGATCGTATTGTGATTGTTTGGATCAATGGCAATAGACCCGACAGAAAGCGAGGGCTGACTGTCCGTCAGAGGAATCCAGTTTACGCCGGCGTTCGTCGTCTTCCAGACACCTCCCGCCGCTCCACCGAGATACGCCGTGCTCCCCGTTGCGTCAGTCGTGTCCACGGCAATGGCCGTGACGCGTCCCGATACAGTTGGATAGCCCGTATTGGCCCCGCTCGGGGTATTGCCGAAGGGAGCGGAGGTAGGCTGGGGGCCGGCCGGTTGCCACAAACCGTTACCCGGGAATCCGATAACCGGTGCAGCGAAACTCACCCCACCTTGCGCGCTGCGCATCCGGTCGCGCTGCTCGATGGCGTTTTGCAAAGCACCTGCCGGGATCTGCGGGAACGGGTACGCGCGCTGGTCGTGAAACCACCTGGCGCGGTCTCGAATCATGGCCGCTCGATTTTCCGGAGTGACGAGCTGTGAGCCGGAGGGAGATGGCTGCGTGGTCGTCAGCTGCTGAGGCGCTGGCGAAGGCGCGGGCGCTGGGGCCGGAGACGGAGCAGGTGCGGGTGCGGCAGGCTGTGCGGCCGCCGGTTTTGCCGGGACCGGCTTCGGCGCCGGAGCTGGCCCCGGAGCGGGTATCGGCTCAGGCGCCGGAGGAACCGCGCGCTTTCGCGCCGCGGTGAATCCACTGATGCCCACAAGTAAGATCAGGGCAATCAGAAATATGAAACGCGATGTTCGAACGGGGCTGGGGGTCCGCATCGGAGTCTCCGATCAATCCAAAAACCGATTTGTTTTTCCGCGATGTTTCAGCGCTGCAATTCAAAATCCTCGTTGCCAAAGCGTGAATCGATCAACAAAATATCCGCCGAATCAGATCGTGTCCGTTGGCTTTGACGTCACGCATTTTTTCAATGCACGCGATCCGGTCACCGCCAAGAATTTCGGACTATCAATGCCGCAGCGCAGCATTTGCTTCGAGAAGGTGAGGCTGCGGGAACGGGGCATCGCGCTCCGAAATAACTCTGAATGAAGGTGGGCCAACACTTTTACGTGCACGGCCATGAGCTCCCGTGTGCGCCTAAGTATTTATAATGGACACTTCCCCCGCGGCATAAGCTCCGACGCTCTGCCGGAATGGATGACGCGCGGAATCTTGCAACGGCACGATTGCGCTGTCAAGAAATATTCATCGTGCCCGCGAGCGTTGAACGCCGATGTAATTTCGATGGGCCGCGACTCCACAGCAACCGGGATTGGAACGGCTAAGAGTACTAAATCCTCACCGTAGAGTGAGTTTCCTTCCTGCCATCCCGCCCAGAACACCATTCATCATGGCCGTGTCACCTGGTGAAAAATTGGCGTTGCCCAAGCCCCTTGCGGTTGTAATATGCTGGCCGGGTGTTATCCGAAGCGTGAAATTTATCGCCGGCAAACTTGTGTCGTCGGCCGGCAGTCAGTCGCCGACAATGAGGAGTGCTCCAATGAGGACTAAGCTCGTCATCGCTTGCATGCTCGCCCTGATTGCGGCCGCATCCCAGCCCACGGGAGCGACAAATGAGGGCGATCAAAAAATTCAGATTACGGTCGTGTCAGGCCGGCCGGACATGGTGACCGGAGGAGACGCGCTCATCCGCATTGACGTCCCAGGACGCGTTCCCCTGGAAAAGATTGTCGTCAAGCTGAACGATCAAGTCGCGACGTCCGATTTTCATGCGGATACCCCATCGCACGCTTTCATCGGGCTTTTGAACGGATTGCATGTGGGCGACAACTCTCTCCAAGTCTTCACCGATGGCAAAGGACGCGCCGCGCCCGCTGAACAAATCGCGCTCAAAAACTATCCGATCACCGGCCCCATCTTTTCCGGACAGCAGGAAAAGCCGTTCCTCTGCGAAACGTCGAATTTCAAGTTGCCGGACGGCAGCTCTCTGGGTCCGGCGATTGACGACAATTGTTCCGTCAAAACCGTCGTCCAATACGTTTACAAATCAACCGTGCCGCCCCAAGCATCGTCCGCGGGCAAACGCGATGCTGCGTTTAAGCTTCTGCCAAGCACCACGCAACTTCCTCCGGATGTCGCGTCGACCACGACCACGACCGGAGAAAAAGTTCCCTACGTTGTGCGGATTGAGACGGGGACGATCGACCGCTCGATTTATCAAATTGCCATTCTGGACGATCCGACGACCGGCTCAATCGGCCCCCTGGCGCCGCCGAAAGCCTGGAACGGCCGATTGCTTTATTCCTTCGGTGGAGGCTGCGTGGGCGGCTGGTACAGGCAGGGAGAGACGCTTGGCTTCACTTCCCCGCGTGGTGCGGTCAGCGCCGTCCTCAACGACAACGTGGTCGGCAGAGGCTATGCCGAAGTGTCCTCCAGTCTGAATGTCGCGGGAAATAATTGCAACGACACGATCTCCGCCGAGACCACGATGATGATCAAGGAGCACTTCGTCAAAACGTTCGGCAAGCCTGCGTTTACGTTTGGTCGCGGCGGCTCCGGGGGCTCGTACCAGCAAAATCAGATTGCGGACAGGTACCCGGGGCTCCTGGACGGAATTATCCCGAGCCTGACGTTTCCGGACGTGCAGGAACTGGTGCAGATGATCACGGACTCTCGGCTGCTGGCCGTCTATTACGACAAGGTCGGCGCGGCGCTTACGGACGAGCAGAAACGGGCCATCGCCGGCGTCGCCGAGCTTCAGAACGTCACGGCGTCCGCGCCGCTTGCCGGCCGCATTAATCCAACGGAATACTGTCCTCCCGCTCTGCCTTTGGCTGCGCTTTATAATCGCTTCAGCAACCCCTCCGGCGTCCGCTGCGACCTCTACGACCACAACATAAGTCTTTACGGCCGCGACCCGGCAACCGGATTCGCGCGGCAGCCGGTGGACAACACCGGCGTGCAGTATGGACTGACCGTATTGAACGATCGCAAGATCACCGTGGAACAGTTTCTCGACCTGAACGAAAATATCGGCGGATACGACCGTGACGGTCGCGTTGTCGGTACTCGATCGTCCGCCGATCCCATCGCTTTGCGCAATGCCTATCAAACGGGAATAATTACCTTCGCGGGAAACGGCCTGGCCAGGGTGCCCATCATCGACGTTCGTCCGTATCGCGACAAGCTGGCCTCCGGCGACAATCACCTCAAATACCATTCTTTTTCCTACCGCGAACGGCTGCGTCTCGCCAACGGCACATTCGAGAACGAAGTGATGTTGGCCGGCCCCGCGCCCACGGCGGGAATCGCCTCCGCCGTGGACGACTATGCTGTGACGAAAATGGACGAGTGGCTGACGAGCCTGGGCAAGGATACGTCCGCCGATCCGATCCTGAAGAAAATCGTTCGCGCGAAGCCTGTGGATTTGATTGACTCCTGTTGGACTCCTGACGGCGAGCGAATCGTCGAACCACAGACGTTGACCGGAGGCAAGTGCAACTCGTTGTATCCCGCGTTTCCGGGATCTCGCATGGCGGCGGGCGGCCCGCTTGCGAATAATGTCCTCAAGTGTCAACTGAAACCCATCGACCCGAACGATTACAAAGTGCCGTTCACCGATGCCCAGAAGCAGCGCCTGTCGGAAATCTTTCCAAATGGTGTTTGCGATTGGAGCAAATCGGGCGTCGAGCAGCAGCCTCCCGCAACGACCTGGCAGTCGTACATGACTGGGGCGCCAAACTGAGCAGACGACCGTGGAAATTATCGGCTGGAACGGTGCAATTGCGATTGCCGGCGGACTAAACTTCGCGATTTTTTCGCCGGGCTCGGTTGCAGGTGGTCTGAGTTCTGGCTACGGCCCGCCGTTGCCAAGCAGGAAGGCAGGGCGTTCACAGAAAGGAAGTCGGGAGTGAACATCAAGGTAAGCGGCTCACAACCTTCCGGCAAAGGACCGGCCGAGTATTTCACCGGCACGGTGCGCATTGACCCACTTATCGAGGCACCCGATCCGGCACGCGTACGCGGCGCCAGTGTAACGTTCGAGCCAGGCGCTCGGACCGCGTGGCACACGCACCCGCTGGGCCAGAATCTGATCGTGACGGCCGGCTGCGGCCGCGTCCAGAGATGGGGTGGTCCGGTCGAGGAAATTCGGCCGGGTGACGTGGTCTGGATCCCGCCCGGTGAGAAGCATTGGCATGGCGCCGCTCCCACAACAGCGATGACGCACATCGCTATTCAGGAGTATCTCGATGGCAGGACCGCCGACTGGATGGAAAAGGTCAGCGACGAGCAGTACGCAGCCGCCGAAAAAAAGTAAGACAAGCGGAAGGCTTCCAGTCCAAATCAGGGAAATGTTTTCCCGGGCAATTCGTTTCTACCGCGCCCTGCGTTGTCCCACGCGCCAGGAGTTTTCAATTTCCTCGAGCGTGCGTCCTTTGGTTTCGGGCACCCAGTAGTAAGAGAAAATCCAAGCCGCCACAGAGAGTACTCCGTACAGCCAGAAGGTTTGACTCGGCCCGAACATCTGCACGAGCGTCAGGAACGTGAGCGAAACCAGAAAATTAGCAGCCCAGTTCGCGCCGGCCGCGATGCCTTCGGCCCCGCCGCGAATCTTGAGGGGATAAATTTCCGCGATCATCAGCCAAAAAATGGGTCCCAGGCTGATGGCGAAGGAGGCGACGAATGCCATCAACGTGATCACCGCGAGTTCCGAAACTTCTGCGCTCCGCGTCGGTAAGCGGAACACATACCCCAGCACCCCCAGGCTGATCGCCATGCCCGCGATCCCAGTCAATAGCAGGGGCCGTCGTCCGACCCGGTCGATCAGCCACATGGAAACCACGGTCATGATCACGTTCACCAGGCCGATTCCCGCTGTGGCAAGAATCGCGCCAGAGGCTGAAGGAATGCCTGCCGATTGAATGATCGTCGGCGCATAGTAAATGACGGTATTAATTCCTGTGACTTGCTGGAAGACGGCAAGTCCGATCCCGATGATCAATGCGGGACGAACTTCGGGCAGCAGAATGTCGGAGAGGCGTCCGCGCTCGTGCGCCTGTTGCAGAGTTGACTGGATCTCGTCCAACTCCGTGTCAACCGCTTGCGTGCCCCGAATCCGGACGAGGACGCTGCGGGCCATCTCAAAATGCGCGCGTTGTGCATGCCAGCGAGGAGTTTCCGGAAGGAACAACATCCCGAGAAATAAGATCGCCCCCGGTAACGCAGCCAGGCCGAGCATCCATCTCCAATCCGAAGTCTTCGCGAATACAAAGTCCACCAAATAAGCGCCGAGAATTCCGACCGTGATCGCAAGTTGAAAGAGCGAAACCTGCCATCCGCGGGCGTTTGCTGGAGCGACTTCAGAGATGTAGAGGGGAACCGTGGAGCTGGCGAGCCCGATTCCAAATCCGACGATCGTACGGCCAATGACCAGAGTCGCAACCGACACGGCAACTGCGCACAACGCTGCACCGGCAATGAAGATCAGTGAAGTGACGATCAACATTTTGCGACGCCCAAACCGATCGGCCAGGCGCCCGCCGCCGAGCGCACCGATCGAGGCCCCTACCAGCACAACACTGACAACGATTTCCTGTTGAAAAACAGAAAGAGCAAAGCTTTGCCGGATGAAAATCAAAGCCCCTGAAATGACCCCGGTATCGTATCCAAAAAGCAATCCACCGAGTGCCGCAAAAACGGATGCGACGTAAACAAAGATCGAGCTGGATGCGCCGCGGCTGACACTGTCCCCGCTGGATTTCTCCATCCGAAACCTCCGAGCGGGGAATATACAGTGGCTTGTCCAGTGGGGACAACGGAATTCGGAAACGAACCTCGCGTTGCGACTTATTCCGCGATTCCCTCCATTCTTCGCCGATCAACTTGAATGGGACGACGGAACAGTTGCTCCGAAACTGGCCGTGAGGTCAGTGGCGCCGATCCATTAATCCTCTTACCATTCCACCACCAATCATGCCGCAGTTTATAGCGTCCGATCCGAATGATGGCGCGTAAGTGTGGGGCCTGCAGGCTGAAGGTGATGAGGGAGGATCCGTGAAGCGTTCCGCACTGGCGATGCTAGCTGCACTGGCGGTGTTGTTGGGCGGTTGTGCCCAGGCAATCCTACCGGGCGGCCAGGGAGCCGCGGGTGGACCGGGGCTGACCGCATTGACTGTGACACCGTCGAGCGCATCCATCCCCGGTGTGACGCAGCAACAGTTCACCGCGACGACGGGTGACGGGTCGAAGCCGGCAGTGAACTGGTCGATCAACGGAATCGCGGGTGGAAATGCGACTCTCGGCACCATTGACTCGAGCGGAATGTACACTGCGCCGGAATTTCCCCCTTCGTCCAACTCCATCAAGATCAGCGCGGTCGAAACTTCGGACACTCGAAAACTCGGAAACGCCAGCGCCACGCTGAATAATCCTGTGCCGCAATTGACCAGCGTGACGCCGATGAGCGTTCCCCAGGGTCCATTCACGATCACACTCATTGGATTACATTTCGCACAGGGCGCGGCCGTCTATATGGGAACAACCGCCCTCCCGACGACCTATGTTTCGTCAACACAACTAACGGCGGCGGGCATGGCGACAAGCACGCAAGCGGGAACGCAGACGATCACGGTACATAATCCAATCCCCGGGACGAGTGTTTCTTCGGGTGTAAGCATCGTGGTCGAGGGCGGAGTTGCTGTGACGGTGACGCCGGCTACGGCCATGGTGCGCACTGGCAATCAACAAAACTTCACGGCCACGGTGACCGGAGCCTTGAACCTCGCCGTTACATGGGCGGTAAACGGCGTGGCCGGCGGCAACTCAACGATTGGCACCATCGCGGCAAATGGCATATATACCGCGCCGCTTACTTTGCCGTCGCCGAACACAGTCACGGTGACCGCAACTAGCGTGGAGGATCCCACACGAACGGGGAGCGCGACGGTAACGCTGGAAAATGCGATCCCCGTGATCAGCGGCGTGACGCCCACGATATACACGGCGAATACAGTATTTGTGATGACCGTGAACGGAACCGGTTTCACTCCCGCGTCCATCGTAAATCTCGGCACGACTGGCGCTCAGCACGACTTTCATTGCGCCGACGCAATTCGTCGCCGTCGGAACACCCACGCTGGCGCAGGTAGGTACGGCGCCGGTCACGGTTGTCAATCCTGATCCGGGCGGCTCGACTTCCGCACCGTTCAACGTCCAGGTAGTCGGCCCGAACTCGAATATCGCTGTGGCGATTTCTCCAAAAGCCGCCACGCTCGGGGCGGGAAACGTGCAGCAATTCCAGGCGACGGTGACGGGATCGATCGATTTGAGCGTGACCTGGTCGGTGAATGGAGTGAACTACGGAAACACTACGGTAGGCAGGATGGATGGCTCGGGCAATTACACGGCCCCGGACAATATTCTGGGCCTCGGAAGCGTCACGGTGACAGCGACCAGCAATGCGAATCCCGCGAAATCAGACAGCGCCACCGTGACGCTGATCAATCCGGTGCCAACACTCACATCGATCAGTCCTTCGGCTCTGGGACTCGGGTCCTTTCAGATCACGCTGAATGGGACGGGTTTCGTGAGCACGTCCTCGGCGACGTTTGGCGGACAGCCGTTGCAGGTGACCTACGTGACTCCGACGATGATCACCGCGATCGGCAATGCTTCGAACACCCAGGTTGGAATCGTCCCCGTGATCGTCACGAATCCCGCGCCGGGCGGCGGAACGTCCAACGCCGTAAACGTCACGGTTACGACCTCCGGTTCGCCCGTGACTCCGGCGGCGGCGGTCCGCTTTCTAGAGCAGTCTTCGTTCGGGCCAGACATGGAAAACCT
The DNA here is from genome assembly GCA_963757625.1 of Terriglobia bacterium. Lineage (GTDB taxonomy): Bacteria > Acidobacteriota > Terriglobia > Acidiferrales > UBA7541 > Palsa-360. The sequence continues at coordinate 385,413 of CAVWSJ010000007.1, read as the reverse complement.
GAATCAAGTGCAGGAGACCGGCTTTGACAGGTACCTGCAGAACCAGTTCGCTTCGACGGTCACACCCTATCCGGACCCAAGGCCAAATGACAGTATCAACAACGTGCAGCAAACGTTTTTCCTGAATTCCATTGCCGGCGGGGATCAGTTGCGCATGCGCACGTCGCTGGCACTGAATGAATTTTGGGTGGTGAGCGCAAACACCGTGAACGACCCGTTGGGTTACACAAATTACCTGCGAACAATCAGCAAGGATGCATTGGGAAATTACCTGAATCTGATGACCGATGTGACGTTGACTCCGGCCATGGGGAATTTCCTGAACATGGTGAACAATGACGCCCCGCCGCCCGGTGAGCACGCCAACGAAAATTACGCGCGCGAAATAATGCAGTTGTTCTCCCTGGGATTGAACCAGTTGAACCCGGACGGGACGCCGGTGCTCGACAGCAGTGGAAATCCGATTCCCACCTATACGCAGCAAGACGTCATGGACCTGGGCCGCGCTTTCACCGGATGGACATTCCCGCCGACGCCGGGCAAGCCGTCGCAGAATCACAATCCGGATTACTACGGCGGTCCGATGGTGGCGGTGGAATCTTTGCACGACACCGGGCCAAAAACGATTCTGGGACAAACGATTCCGGCGGGCCAGACTGCGGCGCAGGATCTGGCGTCGGCCCTGGGAATCATTTTCAATCATTCGAACGTGGGGCCGTTCGTGGCCAGACAGATGATCGAGCACCTGGTCACCAGCAATCCCAGCCCGGAGTATGTCCAGCGCGTAGCCACTGCCTTCGACACGGGAACCTTTAACGGATACGGCTCTGGAAATCGTGGCGATATGCAGGCGATGGTCGCAGCGATTCTGCTGGATACCGAAGCGCGACGCGGCGACAACCCCGCAACGGTGGTTGCGACGGACGGCAAGCTCCGGGAACCTGTGGTGCTGATCGGAAGTATTGCGCGGGCGTTCCACGCAAAAACCGACGCGGGAGGACTCGCGAATTGGAGCGCGAACATGTCGCAAGACATTTTTAATCCAGCGACGGTGTTCAATTTCTTCCCGCCGGTCAATCCGATCGCGGGGACCACTTTGAACGGACCCGAGTTCGCGATCTTCGACACGAACACAAGCCTGACACGCATGAACTTCATTAATGCGGTGGTGTACCAGTCGCTCGGACAGAACACGCGGCTGGACTTCAGTCCCGTGATCAACGCCGGTACTACGGACCAGATGGTCGCATGGCTCGACACACTGTTCCTGCACGGGAGCACGCCCACACAGATGAAACAAACGATTCTCGGCGCGGTCAACGCGCTCGATCCCACTGACAAGACGGGCCAGGCTCAGGCGGCGATTTACCTTTACATTTCGTCGTCTATGTATCAGTCGCAGCACTAGAGATAAGGAGCGAGAGATGACAGTGCATACACGGAGGGACCTGCTGCGATTGGCATGCTGCTCGGCGGCAGGCGTTAGCCTGCTCAGCGGCCTCAGCAAATTCGGGCTGGTGAGCGCGCTGGCGCAAAGCGCAACGGATTACAAAGCGCTGGTCTGCATTTTCATGTTTGGCGGAAATGACAGCAATAACGTGCTGGTGCCGACGGACTCGCGTTACTCGCAGTATTTGCAAAGCCGCAGCGTGCTGGCGCTGCCACAATCCGAATTGCTGCCGTTACAGATAAACGGGCAATCGACCTACGGGCTGCACCCGAACATGCCGGACATGCAGGGGTTCTTCAATAATCAAAAATCGCTTGCGATTCTTACAAATGTGGGAACGCTGGTGCAGCCCACGACACAAGCGGCTTACCGCGCGCTTAAAAATCTGCCAGAAAATCTTTTCTCGCACTCCGACCAGCAGAACCAGTGGCAGAGCGCGCAACTCTCGGGAATACCGGTATCCGGATGGGCCGGCAAGGTCGCCGACAACGTCCAGACGTTCAATGCCTCCGCGCAGTTTCCGCCTATTCTGTCGATCTCCGGGAACCCCGTCTTCTGCACGGGAATCAGTACCAGGCCGTTCTCGATGGACCCCGGCCAGCCGCCCGGACTGCAGGGATTCGATTCATCGGCGGCATCCCAGGCCCGGTATACCGCGACCCAGCAATTGCTGACCTTCGACAGCGGCTTGTCGATGGTGCAGGCGGCGAACGCGGTAACGGGACACGCGGTGCAGTTCGCGCAGGTTCTTTCGGATGCGCTGAAGAGTGTCAATCCGTTGCAGACAAAGTTCCCGGGGAGTTATCTGGGACAACAATTGCAACAGGTCGCGCAAGTGATTGCGGCGCAAAGCGCCCTGGCGGTACAACGCCAGATCTTTTTCTGCTCGGTCGGCGGATTCGACACGCACGCGGACCAATTGCCGCAGCAGGTGCAATTACTCTCCGATGTCAGCAAGAGCATGTCGGCGTTCTATCAAGCCACACAGGAACTGGGAGTAGCCAATCAGGTCACCCAATTTACGCTTTCGGAGTTCAGCCGCACCATGGAACCGGGTTCGAGCGGTGGCTCGGACCACGCCTGGGGCAGCCACCAATTCATTCTGGGGGGCGCGGTGAAGGGCAACGCGATCTATGGCACCTTCCCGACACTGGCGCTGGGCGGGCCGGACGACGCCGACCAGAACGGCCGCTGGATCCCCACGACCGCGCTGGATCAATATGCTGCGACGCTGGCGACGTGGTTTGGAGTCAGTGCGGCCAACCTGCCGTCCATTTTCCAGAACCTGGCGAATTTTTCGACCGGCAATTTAGGGTTCATGGGCTAGCCACATAATTTATATCCACCCCCAGATGACCTTGTCCTTGGTTTGGGACGGTAAGGTTAGTCACGGCGGGTCATGCGGGCAGGGGGGGCGAGGAGTCGACGACGGCTTATGAAAACGATGCTCAAATTTTTGCTCCTGCTGGTCATGCTGGGACTGGCGTCGCAAGGGCGCGCACAGGAGCCCGTGATTTCCGGTGTCGCACCGGTGATTGAGTGGGGTATTGGATACTCGTATATGAAGTCCGATGTGCCCACGCAGGGCAACCTACTGATGAAAGGCGTCGTAGTCTCGGGAAGCAGGGATCTGAATACCCACTTTGGATTGAAACTACAAGTGGGGTATTCGCGTTCCTTCGATGCCTTTCAGACGGGCCGCACCGCCGACGTCTTGACGTACATGGGCGGGCCGGTATTCTATGCGATTCGGCGGAGCAAATTCGATCTCCACGTGCAAGTGCTCGGTGGGGGGGCTAGAGAAACCGGGGTGAACTTCGAGAGCGATGGAACGCTCGTGCGGGGATTCGTGAATCACTTTGCGTGGGCGGGTGGCGCCGGATTTCAATACCGAATCACATCTGCAATATCGGTGCGGCCGGAAGTAGAGTATCTACGCACATCATTCTTCAATTCGGACGTGGCAATCCAGGGGCAGACTAACCTGCGAACGACGCTCAGCATGATATACACGTTCGGGCGGCGCGGACGGTAGCGACGCTGGAGTAGAGGAACCGGAAAGATTTTGCACCCGCGCTCCGAGCGATCTGCCCCGGAATCCCCTTGCCGGCTTTTGTGCAACCACGGTGGAAGGGAAGCCAATCTAAGTGCTTGAAAAATTTGGGGTGAGCGACGGGATTTGAACCCGCGACCCTCGGTGCCACAGACCGATGCTCTACCAGCTGAGCTACGCTCACCAACGCGAGGTTAATGCCACGTAGAGAAGATATTACGCTTCCATCATCAGAATTTCAAATTCGGGACGATTCGCACGAACCATGGCTGTCCTTAGTCCAAAGATCTCTGGAACTCTCGCAATCGGTGGCTGCGGATTTAGGGAAGAGGTGCATTCGCCCTGGACAATGGTCCCGATTTGCGGACCTTGACGGAAGCGCTGCCAGATGCTGCCACGCAGGTCGGATTTTCGGCCAAGCTTACCTCTAATTTCCTCGGTGTCGGTTTTCGGTTTTTGGGTCACTCCCGGACAGTTGGTACAGCGCCGAGGTCATACACGACAGCGAGTATGGGTCCTTCTGGGCGTGAACATGGAGACTGTCATAGCTGTATTTGGTCGTGACGCCGCTGGGCCGAGCAGGATTTGATTTTGCCTGCGTCTTTTCCAGATCTGGCGCATCTACTACCTGTAGTCGCCCCGGAAACAAAAGTGACTTTAAGTCCTTTCATTCGTGATATCAGCCATCCCCGGTGAGGTCTGCTGAACGAACGGACAGCCGCGCCGGGGCTTGCTAAGGCATCCGGCGACGGGGGAGCTCTTGCTAGCCACAAACGAGGAACTTCAACAAGATCGGGAGGCGACGGAGACCGCTGACGGGGCGGATTTGTCTTTCCTCAATAACGCCGCAAATGAGACGCCAGAAGATGCGGATGATGCGGGAGAGGCTGCCTACCATCACGGGCTTGAGGGACTGGCAGAATCGGCCGATCCAGTCGCCATGTATTTCCGAGAGATGGGTCGAACCCCGCTCCTTACTCGGGAGGGCGAGGTGTCCCTTGCGAAGCGCATCGAACGGGGCCAGAGTCGTACACTGAAGGCACTTTCTCGCTCTCCGATCGTATGGGCTGAGCTCGTGCATGCCGCGGAGACTTTGCACCGCCACGAGCGGTCCATTGAAGAAATAGTTGATGTGGGCGACGAGCCGCTGACTCCGGCGCAGCGTGAGAGGCGGACTCGGAAATTCCTCCGGGTCACCGGCCAAATCGCCTGTCTTGAAAAGCTTGCGTCACAGAACTCCAGGCATCTGCTTCGAATCCCGAAATCAAATACGTCCGGTCTTCTGCGCGGGCAGTACCGGCTGGCGCGCACATGGGTCGAGATTTCGCGTCTGGTTCGCGCGATCAAGTTGAGTCCGGCCGAAAAAGCGCGCCTCACCGAAAAAGTTCGCGAAGTTCTGGAAAAAATCTTGGCCCCAGAGTGCGAAACGCTCGGGCCCCAGCGCAGGTCCAAATTCGCCTCCGCACAAAACCTTCGAGAAGCCCACAATACCTTGGCCGCGCGCCGCGTGAAATTGAAAGAGATTAGGACACCGTTTGGCCTTGGTGTGAAAGAACTCAGGCGAACCATCGAAACGATCGATCAGGGCGAGAGCGAAACCGAGCAAGCCAAGAAGAAGCTGGCTGAAGCCAATCTCCGCCTTGTCGTTTCCATCGCGAAGAGATACCAGAACCGGGGTCTGGACCTTCTGGACCTTATTCAGGAGGGAAATATCGGGCTGATGCGCGCGGTTGAAAAGTTCGACTGGCGCCGCGGCTATAAGTTTTCCACCTACGCCACCTGGTGGATCTGGCAGGCTGTGGGCCGAGCGATCGCAGGCCAGGCGCGTACGGTCCGTCTTCCGGTGCACATGTTCGAGACCATTAATCGGGCCGCGCGCATGAACCAGGAACTGACGAAGCAATTGGGCCGGCGACCCACTTCGGAGGAAATCGCAAAGCGCATGGGGATTTCGGTCGGAAAAGTCCATGAATTCACGCAGACGGCGCAGGAATGTCTCTCCCTCGACACGCCGATTGGCGCGGAAGAAGAGTCGCATCTGGGCGATCTGATCGAGGACAAAACTGCTGCATCGCCGTCCGAAGCCGTGATCGGCAGGGACTTGCAGGAGAAGGCGGCGCTGGCGCTGAAAACCATTTCGCCGCGAGAAGAACAAATCATCCGGATGCGTTTCGGCTTTGACGGCGACGAGCGCACCCTGGAGGAAATAGGCGCAACTCTCGGTTTGACGCGTGAACGCATCCGGCAGATTGAGAAGGAAGTGATCCGCAATTTGCGGAATTCCCCGGATGCCCGGCGACTTCACAGCTATTTGCGGCGCGCTTCTTGATTTGCGCCTCCTGCTCACGACGTCGTGCGGCAAGGAATAGCTCGAAAGGCTGGGGTGACAGTCAAGGAAATGAATCCTGCAAGACTTACTGACGAGAAGCCATGACCTCTTTGAGTTGCTCCAACAGGCCCAATTGACTCTTTAGAATTTTTCGTTTCGCCAATTCTATCTTGAACCACTCGGCTCGATCTATCTCCGGGAAATCCCGCATCTTGCCCGATCCGGGCGGCCATTCCATGGAAAAAGTGTTGCTCCTGGCTGCTGCAGCCTCAATGTCGCAATGCACTGCCCACGCATAAACGATCTTTCCGCCTTTTCGCCGAACAGGATTCAAAGGTTCATACTTCCCCTTGGCAACCAAGCCAGTTTCCTCCCGGAACTCTCGCTTGGCAGCGTCGAGCGGATCCTCGTCCGCGTCAAATTCTCCTTTGGGGATCGACCAGGCTCCTTCGTCTTTGTTCGCCCAGAAAGGGCCGCCAGGATGAACCAGGAACACCTCCGCGGAGCCAGCCGTTCCGCGATACAAGAGCAAACCTGCACTTTCCCTGGGCATGAGGGCGATCCAGTCCGCGGTTGGGATGAGCCTACTCGATCTGGCATGTGAATTCACCCACACAATTACCAAACACCGTCGTGAGGAGGACCGAAACTCGAATGGAATGAAAAGACGTATCCCTAAACGCCGTATGTCCTGAATTCCGCCTCATCCGGATCGGGTGCGTTCTCCACGCCGCTCACCTTTTCCGCTTCCAGGTCTTGCCCTTCCTCAACCAACTCGGCGACGCTCTCCGAATCCCCGGTCGCAACGACGGACAGGCCTTCAGTATCACCTGACTGCAGCTCTTCCGAGATTTCTCCTTTCCGTATCAATAATCTTATGCAGTAGCCCCTCCAATTTCGGCTCGAGTTTCGTCATGGATTCTTTTGCTTCACGTACAGCTTGAGCTGCGATGGCCTGCCACGCAATCGTGGGGGACGAACTCGTAAAAGGTGTCAGAGAAATCACGTGGACAGCAAAGATCGTTGATCCGTACTCGCGCGCAATGGACGACGCGTAGGGCAGGGCTGCGCTCGATTGTGCGGAAAAATCGGTGGCGAATAAAATATTTTTCAGTGAAACTTGCGCGAATGTGATCTGGTCTCGCAAACGTCACCTCGATGGACGGGAGATTCTTTGCCTTTTCGGCGTCGCAGAGCTTCGAGGACGAACGACCTCGACGGAACATCCCGCATGACGGGTCACGGTTTCCGACACGCTGCCCATCAAGAACCGGCCCAAACCCTTCCATCCATGCGAACCAAGGACGATCAGGTCCGCGCGCCAATTCGCTGCGTCGTCAAGGATCCTCGTTTTCGGGTTACCCTCTTCCACGATTTCACTTGTTTTGAAGCCCGCTTTCCGGAGATGTCTGGCTGCGGTTTCCACAAGTATTTTGGCTTCTTTTCGTCGCTCCTGTTCCACTTTCGCGATGTGAGGCACAAAGTGCGGAATCATGCCGGGCGAGAGATAAACGCCAATTGGCTCGATTACATGCAATATCCGAACCTGCGTCCCTGTGGCGCGGAACTGTTTGGCAACTGCCTGTATAGCCGCTTGCGAGAATCTGGAATTATCGACTGCCAAAAGGATTTTCATAGGTTTTGGTTTGCACCCGATATGCCGAATTCTTTCCCATGCAAAGCTGCCTTCCTTTCACTCACTGCGAACAATATCACGACAGGACTCGAGCGATCTAAATTGCCAGCCCTTTTCGAGGACAGAAGAGATACAAGGTCATCTCAATAAGGTTGCATCTGAAATCTGGCATCTCTCGTTCTACGTTTGCGCAACGCCATATCTCGGATATCCCCGATGACTACAGCGTCGAAGGATACGTCTCGGGAACTTCACCAATTTCCCAGGCTGCGGTTCGTTCGAGGGGCTCCACGGCGCGAGTCTCATCCAGATGCAGAATGGCGTCGAATTGGCCCGGAAGGTCAGCGTGGAAATAGTGACTGACACGCTCGGATCGGGGAAGATAAATGACGCCTATTGCCCGCTCCAGGCGGGGTTCCCGTAAGAGGGATGTTGCTTCTTCTTCACGGCCAAGAAGAAGCAGGAATTTCTCAATTCCAGTCTCGTGAAACAGCGCCTCGTAACTGCCTGCCAGGGCTCGTCGAACATGTTTGCGTTCTGCAGGGGCTTCCCACCCGGAAGCTGCGGTGACCGTGCCGGTGTACGTCGTGAATCCGATGAGCTTCGCTTCTTTTCCATAGCGTTGGCGCACGAGCTGCCCGAGATTCAGCTCGCCCCGTTCTCCCATCTCGGTGGCGCGCGCATCGCCAAGGTGGGAGTTGTGCGCCCAGACGACAACCTTGGCCTTCGTGCCGAGATGATGCACCAATGTATCCAACGTCTCAGCCATGTGGGTGTCCCGCAGATTCCAGGATGAAATTTGTTCGTGAAACATTGAGCGGTAATACTCCTCGGCATTTTTCACGAGGCGGGCATTCTGTTCCGCAAAGAAGAACGCATCCCGGGCGACGCGGCCATCGTGGTTCGCCAGATCCGCAGCGCGCCGGCGCATCTCCATCCACTGGCCAACGACTTCGTTCTCGCAACTCTTACTCAGGCCGAAACCGGCCGCATAACCGTAAGCCTGGGTGTCTTCGCCAAAATTCTCGAAACATGCATAACGATAACGGGCACGGCGCGCCGCCTCGGGATCCACTTTGTCCAGGAAATCCAGCACTGCACGAATGGAGGCATGCAAACTGTAGAGATCGAGCCCATAGAAACCAACCCGGTGCGGATGTCTATGCTCATTGTAATTCCGCAGCCAACCGACAAAATCGAGAACATCGGCATTTCGCCACATCCATGCGGGGAATCTCTGGAAGCCCGCAAGCGACTCGACCGCGTCTTCGTCTCCACTCTCAAACCGGACAAATTGATTCACGCGATAGGCGTCCGGCCAGTCTGCTTCTACAGCAACTGCGGTGAATTCCTTTTCGGCGATCAAACGCTTGGTAATCTGCGCGCGCAGGCGATAGAACTCGTGAGTTCCGTGCGAAGCCTCTCCGATCAGAACGAAACGCGAGTCACCGATCATCTTCAGTAGAGGATCAAAATCGGTATCTTCCTCCGTAAGCGGTTGCGCCGACCGCCGAACCGCATTGATAAGATCGTGTTCGTGTTTTGAGATCATTTTCGCACCTCCGGTCAACCCAAGTGGGCTGGAGATTTCGATTGGCGGCCCAGGAACACTTAGCTCCCCATGCATTGCCTCCCGATATTCTTAAAACGTAACTGCCCCTCCTTTAAGTCAAACGCACAATTCAGACGCGTGGCCCAACGTTGGGCGGAACGAACGAGAAGGCCACCACCATTTTCGATTGAACCGGCTTCCCGTTGAGAAGGGCCGGTTGGAACTTCCACTTCTGGACGGACCGTTCGGCGGGTTCAGTCCGCGACGGAATTCCGCGAACGACACGGACATCGATGATTTTCCCGGTGTCATCCAGCGAGACCTCCAGCACTACCGTGCCCGAGGCAACGCTTTGGAGGGGATAGATGGCTTCGGCAGCACTCATAACCGCCGGCGGATCAAAGCGAGGAGCTTCTGGCTTGTTTTCTTGGACGGTTCCCAAGCCAACGGATAGTCCCACTATCCCAATCCAGATCAATGCGGAGCGCATGGTTGGTACCCCTCTTCACGCACCATGGGCGCTCGATGCCAAGCACTGGGTCAGCCCACTGCGAGAGGTTGCCATGACACTCTCGGCCTCGCAGTGTCCCAGATCACACGCGATGAAAAATCGATTTTGTGATGCAGATCACTGTTCATTGGCCGACGAAGCTACTTAATGCGGGCCTTCACTTCCATTTGCTTCTTGTTGCTTGGTTCTTCTAGATGACGAGCCCGAGCGTACAGGCTGGGTTCGCGCTTCGCCACAATCACTCCGCCGGGCACGGCCAGGTCAGTGCGAATGTGATAAGGACTTCCTTTTCCCCGGTGATGGTGCGGCACCTCAATTGTTTTCGCTCCGGTAAGGTGGCGGAAAATAAATAGGCCCAGAGTTCGATCTGTGGAACACCGGTGCTCGCGGCTTGTGCTGTTGAACCTTGGTTGCGTTTCGGGTGCCCTAATTTGTTGTCATGGTACAATCTGCCCGACTGGCCGTCTTGCGAACATGGACTATCCTGCCAGTCTGGTTCTAACATCCAGAGGGAATTATGGCAGTGCGCCACACAATCGTATTTGGCGTCTTGCTTCTCATGATTGGCGCCTCACGAGCCGACGGGCAATCCGTGCCGGATAACTCACAGCTTCCGTCGAACTATGTGCCTTCCGGCAAGGTGATGTTCAAGGAATACTGCGCCGCGTGCCATGGTCTTGATGCCAAAGGCCACGGACCTGTAGCTCATATGCTGAAGCTGCCACCAGCCGATCTCACGAGCCTCGCCAATCGTCACGGAGGAAAATTCCCTTACGAGTATGTTTCGGGCGTCCTCCGATTTGGGACTGCCGCTACGATTCTTCACGGTTCAAAGGAAATGCCCACATGGGGTCCCATCTTCGAACCCTACGACGAACATAACGAGCGCGCCGTGCAGCAGAGAATCAAAAACCTCTGCGACTATCTGGCGTCCTTGCAGGAGAAGTGACAATCTAGCAACACGATTGACGCACCCAGGAGTCAAATCGCCTGTGCGATTTTCACCCTGCCCTCCTTCGACCCGGCTTAACTCGTGCTTTTGGCGCTCCTCCGGCGGTATCAGCCAGGGCTTCAGCACGAATCTTATCCGCACATGCCGGACAGATACCTTCATTAGATGGTTGACCACACATAGGGCAGACCACTCGGCGATTTTCAGTAGTCGCGGCGAGTGACCCCGAATCTCCATTCCTGGTATTGGAAGCGGTCATATTCACCTCGATTCAAAGAATATTTATTGAGCACAGGATAACTCTGGCAAACCTTTTAGGCAGTGACCTGCCTCACAATCCTTGGCGAGCCCTCTCAGTTTCCTGCTCACTTCCGGGGGCCGCGATCCTGGATTTGTTTCCGACTTACTCCCGTGCAAGTTCTCCCAGCTCCGGATAATTGCTCCGAGTTCAACTGGGATTATTGACCTGCGCGAGATTATTGATGACGGGAGCGCTGCGGGGATGGATTCTTCGGGGCCAATGTCTGGCTGAACGGCCCCCCAAAAAACCGAAGGCGGCTCGCGCCGCCTTCGGAGCAATCTAATTCTTCGTTCTTCCTCGACCCCAAAGCCCGTGGGCGTTCTGCACAGGACCCAGTTGCTCTGGTAAAGCTTGCCACATCTGCTAGGCAAACTCTTTTATTCCTTGGCAGACTCGCGCCCGCGAACCGGTCTTGCGGGAGGTTTCAGCGGGCTTCGGGGAATCCCGATCACCCTTCATATCCACCTCCCTTCGCTTACAAGGTACGGCGATCCTCCACGAGATGCAGTATCCGGCGTCACGAATCGATGTGACCGGGGATACCGTAGAGAAGATAGCCGCAAACACTCACGGATCGCGGCAAGACGGAACATGATTCTCCTGCGATGAGCGAGATCTGCGCCGGCGCTCCACACTTCGACTGCTATACTGCCGACCACAATGTCAGTTGTTTTTGTAATGGCTTCAGATTGGACAATGCGCACCGGTGTTCGCGCCGAACTGCGGGAGATGAGTATTGACGCGCTCGGGATGGATTCAGCGGACGACGTTGGCCGCACCTGCGGATCAGGCAGGATTCCGAATATCGTCGTCCTCGAAGCTACCGCGGAGCTTCTTGGCAACCCCGGAATCCTGAATCTCACCCAACGCGTCCCCGCCGTGCTGATAGCATCGCGCACAACGAAAGTTCCTCTTCCAAACGCCGCAGCCGTTCTCTATCGTCCCGTTCGCATCGGCGAGATTGTCGCGCGCGTGAGTGAAGTTCTGGCCAGGGACCACCACGCCTCGTAATCGAAGCGTGATGCTCATTGTGACGTCACTCCGCGCGCAAAGCTTCGATCGGGTCAAGATAGGCGGCCTTGCGGGCAGGATAGTAGCCAAAACTGATTCCCACCAGGGCGGAGAAGAAGACTGCCAGTGCCACCGCGCTTAGACTCACGACCGTGCTCCAACTCGCCAGGCGGGAGATAACCGCAGACGCAACAATCCCAAGTATGATTCCCGCGCATCCGCCGGCGATCGAGAGCGTCACGGCTTCAACCAGAAATTGAGTAAGGATATCGCGCGTCTTCGCGCCGACGGCTTGCCGAAGCCCGATCTCCCGGGTCCGTTCCCGAACCGAGACCAGCATTATGTTCATGATTCCGATGCCGCCGACAATCAGGGAAACCGAGGCCACCGCAGCGAGCATGATGGACATGACGCGCGAAGACGCTTCCTGAGCGGCGAAAATCTCCTCCATGTTGCGGATGGAAAAATCGTCGTCTTCCGACGGCGCCAGATGGTGCCGCTGCCGAAGAAGAGCCCTTGCCTCATCCTGCGCTGCCTGAATCTGGTTACCAGTTTTCGCTTCCATCATGATCGAATTCACGGCATCGGCATTGGACGACCTGATTCCAATCACCTTGCGTTTCGCGGTGGAAATGGGCAGCAGGATAATGTCGTCCTGATCCTGTCCTGTCGGCGACTGCCCCTTAGGATCGAGAACGCCAACCACAGTGAACGGCACATTCTTGATCCGAATGGATTGGCCTACTGGATCGATGTCGCCGAACAGGTTGGTTACCACGGTCTTGCCCAGCACCGCGACCTTGTTGGCTGAATCCACGTCCTGCTGCGAGAACGGCGAACCCGCAGCAATGGAAAGGTCGCGTATCTCGAGAAAACCAGGCGTAACGCCGTAAATGCTCGTCGCCCAATTATTATTTTCGTAGACGATTTGTGCTCCGCCTCGTACCATCGGTACAGCAAGCGCGATATCTGGACACTGTGCGGGAAGCTCGCGTGCGTCGGACTCCGATAAAGTCGCGGCATTGCCGGTTCCCATGCGCAGCCCGGAGCTCGTCAAACTTCCCGGCAGAATGATAATGACGTTGCTGCCAATGCTGGCGATCTGCTGCTGGATGCGCTGTTTTGCGCCGGAACCGATAGCCGCTGTCGCGATCACGGCGGCAACTCCGATGACGATTCCAAGCATCGTGAGGGCGGACCGCATTTTATTCACCTCTAGCGCCCGGAACGCAATGCGTATCGAGGACATCCAGCGTTTCATCGCGACACCTCCGCGGGCGCATGGGTCCTCGTCGCATACGCTCGGTCTGCGTGAGGAATCTGAACTCGGCTATCATCGACGATTTGCCCATCCCGAAACGTAATGATTCTGCTCGCGAATCTCGCCACTTCATCAGCGTGAGTCACCACGATGATGGTGATGCCGCGAGTCCGATTCAGCTGCTGAAAAATTCCCATAATCTCGGCGCTGGTGTGCGAATCGAGTTGCCCCGTGGGTTCGTCGGCGAGAAGAATTTCCGGTTCGTTGATGAGCGCTCGAGCGATCGCAATCCGCTGCTGCTGTCCCCCCGAGAGTTGGGTCGGCAAACTGTGCTCTCTTCCCGCCAGGCCAACGAGAGCCAACACGCTTCGGGCGCGCTCGTCGGCATCCCTTGTATCGCCACTTGAATACAGCAGCGGCAACTGCACATTTTCCAAGGCGCTCATCCGCTGAAGGAGATTGAAATTCTGGAACACGAACCCGATCTTCTGATTTCGTATTTCGGCGAGTTGATCGCGGTCCAGCGTTTCGACCGGGGCTCCGTCAAGCCAATATCGGCCTGAGGTGGGCCGGTCCAGACATCCCAAAAGATTCATGAGCGTCGATTTGCCGGAACCCGATGCGCCCATGATGGCCACAAACGAACTTCGCTCAATGGTGAGCGTGACGCCTTGCAGCGCATTTACAGTTACTTCTCCCAGCGCGTAGGTTTTCGTGAGAGATTGGGTTTCAATAAGGTCAGCCATGGCGCGGCTCACATCCTGGGGGCCATGGGCGCCGAACTTGTTGGTGAACTGTTTGGCGCGCTCCCGCTCATCGTCGCCCTCACCACAACCTGTGTAGCAGGGTGGAGTTGGCTCGAATCAATAGCCGTGTACCTGCCGTCCGAGAGGCCAAACCTGACCGGCACGGCGCCTACCTTTCCACCGGCCAGCACGTAGACCTGCTGCTTATCCGCCTGGACGGGCGGAAGTCCCGCCTGCTTGAGTACCGCTGCTGACGGCCGAAAGCGCAGGACAGAATTTGGGACTTTAAGCGTATCGTTCAGCTTGGCTGTGAGGATCGTGACGTTGGCTGTCATTCCCGGGAATAATTTGAGGCTGGAATTGTCGACCGTGATCACCACATCGTAAGTCACCACATTCTGACTCACGATAGGAGCCTTTCGAATGTCAGCGACGACTCCATTGAAAGTTGTGTCGGGGTAGGAATCGACGATGAAGGTAGCCTTCTGATTTTTTGTGATTTTCCCGACGTCCGACTCGTCCACATTGGTGTCTACCTGCATCTTGGTCAAATCCTGTGCGATTTCAAAAATGACCGGCGGGTTGAGTGTTGCAGCCACCGTCTGGCCTATGTCCATGCGCCGGGCGATGACGGTGCCGTCCACGGGCGCATAGATCTGACAATGATCGAGATTGATTTGTGCCTGCTGCAGCGCCGCTTGAGTCTGGCGCTCCTGCGCCTGAGCCGAAGCCAGCTGATTCTCGGCTACCTGGACTTGTGCCTGCGCTGATACGACGTTCTGCTGGGCCGCGTCAATCTGCGCCTTGTCGGCTGTCACCTGCGCCTGCGACGCATCGGTTGCGGCTTTCGCTGAATCGTAATCTTGCTTGGACATCACACCTTCGTCCACCAGGGTCGACACTCGTTCAAACTGCGCCCTGGCATTCGCGGCGTTGGCCTGATCCTTCGCCAGGATCGCATCCGCGCTCTTCTGGCCGGCGACTGCTCCACTGAGGTCGGATCTTGCCATTTCGACCTGCGCCTCGGCCGTGATGCTGGCCGCGTGCGCGGAACGAGACGTTGCAGTGGCCTGATCCACTTGGGCCTGAAAGATCTCCGGGTCGATCAGCGCTACGAGTTGACCCTTCTTGACCTTGCTGTTCCAATCCGCATAGAGAGCTTTGATGTTCCCGGAAACCTGGCTGCTCACGAGCACATCCACGACAGCATTGAGATTACCCGTTGCAGTGACTTTTGCCTGAAGGGAGCCTCGTTCAACAGGTACGGTTTCATAGGTAACCGCGTTCTGTACGTGTGTTTGCCAGAGCAATCCCCCGGCCGCGAGCAGAGCCGCCGCGCCAATAACAACCGTCCACTTTATCCAATTTGATCGCCGGGACTTCGGAGGCCGTGGAAGAGTGACCAGACTGGGTCCCTTGGGCCCCGGTTGTCCAGGGGCACGCTGTGGATTCGCAGCCATGGAGCACCTCCTGACACTACCAACCTAGCTCCAGAGGCTTTGAGCGTCGGTGACTCGAATCACTAGCGGCTGTGAGGAAAGTCACGTGCAAATTCCGAACTAGCGCACATTGGGAGATCAAGTATGCGACGCCTGAAAGGCTTCGCCCAAAGGATCCGTCGGTGGAAGTGAGGAATAGGTAAGACTTAGTTCCTGCGAGACATCTACAGCGACATCGCGCTCGGCTTCAGCGCCAGAGCGAGAACCGCGCCGGCCAGGGAAAGCCCGGACATTTGAACGATTCCAGCCATGGGCCAGCCGTGATTTGCTTCGATCCAGCCCATCAGTAAGCCGGCAAAGGCGGCGGCGGCGTAAAGGCTGGTCACGAACATTCCCGAGGCGCGGCTGGCCAGCATGCCGCGGACGGCTTTGACGTGGTAACCGGCAAGATTCACGTACAAAATCGAGCTCGCGACCACACCATACACGCACGTCATGATCGACGCGGCCAGGACGGAGCCGGAGCTGTGAAAAAAGAGATAGCCAAGTCCCGCGCTGCACAGAAAAGCCCCGCTCAGGACCATGCGGGGCGAAAGGCGATCGCCCAGCCAGCCGCCCAGAATGGACCCGAGCGCTCCCACGCCGAAGTATTTATAAACTCCCGCGGCCAACGGCGGCGTGAAATGAAGTCCCTCCCGCAGATAGAGCGGATACATGCCGAGGAAACCATACATGCTCAGGCCATGGATCAAACTCAACGCCGTCAGCAGGACCGAATTTCTGTTGAGGAGCGTCGAAGCGCCGCCCGTGTCCTTGTGAGCTTCGACGGTGCGATGAGTTTCCGTGAACCAAGAACGCACCGTGAACAGGATCAGGACGATCGTTCCGAAGCCGAATAATCCGAACGCGAGCATCGGAGCGCGCCAGGCTTTGTAGGCAACCAGGAACGCGCTCGCGAGAAGGGGCGCATAAAAACCTCCCAGGCCGTAGCAGAAATTAACCGATCCAATGGCGGCCGCGCGGTACTTGATGAAATAACTTGCCGCCATGGCAAACATCGACGTTGCCAGCATGGCCATGCCGATTCCCGTCAGAGCCAGGCAGAAAAGCATCGTCCAGAATCCAGTGGCGACAGTGGTCAGCATTGTCGCGCCGGAAAAAATCGCGATGCCGAGAATCAGCACGGTCTTTCGCGAGAATCGCGAAAGCAAATAGCCGGTGGGCAGCCCGCCGACTCCCAACCCAAGCGTGAAAATTGTGGACAGCAGGCCAATCGTGGGAACAGAGAATCCGAACTCCCTGCGCACATCAGAATTGAGAAAGGGGAAGAGATAACGGTCCGCCGCCATCAGCGAATATGCCAGGAGCAGGACGCAATACATGACAATGGCAACGCCGGTTTTAGTGGACTGATTTTCCGCGGCGCTGGTCTGAGCAGAACTCAGTTTGTCTGGAATTTTTCTTTCCTCTCGTTTCTCAAATTAGGGTTCAGAATCGTTTTGTAAGATATTGCGCGGCCAAAGTATACGCCGCGAACGAGGGTAAGGAAACGATTCTTCCGCCGGAGCCAATGTTTCTCGCCGATGAACGCGGATTATAATGCTTCACATAGAAACAAGGAATTGGACAGAATTAGCGCCCTGTCATAACCTTTTCTCGTTATTCAAACCTGACCACCTCGGGGTCGAGTGAACACCCACACTCGGCCCCCCCTCCTTCAGACTTGAAACCCCTAATGCCAGCGCTTCGTTCCGATTCAGCGGCCATGCCGTGGCCGTAAGTTATTCTGCCTGAATAGGTTATGGCGATGGCGGAAGCCGTCCAGGTCGGAGGCTAATTTCCGCCGCTTCTCGCCATTTCCCTGGGAGGGCGATTCCAATAGTCGATAAAGTTAATCACATTGTAATTCAACTCTTCGGGAGGTTCGCGGAAGGGTCCGGCCGAGAAGAGGCGCGAACGGCATGTCGTCTTTTGGAGTTCTGGGTCAACTCATGTTCGATTACACAATCAATTATCGGAATAACGAGTCTCTAACCAATCTGGCTCAGAAAGGAAGACCCGGTGGGCTAATCATCCCGGGCCTTCCGCAATAATATTCCGATATTGCCGACACAAGTCAGCGGGGGATTAGCCCATCTGGCTGGTGGATCGGCCGAAGTAAAACGCCTTCGGAGTACCGTCGTCCCATCCGACGTTGACATGCGCGACCGTCCACTTCTCGACCTTTTTAGGTTCGAGGATTGGTTTGCCGAGCGCCGGTGTGGATAGACAGTAGCTTCCTTCGTGAGTGGCAACCCAAATCAAGTTCCGGTCCCATTCCACGAAGACGGATTCGGTCGTCCCGCGGCGCCACGATTCCCAACTGGCGTTTGGACCGTCGATTTCTCCGGCATCGGGAGGCACAAAGTAGGCGACTTCCCTGGGATCCGTGGGATCCGAGATGTCGTACACGCGAACCCCGGCGTTGAAATAGGTCAGTACGACAATTTCTGGTCGCATCGTGCCGGGCGCCACCCAGGATTGAATGTTGTGGGAGCTGAAACGGCCGCGCGAGAAACAGAAGTCGGCGTACGGCGCCTTCGGATCAGGCATTGGACGGGGGAAGAGGCCGATAATCTTCGGTTTGGTCCGGTCTTTGATGTCAATCACGTAGCTCGTGTGCCAGGGTTCGCGGCAATCGGATTCGAGACATTCGAATACCCCGATCATCTTGTCGGCAAGCTGGGGATGCGCCGCATCCGTGATGATTGGATATTGAGTATGGTAGGGGATTCCTCCCAACGCTTCCAGTGGATGGGTGAGGCGCGCGAATACTTTGGGTTTGGTGATGTCAGTGAAATCCATGACGTACATGCCGAACGCGCCGAAGCCTGCGTAGCCGACCACGCCGCCATCCTCGACCCGCTTGGGAACAGTAGCCGCGCCATGGCAGCAGGTCCACGAGGACTCGTCGCCGGCGAAGACATATTTCTTGTACTCGTCTTCCTCCCCGATCCGCTGGCCCGGCACCCACCATCGCGAAACTTCCTTAATGCTGGCAGGGTCCGATAAATCGACGATCATCAAGGCATTCGACATCGGACGCTCAGTGCTCTCAATCCGCAACTGATCGTCCCATCCGCAATCGAGGTAGGCGTACTTGCCGCCGTCATAGAAATTCATATGCGTTCCAAAGCCCTTTGCGCCGGTGCTGTACTCCTGCAAAAGTCCTGGTTTGGCCGGGTCGGTGACGTCGTAGGTTCGAATCCCGCGCAGGCCGGCAAAGCTGACTGATTTCATCTTATAGTCCAGGTCGTACTGGCCATGGGGGAATTGTGGCGTGGGAGCCGTGAGCGGCGGCGCGGAGGAGTTCATCATGATCCACTTCTTCAAATTCTTGTTGTAAGCCACGCACGCCCCGCCGCCTCGATAAAGTCCCTTGTTCATCACGACCGGATTCTTGCCGTCGCTGATGTCCACAAATCCGCCTCCGGTTGGGAGCAATCTTTGCGCCCCTCTCGCATACATGTTGATGAGAGGTTCGCCGCCCGAGATCGTGGCGCCCGTAATGTGCGCATGAATTTCCATATTATGAATATATTGATTGCGGTCGAGCTGGGTCCTCGCGCCGAGTGGCAGACGAAGAGGAACCGAGCCGCCACCGGCCATCGATCCCTGCACCTGAGCGCGCGCACCGATCGCGCTTGCCAGGCCTGCTCCGGCGGCCGCAATGACGGCGCCTCCGGCGTTCTTGAGAAGGGCCCGGCGGCTCATGCCTTGCCTGTTTTCATCTTGTTCACCTCTGATCTTGAATGACTTTGGTGCTTTTCGTGGCTTCGACATGGACCACCTCGCTCCTTTAAAAGAAATTTAAGTACGATTGCATCACGCAATGCTCACATTCGGTCTCGCTTTTCCGAAATGGCTTTCAAGAAAGTTGAACGTAGCGGGTTTAACATGAAACGGGCCCGTCTTGCAAATTCTAAAAGGATATGCACTTGCGGGGATAAAGGATCATGAATCCGATTTTTGAATATAACCGCTCGCAAAGGGAATCATCTCGCCGTAAACCAAAGGAACGACCTCCGCGATTGTGATCATTATTTTTTCCGATGTGGCCGGCGAGCTGTTCGGCTCCTTCGCGTTTGTGCGTTGACAACGCATCGGAACCTTTGGTAGAGGAATCAACGGCGTCATTTTTGCCGAGCGGGCACGTGTGGCGCGATTTTCCAAATCCGACGGGATAGGACAATTTATGACATTGCCGCGCGACCGCGCAAAATACTCCGCCATCGTTGACCGCCCCAAACTTCGTTTGCCCAATGGCGAGCGAATTGTCGTCTGGACCATTGTGAATGTTGAAACGTGGGATATTTCCCGGCCGATGCCGCGCCAGGTCCTGGTCCCGCCAACGGGAGTGACTTCACTGCCGGATGTGCCGAACTGGAGCTGGCATGAGTACGGCATGCGCGTGGGTTTCTGGCGATTCCACGCCCATTTCGAAAAGTTCAATATCAAACCGTCTCTCTCGATCAACGCGAAAGTTTGCCTCGACTACCCGCGCGTCGCCCAGGCATGCCGGGATTCCGGATGGGAATTCATGGGCCACAGCTTCGACCAGCGTCCGATCCACAGTGAACCGGATCAATTGGCGATGATCAAGAAAACGGTGGCCACCATCAAGGAGTTCACCGGGAAAGCGCCGGTCGGCTGGATGGGCCCCGGACTCACGGAAACTTACGACACGCCCGATTTCTTGAAGGAAGCCGGAATCAAATACACATGCGATTGGGTCTGGGACGACGAGCCGGCGGAGATCGAGACTAAACACGGGCCGTTCTACACGCTGCCGTACACGATGGAGACCAACGACATCCCCGTCATGGCCGTGCAATATCACGAGGCTCCTTACTTTGCGCAAAAATGCAAAGACACGTTCGATCGCCTGTATGAAGAGGGCGCAAGCCGGCCGAAGATCATGGCCATCGCCATTCACCCCTACCTGAGCGGCCAGCCCTCGCGAATCAAGTATCTGGAGTCCATCTACGAGTACATGTCCAAATTCGAAGGCGTGCTGTTCTGGACGGGCGAGCAGATTCTGGATTGGTACCTGAAAGCCAGGAAATAAGAGATAACCAATCAGGAAAGTCCCGGTTGCCAATCTCTTACGAACGCCCCACAATACACTGCCGTAAAAGAGACCCGGACGAGGGGATATCCTGCACAAAACTAAGGCTAATCCACTTTAGTTCTACTGGAAGCTTTCGCGACCGAAGGGCCTGTTTTTACGGAAGATTAGTTGTCGCTACTACACCTTAATTACCCGGAGAGGTCCGAATGATCGGAATTAGAAATGTGAATTCACGGCAGCTGGTTAGATCGATTGCAATTTTTGCGGTCTTTTCGATGATAATTTTCGCAGGGGCGAGCCTGGCGGCCCAAGAAGAACGCAAGCCCTGGGTCGCGCCCGAAGCGGCGAGGCAGGTCAAGAACCCGTACCCGGCCAGTCCCGAAAATTTGGCCGCGGGGGAGCAGCTCTTCAAGACGAACTGCGTCCTCTGTCATGGTAATGCCGGCAAAGGCGACGGGTTTGCCGGGAAGGGGCTGAACCCAACACCCGCGAATTTCACGGATGCAAAGCTCATGGCTTCGGAGACGGATGGCTCGCTCTTCTGGAAAATGAGCGAAGGTCGGGACCCCATGCCGACCTGGAAACCCGTCCTTTCGGAAAAGGAACGCTGGCAACTGGTGGACTACCTTCGCAAGCTGAACAAAGATGCTAACGCGAAATAAGGAAAGAGCGAGCCAGTCGAACCAGACACGTGGCTGAAGCTATGCCGTCATTCGCCTGGGATTCTCGAAAAACCGTGAAGTGACGGCTCCGAAAATAAAGCCTCCCACGTGGGCCATATAGGCGACACCGCCAGACTGCACGCTCGCGATGGAACCAACTCCGCTGACGAGTTGGATAAGGAACCAGATTCCGATTAGAAGCGAGGCGGGGAGCACGGTTACTGTGACGAACCACCCCAGCAGCAATATCGTGCGAATTTTATCGCGGGGATAGGTGATGAGGAACGCCCCCATCACACCTGCAATGGCTCCGCTGGCGCCAAGATTCGGGACGGTGGAACTGGAATCGGCCGCAATCTGTGCCAGCGACGCCGCCAGTCCACTGAGCAGATAGAATGCCAGGTAAGGAAACGGTCCCATCGAGTCCTCGATTTCCGGACCGAACGCCCAGAAAAACACCATGTTGCCGATGATGTGCATCCACCCGGCGTGCATGAACATCGCCGTCAGGATGGTGACCCAATCGTGACCCGAGACGATGTGGGCGGGGATCACTGACCAGCGCTGCACAAATGCGTCACCGCCCGCCAATTCACCTAAAAACACGACAACGTTGACCGCGATGATCAGGATCGTAATGACGGGCCGATGCGCCGGGCTTCGAGTTACGTCACGTAATGGGATTCCCACTCAGGTTCCTCCGGCCGCGCCAAGTATACAGGACAAGGATTAATTCCGAGTAATTGGGTCGCGTTCTTCAAGATACCGGCGAGCCGGGCGGACAACATGCTCGCGAAGACTCCGGAAAGTTTCGACCGGCTGAGCTGGCACCGTTTATCAGATGGCATGAGAACTCGGATCATCCGTAACGGGCTTTCCCGCGGGCTGACAATCCGGTTGACACTTCAGCCGTAATATTGCTATACAGCTTTGGGACAAGAAAACCATTGAATTTTGCATTCAACCGACGCGTCGGACCTCCCGTGGAGAAGTCTACTCAATGAAGAAATTTCTGATCGGCTTTCTAGGATGGGGGATATTTGCGTGCGTTGTGCAGCCGGGCCCGGCTTTCGGCCAGTCGACTGTGCAGCGAGGCCAGCCTCTTTTCATCCAGCATTGTTTGGTCTGCCACGGGCAGACGGGGGGTGAGCAGCGTGCGCCGGCTCCCGAGACGCTCATGCAACTTTCGCCCGATGCGATCCTTTCCGTGCTAATGACAGGCGTGATGAGCACGCAGGCAAAAGACTTGACCGACGATCAGAAGCGCAGCATCGCGACATTTCTTGCCGGACGGCCGCCGGGAATGGGCGATGCGGGCGATGCAAAAAAGATGTCGAACCAATGCTCGGCCAATCCCCCGATGGAAGACCCATCTTCCGGCCCGCAATGGAACGGGTGGGGAGTTGATCTGGCGAATACCCGGTTTCAGGCAGCGAAAGACGCCGGCCTGACCGCGGACCAGGTTCCGCAACTCAAGCTCAAATGGGCCTTCGCGTTTCCGAACGGGATCGATACCTACAGCCAGCCCACAGTCGCCTCGGGACGCGTTTTTGTGGGCAGCGATAACACCTTCGTCTACTCGCTAAGCGCGAAAACCGGCTGCGTGTACTGGTCGTTCCGGTCGGCGGCAGGCGTCCACACGCCCGTTGTCCTGGGACCCGGAAAAGATGTTGCCCCGCCGGGCGGACAGGGCGCTGCCAAGACAGCCGCATATTTCGCAGATATGAAAGCGAACGTCTATGCGGTGAACGCGCAGACCGGAGATTTGCTCTGGAAGACGCGCGTCGATGATCACCCGCTTTCCCACGTGGACGGCGCTCCCGTGCTTTACGAAGGCAAGCTTTATGTGCCCGTTTCGTCCTGGGAGGAATCCGCCGCGGCCAGCCCGCAGTACGCGTGTTGCACGTTCCGGGGCAGCTTGGTGGCGCTCGATGCCAATACGGGCAAGCAAGTCTGGAAGACGTATACAATTCCCGACGAACCCAAGCCAACCCGCAAGAATTCGCTCGGTGTGCAGCTTTCGGGTCCGGCCGGCGGCGCGATCTGGAATTCGCCGACCATCGACGCCGAGCGCCACTTGATTTATGCCGGAATCGGAAATGGCTATACCGAACCGGCCGCGAAGACCACCGATGCCGTCATGGCATTCGACATGCAAACCGGCAAAATCGTCTGGGTCGAGCAGGACCTTGAAAACGACGCATGGATCCCAGGCTGCGGCGGCGAGAAAAAGGGGGAGAATTGCCCCGAAGACGTCGGGCCTGACTACGATTTCGGCGGCGCTTCGATGATTTTGAAGACGCTGCCGGATGGCCACCGCGTCATTATCGCCGGTCAAAAGAGCGGCAACGTCTACGCGCACGATCCCGACAAGTACGGCGCCATGATTTGGAAAACGAATCTGGCGGAGAAAGCGCCGACCAACGTCGGCCTGATCGTCTTCGGCGGAGCCGCCGATGATAACAATGTCTATTTCCCGCTGACCAGCGGCGGGGTGGCGGCGCTGCCGCTCGCGACGGGCGAAACCAAATGGCTCACGAAGCTGGACCCTGAGCCCACGGCAAATCCGCCGCGCCGCGGCGAGGCTGCCGCCGCAACTGCGATCTCAGGGGTCGTTTTCTCGGGTGGATGGGACGGGATTCTTCGCGCGCTCTCCACAACCGATGGAAGACTCATCTGGGCCTACGACATGGTGCATGATTACGACACGGTGAACGGGGTTCCGGGCAAGGGCGGGTCCATGGGCGGCCCCGGTCCGACGGTCGCCGGAGGGATGTTGTTTGCCGGCTCGGGCTATATCGGAATCCGAAACGGCATACCCGGCAACGTGCTGCTGGCTTTTGGCAAGGACTAACTCACTGATCCCCTGGTTCGCTTAAGATCATGGGCGATGCATTTTTGCCAGGGATTGGCGTTAAAGGCGACAACAGGAGGGAATTTATGATAGACCGCAAACAACCGCACGGTGCGTCTGCAATTCACTTTCGCTACATTTTTTCTTTCCGAAGAATTTGCGCTTCGTTCGCGGTGATCGCCGCGTTCGTGGCTGCCGCGCTGGCCCTGTCCGCGGTGCCTGCTTCCGCCGCCGATTGCGCCGCGATGGCAAACCTGTCGCTCAAGGATACGAAAATTATCTCCGCGACGGTGATTCCCGAGGACGGCAAAGTCCCCGAATATTGCAAGGTGCTGGGGAGCATCCATAATCTGCCGCAGTCCACGATTCTATTCGAGGTTTCGATGCCGACCACGAAGTGGAACGGCAAATATTTTGTCGCGGGCGGCGGCGGATACAACGGCACGATTCCGCGATTGACGCAGGCGCTGACCGAAGGCTACGCGGCGGCGGGCTCCGACACGGGACACGAGACGAAAGACGCAGACTGGGCCGTCAATAATCTGGACGCGCAGAACAACTACGCCTATCTCGCCACGCACGTCGTCACGCTCATGGGGAAAGAGATTCTTCGCGCGTACTACAATCAGCACGAGGACAAATCCTATTACGTCGGCTGCTCGAACGGCGGGAAGATGGGCCTGGCGGAAATCCAGCGCTATCCCGACGATTTTGACGCCGCCGTAGTGGGAGACCCGGTCATCGATCGCACGAAGCTCATGATGCAATTCATTTGGGACGCTCAGGCGCTGGATGCGGCCCCGATCCCGCCCGCCAAACTTCCCGTGATCGCAAAGGCCACGATGAATGCCTGCCGCGAAAGCGGAGGCGCAATCAACGATGTGCTCACCACGCCGGGCCGATGCAAATTTGATCCCAAGGTAATTATGTGTCCCAGCGGCGACGGGGCGAGCTGCCTGACGGCCGGCCAGACAAAAGCGCTGACAAAGATTCTGCATGGGCCGGTGAATTCGGCCGGCGTTCAGCTTCATCCAGGTTTTGTGCCCGGACATGAGGAAGACTATGCGGCGTTCATCACGGGAACCGGGACCGACGCCGGCAAGCCCTCTTCCTCATGGTCACTGGCGGACATCTTCATGCGGCAGTTTGTTTTTGGCCTCCAGTTCGACGCCATCAAGAAATTCAACTTTGACACCGGCCTTGCCGCGCTCAAACCGTTGGTTGCCGCCCAGGACAATGCGGACCCGGATCTTTCGGAATTTCGCGCGCACGGCGGGAAATTAATCATGTATCACGGCTGGGCGGATCACTCGATCACGCCGCTTCGAACGATCGAGTATTATGAGGACGTGCTCGATACGATGGACAAGGATCGTGCAGCAGGGTCCGAGCCGGATGCCTACGCGCTGGACAACTTCATGCGCGTTTTCATGGTTCCTGGCATGCATCACTGTGCGGGCGGACCGGGGCCGAACGTCTTCGGAGCCGCCAACCAGGGCCTGCCGCCTCAAATGGACGCCCAGCACGACATCGTGATGGCGCTGGATCATTGGGCGGAAGACGGCGTGGCGCCGGAAAAGATCATTGCCACTCATTTGACCAAGGGAGCGGTGGACAGGACGTTGCCGCTGTGCCCGTATCCACAGGTCCAGATCTATAACGGCGCCGGGGATGAAAATCTGGCTGAGAACTTCCATTGCGAGGATCGCGGTTTCCATTGGGCCCTCGAAGGAGTAATGCCTCCGAAGAAGCCGGCCGCTTCAACAGCAGCAGCGAAAAAGAAGCCGGTCGAGCAATCGATGAAATGACCCTTGACTCCCTGCCCGCCTCATTCTTGCTTGAATGCGCGGGTTGTTGAGCGATGATTGCTTCGGATGTATCATCTTAGTGGCGTCCTCGGGCTCGCAAAAGGTCGGCCGCAAACCTCCGATCATGACCGGGCTCACATCACACCGCTGATGTTTATATATCACAGCGTGTTTTTGCGGTTTCTGATAACGTGCCGCGGCAATTGAAATGCATGGTCCGTGTTTTGGGATTGCTGGAAGTGAATGAGCGCCTCATAAACTCTACAGGAAGGGACTACTAAGTCGATCTATGGACACACGATTTATCGGACAACCTCACGAGTGGGATCCGCGCCGCGTTTACAGCCAGTCAGGAGCGGATTGGCAGCACCGGGTAGATTTTGACCGTTTGCGGAAAGAGCGTTTGGAAAAATTGCGCGCATCGATGAAAGCGCACGATCTGGGAGCGCTGGTCTTATTCGCCGGCGCGAACATCCGCTATGCGACGGCCTCCTACCAGGGGAACTGGAAATACAACATCAACATCCGGTATGCCGTCGTGCCCCAAAGCGGCGAGCCGGTTCTATTCGAGACAGCCGGCTCCGACCTGCACGCCGCGGAGATTGATCTTCCGTGGATGGAAGGGCGGATACGACCCGCGATCACCTGGCAGTGGGCCGAAGGCGCGGTCCCTTACATGGCGGGGCGAATGGCGGACAGCGTGGTCGAGGCGCTCAAAGAACAAGGCGTGGCCAAAGAGCGCATTGGCATCGACAATTTCGATATGCCGTCGCTGGAAGCGTTTCAGAAGACAGGCCTCAAAATCGTCAATGGCTGGCCGGCGGTTTCAGCAGCGCGCGTGGTCAAGACACGCGATGAGATTGAGCTGCTCAAGCAGGCCTCCAGCATCGGCGATGCGGCCATGTGGAAGATCAAGTATGAGTGGCTCAAGCCGGGCGTGCGCGAACGGGATATCGAAGCCAAGGTGCACGAGTTCATGCTCGAGCGCGGCTGCGAAATCATCTATGACATCATCGTCGCATCGGGGGGAACACCAGCCCGTACCGCCGCTGGGCCACGGACAAGTTGATCCGCCAGGGCGATCTGGTGATCGTGGACATCAATGCCGTGGGTCCCTCGGGTTACTTCATCGACTTTGTCCGCTGCTTCAAGTGCGGGGGCGCTCAAGGAACCAAGATGACCCAGAAGGAAATCGGCCTGTACCGGGAGTGCTACGACTCGATGTATGCCGGTCTCGAGAAGCTCAAGCCCGGTAACACAACCGCGGACGTGGTGGCCGCGTTCCCCGAGTACGACGACGACAAATACGGAACTGTAACGCTGCAACAGTTCGCGCACAGCATCGGCATCACCCTCTACGAGGGCATGTGGATGTCGCGGGCATATTCGATGAAGTTCCCGGCGGAGATCAAGGAGAACATGTACTTCGCCATCGAGACGTTTGCCGGGCACCCGCATCTGCAGCAGACTTGCCGCCTCGAAGAGAACGTGCTGGTTTCAGGCAAGGGCCCGGTGGTCTTTACGCTGATGGAGCACATGGAAGAGGCCATGAAGCGCTGACCATGGCAGAGCGGCTGGTTGCGGTTTCCGATTCTGTTTTTCCAAACCTGGACCTGGCCCGCGGCGTGGTGGCGCGGGTCGGGGCCGAGTTGCGTGTGGCGGCGCAGCCTACGCCGGAGGGGATTGTCGCCGTGGCGCGGGAAGCCGACGCACTGCTCGTGACATACGCCAAGATCACAGCGGAGACGATCGGCCAGTTGAAGAGTTGCCGGATCATCTCGCGCTTCGGAATCGGCGTGGACAACGTGGATATCGCCGCCGCGACCTCGGCAGGGATCGTCGTAACCAAGGTGCCGGACTACTGCATCGACGAAGTTTCCGACCACGCCATGGCCCTGCTGCTCTCGCTGGTCAGGAAAATTCCGTTTTCCAGCGCTCGCGCGCACGCGGGGCGCTGGGAGATGCCCGCGGTCGTGCCGATTCACCGGCTGCGCGGGAGGGTTCTAGGCCTGGTGGGATTCGGAAGGATTCCGCAACTGGTCGCGCCCAAGGCGAAGTCGTTTGGACTGCGCGTGGTGACCTTCGATCCATTCGTGCCGCAGGCGGCGCTCGATGCTGCGGGCGTGGAGCGCGTGGAATTCGCCGAACTGGTGAAAATTTCTGATTACATTTCCATCCACACGCCGCTGCTTCCCGAGACGCGCCATTTATTTAATGCGGAAGTGTTCCGTCAAATGAAGCCGGGGGCGATGATCGTGAATACATCGCGTGGCCCCGTGATCGATGAGGCTGCGCTGGCGCAAGCGCTTGACGCCGGGGAACTGGCAGGCGCGGCCCTCGATGTGCTGGAGCAGGAGCCGCCCGTGAATTCGCCGCTGTTTGGCCGGGACAACGTGATCCTGACCCCGCACACAAGCTTTTATTCGGTCGAAGCGCTTGAGGAGCTGCAGACCAAGGCAGCCGAAGAGGTGGTTCGTGTCCTATCCGGCGAGGCCCCTCGCAATCCCGTTAATCCCGAAGCGCTCAAGGCCGTGCGCAGAAATTAAATCTTAACTTTCGGAGGACATCATCATGTCAAATCAGCCGTGGAAGACAGAAAAGTGGTTCACCAGCCCGTGGAACTATGAACCAGCCGTTCAAAGCCAGCTGCATTTCCCCAAGCAGATTAAATTTCACGACGTCACTTTGCGCGACGGGGAACAGCAAACGGGAGTCATCTTCACCAAGGATGAAAAGATCAGGATCGCCGAGGGCCTGGCGGCAGCCGGCGTTCATCGGATCGAAGCCGGAATGCCCGTGGTGTCGCCCAGCGACGAAGCGGCGATCAAGGAGATCGTGAAGCGGAACCTCGGTCCGCAAATTTTCGCGTTCTCCCGATGCATGGTCGACGATGTGAAGCGGGCCGTCGATTGCGGCGTGTCCGGCGTCGTGATGGAGGTGCCCTCGAGCGAACACATCATCAAGTACGCCTACCGCTGGCCGCTCGAAAAGGCCATTAACCTTTCCATTGAAGCGACCGCGTACGCGCACGAGCAGGGGCTTGAAGTCGTCTTCTTTCCGATCGATTTCAGTCGCGCGGATATGAAGTGGGTGCTCGATTTGATCACGCGCGTCGCAAACGAGGGCCACATGGATGCCTTGTCGCTCGTCGATACATTTGGCGTTCTTGCGCCCCACACGATTCAGTATTTCGTGCGGTCCGTGAAGGCGCGCATCAACAAGCGGCTCGAAGCCCACTTCCACATGGATTTCGGAATGGGCGTGGCCAACACGATTATGGCGCTGGCGGAAGGCGTCGAAGTGGTTCACTCCACGGTGCTGGGACTCGGCGAACGCGCCGGAAACGTGCCGATGGAAGAGACAGCGATGGCGCTTCTGACCATCTACGGAATCGACACCGGCCTGAAGTACGACAAGTTCTACAATCTTGCGAAACTTGTGCAGGAGTTGTCGGGCCACGCGGTTGCCACCAACCGGCCAATCGTCGGCGATGCCTTGTTCCAGATCGAATCCGGAATCATCGCCAGTTGGTTTGAGAATTGCGGCGTGGAAAATGCGACCGAGCTTTTTCCCTTCCGCTGGGACGTGGTCGGACAAGCTCCCGTAAGCGTCGTGATGGGCAAGGGGAGCGGAATCGATTCCGTAAAAGCCGGCCTGAGAAATCTTGGCATCCAATTCACCGAAGAAGAAGCTCTGCGCGTGGTTGCCGCCGTCAAGGATTTTTCGCTTAAGAACAAACGTCTGCTGACCGACGCGGAGTTCCGCAAGATTGTCGGCGCTACTATCCCGAACAGCGTCGCCACCGCTGCGAAGGGCGACTAGCTGGTTTTTTGCACTGGTGAGGGCGACTCGGATCTGGACCGCACCATTGAGTGAACAGTTCGATGGAAAGTGGTTGGTGGGGGCACGGCACGCCGTGCCCCTTCCACTATGTAGTCGCCGGGAATCCTTCGCCAGCTTGCAGGGAAACTAAGCTGGACTTCCGATTGAGGTTTAACTCTGTTTATGAAGGCAATGGTTCTCCGGGCTCCGCGTGACTTGGGGGCCAGCGAAGTCGAGCGTCCCGTGCCGGGCCAGGATCAGGTTCTGGTGCGAGTCACCAACAGCGGCGTTTGTGGTACCGACCTCAAGATTTACGAGGGCGCTATCCGCGTTCCCCATCCGCTGATCATGGGGCACGAAATGATCGGCGTCGTAGCCGAGGGAGGCGATGACGCGCTGCGGACCGGAATCCGCGTCATCGTCGATCCTGTCAATTATTGCGGTATGTGCGCGAACTGCCGTGCCGGCCAGACCAACCTGTGCCCTCATGGTCTTCTCATGGGGCGGGACACGAACGGAGGCTTTGCGGACTATGTGGTCGTTCCGCGAAGTCATGTTTTTCCGCTGCCGGATGAAATCGACAGCCAGGTTGCACCCTTGATCCAGGTCTTTACGACCTGCCTCCATGCTCAACGCCTCATTCATGTTTTCCCCGGCCAGTCCGTCGTCGTAATGGGGCTTGGCGTAGCCGGACAGCTGCACATGCAACTCGCCAAAGCCTGGGGCGCAAGCCCGGTCATAGGAATTACGCGCAGCGCATGGAAGCGGAGCCTCGCGGAAAAACTGGGCGCGGACTTGACTCTACCGGGCGGCCCCGAAGGCATGCGTCGCGTTTCCGAGGTCACGGGCGGGCGCGGCGCCGATCTGGTCATTGAGACAACCGGCATGGCGCCGGTTATCTCCGATGCGGTTTCGATGTCGAGGCTGGGCGCGACATTGCTTCTTTTTGGAATCACCACGGCGACGCAAGCCGCGCTGCCTTTTTATCAACTCTATTACAAAGAGCTGAAGCTCGTGAATTCGCGGGCCGCCAAGAGCGAGGATTACCCGGCATGCATTGATCTGGTTGCGCGTGGCGTCGTTAAGCTCAAACCGCTGGTTACGCATGTCGTGCCGCTTTCCGAACTCGAGGCAGCGATTAGTATGTTGAAGTCGGACATGGACGAGCGCATGAAGATTATTCTGGAAAATCCCCGGTGATGGTGCCACGGGGATCGTCGCCTCTCCCGAATTCCATTTCTTATGTACGAAAAATATGGCGCGATTTGTTCCTGCCGGTGTAGCATCGTGCCCACTCAGAAGAACCATAGATGAAATTTTAAATTGAATGGCGACCGCTAAAAATACACCGGCCACTTTGAATGCAATTCGGGCGCGTCAGGGCCGTCCGTGAGCGTCTTGCAGGATTCTCGAATCGCAAGCGCACCAGTACCCGCCGTGTTGTCCGCTCGATCCCAGACCGCGGCGGTGATTTGCAGCTGCATTGTCGCGTTCGCCTACTCCGCAAATTACACCAATCATGCGCCACTGGCGCCCACGTTGATGAGGGAATTCGGTTTTAATCAAGCTCTTGCGGGATTGTTGACGACCGGAATTTTCCTCACTCACGCCGGCATGCAGATTCCGGGAGGCCATCTGGTCGATCGTCTTGGTGCCAAGCGCGTGCTGTTTTTCGCCCTCTTGTGGGTTGCCATCGGAAACCTTGGGCTGGCATTCGCGAGCGCCTATTGGCAATTGCTGCTGTGCAAGATTTTCGCCGGCTTCGGAACCGGAGTCTGCTTCGTGGGGGGCGCGCGCTACACGCACGCGGCGGCTGCCGGACCGCGACTGAACCTGGCGCAGGGATTATTTGGAGGATCGGTTCAGCTCGGCGCGGGGTTCGTAATCCTGGCGGTGCCCAGGCTTTATCTCCTGGCTGGGTGGCGGGCGACGTTTCTCGTATCGGCCGGAATGGCCCTGGCGGCGGCGATCGTCTGGATGGCTGCGGCGCCCGTAGTTGCGGCCAGTGCAGCTTTGCCCGGACAGTTCCACGAGATGTTGCTGGCCCCTCAGCTCTGGCTGCTGGGATTGGCTCAAATGGCCACCTTTGGTCTCTCCATGGTTGTGGGCTCCTGGGTCGTCGTCATGCTGACGAAGGTTCTGAAGGTCCCCGCGACGCAGGCGGGGCTCATCGGATCGCTGGTGTTGTTGCTGGGAATCGTTTCGCGTCCTCTGGGCGGCATTCTGCGCAAGCATATGGGGATTCGCCCGCTGATTGCCGGCAGTCTCCTGATGATCGCCGTCGGATGCTTTGCGTTCGTTCCGTCCTCAATTTCACTTGCCGCCGCGGTGACGGCGGTGGTTCTGATCGGCGTCGGTGTAGGGCTGCCATATGCTGCCATGTTCTCGCGCGCGGGAGCGCTGTTTCCCGGCCGGGCCGGAGCTGCCATGGGGCTGGTGAACATGTTGGGCATCGTTATGATATTGGGCGGTGCTCCGCTGGTGGGACACCTGGCTGATTTGTCCGGATCCTTCCGGACAAGCTTCATTGTGCTCGGCGGGTTTTCAGTCCTGGCCTGCGCGGCGGTCCCTTTCATCGACCGCAACGAACCGTCGCCTCCGGACTGATGGCTGTCGGCTCCATGGTTTGGGGAGCGACGGAGCTATCTGGAAACAGATGTGCCGCAAGTCGCTTTCTCGTTTAAGGAGATCGGGACTCGCGGCAACATCGGATTCGGAGAAACTATTCCGTCTGGGCGTTGGCGAGGTGCTTTCCCCGGGCCATCTTCTGCGCCATGAAGAACAACAATTTCCTGTCGCCCTCGCTGGACTTACTCAGAAGCCGGCGGAATTTTTCCAGCAATCGCGCTTCCTTGCCGTTGCTGCCCCAGGCGATGTCTGACGCGCTCTTGCGCTTGTAAATATTCGGGAGCGCAGGCGGCTCGTCGCCGTCATAGAAGAGCTGGTAGAGGGGCACTTCAAGCGCGCGAGCAAATTTTTCAATCGTTTCAAACGCAGGCACCGTGTGCCCGTTCTCGACTCGCGAAATATAGCACCGTAGCAAACCTGTGCGTTTTTCAATCTCCCCTTGGGACATCTTCTTTTCTTCTCGAAGTGTTTTTATCCGGTCTCCGATGATCATGAGTTTTCCTTTCAGGATTCACTCGCTAAATTTCACTGCCCTTTCCTGACCATTCAACCGGTGTTGCCCGATTGAATGATCTTTCTAAGTGGTTATTGTCAGTGTTAACCCACAAAGAGACTGTATCCGCGGTCACATAGATATGTGACGCAGATCACATCAACCGCAACTCGGACTTGGTTCCGCTACCGCTTGCGCCGGAAGGGGGTGAGCTTTCCCGTTGAAGAAGATGGGCTGGGATTCTGGTACCTGGAGATTCGAGAGCGGGCAAATTCCGCCCAGGGCCCGTTTGGTTCGTAGCGGATGTAAAGGGATAAATGTCGAATTGCACTCTGAATCTGGCCGCACTTTTCGTAGGCCAGGGCGAGATTCAGATGCGCGTCCGCCAGCGCCGGCGCGATTTCAAGGGCGCGCCGAAGGTGATGAATTGCTTCCCTGGTCTGATCGAGCTGTTCGAGAACGCACCCGAGGTTGAATTCGGCGAGCGCGTTTCCAGTTTCGAGATCCACGGCATGGGAAAACTCTTCGCGCGCTTCCTCCATACGACCCAACTGATAGAGAGTTGTGCCCAGATTGATGCGCGCTTCGACCCACTCGGGCGCGGCGTCCACGGCCTTCCGGTATGCCTGGGCTGCCTGGCCGAGCGAATCGGGATTGGAATCACACGACATGCCCAACTCGAACCATTCCTCCGCCGACCGCGAAGCCATTGCATGGATTTTCCTGGCGAGCGTCGAGGTTTCGAAATTCAGGACAAATTGTCCGGTCAAGGGTTCATAGGGACGCGCTTTCGCGACGGGCGGATGAACCACCACCTGTTTTCCGTTGGTCGAAATCCGCAGCATCGAAAGCGGGGTCTGCGTGGACGTCAGCTCGAATTGAAGGGCGGTAACCGCGCGTCGAATCCGTCGGGCGGGGACTTTGCGCGCGGCAAGACGCTTGATCGTTTCGAGCGCCACCAGATCCGAAAAGTTGAAAAATCGTTCGCCCCAGCGGGCGCGGGGAAGCACCAGCCGCAAGCGAGTCCAATAATTCAACTCCCTCCGGCTGATGCCCATCATTCGTTCCACTTCGCTTCGCGTGTATCGGTGCTCCAACTCCGCTGCTCCAGAAGGAATCCCTGAATGCCTCCGATTATCGCTCGAATCCCAAAATATGGGCGAAAAATCGTGCGGTTGCGCGGGAGTGCAGAGGAAATCTTCCGGAGGGTTGCAGGGAAGGAACTCCTGTCTTGCGCGATGGAACAGGCTTGTTAGACTGTTTCTCGTCCAGTTTTCCTCCGCGCACTTATGCAACCCCACGCAGCCGAGCGGCGCCATCTCGAGAGGCAAATCGCTTATGCGCGCCCCATCTTCATGGTGCTCGCGCTAGTGGATTTACTCGATCGTCCTCCCGTGGAGCGGGGGCCGCATGCCGTTCTTTTCGTCACCGTTTATCTGATCGTGTCTGTGATTCTGGCGCTCGTCCAGAACCTGCAATGGATCGGCGAAATTCCGCTGCCGCTTCCTCTCGATCTAGCCGCGCTGGCGGTCTTTCTTGTCATTAGTCATTCCTTCGTGGCGTTCTGGTTTGTGTACCTTTTCGTGGAACTGGCGGCCGGGATCCGTTGGGGAACACGGCGCTCGGTCATCCTGGCGGGAGTCGTTACCTTTGCTCTTCTGATTCGAACCGCTCTCAACGGCCCGCTCGCGTGGGAGAAGATGATCTCCTGGATCGCGCTTTCCACCGGGACATTTTTCGCCGGGGCGGGCATGTCTTTCCTCGGCAGCCGTCAGCGGCGCCATGCCGCGGAGCAGGAGTTTCTCGCCCACCTGACGGGGCTTCTCGAAGTGGACCGGGGCATGGCGGAATCCTTGCGCCTCATCCTTGCCGAATTGGTTCAGGCTTTCGATTGCGACGAAGCCACCCTTGCGTTCCGCGACGCTGAGCTGGAACGCATTTTTGTCTGGCGGCTCCGCGCCGGTGACGATTCGCGCCTCACTCCCGAAAACCTGCCTGTCGCTCGAAGTGATGGGTTCTTGCTTGACCATCCCGACGCTAGCGTTTGTTGGAACCATCTCGAAGGTGCGGGCGACGGCTTTGGGTGGAACCGCAAGGATGGGCGGCGTTTAAAGGATCTGCCGCGACTCCCGGGTCCCATGAGGCAGGAATTGGGGTGGCGTTCGGTTCTGGGGGTAACGCTGGATCTGGGAGGACACCCGGTGGGACGCCTCATGCTGGGGAACGGGCATCACTGGTTTCATCCCCAGGATTTGCAGTGGCTTGAGGCGATAGTCCGGCATCTGGGGCAACCGCTTCAGAATCTGTTCCTGCTTCGCCACATACGCGCCCATGCCATCGAAGGAGAACGCAGCCGCATCTCCCGGGAAATCCATGACGGAATCCTCCAGACCTTGTTGAGCGTGGATATTCAGCTCGATGTGCTCCGGAGAAAGGCGGTCGCCGACCCCGAACAGGCGACTCTGGGGCTTTCCTCGCTGCAGCAAACCGTTCGGAATGAAACCGACGAACTGCGGCGCATGGTCACCGATATGCGTCCGCTTCGCGTCCAAAGCGCGGATTTAGTGGACCTTATGCGGGGGTTTGCCGAGCGATACCGCAATGAATCCAACCTGGCGCTGGATTTGCTCATCGACTCCGCCGAACTTCAGCTTCCCGACCGCATTTGCCGGGACCTTTTCCAGATCTATAGAGAATCGTTACATAATGTGAAAAAACATGCGCACGCTTCACACGTAGTCGTTAAACTATGGCAGAATGAGAGTCAGGTTGTCCTTGTTGTTGACGATAACGGGGATGGCTTTAGCTTCGCAGGCCGCTTCACCGGCGACGAGTTGGACCGGCTGAGGTTGGGGCCCATTTCGATCAAGGAGCGCACACGCAGTCTCGGAGGCGTGCTAACCGTGGAATCTACTCCAGGGCACGGGGCACGCTTGACTGTCGAGGTACCTCTCGGCTGACATGGCCAAGAACACAAAACAACAGATTCGCGTCCTGATGGCTGATGACCACGCCATCTTCCGTGAAGGTCTGCGCAAGCTCCTTGACGGCGATGAAGAAATCACCATTGTCGGTGAAGCTTCCAACGGAAACGATTGCATCAAGATGTTGGGCAAGTTGAAACCCGATATCCTCCTGCTCGACCTGCGCATGCCGGATAAGGACGGGCTGGCCGTTCTCGAGGAAGTTAATTTCGACCAGCTCCCGACGCGCGTGGTTGTCCTCACCGCGGCGGAAGATGACCGGGACGTGGTTCGCGCGATGCGCCTGGGCGCGCGCGGCGTGGTCTTGAAGCAATCGGCCACGGAGCTGCTTGTCCGGAGTATTCACAAGGTGCACAACGGCGAAATCTGGCTCGATAACCACATGACCGCTGAAGTCATGAAGGCGTTTTCGAAATCCTCCGACGGCGGCCCTCGCCGCGAAAAGCCGCTGCTGAGCGACCGCGAAAAGGAAATTGTTCAGCTTGTGGCCCAGGGGTTCCGCAATAAGGAGATTGGCGAGAAACTCTTCATCAGCGAGCAGACCGTTAAGAACCACCTGCACAATATTTTCGACAAGCTCGGTGTTTCCGATCGCCTGGAGCTTGCACTGTATGCCATTCACCACCGCCTGATCGACCAGGCCTAGGCGCCGCCCTTCCGGCGTATCCCCCTTTTCCAGTAACGGTTTAACCCGCCCGCCCCTACTAGTACCTGCGTACCAAATTGGGCCCCTCAGAAACAGGACTTCCGCGCTATTGAGGCATTCTTCCCCCAAACGTAATCTCCCATGTATGAATGCAAGCGGTGAGAATCCGGAGGAAGACACTTTGACAGCCGAAGAGCGACGCGCAACGCAACGGTTTCAGATTCGGCTACCGATGGTCGTTCGCTGGACCAGTGGTTCCGCGATCGGAGAGGCTTCGACAGAGTCCCGGGATGTCAGCTCGCGAGGAGTTTATTTTTTCCTGCCCAAGGAAGTTTCGAACGGCTCACCCGTCGAAATCCTGCTGACGCTGCCTCACGAGATCACCCTCGCCGGACCGGTCAAAGTTCGCTGCCTCGGCCGCGTTAAGCGCGCCGAAACCGACGAGCCCGGCCGCATCGGGGTCGTAGCCCAGATTGAACGATACGAATTTCTGCGCGGGGACGAACACGCCGCGTAGAGCAAGTCTTGCCCGCCACCTGCGGAGGCGGACAGGGAAGACCGGGGCGCTCCGGCCCCTCAGCTGAGCGCCCCGGTTATTTTTTTGCCCGGAATTCATGTAGTTCGGGGATCCATCCCGCGTCTCGCTCGCGACGATGGAACTTTCAAAAGCGACCAAATCATATTCACCTTTGTGGGGTTTTAGGCGAGGTGATCAGCGCGGCGTCCCGATGCTCAACTGCGCTGCGCACTTGACCCATCCAACGAACAAGCGAATTTTCCGAGTCTTTCGCCACTTGTGGTCCTGACCTGCCCCCCAACACCGCACACTTCATAATACGACATCCGGACTATTCACTTGCTCAACGGTGGTGATCCCGTCGCCGCCAGGGCTGTGGGAAAGTGGGAATCCCGCGCCTTCTGCGGGATTCCCAAGCGGAGTGGAAAAGTTGTCTTTACTTTTCCACGCAGCGCCTTTTCCACAGCCCTTCTCTCCGCCCGCTTCCCGCGCAAATTCCTCCGGCGTTCGGTATCCCAGGCTGCTGTGCGGGCGCTCTTCGTTATACTCTCGCTGCCACACTGCGATCTTCTCCCGCGCCTGGAACAGATTCTCAAACCAGCTCACGTTCAAGCACTCCTCCCGCATCCGCCCGTTAAAACTTTCCACCCGTCCGTTCTGCATCGGGCGGCCCGGTTGAATGTGCACCAACTCAATCTTCCGCTCGATGCACCAGGCCAGAAAATGCCGGCTCGTCAGCTCCGGCCCGTTATCGCAGCGAATCGCCTGCGGCACCCCTCGTTCCGTCACAATCCTCTCCAACACCCGCGTCACGCGTCGACTCGCGAAGCTGGTGTCCACTTCCAGTGCCAGGCACTCCCGCGTATACGCGTCCACCACGCTCAGCACCCGGATCGCTCGCCCGCTTTGCACCGCGTCATGCACGAAGTCCAGTGCCCATTCCTGATTCCCTGCGGTGCAGGCTCGTAGCGGCTGTCCGGTGCGCACGCAGTGTTTGCGCTTCTTGCGCCGAATACTCAATCCCGCCTCCCGATACACCCGATGCACGCGCTTGTGATTCACCGTCTCTCCCTTGCGTTGCAGCAAAACATGCAAGCGCCGATAGCCGAACCGCGGCTTCTCCCGCGCCAGTTCCACCAGGCGCGCTCGCAACCCTTCATCGCTGCGCTTGGTCTGGTAGCGGTAACTCGATACCGACATCGTCAGCAGTCGGCAGGCCCGCCGCTGGCTGAAGGCATACTGCTGGCGCACTTGCCCCACAGCCGCCTTCATGACTGCGAGCTCCATCCGTTTTTTCGAATCACCGATTGCAACGCGTCCTTGTCCAAGCTCAGATCCGCCACGAGTTTCTTGAGTCGCCCGTTCTCTTCCCGCAACTGCTTCACTTCTTGCGCCTCGTTTACGTCCATCCCGCCATATTTCGCTT
This sequence comes from Terriglobia bacterium, assembly GCA_963757625.1. Lineage (GTDB taxonomy): Bacteria > Acidobacteriota > Terriglobia > Acidiferrales > UBA7541 > Palsa-360. Next base: position 347,222 of record CAVWSJ010000007.1, on the reverse strand, counting down.
TCCAAGCGTAGATCGTGTGCTTCGATACTCCCGCTTCCCGCGCCACGTCCTCCGCCTTCCGCCCCGCCTCCACCTGCTTCAGCACGGCGATGATCTCGGCTTCTGTGTGCCTCGTTCTGGACATGCTTGTCCCCCTTTCCGAACTGCGAAATCATACTCAGGTTCGTGCGGATTGGGGGATCAGGTCAGGAGAAAACGGAGCCTAAGAATTTAGAAAGTTTCGGGCGGCAGGAGGGAGCTTGTCTCTCGTGTCGTCAGGGTCACGCAACCAAGGACTAACTGGGCTCATTAGTGCGAATGGCTTGAAACGCTCTTATTTCTGGCAACCAGATATACAGCCACCATTGCGTCAACTTTGTGTCACGTTCCTGAACCACTCGCTTTTCCAAAACCTGCCTCCTGCTCGTTTTTGCTGTGTCACTAGCGGGGACAATAAAGGAGAACGTGCTCTCCTGATGTTGCTCACGAGTTGGCTCAGCCGCGTACACCGAATGTTCTGGGGCTTCAAGGACAACGTGTAACCCGCCGGGGAAATATTTGAAGATGACCATATCAACCTGATTGATTCCCGTACCGTCATCCACTGTGTAATCCGAGACGACTATGTCCTTCGCGGAGTCATCGATTAGACTTTCGAAGGAGATCTTGGGTTTGCCAAATTTTGACGATAGAGACGTTGTATCGACGTATTCCCAGTTCCCTTTCGTTTCGCGCTCAAAGACAACCAAATATGTATAAGAACAGCTCTGGGAATATGAAATCATGACCGCTTGACTGCCTGTACTGGAAAGGTTCTGCGACTCTACTGAGCTGAAGAGGGTGCATGGGATAGTGCCCGCACCGCCCCCTCTCGTCCAGCTTGGAATGAGCATATGCAGATTGCCAGCGAGTGCGGTCCGTTCCGATTGGTTTCCAGACATCAGGCGGGCCTTAATACTATCCAAAGAGTACGCTCCGGTATCATCCTGATCCCTAGCCGCAGAAGCGCAAACGGCCATCAGAATGAACATCACAGCAGCCGAGATAAACGTCGAGCGACTTATCCTCACTTTGACCTCTATTCGCACATCTAGTCGCGGCTATCGTAGCCCGTAGAAATTATTCCCGGAACCCAGTATCCAGGGGAACCCAAAGAAGTTCCGGCCCGGACTACCGTGCCCAGTAGTTCGAAACGCAAAGACTCCCCCGAACGCGTCAAAGGGATCAACGGTCGTACCGGCAAGGGCATTTTGCGCCGCTCCGATGGCGTTCTTCAAAAAGTCACACTCATTTGGATCTAGCGTACCGACAGCCGCCGGATTTCCTGCGGTTGCAAAGTTCGGGCTACCAACTCCTCCGAATTGGCTTGGTGTAATGACCCCAGGGATTGAGCGGCTCGTTGCTCCAAAATAAGACGTAGGAACCTTTGGGTTATCCTGCAGATAGGCTGCCCGATTGATGACTGTAAATGCTATGGCGTTCATTTCCGTTGCGCTCGCTTGAGGGGTGATTCCCGACCGTGTCGCTTCGGCATAGATCAGTCTAGAAAGTATGGCTGCGTCCGCATCACTTGGCAATTTGGCGTCGCATTTGTCCGGGGAGGGGCACAAGCCAAATCGATCATTCAGGCCTATTGGGTCGTTCTGTGCGTAAGGATAGAAATTCATCCCACCCTGGAAACGAATCGGATCTTCCTCCAAAAATCGACCTGTAGTTGAATCGTAGTACCTGGCGCGGTAGTAGTAGAGTCCTGTCTCGGAGTCCATTTCACGACCCGTATAACTGAATGGATTCGAAACCGATCCCGCCGAGGCCGTCAGGTTGCCATAGGAATCGTAGGTGTACGTCTGTGCTACCGCTCCAGCAGCGTTCGTTAGCGAGGTGACGGAACCGAGACCGTCCGCTTCGTAATAGCTAGTCGTGCTGGAGCGCAACTCCGCCAGAGGTTCATCGATATTCTGCGTCTGCGCGTAACGAGCCACCACCGCGCCGCTGGAATTAGTCGTTTCGACCAGATTGTCGCCATCATAGGCAAAAATGCTGGTGAACGTCGGCGACACTTTCTCGATGCGCCTACCAAGTGGATCGTACTTGAATGTCATCGTTCCACCGCTGCCAGGCAACGTGACGCTCGTCAGGCGATTCTCATAATCCCAGGCATACGTTGTCGTGTTGGAACTGACCGCCTTGGTCAGCGTATTGCCGTTGCTGTCATACGTGTATGACGCGTTCGAGTTCGCCGTCATCTCGTTCGACGCGTTGGTGGTGTACGAAGACACTCCCAGCGAAGCCGTCCGGTTTCCTACGGGATCGTAAGTATAACTCTCGGTCGTACTGCCTCCCTGGGTGGCCTGCGTCAACTGGTAGATCGCGTCGTACGTGTAGTTCGACGTGACCGCCGCGAGCTGGTCCACCTTCGCCGCGGGTGGCCGACCCATCCGCGTTTTTCCGCTTGACGGCACCTTAGGCATGGATGATACCACTCTCGTACGTCAACGCTGAGGCACTGGTTCTGGTTTTCCGGGTGGCCGACCCTTTCGGGTCTAAAGGGTCGGGGTGTTGTTTCTCTCTCATTCCATGGCACACAAACTCATCCGCCACTATGGACGTGGCCATCTGCATTTCATTACATTCACGTGCTATCGACGCCTGCCGCTTCTGCGCTCGGTTCGCGCCAGAAATCTGTTCGTCCAGATTCTCGGCGAAGTACGTGATCGTTACGGATTCTCCCTCGTAGGTTATATTGCCATGCCGGAGCACGTTCACCTGTTGATTAGTGAACCGTCTATCGGAACGCCTTCTACTGTGATTCAGGTCCTGAAACAACGCGTCTCGCGATCACTGCGCCACAAGAAGCGGAGGCTCGCCGGGCAGTTGAGTTTGACGTTCGAGGGCGGAGCAGCCTCTCTGCCGCGATTTTGGCAGCGGCGATTTTACGATTTCAACGTCTGGAGTCTCAAGAAGAGGGTGGGAAAACTTCACTATATGCACATGAATCCGCTGAAAAGAAAACTGGTCGTGCACCCAAAGGATTGGCCCTGGAGCAGTTTCCCCTTTTATTCAAAGCCCAAGAACGGGTTGATCCGGATCGACCCCGTCAATTGACTCGCAGGCACAGAGAGAAATCAAAACCTCCGACCCCTCGAAAACCGCGAGGGGTCAGCCACCCGGCAAGATCATTAACATGTTTTTATATCGAACTGTGGAAATGTCAATGCTGGTAATATGGTGGATCGCTTGAAGGAAACTCGTCCGGAAATCCGCATCGCGTTCATGTCCGGCTATTCAGAGTTTTCGAGAGGGGATTTGGGACAGGGCTTTCCGGAAGCTCCAGTCTTGCAAAAGCCATTTTCCCCGGTTTCCCTGGCCGAAACCGTTCGCAATGCCCTCGCTCCCGGCACGAAAGACCAGTCCCGCGTGCAGAAAGAGTGCCGCGTTACCTAGAGGCTCCGGGCTACGGCCTGGCACCTGAGGTAGGATACCGTCCGGAGCGTTCAAGGAGGCAGTCATGCGAGGCAAACGCTGCGGAAAAATAATGCTAGGCGTTCTTGTGGCGGCGAGCTCTGTTTACTTAAGCGGATCTGTCGCTCAAGCGCAAGACGAACCAAGGTTGTTGCCTTCGAGCACCTCGCCTCCGGAATCGGAAACTGCGGCGGAAGTCCGCGCTCTCTCCGAAGTAATTCACGACTTGCAGGCGCAGGTGCAGGCGATGAATTCGCAGTTGGGCGCGCTGCGCGCCGAACAGAAGCAAACGAGCGAGGAGGCACGCGCGCTTCGGCACGAACTGGACCTCGCGAAGGCTCAGATGGTTCCCGCCTCGATCGAATCGGCAAATCAGTACTCAACTCCGGGCGCGGCGGCTCCGAGCCCGCAGGCGGCCCCCATCTCATCCTTGTCTTCTCCACAAGGAGCAATCGAAACGGATCGTATCGCCAAGCTGGAGGAAAATCAGGATGTCCTGGACGCCAAAATCAACGACCAGTACCAGACCAAAGTTGAAAGTGGATCGAAATACCGATTGCGGCTTTCCGGGATCGTCCTGCTGAATCTGTATGACAATCGTGGGTCGGTAAATAATCAGGATTTTCCGGAAGTTGCGGAATCGCCAGAAGATAACCGGCTGGCGGTTTCCCCCAGCTCATTCGGCGGAACGCTGCGCCAATCCCAAATTAAACTCCAGGCCTTCGGCCCGGACCTGCTGGGGGCGCGAACCAGCGCCGACGTGGAATTTGATTTTGCTGGGGGGTTCCCCGATACATGGAACGGAGTCGCGACGGGGCTGGTGCGCCTGCGCACGGGAACATTCCGGATGGACTGGGCGGACACCTCCATTATCGCCGGACAAGACCATTTATTTTTCGCGCCGCTCGCGCCCACATCGCTTGCGACCCTTGCTCAACCCGCGCTTTCCTACGCGGGAAATTTGTGGGCCTGGACGCCCCAAGTGCGCATCGAACATCACATCCATTTGTCGGATGCCTCGAATGTCGTGCTGGAAGCGGGCATCCTCGACTCACTCACGGGTGATGTGCCCCAGGCGGGGAATGACCGCAAACCTTCCTGGGGCGAAGAGTCAGGTCAGCCCGCCTATGCAACCCGGATTTCGTGGAGTCATCGCGCTTTTGGTCAGAATCTAATCGTGGGAGCCGGCGGATACTATGGGCGTCAGAATTGGGGATTCAACCGGACCGTTGACGGGTGGGCGGCAACGACGGACGTCACGCTTCCGCTCGGAAAATTATTCGAATTTACCGGGGAGTTCTATCGAGGGCGCGCGGTGGCGGGGCTGGGCGGCGGGATCGGGCAGAGCGTCTTGCTCAACGGTTCCTTTATCGCTCCAGCCACGACTTTTAGAGCCCTCGACTCGATGGGAGGCTGGGCGCAGTTGAAATTCAAGCCCACGCCAAAACTTGAATTCAACGCCGCTCTGGGTCTCGACAATCCTTTTGCGGGCGAACTGCGCCAGTACGAAGCGAACTCGATCTATCCCGATCGGTACTCAAGAAATCTGAGCCCCATGGTTAATTTCATTTACCAGGTGCGTTCGGATATTCTGTTCTCGACGGAGTATCGACACTTACAAACGTCGGAACTTGACGCCGGTTCAAACAGCGCAAATCATGTGAACCTGAGCGTGGGGTACATATTTTAGTGATGACATTCGACAAAGTGCGGCGACTGCAAAAACTCGGCTCTGCCGCCGTTTTGTGTTTCGCCGCAGGCGCGCTGCTTGCTCAGAGCGCGCCGCCAGTCACCCTCAACGTCGAGATTGTAAATCCCAGCGCGGGAAAGAGACCCGCATCCGCGAATGCCGGGGCCGATGCTTCAAACGTGGTGGTCTGGCTGATTCCGATTGGCGCGGGACCCGCTGCCGCGCCGCCGCAACCACGTCCAATGCCGCAAATCGCCCAGGCAAATAAGAGCTTCGATCCCCACGTGCTCGTGATTCAGGTCGGCACGGTCGTCCGATTCCCAAACAAAGACCCGTTTCTTCACAATGTGTTCTCGCTCTTCGATGGCAAGCGGTTTGATCTGGGGTTTTACGAGGCGGGTTCAAGCAAGACCGTTCCGTTTGAGAGGGCCGGTGTGAGCTTTCTGTTCTGCAATATTCACCCCGAAATGAGCGCCGCCGTCGTGGTGGTGGACACCCCTTATTTTGGGAAGTCGGATCGGGCGGGCCGCGTAAGCATCCCGAATGTGCCGGACGGCCGGTATCAACTGAACGTATGGTATGAGCGGAGCCTGCCGGAGGAGTTGAAGACCGCCAGTCGCACGGTTACGATTTCGGATGCGACGAGGACGCTGGAACCCGTCCGAGTGGTCGAAAATCCGAACTTCAGCCTCGAACACAAGAACAAATACGGGCAGGATTACGTTCCTCCGGCGAACACGAGTCCCACCTACGACCATCCATAAGTAAACGATTATTTCTTTCGCTGACGTCGTGCCGGTTTCATGGAATTGCGTTTCCTCGAGCCAGCAGCCTTCATTCCTTCCATGCGGAATAGCCGGACGCGAGCGATTCGGGCATTTTCCTTGACGCGCAGCTGCGAGGCGATCACTTCGATCAGCAATTCCACCGGCTCGACGTGGCCGCGCACGAATAAGGGCACGTGCCAGCCCCCGGCGCGTATGAAACGGTCCTCAGGTTCGATCAGCGCGATTTCATCCGGCGCGAGGTGGAGCGTCTCGTTGCACTCGACGAAATAGCCGCCCCGGCTCAGGTCCCACCACAGATATTTGTCGTCGATCCGGATTTGTCTCGGCGCAATATCCATCCGGCCGGCGGCGATATATTCGTTTCCGCCAAAGTCAATTTGGCCGATGGGGTCCACGGCGGAGACCTTGCGCGCCGTCAGGTGAACGCAAAATCCGTGCACCTGGTACTTCGGGTGGAGGATCCCTGAAATATGCTCCGCGGAGTCTTTCCCGGACAAAAGCAGCATTGGTCAAATATATCGGACGGGACATACCGCGTCCAGAAGAGTGAAACGTTGATGACGCGAAAAGGAAAGCCCTCAGACGGTCTTGTCTTTTGCGTAGCAGAGAGGTTCGAGGTTGCACTCGGCGCATCTTGGATTTCGCGCCCGACAGACTTTGCGTCCATGCCAGATCAATTGGTGGGAAAACAAAATCCATTTGTTTTGCGGGATCACGCGCATCAAATCCTGTTCGATTTTCTTGGGATCGGTATTGCGCGAAAGGTCGAGGCGCTGGGACAGCCGGATGACATGGGTATCCACGACCACTCCGACGGCGATGCCGAACGCCGTTCCGAGGACGACATTCGCGGTCTTTCGAGCGACTCCCGGGAGCGTGAGGAGCTGTTCCATTGTGCGCGGCACCTGGCCCCCAAATTCCTCAACAATCTTTTTGCTCGCGCCCATGATGGATTTTGTCTTGCTCCTGAAAAAGCCCGGTGGACCGGATTTCCTGTTCCAGTTCCGACGGATTGGCGTACGCGAAATCCTTTGGCGTGCGATATTTCTGATACAGAGTTCTGGTCACCTGATTGACGCGCATATCCGTGCATTGCGCCGAAAGTATCGTCGAAATCAGCAATTGAAACGGGTTCTTGTGGTCGAGAGCGCAAGTGACGTCGGGATAGGCTTCGTCCAGCTTTTGAAGAATCGCGCGTACCCGTTTCGGATCGGTTCCCGCGCGATTTGTGGCTGCAACGCGCGCGCCGGAGGTTTTTGCGCGACCAGGCGCGAGAACCAGGCTTTCTTGGTTTTATCGCTTTTTCATTCACGATCCGGCGCATGAATATAGCACAAGCCGCGGCGTCAGTCCGAGCGCGTCCCGCGGCCGGCCGATAAGAAATTCAAGCGCCTTGCGAAACGCTTTTCCGCGATGGCTATGCAGATTCTTTTCCTCGCCTGAAATTTCAGCATATGTCTTTCCGAGGGCAGGGAAGAAAAAAATCGGATCGTAGCCGAAGCCGTTCTGGCCGCGCGGCGCTTCCAGCAGTTCTCCTTCGGCGGACGCCGAAAACACGCCTCGTGCTTCGCCCGCTTCGGCGAGCGCGAGCAACGCACACAAAGTGCGCGCGGCGCTCTTCGCCTTTCTTGCCGCGCATCTCGTGAAGCAATTTTCCGATGCGGTCCGCGTCGGAAGCGTCAGGCCCGGCGTAGCGCGCGGAATACACTCCCGGCGCGCCGCCCAGCGCAGGCACGACCAGTCCCGAGTCATCCGCGATCACCAGCCCGTGCGAAAATCGGCTGTAATGCAGCGCCTTCCCCGCGGCATTTTCGGCGAAGGTGGGCGCCGCTTCCTTCGAAAGCCGGCACCTCTTCGAAATTGGGAATCAATGCGAGTTTGATGGGACGCCCGCGCCGCCGCGGCCAGCGCGCGATATTCGCGCAGCTTGCCTTCGGATTCGACGATGCGACGAACAAATGAAGAGGCTTACTTTGTGCGGGCACGGAAATCGGTTTGCACCAGTGTGGATTGACATCTCGGTAACCCGGCGGATTCCCGCGGCCGCCAGCGCCAGCAGATCCTGGAATTGCGCGCCCCCGAACGGCTGCCCTTCGGCGGTGGCCTGAACTTCGACGAATTTTCCGCCTCCGGTCATCACCACGTTCATGTCCACTTCGGCGCGGGAGTCTTCCTCGTAGGCCAGGTCCAGCAGCGCGATCTCCCTCGACCAGGCCGACGCTGGTGGCCGCCACGGAATCGGTCAGCGGAATTGTCTTCAAAATGCCTGCCGCGACCATGCGCTGCATCGCCAGCGCCAGCGCGACATACGCGCCGGTGATCGAAGCCGTGCGCGTGCCGCCGTCGGCCTGGATCACATCGCAATCGAGCCACACGGTCCGTCTCGCCCAGTTTCTGCTGGTCCACGATCGCGCGCAAGGACCGGCCAATCAGCCGCTGGATTTCCAGCGTGCGCCCGGACGGCCTGCCGCGCATGGACTCGCGCGCCGTGCGCTGCTCGGTGGCGCGCGGGAGCATTCCATATTCGCCCGTCACCCAGCCTTTGCCCTGGCCTTTCAGAAATGAAGGAACACCGTCGTCCACGGTGGCCGTGCAGATCACGCGCGTATTGCCGATTTCGATCAACACGCTTCCCTCGGCGCTGGTGATAAAGTCCGGCGTCATTTTTACTGGGCGCATCTGATCGTGAGCGCGTCCGTCGCTTCGCAAATTTCCTCCTCGAGACATGAAAATCAGTTTGATCCGCCACAGTGCGCATGTCAACCGGTGGCGCGAAATGGGTCAAACGACTCTACGGCTTTTTCGGCGGGGGCGAAGCGGAAATCGCGGGAGCTGATTTCGCAACGGCGCACCGCCGGTCCCGCCGGGCCAGAGACGGGACTAGTAGTTGCGGGCGCGGCCGCTGAAGCATTTGCGGGCGCGGACGAGGGAACAGGGAACACGCCCGGAGAGGTCCACATGCCCTGCGAGAGTTTCCGCTTCCTGCCCGTGGATCAGGATTTTCAGTTGCCGAATTGCCGGTCATGTTTGCGCCCAGCGTTTGCGTGATGGAATCCACGGCGAGTTGTTCGCTGAGAATTCCAGACGGCGTTCCCGACGAAAGCTCATCGGAAAAATCCGCGATGGCTGTTCCGTCCGGCTGAATGTAGAAGGCCAGCAGCGTGGCATCCGCGGGCAGCGTGCGGCGCTCCGGCGCGGGAGCCTTCACAATCAACGCATTCAGAAGTTGTTTGGAACGCTCGACCGGATCCGCGGAGAGCGGGAGCTCGATGGGCGTGGCCTCCAGCGCAGTCGGGCGAAGACGCCGACAGCCAGTACATCTGCGCCTGTGACTTTCACGTCCGTGGGCGTCGAAATTGGAACTTGCATGACTTCGCGGCGCGCCTGTTGCTCGGTTCTGGGATTGCCCTGGATTCGTTGGATCGCCTGGCGCAGGCTCGGCAGCGTGATCAGGCCCAGCACCACCAGCCCGCGCAAGAATCGCAATCGTCGTCTTGAGTCCTCGTGACACGGCGCTACTTTGCCCCCCGACTCGTAAACGATTCGAAACGCGGCGACCGCGCGCGCCACTCCGTCCGCCAGCGCGGGCCCCATTTGATCCAGCGGACCGCGATCCTGGCAGGCTCACGCTGGATACCTCGATGGCCACCGCCGGAGCCGCGATGGTCCGCAACTGCCGGACTGCCGCCGTGATCGGAATTTCCGGAGAGCCGTGAAAGTCGCTGCGCCATCTGAATCTGAATCAGCTCCGCCAGCCTGCGGCTCAAATCCAGGTAACCGGATTGCGCGTGGTCCCAGCGTGACAAGCCCTGCGTGCGAGAAACGCTCGTAGCGGCGTCCCGGTCTGCGGCAGAGAATAGACGCGCACGGTTCCCGGCTGGCCGGTGGAGGAAACGTGCAGCGTAATGAAAATGACTCCGTGCTGCGCGTTCGCCAATTTCGATCGATCGTCGAAGGAAGGATCTTCGTTTGCCTGGCGCGTGAGGATCACTCGCAGGCCTTGCGCTTCGAGAGAAATGCGCACCAGGCGCGCAAAGCTCAGGACGACGTCGCTCTCCGCGATGCCCGACGATCCTCGCGCGCCCTGGTCCGCGCCGCCGTGCGCTGGATCGAGAACGACTACGCCTAAGTGCGGCGTCACGGCCTGTGGAACGGGCGGCGCAATGGGGGCCTGACCCGGCTGTGGCGGGCTCTGCATTGGAGCTTGCGCCGGCGACGGTGTGGCCGCTTGGCCCGTTACTGCGCCGGCGGGAGGCTGCGTGGACTGCGGGTGAACAGAGAGCGCCCCGGCGGCGGCGAAGATCAACAGGAAAAGAAGGAAATCGGTGTGCGGCGCACGGTCAAGAGGATACCAGAATCGCGTCAGCAGTGAGAAACACAGCGACGGTTTTCCGCGACGGGCGCATCGCGTAGCAACAATGGAATTCTCGAGATTAGTTATTTCCAATTATTGGCTCGATCTCTTCAGAGGAGATTCCAAGTCCGTGGATGCGGGGAACATTCGTGAGGATGCAAATAGAAGTCTAATCGAACACAACCGTCTTATTGCCGTACAAGAGCACTCGATTTTCCAGGTGCCAGCCGACTGCCCGGGAGAGGACAATTTTTTCCAGGTCCCGTCCCTTTTGGACCAGGTCCTGAACTGCATCGCGGTGGGAAATTCGGATGACGTCCTGCTCGATGATGGGCCCATCGTCGAGCACTTCGGTGACGTAATGGGCTGTCGCGCCCAGCAGTTTCACGCCGCGCTCAAAGGCCTGGTGGTGCGGCTTCGCGCCGACAAACGCGGGCAGGAACGAATGATGGATATTGATGATGCGCTGCGGATAACTCCAGATAAATTCCGGTGACAGGATTTGCATGTACCGAGCCAAAACAATCAAATCGATCCCTGATTGATCCAGCAATTTCCGCTGGCGCTGTTCGGCCTCTTTCTTATTTTCCGGCGTCACTTCGAAGAAGTAAAACGGAAGGCCGTAGAAGTCGGCATGGCGTTTGGCCTCGGGATGATTGCTGATGATGAGGGGAATTTCGCACGCGAATTCGCCGGTGTGCCAGCGGTACAGCAGGTCCGCCAGGCAATGATCGTACTTCGAAACCAGCACAGCCACTCGCTGGCGGTCGCTCGAGAGCGCGACTTGCCATTTCATGTTCAGGTTCTTGGCGATAGGCGAAAACAGCCGTGCGAAATCCTTCATGTCGATCTGGAAGCCGCTGAGGTCCCATTCGATGCGGGCCAAATAGAGACTGATTTCCGCGACTTGATGCTGCTCGAAATGAAGGATGTTCCCGTTTGCGCGGTAGATAAATTCCGCGAGAGCGGCGTCGATGCCCTTGCTGTCCGGACACTGCACGCGCAAAATGGCGCTGTTTTTCACGATCTCCTTCCAAGTGGATCAGGAATTGTAACCGAAAAGACGACTTTTTCGTGGGACGGCCCGAAGACCTTCGCCTGTTTACGGACTACTTGGCCGCTTTGAGCGCCGCGTACAACTGCCCGATAAATCGATCCGCGTATTTCTCGCCGTTCGCCGCGGCCACGGGGACTTTGGCGTCGTAATCGGAGGTCACATGCGCCGCCAGCACCTCGTCGGACGTCTTTCCCTGTTCGATCAATTTCGCAACGCGGTCGCGCATGACGAGAATCATGTCCCTCTGCGCCATCACTGCGGTCCGGTCCACGGGAACGCCGTGGCCAGGGATGATCTTCGTATTCGGACCCGCCATTCCGACCAGCATGGCGAGTCCATCGAGCGTTCCATAGAGAGAGCCGCCGTGAGTCAGGTCCATGTTCGGATACCCGGCGGAGCGAAAGAAATCGCCGCACATAATCACATCCGCCGAGTGAAATCGCACGATGGTGTCGCCATCGGTGTGCGCATGCGGAACCGGAATCGCGTCCGCTTCCTCACCGTCCATATGAAATTGAATTGGCGCGTCATATGTCACCATCGGAAGACCCCCTTGAGGGACAGGCGTTCCCGGCGTGCCGTTTGCTCCAGGATCCGGATGCTCCAGACGCTCCCGCAATTCCGGGCGAGAGAAAATCGTAGCGCCCAGTTTCGCAAAATTCGCATCGCCGCCAGTGTGGTCGCCGTGAAAGTGCGTGTTGATTATGAATCGAATCGGCTCGGGGGAAATCTGCTTGATCGCCGCGACGATTTTGTCGGTCAGCGGAGCAAATTCCGTGTCCACCATCAATATGCCGTCCGGACCGGTGAGCACGCCGATATTGCCCCCTTGCCCCTCCAGCTCGTAAAAATTGTCCGCGATTTTCGTGGTTTTAATCACCACCTTGCTGTAGTCAGGCGCAGCCTGGCTTCGGCCATTCACCGAGATCACGACGATGATAAACAACAGAAATATTGCCGACAGCAACGCTCGTGACGCGCAAGTCCGGTTATTCTTCATTGTTCATGACTCCTAATTCAGGTGGCAACAGCCTTCCGAGTTTACAGGTCCGAGAGTATATAACAAACACCCCAGGCGGGAGCGATCAGAGGGATCGGCAGGATTCCAGCTTTCCCGAAAGAGTCGAATAAAACGAAAACGCTCCCTGTACCCCGGAAGGGGAGAGGGAGCGTCGCTCGCGCATTTTGGTTAACGGGTTACTTGCCAATCTCCAACACGACGAACGAACCCGGAATTTGTTCCGGACGAGGATGCGGATTATCCGCGGTCGGGGCTGGTGCGGGCCTGAAATCCGCGGTCACGGTGAAGACATGGCCAGTTTTTGGGTCGATGGTCATCGTACGGGTACCGAATTGCGTGGTTATATTACCCACAGCGCTGTATTTGTCCGGAGAATCCTCATGAATGACGGAAACGAGTCCCTCACGGCAGGAGGCAAACAGCATACCCGTGGAGGGATCAAACGCGTTGCCGTCCGGATCTCCACCGATGGGAGGAGATGCGACGACTTTGCCGTTGTCCGCGTTGATGACCGCCATTATCTTGTCGCAAGCGGCGAACAGCCGGTGATGAGCGACGTCCGCTGTAAGAGCGGACGGGCCCTCACAGGGTGCGAGCGGCCATGTTCCCTTGACGGCCAGAGTCTTGGTGTCAAATTCCATGATGGAGCTTTTGTCTTCCAGGTTCACGAACATGTTGCCCCGGCCGTCCAGGGCGGGTTCCTCCGGCTTGCCGCCGAGGGCGATAGTCCCGACGACCTGACCATTGGTTGCGTCGATCGCGGTAGAATTGTTTGATTTACCATTGAGCGTGAAGACCCGCTTGGTCATCGGATCGTAGATGATGGAGTCGGGGTTGTCGCCCGTGGTCTTGATGGTAGACAGCGTCTTCAGCGTTTTCAAATCAACGACGCTGACTGTGGAGTCACCGCCGTTGCTGGTAAACCCTTTGCCAAGGTCAAAAGCCAGGGCGATGCCATGTATGCCCTTTGTATCCGTGATGTCGCCGACGACTTTCCCGCTGACCTCGTCGACAACCATCATGTGCGTTCCGCGCGAGATGTAAATCCGGTGTGCGTCAGGGTCTATCCGGAGGTAATCCCAACCCCCGTCGCCGCCGACAGGCATCCTGCGGAGGACGTGATATCCGCCGGCTTGCGGCGCCGCATACACTCCGATCCCTGCAATTAGCACAAACGCAAGCAGGAAGGCCCAGTGGAACCGCCCCTGAATCTTTTGTTTTAGCATGTGAAACATCTCCTTATCGTTTTTGAACTGTCTTTCGCTAGGTCTCAAACTGCTCACAAGTAAATAAACAGGTATGCCATTTTGGAAATTCTATCCCTGCCGCTTACTCCGCGACGGGCCGGGCCTCGCGTGTCAGATAAAACTGAATGGCCGGCGTAATCAATAGCGACAGCACCATCGAAATCAGTATGCCCCCGATCACGGCGATCGCCAGCGGCTGCAACATCTGCGAACCCGCTCCAATCGCAAACGAAAGCGGAAGCATCCCAGCCACCGCGGCCATCGCGGTCATCACAATCGGACGGAGCCTGCGGCGCCCGGCTTGGACCAGGGACTCTTCGGCCGAGAAGCCCACGGCCCGGAATTTCTGGTTGGCATCGAGCAGCAGGATTCCGTTCTTGGCCACGATGCCGATCACCATGATCAATCCCATGAACGAGGAAATATTGAACGTGACATGTGTGATCAGCAGACCCAGGAACACCCCCGATGTGGAAAGCACTGCGGAGGCCAGAATCGCCACCGGCGCGGAAAATGTCCGGAACTCGATCAGCAGGACCAGAAAAATAAGCACAAGCGCGAGCAAGAGCACGATGACGAGATCGCGGAACGATTGCTGCTCCAGTTTGTAGGTGCCGCCGTACTCGACGCGCAGCTCCGGCGGCAAGTGCATTTCGGCGACTTTTTTCTGAATTTCCGCCATCCCAGTACCCAGGTCCAGGCCGTCCAGCCGCGCCGTGACTTCCTTCTCCTGTTGCAAATTATCGCGGAGAATCTCAGTCTGGCCGGGCACTTCGGTGACGCTGGACATGGAACCCAGGGTCGCAGTCCCCCCGCTTGAGTTGACGATCATCGTATTACCCATGGCTTCCAGCGTGGCTCGATTCGCCGCGGGATATCGCACGCGCAGACCGTAAGCGCGGTCATTGACAATCACCGGAGTCGTGGCAGGTTCGCCGTCCACGATGGCGGATGCAATCGTGTTCAGTTGATCCGCCGTGAAGCCCGCCTTCACGGCAGCCAGCGGATTGATGGTGAACACCACCGCCGGTCCGCTCGTCGTGTTATCGATGCCGTCCTCGATGTCGACAACGGGCTTCTTATTGTTGACGTACACGCGACCCAGCGCGTCCGCCACTCTGGGCGCCTGAGCCGCCAGAAGGTCCGCGTCGGGAGAGAATAACTGCACGACGATGGGTTCCGGCGCGCCCGTCAGGTCCGAGATCATGTCCTGCAATTGCTGGGTGAATTCAATGTCGAGGACCGGCTCTTCCTTCGTCACTGCCGCGCGGACCTCGCTGATGACTTCGTAGATGTCCTTGTCGCGTTTACTTTTGAGCTTTACCGAAATATCTCCGGTGTTCGGCTCGGTGACCGCGGCAAGACCCAGCTGCAGGCCAGTGCGCCGCGATGTGCTTTCGACTTCGGGGAAGGACCGGACGATCTGCTCGACATGAGTGATCACGCGGTTGGTTTCCTGGAGCGAACTTCCGGGAGGCATAACGTAATCCAGAATGAACCCGCCTTCATCCATGGCCGGGAGCAGGTCGCTCCCCAGCCTGCTGTAACAGAGGTAAGACACTGCGATTAGAATCACGCAGAATCCGCTCAGCCAAATGGGATGCTCCAGGGCGAGGCGCAACCACCGCTCGTAAAATTTGATGATCTTCTCGAACCAACCTCCTTTCAGGGAAGCCTCCTCGGCCGCCATCATACGTCTCATCTGCTCTTCCGGCGAAACATCGGTGGATCCCGCTGATCCGGTAACGTTCGCGCTGACCGAGTGCTCTGTCTCACCGGCTCCGGTCTCTCCTTTCCGCTTGATCAGGAAGGTGGCCAAATTCGTCGTCCAACCCAACGCAAGCACAAGGGAAACCAGCAAGGAAACGCTCATGACAATCGCCAGCGCGCGGAAGAAAATCCCCGTTACGCCGGTGATTGAGATCAGGGGAAGGAACACGACGATGGGAGTCAGAGTGGAGCCAACCAATGGAACGGCCAATTCTTTGATCGCGCTTCTGACTGCTTCCAGGGGGCCTTCGCCGCCATCGCGGTGCAAGACAATATTCTCGACGACGACGATGGCCGTATCGATGACAAGCCCGCTCGCTGCGGCGATGCCCCCTAAAGTCATCATGTCGAACGTTTGACCCATGATTTTCATCACGATGAAAGTCAACAGCACGGTGACGGGAACCACGAGGCCCGTAGTAAGGGCGGTACCCCAGTCACTCAGAAACAACCAAATGATTGCCCCGGAAAGGAAAAGCCCAATAATAATCGCGTCGCGAACACTGGCAATCGACGCCTGCACGATGTCCGACTGGTCGTAAAAGACCTGCAAATTCACGCCCGGCGGCAGGGTCGAACGGAGAGTGGCAATTTCATTGGTGACTTCGTTGGCGACTTCGACGGTATTGCTGCTGGGCTGCCGGTCGATGCTGATCAGGACCGCCGGTTTGCCATTAGCAGTGACCACCGTGTAATTGGGAGCGGACGAAGGCGCAACCGAGCCGATGTCGCCAATTCGAACCGGGACGTCATTCGTGACCTTGATCACGATATTGGCGATTTGGTCCGGATTCTGGACTTGCGCCGTCAGCAGTCCTAGGAAGAGCTGATGATTGCGGGTCAATAGACCGGGGGAATCAATCAAATTCGTGTGATTTACCGCGTCCAGAATGTCCTGGAGCGCGACTTTCGAGCGAAGCATTCGCGCCGGGTCAGGTGTGATTTGAAATTCCGGTTCCTGCCCTCCCTGAATAATCACGGATGCAACGCCGTCAAGACGGTTCAAGCGGGGCTTGAGCTCATACGTCGCCAGCTCCCACAACTGGGTTTGCGGAATCTTGTCGGAGGTCAGGCTGTAGCCCAGGATCGGGAAACTCGCAAAATCGAGGCGCTGGGTGTCAATCTGGGCTGTGGAGGGCAGGGTGCTCTGAATTCGCGCGACCGCGGAATTCACTTGCTGCAGCGTCTGCATGATGTCCACATTCCAATTGAACGACAGATCAATTTCGGCAGACCCTCGGCTGGTCGTGGAGCGGACGTCCTCCAGCCCCGGCACGCTATTGACCGCGTTTTCAAGGGGGCGCGTGATGGTTACTTCCATGTCTTCGATCGGCATCACACCGTTATCCACGCCGATAATGATTCGCGGGAAATTCGTCGTCGGGAAGACGGCTATCGGGATCGACAAGGCTTCATAGAGCCCCACGATGCAGAGGATGACCACCAGAAAGTTTATGGACTTGGATTGCCTCGAGAACCAGTAGCGCGACCCCGGATCCACCGGCGGCGGCGTGAGCCGAGTGTTAGATGGCATAGAAACTCACCTGCCTCCGTAGCCGGAAATCCCAGACCAGATTCGGAACCGTATCCATGCTAAATCCGATCATCGAGAGGAAACTCATGTCCTTGCGCCTGATCCTCACTGGTCTTCGTCCTCCTCTTCCTCGGGCATCTTCGGCGCTTGAACCTGGACTTTTGTTTTTGCCAGTACGTCTTCATCCTCTCGATCGAGCTCAAACGCGCCCACCGTTACAACGCGTTCTCCGCCCTGGAGGCCATCGGTGATTTGGGCGTCCTGACCGTCACGGATGCCCACTTTCACTTTCTTTCTGTGAGGTGCATTGTTGGTGTCCAGCGTGAACACGCTAATCGCCCCCTCGGGGTCCGTCAGCAGGGACGCGGTGGGAACCACAATCGCGTTCGGTACTGTCTGGGCAATCATGGTCACGCTTACGTTGGTTCCCGGCCTTAGGTGGTCGCCCGTATTGGGGGCTTGCACCCACACTTCCACGGTCGTGCTGTTTGCATCCACCGCCGGACTCACCAGGCTGACTTTGCCCTTTACCGGGGTTGGCTGGCCCGGCACAGAGATGGTTGCCGGATCACCGACTTTGAGCAGCGCCGCTTCTCCCTGGGCAATGTGTGCGCGGGCGACGATTTGGGACAGGTCCATGACGGTGATGACAGGGGATCCGGTCGCCGGGGTTTCACCCGGATAGTAGGGACGGTCGGTGACGACGCCGTTGATTGGGCTCGTGATTTTCGTGTAACTCAATTGCGCTTCGGCATTCGCCGTATCGCCCTTTGCGGCTTTCAACGCTCCTTCGGCGACTTTGAGGTCGTATTGTTTTTGCGTCAGGTCGTAGGTATTTTGAGCTTGTTCCAATGCAACGTTTGCATCGTCAACATCCTTCGCCGAAGCTGCGCCTTCTTTCAAGAGCGCCACCCTGCTGTCATACAGCTTCTTTGCCGAATCCAGAGATAGCTTCGCGAACTTCAGGTCTTGGGCGCTCTTCTGAAGCTGCTCTGATAAGTGACTTCGGCCTGCGCGTAGCCGCCCTGGCTCTTCATTTGAGCTGCGGTCAAGTCCTGGTTTTCAAGCTCCCCGAGAAGATCCCCGGCCTTCACGTGGCTGCCGCGATCCACATACCAATTTTTGACCGACGAGACTACCTTGGGCACAATCGCCGCTTGATCGCGCGGGTAAAGGACCGCGTCGGCAATCACTTTGCGCGAGATCGCTTCTTTTTCCGCGGCATCCACCTGGACGGTCACGGTGGGCGCTTCCTCCGCCTCCGGCTTAGAGGAGCAACCGGTGAACAGGACGCCCGCCGCCATGACGATGGCCAAGTAACGGGCTGCTTTGTCCCACTGCGTTCTCCGGCTGGCTCTCTGTTGAGCCATCGCCGTACGATTTATAGAGGGAAAGTGCATTGATTGGCTCCCATTCATATGTTTGCCGATGTGATTTCCATATCTTAAAAACTTCCTGTAAATGTCTGTAGATTTGCCAAAAGGGTTCGATATCGCACCTGCGCGTCGGCGTACGCATTCCGCGCTGTCACCAGTGTAGTTTCGGCGTCAGTCACATCGGACGCCGGGGCCGCGCCTCCCTGATAGCGCAAGTTCGCGAGCCGCAGGCTTTCCGATGCAAGGTCTGCCGTCCGTCTCGATTCGTCGAGTTCGATCTGGGCAGTCGTCGCTTCGTCATAATTGGCCATAAGCTCGCTTACATCTGTCCGTTGAGCCAGGGTCAATTGGGCCTTTACCGATTCCTGCTTGTATTCCGCCTGTTTGAGCTTGCTATGCAACGTGCCCCAATCCCAAACGGGAATATTCAACACTGCTGTTAGGAAGTATCCGAGGTTAGGTACTGGCCCTGGGCCATCCGGACCTTGAACCGACGCCCGTGTGCAACGAAGCGCAAAGCAATTCGCTTCTATACCGTAGTCCGTTTCCACTGTCAGCGTGGGGAGGAATGCAGTCTTGGCCGCGGTGACATCTAAATCCGACTCCCGTGCTGTTTCCAAGGCGACGCGCAAGTCAGGATTCTCCTTTTCCGCCATCTCTTTTATTTCCGGGAATGGCGGCAAAGGCGGGGTCGAGTCGAGGTCATCCACGACGCTGAAATTTTCATTGAAGTCGGGAAAAAGCAAGACAGCGAGATCCAGCCGCATATCTTCCATCGCGAACTTCGCTTCATCGAACGCCTGCCGTTGAATCCGAAACTGGATCTCAGCCTTAATCGCGTCACTGTGGGGGGATTGCCCCTGGTGCTCCATCTGTTGCGTCATGTCCATAAACTGCTTGGCTTGGTCCAGACCGGCCTGCGCGGTCGCATACTTTCGTTGCGCGACGACCAGAGCGTAGTAGTTTTTTGTCACGGTTACCACCAGCCCTCGGCGAGCGATTTCCGCCTTCGCATTTGCCATCGCCTCGGCCGCTTTAGCGCGAGTGTATCCTGTTGCCATGAGAGTGGCCGGCGAAAGGTCCTGGCGAAGAACTCCCCAGGCACGGTAAACGTGGACGCCGTCCTGCGTTACGAACCTTCCATCGGAGATCTTTCCACCATCACCTTGGTCCCCGAGATATTGCGTTGTCGCGGTAATCTGCGGGAGCATCGCATTTCTAGCCTGCAAGCGGTCTTCGAGGGCGCTTTTCGCATCCGAAACCGCACCCACCAACGTCGGATCGATTTTCCGCGCTCTATCGAGCGCATCCTTCAATGTGACCGTTACAGGCGGCCCAGCCTGGCCCGCTCCCGTGGCCTGAACAAATTGTAATTGCGACTGTGCTCCGTCCATGGGAGAGGAGCCCTGCGCAGATGTCTTCGAGAACGGGAATATGAGCGCAAGCTCTAAAAAGAGAGTGAAAGAGAAAATGCAACCGACAAAATGTATAAGGCCAGGTTGTCGCACGCGACCGATCACTAATCTTTTCCCAACCCAAAATTTATTGCCCATGCCTGTGTTCTCCTGACTGTTCCGCGCAGCCGGACGCGGTGGCCGTGCCGCATACTATTCTTCCCTCTTCTTTAAGGCAAGATTAGGAAACGAAAATGAACCTCCACGCTTCTTCGACGCACGGGAGTACATATCCGTTAAAGAATTAACAGAAAAAACGCTCTCCTTAAAGATCTCCTGTATTTGCAGACAACTATCAGGATTCCCTGCGATCACAAATCTCATCGCATGAACCTTGCTTCTGTATTACGTTTGGTCAGCAAGCAAGATTTCACGCGATCCCAGAGCCAATCAAAATCATTATCTCCGTGACTCAAGCTTAGTTTCAAGCAGCTTAAGGGAACCTTAAGGTTAGCCGAGGCGGGAAATTACCGCGCGAGCAGGCTTCCGGATGTGTGTGTCTCACCTGCGGCAGTCTTCAAATAGAGAAATCGGACCAGACAACAGTGCCCCCTTCCAGGTTCTCCGAAGCGAAGAAGCCCTTCGATTCGAGATTTCAAACCCGGGAGGAGGCACCCTCAATGCTCTTCAATCAGGTTGAATCAACTCTACTTATCTGCTCCCGTCGTCATCGTGTTCGTGGCCGTCGTGGTCGTCTCCCTCAAGATCCTGGGGAGTGAAGGCCACGCCGCGAAACACCTCACCTGACTTGGCTGAGCGAATGATCTTGAAGCAGTCCAGCGAATCATCCCTGTCGTGGTCGCCGTCGCCCTTTGGAAGAGTTGTGGCGTCGATGCGGTCAGTGACCTTAACGAGTTGGTTCGGGTCGGCTCCTTGATCTCCGCTTCCGCTCACTGTTGAAGTTATGGCCCAGATTGTCGCCGTGCCATCGTCGTTCACACGACCTGTGATGTTTCGCAGACCGTCCGTTGCGGGTCCCCACAGCAGACTGGTCACTGCGTTGACATCCGTTGGAGCGGGATAATTGGGAACAACGCCGGGATTGTCTGAAACGGAGTAGGGTGTGCCAAGGTTCAAACCCGCCTGAATCGTGTAAGCCAAATTCCAAGTGGATGTGGCGGAATCAAAAACCCACTTTTGAAGCCCGGCCCCTGTTTGATTCTTAGCGTGGGCGTAAACGGTGGCGGAGATCGCCGCCGCGGTGCCAGAGGCGAGGATGTCGGTGCAGGGTGCGCTGCCATTTGAAGCACAACCGTCACCTTCATCCGCAACATATAGGGTGTGGGCATCAGCAAACCAGATCCCGAAAGGATACATTGCGGTCGTGCCGTCGGATGCAAGCGTCGTTGGGAAGCCCGGCAGAATGGTGATGGGTAACTTGCTCAAAGCGGTCTCGTCCCCAGTCGGAAGACTGCCTGTGTTCCCAACCTGGTAAACCGTATTGATCCCGTTTCCGCCGCTGCCCTTTGTGACGAACAAGGTATGGTCGAAGATCGTCAGGCCGCGGAAATTATTGTCTTTGCCGGGTTTGTCCAACACGTACTTCACGCATGGACCGGGGCTGCAGGTAGCTGGATTATCGACCTGGTTGATCTCAAAGTCGCCAATTTTTGTGATGGGCATTCCCGGAGGAACCGGCGGGGCCTGACCCGGGATGAGCAATTCGGCGCCGTTGGAGCCCAGCAGGTTCAGGCCTACCTGCGTGTCGTTCAGCTGGTCAAGGCTTGAAGTTACCTTCAATCCGCCATTGTTGTCGTTGCCGGTCATGTAGTACAGCCAGTCACCCTTGATGGCTGCGCGGCCGTTGTTTCCGCTGTACGCGTTCCCATCGGTTATGAAGATATGTCCGTGGGAGTCCACCTCGGCGACAGAGCGGTAATATTGGGATACCACGGGGTTGGTGGGGTCGATCACGCCCGGAGTATTGGAGTTGGAGACGTCCAGTTGATTCGGGCCGGTGGTGAACCCCTGCCCGCCAACGTACCCCATAAAAGTGATCGATTTTTTATCGAGCGAGCGATTCAGCGCCAGCTCGGATTTCGAACTGAAGCTGGTAACGATCAGGTCAGTAGGGACTGGCAGAGTACCCAGCAGCCACCCATCGGTTGTGATGTTGTCCAGATAGATCGGAGAGGTTAGGCCAAAACTACCGTCCGCAGTGTTGTTATCAAAAACGGTAGGATACGTGCCGTCATTGGTCGCTTTGGAGCAGCTTTCCTTCACCGCCGTGGTGCCGCCGCCATCGGCCGCCAGCACCGGGACGTTGACCGTGAACGATTTGGTGTTAGTACTTGGACAGTTCGGCGGAAGGATCTGGCCCACCGCAACAATCGACGCGTCCCCGGAATATACGCTTCGGCTCAATAGCAGAGTGTCGGGTTTAAATTCGGAATGGTCGGAATCACTTTTTTTGTCGTGGTCGTCGTTTGCTCTAACACTTCCGGCGAGTGCAATTGCTAACGCCATCGCAAGAATGATCTTTTTCACGTTGATATTCCTCCACAGGATTGCACGCAGGGACGTCTTGTGCGCGCAGAAAATCACACATCCGGATGAGGAAATGGTTAACGACGCGAAAAAACTTTGTGAACGGCAGGTAAAAAAATCGATCTCAACAATATCAGCCGCATTTCGTGTCAAGCGGCAGTCCGCATGAAATCGGAGGTGATGGAATCCCGATGTGTGGTTGGGCTGGCGCGGAAAAACATCGGCGGGGCGCCAGCTCGCAGCCGTCAGGCCGCTTGTTCCGTAAAAGGCTGCCTGCGAATGAGCCGGATCTCCATTCCTACCTGGTTTTTCAAGATCTCACAGGAATTAAAGTCGGATGCGGCCGCGAGCGACTCGATTTGCTGTTCCGTGTACGCGCGCTTAAGCAGCATGTGCTTGAAGGTCATCTTGGTCACCCAGGAATTCCATGCGTTGAGTTTCAATCCGTTCACGTATGAAACAATTTCGTCATACGAAGCATCCTGGCGCAAATCGATAATCAGAGCCTTCCCGCCGGGTTTCAATACGCGATGCATTTCATTCATGGCGCGAAGCGGCTCGGAAAAATTCTTAAATGCTGCGCGGCAAACGACGAGGTCGAAAAAGCAGTTTTCAAACGGAATATCCGAGGCGCTGCCATGAATGAAATGAACGGCCAATCCTTCCTTCCTTGCGTATTCGGATGCCATTTGCACGAACGACTGGCTGATGTCGAGCCCCGTGATTTTGTAGTCGCCCAGTTTGGCCAGCGCGACACATAGATACCCCGGTCCCGGCGCCACCTCCAGGACACGAGCACGCGCGGGCAGGTCCTTGGCGAGTTCCTGCGCAAGGCGCTCGAACTCGCTTAGGTCTTTGTGCGTAAGTTTCGCGTACCAGGTTGCCAGTCTGCCTTCCATTGAGATTCCGCGATAGGGTTTTTTTGCTGATGTGTTCATTTTCGATTTCCTCTCGTTGAATTAGTTGCTCAACGCCACGATGAGTCCCCAAGTCAGAAGCCCGGCGCCAAAACCGATCACGCTATAGGGAAGGGAATGCGACGTCAGTAGTCCGATTCCATACCCGACAATGGCACAGCCGGGAATCACCAGCAGAAATGCGGCTGTTTTCGGGCCCTGCCGCATCCAGTGCCTTATCATTTTGAGATCGGTTTCCGGACGATAGGTTTCGAATTTTTTTTCGGTCATTTTTTTCCTTCTTTTGTCCAGGCGGCCAAAACATTCGGCTTTCCACGCTTGCGCCCGGATGCCCGGACTTTCAGGATTTGTTTGCGCCCCTCGGTCCAGGTCGTCCTCAAACCGCCGGCGTCGCGCTGGATATCGGCCATTAAGCCCTTTGAGAATTTGAATTCGGCGACAGCGATTGCCTTGTAAAATTCCCGTTCGAGAGAAAAAAGACGGGGCAGGCCCATCGCCTTACAGGCCTTGTCCTCCTCGTCCAAGCCTTCGATCACTTTCTGGAGCAAGCCGATGCGAATCTGCAGCAAATCCACCACTTCTTCCGGAGGCAATGCGGGCAACAGGGAAAGAGCCGCTTCAAACTGCGGATATTCCTTGACCGGGGAACTCACGAGTTCGCGCATCCAATCAAGAAGTTCGGTTTCGCCTTCGGGAGTCAGGTCGTAGACGGTTTTCTCGGGCCGCTTTCCCTCTTTGAGGACTTCGCGCACGGCGATGAATTTTTCGCGCAGCAACTGCTCGATGATCGTGTACAGCGAACCGTAATTCAGCCGGATGCTTTTTTCTTTGCCGCGCTCGCGCAGCGTGGTGGCCATTTCGTAGGGATGCATGGGCCGCTCGTAGAGGAGGACCAGAACGGCGAGGGCCAGGGGGTTGGAGACGGGACGTGGGGTATCTGTCATAGGGTATCCTGTACCAATTACTCGTAATAGAGTATATACGCGCCCTGGGTTTGTCAAGTCCTGGCGCGAATGTCTTTCCCTCCAAAAGCCTCGCCATCGTCGCGATCGAGCAATGAACGCCAAAGTCGGCACGCCGCGCGCCTATGTTAAACTTGCGGGCCCAGCCAAATCTGGCGCAGGCTCGCGCGTTCCCGAGGCTCGTGCCGGATTCGATTTTCGTGGTTCTTGGCGGTGCGGGTCAGATCGTCATGTCGAAACATGAGCGCACGCTCGAGGTAATCCAATCGTTCTACGACGCGGCCATGGATGAATCCCTGTGGCCGGGGGCGCTCAAATGCCTCACTGATCTGATTGACAGCCAGGCCGCCAGCTTCTGGGTGCTGGACGGCTCCGACACGCCCCGGCTGCCGACGTTTATTTGCATCAATTTTGACATGGAGAGCATTCAAGAATATCTCCAGCACACCGCTTCGATTGATCCCACGGTCCAATACCTGGTCGCCCATCCGCATCAGCCGATTGTCCACGACGGGCTGGTCATCAGCGAGCGGGAAAAGGACAAGCATCCCTACTACGCGTGGCACGAACGGCGCATTGACACGCGCTTTCGCATGGTAGGGCAGACGCGCCTCGCTCCATCCGTGCAGGCGGGCGTCGCGCTTCATCGCACGCGGAAAGCCGGCAGGTTTGAGCCCCGGGACATCGAACGCTTCGCCCTGCTCCACCGCCACCTTGAACGGGCGCTCGCGATCGCATTCCGGCTCAGCTCGTTGGGCGCGATGCAGCAAGTCAGCACGGAATGGTTCGATCGCAATCCGGCTGCGATCCTGTTTCTCGACGAGCAGAAACGCGTCGTCTTTTCCAACCGTGCCGCGCAAACGCTTGCGTCCGGCGAAGACGGAATCCGGCTGGGGCCCGGTGGAATTACGCTGATGCACAAGCGGGACAACGAAAAACTACAAAACCTGATTTCTCAAGCCCTATCGCCGATCGCGGCTTCGAACGCTTCTGCCGGAGGGGCGATGCGGGCGCTCCGCCCGTCTGGCAAACGGCCTTACGGAATTCTCGTCAGTCCCGTTTCGAGGAACTATCCCGCTCTGTCTGCCTTCCGGCCCGCCATTTGCGTTGTGATTACCGACCCGGAGAACAAGACGCCCCTGCCGCATCACCAGCTCGGGACCGTTTTTGGTCTGACCGCCGCCGAAGCCAAGCTGGCTGCCCTCCTGGCCGCGGGCGAGGAGCTCCGGTCTGCCGCCGGGAAACTGGAAATTACCTATGGAACAGCGAGGGCTCGGCTCGGTGAGATATTTCAAAAGACCGACACGCGCCGCCAGGGAGAACTGATCCGGCTCGTGCTCATGACGTTCCCTACAGAGTAAATTGCGCTCGCAATCAGGATGTAAAGCACAGCCCGCTATTGAGATAGTCCGCGAATGTGATGTACACTCCAGCCACGCAGCAAGATTGTTTGGTCAAACTTTTGAGAATTCACGGAGGTGTCCTGTGGCCGATCAAGACCGGAGAAGCTTTTTGTCCAGCGCATTAGCTACGTTGGGGCTAGCCGCCGCCGCTGGCAGCAAGGACCTTGCGGCCGCGATCCCACAAACCCTCGACACGGCGACAAAATACCGCATCGACACGCACCATCATTTCGGGCCGCCGACGTGGGTCGCCGCGATGAAGGGCAACAAACTGTTGCAGCCTGCGAACACAACTTGGACAGCGCAAAAATCTCTCGATGATATGGACCGGGGCGGCGCAGCCGCAGCCGTGATCTCCATTACAAATCCGGGCCTGTATCTCGGCGACAAGCAGCAGACCAACCGTCTTGCGCGCGAATGCAACGATTTCGGCGCGAAGGTCGTGCAGGACCACCCAACGCGATTCGGCCTGTTCGCGGCGATGCCGCTGCCGGACGTCGACGCCACGTTGAAAGAAATCGAGTACGCCTTCGATCAGCTCCACGCGGACGGCGCGGGATTCATGACCAGCTTCGGCGACACCTGGCTGGGCAATGCCGCGTACAGCCCGGTGTTCGAAGAACTCAACCGGCGCAACGCCGTTGTGTTTGTTCACCCGACCGCGGCCGATTGCTGCAGAAACCTCAACTATGGCGTGGGACCGGGCAGCATGGAATACGGCACCGACACGACGCGGGCGATCACCAACGTCTGCTACAGCGGCTTCGCCAATAAGTTCAGCAACATTCGCTGGATCTGGTCCCATGGCGGAGGCTCGATGCCATTCCTTGCCGGACGCATCTCGGGCGGGGATAGGCCCAGACCGGAAATGCCCAACGGCATGATGGCGGAGCTGAGGAAGATGTATTACGACCTTGCTGGCGCGGCCAATGCCGGAGTCGTCGCTTCCTTGCGTCAGCTCGTGACTCCGGACAAGATTCTATTCGGCACCGATTTCCCGCCGGGAGGTCATGTTCTCGAGCAAGCACAGGCCATCCGCGAGCTGAAGATGTTCACCGAGGGCGAATTGAAGATGGTCGAGCGGGAGAATGCCGTGAGGCTCGTTCCACGGCTCAAGAATTCCTAAATCCACCAGGGATTCAATTCGAGTTTTACCTCTCTACGCCACGATGTGTGGCGCGGGCATGCCTTGCCTGTGAGAGGATTCATCTTTTGGCTCCGCTTTGGAATTCCGCCAGGGTCCTTCGTCAAGATACTAACTTTTGGCTGCAGAAGAGTGCCAAGAAGGAGAGATATACTTCTTGATGCGCGACGCAGAGGGGTAGCGAGAGCCGTATCCATTTGAGATACACTTAACGACTCTCTAATTCCTGGAACGGAGCGCGGCCAAATCTCGCAGCGAAATGTCCAACGGCACCGTCAAACTCCACCCGTATCAGCTCCTGGTTGTCGAAGACAATGCGGACGACGTGGATCTGTTTTTGCGCGTGTTGCACAAGGTGCAGATCGATTTGGAAATTGAAATTCGCGCGCACACCGTCTCCGGCGGGGCCGAGGCCGAGCCGCCGCTTAATAGCCAGCGATTCGATATGATTTTCCTCGGCTTCAACTTGCCGCCGCCCGACGGTTTGGAACTGACACTGCGGATTCGCGGTTCAGAGATCAATCGAACGACGCCCATCGTGATTCTCACGAGCGCGTCGGATCGAGGCCTGATGACTCGCGCATTCCAGGCCGGCGCCAATTTCTTCTTGTTCAAGCCCATCGATCGCAGGCAGCTTGTCCGCCTGATGCAGGTCGCTCTCGTGCCCATCGACCGGGAACGCCGAAGACTTCAGCGCGTGAGGGTCAAGTGCAAAGTTGCGATTGAATCCGGGCAGGACCGCCTCGACGGAGAGACGCTGAATATTTCCTTGAACGGAATGTTCATCAAGGCGGGCCGCGTTTTGCCCGTCGGATCCATCGTGAACGTGAACTTGAAACTGCCGCAGGCCGACGTGCCCATCCGCATGGCGGCACGGGTCATCCGGGTTGTCGGAAACGAACACATGGGCGTCCAGCTCGAAAATGTCGGCAAGGAAGAGAGCGAAAGGCTTGGAGAAGTCCTCGTTCCCATGATTGCAGCCATGTTTGACCGTGGCGAATGAAGCCGGCGGAATACCAGTCGAGGACGCTTTATGCTTTCGGCGGGAGGCAGACCCGAGCCTTTCCTCCCGCAAGATTTGGCTTCCTGGCCGCTATTAACCCTTCCGAAATTGGTCTGCGCCTCGCAGCGTCTCCCTGACCCGGTGCGGGTATCATTGAAATTATAAGTACGCCCGAAATTTCGCACTCGTTCCGGGAGGTCACCTTGAAGGCAGCTCATCGTTCAGCGCTCTTAACCCTTATGGCTCTTTCCTTTCTCCTGCCGCTATCCGCCCAGGACAATACTCCTTCGCTGGGAGATCTGGCGCGGCAGGAACGTGCGCGCAGGGAGCATCAAACCGCCGATCCTGCGCAACTCGCTGCGGCGGACGCAGCCGAGCTCGCCGGCTTAACCCCTGCAAGCTTCAAAGCCAATATCTTGATCGTCCAGTCCAAGGAAGACGCCGAGAAATGGGTCCTGATGTCGGCGAGCGACCGCCCGGGCGCCGGACGCTTTCACCAGTTGACCCGTGAAAAGAAATATTACTTCCCGTTTGCCGTCACTGACTATCCTTTCCCCGTATCCGAGAGGATGGATTTGACCGCCCATGTGCGCGTGATCTCCCCGACCGGCAAGATCATGTTTGGCGCGGCAAGGTTCGCCGAGACCATCGGGGCCGACCCGAGGTCCCCCAGCGTGATTATCATGAACCCAGTCATGGATATAACCTTCGAAGCCACCGATCCTCCTGGGACTTACATCATCCTCGTGACGATCTCCGACCATGTTCACTCTACTTATTCCAAGGCGGAAGAGCAGTTTCAGCTTGTTCAGGGAACGGGCGCCGAAAGCAATGCAGGGAATTAGGCCCGGTTCCGGCGTTCTTGCCTGCCGGCGCTACTTCTTATCGCTGGGCCACGGCACGCCCGAGTCTTTCGCGGGTACAGGCGCCAGGCCTTTGTAAACGAATTTCTGCACGCGCTGCCCTCGGTAGGTCTCCGTGGTGTAAATGTTCCCTTTCGAATCGGTGGTGATGCTGTGCACGGCGTAGAATTGACCGGGCTGGCGCCCGCCATCGCCGAAGCTGTAAATCTCCGTCATCGACGCACGGTCGAAGACGTGAATCTTCTCATTGGCGCCGTCGGACATGTAGAGGTATTTCTGCTGCGGATCCCTTGAAAACGTGATCTCCCACACCGAACCGTCGCCGCGGGTATTGGTCATGAAAGGGACTTCCTTCAAGAAGGTTCCGTCCTCCTTGAAAATCTGAACGCGGTCGTTCACGCGGTCGCAAACATAGAGAAGACCGTCTTCGGAAGGCTGCGCGCAATGCACCGGCGTGCGGAATTGTTGATCCTCGGGCGCGCTGGGATCGTACGCTCCGGGGTTTACGTCATCGGGTGTGTGCCCGAAGGCGCCCCAATGGCGCTTGTACTTCAACGTGTCGGCGTCCCAAACGGACACGCGACGATTGCCATAGCCATCGGCGGCGAATAGTTCGTTGGTTTTCGGATCGACGCGAATCTGCGCGACGCCGCGAACGTTGTCGGTGTCGTTGCTCCCCTTGCTGCCGAACGCGTGTCCGATTTCTCCAAGGAACTGCCCGTCCTGCGTAAACTTCAGAATGAAACTGTCATGATAAGTCGCGAGGCTCGTGGCTACACCCGCTTCAGGAGCGTTCACGTTCGCCGGCGGCGCGGTCGCGGCGGGGGGTTGCCCTGACCCATTTCCTCCCAGCCAGACGTTGCCTTTGTAATCCACGGTGATGCCGTGGTTGGAGACCGGCCAGTCATGACCTTCGCTTTTGCCCCAGTGATGCATTAGATTCCCGGCCGGGTCGAATTCTAGAACATCCGGCGCAGCGATACAGCACTCGGCGCTGTTCGTCTTGAGGTAGGATTCCTTTGGCTCGAGCGTTTGCGGCCGGTGGACGATCCACACGTTGTCGTTGGCATCGACGGACACGCCGATCACCTGGCCAAGGATCCAGTGATTCGGAAGCGGCTTGGGCCAGAACGGATCGACTTCGAATTTGGGCGCCATCACGGTGTCGGCGTCAACTACCGCGCGCTTTTCGAGCCGCGCGGACCAAATTCCCAAAACTGCGGCAAGTGCCAGAATTGCTCCGCCAGTGAAGAATTTTCGTTTCATCAAAGACCTCTCGATTCGGGTACTTAGCGTGAACGTGCCGGGGCCTCAGTACATTGGCACCGTATATACATCATAGATTTTCAGTTGTAAACCGGGATGTGGGTATCCATCCCGGCCGCCGAATTAGATTTTGCGGATTGGCTCTTGACTGGCTATTGAACGGAGAACGCGAGCAGGACGTTCCCCGGTGTGCCGGCGCCGAAAACATACCCCGAGCCGGCGAAAGACCATACCGCCCGCGACCGTTGGACCGGGAGCGCCCATCGAGCCGCCCTTTGCCGCGACGTGATTCACGGTGTCGTAATCGTGAATCATGTTGTATTCCCAGAGAAGATGGCCATCACTGGTCGCAAACGCGCGCAACACTCCATCCCACCCGCCGGAAAAAATGGCGCCTGGAATCGCGGTGATGGCCGCTGTTTCGCCGCGCGGGCCGGGACCCGGTGGCGGGGCTATCGGGGTGAACCATTCTTCGTTCTCCGGTATCAAGTTGAACGGCCGCCACGCCGCCCGTCCTCAATCCGAAGTAGGCGTTTTGATCGTCCGCCGCGCCGCCGAAGGTGATCATCCCCAGTGCGAGTTTCTGGACCAGCTGCTGCTTCCATACGAGCGTGCCTTCACGATCCGGATCGTGTCCCCAGACCATTCCGCTTTTTTGTCCCGCGACCAGGATTCTTTTTCCGCCCGGCAGAGTGCGCAGAATGGGCGAAGAACCGAAATCGTAATCGGGACCCAAATCCTTCGGGCAATTTTCCGTAGTGCTTCCGGGGCCGCAGCCGGAGAGCCACGCGTCGTTCTCCGTGTCCTGAATCGCCCACATGATCTTGCCGGTTTTCATGTCCAGCGCCATGACGGCGTCGGTATTCTTACTGACCGGATCGGTGTAAGCGTCGCCCGTGCCGATGTAGATGGCATTGTTCTTGGCATCGATCGTGGGAGAATTCCACACGGCGCCGCCGTTTGGGCCCCATTGCTGAACGCCCTTGGAAGTTTTCGTGGTGGGCTTGGGGGTTTCGGGGACCGTGTATGTCTTCCAGATCGTTTTGCCGGTGTTGGCGTCGAGCGCGGAAACGCTGCCTCGGAACTGGCAGCACGGGTACACGGAACTCAGTCCCGCCGAGCGCTCCTCGACCGATGCGACGCCGACGTAAAGGCGGCCTTCGTAGAGCGTGGGCGCGGCGGTGATGTGGGACGCCGGATGTTCTTCGACTTTTGTCTTTCCAGACCTGCTTGCCGGTGGTGGCGTCGAGCATGTAAACGTTCGAGCGCATGTCGCCGAAATAAACTCCGAATTTCGTCGCGCCCTGTCCCTTCACCGGGCCGATGCTGACGGCCGTGCGCACGCCGGCATCCGCGAGGAAAGACCAGTAGACGCATCCGGTCGCCGCGTCGATTGAATAGACGGCTCCGCTATCCACGCCGACATACACGCGCCCGGCTGCAACGCTGGGCTGTCCGTAAACTTCATCCGCGGCGGGAAAACCGAATGCCCACTTCAATTTGAGTTGCGGCACCTGATCGGGCGTCAGTCCCGCGGCGCTCGCCGTTTGGAAGCGCGCATTGTCACGCCATTTCCCCAGCCGTTCCATGCGGGCTTGTTCGCGATGATCAGTGATCGCCGGATTGCTCGCGCACTTGTTGGGCATCAGCTTCGCATCGACGACCTCCGGAGCTCCGACCGGGCGATTGCCCAGCGTCCCGGCGAGGAGTTTCCTGTCGTCGTCCGTGAGGCCTTCAATCGACGTGTGCGGCGCCCTGCCCAGCGCGGCGTAGACTTGCTCCGTGGTCTGTTTCCACAGCGATAGCATGTCCGGCGCCTTCACGGTGCTGGCAGGATTCCCGTGGCATGACGCGCAGCGCGTCTCGATCAGGCGAATGCCGTAGGCCGTTTGCGCGTTCGCAGGGCGGGCGCAGAACCAAAGCATCGCCATCAGGGCAAACAGAATTAGCACAGGTCGTTTCGTCACAGGAATCCTCCCAAGGCCAAAATGCAATTTGTCATTGTGGCTGAGCAAAATATACATGGACAGGTCTCCGCGCGCAATGGATGGCCGGATGGGTTGCGGACGGATTCCTTAGACAATGTTAATCGCCCGCCGGGGATGGTGATACTCTCTGCCCTTTGACCCATTCAGCTTGTTCGAGCGGATGCGCAGGAATTCCCGGGCAACTCCAGAGGGATAGGAACGATCGTTTGCACATTTCCCCTAATTATCGCTCCGATGCTGGAACGTCCGCGGCGGAATTGAAGGGAAGCGGGCCGGCCATCTACTTTCTGGTTCCGAACCCCATTCAATTGTACAAGGGCTTGCGCTGGAGGCGAATTCGTTGTATCCAATGCAGGCGAAGCCTACGAACCGCGAGCCAAAGGCATCCATCGGGCATTCCGGATGAAGACCAATCGTTTGACTGATTCGTTCGGTTTGCGATGTAAAGCCGCCCGGGCATGTCCCGGCCGGACGTTCATTTTGCAAAGGAGAGTCCACTACATGAAACGATTCCGCATGCTGTCTTTATTTTTATTGCTTGGCGCGGCGAGTGTCGCAGGCGCGCTCTTGCCGCAGCAGGCTCAGGCTCAGATTTCCACCAAGGAGCAGATTGCCGCGACAAACGGAGCTCGAAAAAAACATTCCAAAGATGAACATCACGGACGACTTCCTGGATCTGCTCGTCCCCGACATAACGATGGGCGAAACCGTGGGGGTTTCCACCAATTCACACGGTCACATATTTGTTTACTCGCGCACGAACCCTCAGGGAGTTGCCCGCGGGGGAACGGCCGCCATGCTGTTCGAGTTCGACCAAAACAATAAATTTGTCAAACAGTGGGGTCCCGGTAATTATGCCGCGTCCTTCGCACACTCCGTCCGAATCGATAAAAACGACAACACTTGGATGGTTGACGAGGGCTCCGGCATGATCATCAAGTTCGATCCGGAGGGCGTGCCCAGGGCGCAGTTTGGCCGGACGCCGGAAGCCATCGATTATCTGGAGGAATTCGTCGAACACGGCGGCACGGGCTTCAACGGTACCGCCGGGAGGCCCAGGGACCCGCATCCCGTAGGAACGATCGGCACATTCAACCGTCCAACCGATGTGACCTGGGATTCGCAGGGCAATGTTTATGTCTCCGACGGCTACGGCAACTCGCGCATCGTCAAGATCACGCCGGGCGGCCATTGGCTGAAGGAAGTGGGAACCTACGGCACCGGCCAGGATCAGTTCAGGATTCCGCATAGCATCGCGGCGGACGCCCACGACACCATTTACGTTGGCGACCGCAATAACAGCCGCATCCAGGTTTACGACAGTGACTTAAACTTTAAGGCAAGCTACACCGGGATGGGGTCGCCGTGGGGCGTCTGCGTAAGCCCGGGCAATCCCCAATATCTGTTTAGCGCCGACGGGACCACGGGCAAAATCTACAAAATGAGCTTGGATGGAAAGGTGCTCGGCTGGGCGCAGACCAGTATGGGTCGCGGCGAGGACGACAATGGCCGCCTGGTCCACGAAATCACTTGCCCGTCCGCCAACCTTCTCTACCTGGGCTCCGCCGTTCTGTGGAATGTCCAGAAAATCACGATTCACTAGAGCTGGCAGGGCTGGAATCAATCAGTGGGACGGAGACGTCTTAAAATGCATTTGCAATAAATGCTTCGGGGCGCGGAATTTCATTGAAGTTCCGGCGCTGTCGGGTGGAAGACGTCTCCGCTTATTCCATACGGATGTGCGTTTAGCAGCCAATGCGACCATGTCGCGCCAAAAGGCAGTGAACAACCACATGATACTGGTCGAGGGCGCGGCCGATCTCATGTAACGATTTTCCCGCATTCCAGCGGCTCCACATGTGGATCCGCTGGCTCGTGGATAGCTCCGCCCGTCTCCTGAACGTCATAAACACCACCGTTGGAGAAGTGATTTATCGCAGATGGTATTGTCTCGACCAGTTGAGCTGGCGCCGTTTATCGGGAGTCAGCAGGTATCACCATCCGTTTCCCGATGCAGCGCTATCGGATCCTTTGGTCTGTAAAGCCGTCGTCTCAATATTTTCTGCTGCTATCCTCGTATCAAGGTGCGTACCGGGTGAAGACAAAGTCGCGAGAAGCCTTCGCGTGGCAGGGGTAACAGGTCTTGAGCAACGCCTCGTCGCCAGGTTTGCCGTCTTTGGTGAAGTGAGCGAATCCCCATCCGCCAGTGGAGGCGTACTTTTTTGAGTCCTTGACCATAAACTGAACGTTCGTAGGGGGCCCTGGAACGAAAGATTGGGGATTGCCAAAGACTTTGTCGTTTTCATCCGACGGGACATGACTATAGTGCAAAGCGGCAATGATTGTGCCGTCCGGGTATGGAAGCTTCCCTTCGCGATAGGCCTTGATCGCTACATCGTTGCCCAAAATAGCAGCGAAACTGTGGAGGGTGCCTTCTTCGTGTGCCACGGAAATCAACCTCCAGTCGCGGTATCCAGGGGGAATTTTGATTCCGAAGATTGGGACGGCCTCATCATCGGCGCGACCCGATGCGGGGGCCATGGATGCGACGACTCCGGCCAACATTGCAACCGCAACCACCAAGAAAGCGATCCGTTTCATAAGGTGCCTCTTTCAAGTCTGCGAATTGAACACATTGATAAGTTGCCAATCGCTGGACTTGTCGCTGCCGTCCGGCGAGTTCGGCCTGCGAAGTGCGCATTTATAGTGAATAAATCATGGGACGTCAACCGAGCTTCTCCTCCTGTAAGTAGAGTTGATCTCCCCAAGGCGAGCCAAGTCCGGTTATCGGAATGCGGCCTGAGGTGCAGTGAAAAATGATTTCACGCCAGACTGAAAGCGACGAACCTCCTCTTAAATGAATAATCCTATTGACGCTCCGGCAAGCTCGGGGTAAACGTACCGCTGCGTAGCCACAGAAATGGAGTGCGCAATGCTCGTCGACACCACGACGTGTCAAAGTTCGTCCGGTAGATTGGCGTTGGCATCGGCGGTAGTCTTCATCCTGGCGATCATCGGTTGCGGCCACGGTCGGAAGGTGATCGTTGACGACGGTGCGCTTCGAGCTGCGGATGCAGACTCTGCGAATTGGATTACTTACGGCCGCACGTACTCCGAACAGCGCTTTAGCCCCCTTCGACAGGTCGACGAGCAAACCGTAAGCAAGCTCGGTCTCGCATGGTCTTACGACCTTGGAACATTGCGCGGCCTCGAAGCCACGCCGTTAGTTCAGGACGGCGTCCTTTATTCGACCAGTGCCTGGAGCCTCGTGTACGCGTTTGATGCCCGGACAGGCCGCTTGCTATGGCAATACGATCCAAGCGTCCCGAAAGATCACGGGAAGTTCGTATGTTGTGATGTGGTCAACCGCGGCGTTGCGCTCTACAAGGGCCGTGTCTATGTCGGGACGCTCGACGGCCGCCTCATCGCGCTCGATGCCAAGACTGGCGCGGTGACATGGGAAGTTCAGACTACTCCCAAAGACGGCCCGTATGCGATCACCGGCGCTCCTCGAATCGTGAAGGGGCGGGTTCTCATCGGGAACGCCGGGTCCGAATACGCCGTGCGCGGCTACCTCTCGGCATACGATGCGGATACGGGGAACCTAGTCTGGCGAACGTATACCGTCCCGGGGGACCCGTCAAAGCCATTCGAATCCGAGGCCCTGCACCGCGCGGCAGCTACATGGTCGGGTGAGTGGTGGAAAGCCGGGGGCGGCGGAAGTCCGTGGGATCCGATTGTGTATGATCCCGACCTTGACTTGGTTTACTTCGGAACGGGGAACGGCTCGCCTTGGTACGACCGGCTGCGCAGCAAGGGCGACAATCTCTACATCGCTTCCATCGTCGCGGTCCGCGCCGACACCGGGGAACAAGTCTGGCACTATCAGACGACTCCCGGGGACAACTGGGACTACGACGCAACGCAACCGCTGATGCTTGCCACTTTGACAATCGATGGGCAGCAACGCCGTGTATTAATGCAACCGAACAAGAATGGCTTCTTCTATGTTCTGGACCGGGAAACAGGCAAGCTCATCTCGGCCCGCCCCTATGTCGAGGTCAATTGGGCCACAGGCATCGATCCCAACGGGCGTCCTATCGAGAATATTGCGACCCGGCAGCTCAAGGACGCGACAATCCTGCGGCCCGCGAGCGCAGGCGCACACAATTGGCATCCGCTATCCTTCAATCCCGTTACTGGCCTCGTGTATATGGGGGTCCTCGACGCCACGTCCATTCAAGCGGTGACGCCCGGCTGGAAGATCAACCCGCATGACCAGATCACTGGGCTCGATCGGGCCTATCGCGGACCGGTGCGCGATCAATGGTTGAAAATGAAACCAAGTGGACGTCTCGTGGCGTGGGATCCGGTGGCCCAACGCGAAGTCTGGCATGTCGAGTATCCGGACCCGGGCAGCGGAGGAACGCTGTCTACCGCCGGCAACCTCGTTTTCCAGGGACGAGCGGACGGCAAGCTACAGGCTTATCGTGCGACCGATGGCAAACTACTCTGGGCATTCGACACTGGAGTTGGGATCATGGCGCCACCGATGACGTACCAGGTCGACGGTACTCAGTACGTTGCGGTACTCGCCGGATGGGGTGGACCCGAAGTCCTCGCCAATCGGGCCACCGGCAAAGGAAAGGTCGGGCCAGGGAAAATTTTGACTTTCACGATTGGAGGGTCGGCGTCGCTCCCTCGCTACGAGCGGGTGGTTCCGCCGGTTCCGATGCCGACTTTTCAGATGGCAGCTTCCCCGAGCGAGATTGAAAAAGGCCGCGTGCTGTTCGCTACGTACTGTGCCCGCTGCCATGGAGGAGACGCAGTAAGCAGCGGAGAGGTGCCTGACTTGCGTTTCGCCACAACGTCAACACACGAGATGTTCGAGGAGATCGTGCGTGGCGGGGCACGACGGGAGCTTGGAATGCCCTCCTTCGCGGAGGATCTGACTTCATCGCAGGTTCGACTCGTTCATGCGTATGTATTCAACCGTGCGCGTGAGTCGGCGCAAGTGGACAATCCGCCTCGATAGATTGCGTATGTGCCGCGCACGCCCAAGTGTAGTTCACAGGGATGGGTGAGGCGAAATATTCCTCTACAACATCTGCCACGATTCACCAACTAAATGACAGGCCTTACAGCGGGAGGTCCTGATAAGTCCGGAATGTGGCACCAGGAGGCTAAAATGCCAACTTCTGGTAACCCCTGCCGGCTCAACCGGTCGATGCACCACCCCTCTGACCAGTGGATTTGACAATACGTTTCAACGGACCGACCCCTGGGGACTGCACTTCGTTTTTACCTAAACAGGAGGCCTTTTTCTTTGCATTTGGGGTCGCGGACGTTCTTAGCCTATGGAATCCTTGGATTTGGGACTTTGTCCTAGTGGTGCGTCGACCGGTTGAGATCACCCCGTTTCTCAGGACCTATCGAAGAGCGGTGTCTGCGCGTTGAAGCCTCGATGAATGTCACTCCCGACGTGTGATGAGCATCACCGATCATGACACGATAAGTAACTATAAATAAAATGTCGGCAAACGGAGCGCCAAATTGATGAGATGGCCGCGACGCACTTAAATTTGGCTGACGCGAAAGGAAGCACGTAAATGAAAACGTTTCTCTCACTCATGACTGTAATGTTCCTGGTTGGCCTGCCTGCGTACGCACAAAAGGATGAAAACGATCGCATCAAGAACGCCGGTCAGGTGATGACTGAGATTCTAAATATTCCCGACGATATTCCGGCGGATATTCTGAACAAGGCGGAATGCGTAATCGTTCTTCCTTCGGTGATGAAATTTGCCATCGGCTTTGGTGGCAGCTACGGCCGCGGCGTGATGACTTGCCGCAGCGGCAGAAATTTCAGCGGACCCTGGAGCGCGCCCACCATGATGGCGGTTGAAGGTGGAAGCTTCGGCCTGCAGCTCGGAGGCCAAGCGACTGACTTCGTCCTGTTAGTGATGAATCCACGCGGGGCCAAGTCGATTCTTACCAGCCAGGTCAAGCTCGGCGGCGACGTGGCTGCCGCGGCCGGTCCAAAGGGGCGCGATGCTGCAGCCTCCACGGATGTCACCATGCGCGCCGAAATTCTGTCTTATTCGCGATCCCGCGGATTGTTCGCCGGAGTCTCTCTGGAAGGTTCAACCCTGCGTCCCGATAACGATGGCAATGAAAGGCTGTACGGGAAAGGCGTCAGCGGGGAAGGACATCGTAATCAATAGCAAGATCCACCCGCCCGCCTCGGCCAGGTTGCTGGTTTCCACCTTGAATAGAAAGTCGCCGAGTAATAAGTCCGGCAAGTGAGGCTCTATGTGGCATCACTCCGCGGAGAGGGCCGAACGGGCCCCTCCGCGAAAAAGGGGGGTAAACGGATCACGCCATTAGTTCAGGTATTGCTGGTTCTGATCGTGGTCGGAGTTCAGCTATGGCTAGTCAATCGCTTCATACCGATGCAGGGAACGATCAAGTCGATCTTGAATGCGATCGTGGTCATCGCTGTGGTCTTGTGGCTTTTGAATGTGTTTGGGCTGCTTCATAACCTCTCGAAGATCCGCGTCGGGAGTTGAACGAGCCCGAGTCGAGGAAAAGAGGAAATGAAAGTCATGAGACGGCGAGCGCGCGTATCGGAACGGAAGAGGGCGAGCCGGAAATGGGTTCTTAGAGGAGAAAAGCCATGCTTTGGACAATTTTCGTAATCCTGGTGGTGCTGTGGCTATTGGGACTGATTACTTCGTACACGCTGGGTGGTTTCATCCACATCCTGTTGGTACTGGCTCTGGTCGTTCTTGTAATCCGGCTCGTTCAGGGTCGAAGCGCTGTCTGACGGAGGAGGGATGAACATGAAACCACTATTCTGGCTAGGGATCTTGCTGATTGTTGTGGGCGCGTTGGTCCTCGCCTATCAAGGGATCAACTACACACGGCAAAAGGACGTACTCGACGTGGGACCAGTGCACATCACTTCAAAATCTCATGAGCACATTCCAATTCCTCCAATACTGGGGGGCTTGGCATTGGTTGGAGGAGCCGTCTTAGTGGTCATGGGAGCGAGTAACAAGTCGTAGCCCGGGGCGCGGCTTACAACGGGAAGCTTGGATCGCAAACGAAAAGGAGAACTCCGATGTTGCTTCTAATTATTCTTCTGGTGCTGTTGTTCGGCGGGGGGCGGGGGTTATTACGGTTATTCCAGGTGGGGGAGTCGCGGCGGCCTGAGGATAGTCGGCACGGTCCTGGTCATCGTGTTGATCGTTTACTTGCTCGGTGGGGTGCGTTGATCTCAGTCGAATCGATCTGAAATCAATGGAAAGGTGTTTGCGAATGCACCGACCGTAAAGGCTCGGCCCCGGGACTCTAGTACAAAGTTTCCGCAGATTGGTTTATCTAAAGGAGAGAAGCCATGAGGCAAGACATTGAGAGGATGAAGCGCGATGAAGATTCAACTGTAAAACGAATCAGATTGGTAGGCACTGGAGTCCTGCTTCTTCTCGGACTCATCACTCCCGCGTTCGCACAGCAGGATCAACACGGACAAGACGGTAAGGCTCAGAAACAGGAACAGCCGCAGCAGCACGCGCAGCAACAGGCACAGCCACAGGGGCAGGCCAAGCAGCCGCAGCAGCAGGCACAGCCACAGGGGCAGGCCAAGCAGCCGCAGCAGCAGGCACAGCCACAGGGGCAGGCCAAGCAGCCGCAACAGCACGCGCAGCAGCAGGCACAGCCACAGGGGCAGGCCAAGCAACCGCAGCAGCACGCGCAGCAGCAGGCACAGCCACAGGGGCAGGCCAAGCAGCCGCAACAGCACGCGCAGCAGCAGGCACAGCCACAGGGGCAGGCCAAGCAACCGCAGCAGCACGCGCAGCAGCAGGCACAGCCACAGGGGCAGGCCAAGCAACCGCAGCAGCACGCGCAGCAGCAGACTCAGCCACAGCAGCAGAACAAGCAGCCACAACAGCACGCCCAGCAACAGGCACCGGCCGGCCATCCCTCACAGCAAGGGCAGCGTGTTCAGAGAGGTGACGAGCAGGCGGTCTGGCAACAGCATCGCTCAACTAACTGGCAGTCCGAACATCGGACCTGGCAGCAGCGTGGGGGCTACAACGGTTACCGGATTCCTGACGATCATTTCCGTGGATATTTCGGTCCAAGTCACGGCTTCCGTCTGTTTAGCCTCAACCTGGTAATTTTTGGCGGGTATCCGGCATTTCAATACGGCGGCTATTGGATCACCCTGCTTGACCCGTGGCCAGACTATTGGGGACCTACTTGGTACCAAAACGACGATGTTTATATCGACTATTCCGGGGACGGCTATTATTTGTACAACCGGAGGTATCCCGGCGATCGGATCGCAATTGAAGTCTACTTGAACTAACCGTTCATAGAGAGCGAGCTCACTGACGCTGGCCGAAGATGAAGGTTCGGCCAGTGTCGATTTGCGGTCAAGTCCTGAGATGTTTGAATGAATAAGTCATGGAGGAGCGCTTGGTGGAAAACAGCTGAACTCAGCGACAGCGCTGATTCAGAATCACAACCAAGGAGGCTCCCCATGGCAGAGTATGTATTACATCGGGCTGGATGTTCACAAGAAAACGATCAGCTACTGCGTGAAGGACGGCGAGCGGCCGGATTCACGCAGAAGGGCTCGATTCCGGCGACGCGGATGGATCTGGACCACTGGATGAAGACTCTTCCGCAGCCGTGGACGGCGGCGATGGAAGCGACGATCTTCACGGGCTGGATCTACGATCATCTGCTTCCCCACGCAGCCGCGTTGAAGGTGGCCCATCCCCTGATGCTGCGCGCCATCGCGGCGGCGAAAAAGAAGAACGATCGGATCGATGCCAGCAAGATCGCCGACTGCCTGCGCTGTGACTTTCTGCCGGAGTGCTACATGGCTTCGACGGAGATTCGCGAGCGGCGGCGCACGCTGCGGTATCGGAATCTGCTGGTTCGCCAGGTCGGTGCAGATGAAGAACAAGATCGCCGTGTTGCTGATGGAAGCCGGCGTGAGCTACAACAAGCAGAAGCTGCACAAGGTGGGCTACTTCCGTGATCTGCTGGCGACCAATCCAGGACATCGACGAGAGCCTGCGGTCGCTGCTGCAGCTGTGCCGGGAGACGCTGGTGCGCTTAGGGAAGACCGAAAGCGCTTTGGTGCGGTCGCTGGAGCGCGATCCGCTGCTGCGGCGAACGGGTGCGATCGGCTGATGACCATTCCCGCTGTGGGCCCGATCACGGCACTGACCTGGGCGCTGGAAGTAGGCGATGTGAGAGCGCTTTTCCTCGATCAAGAAGGCCATCAGCTATTGCGGGCTGTGTAGCGCCGAGAAGAGTTCGGCGGACATCGTGCAGCGCACGCCGCTCTCCAAGCAACGCAACAAGCATCTGCAGACGCATCCTGATCGAAGCGGCGAAGCTGGCGCCGCGAAACAGCCCGGCGCTGGCGCATGATCTATGACCAGAGAGAAGCAGAAGGGAAATGCCAATCGGGCCACGCTGGCTGTGGCACGGAAGCTCGTGGCCTACCTGGTGGCCGTGGACCGCCGCCAAAAAGACTTTCTGGTAATAGAAAACGAAAACCGCATCGCCGCGTAACGCGGCTGCGGGAAAATACAGGAGGGTTTCTTCAGCGCGCAGCCTGCCAGGTCTTGCCGTAAGCCGACTGGGCGACGGAGCGCAAGCTCCCGAGGCCCACTTTGAGATGTTTCGAGACTGGCAGGAGATCACAAACTCAATCTTCTGTGAAGGCCCTTCGGGGCCGAGACAGCAAATGGATGTCTGGTTCTGCATCGAGCAGGAACCACTGCCGAGAGGCACGACGGCGAGCTGAAGACCCTGAAGAAATTCACCCCGCGCTTCTCCTAAGCGCGTCAGGAGAGCTTTTGCCCTCTTGACACGGACTTATCATGGAAGTCGCCTTACCGGAATGTGGCTCTAAACACATATAAGACCTTCAGCGCGGGGGTGTAACAAAAGACGCATAACGGCTATTGGTAATCCTGCGCGGAACGCCCTCGACTAAAATATGAGTAGTGACGAAGCAAGTGGCAAAGCCAGTCAGTGGGAAAATTCGCATGAGATCCCTTCCTTTCCTGGAGAAGTCGCTGCTCCCCAAGTGCGTATTGGCAGTGTTTCTGTGCTTGGGAGTACAGAGCCTCTCCGGTCGGCCGGCGGCATCCCAGCAGCCCAGAACGTCAGCGGACGGCCGAGTCGAAAACGCTGACCAGCGCGTTGGGCCATTTGCTATTGCCGGACATAACTATACCGTTGTGTTGCACGGTAAGCGCCTCGCGAGCGTGAGCGACCCCGCACTCGCGCAGACGCTGGCGGGCGTGGAGATCAGTGACGGCCCCGGAAACGCCATCTACCAGAACACTTTTCCTTACGCCATGGAACAGGGCCGCTTCCAGCGAAGCCTCTCGGCATCCGTGGAGCAAGTCTCCGGAAAAACCGGAGCTGGCCTCGTGATCCACTATCGCGAGCAGGCGTCAACGTCCCAGACGGGCGCGTTGCAAACCAGGGAGTCCTGGCAATTGTTTGGAATGGTAAACGACAAGCTTGCACCCCTCGGCAAACCCGCGGCCATTGGGGAGCCTGGGGCGGGAGGGCCGTATATGGGCGTCATGATGAGAACTGCGAATGGCTCGGTGTCCGTGATCAATCAGCCCGACACCATGGAATTGCGCGCGTGGGCAGGAAACTTTTATCTCTTCATTCCGTTGCGCGTGGACTGGAACCACGGGGGATTGGCGCAAGGTCAACGCTGTATGGAGATGTTTGGCGGCGGTTTGCGGGAAGTAGGCTGCGACATGCGCGTCGAAGCGGTAGTGAACCCGCCCGCCGAGGAATTCACCTTCGCACGCTTCTTTTCTGAAGCCAATGAGAACATGGGCACCCCCGAACATGTAGTGGTGCAAAAAGATTCCAGGGTCGAAATTCTCGGGTCCCGCGCCATTACTATGTGGAATGAAAACGCAGGGCTGATTCAGCCGAACCTTTCTGACATCTGGCTGCATGTGCGAATCGATGATCGCGCAGGTTGGATCCACGGCGAAGAAGACTTTGCCGCAATTGGTTTGCCCGCCGGGAGTCCCGCGCCATGAGAACTCTTCGTATTGTAGGCATCGGTCTTCTGTTGGTCGTGACAGGTGTGTTCGGATGGCGCAAAATTCGCACCGGCTTTCGCCCGCGGTTGGCGCCGCCCTCCGCGCAAAAGGTAAACACGCAACCCGATACCCAAACTTCGCAAC
The DNA here is from genome assembly GCA_963757625.1 of Terriglobia bacterium. GTDB lineage: Bacteria > Acidobacteriota > Terriglobia > Acidiferrales > UBA7541 > Palsa-360. The sequence goes on along the minus strand of CAVWSJ010000007.1, from coordinate 304,205 downwards.
CCGCTCCAGCAACCGCGCCGGGAGGCAGATCCGGCAATCACTTGGGTCCGTTTTCGATTGCCGGCCGAGATTATTTTGTGGAGCTACAGACCAAGAAGGTTCAGCCCGGCTCCACCGAGGAACAGGGTGATACCGTCGTAAGCATGGAAATCCGCGACGCGGCCGGGGCAGTCCTATATCGAAGACCATTTCCCTTCCAGGAGAAAAATGAAGAATTTTCCGATTCCTGGTCGGTGGATGCACGATTGCTAGCCGGAACGAATGGTAAGGGGCTCTTGGTCAGTTATGACGCCTATTCCGAGCCCTCGGCGCCAGAGGAAGAGCCCACCGGTTGGTTTCAGGTGTTTGGAGTGGTGAACGGGAAATTCGAGCCCTTTGGCGCGCCGCTTCAGGTTCAAGGCGGTCTGTTGGACAAGTATGCCGACGCTCACACGTACAAGGCCGCGCGCCCCCTGGACGCTCAGGCGGATGCCGTGGAATTCAAAGTCTGGACAGGTCACTGCCGCCTGATCTATCCGGTTCGTGTCGACTGGACCCAGGGGAAGTTGGCGCCCGGCCAGGAATGCGCGAACCCCTCGGGTGGACTAAGCGCCGGATGCCAGTACAACGTCGTACCGGAGGATCAGCTCTACACGCAGAGCGTCACCTTTGTTCGTCTCTGGCCCAATCCCGACGAAAAATCCGGTGCCCCGATGAAAACCGTCGTGAAAAAAGATTCTAAGGTGGATTTGTTGACGGCTCTGGTTGCTACGCAATGGATGGAAAGCAAAGCCGCCGCTCCTTCGGACAATCCCGATTATTCCCTGGGTGACGCGGGAGGCTTCGGCGTTGTTCCCAACTTTGATTTGTGGCTTAAGGTGCGCATCGACGGCAAAGAGGGCTGGATGCACTCAGAGGAGGATTTTCAAGCCCTCGGTTTGCCGGAAGACGAGTAGCGCAAACCAAGCGGTTTACGGATACTTGACGAGTCCTCCATCACATTGCTATTGGCGTTGCCCGAATTCCGCCTGAGCAGTCGGCTTGACGGAAACTGGTGCCAGCTCAACCGGTCGATGCAACACCCTCTAATGAGTTGAGCGGAAAATACTTCCCCTTGAGTATCGATCTGTACGGCAGTTCTCAATCAGAACCTAAACAGGGCTTTGTTTGGTTTGAATTGATGTCGGCGACGTAAATCAGCTTGGTAGACGCCTAAGATAAAGAGGTTGAGCAGGTGTTGCGACGACCCATTGAGACCACCCCGTTCACCAGGACCTGGCTCAGTGGCCCTCTGGGAGCCTATGGCCAAGTTTGTCCGGTCAACGCGAAGGCATTAGTTCTAATGGGGTCCAAGTTTTTGGAAGGGCTTTTATTCTGAATCGGGAGGTTCAGGTTATTGTTCTCCCCCCAATTCGGGTGGGTAAAACTCATCATCGTCCGAGATTTCGGAACTTGTGATTTCAAACTCATCAGTCTCGAACGCTCGTGCGGATGTGAACTTCGGGTCCGGTTCTGTGTGGCTTGCCCACGCTTTGCGCAATTGCTCGCGCCGGGCGAGCACATACGCTTTGGCCTCTTCGAAACTGCCAAAGAGGCGGCGACCTTTTATTACATTGCATGGTCGGCAGCAAGCCACAAGGTTGCCCGCCTCATTCTTGCCTTTGCGTGCTCTGGCGACAACGAAATCAACCCCCATGACAAGAGCGTTTTCAAAGCTGGCCCTACCGTTCAACCCGCAATACCGGCAACGGAACTGATCGCGCACTAGAATACGGAGACCTTGCCTTCGAGTCACCGGCTTCGCGACCCAGTGCAACGTCTCAAAATTCAAAGGCATTGCATACCTCCAAAGGGCTGCTGAATGGGCCTGACATGGAAACACGCTCCCGTGGACGGCGTACAGCCAAGGTCTTATCGGGGGAATTTCCGTTTTAACTTCCCGCCAACCGACAATGTATACCCATCAACTCCTGCAGGCAATCTTCCAGCCGTGGGCTTTCTATAAGATGCAGACGATCCTCCGCTCAGCGCAATAATCGGGCGGCATATGGTTACTATGCGACCCAGCGCTGCCCTTCGGATGCCCGAGGAAGTCTTGCGATGTGGCCTTTGGCCGATTCCCAGCTTCCAAGAACGCCGTTTCTCGGGCGGAATCCAACCCTGAATTCTTAAGGATAGAGAAATATCAGTCCTGTTAGGGACTGTACCCAAAAGGCTGCCGCAGTAAGTTGTCAGGTCGGCCGGCTTTATTTTGCCGCTGGCGAGGGTTTTTTCTGGGCGAATGAACGAACGTAGTTCACCAGGTTCCAAATTTGGTCGGGCGTCGCCCGCTTGCCTTCGGCAGGCATTCCGCCTTTTCCGTTAGTGATAACGTCAAACAATTCTCCGTCAGTAAATTTCTTCATCGCAACTTCGTCACGATAATCAGGGGGGCTCAATTTCATACTCACGGCTAGTTCACCTTTGCCATCGCCCTCTTGCCCGTGGCACATGACGCAGTCAATAGCAAACAGCTTCTTGCCTTCAGCGATAGAACTTGCGCTCGGCGCCACCGGATTCTTGCGATTGACGACTTCAGGCGATGCCTTCTCTACGCCCGGAGCTCCTCCCTGACCATTCTGAGTTTCTTGTGCGAGGCCGGCTACAGCAAGGAATGCGAAAATTACTAGAGCTGTCAAGTGTCTCCACATAAGTTCCTCCAAGTCGCTGCTTCCCGCCCTGGCGATCGAATCGCTAGCACATCGGACCATACCGATAACCGAGTCTATACAGAGCGATGAGCCTTTCCAAGGACACCGGTATGGTTGCCCGTCGTTGCCCGATCATGAGGCTCTCCAGGCGGCGGAAATCCTCAATTCCGACGGGTGGGCTTCGATCTGGCTCAAGCAGTCCTGTCCGCAGCCTTCGCGGAGAGGCCACCGCGAGCATCTGCTCAGACGGAAGCAAGGCTCGCCCAAAATCGCCTGCATGCCCATAGACCCGGCAGCCACTTCAACCACCGCAGCCTGGAGAGTTTCGGGGCAAGTCACAAACCTGCTCCCGCGATACCTGAAGTAAACACAAATACCGTGCATCACCCGATAACCTAAATAGACCACCGCCACAGCGGACACGACCACAGTGAGCGCGACACCGAGGTCGAACATTGCAACCAGTACTGGCATATGTGCCTCCTCGAAATACCAGGACGGAGAGAGCCATCGCTCTATGTTCTTCTTGAAGGAGACCACTGATGCGGAAGTCGTTCTGTGACCTGCGACACACTGTCTTGTGACCCGGCACTTGGCCACGTTCCGAGAACCCCGTTATCGAAATGTGGCCGCAGAGCCTAATCCGACAGATTCCCAGCTTCCGGCGCTCCGGAGCACGTCGCGGGGGAACCGGGCCAGCTATCTCCCCGGTATTTGCCAAGGACGTGGCCGACCAGCAGAACCACGGGAAACACGATTCGCTGAACTACCGGCGGCGGCACTCTGACCGACTGTGTGTGCCGATGCCTCCATACGACGTGTGCTATGTAGAAGATCGATGGCCTGCCGGACGAACTGGCGTTGAGGACCGCGAACAGCGCCTGAAGATAGCGATCCAGGTCGCCTGCCGGAACACACCGGCCGCTTAACTCGAGCAAGTCGTTGCCGGCATTCCACCACTTGTGCTCGACTCCAGCGGGAAAAACTGAGCTTCCTCCAGAGTGCACAACAATCTTCTCGCTTCCGACTTGCGCTCCCAGCGAACCTGCGTTCACCGTGCCTTCTTCACGCTGATGGAAGTGCACGTGTAGCGGCGGGCCGGCGCTTCCCGGCGGCAGCGAGCCTTCGATGGTCAAGATGATTTGACCGTCGGCGTCGCGGACGCGGCGCATCCGCAGAATTTCTCCCGTATGCCGGTTTTCGATCTGCAAGAAGTTATTCACCGGTAGCCTTCAAAACCGAATCAGAATGACGCGTCACCTCTCGCACACAATTGGATTCCACCGTTAATTCCCAGCCGACGTTCCGCTCGCTGCGCCCGCCTGCGTCGTCAGCGCCGAAACAGGCAAGATTGGAAGGTTGATGTGGGACGGATGATCCTTGTCGTGAAAGACGGCGTTCATCGCGATGGCCATGTGCGTCTGGTAGCCGGGGCGCTCGCCGGTGTTCGAGTTCACATCGAAGAACGGAAAATTGCTGCTCGAAATATCCAGGCGAATGCGATGGCCCGCCTTGAACCGGTTGGCCACGCCCAAAAGGTCGATGGTGACTTTGCGGACTTCGCCGGGCTGCAGCAGTTGCGGCTTGGTCCGGTCGGGGCTGAGGCGCACGCGCACGATGCGATCTTCCAGGTTCAACGCAAATCCGTCGGGATAGTCCTTGTTTCCTGGTGCAACGTCAACCAGCTTTGCCGTGAAGTCCGTGTCCGGCGCGGAGGACGAAATCCAGAGGTCCACCGTAATCATTCCCGCGACGACCGTATCGGAATCGAGCGGCGGAGTCTGGAACACAAGCACATCGGGGCGGGAGGAAAGAGGCAGATCGTTGTCGCAGAACGGAATCTTCAAACTGCATTTCTGATTGCGAGGGCCATCCGGGCTGAAATTTTTGCCCGAGTCGATCTGTCCGCCAATCGTGGGCACGGGATGATGAGGATCGAATTGGTATTTCGACGCAGCCTCGTCGCCGGGCATCTGCTCGTTCAAGCTGCCGTCCGAATGAAGATAATAGGCATGGGAAGCGCTCATTGGGGGAGGCCATGCCGCTGCCGTGCCCCACTGTCCGCCGTCCTCCATGCGGCCGTTTTCCGTTTTTGAGCCATCCCCGCCACCCATAACGAAGAAGTGCACGGGCGGCTCCTGCAAAACACCCGTGTTCTCGCCTTTCAGTATCTGATCGAACCAGCGTTGCTCCTCATTGAGCATGGTGACTTCCGCGGCGGGGCCGAAGTCCACGTCGCCCGAGCCGCGCGTTCCGATTCCGTGCACCCACGGACCCATTATCAGCTTCGTAGGAGATTTGTGCCGCGCGGCCATGGCCATGAAGTTGTGCAGCGAACCGTGCTCGAACAAATCGTACCAGCCGCTCAGAAAATAAATCGGAATGTCCGGATACTTGTCGTAATTCACTTCAAAGTTGTAGCCGTTCTGCTTCCAGTAATCGTCAAAGGTGAAATGATCGATCTGATCCTGGAACCACTTCTGGTTGATCGGGGAGTCCGTGACCGGCGACGCATTCGGGCGAAATGGGTACGCGGAAAGCCACGCGCCCAAATGATCGTTGCTCAGCGCCTCGAGCATCGTGGCACGAATGGCTGGATTCTTCATCGCTTCCTGGCTGTTCGAGGCAAACGTGAGCGGATAAACCAGATTGTGCAGCAGCGTGAAAGCGCCGCCGCGATACGCGCCTTCCTCAAAATAATCCGACGCGCCCACCATCACAAACATGGCTGAGAGATGCGGCGGCCGGAGCACGGCCATCGAATTCTGCACCTGCGAGCTATACGAGCCGCCGTAAGTTCCGATTTTCCCGTTGGACCATGGCTGCTTCGCGGCCCATTCGACGGTATCGTACCCGTCGGGGCCTTCGTTCACGTCAATGTAGAACGTTCCTTCGGAATCAAATTGCCCGCGGCAATCCTGGACGACAACCACATAGCCGTGGCTAGCGAAGAACATCGGGGAGTTGCGAATCCTCTGCTGCTCCGGCGTCATGGTTGAAACCGTCGGAGGCGGCGCGCCCTTCCCGTAAGGAGTACGCGTCACGAGCGCGGGAAATTTTCCCGGCATCGGCGTGCCCTCTTTCGTGGCCGGAAAATAAATGTCGGTGGCGAGCTTGACGCCGTCGCGCATCGGTACCATCACATTCCGGATGTAGCCGACATTGTATGCCTCGTCCATGGAACTTTTGTCCTTCATGTCCGTGCGCGTTGACTGGGCGTTCGCGTCAGCGGCGAAAAACCAAAGCGTTCCACTCAGGACCATCAGAATCAAGGCAAGTCGCTTCATCGGAGGAATCCTCCCAAGGTCAAATTTCGTTGTGCAGAAGTGGCTGGATCGAAATATACATCCGCGGGGTGGCAGGCGCAATGCGCAGGTGTCAGATCCGGAGCCTTTGAATGCGCCGTCGCCTTCGCCAAATCAAGCTCTGTTTCCGCTTTCGCGATCGCTCCGATTCTCAATTGGCGGCGAGTTTCTGCTTTGCCAATTCGTCGTGGAAATCCCGCTCCTTCTGCGCAATGTATTTCTTGTACCCATCAGGATCTATGAACGGATTCCTGCCTCCCGGTTTCAAAAGAGGATACTTTTCTACGAGGCCGAAGTAGTTCCCATGTGCGCCGAGGAAAATATCGCATGGCAGAGATTTCAGAACGCGCCACATGCGCTCGTAGTCCTCGGCGATCTGCGGATAAGCCGCGTTGTTGACGAGCCTGTAGCCCGGGTTCACATTGGGACTGCCGACGATGACCACGTTGTAGGTCTTACCTCCCTCCGTCACCTTCATGGTCCAGGTCGTGCAGCCTTTCGTGTGCCCGGGAGTCAAGTGGGCAACGAGCACCGTGCCGCCAAGTTTCACTTCGTCGCCATCGTGCAATACGCGATCGACCTTGGTGGGCTGATAGAGAGAAGCGGAAACGCCGCCGTACTGAAAATCCGATTTGCCGCCGGATTCGACCACCGGAACGTCCGCATCCATCACCATGTAGGCCGCGCCAGTCATCTCCTTGACCGTCGCGCTTCCAGCATCGTGATCCCAGTGCGCGTGGCTAATGAGAAGAATCTTGGTGTCCTTGAAATTGAATCCGAGTTTCTCGATGCTGGCCTGAATCATCGGGACATTGGCTTCCAGGTCGCTGTTGATGAGGATGTTTCCTTCGGGCGTTGTGATTAGATAGTTCGCCAGCCCTTTACTCCCCACATAGTAGAGGTTACCCGCGATGCGAAACGGCGGGAATGGCTCGGTCCATTCGGGATCCGCCTGCGCGCGTGCGCTTCCCACAACAGCCAGTGCAAGAATCATTACGCGGGAAACGGTCAGGATAGTTTGCCGCATGTGTCCCCCAATCCGCCGTTGGCTTTTGATTTTTCCCGAGTGGCTGGATTTTTCCCAACTCCCCAGCATCCCGAGGCTAACACAAATCTCAGCGCCCGGTCGGAAACTCGGAAATCATTTTCAGGATATTACGACATTTAACCGACGCCATGGGACTGGATTGCGCTGAAGCCAAGCCCTGATCATGGCTTTGAGGCAGGGCGAACAATTTCCCTAAGACATCCCAACCGGCACGACATCCACCGAAACATCCATCCAGTGCCGCTGCCCGCCGATCAGGATTCCTCTCGCCGGGCCGACGTCGTCGTAGTCTCTTCCCCAGGCAAGCGTAATGTGCCCGTCGGAGGGCATCAGTCCGTTGGTGGGATCGAAATCGACCCAGCCGGTCCCGGGCGCAAAAACGCTGACCCACGCGTGAGAGGCGTCGGCTCCCGCCAATCGTTCGCGGCCCGGAGGAGGGTACGTGGAAATATATCCGCTGACGTACCTGGCGGAAAATCCCAGTGAACGCAGGCAGCAAATCTGCAAGTGCGCAAAGTCCTGGCAGACGCCTTGTCCGGAATGGAAAACGTCGGAGACTTGCGTATCGATTTTCGTGGACCCGGCAAGAAACTTGAAGTCCTGGTGAATCCTCCGCGTAAGATCGAAAACGCAATCCAAGAATGGCCGGCCGGGGGTGAACGAGGGACGCGCATAGTCGGCCAGCTCCGTTGACCACGGGATGTGCGCGGATTCGAACGTAAACTCGCGGGCGGCCATCGTCTCCGCATCGGGCGCGATGGCCAGGATTTGGAGAACTTCCTCCCAGGAAGGACCCCGCGTCAGATCGCGGGGTCCGGATGGATTGACCTGCACGTCGCTCTGGGCGGCGATACGCAGGACCGTGTGCGGTTCCTGTAGGCTGAACCAGGTGACGTGGTTGCCGAAATAATCGAAGCCTTCGTTTCTCAACGCGGGTGTGGGCAACAGGATTAACTGGTGCTGGAGGCAGGATTGACCATCGTGCTCGCGAGGGCGCATCCGGACGACGTTGTGAGACAAGGGAATCATTTCATCGTACCCATACCGGGTCGAATGCGTGATGCGGTACCTCATGTGTGGGGATCCTCTGGAAACCCGCTTATTTCCTGCGTGACGACAGCATGAGAAAAAAACAATTGCGCAATAGCCTCGGAGAGGTGGCCGGTCTGCTCAAGGACACCCGAAAGCAGGGTTTCAAACTCATCGCGGCGGCGTTCGGCCGGCACCGAGCACAGTTCGACAAAGTCGGCGAGCTGAATTGAAGATCGAATCTTCAGCAGCACGCGCTGGTCGTGGTTGCGATCCGGATGCGAAGTGTCGCGCGGAAGCGCGGCCAGGTGCTGGTCGATCAGCGCAAGCTGGAACGCCAGGGAGCGCGGATTCGTTTCGTCCGCCAGCAGGAGGTCGGCGATGGCGTGAGTTTCGAGGTGCGTGAGATATCGCCGGCGATAGGTAAGCGAACTGTCGGTAATGTCCAGCACCGCTTCGAGCAAAATCGGGTCCACCCCGCTCTCGACCAGCGTGTCCTTCAAAAAATTCGCAATGAAGGAAACGCGCTCGATGCGGCGGCCCATGTCGAGAAAACGCCAGGCCAGACCCCGGGTCATAGAATCCGCGGCAAGTCCGGCGAACGCGGCCAGAGTCACGATCAGATTGTCGAGCAATTCCAGAACCGCCGCGGAAGGCAAATTGTGGCCGATTCTGAACGTTGAAACCGCCCGGTAAATTTCGCGAAGAATGCGCCAGGCATCGGTGGACACGGTGTCGCGCAAGACCCGCGCCAGCCGGTGAACATTCGCAACCGTGCCACGCAGGTCATCGCCCTTCTCATCTCCTAGCATCTCATCGATGAATTCGTGCTCGAGTTTCGCGCCGGTCGAACTCATGGGCTCGGCTCGGCAGGCGGAGGCAAGAACCTGCAAGGCGTAAGGGCTCTCGAAACCGGTTTGATCAATCATCCGCGAAAGCGCGCCGCGCGCGAGCCGCGCCTGCGCATCGGTGCGCTCCGCATAACGTCCCAGCCAGAACAGATCTTCCGCGAGGCGGCTGGGCAAATCGCTTCCGCCGCGGCTGAGGGCGATGGGCTGGCCCGATGATGGAAGAAGCGTCACGGCGCTGACCGGACCGTCCGACAAAATCCATGTGTCCTTGCTGCGCCCGCCTTTTTGCAGCGATACGACGAGCGCTTCATTCGATTGCGTGATGCGCGTGAGCCCGCCATTCATGACCGTGAACGAATCGCCGTAGGCGCTCAAATAAGACCGGACAACGAACCGCCGTGGCTGCAAATCCTCGCCGATCAGCGCCGGAGTGGTGCAGGGCGTAAATTGCTTTTGCGCGACGAAATGCGCCGGGTGCGCTTTGATTTTCTGTTCAAGCGCCGTGAGTTGATCGCGAATCAGCGTGCTGCCAAATGTCGGATCTTCGCCTTGCGTCGGGAAGGCCGACTTGATCACCAGTTCGTGCAGATGTTCGATAACGTACGCCAATTCATCCGGCTGGCCGCACCACCAGGTTTGCACCGAAGGAAGCTTCAGTTCCTCGCCGAGCAAATAGCGGCACAGCGCGGGGAGAAAAGGAAGAAATCCCGGCGCTTGAAGAATGCCGCAGCCGATCGCGTTGGCGACCGCTACATTCCCCCGCCGGACCGCTTGCAGCAAGCCCGGCACGCCGAGGTACGAATCGGGGAACAGCTCCAGGGGATCGCAGAAGTTATCGTCGACTCTGCGCAGAATGACGTCCACGCGCTGCAATCCTCCCAGAGTTTTCATATAGACCATCGTGTCGCGCACGGTCAGGTCGTTCCCCTGCACGAGCGTGTAGCCGAGGTAACGCGCGAGGAAGGAATGCTCGAAATAAGTCTCGTTATAGGGGCCCGGCGTGAGCAGGACGATGCGCGGATTCTCGTGGTTCGCGGGAGAAAGGTCCGCCAGCGTTTCGCGCAAGGATACGAAGAACGGGGCGAGACGCTGCACGTTGCAACGCCGGAACACGGAAGGAAGCGCCCGCGAGAGGACAATTCGATTTTCGAGCGAATACCCCGCGCCCGAAGGCGCCTGCGTCCGGTCGCTGAGAACCTCATACCTTCCATATTCGGTGCGCACCAGATCGGCCGCATACAAATGCAGCCAGCGATTCCGGGGCACGCGGACTCCATGGCATGGACGGAGAAATCCGGGATTCGCCCAAAGCAATTCCGCGGGAAGCAGGCCGCTGAAGACAGTTTCCGCGGGGCCGTACAAATCGGCCAGCAGGCGGTCCAGCAGCCGCGCGCGCTGAATCAATCCTTCACAAACAACGTTCCATTGCTCGGCGGGAATCAGCAGGGGAATGAAATCGAGGCTCCACGGCCGGTCGAGCCCGTTCGGATCGCCATAGACGTTGTGGGTGACGCCGTTCTCGTGAATCAGGCTTCGGGCATGCTCGCGCCGCTGGCGGAATTCCTCGGGCTTGAGTTCATCGAGCATCGAGACAAATTCGCAGCCAGTGCGGACGCAGCGACCGGTCCGGCTGCATCATTTCATCGGGGAAAGGGGAATCGACTCCGTAATTGTCGGCGAAGTGGCGACGAACGGCGCGGTCCGTCTCGATGCTGCCCTGGGATGTGGGTCCTTGCATATGGAATGTAAAAGCTACTTTATTGCAATCTTAGATCCAGTGTGAACGGAAATTCCTTGCTGATTTTTTCTTCGTCAACAGCCATCGGACCCGGCGTGTGTCCGAACTTGAAAAATCTCGAGATCCGCCGCGCTCTCCGCTTCATAGGCGTTCACCGGGAAGCGGTCGTAACCCCGGCCCCCGGGATGGACCACGTGATACGTGCATCCGCCGATCGATCTGCCCGACCATGTGTCCACGATGTCAAATACCAGCGGCGAGTGAATCTTGATTGTTGGATGCAGGCAGTGCGGCGGCTGCCAGGCGCGGTAGCGAACGCCCGCCACGAATTCGCCGTTCGTCCCGGTCGGGTGAAGCGGAACGCGCCTGCCGTTGCAGGTGACGACGTGCCGCGGATCGACCATTCCCTTCGCCAGGACTTGCAGTCGTTCGAGGGAGGAGTCCACGGCTCGCGACGTTCCGCCCGCGACGGCTTCCTCGCCCATGACGTGCCAGGGCTCGATGGCCTGCCGTAATTCCATCTCGATGCCGCGATGCTCAATCGTTCCGTAAAATGGAAAACGAAACTCGAAATGCGGCGCGAACCACTCCACCTTCAGCGGATAACCCGCCTCATTCAAATCGCGCAACAACGTCTTCGAGGTCCATGCGGAGAAAATACGGCAGCATGAACCGGTCGTGAATTTCCGTGCGCCAGCGGACCAGTTCTTCGTGATACGGATTCTTCCAGAACTTGGCAATCAGCGAGCGCAGCAGCAGGTGCTGCGTCAGGCTCATCCGGGAATGCGGCGGCATTTCGAAAGCGCGCATTTCCAGCAGCCCCAGCCGGCCTGACGCGGAGTCGGGCGGATAGAGCTTGTCGATGCTGAATTCCGCGCGATGCGTGCTTCCTGCCGCATCGATCAGCAGATTGCGGAAAACGCGATCCACCATCCACGGGGAAGCGGCCTTACCCTCGGGGATTTGCTGGAAGGCGATTTCCATCTCGTAGACCTGATCGTTTCGAGCCTCGTCAAAGCGCGGAGCCTGGCTGGTGGGGCCGACAAAGACTCCGCTGAACAAGTACGAGAGCGCCGGATGGTTGTGCCAGTATCCGATCAGGCTGCGCAGCAAGCCGGGATTGCGGAGCAAGGGCGAATCGGCGGGACACGCGCCGCCGACCAGAATGTGATTTCCGCCGCCGGTTCCGGTGTGGCGGCCGTCCAGCATGAATTTTTCCGTTCCCAGGCGGCTGAGGCGCGCTTCCTCGTAGAGGGCGGTCGTGTTCTTGACCAGTTCATCCCAGTTCGCGGAAGGATGCAGATTCACTTCGATGACGCCCGGATCGGGCGTCACCTTGATCGCGTTCACGCGGGAATCGTATGGCGGAGCATAGCCCTCGACCAAAATCGGAACGCCGGCATCGGCTGCGGTGTCTTCGATCGCGGCGACGAGCGCAAGATAGTCCTCCAAAGTTTTCTGCGGGGGCATGAAGACGCGCAGTATGCCGTCGCGAACCTCCGCACAAAGCGCAGTGCGGATGAGCCAGGCCGCCGATTGTCCCGGCTCCGGAGGCAGGTCCAGAACCATGGTCCGGCGCCGCGATCGGACTCGCGCGGGACTTGAATCCAATATCTGCTCCACGATCTCCTGAGGGAGAAAATCCAGATTTTCCTCGAGGTACCGCTGCCGTCGGGACAAGTCCGCGTGCTCGGGCAATTTCGGGCGCTCCGCCATCGGGTCCTGCTCGTGATGGTGCGGGTATTCGGATTCTTTCACCCAGGGAATCGAATCGAGAGGAAGACGCAACCCCATGGGCGAGTCGCCGGGAACCAAATACATCCGCTCGGGGCGAAAGAACCACGCGCCGCTTTCCCACTCGCTCGTCCCGTCGGTATAGTATTTGCGGCGCAACGGCAGGGCGTAGCCCACAACTTTATCCAGCCCCTGTTCGAACACCTTCGCCAGCCGCGCTCGGTCCTCCGGGTTATCCAGATTGTTTTCGAATGGATCGACGTTGACCGGAAGCCGCCGTTCCTTCCACAGGTAATACCAGGCGTCCTCATAGCCGGGCTGAATGTGCGCCGGATTCACGCCCAATCGCTCGGCCAGCTTAAGAATGAATATGCGCGCTTCGTAGCTCGTGAGCTTCGCGGGAACGCTTTCGTCGGCCATCAGTTTTACGTCTCGCCAGATCGGCTCGCCGTCCTTGCGCCAGTAAAGCCCCAGCGCCCAGCGCGGCAATGATTCGCCCGGATACCATTTTCCCATGCCGTGATGCAGAAAACCGCCCGTCGCGAAACGATCGCGCAAACGTCGAATCAACGTGTCCGCACGCTTGTATTTCATCGGACCCATCGCGGTGAAGTTCCATTCCTCTCCGTCCATGTCATCGATGGAAACGAATGTAGGTTCGCCGCCCATGGTCATTCGCACATCGTTTGCTTTCAGGTCCGCGTCCACCTGATGGCCGAGCGATTCGATTTCGACCCACTGCTCGTCGGAATAAGGCTTGGTCACGCGCGGGTCTTCATGGATGCGCGTGACGGACATGGAAAACTCGAACGTGGTTTTGATTCGCTCTTTGGATTGTGTCTCGGTTTCAGGCTCGGCTTTCACGATGGATTCATCGTCGGGCGAAAAATGTCCCGTGATCGCGGCCGCGGTGACCGGGTCAGCCGAGCAGGCCAGAGGCAGATGCCCCTCGCCAACGAACAGACCAGACGTCGGATCGAGGCCCACCCATCCTGCTCCGGGCAGATACACCTCGGTCCAGGCGTGCAGGTCGGTGAAATCCTTGACCGCGCCGCTGGGGCCGTCGAGGGATTTTACATCCGGCACCAGCTGAATCAAGTAGCCGGAAACGAACCGCGCCGCGAGCCCGAGCTGCCGCATCAATTGCACCAGCAGCCAGGCGCTATCGCGGCAAGATCCGCTCTGCAAGGTCAGAGTTTTCTCGGGAGTCTGAATCCCCGGCTCCATGCGAATCAGGTATTTCACTTTCTTGTGAAGGAACTGATTCAGTTCCACAAGGTAATCGACCGTACGGAGTTTCTCCTTACGCAACTCTTGTACCAGGACGGGAAGCTTGTGGCCGGGCCGGCGCAGCTTCAGGTAAGGGATCAATTCCCTCGCCAGTGCCGGGTCATATTGGAATGGATATTCTTCAGCGTACTTTTCCAGGAAGAAATCGAACGGATTGATGACGGTCATCTCCGCCACCAGGTCGACTTCCACGGAAAATTCCTTCGTCTTCCTGGGGAATATCAGCCGCGCCAGGTAGTTGCTGTATGGGTCCTGCTGCCAGTTGATGGAATGTTCAGCCGGAGTGACTTTCAGCGAATAGCTGGTCACTGGCGTCCGGCAATGAGGCGCCGGCCGCAGTCGCACGACATGGGGCGAGAGCCATACTGGCTTCGAATAGCGATAGCTCGTCTTGTGATTGAGTGCGACTCTTATGCTCATCGATTCTCATCACGCTCGGCGTCCATTGGAATCAGCGAGCTGGAAGCACCGAAATTATACAGGATTCGCGCGGGCGAGCCGCTGAAACTCCCTTTCAACTTTTTTATCGTCAGGATACGAAAGAGAGCTGGTTGATAGGGGGCTCTCGACAGTCTCCATAGACCAAACCCAAGTTCTCACATAGACTTGGCGGAGCGCTTTCTGGCCGATATGAGCATCTTCGATAGAAATTCAAAAGTGCGTTCCGTGATTCGCGTCTCCAGCGGAAATTTCCTGGAGATGTACGACTTCATGGTGTACGCCTACTATGCCTCTTACATCGCCCGCGAAATTTTTCCTTCGAGCAGTGAATTCGCGTCGCTGATGCTGACGCTCGGGACGTTCGGGGCCGGCTACCTGATGCGACCGCTCGGCGCGATCGTCCTGGGCGCCTACGTGGATCGGCACGGGAGACGGCAGGGACTCATCCTGACCCTTTTCCTGATGGCCGTCGGCACGCTCGTGATCGCGTGCACGCCGGCCTACCGGACGATTGGCATCGTCGCTCCGATCGTGGTTGTTTTGGGCCGTCTGCTGCAGGGTTTTTCCGCGGGGGTCGAACTGGGCGGCGTCTCCGTGTACTTGTCGGAGATTGCGACGCCGGGCCACCGGGGATTTTATTGCGCGTGGCAATCCGGCAGCCAGCAGGTCGCTGTGATGTTTGCCGCATTGCTGGGTGTGATCCTCAGCTACGTGATGCCGCCGATAACGATGTCGCGCTGGGGTTGGCGAATCCCGTTCATCATCGGGTGCCTGATCGTGCCGCTGCTCTTCTGGCTGCGCAGGTCGCTTGCGGAAACGGAAGCGTTTCTCTCGCGAAGACATCATCCCAGCGTCTCGGAAATATTCGCCTCCCTGGCAAAAAGCTGGAAGATTGTGATCGTTGGCATGATGCTCTCCACGATGACGACCGTCTGTTTTTATCTCATCACCGCGTATACGCCGACGTACGGAATCGAGGTTTTGCATCTCACGATCCGCGCGAGCCTGATGGTCACGATGTGGGTTGCGCTGTCCAATTTCATCTGGCTGCCGGTGGGGGGAGTGATCTCCGACCAAGTGGGAAGACGGCCCATGCTGATTCTCATTTCTGTTGTGACGATCGTGACATCGTATCCCGCAATGTTGTGGCTCGTGAGCGGCCCGTCGAATGTCCGCCTGCAGATCGTCGAGCTTTGGTTCTCGATCATGTTCGGCCTCTATAACGGAGCGATGGTTCCGTACCTGGCGGAAATCATGCCGCCCGAAATCCGGACGACGGGATTTTCCGTGGCATTCAGTCTGGCGACAGCAATTTTCGGGGGCTTCACTCCGGCCATTTGCACGTACCTGATTCACGTGACGGGGAACCGCGCCATGCCGGCGCTGTGGCTATCCTTCGCGGCTCTGTTTGGACTGGTTGCTGCGGTAATCGTGGGCTGGCAGAGCGTCTTGCTACCCCAGATGGAATCCAGCACGTATACCCAGTAAGCGGGCAACGCGCTCGGGCGGCTCAGGAAAATTCTTCCTCTAACTACTTCTTCGCCTTTTTCTCAGGAAACGGAATGAACTCGTAGCCAAGCCCGCGAACCGTTACCAGGTGGCGCGGCTTCGAAGGTTCTTTCTCGATATACTTGCGCAAACGAACGATGAAATTATCGATGGCGCGCGTGTCCGTATCCTCGTGCAGGTCCCACACATTTTCCAGAATTGCTTTTCGCGAAACGGGATGACCGATATTTTGAATGAGGTATCGAAGCAGTTCCGATTCCATCAGCGTGAGTTGCAGGGTCTCGCCGCCGACCTGCAATCGCAAATTCTGGAAATCTACAACTTTGTCGGCGAAGCGAAATGTCTCCGGGGATTCGCCGCCGCGTGAAGCGGGCTTGGCGGCAGGCGGGACGGCGCCGTGCCAGACTTTGCGGCGCAGCAGGCTCCGAATTCGCGCGATCAGGATGGAGAGATTGAACGGCTTCGGCAAATAATCGTCGGCGCCGGATTCAAATCCATGAAGAACGTCTTCCGGTCGAGACCGCGCCGTGAGCATCAACAGCGGGATATAGTTGTTCGCCGCTCGCAATGCGCGGGCAATGGCAAAACCGTCCTTGCCGGGCAGCATGACGTCGAGCACGAGGGCGTCGAAGGATTCCTTATTATCATCCGTCAGCCGCTTTAGAGCATCTTCTCCATTGGATTTCACTTCAACGGAATAGCCCTCTTGCTCCAGATTGAAACGCAGCCCTTCCGCGAGATGCGCTTCATCCTCGACGACGAGTATCCGGCTCATATGCGATATACCCTGGGAAGGCGCAGGTTGAACGTGCTGCCGTGTCCGGCGCCTTCGCTTTCGGCGAAAGCGTCGCCTCCGTGACGCCGTGCGATCGAGCGCACGATGAACAATCCCAGACCGGTTCCCTTCACCCGGCCCGACGCGGAGTTGGCCACGCGGTAGAAGCGCTTGAAAATCCGTTTCAGCTCCGAATGTGGAATCCCGATTCCCTGGTCCCGGACCTTCAGCAGGACCGTATCGATATTCGGAGTAAGCACCTCGATTACGATTTCCTTCTTATCGCCCGAATATTTCACCGCGTTCTCGACAAGATTGAAGACCGCCGTGCGCAGCTCCCGGGGATTTCCCTTCAAATACACTTCCTCCGCGGGCCGCGTGCCAAACTGTAACGCCTCGGGCGGCAAATTGTGGCGCAGCCGGGTGAGCTCCACGGTCTCCGCGACGATACTGGAGAAATCGACTTCCTCCCAGTTTTTCTTATTGCTGGAATGGCGCGCCTCGCCGGCTCGAAGGATCTGCTCGACGGTGCTGTACAGGCGGTCGGTATCTTCCAGCATAATCCGGTAGAAATCTTTGCGCTGCTGCTGTGGTGAGCGACCGGGTCTCCATTGTCTCCAGGTATAAGCGCAGGGAAGCGATCGGGGTCTTCAGTTCGTGCGTGACAGCGTTGAGAAAGCTGTCCTGTTGTTCGTTCCGGTGAATCTCGCGCACCAGGAAAACGGTGTACACGATGATCCCCGCGATGATCAGGGCAAAGATAATGATGCCGATGATGAGAGGAACAACTTCGCGCCAGTTCAGGAACACCCAGGTAACGTTCAGCGCTATAGCCAGCCCAACCAGGCAGGAGCCCAGGGTGACGAAGAACGCCATCGTTTTTGCTCGGCTCGTAATGCGCATCGGGAACGCCCTGAACCTATACTAGACGAACACAGCGGAAAAAAGAAAACCGCGGGGGATTGTCCCCCGCGGTTGCTTTCCTCCGAAGTTGCTCGAGAGTATAACTAGTCGCCGACCGCCTCTTGCGGGAGCGCCTCTTCGGCCGCAGGGATCGGAACTCCGATCGCCGGGGCAGGAGTATGACGCGATTTCCCGGAATCGAGCTTTGGAAGCGAAATATCCCAAGCCAGGCCAAGCATTCGCAGGGTGCAGATCCCGTACCAGTTCGGATCGACCTCGTACCAGGCAAGTCCGTGACGTGCCGATTGCGGGATAGCATGGTGATTATTGTGCCAGCCTTCGCCAAACGTAAGAATCGCGACCCAAAAACTGTTTGTGGAGTCGTCACCCGTCTGGAAGCGCTGCGTCCCCCACATATGCGTGGCGGAATTGACGAGCCAGGTGGAGTGCAGTCCGACAACAGTCCTGAAGAATATCCCCCACATCACATAGGGCCATCCGCCAAAGATCAAAAGCAGAAAGCCGAGCACGGTCATGGGGACCCAGTGCCACTCGCTGATCCAGACATGAAACTTGTCTTTGCGGAGATCAGGAACGTAAGGCAGGAGGGAATCAATCTTGTTGTGCATGGCCTGGCCGGTTATGATCCATCCCATGTGGGCCCAGAATCCACCGTCGCGCGGCGAGTGCGGGTCTTCTTCCTTGTCCGTATTTTGATGATGCTTGCGGTGCGTGGCAACCCAGAAAATCGGCCCGCCTTCCAGGGCCAGAGTTCCGCAGGTAGTCAGAAAATATTCGACCCATTTCGGCGTCTTATAGCCACGGTGCGTCAGTAGACGGTGATAACCCATGCCGATTCCGAAGCTGCCCGCGATCCACCAGAGAGCGACGGCCACCAAAAACGGCTTCCATCCGAACATGAACAGAGCAATCACGGCCCCAACGTGAAACGCAGCCATGAAGAAAGTCGTGACCCAATTTACGGGCCGAGAAAACGTCTTATCGCGCTTCACCGTTGTGGTCATTCGTTGTCCCTTGTCCCTTAACTTTTTGTCATTGTCACGGAGAGTCCCGTGGAGTGATTCCAACGTAGCACGACGCCGGAGACCGCTCTGTAATAGTTTTGTAATTGTTGGCCCGAATCTGCCGAATCAATACGGGGGCTGGCCTTAATTTTCATTCGATTCGGGAGCTTGGATAAATTGGAAAACTGGGCGCTTGCCAAAGGTTATAACTCAAGGGATAATTCGCGCCGACCACTATTCTGCAGAGTGAGAATTTACCATGCGGATAAGACGCCTGTCCGTCTTCAGGTTGTTCTTGCTTCCTCTCGGCGGTCTGTTGATCCCTTTTCTGGCCTGGTCGCAAGCAATTCCGCCTCAATCCCGCATTACGAAAAGTGTGAACGAGTCGGAGCTTGCAACGCTCAAAGGAAACACTCACCCATTGGCGCAGCTGCAATTTGACCGTGGCGCCGCTCCGCCCACCCTACCCATGGAGCGCATGCTGCTTGTCTTGAAACGCAGTCCGTCACAGGAATCGTCACTGCAAAAATTGCTCGATGACCAGCAAGACAAATCTTCTGCAAACTACCATAAATGGCTCACGCCAGATCAATTCGGACAACAATTCGGCGCGAGCGACCAGGACATCCAGACCATCACTTCCTGGCTCAGCTCGCACGGATTCCAGATTGGTCGTGTCGCGAAAGGCCGAACTGTCATCGAATTTTCCGGAACGGCTGGCCAAGTGCAGCAAGCGTTTCATGCTGAAATCCACAAATACGCGGTCAATGGAGAAGAACACTGGGCGAACGAAAGCGATCCACAAATTCCCGAAGCCCTGACTCCTGTCGTTGAGGGCGTGAGTTCGCTGAACAATTTCCCGAAGGAACCTAATTATTATTCCAGGGGCGTTTTTACGAGATCCAAAGCTACCGGAGAAGTGCAGGCCTTGGCCCCTGACTTTACTTACCCCAATTCCAACCTCTGCCATATCAACGGTAACTGCTACGGTTTGGGGCCGTATGATTTCGCAACAATTTACGACATCCTGCCCTTATGGAATTCCAGTCCTGCGATTGACGGCACAGGCCAAAGCATTGCCATCGTGGGTGAAAGCAATATCAATCTTCAGGACGTGCGTGATTTTCGCAACATGTTCGGTCTTCCGGCCAACGATCCCGACGTCATTGTGGACGGCCCGGACCCAGGAATTGTCGTTGGCGAGGAGAGCGAAGCCGATCTTGATGTGGAATGGGCCGGGGCTGTGGCTAAGGGTGCGACTATCAAGTATGTTCCTTCCGCCTCGACGAACAGTACCGCCGGGATTGACCTTTCCGCGCTCTATATCATCGAAAATAACCTGGCGCCGATCCTGAGTGAAAGTTTCGGCGAATGCGAACTCTTCTTGGGAACGGCAGGCAACGCTTTCGAGAGCAGCATTCGTGAACAAGCCGCGGCTCAGGGCATTACCTTTATCAATTCATCCGGCGATGAAGGGTCTGCACGCTGCGATGGGTATCAGGGTACGTTACCGGAGCCTGCAACGCACGGCCTTGCCGTTAGTGGACTCGCGTCCAGCCCGTTCGGAGTCGCCGTGGGCGGCACGGATTTTCTGAACTTCGGCCCAAACTTTACGAGTGGAATCCCCAGCCCCTACTGGGCCGCCAACAATAATACACATCAGGCCTCCGCCCTCGGTTACATACCGGAGAGCACATGGAATTCATCATGCACGAATGATGTCTTTGTGATTCTTGGGTACGGAAGTACACCCGAGGCTAGCTGCAACAATTCGCAGGCCAGGAATTGGGTCGAAACTGTCGCTGGCGGAGGCGGCAAGAGTAATTGCACGGTCTCCGATGGCGCGAATGTGCCGACCTGCTCGGGGGGCTACTTCAAGCCCTCATGGCAATCAGCTCCCGGTGTGCCCAATGATAGCGCGCGGGACATTCCGGATGTTTCTTTATTCGCAAGCCCGGGCTTCAATGACAGCTATTACATCGTCTGCGAATCGGACAGCATTACAACTTGACCTGCCCCCCAACACCGCACACTTCATAATACGACATCCGGACTATTCACTTGCTCAACGGTGGTGATCCCGTCGCCGCCAGGGCTGTGGGAAAGTGGGAATCCCGCGCCTTCTGCGGGATTCCCAAGCGGAGTGGAAAAGTTGTCTTTACTTTTCCACGCAGCGCCTTTTCCACAGCCCTTCTCTCCGCCCGCTTCCCGCGCAAATTCCTCCGGCGTTCGGTATCCCAGGCTGCTGTGCGGGCGCTCTTCGTTATACTCTCGCTGCCACACTGCGATCTTCTCCCGCGCCTGGAACAGATTCTCAAACCAGCTCACGTTCAAGCACTCCTCCCGCATCCGCCCGTTAAAACTTTCCACCCGTCCGTTCTGCATCGGGCGGCCCGGTTGAATGTGCACCAACTCAATCTTCCGCTCGATGCACCAGGCCAGAAAATGCCGGCTCGTCAGCTCCGGCCCGTTATCGCAGCGAATCGCCTGCGGCACCCCTCGTTCCGTCACAATCCTCTCCAACACCCGCGTCACGCGTCGACTCGCGAAGCTGGTGTCCACTTCCAGTGCCAGGCACTCCCGCGTATACGCGTCCACCACGCTCAGCACCCGGATCGCTCGCCCGCTTTGCACCGCGTCATGCACGAAGTCCAGTGCCCATTCCTGATTCCCTGCGGTGCAGGCTCGTAGCGGCTGTCCGGTGCGCACGCAGTGTTTGCGCTTCTTGCGCCGAATACTCAATCCCGCCTCCCGATACACCCGATGCACGCGCTTGTGATTCACCGTCTCTCCCTTGCGTTGCAGCAAAACATGCAAGCGCCGATAGCCGAACCGCGGCTTCTCCCGCGCCAGTTCCACCAGGCGCGCTCGCAACCCTTCATCGCTGCGCTTGGTCTGGTAGCGGTAACTCGATACCGACATCGTCAGCAGTCGGCAGGCCCGCCGCTGGCTGAAGGCATACTGCTGGCGCACTTGCCCCACAGCCGCCTTCATGACTGCGAGCTCCATCCGTTTTTTCGAATCACCGATTGCAACGCGTCCTTGTCCAAGCTCAGATCCGCCACGAGTTTCTTGAGTCGCCCGTTCTCTTCCCGCAACTGCTTCACTTCTTGCGCCTCGTTTACGTCCATCCCGCCGTATTTCGCTTTCCAAGCGTAGATCGTGTGCTTCGATACTCCCGCTTCCCGCGCCACGTCCTCCGCCTTCCGCCCCGCCTCCACCTGCTTCAGCACGGCGATGATCTCGGCTTCTGTGTGCCTCGTTCTGGACATGCTTGTCCCCCTTTCCGAACTGCGAAATCATACTCAGGTTCGTGCGGATTGGGGGGATCAGGTCAAACTGGCACGTCATGCAACCTGAACGGTCCCTACACGAATTTTCTTGGATTCGGTGGAACTTCTGCGGCGGCGCCATCCTTCGCTGGAATTATGGCACTCGTCAATCAGTACACGGAATCCCCAGGGCAAGGAAACGCCGACTACGTTCTCTATAAACTCGCGGCGCTGCCTTCCCAACAGGCTCTTAATTGCAATTCTTCAGTGAGCCCTGCCTCTGGATGCATCTTCAATGACGTAACTTCGGGGATGATTGCAGTACCCTGCAATCGATTCAGCCCGAATTGCTCCGTCGCCAACGGAAGTGACAATTACGGCATCCTAACGGGCTACGACGCTGATGCGGGGTATGACTTGGCCACGGGACTCGGCTCGATGAATGTTAACAATCTCGTTCACGGCTGGAATCTCGCAACGTTCATGGCGAGTTCAACTAATCTAACACTTAACAACGGCAATCCTGTAAACATCACGCATGGCCAGAGCGTCCCTATCAACGTCACAGTCACGAATAGTAACGGAACACCGACTGGTGATGTTTCGCTCATCGCAACATTTGCGAATGGGAGCTCGGCTTCCATTGACCGGTTCACCTTGACCAATGGCAGCGCTTCCGGCAACACCAATCTTCTTCCGGGCGGCACATTTACGATAAGAGCGCATTACGAGGGCGACACAACATTTGGCGCGAGCGATTCAAGCCCCATAGGCGTGTCAGTTGCTCCAGAGACCGGCCAGGCACAGATCGGCCTGTTAATGTTCGACGGGAGCGGAAATGTGGTTAACAAGGGTTCCACTACGGTTACCTACGGGTCACCCTACATCCTGCGCGTAGACATCACGAACGCCTCGGGCACTGTATGCCAGCCGACCTCTCTGGGGGAGTCCGCTTGCCCCACCGGGAAAGTGATTTTGGCTGATAACGGCAATTCGCTAGATGCCGGCACGTACAGCCTGAATAGCCTCGGTTTTTTCGAGGATAGGAGCATTCAGCTCACGGGAGGGGTCCATAACCTGCAGGCAAATTATTCAGGCGATATCAGTTTCAAACCAAGCGTCACCTCGGCAACTATGACGGTTACGCCGGCACCGACGGGGGTGTTGCTTTCTTCAGGCTTCTATACCCTAGTAGGGGAGGGCATCCTAGTCACAGCAACCATTCGGACAAATAGTAACGGCGTGGCGCCAACTGGAACCGTGACTTTCATGAATGGAAACACGCTGGTCGGCAATCCCGTGCCCGTCAGTGATACCAGTTCGACCCCGACCCAAGCACAGGCCGTCGCAACACTTCAACTTCCCGTTGGGATGAATACGGTTAATGCGGTGTATAGCGGTGATGCGAACTACGCCTCCTCCAACGGACGTACATTCATAGACGTGCAGATTCCGACTTCAATAACAATCAGTTCGTCCAGTCCTACAGTCGCGCAAGGCACAAGTGTGCAGTTCACCGTTAACGTGACTCCAAGTCAGAGCGGCGGACCAGCGATCGGCGGCCAGGTGGAATTTACCGGGTCTGCGCCGGGTGGGACGAGTACTATTGGGACTTCAGTTCCGGTTATCAATGGGCAGGCAGTATTTACAACCAACGTGCAACCAAACTTACTGCCCACGGGAGCACTGAATTTGGCCGCTCGGTATAATGGTGACAACAATTACGCAATCTCTTCCCAGGCTAATCTTACAGAAACTGTAAATCCTGAACCAGGTTCGGACTTCACCCTTTCTACGAACCCTTCTTCCTTAACGATTGTCTCTCCCGCCATCAACTCTGGTTTAGTTGCCGTGACGCTGACTCCGTCGAATGGGTTCACGGGGACAGTTGTATTTCCATACCCTCAGGGTTCATGCACGATTTCGCCACCCGGAAGCCTCAGCACTTGCAACATCGCCGAAGGAACGATCCCGTTCGGTTATGTGGCGCCGGGCCAGATGATATGGTATTCGATCAATACAACAGCCCCGTTCTCTTTCTCGCGAAATCCGGGCAGCCGCCCTGTCAATTTCAACTGGTGGACGGCCAGCGTAGCAACAGGTCTCGTCCTTCTTCTCTTGATGGCCTTTCCAGCAAAACAACGCGGTTGGAGCGCGGTCTTCGGCCTCATGGTCCTTGCTTGCTTGACAGGCGCTTTAGTTGGTTGCGGCGCTGGCGGAACTGGCGGTGGGGGCAGCACCGGCCTCCAAACACCCGGAACGCCAAAGGGAGTTGTCTTTACTGCGACGGTCACAGGGACATGCGGGCCGCTCAGCCACAGCACGAGCTTCACCTTCATGGTCCAATAACTAGCGATTTTATGGAAGCCTGACGAGAGATCATCTATTTATGGACAAACTTGAATCAAAATTAGGTCCAAATGCGCTCTGGATCTCGACACTTCTGCTCAAACGCTCGCGGGGAAGGATCGATTCCTGAAAAGGAGTGACACATTGAAGACATCAATTTCCCGCAGCCGCGTAGGAAGTGCTTGTCGATCGAACTGACAGCGTTTGGAAACCGTCTCGAAATCCCGTCCAGGGCGATGTTCGTGTTATTGCTCCGGAAAGAGTCCACGGCGAATATCTCTGCGATGCTGTCGCCGGGCGACTTTGCTGATCGAGCGCCAGCCTTCGCAACGCGTCCACCGCTTCCATCGGCTCGATGTGCCAGTTGTTGTTCGCTGTAGTGGGAACGACGCCCGTGCGGCGCAGATATTCTGCAATCAGGTCCCGCACTTCCTGCGACGAGCGGTAAACGACGGGCAGGCCCTTATAGACGTCATACCGCCCGCCGCCCGCATACCGGTAGTTGTTGATGGCGACCCGAAATTTCTGAGCGTCGTCGATAGGCTTACCCTTGTACGTCAAGTTGACGATGCGATGTCCATCCGGCTGCCGCAAATCAATCGTGTAATTTACGCCCGCGGCGGAGTCCACATCGTAGTTCGGCAAACGAAGTTTCTCTCCCGCGGGCAGCGGCCACTGCTGGTAGACACCGGCTGCATGTTCGAGCGCATTGCGAAATTGCGCGCCGGTCATTTCGATTGTGTAGAGCGTGTTGTCATACAGATAAAGCGCGGCCAATTGGCGAGTGGTCACCTTCCCTGCAGGAATCTTCACTCCCGTAAAAAGCATCGTGGCCATCGAAATATCGGCGTGGCCGGCTTCAAGTTGCACGGTATGAATCAGGTCGGTTAAGGGTTCATCCTCGATGCGGGCCGTCGCGCCACTCATCTCCTTCGCGGAGGTTGCCACTGGAGCATCGAGGTATGCTTGAGTGGCTTGTTCGTAGGGCGCGGCCAGCCGCTCGACTTCCGAATCGACGGGCGTATCGAGCGTGACAGGGAGCGCCACGGAATGCTTTGAGGCGATCTGCCAGTGGTCATCCGCGCCGCGAGCGACATCTAAATCGATGCGCGCCAGCGAGGCTCCCCAATTCTTCGGCTGGGTCAGAAGCACTCCATTCACGATGCGTTCGGCAACCTGATTGTGCGTATGGCCGAACAGGATCACGTCAATCCCCGGAACTTGCTGGGCCAATTCGAGAACTTGGTTTTCGCCGGGGATGTCGATGAATTCCGGCGGAGTTTTGTCCTCCGGGATCTGGGCCCAGGCCGGAGTGCGCGATCACGACCACTACATCCGCCTGCTTGCGCACTTCGGGGATCACGCGGAGCGCTGCGGATACGATGGACTCGAACTCGTAGCCTTTATAATTTCCAGGAATCTCCCAATTGCCGATGCTCTGCGTAACGAAGCCGACCAGCGCCACGCGCACGCCTGCCACGTTCTTGATGATATAAGGATCAAAATGCCGCGCGCCGCTTGTGTAAGTCTGCCTGACATTGGCCGCCAGAATCGGGAAATGGGCTTCGCCTTTGATTTTCCAAAGGTAGTCGAGCCCAAAATTGAATTCGTGATTGCCCACGGCGGCGGCGTCATATCCGAGGGCATTCATCACCAGCATCATCGGATTCGGCTTTTCAGGATCATCCTTTGCGAAATAGTATCCAAGTGGTGTGCCTTGAATCGTGTCGCCGGCATCCAGCAGCAGAACATTGGATTGCTCCTTGCGGACAGCTCGGATGAGAGTGGCAATCTTTGCAAATCCGAGCGCCGCGGGCTTATTCGTAAAGTAGTCGACAGGTTCGATGTGAGCGTGCAGGTCCGTGGTGCCCAGCAGCGTGATGTGTACCGAACGTGCCGCCTGCGGCGGAGGGGTGGAACGAGCCGGCGCAATCAGGAGGCAGGCGCAGGCCAATAGCGCCAACGAAATTCTCCCCAAGAGGACGTATCGCCGCCGGTTCATTTTTCATCCTTCTCCG
Organism: Terriglobia bacterium; assembly: GCA_963757625.1. Taxonomy (GTDB): domain Bacteria; phylum Acidobacteriota; class Terriglobia; order Acidiferrales; family UBA7541; genus Palsa-360. The sequence goes on along the minus strand of CAVWSJ010000007.1, from coordinate 278,249 downwards.
ACGAGATTCAGCGCCGCGGAGTTGATGCAGTAACGAAGGCCGGTCGGGCGGGGGCCATCGGGAAATACGTGTCCGAGGTGCGCGTCGCAGCGGCTGCAAACCACCTCTTCGCGCAACATCCCGTGGCTCAAATCGCGTTCCACTTCGATCTTTGACTCATCTACCGGCGCGTAAAAACTGGGCCATCCGGAACCGGAATGAAATTTGGTATCCGAGCTGAAAAGCGGCTGCCCGCAACACACGCATGTGTACATTCCCGGCGTTTCCGTGTCCTCGTATTCGCCGGTTCCCGGAGGCTCGGTGCCTTTCCGTCGGGTCACATGATATTGCTCCGGAGTGAGGGTCTGTTTCCACTCGGCTTCCGTTTTTCGAATTTTTTCGGTCATGTCGGGCCTCGCAACACCCATCTTAACATCGAGCGGAATGCGGAAGAAACGCTTGCCTTCGAGCCGGGGCAGCGGACAGAATGTGACGTCAGAAACCGTCATCACACCAGGAGGGTTCGAGCAAAAATGGACCGACGGCTGATGAAAATAGGAACGGCAGTGGCCCTTTCCTGCGCCGGATTGATTGCCGCGCACGTTATGTCCGCAGGCGCGCCGCAAACGAGCGCGGAGATGGAGCCCGTCCCGGCATTGTCTCCCTACATCGAAGCCCATACTCACTTTGATGATAAAGACCCCGAAGGCACTGTCCGCTCGGCGATTGCCGCGCTCGGCCGTCAAAATGCCACAAAGATATTCTTTCTGATGCCGCCCGACACATTCGATCATCCGGGCCATTTTGATGCGGAGGTCCTGCTGCCAACCGCAAAGAAGTATCCGGGCAAATTGGCCGTCCTCGGCGGCGGCGGAACCCTGAATGCGATGATCATGCAAGTCGGTCGCCAGCGGAGACGCCGGCCCGGCCGTCCAGAAAAAATTCCGGGAGCGCGCGGAAGAGCTCATCCGGGAGGGCGTCATCGGGTTCGGGGAAATGGCGGCCGAGCATTTCGACGGAGCGACGCCATATCAGTACGCTCCCCCGGACCATCCGCTCTATTTGATGCTGGCGGATATCGCCGCCCAGCATGGCGTGCCCATCGACATTCACATGGAGGCCGTCCCCGACAGCGATGGCTCTGCCAGCGGACTTGAAGTCGCCACCGAATCCCCCTCAGCTTCATGCGAATATTGCGGCATTCGAACGGCTTCTGGCGCACAACCCGCGCGCCAAAATTATATGGGCGCATGCGGGCGCCGACGGAACCGGATTTCGAACGCCTGACCTTTGCCGCCGTTTACTGCTCGCGCATCCTAACCTGTACATGGAAATCAAGACCGATCCCCTTGCACACGGAAAGAATTACCCGCTCGCGGACGGCAAGATCAAGCCGGAATGGCTCAAGCTATTTGAAGATTTTCCGGACCGTTTCATCGTCGGCAGCGACGAGCACTATCCCGAGCCAAAAAATCAGCCTCAGCGCTGGCAGGAGGTGGTCCTGCTCTTCAATCAGCTTCCGCCGAATTTGAGGCGCAAGATCGGCACGGAGAATGTTGCGCATATTTATGAAGGGTCTTCCGCTTTTCCCGCAACTGGAGGCAAAACGCAATGAAGCGTCGCGACTTATTCAAGAATTCGCTGGCCATGTCCGCCATAGCCCTGGGCGCCCGGCGCGTGTCCGCGTCGCCAGCTCCGGCTGCGGAATTTCCGAAGGCTCCGGGCCTGACGAAGTCTGTCGCGGAATTTATCGTGAACACGAAATATGAGGATATTCCGCCCGACGTCATTGACTCTGGGCAAGAAATCGATCCTCGATGGCTTCGGACTGGCGCTCGCGGGATCGGTTTCCGTCATGGGGCCGCTCGTACGGCAGTATGTGAAGTCGCTCGGAACGGCCGAAGAAAAAACCAGCATTATCGGGACGGGAATGAAAAGCCATCCGCGTTTCGCCTCGTTCGCCAATGGAGTCTCAATCCACGCCGACGATTTTGATGACACGCAGCTGGCCGCCGCGAAGGACCGCATCTACGGCCTGCTGACCCACCCCACCGTCGCGGTGCTTCCTCCATCGTTCGCGCTGTGCGAGCTGGGAAAGCGTAGCGGCAAAGACCTGATGCTTGCGTATCACATGGGCGTGGAAGTCGAATGCAAGATTGCGGAGGCCATTGCGCCTCGTCATTACGATGATGGGTTTCACACCACGGGAACCTGCGGCAGTCTCGGCAGCGCCGCCGCTTGCACAAAATTGCGCGGACTGAACGCGCTGCAAACGACATACGCCCTGGGGATCGCAGCCACCGAGGGAGGCGGTTTCCGCGACAATTTCGGCTCGATGACCAAACCTTTCCACGCAGGCCACGCTGCCGAAAACGGAACGGTCGCCGCAGACCTCGCCGCGCTTGGCTGGACCGCGGCCACGATATCCTGGAAGCGCCGCTGGGTTTTTTTCAGGCGGAGGGAGGCGGGTTTGACCCGGGAGCTATCGTCGGGCGGCTCGGCAAACCCTGGACGCTGGCGTCGCCCGGGGTGTCGATCAAGCCGCATCCGTCCGGTTCGCTGTCTCATCCCGCCATGGGAGAAATGTTGCGCCTGATTCGCCAGAACAACATTAAAGCCGCCGATGTCGAGAAGGTGGACCTGGGAGCGAATCACGCCATGTTGACGTCCCTGCTGCATCATCATCCCACCACAGGACTCCAGGGAAAATTCAGCATGGAATTTTGCCTCAGCATCCTGCTGCTCGATCGCAAGGCGGGCCTCGGCGAATATCAGGATGCCGTCGTGAAGCGTCCCGACGTGCAGGAGATGATCAAGCGCGTGAATTTTTACATTGATCCCGAAGCCGAGGCCGCCGGACTGGACAAGATGACCAGCATCCTGCGAATTCACATGAAAGACGGCACGGTATATTCCGGGCGCGCGGAATACGCCAAGGGCAGCCCTTCAAATCCCATGAGCTACGAGGAAGTAGCGGACAAGTTCCGCGGCTGCGCCGAATTTGCAAAATGGCCCACCGCAAAAACCGAATCCGTCATCACGGCAGTGAAGTCCCTGGAGGATGCTCCCGACGTCACCAGGCTTGTGGCGGCTTTGACGGCGTAACAATCCTCAACCGTCGCATCTATCGCATTAGGGGCATTCCGGGACCGCTGCATCGCAACCCAAATTCACGCGTGCGTTGTGAATGCTGGCTTGCGCGTGTCCGTAGAGGGATAGCGACTGCGGCAGCGACCAGACAATGCGCCAGTACCATTTTTGTGTGGGGCCGTGATTGCGCAGATAGTGGCCCGCCACGGCCTCTGCGGTGATTTCGACCAGGCCCGCAACGATGTACTTGTGCGCATCCGGCCGGCTGCCGAGGAAATACCGAGAGAAACCTACTTCCCGGCAATCTGCGCAGCGGCTGAAATTGTAAAGACTGGTCTCGGCGTCGGCGGAAGCGGCCCCGATTTGCGCAATGGTCAGGATTTCCCATTGCTTGTCGCGAAACGTTGCGAAGTCGTGAGCCGTCGCCGCAATTTCTCCCGCCACTCCATGCGGGATGGCGAAAAGTCCGCTGTGTTCCTTGCCCGAAGGCTGAGCGGGTACAAATTGCTGAGCTCCCGCATTGGTGGCGATCAGGAGCACCAGTACGAGAAAAGAAATCTTTCCGATTGTTTCCAACGGTTCATGGCAAATCGTTGGCTCGCTCCATCGAAATAATCCAGCGCATCTCACCTCCCAGTAATCGTCACTTCCGGCGAAGTTGATTAGTGGAGTTCGGCGATGGCTCTATTGCAGGCGAAGAAACTACGGGGACGAGTCCAGGAAGGGATTGAGCAACAAAGGAAGAATCGCTACAGCGACATCCAATTCGGGAATACGAAATAGATAAGCAGGCTGATCAGAATCAAGTAGCCGAGCACAACCAGCGTCCAACCCATGTTGTGACGGATTACCTGTCCTTCACTACGTACCAACTTGCAGGTGGAAACGCCGACACTGGCGGTTTGAGGTGCGATTGGCTTTCCCACTTCGGCACCCACTGAATTGAACGAGGGTAACAGCAGGACAGGAAAGTTCAGCAGACTCCCGGTCATGGCCTGGACGGGACCGAACATGGCGTTGGTCGAGGTATTGCTCCCGGAGAGCGCCACGCCAATCCAGCCTAGAATGGGCGCCAGGACCACAAAAATAGGGCCGATTTTGGATAGTCCGTAGGCCAGCGAATTTGCCATGCCCGTGTAAACAAAAATATATGCCAGGCCGAAAATAAAAAATGCGACCAGTAATGCTCCCCACATTTGCCGAAATGTCCGGAAGAACACCTGCTTGAGGATCTGACCACCTGGCCGAAGAATCGCCAGTATGACTAGCCATGAGGCCAGTGTCGAAGTGCCGGCGCCGAGCGGATTAAAGTTGAACGTAGATAAGATCGCTTTCTGCGTCACCGAAGATTTGGCGGCGACCGAGAGCTTGAACAAACTTATCGAGGGGAGAGGAGACTTTGGACCCGTCCAAGCGACAACGACGAGGATAAGCACGATATAGGGCATCCAGGCGAATAGCGCCTCTCGCACCGAAGTCAATTCCACGTGACTTGAAGCGGGTACGGGCGCAGATTTTATGGGAACGCCGCCGAATCCACGGACCGTCTTGGGACGCCAGATCTTCACGAAGAGGAAAAGAATCCAGAAAGAAACCAATGCACCGCTCAGATCTGGGAGGTAGGGTCCCCAGTAATGAGCGACGGGCCATTGTCCCGCGATGTAAGAAAGAGAACCCACAATCGCCAAGGGCCATGCTTCCACTACGCCATCCCAACCGCTGACGAGGTAAATTAGAACCCAGGGAGGAAGCAAGGCAAGGATGGCCACGATGTTACCGATGGAAGCAGACAGCGCCATAAGTGGAAGACCCGTCACCGCAGCCAGTCCCAGGATGGGAGATCCGAGCGCGCCGTAGGATACCGGAGCGTTATTTGCCAAGGCCGCAACTCTAATAGCGTCCAGGTCATCAATTCCCAGCCCCACCAGAATAGGAACCACAAACGCCCACGGAGTACCGAACCCCACAAGCCCTTCCAGAAGCGCGCCGAAGGCCCACGCCAGCATGATTGTCTGAATCCGGATGTCAGCGGTAGTGTGGTGGACCATCCAGTTCTTGAACCGTTCAAAATCGCCCGTCAAGACCAGAGTATTGAAGAGGATCAGGCCCCAGAATGTGATCCAGTCAATCACCCAGAATCCCGTCATGCCGCCATACGCGTAGGATTTGAGGGTGCTCACCAGAGGCGCGTGCCAGACCAAAATCCCAAGGGGGATCGTGATCGCGCCCACGAGGATCGTGGCGAGCCAGGCGGTCATGCGCAGCACTGCCAGCATGAAAAGCAGCGCCATCAGCGGCACCAGGGAAATCAGCACGCTGAGCCAGAGATGTCCCGCGGGATTTAGGACCTGCTCAAACATCGGGATATTCCTCAAGGATGGGATCGCAGCTTTTCAAGAACACACACTTCAAACCGGCGCGATCCCGCGTCCACTTGGGTTAGGGAAATCAGCGTAAAGCAATATCACATTCACGGCACGCGTCAACCGGGAAGTTCAATTCAAACAAGGCCGGGCATTCAGGTCTTTGCAGCTTCCAGAAATACGCGCAGGGGAGGGCGTTCCGGTGCATCTGCTTCCAGGCCGGCTCGCTGGGAGTTGTAGGTTTCCACAAACGCATCGAGATCCTGCTGCAATATCTCAACTGACTGGTGAAATCTCTTGCGAAGTTCGGGCGTGAAAAATTCGCGCTGGAGCACGTGAAAAAACTGCTCGCACAACGAGTCGCCAGTTTGGGTGGCCGGATTCATATGCAAGTGCTGAATCTTTGAGGTGCTCAGGAAAGTTTCAAACGGATGTTTGGGAGCGAGACCACAATATTCGACGCGTTTCGGCGTGAACACGCGTTCGATTTCCACGCCGTAGTTCTCAAAGAATGGCAGAACACGCGTCTTGAGCAGGTCGACCGCGTGCATGGCGCTCTGCTCGGATCGAATTTTCGCAAATGCCAGGCGCGAGTAGCTGTCCACCGCCGTTTCCACGTAGATATTTCCCGCCCCGGAATCATCGCCTACGTTCTGGATCCTGCAAAAGAAAAACGATTCCTGAAAAATCGAATGGCCGGGATAAGGAGGAACTTCACTGGTTTCCTTCATAGAAATTCACCCCCTGAAATAAATGAGCCTGGACCGGCACCGCTTCTGCTGAGGGGGTCGGCGACCGCAAAGGGACGCCTCCGACAGCAGTCTCTTTCACATCGAAGAGATTTGTCATACGTCCCCTTTCCTGAAGCCGACTCCCATGAAAATCTGACATATCGGCAGGAGATGAGAAGTGACTCGACTCACTTTCAGGTGTGACGCGAGTCACATTTATTCGTCCCGATCTGGCATGAATATTGAGTTGCGAGGAGGCGGTTATGAACGCCACGGGAACAAAAACGCGGATTTCTCTCAAGAACATTTTGTACGCGACAGATTTTTCCACCTCTGCGGAAGCCGCTCTTCCGTATGCCATTGAACTGGCAAAACACTATGGGGCCAAAGTGCACGGCATACACGTCAGGTTTCCGGCTACCTATCCAATTGTCGGGCCAGAGGGACTTCCGTACGTCGTAGAAGCGGCGCAGCAAATCGCGAAGGCGGAGGCCTTGCAGCTTCACCGGTTGCTGTCGAGCGTTCCGCACGAAGTGACTGTCTGTGAGGGGAAAGTGTGGCCCGAGATTAGTGATGTCGTAACCAAGCAGAACACGGACCTGATCGTGATCGGGACCAGCGGCCGCACCGGCGTCAAAAGGTTCTTTCTCGGCTCGGTTGCCGAAGAAATCTTTCGAAGCGCTTCCTGCCCCGTGCTTACGGTCGGACCCGAAGTCTCGCCAGACGCCGCCCGGCGCATGAAGATGAAGGAAATTCTTTACGCAACCGACTTTTCGCCAGAGGCGCTTGCCGCGCTGCCCTACGCTGTTTCGTTCTCCCAGGAAAATCATGCGCGTCTGACGCTGCTGCACGTCGTCGGGAACGCGGAGATCGAAGAGTCGGCGCGTGTCGAGCCTCCCGCGGATTCGGTCCGGCGGCAGTTGCAGAATCTGTTGCCGCCGGAAGCTGAAGACTCCTGCGAGGCGATGTATCTTGTGGAATTCGGCCGTCAGGCGGACAGGATTCTGGAAGTCGCTAACGGGATTGGCGTCGATCTGATCGTTCTCGGCGTGCGCAGGGCGGAAGGCGGAATAGGCGCAGCAACTCATCTGCTGCGGCCCGTGGCGCACGAAATCGTTTCGCGATCCAAGTGTCCGGTCTTGACAGTCCGCGGCTGAAGGACGGCCGGCGGATACTTTCCTATTCGCGCTTGACAAGAGTCATAGCTTTTTTGATCCCCTGAAACGTTGTTATTCCAAGGTCGCCGAGGGAAACTCGGAGTGATGATGCGCGGATGTTCTTTCGATCAGTTGCTCAAGCCTTGAGAATTACGCCAGACACGATACGCCAAGATTCTTCGTTCGCGAGAAATCTTTCTAAGGAAGGAGGGCCGGCGGCCGAACCCGGTGTGTGATTGGGTGGGGTGGCGGCCGCCGTATGCAATACTTGCCAGCTTTCGCGCGAAAGGTTTCAGGCGACAGGCAAGTGCATCTCATTTTCCGCCGCCGGAAGTTCCGGCCAGAGCTGGCGGATCAAAACTCCTCGACCGCGCTCGTAGTCGAGCGTGTAGATGTGTGAGCATCGCTCGCACAGCCAGAAATGCTCGACGCGACGCGACCCCTGGAGCGGGTTTTGATTCTCATCGCTTGCCGCGAGCGGCGGGGGATCGCGGTGAAATCTGAAAAGTCTTCCACCCGCCATCCAATCGAATGCTGCGGCACAAGCGGGATTTGCACATTTCGGATGAAGGTTCTGGAACATGATGCCCCCTTTCCAGCCCCGCGAAATACCAGCGAACCGATAACCACTGCCCCGTGGCTTACGCGGCTGTCTTCGCCGCCTGCGCCGCCTCGAGGCGGGCAATGCTGGCGCGCAGCCAGTCCCCCAGCGCATCTTCCAGGTCCTGCTGTGTGGATCCGCGATACAGTTCCTGCAGCGTTTCGCCGTCCGGCGTCAGCGGGATATGGCGGCAGGGAACTTTCTCGCCGCGGCTTTCCGGCGGAACAAACTGCATCAACGCACATTCAGTACACGGCCGCGGATTTTCCTTGGTGTCATAATTCATGCAGGACGGAGAGTCTTCAAAAACCAGTTGCGCTCTCCAGGGCTCCCGCGGAGACCGCCCGTATCCGCCCTTTTTCAAAAAATTGAGTTCCGCTTTCAGAAGTTCCAGCATATTTCTTTCATCTTTCGGCATGATCGACCTCCATATCTGGTCAAATTGTTAACGAATTGCAGGCGGGTGGAAGTGATAGCCATCACGATCTGCTGTGACCCAGATCACGGTCGCTCCAGGCGGGTCTCCGATATCGTGTTTTTTGGAGGTGATATCATGGCTGACTTACAGACACCATCGACGGGCCGCTTTCGCTTTGTAAGCCGCGCCCGAGGGCGTATAGTTAGCGGGAGTCCAGCTATGCGCTCACCTTACGGTTTGCAAATCATCGAAAGCTGCGTCAGCTGCCCTCACAAGCAGGACCGGCTGTTTTGCAACCTTCAACCGGCGGCGCTTCAGCGCCTTTCGGAGATTACCGGATCGGCCACGTATCCAAAGGGAGCGACTTTATTCGTGGAGGGGCAACCCTCCCGCGGCGTGTTCATTCTTTGTGCCGGCCATGTGAAGCTCTCCACCTCTTCCTCCGATGGCAAGACACTGATTCTTCGAATATCCGAGCCGGGCGACCTGCTGGGGTTACCGGCCACCATTTCCGGCAGGCCGTATGAAGTCACCGCGGAGGTCATCGAGCCCACGCAGGCCAATTTCATCAGCCGGACTGATTTTCTTGAGTTTCCTCCGCGAGCATGGCGATGCGGCCTTGCGCGTGGCGCAGGAACTCAGCGAAACCTACCAATCCGCGTTCGCGGAAATGCGCACCATCGGCCTCTCGCATTCCACTGGTGAAAAACTGGCGCGGTTTCTCCTGGACTGGAGCGCTAATCACAAGTCCGAAAATGGAGCCGTCAAGTTCAACCTGACATTGACGCACGAAGAGATCGCGCAAATGATCGGCGCCTCCCGGGAAACCGTGACGCGGCTGTTTGCGGAATTCAAGAAAAAAAATCTCTTGCATATTAAAGGGTCCAGTGTGACCATCAAGGATAAGCTTGGCCTGGAGCAGTTGTTGCAGGACTCTTAGGTCGGACTCCCCCCTTCCTGTTGTAGTTTCCAATCCATGTCGATTGCGGTACCGGGGATGTGTATCGCTCTTAACGGCAGTTGTTGAATGAATTGTCGCAAATTTTTGTGATGGCCGTCACAGAGCCAGATAAATAGATAGCGGATTATTGCTGGTTATTCATCGGAAATAAAGATTTCCGGCTGAACGCAGTACTGAGGGGAGGCGTATGAACTATTGGAGAAGGCCTTTTGCGCTTCTTGGATATTCCGGAGCGATTCTGCTGGCTCTGTTACTAGTCGGACCACGAGCCTTCGCAGGCTACCCAACATCAAACACCATTTTTACAAGCCCGGCCCCAAGGCAGGGCGCGGGCGCTTCCGCGCCGGCGGATAATTCCGGCTACGTCGGGTCGGATACGTGCAAGACGTGCCACGAGGACCTTTACAACAATTGGGAAAAGACCCCGCACTGGAAGACGACACTGGACACGAATGGCGGGCCATCCCATCAGGGATGCGAAGGGTGCCATGGTCCCGGAGCGGCCCATGTCGCCGGCGCCGGCGATATCACCAAGATTTTCATCTTCAAAGACCATACCGCCAAAGAAATTGATGATCGCTGCATGACCTGCCACGCGTCCGGCACCCAGCATATGCAGGCCATAAATTCCCTGCATGCCAAGAGCAACGTGAGCTGTATCTCGTGTCATTCCCCGCACCACGCCACGACCCAGGAGTTTCTGCTGGTCAAGGCGCAACCCGAACTTTGCTACACCTGCCATCTTCAGCAAAAACCCCAATTCGAAATGCCGTTCCATCACAGGGTCAATGAGGGTTTGGTGCAATGCAGGACTGCCATAACCCGCACGGAACGGTGGCGGCCAAGCAAGTACGAATCTCGGCGGCTCAGGACGCGGTTTGCTTTACCTGCCATGCCGATAAGCGAGGCCCGTTCACTTACGAACATGAACCCGTAAAGGTGGAGGGTTGCACATCGTGCCACACGCCGCACGGCTCGCCGAATGCCCACCTGCTTAAAGTCAGTAACGTGAACCTTCTGTGCTTGTCGTGCCATACGACTTCCTTTGCAAACGCGCCGGGTGCCCCTTCATTTCATAACCAGGCCGCCCAGTACCAGGCCTGCACTATTTGTCACGTGCAAGTCCATGGCTCGAACGTCGACCATACTTTGTTCAAGTAGAGGGGCTGATATGACCTTGAGCGAACGAAATGAAAGTACGGGAATTTATGCAGCAGGGAGCAATTCGGCTTTGACACAGGCGAATGGGAATGCCGCCGGGACGTGCCTCCGGGCGTTGCTATTAGCCCTGGTTCTGTCGCTGTTGCCGGTGGCGTCGACGAACGCCCAAACGCAGATGCCGGATCAATCGCTCGCGCAAAACGCGGACGAATCCGCGGGGAAAAATTCAGGGAACTACAATATTCAACAGACCGTCGAATTCGGCTACCGGGACAGCTTGATCAGCGGGAACATGAACAACTACGATACGTTTGAAAATTTGCAGTCCGGCGTCCGGCTGTTCGATTACACCGTGGACATGCGCTCGATCGACCACCGCGGGATCTTTTTCGATAGCCTGTCCTTCAGCAACTTCGGCTACGGCGGCGATCCCAACGACGTTTCGCGGCTGCGGATCGAAAAGAACAAGTGGTACGACTTCAGCGCGATGTTCCGGCGCGACAAGAATTTCTGGAACTACGACCTGCTCGCGAATCCCCTGAACCCGACAAGCTTCAGCGTCCCGACTCCGATCACCAATTCGCCGCACGCACTCGATCTATCCCGGCGGATGCAGGATTACGATTTGACTCTTCTTCCCGAATCGCGGATCCGCGTCCGTTTGGGGTATTCCTACAACGTGAACACGGGACCCGCTCTCTCCACGCTCGAGGGGGGAGAAGAACCGCTGCTGACGGATACTGTGCGGGAGACCACAAATTCCTACCGCATGGGAGTGGATTACCGGGGCATTCCGGAAAACGACGCTGTCGTTCGATGAATTCCTCACCTACTCCAAAGTGGACAACTCGGTTGCGGACAATAATCTCACGTATCAGCTTTCAAACGGCACTCCTGTGGATCTGGGCCTCGATTTTCAACGGCACTTCTCCGTGCGCCAATCCGGTTACCAATGCCTCGACCACGCCTCCGACGGTTACCGCCAACTGCAACGGGTACCTGTCCTATAGCCAGGTCCAGAATCCTCGGTCGTCGTTCCCGACCGAACGCTTCAGTTTCCAGTCCGACCTATATCAAGAACCTTTCGATGACAGGATCGGCAGGCTACAGCAGCGGCAACAATACGCTCTCAAATTTCAGCGACACGACCAATGGCTGGACAACCAGGACGCTGACGCGCGGCAGCACGACGGGCGGGCCGGCTGAGGCCAAGCGGGTTTCCGTCAACGCCAATTGGTCGGGCGAATACAGCATCACGGACAAACTGGGCCTCGCCGACGAATTCTCCTACGACAATTGGCGAATCCCATCCATGTGGGCCACAGCCGAAACGAACTTGTTCGCCCCGCCCGCCTTGGCAGGCCAGGCAGGCCTTTCACTTCCCATTACCATGGTGACCTCCTCGCCCGACACTTTCGCCGCGGCCTGCCCGGCCGCTCCTTACAACGGTCCGACCTGCCCTCAGCACAGTACGAGTTCCGGAGCGGATGTGACCAACGAGCTGGTTTCTCAGTTTCTCGGGCAGAATATCCGTTCGAACACGATCGAGTTGAAATACGACTTCACGCGCCGGATCAGCGCGCATATCGGATATCTATATGAAGCACGGACCATCGCCGATTTCAGCGCCACATTGGACTTCGAGTGAAATTTATTTTCCGGGAGGCGCCGGCGGCAACGCGGCCCTCCAGGGCGGCACAACAAAGGGAAATTATTACATTGCCGCGCGCGGCGATTGCGCTATACCTACTGCCGGCAGCAGCACTCTGCCTTCAGGCTGCGCGCTGAACTCCAACGGCTCGATTCAGGAAGGCACTTCAGCCAATCCGGTCGGCGAAGCCGCCAACAATGCCGCGCGGAACGTCTACGACATTCATGAACACGCGGGGCTGTTCGGCATCTCGGCTGAGCCCACCGACAAGCTGCGGATCACCGGGGACTTGATGTTCGGCTATAACGACAATTCCTTTACCCGCATCAGCCCCAGACAACTGCAAAGCTACAAAATTCAGGTTCGCTATACGCCGGCGCCCTGGGCAAACGTCAGCGGCGCTGTGGATATCGACGAAAACCGCGATAACGTGGCCACTGGTCAATAACCTGGAGCATAATCGGACCTACAGCTTTACGACGACCCTCGCCCCGAATTCCAAGTTGTGGGTTGATTTCGGCTATATGTACACGGACGTTTTTACGCAAACCGAAATCTGTTTCCCGGATACCGGCTCCACGATCTTCACCACGCCGTGTCCGGTGCCCGGGGCAACTTCTCCGCTCGGAACGCTTTCGTCCTACGCCAGCATGGATCATTACGCCTATGGCGACGTGATGTGGAAGCCTTACAAACGCGTGACCGCCATGATCGGATACGGCGGCAGCATCGTTCGCGGCAACACCACCTTTCTCAATCCGTTGACCCCGACCGGCACCCTGGATTTCAACTACGTCAAGCCCCTGGCCAGCCTGGCCTTTGAGCTCTACAAGGGCCTGACGTACAAGACATCTTGGAATTACTACGGGTACAACGATCAAGGCGTCGCCAACCCGGCGGGACTGGCGCCCCTTCCGTTGCAGGATTTCAACGGCAGTAACATTACTTTCTCGTTCCGGTACGCTTTTTGATGTATTTTATTTTTGGAGGGAAAATTCGATGCTAAACAGGTTGGCGAATTCCTGCGTGAGATTCATTCTGTTTCTTTCTCTGCTGCTGTTTTGCGTACCCGCACTGCGGGCGCAAAACAACGCCGAAGCGAACTACAAGGCGAAGTGCGCCGGTTGCCATGGGCCTGATGGCGCAGGCAGCACCCCGGCCGGGAAGGCCATGAAAGCCCGTGACTTCCACGCTCCGGAAGTGCAGAAAGAAACCGATGCCGAGATGACCGATATCATTACCAACGGCAAGGAAAAAATGCCGAAGTATGCCGGTAAACTGAAGGACGCCGAAATTAAGGATCTTGTGGCGTATGTTCGCGCGCTGGGAAAGAAGTAGAACCGGAATCGCTCTCAGGAAAGCGAATGTTCCCGAGTGCCTTGCTGGATTGCCGATTGAGGCGTGAAGTGCCGCTGGCGACTTGCTCTCCACATGGATTTGAAAAGGACAAGATCCATCCGCCACCCGCGCCTTGACGTGCCGACTGCCCTGCTTTTTGAGGGCTATTCCCAGACGCCGCAAAACCCCGACAGGAAGGATTTGCATTTCCTGATCCAATGACACTTTCTTCACGCCTTCCCCACTGGTTCCGGCCCGCCGTCTACCTGTCCTATAACGCGTTTACGATTGTCGGGGCCGTCCTCACGACAAGCTCGGCAATCACCATGATCTGCTTCTGGGCATTTGATTTCACGACCGCGCGAACGATCAATCCATATATCGGCGTCATTTTCGTCCTCATTCTTCCGGGGATCTTTGCGGTCGGGCTGGTCATGATTCCGGTCGGCGCATTTTTGCATCGCTTCAAACTCAAGGCGGCAGGCAATCTCCCCGACGTATACCCCAAGATCGATCTCGGCCAGCCTTTTTTCCGCAGGGCCGCGGCCTGGGTGGGCGGCTTGACACTGCTGAACGTTATCATCCTCAGCGTGGGCTCTTATCGAAGCGTTCAATATATGGATTCAGCGTCCTTTTGCGGGCAAACCTGCCACACGGTGATGCAGCCGGAATACACGGCCTACCTGAACTCTCCCCACCAGCGCGTCAGCTGCGTGGAGTGTCATATTGGCCCGGGAGCCGGATGGTTTGTGAGATCGAAATTATCGGGGGTGCGGCAGGTTGTCGCGGTCACTTTTCACAATTACGCCCGGCCGATTCCCTCGCCCGTGGAGGAGTTGCGTCCGGCGCGCGAAACCTGCGAGCAGTGCCATTGGCCCTTGATGTTCACCGGCGACAAAATGGTTATACGTAGGAAATACTCCGACGACGAAAAGAACACCGTATTAACCACGGTGCTGCTCATGAAGATTGGAGGGCAGAACGGAGGGGAGAACGTCGGGATTCACGGGCGTCATCTGGATGTCAAATCGCGCGTCGAGTACACTGCCACAGATCACCAGAGGCAGGTCCTCCCGCAGGTGACGTACACGGACGACAACGGCAAGAAGGTCGAATTCATATCGACCGATGTGAAGCCTACCCCGGCCCAGCTCGCCGCCGGGGAAACTCGATCCATGGATTGCATGGATTGCCACAATCGCCCGGCGCATACTTTTCAGCTGCCCGACAACGCGTTGGACCAAGCCATGGCCGAGGGCCGCATCAGCACGGACCTGCCCTTCATCAAGAAAGAGGCGACCGCAGCGCTGAAGAAACCTGGGTATCTAGGTCGCGACGATGCCGCGAAACGCATTGCCGCGGGTTTGAACGATTTCTACCGGACATCCTATCCGGAGGTGTACCGCGACCAGCGGCCCTCGATTAACGCAGCCATCCAGGAGGTCCAGGCGATCTATCTCCGGAACGTCTTTCCGGACATGAACGTGACCTGGGGGACCTATGCCAACAATCTGGGACATGAGGATTTTCCCGGATGCTTCCGATGTCATGACGGCAACCATTCCACGGCCGATGGCCGCACAATCTCCAACGATTGTGATGCTTGCCACACCCTTCTCGCGGTGGACGAGCCGAATCCGAAAGTCCTTGCCGATATGGGATTGAAATAACCCGGGATTTCCACGGACGCGATGGATTGAATCGACCTATGCCGGTTGTACGACAACCACAATGCATCGCGCCATTAGCCTTTGGCCTGTTGCTTGTTTGCTGCGCGCCGGCCCTCGCCAAACCTGCGGCCGTTTCCGACGAGGATTGCCTCGCCTGCCACGATAACAAAGACTTAAAAACAGACGCCGGTCGGAGCGTATACGTTGACGCGGCAAAGCATAAGGCCAGCGTGCATGCGGTGCTGAACTGCACTTCCTGCCACACCGACATCAAGGAATACCCTCACCCAAAGCGCGTCGCGCAGGTGGAATGCGCGACCTGCCATGCCGATCAGGCGGCGGACGTCCCGAAGAGCGTTCACGGCGCGCTCGGTCCCGAAGCTTGCACAAGCTGTCACGGGCCCGCGCACGATACGCAGACGGCATCGCGGGTGATGCCGAAGCAATGCGCGTCTTGCCACGCCAGCGAGGTCAAGGATTTCCTCGCCAGCGCCCATGCAATGGCAACAGCCAATGGAATTTCAGGCGGTACAGCCTGCGAATCTTGCCACGGCTCAGCGCACAAAATTCTGACGGCTGACGACCCGCTCTCTCCCGTAGCGAAGAAGCATCAGCCGGACACCTGCGGTTCGTGCCACTCAAACCCGGATTTTCTTGCCAAGTATCAGATCCCCTTTGCTCACCCGGTGGAGTCTTACCGTGAGAGCGTTCATGGCCGCGCTCTCGCGGCCGGCGATGGAAACGCGCCCTCCTGTTCGGATTGCCATTCCGCACATGCGGTGCTTTCCGGGCGCAACCCCCGTTCCAGGACAAACCATTGGAATATCCCCACGACATGCGGCGCCTGCCATTCCGAGATCAAGAAAGTCTACGACGAAAGCGTTCATGGCAAAGCGGTCGCGCGGGGCGCGGCCGATGCCCCTGTCTGCACGGATTGCCACGGGGAGCATGTTATTCTCGCGCCCACGAACCCGGATTCGCCGGTCAACCCCGCGCGCGTATCGGTGCTGACCTGCGGCCGATGCCACAGTGACGCGCGAATCGAGGCCCGCTACAACCTTCCGACCGACCGCGTGCCCACGTTTGCGGACAGTTTTCACGGGCTTGCGGCTCAATCCGGTTCACAGACAGTGGCGAATTGCGCCTCCTGCCACGGTGTCCACAATATTTTCCCGTCGAGCGATCCCCGCTCCACGGTGAACGCCGCAAACCTGGGCCGCACGTGCGGCGCCTGCCATCCGGGAGCCGGCGAGACTTTTGCCATCGGACCGGTGCACGTCGCGCCCGCTTCGCTGAG
This sequence comes from Terriglobia bacterium, assembly GCA_963757625.1. Lineage (GTDB taxonomy): Bacteria > Acidobacteriota > Terriglobia > Acidiferrales > UBA7541 > Palsa-360. The sequence goes on along the minus strand of CAVWSJ010000007.1, from coordinate 261,832 downwards.
CGAGCACGTGACCGTGAAATGGATTCGCTGGTTTTACTGGGTGATGATTCCCCTTGCGATTGCATTCATGTTCTTCCATCAGGCCGCCGATTTCCTGCACAAAGCCCGATCCATGCGCAAGAGTGATTCGCGCCGGCAGGTGGAGCGCATGAACCTTCACTTTCGGATTGCACACTGGCTGGTGGTTGTAAGTTTTCCGGTCCTGGTGGTCACGGGATTTGCGCTCAAGTTCCCCGGTTCGTGGTGGGCGCAGCCATTCCTGATCTGGGAAACTCGCTTTGCATTTCGCGGAACACTGCATCGAGCAGCGGCAATTGTGCTGCTGGCCGGGCTTGCCTACCACGTCATGGATCTGATCCTCGTGCGGCGCGACCGCGCCATCCTGGCATCCATGAAGCCCGGTCTTGCCGATCTTCGTCACCTGCGGGAGACGCTTCTCTATAATTTGGGATTTTCAAAAACTCCGCCCGCCTTCTCGGGGTGCGCGACCTACGTTGAAAAAATTGAATACTGGGCGTTCATCTGGGGAACTTGCGTGATGGCCGCCACGGGATTCCTGCTCTGGTTCAACAGTTTTGTGCTTCGGCATTTTCCAAAATGGGTGACCGACGCATCCACGGCCCTTCACTATTACGAAGCGATTCTTGCGACGCTCTCCATTTTGATCTGGCACATGTATACGGTCGTCTTCGATCCGGATGTCTACCCGATGGACCGCTCCTGGATTACGGGGATGGCGCCGCCTCATCACGCAGCAGCTTCCGAAATAACGCCGCCGCAGGAGATTTCAGAGCCTGCGGGTGAGGAACCCCCCGAGCCAAAGACCGGCCCGGATCCTCCGTTGGAAAAGTAGCGCCCCCCGCGCCTTCGTCCGGCATCGGACTGAAATGCAAATGGAGCAGGCGACTCCATTTGCGATACAGCCACGGAGCATCAGAGCCGGAGAATTTCAGAGAAACCTCGAACGATTCTTGTCCGTCATATTTATGGATGAGCTTTCACACGGCGTTGTTCAATTTCCGGATGAGCGGCCGGTGATAAGTAAGCAGTTGCGATTTAGCATTCCGGGAACGGCGACTGTGGATAGGCTTGGAAGAGCTGTGGGCTCTCGGAATGCATTCAAGTGCGGGAATTCGCGTGCCTTTAATATGCACGAAGATAATAAGCAGCAAGACGGTCTTTCTTATTCATAGACCCTCGGGATTCGTAAATGGCCATTTCATCGACTTTTGTAAGGCGGCCCATCGGGACCTCTCTTCTGACGGCGGCAGTTTTGCTCGCGGGCGCGGTTGGCTATCGTTTACTTCCGGTGGCGGCGCTTCCCGAAGTTGAATTCCCCACTATCAACGTCCACGCAAGCTTGCCGGGAGGGAGCCCCGAGACCCTGGCCTCCGCTGTAGCGACACCCCTGGAGCGGCAATTCGGACGCATCGCCGGTGTCACGCAGATGACGTCGAGCAGTCAATTCGGCTCGACCAGCATTACTCTGCAATTCGATCTGGACCGGAATATCGACGCCGCCGCGCGCGACGTGCAAGCCGCGATCAACTCCGCCGCGGGACAATTACCCGCGGACCTGCCGAGTCTACCCACATATCGGAAGACTGACCCGACGGAGACGCCCATCCTCCTCCTTGCTCTCGTTTCGGACACGGTTCCGATTGAGCGCGTTTACGATATTGCGGATTCGATCGTGGCACAGAAGATTTCCCAGGTCGCTGGCGTGGGGCAAGTGACGATCGGCGGCGCGGCGCAGCCTGCTGTGCGCATCGACCTGAACCCCATGACTCTTGCCAATTATGGGATCGGGCTGGAAGACGTTCGGGCGGCCTTGCGCACGGCGAACGTAAATTCCCCCAAGGGATCGTTATCAAACAAGTCCGACAAGTGGACCTTGTCGGATACGGATCAATTACTCGACGCCAGTTTGTATAGCCCTTTGATCGTAGCCTACCGGCACGGCGCTCCTGTCCGGATCAGTGACGTGGGCGTGGCCAGCGAGGGAATTGTCGATCTTAGAAATTCAGGATGGGCCAACGGCAAACCCGCGGTCTCGTTGAACGTCGTTCGCGAGCCGGGAGCCAACATCATTGAAACGGCGGATCGCATCAAAGCGATCTTGCCGGAACTGCGGGCGTCGATTCCGCCATCGATTTCGCTGCAAATTATAGGAGACAAGACGGTTACCATCCGGGCTTCCGTCCGGGACATTGAGTTCACGCTGTTGCTGACCGTCGCGCTGGTGGTGATGGTGATATTTCTGTTCCTGCGCAACGTCTGGGCGACCGCCATTCCCAGCATCGCGGTGCCGCTCTCCTTGGTCGGGACGTTCGGCGTGATGTATTTGCTGGGCTACAGTATCGACAACCTGTCCCTGCTCGCGCTGGCGATTTCAACCGGATTTGTGGTCGACGATGCCATCGTCGTCATTGAGAACATCGCCCGATACCTGGAAGCGGGGCTTTCGCCGATGGAAGCGGCGCTGGAAGGCTCGCGCGAAATCGGGTTCACAGTTCTCTCGATGAGCGCTTCTCTGGTGGCCGTGTTTATTCCGATCCTGCTAATGGGAGGCATTGTTGGCCGCTTATTCCGGGAATTTGCGGTGACCTTGAGCACGGCGATCGCGGTTTCCTTGTGCGTGTCCCTCACCACGACTCCCATGATGTGTTCGCTATTTCTGAAGCCGCACGCGGGGCAGACACACGGCAGGCTCTATCACGCCAGTGAGCGCGTGTTTCAGCGATCGCTCGATGTATACGCCTACGGCCTGCGATGGGTCCTGCGTCACCAGCCCTTCATGCTGGCACTGACGGGAGCGACGATCTGCCTGAGCGTCTATTTATATATCGTTATTCCTAAGGGATTTTTCCCCCAGCAGGACACGGGCCGCCTGACCGGCACAATTATTGGTTCTCAAGACATGTCTTTTCGAGCCATGCAGGAAAAGGTGAAACAATTCTTGGATATTGTGCAAGCGGACCCGGCCGTCCAGGATGCCACGGGTTTTACGGGCGGCGGATCGGAGAATACGGGTCAAATCAGGGCAGAGCTCAAGCCATTGGAAGTGCGAAAGATTAATTCGGATCAGATCATCGCCCGCCTGAGGCGGAAAACCGCGGTCATTCCCGGCGCCACCCTCTACATGCAGGCCATCCAGGATGTTCGAACCGGTGGGCGGTCGAGCAGTTCCCAGTATCAGTACACGCTCGAGGGTGATCACGTGAGCGAGCTGGAGGAGTGGGCGCCGCGGGCTCTGGCAGCGATCCGAACGCTTCCGGGATTGCGGGACGTCGCGACGGATCAGCAGGATCAGGGCTTGCAGGCCACTCTGGTCGTTGACCGCGATACGGCCTCCCGGCTGGGGGTCCAGCAGCAAACAATCGATGACACGCTTTACGATGCTTTCGGCCAAAGGCAGGTATCCACCATCTACACCGATTTGAACCAGTATCACGTGGTGATGGAAGTGGACCCGCGATTCCAGCAGAGCACCGATGCGATCCAGCAACTCTACGTGCGCTCGGCGAACGGCACACAAGTCCCGATGAGCACATTCACGCATTTTGAAATGAAACGATCGACGCTCCAGGTCAATCACCAGGGCCAATTCCCAGCGATCACGATTTCATTCAACTTGGCTCCAGGGACTTCTCTGGGCGATGCGGTCAGTGAAATTGAAGCAGGCATGCTCCAGATTCATCTGCCCTCAAGCATTCACCCCAGTTTTCAGGGCACCGCGCAAGCCTTCCAAACCTCCCTGGAAACCGAGCCCTGGCTGATTCTGGCGGCGGTGATCACGGTATACCTGGTGCTGGGAATGCTTTATGAGAGCTATATCCACCCGCTGACGATTCTTTCCACGCTTCCATCGGCCGGCGTGGGCGCGCTGCTGGCTCTGCTGATCTGCAAGACGGAGTTGAGCGTGATCGCCCTGATCGGAATTATTCTGCTGATTGGGATCGTCAAGAAAAACGCGATCATGATGATCGATTTTGCCCTTGAGGCGGAGCGCAAGAAGGGAATGAGCCCGGAAGAGTCCATCTACGAGGCCTGCTTGCTGAGGTTTCGTCCAATCATCATGACCACGATGTGCGCGATGCTGGGAGGGTTGCCGCTGGCGTTGGGGAGCGGCACCGGTTATGAATTACGGCGGCCCCTCGGAATCAGCATTGTCGGCGGCCTGATGGTGAGCCAGATGCTCACGCTTTACACCACCCCTGTGGTCTACCTCTATATGGACCGCCTCCGCTTGCGGCTCGCGAGTAGCAAGCATGCGCCTCGTCTGGCAACCGAACTGCCTTCGCACGTGCCTCCCACGATTTAGTATCCGAGATTTCCAAATCACAAATGAAAAGTCCGCGACCTTCGGAATGACCATCGCGAACGGTGCCGTCGTTTTCCGATTTTCGGACCCACCGTCATGTGTGCTAGGATTGGCGGAAATCGCCGTGAACATGCACGGCTTCGATTTTCGAGCTAGCAAGTGAATGCGAAAGATGGCGTGTTTACATGCCAATTTCTGAGGAGGGATTGTGAAATCACCTTTGTCGACAATGAGGTTGATTCTGGCCATCGCGGGCATTGCGGCGTGCTCCATGTTCGGGAGCAGGGCATGGGCCCAGGAAAGCTCGCCAACGAATTCCTTGCCCAATCCATACCATATGGTCGAAGGCTGGGCGAAGGATCTTCCCGCCGGAAGGCAGTGGGGGTCGACGAACGCGATCACCGTGGACGCGAAGGGCAATATCTGGGTGGGCGAGCGATGCGGCGGAAGCTCCTGCGCCGATTCGACATTAGATCCGATACTGGAGTTTGATCCCTCCGGAAAGTTGCTCAAGAGTTTTGGCGGCGGGATGTTTGTCGTCCCTCACGGCATTGCCATCGATAAGCAGGGAAGCCTGTGGGTAACGGACTTCGGAGTTAAGGGCGACAAGGGCCTGCAAGTGGTTAAGTTCGGCCCTGACCTGAAGGAAATGATGCGGCTCGGCAAGGCGGGGGTCGCCGGAGATGGCCCCGACACATTCACCGCGCCGGACTGCGTTGCATTCGCGCCGAATGGCGATATCTTCGTCGGGGACGGCCATACCCCCGGAAAACCAACTCAGCGCATTATGAAATTCTCGAAGGACGGAAAATTCATCAAGCAGTGGGGCGAACTCGGGTCGGGTCCCGGGCAGTTCAACGTTCCTCACGCCCTCGCATTTGATTCCAAGGGACGGCTTTTCGTAGGCGATCGCGCGAATAAGGAAATCGAGATTTACGATCAGGACGGAAAATTCATCGAAGAGTGGAAGCAATTCGGCCAGCCCAGTGGAATCTATATCGATAAGAACGACAACCTGTATGTAGCCGACTCCCAGTCTCAGTCCACCGATCCCAAGAATGTTACGTACAACGCGGGCTTCGACCAGGGAATTCGAATTGGAAGCGCCAAAGACGGAAAGGTCACGGCGTTCATCCCGATTTCCCATCCACCGGATGTGGCCACGAATGCGCCGGAAGGCGTTACGTCGGATGGAAAGGGAAATATCTACATCGCGGACGTGGTGCTGAAGGACATCAGGAAGTACACCAAGAACTAGGGCCAATCATTGGGATGGGAACTCCGAAACGCTCCCATCCCCATTTTTATTTCTTTGACGTGGTTTTGGAAACCAGCACAAATTTCTGAACCCGTCTGCCCGTGTCGACCTCGCCGGTGTAGAAGTTCCCTTTCGAATCCGATACGATCGAGTGTACGTGGTGGAAGTAGCCCGCGTTCCGCCCCGCGTTACCGATCGTGCCGGCGACGGAGCCGTCGGTCCGCAGCAGAATCCAGATCACGTTGTCTTCACCGTCGGCCACCAGCAGATATTTCTGGGCGGCGTCATGCGAGAAGGATAGATCGTAGTCCGCACCCATGCCGACGGTATCGGGGTGCACGAAAAATTCCTTCAGGAACTTGCCTTCCTTCGTAAAGACCTGAATCCTGTCGTTCGATCGATCGCAAACATAGACGAGCCCATCATTCGAAATATGCACGCAATGGACGGGATTACGGAAGAGCTTGCTGGGCGGATTGCCCGGGGTGTAGCGTCCGACGTCTTCGTCACTGGGCGGATCGCCATAGGCGCCCCACATTCGTTTGAAGGCTCCCGTCTCGGAATCGAAAACGATCAGGCGGCGATTGAAATAACCGTCGGCGATGTACAACTCATGGGCCTTTTCGTCCAATTCCATCCCGGCGGGCTTGCCGAGGACGGACGTGTCGGCGTTCTTCAAATCCGTTGCCTTTAGAGGCTCCGCGGAGGGATGGCCAATTTCCAGAATCGGTTTTCCGTCGCTGGTAAACTTGATGGCCTGCCGGTCCTTGGCGCCATTGCCGGTGATCCAGACGTTCCCGGCCTGATCCACAAAGATGCTGTGTTCGGAAACGGGCCAGTCGTATCCGGACCCCGGTCCTCCCCAGGATTTTAGGTAATTGCCTTCGGCATCAAACACCAGGACCGGCGGCGCGGAAATACAACACATGGAAACGGGTGGGACTTGGGCCAGGCCGAGATCGTCCTTTACATTCGAGCCCGGACGCTGCAGCACCCAAATGTGGTCTTCCTTATCGACCGCGACTCCGCCGACCTGCCCCATGATCCAGTTGTTGGGCAGCTGTTTTGGCCAATCGGCGTCCACTTTGTATACCGGCTGGTCTTGCGACCGCGCAGTTCCGCAGGCGGCAATCGCGCACAGTATCGCCGCGAGCGAAAACGCACCGGCTTGCTTCCAACGGCGCAAATCAATCATGTGCGATCCATCCTTCCCACAATCCACCCGGGAACCGCCCAACGGCGACAGCATATCCAAGTTTGCGCGGGCCCATCAGGCCGCGCGATCGCGCGCCAAAGAGGCCCGCACCCAGAATCAATCCGCCGCTGGTCTCGCTGGAGGAGGAGGTGGCATCGTGAACTTGGAATCGTCCACCGTGGCATTCACGTCAACTCTCGACCACTTGTACGTCCGGTCCCCGTCGGCGGGGTTGAGGACCCGCATCGTGAACGGCACCTTCAACCCGGAGGCGTCACGATAGTCCTCGTAATACGTCTCTTCGGGGAATCCTCCGAGAACGCTTTGCATGGTTGTGTAGGATTTCGCAAGCAATCCGGTCTGTGCATCGAAGTAGAGAATATCGAGCGCCGAGCCATCGGTCCGCGTGCCAACCACGCGGTAGACATCCCGGTCACCGATTTTATCCTTGGCATCGACCAAAACTTTTTGATGGCTCTCCCTGAATTTCAGCCCCGGAGGAAATTCGGCGAACTCCTGCTGAAGCGCCAATTCGCCGTCCGTATTTTCGCGCAGAGGCGTGTTGGTCCATCCAATCGTTCCGTCTGTTCCCTCCATGCTTGCTGGCCTTCCCGGCAATTGGACGGACACGAGTGCTTCACCGGGAAGTTTCCGATCGATTTCGCCGGGCACGGTGCCCATCATCGGGGCGGCTGCCGGAGTTCCCGGCGGCCCCGGAGGGGGCGGCACGAGCATGTCCACCATGCCGGTCTCGACCAGCGACTTGACTTTGCCGATGGCTGCGTCGCCTCCGAGGGCCTCCGTGTACTTGTTGAAAACATCGTCTACGGAAGGCAGAATCATTGGCGGCGGCGTCGGCCTTGGAGTCGGGGGACCCGACTGGACGGTCCTGGGAGCCTGGCTGGGTGCCAGGCTTGGATCGATCGTCGTCACGTCCTTGACGGCCAGAGGAGGGAAAATCGGTTGCGCGGTTCTTCCCGTCGGCGCGGTTTCGCCCGGGAACACCAACGCTGTCGCAGGGATCGCCTGACCGCGATGGCAGGTGTAGCAGGTGAGTTCGCGCTTTTCATCAAATACATTTGCATTCAGCGCGATGGTCATCTTGATCATGCTTCGCGCGACATTCTTATCGTGCCGGTCATCGCTATCGAACTTGCCGGGAACGTGACAGTATCCGCAGCCGACTCCGAGCGCAGTGGTGATGTATTCCATCGCCGGGTGAATGTCCCCGGCTGGAACATCCTTCAATACCTTAACATTCTTGTAGAACTCGCCGGCGGTTTTGCCCTTCAAGTTGGCGGCTGTGGCCGGCATCTGCGGCGGACCTCCCGCCGCGGGAGCTTGCGCGCGAAGTTCAGGCAAATTCATGCTGAACGCGATAACAGCAATCGCCACGATTACAAAAATTCCCGAAAAACCACGCACTGACAATTTCATTTTCATAGCTATGGAATCATCCTCTCGGCAATTTTTCTCAAGGTTCAGGTAAGACACCCAAAGCCCTGAGTCCCTCACCCTGCCTTTAGCTAACCGGACCGGTATACCTTGCCAGGATCGGACATAAACATACTCCAAATCCGCCGCAAGCCCAAAAACTTTATGAGCAGACCCATGCTCCAGAATTCAACGATCTATTCCTGTTTGCCGCTCGCTTCGCCCCGTTTTCGGCCAATTCACTTGGACGCGGCGTTTTGCGGCATGGCTTCGGGAGCATCGCTTGGCGCAGGACCCACGCGCTCAATGATCACGCGCTGAACGTGCACCGGAGTAACCGGTGTGTCGCCCGCGTCACGCGGGGCACTTGCGATCGCTTTGACGACGTCCGCGTTTTCGCACTGCCCCCAAATTGTGTAATGACCGTTGAACGAGGGGTAAGCCGTTTCGGTAATAAAAAAGTGAGTGTCGTTGGTGTCCGGCCCGCTGTTGGCCATTCCCAGGCGTCCCGGCACGTCGAATTTAAGCGTCGGCGCAATTTCGCTCTTATACGGAAAGCCCGGGCCCTCGGGATGTCCCACGCCTGTGCCCAACAGGTCGCCTCCCTGAATCATGACGCCGGAAATGACCCGGTCAAAAATCTGCCCGTCAAAAAATTTCTTGCGCTCCACTTGCCTGGTTTCAGGATGCACGTAGGAAATCTTCCCGATGGCCAGGCCCACCATTGTGCGCACGGTGACGGGAGCCTCGGTTTCGAACAACTTGCAGGCGATTTTTCCCTTGTCGGTTTCGAATGTCCAGTACAGGCCTGGCTTCCGCTTGTCCGCGGGCGCAGCCGAGGAATTCGCCGCTAGGCTCGTCAAAGCTAGAACCAGAATGAATCCTATTGTGCGCCGCATTTTTCGAGTCCCTTTCTTCTCCGCTGTGGACGATAGGATACGCATCTATTCGTGTCAAGGCGAGTCATGGGCGGGCCGTATCCGCTTAACAACGAAGTATTACCTGCGGTTGGCCAAATTGCGGGAACGATATTTTTCGGATTCTTCGCAGCGTCTTCCATCCTGCAAAGCTACAATTGACAATCATGCCAAGGTTCATCAGAACGATCATCCCTCGAATTAAGAAATCGTTTGAAGAACGAGGGGTGCTCGCCAGTCTTTTCCGGTGCGGGCTTCTCCCGATTCATCTTTTTCGCGAATACAGGATATCGAAAGCTCCTGGCCGGAATTCGGAACGCAGCCTGTTCGATAGGACCTACGGAGTTGAAACCGACGGCGACGTAGGAGACCGCACATATCTGAGTGACCTTACAATCGAAAGCTCAAACTGGGCATACGGCAAGGATTACTCAGGCATCGTGCCCGAACGATTCTTTTTGGTTATGTCGAGGCTCAACATCAATTTCGAGGATTACGTATTCATTGACTTTGGATCCGGCAAGGGGAGAGCTCTTCTGCTGGCTTCTGACTTGCCCTTCAAGAGAATCGTGGGCATCGAGTTTTCCACGGAACTCCATGCCGTCGCTCAGTCCAACATACGAAAATATGTGAACCCCAATCAGAAATGTACGTCGATCGAATCCGTTTGCATGGATTTCACTCAATTCCAGCTGCCGGCTGAGCCCTGTGTTTTATACTTTTTCGATCCATCCAGGGAGAAGCTGCTGGCCTTGACGGTTGAGAACATTCGCCGGTCTCTGAAGGAATTTCCCAGGCCGATCTACGTCGTATATGTTAGTCCCGTAGAAGAGCATCTATTCGACTCCTCCCTTTTTCTTCGAAAGATCGTGGCGGACAAGGAGAACTGGTTCTCCATCTATCAGGCGATTTTGGACTGAGCGGCTTCGGGCCTCCCTCAAGGCTTTCCATATACGATCATTCCCCGGGTTGGAATCGGTTCCATTCGAGAAACGCCGGTGCGGGGGCATAGCCCACGCGCCATCGTCCAGGCCGCGCCATCGCGATTTTATCGCGAAAAGAAAAAAGCTCTTGACAGCGGAGGGCCGCCGGTGTATTAAACCAAGCGGTTATTTAACCGCAGGGTGTAATACATTATGGAAACCGACCAGCTCAGCAATACCTTCGCCGCCCTCGCCGATCCCACCCGGCGCGCGATCCTGGCCCGCCTGATCACCGGCGAAGCCTCGGTCACCGAGCTCGCCGAGCCTTTCGATATGAGCATGCCAGCCGTTTCCAAGCACCTCAAGGTGCTGGAGCGAGCCGGGCTTATCGCCCGGGGCAGGGAAGCTCAATGGCGGCCGTGCAGGATTCAAGCCGCCCCGCTCAAGAATGCTTCGGATTGGCTGGAAGACTATCGCGAGATTTGGGAGCAGAGACTCGATCGCCTGGAAGAATACCTGCAAGTCCTCAAGAAAAAGGAGAAGAACCATGGCCGCAAGAGGCGCTAGTCCAAGCGAGGACACTTCAGCACGGGAAATCGTCATCACGCGCACGTTCGACGCTCCACGTGAACTAATCTGGGAGGCATGGACCGATCCCGAGCAGGTCGTCCATTGGTGGGGCCCAAGGGGCTTCACGACGACGATCCATGAGATGGACGTCCGCCCGGGAGGAGTGTGGCGGCATACTATGCGCGGACCCGACGGCACCGAGTATCCGAAAAAGAGCGTCTTCCTGGAAGTCGTGAAGCCGGAGCGGATCGTCTTTTCTCACGGAGGCGGCAGCAAAGGCGCCCCGGGGGCGAATTTCGAAGCGACCTGGACGTTCGAAGCCGACGGAAACAAGACAAAGCTCAAGCTTCGGCTTCTGTTCCCCACTGCGGAGGCGCGCGACATCACGGTCAAGACCTACAACGCCATCGAAGGCGGCAATCAGACTTTGGATCGCCTTGGGGAGCAGCTTGCGAAAACTCCCATCGTCGTCGAGCGCGTCTTCGATGCGTCCGCCGAGGCGCTGTGGAGAGCCATCACAGAAGTCGATCAGATCAAGCAGTGGTGGGACATTCCGGGGCTCGAAGTATTCAAAGCGGAAGCGGGCTTTCAGACGCGCTTCGATACGCATTATAAAGACCGGCACTTTACGCACATCTGGAAAGTGACCGAGGCTGTACCCGCGAAAAGAATCTCCTATGACTGGAAATATGAGGGCTTTCCCGGCAACTCGAACGTGACGTTCGAGCTGACACCCGAAGGCGACAAGACCAGGCTCAAGCTGACGCATCGCGGCCTGGAGACGTTTTTGCCTGAAGCGAATCCGCATCTGGCACGCGGCAATTTCTATGCGGGCTGGACCGGCCTTATGCCGCTGCTCGCCGACTTCCTGCAAAAAAGAAAGGGGGATGCAGAAGAAGACTTCGTTATTTCACGAGTGCTCGATGCGCCTCGTGAACTTGTCTGGAAGGCATTCACCGATCCCGAGCATATGAGGAACTGGTGGGGACCAAAGGGCTTTACCGTGCTCGTTCAAAAAATGGATTTCCGCCCCGGCGGGTCTTACCACTACTGCATGCGCTCGCCGGACGGCCATGACATGTGGGGCAAATTCGTCTATCGCGAAATCGTGGCGCCGGAGCGCATTGTCTTCGTGAACTCCTTCTCCGATGAAGCAGGGGGTTTGACGCGGCATCCGATGGCGCCGACCTGGCCCCTCGAAATGCTTTCGACATTCACGTTTGCCGAAAGCGGCGGCAAGACCATGTTCACCGTCCGTTGGCGACCGATTAACGCAACAGAAGAAGAGCGCAAGACTTTCGATGCAGGCCGCCAGGGTATGAATCAGGGCTGGGGCGGCACCCTCGATCAACTCGAAGCTTATCTTGCGAAGGTGCAGCGATGAGCACGCCAACGCAAGTTCAAAAGCCTGACCTCGTCCTGACTCGCGTCTTCGACGCGCCGCGCGAACTCGTATATCAGGCCTGGACCGACCCAAAAAGCCTGGCGCAGTGGTTCGGCCCACGTGGATTTACAAATCCGGTCTGCGAAGTGGACCTGCGCTCCGGCGGCGTTTGGCGGCACGTCATGCGTGGTCCAGATGGCAACGAATATCCGATGGTCGCGATTTTTCAGGAGGTCATCCCGCCGGAGCGGCTTGTCTACTTAACCTATGTTCCGAACCGGGAGAAGTCACTGTTTGAAATTCTGAACACCGTCAAATTCACCGCGCAGGCGGGCAAGACAAAACTCACAATCGAGGCCCGCGTCCTCAAATCAACGCCCGAGGCCGCCCCCATGCTCGCGGGGATGGAAGAGGGCTGGTCACAGACCTTGGAGCGTCTCGCAACGTATCTTGCAAAAGCTTGAAAAAACAGTTTAATTCCAAATCACTCAAAGGAGCGCTCGATGCAACTCAATCCGTATCTCAACTTCAATGGAAAATGCGAGGCGGCCTTCAAATTCTATGAGAAGGCTCTGGGCGGCAAAATTATTTCGATGATGCCCTTCGAGGGCACCCCCATGGCCACACAACTTCCACCGGAAATGCGAAAGCAAATCATTCACGCCCGCATGAGCGAGGGCGACAAACTTCTGATGGGCTCCGATGCGCCGCCCGATCGGTACAAGGGCAACCACGGTTTCGCCGTCTCGATTACCGTCACCACGCCGGAGGAGGCCGAGCGCCTTTTCAAAGCTCTCTCGGAAAACGCGAGAATTGATATGCCAATCCAGCAGACGTTCTGGTCGCCCCGGTTCGGCATGCTGGTGGATCAATTCGGGATCCCGTGGATGGTCAACTGCGAGCCGACCCCGATCGCATGAGCCGGGCTTTCCGCAAAAGGGCCGCAAGACACTTCTAAATTCTCAGGAGGAAAAAGCCATGCAAGCAGCTATACAGAGTGAAGGAAGTTCGATGATCCAGTCTGCCAGCCGGACTGAGGCTTCGGGAGAAACCGCGGGGGTTTCAAAAGGCAGCTATTGGTCCGGATGGATCATCAGCGTTCTGGTCGCCCTTTTCCTTGTCTTCGACGGTGTCACGAAAGTGTTGAAGGTAGCCCCGGTGATGGAAGCGTCGGCGCGACTTGGATTTCCACACGCGTCTGATCGTGGCGATTGGGAGCATCCTGCTGATTTGTACGACGGTCTATTTGATCCCGCGCACTTCGATTCTCGGCGCGGTCCTGCTCACCGGATTTCTCGGCGGCGCGGTGGCGATTCAACTCCGCGCTGGAAGCCCGCTTTTCAGTGAAGCTTTGTTCCCAATCTATTTTGGAATCTTCGTCTGGGCGGGCATTTATCTGAGGGACGAGCACCTTCGTCCCCTGATTTCAATCCGAAGATCGCCGAAATAGAGGCGAAATGTGGGATTGGGCTAAAAGCTAAGTCAATTTTTGTCTGAAAGTAAAGGAGGGCCATTCCGTGCAGAAGATTACTCCATTCCTCTGGTTTGAAAGCAAGGCCGAAGAGGCCGCTAATTTTTATGTTTCTCTTTTCAAGAATTCGAAGATTATTTCCATAACGCGGTATGGAGACGCCGGTCCGGGCCAAAAGGGATCTGTCATGCTCGTGTCCTTCCAGCTGGAGGGGCAGGATTTCATCGCGCTCAACGGTGGCCCCACGTATAAGTTCTCGCCGGCCATTTCTTTGTTCGTCGATTGCCAGAGTCAGCAGGAGGTGGACAACCTGTGGGAAAAGCTTTCCGAAGGCGGAAAGAAAAACCGGTGCGGCTGGCTCGATGACAAATACGGCCTCACGTGGCAAATTGTTCCCGCTGTTTTGCGCGAATTGATGCAAGATAAGAACCCCGAAAAATCGAAAAGGGTCATGCAGGCGATGCTTCAGATGGACAAAATCGACATTGAAAAGCTAAAACAGGCTTACCATCAGGCGTAAACTGCGCCGAGGAGGCAAGAATGAGTTCAGTGCGCGTTCTGGCAGGTACACGCAAAGGCGGATTCGTCCTGACGGCGGACGGCAAGCGTGATAAGTGGGAGATCAGCGGTCCTCACTTCGGCGGCTGGGAGATTTACCACATGAAGGGTTCGCCCGCCGACCCCAACCGGATCTACGCTTCGCAGTCCAGCGGATGGTTCGGGCAAGTGATGCAGCGTTCGAATGATGGCGGCAAGACGTGGGAAGCCGTGGGCAACAAGTTTGTGTACGACGGCGTACCCGGAACGCACCAGTGGTACGACGGCAAACCGCATCCGTGGGAATTCAAGCGCGTCTGGCACCTCGAGCCTTCGCTCACCGATCCCGACACCGTCTTCGCCGGCGTGGAAGACGCCGCCCTGTTCAAATCCACCGACGGCGGGCAGAACTGGACCGAACTTTCCGGTCTTCGCAACAACGAAACCGGCCCGCGCTGGCAGCCCGGCGCGGGAGGAATGTGCCTGCACTCGATCCTGCTCGACCCCGGCAACCCGAACCGAATGTACATCGCCATTTCCGCGGCGGGCGCATTCCGCACGGACGATGGCGGCAAGACCTGGAAGCCGATTAACAAGGGCCTGCATTCTCAATTCCTCCCCGATCCCACGGCGGAGGTCGGCCACTGCGTCCACCACATCGCCATGCACAAGTCGCGGCCCGGCGTCCTGTTCATGCAAAAGCACTGGGACGTTATGCGCAGTGACAATGCCGGCGATTTGTGGCAGGAAGTCAGCGGGAATCTCCCGACCGATTTTGGTTTTGTGATTGATGTCCACGCGCACGAGCCGGAAACGATTTTCGTTGTGCCGATCAAGAGCGATTCGGAGCATTACCCTCTCGATGGCAAGCTGCGCGTCTATCGCAGCCGCAAAGGCGGAAACGACTGGGAAGAACTCACCAAAGGTCTGCCCCAGAAAGACTGCTACGTGAACGTGCTGCGCGACGCGATGGCTGTCGATTCGCTGGACAAATGCGGCGTGTATTTCGGCACGACGGGCGGCCAGATTTACGGATCGGCTGATGGCGGCGACACCTGGAACGCCCTCGCCAGTAATCTGCCAAGCGTCCTGTCGGTCGAAGTTCAGACGCTGCCGTAGGCGGGATTCTTCGCAGCGAGTATGGCAACCGCAACAATCCGCGTTGAACTTCCGGCACATCTGCGGACGCTCGCGCGCGTCGGCAGCGAAGTGCAAATCATCGTCGAGGGCCGAGTCACGCAGCGCTCGGTCCTCGATGCGCTCGAAGCGCGCTACCCGGTGCTGGAAGGCACAATCCGCGATCACGTCACCAAGCAACGCCGCGCATTCCTGCGATTCTTCGCGTGCGCCGAAGATTTATCGCACGAATCTCCTGACGCGCCCCTGCCCGACGCCGTCGCGTCGGGAGCGGAGCCGTTTCTGATCATCGGAGCGATTGCGGGTGGGTGACAGCTCGGCAAGATTCCCGCCACATCCATCGAGAATAATTGCCAATGCCAAATAATTGCTAAGGTTGTCCTTCTCTGTTACCGTCTCTCGCAAAGACCTTCCGCTGCCCACGGATGAAGTTCGCCCACTAATGCGCCGAACCTGGGCGATTCAGCAAAGGAGAAACCTGACTTTATGCGTTGCACGCAAGGAAAAATCGTAACGTTCTTAATCACATTGGGACTGCTCAGCCCTGCTCTCTTCGCCGACCAGGTTTCTCTGAAAAATGGAGACCGCCTGACAGGCACAATTACAAGGTCGGATGCAAAGACACTCGTCATCAAAACGGAAGCAGCCGGTGATGTAACCATTCAGTGGGCTGCCATCGACGCCATCGTCTCGACGCAGCCTCTCCATATGGGCCTGGCGGGGGGACAAATGATCGTCGGCCCCGTGACCACAAACGACGGCCAAATCCAAATCGCGACACAGACCGCTGGAGTTGTTACCACATCGAAGGACTCCATCCAGGTCATCCGGTCCGATTCGGAGCAGGCCGCCTACGATGCGGCGATGGACCGCCTGCAGCACCCGCACTTGCTGGACTTTTGGAGCGGCACGCTCGACACAGGCCTTAGTTTGACCCGGGGAAATTCGTCCACATTGTCGTATACGCTTTCGGGAAAGGCAGTTCGCCAGACCGATCGAGACAAGATCACCGTTTACTCCACAGCGGTTTATGGGAAAAACGATACGACCTCGCCCAGCCAGGTGATTGCCCACCAGATCACGGGCGGCGTCCTCGTCGACATCAACATTCGCGACCGGTGGTTCGCGTACGCCTCCACGGATTTCAACTCGAACGCGCTCCAGAATCTGGACCTTCAAAATGCGATTACCGGCGGCCTGGGAGTTCATGTGTTCAAGACGAAGACCACTTCGTTCGACCTTTCCGGCGGGGCGGGATACAACCAGGAATTTTTCTCCGCCTATACATTGCCGAATCCGGCCCCGCCGCCGGCAACCCTCCCCTTCCCCGCGGTCACACAGAGAAGTGCCGAGGCCCAAGTCACCGAGCAGTTTGATACCAAGCTTGATGCCCGTACGAGTTTCAGCGAGACGTTTAACTATTTCCCGAATCTCAATGGTCCGAGTGGCTACCGGTTCACTTTCAATTCCACGATTTCAACGGCCATCAGCAGATGGCTCGGATGGCAGTTCACCCTGGCTGACAATTATCTGAGCAACCCGCCCACGGGGATTAAGGGGAATGACCTTCTTCTTACAACCGGATTGCGGATGACGTTCGGCAAGGGGCAATGACATTCTGCCATGTCTTCAAGAAATGCCACTCACCACTTCTTGATGCCGTCGCTTCCGGAGCGGAGTCGTTTTTAATTATTAGGGCGATTGCGGCTGGGTGAGACGCGATTTCACCGATTGGGTAACCCATCCCTACGATTCAGAGTCGTAATTAGGAATTAAGTTGCCCAAGCCTGTAAAATCCTCACGTGGCTGACATTCGTATCGGCACATCGGCATTCACGGCGGCGGGCTGGCCTGGCACCTTTTATCCGGAGGAGCTGCCCGAGCGCGACTACCTTACCTACTACGCGCAGCATTTCGATACGGTGGAAGTGGACAGCACGTTTTACCGCGCGCCGGCGCTCTCCACGGTGAAGGGTTGGTACGCGAAGACGCCGAAGGATTTCCTTTTCGCAGCGAAGGTGCCGCAGAAAATCACGCACGAAAAAGTTCTGGAGGATTGCGACGCGGACCTAGCCGAATTTCTGAACGTGATGGACACGCTGGGCGAAAAGCTCGGCCCACTGCTCTTCCAGTTCGGCTACTTCAACAAGGCGGCGTTCCCCGGCCTGGGCGATTTCATGGCGCGGCTCGTGCCGTTCCTCAAGAAGCTTCCGAAAGGCCGGATGTTCGCCGCCGAAATTCGGAACAAGAATTGGCTCGTGCCGCAATTCGTGGACGCGCTAAGGCAGCACGGCGTCACGCTCACGCTGATCGATCAGTCCTGGATGCCGCGGCCCGCGGAGTGGTTCAAGAAGTTCGATCCGATCACTGCGGATTTCACGTACGTCCGCTGGCTGGGCGACCGCAAAGGCATCGAGGAGAAAACGAAAGTCTGGAACAAGACCATCGTCGATCGCACCGGCGATTTGAGCGAGTGGGCTCAGATTCTAGGCAAGGTCCACAAGCGAAAGATTAAGATTTTCGCCTACGCCAACAATCACTATGCCGGGTACGGTCCCGCGACGGTCGAGACGTTCCGGGACCTGTGGAAGAAGACAATCTAGTGCGAATTTCTCAAAAGGATTCTTCTGACAGGTTCAATCAACCAGGCCACGACAGAGAGGCCCTTCGGTCGTCCGTCGCGGCGGACGACCGAAGGATGACACCGTCACACCTTGTCAGAAATCCGGGCTAGCGCTGGCGGACCTTGGAGAGCAACCGAAGAATCTCGAAATACAGCCAGATCAGCGTGACCATCAGGCCGAACGCGCCGTACCACTCCATGTATTTCGCGGCGTGGGCTTGCACTCCGGTTTCGATCAAATTGAAATCCAGAATCAGGTTGAGCGCGGCGATGACCACGATGACGCCGCTGATGGCGATGCCCCACGGGCCGGCGTCGTTGAGCAGCGGAACGTGCCGACCGAAGAAGCCCAGGACCAGATCGATCATGTACACGACGAAAATCCCGCCGGTGGCCGCGATCACTCCAATCGTGAATTTACGCGTGGCGCGAATCAGGCCGGTGGTGTACGCCATCAGCATCACGGCCAGGGTTCCGAAGGTCAGCCCTACGGCCTGGATCGCAATCCCAGGGTAGAGATGATCGAGCTGGGAAGAAATGCCTCCGATGGCTAGCCCTTCGAGCAGCGCATAAATGGGAGCGGTGATGGGCGACCATTCTTTCTTGAAAATGGTCACCATTGCCACGATTAAGCCGCCGAATACCCCGCCAAGCATCCAGGGAATCGCGGCATCGGGCGCCTCCGAGCGCGCCAAACCCCACGTCCATGCAGCCGTGATCGTGACGCACAGCAGGAGGATGCCGGTCTTGTTGACGGTTCCCTGAAGGGTCATCGCCTCGCCGGCGATGGCTGGGTTGCCCTCAAAGGTTCTCGGATTCAGCGCCGGATTGGATGTACGGAACGATCCGGCCCTCGTAGACTCATTCGGAGCGGCGGCCGGGTCTGGCTTGCCAAAAAGATTGGGCATGGGAGACTCCTTGATCCAAATTATATCACAGTGGAAATCACTGGAGGCCTAGTGCTGAGTCACCGCGAGCGTGTCCTTTAATCACGGTTCTGGTTTGAGGTGGGCCGATCTGAAGCTCGGCCTTGCGAATGCCAAATCTGCCGACTCAGGACGCTGCCTGCTTCTTCGATTTAGTTGAACCGGCAAGAATTCTCATGTACATTGGGCGTACCCCCGCCCCCCTGAAAAGGTACGCTTGGTTCAAGTTTCCCGAGGTATTGTTGCGGTTTCCGCGCGGATGCGATTCAGGCTCATTTCCGCGCGGAATCGGCATATCGCCATATGGTGAGCCGGTGAGAATGGCTCCATTATTTTCCGGATTCTAACGCCGTGTTCTCTGTATCGTGACGTTAAGAGCGCAGCCTCCGTCATGATCCGGGCCGGGAAAGAGACTCGAATTGACTGGAGTCGGAGGAATGAACTATCCTTCCCGTCCAAGAGGGGTGCTGCCCGAAAGAATCGGAGACTAGAGATCATTCAGGATCCGCCCACGGGAGACGCGCTTATGAATTCTTTTTTCCGATAAGGCCCAACGGACGTCGAATCGAGAGAAATATTCCAGGTCGCAATTCCTCGACGTCGAGAAAAACTCGAGAGTTTGATTTCCCCATCGGCCGGTGGAGGGGCTTGGCGATGAAATCACGTGAACGCTTGCCAGCATTTTTCCTGACGGTTTTTTTGTGTGCCATGGGGGCGACCTGGCTTAACGCTGCTTCCTCTCCCTCAGCCCTTCCAGGAAGCCAATCGCAGTCATCCAATACGGTTGCAGGAACTCCCCAGGAGGAGACGTCGATTCCCGGGCCCTTGCGTTCCTTCCTGCGCATGGCCGCGATCAGCCAGAAGATCTCTCCCGAAGAAGTCTTACCGCTGCTGGCCCGCAACATCGTAGTCAGCGGGTATCAAGACGGCAAGCCCACGCAATTCTTGATTCTCGTAAATTGGTACATGGATCAGGCCAGAGAACTCGAAGCGCTGGCCGGCCCGCTGGGTGTCATTCACGTCACCAATTGCGAGGACGCGAAGCCGTTGCTGGTGATTCTTGGTTACCGCCTTCGGCAGACCTGCGGGCCGGAGCGAGTCCGTGGAAACTGCCGACGCGAACAGGGCATTTCTTACGATTGATTCCGGATTTCCGCTGGCCGAACTCGAGGAAACGCTTCGCGGAGGCAAGCCATTTGAATCTCCGTATTCCTCCACACGAAGTTGCCCGTGCTGTTCAAGGCGAACGATTGGGTGTTGAATGAAAAGAACGCGAACAAGGGAGTTGTGGACTCGCTCTTGCGCGATCCGAATCTGGCCCGCCTTTACTGGGGGCTTGCCCGCATCGATTCCGAAACGGCAGAGTTCTTGTGGCAATCTCTCGGGCCCAAGAAACTGATGCCCTCAGCCGCGGTATTGGATTTTTTCGGCAGCCACATCAGTGTCCGGTCGGGCCGCGTTCTTGTCCCGGGCGGAAGGGCATCGGAATCCGCCTGGAAGGTCCCTGGTCGGCGCCGAGCCCTGCATCCCCTGCGGAATTTGTGATCGCAGCTGCTGGCGAAGGATGAAGGTTGGGCTGGCCGCCTATTTCGACGCGCTATCGCGCGTGGGCCGGATGCAGCAATCCTATTTCGCCGAACCCGAGCCGATTGCAAGCCTTCTATAAGGCGCTTCGCGGGGAAGATACATCCTCCAGCCCGACCAAGCATTCTTTCCGTCCCGATCAGGGCCTATTTCTTCTGGTCACGCGTCTGCAGCTGGATCCAAACGGCCTGCCGCATGTACCCGGAAATCTGGAGGTCTGGAAGGACGTGCTCATGGCCAAGACTGATTCCAAGGTCGATCCATGATGCGGCCAGAAGGTCCGGTGGATGGAACAACTCCGAGCAAGTCCTGGAAGGGATGTTCGAGGTTTCCAGGGTGAGCGCGCCTGACGGGCCGCTGCACAATTTCCTGATGTTGAATGAAATTGACCGTGGGCGCTCGCCTCAACAGGCCTTGAACGCCAAGACGGTTCACCTGCTGGCCGACAAATTCAAGCGCTTCGGTGATCAATATCACGCTGTTTGCCGAATTTCACGATTTGAACGATCGTCTCCATTACCCGGTATCTGACGGTCGCCGAATACCTCAGCCCCATCCCCGATCGTCTTGTGAGGGCCGATGCCCTGGGCATGTTCCAGGCCAATATCGGCCTATGGCAAATTCTGGCCCGGCAGGGACAAATTCCCGGATGCGAGTTTGAACGACTCCTGGCAGCGGGCCGTCAATGCATTTGGCGGGGTCCGTTCTTCGGCGCAGGTTTTTGATGCTGGGAGGACTGCGCTCTCGGGCGATTTTGCGCGCGGCGACCGGAAAGACCGACTCTTTCGCAGGACCAGATCATGGCCTTACTGGCGGGCCCGGAACAAACCAGCTCGGGATGGCCAGCAGTTGCGCGTCGAGATGGCCAGCCGCATGCGCCAGGTACTGGATGATCAGCGCCTGGTTTCCCTCGACACCTTGCTGACGCTGGGCGATGGCCTCAGCCAGATGGCAAAGGGAAGTCCCGCCGCCTGAATCGTGCTCTCGCTTGCCGGGGAGTTGCGGGAATTCGAGATGCCGAAGCCGCTGTTCACCAGCACGGAAAGGATCGAACTCGCTTCCGGGCTCTATAGCAATCGCCACACCACCTTGCAGATGCGGACGGATTTGACGAAAGTCATCAAAGGCCCGGGAAGCCCTGCGGAATTGGACCGCAGGCCCGTGGATTGCTCACTCCCTTTTTGCGGGACACCCTGGTCGGGCTCAACTATGCCTACTACGAGCCGCCGGGCGCCCAAATGCTTCACAACAATCCGCTCTTTGTCCGCTCCCACGATTTTTCGGGAGGCGATTATTCCGGAGAAGTCGCCACAGCCGGCGAACAGACTTGGCGCACGCCGCGCTTGTTCGGCCGCGGCTGGACGGCCAGCGGCGGCGCGCATCTGATCGGCTCGCTGGCGGATTTGCCGTACGTCTTGGCGAAGAGTGGAGCAAGATTTCATCGTGCCGCAAAACGTTCAGTCCCTGATCTGGGAGGATTTCGTGCCGGGCTCATGACCAGTGCGGTCCTGCCGCGCTGGTGGGGAGTGACCCGAAACGAACTCCACGCTGTTGCCCTTTATCAGCGCACCGGGAGAGGAGTTGCTGGCTTCCGCCGCAAAAGATGAAAAACTGCGCCAGACTGTCATGGATATCCTTTCCGATCGCATGCTTCCCCAAAGGTCCGACAAATTGACCAGGCGCTTCGCGCCGGGCGAACCAGGACGAAGCGCTCGCACAAGTTGCGCCGGCGGAGAGTTTCTATTTGGCGGCCGAATTCCGCCGCAGATTCCCGGCGGAGAAGAACAACTGGGGAGCCGCCGGGAAGGAACTGGAAGACCTCATCGCCAGCGATCCCGACGAAACCAGTTGGGAACGATTGTCGGAGGATTTTGGCGTGCCGCACCCCGCACTGGCGCAGAACTACGCGCGAGAGCTGCTGAATGTGAAGCCCTTTCCCACGTTCCTGGATTACTCCAGCCGCCTGCTGGCCGAGTCCTGGGATTCGAACAATTTGTACTGGGCCCGCCTGGCGGATGAGATGGGCTATTCGCCCGTGATGCTGAACCGGCTGGTCCCGGAGCTGACGCGCCGCATGGTCGAGCAGACATTTGCCTCAAATCTGGAAGATTGGCACCGCAGTCCTTCGGGCGATGCGGGAAACCGGAGAAGATTTTCGCGAGGGCAAGATTGCGTCCTTGCCGAAAAATAGCCCGGCCGCCGGACTTTAGAATGTTGTGAAGTTGCCGATAGATTGGTTGGACGTCGGGATTTCGTAGGGAGATAACCGCCGCAGATTAGACGAGGGGCTCATGGCAAAACGATATGTGGTGCTGTGTATGGCCGTTCTGATTCTCATCTCCGGCTTTGCGGTCTGGATGGCGGCGCAGGATCGCGATCAGGACAGCGGAGATAGCGTCATCCGAGTGATCGTCGCGATGGTGCAGTTGAATGTGGCCGTGACCGACAACAAGGGAAACTATGTGACCGGCCTGCGCCCTCTGACTTTGTGATTTCCGAGGACGGTATCCGCCAAAAAATCGCCACCTTCGAAGAAGGCAACGAAGGCCCGCAAAATGTGCTGGATGCCGCGCAGGACGACAAGGCACCCACATCCCAGCCGGTTGCAGAGGCGCCGAAGGCTCCCGCTCCCGCTTCACCTGCCGCGGCGCACGTGGATGGAGCCACGTTGGCGGCGCCCAGACGGGTTCTCTGGAGGGAATCGCCTCCGCGGTGAGCGGAGCCAACGTTTTCATTCTGTTTGACACCAGCAATTACATGTTCCGCGGACGCGGCTTTGTCTTTGCGCAGGATTCCATCGCGGAATTCGTCCGGTCCCTCGACAACCCCTATCGAGTGGCGTTCTATTCCTACAGCCGGGACTTTTTCAGAGCCGCATCGCTCACGCCCGACCGCTCGCAGGTATTGCGCGGGTGTGCGCGCCACGGTGAACGGAGATGATTCCGCGCTCTACAACGCACTTCTGATGACTTTGAAAGACGCCGCCCAATATTCCGGGAGGAAAGTTGTTGTGGTCTTTTCCAATGGCCCGGACAATTCCAGCATGGTTGCACCGGAAGACGTCGATGAGCTGGCTCAATCCGAAGGCATCCCGATCTACATGATCAGCACTCGAGAAGCCAAACTGGATCCTGCCTCCGCCGCGGTTTTCGGGCGAATGACGGCAAGCACGGGTGGCGAAGCTTATTTTGCCAAGACCTGGAAGGATCAGCGCGATGCCTTCGCTTCGATCCGGGAAGACCTGGCGCATTTGTATTTCTTGAGCTACTACCCTCAGCCCAATCCAAATCGCGGCTGGCGCGCCATTACGGTGAAACTTGCGAACCCGAAATTTAAGAAGTATCTGCATCCGCACGCGCAGCGGATATCGGCCGATTCCGGCGCATGTGACCGTGGACGCGGCTCCCCCTGCCGGAATAATTCTCGTCTCGCATCCCCCCTGTCCTTTCGTACAGTAGAAATAATCTCCAGCATCGTCCTAAGCTGCTGGTGACACTTGCGTTTCATTGCTGTTGCTGAAATAACGAATCCGTTTGGAAGGAAAACGACGATCATGGCCAGGCGGGGAACGAGTCCGGATGGTTCAAAGACAGAGCGAAGGAAAAGCAACCGCTTCCTGGTGACGGTCCCGATTGAAGCCAGTTGGCGCAGCCCTGACGGCACGCCATCAAGGAGCAGGCCATCGCCAAGCAGGTCAATGCAAACGGCGGCTTGCTGGAGATGTCAACCTATCCGGAAGTCGGCAGCAGGATTACACTTACGAACTTTTTGTCGGCGGAATCCGCTGAAGCGCGCGTTCTCGCCACCCCGAATTCGAGGGAAGGCGTCTCAAACGGAATTATCGTCGAACTCATCGCTCCCAGTGAGAATTTTTGGGGCGTGAACCTACAAGTAAAGAAAACCAGCGTCGAGCTGCAGAAGCTCGAAAATTCGCTGCGCCTGGAAGGGATCGATCTTCGGTTGCTTAAAGAATACCGCGATGCCGTGGACCACATTCGAACGGCGTCTCTCGCAGTCCAGCAATTGCGCATGAGTCACCTTCGCGGGCGGGACGACAGTGAATTCATTTCGGTCCTTGTGGCGGAGCGCGTGCGCCGAGCCACAAACGTTTGTCTCGAAATCAGCGCCGACCTCGACGCAGGGAGATTGACCAATGACGTCAAAGGTGTTGATGATCTCTATCACGCTCTCGAGCAAGCCTGCGACCGCTTGAGACACCTGCTCAAGAGCCTCGAGCCGGATCGCTACCTCACGACCCGCACGTAGTCATGCTTTTGAAAGCGAATAGTCTCCCATCGCTGATTGCGTGGACAATGTAAAAAGGAACTGCTGCAGAGCTGCCCCCGAATGGACTTTGCGCTCTTCCCTCTGCCCTCTAAGTTACTCAATCTCTGGAACTTGATACTCGCTTGGCCCGAATTTGGCAATTGGTCCGGTTTTTGCTCCTTCAGAAAATAGGCGCCGCCGCGTTTCTGCTTGTTGGCGGTTGCCGGAAGCGCAAACGGGAATGCGACCTGAAGTTGCATTTGTTTTCGGAATTCGGTGACGCCGTGCTGAGAGCTCTACATCTTCTTCCAGGAGGACCACGAAATGTCGCGAATCTACCGGTTTCTTAGCTCAATTTGTTTCGCCGCGGCGCTCCTCATCGCGGTCGGGGATATTGGCTGTGCCGGCCGTGTGCGAGTCTATGACGAATATCACAGCGATTATCATGTCTGGGGTCACGACGAGGATCTGGCCTACCGCCAGTACTGGTCGAATCAGCACCAACCATACAGGGAATACGGCAAGCTGAACAAGGACGAGCAAAAAGACTATTGGACCTGGAGGCATGATCACCCGGATTCGGACAGGCATTAGGTGATTCAGAGAAAGCTGCGGGTCATCTTTTCGCCGGATGACCCGCTTCATTCTCGAATATCTGATTTGGCGAATTATCAAGCGGCATATTTCGGGCTGTCTTCGCCGTCCCTCCAATTGACTTTCCTGCAGCGCGCATTATGATATAATTCTTCGCGTGAACTACAGGATCGAGTCCGGCGCATGCATCTGTTGTTGTGGCACAATTGCGCCGGAGTGTGGAGGGTGTCCGCGATAGCGATATAAGTAGCACGATTCGCACCCCACCCACCTCGGTAACCAAACCGAAGGTGGGTTTTTTGTTTTTAGGCTTTGCTCGTATTACATAGCGGAGGCAGGTAACGAATGAAGGTCTCGAATTCTCTTTGGGCGGAACGCCTCTCCGGAAGGATTCCGGAGGCGCTGGCCCGTGAAATTGACAACTTTGAAACGGACATCGCCCTGCGAAAACAGGGCAAGGTGGATGAGCGATTGTTTGCGGAAACGCGGCTGCGCAGAGGAGCCTACGGCCAGCGGTATGACAACGGCCAACGCCACAACGGCAAGAAAGTACAGCAAATCGAATATCCTTCGGGTGCGCTGACGAAGGGCCCCAGTACGTTGTGGGATGCCCCGGGCATGCAGCGCATCAAGATTCCCGCTGGCGGGCTCAACGCTGGACAGCTTGAGACACTGGCGGACCTGGCCGAAGAATATTCCGATGGAATCGCGCACATTACGACCCGGCAGGATGTTCAGCTTCATTACGTCCACATTGACGACACCCCCAGCGTGATGCGCCGACTGGCGGCCGCTGGGATCACGACCCGTGAAGCCTGCGGGAACTCCGTCCGCAATGTCACGGCTTGCCCCTATTCGGGAGTCTGCCCCGACGAAAAGTTCGATGTGACGCCGTATTCCAAGGCCCTGTCGAAATTTCTCCTGGGCCATCCGGACACGCAGAATTTCGGAAGAAAATTTAAGCATTCCTTCAGCGGTTGCTCCCAGCACGCCTGCGGACTGGCAAGCATGCACGACATGGGCATGATCGCGATTACAAGAATCGAAAATGGAAAAGAGAAGCGCGGATTTGAAACGTACGTCGGTGGCGGGCTCGGCGCGGTTCCTTACCAGGCGAAATTATTTGACGAGTTTGTATCTCCCGGAAGAGTTGCTGCCGTTGGCGCAAGCGATTGCCCGAGTTTTCGCGAGGCTTGGCGAGAAGAAAAATCGCAGCCGGGCCCGGATCAAGTTTCTGGTTCAGGATTTGGGAATCGAGAAATTCAAGGAGTTGGTCCTGGAAGAGCGGAAGAATCTGCACACCCGACCCGAGATGGACCGAATTGGTTGCGGATGCCGAGCAATTCCACGAAACCCCGTTGCGCCCCGGCGGCAAGGCGCCCTTGCTGGGCTCGGAAGCTTTCCAGCGGTGGGTCAAGACCAACATCCGGCTACAAAAGCAAGAGGGCTATGCGGTCGTTACCATTGCGCTTCCCCTGGGTGACATCACCTCTAACCAGCTTCGACTCCTGGCGGACATCGCACGCCGCTTCACGAAAGAAACGGTCCGGTCGACCGTCGAACAAAACATCGTCCTTCGCTGGGTCAGCCAGAGCGATTTGCCGGAAGTGCACAAGGCCCTGGAAGCCGCGAGACTTGCGGATCCCGGGGCGGGATCCATTGTGGATGTCGTGACCTGCCCCGGCACGGACACCTGCAAGCTGGGGATTTCCTCTTCGCGTGGACTTGCCGCGGAGTTGCGCAATCGGCTGGCCGAAAAGAGTTTTCAACTCGATGAGTCCGTTCAAAACCTGCACATCAAGATCAGCGGCTGCTTCAACAGTTGCGGCCAGCATCATGTGGCGGACCTGGGCTTTTACGGCGTAAGCCGCAAGATGTCCGGATACGCGGTGCCTCACTTCCAGGTGGTTTTGGGAGGCGAGTGGGATCACAACGGAGCTTCCTACGGTCTTCCGGTGATCGCCATTCCTTCGAAGAATATTCCGGAGGTAGTGACTCGCTTGACGGACCGGTATGCAGCCAATCGCGGGAAAGGCGAAATCTTCAAGGATTTCATCAAGCGATTGGGCAAAGTGGAACTGAAGAAAATGCTGGAAGATCTTACTCGTCCGCCGGCCGATCCGTCCGATCGTTCTTTCTTCAGTGATTGGGGCGATCCGCGGGAATACAGCCTTGTCGGACATGGGAATCGGCGAATGCGCCGGAGAAGTCGTTTCTTCCGTTGAATTTGATCTCGCCGCAGCCGAAAGGGAACTATTCGAGGCCCAAGTGGCGTGGGAAGGCGGTCGAATCGCGCAGGCAGGCTCGACGGCTTACAATTCAATGCTGCGTGCCGCCAAGGCGCTCGTGAAGATCGAAGCTCAAAATATCACGGACGATCCGGGGGAGATTGTCGGCGAATTCCGAACGCGGTATTTCGACACGCAGAAATTCTTTGATCCCTTTGCCGGCGGAAAATTCGCGCAACTACCTGTTTGCCGCGCACGAAAAATCAAATGAACCCTATACGCTGGACTCGGCCCGCTACCTGATCGACGAAGCCCAGCTTTTTATCGACGCTGCGCACAGTTGCTACAACCGGATTGGGACGCCGGCGAGCGTTTAGACCACGCGACTCATGCCAACCGCAACCGAGCTTCAGCACGTCAATGTGAAATTGTTCGTCCAGAATCCCAGGGACGTCGATCTCGAGCCGTTGATCCCCATATTTCACGGCTGGATTCAAGACCAGCCCAAGGGCGAATTGTTGCTGGACATTGCCGATTACCGGCACGTCGAAGCGGGGCCGGGAGTGGTCCTGATCGGGCACGAAGGCAACTACAGCGTGGATAATACGGACAACCGGCTTGGGGTTCGCTACAATCGCAAAGCGGCGCTCGATGGCAGCAACCAGGATCGATTGCAGCAGGCGGCGCGCGCGGCGCTCAAGGCTTGCCAGCGGCTGGAGGCCGAGCCGCTGCTGGGCGGAAAACTTCGTTTCAACGGCCAGGAGATTGAAATTTCCGTCAACGATCGCCTGCTGGCGCCGAACAACGACGCGACACGCCAGGCCGCGGCTTCGGACATTCGGGTTTTTTCCGAGAAGCTGTTTCGGGGAACGGAATATTCCGCATCGTACGAAGCAGATCCTCGGAAGCTGTTTGCGGTGTCCCTCAAAGCCGCGCAGCCCTTTTCGGTGGCGGATTTGTTGGATAGACTATCTTGAGCTGCTCCTGTTGAGGAGAACTTCCCATGGGAAAACTGATCCACACATCAAAAGTTAAGATCCACAAGGAACCCGGCAAGAGCAAGATCAAGCGAGCGGAAATCGAAGGTTTTCCTGGCGCGCTCCGAATGGGAATTCACGGCGGCATCGCGCAATACTTCAAGCTCTCACCCGACGAGCCCATGGCCTCCACGCTGGATTACATCGTCGCGGCAGTGGGTGGCTGCATGACCGGCACGGTGGCGGGCGCGCTTGAAGCGCGCGGAGTGTCCACCGACCCCGAAAAACTTCAGGTGGAAGCCGAAGGGAGAATCGAGGATGTCGACGGCAAGATGATCCTCACCGGAATCAAATTGCGCTACCGTCTGAAAGTGCCTTCGGATAAACGAGCCACCGTCGAGCGGGCCCTGGAACATCATGAAGGTCTTTGTGCGGCTTCGGAAAGCGTGCGCCGGGGAATCACGGTTGAGTGGGAAAGCGTGATTGAGGATGAGCCGGCGAGCGACTCAAGCCAGACGACCGCCGCTGCGGCCCGCGGCAATGACTAGCATTCGCGATCGGGATCTCTCAAATTTTCGGGCGAGTACCGGATCTTTTCTGAAATAGTTCGGAATAGCTATGGCGCAAACCGCGGCAAGAGTTCATAGCCGGAACATGTCGGTTTCCCTCACATCCTTCGCTCCTTGAATGCCAGTTTGGGGTTCAAATCATACTTCGATTGATTGCGCCGCTTTCGCCTGCCATTTAATTTTTTAATTTATAAAAGAAAGTTTGTTGAAATTCCTGCACGGATGTATATGATGTGCCGTTCAGGTTGTAGGATCGGTTTCGTCCGGCCCGGGTATCTTCAGTCGAATACTCGGACCGAAGCAAAACGGGCCCCTGAAGATCCCTGGAGCGGAGACGATGCTGAGAGAACGAACGGAACGCGGTTCGACCACGACTGCCCTTGCCTTTGCGGTTTTCCTCGTACTCATGACGGTCATTTCGGTCTACATTTTCGTGGCGAAGGTATGGTGGTTTCCGCCGGCAATTACCAACGTCGGCCACGAGATTGACGGCCAATTTGCGCGCACGTTTCTCATCACGGGCGTTGTGTTTGTGGCGGCTCAATTCGGTCTGGCGCTTGCTATATTTCGATTCCGCGATCACGGTCAGAAGGTGGCGTACTTCGAAGGCAACAACACCATGGAAATAATCTGGACGCTGGCGACGGTTGTCTTGTTCGTCGGTCTGGGCCTGTACGCGCGAAGCGCCTGGGCGCAAGTACATTTCACCGACGCCGCTCCGGATGCGCTTCCGATTGAAGTCACCGCGCAGCAGTTTACCTGGAATTTCCGTTACGCCGGCCCCGATGGCAAGTTCGGCCGGACAAAACCCGAGCTGGTGAGCGCATCGACGGGCAACCCGATCGGTTTGGACTCGACCGATCCTTCGTCGAAGGACGATATCGTGTCGCCGGTTGCCGCCGTCCCGGTGGGCCGCGAAGTGGAACTCATCGTCAAATCGCAGGACGTGACCCATAGTTTCTTCGTCCGCGAACTGCGGCTCAAACAGGACGCTGTGCCGGGGATGGAAATTCACATGCACTTCACTGCGAATGACCCCGGCACCTACGAGATTATTTGTTCGCAGCTGTGCGGCCTGGGACATTACCGCATGCACAGCACGATCACCGTCATGTCCGAAGCGGATTACGAAAAGTGGCTGAAAGATCAGGAAGCGGCAAACCAGTAGGCAGGGGATTAGGCTATCTGCCGGCCGGAATTGCCGGCAAAAAGATTGACCCGAGGAGAGGCCCGATGGTGACACACGAAGACGGCGGGGGTCATGGACAGCACCATCCTCCGTCCGGTTTCATCCGAAAGTATGTCTTCAGCATTGATCACAAGGTGATTGGAATTCAGTATTTGTGCCTGGCCCTGTTCTCCGTGTTCCTCGGGATGGGATTGTCGCTCCTGATGCGTTTGCACCTCGCCTGGCCGCTCGCAAAGTGGTGGTTCTTCAAGGGCGGTCTGATGACGCCGGAGCAGTACCTGGCGCTGGTGACCATGCACGGAACGATCATGATCTTCATGGTGCTGACCACGGCGCCGCAGTCCGGCTTTGGCAATTACTTTCTTCCCATACAAATCGGCGCGGCGGACATGGCTTTTCCGGTCCTGAACATGCTTTCGTTCTGGACGACGTTTGTTTCCCTTTGTGTGATGGTCGCCGCGTTCTTTGTTACCGGCGGCGCCCCGATCGGCGGATGGACATCCTATCCCCCTCTGAGCGCATTAGGCGAAATTGCCGGCCCGGGACAGGGAGCGGGTGAAACACTCTGGATCGTAGGACTGGCGATCTTCTGTGGCGCCTCCCTGATGGGCGCGCTGAACTTCATCACGACGCTGATCGACCTTCGCGTGAAAGGCATGACGCTCGGGCGGCTGCCTCTTACCTGCTGGACGTGGTTTGTGACCGCGATTTTGGGCCTGCTCGCCTTCGGCGTCCTGTTGGCGGCTTGCATCCTTCTGCTGCTGGATCGCGTCGCGGGCACGAGCTTTTTCATCCCTGCGGGCATCGTAATCACCGACCAGGTGGTCACTTGGCATAAAGGCGGGTCGCCGCTGCTGTGGCAGCATCTGTTCTGGTTCTTCGGGCACCCGGAAGTGTACATCGCCATTCTGCCGGGCATGGGCGTGGCTTCGCATCTTCTCTCGACGTTTTCGCGAAAGCCCGTGTTCGGATACCGGGCCATGGTCGCGGCGGTCTGCGGCATTGGGTTCCTCGGCTTCTGCGTCTGGGGCCACCATATGTTTGTCAGCGGGATGAGCCCCTATTCGGGGTTCGCATTCTCCCTACTTACGATGACGATCGGGGTTCCCTCCGCGATCAAGACGTTCAACTGGCTAGGTACGCTCTGGGGCGGAAAAATCACCTTCAATTGCGCGATGCTGTTTGCATTGGGGTTCGTATCGCTGTTCGTGAGCGGCGGACTTTCGGGACTATTCCTGGCGCAACCCTCTTTGGACCTTTACCTGCACGATACCTACTTCGTCATCGCGCACTTCCACCTGATCATGGGAGTCGCGGCGATTTTTGGAATGTTCGCGGGGATGTATTTCTGGTTTCCGAAAATGTTTGGACGCTTCTTGAACGAGGGTATTGGCAAGGTCCATTTCTGGATTACGTTCGTAGGTGTTTACGGCATTTTTATGCCGATGCACTTTTTGGGCCTTGCGGGCCATCCGCGGCGCTACTTTGACGCCACCGCATCGGAGTTCCTGCAGAAGCTGCAGCCGGTTCATGTTTTCATCACCATAGCGGCATTCATCACGATCGGAGCGCAGCTGCTCTTCCTGTTTAACATCATCTACAGTCTGATGGCAGGGAAGGAAGCGAAGGAAGAGAACCCCTGGCACGCGACGACCCTCGAATGGTCGATTCCGTCGCCGCCTCCGCATGACAATTTCGGCGGCCACGAGCCGGTCGTGTACCACGGGCCGTATGAGTTCAGCGTGCCGGGGGCGGCGGACGATTACATCCCGCAGCATCTCGCGCCGGATTTGGTACGCAAGGCATAACGGGTCAACGGTTAATCCATGCCAGGCACAGTCCTAGACGAAATCGAGATCATAGACGCCGGTCACGGCGGCGGCACCGGCACCCCGGCCGGGGGCGACGACGATAGCGGCTCGTCCGGAGGCTGGCAGAAGGTCCCGCGCCGCGCTTATTTCACGGCGTTGCAGCTGGGACTGGCGGCCATCGTCATGTTCTTTATGGCGCTGGCCAGTTCGTACATCGTGCGCAAGGGCCTCGGGAACGACTGGCAGCATACGCCGATGCCTCCCGTGATCTGGTTCAACACGGCGGTATTGCTGGCCAGCAGCGTCACGATGATCCTTGCGCGGCGGAAACTTGACTCCGGAGATCGGGAAGCGTTTCGTAGCTGGTGGTGGGTGACGACAGGCCTCGGTTTGTTGTTCCTTACCGGGCAAATCATTGCCTGGCGGCAGCTTGCCGCGGATGGAATGTTGCTCGCGACGAATCCCAGCAGCAGCTTCTTCTACCTCCTGACCGCGGCGCACGGCCTGCATCTGGCGGGCGGAATTTTCGCCCTGTTTTACGTGGCGTTCCGGCAGTGGAAGCGCTCGCGCATCTCGCAGGCGACCGCCGCCGAATTGACTTCGATTTACTGGCATTTCATGGATGGGCTGTGGGTTTTCTTGCTCGTACTTCTGACACTGGGACGGTGAACCGTGCATGATGTGAAGACGGATACGAATGTGGCGCTCAGTTCGCCATGGTCGGGCGGAGGGTCTCCGTTTGCAATTGGTTCGAAGAAATTGGGAATGTGGCTGTTTATCGTTTCCGATACGCTGACCTTTTCGGCCCTGCTCATAACGTACAGCTATTCCCGGCTAACGAATCCGGATTGGCCGCGGCCGTTCCCCATCAATCCCGCCATTATTTTCTCCACGACGATGACGGTTGTGCTTCTATTCAGCTCGCTGACGATGGTGATGGCCGTGATGGCGGCGCAGCGCAATGACCGCAAAAAGACGGTCCTGTGGATGATGGCCACGATGGCCGGCGGTCTGCTCGTTCACCGGGCCTTGCACCTGACGCGAGTGGTTTCACCTGATCCGAGGAGGGCACCTCACGATCACCCAGAACCCCTGGGGAACGCCGCTGTTTGGCGCCGTGTTTTTCGGGATCACCGGCCTGCACATGACGCACGTGATGATCGGCGTCATTTACCTGGGGATTGTTGCGACCGGGTATGGCCGCGGAAAGTTTTCGGCTGAAGATGTGGAAGTCAACGGCCTGTACTGGCACTTTGTGGACCTGGTCTGGATGTTTGTGTTCCCGTTGATCTACTTGATGTCGGTGAAATACTAGTCGCATTCATTCGGGAGAAGAATAGACGATGAATACGCAAGCGCACGCAGTGGAAGCCCACGGAGCCAGCGTACGGGTCTGAACGTGGCTGTTTGGCTTGGTCTGGTCGGGATTACTTTCCTTGAAGTTTTTCTTGCCTACGAGGAGCTGCAGCCGACGGTCATGCTGACCGTTCTGGTCGTCCTGTCGGTCGTCAAGGCCGCGATGATCATGTCCATTTTCATGCACCTGAAGTACGAAAAATTCTCGCTGGTGCTGCTGCTGATTCCGGCGATGATTTTCTGCATCATGATGATGTTTATCTTTTTCTTCCCGGAGGCCTTCCGGCTGCTTCAAATGAGGCCGCACTGAACGTATAAGTGGTAAGATAGGTCGATTTTTCAGCATGTGTAATTGAGGAGATACGGAATGCGCTTCCGATTTGTGCTTCTCGTGGTTTTCACCGTTTTGTGTTCCGCGAGCGGCGCATACGCCCAGGGCTGCGCTCTCTGCTACACAACCGCTTCCCAGACGAGTGTCGCCGCGCAGCGCTCGCTGGACTTCGGCATTCTCACGCTCCTGGCCCCGGCCCTGACTTTATTCCTGGCCGTGATTTTCATGCTCTACCGCCGGGCCACTGCAGCCACGGCATAGTCTCGCCTGTTTTCGAATTCCTCGAAATTGGAAGTTATTGTGCGCCCTATCCCTGAAGCGCGGCCCGGAGCGATTCGGCGACATGCTCGATTTGCGCCTGCGTTGAGTTCGGGATACAGCGGAATCGAAAGCACTTCGCGCGAGGCGCGTTCGCTGACGCGGAGATCGCCCGGCTTCCCGCCCAGCGAGGCGTAGAGCGGTTGGAGATGAAGCGGAACCGGATAATAGACCATGCTGGCAACGCCGCGCTCTGCGAGCCGTTTCTGAATTACATCGCTGGGGATAGCACTGTGGTCCTGTCCCCCTTTGCTACCCGCCGCCCGTCCAGAGTTTCGTCCAGAAACGCGTAAGGTGTATAGATAATAGACGTGTTCCCGGCCTGCAGGGAAGCGTGGCAACGTGATTCCCGGCAAATCCCGCAGCAATGAATCGTAAGAGCGTGCGTGCGCCTGGCGTTTGGCGGTCCAATCCGCCAAATGGCGCAGCTTAACTCGCAGGATCGCGGCCTGCAGTTCGTCCAGGCGGCTGTTCCATCCTCGCTCTGTGCTGACGTAGCGACCCGTCTGGCCGTGATTGCGGAGCGCCTGCAAGCGCGTGGCCAGTTTTTCATCCTGCGTCACGATCATTCCCGCGTCGCCATAAGCGCCCAGATTCTTGCTCGGGTAAAAACTCATGCAGCCGAGCCGCCCCATCGAACCGGTCTTTCGCCCTTGGTAACCCGCTCCCAGCGACTGTGCATTGTCTTCAATGACGGGAATGCCGTGCTTTGCGGCGAGTGCCAGAATGGGGTCCATATCCGCCGCCAGGCCGAACAGGTGGACCGCGACAATTGCGCGAGTCCGGGGCGTAATTCGGATTTCGATCTCGTCGGGGTCAAGATTGAAGCTTCCATGCTCGATGTCCGCAAAGACGGGACGCGCGCCCAGCGCGCTGACCGCGCTGCCGGTCGCAATGAACGTAAACGCGGGGACGATTACTTCATCCCCTGCGCCAACGCCGCAGGCGTGCAGAGCCAGTTCGAGCGCCTCGGTACCTGACGCCACACCGACGCCGTATCGTGTCCCGCAGATTTGGGCCACTTCCTCTTCCAGCGCTGACCCCTGCGGCCCCAACACAAACTGCTGGGAGGTCAGAACCTCGTCCAGGGCCGCGCGGATCTCAGGCTCGATGGATTCGAACTGCGCGCGCAAATCAAGCATGGGAATGGCTTCCGCGGGAGGGCGCGCCGGCGTGGTCATTCTACTCGTGGGCTCCAAGTAGAGCCCACACCCGTCAAAACCGGATAATCCTGGAAGTTTGTTGAAGGATCCACGGCAAGAATATGTTATCACGCACAAAAGGCGTGCTACTTACTTCTTCGCCGAAGGCACCGGGCACGTGTCGGTATCACATTGAGCGGGCGCGCCCGGGAGACTGTAACGGTGCCGCGCGATGAATCCGTAAACGTGAGGGCCAAACCAGCGAATGGGAGGCAATCCGGCGAGCCGGCCAAGCCACACAAATCTGGGCAATACGCGAAGAATGGCCAGCCAGGCTTCGAACCCGCGCAGCCATGCGCCTTCGGGGGTCCGTACATGCATTTCCTGGTCGAGGTCATTGCGCGGAAAAGGCGCCTGGGCCGCTATCTCGGGATCGTTGTAATCCAGAAACCGCAATCGCGAGCGGGTATCGAATGGTTCCACCTTCGCGCGGGTCCATCGGCAGAACGAGCAGGAGCCGTCCACGAATATGTCGTACGTTGCCGTTTGAGGCATCGTTGTAGCCAACTACACGTATTATGACACCGCGAGGCGTGAAGGTCACACTCACGCATTGCGACCTAGTGACATGTCGCAGAGCCAACGTTACTGCGGATGCGGCGGGTCGGATCGGAATATTTCCACTGGATTTGCCCGAGTTGCTCCATGATGCGGCCGGCTCGGGCTAACAAGCCCAATGGCTATCTTTTCGGCTCATACCGCATCGCCACCGCCCCTGAGCCGAACTCCAGCCGGCTCACGAGCCTCAAGTCGACATGCTTCGACAGC
Source organism: Terriglobia bacterium (assembly GCA_963757625.1). Lineage (GTDB taxonomy): Bacteria > Acidobacteriota > Terriglobia > Acidiferrales > UBA7541 > Palsa-360. Next base: position 225,940 of record CAVWSJ010000007.1, on the reverse strand, counting down.
CCCGCGAACAACGTCGGCCCGTGGCCCGCTAGCCTGGGGTGCACCACGAACTCATACTCATCGATCAATCCCAGCTCCGCCAACGCCAGCGGGAGCTTCACGCCTCCCACGAACAGTCCCTTACCCGACTCCCGCTTGAGCTGCTGAACGGCCGTCCCTAGATCCCCGCGCACGAGCTCCGCGTTCCAATCGACCCGGTCCAAGGTGCTCGACACGACGTACTTCTTTGCCGCGTCGATCGTCCGGGCGAAGGGTTCCATCCAATCAGGCCTCGCTCCCGTCCGCACCGACGGTCGCCACGCTGACTCCATCATTTCGTAAGTCACCCGGCCAAAGAGGAGGGCATCGGCCAGGTCGAAGTTCTCGACCGCGTGACGATGCAAGTCTTCGTCCGGTGGTATTACACGATGATCGCAGCATCCGTCCAATGTGACGTTGATGGAATACCGAAGGGGTTGCATTACACGAGAGTACCGCCGATGGCGGTAGACCAGCAAGGCTAGCTCGTTTCAGGGCTATGAGCCACTCACGTAACGCATGACGATCACAATTTGAGAGTTGCTAACGGCATGTCGCAGAGACAACGTTACTGCGGTTGCGGCGGGTCGGATCGGAATATTTCCACTGACTCGACTTAGCGTTCGCTGAGTAGGCGTTGATAAAGCGGCGAAGCTTGCGGACCAGATCCTTCACGCTGGTAAAGATTCCGCGAGCAATCACGTCGCGCTCGACCTTGGAAAACCAAATCTCGACTTGATTCAGCCACGACGAATACGTCGGCGTGAAGTGGAAATGCACGTTCGGATGCGCGGCAAGAAAATCGCTAACAACCTGACTCTTGTGCGCTGACAGATTGTCCAGAATGATGTGGACCTCCCGCGCCAACTGACAGGAAACGCTCCCTCCAGCGAACAATGGTCGGAGCCGTGGTTCCGAGCTTGTACTTGATCGCCCGGAAGGATGCGCCTTCAGCAAGCATTAAAATCAGTTTGGCGCGAAACACATATCCGGCTGGCAGCGAACGCGACTGAGAAATCGCGACCAGTTCGTCTCGTTGGGAAGCGTTGAGGATCAACTCAGTGGAAATAGCCACACTGATATTGACGCATCTCAGTTTGTAACGTTTACTCTGCGACATGCCACTAGTGGCGGGAAATCATAATTCAGGATCTCGAATTTATCGCAGACGGCCCGGCGGGTCAGCTGGAGGAGGGATATGGGGCGTTGACGGGGGCGCGCCCGCGTTTGCGGAGACTTTGTTTGGCGCGGGCTGCGGTAGCCCGATGCCGACATTCATCTCCAGATGTTCTTTGGCGCAAGCCGGGCAATAGGACTTGCCCGTGTCTTCATCGCGCAAGCTAGCCAGTTCGTAGCAGCCATGAATGCAGTCGCAATATCCGGTAATCGAAGCGGTCTTAATCGGTACGAGGGCCATTTTGAGTTTTCCTTTTCCGCAGGATAGTACAGGCGCCCGTCGAATTTCGCAAGTCCCCAAGTCGAAAATGCCCGCCATGCGGGCGGCCCCTAGGCAGTTCTCAGCTGGGATAAGCGGTAGGGCCTGCCCATGTTTTCCCGCAATTCGTTCCAAAGGGTGTCCGGCATGGCGAGGAAAACCTGAACGACGTCAGGGTCAAATTGAGTTCCCGAACACCGCTCGATTTCCTCACGGGCGTGAGTAATGGGCAACGCCTTGCGGTAAGGCCGGTCGGAAATCATGGCGTCGAGTGCGTCGGCCACCGCGAAAATCCGAGCTCCTAAAGGAATCTGCTCGCCCTTCAGGCTCCGCGGGTAGCCGGTGCCATCAAAATACTCCTGATGGGAAAGTACAATTTCCGCGGCCTCCCGAAGGAATGGAATTCGCTTCACCATTTTGTATCCGATTTCGCAGTGGTTGCGCATGATCTCGCGCTCTTCGGCGGTGAGTGGCCCGGGCTTGCGCAGAATCTGATCGGGGATGGCCATCTTTCCGATATCGTGTAGAAACGCCGCGCGCGCGATCTGGGGAAGGTTTTGCGGGGGTACCTTCATCTCTTTGGCGATGGCAATTGTAAACGCCGTCACTCGCCGGCAATGACCTTCCGTTTCGGCGTCCTTTAAGTCCAGCGCGCCCCCCAGCGCCTCCAGCGTGTCGTCGTACGATTGCTCAAGCTGTTCCAGAGCGCCCTTGAGCTGTGCCGTGCGCTCCTCGACGAGTTTTTCGAGGTTGCGCTGGTAATTACGATTTTCCATCACCAGGCGGCGGTGTTCGAGCGCGCGCCGGACCCCGAGATATAGGTTGTCCTTTTCAAACGGCTTGAGAATGTAGTCGTAAGCTCCCCGCCGGATCGCTTCCAGCGCCGTCGAGAGATCGTGCATTGCCGTAACCATGATCACTGGCACGTCCGGATCGGTTTTGCGCAACCACTCGACCAGGCTTAGGCCATCCATTTCCGGCATCACCATGTCACTCAGCACTAAATCCGCCGAATGATTCCCCAGATACTCCTTTGCAAGGCGGCCGTTACCGACCGAGGCGCACTCGTAGCCTTGCGCTTCCAGAAGAGTCGACACGACTTCCCGAATGGCTTCTTCGTCGTCGACGATCAATATTCTTGCTTTGGACAGATTCCACCTCAGACGAAGTCATTATACGGCAGGGCACAGATTGACGACCTCATTCTTGTCCAGGTTCGTGCCCGCATGTTAACTTCGCAAGTGGTCTCCTCCCAGCGGGTCGCTTCCCTCGTTATCGAACCCGGCCGTCCGGTTCGTGGCTCCGCGGAGGTTTCAACGATCCATGCAAACCCAGGGTCTTCTGGCGATCACTTTTTTTGAATCCATCTCCTTCCTTATTCTTCTCATCCTGTATTTCTTGCTCGACCGTGACCGGCCCGCCCGGTTTTTCAGATTTTGGATCGCAGGTTGGACGGCTTTCACCGTTTATTCCGGCCTCCGCATTTTAGCCATTCTGATGACGAGCGATGTGGTGCGGCTGATCGCCATCGAATTCTATCTGGCTGGGATCGCGCTGCTATTTGCAACCGTGTGGGAATACACGGGCCATAGGATACGTTCCGGCTTTCTGTATCCCCTGATTGTTCTGCAGGGCGCTATTCTCGTTTGGGCGGAACGTCATCCCTTGACTCGCCTGAGCGGGATCCATCTGCCGACCGGGATTCTCCAAAGCGCCCTGCTGCTGGGTGCGGGATGGCTGGTCTGGAGATATTCCGCGTCACGATCCGGGTACGGCGGGAGATTGCTTGGGGCCGCAATGCTTCTCGCGGGATTGAACATCATGGATGCGGCTTCGTGGCCTTCCCAGAGTATGTTTCTGATTCGAATCGCTCTCCAGGATTTTCTGAATGTTGCCATGGGGGCCGCGATGGCGGTCCTTGTGCTGGAAGAAACGCAGGTGCGGCTGGAGGATTTGAACGATAAGTTACGCCGCGTGACGCTGATCACCGCGGCCAGTACTCAGTCGTTGAATGTGGATCAGATGCTGGGCGTGGTGCTCCATCACACGGTGGAAAGCCTGAATGCGACGCACGGGCTCATCCGGCTGGTTACGGGAAACGGCGAGGCAGCCGAATTAATCATTCGTTCCGCGATTGGATACAGCGACTCGTACCTGGTGGAGCATGAGAAAATCTCCGCGCAACTCTCGTGGGTCCGGAAGATTTTTGGTCAGGAGCAGGCCTATAACGCGCTCCACGAGGAAAACGACGGCGAGAATCCCGCTGGTTCGCGGGAGGAGGACTTATCCTCCGCGTTGTTGGTTCGTCTTCCGGGACCCGATACGCCGCTCGGCTGGATTCTGGTGGGCTCGCAGGGGAAAAGAAAATTTCACCGTGAAGAAATCACGTTTCTAATTAATGTCGCCAACCTGCTCGGTTTGACCGTGCAAAGCCTGCGGTTGTTCGAGCAGGTCGCGACCGTGCAGCGCCAATGGGCGAATACGTTTGATTCAATCGACGACCCGATTCTGGTGCACGATTCAGAAGGGAAGATCATCCGCGTCAATCACGCTTTCGAAAACCGCACCGGATTGGCCCCGGGGCATCTCGAAAATCGATCGATCTCCGATGTTCTCCGAAAAGGCTCAACCCCATGGGATCGCTGCCCGTATTGCGAAGGCGTAGCCGGGAGAGGCGTCGAGATCGACGCCGGACTTGGCGGATTCATTCTTGCTTCCACCTCTCAATTTCACGACGCGGATAGCCGGCCGTTAGGAATCATTCACATCCTGCAAGATATCACCGAACGGCGGCGCGCCGAGCAGCGATATCAGGTTCTGATTGAGAACGTCCGGGAAGGGGTCTTCATGGCGACCCCGGACAATCGCTTTCTCGATTTTAATCAGGCCTTCATGCGGATGCTCGGGTATGAAGACCGCGACGAGTTGATGCGGGTCGAAAACGCCGGTGCAAGTTTTTATGTGAATCCGGCGGACCGCGACCGCCTGATGAAACTGCTCCGCGACACCGGCTCCGTCAGCAATTTCGAATTTCAAGTCCGGCGCAAAGACGGTGAAATCCGCACGGTGCTGGAGTCGAGCTTTGTGACCAGGGATGCGTCGGGCGGGATCTCGGCATATCAGGGTTTTGTCCTCGATATCACGGAGCGCAAACAGGCGGAGCAGGAAATTCGCCGCCGGAACCGCGAACTTCTGGTGCTCAACGCGATCGGTCAGACGCTCAACCAGCCATTTGAACTGGATGAAATGTTGAATCGCGCTCTCCGCCAGGTAGTGGAACTATTCGGAGGAGATCAGGGCGCGATTTACCTGCTGGACAGAGACACCCAAGTGATCTCGCGAGCAGCATTGTTCGGCATGCACTCAGAATACGCGCGTCAATTTCCTCCTCTGCCGTTTCCGGCCGACCTGCTGGAACATATTCGAGCTGTTCGTGCGGTAATCCTTTCGCAACCCGGCCTGCCAATGCCCCGCGTGTTTCGGGACGTGCTGAACGCGGAAAGGATTCTCGCTTCGCAGATGCTCGTGTTGTGGTCCAGAAGCCAGCCGATTGGTTTCTTGTCGCTGGGCCATCGGTCCGACAAGGAATTCGCTCCCGCGGAACTGAATTTGCTCGCCACCGTGGGCAGCCAAATCGCCGTAGCTGTTGAGAAGGCGCAACTCTATGAAGAAACGCGCGCGGCCTACGAAAACTTAAGGCGCACGCAGGAGCAATTGCTGCAAAGCGAAAAAATGGCCGCGGTGGGCCAGCTTATTTCCGGCGTGGCGCATGAGCTGAACAATCCCCTGACCGCGATTCTCGGTTACGGCCAGTTACTGGCTTCTTCCGACGCTGTCGGCGCTCAGGGCGCCAACTACGTTGAGAAACTCCACAAACAGGCGCAGCGAACGCATCGCATCGTCCAGAACCTGCTGAGCTTCGCGCGACAGCACAAACCCGAGCGGCTTCCGGTGGAATTGAACCAGATTTTGGAGGACACGCTGGCGCTGCGCGAATATGACCTCCGCGCCAACAACATCAAAGTGCACCGTGACCTTGCCGAGGACTTGCCGCAGATAATGGCAGACGCCCACCAGTTGCAGCAGGTTTTCCTGAACATACTGAACAACGCGGTGGACGCAGTGATGGGCATGCAAGCCGCCGGCGAGTTGTGGGTGCGAACCGCTAAGGACGCGGATGCAAGCCGCATTCTTATCGAAATCACGGACAATGGACTCGGATTGAAGGAAATTGCCAAGGTTTTCGATCCATTCTACACCACGAAGCCGGTTGGAAAGGGAACTGGCCTTGGCCTGAGCATCTGTTATGGAATAGTGACGGAGCATGGGGGCGAAATTCTCGCCCGAAATGCGCCTCCCCGCGGGGCTTGTTTCAAGATTCTGCTTCCGCTTTCGACGGTTCCTGATCAGAGACGACGGGAGCCCCGGGACGAGGGCGAATTTGGCGGGCAGGGGCGAATCCTTTTGGTTGATGAAGAAGACCCCGTGCTTGACCTTGAACGTGAAATCCTGAGGCCGCACTACCGGGATGTTTATGCGGTGCGAAATTTACGCGAAGCGAGCCTCTTGCTCGAATCCGAAAATTTCGATCTGGTAGTCGCGGAATGGAAAACGAGCGGCGACTTTCCGGGGCGCGAATTTTACGATTGGATCTGCCGGGTCCGGCCCGAACTTGCAAATCACCTGATCTTCACGCTGTCCGGTATCAGCACTGGGGAGACCATGTCTGCTGAGATGAGAACGGCCTGCTTCTTCCTACGCAAGCCGTTTCGGATCGATGAATTTCTCGTGCTTGTGCGGCGGGCGCTCTGTCCAAGCGATGTTTCCTTGCCTAAGCACTGACTCCACGGGAGAGGCGATCCGCTGAAAGTGCGCTGATTTCATCCATGGCCTGTTCCATTCGCAAGGCAAGCCTGCCGATTACTTCCGTCATGTGTTCAATCTGGGGCAACGGCACTCTGCCCGCGGTAAGGCGCAGACAAACCAGGGCGTAGAGCAGACGAAATTGGAGGCCCAGAAGGATGCGTTCTGTTTCCTGCTGACGGCTGAGCGCCGGAGACAGCGAAGCCACCATGCGCGCGAGGCGCTCTAGTTTTGAAAAGTCTTCACGAAGGCCACGAAGAAAATTCCGTGCAACCAGTCGGCGTTCCCGAAGCACTTGCTGTGCGACATGGGGCGGCGCCACCTCACGCAAATACATGGTCATCCCGGGCGGAAAGGGCCTGGCGGATCTGCGGGAAAAACTTGTAATGTTTGGGAAAGGCACTCTCCATCGCTCGATTGATGGTAGGGCCGCCCGATTCAGCAGAGTGTTGGCGGGGCCGCAGGAGCCACAACAGGAGGGCAGCGACAGCTAATGCGAGCGCTATGGCAAACGTCATGCCGCTCATGGCTTTAGCATCTCCAGCGAGCCGGTCATTGAAGGCACGCAAACGCAAATTTACAGCAGGAGAGTACTCGTTATAAACCTCAGATGACAGCAAGACCGGCGACTTCGCGGGCACGGGAATAGGTTTTCGAAGCGCATAACACCAGATGCCTAAGGAAACATACGAAGCTGACACCTGCACCGTGTTCCACAACTCATTCACTCTGTCGACCTGGGATTTCATTGAAGTCCAAGAACCCATATATTGGGTGAAGAGGTCACGAAGAACGGTGTTATTGACGAACTCGACGACACAGAAAATACAAAAGCCCGTCGCAATCCAAATTTGAAGAGAGTCGGTGCGGAGCAGATAGTAGCGGCTAATAAGAAGCATAGCTACTAAAATCACAACCGACGAAATCTCAATGTCGCGCTCAATGGTCAAACCATACGCAGCAATCCAATTCGGTTGCCCGCGCGCGTCCAGCGATGCATGCACAAGGAGCATGATAGCTATTACACTGAGGAGTCGCCATGCAAGCGCCCAAATGCCCCGATAGGCCTGCAGGCTGTAGCGGCATAACTCAGCGATGGCCAGGCTGCGGACAAATAAATTGATGGCAAGAGCGATCCAATCGGCATAGTAGGAAACAACACTTCTAAACCCGAAATGCAAAAAGACAAAACTGAGACTTAGGCTTGAGGCTAATATGGTTCCTGCATAAACCGCAAAAAAAGGGAGACGCGACTGCAAGCTTCTTGCACATACCAAAACACAGAGCAGGATTTCAAATCCCGTGATTGAAACGGACAGAAATATTTCGTAATGCGTCATAGTCCGGGCTGAACGAACGGATTATAACATGAGGACTGTATAGATACTAAATAACTCCTCGATGCGTTCGCTCAGCCCGGACCTAATGTATTAGTGTCCGCCGCCAGGAGGTGGCGGTGGGGGAAACGGTTGGCCGCCCTGGCGTAGCGCCGAATGATTAACCGAAGCAGCGTTGACTTGACGTGCAACGGGGAGTAGCATCGTCACAGCAAGAACTGGTAAGGCACGATACAGCAATGATCTTTTTCATGATGGATGACCCTCCAGGATCGCCACTCTTGATAACCTAGGATGTCTGCTGACGTGCTGGTTACGAGGTAAAAAGTTCAGAAATCAGAACGGGTGACTTTGTGGAGTCTTTGGAACGCTTTCATCAGAGCCGGTCGGTAATTGAGGACTTTACGTCCAGGACGCTGGCAGCCATTCCCAGCGATTTCGGGAGGTTGTATTACATCAGTTCCCTGAAGGACCCAAAGACGGGCCGATACCAGCACGACGGCCTGATGGACTTGTATTCCGAACCTTCCGTGCAAGCAGCGCTTGACGCAATGCCACGAAGAACTCTTCTCCAGGATTCTTGAAACTCCCCTTAGCCACCAGGAGCGCGATTTGCGAAATTGCCTTGGTGCCGCTGGTGATGAGTTCTGGACCGTCGTCGAATCTTGGAGGGAGAGCCGATTATTTCAGGACCATGTGCCCGGAGGGCTTGCCCGAGTTATCTCGACGACCTATTCTGCTCCAACATGAGCGCGCTGCTCGCAATATTTTCCGCGAAACGCGTTAACTAGGCCCAAGCCTCATCGCTACCCCCACCACTTGCCCCACGATTTCCGCTTCCTCCGGGAAGCGGTAAACCTCCGGTGCACAAGAAGATAGGGGGTGCGGGACCAGCATGAGCTTTCCTGTCTCACATCGGCACCAGCAGCAGCGAAATCCGTCACGGAGCTCAATAAAATAAATCGGGCGCTCATATTCGTTTGTCCAACCGGAATTCTGGACTTGCTGTAGCTTGGGGTCGACCAGAACCAGGCTGCCTGGGCGAAGTAGAGGTTCCATTCGCCGGTCATCCAGCCCAACGTAACCATACAAATGACGCGAGGGTTGATTGAATAGAGTGCCTTCCAAATCACCCCACCGCTCCACCATGCGCGTCAGGAATTCCGTCCGTTTCGGGTCAAAGGCCGGATCGAAACGGATGGGAAGTCGCAAACTGGCTGGTCCGGCCGCAAGATGAGTATTTGGCGCGGTTAGCTGTATTCCGTCGGAGAAATGACCTTCAAATGGCACTTCATACCAATGGCAAACTTCCTTTGGATCCAGGTGGTAGATGACGGCCAAAGCGTAAAGTTTGTAAAGGCTGGGGTTACGTCTCTGTTCTCGATATCCGCCAAACGGCTCAAGTGCACGATGAAATCCGGCCGCCCGCGCTGGCAAGCCAATTCATAACTCGCTCGCTCGACGTCCCGATAGGTCAAGCCCAAGCGTTCGCGAGCCCTGCGAAGCCGAGTACCGGGCTGCAGACCGGGTCCGGGGAGTTCATAGGGATGGCTTAAGCTTCTTATCGCCATGGCGAATGGAACCTTTCTGTTACGTTTCCAGAACGGGGATTACGACCGCAAGCGATTTGCTATGATGCCCCTCCATAGAATAGCAAACCGCAGCGAGAAAATACGAACGCCAAAATGAAGTCCCCCGGTCAGTTGCGGTCAGGGCACAGAGTGTATTAGAGTCTAGCTTTAAATGAACTCTATTTTTTTCCGAAATCATATTGGGCGCCTCTCCGGACCGCGCATCGCGTTTGGGGCGAGAATCGCAATTGGCAGTCGTCCTGATCGCTACTACCTTCCCGACATCACGCGTCTGGGGCGCAAAATGGCGAGTGATCCAAGCTGCAGAATTCAAGCGTCTGGTCGCTGAACTTTCGGCGGCCAGGCTGAACGGGGCGGCGGAAAGCGAAACGCAGCAGGAGAAAGCGCTCGTTTTCCTGGACTCCATTGCGTCTTCGATCCTAAGCGCTTCCGCAACGCCAGACCTGGACCGCGGCAAATCAGCGGTTGGCAGACCTGGCGTCCCAATCGCCACCCGTTGGGGAGAACTATCGTCTGGTTAAACTTGGCGGGACGCCGGCGGCCTATGCGATGGTGGTCAATTTTGGGCTTGGCGGCCCGGCTGCCGTGCGCATTTATGCGGCTACGGCGGGGCCGTTATGCTCTGGCCGCAAAGATCGACCATTTTTCGCAGAAGGATTTTTTCGATAGCGACATCGAACTGGTTCCTGTATCCGAAGGCGAACCTGTTTTTGTGACGGTGAGCGGCCGCACGGATGATCTGTCGACGGGAATCTTTTCGGCTTGGCGATTCGATGGACATAGCGTGGTGGCGCTTTGGACTTCGGATTTGTTGCAGCAATCAAACTACGAGGCCGATGCAAATGGATTCCACCTGACGTACTGTGGCCAGGTGAATGAAGATCATCCTTCGCAGTGCCTTAAGATGACAAGCGATATTTATCGCTTTCAGGCTGGTGAATGGAAGCGCGTCGAAACCGCGGACTTGCCTCCCGCCAAGCCCTCGTCAAGATAATTTCAGCCTTCCGTCATGATTCCTGAAGAGGTGGCGAGATCTACCATGTCATTGACATCCCTTATCCCGATGTCGCCATCAAAATGTTAATCTGGACCTTCCCTCTGGTTTGGGAAAGAGACGAGATCCCTTGAAGCGCATCTTCGCCGGACTAATCACCTTCTTCTTCCTCGCTCTTAGAGTGGCCGCGCAAGAAGCCAGTCCGCCGGCCTCTCTGCCGCCGCCCGCGAATGCGCAGAGCGCGGAATTCCTTCAGGCGGCGGACGAAATGCTCGCCGAAATGAGCAAGCTGGTATCCCTGCCAATTCTCCATCCGCTGAAGAAAAGCATCCGGTCACGGGAAGAAATTGAAGCCTACCTGGTGCAGAAGATGAAAGAGGATAAGGACGCCGGCAAACGGTACGCCGATCAGAAAACCATGGAGAAGTTCGGCCTGCTTCCGAAGGATTACCCTTTAGAAGACGTTCTCGTCAAGGTGCTTACCGAGCAGGTTGCCGGCCTTTATGACGCCGATAGCCAGGAGTTCTTTATCGCGGACTGGATTTCGCCGGCGGATCAGAATTTGGTGATGTCCCACGAACTCACGCACGCATTACAGGACCAGCATTTTCATATCGATAAATGGGGCGATGCAGCCAAGCCAAACGATGATGCGGAGCTGGCCCGCGACGCCGTCCTTGAAGGTTCAGCAATGGCCGCAATGTTCGACTACGGCTTAGGCGGCAAGGGCAGCATTCGTGATCTGGGCGATTTCGACCCCTCGCTCCTCATGGGCGATCCCAGCAGCAGCCCGGAGCTTTCCAAGGCTCCGAAAGTTCTCCAGGACGAACTGATGTTCCCCTATCTGGCGGGAATTCGATTTACGCAACACGTGTTACAGGCATCAAACGGATGGCCCGATTTCCATAGAGTTTTTGAGAATCCTCCCGTCTCGACGCAGCAAATCATGCATCCGGACATGTACCTTCACGGCGTCGTGCCTCCCAAAATTAAACTTCCCGATACGGCCGGTTTGCTCTCCGCGGACTGGACGAAGCTGGATGAAAATGATATGGGGGAGTTCGGCGTACTTGAGATTCTTAAGCAATTCCTGCCGAAGGACCGCTCGACCGATCTGGCCGCGGCCTGGTCGGCTGACCGCTATTCCATCTTTGAAAACCAAAAAACCAAGCGGACTCTACTACTCTTCGATGTCCGGCTGGCGAGCGATGCCGACGCGGCCCGCTTTTTTGGCGCCTACAGCGAAGTTCTCGAATTGAAGTACGATCAGAGAACGAACCTGCTGCGGCGGCCTAATTTCTTTTCCTTCGATACCCCCGAAGACGGTGTGTTCCTTCGTTGTGCGGGCAGCGATTGCCTTATTTTGGAGGGGGGAACGCGCCCAATGTTTGATCGACTCACCATGGAAATGGGATGGCCCAGCGGTCCCGTCGTGCCCATCAAGCCGGACGAATCGCACATCAGAGTGACGGGGTTTCCGATCTTGCCGGGTTTGATCGCCGATGCCGGTCGGCCCAGGCTGCCCACGGCACCGTGAGCCAGATGGCCATCGCGCTCCCCGCCAGTACCTTCACACTCGGCGGAGGAGGTCCAAACACGGACGCAAGATAGAGGACGCCGAGCAATCCCAGCAAAGACCACAACGCCAAGTTACCAGTGCGATCCGCTGCGCAAGTCGTCTTGAGATACATCGCTATTCCTGCCGCGAACAGCACGAACTCCACGAATAAAGTCAACGGCACGGAGTTCCACATTCCCAGACCAAGTTTCGGCCCGCCGGGATAAATTGGCATGTCCGGCCGGTGCGCGATGACATCGAGCACCCAGTGCGTGGGGACTAGCGCGCCGATCAGGGACGCGCTTCGGCCATCACGCCTGACCGCAAAATATGCGATTCCCAATATCGCGCCCCAACCGAGCTGGGTTACAAGACTATGCGAAACCGGGTATGAAGTGAAATCGAGCGGAGAGGCGGCAAGGAGTCCCGGCACGATCCGCACCTGCTCGATGCCCAAAAGCAGCAGGATCGGCCAAAGCATATCCGCAAACTGCGCGGCGAATACCAGCATACCCAGCGAAGTTTTCGGCGCTACCTTCTTGGCGGAAAGTGCGACGGCAAAATGACCGAGGAACATTGATCTCCCCGCGACAACTCACAAGGGGCACCTGAGTATCGACACGAATGTGTGTTAGTCGCCGGACGAAGTCAAGAGAGAGGAATCGCAATGTTGCTCAGGCTGACTTCCGGGCGAGTTCATCCAGCCAGCTGTCGAGCGTCGCGCGATGGAGGGGCGACATTTTTCCAAACACCACGCCCATGCCGAAGCCGGAGTGTGAGTAGATGACTTTTCCGGGCATCTCGCAGGTGCTGCAACCGTACCGGATAAGGAAGTGCAGCTCCGTGTCCATGGGAAACGGATAGACGGTGTCGACATAGCAGCCGCGCGCACTCAACTCGGAGACACGTGCCACGACACGGGTCTGATCCGCCGGCCAAGTCACTTCCGCCTCCGCGACAAATGAGAATCGCGGGGCCCGGGTTATCTGGAACTCAGTTTCTGGCATGATGTCACCTCGCTCCGTTTACAGCCGACTTCCCCTGTGTTTATTGTACGCAAGGCCGGAACGATGCGCGTGGATGTGTGTTCAGGATTGCGAAAGAGATAGCTGGCTTGCAGTACAGGTGGGGACCGGGCCCGAAGAATCCGCTTATCTGCGGAAGGACCGGCTATTAGAGCGACTCCTAGCGTTGCCTCGTGCCTTCAAGGAGATCGCCACGCGGCTCCGGCCGTGGAACGGCGCTCCAGTCTTGAGAGCCGGCGGGAAAGCCGCGCTCCAATTCTGGTCGCCCGCGATGGTTTGATCCCGCTGGAATGTCCCTTTTCTTGCAACTCTGCGATTGCGGCGCGTACCAATTCGGCGGCGCGTCGCGGCTGCTTTGCGCGATGCTCGTAATAAATAGCCAGTTGCTCTGCCGCTTCGATCGAGGTTTCGAGCGCTTTGGCAGCGTCGTCCGCAAGAATAGCTTTCTTGCGCTTCGTCGCGGCTGACGCGCGCCGCAAATCCTCCCATAGCGAAGTGGCTCGCTCGTAGTCGAGTTCTCTCTTCGCCAGCAGGGCCAGTTCGCGCTGCGCGAGTCGCTCCACGGGCCGCGGCAACCCTGAACGCAGAGCGCCCTCATAGAGTTCTCGGGCGCGAGCGGAATGGCCATGCCGGCCCAAAATCCTGGAGAGACCGAAAACTTCGATGGGATCATACGAATTGGGGTGCGCCGAGTTCGTGATTCCATTCCCCGCATCAAGCAGACCGAGAATCTTCCCAGCAAGCGCGGCGAGGCCGCGCAAATCCATCTGGTTATGTCTAAAAATCCCCGCGAGGGGTTCGGCGGGTCCTCCGCGCAGATAATCAAAATACATTTGCGGGATCAGCGAAGAATCAATGTCCTCGTCGCGCGACCAATCAAGAGCGCGGCCCTCGTTACACAGGACGTGGCGTTCCAAATCCTTGAGCCGCACCGACCCGAGCCGCAGCCTCCAGAGCTGGCGGGCGGGATGCAGCAGGTCCAGGTGGATCTTGGGAGTGAAACAAGGAGTCGCACGCGTTATGCGATAGCGCGTTTCGAGCAACGGCCAGTCGAAGCTTTTCCCATTGAACGTCACCAGGACGGGACGTTTCGCAATTCGCTCCGAGAGTTCAAGCAGCAGAGAATGTTCTTCATCGAGATCGCGCATGAAAAATTGCTCGACTTGCAGCCCCGCCGCTTCCCACCACGCGATCCCTACAAGAAAGGCGTAGGTGCCCGTTCCGCCGGCAAGACCGGTTGTTTCCGTGTCGAGAAACAGCCAATTTTCAGGATCCATCGCCGATTTCAGGAATTCTCCCGTGTTTAGAGTCTGAGGTAAAAGCAAGGAAAGCGAGCGCGGGTCCGGCGAGCACATTTCCGGCTTCGCGTACCATTGTTCGAGAGACAAATGCTCGCCAAAGTGATTCCTCCGGACTTGAGCGCCGAGGAGACGCGCAAGCCGGTTGCCCTCCGACGGAACATCCTCAGCGTAGGACGGGAAGGCCTCGCGACCACGCGAGGGCCGCAATGCGGCGATACGCGCGAATTTGTCGTGGGCGCTCAAAAGAAAAGCCTCGAATTGCCGCAGAGACTCAGAGACACGGAGTTTGCAACCACGGATGCACACTGATGAACACGGATAAGACAGTGAGAAACACTAATGACAATCTGTTCAAATTGATTCAAATCTCCTGCCGTCCAATGGTTTTGGCACATGGGTTTTTCTCGATCCGTGTTCATCGGTGTGCATCCGTGGTTACATTGCCTATCCTCTGTACCTCCGTGTCTCCGTGGCAAATGCTTTACGCGCCCAGACGAGAGAGGATTGCCAGGGCCGCCTCCTTTGCGCGCTCGCCGCGTTCTCCGGTCGGGCCGACGCAGGACGGGCAGCCGCTGTCGCACGGGCATGCGGCGATCAACTCACGCGTCTTCGCGAGCAGCAATTCATGCACCCGGTATAGAGGCTCGGAAAAGCCGATCCCGCCGGGGTAAGCATCATAGAGATAGAGGTTCGGCTCGAAGAATTCTTTTTCATTCCGCGCTGCAATGGCCTCCATGTCCGGCGTCTCTTCCCACTCGATTTCCGAAGACGGCGAAGGCGGGCGCTCCCCGATCGCAGTGCCCAGGTCGCGCGCATCGCACATCAGCAGCAGCGTAGCAATTGATTCGAGGGCGTGGAGCAGGCCGAACATTCCGCTCTGGCGGTCGCTGACGGAAAACGGAAGCGACTCTACGAGTGACCGCTCCAGCGTGAGCCAGAAGGCTGTAGTGTGCATCTCGTTTTCCGGAAGTTCGAGCTTTCCCGATCCCACATTCTCGTTCGTAAAAAATTTGATTTTCTTGAAGCCGACTACCTGCGACCGGACGAGCACGTCCCCGTGGGATCGCGCCGAATGCGCATCGTTGCCGGACGCCCGAATGCGGTCGATGGCTGCGGTTTCGAGTACGCGGACTTGCGTGTAGCGAATCGCGTCGGTGTAGTAGTCCACGTCGACGCGCTTCACATACGCTTTGCGTTCCTCGAAATTGAGAGCCTCCACGTGGAATTGCTGTCCCTGGTGGAGGTAAATCGCCTTCGGATGAACCGTCGTGAGCGCGCTTGAGAAATCGACTTCCGCGATGACTTCGGTCTCCCCCGTGGTGTCCACGATCACGAAATTGTCGGAGGTCACGGCGCGCAAACTTACGGCGTCCGCGGGATAGGCCTCCTGTGTCCAGTGCCAGTGCTCGCCCGCGCGATGCAGGAAGCCTGCTTCGGCGAGTCGCGCGCAGAGCTCGGGGAGATTGACTCCGCCGAAAGTTTCATTCGCCGCGATCGGCAGCTCGAACGCCGCGCATTTCAAATGATTCACCAGGATCTCCAGATTATCCGGCTGGACAAAGGCGTGCTCGGGCGATCGCCCGAAGAAATAATCCGGATGTTGCACGATGAACTGATCGAGCGGCGCCGAAGACGCCACCAGCACCGCGCACGAACTTCCGCTGCGCCGCCCGGCGCGACCCGCGCGCTGCCAGGTGGACGCAATCGTGCCGGGATAGCCGGCCATTACCGTGGCGTCGAGCGAACCTACGTCTATTCCGAGTTCGAGCGCGTTGGTCGAAACCACGCCGCGGATTCGCCCTTCGCGCAGGCCGTGCTCGATCTCCCGCCTTTCCCCCGGGAGGTAGCCTCCGCGGTAGCCTCGGATCGCGGGCGGCTGGCCGGGAGGCATCGGATTCGCCTGCTGCAGATAGGTGAGCAGCACTTCGGTCTGAAGGCGCGAGTTGGCGAAAACAATGGTCTGCAGATTTCGCTTCAAGAATTCCTGCGCGACGCGCGACGCTTCATGGATATACCCGCGCCTGATGCCCAGAAATCGGTTCACCACGGGAGGATTGTAGAAGACGAAGAATTTTTCTCCCGCTGGCGCTCCGTTTTCGTCGATCACGGTGAACTCGGTCTCCGCCAGTCGCGAAGCCAATTCCCCGGGGTTTGCAATCGTGGCCGACGAGCAGATGAATTGAGGCTTCGAACCGTAAAAAGCTGCAATGCGCCGCAGACGCCGCAGCACGTTGGCGAGGTGACTGCCGAACACGCCGCGGTAGGTGTGCAACTCGTCCAGCACGACGTAGCGCAAATTCTCGAACAGGCGCTGCCACCGAGTGTGGTGCGGCAGGATACCCGTGTGCAGCATGTCCGGATTGGTGAGCACGATATGGCCCCGCTCGCGGATCGCCTTTCGCGCGTCCGTGGGAGTATCGCCGTCGTACGTGAAAACGCCGAAGCGGTGATCGAGTAGCGCCGAAAGATCTTGCAGTTCGGCGAGCTGGTCCTGCGCGAGTGCTTTGGTGGGGAACAGGTAGAGCGCCCGCGTGTCCTGGTTCTCGAGTACAGCATTGAGAACCGGCAGGTTGTAGCACAGTGTCTTTCCGGAAGCGGTCGGAGTTACAACGACGGTGTTGAGTCCGGCATTTACGGCTTCGGCCGCCGCTGCCTGATGGCTGTATAGCTCGGCGACGCCTTTTTCAGAGTACGCCGCCGCAAGCTCCATGCGCACCCACGCGGGCATCGGCGCAAACTTCGCCTCACGCGCCGAAATATGGCGGACCGCGGTAAGGACTTCTCCCAGGCGATCGCGCTCGGCGAGTTGCTCGACGATTTCACGGACGCGAGCGACCGTGAGCGATTCCTTCTTCGATCGCACTGCGAGGGATTGGGACATTTCCGGCCTCCTTCACGCTTCGCCTTTTATTCGCTAACGCTAGCACGGCGCGTCCGGCAGCGCAACGCCCTTTCTCGCAATGCTTTCAGAAAAATCGGATGGCGGTGAATCGCGCCCGGGAATCCCTCCGAATTGTAGTGCATGCCCCTCCAGAATTTTTCCGGTGACCCCTTTTCAAACGCCTGGAGCTTTTCTGTTTCGTCCGTTAGGCCGAACCGAACCTGTCCCCGCAGCTTAAACCTGTCCTGTACTCATTCACTCCCTTTGACCAGTCGCGCGCTTATGCCTGACAAACCTATCCTTCGCAATGTCGGGAATGAGTTTCAGGGGATGAATCCTCATCCCGACAAAGTGCGAGCCGGCGCAGCCTTGGGAGCCGGCACAAAGTTGAAATGGGGAGCCACGATGCGATCTTCCGGGGAAAACCAGGGAAAAATTCCTAATCTTTTAGCCGTCCTTGTCTTGCTGTCTCTATTTGGCACACCAGCGTACGCTGGCATGTCTGTCTGGCCAGCCACTGTAAATTTTGGCACTCACGCCGTTGGCAGCACCAGCGCGCCTATTACGGTTTCTGTCAGGAATTATGAATGGCGCAGCGTCACGATTTCAAACGCGTCCTTGTCGGCGACCCAGTTTTCCTATTCCGGGCCGTCTCTACCCGTTACTTTGAAGCCTGGCCAGAGTCTTATCGGCTCGGTGACCTTTACTCCGGCTGCCGCCCAGGGCTATTCGGCCACTCTCGAGTTCACGCAGTTAAATGGTCCCACGATTTCCATTGGCCTGACCGGAATTGGCGGCCAATCATCAACAGTCGCTCCTGCCATCACTATGCAACCATCCAGCGCGACGATAACCGCGGGCCAGACCGCGACGTTCAGCGTGGCGGCGACGGGCTCGACGCCGATGACCTATCAATGGACCGGAAACGGAATTCTGATCGGTGGCGCAACTTCGTCGTCATACACAACTCCGGTGGTACCTACATCAGCCAACGGAGCCCAGCTCAGAGTAACCGTGAGCAATAGCGCGGGCAGCGTTACAAGCAACGCCGCGAATCTGACGGTGAATGCCACCGCCGTACCTCCCGCTGTGGCCCCTGCGATCACGACGCAACCGTCCAGCATGACAATATCTTCCGGTCAGTCCGCGACGTTCAGCGTGGCGACGACGGGCTCGACACCGATGACGTACCAATGGAGCATGAACGGAACACAGATCAGCGGCGCAACGTTTTCGTCGTACACAACTCCCGCGGAAACCGCTTCGGCCAACAGCTCCCAGTTCAAAGTCACCGTGAGCAATAGCGCGGGCAGCGCGACCAGCACCACTGCGATCCTGACGGTTAACGCCCCCGCCGTTCCTCCCGCTGTGGCTCCTGCGATCACGACGCAGCCGTCAAGCATAACGATCACTGCCGGCCAGACCGCGACGTTCAGTGTCGCCGTGACGGGTACTTCGCCGATGGCCTACCTGTGGTACAAGAACGGGACAGCCATCAACGGCGCTACGTCGTCCACATACGCTACGCCGGCCGAAACCACATCGGACAACAACGCGCAGTTCGACGTAGTTGTGAGCAATACTGCCGGGACCGCGACCAGCAATGCCGCGACGCTTACGGTGAACGCAGCCGTCACAGCGCCCGCGATCACCACGCAGCCGTCCAGCCAGACAGTGACGGCAGGCCAGACCGCGACGTTCACGGTGGGTGCGACCGGCACCTCGCCGATGACCTATCAATGGAGCAAGAACGGAGCGGCCATCAGCGGCGCGACATCATCCACCTACACAACCCCGGCGGAGACGACCGGCGATAACAACGCAAAGTTCACCGCCGTGGTGAGCAACAGCGCTGGCAGCGCGACCAGCAACGCGGCGACGCTTACGGTGAACGCAGCGGTCACAGCGCCCGCGATCACCACGCAGCCGTCCAGCCAGACGGTGACCGTCGGCCAGACTGCGACGTTCACGGTGGGTGCGACCGGCACCTCGCCGATGACCTATCAATGGAGCAAGAACGGAGCGGCCATCAGCGGCGCTACGTCGTCCACCTACACCACGCCCGCCGAAACCACATCGGACAACAATGCGCAGCTCGATGTCGTCGTTAGCAATAGCGCCGGCGTTGCGACCAGCAATGCCGCGACGCTCACGGTGAACGCAGCCGTCACAGCGCCCGCGATCACCACGCAGCCGTCTAGCCAGACGGTGACGGCAGGCCAGACCGCGACGTTCACGGTGGGTGCGACCGGCACCTCGCCGATGACCTATCAATGGAGCAAGAACGGAGCGCCCATCAGCGGCGCGACGTCGTCCACATACACTACGCCGGCCGAAACCACATCGGACAACAACGCGCAGTTCGACGTAGTTGTGAGCAATACTGCCGGGAGCGCGACCAGCAATGCCGCGACGCTCACGGTGAACGCAGCCGTCACAGCGCCCGCGATCACCACACAGCCGTCCAGCCAGACGGTGACGGCAGGCCAGACCGCGACGTTCACAGTAGCGGCGACAGGCACTTCTCCGATGACCTATCAATGGAGCAAGAATGGAGCGGCCATCAGCGGCGCTACCTCGTCCACCTACACAACCCCGGCGGAGACGACCAGCGATAACAGCGCGAAGTTCACCGCCGTGGTGACCAACAGCGCCGGGAGCGCGACCAGCAACGCGGCGACGCTTACGGTGAACGCAGCCGTCACAGCGCCCGCGATCACCACGCAGCCGTCCAGCCAGTCAGTGACGGCAGGCCAGACCGCGACGTTCACGGTGGGTGCGACCGGCACCTCGCCGATGACCTACCAATGGAGCAAGAACGGAGCGGCCATCAGCGGCGCGACCTCGTCTACTTACACAACCCCGGCGGAGACGACCGGCGACAACAACGCAAAGTTCACCGCCGTGGTGACCAACAGCGCCGGGAGCGCGACGAGCAACGTGGCGACGCTCACGGTGAACGCAGCGACCCTCACCCTTAACGCGAGTTCGTCTTCATTGAGCTTTGGAAGTGTAACCCTATCCACCACCAGCAGCCAGAATGTGACCCTGACCAACGCCGGAAATTCGACCGTAACGGTTTCGGGCGTTACTATTTCCGGCGCGGGTTTCAACGCCAGTGGCGTTTCCTCGGGGCTCATGTTGAGCCCGGGACAGACGGCAACTTTGGTGGTCACCTTCGATCCCTCGTCGGCGGGGAGCGTGACAGGCAGCATTTCGGTAGCTAGCAATGCTTCAAACTCACCGGACGCTATCGCTCTCTCCGGCACCGGGGTGGCCCCAGTAAGCCACTCCGCAACGTTGTCCTGGACCGCCAGCACGTCCTCCGTCATGGGCTATAACTCGTACTTCAGCTCCACTTCCGGAGGGCCGTATACGAAATTAAATTCTTCCCCCGATGCCGTCACGTCGTATACCGACTCTTCCGTTGTGGCCGGGCAGACGTACTACTTCGTTGTTACGGCCGTAGATTCCTCAGGAGATGAAAGCGCCTATTCCAACGAGGTTTCCGCCACCATCCCCTAGTGGTGGAGTTGCACCGATGCGGGAGGCGCGATTGAAATCGCGCCTCCCGCATCGCCATTTTCGATCGAAACTTTCCGCTTCAACTTTGCTGGTCGGCCTTTTCCAACTTACACGCAACGAGTCCAAAAACAGCGCTATTTGTTCAGCGCCGCGGTATGGCGCATCACGGCGAGGACCTCGGAAGACTGCCAATCGTTCTCCGGCCACATGTTTGCCACGGTTCCGTCGGCGGCGATGAGGATCGTATTCATACTGTGATTGATCTGGCCGGCTTCGTCCGAATAGGAGAGGCCGAAACTCGAGACGAGTGTTTGCAGGTCCTTCGGCGTCGTGGAAACGAAATCCCACTGGGCGAATCCACGGGGATCGTTCTGAACATAAGTCAATCCATACTTACGCAGCACGGGAGGTTTGTCGAAACTCGGGTCCAGGCTGATGCTGATCAGGTGCATTTTCTTTTTGTCTTCCTGGTTCTTGGCCAACTCTCTTTGAATTTCCGCGAACTTGCTGCTGAGCAGCGGGCAGTAATCGGGAAAAGGACACCGTGTGTATATGAACGTAATCAGGACCTCCTCTCCGGCAAACTTGTTGAAATGGATCATCTTCCCATCCTGATTGATCATCGGGACATCCGGCGCCTTGTCGCCAATCATAAGGAAATGAGGGGCCGCGCTATCCGCGGATGATTTGGCCGCTGTCTTTCCTGTTACCGTCAAATGTTCGAGCCAAAATTTGCCGTCCGGTTCCTGGACGACGTCCGCCCGGATGATATCCGCCGGCTGGACTCGGTTGAACCCATCGGGGTCTTTCACGGTATAAGGCATCGTCATCGCCGGCATGAATCCGGGAATGTCGTCGTTATCGATAATGAGTTGCTGGTTGGCGGGCTGCTTGTTGATGACACGACCGGTGAGGACATATTTGGCGGATGAATTTTGGCAACTCACAAGAAGAAAAGAGATAAATGCCATGAATATAAAACCGACAAGGCCGGATTTGATCGACCTTAGCACGTTACTGTTTCCAGCTTTCATTTCAGAACCTTTCCAGCAGATTTCTTTCGCCAAGCGTCATGTTTAGTTAGACGGTCAAATTTCCAGAACGTAGCGCATCATTAAAATGAGCACCGTTTGACAATGCGTTTGGATCCGCCCGAATTCGCTGAAGCTTCGATCTGTTTTCCTCACTTTTTTGCTTTGGGGACAATGACAATAGCGGGGGCTGGATTCGGCGCTCCCTCGACGAGTTGAGACCAAGATACCACCACTCCGTCCGCATACGTCTGAATCGCGGGAAGGCGATACACCCCCGGCTCGGTCGGTAGTTGTATCTGAAGCGCGAAGGATTTGAACCCATCCGGTGGAATCGTGCCCCCTTCAAAGGTCACTCGCTTGATCCACTTTCGTCGCATGTCATTTTCGAGTTGCTCCTCTTTTTTTCCGCGGGCGTCTTCGCCGGTCCAGCGTCATGCGCAGGATCGCCTCTCCTTTTTGCCCGTTGATCCATTTCACCGGCATAGATATCCCCCGGCTTATCTTCCCTATCTATCTTCACCTGCCACCCGGTGGGGAAATCGATGCGACTCAATCGACCGCCGGCTTTGAGAAAAGCGTCAGGAAGCTCGAGAGTGACCTTCACAGTTGCCACGGCCCTTTCGGTGGGAACCACCATGTTGATGTCCGCGGAGCCCCCTGCCTCGAACTGTTGGTTGGGCTTGAACGTGACGTGCGCCCAGGCCGCGCTTGCCAGAATGGAAATTCCCAGTCCAACTGTCATAACCCGAGATACTCTTAACGAAAGCATTCTCATTCGATTTCTCCTATTCGTCGCCATCGATTTTTTCTTCATATGCTTGCCGTGGAAACATCGAACTCCGTTACAAAATCATCTCCGTGTAATGGCGAAACCTCCACGCTGACAGACCATCTGCCCGCCATGGAAAATGGAATATCCGCCTGATAGGACCCGTTTGGCATGAGCTGCGCCTCGATGGTTTCGAGGCCCATGTCCATATCCAGCATTCGCACGAAAATAGTCACGCTTTTCGCGTCGGTAATCGTTTGCCCACTCGAATCCTGAAGAATGACAGCCGAATGAATGGTGCCAACTTTGGTCGAATCCAGGCCCAGGTTCACCGTCAAGTCTTCGTTCCGCTTGCTCAGGGTCACGGGGCCGACCTTTGCCACCGCAGTGGCAGGAGGAAGGCTCGTCAGCAGAGCCACGGACACCAGAACAGCAATACCCAAAGTAGCTTCGGCGGAAACCAGGAGCCGGAATCGGTTCGCCCACTTGCGGTAGATTTCGACCTGCTGGGAGAACCCCGCCAGCGCCGGCAAAACGCGCCGCCAATTCACCAAAGCGATCGACAGAATCAGGCCTACCAGAAATAGTTTGATCAGGAGCACGCGACCGTAGTCCGTGGACACAAAGGCTCCCCAAGTAGGGATGTGGAGCCAGGCAGCGTAAACTCCTGTGACCAGAAGAGCCAGGACGCAGATCCGTGCAACGCGCGAAAATCGCGCCGTCAGCTGGCTCAAGAAAGTGTCCACGTCCCGTTCGCCGCCACGAACAAGCAGAACAACGGCCCACAAAAATACCAGCCCGCCAATCCAAATCGACGTAGCTGCCATGTGGACCCAATCCGAACCGACGGCAATAGGCACGTCGCGCGAAACGGCCTGAGCATGCCCGCTCATCGGAATAGTGAAAAGCATTAAGCTGCTGAGTAACCCCGTCCCTACCGCAAACGGGGTCTTTGATCGCGACGAAGAGGTTTCCCCGGTCCTATTCATTACGTTTGCTCGAATCCGCAAGGCGCATAGACCAACCAGTCCTAATGCCGCGGACATCCTGAGGCTCCACCAGTGCCCGTAGCTCGTCGATATCAGAACAGTTCGCAGGATTGCGGGAGAAAGACCCTTCGACAGGGATATGTTGGCGAACGTCATCCCCTGGCCAACCAGTGCGATAATTTCAGCAATAAAGAACAGGACGGCCGAGGTCCAGAGAATCTTGCATGTTCGCTGAATTGCCCCCGGAATCGTCGGTTGCAGGCCGGACAAGTTTCGCCAGCCGGCTGGGATACAGGGTTCAAATATCGCAATCCAAAAACTGACGCCTCCAAGCCACGTGACCATTGCAGCCAAACCCGCCCACTTCACAAGCAGCAACGTGAGCTTCAGTGATTCGCTTTGTTGCGGAACCGACAAATTGCTCATCGCGGCTTCGGTGGGAGGCGGGGACTTCACGCCAAAGCCGAAATGCCCTTGAACCTGATGTCCATCCAAAGAATTGACTCGCCAACGAACCGTGTATTGGCCCTTTCCAAGGTCTTTCAAACCTATTTCCAGAGTATCGCCGCCTCCCACGACGCGCGGGTCTCCGTCATCGACGCGCTTTCCAGTTTGGTCGAGGACGTCTAGGGAATTGAAAATGGTTTCCACGCGTTCATCGAACGAGAGAATCACTTTATCGGGAGCATCCGGTAATTGGCTGCCGGCAGGCGGGTCCGTTTGCAGGAGCGTTGCGTGCGCTTGGGCAGCAACCGCATGACTTGCTGTCCACAACGCGGCACAAGCGCAGATCAGGAAGATTTTCCTGCCCGTGCCTCCCCCAATCCGCTCGATTCGTAGCCGCGCCGAACCCTCTTTCGCTAATGGAAAGTTCCAACTATGAGATTTCAACGAGCCTCACCCTTTGAAGATCAGATTTCTCCTCGTTTCATTTCATTCCCGGCATGTTCCCCATGGGAGCGGAGGATCCGGAGCCGTTCAAATCCGTGAATTTGTCGAACGTGAAGTTAAACAGTTCCGGTTTCGCATCCGGCGGCATGCCGGGCAGGTGCATCAACAGGGTAATATCCACCGGAAACTTCACGTTCCCGCCCAGGGAGGCCTCCATCGTTTCTTTCTTTTTCCCCTGCCCCAGCGGAATCTTGGGAGCGTCCTCAGAATCTCCGATCTGAATGGTCCCACTGGCCAATTTCATCTGGTCCGTCTTAAGCGGTTTAGCGTATTCGTCATAGAGGTAGACACGAAACGTTCCCGGCGGAACCAAGACCCCTTCCAGATGGTGGATGTTGTCCAAAGACATGAAGAAAAGTCCGCCATGCTTGGGCTTGTGATCCATATGCGCCTTTTCTTCGGGTTGATTGATAGAGGAACCTCTGAGGGGACGGTATGTCCGCCGTGTACATAGTTCCGTGGAACCTCGGCGAAGAAGACAGCAATCAGGCCGAGACACAGGCAGAGAAAAGCGGCATGGCGAGGATTCAGACTCTCCTTTGTGACCAAAATATAAGATTCATACACATATGGACCTGGAACTGTCCGGAGCCCCAGGCTATCGAAGCTCCCGCATAATGGCTTTCCCCATCTGCATACCTGCGGCGTGCCACTCCGGCGCTCGATCCGCTCAATAGTGGAACCGATAGCGAAGCCCCACAAAAATTTCGCGCGGATTGTTCCAGTGGAATCCGCCAAAGGTCAGGCTGTCGTCGAGCATCACGCGACGGTTCGTCACATTCAATCCGTTGACCGATACCGAAAAGCTTTCCCCGAAGTCCTTGCCGAGTGACAGATCGACCGTTGTGTGCTGAGGCAAGTAGTCCAAGCTAGAACAACAGGGTGCCACTCCCGTTACTGCGGGGCCATTTCCGTTGCTGAAGCCCGACCCGTAATACACATTGCCCGACGCAAAGCTCCTCCATGGAAGCGTTACTTCGCCTCCCACGTTAAGAGTATTCCGCTGGTCATGGTCGAGCTGCCCGTAATCATTCGAGTAATCATTTTCGGTGGGAATCAGGCCGCCCGTGATGTTTCCCCGGGCCTCGCCGATCTGATTGGAATACGCCAGGTGCAATTGCCCTCTTTTCCACAAGCGTGGAGAACGCAGTGTGACTTCCCATCCCCGGATCAATGCCTCTGTTAATGTAACGGGGATGAAAACGTTGGATTCGCCCAGATTGTTATGGTCGAAAAAGTTGTTGGCGCGCGTGCGGAAGGTGTCTGTATCGAGACTCCAGCCCTTGTACGGTATCGTCAAGCCGAATTGATACTCTTCGTCTCGCTCGCCGTTCAGTGCGCCGAAACTGTAGCCCTGTCCGGCCGCTGCGTTCACCAGCGCGGGCCCCAAGAATGTGAGCAATGGAGGGGCCTGGTAGAAGTCACCATAGAACCCGTGAAATACGAAATTAATCTTGGGAATTTGAATGGAAATCCCGGCGCGCGGACTTGTAGCATTTTCCGTGATCGTTCCGTTGAAGTGAGACTGCCGCACGCCACCACTCAGGGTTAGCCATGAGGTTGCCTTGAACTTATCTTCAAACCAGACTTCTTCCAAACCTCCACTTACGATTTCACGATCTGGCGGAAGGTCCGGGGCGCTGAGATCGTTAAACTTTATTGCAAATAATTGGTTATCGTGCTGCCAGAAGCCATAAAACCCGCCGCTCATCGAATTCCGAGCGACTGTCCCGCTGAGTGTCACTTGCCCTCCAACGTAAGTGGAGGCGCGATCGTCGGTCGTGGCCGTAGGCAAATCGTTTGGGTTGCTGCCGTAATTTGCGCTGTTGTAATGAAAAAGCGGAGACACCGTCAGAAGGGTGTTGGGGCTGAGCGTTCGCACCCAGGAAAAGTTTACGAATGTATCCGCTTCCCGTTCGCCATCCATCTGGAAGAAAGTCCCTTCGGGATACGGCGTCTCGTAGATCGCGCCAGGGACGCCGTCAACTTCGTTGATCTGGCCATTTGAATTGGGAATCTGGTAAAAGTCCTTCCTCGAAGAAACAACGAGTCGCAATTGATCTTTCGGATCCGCGTTGAAGATCAGGGTGCCGAATCCGCCGAACCCATTTTCGGCGTCATGAAGCACCTCGGGTGCGGGGGGCTGAAGGCCGAGATTGCTCCTGTTGCCGTTTAAGCTGCCATAATAGGCAAACCGGTCCGTATGCCCGCCGCAGCCGATTTGATCGTTGGTCTGGTAGAAGCTTCCGAAACTCGAAACGAAGTCACAATCATTGTTCAGCTCAAACCCTGTTCGAGGGACCACGTTGAAGACGCCGTAGGTTCGATCGCCATAATCGGCGTCGTAACTGCCTCGTTGCACCTCCATATAATCGACGTCTTTCGGGTCGAACTGGGGTCCCACGTTGCTCGCGATATTTGTGTTAGGAACCGGCACCCCATCGACCAGCCAGCTCACCTGGTGCCCTCCGCGAATGTGCAGTTGATCGTGGGTAACGTATGCACCGGGGACGAAGTCCGTGATCATCGCCAAGCTGTTGCTGCGGTCAGCGCCTGGAGTCTCCTGAATTTCCTGGCGGCTCAGAAGCGTTGTGGGAGTGACCGAATCAAGTGTCGCCGCGACGGGTTCTCCGGTAACGACCGTTTTTTCCGAAACGCTGGCGAGCTCCAGGGCAAAATGCAGCACTGGACTCGTTCCCGATTCGACGATTACATTTTGTTTTGCTGGCTCGAAGCCCGACACAGTGACCGTAACGATATACTCCCCCAGAGGCACGGCGCTGAATTCGAATTCTCCATCCGGGCTCGTTTTTTCATGCTGCACCCAATCGGAATTTTGCGCCTTCAAATCGACTGCCGCGTCCTGGATCGGCCGGTGCTGTGGATCATGGACGATGCCACGCACGGTCCCGAAAATTTCCGCTTGTGCGGGAAAGGAACAAAACGTCACCGCACTCATGATTGCTACGAAGATTGCCGCTATGTGTCCCCACCGCATATTCAATCTCATCAAGTCCTCCAATTAGAATGAAATCTCCAGCTATAACGGTCACGTACAAGCTCGGTTGATCTCCCGTGAACCGAGAATGGGAGCTTGCCGGAAAGGCAAACGCACCTACGGCTGAAATTGCTGTTCCGGTTTGGCTAACTGTTTAGCTTGGAAACGTGCGAGGAGGGGGAGTCGATGGAATGCTTGTGATGAAACGAACGAATTCGGACGCCCAAATCTGTATAGGTTCCGCGCTTGCCACATAACGCGCTCCTACGGGCGATGTCAATACAAATGGTGCGGTTCCAACGACGGGCGGCGGCGTCATATTACAGGCACGCATCGAGCAATCACATTGTCCAGGACTGCCGTTGCTCTTGTTACCTTGGGGGCTGCGTGTCTGACGGTGATGCAATGGGCAGTACATCGTGTTGCAGCACGCTGGCGAGTTAGAAGTCGAAATCGAATCTGCGAGCATAGGGACGCTCGCAACAAACAGGGCAAGCAGGGCTAGGGCTGCCTGAAGTTTCCTCGTGATTTGCCGAACGCACATTTGCCCCTACGATACTCCAATTCCTCGCTCCCGCACAACCGCAACGACGCGATGGCCGCAAGCGACTTGACATGGCCGCTTTCGCCCGCCAATACTAAACGCATGGCATATTCCTTTTTGATTTTCGATTTCGGAAGCAGCGAAGATGTCGCCCAGCAGGCGCGTCATCGTATAGACGGTTGGAAACAGGGATTCCGCCTCGACAAGAAATTACAGATGAAATTCGACCGAAAAGAAGCGCACGAAAAACCGGAGGCCGCCTCCACGCCCGCGCCCAATGAGGCCAAGAGCACCTCGAAAGCGAAGCCTGGTTCCAAAGCAAAATCGGACTCTGGAAGTAAGGGCGGCACAACCACTGCAGCGACCGCACCGGCGTCCGAAATCCGCATGATTGTCCGCCTGGATTTTTCAGACCATGAAAAGCTCTCCCATCAGCGTTGGCTTGAGCGCATTCCCGGCGAAGAGCCCTTCAAAGCCGCGAAACCCAGAATAGTCCGTCCGGGCGATCCGGATTTCGTGACAATTTCCGATCAATTTGACTCGTTGGATTGATGATTCGAGGGCGATCCCGAGAGCAGCATGCGGTGAATTCTGTCTATCTCAAGGGAAAGAGGGTTAACGAGAACCCTGCCGGCTCGATATGGTGGCGAAAAGGAGGGTAAGGAATTCATCCTGGTGCACACGCTCAGCCTTCTGGATTACAGCTCCCATGGCGAAGCCAATTAGCATGGAGGCTAACGACCAGAAAACAAGAACTTTTAAGGTCAAAATGAGCATCTCGCCCCTACCAGAGCTCTTACTCTTGCTCTTACTCCAGAGCTGAAAAGAAGAAATGCAAAAAGAAAGCCAAACCGCCTGTTTCTATTCTGGCCATGTAATTCCTGGAAATAGATATAGCTACGGTTTTTAAGCTCCGCCTTGGCGATTTGCTTGACCACGCGTGCCTTGTAAAATCCACGCGACGCTGGAGCAAATTACCTTTTTCGCGAGAACTACAACTCATAGTACTACATCTACCGCTCGAGCCTATACTCCGAAATTGCATCGATCGATAAAGGCGAGCTGAGTGCCGCTCTTTACTGCCCTTTGGGACTGCTGGATCCACCCGTCCTGATTCTGTCCTTCCGACCAGCATTTTCCTGGCAGCCTTCCAGATAGGCTTCTACCCAGGACCGCAAAGCTATCAGCGGTTAAGTGGGAATGTCTGTGGTTGGACCCTGGCATTCGAACTGGGTCGGAGGAAGCTGCATGGGAACGTCTCCTTTCAGGTATCTGTGGTCACTTGGATTGCCGCTGCTGCTGGCGTTTTCAGCCAGCGCCCAAACCTGGAGGCAAATCGGCCCTCCGGGAGGCGACGTGCAATCGCTTGCCGCTGTCCCTGGAAGCACCCGGACGATGTACCTCGGCACGTCGGATGGCCACGTTTTCGGCTCACATGACGCGGGTGAGCATTGGGAACTCCTCGGCCGGATCGGCGAGCACCACGATGACGTTATCATGTCCATGATTGTCGATCCCCGCTCAGCCAGCACGCTTTACGCCACGAGTTGGACTTTGGGCTCGCATGGCGGCGGCGTTTATCGTAGTACCGATTCGGGACATACGTGGCAGCTCATTGGCCTTGAAGGACTTGTGGTCCGCGCAATCGCTCAAGCGCCATCGCGTCCGGACACTCTCGTCGCCGGAGCCACCGATGGCCTGTACCGGTCCGAAGATTCAGGAAAGCACTGGGCGCGAATCTCACCCGAGCATCACGAAGACCTTCGTAACTTCGATTCCGTCGCGATTGACCCGCACGACCCGAACACGATTTATGCCGGCACTTATCACTTGCCGTGGAAAACAGTAGACGGGGGCAAGACCTGGGCTCCCATTCAACAAGGCATGGTGGACGATTCGGACGTAATGAGCATCACGATTGACCAGAACAATCGCTTCGCATGTTTTTGCCAGCGCGTGTTCCGGCATTTATCAAAGCTCGGACGGAGGGGCGACCTGGACCAAATTCAAGGGAATCCCCAAGGACTCGCGCCGGACCGTGCATATCTTGCAGGACCCGAAACGCCCGCTGACCGTGTATGCCGCCACCACGGAAGGCCTCTGGAAGACGTCCGACGATGGCGCGACCTGGCATCTGGTTACGCCCGCCACGTGGAGCATCCTGTCGATGCTGATTGATCCCGAAAATTCGGACCGCTTGATTCTCGGGACCGAACGGCTGGGGATCCAAGTCAGCGACAATGGCGGACAAACCTATCGCGCTCCAACCAGGGATTTTCACACCGCCGGATTGTAGATGCAGCCGTTGATCCGCAGCATCCGGAACGCGCCCTGGTTGTGCTCACCAGCAATTTTGAGCCGTTGCTTGAGACCAACGACGCCGGCCGCACCTGGACTCCGCTTGCCACTGGCCTCAAATCCGGCCCTCCTCGCCACGTTTTTGCTTCTCCCGATGGCTGGTTCGCTGCTCCTGGCCCGGGGGGGTTGATGCGCTACGACGACGGCGAAGGCTTCGTGGGTTACTGGTGAACCAGGTTATTGAAAAATCCGCGCCAGCGCAAAGGCGCCCGGCCGTTACCTTGAAGAAGATATCCGCGAACAGTTCGCAAGAGGCAGCCATCGAGTTTCCCGGCAAAATCCCCTGTTCCCGCTTCGGTGAAGTCAACCGTGCCGTTCCACGCCAAAGTGAATGACATGGCCTTCAGCCGTGATGCCTGGTATGCCGCCACCGAAGACGGGCTGGCTGTTTCACGCGATCGCGGCCTCAATTGGACCAGTGTTTCCCTCTCGTCCGTGCATGCCGGTGGCGGCCGCCACATCCGCCGAGCGCGTCACCGGTCCGCGCCATTCGGACAGGCAATGGCAATTCATTATGTCTGGGCGCTGACGCCCCGCCAGCTCGAAGTCTCCGGTGACGGCGGAAAAACCTGGATTTCGCACACGTTGCCGTTCGAGCCTCGCGGTCCTGTTGCATTTCCATCCGATCGACGAAAGCACCGTCGTGCTGGCGAGCGACCACGGCGTTTTCCTTTCGCGCGATGCCGGGACTCCTGGCGTCAGGCGAATCTCTCGGAACTCCTGATCGACGATCTTGCTCCTGTCCGGAGGGCGATTGTTGTGTCCACGACGAAGGGCTCTCTGTTCCTTTCGCGTGACGGCGGCAAATCGTGGGGCAATCTGGAAGGCCCCGATGCGGAGAACACGCTTTCCGCGTTGCGTTCTCGTGAAGCGGGAAACCAATTGGTTGCCGCGTCCGCCACCGAGGGACTGTTCGTATTGGATATGGGTTCCGCATCGTCTGCCTCGGCCGATTCAGTTTCGGACTTGCCTGCGCCGAGGCAGTAGCGTCAGGGAAGACTTGAGAAATTAATCGTTCTGGCGATCATTCGCAAGATTCGGTGTGAATTTGAAGAGATTGCCGGCGCACCTTCGCTGCCGCGATGTTGTGCGCCGGCAATATGATGGCGTTCATCCCCCCGGTTGCGCCGTCATCAAGCGCGGCAGAGCGTTTCGGTCCCAGCCACCACACCCTGGGACTCGAAACGCTCGCCGCGATGTTTTCCCCAAGTCCTCAGCCCTGGAATCATGGCCCGCATCCCGCCCGCCACTGCTTTCCCTGAAACTGGAGTCCTGACCTGTTGCTCAGTTTGCGGCAAAGTCTTTATGCCGGTGACTTCGCTCGCCGCTTCCGTTCCGATATAATGAAGTGTAACTCGCAGGCCGGGCAGTCACAGCGCAAGTCGAGGTGAAATCGCATGGCGGTCGAGACACGCGCCAAGAGTGCGAAATTTGACGCCAGCCAGTATCAAGGCCTGACGCGGGACGATCTTCTTCGAATTTACCGCATCATGTATCTTTCGCGGCGAATCGACGACCGCGAAATCCAGCTCAAGCGCCAGAACAAGACGTTTTTCAGATCAGCGGCGCGGGGCATGAAGGCGTGCAGGCTGCGGCAGGACTCGTTCTTCGGCCCGGCCACGATTGGGTGTATCCGTACTACCGTGACCGCGCGCTGTGCCTTGCGCTGGGCGTCACGCCTCTCGAGATGTTTCTGCAAGCGGTGGGAGCAAAGGACGATCCGAATTCCGGCGGCCGCCAGATGCCTTCCCACTGGGGAATTCCGCGACTGAACATCCTCCCGCGGTCCTCCGCGACCGGCATGCAGTACACGCAGGCTGTCGGCATGGCCGAAGCGTCGCTCTATTTCGAGCGGTTTCCGCGCGCCTTGGCGCAGGCGCAACAAGCGCCGCTCGGAGAAGACGTGCGCCACCAGGCA
Source organism: Terriglobia bacterium (assembly GCA_963757625.1). GTDB lineage: Bacteria > Acidobacteriota > Terriglobia > Acidiferrales > UBA7541 > Palsa-360. The sequence continues at coordinate 193,850 of CAVWSJ010000007.1, read as the reverse complement.
GACGAAATTGTCTACGTTTCCGGCGGAGACGGTTCGACCAGCGAAGGGGAATTCTTCGAAGGCTTGAATGCGGCTTGCCTGAAGAAGCTTCCGGTGCTCTTCCTGATCGAGGATAACGGTTGGGCCATTTCCGTTCCGGTCAAATTCCAGACGGCCGGGGGAAGCATTTCAAAGTTGGTCGCGAATTTTCCGGGCCTCCATGTCGAGGAATGCGACGGCACCGACCCGCTTGCCAGCTATGCGGTCCTCCGGCGCGCCGCCGACTATTGCCGGGCACGGAAGGGACCGGCGCTGGTTCATGCGCACGTCACGCGCCCCTATTCCCATTCGCTTTCCGACGACGAAAAACTTTACAAGACGCACGAATTGCGCGAGCAGGAAGCGCACCGGGACCCCATCCCCAAATTCGGACTCTTCCTGGTGCGCGAAGGCATCGTTGATGAGAAGGAACTGGAAGGAGCTCGAAGCGGAAGTCGATCACGAAATCCGCGAAGCGACGGACAAGGCCCTCGCGGCGGCCTCTGCCAGCGAAAGAATCGCATCCTCGATAACGTGTATTCTCCGGATGTTGATCCGACCTCCTCGCGATTCGAAGCTGCGCCTCAGTTTTCCGGCGAGCCGAAGACCATGGTGGAAATGGTTTCCGCCACGCTTGCGGACGAAATGGCGCGCGACGAACGCATTGTCGTCTTCGGCGAAGACGTGGCGGATTGCAGCATCGAGGAAGATCTGAAGCACTGTGAAAGGGAAGGGCGGCGTTTTCAAGGCCACCGTCGGTCTGCAGCGGCGATTTGGCTCCGCGCGCGTATTCAATACGCCGATTGCCGAGGCCTGCATTGTCGGAAGCGCGTTGGGCATGGCCGCGCGCGGGATGAAGCCCGTCGCGGAAATCCAGTTCTTCGACTACATCTGGCCGGCCATGATGCAGCTTCGGAATGAGCTGTCCGCTGGTGCGCTGGCGCTCGAACGGCGCGTTCAAAGCGCCTGCGGTGATCCGCGTGGCCACCGGCGGCTACCTTACCGGCGGCGGCATCTATCACAGCCAATCCGGCGAAGTGCTCTTCACGCACACGCCGGGGATACGCGTGGTGATGCCGTCGAATGCGCTCGATCTTTGCGGTTTGCTGCGCACGGCGATCCGCTGCGACGACCCCGTGCTGTTCCTCGAACACAAGCACCTGTACCGCCAGCCTTACAATCGCTCTCCCTATCCTGGTCCGGACTTCACGATTCCGTTTGGCCGCGCGCGCGTCGTGCGCGAAGGCACCGACGTCAGCATCATCACGTACGGCGCGGTGGTTCATCGCGCCGAAGTTGCCGCGGCGCAACATGGAACGCGAAGGCATCTCGGTGGAAATCATCGATCTCCGTTCGCTCTCGCCGTTTGACTGGGATGCGATTGCCGCAACGGTTCGCAAGACCAATCGCGTCATCGTTGCGTACGAAGACATGCTCTCCTGGGGTTACGGCGCCGAAATCGCCGCGCGCATCGGCGATCAGCTTTTCCACGAATTGGACGCGCCGGTGCGGCGCGTTGCGGCGATGGACACCTTCTGCGCCTACCAGCCGAAGCTCGAAGACGAGATTCTTCCGCAGACCAGCCACCTGGTTGCCGCCATCCGCGAATTGCATCGCGTTTTGATCCGCCAAAATCTCACGGACGTGTTCTTGGTTCTCCTTGCCAAGCGAATCTTCCGACTGGTAGGTTTCTTGGGGCTTGTCGGGCGTGAGGCCCGCTTGATGTCCGCCGGAATTTGAGGAGACTGCGATTCTGACTTGTGAAAAATGCGGGGCGGAAATCCAGGAGGGAGCCAGTTTCTGCCCGAAATGCGGGTTTCCCGTGAGTGTTGCGCAAATTGGGCCGGTGTATGTCCCGCAAATCGCCCAGCCACCGGAAACGATTCCTGCGGCGCCTCAGTATGTTGGCAGGGTCGTGCGGACCGTTTATGCGGGATTCTGGCTGCGGGCTGTGGCATACTTGATCGACACCATTCTTATTTCCGTGACATTTGGGCTGGTTGCGTCCTTTTACCCGGCGGCTTTCCTGAAGTTTCCGGAGGCGACCACGCATTGCGCTAAACTCCTTGCCTCAACTCACCCCCTTTGCCATCGTACTCACAATTCTGATCGTCTGGCTCTACTTCGCGTTCTTCGAGTCCTCCGCATGGCAGGCCACTCCCGGGAAGAGAATCCTCAGGCTTTATGTTACCGACCTGAACGGGCGTCCCATTACATTTGCGCGAGCCACAATTCGGTATTTCGGAAAAATGATTTCCGGGTTGACCTTCATGGTGGGCTATTTCCTTGCGGGATTCACCGAGAAGAAGCAGGCGCTTCACGACATCATCGCCGGCTGCCTGGTCCTGCGCCGGCTCATAGAGGCTTTCGAGGATTTGCGCGGGTTCAATCTCTTCGCTTTGGATTTCTTTGGCGCTTTTCCGCGGGATTCAAATGTGAAGGCGTCGAGCGAAATCACTCCCGCGCCCGTGGTTGCCAGCGCGAGTGCAGCCGCGCCCAACAAGAACGGAAGCTCGTATTTGTCCGACCGCATAGATTCCGACCGCGGGGATCATCGTCCGGCCGAGGACCAGCCCCATTTCGATTGCCAGCAGCAACCCGGCGCCGCGCGTGAACAATCCGAGGACCAGCAAGCCTCCACCAAATAGTTCCAGGATTCCCGCGATGTAGGCAAAGTAACCCGGGAAACCGTATCCTGGGAAGGCTTTGATCGCGCGCGCGGGTTCGCTTAATTTCGGATAACCGTAAAAAATGAAGCTGGCCCCTACTGCCAGACGCAGGACCAGGAGCCCCAGCGGTTTCAATTTCTCGAGAAATTGCATTTTAGAATCTCCCGTTGCGTGCACGATTTTTGTGCGTGACCTCGAGTCCGCCTTCCCACAGCGGCAACGGGTTGTCCCATGCCCCGCGCAACGGCAAGTTCAAAGACGCGCACGGCTGCGGCCATATCCCAACTGGCAATTCCATTTGACTTGAACAAAGTGATTTGATTTGCGCTGCTTCTGCCCGGGAAGTTTTGCCAGCGATGATTGCCGAAAGCTCGCGCACGGCGTCCCAACCCGATGCGTTTTCTCCGAATGCCTGAATCAGGTCGCCAGCTTCCATCTTTGCCTGCTCGATGGAATCGACGGCAATCAAGTCGGACGCGGTCGACAGCCGCGGCGTCCAATTCGCGTTTTTGGGGCCAGTTCGCGCCCATTGCATTGATGTGCATTCCGGGAGCGAGCCAGGCTCCTTCGAGCACGACCTTCGTGGCCGAGGTCGCCGTGATCACGATGTCCGCACCGCGCACCAGCTTCCTCGCCCGAATTTGCGGCTTCCACAGTGACGCCGATTCGCGCGCTCATTTCGCGGCAGAATTGCGCGCGCCGCTCCGGATCGCGCCCAAATGCGCGCACGCGCTCCAATCGGCGCACGGCCGCGACCGCTTCCAGTTGCGTGCGCGCCTGGTAACCGGTGCCGATAATGCCGGCGGTTCGCGCATTCGCATTCGCAAGGTACTTCGTCGCTACGCCGCTTGCCGCCCCCGTGCGAATCTGCCCCAGCGCGTCGGCTTCGATCATCGCCGCCATCTCTCCAGTGGCCGACCGGAAAAGCGGCACGACAAAACGCGCCGCGCCGCGCACGGTCGTGTAAAGCTTCATTCCGAAATAGCCGCTGAACCGGGTCGGCAGCCGCCATGTAATGCAGCAGCCCGTTGTCCGGCAGCCTCAGCCTGCGTCGCGGATGCAAGGACCAGCTTGCCTTCTCCTTGCTCGCGCAAGGACTCTTCCACAACTTCGAGCGCGACAGGCATGGTCAGCAGGGAACGAACTTCAGCTTCCGTGAGCAGCAGCGTCATTTCGTTTCCTTCGTCCTAGAAATGGATTCGAAACCTGTACACACGCGGCGCAGCCGGATCGAAAACGAGCAGTTCGGCATGAGGCGTCACGGCAATCTGGGGCGCGGCAATCGACGCCGAGATGCTCCCCGAGATCGGCATCCAGCTTATGCTGGCCGTCGAGCGTCCAGACCCGGATTTGCGAGGGAGGTCCAGCCAGCGTATACACGAACTGGCCGCCAACCGCAAATCCCGTCGATCGAAGGCGAGGTTCCCGCTGCGCCATCGGTGGCGCTCCATGAGGTGATCCAGCTGCCATCGGAAGAATATTTCTCGATGCGTCCGGTCTTGTCATACTGCCACAAATACCGAATCATCCTGCGCGGCCGCAACGGCCGAAGGCTGCTCGTCCCGCTTCGGCATTCTTCGGCGCGGCCCAGGATTTTGATCAAACGCCCGTGGGCGTCGAATTTTGCGACGCGCGAGCGGGCCGGATCGGGCACGTAGAGATCGCCGTTCGTCATCCACGCTGATTCCCAGGGCGCCAGAGAAATGAGGCTGCGGCGGGATCTGCATGGATCGCAGAAATGTTCCATCCGGGAAGAAGATCAGGACGCTTCCGCGCGCCGCATCGGCGACATAAATCGCGCCGCCGCTGTCCACCGCGATGCCCGAGGCATGATGCAGGCGGGGATCCTCGAAGGAGAGCAAGGGAGTGCCCTTCGATTCGAACTTGTGGACGAAGCCCGCGCCGGGGTCGGCGAAAAAACATTTCCCAATGTGTCGACGGCAAATGCCACGGGCGCGTCGAGCTTGCCCGGGCCTTCCCCTTGTCTCCCCATGCGCCAAGGAATTCGAAGGGCGGAGGCGCCTGAGGTTTCGGCGCCGGCTCGACGCGTTTTCCGCAAGAGGCGACGAGCAAGGCAGCGGACACAGCGGCTAGCAGGAATCTTGATCGCGACTGCCATCGTGTTTGATCGGTATCGGGGTTAGCCATGCGCGGAATGTTGTTTCAGAAATCGATCCAATTCGTCCGTTAGGATATTAACACGCGCTCCGCACCCTGCCAGTCGGCGATGACGGGAAGATTTTGTTTTATGGAATACCCGGCTTGCTTTGCAGCGGCGGCTTTTCAGATGGCTTGTCTTTCACGCGGCGGACCTCCGTCTGATGCATGACGTAGGTCCTTTCCCCCGCGCTTTCGCCGGGCTCGGCGAATTGGAATTCCGGGCCGGTTTTTTCTTGCGACACGCGAATCGGCAAGCGGCCGCACAGGTCGCTCTCGACATATGCGGTTTCGTATCGCTTGCGAGCTGTGCCCCAGGTATAGACCCGGAGCATCGTGAAATCGCAGGCCTGGCCTTCGCCGCCGTGTGAGCCCGCCACCAGATACTGTGGCGCCTCGCCGCCGGAGCCATCCGGCACGCGATTCAGCACGAACCAGGCCACCACGTGCAAATCAGCGGAGCTCGCGTAATCCTTGACGGGGCCCGGCAAATTGGGTTCGATGAATCGCGCAAGCACCCAACCGGCGACCGGACCAGGCAGAAATCCCGCACCTGGGGATGCGGATTGCGTGTCGCGCCCGCCACTGACAGCGTCGCCGGAGGCTCGAGGGACCGGTGCATTGGAACTGTCCGTAGCGGATTCGGCGGCTGAGGTTGAAGGAGAGCTGTCGTCGTGGAGTACCAGCAGCCAGTCTTCCTGCTTGGGTTCTTGATCATTCGCGGATGCATCTTTTCCATCCGCGGAATTTTCTTCGGTCGCCTGCGGGGCGTCCGCCACTGCGCGCTCCAGGACAACGACGTGCACGCCGCGCATCAATTGGAATATTCTTTTGCCATCGCGTCCGGGCTTCGCGCGCAAATTGCTGACGGTCTTTGTCTGGCCGATGGCCTGGACGGGCATTTGCCGCGCCTGAGCCAGTAGCGAATCACTTTGCGCCCAGAGGTCGGAATCCATCAGCTGGCGCGTGTCCAGCAGCCATCCAATCGTGCCCGATGGCGTCCGCACCTGCGCCGCCGTTCCTTCCTCGCGCACCACTTCCACGCGATCTCCGTAATGCAGCTCCGCGACCGGCTGGCGGACTTGGGCAAGCGTGTTCCAGAGCGTGACGGCGCGGTCGCCCACATAGCCGGTTTCAATCGGTTGGGGAACACGCGAGTGCAACTTCCAGTAGGCCAGTGCGGCGAGGATGAGCAAAACGGGGATGACTCCCCGCGTGCGAAAGAAGCGCCAGAACATTTATACTTCATCTCCAAATGTGATGCCAACCGCGCGCGCGGTCCGTACCATGCTTCCCCTGGGATCGACGGAACGTATTTCGCCGACCGCTTCATCGATCGGAACCGATTCGATCTCACTCGCGCGAAGGCATACCATTCGGCCGAATTCTCCGCGAGCGATCAATTCCACGGCTTCGACTCCGAATCGCGTGGCCAAAATGCGATCGAACGGACTTGGCGATCCACCACGCTGGATGTGGCCGAGCACGGTGACGCGCACATCCTTCTTGAGCATGGTGTGGATCGCATCGCCGATCATGAAGCCCACCTGGCCGGGACGCGGCGCGGGAAAGGGTTTGCCGAAAGGATCCGTCGGCGGCAGTTTGATTCCTTCGGCAACGACGACCATCGAGAATTTCTTGCCGGAGGCGTAACGCTTGCGCAGGTTTTCGCAGACGGTTTCAAGGGTGAACGGTATTTCCGGAATCAGAATGACGTCGGCGCCGCCGGCAATTCCCGAGTGAAGCGCAATGAATCCCGCATCGCGTCCCATGACTTCGATCACCATCACGCGGCCGTGCGATTCCGCCGTCGTATGCAGACGGTCAATCGCTTCGGTGGCGACGTGCAAGGCCGTGTCGAATCCGAACGTGACCTCCGTGGCGGAAAGATCGTTGTCAATGGTCTTCGGCACGCCGACCATGGGGATTCCCAGCCGGCCCAAATCGCGAGCGATGGTGAGCGTTCCGTCGCCGCCAATGGCGATGAGTGCATCCAGCCCCATTTTCTGCGCGTTTTCGCAGCATGTGAGGGAATAGTCGTGCACGGAACTCACGCCGTCAACGTCAACCCTGTATCGAAACGGGTTTCCGCGGTTCGTCGTGCCCAGGATCGTGCCGCCGCGCGGCAAAATCCCGGCAATGGACTCGACGGTCAATGGAACGGTTCGTTCCGGCCAGATCAGCCCGTCGAAGCCGTTGTTGATGCCGATCACGCGCCATCCATGTCCCAGAATCGCCGCGCGAACAGCGCCGCGAATGACGGCGTTGAGCCCGGGGCAGTCCCCGCCGCCGTTAGCAATGCCAATGGTTTGAATCGTTGGAGCCATAGGTCCTCGGTAATGCGGCAGGCTACGCGGCCTGAAGCACAGTACTCCATTCTACACTATTCGCGGGAGGGGGCTGAGAGAGGGGACCGGACAGTAATGCCAGCTACCGAGAACGCCGTTTTTCAAGCGCTATCCGGATTTTGTGGGCTGTTCTGCAAGAGCCTTCGCGCGAGCATAATCAGATTCCAACACAAATATCTCCCAAGAGAAATCCTGTTTGATTTCCTTATAGCTGTCTCTCGCAACAAGAAATCGGCCGATTATTGGCACCATCATCCAAAAGGTGAAAGGCCGCCGTGGTACATCTGTATTGAATCCCGGTTCAGCCAGATTTGGAATGCCAGCGTCACGGAGCGCTCCTGCTAGTTCAGAAAATGTGGATTCCCTAGTCCCCTTCCACAAGAGCACAATCTCAGTTGCGTCAGCGTCAGCGCGAGTTGGCACTAACGATGCAAGGCAATCCGGGCACTTCACTGAACCGGGGCGGTATTCTTCTTTGCAAAGCGGGCAAAACATGAAATCACCAATATTCCTGCCGCGATTGTACGACTTTCTTTATGACACGCGGCCAAGTCACTGGCACAGCGCCGGATAACGACCCTGCGCGCACGATACTCTTCGCCGGGACTGGGTATACGAAATCAACGCTCGCCAAATCCTAAATCGTCTTCGAATTTCTGCGGAAGCGCTCGAGCAAAGCCGTGTGCAGCCGGGCGCGGACATCTTCGGGGAGCGGAACAGGTTCGGAGTTGCAGAAAATCTGGATGGTCTTGCGGGTGGTGTCGACGACGAGGCGGCAATCGGTGCACCGGGAGAGGTGCTGTTCGAGTTCGATACGCATGGTGGAGTCGAGGGCTCCATCGAGGTAGCTGGTCAGTTCGAGTATTACTTTTTACAGTTCACTGCGTTTCGCTCCGTCGGAAATACTTGTTGAGTTTCTGGCGGAGTTTCAGGCGCGCCCGCAAGAGGCGCGATTTGACCGCCGCCACTGAGATTCCCAGGATTTGCGCGGTCTCTTCGGTGGAAACATTTTCGACGTCGCGCAGGAGAAAAACAACGCGGAATATCGGATCGAGTTCTCCGATGACTTCATTCAGAATATGATTGAGTTCGGTCTGCTGCAAACCGCTGCTCCGGCGAAGGACCCCAGTCCTCGATTTCGCGGAAGACGGAGTCGTCGTCATCGGTCAGCGGTTCGTCGAGCGACACCTGATTGGGGCGGCGCTTGCGCAGTTTCATCAGGGCTTCGTTGACCGCGATGCGCACGAGCCAGGTGTAAAAGCGCGAGTCGCCTTGAAAATTGTCCAGATTCTTGAAGGACTTCAGGAAGGCTTCCTGCATCACGTCTTCGGCATCTTCCCTATTTTGCGTGATGTTCATTCCCAGGCGGAAAATCTTGCGTTCGTAGCGGTTAACCAGCTCTTCGAATGCCGCGGCGTCGCCCGCCTTCGCCGAGACACCAGTTGCGATTCGTCATCGCGGACGATGGTGGAAGCCAGCGGCTTGGGATCGGTCGCGCTCAATATAGTCTGTGCTCCGAGCAACGCCCCGGAAAAAGCGACGGGACTAATTTGGCAGCGTACCATATTTTGCGCGGCGATGCTTGTCGTCCAATCGCCTCTAAAATCGGATGCTGGGACACGGGCTCCCGATTCAGGTTTTTTCAATATTCCCGGATAGCAACACTGTTCGTTCCCGACGCCCGATACGGCGTCACGAAGTGCTACAATCAGGCGCTTAAGCGGATCGTGAGATGCCTTGAGCGCCCGATATGTCCCTGAGCGGGGCAGGGGACACGAGGAGCGCCTGAAAAATTGTTTCCCAGGACAATTTTGACCTGCCGAAAATAAAAATGCGGACATTGCCCGATTATTTACGAACTGGTATGAAGCTCGTCATCGTGGGGTGCAACCCGGGCGACCGCTCGGCGCGCGTGGGACATTACTATGCCGGCCGGGGGAACGAATTCTGGCCGCTTCTTTACGAATCCGGCGTTTTGCCGGAACTGCTCGAGCATCGCGACGACAAAAGGATGATCGAATTCGGGATCGGTCTGACCGATCTGGTCAAGCGGCCCACGCGCGGAGTCGAAGAATTGCGGCGCGAAGAGTTTGCCGAAGGGCGCATCCTGCTTTCTCAGAAGCTCGAACAATACGCGCCGCAGGTGATCGCGTTCAACGGCAAGGGCACCTTTGAGAATTTCGCGCAGAGGCCCTGCAAACTGGGGCTTCAAAAGGGCCGCTGTACGGAGCGCAGGTATTTGTCCTGCCGTCGACCAGCGGGCAGAACGCTACCGGCCGCGGCGCCAAACTTCGTTATTTCCGCCAGCTTGCCAAGTTGCTCAAGAAATTGCCGAAGTGACGCAGGACTGCAGCGCTCGTCGAGGAAACCCTCCTTTTCCAGCCTGAAATATTTGTCGCATTCTTCTCACGTCCCCGGCAAGGCGAAAATATTTGGTAACATACTTTTGGGCACAGGCCGTTTTCGGTGATCGGGGGAGATCCAACAAACAATGGCAAAAGCGAAAATCAAATTCCTGCACAAACCGAATTGCACCACGTGCCGCAAAGCCAAGGCGTTTCTGGAAAAGAAGAAAGTGGAACTGGAAACGCGCGATCTGGGAAAGGACCGTTTGTCCGTCGAGGAACTCGACCAGCTGATCGGCAAGCGGGACCATCGCAAATTCCTGAATACCCGCAACGAACTCTATCGCTCAAGAAAAATGAGCGAGAATCCTCCGTCGCGCGACGAGGCTCTGAAATTGATGGCTGCGAACCCAAACTTGATCCGGCGCCCGGTCGCGCTCCGCGGATCGGACATCGTGCTGGGGTACGATGAAGAGGCGCTGAATCAGCTTGCGAATAAGAGAGGAGCCGCGAAAGCAAAGCGATTTCATGAGCATCAGTGAAAAAATCGTCCTCATGCAGGGGGACTTGACGGAGATGGATACCGACGCCATCGTCAATGCCGCGAACAATGATTTGCAGCTGGGCGGCGGCGTGGCCGGAGCGATCCGCCGCAAGGGCGGCGATGCGATCCAAAAGGAATGCGACGCGATCGGCAGCATTCCCATCGGAGGCGCGGCGATCACGACGGGAGGCAAGCTGCGCGCTCGCTACGTGATTCATGCGGCCAGCATGCAACTCGGCGGTGAAACCTCGGCGAGGGCGCTGCGATCTTCCACGGCGCATTCGCTGCGGATTGCGGCGGAGCGAAAGCTCCGGTCGATTTCGTTTCCCGCCGTGGGCACCGGAATCGCCGGTTTTCCGCTGGAGGAATGCGCCACAGATCATGCTCCATGAAGTGGTCGACTTTCTGAAGACTCCCACGTCCCTCGAAAAAGTTTATTTCGTTTTGTTCGATGAGCGCGCCCTCGCGGCCTTCGAGAAAGTGCGGGCAGAAATTGGCGGAGCGCGGCGAACTGGACGACGCTCGCGCATCCGGGCGCTCATGACCGCGCTCGCAGAAAAAGTTCTCGCCGAGCTCGAGCTCTACGAGCATCCCTTGTTCATCTTCGACGCGCGCCCCGCCGCCGAAGGCGTGGAAGTGATGATCCGCTACGCGCCGCCCGAGCCGCAGGTTCACACCTATGTTTTCCTTCTTCGCCCGCGCGAGATTGAAAGCCGCCAGTTTCCGTGGATTTTTCAGAAGCAGCTCTACGATTGCCTCCACGATTTCATCATTGAGATGTTCACCTGCAATCCTCAACGGCAAGACGCATGACGTCCGCAGCCCTCAGCGGCACGCGGCGGGCAGGGAAATCCTCTCGCTGCGATGCTTGCCGCAGCGCATTCGCGCCGCCGGCCCGATGACGTTTGCCGAGTTCATGCGCGAATGTCTCTATCATCCCGAGCACGGCTATTATTCACGCGCGAGCGCGAGCCGCTTCGGGGATTACTACACCAGCGTGGACGTTCATCCGATTTTTGGGCGTTTGCTTGCCCGGCAGCTCGCGGAAATGTGGGAGCGCCTCGGATCGCCGAGGCCATTTCTGGTGGTGGAGGCTGGCGCCGGCGTGGGCCGTCTGGCCGGCCACATTCTTGATTTCGCCGCGAGCACCCTTCCCGAGTTTTACGCATCCGTTCAGTATGTTGCCGTGGAACATTCCGCCGCGCGGCGCGCGGAACATGCAGGCCGGCTCGCTGCGCATTTGGCCACCGGGCGCGTATCCAGTTCCACGGAAATTCCTGCCATCCATCCCAGCCGGTTGCATTTTTTCCAATGAATTGCTGGATGCTCTTCCCACGCACCGCGTGGTGATAAGACGTGGCGCATTGCGCGAATCCTGCGTGGGAATTGACGGCGATCGGTTCACGGAGACGGTTGGCGATCCTTCCACGCCTCTTCTGGAGCAATATTTCAGCGAGCAGGGAATCACTTTGCAGGAGGGACAACAGGCCGAAGCGTGCCTGGAGGCGTGCCAGTGGATCGAACGTGCGGGCCGTGCCCTCGAGCGCGGGTACGTTATGACCATCGATTACGGCCATGAAGCGCGCGCGCTTTACAACGAAGGGCACAATCGCGGGACGCTTCTCGCCTACCGGGATCATGAAGTCACCGAAAATATTCTCGATGCGCCGGGAGAACAAGACCTGACCTCGCACGTCAATTTCACGGCTCTGGATTTATGGGGGCGCAAAGCGGAGTTGCGGCGCACGGGCCTGGTCACGCAGTCGCAGTTTCTGGTCGCGCTGGGCCGCGGGAATGAATTCGCCGATTTGTACGATCCGGGACAAACGGAAGTCGAAAAACTGCGCGCCCGGCTGCTGCTGAAGAATCTGATTCATCCCGAAGGATTGGGAGAAAAATTCCAGGTCCTCATTCAGCACAAGGGAATCGAGAAGGCGCAACTCACAGGTTTGTCGGGATATTGACGAGGGGTCGGTCCCTGTTCGGGCTCCGTTTCAGGCCCCGGTTTCCGTGTAAGGCTTCTTCAGGGATTTTTCCGCTTCCGCCTGAGCGCCGCCCGTATCGTCCCCGGTCTGCTTGGCCTTGCTGTATTCGTTGACGGCGCGTACACGGTCTCCCTGGATATCGAAAATTCTTCCCAGGTAGATGTGCGACCACACTTCGGTCCATTTCGTGTTCAAATCAGTGACTGCTTCGGAGGCTGCCCGGAAGGATTGCGCGGCGGCGGCGTAATTTCTCTCGTAGAAAAACGCCTCGCCCATGCGGAACATCGCCAGAGCATTGGAGCCGTCCAGATCGAGGGCGCGCTGATATTGCTGCACGGCGTCGTAGTAGCGGCCCTGCTCGGCAAGCATTTCACCCCGCGACGATGATTCCGCGGATGCGCAGCCTCGGGCTCGATTTCAAAATGTAATTATGCGGGTCCATAATAATGCCGTTCGGCTTTGGCCGTCCGAAAGTTTCCACCGAGAACGGGGATTCCTTTCCCGAAATCGTGATCGTCTTGAATTCGGGATTGCCCTCGGTTTCGACTTCAATCTCGACGTCCATGTGGAAGAAATCAAGATCCTGCTTGGCCTTGCCGACGATTCTGAACCCCTTTTTGGTCCGGTAGGTCACGTATTCCAGAGTGAATTCCGGAACGCCTGTGGAACGCAGCCACTGCGTGAAAAATGGCCGCAAGCTGGGAGGTTCGGCCGGGGCGACCGGCGCGTTGCCGAGACCCTTGTACGTCTGGACCGGCGGCTGCGCGACGCGGGCTTCGGCCAGCTGCTCGAAATCCTGGATGCGGGCCGTCTTGCCCGCATAGCGCGCATAGAAATCCTTCAGGAGCGCTGAAAAGTTTGCGTCGCCAATCATCGCGCGCAACATGTGAAACACCATCGCGCCCTTATCCACCACGACGGAGTCGTATTCTTCGGATTCAGGATCGAGCTGCTTGGCTTCGGCGATGGGCGCGGCGTCTTCGAACATCAGCGCGCCCACGGCAAAATCCTCGAGCGCGTTGTTCAAGCCCTCTTTGCCAGACGTCTGCTCGACGTATAGCCCCTCGGAGTATCGCGCCAGCCCGTCGGTGACCCACACGTCAGAAGCGGAAGCGGCCATGACTTGGGCGCCCCACCATTGCTTTGCCGCGAGGTTAGCGAGGAGCCGCTCATTCGGCTTCGGCGACCACATCCGGGCGCTCACCAGCAGGAGGCCGGGCGCGGAATATCCCTCGACGGTTCCATCCGGAATCTGCGCGATCTTCAATCCGGGTTCCGGCAGCGCGCCGAATTCCCCATTGTAGAAATCGATGCATGTTCGGCAGCGTCCGCATAGCTTTGCGCCGTGCCTCGCAGCCGCAGGCGGGGTGTACACGGAGAAACTCATTCCTTCCGAGTGCACGGGACTTAACTGCAATGGCGACATGACAAAAGTTCCGGCTGCCTCCGGCTTATCCACGCGGAACGTATACATCATGCGCTCATTTTCCATTGAAGGCGGCGGCGGAGCACTCTCGGGCGAAATGGGCGCGTTCGAGCGCGCGTTTCCCAATGCAGGGGGCGGGGTAATTCTGGGAGTGACCGACGTAGGCGGCCCCACCGAGGTACCCGTGCCAACGACGGTCATCGTTCCCGGCACTTCAATCTCGAAAATTCCAGTAAACCGGTTCGCCGGAAAGTCGGTCAGAGGAAACCATCTGCGCCGGGAGCAAAAGATACCCGCCCTCTCTGCCGATGTACGCCAGCCGTACCTCTTCCTCGGGATTGTTGACGCGGGCTGAGAGCGGGCCGCCATAGTCAAACTGAAGTGTGACTTTTCCGCCCGCCGGTACCGGATCGGGAAGAGTAACATCTAATTTCTGCGCTGCGCTGTCATCCCGGTCGTAGGGCAACTGCTTTCCGGCGCCATCACGAACCGAGTTCACCCTAAGGTTTTGATTGAGTTCAACTTCCACGATGCGGGATGCCTCACTCGCCGTGAAATCAACCTTTGCCTGAGCATTCATCACCTGGCCCACCGCATCCATGGAAGCGTGGATTTCATAGTTGATCGCACGGAAGGCGCTTGTGGGCGCCGTCTGGACGGGCGCGACGGGACGGCCCGGCCCCTGCGGCTGCCCGGGCGACTGGGCAAGGACCGGTTGTCGCCAGGCCCACCAATCCCGCCAGGAGCAACAGGAGTCGAAGCTTCAGCATGAGTTTCAGGCGCCTCTTATGGAGACCAGCCACTAGAATCAATAGGATACCAACATGGCCCGTTGAGTTGCCAGTCCCTGTTCGGTCAAGCCATGAGATAGAAGGCTGTGACCGATCCAAATATGAATTTTACGCCGGTTTGGCTTCAACTTCCGACTCGTTCAAGCATTGAGACGATAATCTCCGCCGCGCGGTCGATTGCCCCCGGAGGGCCCAGCTTTTCCCTGACTTCGGCCAAGCCTCGCCGCATTTCCGCCCGGGCTTCGGTCGAATCGAGAAGGCGAATCGCCTCCTTTGCCACGCGTTCGGGAGTGAAATCCTTTTGAACCAGTTCCGGCACGACGCGTTTCCCGGCGATCAGATTGACCATGGCGAACATCGGCGTGCGCACCAGCCAGCGCGCAATAGCGGCGGTGAGGGGCGCAAGCCGGTAGATCACAATCATTGGCGCGTCCATCAAGGCTGCCTCGATCGTCGCGGTGCCGCTCGAGACAATCGCCACATCCGCCGCGCCCAGGGCATCGTACGCCGCGTCTTCCACCACGCGCACAGGCAAATCGGGCCGAAGATATCCCGCAACCTGGGACTTGCTCATACCCGGAGCAAGCGCCAGCACAAACTGAACGGGACGGCCCTTTTCGATTAGATGGCAAGCCTCATAAGAGGTGGCATGTGGTGGGCGATTTCTCCCGCCCGGCTGCCCGGCAAAATAACGCACGATTGGCTTGCCGGCGTCGAGCCCTGCAAAGGCCGCAAACTCCGCGCGCGATCTTCTGGCGGCAACGTTTCCCACCAGGGGATGCCCGATAAAGTCCGCCCGCACGCCGCGCGAGCGATACCATTCCTGCTCGAACGGGAAAATGCAAAGCCCGCGCACGAACCGCCGGCGCACCAGATTCGCCCGCCAGGGCCGCCAGGCCCAGAATTGCGGGCACACGAAATAGACATTCTGCACGCCCTGTGGTTTGAGCGCGCGCGCGAGGCGCAGGTGAAATCCGGGGAAATCGGTGAGAATCGCGAGGCGCGGCTTCCGCCGTCGCGGCTTCCCGAAGCAGGCGTTTCCACACGCGATTCAGCGCAGGGTATTTTTTTGCGATTTCGACGATCCCGACCAGCGATACTTCGGAGCAATCGGCCACCAGTTCGACTCCGGCGTCGCGCATGCGCGGTCCGCCCATGCCAAACAGTTGGACGTCCGCCCGCGCGCGCAAAGCTGCAGCCAAGCGCGCCGCGTACATGTCCCCGGAGGCTTCACCGGCGGAGATCAGAATTTGTGTGGGAGGCATCGTTTCGCGCAAAGTGCGATAGAAATGCCTAATCGTTGCCGGGAAGGGAAGCGCCCGCCTCATTTCCGGCCGGTTCAAAGGACGCGCGCATCTCCTGATCCTTGTACTGAAGCTGGTACAGGCGATAGTAAATGCCGCGCAGGGCGAGCAATTGCTGGTGCGAGCCCTGTTCGCGCAGTCTTCCCTTGTGGAAGACGAGGATGCGGTCAGCATGCTGGATGGTGCTGAGGCGGTGGGCGATCACCAGGGCCGTGCGGCCTTCGAGCAAGCGGTCGAGCGCCTCGCGGATCAGAACTTCGGTCTTGGTGTCCACGCTGGAGGTCGCTTCATCGAGAATCAGGAAGCGCGGATTGTGCGCGAGCGCCCGCGCAAAGCTGATCAGTTGCCGCTGGCCCACGGAAAATGTCGCGCCCCGCTCGCTCACGTTCGTATCGACTGCCGTCGCGCAGGCTATCCAGCAGAGAGCCAAGCCCCACTTCGCGCAATGCGGATTCGACGCGGGCGCGGCTGATTTCCTCATCGCCCAGGCGCACGTTGGATTCGAGCGTGCCCGTAAACAGAAACGGATCCTGCAGCACGATGCCGAATTGTCTGCGCAGTTGGTGCACGTCGTAGCGGCGAATGTCCATTCCGTCGAGGAGAATTTCGCCGCGCTGTATGTCGTAGAACCGCAGCAGAAGCTGGATCAGCGTGGTTTTCCCGGCGCCGGTGTGGCCGACGATGGCGAGGGTCTGCCCCGGCGCGATGTGGAAGGAAACGTCGCGCAACACCCAGTCTTCGTCGCTTGGGATTTGCGCCGCCGTGGTAGGCAAACCACACGTTGCGGAATTCGATTTCGCCGCGCGGAGAAGTAAGCGGAAGCGGAGTTTCCGCGGGCGGCGCGGGCAACGGCTCGTCCAGCAGCTTGAAGATGCGCTCGCAAGCCGCCATGGCCGATTGCAGGATATTGAATTTTTCGCTCAGGTCCTGAATCGGGCGGAAGAATCGCTGCGCGTACTGCATGAATGTGATCAGCACGCCGACGTCCACCACGCCGGCGAGCGAGCGCAATCCGCCATACCAGAAAACGATGGCGATCGCCGCCGTGCTGAACAATTCGACGGCCGGGAAAAACACGGCAAAGGCCAGAGATCGCGTCCTTATAGGCTTCCATGTGGATGCGATTCAGTTCGGCGAACTGCTCCTTCGATTTTCGCTCCCGGTTGAATAACTGCACCACGCTCATGCCGCTGATGTGTTCCTGCAGGAACGAGTTGATTCGCGCGATGGCCGTGCGAATGCGCCGGTTGGCGTCGCGCACGCGGTCGCGGAAAATCCAGGTGGAAATCACGATCAGCGGCAGCACCGCGAAGGTCGCCAGCGCCAGCCGCCAGTTCATCTCCATCATGACCGCGCCGATGCAAAGGAGCACGATGGCGTCGTTGGCCATCGCGGCGATGCCCGCGGCGAACAGATCGTTGAGCGCGTCCACGTCGGTCGTTACGCGCGTCACCAGGCGCCCCACGGGGGTGCGGTCGAAGAAACTCATCGGCAGGCGCTGCATGCGCTCGAAGATTTCCTTGCGCAGATCGTAGAGCGTCTGCTGGCCGACGTTCTGCATGATGCGGACCTGCAGGTACTGGACACGCGAAGCTCAGAAGCAGCGCAGCGAGAAAACCGAGCGACACCAGGCCGACGCCGCGCAAGGCATCCGCTGCGGGAAGCGTATGATTTGTGCCCGGAACGATGTACTTGTCCACGCCGTATCCGAACAGGTAAGGCCCGACGACTTCGAGCGGACCGACCAGCAGCGTCAATACCACCGCGAAGACGACACTCCCCTTATACGGCCGCAGATAGGTCATCAGCCGCCGCAACAGCTGCGCGTCGTAGGCTTTTCCTAGAGCTTCCTCTTCGCGGAAGTCGCTCATTCGCGTTCCAGCTCTTCCTCAAGCAATTGCTTGTGGTACAGATCGGCGTAATAGCCGCCGCGCGCCAGAAGTTCCGCGTGCGTGCCGCGCTCGACGATCCGCCCCTCGCGCAGCACCACGATCTGATCGGCGTGTTGCACCGTCGAAACGCGGTGGGAAATCAGAACGGTCGTCCGTTGCCGCAGGATCGCGTCCAGGCGGCGCAGAATTCGCTCTTCGGTTCCCGTATCCACGCTCGAAAGGGAATCGTCCAGGATCAGAATTTTGGGATCGCGAATCACGGCGCGGGCAATGGCCGAGCGCTGCTTCTGGCCGCCGGAGAGAGTGATTCCGCGCTCGCCGACCATGGTGTCGTATTTGGCGGGGAACTCGTCGATTTCCGCGGCGATGCTGGCGACGTCGGCGGCGTGCAGAATTTGCTCGTCGGTGGCATCATCGACGCCGAACGCGAGGTTTTCGCGCAGGGTCTCGCTGAACAGGAAAGTATCCTGCGGCACGAAGCCCACCGCCCGGCGCAAAGTTTCGAGCGGCCATTCTCGAATCGGACGGCCATCGATCAGCAACGTGCCCGGAGCGGCGTCCCACAGCCGCGCGATCAGCGCGGCCAGCGTGGACTTTCCGCTTCCCGTGGGACCGACAATCGCGAGGATCGAACCTGCCGGAACATGCAGGGAAATATCCTGCAGGACAGGCTTGTTGACTTCCGCTGATCCGTTGGTTATTCGCTCCTTCCACTCGCTGCGCACGGTCGGATAGGTGAAGGTCAGATGCCGGAACTCGATTTCGCCGCGGATTTCCGCTGTCTTCCCGCGGACCGCTTCCGCGTCGCTGATCTTCGGTTCCGAATCGAGGATGTAGTTCAGCCGGCCCATCGAAGCGCCGCCGCGCTGGAAGATGTTGGTCACGAATCCCAGCGCAATCATCGGAAAGATCAGGCGCGTCATGAACGTGTAAAACGCGATGAGTTCGCCGAGCGTAATCCGGCTCATGATCACCTGGTCGCCGCCCTGCCAGAGCACGAGCACAAACGTCAGCCCGATCAACATCTGAAGCAGCGGCATGAACAGGCTCCAGAAGTAGATCAGGCGCAGGTTGCGATCGATATATTCGCGGTTCGGCCCGTCGAAGCCGCGGATCTCGGCTTCCTCCTGGCCGTAGGCGCGCACGACCCGGACGCCCGCCAGATTTTCCTGAGCTTTCGCGGAGAGCACCGCGAGAGAGGCCTGAATTTTTCCATAGAGGGCGTGAATCTGCTGGCCGAAGACCCAAACGACGATGGCGACCACGGGAACCGGAAGCAAAACGTAGACGCTGAGTCTCGCCGAAATCCAGAACATCAGGACGACGGCAAGCACCATCGTCGCAATGGTATTGGCGGTGTACATGATCCCCGGTCCCAGAACCATGCGCACCGAGTTCAAATCGTTCGTGCATCGCGACATCAGTTCGCCCGTGCGGTTTCGCACGTAGAACTCCGGCTCCATCACGACCAATTTGTCGAGCAGGTCATTTCGCAGGTCGTATTCGATGTCCCTCGATAGGCCGATCAGAATCTGCCGCGTCCAGATACGAAAAAACGCCCTGGATCGCGCAGATGATAATGAGTGCCGAACAGAATATGGCGAGCGTTTGGGCATTCCTGGGATGGTAGTAAGGCAGCAAGAAACCCGAGCGAAATCTGAGTGAGCCGGCCAAGCTGCGCCAGCGGAGCATCGGCGCCCTTGATGCAATCCACGATGGCCCCAATGATCAACGGCAGAAGCGTCCCGGTGATCCCCATTCCGATTTGGGTCACCATGCCAATGACCACTTCGCCCTTGTGCCGGCTCACGTAGGGGAGCAGGCGCATGAGCTGCGCCCATCCGGAGACACGCTTATGCGTTGTCTTCACGGCGGGGCTTGCAGAGAGTTTGTGCCGTTGCGCTCATTTGAGAATGGAGTGTGGAGTTTCGAGTGCGGGCGCCTCGCTCAAGATACCCTTTCACGAGTCGAGTCGAGCGATTGATAGCGTTTCGCCCTTGCGTTCCACCGAACCACCACGGTCTGCCCTCCTGGCTCACCCGTGCCGGACCCTTCTTCGCCAGCGTCGTCTTCCGCCGGCGTGAACTTTCATCTCCAAACCTTGCTTTGTATCCGTCTTAAATTCCAACCGCCAGCCGCTCGCCCGGGCCGCGGGAGAGCCCCCGAGATACCCGTTGCGATTCTTCAGATGCTCGTCGCACCGCAATATCTCGGCCCACTTGCCATTGCTCTTCTCCAAGATTACCGCCCGCGTGATGAAAATTGCCGCGGAATTTTCCGACGCAGTATCGTTCTTCCGCCCGTGGCGAACCGATTGACCACCAACAGCTGTTCCTGCCCGTTCCGCGCCAGATCCCCGTGGGCGAGAATTTCCGCCTGCTTGCCCAACGCGGCTTCGGCAACATTCTGCGTTTCATCCGGCATCACGGCCGAATCGGAATCCGCGGTCTCCTTTGTGGGCTCGGCTTGAGGTCCCGTCTGGCATCCTGCAAGCATCAGCACCGCGACGCCTATCAGCAACGGAAGAG
The DNA here is from genome assembly GCA_963757625.1 of Terriglobia bacterium. Lineage (GTDB taxonomy): Bacteria > Acidobacteriota > Terriglobia > Acidiferrales > UBA7541 > Palsa-360. The sequence goes on along the minus strand of CAVWSJ010000007.1, from coordinate 173,843 downwards.
CCCTGGACAGGTTTCGAATTTTCATCATTCGTCAGAGCTCTCTATTGCGCTACAGGCTCGGATACGCCAGCGTGATTTCGACCACGCGCCCGGTATCCCGCGCGCACAGAATTTCCATCACCTGCGGAACATCCGAGCCGGCCCAATCAAACTGGTAATACATCAACGCCAGTTCCTTGCCGTTCTTGGTTGCCGGGCCGCTTGAATTCGGCTCGCCATAAAGGCCCACGATCTGATCCTGCGAATCACCGATGCGCAACCCGAGCCCGGTCACCCAATACTTGGGATCGAGAAATTCGACGCGCTTCTCACTGCACGTTCCTTCTTGAGGCTCCAGAGTCGTGATGGTCACGCTTTGAATCACCGACTTGCCGTCAAGTTCGAGCCGGATCGCGCGGCCCGAGCATTCGTCGCGCCACTCTTTGACTCCAGAATCCTTGTCCTCAGTGAGATTCTTGGACTTAAACCTTTTTTCCGCCACCGCAAAAGTATCGCGCCCAGGCCGGAGTCCCGCGAGCAAGGTTTCATTGGCATGGTGCGAGGTGGGCCGCGCACCGTTTTGCTGAAATCGCCCGGCCTTTGCTGCGGAAGAATATAGTGCCGGCAGCGCCAGGCTAAGGAGCAGCCAGAATTTCATCGAGCCGGGCTTCAAAGTTTTCCTCTCCCTCCGACCACAAACGGACGCGCTCCACCGGCATGTTTTCCTCCACCGCGCGCATCCAATCCATCAGTTTCTGGATATTCTCTCTCGTTTTCCGATGATATTCGCGCAAATTCTGCGGTTGCGACATCCACATCAGGAACCGCGCTTCATCGGGGTGCTCCGGCTCGGCGGAACGCCCATTTGACCCTGCAAGCAATCCAGCGTGGCCCGTAAATAGGTGCTCAAAACCGAGGTCGGCCATAAAGTGTCCTGATTCGGCGAACACGCCGTCATCGTATCGCAGGCCATTACAAAAAAGGGCGAGTGGTTCCGGGCTCTTCTTCCAGCCGGCGGTTTCCATTTCGCGAATCCACAGGTCCCACCGCGCGTCAACTTCGTACCCGACGTCGTCGGAATTGTGCTCGCGCACAATCTCGATGATTTCCGCCGGTGTGATTGAAAGGCCGCGAAAATCGGCCTCCTCGAGGGGCGCTTCCGAGGTGTCCACTGCGCGAATCACGAGTTCGGTAAACCCCACAGGACCCGCGGATAGCGGCACCGCGGCGAGAAAATGCTCCAAGTGAGTAAGCATGCTCGCTTCATCGAACCCTTGAACCCACAGGCTGGCATAGGCACGATTGGGCATCGAGGCATTATACAGGGTTCTCCCCGGGGAGCCGAAATGCCGCCGCCAAATGGCCGGGGCCGGCTTCTATTCTTCAGGTTTCGTCTCTGGCGATTTCTCAGAAATGAGCGAGGGCGTCGGATTGGACGGGGCGGACGAGGAAACCGTTAGACCGGCGAGACGCTGGCGCAGGGTTTCGCCCATCTCGGCGAAAACGCTGGAGCACACAGTCTTCAGTCGATTTTCGGTGGTTGCGGACAATTGCTCGATGAGTCCCTCCGATTGCTGATTGAGCTTGGTTACGGTGGCCAGGAGCCAGGAATTGGAGGCGTTTTCGAGCCGCTGCTTATACTCTTCCATGGACTTCGCATGAAGGGACTGCACCGAGGTTCGCAAATTGAGGTCGAGCGATTCGGCTTCCGTCCGCAGATTCTCCGTAGCCAGATTGACCTGGGATGTCAGCTCGCGGACTCCCAGTTCCAGGCTTTGCTGCGTATGCTGCGTGAGGACGCGCTGGAACTCCGCGGCAAATGCGCGCGAGTCGCTTTCGAGTTTCGAGCGGACCTGAATTGTGTGGGCCTCCATCGCCGCCGCGCTCTGATCGAAGGCCGAATTGGTTTTCGCCTGGTAGAGATCGAATTGTTCGCGTCCCAACTGCGCGGCGCGTTCCACGAATCTTGTGGCCGCTTTTTCACCCGCTTCCGCCATGAGAGAGTTGGCCTTTTCGGCGGCGTCTCGCGCGTTTTCCTGAATCTGGGTCTGGGCGTGCTCGACGTAGCTGCGGCTGTAGTGATCCAGTTCGCTGGCAAACAGGCCTGAAAGCTCGCCCGCTTTTTCGCGCAGGATGGAAGATGCCTGATCGAGGCCCTTTTCCAGGGTCGTTTGCATTTGCGTTTGGACTTTCTTCTCGTACCAATCCGCCGATTTGAAAAGCGCCTCGAAGGTGGCGTGAGTCGTCTCAGTGGCCTTGGCTTCCAGTTCGCTGAGCCATCTTCCCGAAGTGGCGCGCGCCGATTCCACAAACTCGTTTTCGACCTGCGCGAGAAGTTCCTTGCTGCGAGCCACCGATTCCTGCACGCTGCGATCGGAGACTTGCCATATGCGGTGCTCGTGTTCGGAGAAGGCCTTCTCGGCCTGTTCACGGTCGAAGGCAAGCTTGCCCAGCATTTCCGTAACACCGGCAATCTGGGGTGCGAGCCGCTGTTCGAGTTCATTCGCCAGCCGCTCGATTGTCTGTTGTCCCGCGGTTTCCAGCACCGGCTGCAGCCGTTCGGCCATTCCCGCGACAGCAATTTCCGCGCGGCGGTTCATTTCGCCCGTTTGGGCGTCGAGCAGCGCCTCGCCGCGCTTGGACCATTCCTCCGACGCGGCTTGGAGGAGCGAGGAGAATTCACCTCGCCGCGCTTCGAGGCGGTTAAAGGACTCCTGCATCTGGGAAATCGTGGACTCGCCTTTCGCGGCTTCTTTCCCGATGGAAGCGCGGATCGTCCCCAGAGCGCTCTCCGCTTCCGCGGTGACTTGCGAGAACGCATTTCCGATCATGCTGATTCGCTGCTGAAGTTCCTGCTCAACCCGCCGGGCAGCGGACTCACTGTCCCTGGATACCTGTTCGGCTGCGCGGCGCGCGGCCTCCGCGAAGGACGCCTCCATTTTCTCATTCCAGCGCGTGGTGGCCGCTGCCAGGTCCGCTTCGAGCAGCCCGCGCCAGCTGGATTCCGCAATGGAGGTAGCGGTGGCGATCTGTTCGCCCAGGAGTCTTGCGGACTCTTCCAGGTGTGCCAGGCGCGCATTGGCGTCGGAAGCGCGCTGGTCCATCAATTCCTGCCAGCGCCGGGACTCTTCCGCCGCCGCTTGCGCTGAGCTCTGCCGGACTTGCTCGATCGCCGCCCGGACTTCGCCGGCATTGGCTCCCAGGTTGCCGCTCAAACTTTGCAACTTCTGGATCGCCACCACGAGCTGGTTTTGAATCTGCTTCTCAAAGTCCGCCCGGCGCGCTCGCTCCACTTCCGCAAGCTGGGAATCGATTTGAAGCTTGGCCTCGCCGATGCGGCGGTCCAATTCGTGCGACCACTCCGCGCGCAGGGCCGTAATGCTTTCCTCGCGGTCGGCCTGCATCCGCTGTTGCATTTCTCGTTGCGTTCGCTCGATTTGGGCCGCAATGGCGGATTCCACGGATTTTTCAGCCGCGTCCTTTAGCTGGGTCTGCAAGGCGGCCAGCAGAGGACGTGTTTCCGCGGCAACGGCGCGAGTCGCGGTTTCACGCACAGTGCCCTGGACCTGCTGCTTGGCCTCCGCTACGAGTCGCGCGACCTGCCGGGCAAGCTGCACCGAAGCATCGCCGGCAGCCGGCAGAGGCAGAACTCGAACTTTGCCTTCGACGGGAGTAGGTTCCGGCGCTGGCGGTGCAAATGCGCGTTCCGCGTTCCATTCCGCTTCGGTTGGTCCGGCTTTGAGAGGCTCGGATGGCGCGGAAATTTCAATGTTGGACCCGGCTTCGGGGAAGGGAAACCAATCTCCCGGTGGAAAAGCGATGCCCCAGACATTTCCGGGAACTTCGAGTTCGACGCCGATCTGAAATAGTTCGCGCACAGTGCGAGGACGCTGAATCCACGTAACACGACCGCGCACGCTGCGTGGCTCGCGGCCCGCCTCGTTATGGGGCACTTCGAAAGTGACCCACATGTTCTTCAAAACATAATGCTTGGACTGGTACCGGCAGCCGTGGCAATTAATGATCAGAGTGGAGGTGCGCTCCTGGAACGGCCTGCCCAGCGCGTCCACACCCGTCACGGTCAGCGGCACGGCTTGAACGATCCGCGTGCTGCGCCGCTTTTGCGAATCCGAGTCCGGATGAAGATTTGATTCCGCCACGAAAGCACCCCACGGTCCGACTGAAAGACTAGCATTCAGGCCCGCGCCCGTCGAGCGCATAGCATCCGGTTTTCTTATCAGTTAAGCCCCGCTACGCGAACCAAATCGCTTATCGCAGCAGGATGGACCGGGCACGTCTGCGCAAATTGAAACGGGCCGCGCGGAGCAACACCTCTCCACGCTGCATTCTAGGGAGATTGCCAAGGCTGGGCGCCTTCGGTCGCGGACTGTACTACGAAAATGCCCGGAATGCCAGTGGGTAAAATATCGGGTGGTATCCTAATTTCAAGAATGGTTGTCGTAAGTTGCAGTTTAGGAGGTCGGGACTTTAGTCCCGACTCATGGGGTCGACTCATCAGGGGTTTTAACCCCTGAAGTTTCAGGGGCTGAAGCCCAAGAACCGACTAGACCTCAACGGACGAGCTGAAGCTCGCCCCTCCTGAGGAAGGAAAGCTCGAAACTAGGACAGCACGAAATATCGCGCCCCACGCTAGCCCCCGGCGACTACCGATCTGTGATCGAAATCAGCGATGGCTGCGGCGCCTTTTCTGGAAGTTCGAACTCCCCGGGTTTGCAGCAGGCGGAATCGAGTTTCGCGAGCTCGCGGCGCATTTCGGGCCTTTGCCGCAAGTGCATCAGCGTCTCCTTCAGGATTGCGGAAGCAACCGCATCTTCAGGCGTCGCCAGGCGGTAGTGCATCCAGCGTCCCTGGCGCCGCGCGGCAACAATCCCGGCCCGGCGCAGGTAGGCGAGGTGGCGTGAAATTTTCGGCTGGCTGATCCCGAGGATCTCGACGAAATAGCAGACGCAGATTTCCTTGTCCGCGACCAGGTTCAGCAGGCGGAGCCGCGTCGGATCGGCCAGGGCGCGAAACAAGAGGTCGAGGGCGAAGGATTTTTCTTTTTTCACCATCGCGACCATTATATATGGCTTGACAGATATGTACAAGCCAGAGTAGCCTACATATATGCCGACGCACATATATTTGCCGCCGGCGGGAGAATACCATGTCAACCGAAGAAGTGAAATCGCTGAAGGCCCATGTCGCTCTTCACGTCCGGGACGTGGAGAAGAGCGTCTGAATTCTACAGCAAGCTTTTTGGGATCGCGCCCTCCAAAGTCCGCACGGGGTATGCGAAGTTTGATGTCTCGAATCCTCCGCTGAATTTCAGCCTGAACCAAGGGCCGACGGAAGAACATGGCGGCTTGTCCCACCTGGGAATCCAGGTGGAATCGACCGCCGATGTCCTGGCCATGCGCGCGCAATGGCAGGAACGCGGATTGTTCACTCGCGACGAGATGAAAACCGAATGCTGCTATGCGCTGCAGGATAAATCCTGGGTGCGCGATCCCGATGGGAATGAGTGGGAAGTATTTGCGGTCCTGGAAGACAATCTTCCGGAAAACACGGCGGCGAAATCCTCGTGCTGCGCGCCGGATTGCTGTGCTCCCGCTGCCCATTGAAAAATTGGCCGACGTTGGGAAAGGGAATCGGATGGAAAAACGCTATAACGTGCTTTTCTTGTGCACCGGCAATTCCGCTCGCTCCATCATGGCCGAAGCCATTATGAACTATAAAGGCCGGCCGAATTTTATTGCCTATAGCGCGGGCAGCCACCCCTCGGGATCCGTTCGCCCCGAAGCGCTGAAACAAATCGGGGCCGCCCGGATGTCCACGGAAGGTTTTCGCAGCAAGAACTGGGACGAATTTGCAAGACCCGGCGCGCCGCAAATGGATTTCGTCTTCACGGTCTGCGACAACGCGGCCAAGGAAGTTTGCCCCGTGTGGCCCGGCCAGCCCATGACGGCGCACTGGGGCGTTCCCGATCCCGCTGCAGTGAAGGGCTCGCCCGAGGAGATCGAGCGCGCATTCCGCGATGCATTCATGATTCTCGACCGCAGAATCTCGCTCTTTCTGTGCCTGCCGCTTTCTACCCTTGGAGAGCTTGCAATCAAGAAAGAGATTGACCGCATCGGGAAGCAATGAAGAACTCCGGGCCTTCTCACTGAGGTGTAAATGATGACGACTCTTCACGCGCAAGGTCGGCTCTGTGCCCCAATGCCGCGCGCCAGATTGTCTTTCCTGGATCGCTACCTGACGCTCTGGATTTTTCTGGCAATGGCAATTGGCGTTGGACTCGGGCATTTGGTCCCTCAAACTGCGGATTTTGTGCAGCGCTTTCAGACGGGTACGACAAACATCCCGATTGCCATTGGGCTGATCATCATGATGTACCCCCCTCTAGCCAAGGTGCGGTATGAAAAACTGGCGGCTGTCTTTCGCAATCGTTCCGTGCTCATGCTATCCCTCCTCCAGAACTGGGTCATTGGACCGGTCCTTATGTTCTTGCTTGCGATTGTTTTTCTTCGAGGACAGCCCGCCTATATGCGCGGTCTAATCTTGATTGGGCTGGCGCGCTGCATCGCGATGGTTATCGTGTGGAACGAACTGGCGTCCGGGGATACGGACTACGCCGCGGGGTTGGTTGCATTCAATAGCGTTTTTCAAGTGCTCTTTTACAGTGTCTATGCGTGGGTGTTCATCACGGTGCTTCCCACTTGGTTCGGCCTGGAAGGGAGCGTGGTCCACGTTGGAATTGGCCGGATCGCCCAAAGTGTTTTCCTCTACCTGGGTGTGCCGTTCCTTGCTGGAATTCTCACGCGTTTTGCGCTTTTGAGCCTCAAAGGGGAAGAATGGTATCGGACTCGGTTCATTCCGCGCATCAGCCCGCTGACGTTGGTGGCCCTTTTATTCACGATCCTGGTGATGTTCAGCTTAAAAGGCGACCTGATTGTCCGTCTTCCCCTCGATGTGCTTCGCGTTGCGATTCCACTGTCGATCTATTTTGCCGTCATGTTCCTGGCAAGTTTTTGGATGGGGCGCAAGCTGGGTGCGGACTATTCGAAAACAGCGACGCTTTCGTTCACTGCCGCGAGCAACAACTTCGAATTGGCGATTGCCGTCGCCGTGGCTGTTTTTGGCCTTAATTCAGGGGAGGCGTTCGTCGGTGTCATCGGCCCTCTGGTGGAGGTGCCCGCGCTCCTGGGACTTGTGAATGTTTCGCTCTGGTTTCAGAGGCGGTACTTTGCGCCGCCGGCGCGCGCCTTGGATCTTAGCCAAGAGACCACCGAGGCCGAGAATATATAGGGCTTGGAGTGCGATTTTGTGTGCGAAGCGATTTCGCCGTGCCGGCCGTCACGATCAGCTTTCAATCGAGCGATGCTTGAATGTGCGCAGGCCTTTGCTGTAACTGGCGACCGTCTGGCCGTTGCCGAAGAGTTTGTACTTGTACGTGGTGAGTCCTTCGAGGCCGACGGGGCCGCGCGCGTGCAGTTTTCCGGTGCTGATGCCGACTTCTGCGCCCAGGCCGTAGCGGAAACCGTCGGAAAATCGCGTGGACGCATTTTGAAACACGCCCGCCGCGTCCACGAATTCCATGAATCGCGCCGCGACGTCATGGCTTTCGGTCACGATCGATTCGGTGTGCCGCGAGCCGTACCGGTTGATGTGCTCGATCGCTTCGTTGACGCCGTCCACCACTCTGATCGAGATGATCATGTCGGAATATTCTTTTTTCCAGTCGTCCTCGGTCGCCGGAAGGACTTCGTTTTCTCCGGCAAATTCCATAGTTTTTTGGTCGCCGCGCACCTCGACTCCGGCCGCGCGGAATTGCGCGATCATTTGCGGCAAAAATGCGCGGCGCAATATCCTTGTGGACGAGCAAGGTTTCGAGCGCATTGCAGGCGGCGGGATATTGAACTTTGGAATCGAGCGCCACGTCGAACGCCTTCTGCAAATCCGCGTCACTGTGAACGTAAACGTGGCAGATGCCTTCGCCATGGCCCAGCACGGGGATGCGGCTGTGTTCGGTGACCCAGCGGACGAATTCGTTCGATCCGCGCGGCACGATCAGATCGATGTCTTCGTGCAGCGTCAGGATTTGCGCCACGTCTTCGCGCGTGTGGAACAGCACGACCGAGTCCGCCGGAATATCGGGAAAAGCCGAGAGCGCGTCGCGCCAGATGCCAACCAGTACGGTGTTTGTTTCGATCGCTTCCGCTCCGCCCTTCAGGCATACCGCGTTGCCCGATTTCAGCGCCAGGGACGAAATTTGCGGCACGACGTCCGGCCGCGACTCGAATACCACGCCGACGACGCCCAGCGGGCACGATTCCTTATAGAGGACCAGATTGTCGTCGAGCTCCATGGCGGAAAGCCTGCGATGCAGCGGGTCGGGCAATTGCGCGACTTCGCGCACGCGCATCGCCATTTCGGCGATTCCGCGCTCGGTGGTCCGCAACCGGGCGAACAGCGCGCGGGTCATATCGCCGCTCTCGACGGCGCGCTGCGCGACTGCGCAATCCTTATCGTTCGCAGCCAGAATTTCCGCCGAGCGCGCTTCGATGGCGTCGGCCGCGGCGTGCAGAGCCTCGTTGCGCCGCTCGTTGGAAAGCGCCGCGAGGACGTGCGCCGCGCGCCGCGCGCGCCGAACCGAATGGCGAATGTCGGAATCCTCGAGTTGTTTTTGAACCACGCTCATTTGCGATCCAACAAAACAATATTATCACGCTTGACGAGCACGCCGGCACGCCCGCTCGCGCGGCCGCCCGGCTGGCCATTTGCGCCGCCTGCGATCATGCCTTCCGCGTCGCCCCGCGAATAATCCGAAATTCCGCGCGCGAACTCCTGGCCTTCGGCGTCCACGATGCTCACCACTTCGGCGGCGTCAAATTCGCCTTCCACGCCGATGACGCCGGAAGCCAGCAGGCTTGCCTTCCCGCCCGTGAGCGCGTCGTGCGCTCCTGCGTTGACGATCACGCGCCCGCGAACTCCTGCGGCGTAGGCGATCCAGCGGCGCTTTCCCGCCATGCGCGTCTTCGACAGAAAGACCGTGCCCGGTTGGCTCTCCCGCGAAAATGCGGTCGAGCGTGTCCGGCTTCCTGCCGTTCGCGATCACGGCGACGCCGCCCGCTTGCATGGCGATTTCGGCTGCATCGAGTTTCGTCAGCATCCCGCCTCGCCCGCCTTCGGACGGGCCGAGCGCCAGTGCTTTCAGCTTCGGGAGAAATTTCTTCGACAAGGGGAATCACGGAGCCGCTTGCGGTAGTGGAGGGCGCAAGCTGCATCAAACCTTCCACGTCGGTCAGCAGGACGAGCACGTCGGCCTCGATGTGGCTCATCACCAGCGCGGCCAGGCGGTCGTTGTCGCTGAAGATGCGTTCGCCCGCTCGAATATTCAGGTAATCGAGTTCGGCCGTCGAAACCGTATCGTTTTCATTCACGATGGGCAGCACGCCCAGCTTCAGGAGCGCTTCCATGGTCTGCCGCAGGTTCGAGTACCGGTTGCGATCGACGAAATCTCCTTCGGTGAGCAGCACCTGCGCGAGTTGAACGCCGTGCGCCTGGAACAGCTTCTCGTATTCGTGCATCAGCAGGCTCTGGCCGACCGCCGCACAAGCCTGCCGCATCACCAAATCGTTCAGCCGGTCGCGATGCAGACCCAGATCGGCCACGTCCCAGGCCCACCGCGCCCGAAGACACCAGCACGACTTGCCGGCCATCCTTCTTCAGTTCGGCAATCGTCTTGGCAATCGGTGCAATGCCTGCGACATTAAATTGACCGTCGCTCCCGGTGACGATGCCTGTACCCAGCTTGATCACCGCGCGGCGCGCCGCGCGCAGCCGCTTCTGCTGCTCGGTTTCTGGATGCTGATTTGTCACGGGTTCTTACTTTATCACTGACTTGCGCTGAGGCGAAAGCTATGCGGGGTCGGCGGTGGGCCACGTGCCGAGAACCCCTGCCAGCTCAACCGGTCGATGCAACACCATCTGGTATAAATCTTTTTTCTAAAGGTGGTGTTTATGACAGTCAGGAGACGGGTGAAGCTCTCCGCCATGCAGAGGAGCGAGATGTGGGGCCGATTGGAGTTGGGACAGTCGTTGCATTAGATTGGGCGGGCCTTCGGCAAGGAACCTTGGGTTATTCACTTCATGTTGGCGCAGCGGGGCGGGATTGCTCCTGCCGTGCATCATCGCTCGCTGCGAACGCTCACACTGGCGGAGCGAGAGTACATCTCACGAGGGATTGCTTCGGGTTCATCGATTCGTGGGATCGCCAAAGGTCTCAAGCGGGCTGTATCGACGGTGAGCAGAGAAGTCGCCCGCCATGGCGGGCGACTTCTCTATCGAGCCAATGAAGCGGATCACCAGGCCTGGGATTCGGCCTTGCGCCCCAAGGTCTGCCTTCTTGCCATCCAAGGAAGTTGCAGAGGATCGTTGCGAGTAAACTGATCCTGGACTGGTCGCCGGAGCAGATTTCCGGATGGCTGAAGAACCAGTATCGCAACGACGAGAGTATGCGCGTGTCCCACGAGACCATTTACCGCAGCCTGTTTATCCAGGCACGAGGAGTGCTTAAAAAGGAGCTGATTCAGCACCTGCGAACCAAGAGGCAGATCCGCCGGTCGCGGCACTCCAGTGTCCACGGGCACTCTCGCGGCAAGATCGTCGATGCTATTTCCATCCGGGAAAGGCCCGCCGAGATCGAGGACCGCGCCATCCCCGGCCATTGGGAGGGCGACCTGCTGCGCGGCACCAACAACAGCCATATCGCCACCCTGGTGGAACGTCATTCGCGTTTTACCATGCTGGTCAAGGTGCCCGGCAAAGACACGGCGACTGTGGTGGCGGCATTGAGCCAGCACGTTCGCGGACTCCCCGCATCGCTGCGGCGCTCGTTGACCTGGGATCGAGGGCTGGAGATGGCCCAACACAAGAACTTCACGGTGGCCACGAATGTGAAATTTACTTCTGCGATCCGCAGAGCCCCTGGCAGCGCGGCAGCAACGAAAACACCAACGGTCTGCTGCGACAGTATTTTCCTAAGAGAACCGATCTGTCAGTCCACACGCAAGCCGAACTCGACAAGGTCGCGCTGCGCTTAAATCAACGCCCGAGAAAAACTTTGGGTTTTGAAACTCCGGCGAGTAAGCTTCAGGCTAGTGTTGCAGTGACCCATTGAGACCACCCCGTTTATCGGGCGTTGGGAGGACTATTGGCTGATCTCCGTGGCGGGTCGGCGTGGTAAGAGGCACTGATTATATGCCACAGTATCGGATGTACGTGTTTGCCGGCCCGCTAGTCTGCACCGCCGAAAAGGAGCTTCACGGCGAGACAACTCCATACACCTGCGCAAACAACTGCTACTCCGGCGAATAGGTCCACGGGCCACGTTTGATGGCCTCCATTTACGGCGTCGATAAGCAACAAGTAGCCTGAGGCACCCAAAAAGGCACCAAGGCTAACGAGAGGATCCAAAGGAGACGGCTTGGACCACCGTACTCCACGCTGTTCACCTTGGGCAAACTCGTCGATCCTTGGTGAACACGAGAGATCCGGACAAGATAGACACTTGCGATTAGGGATGCGAGACTTAGAACGCGAATCGGGTAACTCTTAGATCCAAAGTAGCTCGCCACTCCTGCTAACAAGATTAGGAGAATCGCAAGGACAAATAAGCCGTACCTCTTGCGGGCTACATGCCGGGGTGATGTCATAGTGACGCTCACTTTACCACGCTACAGCGCCTGAGAAGTCGCGTTACCGGAATATGCCCCTCATGGGAGGCCACATGGCGTTGGCAGACAATTTCCATTCTCGAGTTTGATTCGGAGAGTAATGCGGGGAGGGAATAAGGATAGAATGAATTCCTACAAATCCCGGCGGCCTTCCATGGCTTTCATCATCGTGACTTCGTCGGCGTATTCGAGGTCGGCGCCGACGGGGATGCCGACGCCGATGCGCGTCACGCGCACGCCGAGAGGCTTGATGAGTTTCGAGAGATACATGGCCGTGGCTTCGCCTTCGGCGTTGGGATTGGTGGCGATGATGATTTCTTCGACCGTGCCGCCCTTGAGGCGTTCGATCAGGCTTTTCAGGTGCAATTGATCGGGGCCGATGCCTCGCAGCGGCGCGAGCGCCCCGCCGAGGACGTGATAGAGGCCGCTGTACTGGCGCGTTTTTTCGATGGCCATGATGTTGTGCGGCTCTTCGACGACGCAGATCGTCTTGCGATTGCGCGTGGAGCTCCGTGCAGTACAGGCACGGATCGGCATCGGTGATGTTGTTGCACACCGAGCAGAAGCGCATGTTCATCTTGGCGTCGCGGATGGCGTCGGCGAGCGCCAGGGCTTCTTCCGGCTTGGCGCGCAGAATATGGAACGCGAGGCGCTGCGCGGTCTTCGCCCCGATGCCGGGCAGATGTTTGAGCTGGTCGATCAGACGCTCGACAGGTTCGGCAAAATCAGGCATGAGGATGTGTTCCGTGATGGAGTGTGGCGGGCCGGAGGAATCTGCACCCAATTTAGCAACTGCCCAAGTCTGTCATTCTGAGGAGCGAAGCGACGAAGAATCTCTCTGCTTCGGGCCACAGCCGGGAGAGAGATTCCTCGCTGCGCTCGGAATGACGACCATTGCTTTTCTAGAAGGACAGTTGAGTTCACTTGGAATGTCGACCTGAGTGCAAGGCAAAAAAAACTTTAGAGTGCTTCAAAACATGCCGGGAATTTTCAGTCCCGGCCATGCCGGGAATCCCGCCGGTCAGGCTTTTCATCTGGCTGGTCAGTTCTTCATCCACGCGGCGCCCGGCTTCATTCACGGCGGCGCGCACCAGGTCCTGCAGCAGTTCCTGATCTTTTCCCGCAAATACTTCCGGGTCGATGTGAATTTCCGTGACCTGCTTTTGTCCGTTCATCCTGACGGTGACCATGCCGCCGCCGGCGGAGGCTTCGACGTTCACGGTTTCGACCTGCTTCTGCAGGTTCTCCTGCATCTGGCGAAACTGCGTGAGAATTTGCTGCAGCGCTTTGACTTCCATGGTCTACTCCTCGCCCCGGCGTTTGACATCGGAAATCTGGCCGCCGAACCGTTCCAGCATCGCGCGCACGATCGGGATCTTGCTCGAACTTTGCGCGCAACTCGCGCGTGCCGGAGGATTGCGTCGCAGGTCCTCCGACTCGGCACGGCTTCCAGTTTAACACAGACGCGCACCGTCTGGCCGAGGATGCGGCTGGCAATGTTGCGCAAACGTTCCATGGGATCGCGCGCCTGCAACATTTCCGCGAGCGCGCGGCTCTCGGTGGGAAAAAATAATCGCACTTCGCCGCCGCTCATCTCCCAGCGCGACGCGTGTTCGATCAATTCACCGAGAAATTTTTCCTGCGCCAGAATCGCGGCCTTGATGGAGTCCACTTGCGCTGCTTCGAGGCCGTCGCCGGCAGCGGCGGCCCGCGCAATCACGCTCGGCGGAGCGGCGGGGACGGGGCCCGCGCTCATTTTTTCCGGCGCCGCATTCGCCGTTTCGCGCGCAACCGCGGGCGGCGTAACCGCCTGCATTCTTGCAGCGGCCGCGGCGCCTGCGGCGCTGCTGATGAAGCGGCAGAAGCGAACGTCGAAGACCCGCCGGCGAAGCTCGCTGGCGCGCTGCCGCGCGTGGGCTGCTGGGGTTGCGGCGCAGCGCTTGCCGGATCGCATCGGCGGCGCTGAAGAATTGCCGGCGCGAGCTTCCGCCTTCGAGTTCCGCGAGAATTTCTTCCAGCGGAGCCAGGCGCGCGGCATTCACCATGCGCAGCAGGCCCATTTCCAGATGCAAGCGCGCATCGGGCTTGCGGCGCAAATCGTCGTCGGTGTGCAGCAGAATCTGAAAAAATCGCGTGAGGTCTTCTTCGCTGAACAATTCGGCGGCCTGCTTCAAGTCGCGGGCGCTGGTCGGCGGGCGCGGCGATCAGTTCGGAATCCGCGCCGCAGACGCGCGCGACGAGTAAGATTGCGGAAATGGCCGATGGCTTCGCGGCAGAAATGCTGGAGGTTTTGTCCCTCGGCGAGCAGGCGGTGCACAAGCGTGAGAATGCGTTCGGCCGATCGCGCTTCGATCGCGCCGGTCAATTCTTCCAGAATTTCTTCGGGGACGACGCCGAGCAGTTCGCGCACCTGCGTGTCGGTAATGTTCGCGCCGCAGTAGGCGCGCGCCTGTTCGAGCAGGGAAAGCGCGTCGCGCAGGCTGCCTTCGGCGGCGCGAGCCATCACGGCGAGCGCGCCGGGCTCCGCCGTCAGATTTTCCTTCGCGCAAATTTGTTCGAGCGCATCCACGATTTCCGCGAACGAGAGCGCGCGGAAATGAAAATGCTGCGAGCGCGAGCGGATCGTTTCGGCGAGATTTTCCGGCTCCGTCGTCGCCATGACGAAAATGACTTTGTCGGGAGGCTCTTCGAGCGTCTTGAGCAGCGCGTTCGAGGCCTCGTCGGTGAGCATGTGCGCTTCGTCGAGGATGACGACTTTGTAGCGGCCGCCGGCGGGCGCGTAGCGCACCATTTCGCGCAGTTCGCGAATCTGGTCGATGCCGCGGTTGGAGGCCGCGTCGATTTCGATCACGTCGAGCGAATTTCCCAGCGCCGATTTCCCGGCACGAGTCGCACTCGTTGCAGGGTTCCGCGGCGGGGCCTTTCGCGCAGTTGAGCGCCTTGGCGAGAATGCGCGCCGTGGTCGTCTTGCCCACGCCGCGCGCGCCGGAAAAAATGTACGCGTGCGCCACGCGGCCGGACTGCACCGCGTTGGCCAGCGTGCGCGTGACGTGCTGCTGCCCGACGACGTCGGCAAACGTCTGCGGCCGCCATTTTCGCGCGATGACCTGGTAGCTCATTCTGTCGACTCCTTAGTACCATTCGTTGTCATTCCGAGGAGCGAAGCGACGAGGAATCTCTCTGTCGATTCAAAACCCACTGAGAGATTCCTCGCTCGCGCTCAGAATGACAACGTAAAATTCAGCCCGCGCTGCAGATGAGAGGAACTTCGGGTACTCCGCGGCGCACGAAGCGATCCCGGTACCGTTGCTCCCTTCCGGGCCTGGCGGGGTTCGCGGGACTTCGTCGCACAGAGCCCGAAGTTCCACGCATCGGCAGTCGCGCAAGAAAAAATCAAGCGACCACGAATGAAGTCTAGCACAGCGAGGTGTTCGAAAAAAGAAAACCGCGCCGGAGCGTGAATTGGAGCGGTCCCACTGGACTAAATTATTCCGGTTTCTTTGTGGTTTGCGGGCCGTCTTGAAGCAGTTGTGCGCTGCCATCGGAGCCCTGGACTTCCCCGGCTTCTTCGGGCGAGATCTGACGCGCATGCACGATGAACCTCTTCGGCGCGGGACCCACATAATAGAACGGATAGCAAGTGATGAGAGTCAGTGTGGGTTGTGTAGAATCAGCCAAAACTTCAACATCATCGGGCCCAACCACCTCGACAGATTCCACGCGGTACCAATAACTGCGTGTCACGCCTGAAAATTTGATGACGTCCTGATCCCGAATATTTCGTAGAGGACGGAAGAAAGTATCCCGATGCGCTGCAATCGCAACATTACCTGGTTTTCCCGGCACGGCGGTGCCCTCCAGGTGACCCGCCGCGCGCCGAAAAACGCGAGCAGTGGTTCCCTGGAGAACCATGACGGAAATGCCGACCCGGGGGATTTCAATTCGGCCCAGCACCGAACCAGTCTCTACTCTCGGAGGAGGTTCGACGACGTTGATTTCAGCACCTGGCGCCGGATTTACGACCGCGCTTTTCGCGACCGCGTCAAAGTGCTTGGTTTCCAGAGTTTCGTAGAAATGCCCATCTGCCCAGAAATACGCGCACCATGTCAGCAAGATGCCTCCCGCCAGCAGACAGAAGAGGGAGCACCACCGAAGAATTGAGACGCGATGGTTCGCTCCCTGGCTGTGCGCCGTCAGGGCGTTCATCGATTTGCTCCTTCCTGAACCGGTGAATCGGATTGTTTGCTGGAGGGAGGTAAGTACCCTGCCCGCGTGCGCACCGAGAGCTTGCCATGAAGGGATGAGGCGACTTCCACGCGAATTTTTCGATAGGTGTTGCGTCCCTCTTCTGCGGGAGCGTAGCCGACGGTGTACTGGTGACGGACATCCCCGGCGATCTGCCGACAAACGCGGACCACTTCCCCGGACGTGCTGGGGGAATAGGCGACGCCGCCCGTCTCCCTGGCAAACTGGCTGAGGACCTTGGGATTTTGATCCGCGCTGTGTTCGTCGTACAGCCCAATTGTGTAAATGACTACATTGGCGCTCTGCGCCATCCGCAGCGCCTGCGTAAAATTGTTCTGGCTGGCGTTGTCACCTCCATCGCTAATCAGAATGAGGACCTTCTTGCCCGCATTGATCAGATCAAGGTGCTGCAAAGCTGCAACGACAGCGTCATAAAGCGCTGTCCTGCCGCCGGCAAGATTCGTTGAAAGAGCCGCCCTTAGGTCACCCGTGTTGGTGGTGAAGGGCTCGCTTACGGTGAGACCCAGGACTGGCTTCTCGGCGAAGTTGACGACAAACTCCTGATCCTGCGGATTGCTGGCTTCCACAAATGCCAATGCTCCCTGAATTACTTCATTCGCCTTTGCCGCCATGCTCCCGCTGCGATCCACCACCAATCCAAGTGCAACGGGGGTATCTTCGCTCCGAAAAAGTGTGACGGCCTGCTGGCGCCCGTTCTCATAGACGTGAAAGTTCGACGCTTCAAGGCCGGAAACGAATTGTCCCTCCCGGTTTCTCACGATGACCGGGAGAACCACAAAGTCAACTTCTCGGGAGATGGCGAAACCCTGGGAATTGCCTGGCGGAGGGGGCGAAGGCGCAGAGATCTGAAATGATGCCCACACAAGCAAGGCGACCTGAATGGCTCGGTTCGTTGAATGCGGAGCTATCACGGTCCCTCCTTGCTCGTTGTATTTCCTGCGCCTTGGCCCCGACTCAGCCTGAAATAATCAGGAGAACCTGGTTCAAGCTGAGCGCTTTGCGAATGTCCGGAGAACTGTCCCTGCGGACACCAGCAACAGTCCCATGAGGCCGATCAGCGGAAGCATGCTGCCGGTTTTCGGCAACGTCGCTTGGGCTAGCTGGGTAGAAGGCCGCGGCGTAACCTCAAAAGCCTCGGCAACCTCAACTTCCGTCCCGCTGGGTTCCTCAGCCTTTACCGGAGCCTTCTCCATTTCTTGGACAGTCGGTTCGGTTTCGGTTGGCATCGACGGAACAGGCTCGTTCGAAGCTTTGGCGAGCTCTACAGCCCGATTCTTGGGATACACAAACTCGTGGCCAAAGTTGGCCCCGGGATAGAACCATTCCCTGATTGCATTGGGGGCTCCCGATGCGCTTTCTGAGAATTTGACAACGGTTTCCTCAGTCACCTTGCCGCGATAATTGGGTATGGCCAGGATCGTCGCATACAGATGCGTTCGGTCCTTATTGAAAACCTGGACGATGGTGCGGTTTCCTCCCAACGTCTGCAATACCGTGAACGCGTAGGTCCCGGGCTGGAGGACCACGTTACCCGGTAATTCAACGGGTTGGTTGAATGTCAGAAGGGTTAACTTGTTGATCTTATCGGCCCGGGCTGAAAACGCCATTGCGAAAATCAGGGCCACTGCGAATAAAACTATAGCCGTTCTTAGTCCTTTCATGGGTTTCTCCTCTTATCACTTTAATGTCCATCTCGTTCTGGTGAAGTCCCCCCTCGGGACCGCCGTGACCAGACTGATGGAACCCCTCTTCTAGATACATCTTTATGTATCTGACTCGTTGCGTGACGGCAGTGAGTACAATCACTCTTCGAAGTGACTGGGATCACGGGACTTTCGAATGGAGAAGGGAAGTAGCGAAAGAAAAGTCAGTTCAAGTCAACAGGCCGCGTCTGTTTTACTTGGGCGCGCTGCTTACAGGCATCTCAAGCTGATCCTTGGTGATTGCAAGAACCTCGCGTACCTTGCGCGTCAGGCTGTCTCTTGTGAAAGGCTTCTCAAGCAGTGCCACGCCAGAATCAAGCACTCCGTGATGAACGATGGTTTCGTCCGTGTAACCCGACATGTACAGCACCCTGATTTCGGGATGGATGGCGACGATGTGCCCAGCTAATTTCTTACCGCCAATACCGGGCATCACCACGTCGCTGAACAGCAGATGGATCGTGTCTTGATATCTCTCGGCAATGCGGATGGCATCGGCGGCGTTTGCTGCTTCCAACACTGTATACCCATTCGATTCCAAGAGTTCACGAGCCAGTTCGCGCACCGGCAGTGCATCTTCCACCAGCAGGATGGTTTCCCATCCGTATCTAGTCTGCTTATCGTCGTTGCCTGGGACCGGCGTCACAGACTCGTCAGTCCTGGGAAGATAGATTTTGAACGAAGTACCCTGCCCCAGCTCGCTGTAAACTGAAATGTAGCCTCCGCTTTGCTTAACCATCCCGTAGACGGTCGCAAGACCGAGTCCGGTTCCCTTGCCCTCCCCCTTGGTCGTATAAAATGGTTCGAACATGTGCGCTTGAGTTTCAGCGTCCATGCCGCAGCCGGTGTCGCTCACCGACAGCATTACATACGGACCAGGCACGGCCCCGGGATGCTGGCGGACAAAGACGTCGTCCATATCTGCGTTCCCGGTTGTAATGGTCAGTTTCCCCCCTTGGGGCATTGCGTCCCGAGCGTTTACAGCCAAATTTAAAATGACCTGTTCAATATGCCCTTGATCTGCTTTGACGCGCCCAAGTTCTAGTCCAGGAACCGCAGCCAACTCAATATCCTCGCCAATCAGGCGTTTAAGCATCCTCAGAGCGTCCTCAACGACTGCGTTAAGGTCCAAAACCTTCGGTTCGAGTACCTGTTTGCGGCTGAAAGCTAACAACTGACGAGTCAGTGCGGCAGCGCGCTGCCCGGCTTTCCTTATTTGTTCCGCTTTGGGCCGGAGTGGGTCGTTCTTGCCGAGTTGGTCCTCAAATATTTCGCTATACCCAATGATGACGGCCAGCAGATTGTTAAAGTCATGGGCAATCCCGCCGGCCAGCTGACCAATGGCCTCCACCTTCTGAGCCTGGCGCAACTGTTGTTCCAACCGTTTCCGTTCGCTCAGGTCGAGTACAAATGAGATAACTTCGATTTCGCCGGATTCCGCTACCAGTGTTGCGCCACCAATCAAAACGGGAACGCGTGTCCCATCTTTTCGAAAAGTTTGGATCTCCAGGAGACCACTAACTCCCGTACTCTTCAATTGCTCGATCATCTGCTGTACGGTGTCGCGAAATTCAGCGGGGATTAGAGTTTCCCATTGCATTTGGCCGGAGAGAAGGTCCTCTTTCGAAAAGCCCAGGAGTTCCAAAAGAGCGTCATTCGCGTCGATGAGCTTGCCATTGAGCTGGCCGGTCGCAATTCCGATAATGTTGGATTCCACCAGGCGCCGAACCCGAGCTTCGCTTCTGCGGAGCGCCTCTGCCACTCGCTCGCTTTCGGTGAGGATTTCAAGTTCTCTTTTCGCGGCAGCGAGTTCCGCTTTTTCCTCCGCCATCTTGATTTTCAGTTCCGCATTCTGTCGCGCGAGTTCCTCATTGTGTTTGCGTTCCGTTACATCGCGCAGCGAGCTCAGGACCACAATTCCTTCTTCTGTCATGACGGGGCTGAGCGTGATATCCACTGGAATTTCCCGCCCGTCTTTGTGCAATCCGACTAATTGGAGGCCGGATCCCATTGGACGCGATTTGGGGTTCGCGAAGAACCGGCTGACATCCCCACCATGCTGGTTTCGAAACCGCTCGGGGATCAGGATATCGAGGCGGCGGTTGAGAAGTTCGTCGCGCTGGTAACCAAACAGTTTCTCCGCCTGCGCGTTCACGAGGACGATCTGTCCCCGCGAGTTGACAACGAGCATCGCATCGGGCGCGGCGTCAAGAAAATCGTGGAACGATCCCTGCATAAGCAGTTGATTATATTACGCCCGACTGTTATTCAAGCGGCCTTAAACGCATCAGTTAACAAGGGCCTGATTGGCCGGTCCTTCCCATGCATCAACGCGCGGGCTTAACCGTCCTTACCTCCTCGCGCAACAATCACTCATCCATCGAGACAGTTGGCGTTTTTGAAACACAGGGTCCAGGTTTTAAACCGATGATAAGCCGTCCGGAGGGTATCATTCGTCCGGACGCAACCTCCGCATCCGGTCCGGCGTGCTCCCGCAGAGCGTCGCCGGGCGTACAGCGCCAGCGCAATGCCTCACGACACGAGGCTTAACCCGTGCGCGGACGAATCTTCGTCCGGCACGGCGGAGTACGGGCTCTACTTTTACACTGAACGCTTCAAGTGAAGCGTGGAGCCCGCGAAAGAGAGACCGGAGGATCCCATGAAACGAATCGTTGTGTCTTTGGCCGTAATGTTTGGCGTCGTCGTGTCGTTGTTGGCTGCCGCGATTCCAGCGCGCGCGCAGTCCCAGGAACTTCTGCAGGGCACCGAAGTGCACCTGCGCTTACTCACCGGCCTGAGCACCGCCGTGGCCAAGACCGGAGACCCATTCATTGCCGAAGTCGCTCAGCCCGTCTACGTCGGCAACCAGATGGTCCTGCCCGCGGGAGCACGCGTGAACGGCACGGTGGGCGGAATCATTCACTCGCGTCACTTCTCGATCTTTCGCGGCCAGGCGGCGATGAACCTTTCCTTCCGGGAACTCCAGATCGATAGCCGCCTTTTCCCGGCCAAAATGAGCATCCTGGGTCTGGATGAGCCGCCGACCGGCGACAAAGCGGGGAAATCGCGGAGAGACGTTAAAGTCGAGGAAGGACAAATCCTGCAGGAAAAACATGACATCAAGGGCGACGTCATCGGCGGAGCGATCGGGGTCGGAGGCGGCACGTTGGTTGGAGCTGTGTTCAGCCATGCGATGCGCGGCTTCGGTTTTGGAATGATTGGCAGCGCCGCGTACATCATCGAACGCAAGGGCAAGGAAGTGGAATTGCCCACGCAAACCGCGATCGTGGTCCGAATGGACAACACGGTGAACCTACCCAGGATCGCCGCGGACAATACCGGCGAGCAGAAATCTCTCACGGCCGACGCGCAGCAATAAGCGTATAGGGACTCCAATTGTTTACCCTGACGAAGAAAGGGGAGCCCGCCGCAATAAAGACTGAGTAGGTCACCGCGCTGGTCCGGGATGCCGAACCGGCGCGGTGAATTGGGGTGTCTTGGCGGGATCGCTTGAGTGTTGCTAGGTTGAGGTTATAGGCGGGGGGAACGAAACTTTCCAAATCCTTTCATCATGAATCTCACGGGCGCCGATGCTCCAGCCGGACGTCTTCTCCTGAACCCACATGACCTCGAACTTGTGCGGGTCTTCCCGAGGGAACTTCGGTCCCGGAGGAGCGATCAGCCGAATGTCCACCAGATCTCCGCGATTGACAGGGGCGTTCATTTCCAGCCGGCAGCCACGATCGCTAATATCCTCGGTTCTTGTGCGTTCCGAGAACGGCAGGCCTTCACGGTCCACACCGGAAACCTCGATTGGAAAATGGAGAAACAACCGTTTCGCCTTCCTCCGGTCGAAGATCCATTCACGGGTCGCTTCATTAGAATATTTCAAGCCTAGTGCCACGACTCAATCCCCTCAGCCAGTGGAGCAGTGCAAATGCGATGCCATCTTGATGAACTTGAAGATGAACTAAACAAGCGACTTGCCGCAGTCGTCGAGCGTACGGTGTGCCGAACAAACCTGTCTGTTCAGATTTGAAACAGGGAACTTGCCGGGCTAAGAGCCGCCGCTGCCGGCCCGATCAAGAGGCGGCTTTCCCAGCTTCCTTTTTCTCGGACCGCTTGAGGAATCGATATAGGCTCGTGCGGCCAATCCCAAGCAACTGCGCAGCACGGACGCGATTTCCTTCACATGATTCGAGGACCTGGCGGATGTGCTGGCGGCGGATTTCTTCGAGAGGAAGAGGCCGCCAGGTGTTCGCCGCCCGGCCACTGGCGCCGGCTGGCTTTCTCAGGTTTTCCGGAAGATCCTCCACGTCGATAAATTCGTTCACCGAAGTGAGGCACGCGCAGGAAATCACATTCTCGAGTTCGCGGACGTTCCCCGGCCAGGCGTGCTGGAGCATCACAGCTTGCGTTCGCCGGGTGAGCCCCTGAATCTGCTTGCCATAGGCTTCATTGTATTTCTTGAGGAAGAACTGAATGAGCAGGGGAATGTCATCCAGGCGCTCTGACAAGCTTGGCACGCGAATCTGGATGGTGCTCAGGCGATAGAACAAATCCTCGCGGAAGCGTCCGGCGAGGACCTCCGCGCGCAGATCGCGATTGGTGGCGGCGATCAAACGGACGTCCACGCGGCGAACCTCAGGTGAGCCGACCCGTTGAATTTCGCGGTTCTGAATCACTCGAAGCAGCTTGGCCTGCATGGCCAGGGAAGTTTCGCCGACTTCGTCCAGGAACACCGCGCCTCCATTCGCGTATTCGAACAAACCGGGCCGTGTGTCGGTCGCTCCGGTAAACGCGCCGCGCACATGGCCGAACAGCTGGCTTTCCAGCAGCGTGTCCACCATGGCCGAGCAGTTACAAACCGCGAACTTCTGCTGGGCCACCGGACTGATCTGATGGATCGACTTGGCGACCAACTCCTTTCCCGAACCCGTCGCGCCGACCAGCAGAATGTTGGTGTAATGGCGCGCCACTTTTCGAACCATTTCGAAGACTTCAATCATCGCCGGGCTCCGGCCAACGATGCCGCGGAATTCCAGATCGGTCAGGAGCTGCTGCTCGAGGTTGTGAATCCGCTTTCGGCGGTTGAAGGAATCCGCAAGTTCGTCCAGGGATTTCTTAAGCCGCAAGCGGTCCACCGGCTTTGAAATGTAGTCGTAGGCGCCGCGCTTGATGGCCGCGATTGCGTTGTCCAGCGAATAAAAACCGGTCATGAGGATCACATAGACGCCAGGATCGCGATGCAGCGCGTGTTCGAGGAATTGGAAGCCGTCCATTCCCGGCATCTTGATGTCCGACATCACGACCCGCACACGGCCCTGGCTGATCATTTCGAGGGCATATTGCGGATCGCTGGTGCCAAGAGAGCTAAACCCGAGGCATCGGAGCGATTCCTGAAGCATTTCGACCATGCCGGGTTCATCGTCGAGAACACAAATCGTCATGGCCTCGTTGGAACTCCCGCGAACCAGATGGCCTTCCCTGATCGGTGCAGTAAGTGTGTTCATGCAGGATCAAAGGCACGGGTCATGCCAAAATGGCAGTGTTAAGGGGCGGGTTTTTCCGGCGGCTTATCTGAATTTCTTGAGGATGGGACCTGTTTCTCGTAACCCCACGAAAAACAGCAAATTAGGCGGAGACTGGGAGAAAATTTGGAATTCTTAATCTCCCGACATCCATCAAGAACTTGACGAGCGGAGATCGTTCGGATACATAGAAGGCGTTCCATTTTGGAAGAAATTGCCCTGCGATTGTGCCAAAGGCGAATTATCTACGCTGGCGACTCGCGTCAGTTGGCGGATGAATCGTCCAACTCGCTGAGGTAAGCGAAAAACTCAAATTCTTCAGCGGGATAG
Source organism: Terriglobia bacterium (assembly GCA_963757625.1). Taxonomy (GTDB): domain Bacteria; phylum Acidobacteriota; class Terriglobia; order Acidiferrales; family UBA7541; genus Palsa-360. Next base: position 150,296 of record CAVWSJ010000007.1, on the reverse strand, counting down.
CGGATGACGCCGCCAAGGTCGGAATCAACTTCACAATGAGAACCTTGCGTATAGCAATGCTCCAGCACTCGATCTGGTGTGAATGATGTCGCGCGCTGGATTTCATCCCACGTCGCGATGCGGTCTTGAGTCGTCGAAATGACCTGTTCTGTTTTCATTGGAGGATCTCCTCGGGTTCCTGCTGCGTCGAGTTTTCCCTCGGTGCGCATGCGCTTATAGAATCCTCTGTCACATAAGATGCACTTGCCCCGGCCTTGGGTGCTTTTGAGCGCGGGTGCAATGGCAGCAGGCGCATCTCACACTGACCATTGCAATCCATTGCCCCAACGCGATTGACTTGATACGCAACCGGCACTGAACCCTTTTTCGAATCTGCATCCAGAAGACGGACAAAGATCATGGCTCCTTCGTGCAATGCCCGGTGCAGCAGGACGTACTTGTCCCCGGTTTGCGACCAGAGCAATTCGGTCTTCTCCACAAAAAAGCTGTCATCCAGGCCCCAGCCCGAAACTTCGACTCCGGTAACTGCCCGGAGTATTGAATGTGTTGGTCATCGAAACTGTGCTCCCTCAGTAAGGTATTGCAGACGATGGGCCACAGTGGCTAGATTTCAACTAATTGACAGGTCTGGACTTAGCAGTGAGCCACCTGGAGCGCCTTCTCGTCAACTGTGCACAATTTGGAATCGCTGCGCAGTTTTGAAACAGGACGACTTCGGCATTCAAAGTCTTACTTCGTAATTACCTGGGATGAATTCCGGCGTACAGAACGTGAAGCGCAAAGGAAAAAACCGGCTGGAAAATTCTGTCAAAAAGCTCCCAGGCGATCACCAAGCCGATCAAGGCGTAACCGCTGGACTGCCGCACCCAGTCGAGGTACCGGAGTGCGGCGTTTTCCGGCATCGCCAGCATGATGACTGTGCTGCCATCCATCGGCAGCACGGGCAGAAGATTGAAACGTTCCAAGCAGGAGGTTCAGGACGAATAGAATGCTCAGCGCCGTCGTCAGAAAAGTCGGGTCGGCCGATCGCGCGGACGCCACCAGCCCGCCATAACCGGCAATGAACTCAGGCGGGCGAAAATAGCCTGCCGCGACTCCCACCCGGATCGCGATGCCCGACAAAAGCACTAGCGTGAAATTTGCCGCCGGGCCGGCCAGCGCCATCCATGCCGAACGGCGCGGATACTTGCGCTGCCACTCGGGATCAAAAGGCGCGCTCGCCCAGCCAATCATCCACCCGCCCAGCGCGAACGACAGGATCGGCACGACGACCATCCCGAAAGGCGATCGGACGATGTGCGGAATGGGGTTCAGCGTTACCTGGCCTCCTTCGGCCGCCGTCAGGTCCCCGCCGATTTTGGCGACGAGCGCATGCGCCGCCTCGTGGCAGGTCGTCGAAAATAGAAAAACGATGTACCAGATGACGCCAAGCGCGAGGTCAGGAGTATTCATCCGTATCCACCGGGGCGATTCGAGGAAAAGCATTGGCTCCGGGGCCTGGACTCGAACCAGGATAACCAGCTCCAAAGGCTGGCGTGCTACCAATTGCACTACCCCGGAGTAGTTCAGGGCCAGGATAGATTAGCGTAAGTGGCGGAGTCCGTCCAATAGAAGGGTCCAACGCCGCGTGGACTCGAAATGGATGGTGCGAAAATTCCGATTACTTTAGCGCTTCAATGAAAATGACATGGATCGTACCCGTTCTTGAGTTCAGGACTCCTATTACCCTGACTCTTTTTCCCTCGAAGGGCAGAGCAGTACGAGCATCGTCGAGCTCGTAATTGTTCCGGCTCACGTCGTCGTAGAGCGCGAAATGGTCGCAATTCGGTGTGTCGCAATCCCAGGAAAAGGGCTTGTATTCCCATTCCACGATTCCGGTCAGGATTTGTTTTTGCTCCTCCGGCTTGGCGCGTTTTTTGGAGTTGAGCTTAAGGCTCGCCTGGAAGTGAATCAGGTTCGAGAAGGATTCCCCTGCAGGTACCGATTTGATTGCTTGGGGATACGTGCCGCGGAAAGGTAATTTTATGTCGATCGGCGGTACGGGCTTCATCGCGAAGGAAAACAAGACCAAGATCAATGTGGCGCGAAGACCCATCGGCCAGCCTCCAGCACTATTCACTACGCTACCCCCCAAGCCCTGCGTCGGTCAATCATCGGCGGCGATTCCAAGGGGTTCGCGATGGACTGTTATAGAGGGCGATATAATAGTATTTTGCATCACATTCGGCTCATGCTATATCACCTGCATTATGCCGACCCCAAACACTAGCAGCGAAACCAATATACAAGCAGACCACCCCAAGATAGATGTTTCTACACCTGCACCACCCTCTAAGGATCGACCACCCCATGACCACTACAAAATTACTTTCGAAACAGAAAAGGATTGGTGGGATAAGAAGAAACCTTTGGCTGAGATTATTGGCGTGATCCTTCTTGGAATCTATACCTGCTATACGATCAAAATGTATCGTGCGAATAAGATAGCTGCTGACGCCGCGCATAGTGCCGCTGACACCGCGTCGCGCCAATTGCAGTCGTTTCAAGACTCTGAGAGTGCTCAACTGGTAGCGGAGGATTTCAACCCAACTATCGTTCGCGATCCACACTCAAGCGACAGTATGATTATCCAGGGGGCGATCAACATCACCAATGAGGGGCCTACTGTCGCCCGTGAAATTTTCCAACATGGCGGATACTCCTCTTGGCAACAGAGTACGCTGCCGAATCAGGCGGAACAGACATTGATGCCCACTCCGATTCCCAATGGTCCCTCCTTGGCAGCTGGAAAATCCTTTCCAATTTTTGTAAATGAGAGCGAGAACACATGGACCGATGTTACCGCAGGCAAATGGTTCTTTGGCTACATCGTGGCTATCAGCTATAGAGATATCTTCAAGCGACCCCAGATCGAGAGAGAGTGTTTTACTTATAGCGCGATAGCTAAGCGATTCCTGCGCGGTTGTCAAGTCGTTGTCAATAACTATGTAGTCAAATCTCCATAAAGCATTTAGCAGAAATACTGCCGCAATAAATCCAACCCCAAGTGATGATACCTGCCTGTCACGCTTGCGATTCTGGCCTGCTCTTGATGTGGCGCCAAGTGCTGCCTTATAGGGGAGTCCAATTTCAAATTCCTGAATCCAATGGATTGAAATGTTGAAGATGTCTCGCCAGATGCCGAATTTGACTTGGGAGGCCGCCAGGCATATGTTTTTTCCGCGGATATGTATGCACTTGAACAACCTTGACGGCGCAATGATTTCCACGGTCCGAACTCCGGGCCAGCCGGAAAAGGGCTTCAAGAGACACTTCAAAGGAAATTCATCATGGCCGAGATAACTCCAGCGGATTCGGGACCAGCAGTGAGTAACGAACCAGGGGGAGGCGCGCCGCCGCTTTCCGGCCCGGCGTCTACATCCGGAACGCCGCGCCGGTATACGCGCTCGAAGCGGGGTCAGTACATTTTCATCCTCGTTGTTGCCATCGTGGCGATTGTGGGCGGCGTGTTCCTTTGGAGATATTTCAACAGTTACGAATCCACCGACGATGCCCAGGTTGATGTACACCTCTATCCCGTCAGCGCCCGGATTTCAGGATACGTGATCAAAGTGAACGTGGAGGACAACCAGTACGTGCAGAAGGCCGCCGTGCTCGTTGAGATTGACCCGAGGGACTATGAGGTCGCGGTCGCGCAGGCGCAAGCCAATCTCGCCAGTGCTGAGGCGACCGCCGAATCGCTGAATCTTACTGTTCCGATCACCACCGTCAATACGGCAAGCCAATTGAAGTTCACCACGTCTGACGTTGCAAGCTCCGATGCCGGAATCATCGCCGCTGAAAAGCAAGTCGCCGCCGCGCACGCGCAGCTCGAACAGGCCGAAGCGAACGACGTGAAGATCCAGGACGACGTCCGGCGGTACAAATCTCTCGTGGACAAGCAGGAAGTGGCCGCGCAAGTTTACGATCAGGCCGTCGCGGCAGCGAAGGCCAGCACCGCTTCCATCGCCGCGGCTGCGGCAAACGAAGCGGCCGCGCAGCAGCTTGTACAGCAGGCGAGGAGCCGGCTTGCGGGGGCGGAAGCCAGCCAGCAATATGCTGAAACCGCTCCGCAGCAGGTGTCGGCAACCCGGAATCGCGCCCGCGCCGCGCAGGCCGAAGTGGACCAGAAGCGCGCCGCGCTCGAGCAGGCTCAGCTAAACCTTCAGTACACCAAAATCGTCGCCCCGGTCAGCGGCCAGGTCAATAAATCCGTCGTGGTTGGAATGAATGTTGCAGCGGGCCAGCAGCTGCTGACCGTGGTGCCCCTGGACGATGTCTGGATCACCGCCAACTTCAAAGAGACGCAGCTCAAGCGCATGCGACCCGGTCAGAAGGCGGAGATTCACGTGGACTCCAGCGGACGCACTTTCCGTGGCCACGTGGACAGCATCGCCGGGGCTGCCGGCCCGGTCTTCAGCTTGCTCCCACCGGAAAATGCCACGGGCAATTACGTCAAGATCGTGCAGAGGATTCCCGTAAAAATCGTTCTCGAACCGGGCGAGAATGGCGATCACCAGCTTCGGCCGGGCATGAATGTTGTGCCCGACGTGTACCTTCAATGAGCGCTTCCGCTTCTCTGACAGCTGACCAGGAAATCTGGCGTGAAAATATCCGTCCGCGCGTGAGAGCGGTCGCGATTGAGCGCCGGGGAATTGGCAACGCCATCGAATCTTCTTCTGACCGCAGGTTTCTGTTAGTCTGAATGAGGTTCCATCAACCCGGAGAGGTGTCCGAGCGGTTTAAGGAGCACGCTTGGAAAGCGTGTGTTGGGGAAACTCAACCGTGGGTTCGAATCCCACCCTCTCCGCCATATCTAAAATAGACCCGTACAATAGTACTATTCACTTCCATGCTACAGAATGCTACATTTATTGTGGCGATTGTAGAGCCTTGCATGAGCTTGCAGGGAGGGAACTTAATGGCAATTCAAACTGTCTACTACCGACACAAAACAGCCGGTGCATGGCGTTATTCAGCATTGGGGGTAGGCCGCCGGCCCGAAGCCGCAAAGCAGGGCCCCTACTTCATCCGTGTCCGTGACGCCGCCGGAAAGTACCAATGGGTCAAGCATGAGACCGAAGCTGGCGCAAAGAAAGCCGCGAAACTGGCTCCAGTCGCGCACAAGGCGCAGGAATTGGGTTTGACCCTTGACGAGGCGGCGAACACTGCCAACAGCAATCGCACCTCAATCAAAACCGCCATCGAAAACTACTTACACGAGCGCAGTTTCGGCCGCCCGCGAAGTATTAAAGCGTATGAGAACGTGTTCGATCAATTGCTCGCAAATTTGCCGCAGGGCATTCGCTTCATCGATCAACTTGCTGGTCCTTCTCGGCTGAATGCCTACGTCGAATTTCTGCGTGGACTAGACTACTCAAACAAGACCATCAGCAACCGGATGGGATTTATTTTCTCCTTGCTCAAAGCGAACGGCATCGAGAAGTCCTCGAAATTAATTAAGCTCCCGAAGGTTCAGCTGACCAGGACGAAGGCGTACAATCCTGACGATCTATCCAAACTTTTCGCGGCGATGACACCCGAGGAATATCTGCGGTATCTGTTTCTTGTCCGTACCGGTTGTCGCGAACAGGAAGTGCAGTACGCAACGTGGCGTGACATCGACCTGAAGAACCTACGATATACCGTCACGGGCGAGGGAAAGTCGGATGTAGCCTTCATGCCAAAGAATCACGAGGAGCGTGCGGTCCCGCTTACGACTGAGCTAGGTTCCCTCCTGGCCGAGCACAAGAAGCACACTGCGTCAGAGAGATGGGTGTTTACGAACGAGGACGACAAGCCCGAGGGCCACTTCCTTCGCAAGTTCAAGGCTATCGCAAAACGTGCGGGGTTGAATTGTGGACAATGTAAAGTTGCGATCCGTGAGGGCCGATACGATAACCGCCATAAGATCGAGGTAACGTGCGAGACCCGCCCTGTATGCGAAGAGCATTACCTTCACAGGCTCCGAAAGACTGCGGCCACCAACTGGCTGCGCTCTGGCTTCGACCTGATGAAAATTAAGAGTTGGCTCGGGCACAAGTCTCTGGAGGTTACCCAAATATATCTCGATGCGGAAATGCATGATCCAGAAGAGCAAAGGAAGCTCGACCGCGCCGGCAAGTTCTGACCCGAAGACGAGACACGCAATGGGGACTTTTCCGCCAGCTATTCGCGGCACGGAAAGATATGATCATACGGAGTCGCCGATTCGATCCACACAGCCCCTAGCAACTTAACTCCCATAGCAACAGCACGGCTAGGTAGAGCTGCCCAAAAACATATGAGAGTGGTGAAAAAGTCGGAGGCGATTTTTCTGGAGTGACCATGCGCTTGTGTGTTAGTTGGGCATTCAGGAGGAACGCCACCGATGATGGGTCAGCAGCCAAGGACGGAGTCGCTGTTCTACTATTTTTGCTTGCAGGATCAGATTCCCACGGATCACTTGCTGCGACTGATTGATCGCTACGTCGATTTCAGTTTTGTGCGGGAGCGCTTGAAAGATTCCTACAGTCCGCGAGGCCACGCGATTGTAAATTGAACGCCACTTGTTCTTGACGATGGAAACGCAGGTACCCAGCTCGTCGGCTAACTCCGCGTCCGTCCCCCCTGGGAGCACGGCTTTGACAATAAAAACTGCACTATTTTTGCTTGGTGTACAATCCGCGACGAGAACGCAGCACTTCCTGCGCTTACTGACCAATGCGAACGAGCCGAGTTGCTGGATGGACAAGAGTGGCCAGGAGTTCCTTACTATAATTTCTTACATTGCCGCTTGAGTACTTTTATGGATTTTAAAGACGAGACGATAGAAAAACCATATGAAAGTGCTCGCCATTCTGTGTCTCCTGTGTACCCCGGCCAGCGTATGCCTGGCGCAGGCCCCGGTCGGAACCATTGCGGGCGTCGTGCATGATCCGTCGGGCGCCGTGATAGCTGGCGCCCAAGTGCAGGCGATCAACCGCGCGACCGGCCTAGCCCGGGCAACCCTCACTACGGGGCAGGGGGATTACAGCTTTCCGGCGCTTCCGGCCGGCGAATATGAAGTGAGCGCTCAGTCTCCGGGTTTGCAGCGGGTGGTTCGAGAGGCAACGGTGGAAGCTGGGACAACTACGACGACGGATTTTGCGCTCCGCGTTGGCGGAGTTAGCGAGTCGGTCATCGTGGACGCTGCGTCGCCGTTGTTGCACTACGATTCGTCCGCCATCGGTGGCATTGTGACTCAGAGCCAGATCGATGGCCTTCCGCTGAACGGGCGCAGCTTCCTCGAGCTGGCTAAGCTTGAACCTGGTGTCCAGGCTCCGGCTCCCGCGAACCGAAACCGTAGTGTGGTGCCGATTTTGAGCGCGCCCGGCAGCAACGTCGGAGGATCGCGTGTTACCGTTGATGGGGGCAGCATCACCTCGGTCGGTCTCGGGGGTTCGCAGATGGACCTCTCGCAAGAAGCCGTGCAAGAGTTTCAGATTTCGACAGTCAATTTCGATCTTTCAACTGGCGTTGCGGAATCCGGAGCCATGAATATCATTACGCGCTCTGGAGGCAACGATCTCCACGGCACGGCTTTCTACTTTTTCCGCGACCATAAGCTCGCTGCCTATCCCGCACTTAACCGTGACCCATCCGACCCTGACCCGTTCTTCCAAAGGCAGCAGTTCGGTTTCGCGATCGGTGGTCCAATCCGACGCAACCGCGTATTTTATTTTGGGAGCTGGGAGCGCAACGAACAACGAGGCGTTTCCGCCACTACTTTGCTCACACCGGATTTCGCTTCTTTCAGCCGAATCACCAACAGCCCCTTATTCGGGGATCTGCTCAGCGTGCGGTTGGACGGGAAAATCAACAATGCCCACACAGCATTTGTACGTTATTCGCACGACGGCAGCAGTGCCTTTGGACCAGTTGCATCGACCATCAGCGGCGGCTCGCCGAACGATTATCCGTCGAGTTGGAATCACGTGTCAGCCTGGGTCGACCAGAGCTTGTTGGGTCTGACAAGCGTTCTCAGTCCCACGATCGTCAACGATTTTCGCTTTTCGTACTTCTTCGTCAGCACCAGAATGACTGCCGCTCGCGATCAGGACTGCCCCGCTTGTCTCGGTCTCGGCGCGCCGTCGATCAATATCCCTCAGGCAGGCCTCCTCATTGGAAACTCCGGGGCCGTTTATAATCTCGAACGTCGCTTCCAGTTCAACGATTCCATTTCTTGGCAGCATGGCGCTCATCGCGTGCGCTTCGGCGCCGATCTGGAACACGACCGCGACAATAATATCGCTTGGAAAAACGAACCGGTGAGCATGACGCTGTTCTCGCCGGATCAGGTTCGAACATACAATGCGAATCCCCAGACCCCGGCCGGGATGAGAATCCCGCTACCAGCTGCATTTCAGACTTTGGACGATATTCTCCAACTTCCACTACAAAGCATGACGGTTTCGGTCGGTGACCCGCAGGTTCCGCAGGAAAATGGAAGCTTTGTCCGAGCCTGGAACACGCAGTGGCTCTATTTTCAGGATACTTGGCGGCTGCAAGAACGACTGACACTGAACTACGGCCTGGGCTGGATGTTCGACGGCAACCTCAACCACGACCTCTGGAAGCCCCAGTTGCTTGCGCCTCTGCTGGGATCCGATGGCTTGGGTCCGACCCGGAATCGTTGGACGAACTTTTCGCCCATGCTCGGACTGGCTTGGGCTCCTTCAACGGACGGCAAGATCGTGATTCGCGTCGGCGCCGGCCTGTTTTATGGACCTCAGGGTTTAACCAGTTCCATGGACGCGGAGCGCGTCTCTCTCGGTCCACCGGGTCTGGGTCTCCAAACTTATCAGGGAACTTCAATTCCCAACCCTTTACCGGGGGTCCCCGGCGTGCCTGTTGGCAAACCGCTGAACTTCACCGGCTCTCCCACGTTTTTCACGGCTGCGGATTTACTGTCCGTTCTGCCAGCCATTCGGAGTGGCCTCAGTCAAAACCTGGCGAATGCGGATCCGACGGTGCAGGCGATCCAAATCACCAAACAAGCTCCCGCAGCAATTTTCCCCGAAAATGTGCCGAATCCATCTTCGCTGCAGGCAAATATCGGCGTTCAGCGTGAAATTGGCCGCGACTTCGTTTTAACCGCTGATCTTGTCTATCGTCATTTTGTGCATGTACCGGACAATGGAGGTTCCTTTGACCTGAACCACTTCAACAGCATCCGCGGACCCGTGATCCCGAAGTGTGTTGGTGCTCAAGCCAATGATCCTCAGGCCATCTGTTCGCTTGGCCCCATAAATGTGCAAATGGCTTCGTTTCGCGCCACGTACCGAGGTTTACTGTTGCGCGCCGAAAAACGGTTTTCGCACGGCTTCCAGTTTTTGGGTTCGTACGCGTTTTCGAGAAACACCTCAATCCAAATGGGCAACGGCTTCAATCTCGACAATTGGCTCCAAAATGTTGGCCCAAGCTGGCTCAGCGCACATCCTAAACTTCGCTGGCGTAACGCGACTGCCTTGGCGATTCGAGCTGGGCATCAATTTTTCTTATTCGAGCGCCCCCCCGTTCAGTGCCTACGTCGGCGGGATTGATTTCAACGGCGACGGCACTACGGGCGACCTGCTACCTGGCACAACGGTGAATGCATTCAACAGCGGGATGGGGCGTGCGGATTTAGTCCGGCTCGTCGGGCAGTTCAACCAAACTTACGCTGGCACAAAAGACGCTCAAGGCCGTCTAATTCCGACCCTGACACTTCCGGCCCAGTATTCGTTCGGCGACGATTTTCACACGCTGGATCTGCGGCTGAGCCGGTCTTTCTTATTTCAAGAGCGATGGCGCGTGTCCCTCATCGGCGAGGTATATAACCTATACAATAAGGCAAACCTATCCGGCTACAGCGGCGATTTGACGAGCGCCGCATTTGGACAACCCACCAGCCGCGCGACACAGGTCTTCGGTTCAGGCGGCCCACGAGCATTTCAATTCGGAATGAGAGTGAGTTTCTGACTCGACTTAGTGGGCGGAACCTTTAACTTCCTCTATGGGAGCGTTGGCGAGAAAGTTCCTAATTCGGTAAGCCAGCCTTCTTGCGAAGCTCTTTCACGCGAGGATCGCCACGAAGCAGAGCGAATTCTGGGAATGTGAGCATCCTTCCGACCCGAAAGGGCCCCAGCTGCGTCATTTGATCCAGAGTTTCAAAAGTACGGTCCTTGTCGCCGAGACCGGCGAAGATCAGTGCTCGGTTGAATTTATTTTGTGCCTTGGCAGTCGCAAGTTCTTCGGCCTCCACCCGGCGACCGGCTCGCGCATACGCATTTCCGAGATAGCCCGGACTATCGGCTGTAGCGAGAACGTGGATCGCGTCGTCGATTCTCCCCTGGCCTAGCAGGGCCCGACCCAGACATTCGCTCTTGGTCGGATAATCTGCCGGCAGCTTCTGGCAATGCTCAGCAGATTCATCGTAACGGCCAGCCGACATGAGCACGAAGGCCGAGACTTGCTGGGTCACGGGTGAGAGCGGGTCCGTTCTCTCCGCAACACGCACCGCTTGGAGCGCCTCCCCGATCCGACCGAGCGGCAAAAGAAGATCCATGGCGAATTCATCGTACGAGATTGAGAGATTGGGGTCGAGCTCGATAGCACGACGGAAGCTTTTTTCCGACTGTTCTAATTGTCCGTCACGTGCGTAGGCCATACCCAGCGCTTCGTGGGCTTCGGCCAGCAGCGGGTCCAACTGGATTGCCTTTTCCGCCGCGGTTCGCATCCGAGCCAACTTGTCGGCCATATCCAAATCAAGCGAAGCGCCGCCAGCCGAAGCGGTTGCGTATGCCGAGGCGAGACCCGCATACGCAGGCGCAAAAGAGGGGTCTATGGCGATTGATTTCTCGAAGAGACCGATACTTTCGGAGTTATACCCGCGCACAATGCCAAGCTGAATTGGTAGAGCGCGTGCGCGAAGGTAGAGATCGTAGGCTTCCACGCTGGTCTCGTAGCGCCGCCGGCCCCGGCCGAGTTTCAACCGCAGGTTGTTGACGATACCGCGAGAAATTTCGTCCTGGATCGCAAAGACGTCTTTCAGCTCTCGGTCAAACTCGCCCGACCACAGCGGCACGTCGTCGCGGACTCGAACCAACTGGGCATTGATTCGCAACCGCGGGCCGTCGCGCAGCACCGAGCCTTCCAGGATGTAATCGACGTTTAGTTGTTTGGCAACATCGCGCACGTTGGCGGGTTTCCCTTTGAAGGCAAACGAAGAGGTTTGGGAGCGCACGGCCAATCCCTCGATCACCGATAAATTGCGGATAATCTCGTCGGTGAGCCCGTCCGCAAAATAGTCGTTGGCTGGATCTGGGCTCAAGCTTTCCAACGGTAGAACGGCGATGGTGATAGGTTCACTATTACGATGACGCCACCACCAGCCCCCGACAGCCGCCAGAACTGACAGGAACACGGCAGCCGCGATTGCAAGCCAACGTCGGCCATCACGGGGCGTGGGTTCCGTCCGGGATTCCCCCTGGGGCTCCTCTTGCAGTTTCTCGTGCACCCCATCCCGCTCGCGAAACAGGGGTACGTAGCCGCCCTTCGGCAGTTCGAGGACTATCGGATCGCTCCTTCCTTCCCGGCTGTAATACTCGGTGAGTCGCGCCCGAAGCCGGCCTGCTTCTGTCCGCACGATGGAGTCGAGCTTGGGATCGTAATCGGTACTGCGGCCGAAGACCTCGACGGCAATCACCGATTCTTTGATCTCGCTATCCCTACCCGCTAGATTCTGCTCGACCACAAACCGCAGGAACCGCGACAGGCGCTCGTTGCGCGCGAAACCCGCGCTGCCGAGCACGCGCTCCAATTGCGCACGTACGGCTTGGCTATCGAGATTAAGTGGTAACACGGAATATATTCCTTGTTCTCAGATTGCTACAAGTGTATTAAACCCCCGTTCAACTCCTTCCAACTTGTTTTTTCTGCCGCGGTCGAGCAATGTCCCTTACCGTTCGGTGAGGCGACTTCATGCGGTGCCCATTTAGTGAGACTGTCGCTAGCTTAGTGAATATGTCGCCCGCCGGTAGGACCTTGTTTATAGCACCACTTATCGTTTAGTTCGACACTTTTCGGGCATCCTCGATCCTCAAATGGAGGTTTCTCATGAAGAACAAAGCTTTGTTGTGGATGGTAAGCGCGGTCGCGGTTGTGCTGCTCGCGTTAGGTATGGGTGCGCTGGCCCAATCTCCAACGCCCACGCACTTTAGCGGGTTGGTCAACGACTATACGCCTGCGACCGTAGCGGGGAAGTTGGTTGGCCCTTACGTAATGCACGGAACATGGACGTTGGATTTGAAAGGCAGATCCGGTCTGGCCGATTTTTCCGTAGCCATGACGATGGAGCTCGCGGAATACACAGTTGTCGACGGCGTCGTTACGATGTTTGATGATCCCGCAGCACGCATTGCTCATACTCACCACATCACAATGAAGGATGCGCCGGTCAGCTACGCCACCGGCATGTGCCCTGTCAACGCCCCAGCTACCACCAACCCTGGTTTCATGGTCAGCGGCCCTGCCTATATTACCGGCAACGGAGCCCCCGCTCCCTTTTCGAAGGGGGACACCGTGCTATCCACGCTGCAGGTCTGCGTCAACGGAGGATCGGACGTCCCGTTTTCGAACGTGACTCTGGTGTTCGGGGCTCCCGCGAGTGGCCATTTCGGCGCGCAGGCGGTCCACGGCGTCGTTCGCGAATCGAGATCGGACGATTCCGACCACGATCATCGCGACGACGATCATCGATGAGCGTCGGATTTAGCGTGGAGAATCCCAGGCATTGAGTGTCAGCAGAGTTCACGCCTGCGGGGGTCGCTATCCGCGCTGGAGAGAACTGCTGGGGCATGATCCAGCCAACGCCAGTACTCATATGGAGGCAACGATGAAGGCATCCATGTTCATATTGGCAATCGTGTCTTCGTTCCTTGTAATCATACTACCTCCATCCAATATATATGGACAAGTCAGCTTCCCTGGGCCGGAACTCCTGGGACGCCCGACGGACCAGTCTGTAACGATTAACGTCGTGGCAACCGCTGCCATCGACGCCTACTTCGAATATGGCACGCAATCGGGGGGACCGTACATCCAAACGAGCCCCGCTCCCGGAGCCGCGGGCCCGGTTTCAACAACGGCAAACGTACCTCTGGTGATTGTCCTGAGCGGCCTTAACCCCAACACACATTACTTTTACAGAATGGTCTACAGGCAGACCGGCGCGTCCTCCTGGACCACAAGGCCCGAGCAATCTTTCCATACCGCAAGGGTCCCGGGCGACACGTATGCGTTCACGTTGACATCGGATTCTCATATCAATATCGATAATCTCGGCACCGGGTCCCTGTTCATGCAAACCATGCAGAACATTGCCGGCGAGAGCCCTGACTTTCACCTCGACCTGGGGGACACGTTCGCGATGGACGACGTGCCCACCCAAGCTCAAGCGAATAGTAACTACCTTAATATACGAACCAATTACTTTAGTCTTATCAGCCCTTCGGTGCCAATATTCGTGGTTCTGGGAAACCACGAACAAGAAGAGGGCTGGCACTTGGGCGATGCGGGCTTCGCAGTCGAGCCGCCCATCATGAGCGCAAATGCGCGAAACGAGTATTTTCTCAATCCAGATCCATTGCTCAGTTCCTTTTACACGGGTAATACCGACCCCAATTATTCAGCCATCACCAGTAGCAGCGACCACACAATTCAGGACTACTACGCCTGGACCTGGGGCGATGCGCTCTTTGTGGTCATTGATCCTTACTGGTATTCGAACACCAAGCCTTACGTAGGAAATATAGGAGGAGGAGAAAGCAGCACCCCGGGGTCCGGTAACCGATGGGATTGGACTCTAGGACTGACGCAGTACGTGTGGCTCCAGCAAACGCTGCAGAACAGCACGGCCAAATATAAATTTATCTTCGCTCATCAGGTAGCCGGAGGCTTGAACGACTACGGGCGAGGCGGCGCCTACGCGGTCCCTTACGTTGAGTGGGGAGGGAACAACGACGACGGCACTACCCTGGCATTTAATACGAACCGGACCGACGTGGACCCGCGATGGACCGTCCCCGTTCACCAGTTGCTCGTTAACAGCCACGTCACGGCCTTCTTCCACGGCCATGACCATGAGTTTGCCTATGAGGAACGCGATGGTGTTGTCTATCAGGAAGTCCCGATGGCCGCCGACGCCACCTATGGCTATGGGTTTCAGCAATATTCTGAAACGAATCCGTACACGATCCGCGTTCTCCCCAACTCCGGTCACCTTCGTGTGACGGTCTCTCCAGCGCAGGTCACCGTCGATTACGTGAACGCTTTTCTTCCGGGAGACGGGACCAATGGACAGCTTGCCTACACGTACACCATAGCACCTCCCACGACGACGCCCCAGGTCAGTTTTTCCCAAACAAGCTTGTCTTTTGGTTCGCAGGCGCTGAACCAAAGCAGCGCGCCACGAAATGTGCAGCTCACGAATGTTGGCAGTGCGCCTCTCAATATCGCCAGTATTGGCCCAAGTAACCCTCCAAGCGACTACTCCGAGACAAACACGTGCAGTAGCCCGCTCGCGGCGGGCATGAGCTGCACAATTATAGTCACCTTCACGCCAACGATTACTGGGGCAGATAACAACACGATCATCATCTCCGATGATGCTGCGGACAGTCCCCAAAGCATCAGTCTGACCGGTACGGGAATTTCGCCCGCCCCAGCTATCACCAGCACAAATAATACGGCGTTCACAGTGGGAGTGGCAGGCTCGTTCACCGTAACGGCGACGGGTTCTCCCACACCTACGCTGAGTGAAACAGGAGCGCTGCCCGGTGGTATTACATTCAATGCGGCGACGGGCGTGCTGAGCGGAACGCCCGTGACGGGGGCGGGTGGCACTTACGCCATCACTCTGACCGCGCACAACGGCGCAGCCGCGGATGCCGTGCAGAGCTTTACGCTAACGGTAAACGTGCCGATTCTGAGCGCGTCGCCACCTTCACAGACCGTGGCGGCTGGCAACCCCGCCTCATACACGATCACGAATACGGGAATTGTCTCCTACACCCTAACCTGTACCAGCGGGTTGCCCACTGGTGCGACGTGTGGCTCCGTGTCCGTCAATGCCAACGCTACGGCATCTCTAGTGATCAGCACGGCTTTGCGCACGTCAGAGGCGTCCCCAATGCGGCCGAACGGACGATTCCACATTAATCTTTGGGGGCAGGCGCTGGCCGCGCTGGGAATTCTAATTGTCACTCTTCTGGTGATACGCAGACGTCGAGTCCTAACATTGGCTCTTGTGAGCGCGTTTGTTTTGCTGTTCGTGTTGTTGGCGGCAGGGTGTGGGTCGAGTGGAAGCAGCGGCGGAGGAACCACTAACCCCAATGGCACTCCTGCTGGCACCTACACGATCACCGTAACGGGAACATCCGGCGCGACGATGCAGTCTACGACGATTGCGCTAACTGTGACCTGAAGTAGCGTTCGCAGAACAGGTGTCGGACAGGAGCAGTCCCGCAAGCCGTGCTCGATGACGCGATGCAAAGCTCCACTGCGGACCTCCAATTACTTGCTGTCCGCGTTGAGAAACTGGAAAAACAGATAAGAGCTTTGCCGACGGGAGGCACCCAGCCCATGGTCGCAAGACTCACATCGTGTACTCATTCAAAGTTCTTCAGGCGGACGTATGATCCAGCCAACGCCAGTACTCATATGGAGGCAACGATGAAGTCATTTATGTTCATACTGGCAATCGTGTCTTCGTTCCTTCTCGCTTCCTGTGGTAGCTTCCAGGGGGCTGCGTCGTCTCCAGCCACCTACACCATCGGAGGCACGGTCTCAGGCCTTACGGGCTCAGGGCTTGTGTTGCAGGACAATCTCGGCAACAACCTGTCGGTCAGCACAAACGGAAGCTTCACGTTCACCACGGCCATCGCCAGTGGTGGCGCTTATAACGTCACAGTTCTTGCGCAGCCTTCCAACCCGGCGCAGAACTGCGTGGTGACAATCGGCACCGGAACCGCCACCGCGAATGTCACGAGTGTTCTAGTGACCTGCACCATGGCGCCGCCACCGATTGCGGTAAGCGTGACGCCGGCAAGCATTCCCGTAAAAGTCGGCACTTCGCAGCAATTTACTGTCACCGTTCAGAACGATCCGTCAAACAGTGGAGTCACCTGGAGCATCGAAACTGTTGGCTGCACGCCGTACTACTGCGGCACAGTTGACGCCGCCGGAAACTACTCGGCTCCCGCAGTCCTTCCCGACATTGGCATCGGCATTTCGATTTTAGCCACCTCGGTCGCGGATCCCACGAAGACAGCGGCTGGCGTCGCGCTGCTCTTTCAACCGCTCACAGGAGTAGCTGTTTCGCCCGCGAATGCCACCGTTCAATTGAATGATGTGCAGACCTTCACCGCGACCAGCGATCAGCAGTGGGTTTTCCCATCTGTGACATGGAACGTTTCCGGGGCGGGCTGCGCCGGAACAGCATGCGGAACGATCGACTCGGACGGAAATTACTTAGCGCCCCTAACGGCTCCGAACCCTCCCGCCGTCACGGTCACAGCAACCTCGGTTGAGAATGGCTCGATCACCGGATCTGCTATTGTTAACCTCGGAGCCAATCCCAACAACGCTCAGCTCAATGGCCACTACGCGTTTCTGCTGAGAGGAGTCGACCTCGACGGCCCCTTCCTTATGGTCGGCAGCATTACCGCCGATGGAAACGGCAATATCACTGATGGTGTCGTCGATTTCAATTTGGCCAGCAGCTTCCTGGTTCCCGGAGCTCTCAGCGACGGTCTAAACGTGCCGCTTACCGGAGCCTATTCCGTCGGCTCGGACGGACGCGGCTCCATGACCTTCATTGATTCGTGCGCTTTTTGCACCCCCAGCCAGACTTTTTCATTCGCTCTTTCCTCGTTCACTGCGGGGGTTGCCAGCAGCGCACAAATGGCAGAGACCGATGACACATGGGTCAGCGGCGGCATATTGCTCAAGCAGGACGCAACCGCCTTTTCGGCCAGCGCCATTTCCGGCGGTTATGCATTTGCCTTGAGCACTCCCAATTACCCGAACAGCCCCAACTCCTTATTGAGCCCCGACGATGGCGATCCCTGCCAAGTACTTTCCGCCAATGGAAGATTCACTGCCGGCGCCGGCTCGCTCAGCGCAGGGCATACGGACGTGTATACGTCGCGCAACGGTGCGTTTTGTGATTCCCAAACGATCTATGAGCCGGACCTGACTTTCAGCGGAACCTATGCCGTCAGCGCGAACGGTCGTGGCACAGCCGTGTTGAGTTTTCCCGGCGGCAGTGACCCTTTTCTAAATTTCAGCTTCTACGTTATTTCCGCAAGCGAATTGTTTCTGATCGAAACAGATGACTGCGGTCCGCATTGTGCCGAAGCGACGCTAAGAGAAGGGCTCAGCGGCGTCGCCCTGCAACAGTCCGCGGGGCCGTTCTCCGCCATCTCGCTGAATGGCCCGTCTGTCTTCACACTTGCGGACAATACGGTTGCAGATAGTTTGGGCGTCTCCATCGCAACCTTTGACGGAACAGGAGCTGTCAGCGGCAACAGCGACGCAGTTGCCGACAACACCGGCATCGTCAGCACGATCCCCTTCAACGGAACATTTGCTGTGGACGCGAATGGCCTTGGCCGCGGCGTGCTTACACTTTCCGGCGATCTGTCTCCGCGTCCGTTCTATCTGGTCAGCCCGCTAAATGGATTCATCCTCGACTCGAGCACGGGCCAGCCCGGAACGCTGGAGCCGCAATCCGCAGGTCCTTTCAACAATTCCTCGGTCTCGGGAAATTTTGTTCTGAATATTCAGACGCCTCTTGCAGATGGTCCGGGCAATGGGAATGAACCTTTCAGGCAAGGTCCCGGCGCGGGAGCAGTAAACGCTGATGGCGCAGGCGCGCTGACAGCTACCGTTGACGCGCCCGATGGACATGGCGGCGGCATGGGGAAACTCGTCACGGGAATCTATTTGGTTGCCGCCAACGGCAGAGGCACTCTTTCAACCACCTCAACCACCGCGCCCGCGCTGAATTGGATCTTGTATATAATTAGCCCGTCGAAAGTTCTACTCAGACAAGCAAGTGCGGGCGGCGCGCAGGCGATAATTGTGAAATAGGAAAGGAATAGTTACGAATTTCTTGCCTGAGCGTATCCGCTCGGATATTTACTCGGCGGCGAAGCGCTCGGCCTACGCAAAGTTCTCGGGGGGCTTTGCTGACGCCTTCGGCAATACCGTCCTGGCTCATGCTGAGTTGCATCACCCCCGACGGGGACTTTCACTGTGACGGGCAGCATGACCGCCGACCGAATCGGGCACACCGCAACGTTGCTGAATAATAGAAACGTGCTTGTGGCGGGGGGCTCCGACAACACTGGGACCGTCCTGGCTAGTGCGAAGTTGTATCTGCCTGGCACCCTGACCCCAACGGGATTGGTGTCGATCACAGTAACGCCCACCACCCCGACGGTATCGGCAGGTTCAACGCAGCAATTCATCGCAACGGGAACTTTCAGCGACAGCGGCATGCAAATCCTCCAGTCCGTGACATGGAGTTCCTCGAATCAGGCGGCAGGCACGATTACCAACGATGCGAGCGATCACGGCGTGGCTCTTGCGTTGGCGGCGGGACAATCCACGATTACAGCGAGCGCAGGCTCGATAAGCGGCTCGACTGTTCTAACCGTGCAGTAAAAATACTGGGTTTAGGTGGCCTTTGACACGGTAGAGGTCTGCGGTTCGAGTCCGCACGGGCCAACAGTCCTCCAAGGAAAAAGAGTGTGAAAGTCTCTGGGTTAATTTGCAAAGGCGGGCCTAACGTATCCGCACGGGCAGCGTCCGGTCGCCGGCGAAAATCGATGGCTCCGGTTTTTGTAGCGGGGGCATAGTGTGTATTTGCGTCGGGCTGCCTGAGCCTTTTCAAGGTTCGCACGGACGGCAGCTAACTTCGCGGCGGACTTCGAGCGTCCACCTCGGCGACCGATCCTCGATAGGTATTTGGTCACTTCAGAAGGCACGCGCTCAACCTACAGAAAGCCGCTTTCATCGTCAAGCCCCACCGTACCGCCAGAAATCTTCGCCTCGTATTCACCACCTCTTCGCTGCCTCGGTATCAAAGGCGAATGTCGCATTACGCATTCTGAGTTGATTCTATGCACCTTAGCTAATTCAGTCACAGGAACAAAAGACTTAGCTTGTCTAGAGGAAGCCGAAACGTCGCTTTCTATGGGATATTGCGACTTTACTTGATTTGCAAAGCAGCTTTGTATTCTTGACACTCAAAGCCGCTTTTCATTATACTGCGCACAACGCACACACACTGACTGTCGGTCACGTCCACCAAAGTGCGAAGCTGCCTTGCAAGCACGAGAATTGGCCACTTGTCATGATTCCCAAACTGGGGTCATATACCAAACGGAGCAAGGTGTCCTCAAGCGAAACTGAAAGCCGCTGAGGCACCTCAACCATTTTCTTTGCGGTTGTTTTCGGCGGTCATCATTTTTCAATATGGAAAAGTTTCTAGGCATCACGGGCGGTTGCATATTTGAGGTATGATGCAGTTGATAGCAAGTGGTGGCCCAATGAAAGGATTCCCGACACTTGAAGAAGTCGAGAAGGCCGACAAAGAGCAACTAGCGCGCTGGTATCGTTTCCTGCCTTCCGGCGAAACTGCAGCGGACCGGAAGATCATGAAGCGGATCGCTGAGCGGTTCGAGAAATTGGGCGGCATGAATGCCGAACTCAGCAAGAAAATTGGGATGTAGCGGAGCTACAGTCGCGTGCTACATTTTCCATTACTGTGCTACATCCTAGGTCTGAATTAGCCTTCAAAATACATCGATAAGATTTGGCGGAAGCCGAAATCCAAATAGGTGCTTTGTTTCCTGTGCCTGAACAAGGACATGCAAGCTAGTCCAAGGCTGCGCATTCAATGCTTCGAATCCCACCCTCTCCGCCATGCCCCCCGTGACAGTGATTCGATCAGAGATACGAGCGGAGTAAAACCACGCCAAGTCCACGGACCTTAAGATAGCGGATCAGCTTCCTTGCCAGCGCAGCAAAACCTTCGTTCACGAAAAATGTTGTTTCGCATTGAACCATCAAAGTCATAAATTGTGACGGGCGTCACAGACAAGAAACAAGCGCGCAAGTAATAAGCCGATTCTGTAAGGCGGACGACTGCGTCGAGGTGTGGACATGCCAAGAATGCCGCTGCCTCAGGCATTGAAATCCCGCGGGGTATCCCGCCGCCAATTCACAAAGTTTTGCAGCTCGATGGTAGGCCTGCTGGCGCTTCCGACCAGATACGTCTCGGCTGTGGAAAAGGCGCTCAGTCAGACGACGCGTCCGGTCCTGGTCTGGCTTGAATTTCAGGATTGCGCGGGGAACTCCGAGTCCATGCTCCGGACGAGCGATCCAACGGTCGCGGATTTCGTGCTGGACCTGTTGTCCTGGGAATACCACGAAATCATCATGGCCGGGGCGGGCAAGCAGGCAGAGGACGCTCTTGAACGCGTCGTGCAGGAGCACAAGGGAGAGTTCATCGCTGTCGTGGAAGGCGCGATCCCCACGGCCGATGACGGCGTGTACTGTACGATCGGCGGGCGGACGGCTCTCGACATTGCGAACCATGTCTGTAAGAGTTCCGCATTCAACATTGCGGTTGGAGCCTGCGCCTGGGACGGAGGGCTGGTCCGTTCGAATCCGAACCCGACCGGGGCCCTCGGCCTGGAAGAAGCCGTTCCGGGGCTGAAAGTCATTAACCTTGGCGGATGTCCTCATAATCCCGCAAATACCGCGGCGGTCCTGGTTCACTATCTGACCTTTCACGATTTGCCCGCCCTCGATCAGTACAACCGCCCGCTGTTTGCGTACGGCAATGTGATCCACGACCAGTGCGAGCGCCGCGCCCACTACGACGCCGGACGTTTCGTCGAGGAATGGGGCGACGAAGGTCACCGGAAAGGCCATTGCCTTTACAAAATGGGATGCAAGGGGCCCGAGGCAACTTATAACTGCCCTGTGGTGCGGTGGAATGATGGGACAAGCTGGCCGGTAAAATCGGGACACGGGTGTATCGCCTGCGCTTCGCATCGCTTCTGGGACACGAAATCGCCTTTTTACAAGTCGCTTCCGTCGGTTCCCGGCTTTGGCGTGGATGTCGACGCCGGGACGCTCGGTCTCTACCTGACGGGCGGTGTAGCGGCGGGCCTCGGTTTGCACGGAATCGCCAGCGCGACACGGGCGCAGATACGCCCTCCCGGCGAGGAACTCAGAGGCGGCCCCACGGAGGTCGCTCAGGGCAGCGGCATGGTCGAACGCGAAGGGCCGCCAAAAAAATCATGACTCGAGCGCAGCTCTTACAACCATTCCGCGACGGGCGGCACGGGTGGAATTTGCGCGGTCTTGCAACCGTTGTCGTAGTTTTGCCGATTGCCAACGGGCAGCATGGTTCATTTCATGTTGCTCTGCCAATGAATGTTTTTCCGGGCGTTGCCGGTCCGACGGAGTTGCTGCATCCGATTCCCTCCTTCGATCCGTGCCCGGCGGGTGCCTGCTAAGCCAGAGAAGCGCGTGGATGACGATTCCGCCCGGCCAGGATGAATCGGGAAAAATGGCGCCGAAAAAAAACTCGCCGGCCTCAGCCCTGGCAGGGCTTCCGAAAACGGAGCTGGTGCGCACGTACGTCTGGGAGAAGCCTGTTCGCATCTCCCACTGGCTGATCTTTTTTGCCATCGCTTCACTCTCCTTCACCGGGCTGTACATGCACCGGCCGTTTCTGCTCGCGCTGGGCTCGCCTTCTTTTCTGATGGCCAAAATGCGTTTCGTTCACGTGGTTTCAGGGTTCGTGTTGATCGCTGCCTTCCTGTTGCGGGTCTACTGGTTTTTCAAGGGCAACTTCTGGGCCCGCTGGTCGTCGTACCTTCCCATTCACCGCAAGCAATGGGAGGGAATGGGAGAGATGATTGAATTCTACCTGTTCATGCATTTCAGTCCCGGACACAGGGTAGGCCACAATCCGCTCGCCGCGCTGACATACTTTTTCGTTTACCTGCTGATCCTGATTGAGATTCTGACCGGGCTGGCCTTGTTCAGCTGGTTGTTGGGCAATTCCGTCTTGCAACAATTCATCGGCTGGCTGCCAATGTTCATCGACATCCGTTATCTTCGCCTGATCCACTATTTCATAACGTTCATCTTTTTTGCCTTCGTGCTGTTCCACGTGTACTTGTCCATTCTGATCTCGCTGGAGGAAGAAAACGGGCTTGTGGACAGCATTTTCTCCGGATGGAAATTCATGCCGGCCGGTGAACTGCGGCGGGAAGTGGCCGAAATCCCGGAGGCCAAGCGTTTCGCCAAGCGGCACCAACTCTTGCCCTCGGGCACCCCCGAGGAGTTGCGCACGGGACAGCCCCCCAAGCTGCGCCCCGGGCCCGGCCCGATCACGCTGTATCGCAACTGGATCAGTTACATCGGCACGGGCATTGTCGCCGTTGGAGTGCTGGTCTTCGCCGTGCTGACCGCCTACCACACCATCGGAGGCGGGGCAATCAATTATCCATATGGCGACCTGGTCATCTTTTTTCTTCCGCCGATGTTCGTCATTGCCGGAGTCGCGGTCGTCTTGATCGGAATGTATTTCCAGTGGATTCAATGGCGGATGCGCAAGCCACTCTCGTTCGCGCGCTTTCCCAAGTGGGACCTCAACCTCGCCAGTGAAAGAAAAGCGCTTCTCTCCGTCGCGATCGGAGCCGCGATCATCTCCCTTCCCGCGGTTTACGGTGGCCGCGCGGCGTACCTCTATACGGACGATGTTTCCTTTTGCGGCGCCGTTTGCCATTCCATGACTCCGGAGTTCACCACCTATCGGCTTTCGCCGCACGCGCACGTGACATGCGCCCAATGCCACGTCGGCCCCGGCGCGACCGGCTACATCGCTTCGAAGATCCGCGGGATGGTGGAACTGGTGGACACGATCCAGAACGACTATCCGCGGCCGATCCCCGCGCCTGTGACGGCGCTGCCGATCATCCAGAGCCGATGTGAGGAGTGCCATTGGCCGACGAATTCCTTCGGCAGCCGCGAGGTGCGTCGCGTGCATTTCATTTCCGACGAGCGAAATACTCGTTGGGAGATCGACCTGCTGGTCTCCGTGGGTGGCGGCATGCCGGCGGGCGGGTACTCAAGCGGCATCCATTGGCATGTGGGGACGAAAGTGGAATACGTTGCCAGCGATGCCGAGCGGCAGAACATTCCGTGGGTGCGGATGGTGGATTCGAAGACGGGCAGCGCGAAGGTGTATACCACGCAAGGCCAGTCCTCCAACCCGCCGCCCGGCGGCGAGATCCGGACCATGGACTGCGTCGATTGTCATAACCGCCCCAGCCACATTTTGCAGTCACCGGATCAGAGCGTGGATGCCGCGCTGGCCGCAGGCACGATTGATGCCTCTCTCCCGTTCATCAAGCAGCAGGGCGTCGCGGCGCTTTCGACCACTTACTCCAGCCGGGACCAGGCGATGCAGGGAATCAACGACCAGATGCGGAGCTATTATCAGAAAACTTATGCTCAGATTTACGCGGGCAAGCAGCGGGAAATTCAGTTCGCCATCGCCTACCTTCAAAGCACCTACGACGATTACTTTTTTCCGTCGATGAAAGTCCGGTGGGACACATATTCCACCAACGACGGCCACTATCAATCCATCGGCTGTTTCCGCTGCCATGATGGCCAGCACAAGAGCGTGGACGGCAGCGTCATTCCCTCGGATTGCAATGAATGCCATACGATTCTGCGGCAAGGCAAGGCGGGAAGCTTGCAATTTGCAAAAGGGCCGGAAGGACTGACGTTCGAGCACCCGATCGACATCGGCGACGTATGGTCTCAGCAAGCATGCAGTTCCTGCCATACGGGAGGGTCGCAGTGACCCGTCGGTCCAACCGTCGCGGCGGGTTGCTTACAGTTGGCCGCCGCCGGCCAATTTTTGCCTGCCGCACGTGATTCTCAGTTTGGGTCATCGTGCCGCATGCATGTAGTAGGAACGCGGAGAAGGCGACTTCAGGGATAGTGCAACTTTAGGGGGTGCACATGAATGAGAACCGAGTGTGGAGGGTTGTGGCTTTCATGTCAATCTCGATTGGCGTCGGGATCCTCAGCCACGCGGCATGGGGGTTCATCGTCTTCGGGATTTTGGTCTTAATCGACAGCTTTCTCTTCAAGAGCAGCCCGTCCGCTCCTCCGGATCGGGGATTGCTCGGAAGAGAAGCCACCGAGTCGTAGCGTCACGCCCGGCAGGTAAAGCCGCTAATTTGCCGGCAGTTGAAGCCGGCGCGATGACGCGGGGTGGAATGTGGCGGCGCGGGAGATTGTCCGAATCTTGCCGGATGGCTTCGCGGCGCGGCATTGGGCCAGCTCGCACGACGTTTCGCGCGCGACCCGAAGACGGCAACAATTGAGACCGACGAACCGCCGGATTTTTCCAGGCGCAGGGAGGATGACATGGCGCGTATTGTAGTTGATCCTGTGACGCGGATTGAGGGGCACCTGCGCATTGAGGCGCAGGTGGACGGCGGCGCTGTCACGGACGCGTGGAGCTCGGGGACAATGTTCCGCGGAATTGAGTTGATCCTTCGCGGCCGGGATCCGCGCGAGGCATGGATCTGGGCGCAGCGGATCTGCGGCGTGTGCACGATGGTCCACGCGCTGGCCTCGGTCAATGCCGTGGAAGCAGCGCTGAACATCGAAGTCCCCGATAACGCCCGCCTGATCCGCAACATTATCGCGGCGACGCAGACAATTCAGGACCACGTGGTTCACTTCTATCATCTGCATGCGCTCGATTGGGTGGACGTGGTCGCCGCCTTAAAGGCCGACCCGGCGAAGACTTCGCAACTCGCGCAATCGATTTCCGACTGGCCCACGTCGAGCACCAAGTATTTCAAGGGGGTTCAGGACCGCGTCAGCGCGCTGGCGGCCAGCCGGCAACTGAGCCTTTTCAGTTCGGGGTACTGGGGGCACCCGGCCTATCGCCTTCCGCCCGAAGCAAATCTTCTGGCGGTTGCGCACTACCTTGAGGCGCTCGTATTCCAGAAGGAATTCATCAGGATTCATGCGGTTCTCGGCGGCAAGAATCCCCATTTACAGACATTTCTCGTCGGCGGGATGGCGACTTCGCTCGATCCGGACGAACCCGGCGCGACCGTGAATATGGAGCGCATCGATTTTCTGCTCGAGGTCGCCCGAACGGCGGCCGGATTTGTCAGCCAGGTCTATCTTCCGGACGTTCTTGCCGTGGCGGGATTTTATCGCGACTGGTTTGAACGCGGCGAAGGACTCGGAAATTTCATGTGCTACGGGGCATACCCGCAGCGCAATATTAACGATCCGGCTGGCTATTTCCTTCCCCGAGGCATCATCCTGAATCGAGATCTTTCCAAAGTTTATCCCGTGGATCCGGAAAACGTCGCCGAGTATATCGCGCATTCCTGGTACGAGTACTCCAGCGGGGACCAGATGGCCAAGCACCCGTACGAAGGCGAAACCCATCCGACGTACACGGGTCCCAAGCCTCCCTATGAATTTCTCGAGGTGGAGCAGAAGTATTCGTGGCTCAAAGCCCCGCGTTATCAAGACAAGCCCATGGAAGTGGGCCCGCTGGCCCGGTTCCTGGTTGCCTACGCTTCCGGACAGCCGGAAGTGAAGGCGCTGGTCGATTCCACGCTGGAGAAACTCAAGGCCCCGCCAACCGCGCTGTTTTCGACTCTGGGCCGCATCGCGGCACGCGCGCTCGAAACGCAGCTCCTCGCAAATCACCTGGTGGGATGGATCGAGGAACTCGCGAACAATATGTCCAAGGGCAACCTGCGCAATCACAACGGAGAAAAGTGGGACCCGAATTCCTGGCCCGACTCCGCCCGAGGATTCGGATTCTTCGAGGCCCCGCGCGGTTCGCTCGGGCACTGGGTGGAAATCGAAAATCAAGCCATCAAGAACTACCAGGCAGTGGTACCCTCGACGTGGAATGCAGGTCCGAGGGACGCCCACGGACAGCGCGGCGCCTACGAAGCTTCGCTGATCAAGACTCCGATCGCGGACCCCGAGCGCCCGCTTGAAATTTTGCGCACGATCCATTCTTTCGACCCGTGCCTGGCTTGCGCCGTCCACGTGACCGATGCTCGTGGGCGGGTCCACACTCGGGCCAAGGCTTGAACAAAGCGCGCGCAGGACCTAAGTGAAAGAACGCAGCGAAATGCACAATCTTGTTTCCTCAGACATCGTCGTGATCGGCGTGGGCAACACGATCCTTTCGGACGACGGCGTTGGCGTGCATGCGTCCCGGCTGCTCGAGAATGATCCCCGCGTGCCTTCCGGAGTGACGATTCTTGACGGCGGCACGCTCGGCCTCGAACTGATCCCCTATGTTTCGGACGCCACTTGCTTGCTGTTTCTCGATGCGGTGAATGCGGAGGCGGCTCCGGGAACGCTCACCCGGATGACGGGAAGTGAGTTGCTCGCCGCCCCTGGAGGGCGGAGTGTCCATCAGTTGGGCGTGGCTGATTTGATTGCGGCGCTGGCCCTGACCTGCGCCAAACCGCAGGAGATTGTTGTTCTCGGCGTGCAGCCCGCCTACACCGATTGGGGCACGTCTCTTTCTCCCGATGTGGAAGCTATGCTCGCGCCCCTTGTGGACGCGGCGGTCAGCCAATTACAGCATTGGAAAAATATGCCGGCGAGCGGCGAACCGCGCCCGCCATCCTCGTCAGGATGCACTGCGGACCGCGTGGAATTTGGCTCTTGCCCCACAGGAGGACGTTAACGATGTGCCTCGCCATTCCCGGAAAAATTCTGTCCAGTGAAGTGCAGAACGGCGTTCGCGTAGGACGCGTTCAATTCGGCGGCATCACGCGGGAAACGTGCCTCGATTTTGTGCCCGAAGCCGCCGTGGGGGATTACGTGATTGTCCATGTGGGCTTCGGAATCAGCGTCGTCGATCGGGAAGAGGCGGAGCGAAGCTACGAATTGCTGGAGTCGATGGGCCTGCTGGAGAGTGAATTGAAATCGGATTTGGAACCTTCGTGAAACCGCCGGGCGGAGCCAGGGGGAACAATGAAATATCTCGACGAATATCGCGATGAACGCATTGCCCGCAGACTGGTGGCGCAGATCGCTCGCCGCGTGACGCGGCCCTGGGTGCTCATGGAAATCTGCGGAGGCCAAACGCACACCTTGATGCGGTTCGGGATCGATGAAATGCTGCCGGCGGGAGTCGAAATGGTGCATGGCCCGGGTTGTCCCGTCTGCGTGACGCCGATCGAGACCATCGACAAAGCAATCGCGATTGCTTCCCAGCCGAACGTGACCCTGATTTCCTACGGCGACATGCTGCGCGTGCCCGGGTCGGCAACGGACCTGTTTCACGTGAAAGCACAAGGCGGCGACATCCGCGTGGTCTACTCGCCCACCGAGGCGCTGAAGTTCGCGCGCGCGAATCCGGACCGCAACGTCGTTTTCTTTGCCGTGGGTTTCGAAACCACGGCGCCGGCGAACGCTATGGCGGTTTGGCAGGCGAAGCGAGAAGGTCTGAAGAACTTTTCGATGCTGGCCTCGCACGTTCTGGTGCCGCCCGCGATTCGCGCGCTGCTCGGTTCGCGGCGAAACCGGGTCCAGGGTTTCATCGGCCCCGGACATGTTTGCACGGTGATGGGCTACCACGAATACGAAGACCTGATTCGAGAATTCCGTGTGCCGATTGTGGTGGGCGGATTCGAACCCGTGGACCTTCTGGAAGCCATCCTGATGCTCGTAACCCAGCTCGAAGAGGGGCGTGCGGAAGTGGAAAATCAGTACGTTCGATCGGTGTCCTACGAGGGAAATCTGCCTGCCCAAAAGATATTGGCTGAGGTCTTCGAGGTTTGCGACCGCAAATGGCGGGGGATCGGCGGCATCCCGCAAAGTGGATTCAGCATTCGAAGGGAGTACGCGGACTTCGACGCCGACCTCATCTTCGGCACGCAGGGCGTGACCGCGGAGGAACCGGCGGAGTGCATCAGCGCCGAAGTGCTCCAGGGACTAAAGAAGCCGACAGATTGTTCCGCGTTTGGGACGCGCTGCACGCCGGACAATCCGCTCGGCGCCCCCATGGTTTCCTCGGAAGGGGCATGCGCTGCCTACTACCAATATCGCCGGCACGCCGTCGCCGCGAAAGGCGGGCGCTGATGGCGGAAGGAACGAAGGTCGAAATGGCTTTGAATTGCCCGGTCCCTCTCCCCTCGGGAGACTCGATTCTCCTGGGACATGGAAGCGGCGGCAGGATGAGCGCGGACCTCATTCGAAACATCGTCCTCCCGCTTCTTCAAAATCCGGTGCTTGAACGCCTGGACGATCAGGCCATCGTCGAGGTGAACGGGACTCGGCTCGCTTTCACCACGGATTCGTTCGTCGTGAAGCCGTTATTTTTTCCGGGCGGCGATATCGGGACGCTTGCCGTCAATGGAACCGTGAATGACCTGGCCATGGGCGGCGCACAGCCGCTTTTCCTGAGTCTCGCCTTCATTCTCGAAGAGGGCCTTCCCATCGATACGTTCCGCCGGGTGGTGGAATCGATTCGCGTCGCCGCGGCCATCGCGGGCGTGACCGTGGTCACCGGCGATACGAAAGTGGTGGAAAAGGGAAGTGGCGACGGCCTGTTTGTGAACACGTCGGGAATCGGAATCGTTGCGCCTGGAATTCGGCTCTCCGCCGATCAGGCGCGGCCGGGAGACCGCGTGCTCCTGAGCGGGACGCTCGGCGACCACGGCATCACAATCCTGTCTCAACGCGAGGGTATCCAGTTTGAAAGCGCGGTTGCGAGCGACACGGCGGCGCTGCACGTCCTGGTCGCAGACATGCTACGCACCGGGGCTGAGATTCGTTGCCTGAGAGATCCAACGCGGGGCGGCCTGTCGAGCACGCTGAATGAGATTTCCGCCCGGTCGCAGGTGGGGATTGAACTGGAAGAACGCGCGATTCCGATCCGCGAAGACGTCCAGGGCGCATGTGAGATGTTGGGGCTTGATCCATTGTATGTTGCCAATGAAGGCAAGCTGGTGGCGATTGTTGCGCCAACCATGGCTGAGCAAGTGCTGGAAACGATGCAGCGCAATCTTCTAGGCCGCGATTCCCAAATCATCGGAACCGTCACGGATATCCATCCGGGGATCGTCACCATGCGAACTCGAATGGGCACTTCGCGGATCGTGGACCTGCTCTCCGGGGATCAATTGCCTCGAATTTGTTGAGGACGTGCGATGCACGAGATGGGAATTGCGAATTCGGTCATCGACGCGGTTCGCGCGGAAGCCGGCCGCTTCCCGAACGGGCATATTCATCGAGTGGGCCTGCGGATCGGGGAACTGGCCGGTGTTGACCCGGAGGCGGTGACGTTCTGCTTTGAAGCTCTCGTGCGCGGCACCGAGTTGGAACCGCTTGCTCTCGACATCGAGTATTGCCGCCGCCGCGACCAATGCGAGGCATGCGGACAGACCATTACCGCATCGTTTGAAGATCAAACGTGTCCGAAGTGCGGCAGGTCGGAGACGCAGTTTCTGGGCGGAGATGAACTCGAGTTGGCCTACCTGGAGGTTGAAAATGGAACGAGTACCGCTGGAGCGCAAAGTCCTCAGTGAAAATGAGCGCATCGCCGCCGAATTGCGCGCGCGCTTTGCGGCGCATCATATCCTTTGCCTGAACCTGATCAGTTCGCCGGGCTCGGGGAAAACAACGCTGCTTGAGCGCACGCTTGCAAATTTCACTCCCGGCGAACGCGTTGCGGTGCTCACCGGCGATATTCAGACCGAAAATGATGCCAAACGCCTGGCAAAGTTTGGGTTTCCCGTGAAGCAAATCACCACGGGCGGGACCTGCCACCTGGATGCCCGAATGATCGAAAAGGGGCTTTCCGACTGGAGCTTGGACGAGATCGACCTGCTGTTGATCGAGAATGTCGGCAATCTCGTCTGCCCGTCGAGCTACGACTTGGGCGAAGCCGCAAAGCTGGTCATCCTGAGCGTAACCGAAGGAGAAGACAAGCCGCTGAAATATCCTTCGATCTTCTTCAAATCGAGCCTCGTCATTCTCAACAAGATCGATCTCCTGCCCCATGTTCCGTTCGACATCGCCGCAGCGGAGGAGAATGCCCGGAAAACTCACCCCGGCGTCGAGATCCTTCGAGTGTCGTGCCAGACGCACGAAGGATTGGCGGAGTGGTTCACCTGGCTCAATCGAAAACGGGAAAGTTTGCAAGCGGCCGCCACCGCCTCCTGAAGCGCCATGGAAATCCGCAAGGAAATACTGGTTTCGGGGATCGTCCAGGGAGTTGGATTTCGCCCGCACGTCTATCGGCTCGCGACCAGCCGGAAACTCGGGGGAAGCATCAGCAACACGGCGTCGGGCGTGACGATCGAAATACAGGGCTCGCCTGAGCTTGTCGAGGATTTTGTGGCGCGTCTTTCCGCGGAGGCGCCGGACCTCGCGCAAATTACCCGAGTCGCCGTACGCGAGATCCCCTGCAATGCCGATCAGGGTTTCGAAATTCTCGCAAGTCAGTCCGGCAATCATGTTAATACGCTGATTTCCCCGGACGTTGCGGTTTGCTCCGACTGCCTGCGAGAATTGTTCGATTCCAATGATCGCCGGTATCTTTACCCGTTCATCAATTGCACCAACTGCGGCCCGCGGTTCACGATTGTTCGCGGTATTCCCTATGACCGGTCGCGCACCTCGATGTCGGTATTCCCGATGTGCGGCGAATGCCGAACCGAATACGACGACCCGGCCGATCGCCGGTTTCACGCGCAACCCAACGCGTGCTGGCACTGCGGCCCCCAGTTGGAGTTATTAGACGCGCAGGGACGCTCGATTCCCTCGCTGGACCCGATCCATGGAGCCGTCGAACGTCTCCAATCCGGAGTGATCGTCGCGGTCAAGGGCCTCGGAGGCTTCCACCTCGCGGTGGATGCCACGAACTCCTCCGCCGTGGAGCGGCTGCGTGAGCGCAAGAGGCGCGTCGAAAAACCATTCGCCGTGATGGTCCCCGACGTTGAGACCGCCGCACGATTCTGCGAGATCGTCCAGGCCGAGCGGCAACTGCTGGCCAGCCGGCAGCGGCCAATCGTTCTCCTGCCAAAAGCCGGTGGTGCTGCAATCGCCGATTCCGTTGCGCCGAACCAATCCGACCTGGGCATTTTCCTGCCCTACACGCCGGTGCATTATTTGCTCTTCGCCGCGGGAAAGTTTGAGGCGCTTGTAATGACCAGCGGCAATTTAAGCGAGGAGCCAATCGCGATTGACAATCGCGAAGCGGTGCAAAGACTGCAAGGGATCGCGGACGCTTTTCTCGTGCACAACCGCGAAATTCTACTGCGCTGCGATGATTCGGTCGTTCGATATTCGGCCGGGAAGGCCCGGCAGATTCGCAGGACGCGCGGGTACGTGCCGCAACCGGTGAAGTTGGCCATGGAACTGCCGGCGATTCTTGCGGTCGGCGGCGAGCTCAAAAGCGCGCTGTGTCTCACGCGGGGCAAACATGCCTTTTTCAGCCAGCATATCGGAGACCTCGAAAACGTCGAAAGTTTCGATTTCTTCCGTGAGGCGGCAGCGCACCTGTCGAAAATATTGGAAATCGAGCCTGAGATCGTCGCCCACGACTTGCATCCGGATTATCTTTCGACGAAATGGGCTCTCACCCAAACGGGAGTACGGTGTGTCGGCGTTCAACACCATCACGCTCATATCGCCGCTTGCATGGCGGAGAACAGGATCGCTGGCCGGGTGATTGGATTATCGCTCGACGGGACTGGATACGGCGCCGACGGGCATATCTGGGGTGGGGAAGCGCTGCTTGCGGATTTTGCCGGTTTTGAGCGCGCCGCTCACTTTTCCTACGTGCCGATGCCCGGCGGCGCAGCGGCGATCCGCGAGCCGTGGCGCATGGCGGTGAGCTACCTGTTTCAAACATTTGGCCGCGGCTTTTTCAATCTGAGGATTCCTTTCGTTCAGAAGCTGGAACTGGGCAAGGCAGAACTCATTCTCAGCATGATTGCGCAGCGGTTTAATTCTCCGTTGACGTCGAGTTGCGGGCGGCTCTTTGATGCGATTGCGGCGCTCGTCGGGATCAGGGGCCATGTGACCTATGAAGCTCAGGCGGCCATCGAGCTTGAAATGCTGGCGCGGCGCTCGGTTGATTCGGGCGCATATCCCCTGGAAATTTATAGACAGGAGGGACGCTGGGAGATTGACACGCGCCCCTTGTTCGTAGCGATTGTCGAGGATCTCCGCAGAGACGTGCCCGCGGAAACCATCAGCCGGCGATTCCACAATGGATTGGTCGAAGCGCTGATTCAGCTCGCTTTCCTGCTGCGGCAGGAATCATCTCTCAATCGAGTCTGCCTGAGCGGAGGGACATTCAACAATTCGATTTTATTGGAGGGATTGATTGGCAAATTCAGGGCGGCAGGCTTTGAATTATTCACCCATGCGGAAGTTCCCTGCGGTGACGGCGGTCTGAGCTTGGGGCAGGCGGTGGTCGCGGCGCACGCGCCTCCGGCGGTGTGAGAGAGACGAATATAGTATTTGAGTCTTTCAAATATCCTGAAGAACTCTTCGGAGCCAATTGCGGTGAGTGATCGCCCCACTGGCGACGTCGAAAATAGTCCTTAATTCCGTTTTCCCGTCTCGTGCACTCGATCCTTTCTGAATCGTGTCGGGCCGTCTTCACCGTATATGACTTTGGATATAGACAGGGCTAAGACCGAAGCACAATTGCATGAAACGTGGTCTTTCGCGGAATTCGCAAAGCCCGGTCAGAATTCTTCAGAATGAACTGCCGCCGGTATGCAAACCGAATTTTATTGAGAAGGTAAATTCGTCAACTTCAATAAAAGAATGCGTCCATCCGTACCGAGCGGGCCTGCCGCAGCAGGTCCGCCCGGGGCTTGGACATAGCCGAGTTGGGCCACGAGTCCCGTTGAATTCAATGATTCGCCGACGAACGTTCGCTCGGCGTCCACATTTGGATTGGGCTGATGATTGACTTCGCCCGTCCGGTCGTCCCACCACGGCCCGTCATCGTGCGCGGCGGCCCCAACCCAGAGAGTCTGGTTGGACACGGTGAGCGGGGCCTTCCAAACCCGCAGGTAGCGCCGGGTTTGGTAAACCGTGACGGGTTCGGGATACACAAACCCGTAATCCTGAGGTTTTCCGAACAAAAATAGTTCGGGCAAGGGCATATCCAGGTACGTGCGTTCCGATTGATTTTGCGATGAGTCATCCTTCTTTTCTCCGGCCTTCGCGCGACCAACTACCGTCCATTGCCCCGCTTCGAAAATTCGCTTCAACTCTTCTTCGGAACCGACAATCAGAATGTTCACGACGCCACTTGGTTGGCCGCTGGCATCCGTCGCACGTTCCGGGATTGCGGCCAGAATTTTCGGCGTGATCAGTGAAGAGACATCCGGTCCGGAGGAAGGAAAAGAAGTTTCTAAAGCAGAATTTGCAGCTCCCTGTTGCGAAGGAATTTCAGTCCCGGGGCCGGCATTCGGATTGCGTTGCGCGACAACGGAGATGGCCGCTGCTAAGAGCAGGCTGAGGAGCAGTGTGCGGAGTAACAAAAGTGAGGGGCACCTCATATTGGAAAGTCCCGGTCGAACTTCAATGCCTCGGTGCGCCGAACATATTACAGCGAAGACTGGTGAAAAGGCGAGCGCAGCGCCTTACACATTCGTCGTGTGGGGACCTCGCTCGCCTGATCGTAAAGGGGGATGGAAAACAAGAGTCCGGCCTGGATGATGGCGAGCTAAACGGAATGCCGCAGCCGAAGGACAGGCGTTTTTTTGTCATCGGCGAATTATTGCTTCCTCTGTTTACATTTGTCATGTCAACCTACGACGGCACCCTTTTTGCGCTGTTGCTCGCGACATTGCTGCTGCCCATTCTCGCCAACTTCCGTACCAAACGCGGCGCAGCTCCCACCGAGTTGGCTGACTGTCAGGCTTCAAGGCTCGTCGCAAATCCGAGGCATGTCAAGAATGGCGTGCAGCCCGCCGGGGTCTCTGATAAAATTTGACCGTCTGATTTGGGCGTAAGCATATGAAAGTTCTGTGGACCATTTTTCTTGCTGCGAGCTTGGCAACGATTGTAACCGCCAAGCCCGTCCATGCAGCGCGGCGGAGTTCCGCTGCCGCCTCCGGCCCGGAAACGGCCCCCGACAATGTGAATCTGCGCATGCCCGATCCACACAGAGAGCTGCGGCAACTGTCGAAGAACCTCAAATTGAATAAAGATCAGCGGATTGGCGTCAATAGTATCCTCGAAGAGCGCGCTCGAGAAATTCGCCTGCTTCTTGATGTCGAATCTCTTTCACAAGAATACAGGGAAACGCTTGCGGCAAAAGTTGTGAAAGACAGCGACGCTCAGATCGAGGCGTTGCTCAGGAGCAAGCAGAAAGTCAAGTTCGATAAAGAGCTGGTAAGATACCGCGCGACACAATAGAAACTTCCGTATTTTTACAGAGCGAGGCGGGTGCCACGGATGCGGGAAGCGCGGTCAAGCCGTGGTTAGTGACGGGAAATTTGGGCTGGAAGCAAAAGAGCTCTTGCCATTCCAGTGCTCCGCTCATCGTCACGAAGGCGATTCGTGCCACAGGACGTAGGGAGCTTCCAAGGGCACAGATGCCCCCTCGTGATAGGGAATCAGTCTCGGGGTGTAATCCGACGCCGGACGAGTCGCTGGGACAACAGCCGCGTACGTGAACCCGTTTTCCGAACCGACGAGTCGCTCGCCGCGATTCATGATGAGCCGCGTCGGAGCGCTACCGGTCGGCCCTTCCGCAAAGAGCTCCGCGCTAACAGCGTTGGGATCGAGATCGTTCAGAAAGACCTGAACCTGAAAATTGTATTGGCCGTCTTTTTGCTGAACTGTAGCGGAGCCAAATCTCAGCGAGGACCAGTGCTTTGCGATTTGAGATTGCCATTTGATCAATTCAGCTCCCAACGCGCCGCGGTTTGCGGCGCGCTCCTTAACGGCTTTCGCCGCCGACAAGTAATGCTGCTCGGTGTACTGCCGGACGACTCGGTTGGTGGAAAACAGAGGCGTCAGCCTGGCCATGCTCTCCCGCATGCGAGCGACCCAGCCGCGCGGAATTCCTCGATCGTCGCGCTTGTAGAATTCGGGGACGATCTCCCGTTCGAGCAATCCGTAAAGGGCATCGGCTTCCGACGCATCCCACGCTGGATCATGATCATGTTCCCGTCTGTCGCCGATGGCCCAGCCGACCTCCGGGGAATATGCTTCGGCCCACCAGCCATCGAGCTCCGACAAATTCAGTCCGCCATTGACGAGCACCTTCATTCCGCTGGTGCCGCTCGCTTCCCAGGGGCGTCTTGGCGTGTTCAACCACAGATCCGCGCCCTGAACCAACTGCTCCGCCATGAGCAGGTCGTAGTCGCTCAGGAAAACGACCCGGGACTTCACTTCCGGGCGTTGGGAGAACTCGACCCACTCGCGGATCATCCCTTGACCCAGCAGGTCCTGCGGATGGGCCTTCCCAGCGAGCACCAGCTGAACGGGGCGTTCCCGGTTGGTCAGGATGGCCAAAAGCCGCACCGGATCGTGTAAGAGAAGGTCGGGCCGCTTGTACGGCGCAAAACGCCGGGCGAACCCCAGGGTCAGAGTATCGGCGTCCAGCGCGTGGACAGCCTGCGTCAGATCCTCCGAAGAGGCTCCTCGG
Organism: Terriglobia bacterium; assembly: GCA_963757625.1. Lineage (GTDB taxonomy): Bacteria > Acidobacteriota > Terriglobia > Acidiferrales > UBA7541 > Palsa-360. The sequence continues at coordinate 114,460 of CAVWSJ010000007.1, read as the reverse complement.
CCAGCGAGCTGCCGCGCGTACCGCTTACGAACGTATTGAACCAGGGATCTGCGGCTATCCGCTCGAAGCGACCAGAGATCGGAATCACTGACCTTGCGAAAGTCTTCCCCCAGTCCTTCTGTGGAATCGCGCCAGCGGTCTTTACCACACGTAAGTTCCCACAGTTTGTCCGCCGCGGCGGAATCCCAGGTCGGCATGTGAACGCCATTTGTCACATGCCCCACCGGCACTTCGTTCTCCGGCCACCTCGGAAATAGCGGCTGAAAGATTTGCCGGCTGACCTGGCCATGCAGCTGACTGACGCCGTTCACGGCGCCACTGCCACGGATGGCCAGGTAAGCCATATTAAAAGGTTCAGAAGAATCATTTCGGTCACGCCGTCCGAGCGCCAGGAGGTCTTGGACCGAAATCGAGAGCGACTCCTCCGCATACTTTTTCAGGTACCACACCATCAGGCCCGGATCGAAGCGGTCAAAGCCTGCGTCCACGGGAGTGTGAGTTGTGAATAGGTTGCCGGCTCGCGTGATCGCAAGCGCCAGGTCAAAGGGCTGTTTGTTATCCGCCATGTAGGAACGGGCTCGTTCCAGCACCGCAAACGCGGCGTGCCCCTCATTCAGGTGGCAAACTTCAGGTTGCATTCCGAGGGCACTCAGCAGCCGCCAGCCTCCGATTCCAAGGACCAGTTCCTGCTTCAAACGCAACTCCGGGCCGCCTCCGTAAAGTTCTGTCGTTATGCCGCGATATGCAGGGATATTTGCAGGATCGTTTGTATCCAGCAGATACAATTTCGATCTGCCCACTTGTACCTGCCAGGTGCGGATCCAAAGCTTGGTGGCGGGGAAATCGATGGATAGACGCAGCCATTCACCATTTGCGTCGCGCAACGGCTTGATCGGCAACTGGCCAGGATCATTAAATGGATACAGAGCCTGCTGCTGGCCCTGTGCGTCGATTTCCTGCCGGAAATATCCCTGCTGGTAGAGCAGACTGACCCCGGTCACAGGAACGCCAAGGTTGCTGGCGGTCTTGAGCTGATCGCCCGCGACGTTGCCGAGTCCTCCCGAATAAATAGGCAGCGCCTCGCTCACCATAAATTCCATGGAGAAATAAGCGAGTGCAGACAAACCGGAATTCGGGTGCGCCTTTTGAAACCAACCCTTCGACTCCTCGGCCATCTTTTTCTCGCGATGAAGATCGACCAGGAGCTTTTGGAAGTTCGGGTCAGCGGTGACACTTTGCAGCTTTTCCCGCGATATGGTTTGCAAAATAACCCACGGATTATGCGTCAGTTCCCATAGCTCCGGATCGAGGCGCTCCCAGAGCTGGTCCGCCGAGTGATTGAAGGACCATCTCAAGTCCAACGCGAGGTCCGTGAGAGCATCTGAAATCGATGGATCAGAAGGACGATTGCCGTAAGCGGCGCTACTCATGATGGGCTCCTCATTGCGGTTTAACCGTTGGCCGCCGCTCGCGCATTCCGCGCCAGCGTCTCGGAGACGATTGTCTGGGCTTCCTCTTGAATGCGCCGCAGATGGTCCTGGCCAAGGAAGCTCTCCGCATAGATCTTATAAATCTCTTCCGTGCCGGAAGGCCGCGCCGCAAACCAGCCATTTCGTGTGATCACTTTAATTCCGCCGATCGAGTTGCCGTCGCCGGGAGCGGTCGTTAGTATCCGCTCAACCTTTTCACCGGCAATTTCGGAAACGCGGATGTCGGCAGGGGAAAGTTTCTCCAGGGCGGCTTTTTCCTCCAGCGAGGCAGGGGCCTCGATGCGTTCGTAAATTGGATCACCCAGGTCCCGCGTAAGGTCACGGTAAATCTCACCCGGATCCCGTCCCAGCCGAGCCGTGATCTCCGCGGCGAGCAGTCCGGGGATAATGCCATCCTTGTCGGTGGCCCAAACGCCGCCATTTCGGTCCAGAAACGAAGCTCCCGCGCTTTCTTCACCAGCGAAGCCCAGCCGCCGGCCCAACAAACCTTCGACGAACCACTTGAATCCGACAGGCACCTCGTATACCCGGCGTCCGAGGCGCACGGCGACACGATCGATCACGCTGCTGCTCACGACGGTCTTGCCGACGGCGACATCCTTCCCCCAGTTCTTCCGGTTCGCAAACAAATACTGGATGCAAACCGAGAGGTAGTGGTTCGGTGGGAGCAAGCCGCTGCCCTTCGTCACGATGCCGTGCCGGTCATGGTCGGTGTCGGCGGCAAATGCAATGTCAAATTTGTCTTTCAGCCCGATGAGTCTCTGCATGGCGTAAGAGGAAGATGGATCCATGCGAATCTTGCCGTCCCAATCCACCGTCATGAATCGAAACGTCGGATCGATGCTTTTATTCACAACCGTCAGGTTAAGGTCATACAGCTCGGCGATCAGCGGCCAATAATCGATCCCGGCGCCACCAAGCGGGTCGACGCCAAGCGATATCCCGGCATCTCGAATCGCCGCCATATCGATTACCGTTTCGAGGTCCTTGACATACGTGTGCAGGTAGTCGTAGCGATGGGTCGTTGAGGCTCGAAGCGCCTGCGCGAATTGGATTCGGTTGACGCCGGCCAGCATCTCGCGGAGATAATCGTTGGCCTTCGATTCGATCCAGGCGGTCACATTCGAATCGGCCGGTCCCCCGTGTGGAGGGTCATACTTAAAGCCGCCGTCGCCCGGGGGATTGTGGGATGGAGTGATTACGATGCCGTCGGCGAGCCCTTTCTCCCTGCCGTGGTTGTACCGCAGAATCGCGTGGGAAACGGCCGGGGTCGGCGTATATGAAGTCCCTTCCGAAAGCATTACGTCGATACGACTGGCGGCCAGCACTTCCAAAGCGCTTGCAAATGCGGGTTCGGACAAAGCATGAGTGTCGATTCCAAGGAAGAGCGGCCCGTCAATATTTCGCCATCTGCGGTAATCACAGATCGCTTGAGTAATTGCGAGGATATGCCACTCGTTGAAAGCGCCATCGAAAGAGGATCCGCGATGACCGGATGTGCCGAAGGCGACGCGCTGTTTCGGGTCGCTTAGATCGGGGCGCAGGGAGTAGTAGTCCGTAATTAGTTTGGGGACGTTCACGAGGATCGAAGGATCAGCAGTTTTCCCGGCATTCGGACTAACGTTCATTTCTCACCTCAAACAGCGCATGTGGTTCCTCGGCCGTTGTGCGACTGCTTTATGCCTTCGTACACACATTTGTGATTATAGGCGCCACTTGTTACGGGCGCGTCAACAGAATGGCGCTTGACCTGGGCCCCGCGCGGAAGGTTCTTTCGCTTTGCAGTGAGAGTTCTTTCCCGGGTTCGAAGAAGTCTTCAGGGGCGGACCGGAAAGTGTCGACAGCCAGATGCCAGTCTCCACTTTTCGTTAGCGCTGGAATCGAAAACTCCACCGGGTCGCTCGCGGCATTGAACATGAGAAACAGGTCGGCGTCTTCCTGGCCGTAGATCAGGCAGGAAAACGATCTTTGCTGCGCGTCAGACCAGTCGGGAGCTTTGCCCGACGGGCCAAACCAGCTGATATCAGAGTCCGTGTAGAAGCTCTCTTTTCTCAGCATGGGATGCGCGCGGCGAAAAGAAATCATTCCGCGGGTGAATCGAAATATTTCCTGGTGTTTTTCGAGCAGCTTCCAGTCATACCAGTTGGTTTCATTGTCCTGGCAATACGCGTTGTTGTTGCCTCGCTGGGTTCGCCGAAACTCGTCCCCGCCTTGCAGCATGGGGATTCCGCGGGAAACAAACAGCGTCAACAGATAATTCTTGATCAATCGCTTTCTCATCGTTTCGACGGCGAGATCGTCGCTGGGTCCTTCGACTCCGCAATTGTCGCTGTAATTGGCGTCAGTGCCGTCGTGGCCATCCTCGCCGTTCTCCTCATTGTGTTTTTGCCTGTAACTGACGAGGTCATTCAGCGTGAAACCGTCATGGCTGGTGATGAAGTTAAGGCTGTTTTCGGGGCCTTTCCCCGATCCCTGGTACAAATCCGGGCTGCCACAGATGCGGCTGGCAAACAGACCGGTCATCCCCGCATCGCCGAGCCAGAAGCGCCGCACATCGTCGCGAAAACGGCCATTCCATTCCACCCAGCGGCGTTCGGAGAAACTCCCCACTTGGTAGGCGCCGCCGGCGTCCCAAGCCTCCGCAATTATTTTTACATCGCGCAGAATGGGATCCTCGGCGATGCTTTCGAGCAAAGGGGCGTTGGCGAGGATGTTCCCGTGTTCATCCCGGCCCAGGACGGAAGCGAGGTCGAAGCGAAATCCGTCAACATGCATTTGCATGACCCAGTAACGGAGCACGCCGATTACAAAATCCCTAACCACGGGATGGTTTGCGTTGAGCGTGTTGCCGGTGCCCGAAAAGTCCTTGTAGTACCGGCGGCCGTTCTCCTGCAACATGTAAAAAATTGAGTTCTCAATGCCGCGAAGGCAGAACGTAGGTCCCAGTTCATTTCCTTCCGCTGTGTGGTTCAAGACAATGTCCACGATGACCTCAATACCGGCGCGATGAAACGCTTTGACCATCTCCCGGAAATCCAGTGTCTGCTGCACGGGCGATCCTTGACAGCCGTAGGATTCCTTGGGTGCGAAGAAGGCGGCCGGATTGTAGCCCCAATAGTTCCGGAGTCTTTCTTTCGTTATCGGATTGAGCCGCACCAATTCATTTTCATTGAATTCCTGGACAGGCATCAATTCAACGGCTGTCACTCCCAGGTCCCGCAAGTAGGGAATCTTTTCCATCAACCCGCGGAAAGTCCCGGGATACCTCACACCCGAGGTAGTTTGAATCGTGAAACCGCGAACGTGCGTTTCGTAGATGACGGTGTCCGCGGCGGGATGCTTCGGAGGACGGTCACCTTCCCAGTCGAAATGCCCGTAGGTGAATACGCACTTCGGCGTGGCGTCCGCATTGTCAACGGTGGAAAAAGACAGATCGGTTAGACGACTCGACGAATCATAGCCTCGAGCAGCCGCAAAATCCCAATCGCTCACGCCGGCGATTGCAAACGCATACGGGTCCAGAAGCAACTTATTTGCGTTGAAACGGTGACCCTCTTCGGGGCGATACGGCCCGTCGATGCGATACGCGTACAGTTGGCCGGAGCGAACGCCTTGCACCCAAACATGCCAAACGTCACCGGTTCGATGGCGCACCGGATCGAGTTCAATCACCCTGGTCGGGGTGCGATCGCCGGGCCGGTCATAAAATTCCAGGAGAACTCGAGTCGCGTTGCGGCTGAATAAATTGAAATTGGCCCCGTCTCCGCGTTGGCGCGCGCCCCACGGCAAGGGAGTTCCCGAGCGAATTTCGCCGCTTTCGTAGTGCGCCGCGAGTCCGGCCGGGTTTTTTAGTTTGGTTTCTAATCTCGCCACGATGAGCACCGCGTTTCCCGGTCACGTCATACGGAGAACGATCCCATCACGAGCGCGCCGTTCAAGCCACGGTTTGGATTGTAAATCGCTGCCATGGCCGACGTACAGACTTACAAAGGCTAATTCCTCAAGATCACGCCAGGGCAAATCTGGATTTTCGCGCACAACGGACGAATTCAGGTGAAACCACAAGCTACGTTCTCGTGTCAAATAGGGTTGAATCACGCGGCAGACGCCGTGATCGGACCTGGAGGTTAGATATCGCAAACGGTCGCCACAGGGAAACTTGCCCAACATCAGCCTGTGAAAGAAACGAGCGCCGATTCAACGCAGCGTGTTGACGCTATATGAAGGATAATGTTGTCGGGATTTCACAAGCCTTGCGAACCGCGAAAAACCGGGTCCTGGTCTGGAAAGGCCAAGTGTGAACAGCGATAACATCCAGGTACCGCCCCTCCCTCCACAATATCGGGCCTCCGGCATCTTGCTGCACATCACTTCGCTCCCGGGTCCATATGGCATCGGCGACTTCGGCCTGCCCGCATTGTCCTTCATCGACCGTCTGGATCAGGCCGGCCAAAGGTGGTGGCAGGTGTTACCGCTCGATCCCACCGGTGAAGGCAACTCACCGTATCAATCGCTCTCATCCTTCGCGGGAAATGAACTGCTCATCAGTCCGGATTGGCTTCGGGAAGATGGCCTGCTGAAGAGGACCGATTGCGCCCACCCTTTCTTTCCCCCGGCCGTTGTGGAATTCGACAAGGTCATTCCCTATAAGCGCAGTCTGATTAAGAACGCGTGGACCAAATTCAAAAGGGGTGCCTGCGCTGATTTGCGGCCCGAATTTGAGAAGTTCCGCAATGCGCAGTCGCACTGGCTAGACGACTATGCGCTCTTCCACGCGCTAAGAGACAACTTCGGCGGCGCGCATTATCTTGAATGGCCTGAAGAACTGATCGAGCGCGAGCCCGCGGCCCTCGACCGAATGCGGCGTGAACTGGCGGATCAGATAGACCTGGTGTGCTTCGCGCAATTCCTGGTAGCCCGCCAGGCGGAACGGCTAAAGGCATACGCGCATGCGAAAGGAATGGGATTAATCGGTGACATCCCTTTCTACGCGGCGGGTGACTCAAGCGACGTCTGGGCGCATCCGGAGCTATTTCTTCTGGATGAACAACGCCGCCCGCGCTTCGTGGGTGGAGTTCCGCCCGACTACTTCAGCGAAAATGGACAACTGTGGGGAAACCCCGTGTATGACTGGGAGGCCCATCGCAATTCCGGTTATCGATGGTGGATCGATCGTTTGCGCTCCCGGTTGACGCACGTTGACGCACTTCGCCTGGATCACTTTCGGGCTTTTTCGGCGGCCTGGTACGTGCCGGCGGAAGCTACAACCGCGCGGATCGGGAATTGGATACCGGGTCCGGGCGCGGATTTCTTCCAGGCGCTGGCGAAAGAGTTAGGCAGCCTGCCGTTCATCGCGGAGGACTTGGGGCTGATCACGCCTGAAGTGTATACGCTTCGGGATCAATTTCATTTTCCCGGGATGCGAATTCTGCAATTCGCCTTCGACGGGCATTCGGATAATCCGCATCTTCCGGAAAACTATGTTACCAACTCGGTGGTGTACACGGGCACGCACGACAACCCCACGACCCGCGGGTGGTTCGAAGAATTGCCGGCCGACCTTCGACAAAGCATTTCAACGTTCTTGGAACGGCAAGGAGCCAAGAGCGGCGAGGTCCCCCGGGCGATGATCGAAGTGGCCTGGTCATCCGTCGCTGCTCTTGCGATGGCCCCATTGCAGGACTTACTGAACCTGGGCAAAGAGGCTCGCATGAACGTTCCAGGCTGCGCCGAAGGGAATTGGCGCTGGCGTTGTACGGCGGAGATGCTGTCCGATCCGGCATTCGAATGGCTGCGCGATCTGACGAAAACAGCAAACCGGCCGATGGTTTCAACGACTCCAAATGTGAAGGCAATGGAGTCCGGGTCAGGAGATTAATTGCGACGACCCTCTTTGGTAGAAGGCTTCGGATGCTCGTGCTATAACGGAATCTGGGAAGAATGGACCATCTGATTGACCCGAAAGCTGTGATGGAGGTGACAAAATGAAACCAACGCAACGGTTGCATGATTTAGGCCAGAGCATCTGGCTCGACAACATCACGCGAAATCTTCTGGATAGCGGCAAGCTGAAAAGCTATATCGATGAGCTTTCCGTAACCGGGCTTACTTCCAATCCGACGATCTTTGACCACGCTATTAAGAACAGCAACGATTACGACGCTGCGATCCGCGCGAAGCTAGGCAAGAACGAATCGAGCGAAGCGCTTTTTTTTGAGCTGGCTCTGGACGATATTACCCGGGCGGCCGCGCTGTTTCGGCCCGTCCACAACCGGACGGATCGCGTGGACGGATGGGTGTCGCTCGAAGTTTCTCCTCTTCTGGCATACGACACAGGCAGTACTCTCGCCGCGGCCAGGGACCTCAGCGCGCGCGCGGGGCAGCCGAATGTGTTCATCAAAATTCCCGGCACGAAGGAAGGTCTGCCCGCGATCGAAGAGGCGATCTTTGCCGGAGTTCCGATCAACGTCACGCTTCTGTTCTCCCGTGAGCAATATGTCGCGGCTGCGGAGGCGTTCCTTCGCGGCGTCGAGCGGCGCATCGATGCCGGACTTAACCCCGCCGTCGGTTCCGTCGCGTCGCTATTTGTCAGCCGGTGGGACACCGCCGTGGCGGGTAAGGTGCCGGATTCATTAAAGAACAGGCTTGGCATCGCCATCGCCACGCGCTCCTACAAAGCCTACCGGGGTTTGCTCGAATCGCCGCGCTGGCAGCGCGCTTTCAATTTGGGGGCACGACCTCAGCGGCTCCTGATGGCCAGTACCGGAACCAAGGATCCCAAGGCCTCCGATGTCCTTTACGTCAAGGCTCTCGCTGCGCCGCTCACCGTGAACACCATGCCGGAAGTCACGCTGAAAGCCCTCGCCGATCACGGCGATATTGGCGCGGTCCTGTCCGCGGACGGCGGTGATTGCGAGGATGTGCTCGCCCAGTTCGGCAAGGCCGGCGTCGACATCGACGCATTGGCGGCACGTCTACAGGACGAAGGCGCGAAGGCTTTTGTCCAGTCCTGGAATGAATTGATGACGGTGATCGACGAGAAAAGCGCCGCAATCAAAGAGGCCGTCGCCGGCTAATGTGAAATGGAAATGAAGGGAGTCAATCATGGCCGCACCTGCCGCGCCACAATCCCCTGAACTCCTGACGAACCTGAAATCGTGGAAGGCTCTTCAAACACACTATAGCCAGATTCATGGCACTCATCTAAGACAACTGTTCGCCGAAGACTCAGCTCGCGGCGTGCGATTGACGGCCGAGGCCGTGGGCATTTTCCTCGACTACTCGAAGAATCGCATCACGGACGAAACCGTAAAGCTCCTCCTCGACCTGGCCGAGGAGTCGGGCCTGCGGTCACAAATCGACGCGATGTTTCGAGGCGATAAAATTAATTTCACTGAGAAGCGTTCTGTCCTGCACGTTGCTTTACGCGCGCCTAGAGGAGCGTCCATCCTCGCGGACGGTGTGAACGTCGTGCCGCTGGTCCACGCAGTCCTCGACAAGATGGCGGAATTCTCGAATCGCGTCCGCAGGGGCGAATGGAAAGGGCACAACGGCGAGCGCATTTGCAACGTCATCAATATCGGCATCGGCGGCTCCGACCTTGGTCCAGTGATGGCGTATGAAGCGCTGAAGCATTACAGCGATCCGGCGATGACGTTCCGCTTTGTTTCAAACGTCGATGGCACGGACTTCGCGGAGGCTGTTCGCGGTCTCGAGCCGGGAGAAACGCTTTTTATTATTTCCTCGAAGACGTTCACGACTCTGGAAACGATGACGAATGCGTACACGGCACGCGATTGGTCCATGGCGGCTTTCGGTCGTGACGAAAAATCGGTGGCCCGGCACTTCGTCGCTGTTTCGACCAACGCGGGGGAAGTGGCGAAGTTCGGCATCGACACGGCCAACATGTTTGGTTTCTGGGATTGGGTTGGCGGACGCTATTCCATGGATTCGGCCATTGGTCTTTCGACCATGCTGGCCGTCGGCCCGGACAATTTCCGCGCGATGCTCGACGGCTTTCACCAGATGGATGAACATTTCCGCACCGCGCCGTTCGAACAGAATCTACCCGTTCTGATGGGCCTTTTGGGCGTTTGGTACAGCGATTTCTTCGGCGCCCAGACGGTCGCCGTGTTGCCGTACGAGCAGTACTTAAAGCGGTTCCCGGCATACCTGCAGCAATTGACAATGGAAAGCAACGGAAAACACGTGACCATCGATGGAGCCGACGTCTCCTATCCGACGGGGCCGATTTATTGGGGCGAGCCGGGAACGAACGGCCAGCATTCTTTCTATCAACTGATTCATCAGGGAACCCGGCTGATCCCTTGCGACTTCATTGCGTTCGGGGAGTCTCTGAACCCGCTCGGGCGCCACCACGACATGCTTCTGGCCAACGTATTCGCGCAGACGGAAGCGCTGGCGTTCGGAAAGACGCCAGAGCAAGTGAAAGCTGAAGGCACGCCGGACTGGCTTGTTCCCCACCGGGTGTTCGAAGGCAACCGTCCGTCGAACACGATCCTCGCCGAGCGTCTCACGCCGGAGGCTCTCGGGAAACTCGTCGCTCTGTACGAGCACGCGGTCTTTACGCAGGGCACGATCTGGCGGATCAATTCATTCGACCAATGGGGCGTGGAGCTTGGCAAAGTCCTGGCCCAACGCATCATCCCGGAACTTGAGAGTCAGGCCGAGCCTTCGCTTGGCCATGATAGTTCAACGAATAACTTGATCAGGAAATATCGAAAAATGAAAGGAACATCCTGACGGTTTGAAAGTGGCTTCGCTCGAAATCGAAATGACAGGCGCGCGCAGCGCTCCCGCAAGGAGCAAATGATGAACGCCAACAAATCGGCTTCAATATTGAAATATTCCGAAATCGGGCAACTTTGCAGCAACGCCTCACGTCGGCTCCCTCCAAACTTGTCATTTACATGAATCCGCGGTCGGCGTCGCAATTGTTCTCTATTAGTTACGCTTTTCCGTTAGCATTTGGGCACTCGGCCCGCCGCCGGCGACCTGCCTCAATTTGAGAATGTTATCCTGAGAATCCCTGAAAAATAGGAGTCATTGCCGTGATGCCGGACCAGGCCTCTAACCGCGCTTCAACTTCGCCTTCTTCCATCTCTTTGTTTGGGTTGGACAGCGAAAGAGTTGCTCCTTACGTCCTCGCCATCCTGATCATCTACGCGGCGATTAGGAATTTTCTCCAGGCTGCGACTAGGCCCTTCTGGTACGACGAAATCTGCACGTTCCTCATGGTCCGCCAGCGAAGCATTTCCACGTTGTGGAGCGCTCTCAAAAATGGCGCCGACGGTCAGCCACCGGGCTTCTATCTGGTCGAACGAATTGCCACCAAAGTCGCGGTAAATGAAAGCATCGCATTTCGCTGGCTTTCGATATTCAGTTTCTCACTCACGGTCTTATGTTTGTTTATATTGATCCGGAAGAAGCGCGGCAGCACAATTGCCCTCTTCTGTGCACTGATTCTATTTATTACACCCCTATATGATACTTACGCAGTCGAGGCCAGGCCGTACAGCCTCGTTGTCGCCTGCATCGCGTTCGCGCTTCTTTGTTATGAGCGCGCTCCTGCGGTGCGTTGGACGATCCTGCTGGGGCTGAGTTTGGCGCTGGCGCAGTCCTTCCACTACTACGCGGCATTTGCCTTTTTGCCGTTCTTTGCCGCTGAAGCCACCATCGTACTGGTGGAGCGGCGACTGCGTTGGGGCGTTTGGTTTGCCTTGGCTTGCGGTTTTCTCCCGCTGTTGGCGTTCTGGCCGATGCTGGCAAAGTCCAAAGCAATCTATGGGAAATATTTCTGGTCCCTGCCCACCTTTCAAATGGCTAAGGACAGCTATGGATGGTACTTGAACACATCCATTACGAATGGGGTTACGATTACCGGCTTATCAGCGGTGGCAATCCTCGGCACGATCCTATACGCGCGCAGAAGGGCTGCGAGCGGGAAGATTGCTGCGACGATATCATTGCAAGATGCCGTTATGGCGTTAACGTTTCTGAGTCTGCCTTTCATAGGTTTTGTTGCGACAAAGCTCGCTCACGGCGGCATGCTCCCGAAGTATCTTTTCCCGACTTTGCTGGGTTTCCCGCTTGCTGCCGGTTATGCTTTGCCTCGCTTGGGACGAAAGAGCAGCCAATTAATCCCCGCGATCACGCTCCTCCTCCTTCTGGTTATCGTGCTTCGGGAAAAATCATATTGGTCTACCTATACCGGACATTTTTCATCTCCGGCAGCCCCCGTTGAGCCATTTGTAGCAAAGGCAGGCCATGACGACCTCCCGGTTGTTATCTCCGATGCGGGGGATTTTATGCAGCTGGCGCACTACGCGTCGCCGGATTGGGCGAAGCGTTTTGTGGCAATCGTGGACCCACAACTTGCCGTGTCGTACATCGGAACCGATAACGCGGATAAAGAGCTCTTGATCCTGGCTTCCTATTCTCAGCTACGGGTCTATGATTTCAAAGCATTTGTGGCGGAGCATCCTAACTTTCTTTTGTATTCAAGCGAAGCTGGAATGGGCAATGACTGGTGGCCTCGGAGTCTCCCGAAGGAGGGGTTTACCTTACGTCCGGTTGCCGTTAAACCAAAGTCTGAAGGCGATTTTTACCACAGAGTCTTCCTGGTCACCCGACCAACGAACGCCGATTGATTCCATGTGTCCCAATCGAGTTCGATTCCATTCTCCGGTTGGCCGACTCAACATCCTGATCCCAGGGCCGACGCGAGGGACTGATTTCAGATGGTCTCCATTATCGCTATCAGCAACTTAGCCATCCTCCGCCGTAGACGCAGACATGTTGCCATGAAAGAATTTGAAAGTAGCGAAATCGTTGATAGCCACGCCCCTGGAAAACAGGTTTGAAATGGCCGTGGTTTTTCCTCTGCTAGTCGAGTCCAGGAATCACGGATTTGTTTGATTCCGTTTCGGAGCAATCCAAGAATGGGCGCCGGTCGAGCGATCAACAATTCTCGGCAAATATGAACAGGCTGGGCTGCTGGTCCACCGGATCGAGCAGCGCCTGGCACTCGGAGATTCATTCCAAGCGACGCGGTAGGACGGAAAGCCAATCTTCGGAAAAGGCAAAATGATCAGATCTTCTCGAAAAACCTCTGGCGTGGGGCAACTTCCGGTAGACATTTGTGTCGTTGGCGGGGCGGGACACGTGGGCCTGCCGCTTTCGATCGTTTTTACCACAAAAGACCAGAGGGTCATGATCCATGATTTAGACCGGAAAACCATGGATTTCATTCGCGGCGGCCGAATGCCCTTCCTGGAACAAGGGGCCGAGCCATTGCTAAAGGACGCGCTATCCAAGGGGTTGCTGACATTTGCGAGCCGAGCAGAAGACGTGGCGCGGGCGGCAGCCGTCGTGATTACAATCGGGACTCCGGTCGATGAGTTTCTGAGCCCCTCACTCTATGAAATTACGGCGTGTTTTGACAGCCTGCTTCCTTATCTTTCCGAAGACCAACTCATTGTTATTCGTTCGACCGTATATCCGGGCGTGACAGATTCGATGGCGAAGTACGTCCAATCAAAAGGGAAGCGGTTGAAGCTTGCGTTTTGCCCCGAACGCATCGTTGAAGGCCATGCCATTGAGGAATTGCAGACCTTGCCTCAGATTGTGAGCGGCACCACCCCCGAGGCGGAAGAAGACGCGGCACGACTGTTTAGTCTGATTGCGCCGCAGGTCGTGCGTCTCACTCCTATTGAGGCTGAATTGGTGAAAGTGTTCAGCAATGCCTATCGTTACATCCAATTCGCCGTGACAAACCAGTTTTACATGATTGCTACCTCCGCCAAAGTGGACTACTACAAAGTTTTGGACGGGATGAAGCAGGATTATCCGCGGTCGAAGGATTTCCCCCGCGCAGGCCTGGCCGCCGGCCCCTGCTTGTTTAAGGACACCATGCAACTGGCCAGCTTTTACCGGAACCAGTTCGGACTGGGTTTTCAGGCCATGCTGGTCAATGAAGGACTTCCTCAATTCATGGTCGACACTCTGGCCGCGACGTATCCCCTGGAAAAGATGACCGTCGGTTTGCTCGGCATGGCCTTTAAAGCCGAAAGTGATGATCCGCGTTTCTCACTCAGCTATAAGCTGAAGAAGATCCTGGCGAATCGAGCGAAAGCGGTACTGACTACGGACCCCTATGTCAAGACCGATCCGGATCTCTTGCCTCTCAATGAAGTGACAAATAGAAGCGATATTTTGATCCTTTGCGCTCCCCATAATGCGTATCGGGATTTGAAATTGGACAATGAAGTCATCGTCGATATCTGGAACTTCTGGGGGAAGGGCAGTTTAATCGCCCGCGAAACCGTTGCGATTGGCTCTGTCTAGGAGAGGGAGCTTGAATCGGAAACTGGAGTTTTGGGTTCCACAGTTTGGCGAGGAAGAGAAGGCGCGGGTCGCCGACGTAATCGACAGCGGTTTCTTGAATGATGGGGAAGTGACCACCCAGTTTGAGAAACGTATCGCCGAACTGCTTGGCTGCAAACACGTCGTGGCCACGACGAGCGGCACCGCCGCAATTTTTCTGGCGTTGGCGGCAACTGGCGTCGGAGCAGGCGATGAAGTCATCGTCCCCGACGTAACTTTCATCGCCACTGCGAATGCCGTCACCATGACGGGCGCGAAGCCGGTATTGGTGGACGTCGACCCGGAAAGGCTCACGCTTGACCCGGAGTGCGCCGAGCTTGCGATTACCGCTCGCACAAAAGCCATTGTTCCGGTGCACGTCAGCGGGCGCGCAGCCGATCTGGAAGCCATTCTGGATATCGCCAGGCGCCATGGACTATTGGTTATTGAAGACGCCGCCGAAGCCCTTCTTTCAAAACACAAGGGCGTTTGTCTGGGGACATTCGGCATTGCGGGATGTTTTTCCCTTTCGCCGAACAAGACAGTGACGACAGGCCAGGGCGGCCTGATCGCGACCAACGATGACCAGTTGCATGTTCGCCTTCGTGAATTGAAGGACCAGGGACGCCCGATGCGCGGTACCGGAGGGGACGATGCGCACGACAACATCGGATACAACTTCAAGTTTACGAATTTGCAGGCTGCGGTGGGGCTTGGACAGCTCAGTCAGCTGCAAAGCCGAGTTTGCAGAATGAAGGATATTTATCGAAGCTACGCGGCCGGGCTCGCTGATGTTAAGGGCATTTCGGTTCTCCCTTTCTGCATGGAAGGCGGGGAAGTTCCACAGTGGACCGATGTGTTCGCCGATGATTGCCATCAATTGTACGATCACCTGGCCTCGAAGGGGATTCACGGCAGGCGGTTTTGGCACCCCCTGCATACGCAGAAGCCCTATCGCATGCCCAGCCGTCAATTCCCAAATAGTTCGAAACAAATTCCTCGCGCGATGTGGCTTCCTTCCGCATTCACGCTGTCGGACGAGGATGTAATGACGATTTGCGGCCAGATCAGTGAATTCATGGCTTTACCGCATTTAAGCGTGGGCGGGTAGAAGATAGAGAGCAGATCAATGCAGCCTATCATTTCCCCCAATAGCCGGATTCGGCACCGGGAGCACTTCGTGATCGGCGAGGACTCCATCATCGATGACTTTTGCTATTTTTCGACTCGGGTGCGTATCGGCCGGTGCACTCACATTGCGTCGGGATGCAGTATTGCAGGAGGGCCGGATTTGCAGTTCCAGATCGGCGATTTTTGCAGCTTGTCGTCGGGAGTCAAAGTCTGGTGCACGAGCGATGATTTCGTGAACGACCTCGTGACGATCATCCCACCCGATATCGAGCAGGTGAAAACACATTTGATCCGAGGCGACGTTACGCTCGATGATTACACGGCCGTGGGTTCTAATTCCGTGATCATGCCGGATAACCACCTGCCGGAGGGAACAGCGATCGGAGCGCTTAGTTTCGTTCCGGCCGCATTTAAGTTTCGTCCCTGGAGCGTCTACGCGGGGATACCCATTCGCTTTCTCCGGTCTAGGAACCAAGCGAGTGTGATGGAACAGGCCCACAAACTTGACGGTTTGCTCGAGGCGCGGACGAAATAGCCCTGGAGGGCGGGCGAATATTCGACCCTGCTACTCCTTGTCGGGCCGTGGCGAGGTCCATCCTTCAGGGCCAATTTTGGACGTTACGAGATTTCTATGATTACTCCAGCGACGGAAGAAAGAACGACGGGTGAGCCGCAAGCGGCTGTGGACACGGCTGGACCAGGGACAATCAGGCTATCGATTCTCCTTCCAGTTCGCAACGAAGGAATCAACCTTCGAATCATGGTGAAATTGCTGAAGGCCATGGTCGAAGTCTCCCATGAACTTCTGATCGTGTATGACTTCCCCGATGATGACAGCATTCCCGTCATCCGTAGCATGCAGAAGGATTGGACGAATCTTAGACTGGTGCACAATCAGAGGGGCAGCGGAGTCGTCAACGCGATCGAGGCAGGGGTGGATGCCGCGGTCGGAGACTACGTTCTTTTATTCGCAGCCGACGAGGTCGGGCCGCTCCTTGCCATCGAAGATATGCTCGCGCTTATGCAGGAAGGGTGCGACATGGTGAGCTGTTCGCGGTACGCACATGGGGGCCGGCGCCTGGGCGGTTCAATCATCGGCGGGGTCTTTTCGCGATTTGCAAACCGATTATTTCACGGGCTGGCTGGCTGCGTGATGAGCGATGCTACGACGGGCATCAAGCTGTTCCGCCGCTCATTATTTCCTGACCTGCAATTGGAGGCCAATCCAGTTGGCTGGGCGGTGACATTTGAAATGGCCATGAAGGCGCAGCTCGCTGGATGGAAACTCGGCGAAGTACCGGTCATTTCCATCGACCGGTTATATGGTGGCAAGTCCACATTTCGTCTGGGCCCCTGGACATGGGAATATCTGCGCTGGTTTATCTGGGGATGCAGGCGTCTTCGCCGAGTGCCCAAATCCGAAAGACCCACGGTTCGCATACGCACTGCCTCGGCGTTTCCGAGCACGGGACGAAGCGAAAAGTCGCTATGAACAGCTTTCGCAGGAAGCCGGCAAGCCTATGAAAACGTATCTCGTCACAGGTGGGACGGGATTCATCGGCAGCGCTTTGGTACGGCGCCTGGTGAATGAAGGGCACCGTGTCCGCGTGCTGGATGACAATTCCCGTGGCGCCGCCCGCAAGTTGGGCGAGGCTGCCGGGGCCGTGGAACTTTTTACAGGCGATGTCCGAGATCCGAACGCTTTCAGAGAAGCAATACGAGGCGTCGATTGCGTCTGCCACCTCGCGTATATCAATGGAACGGAATTCTTCTACTCCAAACCGGAACTGGTGCTGGAGGTAGCCGTCAAGGGAATGATCAACGCACTGGATGCCTGTAAACAGCACGGCGTGCGAGAATTCGTGCTGGCATCGAGTTCCGAGGTTTACCAGACTCCGCCCGAGGTCCCGACGCCGGAGACCGTTCCGTTGAGCGTGCCGGATGTCCTCAATCCGCGCAATTCGTACGGCGGCGGAAAAATCATCAGCGAGCTGCTGTTGATCAACTACGCTCGGGAAAATTTTGACCGGGTCATGATCTTCCGTCCTCACAATGCATACGGCCCGGACATGGGCGGCGAGCACGTGATCCCACAATTCGCCATGCGAATGGCCGAAATTGCCGGAGAGGCGCGCCGGACATCAGGCTCGATCGATTTTCCGATCCAGGGCACGGGCCGCGAGACTCGCGCATTCGTCTACATCAGCGATCTCATCGACGGCATTTCGCGGATTTTGCAGCGAGGCGAGCACTTGGGAATCTATCACATTGGCACGGATGTCGAGACCACGATCGCTGATCTGGCGCAAGCGGTCGCTCGCTGCTTCGGTCTCAAAATTCGAGTGATCCCCGGAAAAATTCGTCCCGGCGGTGCGCTGCGGCGATGCCCGGACATCAGCCGGATAAGCCGGCTCGGATACCAGCCGCGCGTGACCCTAGCGGAGGGTTTGGCCGTAACCGTGGATTGGTATCGGCATAACATGGCAAGCAGCCACGCGGACGTCTAAGAAAAATCATTGCCCACTGGCCATGGGTTCAGCCAGGGTATCGACGGAAGAAAGTTTCGCGAAAGGGAGTGGGAACATGACACAAACGACGCTGACGTCACGCGAGAAACGGTTGGCCGCCGGTTCCGGCGGCAGTATCGTGGTGGAACGCTGCCAGGTCTGCGATTCTCCGAACCTGGACCCCGTAATTTTCGTCGGCTATCTCCCTCCTGTAAATACGATGCCCCCGATCGGCACGCGTCCCGCCGAGCAACCTGCATATCCGGCGCAGGTACTGCGTTGCTGTAACTGCCAGCTTGTGCAACTGGGGCTGGTTGTGGATCCTGCCATCCTGTTCCCGCCCGAGTACCCCTATACGAGCGGAACCACGAAAATACTGCGCGAAAATTTCGCCGAGCTTTCGCGGGAAGTCGCCGTTCTTTACCCGCTTGGGCCGCGCGATTTGGTCGTGGATATTGGTTCGAACGATGGAACGCTCCTGAGCAACTTTGCCGCGCGCGGTCCGGTCTTTGGCATCGAGCCAACGCAGGCGGGTGAACTTGCGAAACAGCAGGGCATACCGACGCTGATCTCATTCATGAATCGACAGGCGGTTCACACCGTGACCCAGCGGATGGGCAAAGCCAGGATCGTTACCGCCGCAAACGTCTTCGCCCATATCGAGGATATCCACGAAATCGTGGATTGCATTCTGGAACTGCTCACCAATGACGGCATCTTTATATCTGAATCGCACTATCTGCTGTCACTGATCGAAACACTTCAGTACGACACGATCTATCACGAGCATTTGCGCCACTATTCGTTGACCAGCCTACTACACCTGCTGCAAATGCACGGACTGGAAGTGATTCATGCCCGTCGCATCCCCACGCATGGGGGATCGATCCGTGTCTATGCTGCTCGGGCTGGCAAATACCCCGTCCGCGAAAGCGTCGCCGAAGTCCTCCGGACCGAGGCAAGGGAGCTGACGCCCGAAACATTTCGTGGGTTCCGAAGCAAGGTGACACAAACAAAGCTCGATCTCTACACGCTCCTCAGCAAGATCAAGGCGCGCGGCGAACATATCTACGGCATCGGCGCTCCCTCACGTGCAAGCACGCTGATCAACTACGTGGGCCTGGACGATGGCATCCTCGATTGCGTTCTGGAAATCAAGGGATCCTACAAGATCGGCAAATACATTCCTGGAACGCTTATTCCGGTGCTTGAGGAGTCTCGCCTTTTCGAGGATCAACCGGAGTACGCGCTTCTACTCTCCTGGCACATCGCGGATGAACTGATGCCCAAATTGTCGTCACGCGGTTTCCGGGGCAGGTTCATCTTGCCGCTGCCGGATCCTCGTATCGTTGAGTAAGCATCATTGCTCAAATGCTCTAGGCCATACCGCTCCTTCCATTGTGCAACGATCCGCTGAGGTACAGATTGTCCCCGGGATTTTTCGCTTGACAGATTGAAACATTTGTTTTAAACAGTTGTTTGATATGGCACATCACGCTATCGCACGGCCTTTTCCTCCAGCCCGTCGGCGCGCCAGACGCAAATCCTCCGATTTGACGCGCGATAAGCTGATTGACGCCGCCGGCCAGGTCTTTGCGGAACGCGGATACCGCTCCGCAACGATTCGAGAAATCTGCCGCCGCGCTGGCGCGAATGTGGCGGCGGTGAATTACACCTTCGGCGACAAGATGAGCCTGTACACCGAGGTTCTGCGGCATTCCGTGCGCGCCGCGCAAACGCCGGCGATGCGCGCCGCTCTGGATGCCGGTCGATCTCCAGAAGACGTCATTCGCGGCGTGGTCCGGGCGCGCCTCCAGAGCCTGTGCCGCGAAGCAAGGCCAGACTGGCACCTGCGCCTGGTGATGCACGAATTCACGCATCCCACGCCCGCAATGGCCCGGGTGGTGGACGAAGGGATAAGGCCTGTTTATGAGCGCCTGCGCAAAGCCGTTGGCGAAATTGCGGGTTTGCCCCCCGACCATGAAACTACGCGGCTCTCGGTGAACAGCATTGTCGGGCAAATTCTTTTTTACACTTTCTCTCAGCCAGTTCTTTCACGATTGCAGCCGGAATTGAAACTCACGCCGAGTCAACTGGACCGCATCGCGGACCACATTACGGATTTTTCTCTCTCGTACCTGGAGAAAGTGGGGCACGGAAAACGCCATGGATGAGATGAAAACAAACACGATGGCCCAGGAGCCGCCTCCCGTGGAGCAGCGCACGCAGGCGGGCCAGGCGCCCGATTCACCCTCACCCGTCGAAAGCAAAGAACCACGAACGCGTCTCAAGAGGATTCTCATAGTCGTCGCTGTGGTGATCGTCGCGCTAGCAGTGTGGGAGATATTTTTCGCGGCGCCGAGCCTGCCGGCCAGCATCGTTCCGCTGAGCGGGCGCATTGAAGGAGACGATTCGGCCGTCGCGCCGAAAACCAGCGGGAAGATTCTCGAGGTCACTGTCCGCGAGGGCGATACCGTTTCGGCGGGCCAGGTGA
Source organism: Terriglobia bacterium (assembly GCA_963757625.1). Classification (GTDB taxonomy): domain Bacteria; phylum Acidobacteriota; class Terriglobia; order Acidiferrales; family UBA7541; genus Palsa-360. The sequence continues at coordinate 94,454 of CAVWSJ010000007.1, read as the reverse complement.
TTGCCCGCCTGGACGATGCGCAAGTGGTGGCACGCGAAGACCAAGCCCGGGCCGCGCTGGCCGATGCCCAGGCAAAAGCGCAGGCCGCCCGCGATCAGATCGCCGTCCTGCAGGATCAGCTCCGTCAAAATCAGCTGCAGACCGTCCAGTCCACGACGGATGCGGACGGCCGCGTTCGGCAAGCTCAGGCTGAATTGACCGCGGCAGAGGCGGACCTCGCGCAGCAACAAGCCGCTTTGCGGCTGGCCCAATTCAACCGGGACGCCTACTCGCGCCTTGCGAAGACTGGCGCCGCTTCCGAACAGCAGGGACTTCAGGCCGAGGTGCAAGCCGACCAGCAGGCCGCCGCAGTGGCCGCCGCGCAGCGCCATGTGGAATCCGCCCGCGGCGCGCTGACGACGGCCGAGGCGAATCTGGATAACCCGAAAATTCGTAGCGCGCAGGTTTCCGCCACCGAGAGGCAGATCACCGCGCAGGAATCGCAGGTGTCCGCGGCGAAGGCGCAGACCGCGCAGGCCCAGGCGGAACTCGCCGAGGCGGAGGCGGACCGCGCCGATTTAACGGTTCTCGCTCCATTTTCCGGAACGGTGCTCACCCGGGCCGCCGAACCGGGTGAGGTCGTGCAAGCGGGCACCGCGATCGTGACGCTGCTCGATCTTTCCAAGGTGTATCTGCGCGGCTTCGTTCCGGAAGGCGAAATCGGCAAGGTGAAAATTGGCCAGCCCGCGCACGTTTTTCTGGACTCCGGTCCGAATCAAGCTCTGGACGGGTACGTCCTTCGAATCGACCCGCAGGCGACTTTCACCCCCGAAAATACGTACTTTCGAGACGACCGCGTAAAGCAGGTCGTCGGACTCAAGGTGCAATTGACGCAGGGTATCGGCTTCGCGAAGCCCGGGATGCCGGCAGATGGCGAAATATTGACGAGTGGCAGCGCCTGGCCGCCTCACAAACGAGCACAATGAATACAACGGTTACGGACCGGAATGAATTCCGCGAGCGAGAGGATTCGCATCCAGAGTCTGCGATCGACGTCCGCGGCCTCAGGAAACACTACGGCGCAGTGGAGGCGGTGCGCGGTATTTCTTTTGAGGTGCGGCGCGGCGAAATCTTCGGCTTGATCGGCGCCGACGGCGCGGGAAAAACGACCACGTTTCAAATCCTGGCCGGCGTGATGGAGGCGACCGCCGGCGCGGCCGAAATCTTCGGGAGGCCGGCGCGCGACGCGCGCGCGCAGACCGGATACCTCACCCAAACCTTCAGCCTCTATCCTGACCTGAGCGTGAGAGAAAACATCCGCTATATCGGAGAACTGCGCCATGTTTCTCCCGTGGAGATCGCCGAGCGCGGCCGCCGCTATTTGGAAATGTTTGATATGGACCGTTTCTCGAACCGCATGGCGGCTCAGCTGAGCGGCGGCATGAAACAGAAGCTGGCGCTGGTGTGCGCGCTGGTTTCAGAACCGAATATCCTTTTGCTCGATGAACCAACGACAGGCGTCGATCCCGTTTCGCGGCGCGAATTTTGGGACACCCTGGCGCACCTTGCCGGCCAGGGCCTCACGGTTCTTGTCGCCACGCCGTACCTCGATGAGGCGGAGCGATGCCATCGAATCGCCTTGATCCACCTCGGCGAGATTCGGCAAATCGGCTCCCCGGACGAATTCCGCGACAGTTTGCATGCCAAGCGCCTCGAATTGCGCACGCCCGAACTCCGCAAAGCCCTTCGCGCCGTGCACAAGGTGACCGGCCCTCACAGCGACATCTTTGACGTCCAGCGCTTCGGAGACCGCCTGGATCTGCTCTCACATTCGCCGGAATCGGCCGAGCGCACGTTGCAGGAAGTGATGGACGCGTCAGGAATTCATATAGACAGCGTGCGAGTGGACGAACCCACGCTGGAGAACACCTTTGTGGCGACGCTGATCTCGCTAAGCAACGAAATGCGGGATACGCCCTTTCCCTCCCGCCGCGAGCACAAGGAAAAACGGGGGCAAATCGCGATCGGGGCCGAAAATCTGACGAAACAATTCGGCTCGTTCACCGCCGTGCACGACGTGAGCATGCAGGTACGCTACGGCGAGATCTATGGATTGCTCGGCGCCAACGGCGCGGGAAAAACAACGACGATCAAGATGTTGTGCGGCCTGCTCGAGCCCACCACGGGAAACATGCAACTGGCGGGCGAGCGCGGCGCATTGCGCTCGACGCAGATCCGCCAGCAGATCGGGTATATGTCGCAAAAGTTTTCGCTCTACGACGATCTTTCGATTCTGGAAAACCTGGATTTTTTTGGCGGAGTCTATGGCGTTCCAGAGGCCGAGCTCAAGGAAAAAGAGAAGTGGGTCCTCGAGTTCTCCGGGCTCGAGGGCAGGGAACACCAGGTCACCGGGAGTTTACCGGGCGGGTGGAAGCAGCGCGTGGCGTTCGGTTCCGCCATCATGCACGAGCCCAGCATCGTGTTTCTGGACGAGCCGACGTCCGGAGTGGACCCTTTGGCGCGCCGCGCGTTTTGGATGATGATCAATCGCCTTGCCGATGCGGGCACCGCCGTCCTTGTGACCACGCACTATCTCGAGGAGGCGGAGCAGTGCAACCGCCTCGGATTCATGGTGGCCGGCGAACTGCTCGTGGAAGGCACTCCCAGCGAAATTAAAGGAAAGCAGCGGGGGCATCTTCTCGAATTTCGCGTGGACCAGCCGCAACGCGCGGCGGATCTCTTGAAATCGGTAACCCAGCACTGGCGGGTTGCCCTGTTTGGAAAACGCCTTCACGTGATTACCGACGGCGATGTGGAAGCCGGCATTCGCGAGAATACCCAGAAGCTCGAAGCCGCGGGAGTCCACGTGCTCGGCGCCCGGGAAGGGCGGTTCTCGCTCGAGGATGTGTTCATCAGCGTTGTCGAGCAAGCCCGCGAGCGCGGCAAGATCAGCGCGGAGGAGTAGGGGAACAAGTCATGCGGCGAATCTTCGCGCAGGCCAGAAAAGAACTGACGCAACTTCTCCGCGACCGCCTCGCGGTGGCGCTGGCGCTGCTTCTCCCCGTAATCTTGCTCCTGCTGCAGACCACGGCTATTTCTTTGACCGTTACCGACATTCCCATCATCGTGCAGGACCTCGATCAGTCGGAGGCGTCCCAGAAATTGGTCGACGCATTTCGCCAGTCGCTCAGTTTCCACGTTGTTTCCTGGCCCGCGGACAAACAACCTGAGCAAGCCTTCATTTCCAACCGCGCCCGGGCGGCGCTGATTATCCCGGACGAATATGGTCATGACATTGCCCGCGGCCAGAACGCCGGCGTGCAGATGCTGATCGATGCCTCCGACGAGAACACGGCGCAAATCGTCTCGGGCGACGCGCAGCAAATTGTTCGCGCTTACAACGAGGAAAATTCGGGAGCGACCCGCCCGCAGCCGGTCAACGCGCAGATTCGACTATGGTACAACCCCAGCCGCTCGTCCCAGAAGTTTTATGGGCCTGGAATCTATGTCATGGCCATGTCCATTTTTCCGCCGCTGCTGGCGACGCTGGCCATGTCCAGGGAAGGCGAGCAGAAAACGATCCTGCAAGTGTACGTCTCGAACATTTCCGCGCACGAATTCCTCCTCGGCAAGATCATGGCGTTCATGATCGTGGCCACCGCGGAAGCCCTCATCATGATGATGATTCTATTCTTGGGCTTCGGGTTGCGCTTTGCCGGCGATCCAACGGCATTCCTCGTCTCCACGGTCCTGTACATGTTTTGCGTGACGGCTTTCGGAAACATGATCGGCGCGGCGATTCCAAGCCAGGTGGCGGCGATGCAGGCGGTTGCGCTGGCCGGATTCCTGCTTGTGTACATGCTGTCCGGCCTGCTCTTTCCGATCCAGAATATTCCCATTGCCATTCGCTGGCTTTCCAATTTCGTTTGGGGCCGCTACTACATCGAAGTGGTGCGTGACGCCCTCCTGGCGGGCGGAGGCTGGCCGTCGGTATGGACCAGGGTACTGGCGATCGCTGCCATCGGCGCGGTCTTTTACGCCATCGCGTGGCGCAACATGCGGCGGATGCAACTCAAGGACTAGGTCATGAATCGGCTGCGAAAACTCCTGGGCTACCGCATGCGGGCTCTGATCCTGAAAGAGTTTCGCCAGATTTTGCGCGACCGGCGACTCGCATTTTCGTTAGTCTTGCCCCCCACGCTCCAACTGCTTCTTTTCGGATTTGCTCTCAACGCAACCGTCAGCAACCTTCGCATGGGCGTTGTGGACGATAGCCGAACTCCCGAAAGCCGCGAACTGGTGGCGACCATGACCGAAAGCAAGAGCTTCCAGAGCGCGGGCACCTATTTTGACGTGAACGAAATGGGCAAGATGATCGCGAACGGCAATCTGGACGCCGGCCTGGTGATTCCCTACGACTATGCGCGTGATCTGCAACGAGGCCAGCCTGCCACTGTCCAGGTCCTGCTCAACGCCATGAATTCCAATACAGCCACGATCGGCGAAGGATATGCGGAGGGCGTCATTTCGTCCTACAACCAGACCCTCGCGGGAAGCGGAATCCACGCGCAGTTCAAGCAGATTGCCGCGCCCAACGTGAGCCGGCTCGGAAGGGTTCAGCTCTTTCCAGCCTACCTTTATAACCCGGGCCTTGAGCCCACGTGGTTCATTGTGACAGGCATCCTCGGAGTGCTGCTGATCCTCAACGGCTCCTTGATTTCCGCCGCGGCGATTGTAAAGGAACGCGAAGCCGGCACGCTGGAGCAGCTCTTGATGTCTCCCGCCTCGACGACGCAGATCATCGTTGCGAAGCTTTTTCCTCTTTTTGCGCTTCTCTGCCTGATGGGATTGATGGCCGTGGTCATGATGCGCGTCGTATTTGGAATACCGTTCCGCGGAAATATTTTGCTTGTGATCGCGGCCGCGGCTCTCTGCCTGTTGTGCGGGATCAGCATCGGGACGTTCATCGCCACGTTCACAAAATCGGCGCGGCAGGCGCAGCTCACCCTTTTTTTCGTGAATCCGCCGTTGACGTCGCTTTCCGGGGCGTTCACCCCGGTGGAAGCGATGCCGAAATGGCTCCAGCCAGTTGCACAATTTAACCCCATTCAGCATTTCGGCCAGATTTCGCGCGGTGCGATGCTGAAGGGAAGCGGGATTGCCACGTTATGGCCCAATTTCCTCGCCCTTTTGGCGTTCACCGTCGTGCTCGTTTCACTGAGCATTTGGCGATTTAGAAAACAACTCAGCTAGGCCCGGCTCAGGTGGATCTTATGCTTAAAAAAATAGGAACTCGATTTTTCTCAAATCTTTGGAGGAAACGCGCCGGAGCCGGGCTCGCGGCGTTTGCCGTCGCGATGATGTTTGTGGCTCCCGCCTTCGCGCAACTCGGTCCGCCGGCCGGGTCCTCGCAGGGCTCGCAAGCGGTGCAACTCCCGCTTTCCGGGCGCACGGCGCAAAGCAACGGCACCGTGAAAACCTCGGAGCAGCCCGCACCGAGCACAACTGCAACGGTGAATACGCTGAATCCTAACTTGAATGTGCAAGGCGCCTATCTGGGAAGCACGCCAGGTGTCGCGAACATGCCGTTCGCTGGGAAACTCAGCTTGCCCGAGGCGATAAAGCGCGGCCTTGCCTACAACCTTGGCCGGACGGGCGCGACCGAGGCTCTCCGGCAATCGCAGGGGCAGAACAAGGTTACGCGCAGCGCCTTATTGCCCAATCTCAACGGCACGATCAATGAAGACGTCCAAACCACCGACCTTCGCGCGCAAGGGTTTCGTTTCAGTTTTCCCGGGTTCTCAATACCCGCGGTGATCGGCCCGTTCAACTATATTGATCTGCGCGCTCATGTCTCGCAGTCGCTTTTCGATTGGACGGCAATCAACAATTACAGGGCCACGAGCGATGTCGCGAGGGCGAATCTCTATTCCGCGCAGGACGCGCGTGAATTGGTCGAGCTTGCGGTCGGCGGCGCGTACCTTCAGGCGATTGCTGCAAAAGCCAAGGTTGCGTTTGAGGAAGGCCAGGCGAAAAGCGCGAATGCCGTGTACCAGCAGAGCGTGCAGCAGCTCGCGCAGGGGCTGATCGCGAAAGTGGAAGCCGACCAAAACGAGGTGCAGGTGCTGACGCACCAGCAACGTGTCCTTTCGCTCCAAAACGATCTGGCCAAGCAGAAGATTAACCTCGCGCGGATGATTGGCCTGCCGCCTAACGATCAATACGACGTAACCGATGACGCGCCGTATTCTCCCGCACCTCCCCTTGCCGTGGAGGACGCGCTCAAGCAGGCGTTCAATCAGCGCGCCGATTTGAAAGCCGCCGATGCGCAGGTGCGCGCCGCTGAGCGCGCGCACGCCGCCGCGCTCGCGGAACGCTACCCTTCGCTCGGAGTGACCGCGGACTACGGCGGCATCGGCGTCAATCCCAGTCAACTGGAGACTACGTATACGGCCGCCGCCAGTCTGAAGATTCCGATCTGGCTGGGCGGACGTACCGAGGGCGATATTCAGCAATCCGACGCCACGCTTGCGCAGCGGCGGGCGGAATATGAAGACCTCAAAGGTCAGATCGAAAGCGAGGTCCGCAGCGCTTCCCTGGATTTGCAGGCGGCGTCGAGCCAGGTGGAAGTGGCGCAAAAAAATGTGGAGGTCAACAAGGAAGCGCTCGAACTCACACGCCAGAAGGTGGAAGCTGGAGTCACGGACAACGTGCAGTACGTGCAGGCGCAGGAGGCCGTCACGAACGCCGAGTTTGATTTAATCAACGGCGTATTCGCCTACAATATCGCGAAGCTCAGCCTCGCGCGTGCAATGGGCCGCGCGGCGGATGCTCTCCCGGCGACGCTCAAAACTCCTTGAAACGCCTGTGGCAATCGTGCGATGCGGTCGCGGCGCCCGCCACGTCGTTCTAACTGTTCAGTACATTCCGGGAGCCGTTTTTTCTCCGGTAATCAGCGAATCCGATGTATAATACGTTGACGTTTTCGAGGGTGCTTCCCGCGGCCCAGCTCACGGGAAGAGATGTCCCAACGCGCGGCCGGGAAATGCTCTGGCCGTTCGGAGATCGAGGAGGATTTGGATGCTGCAAGCAACAAAAATGGGATCCGCAATGCGCGCGCTTCCTGCGCTCCTTCTTTTTTCCGCAGTTTTCTTCGCGCCGCTCATGGCTGCGAAGGCTGCGGAAGGTCCGCTGAAGACATACCGGTTGCGGCTTTACCATACGCATACCAACGAACGGATCGACATTGTCTACAAGGATGGCGATGAATATATTCCCGGCGCCGTCGATCGCCTCGATCAATTTCTCCGAGATCATCGCACCGGTGATGTCCGTCAATTGGACTCGCGGCTTTTCGATCTGCTCCACGATTTGACCGCGTCTGTCGGCAAGCCGGATGGTGAAATCGATATTGTCTGCGGATATCGAACGCCCTGGAGCAACGAGTTTTTGCGCCGCACGACTTCGGGAGTCGCTTCACGCAGCCTGCACATGGAAGGCGAAGCCATCGATATTCGCATCCCTGAAGTTCCCACCTTGCGACTGCGCAATGCAGCCCTCGCGCTACACCGAGGAGGCGTGGGCTACTATCCCCAATCTAGATTCGTACATGTCGATGTTGGCCGCGTCCGCTGGTGGTGAAAGAGGGTTCACGTCTCTTCAGTTTGCGTTGGGATAGTTCTCGTTCAAGGCGCGCTCAAGATCCGCGTCATATCCGTAGATATCGCTGAAGAACCGAACCTCGCCGTCTTCTTCCACCACCGCCGTGCTGTACAAAATCAGTACGGGGATGGGATCCTTCAGGCTGATTCGAATTGTTTCTTCCCCATTCATGGCGGCGCGAAGACGCTCGGGCGTCCACTCCGGCTGATCCCGTAGAACCCATGCGGCGAGAGCCACCGGATCTTCCACGCGAATGCACCCATGGCTGAAGTCGCGGCGTGATCGGGAGAAGAGCTGTTGGGCAGGGGTGCCGTGCATGTACACATCATAGGGATTGGGGAATTCGAATTTCAGCAGTCCAAGCGAATTGTCAGGACCCGGCTTTTGTCGGACGGTTAATTTTCCGGACCGGAGCTGGGTCTTCATTTCGTCCGTAACCTCACCGTCGCTGACCACTTTGCCGCTCGAGTCCACAATTTCGTAAGAGTTCTTCGCGAGGTAGGACGGATCCTTTTCAAGATGGGGCAATATTTCGTCGCGTTGAATGCTAATTGGCACGTTCCAATCGGGCCTCACAATCACGGACTTGATCCGGCTCGCAAACACGGGAGTCTTGTGCCGGTAAGCTTTGCCCACCACCACTTTCATGGCAAGCATCCATCTATATTGTTCATTATTGGCATGGAGGCGGAACTCGGGGATATTCACCACGATTGGCGGCCGGTCGAATTGGTGAGGCAGCCATCGCCAGCGATCCAGCGCCAGATCGAGCTGGACGACGCGCCGGCTGAGCGGCGTGTTCAGTTGCTTGAGAGTCTGCGTGTCGATCCGGCCATTGGGGTCCAGTCCGTGGCGGCCTTGAAAGCGTTTCATCGCGGCCACCAGATCGCCCTGATAAATTAGGCCAGTCGACGACGTCTGATCTTGAGGGCGAAGATCTCCCAGAAGCGCCAACAGTTTCGACAGCCGTGGCACTCCGGCATACGAATCGCCGGGCTTGACGGGCTTTGCCGGTACCGGCAGTGTTTCGCCACTATCCTGCCTTGCAAGTTCGCGATAGTCGTTCAATGCCGTGATCGCTCGCTGGTAGGCCGGAAACGGAGGCTCGACCCTCGCCAGGACAGCATGAACGTCATCCGCTGCGACGAGATCGCTGCCCAGGAACTCGGATAAATCGAACTCCTTGTTGCCGATATCGAGGTCGAAATGAAAGAGGCGGGGGTTCAGTCGACCGAGGTGTAAATCCGAAACGTATCTCATTGTCGAGACCGTTAGAGCAACGTCGAATCGTACGAACTCTGATTCACGCGGGGATTTTGATCGTTGAAGCGCAGTCATCCGTTCATCCCATCGGGGACCGTCGTAATCGTCTGATCTCAAGCCTTTCGTTTCCGCATTTTGCAGCGACTGAATGATCGCCCGGGCCTGAGGCGTCGGTTCCGACGCTCGAATCCAAGGCAGAGTGCCTTCGAATGAAGCATAGAATTCTTTCACTTCGGTCTGATAATTTGAAAACCCGGGCCAGCGGAGGTCATTAAGCTGGCCCGCAGCAAGAATTTGACGTAGTTCCTCGCGCCCTTCATCGGTTTGTAACGCCTGGCCCAAGGTGGGCGATACAGGTGAATCCGACCAATTGGAAATTACCTGATGAGAGGCTTCCGCCCGGAATGGACTCCTTCCCCGTAAACCGAGCGTTAGCAGTCCCAGAATACCCAGAACAAACGCCGCCAGGAGCCGATATCCCATGGTTCCTACAGCGATAACCCGATTCGCCATTTCTCCTTCATCTCACAACCGTCTAGAACCTAGAAGAAATATACGTGCTTTACCTTTCTAGAGCGGTGATCACAGTCACATACGCAGGCTGGGAATCGGACCATCCTCATGATGGGCCGAAGGTCGAATTCACGTGTACCGACCGAGCTGCCCCAATGAGGAAGGGAACCGCTGCCGCTCGACCCAGCCGCACGATGAGTATTTTCATAGGAGTACGCTATGGAGCTAATGGAAGTCATCCGGAATAGACGCGCTGTTCGGGAGTTCACAGATCGTCCAGTTGAGCGTTCCATAATGGAGAACCTCATTGAGGCCGCGATCCTCGCGCCAAGCGCGATGAATCTGCAGCCCTGGGCGTTCGCTATTCTCCTCGGTCGAGAACGCGTCGAGAGCCACGCGAAGCGGGCGAAGGACTGGTTACTGCAGAGCCTCTCGCAAACGACGTACGACCCTTCGATCCGCCACATGATTGAAGACCCTAAATTTGCACTGTTTCACCATGCTCCTGCTCTTGTGATTGTCCTGGCCAAAACCGCTGGCTCCCAGGCAGCGGAAGATTGCTGTCTCGCCGCACAGAATCTGATGCTCTCTGCCAGGAATGAGGGCCTGGGAAGTTGTTGGATCGGCTTTGCGCGTCCCTGGCTCGATTTGTCCACCACGAAATCCGAACTCAAATTGCCGGAGCATTACCACGTCGTTGCGCCGATCGTCCTGGGATACCCGAAGGCCTGGCCGGAATCACATGGACGCAAGCCTGCCGAAACCTATTGGCTGTGATGAGGGGTTGGGCATCTGTTCGAGCAAAATGTATTTCTCGATTATGGGCCGGCTTTCGATAGCCGAGTCTAATCAGCCTTCCCTCAACTCATCTTTAGCGAATGCGCCCGCCGGTGATAAAATCGCGAAACTTCGGTATTTTGGGAGCGGGAGCGTATGGCGCGCGACGTTCTCATCAGCGATTCGGTCAAGGACAAAACGACCGCAGACGCCATGTGCGCGATGCCGGCCGTAACAATGGCTGCATCAATTTGGCTCATGCATGCGGCAGGGGACAAGGCGTGCCATTGGATAGAAAGCAGGCCGTATCTTTACATGCAATGATCGTGCGAATTGGAAGATAAATATTCGTGCGACCGGATCAATAAGATCCGGGCGGGTAATCAAATTCCACTGGAGAATGGGGCAATGGCCGGTTCAGGTTCGCTCGATGCGCAAGAAGCCATTCCTTACCGCATCCGGATTGGTGTGACCGGACACAGGGAGCTGCCTCAACCCGATGTGATTGCCGCATTAGTAGCGCAGATCCTGGACACGAAACTCGATGACCTCTTTGACGCTTCGTCCCGTGACGTTCTCCGCCAAGTTCGAAATACGCCGGTTCAGCTAAGCGTCGTGAGCCCTCTCGCCGAGGGAGCGGACCGCATTGTTGCGCGCGAAGTGCTGAAAAAAGAAGGGGCCCGATTGGAGGTGGTCCTTCCGCTGGAGATCGGTGACTACCTCGAAACATTCGGCAGCGATGATTCGCGCCTTGAATTCACGGAAATGCTGGGAAAATGCCGGCAGCCTCGTTTTCTAAGGCGGCGCCGCCTGGACCAGGACTTTTCCGCGGAACAATTCGCTGACGAACGCCGCCGGGCTTACGCGGACGTCGGCCGATATATCGTTGATCATTGCGACGTGCTAATTGCCATTTGGGACGGCGAGCCGGCACGCGGCGTCGGTGGTACCGCTGAAATTGTCCAATATGCCCAGGAACAGAAACGGCCGTTAATCCGGGTTTGGCCGGGAGATGCGGAGCCGATTCAAGTTTCTAAATGGAACGGTCTCAACGCAAAATCGATTCTTCAAGTCGAAGAATTTAATGGATTCCGTGTAGAACCGGGTTCCGCGGCGGAATACATCGCTCATCTTGATCGAGATTACTTTGGCAACCAACCCTGGCCGGCCATCCCTGATACCGCAAAGGGCGCCATTCGCGGGATATTGTTTCCGTTTTACGTCAAAGCATCGTTATCCGCTAAGGAAAACCAGAAGCGCTACCGGCGGGCCGGCACCTACGGGTACCTGCTTCCTTCATTCGCCGTAGTGAGTGTGGCATTGGGCGCTTTAGTTCCTGAATTTGGGCGGTGGGCATATCCCGTCGAACTCGCGATTCTCGTGGTCGCGCTGACTATCGTTGGCGCAGCACACCGCCAGCAGAGCGCGGAGAAGTGGGTGGAGAGCCGTTTTCTGGCGGAACGCTTACGGGCCGCGATTTATATGTCCGGATGCGGAATTGAAGTCGCGACGATCGCAGTGCCGCCCGACATGGGAGAAAAGGAACAACCGGATGATTGGATGCTGAGGGTCTTCGAGGAAGTGTGGAATCGCATGCCGCGAATGCGGGGATGCGCCGCCCAGAACTGTCTGGAGATGCGCGAATTTATCGCTCATCATTGGGTCGTGGGCCAGATCGAATTTCACGAAGGAAAAACGAAAAGAGAAGGCGGGCACGGCGCCCGCCTCTATTGGATGGGAAGAATTCTGTTGTTCTCCACAGTGATTGCGGCGGCATGCCACATTTTGCTAAGGACCATGGGAGGTCGTCCTGAAGCCCATAGCCAGGCCGAGAAAATCCTCACTTTTATAGCCCTCGCCTTCCCGGCGCTAGCCTCCGCTTTCGCGGGCCTCAGATCACACCGGGAGTATTTCCGCCTTGAAAACCGGAGCAAAAATATGAGCGCCCGATTGCGCCAGCTCAAAGGTCGCATATTGCGCGCGTCAACCCCGTCAGAATTTGAGTTCGTCCTTCGGCAAATCGAAACGACCATGCTCCAAGAAGCTCAAGACTGGCTCATGCTGATGCAAACGGCTACCTTTGATCCGACGTGAGCGGTGTCCTGGTCAGAACGAATAGCGGTATTCGATCCTGGCAATTTGCCTGTACCAGTCTGACCCAGTGACTGCTCGCCCGTATCCGCCATAGATGGAACTGTGTTTGCCGACCGTCACGCGCACGCCGAACTTGATGTTGACGATATTGGTCCCATCTTCTGTATTTGCAATATCACTTCCTGTGGTCCAAACGGTCTTAAAACCGCTAAGCACTCTCCAACTGACCATCTCGATCACGGGGGCAACGCCAATGCTTTCACCGTCATAAATCTTGTAGCTCGGACCTATCCCGTAGAAAAAGACATCACCCGCAAATCCCCCTGTACTTGTTGACGGCCCGCCTGTCGAGTTCTCCGCACTCGCTGGCGGTACCCCCGCGGCGCCTCCTATGGGATGCCAGTCACCAGCCTGGGCTTCAAGGGCCCACTTTGGTGAAAACCTCTGGTAATAAAGGACAGCGGGCTCAATGCTGTTGTGATGAGTGCCCAAACCTGCGGATGCTTTCCCCGAAGGGAAGTAGCCCTGAATCTGAATGGTAAGTGTGGAATTGTCGGTGTCGACGGCCGCCAATTTGAAACCACCTCGAATATCTCCAAGCCCGCCTGCGTCCGGGACAGTTCCGAAGCCTTGCACGAAAGCAGTGGGTTGGATCCAGCGCACTGGAATTTCCGTAAATATCGAAAATCGCCCTGTAAATGCATATTCCCCGTAGACGTAGAGCTGTTGGAAATTCAGATTCGTCACAACACCGGGCCCTGGCCCTGGCGCCTTTGGATCGTAAGCAGCGTTTTCCGAAATCGCCGATTGTGTATAGCAGCCGCATTTTGCATAGAAAAATTCAGCGAGGTCCGGGAAGTCATCCCCGAAACCCGCCTCGAAGCGCAACCGAATCTGAGAACCAATGATCGCCTCATCAATATACCCGACCATACTTCCTTCGATCTTTGGGCGCTCAATTTCATAACTCGAAGCGGCGGGGGCCGGGCCTTGATCACTCATCTCTGGTTGTAGTTCTTCCGGGGCGGCTGCGGACGCGAGCGCTTCCGTGGTAAAGCCACGCTCATCTGCCGCGGTGGTACTGATTGTCGGCTGCGAACCCTCCGCAACGGCGTGGTCGACTGGCATACGAGAATCGTTCTGTTGGGCGACGACAGTTGCAGGTAGCAATGCCATCAGGATCAGAATGACTCGTTTCATTGGGTTCTCCTTATTGAAAGTAACTTCTCTTTCACCTCGGTTTGGCCATCTTGTCCTGCAAAACCTGATAGTCCTTCTTCAGCGTGGTTTGATCCGGGCCCGACAGCAGGGGTAACAACTGAGATAGGTTGCTGAGGGCGGCCTCTGCGGTGGCGCGGGAACCCGAATTCAAACTGCGGTTAGCCAGGTCCGCATAGTTATAGCCCAGGTCTCTATATACGCGCTGGAGGCCCGGGAGGTTTCCGGAATCTGCCTTCCTTTTCAGGGTATTAAGGATGTCCTGGGATTGCTGACAATTTGCCAGGGCCTCTTTTGGGTCGTTGGACTCCAAGATTTGAGCGCGAATATTGCGAACGTTCGCCAATTCGAGATTCAACGACGGTGCCGGGGCAGCAAGTTCTTCAATGAGAGTAAGGGTCTTGTTATTTTCTTGATTTGCTTGGTCGACCTGATTTTCATCGAGGAGCAGAAGGGCGAAGTTATCGTGATACTGGGCCAGTTCCAACCTATACTCGGAAATACTGGGATAATTCTTCACGAGCCCTTCGTCAGTTGAAATCGCGTTTGTGAAGTATTTCTCCGCTTCCGCCCAGGAATCTTTCCCCTTCGATCTCAAAAGGGTTCCTAAGTCGTTATAGACGCGTGCGGATTCCTCCGGCGTAGAAGCGTCGGCCGCTTTTGGAATCAATGGCGACAACAACTGGATTGCCTGCTTGAAATCTGATTCTGAGTCGTTTAACTGATTCGTTTGGTAACGAAGGATCCCGCGGTTGTAAAAAGTACGGGCGAGTTCCTGCTGGTACTGCGCATTTCCCGGACTTGTATTGGCCAGCGGTCCCTGAGCCTGCAATGCGTTGTCGTACTCATTCTCTGCGTCTGACGATCTTCCCGGTTGGACGCGCAAAGTCTCGCCGAGAAAGTTGTAAGCGTAACCCAACCCCTCCCGGTACTCGAGTTTGGCGGGATAATCTTTTGCGAGGCTTGCATACTCCCCAATAGCTTTGCTGTACAGAGTCTCGGCGTCGGCTAGTTCTTCTTGAATGCGGTCAATATCGCCCAGCCTGGAATTCGAGAGCGCCATGCCTGCACGTACCCCTTCGTTATTTGATTCCTGGCTTGCGAATCCCATATAGAAAGATTGGGCTTGCTTCAGCAACTGCTGGCGGAATGCTGTCATTTCCGGAATGTCCGCGATGCCCGCCGGCTGGGCTCCTACGATCGCGAGCACGTTATCCGCAGCGGTTCTGGCCTCCACCAAGTTGCTTTCGGCTCGGCCACTCTCTTTGCGCGCCAGAAATGCAAGAGACCCTACGCATACCAGCAAAATCGTAAGAACTCCCACGGCCCATTGCGTCAGGCGCAACTTCCGTTTTCGCTCCTTCGCCTTTGCAGCCGCGACGCGGTCCCTTTCTTCCATGCTCTGGTCCAGAAATTCCAACACTTCCATGAACGATCCGTCATAACGGTCTGCCCAGGCCTGGGTGGGATCGCTTTCCTTCCACCATTGAATACCAAAGGCCAGGTCGGGGTCGCGCCACAGAGCGCCCGTCCCCTCTTGAAACCAGGCCGACGCCTTCGATAGGCGCAAGTAGAAGTCCGCCGACCTCCTTTCTTCTTCAGCCCAGTCGATTAAGCGGGTCCAGCATCGCATGAGGCTCTCGTGCGAAATGTCAATGATGGATCGCGAGTTGAGCGGCACCCGGACAGGCGGCATCAGGAAACAGCGCCCTTGTTGGCGGAATATTTCGACGACCGAAATCACCTCTGGTTCAGAAACCTCGCAAATTGCCCCGAGTTCACCGATCGACGTTGGCCGCCGCACTCCCCGCGCATCGGAGAAGGTGTCTGTCAGGGCCTTGAACATCCGCTCTGTGATCTGGCGGTTTTTGTCAGACCCAGATTCTTGGAAGGCTTCCTCGGCGTGGATTGACAGGGCATGTTCCATCGTCCCAATCGCTTCATAATCTGCAACGTCGATTGGTTCTTCGAGCTGCGCTCTTTTCTGCCAGCGGTCCCAGGTTCGCATCAAGGCATGCTGCAGGACAGGTAACTGGTCACGGTCATCGCCGATTTCGTTGAGCAAGCGGAGAACCAGCCGTGAAGCGATTTGTCCACCCCCGACGGCCACCGGGCCGGCGATCGCAAAACGCAATTCATCGCGTGTCATCCGAGGAACCAGGAACAGCCCCGCATTTACAGCCTCCGGCAGGCCAGGATATTCCATGCACTCGCCAATGAAATCGGAGCGCATAGTGAGCACGACGTAGATCGGCAGCTCATCCTGTTGCGTGGCTTCCAGTAGCAACTTAACGAACGCCACAGCTTCGTCTCTGAAATTTTCATTTGAGCAGCTATGACGAAAGCGGAACAACTCCTCGAATTGGTCAACGACGATGAGCAGGTTATCCTGGGAGGGAATTTGTGACTGACGGAGAGCCTCGACCAGACCCCTCGTGCTGCGGCGGAGCGTCACATCCAAAATGATTCGATTTGTGCTGTTTGGGTCTCCATCGGTCCCAAGGACATCCCGCTCATTCAACGAATCGGCCAAATTTTTGAGAGGATCGTCACCAGGCCGGAGCACTGATACGCGCCAGCTCGAACCAGCGTTGACCATGAATCCGCTGTGGAGCGCGGGAATTAATCCGCATCGCACCAGCGATGATTTCCCGCTCCCGGATGCGCCGATTACACACAGAAATCGGTTTGACCGCAATCGGCGCAGCAACTCATCGATCTGCTTTTCACGACCAAAAAAAAGGTGGTCTTCTTCGGGTTCGAAGGAACGAAGGCCGGGGAAGGGATTGGATAGGGTTCCATCTGGCATGAATCCCTCCGCCCCCTTAGGCGCTCAAACGAGAGATGAATTCCTGCAATGAATCAGATTCAGCCGAAAACCCATTCCACTGGCGGATTAAGATCGATTCGTGCGTTTTGAAGGCTTTCTTCTCTTCCGTCTCAGGAGCAACGATCGCGATCGCCACGACCGGCATCGGTTTTGTTCGCCCGTACCCGGGGCTCTTGCGGAGATCCTGACGCTTTCTCGCCAGCCAAATTTCGTTTGCCGCTCCGTACAAGATCAATACTCCATCACATGTGCAAAGATTCTCCTCGTGATATTCGCGAATTTCAGCTTCGTCACCTTCGAACACTGGTCGAACAACCTCGAATCCCTGGTCGAACAGATAGTCGTACCAGGGGGAGGCCAAACTCACATCTCGATGGTCGTAAATCATATAAATCTGAGCAATGGATTCCTTGAGGCCCACCGGCGCGTTGGGTTTTGCTTTCGGTTCATTGGCCGGGCTAAGCCGGTCCCGTATCAAGGTCTTCATGTCTTCCAGTGTCGTTTCCAACAGATCCGTCCCCTGCTGGACCCGTGGATCCATCCGCAGGCTGTCAATGAACTTCCGCTGCCTGTCCTCTTCCGCCTGCAGTCCGGCAGGAATCCATATCAGACGCGAAAATTCGCCTTTTTCACCCCTCTCGACCGCGAGTTCATTTCGAATCTCAAGAAGCGAATGCACGTCACCCTCAGGGATTGGACCATAGCTTTTCCCGACCAAATGGATTGACATCCGGCACTTCGCCAAATCTTCGCGCACAGCTAAGCCAGTTCCGAAGCAACAAGAGGTAATTGTCGAGCAGGAAATACGCGGTGACCGTGACCAAGCAGATCCCGCTTTAGCGCGTCGCGCTGGTCTTTGAGATCAGAAGTTGTCTCGGCAAGATATACCCCGTCGGAGATAGCCGCATATTGGGCGGGGTCTGGCGCCTCTAGGACCTCCAAAAGAGAAGAAATGTCGTGGGCCAAATCATCAACCCTGGACCAATATTCTCGTTGAATTTCGGCCCCGTAAATATTCTCGTCGAAATCCTGGACTTTTCCGGTCTCCGGGTCTTCTTTGAAGAAATCATACCCCAAAAGGGACTGTAACTCCGGGCTTTGCTTCTCAAGAGAAACCTGGGTTTTCAGCACCTTGAAGATGCGTGATTTGTCACCAATCTGGATCCCACCTTGCTCCTCGGCCGCTCTCCAGAATTCCAGCAGTTCTTTCCTCGTCCATTCTGATTTGAGGTAGGCCGGAGAGACAACCGACACCAGAGAGGCAACTCGCTGCAGGCGTGCGACGAGCCTATCCGCAAATATATCGTTCCCCTTTAGTTTGGGATCTCGCCAGATTTGAGGTTTCTTGCCGAGTTTTTGTGCCACCCGTTTTTCGAGGTCCTGATGTAATTTAGCAACCCACCCGAGGACCCTCTCAGCAGCGCCACGTTGTCCAGGTGGGAGTAGCTGATAAAGGCGTCGTCTTCAAAGTCTATGTCTTTCCCGTTAAGTCTATGCGGGAAGTTGTTTCTCATATCACTTCGCTTCGAAAACAAAAGTGGTGCCTATACCTAGTTCGGATAATCAATCGGGGCCCAAAACTATTGAAGGGAATCTGGACGCTATCTCAACAGTGAATCTGACGGTCTTATAAACCAGATGGATAATATAAGCAAGGCATTTAAAGACATGGGAATGCTAGTACGGACTGCCCATAGCCTTCGAATGGCGCATGACTTACGCCCCGTGCCCCCTCTTTTGCGCATTTTGGCGTCGATTCTTGCATCGAGCCGGACTCTAGTTCGTTAATGATATAAAAATCGATTATTGCTGAGATAGAAATAAAGATACCCGTCGCTAAATCAAATGCTGAATTCGCACATGTTCCAACGCATATTCGCGGCCAATTTCGCGTAATAGTGGAATCCTCTGAACGGCATCCAGCTTGTCAAGATTTGGGTACTTCTTGAGCAGTTCCGCCGCAGCCTTCCCTGAGTAGGACTTATTGTAGCGGACGTAGCTGAACCAGGCTCGACCGGGGAGTGCGCAACCTTCCAGGTTTCCGATTTCCGAATCCAGATCTTCTCCATGCATGCACTGGCCAAGGCATCGGCACAGGTAGTCCTGTTCCAGCGCGATCCCCTGGATCAAGGCAGCGGGAATGCGAGGCACGTTGTACCCGACCCACATCTTCCGAACGTCCTGATTCGCCGCGGAGAGCGAAAAGCGAATGGTCCCGACCGAGATCAGCCGGATCTTGTCTATCCCGGTCTCCCATGCCAGCCGGTAGCAAGGCAGAATCGCCGTAAGGGCGGCGATCAGAGCGGGATTGTTATACGGCGTGATCGCGCCGTCGACGAAAATGTGCCGCTGGTCTCCCAGGATGATTTCTTCGGGATCAAAATAGACCGGCGCGGCGGCGCTGGCCCTGACAATCTTCCAAAGCGGAACTTTCATATTGCAGTCCGGAAGGTCGGGCTGATTGTATTTTGCAGACGGATTGTTTGTGATCGGCCACGCCGAACCGGTCGAGTGGTTTCTCATGACCACCAGCAAGAGTGTTTTCAGGCGCTTCGTATCCAGCAGAGCGGGCACTTCACCCTTCCCGTCCTCCGAGAACATTTGTTGCAGGTAATCGGATAGGGGTTTCGCATTGTACTTTGAGACGAGATACCGTCGAACCGGGTGGTACCAGGGCACGGGTTGAAACATTGTCGTCCCATGCTTGATATAGAGTTGGAGAATTTCTTCCACGGACATCCCCCAACTGAGACCTGTGGCAATAATCGCTCCGGTGCTTGTTCCTGCAAAAAAATCGAAATGATCGGCCAGGATAAGCTTGGTGTTCTTGAAGTGTTCGCGCAGCAGTTCTTCGATACGCAGGAGTATTTCGAGGCTGAAGACGCCCCGGATTCCTCCGCCATCCAAAGCGAGAATGCGTTTCATGCGCCTATTTTTTCGCCAGCTTCTGATTTCGGATCAGGGATCGCCATTCAATCAACTCTGCCAGCAGCGCCCGTTCAATTCTACCCGCAACGCGCAGGACGCTTGGCCACGTTCGCAAAACTTCGAGCTGAGTATCCCATTCTCCGAGCAGATGGTGCAATTCCCGGTACCGTTGCCTGCGCCGGTCGCAGTCGTTCACTGCGAGCAACGCTCCGGCGACCGTCGCGATTTGGAAGCCGATCGAAGCGCCCAGGGCCAGACCGAGTTTCCATGTTCCCGGCTCAAGACTCCTGAAGATGTGCTCGCTGAGGAATAGCCACACGTCCACAGCTCCGGCCAAGCCGACGCTGGTCCAGATGACAATCCGGTAACGAGTGGCCTCGGCGGCCGATTGTGCCGCGTGTTTCTGGAAATATGCGGTCTGGCCCGCCACGCGGTCCTTGCGATACCGCCTCTTGAAATCCTCGAGAGAGGCCGTGACGCGTTCCTTGTCCAGCACCTTCAGCAGATTCAGTGACCTTAACACTCCCGATAGTTCGGGGATCACTTCGGACCCAATTGCCTCGTAGGGGCTCGGCGTGCTCCAGAAGGCGAGAACGGAGCGGCACACCTCCGCCGCCGATCGCGTCCTCAGCCAGAGGACCTGCCGGTTGTTCAATCGCAGCACGATGGGCAAGATGGCGGCTATGATCGCGAGCACCGCCCCGATCGTCAGCCACGTGCCAAGCGTTTGCGCCCACGACCCCGCCCCGGCAAACAGGGCTGCGGCCGCGGTGCAGACAATGGGAATCGCAGCCAGCCGGCGCACCTGCGGCGCTGACCGGGTCGCGCTTTCGTCGACTTTTCGAAACCATACCTCTGCGAGATTTTCCGACTTTTTCGTGTCCGCTGGAGCGTTTGGGTCCGGCAAGCTGTTCAGGAATTCAAGCTCGGGATCATCAAGCAATTCCTTTTCAGCTTTCTCGTTGTAGACTTTTATTTCCCCCGTAATACTTTGAATCCAAACGACCGGCTTCCCGACTCCCTTCGCGAAGGAAACAATATCCTCCGTACCGCCTAATCCCTGCGAGGATTCTCCATTCCAAAGCGCGAGAAGCAGCCGGCTTCCATGGACCGTTTCAATGCCGCATTCGTAATAACACTCCTCGCGCGATTGATTGCCGGCGGTGACTTCAACCGAGGCGGCTCTTGCCAGGACCGTCTCCGCTCGCGCCCAATTCGCCTCGTCAAAGTCCCTACGAAATTCCTCCACTGGCAATGGCAAGAGGACGCAAAGAGGAATCTGCAACTGAATGCAGCTTTCGGCGAATAATAAATCCCCTCCCGCGGCGACGGACGATACACCATACAAAAGCGCCGGAGTGGATGCTTTTCGCTGCTCTAGAAACTCATAGATTGATTTTCTGCAAGCGGCTTCATCTTTGAGCGCGCGATGCCCGGAAAAGCCGATCGCCAGAGTAGCCGGCAGCCGGATGGAATTTCTCCTTGCGATCGCCTCTGGTGTCATCGTTTGGAATGGAAGCAGCGTCCAGTCAGCGCACCCGTCGCGCTATTGCAGGAGCAAGGGAAGCGGGAATTTGGAAATGTCCACGGTCACTTGCGCGGCGATCTCGGAAATCAGACGAAAAAGGTCGCGGTTCCAGGACGCTTCTTCCGGGGTCTTCGGGTCGCTCACGTCCGTAATCATGAATTCTCTGTTCGAATAATTTAACTGAACGAGCGGGTCAAGAACACTTTGCTCGGAGCCCCACGTTAAGCGAAGAATAGGTTCCTGCTCAAGGGGAGGGACCAGCTTCCCGAATTCCACCCCGTTGATAACCGGATGGCTTTTTAGCAGACCGTCGTACGCATCCTGTTCCTGGCCTGCGGCCGTCAGCACCCCCATCATGGAACGCATCACGAGATGAGCGGATTCGGCGTTGTTCTCCGGGGTGGTGTCAGATGAACTGATAGCCGATTGAATCGTAAATCCCTTTTGAAGAATCGTGAGCATCGCCTGCAACGCCGTGACCCCGTTCAGCCCTCCCGTTCTCAATTCCGGCATATCATCGGTGATTTGCTTTGGCGGGGATGCCTCATTTACTCCATTCAGCTCGAACCTGGCTGTGATGGCTTCTTGCCCCAATACCCAGCCATCCCCTTTTTTTTCGTAACTCAGGTTTTTCGACTTGGCATCCATGAGATTTTGGGCTGTCGGAGGTGTTTGGGAACTCAACTCGCTTGCCAGCGGTTCAAAATCCTTGTAGGGACGCAGCAATAGGTAGCCGCGCCTTTGCAGTTCGTACGCAAGTGCGCTGACTCGCAGAAATTGTGTAAACTCGATCGGGTTATCCATCGAGGGCGTGTTTCGTATGATGTCCCAATTCCCGGTGACTGGATCCTTAAATTCGATCCGATCCACCAATAGCCGGAACAGTTGGTCCACCCGCCAGCCCTGCTGATATAGGGAGTAAAACAATTCGGGCGGAATGGGCTTCAACAACATTTGCGCCGTGGCGTCGTCGTTCACCGGAATGAACTGGAATACTGGATCCTTTTCGATTCCGAGCGAGGTAGCCGCGCCTCCGATGATATTGGTGCCCGTAGCCGTCCCTTGAGTGACCTGGCTTCCGTTCCCGTTCACCGACGCCGTCATCCTGTAAGTCGTGGTAATCTGCCCTATCTTGAAGAAGAAGGTGGGATCGTGCTGGTTCAGACGCGCCAGATTGAGGAGCATTTCCCGGTTGGAGGAATTGGCGTACGCGTTTTCATATCCCCCGTAATCGGTTCTCAGCCGCGCTGCCGCGCAGCCGGATATTCCAAGAACCGCGCCGACTGCAACGAAGAGCGCCGCGTTCCGCGCCCAGAGATTTGAACTGAACTTCATAGAACGCAACCCGGCGCGATTCTAACAATCGAAATCGAAATGTCAAGCTGGAAAACCCAACCGAATCTGCGCCTCCCGGTGATAAAATCCCTCATCTTCTGGGGATCCAGGAAGAGGAGTTCGCCGCATCATGGCTCATGACGTTTTCATCAGCCACTCGTCGAAGAACAAAGCGATCGCCGACGCGGTAGTCACCGTGCTCGAAGCAAATGGCGTCCTCTGCTGGATTGCGCCACGGGATATTACTCCCAGCTTGGAATGGGGCGAGTCCATCATCGACGGCATAGAAAATTCCAGAATCATGGTTCTGGTGTTCACGGCCGATGCGAACGCGTCTCCGCAAGTTCGTCGCGAGGTTGAACGCGCCGCCGGACACGGCGTGGCGATCCTGCCTTTGCGCGTGGAAGATGTTCGCCTGGGCAGGGCGCTGGAGTTCTTCATCGGGAATGTCCATTGGCTCGACGCGGTGTCGCCTCCCCTGGAGACTCATCTCAACATCCTCGCGGAAACCGTGAAGAAGCTGCTGGCGCGGCCGGTGATCTCAAAAACAGATGTGGATGAGACGACTCAAACTGTCGAAGCGAAGCACGCGCCAGTCGGTGGAGTTATCGTTACCCCGAGCCGCCCCGGGATCAAGCCTCATGACGCCTCGGAAGGAACAAAAAAAACCGTCGCGCGGCCGAAATGGCTGCGTCCGGCTATCGCCGCGGCCGCCAGCTTGATCGTCCTGTTGGCCGTGCTCTACTTTCTGGTACCAGCTTTCGGAACGAGCGCCGTGAAACGCGTTTGGACTGTCGGCGCTGGCGGCACGATACTCGAGTCCGATGACGGCACAAACTGGAAGGCGCCCAGCGTCAACAGCGGCTCGAGCTACAGTCTTCGATCCGTTTTCGCGACCGGTGACGGAAAGCAGCTGTGGGCCGTTGGCGAACGTGGCGTGATTCTGGAATCGGATAATGGCGCTCCGTGGTCTGCTCGCGCCAGCGGCACGACGAATGATCTGCATGCGATCTTCGGGACCAAGGACGGCAAGCGCCTGTGGGTTGTGGGAGATGGAGGCACAATTCTGGACTCCAGCGACGGCCAGAATTGGTCTGCCGGTGTAAGCGGCACCGCGGACAGCTTGAACTCAATCTTCGGTACCGCCGACGGCAAGCGCCTTTGGGTCGTCGGCGACCACGGCACCGTTGTGCAGACGACCGACGGGGAGCACTGGAGCGCCCGTAACATCGGCACGCAGAACCGGCTGTGGTCCATCGTCGGAACCAGCGACGGCAAACGCCTGTGGGCCGTCGGCGACGAAGGCACCCGAATTCAGTCCAACGACGGCCAAAACTGGAGCCCTCCCACCAATTACAATTCGAACGACCTTCGATCGGTTTTTGCGACCAGCGACGGCCGCCGCGTGTGGGCGGTCGGCGATTACGGCACGATCATGGAATCCGACGAGGGCAAGCCCTGGAATACGCCGATCAGCGTTTCTGCCAGCGATTTATATGGAATCTTCGGGACCAGCGACGGCAAACGGCTGTGGGCGGTCGGCAACGCCGGCACAATTCTCGAATCGGCCGACGGAAAGACCTGGACTCCACATGCCAGCGGCGCTCAGAACCGGATTTCATCGATTGTCGGAACCGGCGATGGCAAAACTCTGTGGGCCGTCGGCGAGAAGGGCACGATGTTGCAATCTGACGGAGGCCAGAATTGGATTGCCTTGAACAATGGCACAACCAGCATTCTCAACGGAGTCTTTGGGACCAGCGACGGCAAGCGGCTGTGGGCCGTCGGAAATGCTGGGACAATTCTTCATTCGAACGATGGCGAACACTGGAATGCGCCCATCAGCGCCTCGGCAAACGATCTCTATGGAATTTTCGGGACCAGCGACGGCAACCGCCTGTGGACCGCTGGAGACAAAGGAACAATTCTGGAGTCCGATGACGCCGGGCAACACTGGAAAAAGCTTAACAGCGGCACTCCGAATAAACTCTGGGCCATTACAGGGACGCCGGATGGCAAGCGGCTGTGGGCAGCCGGAGACGCCGGCACAATCGTCGAATCGGACAGCAGCGGAAACTGGAAACAGCTCGAGGTCACCGTCAACGGCAATGCCTTCAAAGGCACGATTTACTGGATTTTTGGGACCAGCGACCGCAAACACCTCTGGGCGCCCGGCGATAAGGGCACGATCCTCGAAACCAGTGACGGCGATCACTGGACCGGGCGGAGAGTCAACGATTCAATCAGCAATGATCTGTTCGAGATTTTTGGAACCAGCGACGGCAAGCGCCTGTGGGCCGTCGGCGATGGCGGCACCCTTCTGGAGTCCGACGACGGCCAAACCTGGAATCCCATAACCAGCAAAACAACGAACGGACTGGAATCGATTATTGGAACCAGTGACGGCAAGCGGTTGTGGGCAGTCGGCGACAACGGCACGATTCTGGAATCGACGGACGGGCAGAATTGGAACGTTTCCACGAGCAATACCACAAACCAACTTTCTTCCCTGTTCGTCACGACTTCCAGCAAGCTCCCGTGGCCTTTCGGCCACTAGAAGCTGTCTGGCCCTGTTGACATCCTGTGCGGGACCACTGCTTTTCATTTGCCGGGTATTTCGTTGCTGTAGCTCGCCTCTTTAGAGGCGAGGATTTTCCACTCTATCATCCTGGAAAGCCCCGCGTCTGAAGACGCGGGCTACAGCAATCGACGTTCTTACGTAAGGATGTCAACAGAGCGAGACAAGTCCGAGTCTTTACATGAGTTGAGTGATCAACGGGGGCTCCGCTGATTGAGCGGCTATGTTGAATCGCAAGCGGCCGAGCAGCGCGCCGTTGAGCGATTCGACGTTGACCCGCCAGGCTCCCGGCGTAACTCCGTTCATGACGGAATACGTGCGGTACCCTCCCTCGCGCCCGCCGCGAACCTCAAGTTCGACGCGGCTTTTCGTGATCCAGCCGCGTTTGGGTTCGTAGAACTGCCATTCATGGACAATTTTCGTGTTGAGCGACGTGGGCGAGAAAATCGCGCTGTAGGCATAAACCGGCGCGCCGGGAGTGGTGTGAAACGTTTCGTTCATGCGGAAGAACCGGAACCATTCGGGTTTTTCAGTCTGCACGGCGTAATTGCCGTCGGCGTTTCGCGCAATCCCGTGATACGCGCCCGCATTTTGCAGCGACAGCGGCAGCGGAGGAATCAGGTTCAGGAAATAAAGGACGTTCATCATGACGTAGATCGCGGCAATGAACGGACCCAGCGATCTTCCTCCGGTCGTCAAATTTGCGCCCGCAACATACCTCAGCAAATGGAGAAAAAGAAACAACAGCGCGATGCTGACGGCTCCGCTCAGCAGAAAGATCAGCGGGCCGATCCTGTGCAGCACGACCGGCAAAATAAAAATCGTGAAGCAAAACAGCGAAAGGAAGAAAAAACCGAGCTGAAACTGAAGGCGCGCGAAATGCCGTTTGAGTTTTTCATTGGCCACGAACGCCGCTCCGAGAATCAGAAAGAACGGCCAGCTCACTCGCAGGCTGCCGCTTCGGAAGTAGAAGACCAGGAACGTGCTGAGCAGCCCGCCGAAAACAAATTGCATGGTGTTGAGAAGCCAGAAGTGGGCCTTCGAAGCGTCACCGGGATCGGCGGCGCGCCAGTCCTCTCGGTTGATCAGCAGGATGCAAACGGCAACGGCGACGAGGTGCGCGATAATCCAGAAATTTTCCCAGAACGTGTCAACGCGCTTCAGAGTGAAGGCATCAAAAGCAAATCCGCCGAGCAATGAGACCGAAGAAATCGGCTGCTCGAAGCGAGCGTAGATGGTTTGCAAAGAAACACGGATCGATGCGCCGAATGGTTCCTGAGGCATGGGCCTGACGAGAATACCATGCGATTTGAGTAACTCATCAGGCCGTCAAGGAATCGCCGGTGAGGACGCGCCGAGCGACGGTCCGTTACGACAGAGAAAGTACAGCCTGCACGACGCCCACTTCGGGCGTTCCCCGAACTTTGAATCCGCTTCGCGTCACCAGAGCGCGCATCGCCATGTTCTCCAGAAGAATCGTGGCGATGACATGCTCCAGCTTTTCGTCACGGGCGATCCGGATCAGGCGCGCCATCAGTTCGGTGCCCAATCCCAGGTGATGATACTTGTCCGTTACCAGAACGGCGATCTCCGCATCGCGGGTGCCCTGTATCCGTGCAAGCCGGCCGACCGCGAGGATTTCGTGTTCTCCATTTTCCGGATGGATATGTTCCGCCACCAGCGCCATTTCCCGGTCGTAGTCGATGAAGCACTTGCGCATCAGCCGGTCGTGCGCCACGCGCGAGCTGAGCTTTTCCATGTGGAAAAACCGCAGATAGACGCTTCTGGTCGGAAAGCGTCTCATGGAATTTTGCCATCGCGGGTTCGTCTTCGGGACGGATCGGCCGGATCAGAACCTGCGTTCCATCCTTCATCGTCCACGGCGAAACATACTGCACTGGGTAGGGCCGGATCGCGGGACGCGGCAGTTGATCCTCGGGCATCTCCGGGTTCTGCAGCACGATGCGCGCGTCGAGCGCAAGAATTTTCTCCGGCGAGGCCAGAAGGGGATTGATGTCCATTTCCTTGATCCACGGCTGCTCGACAACCAGCCTGCTGAAGCGAACCAGAACATTTTCGAGCGCGGCCATATCCACCGCCGCGCGCCCGCGCACTCCCTTCAATGCTCGAAAAACTCGCGTCTGCTCCATCAGTCTCGTCGCAAGCGTCGTATTGAGCGGCGGGAGCGCCAGGGCCCGGTCGCGATAGACCTCGACAAGTTGTCCGCCGGAGCCGAATAGAATCACGGGCCCGAATTGGGCGTCCACGCTGCTCCCGACGATCAGTTCGTATCCTTCGACTTTCACCATGGGCTGCACGGTGACGCCCTGGAATTGCTCCGGCCCGGCTTTTTCTCGTCACGCGGATTCGATTGCGCGGTAGGCCTGCCGCACGGCTTCCTCGTCCTGCAGATTCAGTTTCACGCCGCCCACGTCCGACTTGTGAGTAATCGTTTCGGAATTGAGTTTCAACACGACGGGAAAACCGATTGCATTTGCGCGCACGCTGCCGCATCGGATTCGCTTCTCGCCAGGCGCGTTTCGACTGTCGGAATTCCGTAGTGCGCCATGACCTGTTTCGATTCCGCTTCCGTCAAAATCGTCCGGCCGGCCGCACGCACCTTTGCCAGCAACTCCTTCACTTTCGCTTGAGCGGCTCCGAGTAATTCCAAATCTTCCGTAAAGGCGGGTGTTTCGTAAATGCCGCGCAGGTTGTAGCTGTATTTCCACATGTAGGTGAACGCCTGAGCCGCGGTGTCCGGATAGGAAAAAGTTGGAATCCCCGCGGCGTTCAGTGCCGCGATCCCCTTCGCCACCGCCTTGCCGCCCATCCAGCTTGCCAGCACCGGCTTGCCGTGAATTTTGCCGTGCGGCTTCAAGCGCCTCGGCCACTTTCTGCGGGTCCGTCATTCCCTGCGGCGCGAGAATGACGAGCAATCCGTCGCTGTTCGGATCTTTCACGGCGATTTCCAGCGCCTTCGAGTATCGCTCGCGGATCGGCGTCCCCCAGAATGTCGATCGGATTGCCGTGGCTCCAGTGAGGAGGCAGAAGTTCGTTGAGCGCTTGCAGCGATGCGTTCGGAAAGGGAAGCCAGTTCTCCGCCGGTGGCGAGAAGCGCGTCGGTCGCCAGCACGCCGGGTCCGCCGGCATTGGTGAGGATCGTCAAGCGCGGCCCGCGCGGCCGCGGCTGTTTTCCCAGCACTTCGGCCATGTGGAACAGATCGGAAATGCTCTGCACGCGCAGGACGCCGCAGCGGCGCAGCGCCGCGTCGAACACTTCATCGCTGCCCGTCAACGCGCCGGTATGCGAACTCGCCGCCTTCGATGCCGCCGCGGTGCGTCCCGCTTTGATCACGATGATCGGTTTGCGCAGCGCCACTTCGCGCGCCGCGGAGAGAAACGAGCGCGCATCGCCGACCGATTCCATGTAGAGAAGAATGCTTCCGCGTGGCCGGATCGTCTCCAAAAAAATCGATCAGGTCGCCCCAGCCCGACATCGAGCATCGATCCGGTGGAAACGATCGCGCTGAATCCGACTTGCTCCTGCAGACTCCAATCCAGGATTGCCGTCAGCAGCGCGCCGCTCTGGCTCAGAAACGCGACGTTGCCGGGCCGGGCAATGTCCTGCGCAAACGTCGCATTCAATCCCAATGCCGGATTCATCACGCCCAGGCAATTCGGGCCGATCAGGCGCATCGTGCCGCGGCGAAGTTGTTCCTGAATCTGGAGTTCGAGCGCCGCGCCTTCCGCGCCTCGTTCCTTAAAGCCCGCGGAAATCACGATGGCCGCGCGGACTCCTGCGTCCACGCACTCGCCGATCACCTGCGGCACGGTCTGCGCGGGCGTGACCACCACGGCAAGATCCACTTTTTCCGGGACGTCGCCGATCTTTGCATAAGCAACGATGCCCGAGCACTTCAGTCTGTTTGGGATTGACCGCATAGACCTTTCCGTGGAATGTGCCGGAAAGTAGATTTTCGAGCACCGTGCGGCCCACGGTTCCTTCCCGGTCCGTGGCGCCGATGACGGCAACGGATTTCGGGGAGAAAAGACCTTGAAGAGCGGAACGATGTTCCAGGGCGCTGGAATCCGAATCACTCATAAGAAGTCGATCTCCCTTATGCTGCATGCGACATCCGGGAGCCGGAAAGTAATGATACGAGAGGGCGGGAGGAGCATGCACCTTAGAAATCCGTCATCTGATCGAACGGAAATGCCACGCGAACCGCATTGAGAACGGCCGCCAGATCGATGATTTCCTGGGCGATGGCGCCTTCGATCGGCGAGAGCAAACCGAATGCCGCGGCAATCATCCCGATGACGCTCAGCGCCATGCCGCCCAGAGCGCTGACCAGCGCGATCGAGCGCATTCGCCGGCCGATGTGCATCAATTCGTCCACCTTTGCCGAGCGATGCGTCCAGGATCACCGCATCGGCAGCCTCCGCGGTGATGTCGCTGCTCATTCCGAATGCCACGCCGACCGTTGCCGCCTGCATCGCGGGAGCATCGTTGATGCCGTCGCCGACAAACAACGTCTTGCTCCGTTTGGTTTCCTCGCGAACGATGGAGACTTTTTCTTCCGGACTCTTGCTCGCATATATTCCTTGATTCCCACCACATCGGCCAGATAGCGGACCTCCGAATCGCGGTCGCCTGAAACCAGAAGGACGCGGCTGACGTGATGGCGCGGGCGCAGATGATTCACAAAGCTTCGGCCCCCAGTCCCGGACAATATCGCGAAACCGAAATGTCGCGGCGTATGTCGCCATCGATGAAGACCACGCACTCCAGGCCCGCCGCCGCTATCGGCAACGAAAGATTTCGATCCGTAACTTTGTTTCGTGCCGGTGATCCAAACTTCCCGCCCGGCGACCTTTCCCCGCAGGCCTTCGCCCTGTTTCTCACTCACTTCCGTGACCGGATCGAGCGCAATGCCGGCGCTTTGCGCGGCGTCGAGAATCGCTCCGGCCAGCGGATGTTTCGAATATCGCTCCAGGCTCGCGGCGATTCCCAAGACATCGTTCTCGGATGCGCCCGGAGCACAAAGAATTTCCGTCACCGACGGACGCCCGTAGGTCAGCGTCCCGGTCTTATCGAAAATCAAGGTCTTGCATTGATTGATCTGTTCCAGCACGGCCGGGTTCTTGATGATGATGCTGCGCCGCGCCGAAAGCGAAATGGCCCCGATCACCGCCACGGGAATCGCCAGCAAGAGCGGGCAAGGCGTGGCAATCACGAGCACGGCCAGAAATCGGTGCGACTCTCCGCTGAGAATCCACGCGGCCAGCGCAAGCGTGACGGCCAGCGGCGTGTACCAGGCGCCCAGCATGTCTCCCAGACGCCGCAGTCGCGGCCTGCGCTGCTGCGTTTCCTGCATCACCTGCATGATTTTCGCGTACCGCGAATCGATGGGAAGTTTTTCCGCCCGAATGGCAAGCGCGGTTTCGCCATTGACGGCTCCGGAGATCACTTCAGACCCCG
Organism: Terriglobia bacterium; assembly: GCA_963757625.1. Lineage (GTDB taxonomy): Bacteria > Acidobacteriota > Terriglobia > Acidiferrales > UBA7541 > Palsa-360. Next base: position 64,267 of record CAVWSJ010000007.1, on the reverse strand, counting down.
GAGTCTTCGACATCTCGAATGGCTCCCCGGTCAGGTAGGCTTCATTCATCCTGCCCTGGCCTTCCAGGACCACGCCATCCACCGGGCAGATTTCGTGCGGGAAGACCAACAAGTGTCTCTCCCACCTTGACGGATTCCAATTTCAATGTCCGTGATTCCGTTTTCCGTCTTGCGATGCGCGTTTGCGGCATCCGCATCGCCAGAGCCTTGAGGACCGAAGAGGCGCGCCGCGTGGCAAATTTTCGAGCGCCGTTCCGCCCGAAAGCATCAGGACGACGATCGATCCGACCAGGTATTGCCCCATCAGCGCGGACACCACGATCGAAATGCCCGCCAGCAAATCGGAACCGAACTCGCGAGCTCGATTACCCTGCGAATCAAATGAATAACCAGAGGCAGGCCGCCTACGATTAGAGTGATGTAAAGGGGAAGGAATTGAGCTAAAGAAGAAGCATGAAACAGAAAATGAAGGGCCAGGTGTGCTGCAATTCCCGTGCTGGCCAGAATTGCGATAAGAAAATCACGGCGCGATAGATTATCGACGGCCGGCTGCAATGGCATCTGGGGCTGAGGCGCAGGTTCTGGGTCTGCACCATTTGAAGCCACCTCAGCCCCATGCATGGATGCTGCGATCGGCATATGCGCCACCCCCGCCTCGACGCCTGTTCACCCTCGGACGGTGAGGACAGGGCACTCCGCTTGCGTGACGACGCGGTGCGCCGTATGACGAGTCACGTGCGTTGCCGCTCCAAGGTGGCCTGCCAGGTTGCGGACGCCAAGAACGATCAGGTCGGCGCCAAGCGCGACGGCGACCTCCATGATCTTTTCCGCCGCATGCCCTTTCTCCACCCGGATGTTTGGTTCGCACCATGATCTCGCCTCTGGCGGCACAAGATTTTCGAGCCGGCGTTGAATCGACTCGACGAAATTTTCGGGATGAACCAGTTCTCCGACCTTCGGTTCGCCGATGACGTGCAGGATCGTCAGCCGCGCTTGATGCTCCTGGGCCAACGAGACCGCGTAGGGCAGCGCAACCAACGATTCCGGAGAAAAGTCGGTCGCATAGAGAATTTCCTTCATTTCCAGACGGCGGTCCGTGTCCTTGGAAACGTGCGGGCCAACTGTCAGCACCGGACACGGGGCGCGCCGGAAGATTTCTTCGGCTGCGGAACCCAGCACGGCCCGCGCGACGCCCGTCCGCCCTTGCGTGCCGATGATGATCAGGTCGATATTCTTCTGTCTTATCGTGTCGCTGATCGTGGGCCACAGATCGCCTTCGCTGACGGAAACATCATGCTGAATGCCAGTCAGCATTTCGTGCAATTGCTGCGCCTCGAATTTAGCCTGTTGCTCGGCTGCCTCGATGACTTGCGGCATCGCCTCCGGCCCGACAATCGGGTAGGTGGCGGGAAACCGGACATGCACGGCATGCACGATGCCTCCGTATTGCCCTGCCAGCCCCCTGACGTAGGGCAGGGCGCTTGCCGCTGACGGTGAAAAATCAGTAGCGTACAAGATGTTCTTCAGTGAAATCCTTGTTTGAGTCTTGGTCGCGATCATCGCTCACCTCCCACTAAGCAATGATTACTCTGAGCAGTGCTCGCCGGATGTGATCTCTCTCACGTTCGAATGTGCCTTGTATCACAGGAATAGCCGGCGGCGATTTGCTCCGATCGGAGCCACCCCATTTATCGGCCCGCGACCGTCGCTCCTTGAGCGAGGTCCAATTCAATAGTCTGCGGATTTGAAGACCTCAGGACGCCGTCTGGAGAGACCTCATAGCGCTCCCGGATGAGTTTGATCAGCGAATCGGAGAGATTGTGGATATGCCCCAGACGAAATCGCTGCTCCACTTTTCGAATATCCGACGCCAGGAAATGATCGCGAAACACATCCGCAATCCAGCGGGAGAAATCTCCCCGATGCGCGTGTCCGCTCAATACAGAGAGCGGGGAAGTCGCCAGCCCGGACACAAACTCTTTCAAAGTGCGCGCCGGACCGCCGGCAAATTGTCCATCTTCCGTGAACACGAATCCCTGTTCGCGGAGCAGTTGAACATCGAGATACTTGGCCTTGTGGCGGACGTGCGAAGTCAACCGGGGAAACACTTCAAATTTGATGGGTCGTCCCCCGGCCTCTTCCAACCCGGGCATCAGGATTGCCTGACCCATCCCGAGCGTTGCCAGAATCGATTTCCATTCCTCTTGGCTTTGTGATGCGTGCGTCATTTCCAGCAGAGCTTGAATTTCGCGTGGTTCAGTCGTGCGCTTGACGATGATCCCTTCGATGGCCTTGCGAAGGTCCGGATACAGGTCAGACAGGCGATAGGTGACAAGTGTATAGGCGCCCAAGGTAAGATCCAGCAACTCCCCGACATTCGGCTCATGCAAAAAATAGTGCGCCTCGTCAATAATGATCCGGTGCGGCAGACCCGTGGCGCGCCTAATGGTGGCCAGCATCGGCAAGAGCGATTTCAGATACGCTATTTTTTCTTGATACGGTGCGTGCGAAAGATCGATGACAGCGCTCATATCAGGATGTCTGAGGACGCGGGCGAGGTCGGGGAGTTCCGGCGGAGGATCATCGCCTCCGAAGACAACGACGCCGGGCAACGATTCCAAGCTTCGGTAATCGCCTTCGGGATCGATCACGCAGACCGAGTAGCCCTGGAGAATCAGCTGTTCGCAGGCGAGTCCGGTCACCCAGGATTTACCGGATCGCGGATCACCCGCAACCAGTGCGTTGCGCCCGCGGACAGCAAGAGCGAGCAAGTGCCCATCTTCCGTCGTGCCGAGCTGCAAGCGATGCTTTCCCATACGCTCCGGAGGCAATCTCACGTCAGTCATCGATCCTCGAATGTATGCGGCGACGGCTGGAGGTCCATCGCCTTCTAGGATGGCGTCCGCGACCCTTTGGAGCGCTTGACTGCCCCACTGAACAGCCAGCCCAATTTCACAGGTGGATAAAAGATCGTGGTCGTTTTCCGCGTCACCAATTCCGACCGCGTTGTGCACGGAGAGACGCATGGTCGAAAGCGCTTCGCGCAGCCCAACGCCTTTGCTGACGCCCTGTGGCAGCACCATCAACCGCCCCCGATTGAAAAGGAGCGACAGTGGCAATTCAAGTTCTCGAATAATCGTTAGAACTCCCAGAGCCGATACCGCATCGAGTTCCACGACGCACTGGCCAACCTGGAATTCCAGTCCTCTCCGCCTAAGCTCATCGAGGAATACCGCGGGGGGTGGATTGCCGAGCAATCGAGAATGACCGTTCTGAAAATTGAGGACCGCTCCATTTTCCGCGACCACCGCGTCAACAAACCGGAGGTCCCCGGCCACTTGATTGAGCTCGGACAGGATTCGGCCGGTTACGATCACAACGGAGATCCCGCGGGCTCGCAGATCACGGATGGACGCCCTTACCCCTGGATCGAGCACGCCGTCCCGGGCAATCGTTCCATCGTAGTCCAGCGCCAATACTCCGAATTTCATGAATCCACAATACTTCGGTAGAAGATGACATTCCGTGATCACACTCACAAGCAAGTGTGACTAGTATCACTTCGACTTTACCACATTGGCGACATCATCCTCCCAGAAAGTGAGGAACCCGATGTCCACGAAAGGCTCGGAATCGAACGTTAGAGTGGGGATCGATGATTCCGTATCCCTGGTCGCCCGGGACATTGTGGGCATGGCGGCGTTCGGCGCCGCGCTATTCGGCTTTTCACTGTCGTGGTTTCAGAAGAGCATAGCGAAATGACGGCAATTCTCGGCAGACGCAGAAGTAATCGAGAGGAGATTTACCCAGCACCAATAGGAGGCAGGCCATGAAATCCCCTGTACGAATCACGTTTCGGAACCTGGAACCATCGGTCATGGTTGAAGAGTGGGTCCGAGCTGAAGCGGAAAAGCTCGACACATTTTATGACCGCATCATGAGCTGCCGCGTGGCGGTTGAGATTCCCCACCGCCACCACAGAAAAGGGAAGCAGTGCCACGTACGGATCGACCTGGTGCTGCCCGGCAAGGAGCTGGTCATCAAGAGGGAGCCGGGCCCGAGCAGTAAGTCCAGAAAGACGAAGGCGGCGCTCGCCGGAAAAGTGTCAAGAACTGAACCACATCACGACCTGCGGCTGGCGATTCACGATGCGTTCAAAGCGGCGGGGCGTCGCGTGCAGGACTATGCCCGACTCCATCGCGGAGATGTCAAGACGCATCCGGCGAATTTGGAGCTCGTCAGTTGATCCTGGATTTGCAAGGACGGTGGAGCCTCAAGGCTATACCTTGAGGCTCCATCGTGGCAGGCCAAGTCGGTAGGGTTTCCTACAAGTTCGCGTAAGATTCCAGCGCCGCGCGATTCGGGATGGTCATCGTGGAGCCCTGAATCGCGATCAAGCGCCGGACTTTAAATTCGCTCAGTGTGCGCGTCACGGTTTCGCGCGTGATGCCGATGAATTCCGCAATCTCTTCGTGTGTCAGAGGCAACGTGGTCCGGGACCCTTCTTTTGTCTGCTGAGATTCGGAGGACCACGTCAGCAGCAGCCGGGCAAGTTTCTCCTGCGCGGAGGCGGAAAGGCCAACCGTTCGCAGTTGTTCACAGGCAGCTTGGTATTGCATGGACAACTGCCGGGCCACGCCTTGATTGGCTTCGGGGTGTTTCGCGACGAAGCGCTGAAAATCCTCCCGGCGGACGAAGGCAACCTGGCAGGGGCGAATTGTTTCGGCCGTTACTTCATATGGAGTCCCGGACATTCCCGCCATCAGGCCCAGAATTTCGCCGGCCTTGGCAACTCTCATGATGAGGGTCTTGCCCTCGCTCGAGCTGATCGAGAGTTTCACTTCGCCTTCGCAGAGAACGAAGACGCCGCGCGCGTCCTGTTTTTCCATGAAGAGAAGAGCGCCCTTGGGATACGCCGATGTGGACTTGATTGCATCGAAGTCCTTGACCGCGGCCGGCGACAATTGACAGAAAAAGCTGGAATTCTTGAGCTTGCAATTCTTGCAACCGTCATTCAGTTCCAATCCGTAAGGGCCTTTCATTGAAGCCTCCTCAGTCTCTTCACCGCGAAGTTGTCAGAACGGCCTGCATTGCTTCTTCAGCGAAATACTTGGTCATCGGCGTGTTCGCCAGAAACTCAGCACCCGTCTCTGCGTAGATCGTTGCCAGCAAGTTTCGCGCGGCTCTGTCCATAAACGTGACACCGCGCAAATCGACAAAAAGCTTTCTCGATCCGAGGTTTGAGTACAATTCCAGCCAGGCTCGATCGAGTTCGCCGATTACTGAATCGACCGCCCTGCCTTCAATCTTGAGCGTCACTGTGTTGATTGCCTCTTGAACTGTGATTTTCAGCATTTGCTTCTCGCGTCTCGTCCAACATTTCAATTAAGGCAAGGCGGTAGCCAAATTGACCGCGGTCCGTGCAAAGTGCTTAACTTTATTGGTTTCAAAGGATTAGTGGGATTTCGTCGAATTGCGTGAGCAAAAGGGGCGGGGGAATGACGAGTGGAACTGACGATTAGTCGTCAGGCCTGACTACATGTAGTCTTGTCGCTCAATTCCCAGCTTCTTCATCTTCGAGTTGAGCGTAGTCCGGATCAGCCCGAGCCGGGCGGCCGCGCCTTTGGGTCCAGAGATTTTGCCCTTCGTTTCGCGAAGCACGCGAAGGATATGCTGGCGTTCTTTTGCTTCCAGCGACGAATCCTCCTCGGGGAGGGTTTCTTCGGGGACCTCGAGCTCAGACAGTGGAGCGCGCAAGACGGGTCCCTTTGTGAGGATCACCGCCCTTTCGATAAAGTTCTCGAGTTCCCGGATATTTCCGGGCCAATGCCATCGCGTGAGTACGCGCATGGTCTCGGGCGGAACGGTTTCAATCTTGCGGTACAGCCGGCGCGAGTGCTTATCCACGAAATAGTTGACCAGGAGAGGGATATCCTCCCGCCGCTCGCGCAGGGGAGGAAGAAGGATCGGAAACACTTTCAACCGGTAATAGAGATCGCTGCGGAATGTCTTATCTGCCACCATTTGCGCAAGGTCGCGATTCGTGGCCGCCACCAGGCGCACGTTGACCGGAATCGTACGCGTGCTGCCAAGCCTCTCAAATTCCCTTTCCTGCAGCGCCCGGAGGATTTTCGGCTGGAGTTCCAGGGGCAAATCCCCGATTTCGTCCAGAAACAAGGTTCCCTTGTTCGCCAGCTCCAGGCGGCCGATCTTCCGGTCAACGGCGCCCGTAAAGGCGCCCTTCTCATGCCCGAACAATTCGCTTTCGAGAAGCCCGGCGGGAATCGCTGCGCAATTTAATTTCACAAGGGTTCGATCATGTCTGCTACTGAGCTGGTGAATCGCCCGCGCGATGACTTCCTTGCCCGTGCCCGTCTCGCCCAGAACAAGGACAGTTACGTCCGTTGCGGCAACAGTTTCGACATGTTTCAGCACCCGTTTCAACCCAATGCTTTCACCGATAATGTCCTCGAATCTGTACTCGGTGTTGATCTCCTCCTCGAGGTACTGTTTCTCCTGCTCGATTCTGTTTAAGGCTTCTTCGGCCTTTCTTTTTTCGGAGAGGTCCCGGATCACGCTCATCACGATTCGGGCCTTCCGGTGTCTCGACCGGCCCGAGCGTGATGTCGACGGGGAATTCGCTGCCATCCTTGCGCTTGCCATAGAGTTCCAATCCGGCGCCCATGGGGCGGACTCGAGCGTGATGGGTATAATCCCTGCGACGGATGGGATGCGCATGCCGGAACCGCTCGGGGACCAGAACTTCCACCAACTGCCCGATTACTTCACTCCGTTCGTAGCCAAACATGTTCTCGACCTGCGCATTGACCTGAATGATACGCCCTTCCCGGTCGCAGGTGACGATGGCATCGGGTGAAAATTCGAAAAGCGCGCGTAACTGCCGCTCGCTTTGCAGCCGGGCATTTTCCGCCCTCTTTCGATCGGAGATGTCCCGGATAACGCTCAGGATGACCCGTCCGTCCTCGGTTTCGACCGGACTGAGCATGATGTCGATTGGGAACTCACTGCCGTCCCTGCGTCGTCCGTAGAGTTCCAGTCCAGCCCCCATGGGTCGGACGTGGGCTTGACCGATATAGCTTTGTCGATGGCTGGGATGTATCTGGCGGAATCGCTCGGGGACCAAAACCTCAACCGTCTGTCCTAGCAATTCGCCCCGCTCGTACCCAAAGAGGCTTTCTACACGGGCATTTACTTGGATGATTCGACCCTCTTGATCGCTGGCAATGATGGCGTCGGGCGAGAATTCAAACAGCGCCCTCGACAGTTTCTCGGTATTCAGCAGGTCTTCTTTCATATTTTTGCAAGGTCCGGTGCCAGAACAACTAGGTACACCCCCGGCGCCGCTTCGAAAATCGCCTGAAAACCAGGCGCAGGAATAGGCTTGGGTCTGCAGTCCATGATTTCAAAAGTACAAGACGTTAAGCTCGGTTTCGGCGTTCCGTTCGATCCAGGCAGGATAGCACCACGTTGCTATCTAGTACAAATCAAATTCTGATATTAGCAAGGGTCGGGGCAGGAATTGTGACAGCAGGGTTACAATCGTGACGCAAATTACGCTCCCATGTGATTGCGATCACAGCGCAGCGATCTGGCTTCATTTAGAAGTTTTATTAACATAGCGCATGCGTTAAACGGCGTGGGGTATTCATGTAAGTAACCAGGATGAACCCAGCGTCGGCCCGATGCTGCGAGTAAATGACAGGGAGATTGAGGAGAACGAAAATGACCGCGCAAACCGCAACAGCTTTGCAACCGGCCACGACAGCAGTACCCGTTAAACAGGCTGAGAGTATGAACCTCTCGGACCAGATCCAGCAGGTTTACGACTCGATTGCTCGAAGAGCATTTGAGATCTTCGAAAATAATGGCAGGTGGTTTGGCCGTGACCTGGACGACTGGTTCAAGGCCGAGTCCGAACTCCTGCATCCCGTCCACCTGGAGATCGCGGAAGCGGACAACAGCCTTACCGTTCAGGCAGAGGTGCCTGGCTTCACCACCAAAGAGCTTGAAATCAATGTCGAACCAACCCGGCTGGTCATCACCGGCAAACATGAAGCGAAAGAAGAGAGCAACAAAGGCAAAACCGTCTACTCCGAGCGGTACGCGAAGGAAATCATGCGCGTCGTGGACCTGCCCGCAGAAATTGACACTTCCAAGGCCAACGCGACGCTAAAGGATGGCATCCTAACGATTGAATTGCCAAAAGCAGTGAGCGCCAAATCTGTCCGAGTCGAACCGAAAGCCGCGTAGTTCAAGCGTCCGGAGGGCAGGCGATTCATGCTGTAAGGCCTGCCCTTCCCGGCAATAAGCGAACGCGAATCATTCGCACTTCAGAAAAGATAGAGCGAGAAAAATGTTCGCCAAATGCGCCAATCCTGATTGCGAAAAACCATTTGATTACCGGGAAGGCCAACTGGTCCGATTCTGCCGGTCCACGCGAAATGGTCCGTCTGCCGCGAAGCCGCATCTGATCGAGCATTATTGGCTCTGCGGAAGCTGTTCCGAACTCTACGTGCTCCACCTGGAATCTGAAACCATCCGAATGGAGCCCCGCGTCAAAGAGTCCGCAGCAAGAGCCTACGCCTGAGTTGGCTCGCTTTTTTTTTCGCTAATCCAAAGGTCCCCCAATTGTTGGAGCCGTCGTCAATTTCTGCCTGGCGAGGATTGCACGGATGGCAATGTCTGGAAGATATAAGCGGTCAGCTCTTCGCCGCGTGGCCGGGGGGATTGGACTTGCCGCGGCGGCATACGCGGTCTATGCCGGCGTAAAGTGGCTTCGCTACGGAGATGCGAAACGCGCGACGGCTGGGATCGATATCGATCCCGAGCTAGATCGCTTCATGCCCGTCTACGAGGTAGTGGAACGCCACCATGCGCGAATTGCCGCGCCCGCGGACATTGCGCTATCCACGGCATGCGAAATCGACCTTCAACAATCGTCCATCGTTCGAGCCATATTCAAGTGCCGGGAGCTGATCCTGGGAAGCAAGCCGCAAAATGGCATGATGCCGAAAACGCTGCTCGCACAGATGAAAGCTCTGGGTTGGGGTGTGCTCTCTGAAACTCCCGGCAGCGAGATCGTCTTTGGAGTCGCGACGCGCCCATGGGAATCCAACGTTGTGTTCCGGACGCTGGCTTCCGAAGAGTTCCTCGCGTTCAGCGAACCCGGTTACGTGAAAATCGTGTGGACATTACGCGCTGTTCCAATCGGTCCCGACGAGACATATTTCTGTACCGAGACTCGGGCGATCACGACGGACACAAATGCGCGCGCAAAGTTCCGGATTTATTGGGCGGCCTTCTCGCCCGGCATCATTTTGATTCGCCGTCTGCTTCTGCGACTATTAAAGGTGAAAGCCAGAGGTCGAGCGCGCGAAGCAAGATTGCCTCCGCATGAGAATCCGCCGGTTCAGTCCTAGAGCGCCAGCGTCATTTCCTAGCAGCAATGGTGAGAAAAATCCTCCGGAGATCGGTGATCGCACCGGCTACGTTCGAATTGTCAGCACCGGGCACGCTGCATGCGCGACAACCTCGTACGCGATCGACGAACCAAAATGTGCCGTGGCCATGAGCGGCCCCTTGGCGCTGCGTGCGCCCATAACAATCAAATCGGCGTTATATTCTTTGGCGACAGCCAAGATTGATGCCTTGGCAGACCCTTCCTCAACGACATACTTTGGCTCCAGTGCCATCCAGGTCCCTAAAGGAATAACGTCGCGCAGGGTCTGGAACGCGAAGTTGACTTGGCCCGGTTCCGGCTTCTCCATCGCATGCATCAGGATCAGCTCGGCACGATGTTCCCTGGCCATGGAGATCGCGTACGGAGCGGCTGCCAGGGATTCCGGGCTAAAGTCCGTCGCAAAGAGAATCCGATTCAAATCCGCCGCGGCGGCATGCGTCGCTTTTGAAGTTACACAGTGCCCCACGGTTAGAACGGGGCAATCCGCCCTTCGGAAGATTTCCTCGGCGACAGAACCCACCAGCGCTTTTTCAATTCCCGTGCGGCCGTGCGTCCCCAGCACGATCAGATCAATCTGTTTGTCCTTGATAATCTGGATAAGATTCCGCCATATATTGCCGGACAGGAAGAGGAACTCATGCGGCAGGCCACGCAATTCATTTTCCAGTTTATGTTTACTCATCTGGCGAAAATCTTCCTCTTCTTGTCCTGCCTTCGGCCATTCGGAAGGCGGCACGAGAGGATAGATATCCGGTTGAACCACATGGACAGCGAAGATCGTCGCCCCAAACCGCCGCGCAATTTCCACGGCATAAGGCAGCGCCAATTCACTCGTGGAAGAAAAATCAGTCGCGTACAAAATGTTCTTGAATAAGATTTGAGCGGGCGCCGTCAAATCCCCCCCGGGTGCGCCTCCTCGAAGGGTGATCTGGAAGCCCAGCCTGGAAGTTGTTTGTTGAACCCATGGCACCTACCTTTTGATAACTTGTATTAAATCCCGCGCCCTTTTGACCATGCGCCCCGTTACGACACCAGTGATACCCGCCGTATTGCGCGGGGAACGTCATCGCTATTCCCCTGCCTGAACCAACTACACGCCTAGCCTCGATCGCCAACCTCGAAACAAGATCAGCCGGCAGCGACTGGTTGTTCCTCGATGATCAAGGCGGGCTCGAGCACGACAGGGCATGAAAGCGAACGGGCAATCAGGCAACTCTCCTTCGCTTTGGCGAGCAGGCGGTTGGCCAGCCTCTTTTGTTCCGCCCGCGCGATCGTAAGCCTGGGATGAAGCACGATCTCGCCGAAGCGCCATCCCGTTTCCTCCTGCACCAGGGTTCCGACCGTCTCCAGTTCGAGAGAGAAAAATTCAAAATCGGAGTTAAACGCCATGCCGGAAAATGTGCTGACGTAGCAACCCGCCACGGCCGCCACCAGGAAATGCTCCGGCGTCCAATAGCCCGTCTGGCCCTTGAATTCCGGCGGCGAGCTGAATGCGATTTCGGGCTTTATCCCTTCAATCATTGCCACGCCGCTTCTGATTGAGGTGGATGTGGCCCGGATTCGGTATTTGTGCGCTCCGTTCATAAGAACCTCCAATGCCACGCGCTTGAAATTATCTGACTAAACCTAGCAGACACCCTAGCCGGGGACTGTGGCGCAGAGCACATCAGAAAGTGACGATCATCACAGTCTGTTTAGTGTTTCCACGTCAGAATTGCGGATCAGGGAGGTATAGGCCGATGATTTTCAAGGATCGTTCGGAGGCTGGCCGCCAATTGGCAAAGCTCCTGGACGCCTACGCCGACCAGGGAAATGTCCTGGTACTGGGCATCCCGCGCGGCGGCGTTCCTGTCGCCTTCGAAATCGCCGCGAAAATTCATGCTCCTTTGGACGTATTTATCGTGCGCAAACTCGGAGTTCCCGGACGGGAAGAACTCGCATTCGGAGCGATCGCGAGTTCGGGGATTCGCATTCTCGACTCTGAAATTGTGGACGCGGTCGGAATCTCGGATCAGGAAATTGAACGGATTACCGCAATCGAGCGGCAAGAGCTGGAGCGCCGCGAAAAAGCTTACCGCGGCGGGCGAGGCCCGCTCGCAGTTGAAGGCCAGACCGTGATCCTCGTGGACGACGGCATTGCCACAGGATCCAGCATCGAGGCGGCGATCACAGCGTTGCGCCGGATGAAGCCGTCTCGACTCGTCGTCGCGGCGCCGGTCGCGCCAATTTCCACGTGCCGGCGCCTGAGAACCGAGGTTGATGCTCTCGTATGCGTATATACACCGGCGTCGTTTTACGCGATTGGCGAATTCTATGAGGATTTCTCGCAGGTTTCAGATGAAACGGTGACGGAAGTACTCCATAAAGATACTCGAGAGCTGGCAAGAGACGTCACCTAGATGGATTAGGCCGGCGCCGGAAGGAGGGCTTTTGTGATCTCAAGTCGAATGAAAGTGCGAAATGGCATTGAGCGCGACGTTTCCATCGATTTAGGTAAAGTGACGCTGCAGGGGATTCTGGGCTTACCTGTGGCTCCAAGCGGAATCGTGCTATTTGTTCATGGCAGCGGCAGCGGTCGCTTCAGCCCTCGCAATCAATTTGTGGCCGAAGTTCTGCGGTCCCGTGGAATCGCCACGCTGCTTTTCGATTTGCTCACGGCCGAAGAAGAAGCCATTGACCAGAGGACTTCGCAGCTTCGCTTCAATATCCGGCTGCTGGCGAAGCGGCTCGTTGGCGCGACACGCTGGGTCATGCGCAATCCGGAGCTGCAAGGCCTCGAGATTGGCTATTTCGGAGCGAGCACAGGCGCTGCGGCGGCACTCGTTGCTGCCGCGCAACTTCCCGGCACGATTGCCACTGTTGTGTCCCGCGGAGGCAGGCCCGATCTTGCCGGCGACGCGCTCGGCTCTTTGCAGCCTCCAACATTGCTCATCGTGGGAGGGATTGATGAACCGGTTATCACCTTGAACCAGGAGGCTCTCGACGAACTCCATTGCCCGGAAAAGAAACTTGTTGTCATTCCCGGGGCCACTCATCTGTTCGAGGAAACGGGCGCGCTGGCGGAGGCAGCCGACGTGGCAGCGGATTGGTTCGCCCGCCACTTTACGCCGGTTGGAAATTCCCTGGAGCATCAGGTCTCTCATACCCGATAGGAGATAGGCATGGCTTCCAAACGTTTGATGTTCCGCTCCGCTGCCCGCGAAAAGATACTGAGCGGCGCAAGCGCCCTGGCGGACGCCGTGCGCATTACGCTGGGGCCAAAATCCAAATGCGTCCTCATTCAGAAGAAGTGGGGCAGGCCGATTGTCTGCAATGACGGCATCACCATCGCGAAGGAGATCGAACTCGAAGATCCCGAGGCAAATCTCGGAGCGCAAATGATCCGGGAAGCCTCCGAGCGCACGGGGGATACGGTCGGGGACGGAACGAGTACATCGGCGATCCTGGCGCACGCAATTTTCGCGGAGGGTTTGCACAATGTGGCGGCCGGGGCGAGCGCCGTGGACCTCAAGCGCGGCCTGGATCGCGGCCTTGGAATCGCCGTCAAGGCATTGAAAGATCTTTCCCGCCCGGTGGCGAGCCGCCTGGAGAAGGCCCAGATCGCGACGATATCGGCGCACAACGACGCCACGATAGGGGAACTCGTCGCGGACGCATACGAGAAAGTCGGCCCGGAAGGCGTGATCACCGTCGAGGAAGCGAAAACGACGGAGTCGACTCTCGAGGTCGTCGAGGGAATGCAGTTTGATCGTGGGTTCATTTCACCGTATTTCATTACCGATGCGGAAAAAATGAAAGTCGAGCTGGAAGATCCGCTGATCCTGCTGTACGAAAAGAAACTTACGAACATGAAAGACATGCTCCCGCTGCTGGAGCAGGTCGCAAAGGCGGGCCGGCCTCTCTTGATTATCGCGGAGGACGTGGAAGGCGAGGCGCTCGCGACGCTCGTGGTCAATAAAGTTCGCGGGACGCTGATTTCCGCCGCCGTGAAAGCGCCCGGGTTCGGCGACCGGCGAAAGGAAATGTTGCAGGACGTCGCGATACTCACCAACGGTCAACTTATCGCCGAAGAGCTTGGGATGAAACTTGAAAACCTTACACTCGATCAACTCGGCCGCTCCAAGCGCGTGCTGGTTGACAAGGATAAGACCACGATCATCGAGGGCGGGGGATCGAAACCTGCCATCCAGGGGCGCTGCGCCGAAATCCGGAAACAGATCGAATTGACCACTTCCGATTACGACAAAGAGAAACTGCAGGAACGCCTGGCAAAGCTTTCCGGGGGAGTGGCTGTTATTCGAGCCGGAGCCCCGTCGGAAGCCGAAATGAAAAGCCGCAAGGAAGCGATTGAAGACGCCATCAGCGCAACGAAAGCGGCGCTCGCGGAAGGGATTGTGCCCGGCGGGGGTTTGGCGCTGCTGCGCTTGATCGATGCGATCAGTTGCGAGGAGAAGAACTGTTCCGGTGACGAGCGCACCGGACTTTTGATTCTGCGCCGCGCGCTCGAAGCTCCCACCCGGCAGATCGCCGAGAATTCAACCGTCGATGGCGGGGTTGTGGTTGACCGCATGCGGTCGGGAAAAGGAAACTTCGGCTTCGATGCTGCCCGGTGCGAATATCTGGATTTGGTCGAGGCCGGAATTATCGATCCAACCAAAGTAGTTCGGGTCGCCCTGGAGAATGCGGTCTCGGTCGCGAGCGTGCTCCTGCTCGCCGAAGCGACGCTCACTGAAAAACCGGAAGAAAAGAAGGGCCTACAGCCGGCGCACGAAACTTTTGATTAGTGGCCAGGCGGTGAGCAAGGTATGTTAGGCACTGGCGATGGCGACGCAACGTATGAAGCTCTTCTCCGAGTGGTGTGTTATCAATGCCAAGGGTCGGCGTGATCTTCGCAACGGATTCTGCTTGAGCGCGGCAATTTGCTGCCTCGTGGGGATCGCCGCCGTCACTCACGCGCACGCGGCACAGGAAAGCGCCCGACCACCAGAGAGAACAAAGCTCGCAGAGGGTGAATATGCGATCTATGAGGAGGGGAACAGCGGGGCCGTCGGGCCTGCGGGCGAAGAAATCTACGATTTTCATGAGTCGTGGACGCTCTGGCGCACAGGGAAAGAGGAATATGAGGTCGAGGGAGAAAGAAGGTTCGAATCTCCGCGCCATGTCGAGCATCGGGACCGATTTTTGATTCAGCTTTCGCGCGGCCTGATGCCGATCCGTACGACGGAGTTCGCGAAACTCGCCTGGCGCCGCGATTCCGGGCCCACGACTTGCGAATTCTTGCCAAAAGAGACCCATTGCTTTTCCAGCGCCGGAAGTACCGGAAATAGTGGACAGCCCTTCGACCTGCGCATCCCGATGAAGCCACCGTACGGTTTCCTATGGCCCATCTCGCCTTTCTCGCTGGGCGGTCTGACCCGGCAAGCGGAACGCGATTTGAACCATCCGAATGCAATCCAGCTTTTGTCGATCGAGCAGCCGAGCCTGTACAACCCCGTCTATCCCACCGTCCGAGATGGCGAGCTGCAGTTCCTCGGCGAAGAAGATATCGAGGTCGCGGAACAGAAATGGCATGCCCATAAGTTCTCGCTCAAGGTGCCGTCATACCCGCAATTCTTAATCTGGACTTCAGCAAATGGACTTCTTCTGGATGTGGCCGTCGAGCACGCGCACCCCAATTGGCCGAAAGAAGGTATGAAATTGTCACGATTCCGCAAATGGGCGGACTTCTGAGCGACACGGAGGAATCGATGACAGACCGATGCCTCACTTCCCCCGGAAAAGAAAAATCACATCGAGCACTGCCAGGATGGCGACGCAAACTTCCAGGACAAATGACCGCGATTCGTTGAACTGATCGACCATGAAATCGTAGAGATCGCCCGCAGTGTCGAGCTTTTCGTCGACGAGCGTGCGATAGTCGGGAACGCCGACCCGCCGGGAAGCCAGCCGGTACACGCGGGCGTAATAGATGTCGCTGACAAATTTGATCGCATTATCGATGCGCTCGGTCAATTCCATCACGTCCAATCGGATCGTATTGAAACGCTGGGCGTCGCGGGGCAGGCTCCAGCGGGAGAAGAGGAAGTTTCTTTTCCGTTCCAGCGTGTCGTAGAAATCGGCCAGCATTTTCGTCATGAGCCGGTCGTAGTAGCGGAATTCCAGAAGCTGCATTTTTGCGTACTCGAGAACCTGCGTAACCGCAGCCGCGTCTTCCGGCCGGTCGCGAACAACTGCCGCATACGATCCCACCACCACCAAATCCGACGTAAAGTATGAGAGGCTCGCCTCCAGCGCTTCCTTACAAGCTTTTGGCGAAAGAGGAATCGTCTCCCCCCGCTCGAGCTGCACAATTTCGCTTCCATAAGAATTCAATAATTCAGCGGCAGCCGGCTGGTTACCATGAGCATCGCGAACTTCATGAATCTCCGTCACGAAATACGTTTCCGCAAGCCAATCCCGCATCGGACGAGTCACCGCGCCCGCGACTTGCTCCAAATGCCGGCGTGCCATTTCGCGAACATCGGTGCCCACGTCGGCGGCGTCCATCCAGCGCGAATTTTGTGAGAGAAGAAATGGCCAATCACAATCAAAGGGAACTTCGAGTTGAACCACGATGACCCCGAAGGAATAGTACTTGACCGAACATGAGGCCGACGTATCGCCGCCGATCAGCAGAGGCTCGGCAGGTTCAAGAATCGGAGTGTGCTCAAACCGGACGTATTGCGGAGTACGCCGGGGGAAGGGGCGCTCCACGGGGCCCGCTCGGGTGCCGAGCAAACTCCGGAGCAGGTCGAGATCAATGGCCTCGGCCACGTCGTAAAGATACAGCATCCGAAAGCATCCGCAGAGTCGCACAAGTTCTTTTACCATTGTTGACCGCCAGATGAGCAATGGTTCCTCATTCTGCTATTACAATACAATGTGATTTGGCTCACAGAACAGAGTCGGGGCGCGCGATAACCTATACCCACCGAGAAGGAGGCATTATGACCAGGGTTGCCGTGAGAACCAAGGAATCGGGCAAAGAGACAAAACTTGTCCTGTGGTTTGCCGAATGCGGCATTAGTGATGTCCCGATTGTAGGAGGCAAGAATGCCTCCCTGGGTGAGATGGTCAGCCATCTTGCGCCAGAGGGAATCCGCATCCCGAACGGTTTCGCCACAACCGCGTTCGCGTACCGGCAATTCCTTGCCGTCACCGGGCTCGATCAGAAGCTTCGCGCCATTTTTTCGGGGCTGGCGGTTGACAACATCGAACAGGTCCATGTAGTCGGCCAGCGTGCACGGTCTTTAATCCTGGAGGCGTCGCTTCCCGATGACTTGGCTGAAGCCATACGCGATGGATACCTGAAACTCTGCGAGCAGTACGGTCCGGATACGGACGTGGCCGTGCGGTCCAGCGCGACCGCGGAGGATCTTCCTGACGCCAGCTTCGCGGGGCAGCACGAAACTTTCCTCAACGTGCACGGGGTGAAAGGCGTCCTCGAGGCCTGCAAGAAGTGTTTCGCTTCAATCTTTACGGACCGGGCGATTCATTATCGCTGGAGGCATGGGTTCGATCAGTTTTCAATCGCGCTTTCCATTGGCATCCAGAAAATGGTTCGCTCGGACCTCGCGAGCTCCGGGGTAATTTTTTCGATCGATACGGAAACCGGTTTCAAAAACGCGGTGCTGATCAGCGCTTCCTATGGACTTGGCGAAAACGTCGTCCAGGGAGCGGTAAATCCGGACGAATATCTCGTCTTCAAGCCGACGCTGAAACAGGGTCACCGCCCGATTCTCAGCAAGGCGGCCGGAACGAAAGAATTCAAGATGGTGTATGACGCAGGTGGCAGCAAGATGACGAAAAATGTTCCCGTTCCGCCGGAGGAGCGGCGCCGCTACGCGCTGAATAACGATGAGATCTTGCAACTCGCCAAATGGGCCTGCGTGATCGAAGACCATTATTCCAAGGTCCGCGATGCGTTCACGCCCATGGATATGGAGTGGGCCAAGGACGGACTCACCAATGAAATATTCATCGTGCAGGCTCGCCCGGAAACAGTGCAGTCGCGGAAGAGCAAACTGGTCTTGAAAACCTATCGCCTGAAAGAAAATGGGAGGCTCCTCGCCAGCGGCCGGAGCGTCGGTGAAGCGATCGGGGCCGGCCGCGCGCGAGTGATTCTCGACGCGCACAATCTTTCCGAGTTTCAGGACGGCGAAGTCCTCGTCACCGAAAAGACCGATCCCGATTGGGAGCCGATCATGAAGAAAGCCGCCGCGATCGTGACCAATCAGGGAGGCCGGACGTGCCATGCGGCGATTGTCGCGCGCGAGATAGGAATTCCCGCCATCGTTGGCGCGCAAACGGCCACCGGTTCTCTCCGGACGGGACAGTCCATCACGGTTTGCTGCGCCGAGGGAGAAGAGGGCCACGTCTACGAGGGAATCCTCCCATTTGAAGTCTCCGATATTTCCATCGACCAATTGCCGAAGACCCGCACGGGAATCATGATGAATGTCGGAAATCCCGAGGATGCTTTCAGTCTCGCCGAAATTCCCAACGACGGAGTGGGACTCGCGCGGCTCGAATTCATCATCGCCAATCAGATTCAAGCGCATCCGCTCGCCCTGATTCATTTTAATGAGATCGCCGATCCGGTCGCCAAAAAGAAACTCGCGGACATGACGGTTCTTTACAGCGACAAGCCGCAATTCTTTGTGGACCGGCTGGCGCAGGGCGTGGCGACGATCGCGGCGGCGTTCTATCCCAAGCCCGTGATTGTCCGCCTGTCCGATTTCAAGACCAACGAATACGCTCACCTGGTTGGCGGCGAACAATTCGAGCCCGCCGAAGACAACCCCATGATCGGCTGGCGCGGCGCGTCCCGTTACTATGACCCCAAGTACCGCGAAGGCTTCTCGCTGGAATGCCGCGCGATGAAGCGGGTTCGCGAAGAAATGGGTTTGACAAACGTGATCCTGATGATCCCGTTCTGCCGGACGCCGGAAGAGGGCAAGTCCGTTCTGGCGGAAATGGCGAAACACGGCCTCGAACGCGGTAAGGACGGCCTCCAGGTTTACGTGATGTGTGAAATTCCGAGCAACGTCATCCTGGCCGACGCGTTCTTCGAAGTCTTTGACGGGTTTTCGATCGGCTCGAACGATTTGACACAGTTGACTCTCGGGCTCGACCGCGACTCCCCACTCGTGGCGCGCTTGTTTGACGAACGCAACGATGCCGTAAAGCGCTTGGTAGCCATGGCCATCGCGGCCGCTAAGCGGAACGGCAAGAAGATCGGAATCTGCGGCCAGGCTCCCAGCGACTATCCCGAATTCACGCAATTTCTGGTCGAGCAGGGGATCGACTCCATCAGTCTGAATCCGGACACTGTTCTCAAGGCCAGAATTGCCGTCGCGGCGCTCGAATCGAAATAGCGGTTCTGTCGTAAGCTCGACACCGCGAAGATTTATAAAAAAGCCCAAGATCGAATTCTATTTCGCTGCCGGAATGTACACTCTATCGGCTGCGTCCAAATCCGCGTTCGGCACTTCGGTTTCCAATCTGATGTGTTGATAGCTTGGCTTGTTCCCCGCCTTGGCGAGCACCGTGACCCTGTATTGGTGATTGAGCCGGGCCGCGAATTCATCCAAAAACGGCGCAAAGGAAACAGCAGTGGCAAAACCCTGATAATAGAGCTCGCCGCCTGTTTCGTCCGCAAGTCTGGAAAGGTTGTTCTGCCCCTGGTTGATTCTCCAGAGGGTGTGGCCGAAATGGCCCGCGCCAGACGCGTAAATCGCGTAAATCTGTGTTCCAGTCCGCTGGGCCTGCTCGATCACACTGTCGAGATATGAATCCGTGATGCCGGGTTGCAGAGCATCAATCCCGTCCGAGATGAGCAGTATTTCGTGGCGCGCGGGGCTTTCAGGCCAACGCTTGATCGCGTCGGAGATCGAAAGATATGGGCTGTTTCCGCCAGCTGCCGATCCCACGGGGATCCTCAGGGCCTTCCCGGCGGCGGCATGGTCCTTCGTGAAATTCTGAGCCGTTTGGACCGAACCATACTGCATATACCCGATCGCAACGGCAGATGCCGGCGGCAGCGAGGCGAGGAATTGACGGATATCGTTAAATTGCGTAACCACGCCTGTTCCCGCCGATTGGTCAATCAGGACGAATAGTTCCAGCCCCCCCTGATTCCCTTGAAGGGGAACCCATTCCGTAATTTCAAGCCGATCCTTGCCCTGATATGCCCGCACATCTTCGCGGTTAACCACTGGAACAGTCTTGCCATCGCGTGCCTCGACGGAAACCACCGTGCTGACCGGAACCGTTCCCGCCGATGGCTGCTGTGCGTGGACGGAGAGAGCGATGAGCCCAAGGCCGGTAAGCCATCCGAGAATTTTTGGCCTTCTTCTGAACTGGATTTTCATGTGAGCTCCTTTCGAAACGAGGAAATGGATTCTCGCCTGGGAGATTGAGCCGTGATGCGCAAACTGGCGACGTTTCAGGGAACGCGAATCGCAATTGGTGCTTCCTGAAACGCTTGGGCAAATTAGACCCCCCCAACTATTTGGATGCAGGGAATCAGATCACTGGCTAAGTCTTCGCATCAGCAAGCGCTTCCCGATTTCCACCAACCCCAAATAGGTGATCGTGAAAATCGTCAGGATGGCGAAGTAGGAGGCTGGTAGGGTAGTGAAGCCTAGAATTCCCGCTAGCGGTGAGTAAGGCAGCGCGATTCCGATCACCACGATGCCGATCGTAGTAATCGTGAGCGGCAGGCTTGGCCGGCTGCGCAACGGGTTGCCCATCGTGCGGATCACAAACAGCACCAGGGTTTGCGTGGCTAGCGATTCGACGAACCAGCCCGTATGAAACAGCGGCTCGCTGGCGTGAAGCAAATGCAGCAGGACGTAAAACGTCAGGAAATCGTAGATCGAACTGATGGGCCCGATATAAATCATGAAATCGCGGATCAGCCGGATGTCCCATCGCTGCGGGCTGCGCAGGTAGGAGTCGTCCACATTGTCCGAAGGAATCGTGATCTGGGCGGCGTCGTACAGAAAATTATTCAGCAGAATTTGCGTCGACAGCATCGGCAGGAATGGCAGAAACA
Source organism: Terriglobia bacterium (assembly GCA_963757625.1). Taxonomy (GTDB): domain Bacteria; phylum Acidobacteriota; class Terriglobia; order Acidiferrales; family UBA7541; genus Palsa-360. Next base: position 43,688 of record CAVWSJ010000007.1, on the reverse strand, counting down.
GCGAAGCGCCGGCCATGCTGAACATGTTGCCAAAATTCGAGCTGGTGCCCATCAGCAGGTACTTCAGGACATTCGCCGACGCCCTGCGGCCCTCGATGATTCCGGCGTGCAGAATCGCCAGCCCCGGCTGCAGCAGAATAATGTCCGCGGCGTCGCGCGCCACGTCCACGGCGGTCGCCACGGAGATCCCCACGTCCGCGGCATGCAGCGACGGGGCATCGTTGATTCCGTCGCCCATGTAGCCCACCACGTGGCCGCGATGCTTGAGCGCGAGAATGATCCGGAGTTTCTGCATCGGAGAAACGCGCGCGAAAATCGTGGTTTCCTCGGCGACATGACCCAGCGCGGTATCGATCATCTGCTCGAGTTCATCGCCTAGCACCACAGCCGGATTCGAGAGGCCCACCTGCTCGCAAACGTGCCGCGCGACCAGTTCATTGTCTCCGGTCAGGATCTTTACCTGCACGCCGTCGCGCTTCATGGCGGCGACAGAGGCGCCCGCGTCTTCGGTCGGCGGATCGGCAAACGCGAGAAAACCGGCGAGAATCAAGGAGTGCTCGTCTGCAGCCGAAAATCCATCCTGTGCCTCGGCGGCGCGATAGGCCACGGCGAGGATGCGATAGCCCTGGCTGCTTAGCCCCTGGTAAACGGAACATGCTCCCAGATGTAATTCAGCGCTCCCGGCGCGCGTGACGCCTCCCGCCTCGTACGATTCACAGACTTCGATGATCCCTTCCGGCGCGCCTTTCGTGATCAGGAGCCGCTCCCACCCTTGTGTCCCCTCGCGCTCGACGACGATGGAGAGGCGGCGCCGGTTGAAGTCGAAGGGGATTTCATCGCACTTGCGGTAACCGTCCGTATCGTGGCTCTTGTCGAAAAGGATCGCGGCATCCAGCGGGCTGCGGATGCCGGTTTCGAATTTGCTGTTGAGAAACGCGAGGCTCAGCGGCCGGTCGGAAGGCTGGCCGGACGCGTCCACCGAGGAGGTCAGCGTCATCCTGCCTGTAGTTAAAGTCCCCGTCTTATCGCTGCAAAATACGTCGATGCTTCCGAAATTCTGAATAGCGGCCAGATGCTTGACGACGACTTGTTGGCGAGCCATGCGGACCGCTCCGCGCGCGAGCGTCACGGAGGTAATCATGGGCAAGAATTCAGGCGTCAGTCCGACGGCCAGCGCGACAGCGAAAACGAAGGATTCGAACGCATCCTTATGCAAGGCGACGCGAACCACCAGAATGAACAGAACCAGAAAAAATACCGTGCGCATGATCAGCGTGCCGAACTTCCGCAAGCCGCGCTCGAATTCTGTTTCCTCCGGCCGGACGACCAGGCGCTTGGCAACGTCCCCAAACATGGTTCGAGAGCCCGTGGCGAGAATGCGAGCGATTCCGGTCCCGCTGACGACCGAAGTGCCCAGGAAAATTCGATCCGGGGATTCTGGAGTTGCCTCTCCGCTGGTTTCGCCCGGGTGCGCTTCCTTTTCCGCGGGCATCGATTCACCGGTCAGCGCTGCTTGCTGAATGTACAGGTCGCGCGCTTCCAGCAGTTGTCCATCCGCGGGGACCAAATCCCCGGCGCAAAGTTGGACCAGGTCGCCCGCGACGACTTCATGGCGCTTCACTTCCTGCCACTTTCCATCGCGCATTACCGTCGCCGTCAGGGAAACGTGCTCGCGCAGTTTTTCGATGGCGCGTTGCGAGCGGTACGTTTGTCCAAAATTGATTGTTATCCCGAGTACAACCAGCACAAAAATGATCCCGGCATCCACTCTTTGCCCCAGGATGGCGGAGGCCAGGGCGGCGAAAAGAAGAATAATTACCAGCGGATTGACGAACAGAATCAGGAGCTCGTGCAGCAGGGCGCCACGGTGAACGGGCGTGGGGTCATTCGGACCGAATTGGGACAGGCGTTCCTCGGCCTCCTGGGAGGTCAGCCCGGTCAGCGCCGCCGCGGAGCGTGTTTCGCTTTCTTGCGTAGATGAAGAAATGGAAATAGCCCTCTACATCCGAACCGCTTACATATCACAGTTGGCCTGCTTCCCGTGCGTTTTCTTATGCCTGCGAGGGTAGGCGAGGGCTCGCCATAGCGCTGTGAGTCACGTCACGGCCGGACGTGAGCGATGTCACATACACTTCGGACCAGAAAGGGAAAACTATGGTTGTCATGAGGGGTGACGGCATTGGACGAAAACTGGTTGTCGTGGCCGCAGGCCGGCTACGAGTCAGGAGCAACCATGAACCCTGATAAACCGAGCATTTCAATAAGGCAAATGACCCTTGAAGACGTTCCAGCGCTGGTGGAAATGCAAAACCGGATTTTTCCCGGCATGCCCACCTGGACTCCGGCGGAACTGATTCATCATATGGAGGTCTTTCCCGAAGGCCAGCTCGTTGCCGTGGATGAGTCGGGCAAGCTGCTTGGCTCGGCAAGCTCTCTCATCATCGATTGGGACGACTATTCCGAATCGGCGAAATGGTCCGTGATTACTGGAGATGGAACCTTCGACACGCATAACCCGCTTGGCAAAACCCTCTATGGCGCGGATATGGGCGTCGATCCTCTTGCGCACCGGCGCGGCATCGGATCTCTTCTCTATGATGCCCGCAAAAAGATGGTGAGGGCTCGCGGCCTGAAGCGCCTGTTGACCGGCGGGCGAATTCCCGGTTACGCCAGGGTTTCCGCCAGGATGACTCCCGCCGATTACGTGGCGGAGGTCGTCAAGGGCGCTCTAAAAGACCCTACGCTGAGTTTTCAGCTTGCCAACGGTATGATCGTGCTGGACGTCGTCCCGGAATATCTGGAGGACAAAGAGTCGCGCGGATTCGCCACGCTGCTGGAATGGCTGAATCCCGAGTATGTCACAAACCTGGGCCTTCAAGCGGGCGGGGAATACGCGGCACTGGAAGGCGAGGAAGCGCTGCAGACCCTTCCACGGCCCGCGCGCGTGCGGATCGCCGCGATGCAGTATTTATTGCGTCCGATCAGCCGGTTTGAGGACTTTGCGACGCAGGTGGAGTTCTTTGTCCGCAGCGCCAAAGAATATGGCGCGCAATTCGCCGTGTTCCCTGAATACTTCTCGATGCAAATTCTCAGCTATCTCCGCGAGCCAAGCCCCGCGCGAGCCGTGCGCCGCCTCGCGCTGCTGGCCCCGGACTATGAAAATCTGTTCACCAAGCTCGCGACCGAAAACAAACTGTACATCATCGCGGGAACGCATCCCGTGATCCAACAAGGTGAGCTGTTCAACGCGGCTCATCTTTTCACGCCGAATGGCCGCGTGTTTCGCCAGAAGAAGGTTCACCTGACGCAGACCGAAAAGGGTCCCTATCAGATGAGTCGCGGCCACGGCTTCTATCTCTATCACACGGAGTACGGAAAGATCGCGATCCTGGTGTGCTACGACGTGGAATTTCCGGAAGCGGCCCGCGTGCTGGCGGAAGCCGGCGCACAGATTATTTTTGTTCCGTCCTGCACGGATGAACGCCAGGGTTTCTGCCGTGTGCGTTACTGCGCGCAGGCCCGCGCCATCGAGAACCAGGTTTACGTCGCCATGGCCGGTACCGTGGGCAATCTTCCCGAAGTGCCTCACATGGCCACGCACTACGGCCAGGCGGCAATCCTCACTCCGTCGGATTATTTTTTCGCTCGAGACGGGATCGCAGCGGAAGGCAGCGTCAATCAGGAACAGATGGTCGTATCGGACGTGAACCTCGATCTGCTCGAGGAGCGGCGCATCAACGGCACGGTCATCCCTCTCAACGATTTGATCAAGGACGCTTACGACCGGGTGATTCATTACGCTGACCGGCCTACGACTGAAAATGTTCCCGGAGAGGCGTATCATTTCCAGTATAAGGAATAAGCCCGCGGAGACGGGAGGCGGATATGTCGGATAAGCCAAATCGGCAGGTTTTCGGAGTGGCCTTGAGAATCAGCAGGGCACTTGGCTTGATTCTGATCGCCATCGCGATCCTCGGCCTCCCGCAAATGCGATTTCTTACCGGGCGTCTCGCGGCCGGCCTTGGACTGATTACGTCGGTGGCGCTGATGCTGGCTGGTGTGCTGGTTCTCTTCGGGGCGCAAGTGTTTCTCCACTTTTTTGACCGATACCTGTCTCGAAATTGATTCCTGCGGCATACCAGGGTGAGGTTCTTGCTCGAAGTTGGAATGCGCAGCGATCTGACGATTCGCAACTCATAAGCGCGCCCAATCACCCCAATCTTCAGTTCATACAATCGGCGTGCAACGAATTGCCGGCGGGTGTATATTTCCGCCACTGGGAAGCCAAGCTGAATATTTGGACGGATTGGAAATTGGGCTGACCCGAGGGTGCGCTCCGTGAGACGTTCAAACTGGTTCTATCCATGCTCGATTTTGAGTGTGGCGTTAATCTATTTCGCGCCGCGCTGCCAGGCCCAGGATCATGTCGGCCCGTATCCTCAGGCTGACATCGAGTACGGCTCCAGGATTTTCGCCGCGCAATGTTCGAGCTGTCATGGATTGAGCGGCGACCAGGTTTCCGGAGTCAACCTGCGCAGCGGACAGTTCAAGCATGTATTTTCGGACACCGACCTGCGCAACGTAATCACCAACGGCATCTCCGGCACGGCCATGCCGCCCCATAGTTTCGGCCCGGCGGAAACGGCGGCGATTGTCGCTTACATCCGGAACATGGCCACGTTTAATGCCGGGAACGCAATGCTCGGCGATGCCGCACGTGGTGAGGCGTTGTTCAACCGCGCAGGCAATTGCGGGAGTTGCCATCGCGTCAATGGCAAAGGTCCGCGCGTGGCTCCCGACTTGAGCAACATCGGCGCTCTGCGCACCGCCAACCTGCTCGAGAAAACCCTCGTCGATCCCGCGGCGGCGATGCTGCCGATCAATCGTTCCGTGCGCGCGGTGACGAAGGACGGTAAAGTCATCACCGGAAGGCGGCTCAACGAGGACACGTACACAGTCCAATTGATCGACGATCAAGAGCGCCTCGTGTCGCTCGACAAATCCGACCTGCGCGATTACACGGTCCTCAAGACGTCCGCAATGCCTTCCTATAAGGACAAACTCAGTTTGCAGCAACTGGCTGACATTGTTTCCTATCTCCTCACCTTGAAAGGCACGAAATGATTCAGCCACGACGCGCAATTTTGCTTTTGCTGCTTACTTCGATCGCTGCCTGCTCGCTTCACGCGCAAGTCACTTCCGATCGCCTGCTTCATTCCTCCGATGAGCCGCAGAACTGGCTAACCTATTCAGGCGGTTACGCAGGCCAGCGCTACAGCACGCTGCATCAGATTGACCTTACAAACGTAAAGAATCTCGAACTCAAATGGGTTTTTCAGGACCAGTCGCTGCAAAAATTTGAATCGACGCCGCTGGTGGTCAACGGAATCATGTACGTCACGCAGCCGCCGAACGATATTATCGCGCTCGACGCCAAAACGGGCGCCGCATTCTGGGTGTACCACTACAACGTTTCTCCTCTGGCAAGGCCCTGCTGCGGCGTCGTGAATCGCGGCGTAGCAATTCTCGGCGATTCATTGTTCATGGCGACCGTCGATGCCCACCTGGTCTCCGTCGATGCGAAGAACGGGCATCTCAACTGGGACGTTAAGGTGGGTGATCCCGCGGCCGGCTACGCGATGACGATGGCGCCGCTGGTGGTGAAGGACAAAGTCATCGTTGGCGTCGCGGGCGCCGAGTTCGGCATTCGCGGATTCATCACTGCCTATGACGCCGGCACAGGCAAAGAGGACTGGAAATTCTATACGATTCCGGGCCCTGGCGAGTCCGGTCATGAAACCTGGCGCGGCGAGGATTGGCAGCATGGCGGAGGCTCCGCCTGGATGACCGGCACGTACGATCCCGATCTGAATCTCACCTACTGGGGCACCGGCAATCCGGGTCCCGATTTCAATGTCTCGCAGCGGCCGGGAGACAACCTCTATTCGGATTCCGTCGTCGCGCTCGATCCCGAAACGGGAAAACTCAAATGGTATTTTCAATATACGCCGAACGACGCGTACGATTACGATTCCGTGCAGGTACCCGTGCTGGCCACGGTGAATTGGGACGGCGGTCCCCGCAAAGTCCTGATGCAAGCCAATCGAAGCGGCTTTTTCTATGTGCTGGATCGGACGTCAGGAAAATTTCTCTTTGGCCATCCTTTTGTGAAGGTCAACTGGGCGAAAGGCCTGGACGATAACGGGCGGCCGATCCTTACGACCCAGCCGCCGGGAACGCCGACCTTTCCGGGGCAGCAGGGGGGAACCAACTGGTATTCTCCGTCCTATAGTCCAAGCACCGGGCTGTTCTACATTTCCGCATGGGAAGATTACTCGACAATCTTTGCCGGCATACCAGCCGAATTTAAGGAAGGACAGCGCTACATGGCCGGCGCGAATCAAGGTCCGATCCCCGGCGGCGACACTCTCGGGAACGGAATACGCGGACCGATCAACACGTATACCGAAGCCGCTGGTCACGGGGCGGTGGTTGCGATCGATCCCCACACCGGGGAAAGGAAGTGGACCTTCCCCATGCACGATGTCACATCAAGCGGAATCCTCACGACCGTCACAGATGTACTTTTCACTGGCGGGCGCGAAGGCTATTTCCACGCGCTGAACGCCCGTACGGGCGAGTTGCTGTGGAAAGCCTCCCTGGGAGGCGACATCATCTCCGGACCAATCACTTACGAAGTCGACGGCAAGCAATACATCTCCGTCTGCGCGGGGCGGGCTTTATTTGTTTTCGCGCTCAGGAACTAATGGGAACGCTGATTGTGCAGGATCCGATTCGATGCCTTGACTTATTCGGAGTCTCATCGGGCTCGTAAACCCGTTTGTGAGACGTTCCTCACCCAACGAAAGAGCAACAACGGCAACCGCTGAACGGACGTCTCTTCTAATCGCGCGCATCCCCAATCGTCAAAGCAGCTAAATTCGACTCTTGAGGCTCGAACAAAACCCCTGATGGCGATTTCGAACTGGACCTGTGGTCACTGCTATGTGATTTAGTCCAACGGCTGAATGCGAACCATGAACCCCTCGTGGTCCACAAACCAAACGGTTACCGGATCGGTGGAATTGTCGATCCACGTCCGCCGATCGTGCGCGTACGGCTCGGGCAGCATGTACTGCGTCCATTTTTCGCTCTTCGGATTGAACCGGAAGAACCGCCCCGATTCCAGGCCGCCCGCCCAGACTTCGCCGTTCTTGTCCGGCAGCGCCTCATAGAAAGTGTCGTATTGAACTGGCGAGAAGTATTCCGTCAGCTTCTTGGTTTCGATGTTCATGCGCATGAGCATCCCGCCACGCCCGCCGTACCAGGCGTTCCCCTGACGGTCGAAGCCGCCTCGCGATCCGCTGGAGATCCACGGGCCGGTTTCTGCAAGAGTCATCTTTCCGGTCTGCGTGTCCAACATCAGCATCCCGTAGGTCGTGCCGCCGGACCAGTATCTGCCGTCCGGAGTGATGTCGCTATCATAGGTGCCGCCGCCGGTGTACTTGCCGTCGGTCGCTTCCTTGTAATTCCACTTTTTCAGGACCTGCCCGGTCTTGCTGTCGATCTTGGCCACGGAGTCTCCGCGTGAATCGTATACAAAGCCCGCATCATCCATTGCAAAGTTACTGAAAGCAGAAGAGTTAAAAACTCCACCCTCTACCTTCCAGCGATAGGCGATTTTTCCGGTCTTGGGATCCAGCCCGGTCAGGTAGTGGTCCCAGTTTTCCGAGAACCACACCATGTCGTGTTTGTCTACCCAGACGCGGTGCGTGCCGGGCAGAACGTCCGGCGTGTCCACTTCCTTATCCGGGATGCGATACTGCGTGACAACTCCGGTTTTGGGATCCAGAACGCCGGAGTAAGGGCTCCGGTGCGCCGAGTACCAGATATTTCCCTTCGAGTCCCCGCTCACGTCGTGGGGAGCGAGCAGTTCGCGCGGCAGTTCGTATTCGGTGATGACCACGTTGGTCGATTCGCCCGTCGGCCGCGGCAAGAAAAATACCGGCGAATCTTTCGAGTCCGGTCCGCGAACTTCGGAGAGCCACTTCGCGAGGAAATCTTCATCCGCAACGCCAGAGCGGCTCGCGCGATCGCGCATCGTGGGAGTCGGTTTCGCCATGTTGATCAGCGGTGAGCCCGACCCCTGAATCATGCGCTCCAGGACCAGGTGCCAGCTCCGCTCGTCATAGCGATTGCGCATGATCTGCTGGTAGGAGTGGCAGCCGAATCCGCAGTCCAGCTTCACGACTTCCTTTTGTTCGGCGGTGCCGGGGATGTTCATCATCCATTCCGCGCCGGTCAGTTGCGACATGGTTTCCGGCGTGGGAGGCACAAATTCGGTCTTGCTGATCCGCTCGACCACAATATCGTCGAGCTTGGTGGCGCCGCTGATCTGAACGCCTTCCTTGACATAGGGTTCAAATTCGCGAGGCGATGGAATGCGAAGCGTGTATGGGCCCGCTTCCAGGACCGGGAATTCGAACTTCCCGTCTTCATGGGAGTAAACCGTCGTGCGGATCGCCGTCTTGTCCGATATCAACTGCACGCCGACCCCTTCCACCGGCGCGCCGCTCGCCAGGTGCAGAACGCCGTGCGCTCCTCCCAGGGTTACCTTCTTCTGCGCGGCAGGCGTCGAAGCCGTCACGAAAAGGAGAACGAGCGCGCACATCGCGATCGCTGAACCTGCTGAGAGCCTGAGAATTCTCCGCATAAATCCTCCTGAAAATGGCTGATGCGTCCGTCGGCGACGGGCTTAAAAAGTTTTCCGCGATCTACTTTGCGCCCTTGTAGCGCGGGTTCGGCGGCGGATTCTCCGAATCGAAGCAGCACCCGTCCTTGATGTAAGCGATCAGGTCGGCGATGTCGGCATCCTTCAGCATGGTGCCGAAGGACGGCATGCCCGGCCCGCCCATCTTGATCTTGTCGGCGACGTTCGCCTCGGTCACATCGTAGGCGGAACTCTGAAACTTGGCGCGCTTGAACATGTCATGCAGCTGAGGGCCGCCTTTCGTAAACTGGTTGTGGCACATCCAGCATTTATAATAGTAAAGTTCCTCGCCCCGCTGGGCCCCGCTCCGGGCCGTCGTCCGGTACAAATAGATGTCCGTGGAACGCTGATAATCGTCCTTCGGCGCGGCCTTTTGAGATTCGCCCATTTTCAGCCGGAGCATTCTGCGCGCGCACAGTTCGTCCCAAGGGACTTAACAACAAGCAGGTCACGGCCACCAGCGAAATTCCCATCACCACACTCTTAACGTCCCTTGGCTTCATGGGCCCTCCGGGGATACATTCTCTTCGAAATGATATGTACCAAAGAACTTTACCATATAAGCTTCAGCGCGAATTGAATTTGGCGGTTAGGAGTTTGCGTCGAAGTCAGCAGACCATACGTGCTGGTCTGCGGAATTCCGGTTCTGGTCAAACGGCGTCAAATTAGCCAGAGTCGGTGGCGCAAAGTTCGTGTAATTCAAGCACATTGAAAAATTCCGCCCGGAACTGAACATTGAAAGTTTCTGAAATTCTTGGAATGTAATTGTTCTTGAACACGGAGAAGTCGATATTGAACAACCCGGGTCCAAGCATCGTATTCCGTCCCAGAGTCGCCCCGGATATTGGAACACGTGGGGAGCCACTGCGCCCAGATCGCTGATCGCAATACGAGGCGTTCGCGGATGTCATGGGCACGAGAGAAAGGCAATTTATGTTCGCGTAAATCAGCGTATGACGGTAATTCGAGGCGGTAAGGTTTTGAGGCGAGCAGCCAGCCACGACATTTGGCGGCTGAATCAGTCGGAATATCTTCGCCGACCATGTCCACTTGTGCCTGCGTTAGCGATGAGCCGGATAGATCGGAATGCCATCGTTCAACTTGGTGATCACCCCCAACTGCCATCCGCCGAGCACGCGCTCCCCAACGACGCCCAGCGTTTTTGTAGTGGGCACATCCCAAAGGCCGTTGATGACCAGGGACTTACCAATGTTGAAATCCGAAAGGCCTTTGACCAGGCTGAGGTCATACCACGGCGGATTCTGCAAGGAAAACAAGGTAATTATCGCTTGCGCCGCTGCCCGATGAATCGTCGATACTCTTGCTCCAAGTGAAACGATCCCTCCACTTGAAACCCGTGGCTCAATCGTCTTATCCACTTTCACCGTGAGCGCGTTGTACCAGGAACTGGAATCCCACCACGTACTCAAGTTCCCGCTGTTCGCAGTCGCGCCTGCGGTTGGATTCAGGAGCAGAGCTTGCTGGTAGCTGCTGGGAGCTAGAGATTCCCAGTAAAGGTCAAGTTCCGGCCGCTGTAAGGCAAGCTTTCTGTCCCACTGATGTTCCTGACGCAGCACCGAAGCATCCCGGCCAATAATACGTCTCCGTTGCCGGCAAACGCCGGGAGGATGGTATTGCTCGAATCCGCCTGAAACGGATTATGGAACCCGCGTGAACCCACATACCCGACGAGGATCGTCGTGTTCGGGGTGATTTGCCGCTGGATGTTGAAATTGTATTGATAAACGTAATCGCGGGATGGGTTTCGCTCGGCGAAGTTCCAAATCCGAGAACTGGAGGTTGGCCGGAGATGGGACGGCAGTGTATTACCCGATAGAGCCACGATGTTGAAAGGAAACTGATCTGCAGCACCCGCCAGTACGTTGGGCGATGGAATACCATTCACCGGTCCGATCACCGTGCGGAGACTGGTCCACGGCGCCGTTCCTGACCATTGTTCAGTATCAATTCGTAGGGAAGTGGCAATACGTCAAATACTCCAAATCCTCCACGCACGGAGGTTTTGCCATTGTGGAAAGGATCCCAGGCAAAGCCAACCCGGGGTTCGAAGTTCCAAACAGTAGGATTCTGCAGGAAGTAATACATTACTCAAGCCAGCCGCGTAGGCGGCGGCCGCGTTTGGAATCGATTGCGGGAGACTCTGGGTAATCGAGGTCATATTTGCAACCAGTCCGCGATTCTCGGTCGGAATGGTTGACATCTCGTAGCGCAGCCCAAGGTTCAGAGTGAGGCTCGGACGAAAGCGCCAATCGTCCTGTACATATCCGCCGAAAACTTTGTCGCGCATGTGGTGATTCGGAAGAAAGTTAAGGTTAGCAGGCTCAAATGCGCTTAGGGGGTTGTTTGTAAGGAAATTGACGAGTCCACCGCAGGAAGGGTCGTAATTGTTCCCGTTTGTCGGGTCCAAGCCCGCCTTTACAGTATTAAAACAAGGGGCTTCCGCCGCCGTTGCTTGGTGAGGATCTGGTAATTGTACACACCGCGCCCACACAGGAGCCAGCAGCGATGCCCGCGGCAGAGAACGTGCCGTTGCCGACCTCAGAACCCGCAGTGCCCGGATGGAATGTGTCCGCCTGGTCAGCCAGGAATTCAAAGCCAAACTTCAGGCCGTGATTGCCGTGCGTGGAAAACGCATCGTCAAACAGCTCAAAAATTTGTCCGTGGTAGTCCTGTATCGAGCCTGCCCAGGGGACTCCGGCGGTTGCGGAGGTCACTCCCGTGCCCGAAAGAACGATATTGGGCGAGTTAAAGCCAGCTTCCATACCAAGCGTAGGATCGCAATTAAGAGGGTTCGTGCAAGTATTGGAGTGGCCGCCGTAATCGCTGGTGCGGTCCAAACCAGCCCGGAAAGAATTCGCCCAGGCAGCACTGAAGACATGGGTTTCCTCGATGATTACAGCCTGCCGCCAGGAATCGTATTCCTGCGGCACATTCTGCAAGGCCTGGGGAAGAACCAACTGTGAATAGTCATGAAGGTACGTCGAGAATAAACTGTCCTTGTCAGAAATTTTGTAGTCGCCCCGCGTGGTATAGAAATTTTCGTGCGCGACATTGTTTCCTTGCCAGATATACTTTCCAACATTTGGGTTGCAGCCACCGGGGTTATAGGTGGTCTTATTCAAAGGCAGGCAGCCGATTCCACCGGGCACGTTATAACCAGGTGAAGGCGCGGGCCAAAATCCCAAGTATTTCTGAATGTTCGGGTCAATCGAAACAGTGGTGGGGACTCCAGTAAAAAGATTGACGACCGTGCCGGTCTTAACTGCCGGTGTAAGCGTGGTGTTGCTCGTACTCGGTTGGCCTTGTACGTATCGCAGACCTTCATAGTTCCCAAAAAGAAAGAGCCTGTCCTTAAGGACTTTCCACCCTCCAGCCGCCCCGAACTGATTTCGCCGAAGTTCGGTTCTTGGGAAGACTGTTTAAATTCGAAAAGAAAGTATTGGCATCGAATTTATCATTGCGCAGGAATTCAAAAGCAGTTCCATGGAATGTATTCGTTCCCGAGCGCGTGATCGCGTTGATCACGCCGCCGGAAGTGAATCCATACTCCGCCGAGTAGTCGCTTGTCAGGACGGTGAACTCCTGGATGGCGTCCACACCCAGGTTTTGTCCCAGCACGCTTCCTGGCCCGGCGTTGGAGTAGTCATTCACAATGATGCCGTCGAGACGGTAACTATTCTGCGTGGGGCGGCCTCCTCCCACGGCCATTTGGGAACCCAGCCCGCGCCCTGCAGCCTTCCCCGATCCAGCGGGGTTGAGTTGAGCCTCAACAGATGACACGCCGGGCTCCAGAGTGGCGAGCGTCGTCCAGTCGCGGCCGTTCAAGGGAAGTTCGCGGACCGTTTCAGAATTCACTTCACCGCTTACAGTGGAACTTTCCAGATCAACTTGGGGAGCTACTCCCTCGACCTGAATCTGCTGCGAAACCTCGCCGACCGTCAAAGCAAGATTCAGCTCTTGCTTCTGTCCAACTGCGAGCGTCAATTTCGTCGAGGTAGTGCTGAATCCCTGGGCGGTAACAGAGACTTCATAGCCTCCGGCATTGAGGTTCGGCACGGTGTAGGCGCCGCTCGCGTTGGCCTGCGTATCGACCGTTACGTTGGTCGCCACATTTCTCACCGAAACTTTTGCATTGACGACAGCTCCGCCCTGCGCATCCGTGATCGTGCCCGATAAAGTCGCGCCGGACACCTGCGCGCGCAGCGGATGAGAGACGAACAAACTAAGCATGAAGATACAAGAAACAGCCAACGCACCGACCACTTTCCGATTCATTTGCCCTCCTCAAATCGATGCTGCACCAGGGACGATTGGCAACACCTAGGCTCCTCTGGAGCGCACCCAACGTCATTAACCACCAATGGGGGCCCATCAACTGGAGGGACGTTTACTTTGTCATTCGTTAAGGGAACCTTAAAATCTTGAATAAATTAACGGGAGCTGAATTTATAATCTTCGGTCTGGACGACCGACGAGTTGCCCGATAAGTCAGCCTCATTCGGATGCAAACAAAAAGAAGAACAGCCCTACATGGCCGGCGCGAATCAAGGCCCGATCCCCGGCGGCGACACTCCCGGGAACGGAATACGCGGACCAATCAATACGTATACCGAAGCCGCGGGTCACGGGGCGGTGGTTGCCATCGATCCGCACACCGGTGAAAGAAAGTGGACCTTCCCCATGCACGATGTCACTTCGAGCGGAATCCTCACGACCGTCACAGATGTACTTTTCACTGGCGGGCGCGAAGGCTATTTCCATGCGCTGAACGCCCGTACGGGCGAGTTGCTGTGGAAAGCCACCCTGGGAGGCGACATCATCTCCGGACCAATCACCTACGAAGTTGACGGCAAACAATACATCTCCGTCTGCGCAGGGCGGGCATTGTTTGTCTTCGGTCTGCGGAATTGAGCATTCAAGAGATAAATGTTCTCGCTGACATGGCGGGCACTCCCCCCGGTACCAAAATGAGTACTCCATGGGTACTCTAATGCTGTCGGAAAGGTGCGGAGGGCAGACCGTGGGGAGTCCTCCCGATGAAACTTGTTTCAAAATGTCGCCAGTAAACAAGACAGATATACTAAACTGAGTTTTTGTAAAGAAAAGAACGTTCCCCGGAAGAGGTGTTACTGGACCCAATGAACGCGACATGCTCTAGGTGTGGCGCCCAGCACTCGCTCCCCGCCGCGAAATTGGTGGGTCACTCTCGAGTGCATTTTCGCTGCGCAAAATGTGGAAAAAGCACGATCGTTGAAATTGCGCAGAGCTCCGATACAACCCAGGTACTGTCGCCGTTACCGGATTTTGCTCGAAGCGCAGGCTCTCCCAGACTGGCGCGCGGAACTGGCGATGAAGAAGTCGGCCTGCGCCTACCGGCAGGAAAGTCCATCACCCTTTCAGTGATTGCGGGGCCCTGCCATGGCTTGATTTACTCGGTGCAGAAGCCGCGCATCATCATTGGACGCGCTGATGCGGACATGATGATCGTTGATACGGCAATCTCCCACTGGCACTGCGCGATCGAGATTAAGGACGACGTGATTCGCTTACGCGACCTGGAATCCACGAACGGCACATATTTTGACGACGAGCGTATACGTGTCGCGAAGGTGAAGCACCTGTCCGAGTTTCGCATCGGCACGTCGATTATTATGGTCAGTGTCACTCCAAAGCTCGATGTCCGTCGGTAATTGTTAGGAAGCAGGCTCCTTCTCAACCAAGTTCGTGCTGCATAGTGACCCAATGAAGTAATCCTATGGAAGGGGTGGTTATTGGTCCGTCTTGCGGCCTAAGCATTAGAGAAACTCGACGGCGATGCTCCATTTTCTATCGTTCAAGCAATCGACTCGAACAACCTTGGCTGGGTATTCCCTGTTTATGCCACTAAGGTCCGGCCGGTAAGGGTGAGTGATCTTCAGGATCTGTTCTGAACGGCAGTTCTCGCGGGTCATCAAATATAGGCCGACTCGCGAGATACTCTGCGTATGAGTGACTTCTTCCATTTGGGCCCGATGGCCTTCGCCAGGGTAACCTTTACCATTCGGGTACTCCATGTTCAGTCCCACGCTCATCGCCGTCTCGTTCAAGCGCATACTTATGACAAATAGAAACCGGTTGGTTATATGCCTGAGGACAAGGTTAAACCGACAGTGGCTTCGCCAAAGTCAGGTGCTGAACGTCGCCGGTATCGGCGTTATAGCTTTGTCGCTGATGCCGAATTCCAGGAAGTGCTTGAAACTGAATCTGGCAACCTGATTGAAGCGGCCGTTACTTTGTTGGGGCAACGGGGCTGCTACTTAAAGGCGGCGAAAAGCTTGCCTGTGGGCACGCTTACATTAGTGCGCATCAGGAAAGGAGGTCAAGCTTTAGACGTCCGCGCTAGAGTAGTCTATTCGCAAGCTGGCGAAGGTATGGGCCTAGAGTTTATTCCCATAGAATCGGAACAATCGCAAATTCTTGAGGACTGGCTCGGCGCATCCCGCGAAAGCGCTTGGCAATCCATAGGTCGTCGAAGAAGTCAGCGACTGCTGTTGCGAATTAGGGTACGTGTGTCCGGGGAGAATAGTCTCGGGGAACGCTTTGAAGAGCAGACCAACACATTGGTAGCCAGTCCATATGGGGCATTGGTTCTCTTGGCGACACCGGTCGAGAAGGGACAACGTATCACTTTGTCAAATCTAGTCACAAATATGGGGTTAGAGTGCGATGTCGTTTACATCGGCGACCCTGAGGGACGTTATGTTCAGATAGGTGTAGATTTTGTCTCGCCAAATCCAATTTTCTGGCAAGTCGCGTTTCCGCCTGAGGACTGGACGCCACGCCACCCTGACGCGAAGTCCACCTCCTCCAGCCGCACGCGTCGACGGTCAACCGACCACACCTAAACGACTCAGCTCGGCGAAGTTGCTTTTGAAACGTTCGTGAGGCCCGACTGAATCGCATCCTGAGCTTCATCTCCTTCCATTTCTAGTCAATGGAGAAATCACCTTGTTGGAGGAAACGGGTTTCTTGCGGTCCGCGGGATCCCAATCTTCCGGGGGGAAAGCGATACCCCAAAAGGTCGGAAGCGGACTCGCAAACTCAAGGCCAATTTCGAACAGCGCATTCGCAAGATCTTTCCGATAAGCCACACGGCAATGGACTTTGGATCCCGTTTTTATATTAATGAGCAGCACTGGTTTTTGAGGGTCAATGTTTGTTTTCAAGACCACCAAGGCACCGTGAGCGCTGACGATCACGGTCTTGGATTTTTCCTCGACTATTTTACGGTCCGAATTCTGACCGAACACGGTCACGGGAATGTCAATCACAACGCGCGAGCTTCGACGCTTGTTCGATTGGGTGGCTTCTCCCTCAGGAGTGCTAACCCGGTTTGTTGGTGTGAATTTTCGAGGATCCATTGGCCCACTGGCCTTTTTTGAAAGAAAAGCCTTCCGTCTGCTGTGCATGCAAAGGCCTTCTCTCTCGTTCCGGATGGGACCAATATTACACCGGTGACCTCATACCTGCACCGCTATTCTGATTTTGCCTGGCTGAAGAAATAGAGAATTAGCTCTACAAGAGTTTTGCAACTTGTCAAGATCCGCTGGAGAGGTGACTCGGAGCACATCATTTTTGAAGACTGGCTCATATGATGGAGAGGAATCTCGAGAGTCGAATAGCTGCTGTACTAATCAGTACGGGTCGGCTGGCTTGCCCGCCAATCCGATTCATAGGCCCCTCCATTTTTTTGGGCGTAGGATAAGGGCTTCGAGGACTCCCTGCATGATCACTGTGGTCGAGGGTTTTTACCAGGCACGAATCATCGAGCGCGAGGACATCACGGATGACCTCTGGAAGATTCGTGTTGACCCCGGCGGCAGATTTCGATTTACGCCCGGTCAGTACGCCACGCTGGGCCTGCTCACGCCAACCGAACATGTCGAGCGTCCGTACTCGATCGTTTCTTCGCCAAACGAACCTTTATTGGAATTCGTCGTGGAGCGTGTGCCGCACGGGGAACTTACGCAGCAGCTTCACAAGCTTCACGCCGGCGACACGATCAGCCTTCGCAAAGCGGCCAAGGGCCGCTTCGCGCTCGACACCGGGGGCGCACGCACCAACCATCTTCTGATTTGCACTGTTACCGGCGTCGCCCCTTTCGTCAGTTTCGTCCGTGCCTTGCGCGAAGAGTCGAAGCAAGGCCGGTTTCATGGCGAGCACAAGCTCTTTCTTTTGCAGGGCGCCAGTCGTTCCGTGGAGTTTGGTTATCGCGAAGAGCTCGAGAAAGCCGCTGCCGAAACCGGTTGGCTCACCTACGTGCCCACGGTCAGCCGGCCGTGGGAAGACCCGGCCTGGAAAAGAGAACTCGGCCGTGTCGATGACCTGATCCGAAAGTACGCGGACCTCTGGCGACTCACCGGAGAGACGGCATTCGCGTACCTGTGCGGTCATCCCATGATGGTGCAATGTGGGGAAGGAATTTTGAAGCGCTGCGGCTGGCCGAAAGAAGCAGTGAAGTTTGAAGCGTTCTAAACGCCGGGCGATAAAACCAATTCACACCCACGGGCAGGCGACCCACCGGCCCTCCTTGAATTCCAGCGCCGGCACCGCATCCGCGCAGGAGGACTTTGCGATCGGGCAGCGCGTGCGAAACGCGCACCCGGAAGGCTTGTGAACGGGATTGGGGACATCGCCGGTGAGACGAATGCGCCGGTCGTGCGCACCTTCCGGATCGGGCCGGGGAACCGCCGATAGAAGCGCGCGCGAGTACGGATGCATCGGATTCTTGTAGATCAGCTCGCCGGGTCCGATCTCCACGATATTGACCGAGATACATCACCGCGATACGGTTCGAGATGTGCCGCACCACGGAGAGGTCGTGGGCGATGAAAACGTAGGAAAGGCCAAATTCGTCCTGCAGGTCCTGCATCAGGTTCACGACTTGCGCCTGGATCGAGACGTCCAGCGCGCTGACCGGCTCATCCGCGATGACAATCTTGGGGTTTGTCGCCAGAGCGCGCGCGATGCCGATTCGTTGGCGCTGGCCCCCGGAAAATTCGTGCGGGTAGCGATTGGCCTGCTCGCGCGTCAATCCCACTTTCCCCAGCAGCCAGCCGATGCGGTCTTTTCGCTCCTTCGCGGTGGATTGCGCATAAATCTTCAGCGGCTCCTCCACGATCTGCTCGACCGTCATGCGCGGGTTGAGCGACGAATAGGGGTCCTGAAAAATCATCTGGATATCCGGACGATAGCGGCCGCATCTTCTCGCGGCTCAGTTGCGCCAGATCGACCGTCCCGGAAGCATGGTGATATTTGATGCTGCCCGAAATTTCGACGCCATATACCATCTCGCGAAGAATATTTATAATCGCGCGGCCCACCGTGCTCTTGCCGCACCCCGACTCGCCAACCAGGCCGAGCGTTTCGCCCTGTTCGAGCTCGAAGCTTACGCCGTCCACCGCTTTCACTTCCGCGATCTTGCGCGCGAATACGCCGCCCACGACGGGAAAGCTCACGCGCAGATTCTCGACTTCCAGAATCTTCACGGGTTCACCAGATGGCAACGCACCCAGTGCCCGGGCGAAGATCTCGATCAGTTGCGGCTCGATCGATTCGCAGCGCTCGAGCCGCTCGCTGCATCGCGTCACGAACTTGCAACCGGCCGGGAGATCGAGAATGCTGGGCACGTTGCCCGGAATCGCGGCAAGCCGCTCGAGCCTTTCGCCGTCCACAGTCGGCAGCGATGCCAGCAGGCCGCGCGTGTACGGATGCAGCGGATTCTTGAAAAGCTCCTTGACCGGCGCCACTTCC
The DNA here is from genome assembly GCA_963757625.1 of Terriglobia bacterium. Classification (GTDB taxonomy): domain Bacteria; phylum Acidobacteriota; class Terriglobia; order Acidiferrales; family UBA7541; genus Palsa-360. The sequence continues at coordinate 25,105 of CAVWSJ010000007.1, read as the reverse complement.
TGAATTTTTCCGGCATACATGACGATCACCCGGTGGCAGGTCTCCGCCACGACGGCCAGATTGTGTGTGATCAGCAGAATGGCCGCGTCCTGCCGCTGGTCCTTGATCGCGGAGCATGAGCTCCAGGATTTGCGCCTGGATCGTGACGTCCAGCGCGGTCGTCGGCTCGTCGGCGATCAGGAGCGACGGATTGCAGGCCAGCGCCATCGCGATCATCACGCGCTGCCTCATGCCGCCGGAAAACTGCTGCGGGTAGTCGTTCATGCGCGATGCCGGGTCGGGGATCTCCACCAGCTCCAGCATCTCGACCGCGCGCTGGAACGCTTCCTTCTTTGATACCCTCTCGTGCACCAGCACCGCTTCCGTCACCTGCATGCCGATCGTGAAAACCGGATTCAGCGAAGTCATCGGCTCCTGAAAGATCATGCTGATTTCTTTGCCGCGCACCGCGTGGATTTCGTCCCAGGAGATCTTCAGCAAATCGCGGCCTCTGAAAAGAATGGATCCCTCGATCTTTCCCGGGCGGATCGGGAATCAACCGCAGAACGCTGAGCGCCGTGACGCTCTTGCCGGATCCCGACTCACCCACCAGGCCGACCACTTCGCCCGGAAAAATGTCGAGGTCCACGCCATCGACGGCCTTGGCGGTGCCTGCCTCCGTGTGGAAATAGGTCTTCAGATTCCGAATCTGCAGGAGTGGGGCTTGTGTTGTGCTCACCGCAGTCTCGAAAACTCCTTGGGATCGAAGGCCTCGCGCACCGCCTCGCCGATGAAAACAATCAACAGCAACGTGACGAACATCGCCGCCAGGGGAAAAAAGACCAGCCACCATTTCGTCAGGTTCTCCACTCCCTGCGCCGATCAACTCGCCCCAGCTGGGCGTGGGAGCGGGAAGGCCAAAGCCCAGAAAGTCCAGCGCCACCAGCGCGCTGATGTTGGCGACCACCATGAACGGCGCGAAGGAGACGACCGGCGTGAGCGAGTTCGGCAGAATATGCTTGAAGATGATGGTCCGGTCGGAAGCGCCGATGGAAATGGCCGCCGCGACGTAGTCCTTGGCCTTCTCACGGTAAAATTCACCGCGCACATAATAGGTAATTCCCATCCAGTCGAACGCCGTCAGGATCACGATCAGCAGCCAAAAAGACGGCTGCAAAACCAGATTTCTTCCGGGAAGGTAAATCGGCACGACGATCGAGCTGACGATGATGATGGTGTAGAGGAACGGCAGCGAAGACCATATTTCGATCAGGCGCTGGCCCGTGATATCCACTTTGCCGCCGAAATAACCACAGCGCCGCTCCGATCGTCACCCCGATAGCCAGACTGATCGCCAACACCAGAAGCGCGAACGAGAGCGAAACATTGAACCCGTAGGCCAGACGCGCAAAGATGTCTCTGCCGCGTGTCATCCGTGCCGAAAATATGCTGCCGCGACGGCGGATTCGGAGGGCTGCCGGGCAAGTCCAGCAACGATTCGGTCGGGCTGTACGGATACGGCGGCATCAGCGCCCAGTTGCCCTGGTGCTGCTCTCGAAGCGTCGCGGCCAGCGCCCTGTAATCCGGTTCGCCGAAGGTCTGCTGGCCGAAACGTCGAGGCGGGATAATATCTGAGCGATAGGGAAGTACCAGTTGCCTTTATATCGAACGACCAGCGCGGTGCTGCTGATGAGGATCGGCAGGAAAAACGAGATGGCATACGCCACAGGCCAGAATCAGAAAGGAATAATATCCCCGCTTGATGTGCCGAAATTTCCGCAAGTCGCTTGCGAAAAATCGAGACAGATGGCTGTTCCGTTGAAGCTCGCGTTTGCGGCGCTGGAGAGGTCTCCCCGGGATTTACGGCAATTCCTCGCTCACTCACTTAAATCGAATCCTTGGATCCACGAGAACGTAGATCATGTCCGAGAGAATATTGCCCACCAGCAGCAGCAGGCTGGAAATCACCAGAATCCCCAGTGCGACCGGATAATCGCGCTGCAAAATCGAGGTGTAGCCCAGATATCCCATGCCGTCGATATTGAATACCTTCTCGATCAGAAACGACCCCGCCAGAATGATGCTGATCTCGCTTCCCAGGCCAGTGGCGATCGGGATCAGAGAATTCCTCAGCGCGTGGACGAAAATCACGCGATGTTCGCTCAGGCCCTTCGCATATGCCGTTCGGACGTAATCCTGCCCCAGATTTTCCATCAGAGAGTTTTTCATCAGGATCGTAAGCGTCGCAAACGATTCGATCATGTAGCACAGCACGGGAAGAAACATGTAATGAATTTGCGCCGTGACCTTGTCGAAAAAACCGAGGTATTCCCAATTGGTCGGGGCGAAATCCGCCAAGAGGAAACACGTTCCAGAAACTGCCCCCTCCCAGAAGCACCAGCAGCGCCGTTCCCAGCGCCCAGCCGGGGATCGAATACCCGAGAAACACCGCCAGACTGCTCAAGAAGATCAAAGCGAGAACCGTGGCGGATCGCCTTGAACACGCCCAGCGGAATACAAACCAAATAGCTGAGGAAAAATCCTGTCAGACCCAAAAACAAAGAAACGGGAAACCGGGCCTTGATGACGTCCCATACCGGATCCTGATAGATGTACGACCTTCCGAGATCGAGGTGCAGGACTTTCCAGAGCCAAAGTACGTATCGCGTGTACACCGGCTTATCGAAACCGTAGTAACGCCGCATCTCCTGGATGGCATCTTCCGGAATTTCGACGGAGGGCGCCCCTCCACTGACGCCCCCTTCGTTGGCCATGGCCATCTTGTAGCGCATGATCTGGCGTTCCACGGGGCCGCCGGGAACAAAATTCATGACCAGAAACACAGCGAGCGTGATTCCAATGAAGGTCGGGATGATCAACAGAAAGCGGCGGACGAAGTAGCCAGTCATTGGGTCTTACGGAGCTTTTTTGTCCTTACTTATGAGATGGTTGCTCTTTCTTATCGTAATCGGTCCAGTAATGATCGTCGGTGGTTCCAACGTCCAGCTTCATGGACGAATCGCGCAAAGCTTGCTGCAGCTTATTGTCCTTTGCAGGATCGCTCCACCATAGTCTGGTAAATCCCATAGTAATCCCCGGTGCGTGTCAGGTAACCCGGCGGCGTTCCGAACTTGTTCCAATAGATGACGCGGGTGTACGGCGCATCCCAGAGCAGTACGTATTGATATGCGTTGGCGATGATGCCATCCATTTCGCGAACCATAGGAATTCGGTCGTCGACATTGAAGGTCTTGTCGTAATCCTTCAGGAGCTGGTCAACCCGGGCATTCTTGAATCCTGTAATGTTATTGGTGTTCTTCGACGTCAGCGAGAGAGGACTCCCAATTCCCCTCGAGGTCAGGGAAGACCGATCCGCTCCAGGCGATGATCGACATCTGGAATCGCCTTTGATTCAGCATCTGGAACATCGTTTCGGGAGTAATCAGCCGGAGATTCAGGCTGATACCAACCTTTCGAAGGTCCTCCTGATACACAGTCAAGTGTGGCTCGAACGTTTGGGTGTCGTATAGGAGTTCCACCTGCAGGGGCTGTCCGTTCTTGACGAGTCTTCCCTGGTTGTCGCGGCTGTTCCAGCCCGCGTCCGCGAGCAATTTCAATGCAGTCTCGGGATCGTAGTCATTCTTCGGATTGTTCGGATTTTCATAAGGCGTTCCGGCAACGTAGGAGTTTTCCGGAACGTACTGGCCGAACATGATCTTTTGGATCAGTTGCTGGCGGTCCAAAAGCAGAGTGAAGGCTTTGCGGACGCGAATATCGTCGAACGGCGGCCGCCGCGTATTGATGGCGAACCCCTCGACGCCTTGCGGGCTTTCGTTAAATACCTTTCGCTTCTGAACGAGTCCTCGCTGGATGTTGTCGAAATTCAAATCCTCCACCCATTGTCTTGCGCGCATGACTTGAAAGACGTCAAGCTGTCCCTTCTTGAACATTTCGAAAGCAAGGTTTTCGTCGCGCACGACCAAGAATTGCAGTTCATCGAAATTCGCCACACCCATGTTGGCTCTGGCTTTCGCGGCCCAGTAATCCTTCCGCCGCCGCAATGTGATGGATTGGCCTTTCTTGATGTCTTCCTCGCTGACGGTGTAGGGTCCCGAACCCGGCATTACCGTGTAGTTGTAATCCTTGAGATATTTGTCCCCATTGATTGTTTTCAAAATATGCGCCGGCAGAATCAACATGGTCGAGAAGTACAGAAAAGTCCGCCAGTTCTCCTGCTTGGATTTAACTCGAACGATGTATTTGCTTTCGGCCACCGGCCGCTCGAGTTTTCCGTAGATCAACTGGTCGCCCGGGGACTGCAGGGTCTTATCCATCCGAAAATCATAGGAGGCCACAACGTCGTCGCTGGTTACCGGTGTGCCGTCCGAGAACCGGGCGTTTGGATTAATGCGGAAGCGATATGTCATCTTGTCAGGCGAAATCTGCCAGTGCGTGGCCAGCGCGGGGATGTATTGCAGGGTTGTGGGATGCAACATCAGCAGGCTCTCGTATGCTGAAGCAATTACTTCATAGTTAAAAACTGTGTTGGACTCCGGCCCTTCGAGTCGAAGTGTGCCGGGAAAATCCGGGATGTAATCGCGCAACGTTCCACCCTTAATCGCCCGTGGATCGCCGATCAGGTCGAAATCCGTATTCGTTTCCCAGCCTTTTCCGGTGAATCCCTTTCCGCCTTGGTCGGCGGGGACGGAGGGATCGGCTCCGGCATCGGCATCGGGAAAGACCGGGTAATCCGCTTTGTTCAGGGAAACTGGACCGGAAGGCGCGGTCAATGGCATGTTTGTGGAGGGGTTTTCCGGCTGGGAGCTTTTGCCGCAGCCTGCTGTGATTGCCAGAGCCATCGCTGCAGTCACAACGAACGACACATTCTTCATATTGTTCCTTCTGCCCGGCAAAGAAGTACTCCTTTTTGATGCAGGTTGGGCCTCGCGCGTTCAACCCAGCCAATCACGAATCGGCGGAAAGATCATATTCCATTTTCCCGCCGCAGGTATGGAGTTTCAGTGCCGGAGTGTTCAGATCATCCAGTGAGTTTACAGCCGCCCCAAAAACGGCGCCCTGCCTGCAAAATCCAGGTTCTTCGAAAATGATATTTAGTGCGTCATTCCGTAAATGATGTAGTTGATCCCGATGCGATAGGCGAGTCCCGCGGCGCGTTCGGGATAATCCGGGCTGTCGGCCCATTCCCAGGCGTCCCCGACGTCCGAATTGTGGGTAATCGCGATCATGATGCGTCCCTTGTCATCGCGGATTCCTCGCCATTTGGGTACAGCGCTGTCCGGAGTATAGGGCCGGCGTCCCCATAAGAACCGCGTGCCGGGAATCTGCACGCGGTCATTCAAGTCGTACATGACATGAAAAATCTCATCGTCATCTTTCAAGTCTTCGACGGGACGATCGGGGAAAATCCTGTGTATCCCATCCATGAATATTTCCCACTCTTCATCGCCATGCGTATCGTCGGCGAAAAGAAAGCCGCCGCGCAAAAGATACTGCCGCAGGCGCGCAGCTTCCTGCTCGCTGAGTTGCCACCGGCCCGCGTCTTCCACATAAAGCCAGGGATAATTAAAAAGTTCGTCGCTTTTTGCGTCGAGGATCTGTCCTGTCGGACGGGTGTCGACGCGCGTCAGCCGTTTCACGCCGACCAGAAATTGCCGGTCCGATTTTGGATAGTCCGCCGCCCATCGGTGAAACCCGCCGAAATAACCATACTGCTCCGAAGCGGTGTAGTTGAACCGGGAAAATATCCATTCTGCTTTCTCGGTTCCATCCGGAGGAAAGGTTTCCCCGTCCATTTGAATATAGCCGCCACGCTGAAAGGCGAGCAGACCGCTGCTCAGTGCCAGCAACAAGAAGAGCGCCACAATGCTCGGGCGAAGGGTCATCGAACCATCCTCAAGATTGCGCTAGGGATAAGAATACCACTCTTAGTAATCGGTATCTCGTCTGCGCCTCATATGCTGAGGGAATTCCGCGTATATCAGCTATCTCATTCGGATGTGGTTGCGGTCTGTAAGTGTGCCTTTCCGGAGGTCAAACCGGATTTTCCCGCTTGATTCTTTGCGAAAAGGGAATATTATTCCAGCTATGAAGGCTGCCTGCAGAGTACCCGGGGGCCCTTTTCCCACTGGGTTAGTCTGCGAGCGGATTGGTGGCACTCCGAAATCGGAGCCCAATAGACTCTCTTCCATCCTGAACTGGAAACACCTGGGATTATGTGCTTTGGCGCTGGCTTTTTCCCCCCTGCCATCACACGCACAAAGAAGTGGCACGCCGAGCATAGCGGTAGGGGGCCCCGGCACCGCATCATCTCTTCCGTGTAACTCAGCCGGTTACCGCTGCTCGGGGGTGGAACCCGAATGGAAAGGAACGGACACGATCCCTCCGCTTCCCCCACCCGAAGCACTTGAAGACGACAAATGTCTTCCCTGGAGCCTTTCCGAAGGGAAAGCTGCTGCCGTAAGCGTAACCCGGCTTAAAATTCCATCGAACGCAAGTCACGAGTATGAAAAAGCGTGTGATGCCAATAATAAGAAACATTTCGATGAAGCCGAGCAGCATGCGCGCAGCGCCATCGAAAAATTCCAAAACTATCCGCAAGCGTGGGTACTGTTGGGGCTGATCCTGGATCGGCAAGACAAGGGTCCGGAAGCCGTCGAGGCATGTTCTCACGCGGCCACGATCGATTCAACGTACTTGCCGGGGTATCTCTGCGAGACTGAGCTTTCAGCGAAGAAGCAGGATTGGGAAGAGGCTTTAAGCCGGGCAAGTATCGGACTCGGCCTCAATTCCGAGGGCGATGGATATGTCTATTACTATCGCGCGGCAGCTTATTTCCACATGAATCAGCTGGATGCGGCCAAAAAGAGCGCTCTACAGGCCGCGGCGATCGACGTAAAGCGCAATGAGCCGTCCCTGGATTTCCTCCTGGCCCAAATTTATGACGCCCAGGGTGACAAGGACAATGCCGCAGCCCAGCTCCGGAAAGTCCTGAAACACCACAATGATTCGCAACAGGAAGCTGCCGCAAAGCAATTTCTGGCCAAGCTTGCCTCGGAATCAGACACGAAGTAAAAGTCCATCACCATCCCACCTCTTCTATCGTGGCTCACTTACTTCTAAATCTGATTTTCAGCGACTTCCTCGTTTTCGAGACTGATCATAATCCCCTTTGACGAGAATTGCGCCTCTCCGAGAGTAAATCATTACCCTTGTCCTGCTCGATCTGGACATGGTTCGGCCCGATGCCAGGTGCACGATCTCGCCCCAGAAAAAGATTTGAAATCAAGAATCCCCTTTGCTGCAGTTTGACATTGAAATTTGTGCAGGGGAAATCACGACCTGGCGCGCGCGAAAACTTAGGTGACATATCCGGGTCGCGATTAGTGATTCATACCATCGATCATGGTTATAAATAGCTTGGTCAACATTCGAAATCAAAACGTGAAGTTCTGCGGGTGTGCGCGTGAACATGGCGGCGGTACAGCCCAGTCCTGGTTGAAAAGTTGCGAGTAGACAAGTAGCGCGACTGTCTGCGAGATCTCCTATTCCCCTTCAGGCCTAACCCAAGGCCTGGAAGACCAGACTCAAGCAACTCACCATAAGGGGAAACTCCTATTGCTTTCCATAGATTAGAATCTGCAGCCTGCCGTGGCAGTTCCGGAGTTCTAAGTCTGAGGGCCGTTCTCAACGATAACTGCCGAAGATTCATGCCGTCGGAACTTGGAGGCTCCACTTGTGTCTTGCCAATTGCTCTTGGATTAGGGGACAGCCGGAAGTATTCTCTCACCTGGGCTCGATAGTTCCTGAGAAAACGGCGTTCTCGGAACCTGGGAATCGAGCGAAAAGCCACTCTCCGAAAAACGCTCTTCACGGGACATGGGAATGGTGCATGTCTCGAACGGAGAAGTTGATTTGGCTCCCTCAAGGCCAATTGTAAATCTGGCGAAGAATTCCTCCAATTCCCGAACACGCTCCCCTTCCCTGAAGAACAGCTATTTCACAACCGTAAACAGTACAACATGACTACCGCCCTGGGGCCTCTGTACCATTGTAGGAGACGGCCTCGAATTGGACAATCGCACGTGTTGCGAGGAACCTGAATTGACTTGATGAGGGTGTTGCCATGCCAACTGTACACGAATCATGGATTGGCCAGGCCGTCGTCCTGCAAGTGGCGTCTGGGGATTTGCGTGTGCCTCTGCGCGGCGTGATTATTGGCGAATCGAAAGACGCAATTCGGTTCCGAATCGGGAAGGACTGGGATTTCGATATCTATAAGGAATCGATTCTGGGAGTGGAGCAAGACAGATGGTGCTTCAAAATCAGGAGTTAGGCCCCATCGCGGTAATCCCACCTTCTATTAAAAGGGCGCGGAGTTCTTTGAGGCTCGGGTCAACTGAGTCCGCTCGTAAGCCCGGCTATTTTTTCTCTCTGGTCTTATGGCGGGCCTTTTTGGGTAGCTTGCTAGACCGAACCGCCGCCACCGTAACGCGGGCCAAGGCGTTTTTGAATTCTCGATCAATTGCCGACTCTGCGGCCTTCGACCTGCGCTCTCCACGGGCTACGCGACTGATATACGAGGCATCGACCCCCAGATCGTAGGCCACGCGAGCATAAAGTCCTCTGAATAAAGAAACGGCCATCGAGCAAGTTCTCGCTCCCAATCTCTTCATATGCCTCCCCTTTCGTAGCCATGTATTTTCCGTTGAAACCAATACGGGCTCAGCGGGTTATAACCGTGAGCATAATGAACTAGACGATACATACCCCCTTTCTTTGGAGTGGTCAACCTTTTTGTCACGTAGCATGACACTATTAGCCTAACGATGCTTTTTTGGGCACCGCCTCTCCCACCTCATGACGGGCTGCGGTAGGCCGCCGCTCGCCCATTTTTGCCCTAAAGTCTTTTGATTCCGGACCGATATGCCTCGCATAGGAGGCACCATGACCACAAATCAGCTTATTCCTGCTGCCCAGTACGTTCGCATGTCCACTGAACACCAGCAGTATTCACTGGAAAACCAATCTACCGCCATACGAACCTATGCAGAATCTCACGGTTTCGAGGTCGTCCGCACGTACTCCGACGCAGCCAAGAGCGGAATAGTCCTGAAACACCGAACAGGACTCGGCCAACTCCTGCGAGATGTCGTTTCTGGGACTGCCGCATACCAGGCCATCCTCGTCTATGACGTAAGTCGCTGGGGCCGCTTTCAGGATACAGACGAATCCGCGCATTACGAGTTCCTTTGTGAATCCGCAGGCGTTCCCGTGCATTACTGTGCCGAGACCTTTGCAAACGACGGCAGCCTGCCGAGTCTCATCATGAAGTCGCTCAAACGAACGATGGCGGGCGAATACAGCCGCGAACTCGGGGTCAAAGTTCTTGCTGGTCAGAAGCGACTTGCTTGCCTTGGCTTTCGGCAAGGTAGTCGCCCAGGCTACGGATTGCGCCGTATGTTGGTCTCGGCAGATGGACAACGGAGACAAATACTGTCTGATGGAGAGCAAAAAAGCATCGCAACAGATCGGGTAATCTTGGTACCTGGCCCGCCTCATGAAGTGCAGGTCATTCATGATATCTATCGGATGTTCATCTCCGAGAAGAAACGGGTCAAGGCGATTACCCAGGAACTCATTAGTAGGGAGATTCCGTACATCGGTCCACACAAATGGAATCGCTACGCAGTAAGTAGAATCTTGTCGCATCCGAGGTATGTCGGCATGCATGTCTTCGGTCGAACGTCGCGCAAGCTCCACACGCCGATGGTCAAGCTACCTCAATCAGAATGGGTTGTGAAACCGGAAGCCTTTGAGCCGATTGTAGACGCCGAAACATTCGCCGACGCACAAACGATCCTGCAAAACCACACAATTAACAGATCGAACGCGCAAGTGCTGGACTGCCTGCGGAAAATCCTTCACAAAGAGGGTAGAGTTACACTCGACCTGATTAAGAATTCTCCCGATACGCCGTGTCCATCGACGTATCGAAAACGATTTGGCGGCCTCCTTCAAGCCTACGAGTTGATCGGATATCGGGCTTCGAGACAATCGGAATTTATCGCCGCTCGGCGTCAAATCACCACTCTGCGCGAGGGGCTTATGGCTCAGATCGTAGGAACGTTTCCGACCCGCGTATCAATCATAAAGCGAAATCGTAAGTGTCGCAGTCGGCTACGGCTACAGGACGGTTTAATGGTATCAGTGCTCGTGGCTCGTGCCTTCAACCCATGGAAGAATACGCTTCGCTGGCAGATCGAGCCGGTTTCCCGAGAGAGTCGGTCGGTGACACTTTTTGTACGGCTGGCTGAAGGTAACCGATCCATCTTAGATATTCATGTCTTTCCGGGCATTGGTTGCAACAGAAAATTCCGCGTGTCGCTGATGGACCCCTGGTTTAATGGCGGAAAAAGGCTCGACGAACTCTGGCGGACGCTTGAACTAGTGGCTTGGGCGCGTGCGGCCCGGAAAGGCAATCTTTGGAAATTGCGCAAGTAGGATTTGGGCAACCATAGCTATGTGCACTTGAGGTCATTTTCGCGCCAATTGGTCTACGAGTTCCGCAAAACGTTCATCACTCTCTTTGTTTGCAAATGCAACTCGGACCGCCATTCCACGGCTCGGTTCGATGCGATGCACAGTGCAGTACATTTCCAGGGATGGATTAACCCTGAGGGTGGCCGAGAATGTCGCGCCAATCCAGAATGGGTTCGCGGTTTCAATAAACATACCGTTGGTGCTGATCTCGCAGACGCTGGTCTGAACTGTTATTGCACCCCACTGAATTTCAAGCGGGGCGTTAAATTTGAATCTTGGTGGTCTGCTAGTCGGCGACATACTTTACCTAATTCACTCACTGGTACCGTCACGCAGATACTATCATACGCACCAAGCAATGATAGTGAATTTTGCGAATTGTCGAGCCGCTAAATTCGTTCGCGACCGTTGATTCAAAGAAAACACTGCCCTGTTTAGGTTTAATTGAGTACAGCCCAAAGGATCAGGTCTCTTTGGAAAACACTATCGGATCAACAGATTACAAGAGTGTTGCATCGACCGGTTGAGCCGGGAGGACTTCACGGGACCTTTCTAGCTTGTGAATTAGTTTGGTTGGTTCCGCCAGGCGGCGGTGTATTATCATGCTGCGTTTGACTTCGACCTGGAAGCACCTTGGGCAGGTATCGCCCAGAGGCCTTCTCGAAAGGATTCCGGGTTTAGTCCGGCAGAGCGGCACACGAATGGGAAGTCAGCTTCATCCTGGAACAAAAAGTATTCAGCCTTCTGCTTATGCTGAAGCGGTCCGCGCTCCCATTCGGCGATAGCGGTATCGATAACAGCCTGCCAAAGCCTTTGATGTGCGCTTCTGTGGCTGTAGAAAGCAGGGGTGTCCGAGGGCGGCTCCTAGCAAGTTTCTCTCTTTGCTGCCTCGATATTCGCAATTGAAGCCGATAGGCACAGTGGCTCTGAGGAGCTAATATTCCAAGTACTCTAGTACTGCTCACATTCGCGGATCATATGGGACTGATGGGAAGTCCAACCTTACGGGACAAGGGTCAATTTCCGCGCAAATCGCTCATCCACCGCTCGAGGACCGCCTGATCGCGCTGTTCAATCATGGTAAAAACGATACTCATTCCATTTCTGCGAGCCGAGATCACTTGGCCGGAGGCCACGACTTTTGCGCCTGCGTAGACAATGGTGACGCGAACTTTCGCACCGGGATTCAAGGGAGTTGCGGTGGGCACAAAGCAGCCATGCACGCTTAGGTTACTGGTACGGGTTGAGGTCTGCCGTTCCGAAACCACATCTGTGATCACAATTGGTGCAACAAATGGCTTGCGCAACGCGCGAGGGCGCCGGGTGAATTTCAAAGTTGGCTCCAGTTAGATTGGGAGGTCTCCGACTGCGTGGTACGTCTTGTACACGATCCAAGGTGGTGCGTCAAGGTGGACGCGGTCGTGGCGTCGCCAACCCACATTCCGAGAACTCGACTTATCAAGGTGCGGCGGCAAGATCACAATTCACATAGAGAACTCGGCGTTATGTCGTCTGCAATCAAGTACAGATATTCGCGCGAAGGGTCTGGATGGAAAATTAACTAACAAGCATGGACAGTTATGATCTAGATTCATGGTTACGGGCGAATGCTTCAGCATGGTAGATCGCGGAGTACGGCAATTGAAAACTGAGAACCATCGTCGGACGGACCGAGTCAGTCTTAAGGTGCCGGTTCGAGTCTCAGCGGTGGACGCCACCGGTCAGAAGCTTAGCGAACAGGGGCACACGCTCACGATCAGTCGGTACGGAGCAACCATAGCCTTGAACGGAAAATTGGCTCCGAGCCTGCATTTAACTATTATGACCTGTAAAGGCGAGTCAAGCGCCGTAGTCTTAGGACAAATCGGCGGCCAGTCGGAGGTTCACGTTTACGGAATAGCGTTAGAGGAGCCGAGTGCAAACTTATGGGGGATTCGGTTCCCACCACTGGCCGAATCTGAGAAAGGGTTGGTCCGAGTCTTGTTAGAGTGCAGCGTTTGCAAGGCTTGTGAGGTGGTCCACCTGAATGAGCTCGAAACTGAAGTTTTTGAGGGGAACCGCACCCTCCCACGGTCCTGCAGCCAATGTGATGCATGGACCACGTGGTTACAAACACCCAACGAGCTGCCTGCCGAGGATTCCGATGCCCAGTCTAAGACACTGCCGGCGTCATCTGTAGTCCCAGTGGATTACGCACCGAAAAAGCGCAAACACGTTCGGGTACCAGTGAAAATGAAGGGATACATCCGCCATGCAGGGTTTGAGGATGAAATTGTTAAGGTCAATGACGTTTCGCGCGGCGGGTTTTCTTTCGTTAGCTCCAAGAAATACATTGCGGGCTCAAGAATAGAGGTCGCCATCCCATATTCTGGGGGAAGGCAAATATTTTTGTAGCCGCGAGAATCAACCGGGTCCAAGATTTGGCAGGCAAAGGGCTGACAATCTACGGTGCGCATTATATCCAATCCGGCTAGAACGGCGGATATTTCGGCGACTCCCCCAATCGCAGCGTGGCGCTCTGCCGCCGAGAGTTAAATGTGACGGCCCAGTGAGCCCCCATATTCCGGTATGACTTCTCGGGACTTGGGTTTCTGGCCTCGGGGAGAAACGGACTTGTCACTCACAATGACAGATTGACAAGAGACTACGACCGATGCCGCCGCACCGATGTGCACAGTTGCAAGGTCATCCACCCGCGCCAACTCCCGAGACCACCTGATTTCTCGGGACTTGACCTCAATTGCCCCACGCGCGCGACCTTGATTTCAAGCGGAGAAATCGGACTGATTAATTGTCGGCGGGTAAGATGCGAGAATGATTTCCTGTCTCCAAAAGCACGGACTCCGCAGCCCACACAGACACACGGTCACGTCCATCGCGCTTCGCACAATACAAGGCTTGGTCAGCAGCTCGCAGGACTTCGCTAATCGTAGAACCATGATCCGGAAATAAAGCCAGCCCCGCGGAAATGTTGATGGCTCCGAGGAGCTGCCCGGCATACTGCACGTTCAGGTGTTTGACTTCTTGGCGCAGGCTCTCGACCCGTTGGAGAGCGCCATTCAATGAGGAGTCGGAGAGCACGAGTACAAACTCCTCCCCACCAAAGCGACAGGCAATATCCTGGCCCCGTGTGCTCCTGTTTAAGAAGTCACCGAGCCCGCGAAGAAGCACGTCGCCAGCCTGGTGGCCAAATGTATCGTTAAACCTCTTGAAGTGGTCAATGTCCATCATAATAATTGCAACGGAAGTTTTGTTGCGACTAGCCCGGCTGAACTCTCGCTCCAGCGATTCTTCCATGTAACGACGATTGAATAATCCACTCAGCGGATCGCGGATGGACTGGTTGCGAAGTGTCTCTCTCAGTTTCAGATTCCCCAGCGCCAGGCCCACCTGTTCAGCCAGGACCGTAGCCAGTCGTCTTTCCGCTTCTCCCGGAGGTCGAGACGCTGGTTCCGGCGATTCCAAATTGCGCATCATTTGCAAGCTCACAATTCCAAGTGCCTCCCCCTGTGCCATCAAAGGCACACAAAGAGACTCCTTTACCTGTGTCAGATCGATGTGGCGGCAAGGTGTTACCTTTTCGCTGCTCTTGAACCATTGTGGCTGGCCTCGACGTAATGCCCAGCAATCGTCTGGGGCAAACACGTGTTCACCATTTGCCGTCTTACCCCAGTTAGCCACGGTCTCCACCGCTTTTCTAGAAGCACTGATTACGCACAGCGCTCCTGACCATTCCGGAAATAATTGTTCCGCGGCTGTGCCGACCTCCACGTAAGCTTCATCGGCGGTCTGACAAGCCTGCAACCGACTTCCCATTTCGCTCAAGACAATAATTCCCCTCGATCGCTGCTGCAACTCCTGCACCCTCTCAGCCAATTCCTGATTCGCTTTGTGCAACTGGACCTCCGCCGATATGCGGTCGGTGACATCCTGAATGCTTCCAACTAGTTTCAATGGCTTCTGGGTCTTCGGATTGGTGGTGATATCGCCCCGTTCCTGGATAACGCGTTCCGTGCCGTCAGGGCGGATAATCCTGAATTCGATGGTATACGGCTTCGCCTCAGAGATGGCCCGGTCCAGAGTCTCTTGGACGTGATCCCTGTCGTTCGGATGCATGAGGCGAAAATAGTTCCGCCACGATACTTCGACCCCCGAGGGCTCATACCCATAAATCCGAAAAACTTCGTCTGACCACCGTAGCGGGTTCTTTTCCGGCTCATGGAGGTTGACAAGATCCAATTCAACACTCCCAAAATGGGCGATGCGTTGTGCAGCTACAAGGTTCGCTTCGCTTTGCCGCAACCGCTGTTCTGCTTCCTTGCGCAGGGTAACGTCCCGGTGGACGCCGACAATTCCCACAACCATTTCGTTTTGGTCGATCAAGGGAACTTTTGTGGTCTGGAGCCACTTCACGTTTCCTTCGGCGTCGACAGCCGTTCGCTCGCTTTCCATGAATGCCCCACGGGATCTCATGACCTGCAGATCGTCTGCGTGCAAAGCGGCAGCCTGCTCCTTTGGGAATAGATCGAAAGCTGATTTTCCCAATAGATCGTCGGGCGACTTCACATCGTGGATCGTGGCGAATGCTTTATTCACGAGCAGATAGCGGCCTTCAGTATCCTTGGCAAAGATGGCGTCAGGAATGTTGTCGGTCACCGTGCGGAGGACATTGCGGTCAAGAGCCAGATTGTGCTTGGCCTGGGCGAGCATCGAAACGGCCCGTCCCAGCTTCCGCGTTATATAGTAGCTGCCACTCACTGCAGCGACTGTCCCCGCGCAAATTGTCATCGCCTGATACTGCCATGTCGTCAAGTGGGGGAAGAAGAATGATTTTAATCGCTCGAACATTGCCAGGCCGATTGCCACGAGAAGAGCTAACCACGCAAGCACCATCCGGTCAGTTCCACTGACGGGCGGAGTACCGACTTCAAATTCCGATCGCGTTGGATCCAATTTACCTGGTGCTTCGTCGGTCTTTTGGGGACTCATTGACTCAGCTACACATGTGTATCGTTACAGCCGATTCGGGTAGCATATTCGTGTAGATTAACCCGCTGAATGGCCAACGGCGCTCAATACTTCTCTGAATGTGATTAATGGGCCAATCGCCGCTGTTAGTCGGCCAAGTGGCTTCTTGACGACATGCTTGCACGAGGCACTGTCAATGAACGCAGCAACTGTTGAGCGACTTCATCGGATTGCGGGACAACAAAATGCCTGGCCTCATTGATTGTGTACGAACACCATTCGGCTCTTTTGATTTCAATGGTTTCGCATGTTCGGATGGATTCCGCCTGAGAAAAGGGGTATTCGGCCAGTGGCCAAATCCCGAAAGGAAAACCTATCGCGTCGGTAGTATTTGCCCGCTGTGTCTCACTGGGCGGTCAGGGGTGTGATCCTGCTGAATCATCAGAATAGCGGCCTGTGCCATTCTATCCACTGCATCTGACCCACTTGTGCTACACCGAGCGTGGACGTCCAACTCAACTTGCGATATACAGCTAACGCAGAACCATCGTTTCTCCATTTGCTCCCCCGATTGCATCTATTCGTTGAGAAGGTGGCATTCGCTGTCAAAGCAATGACTGGGCCAAGAAGATGACGGGTACAGCCTCTTGTGTTCAGTAAGTGACAGGCAGCCATGCCGAAAACGCTAGACTTATTTCGGACTTAATTTTTGGGTCTTGAAGACCGACTTGATGCCACACCGCCTCAGAAGTGGTGGCTGTAAATACTTCCAATCACACCCATTTCTTACTCCTTGGTCGCCGCCTTCTGCGAGGTTTCAGTAACTACGGAATACCCGGAAGCGATCTCGCTAACCCCACCTGAATCGGATAGGTCCTGTGGAACGGGCTTCTCGAGAACTGGAATCTGAGCAATCCCAAATTCCCGTAACGGGGCGGAACTTCACAGATGGGATGAGAAGGCCTTACCGGAATGTGGCTCTGGAAACCCTAGCGCAGCACGACCGAGAACGTGGGGTCCAGGGACTAATGGATCACGCCTGATCTTGCGGCTAGACCAGTAAGGATAGTGGCGTGCATTTACTTACCGATCATAAGAATCGTAAATGATCCAGGTGTTGCTGTACCCCGGGCCGGGCGGGCACTGCCAGGTGGTGTCGGTGGCGCCGGTCCACGCTCATCGCTCATCGTGAAGATGTGGTTCGTCTTGCTGTCGAACGCGATTGTCCGGGCGCCATTCATCGTCTGCAGATTTTGCTCGACCTCAAAACTTGTCGGGCTGTTCTCCTTGACCACTGTCAGCGTACCATTCCCCTGCGTGCTGTAGGCTTCCATCGTGGCTGGGTTGAACATCTCTCCGTCTGAGCCGCCTGCTAAAGGAAGTTTGGTGAGAATGTTTCCGTCGTCGGCGTTCAGGATCACCATCATCGGTTGCGGTGGGTCCGCAGGCGGATTTCCCGATCGGGAGCATGCGGCGAAGAGCACGCGGTTTTTCTCATCGAGGGCCAGCCCGTTACACCCACCATTCTCGCCGAACGGATAGTGCGCCGTCGCTTTCATCGCCTTGACATCGACGACTGTGACGCTGCCCTGCGCGTCCTGCATGACGACGTAAAGAGTTCCCTTGCCGTCGGGCACGCCCTCTTCGGGGACGCCGCCCAGATCGATCGTGCCTAGCACTGCGCCATCCTTGGAGTCAATCACTGTCGCGTTCTTCGTTGGATGACTAAAAATATAAACTCTTTGATTGAAGCCATCGAATGAAATGCCGTCCGGTGCGGCATCGCCGACATCGATAGTCTTGATCAGCTTCATCGTTTTAGTGTCGAACATCGACACTGGCTTGCTGCTTGTGAAGCCATGGCTCGATTTCGGGTCAACCGCGGTACCATTGCCGCCGACGCCATCAATTTGTCCGACCGGCTCAAGAGTGTCGAGGTCGAAGATCGTCAGCCGTGTTGGAATCGGAGTTGCTGCCGCGTCGTTTGCAGCGGGCGCCTGACCACCTCGGCGCGGGATGTATAGCCGGCGTCCCTCAGCGTCAGCGTAGATGTAGTCCCAGTTTCCTTCACCGCCGACTCTCGCCGCCTTGAGCACCTTGTACGGCCCGTCGTTCGAAGGCTGTGGAGCCGCGCTGGGCCCCAGGGCGAAAACGATCGCAATAGTCAGGATCGCAGCAAATCTGTACATTCCGAACCTCCTCGGAGACGGCATCCAAGCCGTCGATCGCTTGACGCGGGGACTTCCGTATCGACCTTCCGAACAGGCACATGTATACACCCGGACCGATTCCAAGAGTACAAGACCTTCTTCGTCGAATAGCCTCCGATTATCGCGGTAAGCTTCACTCGTCTCGGTTGCGTTATAAACACGACATTTAGGGAAAAGATTTAAAGCAGAAGGTGTTGCATCGACCGGTTGAGCTGACACCTTTTATCAGGACATATCGCCCGCCTGAACCGTTCGGCTCATACTCTATCTTTGGTCGGGACTGTCGCTCAGATCGGAAATCCATCCATCGAGAATGCGTGCATCGGCTCCCTCGATTTTGGTGAAGGCAAGGCCCATGCCTAGCTGTGGGCTTGCATACGCGACCCGCGCGAGTCCGGTCACGTAAGCGTCTCTGTGACAGAGTTTAATTCTGACTCTGGTTCCTTTCGGAAAAAGATCCGGGGCGGTCACGCTGCACCCGAATAGACTCAGGTCCTTCGTCTGTCCCTCAATTTCGGTTCCCGACGACACTTCAGTCAACCGGACGCTTATGGCCCAGGTATAGCGGCGCACCAAACGCGGAGATTGGTGTTCCATCCTTCTCGCTCCTATCGTGCAGTTGTTCGGCCAACCCATTCAGTCCCCGAAGCTACAAATTGGAGGACGTCAGTCCACAGGCGGCGCGTGCATTCATAATGATCGCTTTGTAATCAAAGTCCTTTTCGAAGACCGCGTCTATCCCGGACGAAAGCGCCTCCTTTTCGTCCTGCATACCGTGTCGCTCAGTAACCAGGAAAATGGAGAGATGTGGCCTGGCCCGCTTAAGTGCCTCGGCCGCTTTAAACCGCTCCTGAGGAGACGATCCCAATTCGAGAATAACCAGGTCAGGATGAAGTTCTATTGCCTCACCTACTGCTTCCGCGCCGTGGATTGCTTCACCGCACACTTCAAAATCGCCTTCACCGCCAAAGGCGTCACGGAGTCTCCTTATTAAGGAGTTGTCATTACAAGCTATTAAAACGCGTGGCCTGCGCAATTCACGGTCACACTCCTTATGTGAAAATGGTTCAGCTCAAACCAAGGAAAGTTATCGTACGGAGCGGATTTCGTCGTTGCGCAAAAGCAATGACGCCTCTTATTGCAACATTTAACCCAGTAATTCATCAAAGGCGAACGCCATAGCGGGCGTGAATCGGCGACGCGAGACACAATCGTGGCGGGAATACATGTGGGATGAAGGACAAAAGCTGACCGAAGTCAGGTCCTGAAAAAGTACAGGCGTTCCGGAGAACGGAGCTGGACCTTACCACGACTCTTCACCAGGGCCCCGCAGCGATGCCATTCCCTCAGTAGACGGCTGGCGGTAAACACGGTAACGTTCGCGGTGTTGGCTAACTCCTCGTTTGTGACATCGAGTTCGACACCCGCAGCACTCTTGTGGCCGATATCGCGCGCCAAATCTACCAGCGCCATGGCCAGCCGTACGCGGGCACTATGGCAGGCCAAGCCGATTTGCGCTGTATAAGACCATTCGAGAAGGTCGAACGCAATTGAGAGCATATTCTCCAGGAGCCTCGGATGCCTTGCACCGAGCGCCCGGATCGTGGATCGCTTCCACGCGACCACAGAGCAATCCTTCACGGTTTCCGTGCTGGAAAGATAAGTCGGAGAAGGCCTCAACGAAAATACCGCACCGCCGAAGATTTCTCCCGGCAGGATGCGTGGACCCAGTATCTTTCTGCCCTCGCGCGTCGTGTAAAAATATCGTGCATCGCCATGCATCATAAGAAACAGATGTCGAGCGGGATCGCCCTGAACGTACACTGTGGACTTGGTGGGGAATTTTAGCTTAGTCGCAGCCCCCAAGATTGCCTCAAGGTCGCGATGCTCAAGTCCATCCAGAAACGGCGATCCAAAGTCCTGGGGTACTGCGGAAGCACCGGAAGCGGGCATCGCTAATCCTCGCCGGGCTATGATATATGGGGATGCCGGAAATCGGATGGGATATTTGTCTAAGACTCGGTCTTATTCGCTCGCATCGGGGCCGTTGCTGATTTCTGCAGGGAAGCGATGAAAGAGAGCGATCGTGTCTGGCCAAGTCATAGTAAGTTCTCGGAAACTGTGATTCAGGTCTGGCTACTCCCATTGGGAGCACCTTTCGGCGGTAAAACGTAACCTTCTTTCGACTTCCCGTCCAAGAGTAGGTAATTTTGATAAGGTGAACTTACGCAGATTACGATAATTCCTGCTCCGCACTTTCCAGCCATCTGCCGTATATGCTATGTCAACTTCGATCTTCCACGAAAACTCGTGTCCTCCAGATTGGCACGACACGTACAAGTTCCCGACCTGATCGCAGTCCTCGGCGATCTGTCGATTCAGGCTCTTATTCCAATAAGTCTTCCGCACTGCCACGAACCGGGCGATAACCGTCTTAAGTCCGTAGCCATTTTCAAACCCGCCCCATTCCCCTGTTTGGTCTTTGGTTTTCTAGTCAGTTACCACTTGTACCGTGATGTATCCAAGAAGTTCGCGGCAATGAATTTGCGGATTTCCGCCTTGGTAGCGAATTCAGTCACATCTTTATCCTGCGCAAGGACAATCGGCGAAAGCAAGAGAACATGCGCAACGAGTCTGATCACTCTTGCGCCTCGCAAATCAGGTCGCGCCTCAACATGCCCGGATGTCAACTATTCATGCCCGGGGCATTCTATGGCCGAATTCGATGACTTACCGGAAGCTGGGAATTGCGCAAAAAGCTTCATTCCTTTAACACAAATTCGCTTGACGTGGCTGCCTTGTGACGAATCGGTATGGTCCGAGAACTTGCTTCGTGTGTCCGAGCCACTTAAATCTGTATTACGAGCAAAGGCTATCGCCCCAATAAGTCGTTAACTGAACTGCTAAATGGGACTGCGCATCAGTTTCGCGGTGAGAGGATCTGATCCAGACGTGGAGGCGCACTTCCCTCGCGTTCCAAGTGCGGGTAGCGAGGCCCCTCGTGATAGTCGAGATTGACAGTACGGAAGCGATTGCCATTCTTAACGAGAAGTTCGATAGCTGCCCCGGTTTTGTTCGATTCTTTGATCGCGTTCTTAAGCTTGTCGGGATCAAATGCGATCCCATCGACTGCGATGATTTCGGTGCCGAGAGTCAGCCCAGCCTTGTAAGCAGGCCCTTCCCAGAGCACGTCGCTGAGCTTGTTCTCTTTACCTATTGTCATGCCGAGGGAATAGGTCAAGTCAGTAACCTTGCGGCGCACCTCGGAATCTTTGAAATAAGGTGATGGTGTATCTGTATAAACCAGTTTGTAACCACCCCGCTCAATGCCATCCAATGGGGCTGAGGGGGCATGACCATCAAGCCTCGCCCGTAAGAACATCGCCCAGTCATAGGGCTGCACAGCGTTCAGAGTTTTAACCACATCCTCAAACGAATAGGTAGACGTTACGAAGCTGCCATTGTTGACGCCAAAAAATACCTTGGTGAAATCGTCCAGAGATCGCCGACCTTCGGATTGCTCGCGAATTAAAGTATCTACATCGAGCCATATCAACTGGCCTTCAGAGTAGTAATCCTCGCTGCGTTCCCAGCTTCGCCATGGAAGGGGGCGGCGCATGGCGACAATGGGATCATTCGTAGTGTCCTGCAGCGCTCGCCATTCGCGGCCAACCCGGTGATCGTATAGAGCTGCCGTCGCTGCTATGGCATCGAGGGCCTGCTGCTTCGTCAGGAGCCCCGCACGGGCCGCCAGCACGAAACCCCAGTACTGAGTTTGACCCTCGTAAACCCACAGTAAGCTGTCGCGCATGGGTACATTGAAGTTAGGCGTCCACAGGTCCGCCGGGCGCCGGAACTTGCCATTCCAGGAATGCGTGTATTCATGCGGCAGCAGATCGCGGGTGTCGGCGTCCTTGTCCCATTCAGTGAAGTAGGTAGGGGCTGTAGCGTTTTCACTCGACTGGTGATGCTCTAAGCCGATGCCGCCCATTTCGTCGGTTAAGGCCAGCAGGAAGTCATAATGATCATAGTGGTGCGAGCCGTAAAGTTTGTAAGCCTGCTGAACCAGAGCTCGGTGTGCTTCCAGCTGTTCAGGTTTCATCTCCAAGAGGTCCGCCCGGTCTGCAACGATATTCAGGTGAACAGGGACGGGGCCGCCAGGGTCAAGATCCAGGCGTTCGAAATAGAGGCCTGCGAAAATCGGTGAATCCGCTAGGGTGTTGAACGATACTGGCTTAAACGTGGTGACGCCGCCATTGCTTGTAGCGGTTTCAAGAGAGGTCGCGAAGCTCCACCCTTTGGGCAATCGAACGCTTGCCTCCACCATGATCTGCCTCGCAAAATAGCCGGCTGGATAGAGGGTTACCGCAAGCCATTGCAAATTCAACATGGCGGGCGTCATGACAATGCGTCCCTCAAGGGGATCAACGGGCGACGTATATTGAAACCTGATATCGAGGGTTGATACGTCCACTGGCACGTTAACGTGGAACGCGAACACATCGACTGGATCGCGTACCCATGGGACCAATGTGCCGTTGGCATAAATCATAAGACCTGCAATCTCATCCACTCGCCCCGTAGGGGAATGATTTCCGGGAGCCCACTGCGGATACAGCAACACGACAGACTCGCCCGCGTGCACTGGGACAGATTCGTGAACGTTGAAGACGTGTCGAGCTACATCCGTGGCGTCTACACTCATGTGGATTGTGCCGAAGTACGGATCATCCTTTGGCAGGGTGATTGGTGCAGGCATTGGTAGAGGCTGAGGTCCAGGCGACTGCGCGAACGCAACACCCGCCCCCAGCACAAGAGCGCACCAGACGGGGAAAAAGCTTCTAAATAAATTGCTCTTCGGCATACTGTAACTCGCGCGTGTAGCGGCTGAACCCGCATTTCGGGTGCTGAAGCAGACGCCATGTTACACCTGCTCGCGCTAACAGATTCAATAGATTTGTTTCTGAACCACGATGTCAGCCTCCGCAAGCCCAGCTATGCCGACCGCCAAATTGCCATCGTTATATGGTGTCAACCCGTGATCGCTCGCCCGCTCCAGAAAAACGTAACTTCCGATACCTGGTTTTTCGCTACTGGGCCAAATTCCGGTAGCTTTGGGACTTGGGGCTGTTAGAGATGGCCGTGATTAAGGTCACTGACCTTGGTCCGCGTCAACAACAAGGTGAGGGCCGTGCTTACCACGCTCCTCGTGTTCCTCACCGTGACGTTGCTGTACTGGTTACCTTAAAGTGTCGGACGCGTAACGACTAGATCATGTCTAGATTGAGAAGAGCCTCGCACAGACCAGTGGTAAAATTCCTGGCGAACTTTGATTTACCATGAAGAACGGAGACAAAATGGGGAACATCGAAATAGCGGGTACTGTGAAGATGCTGCAAGGTGAGCGATCACAAGTTCAGAAGGAGCTGGTGAAGCTGGACAAAGCAATTAAAGTCCTGCGTGAACTGTCTGGAACAAACTCGACGCCGTTCCCAAACGGCAAGTGGCACACAATGTCCGCTGCCGCCCGCAGAAAAATAGCGAAGGCTCAAAGGGCGCGATGGTCAAAAGTGAGGCAACAGCGAGCGAATGAAGGCTAACCGCTCAGACATCAAACTGCCTTCGGGCTTGCCATCTTCTGGGCCATGAACATCAACAGCTTCCGGTCACTTTCTTCGGTCCGAGCAAGCAGGCGGCGAAGCTTAGCCAACCAGCGTGCGTCTTTGCCCGAACTGCCCCACGCTATGTCATCAGCAGACTTGCGATTCGGAAGATTCAGTAGCTTTGGCGGCTCTTCACCGTCATAAAACAGTTGGTACATAGGGACTTCGAGGGCCCGTGCCAACTTCTCAAGCGTTTCTATGGAAGGGACTGTATGCCCGTTTTCGACACGGGAAACGTAGCACCGAAGCAATCCCGTTCTTTTTTTCGATCTCGCCCTGTGAGAAATTCTTTTCCTCACGTAACGCGCGCAAACGATCTCCAATAATCATGATTTGATCCTCCGTAGAGCATGAATGACTGCATAAACCAAGTTTAATTAGATTGAAAGTACAACAGCATAACTCAGACGTCGGCTAGCAGGAAAGCAGCAAAGAAGAAAGGGAGAGCCATCACTAGAAAGGCAGTAGCCGCGAAAAAGCTGAAGACTGCCGCCACAGGAGTACCGCCTACGAGCGAGTGAGAATTGGCATTCTTCGCGAAACCATCAAAGATTTTTGCTGCGGAGACCAAAACGTCTGATCGCTCTCCAAGGGGGAGGTGAAGTTTGTTCCGCCACACAATTCCAATTGGGCGCGTCCTTGGAATACCTATCGATTTGGACTACTCCTGGTTCTTAATCGCTGTCCTAATCACTTGGATGTTGGCCGTCAATTACTATCCGGTTGAGTTCAAAGGTGGCACGAGTGTCGAATACTGGTTGATGGGGGTTGTGACAGCAGTGCTGTTTTTTGCCAGCATCGTTGTGCACGAGCTGGCCCATTCTTGGGTAGCCCTTCGCTACAAAGTACCTGTAAGCCGGATCACTCTCTTCATATTTGGTGGCGTGTCCCAAATTGCAGGCGAACCCCCGTGCGCCAGTGCAGAATTCCTAATTGCAGTTGTCGGGCCGCTCACCAGCTTTGCGCTGGCAGCGGTCTTTTTCCTTTTGGAACCATTGCTCGTGAACATCACGCCAGTCCTGGCAGTAGCCAAGTATCTCGCGCTCATTAACGGCCTCTTGGGACTGTTCAACCTCGTTCTAGCATTCCCGCTGGATGGAGGGCGCGTTTTTCGCGCCGTCGTTTGGGGAGTAAACAAAAACTTTCGCCGGGCGACTCTGATTGCCGCCAGCACGGGCCGATTCTTTGGCTTCCTTTTTATCGTTTGGGGCGTGTGGCAAGCACTGAGAGGAAACGTTGCCAATGGATTGTGGATCGCCTTCATCGGCTGGTTCCTGGAAAGCGCAGCCGCAACTCAAGTCCAGCAGCAAATGGTGCAAGGTCTATTAGTCGGCCACAAGGTATCAGAAGTGATGGGAAACGCATGCACCCACGTATCGGGAGACACTTCATTGCAAAAGTTAGTAGATCAGGAGGTTCTTGCACACGGTCGGCGATGCTTCCTCGTAGACCAGGGAGACCGCGTGGTCGGATTGCTGACCCTACACAATATGAAGGATATTCCTCGACCCTCATGGACGGCGACCACTGCGGCCCAAGCTATGGTACCCCTTGGGAAGCTAAGCAGACTCGATTCCGAATGCCGAATTGTGGACAGCAATGGAGAAAATGGGCCGGGACGGAATCAATGAAATGCCTGTCATGATGGGAAACGAACTTGTCGGAATGCTTTCGACGGGCGACATCGTCAAGTATCTTCAAACTCTGCAGCAAGTGGGCACGTGA
>CAVWSJ010000006.1:0-1365417 GCA_963757625.1 Terriglobia bacterium | reverse complement strand
CCGGGTGCGGTAGCCATTCCGGGACTTTGAACTTTCGGGTGGCGCGTCCTTGCGCTGTTTGCAAGGGTGCGAAGGCGAAGAGCACGGGTAGCACTTCAAACTCCAGTTATACTGAGTACGTCTTCTTCCCCTCAGATGGGCTCGGGGCATCGCGCAGTCGAATCCGTCCTCGGGAGCGGTAAACTACTACTTCGTCGATCATCTGGGGAGCACGCGCGTGGTGACGCCCGGCCCCATTTCATCTATGCGCTCCCGGTCGACGGAGTGAATTAGCCGGCGATTTGCCTTCCGAACAAGCACCTAATCTGCGGCTGAAGGTCTATTGCTTCGGATGCAGAATTAGCTTCTGCACGCGCCAGTTCAGCAATTCGGCCACGTAGATCGTGTTTTCCGAAGGGCAAGCGATCTCGTGAATCCAGCCGAACTCCTTGAGTTCCTTGCCGGCGCCGCCGAGCCAGCCCAGGACCTTGCCGTCGAGGCTGAGCTTGTAAACGCGGCCGGGAAACGCATCGGAAGCGTAGAGATACTGGGTTGGGCCGGGCGTGATGCAGACGGCCCACGGCGAGCCGGGCCCGAGTTGCATGGAAAGTTGATCCGTTCCGCCGAGAGTGGGTTTCGCCATGATCGGAGAAGGAGAATTCGCATAGTCAAAAGGAACGTCGATCTTGATCTGCCGGAGGTAATTTCCGTCCTTGTCAAAGACCTCGATGCGCGCGTTCCCGCGGTTTGCCACGTACAGATTTCCTGCCGCGTCGGCGGCAATGCTGTGCGGTGTGTTCAGTTGTCCGGGCCCGGAGCCATATGTGCCGAATGACTTGAGCCAGCGGCCGTGCACGTCCACCTTCGCCACGCGGGAATTGATGTAGCCGTCGCTGATGTATGCGTTGTCGTCCTTGTCCCACGTAACATCGGTAACCTGGCGGAACATTCCTTCAATCGGCGGCAGCGGCGGATTGGGATGCTTGAGCGGCTCGGTGCCTTCATCCGAGGCTTCCTGCTTGCGGCCGAAGACCATGGTCACCTGGCCCGCGGGATTGAATCGGATCACCATGTCCGATCCTTTGTCGGTAGCCCAGATGTTGTCATGCCTGTCGACGCGCACCGTGTGAGCGAACGACCAGGCATAAAGGTTGTGGCCGATTTCACGGATAAACGTGCCGTCGGGGCCGAACTCCAGAAGCTGCGCGGCGGCCGATGCGTACGCCGGACCTGTCGAATTGCCGCGCGAGAAGACGAAAATATGTCCCTTGGAATTGACCGCGACGCCGGAGGCCTCGCCGAGATACAGGTTCGGCGGAAGCTTCAGCAAATTGGGAACGGAATCAAATGGAATTTCCGGGGCCGCCTCCTGCGCAAGCAGGGCCAGCGGAGCAATCATGAAAATTGCAAGAGCGAGTGCAAGGCGTTTCATTTAAGCCTCCTGAAAACTTCTAACGGCGGTCTCCGTTCGGAGTCCGCGAGAATCGGGATTCGGTGGCGGACGATCGAGATGGTTCGCCAAAAGTTCGCATAAATGCCGCAATGGCATGGAACAGCCAAAGAATATAGCTCGTCCACCGGACAACGACAACGACAAACCGGCCAGTGGGGCGAGGGATTCATGCCCGAAATTTCCTTTTGCCGCTAATATATGGAGCTGGCGATTTAACTCTGGAGGCCGCGCAGATGTCCAACGAATATCTACTCAAGACCGAGCCGTCCGAATACTCGTTTGCGGATTTGCAGCGCGATCAGGAGACTATTTGGGACGGCGTGACGAATCCCACCGCCGTGAAAAATCTGCGCGAAATGGCTTCGGGAGCAAAGCTGATCATCTACGAGACGGGAAACCGCAAGAGCGCGGTCGGGACCGCAACGGTCATCTCCGTGGACGCCTCCGACCCCAAGAATCCCAAGGTGAAGGTCAAAGTGGGGAAGGCAATTTCAAAGCCCGTGAGCCTGGAAGAGATCAAATCCACCAAGCTTTTCGCGGACTCGCCGCTGGTAAAAATTGGCAGGCTTTCGGTAGTGCCGCTGACGAAAGAGCAGTATAAGTTTTTGGCAGGTTCGTAAAATCTCGATTCAAAAATTAATCGGCAGGTGAGGCCGCAGAGGCGATTGTGGCAGACTCCGCCAGCTTGCGCAGCGACTCCGTATACGGCGGCCGCGCGACGCCTCGTTCGCAAATGATCGCGGAGATCAGGCGCGCGGGCGTGACGTCAAATGCCGGATGCGCCGCGGCGACGTCCGGCGCGATGCGCACTGCCTCGAAAATGCGTGACTTCCTCCGCCGAGCGCTCTTCGATTGGAATCTGCTCGCCCGAGGAAATCGAAAGGTCGAAAGTGGAAACCGGCGCGGCCACATAAAACGGCACGCCATGCTCGTGCGCCAGGACGGCAATCTGATACGTGCCGATCTTGTTCGCGGTGTCGCCGTTGGCGGCGATGCGATCGGCGCCCACGACGACCGCGCCCACGCTTCCAGTTTTCATGAAATGTCCGACCATGTTGTCAGTGATGAGCGTGAGCGGCACGCCGCCTTCGTGGAGTTCCCATGCGGTCAGCCGCGCGCCCTGCAAGTAGGGCCGCGTCTCGGGCACGATCACGTGCAGTTTGTGGCCCTGCTCGATGGCCACGCGGATCACGCCCAGCGCGCTGCCAATGCCCGCTGTCGCGAGCGCTCCGGCGTTGCATTGCGTCATCACCTTGCCCGACATTGGCATCAATTCCGCGCCGAACCGGCCCATCGCTTCGTCTGTCGCTCTCTTCTCTGCGTGGACGGCGCGCGCTTCCTCCACCATGGCGCGCCGGATGGCGTCCAGCGGAGTGTTGCCGGCAATCAGCTCCTCCAAGCGCCGCTTCATCCGCTCGATGGCCCAGAAAAGGTCCACAGCGGTTGGTCTGGTTTGCGCGATCGTCTCGCAAATCGGACGGAAACTCGGCGCGAAGCTCCTCGACCGATCGCGCCTTGGAGCGCTCGACCGCCAGGGCCACGCCCATCGCCGCGGCAACGCCAATCGCCGGAGCGCCTCGAATGATCATGTCCTTGATCGCGGCCGCGACTTCGCGATAGTCGGTGTAGGTGTGGTGAATCACTTCGCCCGGCAGGCGGCGCTGGTCCAGCATCACCACGCCCTGGGCAGTCCACTCGATCGGCTGTGCGACTTTTATCATGCCCTACGAATTCCTTCGGTTTGATTTTTGAAGCCGTGCATCAGTGGCGCGACGAACCGATAACATAAACCAGATAGCCAAGCAATTGCAGGCCATTGTAACCCAGGTGCACGAAATAACTGGCCGACACGGTTCCCGTTCGAGCGCGAACCGCGGTCAGCACCACGCCGACCACGATCAGCAGGACGATTTGTCCCCACCCGCCCCAAAGCTGCGCGGCGTGCAGCAGGCCGAACAGCATTCCGGTGATCAGCACTCCCGCGGCAACGCCAAGGCGGCGCGCGATCACCGGGTAGAGAAACCCTCGAAATATAGTTTCCTCCACCAACGGGGCAACCAAAACTCCCAGCACGGCGTACAAGATCATGCTGACCCGCGCCTGCAGAAGCTGTTCGATCGGCAAAGTTTCCTTCGAATTGAAAAAACCGCTCGCAAACGTGGCGACCAAAGCCAGTATCGCGCCGCCCGTCAGAAATTGAATGGCCGAGCGCGTGAGCAGGGCATCCTGCGCCAACCGATTGCGCGCCAGAAGGGCGCCGGCGACCGCATGAGAACCATCATGTACAGGTAAAGGATGGCGCCCGCATCCAGCAGCGCCTGGCTGACGAGGACGACGACCGACTTCGCGGTGCTCATCGAATCGCCGAACATCGCGTTCGAATTTGCGCCGAAAAAACTGACCGCCACCTGAGCCAGGCCCCGGGTCACGATCACGCTGGCAATCACGCCAAAAATCACAAACAGCGCCACGTCGGTCCATCCCCAGGGAACCCGCAAATCATCGGCAACCCCGGCGCGAAATTGCGGAGGGGGCGGATAGCCCGGGAAATCACCCGGCTGGAAAGATGGCGGCTCCGTCATTGGATGAGACGCCTCTTCTGAAGGATCTTCCGACCGAGCCCTGGCAGGTGCGGCGCCTGATGGATTGTTTTCGTCGTACGTCATTTTCTAGCGCCAATGCACGATTTCGGGAAACCGCGCGCAAGGATACTCCAATCACTCTAGCGACAGTCTCCCCCCGGCGCAAGTGCGGCGAAAAAGCTCCTGAATCTGAGTGCCCGGAGTGCAGAGCAGGTGATCCTTTTGCGAGCCGGCCCGGGAATCGTCACCTGGCGCCGCGATTTGAAATTTCGAAAAAATTGCTTCTTCAAGTTTCGGCGGGTTGCGGCCCAGGCTGGTGATCCTCTCATCGGGATGCCATAATGCAGGGCTCGGCCCGCAGCTTGGGGCTGACTGAGTGTACTTATGACGCCGATACTTTCAGTGCGGGACCTCACGGTCCGCTTCGGAAACAAAACAATCATCCAGGGCATGAACTTTGAGGTGAATCCTGGCGATAACCTGGCAATCATCGGGCCCAACGGCGCGGGCAAGAGTGTCCTGCTCCGCGCGCTGCTGAACTTGCTTCCCTATGAAGGCGTCATTGAATGGGCGCCGGGCGCCAGGTTAGGTTACGTCCCCCAGAAAATCGCAGCCGACCGCCGCCTGCCTCTTCAAGTGAAAGATCTCCTGGCGGCGAAGGCCCAGCTCCAGAAGATCCCGGCTGACGAAGTTCGGAGCGTCGCGGAAAGAGTTGGGCTAACTTCTGAACTGCTCGATTCGGGCGTCGGCATAATTTCCGGAGGGCAGTTCCAAAAGGCCCTGATCGCATTCGCGTTGCTGGGAAATCCCAACGCGCTGCTGTTCGACGAGCCGATGTCCAGTCTCGACGAGCTTGCCGAACAACACATTTACGATTTACTGCAAGATTTGCAGCGCGAGCGCCATCTTACCGTTTTTCTGGTTTCCCACGATCTCAGCGTCGTCTACCAATTCGCGAACAAGGTGCTCTGCCTCAGCAAAGGGAGAATCTGTTTTGGGCCGCCCAGTGAAATTTTGACCAAGGAAACTCTTGAATCGGTCTATTCCGCGCCCCTGAAGTTCTATCAGCATCATCACGATCAATAGAGGATCATGCATGGCGAATCACGGTGAAATCTACGCGGTGGTGCTGGCCCTTCTTTTCGCGGTTGCCGCGGGCCTGGTCGGGAGTTTCGCGCTCATGAAGCGGATGGTTCTGGCGAGCGATGTGATTTCGCATGTGGCGCTTCCCGGACTTGGCCTGGCCTTTCTTTTCGGTTTCAATCCGATGGTTGGCGGCGCAGCGACGTTGTTTCTGGGCACTCTGCTGATCTGGCAACTGCAAAAGAAAACGAGCCTGACGACGGACGCCGCGATCGGCGTGGTATTTGCCGCGTCGGTTGCGGTGGGAGCGCTGCTGACTCCGAGGGAAAATCTTGTCGAGGCGCTGTTCGGGCGGTTCCAGGATCTTTCGCTCGTCGCCTTTTTATTCGGAGTCGGCGCAGTTGTTCTGATCATCTTGGTTATCTTCCGGTTCAAGGAGGAACTGATTTTGGGATTGTTCTCACCCGAGCTCGCGGCCGCGACGGGTGTGAAAATGGATCGGCAGAACCTCTATTTCCTGATGGTGTTCAGCCTGTCCGTTCTGGTGGGTTTGCGTTTCCTGGGAGCGCTTCTCGCCGGATCGTTGATGATCATTCCCGGAACTACAAGCCGGCGTCTCACAAATGATCTTTCGCACTTCCTAACCGTTTCCTGTGTTGCCAGTGTTCTGGCTGTCGGATCGGGCTTCGCGGTGACGCGTTACCTGCTGCCCCAATTCAGCCCGGGACCCGCAATTGTGGTTATTTCGGCGGCGCTGTTTACGCTGAGCTTGCTCAAGAAACCCGCCGCCGCATGAAAATATCGCGCGGCTCTTCGCTACTGCTTCGAGTACGTGATCTTGAAGGTGGTCGATCCGCCGCCGGACTCGACATCCCGCAGGACGACCAGTTTGTCCCCTTCCATGCTTAGAATATCTCTTCCCCAGTTCATGCCCTTCTTAAAATGAAGATGCAGTCTTGATCCGTCCCAGTGCGCATGAGTCTTCAGGGCGTTGACGTCGCCGGCCGGGACGACCATCATCTTGTCGTCAAGCGTATACGAAGCGGATTCATTTCCCACCTGAACCGTCAAGTCCGTTGCCGTCTGCTTGATCATCAGTGAAGCGGGCGCCTGAGCAAAGAGGTCGCGAATGCTCGCGCCATATTCATTGTCCGCATCTCCGCCTCCGCCCGCTCCGCCACCGGTTCCCGGCGGTCGGCCATTTCGAGGGTCCACTGGCGGATCAATCCTGTCCATCTTCCAGGTTCCGGAAAAGTTGACGCCCTGGGCATGAACGAGCGCGGGAACAAACAGAAGCAGCGCCAGCACGAGCGGTACGCTAATCTTTCTCATTTTCTTCATCTCCGTTTCCGAGAAGAGACCCGCCAAGCAACTCAGTGCGATGCCTTTTTCATAAGCGGCACGGGCTTGTACATGTGCGATGGGTCAGCGCCCGGCCGGGGCGTGAACTTCTGCGGCCGCCCGCCGAATACTTCCGCCGTATAGAGATTGCCGTCGCTATCGGCCGAGAATTCATGGACCGCCCAGAACAGGCCCGGCGTTGTGCCGTGCGTTCCCCAGCCGTACAGGAAATGGCCGTTGAGGTCGTACTTTAAAAACTTGTCGAGCGGGCCGGAGAACGCCCAGAGGTAACCATCCTCGCTGACCCGGATGTGGTAGGGCTGCATGATGTTTGGCCATTGATCCAGATATTTGCCGTTCTCGTCGAACACCTGAATGCGGCTATTCCCGCGGTCGGAAACATAGACCCGATGATTCTTGGGATCGGTCGTCACCGAATGTGGCGTATTGAACTGGCTGTTGCCGGTGCCCGGCGTCCCCCATGCCATCAGGAACTTTCCATTCTTGTCGAACTTCACGACGCGAGTATTGCCGTATCCGTCGCTCACATAAAACGTGCCGTCCGGCAACCAGGCAATGTCCGTCGGCCGCTTGAAATGGGTTTCGTCGTTGCCCGGCTCGTCCCTCTTGCCGAGGGTCATGAGCATCTCTTTTCCGTCGTTCGAAAATTTGAAGACCTGCATGTGAATGTCGTCCACCACCCAGACGTTGTGATCAGGATCGTACGGGCTGATCAGGACCGAGTGGGGTCCGCGGCCGTCTTCAAACAGGTAATCCCACTTGTTCCAGGCTTCGATGAGCTTTCCAGTGGAATCGACGATGGCGATGCAATTCTTGAACACAGGCGTCGGATTGGTGGCCTGCTGCCCAAATGAGCCCCAGAACCCCGTGAAATTCGGAGGCAGTTTGTCCGGCAGTTTCAGCTCGCCGCGGTTGGCGATGAAGATCCGGTCGGGCGTCTCCGCGAAGATGCCGCCCGTCGAGCCCCATATATACCCTTTGTCGGGCAACGGCTGCGGCCAGCCCTTGGCCACGTCGTACGGACCCGTCCGGTCGTCGCCGCCTTTCTCCTGTGCTAGGACGGACGAGGAGAGAACGCTCAGGCCAATTACCGCAACCAGCGAAAGAAGAAAAGTACGCATGGGAACCTGCCTTCATGCGAAATTTGTTTTTCCAGGGGAAGTTCTGGGCGGATCATATATGTAGACCCACGAATTTCACAACATTTATTTTTGAGGAACGGCGAGGGAATGGCGCGCTAATTCGCAAAGATGCCGCCATGCGCTGGACTGGGAATAGGCAGGCGTGGAAAACCGAGGGCCTCAGCCCGTGAAGAGACCGCGGGCTAGTTTTGGGAGTTGGGCGCGGATTCGGATTTATCGGGCTGTCCCGACCCCGCACCCTGGCTCGGTGGTGTTGACGATGACGGCGCTGCGTCCGGCTTGGGAGCATCTTTCCGTTTGGGAGATCGCTGCGTCAGCGCATCCAGCAGTTCTTTCGCGCCTGCTGGAGGCGTATCCGCGCCGTGCAGGACCACATCCTTTGCATTAATCTTCTTGCCGTAAATTTTTTCGTTCGCAGGGCCGTCCGCCCGTAATGTCGACCCCTGCAACTCTGCTCCGGCGAAAAGGCCCTTGGCGCGTGCGAACGTCAGAAGTTCGGACTTCAGCATGGCATCCGATTCCGCTGCTGCGTCGCGGCCCACCGGCCCCGCCGTCGCGCTCACATTGCCGCCGAGTTTCGCCTTACTCGTGAGGATGGAGTTGGCGCCGTCCTCGTTCATGACGGTAATCAGGATATCGGTAGATGCGCCGCCGGCCGCGAGCCCCCAGGTGACCCCTTCAAGAGCTACCATCGTCGGCGCTCCCCAGGGGCCATCGAACTTATCCCCGGTCCGGCAAGTCATCGCTCCGCGCCCAAATTGGCCCCCAAACCCAGCGGTAAAGATGAAGCCGTTTCCCCTCTTGGTTCCCGGCAGCATAATCACGCAATAAGCCCGGTCGAGAATAAATTGCGGCATGCCGTGCTCAGGCTCATTCAAGATTTCGTTCAATATTTTGCCGCAATTCTCGAGCCGGCTGTCTTCCTTTTCCTCGTCCCCAGCGGCGGCCAGCGGCAGCGCGGCCAGCGCCAGCATCATTAGAAAAGCAAATAACTTCCGCATTCGTTCACCTCGCAGCACACGCGGAATTTTATCATTCTTCGAGACCTGGGGATTGGGAAATTCAAAGAGTTTATCGCCGGATTTTTTCGGACGCTCGGTTGCGTCAATAATTCCCATTCGCCCCATTCAAAACCCGCGCCAGCACCTGCCCCGTATACGACTTTTTCACACGCGCAACCTGCTCCGGTGTGCCTTGCGCGACGATGCGGCCGCCGCCTTCGCCGCCTTCGGGGCCGAGGTCGATGATCCAGTCGGCCTGCTTGATCACATCGAGGTTGTGCTCGATGATCAGGACTGTGTTTCCAAGATCGGCAAGGCGGTTGAGGACGTCGAGCAACTTCTTCACGTCGTCGAAGTGCAGGCCCGTCGTGGGTTCGTCGAGGATATAGAGCGTGCGGCCGGTTTGGCGGCGCGAAAGCTCCTTCGCGAGCTTGATGCGCTGCGCCTCGCCGCCCGATAGCGTCGTCGAAGATTGCCCGAGCTGGATGTAGCCGAGGCCGACGTCCGCCAGCGTTTCGAGCTTCTGGCGAATCTGCGGAATGTTTTCGAGAATTTTCAGCGCGTCGGCGATCTGCATATCGAGCAGGTCGGAAATCGAATAACCTTTGTATCGCACAGAAAGTGTTTCGGCGTTGTAGCGGCGCCCGCGGCAGACTTCGCAGGTCACGTAAACGTCGGGCAGAAAATTCATTTCGATCCGGCGCAGGCCGTCGCCCTGGCATGCCTCGCAGCGTCCGCCCTTGACGTTGAAGCTGAAGCGGCCCGGCTTGTACCCGCGCTCGCGCGATTCGGGCAGCATGGCGAAAAGCTCCCGGATGGGAGCGAACACGCCGGTGTACGTCGCCGGATTCGAGCGCGGCGTGCGGCCGATGGGTGCCTGGTCGATCTCGATGACTTTGTCAATCTGCTCGGCGCCCGCAATTTCACGGAACATCCCCGGGCGCTCCATCGATCGGTACAGGGACTGCGCGAGCGCGCGGTACAAAATGTCGTTCACCAGCGTGGATTTTCCCGAGCCGGAAACTCCCGTCACGACGGTAAGCAACCCCAGCGGCAGCTCGAAATCGACGTCTTTTAGGTTATTTGCTTCGCAGCCGAGCAGGCGAATCGCCTTGCCGCTGGGCGTGCGGCGCTTGGCCGGCACAGCAATCGCGAGGTCGCCTCTCAGGTAGCGGCCCGTCAGCGACTCCGCGTTGCGTTCGATTTCTTCCGGCCGGCCCGTGGCCACCAGATGCCCGCCCGCATCGCCCGCGCCGGGACCCAGATCCACCACGTAGTCGGCGCGGCGAATCGTCTCCTCGTCGTGCTCGACGACGAGCACGGTATTTCCCAGATCGCGCAACTTTTCAAGTGATGTAATCAGGCGATCGTTGTCGCGCGCGTGCAAGCCGATGGAAGGCTCGTCGAGCACGTACAAAACGCCGCGCAGGCGCGAGCCAATCTGCGTCGCCAGGCGAACGCGCTGCGCTTCGCCGCCAGAAAGCGTCGCGGCGGAGCGGTCCAGGCTGAGATATCCCAGGCCCACCGCGAGCAGGAAATCGAGGCGCGCGGAGATTTCCCCGAGCGCGCGCCCAACGATGTCGACTTGCCGCTGGGTCAGGCCTTTGCGGATTTGATCGACGGCGGGACGCGCGTCGGAAATGGCCAGCGCCGTGAACTCCGAAATCGACCGCCCGCCGACTTTGACGGCCAGGCTCTCCGGCCGCAATCGCCGCTCGCCGCAAACCGCGCAAGGCACGGGAGACATGTACTGCGTGATCCATTCGCGGTAGTTATCTGAGTTCGATTCCTCGAAACTCGATTCGAGGAAGTCGATCACGCCCTGGAAATACAATCGGGGAGCTGACTTTGCGGCGCGCTCGCTTTTGCCTTTTCCCGCGCCGTTGCCGTTTCCCTTTGCATTTACCGGCGGGTATCCGTAGAGAATCAAACTCTGCACTTCGACGGGCAATTTCTCGAAGGGCGTCGAAAGATCGAAGCCGTGCGCCATCGCGCCCAGCTCCAGGCTGCGCCTCAGAAACACGGAGCCCGAGCCGGGACCGAGTCCGCCCTCGAAGAGGGGCCGCGTCCAATCCACGATCACCTTCGACGGATCAAAATCGTACTTTGAGCCCAGGCCATTGCATGCCGGGCACGCGCCGTAGGGCGAATTAAAACTGAACGAGCGCGGCTCGAGTTGCGGCACCGAAATGCCGCAATCGCTGCAGGCCATCTTCTCGGAATAGATCTGCTCGATGCCGCCGACCACCGCAACAGTGACCAGGCCCTTGGCCAGCTTCAAGGAAGTGGCGATGGATTGTTCGAGCCGCCCGGCGATTCCCGGCTTCACCAGCAGGCGATCGACGACGACTTCGATCGTGTGGTTCTTGCGCTTGTCGAGCCGCGGCGGGTCGTCGAGCGGGTAAAGGTCGCCGTCAATACGCGCGCGCAGAAAACCGTCGCGCGCGAGTTTTTCCATCTCCTGCCGGTATTCCCCCTTTCGCCCGCGGACGATGGGCGCGAGGATCATGATGCGGTCGCCCTCCTTCGCGAGTTCGCCCTGGAGGATGGCGCGCACGATCTGGTCGGTGGACTGGCGCGAGATCGGCTTGCCGCAGTTGGGGCAGTGCGGCGTGCCGATCGAGGCGTACACCACGCGCAGGTAATCGTAAATTTCGGTGATGGTGCCCACGGTCGAGCGCGGCGAGCGCGTCGTGGTCTTCTGCTCGATGGCGATCGAAGGGGACAGGCCTTCGATGGAGTCCACCTCCGGGCGCTCCATTTGATCGAGGAACTGCCGGGCGTAAGCCGAAAGCGATTCGACGTACCGGCGCTGGCCTTCGGCGTAAATCGTGTCAAAGGCGAGCGAGGATTTGCCCGAGCCGGAAAGCCCCGTGATGACCGTCAGCGCGTTGCGCGGAATTTCAAGGTTGATGTTCTTCAGGTTGTGCTGGCGCGCGCCTCGAATGACAATTTTGGTCAGCCCCATGTCTCGGACGCCGCCCCCACAGCCGGCTCAGCACACTGCGCGTAAAATACGCCCATCGTAACCTTAGAACGTTAGCAAGTCGCCGAGCGATGGTCAAGAAAATCGGCGTGAAAATCGGAAATAGAAAATAAATTCCCTTGAGCCTCCCGGAAAATTTTCCCGCGCCGTGGCTTTTTTACCCGGCGCGCTGGGCTGAAGGTCCTGTGTTTTCATCCGGTTATGTTTGGCCTGATTCGTGCGACAGCAGGTATCGAAGGGGGAAGACGAGCCGAGGATCCCTTTAGGGGATTGAGGGCTGGGCCGGCGCGATCTTCCCCCCGACTGTTTCCGCTGCCACCCTAGAACCACACCTTCCTAAAGGACCATACCCACCAGCGGAAGCAGGTCTTTTCAATCGTCCAAAGCTGAATACGAAAATATAACCCGTAACTGCTAGTTCGATTTCCAGTAGCGTAGGCTTTAGCCTGCGCGCCTTTGAATTTTCCTCTGGTGTTGTAATTCGGAGGCCGGGGGACCGATTCCAGCTTTGGCGCAATCGCGCGCAGGCTAAAGCCTACGCTACTAAAATCTGAGGAAAATTTGGCTGGGGCGATAGGATTCGAACCTATACCATCCGCATTAACAGTGCGGTGTCCTACCGGTTGGACCACGCCCCAGCAGATTGAGAACGTCCGGATGAGTCCAAAAAGCATAGCCGGGGTCGGGGAAACACGCAAGTGCGCGGCGAAAAAAGTTCGTCACGGCTTTTCGGTGGACGTGTTGTCGGTAGGAAATCCCGCGGATGTCCAGGCGCGCCAGCCGCCGTCCATCGAGATGCAGTTCGTGTAGCCCATTTTTTGCAGGTTATCCGCGACCAGAGCCGAGCGGAAGCCCCCGCCGCAATAAAGCACCAGCGTGGTGGACTTGTCGGGTACTGACACCTCGATGTCGCGCTCGATGATGCCTTTCCCCAGATGAATCGCTCCCGGCAGATGGCCGCGCGCCCATTCGTTGTCTTCCCGAACGTCCACCAGCGTGAATTTCTCGCCCGCGTCGAGGCGCTGCTTCACTTCGAGAAAATCCCATTCCTTCACGCGAGTCTTCGCGTCATTGACGATGGCCAAAAATCCCGGTGAGTGCTTCATGAAAAACTCTCCCGCATACCTACGCAGTCACAGAGGCACAGAGTAACACAGAGACAGACAAGAAAATTGTGAGCAAGATATGTTAGCGCGCTGATGACGATTCTGTGAATTCGAAGAACCAAGACCTTTCTCCAATTGGTATCACTTACCGCGCCCACCCCGGCTACTCAGGTTAAGGGAATAGTCGTCGCTCAACTGCAGTTTAGGAGGATCAAAAAACCTTCCCAGATGAATTAGTATGAAAAGGATCAAGAAGGTGGCAACCGCGAACGCAAACACAAATGCATAACCTCGTGCGCCCAGGCCGTATGAGACCAACGCCGCAAGCAAATAACTCGCAAGAAGGAAGCGCCTAAAATAGAAGGAAGTCACTTTAAGGCTCTGACGGCAATACGGGCAATTAAACGGGGTGGAGAAACTAATCTCCTGACGTTTGATCATGGAATCGCACGACGGACATTTTGAACGCGCTATTTCATAACGAGTGGCAGGCATCTGATTGCTACGCCTCTCGAAAAGCCATTCGGATTTTCCCCAAGTATTTCATAGCAGGTTCATGATCCCTACTTCATATCCCGCCAATTCGGACCAGCTTTGAGGTCCACCACCAGCGGCACGGCCAGCTTGTGAACATTTTCCATTTCCGCACGGACCAATTTCCGCAGGCGGTCCATTTCGTCGTGAGGCGCCTCAAACAACAATTCGTCGTGAACTTGAAGGATCATCTTCGCCTGGAATTTCTGCTCCCTGAGCTCGCGATCAATCGCGATCATCGCCAGCTTGATGAGGTCCGCGGCGGTGCCCTGCAACGGCGTGTTTAGCGCGGTGCGCTCGGCGAAGTTCCTCAGGTTGACCTGCGGCGACGTAATTTCGGGGACCGGGCGGATGCGTCCGAACATCGTGCGCGTCAGACCCGCCTGGCGCGCTTCTTCCAGCGAGTGTTCGAGATATTCCTTCACTCCGCGATAGCGCGCGAAATAGGCGGCAATGAATTTCGCGGCTTCTTTCTGGTCGATGCCGAGCTGCGCCGCAAGGCCGAACGGGGTTTGCCCGTAGATGATGCCGAAGTTGATGGCTTTGGCGGCGCGGCGATGCTCGGCGTTCTGCGCCATCGGACCCACGCCGAAAACTTCCTGCGCGGTGCGCGCGTGAATGTCCTGGCCGGTGCGGAAGGCCTCAACCAGCACGGGGTCTTTCGAGAAGTGAGCTAGAATTCGCAGCTCGATCTGCGAATAGTCGGCTGACAAAAGCGTGTAGCCGGGATCGGCAATGAACTCCGCGCGAATCTGCCGGCCAAGCTCCGTGCGCACGGGAATATTCTGCAAATTGGGATCCGAAGAACTGAGGCGGCCTGTGGCAGCGCCCGTCTGGCTGAAGCTGGTGTGCAGGCGGCCGGTTTCCGCATGAATCAGTTTGGGCAGCGCGTCCACGTAAGTG
The DNA here is from genome assembly GCA_963757625.1 of Terriglobia bacterium. Lineage (GTDB taxonomy): Bacteria > Acidobacteriota > Terriglobia > Acidiferrales > UBA7541 > Palsa-360. Next base: position 1,351,286 of record CAVWSJ010000006.1, on the reverse strand, counting down.
GATTTGAGCTTGCTGATTTCGCGGTATTCCAATACTTTGCGCGGCAATTCGTGCGTCAGCGCCAGTTCCTCCAGCACGTCCGCGGCGGTCGAGCGCGGCTTCGATCGGCGTCTGCCGCCGAGCTGCAAATTCATCTTGTCGAACAGGATTTCGGCAAGCTGCTGCGGCGAATTGATATTGAATTCCAATCCGGCAAGCTTCCAGATGGTTTTTTCGAGGGCGCGGATTTCGCGCTCCATCGTCTTCGGACATCGCGGCCAGGGCTTTGCGATCGACGCGCACGCCGTGGCGTTCCATCGAGGCCAGCACGGGCGCGAGCGGAAGATCAATCGTCTCGTAAAGTTTCGCGAGCCCCTGCGCTTCGACTTCCTTGCGCAGCAGCGGCGCGAGGCGTTGCAGATGGTCCGCGTGTTCGCCGGGAGCGCCGGAGAGCGTGACGTTTTCCGCGCGCAGCACCGCGTCGGCGAGGCTGTGTTTCGATGTGGTGGGACGCAGCAAATACGAATACAGCATCGTCGCGTCACGAATTCCCGCGACGGGCCCGGCGAGCAGTTCGACGAGCTTGGGATCGTGCACGATTTTTGGCCGCGCGGGATCGCGCAGAAATTCGCCCAGTGCGCCGAGCATTTCGCCCGTCCCCTCTTCCGGCGGGCTCCAAGTAGAGCCCGCACCCGCAGCCGTGCGCGAGACGCCCGCCTCGGGCGAAATTTCTATGGCCGCGATGCGCGAGCCAAAGCCGTCGGATTCGCGTTCACCCTCCGCCAGCGTGAGCCAGACGGCGACTTCGGTTTTCTTGGGAAGCGCAGCGAGATATTTCTTGAGGGCCGCAGGCGATTCGAGCGCCGCGGAATCGCTGGCCGCCGCCGCTGCCGTGGACGCCGCGGGAAGATCGCGCAGCAGCGAAGTAAAACCCAGTTCCGTGTAGATCGCGCGCAGGGCTTCGACGTCCGGCTCGCGGCGCGCGAGGTCGCCCAGGACCAGCTTCACCGGCGCATTCGTGTCAATGACCGCAAGCTGCTTCGACATCAACACCGCGTCGCGGCTGTTTTCCAGCGCCTCGCGGTAGCGCTTGCCTTCGACTTCCTTGGCATGTTCGAGCGCCGCTTCCGCCGAGCCGAAACGCAGAATCAATTCGCGCGCGCCTTTTTCGCCGATCCCTTTCGCGCCGGGAATGTTGTCGATCGAATCGCCCATCAGGGCCATCACGTCGGCGACTTTTTTCGGCGGCACGCCCATGATCTCTTCGACTTTTGCTTCGTCCACCACCAGATCGGTCTTGTTCGGCCCCGCGCCGGGACGCAGCACGCGCACTTTCCCGCCGACGAGCTGCATCATGTCCTTGTCGCCGGTAACCAGGAACACTTCGAGGCCCGCTTTCGCTCCCTGTTTCGCCAGAGCGCCCATCACGTCGTCGGCCTCGAAGCCGTCGAATTCGAGGATCGGCAGCCGCATGGCTTCGCACATGCGCCGCACGTAGGGGAGTTGCACCGCAAGCTCGTCGGGCATCGGTGGTCGCTGCGCCTTGTACTTGTCGAACAGCTTGTCGCGGAAGGTGGGCTCGCGCGTATCGAAAACCACGGCGAGGTAGTCGGGCGAATGCTCCTTCGCCAGCTTGCGCAGCATGTTCGAGAAAAGATAGGGAACTTTCGTGGGAATGCCCTGCGGGCTATTGAGCCGCGACATCGGCGCAAAGAACGCGCGAAAAATCGTGTTCATCGCGTCGACCAGAAAGAGTTTTTTCGGTGCGGCCGATTTTGCCATCGGCGGGAGTATAGCAAAGGGGCGCGGGCCTCCGGTGTGTGCTATTTTATTCCCTCGCGGTTTTCGAGAGTTCTCGCCCGCTCCCATGCCCAAACGCGCGAAAAACAATACGGAACACGCCGTTACCGCACCGGTCCGGTCTGAAGCGGTAGCGCCGAAGTGGGCATCGGCCCCGATGAAGCTCGATCTGGCCCATGCGGAAGTTGTTCAGCCCGAAATTCCCGAAATTTTCGGTCCGGGAGGAGCGCTCGAAAAGTGCATGCCCGAAGGTTACGAGCACCGACCTTCGCAGCTGGAAATGGCGGAGCTGGTCGAAGCCGCGTTCCGCGAAAAACGTCACTTGATCGTCGAGGCCGGCACCGGAACGGGCAAAACCCTTGCCTATCTGATTCCAGCGATTCGCAGCGGTCGGCGTGTGGTGATTTCGACGGCCACAAAATCGCTGCAGGAACAGCTCTTCGAGAAGGACATCCCGTTTCTTCAAAAATATTTCGCGCCGAAGCTGAAAGTGGCCGTGATGAAGGGCCGCGGAAATTTTCTGTGCCGCGAGAAAGTTCATCGCATGGCCGATCAGCCCGTATTGAAAGGCCTGGATGAACTCGACTGGTTCCACCAGATTCGCGATTGGGAAAAAGTGACCGACACGGGCGACCGCGCGGAGCTCAACTTCCTCCCCGACAATTCCGACCTCTGGCAGCGCCTCGATGCGCGGCGGGACGCGTGTTCCGGATCGAAATGTCCTGAGTTCAATCGCTGCTTCATTACCGCGATGCACCAGCGCGCCGCCGAGGCCGACCTGATCATCGTGAATCATCATCTGTTTTTCGCCGACCTGGCGCTCAAGCAGGACGACTTCGGCAGCGTGTTGCCGGAATACGCCGCGGTGATTTTCGACGAAGCCCACGAGATCGAAGACGTCGCCAGCGAATATTTTGGCCGGCAGATTTCGAACTATCGATTCGAAGAACTGGGCCGTGACGCGGAAATGGCCGTGCGCATCACGCGAACCGGAGGCGCGGGGCTGCTAAAGCACGTCGCCAGGATGCGCGAACGCGCCCGCAGCTTTTTCGAAGCCTTCCCGGCGCGCGAGGGCCGCTTCCCGTTCGACAAGGCGCAACGCGCGGGCTTCCTCGAACAAAACCGCGAAGCGTATGACGCGCTGGCAAACGGGCTGAAAAGCCTCGAAGCGGAAATCGCTTCGCTGCCTTCAAAGCCCGAGGAGCTTCTGAACATCGCGCGCCGCGGCATGGAATTGCGCGCAGAACTCAACTTTCTTTTCGAATCGAGCGAAGGAAACTTCGTCTACTGGTTCGAACGCCGGAACAAGGGCGTGTTCATCGCCGCCACGCCGATCGACGTCAGCGCGCTGCTTCGCGAACGCCTGTTCGAACCTTTCGAGACTATCATCCTGACATCGGCGACCCTGGCCGTCGGAGGGCGCTTCGATTTCCTGAAGCAGCGCCTCGGAGTGAATGTGGCGAGCGAGCGCGTGCTGACTTCGGAATTCGACTTCGCCACACAGGCGTTGCTTTACATTCCGGCGGCGCTGCCGGACGTGCGCGACCCGTCGTTCCCCGAGCGCGCGGCCCAGGAAATCATGCGGCTGCTCGAAATTTCGCGGGGCCGGGCCTTCTGCCTGTTCACCAGCTACAGCCAGATGAATGATTTGTACGAACGCGTCCGCACGCGAGTGCGCTTTCCGCTGCTCCTGCAAGGTTCGGCGCCGCGCACGGCGCTGCTCGAAAAATTCCGGAACACGGAAGGCGCGGTCCTCTTCGCCACGTCGAGTTTCTGGCAAGGCGTTGACGTTCGCGGCGAGCAGCTTTCCTGCGTCATCGTGGATCGCCTGCCGTTCGCGGTGCCCTCGGACCCCATCGTCGCGGCGCGCGTGCGCGCGCTGCAGGACGATGGCCGAAATCCGTTTGCGGAATATCAGGTGCCGGAGGCGGTGCTGGCGCTCAAGCAGGGCTTCGGCAGGCTGATTCGCGCCCGAACCGATCGCGGCGTTTTGGCGATCCTCGATAACCGTATCCAGCGAATGCAGTATGGTAAAATCTTCATGGAATCGCTTCCGGCGTACGCGACCACCAGGGACATCGCGGCGGTTGAACGTTTCATGCAAGAACTCGATGAGTGATTGTGTCGCCTGTTCGGGATAAATTCTAGAGGAGTCCTTCAAAAAAGCGATGTTTCAAGTCAGCGTGGATGAGACTTTTTCGTCGGGGCACGCACTGCGCGGGTACAGAGGAAAGTGCGAGAACGTGCACGGGCACAATTACAAGGTGCGCGTCACCCTCGAAGGGCCGGGACTCGACTCGACCGGCTTGCTGTACGATTTTTCGCACCTGAAGCAGGTCATTCGCGACGTGACCAGCGGAGTGGATCACAAATTTCTGAACGATCAGGCGCCGTTTGACGTCATCAATCCTTCGGCGGAAAACCTGGCGAAATATTTCTACGATGAAATTAACGCGGCAAATGAATGCGATGCCTGATGGCGCGCGAGTCGCGAGCATCACGATCTGGGAAACCGATACGACTTCGGCGACGTACACACCGTAGCGGGTGCGGGCTCCCTCCTGCTGGCGAGGCGGGTACTTTTGCGCCGAACGCTCCCTATGAAGCATGGAGCCCACCTGAAGGAAAACTATGAACCGCTCCTTTCTCATCATCATCTTGCCCGCGATTGCTGTGGGGATTGGCTACGTCCTCGTACTGCGTTGGCTGGGGTACGAACTGGAGCCATTTCGCTTTATCGGAGCCGCAGTCGTGGCCGTGGCCGCGGTTCTTATTGTCTATCGGTACCAGCGCCGTAAAGCGTCGCGCCGGAGTCGCTAAACGTGGCCGGGACTGGACGAAGAGCTTCCTGCAGTGATATTTTCTCGGGTCCAAGCTGATCCCGGGGGAGCCCGGTGGAGCGTGGCTGCGGTGCGCGGATGGCCATTGGCGGCAACGCAATTCCGCCCGCATACGTCCCATTTGATATCGCGCCTTTCCTCGTAATTGCGGTAAACTGGATAAGGGCTATCGGCGCGAAAACGGTGTTGATGTGGGCCTTCGCGGAGGATAGCTCTGGATTTACAGCTTTCCGGCGGGGGTATTGCCGCGTCTACTATATAGTGGGGGCGAGAAGGAACGCGTCCAGAGACACCACTCGAGATTAATGCCCCGCGGTTCGCGATGCGGGTTTGAGGGGGCCTGCGTGAGCAAGTCTATCGCCTATCAGGCCCGAATTGAGAGATAATAGGTAAACCGCCCGGGTATGCCCCGGGGGATCTGCGTTGCTAGGAGGCAGTAAAGATCATGAACCGAATGAAAGCATTCAGGATGGCAGTTGTGCTCGCGCTACTTGCCGGGCCGCTGGCGGCGGTGCTGGCCACTGCCGCCTACGCGCAGGGTTTTGGCGTGTTGACCGGCACTGTGTTAGACACCTCGGGCAAACCGTATCCGGACGTTACATTAACGATCACGAACGCCGATACGAACAAGGCCAATGACGTCAAGACGGACGCGAGAGGGCATTATTCCCTCACCGGAGTGACCGGCGGAACCTACAACATCGATGTCAAGACGAAAGACGCGACCGGCAAGGAACAGCTCATTTACCAGGCGGGCTTCAAGATTTCTTCGGGCACTTCTCCCGTTTTCGATATCAACTTGAAGGAAATCATGGAGAAGGATAAGGGCGCTGCCGCCGCGGCCGACGCGGAGCGCGCCGCCGCCGAGAAACAGTTCGCTCAATTGAAGACGCACTACGACGCCGGACTAGCGGCCATCACCGAGATCAAAGCGGACCAGGCGCAGCTGGCAGCCACCCCGAAGGACCAGCAAGGCCCCATACAGGATAAGATCAACCAGGCGGGCGGCACGGCCGTGACCGAGCTGAGCGCCGCGCTGGATTTGATGAAGCCGGAAGACAACAATCGCCCGATCATCCTGTCCCGGCTGGGCGAGGCGTACGAAAGCATGGGCAAGTGGCAGGACGCGGCCGACACGTATCAAAAGTCGATTACCTTGAAGCCCGATGTCGCTGCCAACTACAACAACCTTGGAAACGATCTGGCGAAGCTCGGAAAGATTGACGATGCCCGGGCCGCCTATCAAAAATATGTGGACCTGAACCCGACCGATGCCGCGCTTGCATGGCGCAATTTCGGAACCGTGCTCTATAACTCAAACCGGATGAAGGAAGCCATCGACCCGCTGCAGAAGGCCACGACGCTTGATCCGAAAAACGCGACGGCATGGCTGCTTCTTGGAATTGCCATGGTCAACACCATGGAATTTAAGACCGAGGGCGACAAGATCACTCCGGTGATTCAGCCCGGCACGATTGAAGCTTATCAACATGCCATCGATCTCGATCCGAACGGCCCGATTGGCGCTCAAGCCAAGCAGGGTTTGGAGTCGCTCCAGGCGATGGGCGTCGGGATCACTACGAAGGTCGGTGAGGCGCCTCCGGCCAAGGCCGGGAAGGGCAAAAAGTAGTTTCCGCGGTTTCGATGCATCCCCCGGAGGGTTTGTCCCTCCGGGGGATTATTTTTTGCCCGCGTTTTCTGAGCATCTTCGTTGTCTGAAATCGTGCGTGCCCGTTTGAAGACGTCGAGCTAGAAATGCGTCAGCGTGCCCGTAATTTTTGTTCGGCGCAGAGCCCATGCGAATATAGCGGAAGAAGCCGGCAGCAGCAGCGCGGCGAAGACCAGCAGTCCGGCAAGAGACGGCCACAATTCGGAAATAGAGGCGTGGCCCAGGATCGCGGCGCGCATTCCGTTGAGAGAGTAGGTGACCGGAGTCAATCGCGCAATGAACCTCAGCCATTCGGGCAGCACCGACACCGGATACATCATCCCGCCGACCACCGAAGAAATCCCGATCACGGCCCAATTCACCGGATTGCCCTTTTTGAAGACCAGCAGGTAGCTCGCGCTCAGAATTCCCAGTCCCGAAAACGCCAGAACCGATGCCGCGAGAATCAGAAGGGCTCCAAACCAGTTGGCATCGCGGAGCGGAAAACCAAAAAGCGCCGCGCCCCACCCGAGATAGATCGTCGTGCGCAAGGACATCAGCACGAATGGATATAGACTGGATCCCGCCAGGATCACGGGAAGCGAAGTCTGGGTGACGAGCAGATTTTCCAGGGTTCCATTCTGCCGCGCGCTCTGCAGACTTTCATCGAAGGTGTGAAGCGCCACGCTCAGGTAGTCGAAGAACGCCAGCCCCACCAGGACAAAGGAAAAATAGGTTGTTCCTTGCGGAAGCGACTGCTGCAATTGAGGGCTGTCAATGAACCGCGAAAGAAAATAGAAACTGGCGACGCCAAATAACGCATAAAACAGTTCGAGAACGAAGGCCGCCCGATAACTGCGCGCGACGGCAAAATCGCGCCGGAACAGAATCGCCAATTTTCGCAGTGTCGCGCGGGCTCCGGAAGAATCGCTCATTGCGTTTCCCGCGAAGCGCGGCGCGTCAGATTTTCCAGGGATTGCTCCAAAGTGTGTGCGCCACCGGCGGTCCTCAATTTCGCCGGAGTATCACAGCCGAGCAACTTCCCGCGGTCGAGGATCGCGACCCAGCCGGCCATCTGTTCGACTTCCGTCAGCGTGTGGGACGCAAACAGAACTGTAGTGCCATGGTCGCCGACGATCCGCTGAAGGAGAAATCGACGGAATTCGGACGCGGCGAGCGGATCGAGGCTCCGCGTCGGCTCATCCAGAACCAATAGGGACGGCCGATGAAGCATGGCGCGCGCCAGACCTAGCCGGTGAATATTGCCGGTCGAAAGCGTGCGCACCTGACGGTCCAGCAGCGGGCCAAGTCCAAATAGATCAGTGAGTTCCTCGATGCGCCGGGAAGTTTGCTCGCGGGAGAGGTTGTTGAGCACTGCAAACAGGTTGAGGTTCTCCCGCCCGCTCAGTCGAGAATAGAAGCAGCCGTCGGCCCCCGTGTGATACCCGATTTGCATGCGGACCTTGGCGGGCTCGGAAGCGACGTCGAACCCGCAAACTTGCGCGCGCCCGCGCGTCGGCAGCAGCAGCGTCGTGAGAATGCGCAGCAACGTGGATTTCCCCGCGCCATTTGCGCCGACCAGGGCCAGGACCTCGCCCTTTCTCAATTCAAAGGAAATGCCCCGCAAAGCGGGCACGGTCAGGTGAGTGACCGGGTGCAGCAACGCCCGCCATCCGGTGGCGGCGGGCGGGAAATACTTTTCAAGATTTTCGACGTGCAGCGCGAAGTGATTCACCAACCGCCGTTATATCCTGTCAAACGCCGCGAAACAAGTCCCGCTCACGCATATACGACTCCCAGCTTGCCACCGCATCCGCGGGACCTGCCCTTGCGGCTTGTGGCAACAGCTGCGGGCCAGTCACCGAAGTTTACAATCCAAACGCTGCCGGCGCGAAAGACTGGATTTTCACGAGCGTTCATGGGGGAGCCGTCACTGGAGGAGTGATCAACTGTCCGGCGGCTTCAGGGTGCATTATGTCCTTTAATGTAACCTCAGGTCCCACGATAACATCAAGCACACCCACTGTTGGACACGTCACAGTGGCGGGCGGCGCGTCAGGCATAGTCGTCGACAATACGGTGAGTTCGGGCACTCTGGCGGGCGCTTCCCAAGTTTACTTCACTCCGTTGGCGAACCAAACTTGCTCGACATCAGGCGGTACAGGTGGCTGCGCGATGCAGGCATCCCAATCGGCGCTAAATTGGCGGTGAAAGTTCCATGCGCCATCCCCCGTGGACGCCTCTCCGGCGAATTTGTCTCAAAATAGCCAGTGACATGAATCGCAAACGGCAATATGTGCCTTTCCGGAACACTATGAGATACAGGACCTTGGGGGGGGTGCCGATTTGGAACGAAGCGCTGAATTGCTGTTGAAACTTCTTGCACCCGCCAGTAGACTTTTTCACGTTGTAGGGCAAGTGATTGATTGGGAAACTTCCGTTGTTGGGGAATTCGATCTTGCATGTGATCAGCAATTTCCGTCCGATTGGCAGCGTCAAGATTCTTGGGGGAGACTTGCGATCTGAGCCGAAGTGAACTCAAATCATATAGGGTATTAATAATAAAGTAATCAGCCGAGTCTTTCCCGCGAGGAGCAAAATGAACACGAGATGGAATCTTAGTTGGGCGGTTCGAGTGGGCCTGGCCGCGGGTTGTACTTTGGCGGTTGCCCTGTTCCTGGTGACGTGGGTCAGGAAAACACACGCTCAAAGCAAGCCTCATGTCCCTGTCCACATGACAACCGATTGGAGCAATCGGCATATGATCTATTCCGCCCCCTCCACGGCTATGCAGAGTCTGCGGCTTCAGACGGAGCCACGCTACACCCAGCAGTTAGCGCGGCGCGCCGCACAGGCAACACAGACCCAGAGTGAGCAGTGAGCGCGTTCCCGAAAGGTCGCGACAGAGGCGGCGTTGAGAAGGCATTGATCGAGAGAAAAAGATTTCGACATGTTCTATCTTTGAGGAGATCATGACGATGAGAATCAAACGGGCCGCGCAAACCGTGCTGGGAGCAGCCGCGCTTACGCTGTTGCTCATAACCGTCGGATGCAATGGAGTGCCCTCCAGCAACAATTTATCATCCGGGCCCGATGGCGCGGCTTCTGCAAGCGTTCAGAATGCTGGAGATTGGGGTATGTCGCTGCTCGCAGGCGGTGGTGTCGGCCTCGGACAGTACCCGGCAAAATTCACATTCGACGTAACGGCTCCTCCGGATTGCACGAACGATTATGTTGCATTCAATACCAGCCTGTTGGGATCTGCGGGAACAACGGCCAACATTGTCGCCTTCAATAAACTTTATTCGACGCAACCCGCCGCAGGCGGCCTTTGCAACACGGCGGGGCCTTCGGTTTATTGGTCCTATTTCACGGGGACGGGAACGGGCGCGGGCACTGCGGTGACTTCCGTAATTCTTTCAGGCGACGGAAAGAAAGTGGCCTTCGTTGAGAACGTAGGCTCTCAAGCATACCTGCGCATTTTGAAGTGGAAGGCCGGACAAGGCACAGGCGCGGGCTCCCCGGCGGTGCCGGACACAACCCTCGCACCGGCCACGACCTGGACGGCAGGTTGCCCGGCCGCGAACTCTTGCCTCAGTAGCATCGCCTTTAATAATGCAGCTACGGATACACGGTCGGCGCCCTTCTACGATTACAATACGGACACCCTGTACGTTGGGGATGACGCCGGCATTGTGCATAAGTTTACGCCCGTGTTCTTCGACAGCGGCGCTCCAACTGAAGTTACGACTGGGAATTGGCCGATCACCGTGAACGCGGGGAAAATTCTCACCGGTCCGGTTTACGATGGTGTTTCCGCAAACATCTTTGTCGGCGATAGCTCAGGACGCCTGAGTTTCATTCGGGAAGTGGGCAGCACAACGGGAGCAGCTTGCGGGACTTTGCCCTGCCTCGACGGGACCAATCTAACGGTCGGAACCGGGGGCGCCATCATTGACTCGCCAATCGTGGACGGAAGCACTGGAATGGTCTTCGCGGTCAACGGGACGAATACTGTCAATGGCTCTACCTTGCAGGCTAGCACGGCGTTGACCAGCCCGGTTTCCTTCACAATCGGAGGCAATGGCGCCGGTTCCGCGCTTTATTCGGGCGCTTTCGACAACACCTACTTTTCAAGCTCCATACCCAATATTGCCGGTCACATGTACGTCTGCGGAAAAGATCCGGTCAACAAGGATAGACCCGCTGTTTATCAACTCAGCTTTACCGCTGCCACCGGCGTCTTAAGTAGTAAAGGCACACCGCTCGTTGCTCTGTCATCTTCGAGCGGCGAAGCGTGCTCACCGGTCTCCGAGTTCTATAACCCCAACGGCGGCGGAGCTGGAGTCGCAAAGGATTGGATTTTCTTCAGTGTCGCGAATCACTCGTCTAACGGAAGCCCCTACCCGAACACCAGCAGCTGTCGAGGCCCTGGCGCGGGCTGCGTCATCTCGATTGATGTCACCGGTAGTCCGTCATGGCCGCCCGCGACTATAACTCACGGCGATACGATACCTGGCACCAACGCTGCCGGGAGCACGAGCGGGATTGTCGTGGACAATACCTCCACCGCCGCTCAGGCTTCGAGCTTTTACTTCTCCTTGGGAGCCAATTCAACTGGTGCAGGACCCGGCATTCCAAGTTGCAATACGACGGCGGGTGTGGGATGCGCCGTTAAACTGACGCAATCAGCACTAAAATAACTGGAGGGATCGACGCTACATGACGAACAATACGAAAGTGACGAACAGGGATTCGTCGGGAGAGCGGCGTGAGGGGGGTGTGAAAAAGCCGTACAAGGCGCCTTCCTTCCGTTTTGAATCTGTATTTGAAGTTTCGGCGCTGTCATGCGGCAAGATTGCCGCAACGCAATCTTCCTGTCGCAGCAATCGGAAAGTTTCGTAGGGCTCGGTTTCTTTGGCGCCGAATCTTATGAATAAGCCGAACACTCTCGCTTGCGATCTGGCTGCAGAGGTAGCCGGAACTTTCGGGCGAGTGTCCTTACGCGTTTCTGGAACTAGCATGGCGCCCACGATCCATCCCGGTGACCGGATTACGGTGGAGTCAGCCACCGTAACGCAGGCATCTCGCGGAGACATCGTGGTTTTCGCACGCGACGGTCGGCTGGTCGTCCATCGAGTCACCGCGATGACTCGCAGGAATGGGGAAGCGTGCCTCATCACGCGCGGTGACCGCGCGCGCCGCGAGGATATTCCGGTTTCCGGTCCCGAGTTGATCGGCCGTGTCTCATGCATCGAACGTGGCTCGTCCCGAGTGGCCGCTTCTTCACGCCTGAACCTGCTGGAGCTGGTGATCTGCCGCCTGCTCGGTTTTTCCGACCGCGCGACTTCTCTGTATTTGTACTTCGCCTCGCGGTGGAATGAAATATATCCCGGGGGAGCAACGTGCCAGCCCTGACGGCGGCCACCCAGCGCTCTGAAGTGGTTGTCGAGATTGGCAACCTGCCCATACGTTTGCAATGTGATGATCCTGGCTTTGTTCGCCAGCTGACCCAACGTTACGCGGGATATGTCAGGACTTCTGCAGAGCCCACGCTTGCGCAGGACTCCACGTTCGATTTCGACATCGAACTGATCCCGCCAGACACTGAATGCGGCGACGAAGACGTCCAGGTAACGTGGGATGCGGATCGCTGGCTGATGACGCGCGGGGATTTTCGCGCCGAGTGGAATCCGTCCACTGCGCGCGGGCGCGTCCGGCAAACTGTGAATCCCTATTCCCTCGATTCCGTCCTGCGCATAGTGCACACGCTGTTGCTGTCCCGCAAGGGCGGCTTCCTGGTGCACGCTTCGAGCGCCATTCGCAATGGCCGCGCTTTTCTGTTCTCTGGAGTTTCCGGCGCCGGGAAGACCACGATGTCCAGGCTGGCTCCTGCGGACGCCACATTGCTCACCGACGAAATTTCCTACGTGACGCGCGAGAACGATCGATATTTTGCGGTGGGTACGCCATTCTACGGAGAACTGGCCCGCGTCGGAGAGAACCAGCGCGCGCCCATCGAATGTCTCTACCTGCTCGCCAAAGGCCCGGAGAACAAGATCGAGCCGGTCCCCGAAGCCGATGCGGTCCGCGGTCTGCTCGGGAATATTCTCTTTTTCGCGCGAGACCCTGGGTTCGTAAAATTGGTCTTCGACGCCGCCTTCGATTTTGTCAGTCACGTGCCGGTTCGCCGGTTGACATTCGTGCCGGATGCGCGTGTCTGGGAGTTAATCCGATGAACAGTAAACGATATGTGGCTCGAAGCACCGCGATCGCGGCGCGGGTGTTGGGCGATGAGACGATGGTTATGTCCGCGGCCAACTCCACCCTGTTTACGCTGGATGAAGTCGCCACGGTGATCTGGGAAGCGGCTGACGGAGCGACTCCTCTCGAGGAAATCGTCGCGAAAAAAGTTTGCACGCAGTTCGACATTCCGCAGGACGTGGCGTTAAAAGATGCCGAAGTCTTCGTCGAACAGCTTTCCGAGCATGGACTCATGCTCCTTTCCGACCAGCCAATCCCACAAACCTCGAACTCCGCCAAGGGGAATGCATGAGTGTTTTAGCCTTAGAAATGGCCGCCAAGGCGCTCAAACTCAACGTCCCCCTGAGCGTGCAACTGGACCTGACGTACCGCTGCAACGAACGCTGCGTCCACTGCTATCTGGATCATGACGACCACGGCGAGATGACCACCGCGGAAATCAAGGACTTACTAGACCAGATGGCCGAGGCTGGAGTTTTTTTTCTCACCATCAGCGGCGGCGAAATCCTGATGCGGCGGGATTTCTTCGAGATTCTGGAGCATGCTCGCAAACGAACCTTTTGCGTCAAGCTCAAGACCAACGGAATCTTGATACGAAAAAAGGAGGCCGATCGTATCAAGGCCCTGGGTGTGGATTCCGTGCAGGTCAGTATCTACTCGCACATCCCGGAAGTGCACGACGCCATTACCAAGCTGCCGGGATCGCTCGAGGAATCGATCGAAGCCATTCGCCGGCTGCGGGAGCACGGCATACAGGTGATCATGGCCAACGTGCTGATGGTGCAGAACGCTTCCGACTATGCGGGCGTAAGAGACTTGGCCGCGGAATTGGGTGCGCATTTTACGATGGATCCCACGGTTACCCCGATGATGGACGGCGACCGATCCATCCTGAAATTGAATGTGGATGAGGCGGCTTTGCGCGAGGTGTTTCGCAACGAATCCCTGGTTGGAAACGTCGAGGAGTTTTGCGCCCCTCCGCAGGGGCCGGACGAAGATGCCCTGGACATGCTGCCCTGCAGCGCGGGACACACCGCCTGCTACGTTTCTCCCTACGGCGACGTATACCCCTGCGTACAGTTTCCGCTGCCGAGCGGCAACGTCCGGCGCACGAAATTCATCGACATCTGGCGGGATTCCCCGCAGCTCAAGGAAATCCGCTCGATCACGCTCGGTGATATGCCATCGTGCTCGCAGTGCACCCACGGCGGGACCTGCACGCGCTGCCCGGGCCTGGCGTTTCTGGAGGGAAATATGCGCGGACCTTCCACCCAGGACTGCGAAAAGTCCTTCGCGCGGACCGGAATTCCTTCCGAGAATCTGAAACGAAGGAAGACTTTCCCCGAGTCGTTCCGGTCCCAGAATCTGGTTCAAATTCAAGGTTTGCAGCCCGCTGCCGCTCGTTTGCAATCCGCCGCCGCGAATTCAGCCGCTGAACGCGAGACCGTGACCGCCTGAAGATTTCCTCGCCTCCATTGGACTTTCCTGCAGGTCAAAATTCTCCACTGTTGTTTATTGCGCTACGCGGCGTCGTTTTCATGGTTTTTCAGTTGCGCCGAGTGCGTCATTCGTAGCAGATTATCGGCGGATGGCTGAGGGGCTTACCAATTCATCCGTGCGCTGGACTGCCATGGTTATCGCTGTCGCCGCTGGCGCGTGGCTTTGTTATGCGGGCGCGAAACACGGCCTGGCCGGCCACTATGCGGCATCCACGAACCCGGAAGATTGGGAACGCGCCGCCCGAATCGAACCGGCGGACGGAGAAAGCTGGTATCGTTTAGGTCGCTACCGCCAGCTTGACTTCGATCATGCGGACGTTCCGCTGGCAATTTCCTACTACCGGCGGGCGGTGCAACTCAACCCCCGGTCTCCATATTACAAACTCGATCTTGCGACCGCCCTCGAGATGGCTGGCAACAACGAGGAGGCGGACCAGTATTTCCGCGCCGCCCAGGCAAATTATCCGATTTCAGCCGAGGTCTCCTGGAGATACGGAAACTTCCTGCTGAGGCACGACCGCCTGCCCGAAGCATACGCTGAAATTCGCCGCGCTGCTGAAGTCGATCCCAAACTGATTCCTCAGGCTGTATCCCGCGCGTGGCATAGCGATCCTGACGTCCCGGTCCTGCTCAACCAGGTGCTGCCTGCCACCGATGATGCGGACTGGGGTGCTATCGGTTATTTGACGGACGCGCAGGAACCCACTGCTGCCTTCGCGGTCTGGAATCATCTGGCCGCCCGAAAACCAAACATCGACATTAAAAAAACATTCCCGTTCATCGAGATGCTGATTGCCCAAGGTCGCTATGATGATGCTGGGTCCGTCTGGCGAGAAGCGACGGCCCTTGCCGGGATGTCTCCCGACGCATCGCACCACGGATCGCTTGTATTTGACGGCGGTTTCGAGACGGATCTCACCGGCGGAGGCTTCGGGTGGCGCCTGGAAGACGTGCCATGGGCGGATTTCGATTTCGATTCCTCCGAGAAGCACTCTGGAACGCGCTCGGCCCGGATTACCTTTGACGGGACTCAGAATCCCATGTTCCAGAACCTCTATGAAGATGTCCTGGTGACTCCGGGAATGCGCTACCGTTTTCGAGGGTATTTGCGCACCGATCAGATTTCCACGGAAAACGGAATGCGATTTGAGATTTTCGACCCGAAGGACACGAAGGGGCTGGACATACTCACCCCCAATGAAACAGGCACTCAACCCTGGACGCTCGAAGAGACCGACTTCATCGCGGGACCGAAAACGTCCCTGATTCGAGTACAACTGACGAGGTCGCCCAGCCAGCGCCTCGATAACAAGCTCAGCGGCACGGTGTGGGTAGACGACGTGGACATTGTTCCTATTGCGTCAACAAAATGAGAGTGATTCGGAGCGGAATTTACGTGCTGGCCGCCTTTGCCGTGCTCGCCCATGGTGTCGTTGAGCCGTGGTCGGAGGCCGTTCTGGAGGCGGGTGCCGGCATCCTTCTTCTGATCTGGGTCATGAATGCATTTCGCAACGCGGATTTCCAATTGGTCTGGAATCCACTCATGGGGCCGTTGGCCGCTCTCTGGGTTCTTGTGGCGATCCAATGGATCGCCGGTATCAGCGCGGTTCCGTTCTTGACGCGCATGGAGCTTCTCAAGTATTCCGCGCTGCTGGCGGTGTTCTTCCTTTGCGTCCAGTCTTTTCGCACCCGTGCGCACTGGCATGGATTCGTTTGGTTCCTGCTTATTCTGGGGTTTACGGTCTCCCTGTTTGGGATTTTGCAGCACTTCACTTTCAATGGAAAATTATATTGGGTTCGTGAACTTCGTTACGGCGGCATTCCTTTTGGCCCTTTTGTGAACAGGAATCACTTTGCCGGTTTCGCGGAGCTGGTAATTCCCACAGGCATCGCCACCTTGATACTGAGGGGGGAACGCCGCGACCAGTTGCCCTTGGTGACGCTGTTTACATTGCTGCCCATCGGGGCGTTGTTCCTAGCTGCCTCTCGCGGCGGAATTATCAGTTTCCTGGCGGAAATGGGTCTACTTGCCGTCCTCGTTATCTTTCGCCAAAGAGAAAAGAAAGAGTTGCTGGCGGGAGCCGTCATTGTGACGCTCGCGGCGATAATGGTTTCGTGGCTGGGCGTTGGCAGTGCTCTGGAGCGCTTTGCAAGCTATAAGGGCCTCGAGGTGAGTGAGGGCCGCCGGGTTTCCATGGTGAAAGGATCCCTGCATATTTTTCTCGATCATCCAGTCGCTGGGACCGGCCTGGGCACTCTTCAGGAAGTATTTCCGCAGTACGACACAGTTTACGATGGCCTCGTTGTCAATCATAGCCACAACGATTACGTCGAGACTCTCGCGGAGACAGGCGCCATTGGCGGTCTGTGCTGTCTCGCATTTCTGATCCTGCTGTTTTGGAACGGCTGGAAGATCCTCACCGTTCAAAATGAGAATTGGAACTTCGCCTATCATATAGGCGCGTTGGTCGCCTGTTTTGGCTTGTTGGTTCATGCGACCGTGGATTTCAATTTTCATATTCCTTCAAACGCGCTCCTCTTTCTTTTGCAGGCGGCGCTCGCAACAACCGTCATTCCCGTTGCTCCCCCCGAACGCAGGCGCTGAGATCTCCCGATTCCCGCAAGTATTCCCGGAAATTTTTCGCCATTTTGCGGACGAGCTTTGGTAATGGCCCGGAGGAGAATGCCGATAGGGTGAATGAGAGGTGGAGTCGCGCTGGAGGTGCATTTCAAGCAGGTGTACCGATGCGGAACATTTTGTTTTTTCACCAACAATTGCCCTTGACTCATAAAAAGTCTCTGTATAATGGCAATCGCGTGGGGGAGTATCTATCTTTATGAGTCGACAAATGAAGGGTGTACTTCGCCCGCTAGGGCAGTTGTCTAGCTGGGCGACGGTTTTGTTTTTAGTGGCAGCCCCGGCAGCCTTCTCACAGAATCAGAAACCTCTCGAGTCCCAGAATAACCGAACGGTTGCGGAAGCCAATGACCGCATTGCGCAACTTGCTGCGGCTTCATCCTTAAAGCAAACCGACTACGTTATCGGAAACGGCGACCTGCTGGGCATTGACGTATTTGACGTTCCGGAACTTTCACGGGACGTCCGCGTGAATGAGACCGGCTACATTTCGCTCCCGCTGATTCCCACGAAAATACAAGTGACCGGCCTGACGAGTTTTCAGCTCCAGGACAAGATCGCGGAATTGTTGAAGTCGAACGGATTAGTTTCAGCCCCCCAGGTCACCGTGGCGTTGAAGGAGCAGCGCAGCGAACCCATCACCGTGATTGGAGCTGTGAGAAATCCCATGGTGATTCAGGCCGTAAGCCAAACGACCGTTCTCCAGGCGCTCTCTCAAGCCGGGGGTGTCGCGGAAGACGCTGGAAATGTCGTCATTGTTACGCGTCAGGCTCCAACGACCGATCCGGGAGATCCGAAGCCGGCGTCCGGTCCGGGGACCGCTTCCAATGGCGCGCAAACTTTCACAATTAATATTTCGGACCTGGTCGACTCGGGAGACTCACGTTTCAATATTCAAGTCCTGGGGGGAGATGTGATTTCCGTTCCGCGAGCCGGCATCATTTACGTCGTGGGGGCGGTGAATCATCCCGGCGGGTTCGTCATCCAGAATGATCGTGACCAAATGACCGCGCTCAAGATGCTGTCACTGGCGGGAGGAATAACGAATTCCGCCAAGACAAAAGAGGCCGTTATTCTGAGAAAAAATCTGGACACAGGGAAGCGGGATGAAGTGCCTCTGGACTTGAACAAAGTGATGAACCTAAAGACCGAAGATGTGAAGCTGGAAGCCAGTGACATCCTTTTTGTCCCAGACAGTGCCGGAAAGAAGGCGCTGCACAGGGCTGGTGATATGGCGCTGGTGCTGACGGAAGGCGTTGCCCTTGTCGGCGCGACGAAATTTTAGCCGCAGCGGGCCGCCGAATCAGACGCGTCATTTGGAGCTGAAGAACACCCTATGGATGAAACGAATAATCTAGCACCCCGCGAGCGTCCTCTCACCGGTACGGCGGATTCTCTTCAAACGCGCACGCCCTTCCTGGCCCTGGACATGATACCGCGCGAGCCGCACCTGCTCGATTATCTGATCATCTTGCGGAAACATCAGTGGCTCATCCTGTTTTTCCTGCTGACGATCGTTTCGATCGTGACGATCGCCACTTTCCGGATGCAGCCCGTGTACGAAGCTACCGCGAGGGTGGAAATCGATGCTGAGAATAACAACGCCATCCATTTCGCCGACTCGGAATCCTACGACGAGTATCAGGATCTGGAGGATTACATCACCACGCAGTCAAAAATCCTCTCGAGCGAGACCCTGGCGATGAAGACCATCAAGTCCATGGGGCTCGATGCTCTGCCGCAATTCGGCGGCACGGGCAAGCCTGTAAAACCGGTGGCTCCCGGGAGCGAAGCCTCCCTCGAGCGGCCTCCGGCCCTTGGCGCATTTCTCGGCCGGCTGAAGGTCGCGCGCGAGCCCAGCAGCAACCTGCTGGATGTGACATTCGAGTCCACGGACCCAAGTATGGCCGCGCACGTTGTGAACGCGCATCTGAATAACTTTATCGAGGAAAACTTTCGGAGCCGTTTCGAGGCCGCCAATCAGGCTTCAACCTGGCTGGCCGGGCAGCTCAACGAGATGAAGATCAAGGTGGAGAACTCCGAAGATGCCCGCATCGCCTACGAGCGCGAGAACCAGATCTGGACCATTGACGAGAAGAATGACATTACCTCGCAAAAGCTGGCGGATATCAACAAGCAGTTAACCGAAGCACAAGCCGATCGCATCAATAAGGAAGCCCTTTATCAGCTCGTCGAAGCCGGAAACTACGACGCCATCCCGGCCGTGCGCGAAAGCAGCGTGATCCAGGACATTCTCAAGCAGCAAAGCGCGCTCAGCGCGCAGTACACCGACGCAGTCAATCAATTCGGGCCCAAGTATCCCAAGGTCGTCCGCCTGCAAGCCCAGCTCAAAGACCTGGACCAGCTCATCACCCGCGAAAAGACGAATATCGGCAACCAGGTGGAAGCCGAATACCGCGGCTCGCGGCAACGGGAACTCCTGCTCACTGATGCATTAAATGAACAAAAGGCCGAAAGCAACCAGATGGCGGAGAAGCTGGTGCAATACAACATTCTCACCCGCGAAGCCGACGCCAATAAGACGCTCTACGACGGAATGCTCCAGAAGCTGAAAGAAGCGGGTATTACCGCCGGCCTGCGCTCTTCAAATATTAGAATCGTTGATCCTGCCTTGATTCCCACGGGGCCTTCCCGTCCGAATCGGTCACGAAACGTCTTGCTGAGCATTTTGGTCGGGCTGATCGGCGGGATTGGCCTGGCCCTCCTGCGCGAATACATGGATAACACGGTGAAAACGCCGGATGACATCGAAACGCTGGCGCGGCTGCCTTCGCTTGCCGTTGTGCCCGCTTTGTCCAATTCCAGCGGGAAGAGCAACGGGCGGTTCGCCAGATTGTTGAAGTCCCCTGTCGTTGCCAGCAAGGAAGGCCGCGCGGAGCTGATTTCGCACAACATGCCGCAGTCTCAAATGTCCGAAGCATTTCGGGCGCTGCGAACCTCGCTTCTGCTTTCTCAGGCCGATCACCCGCCGCAGGTGATTTTAATGACCAGTGCGCTCCCGCGCGAAGGCAAAACGACCGCCGCGGTGAATCTGGCCGTAACGCTCGCGCAACTCGGGGATAAGACGCTGCTCGTGGATGCGGACCTGAGAAAACCGGGCATCAACCGCGCGTTGAGCCTGGTGGACGGCAAGCACGCCGGCTTGAGTTCCTATCTTGCCGGTGTTTCTTCCTTGGACCTGATCACGGTGCCGCATCCGGCCATCACCAACCTTGCTGCGATTCCGACCGGGCCCATACCGCCAAATCCTGCCGATCTGCTGTCTTCGCGCAAGCTGACCGAGTTGATCGGCGAACTCCGAACGCGGTACAAGTTTGTCGTGATTGACTCGCCGCCGATCATGGCGGCAACCGATGCGGTCATCCTGTCTGTTCTTGTCGATGGCGTGCTTTTGGTCGTGCGAAGCGGCGAAACGCCGAAGGAAGCCTTCACGCGCACGCGGGATCTTTTGGCGGGAGTGAAGTGCCACATGCTTGGCGTCGTGCTCAACGCCGTGGATGCCAGTTCGCCTGATTACTACTATTCCTATCGCTACTATCCGTATTCTTATGGCGGGTATGGAAGGGAAGAAGACAGCAGGAAATCGCGCAAAGCGCGGCGATCCGAAAGTTCCGAGTCCCAATTGGGCCAGGATTAGATCCGCGAGGAGGGTTCGACTTGGTTTACTTGATCACGGGTGGCGCAGGTTTCGTCGGTTCGCATCTTGCCGAGCGTTTGCTGGAGCGCGGCGACGAAGTCCTGCTGATGGATAACCTTTCGACCGGGAGCATGGAAAACATCCGGCACCTGAAGAAATACGACCGGATGCATTATTTCCTTGAGCCTCTGGAAAACCGTCAATTGCTGGCGGAACTGGTGGACGAGTCCGACGTTATTTTTCACTTGGCGGCGGCGGTAGGCGTCAAGCTGATTGTCGAAAGCCCCGTCCGAACCATCGAGACGAACGTCAATGGCACTCAGTTGGTACTTGAGGCGGCCTGCAGAAAGCGCAAGCTGGTCTTTGCCGCATCCACCTCGGAGGTCTACGGGAAAAGCACGAAATTTCCCTTCCACGAAGACGCCGATTTGGTCCTCGGGGCAACGACCAAGGGCCGATGGAGTTATGCCGCGTCAAAAGCCCTGGACGAATTTCTGGCACTTTCCTACTGGAAGGAAAAACGTCTGCCCGTCGTCATTGCAAGGCTTTTCAATACCGTCGGACCGCGGCAAACCGGGCGTTACGGAATGGTGCTGCCGAATTTTGTGGCCCAGGCGCTGGAAGGGGATCCGATCACTGTTTATGGAACGGGTCAGCAATCGCGCTGCTTCTGTGACGTTCGAGACTCTGTCGAAGCGATGCTCCGGCTGGTGGCAACCGACACAGCTGTGGGTGAAGTCGTCAATGTGGGCAACGACTTTGAGGTGACGATCGAGGGCCTTGCTCATCAGGTGAAGGAGCGAACGAAAAGCTCCTCGCCGATCAAGTTCATTCCCTACGATCAGGCCTATGAGCCTGGATTCGAGGACATGCTGCGGCGTGTGCCTTGTCTCGACAAGCTTGAACGGCTGACGGGCTTCCGGCCTGGAACCACGCTACCTGAAATTATAGATCGCGTCGTCGCCTACTGCGGGCGAAAAAGGGAACTGGTAGGTGCGCCCCGTGAAGCGGCCGGCAGCGCAGTTTGAAGATCCAGGCCCGGTTCTGCCGATGGAATTCCCGCGGCATGGGAAACAACTCGGCTGTCCGGGTCTTTTAGTGAGGAAAGGCATTTTGTTGGCGAGACCGATCTTGATATGCGCTCTGGATCTTTTCATCTTCTCCAACGCTTCGAGGCGTTTCGCCTTATCCCGCGACCGTGCATTCCAAGGAATCGCGGCGCTCAAGTGGAATGATGCTGACCTTCCCCTGGGTCCGAATGAAAGATCTCAGACGCGCGCAAGAATTCTTGACCACATTCATAGTCTCATTTGATGAGTCGCCGGCAGAATTCAGGAAGCACATGGGCGTTCAGGGCGAAGACCTTAAGCAGGTGATGAAATGACTGGCGCGAGGATCGATGGGGCGTTCGGCTGTAGACCAGCGCTCATGGAAACTCCGGTTCAGAGGGAGAAAGCTGCGGCACCCGTCATTTCGTATCCAAAACTCCTATTTCTTCTCTTTCTCCTGACGCTTCCGCTGCTGAATCCCTGGGTTCGTGGCGACGGCGTCGGATATTACGCCTATTTGCGATCTCCTCTGATTGACCATGACCTGAATTTCGAAAACGATTACCGCGGGGGGAACGATTATTTCGTAATGTCCAGAATTGACGCGAATGGACATCTGCTCCCCGACGAATACACCAAGACAGGTCGCGTGGAGAATCATTTCACTGTGGGCCCCGCGATCCTCTGGGCGCCGGTCCTGGTGCCGGTCCATTTCGCCGTGGTGGTGCTAGACCACGTCGGCGCGCACATCCCCGCCGACGGGTTCTCGCGCCCTTACTTGCTCGCGATGGCCCTGACGACCGCATTTTACGGTTTTTTTTCCCTGCTATTGGCGTTTCGAATCGCCCGCAAATACCTTCCCGAGCAGTGGGGCTTCCTTGCGGCAATCGGCATTTGGCTGGCCAGTTCTCTTCCGGTATACATGTATTTCAACCCCTCCTGGTCCCATGCGTTTTCCGCCTTCTCCGTCTCCCTGTTTCTTTGGTATTGGGACCGCACAAAATTGCAACGGACGACCGGACAATGGGCGATCCTGGGTCTTTCGGCGGGCCTGATGGGGAACGTCTATTATCCCAATGCCATTTTGCTGATCTTCCCTGCGCTTGAAATTGTCTTCCAGGCGCGCGAGAGCCGGCGAGATGCCGGCCGGCAATCCTTCTCACTCGGCAAAGCGATCCTGGATTGCGCGATTTTCGGAGCCGTGTTCCTGGCGGCGCTCCTGCCGACATTCATTACGCGTCAGATCATTTACGGCAGCCCGTTTGCGACGGGATATCCGGGGATTTCCACCTGGCACTGGGGGTCTCCCGCGTTCTCGCAAGTCCTTTTTTCATCCGACCATGGAATGTGGTCCTGGACGCCGATCTTATTGCTGGCTGTTGTGGGGCTGGGTTTTCTTTACAGGCGGGACGCTCTTCTGGGGGCCGGGGCGATTTTGACCTTTTTGGCTTACTACTATTTCATTTCCAGTTATCCGGACTGGGACGGTCTTTCCAGCTTCGGCAATCGATTCTTCATTTCGCTGACGCCGATTTTTATTCTGGGGCTGGCGTCGTTGCTTGAAACATGCTCCGAGGCGGCGGCAAAAGCGTCACGCGCCTTCGCTATTGCTTCGGCGGTCATCGCGCTCTTTATCGTTTGGAACCTCGGATTCGTCTTTCAGTGGGGCACCCACATGGTTCCCGCGCGCGGAGAAATCTCCTGGTCGGCCATGGCGCGAAATCAATTCACTGGAGTGCCCTTGCGAATGGGGCACAGCCTGGAAACCTACTTCTTGCACCGCAGGGACATGATGCAGCACATTGAGCGGGAAGATATCGAGCAACAAAAAGCGCAAGAGTCTCCGGAGGACTGAGCCGATTCATGGCTGCTACGCACGTACAAGTCGCGGCTGTCGCACCGCACCCGGAGTTGCCCGTTGTGCGCATCGAGGCGCGGCACGGCTGGCTGGCTCTGGATTTGCGGGAATTGTGGGCCTACCGGGAGCTGCTTTATTTCTTCGTCTGGCGCGATATTAAAGTCCGCTACAAGCAGACCCTGATCGGCGCGGCCTGGGCCATCCTCCAGCCGGTGCTGACGATGATCGTGTTCAGCCTGTTTTTCGGCAAGCTCGCAAAGATTCCGTCCGGCGGGTTGCCCTATCCGATTTTCTACTACTGCGCGCTGCTCCCTTGGATGTACTTTGCCACGGCCATGCAGAGCGCGACGAACGTCGTGGTCGAACAGCAAAGGGTAATCACGAAAATCTATTTCCCGCGCGTGGTGTTGCCGATCTCTTCCGTTCTTTCGGGGCTATTGGATTTCGGGATCTCCTTCGCGGTACTTCTGGTCATGATGGCTTATTACCGAATCATTCCGACGACGGCCGTATTCTGGCTGCCGGTCTTCGCGCTGCTGGCCGTCCTGACGGCTCTCGGCGTTGGTCTTTGGCTTTCTGCTTTGAATGCCCTGTATCGGGATGTCCGCTACGTCGTGCCCTTCCTGGTGCAATTCTGGATGTTTGCCTCGCCGGTGGCCTACCCGAGTTCCCTGGTGCCGCCGAAATGGCGGTTGCTCTACGGCCTGAATCCGATGGCCGGCGTGATCGAAGGTTTTCGCTGGGCCCTCACCGGACACGGCCAGCCACCGGGCATTCTGCTGGCGGCCTCTTCGGCGGCGGTCGTCCTCCTGGTATTCAGCGGTTTGGTGTACTACCACGCAGTCGAGGGCACCATGGCGGACGTGGTCTGACCTATGAACCAATTCGCCATTCACGTCGAGTCGCTCGGGAAACGCTACCGGATCGGTGAAAACGCCGGACAACTCACCCTGCGCGAACGTTTGACGAACGCTTTGACTGCGCCCGCGCGATGGCTACGTTCCAATGGCGCGAGTGGTTCCGGTGGCGGGCCGCGCCACATCTGGGCGCTGCGCAACGTCAGTTTTGATATGAGGGAAGGCGAAGTTCTCGGGTTGATCGGAAGGAACGGCGCTGGAAAAACGACCCTGCTGAAAATCCTGTCCCGCGTCACGCAGCCCACAGTGGGCCTGGCCGAAATCCGAGGCCGCGTCGGCAGTTTGCTCGAGGTCGGCACCGGATTCCATCCGGAGTTGACCGGGCGAGAAAATACCTATCTGAATGGCGCCATCCTGGGCATGGGGAAAAAGGAAATCGACCGCAAATTCGATGAGATTGTTGCGTTTGCCGAAGTCGCGGAATTCATCGACACGCCTCTGAAACACTACAGCACCGGAATGCAGATGCGGCTGGCATTCGCCGTGGCCGCGCATTTCGAGCCGCAAATCCTGCTGGTCGACGAAGTGCTCGCCGTCGGCGACCTTGCATTCCAGAAGAAGTGTCTCGGCGAAGATGGGCGAGGTAGCGCACGCGGGCCGGACGATCGTCTTCGTGACGCATCAAATGAATCAGATTCGCCGCCTGTGCGAGAGGGTGATCTGGATGGACGGCGGCACGATCCGGCAGACGGGCCCAACCGGCGAGGTTGTGGGCGCTTATGAGTCGGCGGTTCTTTCGGGAGGGGGCTCGGAGCGGAACCTCGATGACTCGCCTCTGGTAAAGGCTCGCTTTCTGCGGTGGGAAATCACCGAGCCGCGTTCTTCTTCTCCTAACGTAATCGATCAGTCCGGTCCAGTGGTCATCCGATTCACCGTCGAGGTGAGGAAGCCCTTGCCTCGAGCGCATCACGGGATAGCGCTGTTTGATTCGGAGCGCCGCCTCATTTGGGGAAACGGCGCCAGAGGCCTGGATCTGGATGTTGGCACTCACGAACTCACGCACGAACTGTCGGAATTGCCGCTGAAGCCCGGGGCGTACTCCTGGCGCGTGACGCTTTGGGACGAGAATGACCTCGCGGATTCCTGGGACGCCATTCCCGACCTGCTGGTGGGAACTCCGCCGATGACCCATTGGCTCGACGAGTGGGCGGGAATTCTCAATGTTCCATCACGCTTCAGCGTATCGCAGCTGCAGGAGCAGGAGAAGGATTCGTGAGCCAACCTGTACCATCGACTCCGCGAAAGGGGCTGCTCTCCCGGCTGGGGCGTTTCTTGAGGAAACCGTGGGCAGAACAAGTTCGAAACGCCTGTTTGTTTTCCCGCGAGATCATCCCCTCGATGCCAATTCCCATCCGGCTTCCAATTGGCTGTTGGTGGCTGGCCTGGAACAATCATTTGGGGGATGAACTGTTGGCGGACGGTTTCGAAGAACCCGAATATGCGTTCGTACAGCGATTCCTGAAGGAAGGCATGGTCGTGCTCGATGTCGGGGCCAACGAAGGGTATTACTCGCTGCTTGCTTCGAGATGCGTTGGGCGTCGCGGGCTCGTCATTAGCTTTGAGCCGTCTCCCCGGGAGCGCCGCCGGCTCAAGTTGAACCTATGGACGAACCATTGCAGCAACGTGCGCGTCGAGGCGCTTGCCTTGGGTTCCGAGGATGGCCGAATAAGTCTTCATGTGGTCGAGGGCGCCGAGACCGGCTGCAACAGCCTGCGTCCCCCGGACATCAAGGGAAAGACCCGCCCGGTGCAGGTTGCCGTAACTTCACTCGACGAATTTCTGCGCAGGAATGCAATCGAGCGGATCGACTTCATGAAGATGGATGTCGAGGGTGCGGAGTGGAGTGTATTGCAGGGGGCGGTGACTTTGCTGAAGACCGCGCCTCGGCCATTCGTGATGATTGAGGTCTCCGATTTGCGGACGCGCCCCTGGGGATATCGTTCCAAGGAAATCGCAAAGTTCCTGCGAAACCTGGATTTTGATTTGTTTCGGCCGGCCGCCCGGGGACTCGCACCGATGGACGTGGACGATGTCGAGGATGGATCCGACTTCAATGTCATCGCTGCCCCCCATGAAAGAGTCTCGGAAGTCGGCTCGTTTCTAGTGAAACAAGGGGCTCAGGAAGAATTGCGTCCTCTACATGCAGTCGGGTCCTGGAGGCCGACGATCGCGCTGGCGACAGGGCCAAATCGGGGCGGCGCTGGAAAACGAGGTTTAGGATGCTGACAATCTTCTCAACGCCCAAACCCTTCGACGGACACATCGGAATGATCCAGCACAACGCCTTGAAAAGCTGGAAGCTCCTCCACCCCGATGTTGAAGTCATTCTTTTCGGAGATGAACCCGGGACGGCGGAAGTTTGCGGCGAGTTAGGCCTGCGTCACGTTCCTGAAGTCGAGCGAACAGGGGAGGGGACGAAGCTGGTCCGGTCAATCTTCGGCCCTGCCCAACAGCTTGCACGTCACGATACGCTCTGCTATTCCAACTGCGATATCATTTTCGGCGAGGATTTTCTCAATGCGATTCAGCGTGTGTCGGCGTGGACCCGGCAATTCTTGATGGTTGGCCGCCGCTGGGACTCCGACATCACCGCGCCGATTGACTTCTCGAATCCGGGTTGGGAAGAAGGGTTGCGAGCGGTTGTCCTGCGGGAAGGCGTTCAGCGTCTTTATTACAATATTGACTATTTTGCATTCTCAAAGGGGATCTACACAGAAATTCCTCCGCTCGCGATTGGCCGAGTGTGGTGGGATCACTGGCTGATCTGGAAGGCGTCTCAACAGAAGGCGTCTGTGATTGACGCCTCGGACGTCGTGATGGCAATGCACCAGAATCACGATTATGGGTACCATCCCGAGGGATCGCAGGGTGTGTGGTACGGGGAGGGTGCCCGGCAGAATTTCAAGCTTGCCGGGGGATTCAAGCACTTGCACACACTGGAAGACGCGAATTTCCGGATGACCGAGAAATCCTTCGAGCCCCGGCGCTTTTATTGGCTGGCCCCGGCGCGGCGCGCAATCCGCCGCGTGGTTAAAAGTGTGCGTGATGCGGTTCGCGTGCGTTTCTGGCATCCGGCTTTGGACGCAACACGTTCCCTGCGTCATACGATGGGTCTACGAGAAAGGAACTTGCAGCTCCGGCCGAAGAAGGCGGTTCGCCGTCATGAATTTGACCGTTAGCGCTTGGAGGCTATGGGCAAAATGAGTACCCTCGCGGCACTCGCATTGCGAGAAGCGGCGTGGTTGTGCTGGCCACGCCCTAGCCTGCATTTCTGGCGATTCCGGCCGACCGATGGGCGCGCAACGGCTCACCGCGCGTGGTGATCGATTGCTGGCGCGCGCTCAAACATTTGGAATCCGCCAGCGGCGTTTTGTATCTGGCTCTCGGGAACGGTATCGCGGGCGAAGAATTTAGGGCGGAGGGATCAGCGCAGTGAAACCCTGGAACATTCTCGTGACCGGAAGCAGCGGCCTGATTGGCTCCGAAGCGGTCGAATATTTTGACCGGCAAGGCCATCGCGTCGTCGGCGCGGACAACAACATGCGCCGCGTGTTCTTCGGGCCTCGCCGGGCGACACGTTGTGGAATCTGGAGCGGCTCAAGAGCGCCACGCAACGGTTCACTCCCGATGGCGCTCGATATTCGCGACCGCGAGGGCGTGATGGCGCTGTTCCGCGAGAACCGCTTCGACCTGATCATCCACTGCGCCGCGCAGCCGTCGCATGACAAGGCGGCGGACATCGCCCTGCTCGATTTCGAAGTCAACGCGCTCGGCACGGTGAATCTTCTCGAAGCCACGCGCCAGCACTGCCGCGATGCCGCGTTCATCTTCATGAGCACCAACAAAGTGTACGGCGACGCGCCCAACGAGAAACCTCTGCGCGAGACGGAAACGCGCTACGACTATTCGGATCCCGCCGATTTCGAAGGCATTGACGAAAATTGCCGCATCGATCGCACGCTGCATTCGCTGTTCGGCGCTTCCAAAGTTGCCGCCGACATCTACGCGCAGGAGTACGGCCGGTACTTCGGCATGGGCGTCGGCATATTCCGCGGCGGATGCCTGACCGGGCCGTCCCACTCGGGCGTCGAGCTGCACGGGTTTCTTTCGTACTTGTTCAAGGTGGCGCTTTCCGGGAAGCCCTATACCGTCTTCGGCTACAAGGGCAAGCAGGTCCGCGACAACATCCACAGTTTTGATGTGGTGCGCGCGTTCGAGGAGTTTGCGCGCAATCCGCGGCCCGGCGAGGTCTACAACCTTGGCGGAGGCCGCGCCAACAGCGTCTCGATGCTCGAAGCCATCGCGCGAATTGAAGCGCTGACGGGCCGGAAGATCAACTGGACCTACTCGGAACAGTCGCGAAAGGGCGATCACATCTGCTACATCTCGAATCTGGCGAAACTCAAGAGCCATTATCCCGGCTGGAGCCTGACGCGCAGCCTCGATTCCATCCTCGAAGAGATGGTCGCTGCCGAGCGCGAGCACAGCCAGAAAGTCGGAACGTAGACCGGGACGACGATGATTACTTTCTTTCACCACGCCCAAACCGTTTCCTCGGACACATCGGCGTCATTCAGCGCAACGCCATCGAGAGCTGGAAGCGCGTCCATCCCGAGGCCGAAGTGATTCTGTTCGGCGATGAAGAAGGCGCCGCCGAAGCCGCGCGCGCGCTTCAGATTCGCCACGTGCCCGACGTGAAGCGCAACGAGCACGGCACCAAATATCTTTCCCCGATCTTTGACGGCGCGCAGGACCTCGCGCACCACAGCTGTCTTTGCTACATCAATTGCGACATCATTCTGCTTTCCGATTTTCGCGCGGCCGCCGAGCGCGTGCTCGATCTGGGCGGCAGGTTCCTGATGGCGGGGCAGCGCTGGGACACCGACATCACCGCGCCCGTGGATTTTTACGCCGCGGACTGGGAAGCGACGGTCCGGCGCCAGGCGCTCGAAGCGAATCACCAGCGCCCACCGCAATGGATTGACTATTTCGCGTTTTCGCGCGGCCTCTACTACAAGAATACTCCGCCGTTCGTGATCGGCCGCCCCGGCTGGGACAACTGGCTGGTCTGGCATGCGCGGCATTCCGGCGCGCGCGTGGTGGATGCGACCGCCGTTGTCCAGGCCGTGCACCAGAACCACGATTATTCCTATCATCCCGACGGCGAGGCCGGCGTCTGGCAGGGCGAGGAAGCCCAGCAGAATTACGCGCTGCTTCAGCGGCGGGCGATGTTTTGCCACCATGGAAAATGCGACGCACCGGCTTACTCCCGAGGGTTTGCGCCCGAACTACCGGCATTGGGCCGTGCAAGCGAAACGCAAAGCCACAAGGCTGCGCAGCGCGATCTGGTTTGGCCTGCTGAAATTAACGAGGCCGGTACGCCATCGGTTTGGCCTTCGTGAGCGCCACGTTCCGGAAGCTCCGGCCGGCGGCAAATAGGAATTCCTGCGGGCGGTCCCGACCGCACCGGGTGTAGAGAACTGGACCTGATTCGTTTTGGTCCGTTGGGGGATGCGGTAGCAGAATGTTCAAGCCAAAAGTTCGCGCCTGCATTAGCGCTTACAATCACGAAAGTTTCATCGAGCGGGCCGTGACCCGCGTGCACTTTCAGGACTTGCCCAATATGGGCGCGAAGGTTCTCATTTTGGAGAATTTCTCGGCGCATGCCTGCAGCGCTTGGATGGTGGCTAAATGAAAGTTCTGGAATCCCCAGCGATTGCGGTAGCGCCCGCAACTCAACCTTCTCCATTCGCTCTCGGACCGTCAGATTTGCGCCTTTATTGCTGGCTGGCTGTCTCCGTGACGGGCTTGCTCGAAGCTTGGGGACACCGGTTCCAGGTGGATTTCGACGGCGTCAGTTACCTTGATGTCGCCGAGAATTATCTCCGTGGCAACTGGCATGATGCAATCAACGCCTACTGGAGCCCGCTCTATTCCTGGCTTCTGGTCATCCCGCTTTCCTTTCTTCACTCTTCCCTTTATTGGGAGTCCACGCTTCTCCACCTGGTCAATTTTGCCGTCCTGCTCGCATCATACGCGGCATTTGAATTCATGCTGAGCGAACTTGTTCGCTGCCCTCAGGCACTATGCGCGAATGAAGAGACAACCATTTCCCTTCCGGAAGGAGCCTGGCGCATTCTGGGCTTGGCGTTGTTTCTGTACTCATCGTTGTTTCTGGCGAATTACAACGGTTCCACGCCTGATATGTGCGTGACAGTTGCCGTCTATGCAGCGGCCGGCCTGCTGCTCAGGATTCAGTCCGCCCGAGCAGGTTGGGGAACCTATACGTCCGTTGGAGTAGTTTTGGGGATGGGCTATTTGGCAAAGGCCGCGATGTTCCCCCTGTCGTTCATCTTCCTTTGCGCCGCACTGTTCGCTACCCCCTCGCGCCCGAAAGCCCGTCTGAAACTCGTGGCAACTCTCTTAGCTTTTGCGCTTGTTGCGGGACCCTGGGTTGGAGTGCTCTCTCGTTCCAAGGGCCGCCTCACGTTTGGCGACAGCGGGAAACTCGCCTACACCGGCGCAATGAGTGACGCTTGGAAATCGGGATTCAAGGGATTTACAACCGCTCGGGAGCCGCATGCTCTTCACCCAATAACAATCCTCGCAACTCATCCGGAAACCCTGGGTTTTGCCAGCCCTGTCGGCGGGACGTTTCCCCCCTGGTACGATGGCACCTATTGGGCAGAAGGGACCGAAGCACATTTTCGGCTGAGTTCCCAACTTGCGATTCTCCATGGAAGCTACGACGCCTACCTGGACATTCTGGAGAGAGAAGTAGCGCTTCTCGCTGGTCTGCTTGCATTATTGCTTGTACAAGGAACATTCCGGTTATACATCTCAAGACTCGCGCGATTCTGGATCCTGTGGATTCCTTCACTTGCAGCGATTGGAATGTATTCTCTTGTGCTGGTCCAGACGCGGTACGTTGCGGCGTTCCTCACCGTGATCTGGGTGAGCCTGTTTGCCGCCATTCGGCTCCCGAATGCAGGGCCGATGCCACGCTGGGTTTTGGCCGTTCCTACGGCGATTCTTCTGGTTGTTGCAATCCCAATTGCACGCAGTGTGGTTTCAGATGTTTATCGCTGCTTCCGGCCACAACCGTACCAGCAGTGGGAACTCGCCCAGGGTCTCCAGCAGGCCGGCGTACCATCGAATCATTCTGTGGCCATCGTCGGTTTGCCGGAGGACACATTCGAGTGGGCGCGATTGGCGGGAGTGCGCATCGTCGCCGCGATTCCCCCGGAGGCGGTGGATGAATATTGGTCCACGCCTCCCGATATGCAGGCGCAAGTGGACGCGCGATTTCATCAAACCGGGGCCATAGCAGCGATCAGCTTCGCGCCCCCTCATGGGCAAAATCTCGCGGGTTGGGCGGAACTCGGGTCCTCGTCCTATTTTGTGAGGCTTCTCCCGGATGCGCTGCAAAACGGTTCGAGTCATTCCAGTGATTGAAAGGGCCGAGCGCGATGCATTGTGTCGTCCGGCTCCGTCCATGCTGGGAAGCGAAGGCCAAGAAAGGGACGCTAACCGCGCCATACCTCGATAAGGGGAAGGCAATTGGACTTTGCGCGGCCCGGAGGCTCGAATCATCTGTCTAGAACAGCCACGAGGAAAGAATGCATAAGCAACGCGTCAGCGTCTTAATTGACACCTACAATCACGAACACTTCATTGAACATGCGATTGCCAGCGTGCTGGAGCAGGACGCGCCGATGGCGGACGTGGAGGTGATTGTTGTGGACGACGGCTCGACGGATCGCACACCTGAAATCGTCCGCCGCTTTGAGCCGCGCGTGCGCCTGCTTCGCAAGGCCAACGGCGGCCAGGCCTCCGCGTTCAATGCGGGCATCTCCGAGTGTAACGGGGGACATCGTTGCTTTCCTCGACGGCGATGACTGGTGGGCGCCGCGAAAGCTCCGCCCGCGTAGTGGAGGAGTTGGAGCGCAATCCCGAAGTTGGAATCGTCGGCAACGGCATCACCGAGGTGTTTGACAACGGTGACGAACAATCCGACATACTCCACGAAACGCCGCGATTTCGGATCGACTCCCCGGAGGGAGCGCGAATCTTCCGCCGGCGCAAAAGCCAGCTCGGCACGAGCCGCATGACCGTGCGAGCGGAAATCCTGCGCAAAATTGTCCCCATTCCTGAGACGATTTTTATCGAAGCGGACGAATATATCTTTACGCTGGCCGCGGCGCTGTCGGAGGTTTCGATCATCGGGGAAGCGCTGACCTTCTATCGAATTCATGCCGGGAACATGTATCAGTTATCGGGATTCAGGAGCGCTTCCGTCCGCCGAAAGCAAAAGAGTATGGAAAGCCTTGCCGGCGCCCTATCCGAAAGCCTTGCCGGACTGGGATTGGGGAAGGAAACCGTAAGGGCCGTGTGCGAGCATGTGCAGCTGGACGCCGATATGCTGCGCCTTCAGCTCGGGGATGGCTACCCCTGGGAGACT
Organism: Terriglobia bacterium; assembly: GCA_963757625.1. Taxonomy (GTDB): domain Bacteria; phylum Acidobacteriota; class Terriglobia; order Acidiferrales; family UBA7541; genus Palsa-360. The sequence goes on along the minus strand of CAVWSJ010000006.1, from coordinate 1,318,675 downwards.
GTCCGGGCGGAGTGGAAAAACTATCGCATTGTGCACGACAACGCCTCGGCCGCTCACCGAATATTCAAGTGCGCCACCCTGCTTCCCGCCCTATTCTTATCGCCGCGGTTTTATTACGCCGTTCGCCGAAAGCTGGCCGCAAACGTGTTCTATTTGCGCACGAGAAAAATATTTTTCCCCATTCCGCGCGCTCAGCACATGACCCAGGTTCGGAGATCCGGTTCATGAACGCACGAACTCGTCACCGCCGGAGGACCATCCCTGGCATTAATCGCCGCCATCCCGTGAGCCGGCAATCGGGGAGCGCCACATAGATGCGGATCGTGATCGCGGCGCCCGTGTCGAACCAGCCCGAAGGTGGAGTCGCCAACGTCGTATATAACTCGGCTGCGGAATTGCGCAAGCGCGGGCACGAGGTCACGTGCCTGTTCTCGCAGGACGTGCTCACCCGGCCGGCGGCAATTCCCCGTTTTGGGGCGGTTTCGTTTGCCTTCCGGCTGGCCAAAATTTTGAGGAAAAGGAAGGGCGAATTTGATGTAGCCCACATCCATGCCCCGGTGGGATTCGCATATGGCTGCCTTCGCCGCATTCGCCCCTCGAGCGGTTTGCCGCCTTACGTGATGATGCTACACGGGATCGAAGAGAGGCGAATCCACACCATGGGGCGTGAAGCGAAGAAGGGGCGCGCCTGGTATTTTCGCTGGAAAAACCGCGTCTGGGAGCGGATCTACCACCTGCCGCTCTATCGCTGGGCGATTCTGTCGGCGGACCACGCGGTCGTCATTAATCAGGAAACATGGACGATGCTTCAGCTCAAGTATAATCGTGAAATCGGGCGCGTCTGGTACGTTCCCAACGGAGTCGAACCTCAATACTTTGTCCCCAGAGATTATTCCGCGGGGGCCGGTCTGCGGCTTCTGTTTGTCGGGGCTTGGCTTGACCACAAGGGCGTGTATTATCTTCGGGACGCGTTTGAGGCGCTGGCGAAACGGACGCCCGAATTGCGGCTCACCATCGCCGGATGTTCCGCGAGCGCGGAAACGGTAGCGCAATTTTTTGCGGCGTTCGTCCGAGACCGGGTGGAAGTGATTCCTTTTATTTCTCGAAATCAAATGCCCGCTCTCTACGCGCGGCATGACATTTTCGTGTTCCCCTCGTTATTTGAAGGCCTGCCGATTGTTCTGCTCGAAGCTATGGCTTCCGGGATGCCCGTGGTGACGACGGAGACTTGCGGCATGAAGGACGTCGTCGAGGATGAATACAATGGTTTGCTTGTGAAACCCGCCGATGCGCCTTCCTTTGTGTCCGCGACGCAGAGGCTCATCGATTCGGCCGAGCTGCGCGCCCGGCTTGGCCTTGCGGCGCAGGAAACGATGAAGCGGCACACGTGGGAACACTCGGCCCAGCAACTGGAATCTGTTTTCTGCCGGGCCATCAAGCCGAAGTCAATGGAGTAGCTCGGAAAGTGTGGGACAGACTGGTCAACAAAACTGAAGTTTCAGGTTCTGCGGTAACCGAAGGTCTTGGGTCGAGCAATTTCCCTGCGCGGGAAATCCCTGGCATTCCAAACCTGGGTCGGCCATCGTCTCCCGGGACAGTCGCTTTTTTGTCCTCATTTTCTCTTGAAGCAAGAATGGAGATCCCAGATGACTAGGGCTGAGATCGAGAGAATAATCGAGCCGATCATTCGAAAATGCCTGAGGGAGTTCGGCGATGACTCGGACAAGAATGCTCCGGAGGCGGATTTCTTAGCCGCCACCGAAGGAACACTCAGACCGGATATCCGGCGCGTGTCTCTCCTCGTTTCCATGGCGCAGTCGCTGCTCGGATCCTCGGCGAGTGGTGAAGGCTTGGAAATTGGAAGCGGCTACGGTTATCTCCTGCTTCCGATGGCGCATCTCTTTCCCGACGTCCGATGGACGGCCCTCGAGCATCCTGACCGGCTTTTTGTAAATCGAGAGGACTACCTGGAGACGCTTTCCCAGTATCACTGCCGAATTGTTACGTCCAACATCACGCATGAGCCGCTCCCGTTTCCTGACCGCCATTTCTCGGTTGTGACTTTTTCAGAAGTCATCGAACATCTGCCAGTGGAACGGCTCAACTTCATCCTTTCGGAGATTGCCCGCGTCATCCGCCCTGGCGGCATTCTGTTGGCATCTTCTCCGAACCAGGCGTCTCTTGAGAATCGGCTGAGGCTTTTGAAGGGCCGGAGCATTCTGGATATGCCGGACGAAGGGGAGCGCACCAAAGGCGTGTTCGGACACATCCGTCTGTACACGCAAGCAGAAATGAAGACGGCGATGTCGAAATACGGTCTCTCTCTTGAGCGATCCGTCATCGAGTCCAATAATTCAGGCTACAGGGGAACCTCTCCCAAGTCCCTTCAGCGGCGTATCCGCCGCATGTACGAACGCATGGAAGGGAAAATGGGATTCCTCCGCGGCATGGGTGATTCCTGGCATATGGCTTTTCGCCAAACGGCGCGGGAGTGAAGTTTGGGCGGGATCTGAAGGCGTGTTGGCGGGATCGAGACGCCTCGAGCAGATAAGCTCTACGCGGTGCGCTCCACGATCACGAGAGAATGGACTTCCTCGACGATCTTCCATCCGGGAATCTGCTTTTGACGGAAGAGATCGTTGACGAGTTTAACCGGACCGTAATCAGAATTTGTCCAGCTACCTTCGAAGACGCGTGCGTCGTGGAAGATGGCGATGCCTCCAGGGACCACAAAGCGGCTCCATTCGTCCCAATCCTTGCGCACCCCGCCTTCGGTATGATCTCCATCGATGAGGAGCAGATCGATGGGAGCATTCCACGTCCGATTGGCATCGCTGCTGAATTGTTCGATCCAAACCACTCGGCCTCGACCGCAGGTTCCTACCGCACGGTGCGCTACACGCTTCGTAAAGTTGAGAGCGGGGATGCGGCTGAGGTGAAATGGGTCAATGAGATGGAGAGTGCCATCGGGCGCCATTCCCTGGCGCAGAGCCAGAGCTGACACTCCTTCAGCCACGCCAATTTCCACGATCCTCGAATGGCCAGCGGCCCGTCGTTCCAGCGTCCTGTGTTCCTCCGATGTATGCTGCGCAAGAATGGGCCGCAAGCCTGCCCATGCATACATGGAATGTGCCCGCGAAGCGGCGCGGCCATCGCTGTAATGGAGCGAGCCGCCCGAACACGGAAGATTGAGAACCGCGTATTTCAACTCTTGTTTCGTTCTTTGGTTTGGATGGATTTCCACGGCCATATTCTACCCTAGCCTAAACGAAACGGATTTCGTCCGGAAAAATATGTGCGTCAAAATGCCCAATGAGTTTACCCCGCCGACCAGTTCCAATCGTTTCCTGATTAAGTTGGTAGGAAAAAGCCAAGACTATACCCTAATCAATGCGATAGATTCTCTGATCGTCATGCTCAAACACGAGTGTAAGACCGGCGGGGTGCTCGCCGAGGCTGAATGATCCATTGTCCTCGATTACGTCGAGGATATGGGTTGCATGCAGGTTCGGCAATTGCGCCATGACTTGTGGGACGTTCGCCGCGCCGGGCAGTGTTTGCTCGCCCCACCTTCCAAACGGTTTGATATAGGGCTTGTCAATAAAATATGCGGCGATCCCTCGATTCAGGATAAGAATTGTTTTGACCGATGGCTCGTGATTGATGTAGTCAAAGCTTGCGGCGCGCGGCGTTTCTTCGTGCCACCGCTTCGCCTCATAGGAGCGTGACAAAGCCGCGCGCATATCGTTCACCCGATCAGGAATAATCATGAAAAGTCCGTAGAGGATGGAGATCGCGACGACCGCTACGGATAAGCCCCGTGCAATCCTCGATACCGAAGAGGCCGCATAATTCCAGCCGATCACTCCGAAAATTGCTCCGATGATATAGACAGGAATCAGGTATCTGGACACCTGAGCGGTGGCGAACCATGCGACAGTCTGCAACGCAGCGAACAGCAAGAGTCCTATTGCGAAATTATCACGGCGGCGCGCGGCCACGCCGAACGGGCCCAGTGCCCACGGTAAAATTCCGATCCCTCCGGCTCCTCTGAAATTCGAGGTGTGGTACGTCAGGTTGAATGGGAGAAGCAAAAAGTCCACGAGGCTGCCGCCCATTCCTCTTCCTGTGTCCGTCACATTTTTCAGGAGTTCTTGCATGACAGCGGGAGTTATGTTCCTCGCGTTGAAAAACTTCAGCAAGCCGGGTGGCGGCGGATAAATCGGACAGCCGTAAAGAATCCAATTTCGCAGATAGAACGGAGAAGCCATCGCGGCAGCCACAACGCACGACACGGTCAACCATTTCAAGGTGGCCAGGGTTTTCCCGGGGCGGGCCCTCATCGAGACCAATAGCGAACAGAACACCAGCAGCACCCAGGCCACGATGCCCGTATATTTTGTTCCCATGGTGATGCCGCAGAACATTCCAAACAGCATGTAATGACGAGGTTCGTCGGCATCAAAGGCCAAACGCGCGGCGGCCAGGACGAAACAGGCAAACATCGCGTCCAGGAATCCGCCGAAAATTCCACGGTAAACCGCAGGCATCGCGGCCACCAGCGCTACGACCCACCAGGCGCCAGTCTGGTCGAGTCCCAGGCGCATCGCCAGGCTTGCGGACATCAGGAGGATGGGCACAAGACCAATAATCGCAAAAAGTCCGGGGGCGCGATCCCCGCCGAGAGACATAAGCGCCGCATATTGAGTCTCGATTACAACCGGGAAGTAGGTCAAAACTTCATCGGGGACGGATCGGATATGACCTTCCCGCAACCATACCTTCGGTCCCAGGTAATGGTATGCGATCGAATCATTATTCATATCGCCGGTGGGCAGCGCGAGGCCGCCGATGGCGGTTACGAGAAGGACGACAAGGATGACCGCTGCAGGAAGAAAAGTCGGGGAAACCTTGGACAAAGTCGTCCGCCACCCTTGAACTGCGATTGCAAGCGGGCGAAGGCCGAGCAAGATGCCGAAAAATAGAACCAGGAGGATTGCCGAGCGCGTGAACCAGACCTGCCCCACGCAAAATAAGACCGTTCCAAGAATTCCGAATCCCCCGAGCAGAGCAAGCGCCAAGCGGTCCAGCGGGGAGAAATGTTCCGGAAACAGCCGGTGAAGCAGGCTCCCGAAACCAATCGCAGCCAGCAAAAGTATGAAATTGGCGGCAACGGGCTGCAGGATATTCATGGGAGGCGGCCGTGCCAGAAATATCCGAGGAAATGCCGGCCGGTCTGCGATGCCAATACGCGGATGAGAAAGAAAATTACAATCGCGGCGAAGATCCAGAGTTCCACAAGCCGCGGCCATAAAGACTGCGCTAAATTAGGGGCAATGCGGTCACGATCTTTATCTTTTCCAGTTGAATTTCCGTCTTGCGGGAGCGTGAACGCGGTCATATTTTCCAGTGTCGAGGATACTTTGTTCGATGATCTCGATCAACTGACATGTGCAAGGAGAGCAGTTATCGTTGCGCGCACGCCTCTTTTCTAGGTCTACCCAAAGCGTTACAGTCTTGGCATGATTTCGTTTACTTCCGGTGGAATCGTTTTATTGCGCCGGCCAGGTTTACCTTTGCACCGGGGGATTCACAAACTGGAAAAAACTGGAATGATGATCGCAACTTGTCCGTGGATTCGAGACCATCTCTTGGGGCCGATTGAAAAGACGGGATCTTTTCCGTTTGGACCCCCGCTCCATCAGGAAAAGGTGAGCGAGACTTCATGATCAGCCTGGGGTTTAACTATTCTCAGATGCATGATTCGTCGGCGTGCATTGTCCGCGACGGAGAACTGCTCTTTGCGGTTGCCGAGGAACGAATCAGCCGGGTCAAGCACGATGCCGGCTTTCCTCACAATGCCATTCGCGCCTGTCTCGATTTTGCTAAAGTCCGCCCCGAACAGCTCGACGCGGTCTGCGCGGGATGGCCCGCGCCGGGCAAAGTGTTTGCCACGGACTTAAAATGCTTCTTGCGCGGGCAATATCCGATTACTTACCTCAACGTTTTGAACTCCGCGCGAGTTTACGCGAGCATGGCGCATCAGAATGGCGGATTCAACCGCTTCACCCATCACTTCGGCCCGACCAAAGCGCAAATGCGGTTTGTGGACCATCATCTGGCGCATGCCATCAGCGCGTACTCCTATTCCGGCTTCGACAAGGCCGCGGTGGTCGTCATGGACGGGCGAGGCGCCTGGGAAGCAAGCTCGATCTGGTACGGCCACGATGGATTTCTTGACCACGTGCTCACGATTCCGTGGCCGAATTCGCTGGGACTCTTCTACGCGCAATTCACGGAATATCTGGGGTTCGTCCCCAACAGCGACGAATGGAAAGTCATGGGGCTCGCGCCCTACGGGCATCCCGGCGTGAAGCTGGACGAATTCATTTCGCTCAATCACGAATCCTACAAGGTCAATGCTCAACTGCTTTTTCAACGAAAAAACGGCACATCGGCGATTGCCCGCCGCCTGGGCCCGCAGAGAACGCCCGAAAGCGAAATCGACGATAGTTTCAAGAACACCGCTTTCGCGGTGCAGGACGCGTGCGAAGTTGCCATGCTGGCTCTCGTGAAATTCGCGCTTCAAAAGACGGACTGCCGCAATGTTTGCCTGGCCGGAGGCGTCGCGCTCAACTCCAAAGCCAATGGGAAAATCCAGGCGTCCGGGATGGTCGACAATATTTTTGTTCAGCCGGCGGCGTCCGATGACGGCGTGGCTCTGGGCGCGGTCCTGGCCCCGTACATGGACAGGGGCGGACGGCTGCCGATGAAGCCGATGCGCCATGCTTACCTCGGACCTGAATTTGCCGACGCGGAAATCGAAAAAGCGCTGCGCACCTACAAACTCCACGCCACAAGACTCGACAACGTGGCCGCGACAGCCGCGGAGATGCTGGCAAATGGGAAAATTCTCGGCTGGTTTCAGGGACGCATGGAATTCGGCCCGCGCGCACTGGGCGACCGCTCGATCCTGGCCGACCCGCGCGATCCGGAAATGAATGCGAAGGTGAACAACGCCGTCAAATTCCGCGAGTGGTGGCGCCCGTTCGCGCCTTCGATGCTGAAGGAAGTGGCGGGAGAATACCTTGAGCACGCCTGCGATTCTCCCTTCATGATCCTTACCAATCCGGTGAGGCCCGAGAAGCGCAGCGTCATTCCCTCCGTCACGCACGTGGATGGCAGCGCGCGGCCGCAAACGGTCGAGAAAGACATCAATCCTTTGTACTGGAATCTGATCAACGAGTTCGGCAAGCGAACCGGTGTTCCCGTGGTCATGAATACGTCGTTCAATCTGCGCGGTGAAGCGATCGTGAATACACCGACCGACGCGGTGCGCACATTTTTCAGCTCCGGAATGGACGCGCTGGTCATCGGAAGCTTCCTGGTGGAGAAATAGCTTGCCGCTATCAGTCTAGAAATGAGTGCGGAACGAATCGTAGCCCTGCTGGGCCGCCGGGATGAGCCAACTGACGGCGTCGCCGATTATTGCTCGTGCCTGGGCGCGGCATTGAGAGAGCATGGTTACGAACTCGAAATCGCCCGCGTTCCGTGGTTCGAGCGAGGTTGGGGCGAGGCCCTCGACGAACTGCAAGAAAATGCGTCCGCTTGGCGCGGCTGCTGGGTCCTTCTGCAATACACGAACCTCGCATGGTCACGGCGCGGTTTCCCGCTGCACGTGCCGCGTGTGCTTTCCACGCTTCGCGATCGTGGAGCCCGGTGCGGCGTCGTCTTCCATGATTTCGCGCCTCTCGCAGGGAGCAGAATGATCGACCGCGGTCGTCAATATTGCCAGGGCCGCGTTCTCAAGGATCTCTATGCCCGTGCGGAACTTGGCGTCTTCACCATCTCCGTGAACAAGATTCCGTGGGTATCCCGCGATCCCGGTAGAGCCGTCTTCATTCCGGTCGGGGCGAATTTCCCGGAACCGCTAGCTCATTCCTTCGCCAAGCCGGACGGCAAGAAGACGGTCGCAATTTACAGCATCACCGGGGGAGCGAGCACCCGGTCGGAAGTCGCGGACATCGGATACGCGGTGAAGAGAGCGAGCCGGGCCGTGGGGCCCATTCGCTTACTCGTCGTGGGTCGTGGTTCCCTGGACGCGAAAGCTCAATTGCGCACGGAGTTTTCAGGCACAAATATTGAGCTGGAAATTCTCGGATTGCTCCCGCCAGAGGAGATGAGCAAGGCGCTTTCGCGAGCGGATGTTCAGCTATTTGTCCGCGGGCAGATTTCGAGCCGCCGTGGCAGCGCGATCGCAGGGATTGCCTGTGGTCTGCCGATTGTGTGCTATTCCGGGGCCGAAACCGCCTGGCCCGTGACCGACGCGGGAATCCTATCGGTTCCGCTCGGTGACCACGAAGGGCTTTCCGCGGCGCTCGAAAGAGTGCTGGCGGATGACGCCTTGCGGGAATCTTTGGCGGAGCGCAGCCGTCATGCGCAGGAAAAATATTTCTCGTGGCGGGCCATTGCGGACCGCTTCGCACGCGCCTTGCAGGGGGCCGGCGAAACTCTGAACGAAGGAACACTCGTGGAAACCACGACTGGGCTCTTGACAGACCGCTGAGAGATTGAAAAACGCGAGGGAATCATTGGCTAACCTTTCAGGCATTTCTCGCGAGACGCTGAGGGGCAAATTGCTGCGCGCTCCGTTGCGGCTGATTCCGCGCGCGGCGATACTTCCCATTCTGCAAGGTCCCTTGCGTGGCAAGAAGTGGGTTGTGGGCTCCGGCGTTCACGGCTGCTGGCTCGGAAGCTATGAATACGACAAGCAAAGGCTTTTTCAGAAAATGGTCAGACCGGGCGACGTGGTCTACGACGTTGGAGCAAACGCGGGTTTCTACACGCTCCTCGCGAGCGTTCTCGTCGGCAAGAATGGCTATGTTTACGCCTTTGAACCTTTGCCGGGAAATTTGATCCACTTGCGAAAACACCTGGAAATTAACCGCATCGAGAATTGCTCGCTGATCGACGCTGCCGTAAGCTCGGTCAATGGAGAAGCGATGTTTGACCCGTCGGTGGACCGCTGTATGGCGCACCTTTCCGCTTCAGGAAACGTTCGTGTCCGAACCGTCGCTCTGGATACCCTGGTATCGCGAAAAGAGATTCGTCCGCCGGATTTCATGAAAATCGATATCGAAGGCGCCGAATATGATTGCCTTCAGGGCTGCATCGAAATCATCCGCACGGCTCGACCAGTCATTTTTCTTGCCACCCACGGTCAGGAAATTCACGATTTGTGCTTGAAGTTTCTGGATGGCTTGAATTACCAGGTGGAACCGCTCGATGAGCGGCCAGTTTCATCGAGTGAAGAGTTGATCGCGCGCCCGAGGAGCCACGCTGAAAAACAAATTCCAACTCGGTGAACGCGCCTCCGCGCATTTGGATTTGATTCGAGGTGTATCCGCTCTCGCCGTGATGGTAGGACACGTCCGGGGCCTTTTCTTTGTCGATTATTCTTTTATTCCCAGTCCCTCCATTCTTCATCGGGCAATTTACGCAGTGACGGGTTTCGGGCATCAGGCCGTTATCGTATTTTTTGTCCTGAGCGGCTATTTCATCGGGACGAGTGTCTTGGGATCGGTCGAGGAGCGTCGCTGGTCCTGGCGAGTTTACCTGGTTAATCGGATTACGCGTCTGGAACTGGTTCTTCTGCCCGCACTGCTTCTTGGCTTCATCTGGGATCAGATTGGAATGCGGATTCCGCAGGCCGCTTCGTTTTATTTCGGCGGACTGTACAAATACTACCCGCCAAGCGTGGCGTTGCGTTCCACACCGCCCATTTTTTTCGGTAATCTTTTCTTTCTTCAGAGCGTTTTGTCTCCGGTGTTTGGGTCAAACGGCCCGCTTTGGAGCCTGAGTTATGAATTTTGGTATTACATTCTGTTTCCCGCCCTGATCATCGCCGCTGCATCCTGGATGGGAGTTCGGGCCCGGGCCTTCTATTTCGGATTGGCTTTGATCTTGTTTTGGTTTGTCGGAATTCAGATCAGCCTTTACTTTCTGATCTGGATGATGGGAATGCTGGTCGGCCGCTTGCCGCACATGGATCGGCTCAAGTCTCCCCGCGCCGCGGCATTGGCGTCCGTCGTTGCCACTATACCTCTCGCCGTTGTGCTCGCCGTTGTCCGCGCCCACCCGCAATTGTCGGAGCGGGCGGGCGATTTCACGATCGGAGTTTGTTTTTCGTTTTGGATCTATTTCTTGCTTCAAATTTCGCGCGAGGATGTTTCGCAGGCATACGCGAAGAGTGCCAAAACTGTGGCCGGTTTTTCCTATACGCTTTACCTGACCCACTTCCCGGCGCTGTTGCTCTTGCGTGCTGTACTGGACCCTCGCGGAAGTTGGCAGCCCAATTCGCGGCATCTGGCTTACGCGGCAGGGATCACTCTGCTCATGCTCTGCTATGCCTATCTTGTTGCGGAATGCACGGAGGCTCGTACAGGATCGGTCCGGCGGCGTTTGCTCCAGCCGTGGGCGCCTCTTTCAAAGGAGGTGGCGCGTTGACCAACCCGGTCACCTTGCCACTGGAGACTCCAGCGTCCGGGGATATGCCCGGCAAAGAGCACCTACACCGCCGTCTTTTGCTCGTTTGCTCTCATGTAGTTCAATACGCCTCGCCGATTTTCCGCATGATGACGAAGGACCCGAGATTCGACATTCTTGTTGCCTACTGTAGTCTGCAGGGTGCGGAATCGGGCGTCGATCCGGGTTTCGGCGTGAACGTAACCTGGGATGAGCCGCAGCTCGACGGCTATCCCTGGGTGAATCCGCCCAACCGTGCTTTGCGCCCGGACGTAGCTCGCTTTTTTGGTTTGCTTAATCCCGGATTGTGGACCGCAATTCGCGACGGCAAATTTGAAGCGATGTATGTCAGCGGATACTTCTACGCCAGCGCCTGGATCGCCATCTTGGCCGCCAAATGGTACGGCGTCCCCATCATTTTCACCACGGACGGACATAATCTGCGCACCTGGAGCACCCAGTCCGTATGGAAGCAAGAGATTAAGAAATTTGTCACCCGGAAAATCTACTCGATGGGAAGAATTATTCTGGCCGGTTCTTCAGGAACAGTAGAGTACTTGAAGACGTTGGGTGTACCGCCCGAGCGTATTCTCCTTAGCCGTAATGTCGTGGATAACGATTGGTGGACTGCGCGAGCGTCGCAGGTTGACCGCAACGCTGTGCGCGCCTCGTGGGGGATACCTGCTTCCGCTTCCGTCGCGCTCTTCTGCGCGAAACTCCAGCCTTGGAAAGCGCCGCAAGACGTCCTGGAAGCATTCGCGCGCGCCAACGTGCCGAACTCATTTCTTGTCTACGCCGGCGATGGGCCCTTGCGCGGCGCTCTCGAAATCCGCGCGCGTGAACTCGGCATTTCCGATCGCATACGATTCCTCGGCTTTGTAAACCAAACTCAGCTCCCCTCCGTGTATCGCGGAGCGGACTTTTTTGTTCTCCCGTCATTGTACGAACCATTTGGTTTGGTCGTGAACGAAGCGATGCTATGCGGCTGTCCGGTTGTCGTCAGTGATCGTGTCGGCGCGAAATATGACCTCGTTCGCGATGGCGAGAATGGCCGCGTATTTCCGACCGGGAATGTGGATGCGCTCGCTGAAATTGTTCGCGACCTACTTTCCCATTCCGAAAAATGCGCGCGGTTTGGCGATGCCGCAAGGAAGCGAATGGAAACCTGGTCGCCTCGTGAGTATCTGGATGCTCTGTCAGACGCGCTGGAACGTGCGTCCCGTCGCGGGGCCTGAAGTTTGTCCTTTGAAACAGTTTCAGCCGAGCGTCATTGCGCTGAGGCCGAGGTGTTCGCGAATGCGACAAGTCGTGCGACTTGAAGGCCAAACGCTAACGCTTCCGCTACCGTTTGATGTTTCTTGATTGCGGCTTACGAGGGAGTCGCTCATAATTTCGCAGTCGGTATGCAGGGGGAGACAGATTTGATATGCAGTTGAGTGTTGGTTCTCTGGGGGGCAAGCGCCAGATCCAGGGTCTGGTCATGGGACTTGTCGTCCTTGCCGTCATCTGGGAGTTGGCATCTTGGATCATTGCCGGCTCGGACCAGACATTGATCATGTTTGGACTTGGGCTGGTTGTCTGCGCCCTGGTGGTCCACATCCTGAACGACTGGCGTTCGGGCGTTCTACTGTTCTTGCTCTGGCTTTTATTTGAAGACTTGGCGCGAAAGTACCTCGGCAACAGCATGATCGTATATTTCGCCAAGGATTTCCTGATTGGCGTCGCCTACCTCTCGTTTTACTTCGCCAAGAGGCGCCGCCAGGTGGAGACTTTCAAGATCCCCTTCCTGGTTCCTTTTGGCCTGTTTTTTGCTCTTGCCGTGATTCAAGTCTTCAACACATGGTCACCCAATATTCTTTACGGTTTATTGGGATTGAAACTTTATTTCTATTATGCGCCTTTGATGCTGCTTGGGTACGCCATGATGACCCGACCGGCGGACCTGGAGCGCTTCCTGGTCGTCAATCTCAGCGCGGGAATTTTTATTGCAGGACTGGGAATCGCTCAATCCGTCCTGGGGATCAGCTTCCTGACCCCGGATGATCTTGCGCCGGAATTATATGAGTTGTCGCACACGGTGCGGTATTCGCCGGTTACTCATTCGGCGTCCGCCGTCACGACTTCCGTCTTCGTGAGTTCCGGGCGCTTTTCTTTTTACTTGATCATGCTCTGGATCCTGGCCTTTGGCGCTCAGGGCTACCTGCTGTTGAGCCGGCGCCCCGGCGCCAAGTATGGGTTTATTGGGATCGGCGTAGTAACGGTTGCCGTCATGATCACCGGCACGCGGACACCTTTCGTCTTCATGCTCGCAAGCGCTTTGATGATGACTTCCGCATTCCTTTGGGGGGCGCCTTGGAAGTGGGGGCAGGGTCATCGTCTCGTGAAAGCGCTCCGAAGAGGGTTTTTCATCGGCGCCATTGGGTTGATTCTTATGGCCGAAGTTTTCCCGATGGTTCTGGGCGACCACTGGAGATTTTTGTCCGAAACGCTGTCCTATAGTGGCCAAGGGAATGAATTGCAAGAGCGAGGTCTGGATTACCCGATGAGGAATCTGGAAATGGCGTTTCAACACGAGCGCTGGGTAGAGGGATATGGCACAGGCGTGACATCTTTGGGAATTCAATATGTTTCCAAATTTACGGGTCAATCGATTCCGGCAATAGGGGTCGAAAATGGATATGGCAACCTGTTGATCGAATTTGGAATTCTGGGCCCGATTCTGTGGTTGTTCTGGGTATTCGCGTTGCTTTGGTCCACATGGAAAATCGTCAGAAACCTTCGGCAAACAGCTTATTTTCCGTTAGCATTTGCGATCTGGTGGTACGCCGTCGTGCTGCTTATCATGCTTGTTTATTTTGGTCTCCCCGCGTATCAGAACTTTGTGAATAATGCATTCTTGTGGCTGCTGGTCGGAATATTGTACCGTCTTCCAAAATTGGCTGAGTTGCCCGACGCGGTTCCACTGCCCAAGGCCGTGCACTCGCCGGTCATCTCGCGATGGCAATTCGCGGCCCGGCCAAGGTAGGCACGCTTGGAATCATGATGAACTGGTTCCAATGCAACAGGCGGATCGGGCGCGGGCTCTACTTGTTCACGCTGAGTTTCGAAGAGGAGCCCGCCTAAACAATGATCGGAATCAGCCGGCAATGATCGCGCTGGCCTATGCCTAAGCCCCTCATCGCCGTTGTTTCTCCCTTCATCGATAAACGTCACGGCACCGAGCGAAGCGTTGCCGAATGCATCGAGCGCCTATCTGGCGACTATGACATCCACGTGTACGGCAACCGCGTCGAAGACCTGAATCTCAACACGATCACTTTTCACCGAATTCCGGCGTTGCCGGGCCCTCATTTGCTCGGATATTCGTGGTGGTTTGTTGCGAATCATCTCTGGCGCTGGCGGGACGCCCGATTTCGCGGATTGAGTCCCGCAGTCGTTTTTTCACCGGGGATTAACTGCTTGGATGCGGACGTCATCCACGTGCATGTTGTCTTTGCCCAACTCCGCGAGCACATGAGGGGAAAATTAAGCTTCAACCGCAACCCATGGAAGACCTGGCATGAGCTGGCCCACCGCCGCATCTACTATTGGTTGATAGCATCCCTTGAGCGCAGGATCTACCCTAACCAGGACATTCCTCTCGTGGCTGTTTCCCGCAAAACCGCCGGTGATTTGTCGCGCTTCTACGGTCGCACCGGCAACGTCCGAGTCGCGTACCACGGCCTCGATCACGAACGCTTTCAACCAGGGCGCCGGAAAATGCTCCGGGCCGGCGCAAGGCGGGAATTTCATTTGAAGCCCGGCGATTTTGCCGTTCTTCTGATTGGCAATGACTGGAAAAGCAAAGGCCTTCCATGCTTGCTGAAGGCGGTCGGTCATCTGCGCGATCCGAATTTCTCAATCCTTGTTGTTGGTCGGGACAATCCGGCCCCGTTCCTGGAAGCGATTCAGCAGCACGGTATGTCAGACCGCGTCCAATTTCTTTCTCCCCGGCCTGAAGTCGAGGTCTACTATGCGGCAGCCGACACATACTCCAGCCCAACGCTCGAAGATTCTTTCGGCCTTCCAGCCGCCGAAGCGATGGCGTGCGGCCTGCCTGTTATTACGTCGAGCGCCGCGGGAGTGTCCGAAATCATTCATTCGGGAGAGAATGGCTTTGTGCTGGAGCAACCGGAAGATTTTATGACTTTGTCGGATATCCTGCGCCGACTGAAGGAAAATCCGCCCTTGCGGGACGCGATTGCCGAAAAAGCGGCCGTCACTGCGCGGGAATTGACTTGGGACAATACCGCTGCGCACATTCGCGCCGCCTGGGAACAAGCCCGGCGTGGACGAATGCCGTCTCGGGCGTTATAATCGCGCCTTCGGAGGCAAACGACTTGCCGCAGGAATCCGAAATGCGCTATTGCAGGTGAGCGTGCCTTTCCTGGACCTCTCCATCATCGTCCCCGCTTTTAATGAGGAGCGCCGCCTTCCGAAGACTCTCGAGTGCATCGGCACGTATTTGAAAAATTGTCCTTTGCGAGCGGAGATTATCGTTGTCGATGATGGTTCCACCGACTCGACCGCCCGGGTGGCCGAGAAATTCTCGAGTGCATTTTCCAATCTGCGCGTGCTTTCCAATGGTAGGAACCGCGGCAAGGGGTACAGCGTTCGTCACGGCATGCTGGAAGCCCGCGGAGAATATGCGTTGTTCACCGATGCGGACCTTTCCACCCCGATTGACGAAGCCGAAAAGCTGCTGGCGGCGCTGCGGGAGCAAGGCTACGACGCCGCTATCGGGTCCCGGGCGATCGACCGAAGTCTGATCAAAATCCGCCAGTCCGCCGTGCGCGAACAGGCCGGCATTCTATTCAATTTTTTCGTTCGGTGGATCATGGGGATCGATTTTTCCGACACGCAATGCGGCTTCAAGGCATTCCACCGGGAGCGGTCGAGGATTATCTTCGAGCAGCAGCGCATGGAGCGCTTCGGCTTTGACCCTGAGATCCTTTTTCTGGCCAAGCGTCATCACCTGCGAGTGGCGGAAGTGCCCGTGCGCTGGTCGCACGATCCCGCTACCAAGGTGAACGTCGCCGCGGACGGGATGCGGATGCTGTTCGAATTGCTGGTGATCCGCTGCAATGCACTGCGAGGGCTCTACCCGCGGGCGCGAATTGCATAAATGAATACGTTGGTTTTCACCTAACGTTCCTCGCGTTGACTCGTTCTTACCTGTCTGCTAGACTTGCGCGACATGCCACCGCGGGAAAGGCTTCCACCTAGTAAACTTTTTTTAGTACTTACGGTCGCCGGCGTGCTGTTGCGCGTGACTACGACGATCATCGCGGGGAAAGGAATCTTCACACCGTGGCGGATCGGCGGCGATGCGCCATTTTACGTTCGCCTGGCGTCGAATATTGTGCAGGGCCGGGGCTTCGCCTACTATTCGGGTCCCACTGCCTTCCGTCCTCCGCTGTATCCCCTTTTCTTGGCGGGCATGATGGGCTTGTTCGGTCCTTGGGCCTTGCTCGCCACGCGCGTCGTACAACTCGGATTAGGGCTTGCCACCGCCTGGGTGTGCGCGCGCACGACCGCGCGTATTTTTGGTGAGCAGGCGGGCCGCATCGCGCTGGTCTTCGCACTTTTTCTTCCCACGCTGGTGGCGCTTTCGACTGCATTGATGACCGAGTGCATTGCGACGTTCCTGGCCGCCCTGTTTTTCGATCTTATCCTGATGAATCCGGCGCTATCAAAATGGAGCAGTGCGGCATTTCTCGGACTGATTGTTGGGTTGGCGACCCTGCTGCGCTTCAACATGGCCATACTGGGCGCCGTGGCGCTGGTTGCGCTCATTGTTGGGGTGGATTGGCCCCGGGTCCTGCCCAGGATGTGCCTTTTGACTGCGGTCGCCTGTTTGGTCGTGGCTCCGTGGGTCGTGCGGAACCTCACTGTTTTTCACGGTCGCGTCATTTTCTCGACGCAGGGCGGCATGAACGCGGCGCAAGGAGTACTGGCGCCCCAGGGCCGCGTCCAGGGCAATGACATGAACGTCCTGCACACGGTGTTGGGATGGCAGGCCGCTGACCTCGAATCGAATCAGGCGCCACGCTATAAACTCGCCCCCGAGCCTGACCTTGATAGGCGGGCGTGGACGCAGGCGTTTCGTCTTTGGCGAACGGAAAATTGGCGGCTGATTCCCTTGAGTTTGAGTAAACTTGGATACTTCTGGCTGAGCACCGACCAGGTTTTCTGGACGAATTCAGCTTCGCGGAGGGAGCGCATCGTTCGTTTGACCGTGGCAGCGGCGCAATGGATTGTATTGGCCTTGGCAGCCGTGGGGTGGTGGCGCTTGCGACGCGAACACCCGAGTTTATCCTGGTTTCTACTCGGCTATGCCGTGCTGGTTTCTCTCGCCCACCTTCCCTTCATCATGACGTCAAGGTACCGGGTCCCTTTTTTCGAAACAGTTCTGGTCATGCTTGCAGCGGGCGGTGTCTCGCTATGCGGATGGTTCGCCTCCATCCCATGAAGCTGGCGAAAAATCATCGAACCTCTTGGTTGTTCAATCCGGCGTGATGAAACGGGGCCTTTGCAATTCAAACATGACCTTCCCATCCGCGACCGCCGACCCTCTGCAAGTGCCCTGGTTACAGAAAAGGAACACTCCCAGACGATTTCCTTTTCGTGCAAACTCCGTGCTGTTAGCGTACCCGTTGGGGGGAGCTTATGGATAGACAGCGCGATTTGATTGTAATAACAGGGGCGGGCGGATTTATCGGCGGGAACTTGGTCGCCTCGCTTCGGGCACAAGGAAATCCCGCAGTCCGTGCGGTTGACGTGAAGCCACCGTCAGAATGGTATCGACGATTCGATGACGTCGAAAATCTGTCGCTCGACTTAAATCTGAAAGAGAATTGCGAAGTTGCTGCCCGGGGCGCATCGGATATCTATAATTTAGCCGCCAACATGGGCGGCATGGGTTTTATCGAGCATAACAAAGCGCTCTGCATGCTTTCGGTCCTCATCAACACTCATATGTTGCAGGCAGCCTTAAAGAGTGGCGTCAAACGATTTTTCTACTCCTCCTCGGCATGTGTCTATAACGGCGACAAGCAGCGGACATTCGAAGCGCCCTCGCTCAAGGAAGAAGACGCCTATCCGGCCCTGGCAGAGGACGGGTATGGCTGGGAGAAACTTTTTTCCGAGCGCATGTGCCGGCATTTCCGGGAAGACTTTGGCCTCTACACCCGCGTGGCACGTTTCCACAATGTCTACGGACCGTGGGGGACCTGGTACGGCGGGCGTGAGAAGGCGCCGGCGGCGATTTGCCGGAAAGTAATCGAAGCCAAGATTTCGGGCAAGCAAGAGATCGAAATCTGGGGTTCCGGCGATCAGACGCGCAGCTTCATGTATATTGACGATTGCATCAAGGGCATCGGCCTGATCCTGAATTCACAAATTCTGGAGCCCATCAATCTGGGGTCGAGCGAAGCTGTGACCATCAATCAATTAGTTGACCTGGTCGAGGGAATTGCAGGAATCAAGCTGAAGCGCAGGTACGACCTCAGCGCTCCCAAGGGCGTCAATGGCCGAAACAGCGACAACACTTTGATCCAGAAATATCTCAAATGGGAACCGGACACTCCCTTGCGGACCGGTCTTGAAGTGACCTACCGCTGGATCTACGACCAGTACCTCGCCCGTGAGAGAGGCGATGCCGGCGTCGTTCGAGAATTTATGACCGCAAGGTAGAAGTTGCGATGAAGAGTTGAAATCCGTCGCACAAAATCTTGGGAATCGGGCCATGGGCCCGCCCTGCTTTGTTCCCAAACTTCCAGAATGAGTACGATTGTCGGGCTGTTCACCGAAATCCTCTCCGCGGGCGGTGTTCAGCGCGCCAGTCGCCATGTCGCCGCCGTGACTGCAACGTTTGCTTCCGAGCGCGGCATGACAACCCGGTTTCTAAGCCTGAATGATCCACGAGGATTACATCCGCTGCGCGTCGGTGGCAGCGAGTTTTCCGTTTCCGGCTACGCTCACAGCAAATTTCGATTTGTACTCGCCGCGTGGCGCGCGGCAGGCCGCAAGCCCGCCTTGGTGCTGGCCCTGCATCCGCACCTTGCGCCCGTTGTTTGGGTGATGCAAAGGCGCTCCAGAAATTTCCCCACCATTGTTTTCGCACATGGAATCGAAGTCTGGCAGCCCTTGGGTTGGCCCCGAGGCGCGGCGCTTCGGAAAGCGGACCTGGTCATCGGGCCAAGTGCGGATACGGTGGAGTATCTGATTTCCGAGCAGTCGATTCCCGCCGGGAATGTCCAGCGGCTCCCATGGGGCCTTGACCCCGAATTTGAAGCGCGATTTTCCGCTCCTGTGCGCACCGCTCTTCCACCTGGTTTCCCGGAGCGCGCCCGGGTCATTCTTACAGTTGGAAGATGGGATCCCGCCGAACGTTACAAAGGGGCGGATACATTGATTGCCGCTTTACCGGGAGTATTGAAGAATTCGCCGGATATTTTTCTGGTCCTGGTCGGTGGAGGAGAAGACCGTGCAAGGCTCGAGCGACTCGCTCGCGACTTGGGCGTGTCCGAGCGCACGCGCTTTTTGCACGATTTGTCGCAGGATGAACTTTTTGCGTGCTACGCGAACTGCGAGGTCTTCGCTTTACCCAGCCGCGGGGAAGGTTTTGGCCTGGTGTATCTGGAAGCCATGGCGCACGGCAAGCCGGTGATTGGAGGGGCGCACGGAGGCGCTATCGACGTGATCGACGACGGGATGACGGGCTGGCTCGTGCCGCACGGCGACGTCGAGCGTCTTTCCTCCGCGCTCGAGTGGCTTCTTGCCGATCCGGTTCGTGCCCGCGACATGGGCGAGCGAGGGAGACAGCGCCTCAGGGACACTTTTTCATTTGAACAGTTTCAATCGCGGCTGACGCAGATATTGAGCGATGTTCTTGTTCGTAAACACTGAATTCCCATTGGTTGAACTTGACGAGTTTGTGCCGGAGTATAATCCGGTGCGGGGGGAACTTGTCCGCGGCTTTCTAATTCGACGCTGGCCCGGAATTCTCCGCGTATGCGCCTGCTGAATGTAACGCAATCCTACTATCCATTTTTGGACCAGGGCGGCCCTACGGTCAAAGTGAGGGCGATTGCCCGCCGAATGGCTGCACTCGGGCATAAGGAAACTGTTCTGACCGCCGATCTGGGCTTTGATCTGGCAAAACGAAAAACTGTGAATGCAACTTCGAGCCGTTTGGGACTTGAAGCGAAAGAAGATGGCGTGGAAACGATTTATCTTCGCACACGAGCCCGTTATCGAGCGCTCACCTGGAATCCGGGCGTCGCCGCGTTTTGCCGCGAACGCCTCTCCTCCTACGACGTCATCCATATTTACGGACTTTACGACTTGATTGCGCCTCGTGTCGCCCGCGAGTGCCGCCGCATTGGCCGGCCCTATATTGTGGAACCCATGGGCATGTTCCAACCGATTGTCCGGAATATTTTTCTGAAGCGTCTCTATCATGCCTTACTCGGAAGGCCCCTCCTCAACGGGGCAGCCCGCCTGATCGCCACCGCCGAACAGGAGCGTCAGGAGTTACTTGCCGGAGGAATTCCCGCCAGCAAGATTATTGTCCGCCGGAATGGGATCGATGTTCCCGAAAGGCTTCCCCCCTCTGGCCAGTTTCGAAATCAGTGGGACATATCGACAGATGCGAAACTCATACTTTTCCTGGGGCGTCTGGTATCGAAGAAAAGTCCGGACTTGATGCTCGAGGCGTTTTCGCACTGGCGGGGTCGCGGCAACGGCCACCGAAACTCGATTCTGGTTCTGGCGGGTCCCGATGAAGGGGATGGCTACCGTCAACGTCTCGAAGCTCAGGCCGCAAGGATGGATTTGAACGGGGGAGTCTTGTTCACTGGGCCACTCTACGGGGATGCCAAGTGGGCTGCCTACCGGGATGCGGACCTGTTCGTACTGCCTTCGCAGAATGAAAACTTCGGCAACACGGCGGCGGAAGCGGTCGCTTGCGGGACGCCAGTCTTGGTGACCGAACACTGCGGGATTGCGCCGATTGTGGACCGCCGGGCAGGACTTGCTGTGCCGCACGATTGCGCGGCGCTTGAGGCCGGACTTGAACAAATTCTCGGCAATCCCGCGATGGCCGCGCACTTGCGCGCGGGATGCGGAGATGTAACGCGTTCGCTCGGTTGGGAGGAGCCGCTCGCTGAGATGGACTCTCTTTATCAGGAAGTCCTCCGGGAGGGACGCCACGGATGAAGAAATACCCCATGCTTCGCATATGGAGGCTCGCGGTGAACTCCCGCTAGACGCTTTCCTGGATCGGCTTGGCCTCTCGCGTGTGCGATTCCACGATCAATTTAGCGCATCTTGCGGCAGAGGATCTGATACTGCGTGCCCAGAGGCAACCGATAGACAAAATCTTCGATCTTCCGAAGAGCGCGCAGCGCACGCGGAAAGATGAATCGAAAATCAGTGCGCAGAATCTCGAAGCCGCCGCTGCGCAGCAGAGCCCGGGCTTCGGGGGGCGAGAGCATGATCGCGTCGCGGTCAAACGCGCAACGCGACATCACGTAGCGCGTTGCAGGACTCCACGGGCTGTTCTCCCAAAAGGAAAACAGGCCCCCGGCGCGGAGCGCTCGATTCACCAGCGTGAGCGCTTCCGCACGCTGCGCCGGCGGAATATGATGAAACACTCCGTTGCAATAGGCGAGGTCCATTTGTCCGGTGGATTGAAAATCACCGATGGACACGTATCGAATCTGTGCCGTCGCGTATTTTTTCCGCGCGATTTCGAGAGATTTAACGGACACATCGATGCCAATGGCCGACTCCGCGTGCAGCGCCGTCAATAGCAATGGCGTCGTCGCGCCGTCGCCGCAACCAAAATCCAATAGGGTTTGCGGAGTTTCCTTCGCTTTCTCCAGACAACGCTTGAGCCATGCGACGCGGCCCTCGGCGAAATATTCACGGCCTTCCCCGGCCGGAGCCAGCGCATTCGATAGGGCTTGCTCGTAGGCCGCCGCGTACTGGTCAAACAGGTCGCCGGCTTCGTTCATCGGCGTCCCATACCCAGAACACTGAGGAAGAAGCTCGAAAGGATCACCTGGAATCCCAGCGTGAAAAATACAACGCCGGGGATGACGATTCGAAATGTTCTCGCAGGGTCGAGTGCACCAAAATGATGGCTCCGCCAATATTCAAGACCCAGCACCCACGCGCCCGTGCCTGCGAAGATCAGCAGAACTCCCACGACCAGGCCGGTCTCCAGCGTTACGTAGCGGAACAGCCAGGAAAGGCGCGGGTCCTCCGGCAAAAGCCCTTCGGAGATTGCGAAGACCTTGGTAAACATGGCGAAAACGATCGACTGAAAACCGATCAGGATGGCCATCGCCGCAAATAGCAGCGTACTGACGTCGAATCCAACCCTCCCGATCATTCTGGGCCCCGGCAGCAGGAGCGCGCTCACCACGAATCCCAGCACGAACAGCGCAAGGCCGGGATAAAGAAACAACCAGCGCGGGCTGTACAACAGGAGAAAGCGCAAGTGCCGCCAGCCATCGCGCCAGGTGCGCAAATGCGGGGCGCGGTCGCGTCCGTCGGGCGATAGAGTCGTCGGGATTTCGGTGACTCGCAAGCCAAATGCCGTGGCCTTTACCACCATTTCGCTGGCGAATTCCATTCCCAATGTCCGCAGACCCAGCCCTTCGATCGCGTCCTTGCGAAACGCGCGCAGGCCGCAATGAAAATCCCCCACCGGACTTTTGAAGAATAACCTTCCGATCCCCGTGAGGACGGGATTCCCAAGATAGCGGTGCAGCGGCGGCATGGCTCCCGGCATGATTCCACCCTGGAACCGGTTTCCCATTACCAGATCGTATCCTTCGCGCAATTTGCCCACGAATGCGCCGAGTTGCCCGAAATCGTAACTGTCATCCGCGTCACCCATCAAGACGAACCGCCCGCGCGCGGCAGCGATGCCGCCTCGCAACGCGCTTCCGTAACCGCGCGTTTCGATGGGAACAACTCGCGCTCCAAGCGCGCTTGCAATTTCCCGCGAACCGTCCGTGCTTCCATTGTCGGCGACGATGACTTCACCGCGGATTCCGTGCCGCTCCATGGCCTCCAGGGCTTTCTTGACGCAGATGCCAACCGTCGCCCTTTCGTTCAAGCATGGCATCACGACGGAGAGTTCGACGGCGTCGGCATCCTGAGTCATCGGCGGGTAGATCGCGGCTTCCGCGGCGGATTTCATCGTCGGCAAGAACTGTAACTCATCAAGGCCGCTACGAAAAGAGACAGGATTCGAATCCGTAACAATCGTGTACCAATCTGTCGCTTTGCTCCGTGAAAAGGCAGGAGCAATCCTCAGACATCCCATCTAGGGCATTTAGCACCAAGCTCTTGTATCTGAGTGCACAAGCTCCGGAGCAAGGGGTGGAAGTGCTACGATGTTCACGGTAGAGTAGCGCCGAATGTGCGGAATCTGCGGTGTTATCGGAATTGAACCCTCTGAATCCGGCGAAGCGATTGCGCGCCGGATGATGGAGGCGCTGCGGCATCGCGGCCCGGACGAAGACGGCCTCTTGGTTGCCCCGTCGGTGGCGCTGGGAATGCGCCGCCTCAGCATCATTGACCTTCCCGGCGGCCACCAACCCGTATTCAATGAAACCGGAAATGTGGGAATCGTTTTCAACGGTGAAATCTACAACTTCCGGCAGTTGCGCAAGACCCTCGAGGAACGCGGCCACGCGTTCCGCACCAATTCGGACACCGAGGTCATCGTTCACGCCTATGAAGAATGGGGCGAGCAATGCGTGCGTGAGCTCCGCGGCATGTTTGCCTTCGCTATCTGGGATTCTCGCGGCTGCGGCACGTCGGGAGACGCGGCGCGGCGCGCTCAAATCTTCCTGGCTCGCGACAGGCTGGGCATCAAGCCCCTGTACTACACCTCCACGGGTGGGGTGCTCTTGTTTGCGTCCGAAGTGCGGGCGCTGACTGCGACAGGACGCATCGCCCCGCGCCTGGCACCGGATTCGCTCGAAGCCTACCTTTTATTCGGTTCCGTCGCCGAACCGTCCACCCTGGTCGAAGGTGTTTATTCGATCCCTCCTGGTCATACGCTCAGCTTCGCCGCTGACGCACCGCCCTCGAAGCCCGTGCCGAAGCCCTATTGGAATTTTTCCGACGCCGCGCTCCAAGCTGGTGGCGCTAAACCGAAAAGCCTGGTGGACGCGGCGAAGCAGTTGCGCCCGTTGCTCGAAGAAACAGTTCACGACCACATGATTTCCGATGTTCCGCTCGGTGTCTTTCTTTCGAGCGGGCTCGATTCCACGGCCCTGGTGGCCTTGGCCAGCCGCTCGCAGACTGATTTGCGCACATTCACCGTTGTGTTTCCCGAGCAGCGCTTCAGCGAGGCCAAGATTTCACGGGAAACCGCCAAGCGCTTCAAGACGAGCCATCAGGAGGTTCTCCTTACTCCTGAAGAATTGTTCACGGAGCTCGATGATGCGGTCGGAGCGCTCGACCAGCCCACGATGGACGGACTGAACACCTATTTTGTATCCCGCGCCGCTCATTCCGCCGGGCTGAAGGTCGCTCTCTCCGGACTTGGAAGTGATGAGATCTTCGGCGGCTACTCCACGTTCACATCGGTGCCTCGTGCGTCTTTCGTGTCCGGACTCGGGCGATGGGTTCCTTCCCCGTTTCGCCGGATAACTGCCAATGCCGCCGTCAGGATCGCCGCGGGCGATGCCGTTCACAAGGGTGCGGCCGCCTGGAGTTCGCCAAATGATTTTCCCCACGCGTATTATTTCACGCGCCTCTTGTTCACCCCTTCTCGTGTAAGGCGTTTGCTGGCGCGATACTTCGAGCAGCGGGATGAAGGCTTGGCCGAAAATTCCGCCTGGCGCCAATACATGTTGAACACCGCCCGGCAAGCCGCGCGCCTGGATTCCTTTAGCGCCGTTTCTTGTTTCGAGATGCAATCCTACATGGTCAATACACTGCTTCGCGACACCGACGCCGTAAGCATGGCCAATTCCCTGGAAGTCCGCGTGCCTTTCCTGGATCACAAACTCGTCGAGTTTGTGGCCCGGCTGCCCAAGGGCGCCAAGAGCCTGGCAGGCGTGCCAAAAGCATTGCTGATCGAAGCCTTGAACGATTTGCTTCCGGAGGAAGTGGTGCGGCAGACGAAACGGACCTTCACCCTTCCGTGGGAAGTTTGGCTCAGAGGCCCGCTGGGTGTGCGCCTGTCACAGGACCTGGCGAATCTGTCGGAGCCGTTGCAGCAATACATGAACCCGCGAGCGGTGCGCGGCGTTTGGCAGAACTTTGTCATCGGCCAGACCAATTGGTCTCGCCCCTGGAGCATTTTCGTGCTCAACGAATGGGTGCGGCGCCACATTGCCACCGGCGGCGCGTCAGAGCAAAGCGCCCCCGCAGCGGTTGCTCGCCCCGTCGCCGTTGCAGGCGGACTAACGAATTAGGGGTTTTAGCGGGTAGGGGAAAAGTGATTTTGTCCGTCATTCCGGATGAGGTGAGGAATCTCTCTTGGGCTGGAGCCCAGGAAAACAGGGGTTCCATGTCACTTCTCGGAACGACGAGCCGGTTCTTTTTTCACTAATCTGTCGAGGCAGGGGGAAGCTTTTAGGGATGCACATACTCGGGATCAATGCCTATCACGGTAACGCCTCCGCGGCCCTGATTTCCGATGGCCGCCTGATCGCTGCCGTCGAGGAAGAGCGGTTCAACCGCGTGAAGTACGCCGCCGGATTTCCGTCGGCGGCAATCCGCTACTGTCTGGACGCCGCGGGCATCACGCTTGCGGAAGTGGATCACGTGGCGATCCCGCGCAATCCCTGGGCGCGCCTCGGAACAAAACTTTTGTACGCGCTGAAAATGCCGGGCTTTGCCCGCGAAAGAGCCAAAGTCCTTACCAAGTTCGTGGGAATTCCCGAAGCCCTGGCCCAGGCTTTCGACGTCGCGCCGGAGAAGATTCGCGCGCGATATCACCGCGTCGAGCACCACCAGGCCCATCTGGCCAGCACATTTTATGTCTCGCCATTCGAGCAGGCCGCGCTCCTCTCGGCGGACGGGCTGGGCGATTTCGCCAGCACCATGTGGGGATCGGGCCGGGGTAATCGGATGGATATCGCCGGGGCGATTGCATTCCCGCACTCGCTCGGCTTGTATTACACCGCGGTCTCGCAATACCTCGGCTTTAAAAAATTTGGCGATGAGTACAAGGTGATGGGCCTCGCCGCTTACGGCGAGCCGGCTTATCTCGATGAATTTCGCCGCATTGTGCGAACTCATGGAAACATCGGTTTCCGCCTGGGTCTCGAATATTTCAAGCATCACATCTCGGGCCCGGACATGACCTGGAGCGATGCCGGAAAGACTCCCGAACTTGGCGCCATGTATTCCGACTTCATGGCCCGGCGCCTGGGGCCTTCCCGTGATCCGGCGGCTCCGGTCGAAAAAGTTCACCGCGACGGCGCTGCGTCGCTGCAAGCGCGCCTCGAGGAAGTCCTGTTCGAGATGCTGCGGGGCCTGCATGCCAGGACCAAACAAACAGCGGTGTGCCTTGCGGGCGGCGTGGCCTTCAATTGCGTGGCGAACGGGAAAATCTTCGATGAAACTCCGTTCGAGAAGATCTTCCTCCAACCTGCGTCGGGCGATGCCGGGCTTGCCATTGGAGCCGCTTATTACGTCCATCACCAGGTCCTCGGCCAGCCTCGGTCTTTCATCATGGAGAACGCCTACTGGGGGCCCGGTTACTCTCCCGAGCAGGTGCGCGCGGCGGTTGCCGCCAGCCGCCTGCGCGAAGAGGGCATGGAAATATCGGAGCATCCCGAAGAGGTGATTGCTCGAGAAGCTGCGAAGGAAATTGCCGCCGGAAAAATTCTCGGCTGGTTTCAAGGACGCGCCGAGTGGGGCCCTCGCGCGCTCGGAAACCGCAGCATCGTCGCCGATCCGCGCCGCCCGGAAATGAAGGACATCCTCAACGCCAGAATCAAGCACCGCGAGATGTTCCGGCCATTCGCGCCTTCGATCCTCGCGGAGGCGACCGGGGAATATTTCGAGAAATCTTATCCCTCGCCGTTCATGACGCAGGCGTATGCAGTGCGCCCCGATAAGCGCGATGCCATCCCCGCTCCCACACATGTGGACGGAACCGGACGCCTCCAGACGGTCACGCAGCAGGCGAACCCGCGCTATTGGCGGCTCATCCGCGAATTCGGAAATCTCACCGGTGTGCCGGTCGTCCTGAATACGTCATTCAACGATAATGAACCGATTGTCTGCCGCCCCGAGGAAGCGATCGACTGTTTCCTGCGGACGAAAATGGACGTGCTCGTTCTGGGCGATGTTCTGGTGCGCAAGCCCGCCACGGCGGGAGAGCCCGTGACGGTACGCGTGCGAGACGCGGCAAGCTCCGAGGTGCCGCGCTGAGCGGGCTCGCTGTTTTCCCGAATTATTACCTCTTGCTCGTGTTGCTTTCTTTTTCTTCGCGGACGCTTCTGTGCACATCCTCCTGCTGAACGAATATTTCCCTCCGGACACTAGCGCCACCGCAAAGTGTGCCGCGCAGGTGGCTGACGCACTTACGCAAAGGCACCGCGTCACGGTTATTGCGGGCCGTCCGAGCTACGATCCATCCGAATACCATCCGCGGTATCTTCTGCGGCGCGAAGTTCGCGGCAACCTTGCCGTTGAGCGCGTCGGGTCCACGGCGTTTCCCCGATTCCGCATGAAGCGCCGCGTCTCGAACTATTTGACCTACCTTTCTCTAGCCATCCCGCGGGCGCTCACCATTCGTTCGGACGTCGTCCTGGCGATGACCGATCCGCCCATCGAAGGTATCGCCGGGGCCATGGTCGCCCGTCTATCCGGCCGGCCGTTCGTGTACAACATTCGCGACATGTATCCGGACATGGCCGTCGGAGGTTCTATCGTCGCCCCCGGAAGTCTCACAGCGCGCTGGGATATGATGCATCGCTGGGCGCTGCGAAACGCCGCCCGGGTGATCGTCCTCGGCGAAGACATGCGCGACCGCATCGTCGCCAAGGGAGTCGATCCGGGCCGCGTGGTGATTTCGCGCGATGGCATCACGATCCCGGAGATTTTGCCTCCGCCGGACAATCCTGTCGCGCGAGAGATTCGAGGCGATTTCCGTTTCACTTTGGTACACGCCGGGAACCTGGGATTTTATGGCGCGTGGCAAACGCTCATTTCGGCTGTTCGAATGCTCGAAAAGGAGGGCGTAGGCCTGGTGTTCATCGGCGAGGGCGCGATGAAGCAGCAAGTGGAGGCCATGGCGGAGGGATGCCGTGCCGTACGTTTCCTGCCGTCCCGCCCGGCCAGTGAGGTGCCTCTTGTGCTTTCTTCCGGGGATATGCACGTCGTGACGGTCAAACGCGGCCTGGAGGGCGTTGTAGTGCCCAGCAAACTATATCCTACGCTTGCTGCCGGACGTCCCGTGCTTGGCGTTGCGCCGGATGAATGCGACGTGGTGCGGATCATTCGAAAGTCAGGTTGCGGCGTGGCGGCAAATCCGGACGATCCGAACAACGTCGTGGAGGCACTCCGGCGGGTGTTGCACGATTCGGAACACATTCGAAACATGGGCCTTCGCGCCCGGGAAATCTCATTTTCGTATGATAGATTGAAGCAGCTTAGGATATTCGCTGAGGCGATTGAGCAGGTAGTTCGCGAATGATTAGGATTGAAACGATTTGTACGGGAAAGACGTATACGGAACCCGGATTACGCTAGATTTATGAACACGAGCCTGCTTGCGTTTGCCGTTGGATTGGTTGCTGCCCTGGGGCTGACGGTTCCGGTGCGGCAATTGGCGCTGCGCGTGGGGATGGTGGATCATCCGGGCCCGCGCAAGGTCCACATGCAGCCGATGCCTCTGCTGGGCGGGCTGGCCATCTATTTCGGCGTCCTGATCGCGCTGCTGATCTCGATGGATGGCCCGGCGCTGAAGCAGGTGATTGGCATTTATGTGGGCGCGACCGTTGTCGCAGTCGTGGGGATTCTGGACGATCGCGGCCTCCTGCATCATCAGATCAAATTATTCGGGGCCATGCCCGCGGCGGCGATAATCCTGCTCGCCTCGGGGATTCGCGCGCAAGTGTTTGAAAACGTCTGGCCGGGAACCGCAGGAATCTGGGCAGACACCGCGCTGACCATCGTCTTTGTCGTCGGCGTCACGGCATCGTTCAGTATCCTGGACCACATGGACGGGCTCTGCGCGGGAGTGGCTGCCATGGCCTCGCTCTTCTTCGCGATTTTTGCGCTCCAAAACGGGCAGCTCCTGGTGAGCACGATGGCCGCCGCGGTTCTCGGCGCTGCCGCCGGATTCCTGCGCTGGAATTTCAAGCCCGCCAAGATCTTCATGGGGGACGGCGGCGCAATGTTTCTGGGTTTCCTGATGGCGACGCTCGCCCTCAAATCGCGCCCGGCCATGGCCGCCGGTGAAAACGCCGCCTGGCTGATTCCGATTTTCATCCTCGGCGCAACGATCTTTGACACAACCCTGATTTCCATTTCGCGTTCGCGGCGAGGCTTTCTTCCCTTCACGACTCCCGGGAAAGATCACACCGCGCACCGGCTTTCCAATGTTTTTAGCAGCCAGCGCGGCGCCGTTCTGACGATGTACGCGATCGGCGCCTTGTTCGGCCTCCTCGCCCTGGCCATCAGCCACATGCCCGCACGTCCCGCATTCCTGACCGCCACGCTCACGGGGGCGGCCGTTCTCGGCGCCGTCGCTCTGCTCGAGTGCGCTCCCTACGAGAGGCAAACCTCCAAGAAAAAGGCTGCTGCCTAATTCAGACCTGGTCAGATTCCGCGGACTCCTCACGGAACGAATCGGCTCCAATTTTTTGATCTTGAACGCTGAAACAGGTCTTACTGCTGGAGTACGAACCTCTGTATGCGCCGGCCGTTCCCGGTTTCCGCAACGTAGAGGTTGCCCTGGGAGTCAGTCGCCAGCGTGTGAGCGTTCTCGAACTCGCCGGGGCCGTGCCCATTCGGGCCGAACCCGCCGAGGATGGCGCCTGTCGTGTGATCGATGATCAAAACAGCCTCTTTCCCGCTGTCTTCCTCGCATACGTACATGAACCTCTGCGCCTCGTCGGGAGAGAAAGCGATATCGCTTACGCCGCCGCCCGGGGTCTTGAGCATAATGTTCCGCTTGAAGTGGCCCAGCTTATCGAAAACCTCAATGCGGTGGTCGCCGCGATCGCAGGCGTATACGAGATTGTCGTTGCCCAATAAAACGCAGTGAGGATGGCCGCCGCCGGAAGCATGGAACTGCCCATCTCCGTCGCCCGCCGATCCAAACTGGCGCAGATATTTTCCCTCGCTGTCGAAGACGACGACACGGTGATTGCCATAGCCGTCCGCAATGTAGACGTTACCAGGCTGGCCGGTGACGGGATCCGGGGAAGGATCGACCGCGATGTCCGCCGGCTCGTCCAAAAGCGTGTGACTGCTGTTATAGCCGGCGTTGCCGCATGTAGGATACGGCTGCCAGAAGCTCAACGTATGCGGCGCGTCACAGAGTCCCTTGGTTCCGATCTGCAAGAGCATGGTCTGGCCATCATGCGTGTACTCTTGAACGACGCCATCGGCGTAGCCGCCAATCCAGACGTTATCCCGGTAATCCACGAAGCAGCCGTGCAAGCTCTCGGGCATAATCGCAGTCGCCCCATAACTCTTGCCGAATTGCTTTGGCTTAATCGTGGGGTCGCCCCAGGTGTGGACGATGCTGCCCTCGGAATCGTACTCGATGACCGGGGGAGCCGGAACCGATTTACTGCTCCAGTGCGCGAATGTTCCCCCGCCCGGGCCATCCTGAAAAGCGCGGTTGAGAGCGAAGATATGATCGTGCGAATCTACGCAGTCTCCTCCCACCTGACCCGTCACCCATTGGCGGGGCACGTCGGTCGAATCCTTGGGCGCCGGCAGGGGTTTCGGCCAATTCGGATCGACTTTGAATTGGGGGCTCTGCCCGGTTTGAATCGCATCGTTCGGACTCGCCTGAGAATGCCAAAGGTCAAGCGCCACAACGAACGCCAGCAGGATTCCCGCGACGTATAAGAGCCATCGGAATTTCATGCCGCCTTCATTTCTCTTTTATCAAAACGCATCACGTCCCACTATTGCATGGGTCGAAACGAATTTGCCATCACGGCAGACAAGCAATCGCGTAAATCGGCCCATTGATTCCGTGTTGTTGAAATCGAATCTGCCCGCTGAAATGTATACGCGCGATGGGGAAAGAAATTTCAACTACGGGGCGCATAGGCAGCCATACCTTGGCTTCCCGTAGCGAGTCAGCACGAAAATCCCGTTTTCCCGGCCGCCACCCATCCCATGGTCCAGGCCAAATCAGCCTGAAAAACGGCCTGTCCAATTCATATTAAATTTACTTTGACCCCGCCAGAGATGTAGACTTTGCCTCGCACGAATACAGGATTTAGCTTCATTCAACGAGGATGGGCATACGAAGACGGACCTGACAACATTTGCCATGGAGGCCGTGGCCGACTTTCGCACCGTGGGCGCGGTTGCTCCCAGCTCCCGTTTCCTCACTGAGGCTATGCTCAGGCCGCTCCCTCTCGAAAAGGCGCGGCTTGTTGTTGAAGTTGGCCCTGGCACTGGGGCCATGACGCAGGCGTTGCTTAACCGAATTCCATCGGACGCTACTCTGCTTGCCTTCGAAATTAATTCCCGTTTTTCCCGCTACCTGAGGTTGAATGTCGGCGACTCGCGTTTGGACGTCATTAATGCCAGCGCCGAGACGCTCCGCGAGGAAGTGCGCCGCCGCGGATACCATCATATCGACGCGGTTGTCTCCTCGCTGGCACTCGCTCTCATGCCCGACTGGCAGCGGCGCTCCTTCCTGCGTGCGCTCCGGAGTCTTCTGGGCGAGGCGGGCGTTTTTACCCAGTATCAATATTTCCACGGCCTGGGACTGAAGAATGGATCCCTCAGAAGGTTCGATCTCGGGAAGCTCCTGCACCGGTATTTCCGTTCGGTCCAACGCAAGACCATTTTGCGCAACCTGCCGCCGGCATTTGTCTTCACCTGTCGAGAGCCGCTCCGGGCTGCGACGGCAGGACTCGACTGTAAAAGTGAACCTAATCTGAAGATCAAGACGGAAAATCCGGAGATGAGCGTGAAAACGGCCGGAGAAGGGCATGAAAGTCCGACGCTTTAGCGGCTTCGGCTTGATCATGCCATCTCCGGCCGCCCGACGGACACGGTGTTCATCACTGACCTGCAGGGCAGCCGTTATGCGTCCACGGGCCTGCCAATTGAATCGAGATCGCGTTTCTAACTCGCGGCGCGAGCGGCGGACTCGTAGGCTCCAGCGAGCGCCTGCGTGTCGGTGTACTCCCGGAATTGCGTGACCTTGCCGTCACGAACTGTAAAGGCCATGATCCAGTCGAGTTCGAAAGTTCGGTTCGTTGCCTTTATTTTTCCGCGCTCCCAACCGACCACGAGAACGCGGTCGCCTTCCGCGACGAATTCACGGGGCTGGAAATCCAGAATGTCCGTTTCCTGGGCGAGCTTCTGAAAAAAATTCGCGACGCCTTCGTGCCCTCGATACGTCCCGGCAAGCGGCATCCCGGAGCCGGGAGTTACCCATTCCACATTATCCGAGAGCAATGCAAGCAGACCAGGTATGTCTCCTCTGCTGAATGCCGCGAACCCTTCCTTCACGACCTGCACATTTTCTTGTACACCCATGGGGATTCCTCCTTGCTGGAATTTCAATGCTGGGCCTCGGATCGGGATCACTTATACGCCCGAGATTCGAGTGAAGCAAATAATTCTTAGGCTCGACGCTACATCCCTCGACTTCCCAATCTACCGGTACGCGACGACCATCCGATTGAGGAACACAGTTGAATCCGGAGTGAGAGCGAACTCGGTTCCGCCCTTGGTCAAATAGCCGTGAATGGCCAGAAAATCGCAAAGGATGCGCACGCCGCATTCGGAGGCTTCGCAATCCTTTGCGATCGAAGCGGCAGTCGAGGTGCCTTCGGCGATGGCGGTGAAAATTCCCAGGTCAAAGGCAGCCTTCACCGCGCCCGTCTGCTCGTGGGCATTGATGGCGTTGAAAAAACGCTCCGGAGCAGGCTGTTGAAGCGAAGTTGGTCCGGCCAAAAGGTTCTCTTGTCGTTTTGTGCGCTGGCAGTCCAGACCGGTCAGTGATTTTTGATTGCGCGTTACGGCATTGATTCCCGCCGAATTGAAAATCGCCTACAGCGCGGCATCCTTCAACGATACAGGAAAGCCAGTTTCGTGGGCGCGTGTAGCCGCGAGCGCGATGCGCAGCGAGCCACTGGCATCGTCAATGGTGATGGCCGGCTCGCGATCGTTGCGCAGATTGTCGACGAAGTTTTGAAGCTGGACCGTGTACGCATCGCGGAACCGCTCCATGAAGAAGGGCACGGTGTCGTGCGCGACCTGATTCTTGGTCATCACAAAGAGAGGGGTTTCGCGGAGGTATCCGATTCGGATCGTGCCGGTGGTGCCGAGCAGCTCTCCAAAAATATCGTAGCCGTAGACCCCGCTGCGGCTAAGGTCCACGACTCCCAGGCGGCCGCTCTCGAACGTAAGCGTGACGATGGCGTTGTCGATATCGCCGACTTGGGCGAGCTCCGGATAGGCTATGGTTGCGCCGACAGCGGTCACTGAAGCGGCCTCGCCCATGAACCACCGCGCCAAATCGAAATCGTGAATCCCCATATCGACGATCATGCCGCCGCTGCTTTTCGGGTTCGCGTACTCGAGCGAAGGCCGGTAGGGATCGCGCGAGGAAGACTTGAACACGATGGGCGTCCCAATGAGGCCCTCGTCAATGCGCTTTTTGGCTCCCGCATAGCCCGCGTCGAATCGCCGCATGAAGCCCATCTGCAGGAAGCCCTTCACGCGTGTGACGGCGTCTTTCATGACTTGAGTTTCGCTAAGCGACAATGCCGGAGGCTTCTCGCAGAACACCGGCTTTCCGCGCTCAAGCGCGCCGACGACAAGGTCGCAATGCGTGTCGGTCGGGCTCACAACGACGATGGCGTCGACGCCCGGATCGTCCATCATCGCCAGGGGATCCATGTACCAGCGCGGCACGTCCAGCTCGCGCGCCATGTCCTCGGCGAGCTTGGCATTCGTGTCGGCGACCGCGGCCAATCGCACTCCGGTGACTCGAGTTGCCAGGTCTCGCGCGTAGACGCGTCCGAGCCGGCCAATCCCAATCAAGCCCACATTCACCTTCATTCATGCCTCCTAAAAGTTTTCGACTCTACAAGAACTATTCTGATCTGGAAGTTGCGGTTCTTAGGAGGGCCGAGCTTCAGCTCGGCCATTCAGGATAAGTCCGACTGGGGGCTTTAGCCCCTGAAGTTTCACGGGCTAAAGCCCCGACCAATCAACTCCGTCCGTCGGGATTAAAGTCCCGACCTCCGAACCCGTAAACGCCATCACACTCGACTCAAATCGGACGCCACTTCGCAGCGCGACAGTTTAACTCATCCCGCGGGATTCTTGCTGTCGAAGTCAGATTTGTTCGCTGAATTCCTCGCGCCAGGATGGGGAGAGGTATTCCACCTGGAGGGCGCGGCGGAGCAATTCGCTTGAATCCGATTCGTGCAGATGGATGCGTAGCGCGTCGAGGACCGAAACGCGATTCTCGTCCTGATGGAGCCGAATAATCTCATCTCCCGCGCCGACTTCCCCCTCGCGAAGCACGCGGAGATAAAATCCGCTGAAATGGCTGGCCAGAAACCGCTTGATCATGTCATCCCGGCCAAATTTCAGATTCAGTTTGAAGCAGGGAAGCCGCGGCTGGGTGACGACGACTTCCGCCGTGCCAATCGCGAAGCGGTCTCCGATGCACACTGCTTCTTCGAGCAGGCCCGAGGTCGTGAGGTTCTCGCCGAATGCTCCCCACGGGAGGTCCACTCCTGGAAGTTCGTTTCTCCAAAAAGGGTAGTGTTCGGAGGGATAGGCATATACGGCCTTATTCGGTCCGCCGTGAACGGACAAATCGGCCTGCTGGTCTCCGTCGAGGTTCAAGTGACGCATCCGCAGACGCTTCTCGACGGGCGCTTTGAAAATTCCCGTCAAGACTTCCTCTCCATCCCGAGCAACGGCGCGCGGCACTCCTACTTGAACGGAAATCAGTGAGGGGAGAAGTGTCATTTTCGGGTTCCTGAGCGGCGCAACATGGCACTCGCGCTTCAATCATATTTGTCATAGGCGTAGAAGATCAATATGGAACAGTGGAAGTTTTTTTTCCACCGCTCAACGCCTTCCGCTTTGCCTAATCCCTGGCTTTGGCTATACTGCTGAATCGATATCTAGGCTACTTCCGTTTGGAGGAGTCGCGGACCCGGACCGGTCGGAGTGGTTCCCGGTCAGTGTGGGACAGGGCACAAGCGGTTTTCCACATCAGTCAGTCCAAAAAATGTTATGTGAAGCGCTTCCACGTCGATGCGCTGCATTTATGCGATAGGACTCTGGAGCGGGGGAAGGTTACACTGCATCAAGTGATGGAGAAGGGACGCGGGGAGAAGGCAGGTCGTCAGGTTGCCGTCATCGGCGGCTCCGCGTCAGGATTTTTCACTGCATCGCTGCTGGCGCGCGCGGGATGTTCCGTGGAAGTCCTCGAGCGGGCCGAGCAGCTCGACCCAACCTCCCGTACCCTGATCGTCACCAGCCACATGCGCACCCTGCTGGGAGAAGTAGGAGAGCGCGCGGTCGTCAACGAAATCCGCAAATTTGAACTTTTCACCGACGGGCGCCGGGCGCACGTTCCGCTGGATCGTCCGGACCTGATCATCGAGCGCTCGCGGCTGATTCAAGGGCTTGCCGACGAGGCGCAAAAACATGGCGCAAAGATCTCGTTCGGCAACCGGTTCATGTCGCTTCAAAGCAATGGAACCGGATTGCGCGTCGGCGTTGAGCGCACTCGCGACGCCCGCACCGATGAACTGCACGCGGACATTGTCGTCGGCGCGGACGGCGCTCTCTCCCGCGTGGCGCAAGCGGCGGGTTGGCCGCGCCAGCCGACCGTGCCTCTGGTGCAAGCCATCGTTCGGGTTCCTTCGGACATGTCACCCGACACCGTGCGCGTTTGGTTCATCCCGGATGATACGCCGTACTTTTACTGGCTGATTCCCGAATCGCGCGACCGGGCGGCGCTGGGACTGATCGGCGAAGATGGGCAGGAAACGCGGCGGTGCCTGGAGCGCTTCATGGAGAAGCGCGGATTCACGCCGCTCGGCTTTCAGGGCGCGCGTATTCCAGTGTATGACCGGTGGACTCCGGTCGAGCGCCGCGTCGGTGCGGGCCGCGTATTTCTGGTGGGCGACGCGGCGGGACAGGTGAAGGTCACGACGGTCGGAGGAATCGTTACGGGCTTCCGCGGGGCGCTGGGCGTGAGCGAGGCGATCCTGAACGGCGGAGAAAGCCGCGAGCTGCGCTCCCTGCGCCGCGAACTCGATCTCCATTTGCTTATTCGGAAGACGATTCATCAGTTCAAGCAGGCGGACTACAGCCGCCTGGTCGATCTGATGAATGCTTCGACGCGCCGGTCGCTCAGCCAGTACACCCGCGATGAGGCCGCTCGCGTTCTCTGGCACATTACGCTGAGCCAGCCGCGACTTTTGTTGCTCGGCTTACGGGGACTGCTCTCCGGCGGCTCGATTCTCCCCAAGAATCGTGCGTGAGAGCTTCAAAGCCATGGACGGGCGTGCCCTCCGCGAATAAACTCCACGAAGTCACCACTTCGATTGGCGAAACAGGGGAGATGCGTGAACATTCTCGGCCTTTCCGGGCTCGGTCATGACCCCGCGGCTGCGTTGCTCTCTGAAAATGGCGTCGTCGCTGCCATGGAGGAGAGCAAGCTGGTCCGGCGGCGCACGGCTGCCGGGATCCCGCGCGAAGCGATCCGGTTTTGTCTGGAGCATGCTGGCACGAATTGGAGCGGCGTCGAATGCGTGGCCGTCGCCAGCCGTCCCGTGCGCGCGTGGGTGCGGCAGGCGTGGATGCGCGCGAAACTCACACCTTTCGCGCCGGTACCCAGCGGCTACTATCAGACCAAGGCGCTGGGGGAGTTGGGGCGCGAGCTCAATAACGGCCGGCTCCTCCAAATGCTCGGGGAATCGTCGAGGCTGCGCGTCCTGCACCTCGAGCATCACCTGTGCCATGCCGCCAGCGCCTTCTACGCGTCGGACGCCGAGCGCGCCGTCGTGCTCACTCTGGACGAGCAGGGCGACGGGCGCGCCGGCTGCGTCGCGCTGGGCGAAGGCGCGAAGTTGGAAATTCTTGAATCGATTCCATTTCCGAATTCGCCCGCGTGGATTTTTTCGCAGGTCACGGACCTGATTGGCTTTGCTCCTCACGCGGATGAACACAAAACGCAATGGCTCGGCCTGGAAGGCGATCCCGTATTCGAGAGCCTTTTTCTCAAGCTTCTTCGCCGATCTCCCGGGCAGTTGCCGCGTCTGGCTACTGCCTGGTTCAATGCGGGCCTTGCGGGCCACATCGCGTTTTCACCCAAGTTCTATCGGGCGGTGGGCGTGGACCCGGCTATCGGCAAAGCCGCGGAAACGGGCTCGCCGCGCCCACCGATTTCGGAGCCATTGCGCCGGCAACTTGCCGCGAGTGTCCAGCAGGCGTGCGGCGTGCTGGCCGCGGAACTGGCCGAGCGTTACAGGAAGCAGACCGGCGCGGAACACCTGTGCCTCGCCGGCGGACTATTCCTGAATCCGGTTGTGGTTTCCCACGTGGAAAGAAACACCGGCTACGAGCAGGTTTTTGTTCAACCTGCCGCTGGAAACGAAGGGACTTCGCTGGGCGCGGCATGGTACGTGCGCCACCACATGCAGGGATGTCCGCAGCAGGGCGCCGTAACAAAACTCGATTGGGGGCCATCGTACTCCAATCAGGAAATCAAGCAGGTGCTCGAGAACTGCAAGGCGCGATTCCGATTTCACGTCAACGACGATCAGCAACTGGAAGAAGCCATC
This sequence comes from Terriglobia bacterium, assembly GCA_963757625.1. Lineage (GTDB taxonomy): Bacteria > Acidobacteriota > Terriglobia > Acidiferrales > UBA7541 > Palsa-360. Next base: position 1,281,095 of record CAVWSJ010000006.1, on the reverse strand, counting down.
CAATTGCTCGGCGCGGGGAAAATTGTGGCCTGGTTTCACGGCGCAGCCGAATTCGGCCCGCGCGCGCTTGGGAATCGCAGCCTGCTGGCCTCTCCGTGGGCGCCCTACGTGAAGGAAAATCTGAATGAATATGTGAAGCACCGGGAATCTTTCCGGCCCTTCGCGATCTCCGTCGCCGCGGAGCGCGCCGCGGAGTATTTTGAGTACACGCCATCCGCGCGCTTCATGGCCACGCTGGGAAAGCAAAACCGGATACAGCGCGGTTGCTCGAAGGATTTCTCCTCCCGGGCGGGCGCGTGCGTCTGCACGTGGTCGAGCGTGAAGCGAATCCACTCCTCTGGCGGCTCCTCAACCGCTTTGGCCAGATTGCTTCCGCCCCCATGCTGGTGAATACGTCTTTCAACCTGTTCGGCGAGCCGCTGGTGGTTTCGCCGCGCGACGCCGTGCGCAGCTATTTTTGTTCGGGGGTCGATGCGCTGATGATCGGAAATTTTTCCCTGGCGAAGTAATGCGAGTTCGCGGAAGGCCTACCCCGAACGAGCATGTCGCGCTCGCCTGCGGCAGCAGGCTCGCGTTGACCCGGCTTTTAGTAATTCCGCGCGCCATCACGAGGGTGTTTCAGGCGAAACACAGCATGGATTCGAGTTTCCGACTGTCAGGCCGGTGTGTGAGAATCGATGAAATTGGCTGGTGTCGCGCAGCGAATGGATCGTACAGAGGAGAACAGGCATGAAATTGGCAGTGATCGGATGCGGATACGTAGGACTGGTCTCGGGAAGCTGTCTGGCCGAGGCCGGACATCAAGTCATCGCAACCGACAACGATGCGTCAAAGATCGCTGCTTTGCAGGCCGGCAAGATCCCGATTTACGAACCCAATCTGGACAAAGTGCTCGAGAGCGTCGTGCGCGAAGGGAGATTGCGGTTCACCGCCGATCCGGGCGAAGCGGTGCGTGAGTCCGACGTGGTTTTCATTTGTGTGGGAACGCCTCCGACCGAGACCGGGGAAGCCGACCTTTCCGCGATCGACAACGTGGCGCGGATGATTGCCAGTGAATCGCGCACGCCCAAGATGGTGATCGAGAAAAGCACCGTGCCGGCGCAGACCGGCGAGCAGTTGAAGCGCGCGCTGAATGTCTATGCCCGCAATGCCGGAGCAAAATTCCGGGTGGCCTCGAATCCGGAGTTTTTGCGGGAAGGGACGGCGGTGCTCGATTTCTTTCACCCCGACAGGATTGTGATCGGGGTGGAGGAGAAGGAGTCCGAGCAGCAGTTGCGCGAGTTGTATCGCCCGATTCTGGAAGGCAGCTTCCGCTGCCCGGTGCATCAGCCGAATTGTCCTCCGGCCGCGAAGCCGGATTTTGTGGTGACGACGATTGCCAGCGCGGAACTGATCAAGCACGCGTCGAACTCGTTTCTGGGACTGAAGATCTCCTACGCCAATGTGCTGGCGGATCTGTGCGAGCAGTTGGGCGGAAACGTCGACGAAGTGACGCGCGCGGTGGGGCTTGATCCGCGCATCGGCGGCCAGTTCCTGAAGGCGGGGCTGGGGTTCGGCGGATTTTGCCTGCCCAAGGATATTCAGGCGTTTATCAAACTGGCGGAGCAGGCGGGCATCGACTTCGGATTGCTGAAGGAAACCGAGCGGGTGAACAAGCAACGCGTTGATCAGTTTCTGGAGAAGGTTAAAAAGGCCTTGTGGGTCATGAAGGGGAAACAGATCGGAGTGCTGGGAATCGCATTCAAACCCAATACCGATGACATTCGGCTCGCGCCGGCGATTGAAGTCATCGGCCGGCTGCTGGCGGAAGGCGCGATCGTGCGCGCCACCGATCCGGAAGCGATGGAACGCGCTCGAGCCGTGTTTCCCGATCTGATCTACAGCGCCGATCCTTACGAGGTCGCTCGCGGAGCCGACGCCCTGTTGATTCTAACGGAGTGGGATCAGTATCGCAGGCTCGATTGGAAGCGGATTCACAATGAAATGGCTCGCCCTCTGGTCGTTGATGGACGAAACATGCTGCGCCCGGCGGACATGTCCGCGCTCGGTTTTGAATACCTCAGTTTCGGCAGGCCTGATCAGGTGGCCGTAACGACCGGGCAGTTGACTTGAAAACCTGTCACGAAATCAAGTGAGGCCCGGCGCAGGCATCCTCAGCCGGCCTGAGTCTCCGCAAACTGCTTCTTGAACGATTCCAGCGTTATCCGCAGACCTTCTTCCAAGTTCACCTTGGGTTCCCAGCCAAGCAATCCGCGGGCCTTGGTAATGTCCGGGCAACGCTGCTTGGGATCGTCCTGCGGCAGGGGCTCGAAAACGATGGGAGCCTTTCCGCCGAACAACGCGCGAATCCGCTCGGCAAATTCGAGAATCGTAATCTCCTGCGGATTGCCGATGTTGGTGGGCTCGTGCTCGTCCGACATCATCAGCCGGTAGATTCCCTCGATCAAATCCGAGACGTAACAGAAACTGCGCGTCTGTTTTCCGGTGCCGTAGACGGTGATGGGCTGTCCCATCAGCGCCTGGTGGACGAAATTCGGCAGCGCGCGTCCGTCATTGAGGCGCATGCGCGGGCCATACGTATTAAAGATGCGCACGATGTGCGTGTCCAAACCTTTCGCGCGGTGGTACGCCATGACCAGGGCTTCCGAGAAGCGTTTGGCTTCATCGTAGACGCCGCGCGGTCCGATCGTATTCACATTGCCCCAGTAGGTTTCCGGCTGCGGGCTTACCAGCGGGTCGCCGTAGCATTCCGAAGTGGACGCGATAAAATATTTGGCGTTTTTTGCCAGGGCCAGTCCCAGCGTATTGTGCGTCCCGAGCGAACCCACCTTCATCGTTTGAATCGGCAGCTTCAGATAGTCGACCGGACTTGCGGGCGAGGCAAAATGCAGCACGTAGTCGACCGGGCCGGGCACGTCGATGAATTTCGTGACGTCGTGCTGCATCATCCGGAATCGAGGATTGTCCGCAAGATGGCGCAGATTGGCTTGCGTGCCGGTGACCATGTTGTCGATCGACAACACTTCCCAGCCTGCGATCGAGCAGATAATCGCAAAGGTGCGATCCCAGGAATCCCGCGCCGCCGGTGATTACTGCGCGCATCGTCTCTTCCTCCTCATCGGTAACCTCGGCAAATTCGCTCCCTGATTTATTTCTGGAGCGAATGTCATTGTAGCCTTCGCAAGGTGGCGGCGCAAAGATTGCTTCGACGATTTGGACGCGAGGTTGTAACTGGCACATTCCGCGCGAAACAATCGCTCCAGACCGGCTCCAGCTTTCTCCGGCATGATTGACCTCGAATGAACCGCAGGTTAGGATTCGTAGTCCTGCTCCTGAGATATGTCGCACACAGCGCAACTACAATTTCTTCTTTACCCGCGCTCTTCACGAGCCCGAAGCAAAATATTCGCCGGACCGCATCTTAGCGGGCGAACTGCTCAGCCGCGCAGGGGAAGACGCATGAGGATGAACCTGGATTGTGACTGAAGCGAAACCGAAAACGCGGCGCTGGCTGATCCTGGGAGGAATCTTAATCGCTCTGGCCGCAGCGGGGGTCACGGTATTTTTTACCATTGGACGATGGCTGGTCGTGCAGGACCCTTTGGCTCACGCGGATGTAATCGTGGTTTTGAGCGGCCAACTCCCGGACCGCGCGCTGGAAGCGGCGCCGCTTATATCAGGCCGGCTATGCGGAGCAAGTGTGGGTCTCGCAGCCCGATTCTCCCGTGGAAGAACTGAAAGCGATGAAGATATTTTATCTTGGGGAAGATTTCTATAATGAGAAAGTCCTCCTGGCTCAGGGAGTTCCGGCCGGATTCCATTCGCGTTCTGGAACGCCCGAGCGCGAATACGGAAGAGGAAGTAAGGGAAATCTCCGAGATCTTCGCGTGAACAATTTCCATCACGTGATTCTGGTTACCTCGAAACCCCATACGCGCCGCGTGCGCACGATCTGGCGCAAAGCTCGTCGGCTCCGATCCAGGCCGCCATTATCCGTTTTGCGCTCGGACGATCCGTACGATGGCGCGCACTGGTGGCGGCACACCCATGATGCGCTGGACATCGTTCGCGAAACCCTGGGGCTGCTCAACGCATGGGCCGGCTTCCCGGTGCGCCCGAGCCAGAACTGATCATGCCGGTCCACGACACGCAAACCGAACGACATCGCCCAGCAAGTCCTGCCGCTATTGCTCCTCGGCATAGGCCTGGTTGCATTCAAACAACTATTTTACTGTGATCGATGATGAAACCTGGATCCTCGACGCCGCGACGCATCCCGTGCGCACAACGATTGGTTTGTTCCTTTCCGGCGCCGGGCAGCATGAACACCCGCCTCTCTACGATATTCGTTCTTCATTTCTGGCTGCGCTGGACCGGGGGCAATTTCGAGTATCTTCGTATTCCCGCCATCCTGTTTTTCCTTGCAGGGCTTTTTCTGCTGGGCCGCGCCGCGGGGCGTCTGGCGGGCCCGGCGAGCGCCACGGCCGTCATATGGCTTGGCGTGCTATGGCCGTTCGGTTTTCATTATGGACGGCTGGCAGCGTGGTATTCCTTTTCATTCTTTCTCGTTGCAGGTTTGACGCTTGCTTATCTGCGGTATCTTGAAGACCAGAGCCCGGGCCGCTGGGCCGCGCTTTTTCCTGTTTGGCGCGGCACTTTTATGGACCAATTATTTCGGCTGGGCTCTGCTGGCGTGCCTGGCAGCCGACCAGTTCCTCCGCCATCGCGCAGGCGAGCGCAAGGTACCCCCCGGTGCGATCGCGGGCACGGCGGCGTTGTTCATCGTGTCCTTCATTCCTCTGCTTCGCGCGTTTTACAATGAACTTGGAAACGGGCATCAATTTTCACCACCGCCTTATCGTGGTGGTTGCAAATGCCGCGTTCAATGTCTACTCGCTATTTGTCAGTGAATCCGTGGCGCCCTGGCATTGGGCTGCTGAGTGTGCCCGCGGGACTTGCCGTCGTGGCTTGCGTCGTCCTGGTTCTTCGTGAAGGTTCCGCCGGCGCCGCGCCGTTTTCTCTTCTATGGCGGTTTTCTGATTGCCGTGATGGCCGTGACGGGAATTCTGGTCACCAAGCGATTGTTCCTTGTAGCCCCGTGGGTGCTCCTGCCGATCGGGATTGCCATCGCGACGATTACATCCCGGTGGGCGCGGATCGGGTTGGCGTTCACGCTTCTGATCATCGCCGGGATTGGCTGGTACGGAATCCGCGTGCGGACCTATTATTCCGCGCCGCGGTTTCTGGAGCCCTGGATTCAAGTAGCCGGGGACGCCGCGGACAAGATTGCATAGCGGCGCGACGATCATTGCAAATAATCCGTCTTTCTTCTTTTATTTGACCTACATTCTTCGCGCGCCGGACCAGGGCGCGAATTGGAAATTTGCGGGCATGCTTCCCGATTCGGTTCACTACCCAAACGTGATGTCCGCGGATGAATGGATGGCTTCCGGGTCATCCGTTTGCGCCCACCATCGTATGGATTCGCGGCATGGCCGACCCGCAAACGGAGGGGCATGGACGCCGCCGTCGCAAGAACTCGATCAGGCATGCGGCGCCCGCATTTCGCGCCTGATGATGCGCGATCAAGGCTATGCATGGAAGCAGAGATTCTTTCCTCGACTTGGCGAATTGCCATGGCGAATCGAAGTCCGCGAATACGATTGCGCGTCCGCGACTTCGCCGGAAATTTTCCGCATCCCTTCGCGCTGATTTAGTCGGCCAAGCTACTCCGATGTGCTTCAATCGCTATTGGCAAACCCCTAGTACGACGGGTCCATTGTCATCGCCGATCCGCCAAGCGATACTGCAAATTGAGAGGAAAGGCCCGAATGCCAGCTGCTCTCGTATTCGCGATCTCGGCCATTGCATGCAGGAATTTCTTCGTCTGCTACTGGCGCGCCATGGCGGAGGCATACAGGCTGAGAGATTTGAGGCCCTTTACAATCAGTAGCTTGGCAGGCCATACAGTACTTGTAGTATGGAGGATTGGTACGAGAGGTCCATTGTTCCAGACGGTGATAAGCACGCGAAACTGTAATCCGAGGACGATTCTGGATGATTGCTGCAATTTTATTTACGGTCTCGATCGTGGCATTCGGCCAATTCGGCCTGTACTATTGGCGCGCCATGATCTCCGGGTTGCTGCCCAGGCCATCTCGGATCGAATCCGCGCCGCCGCCGGCATTTCAGGCGCCGCCGATCGGCGCCCAGGATTTCCATAACATACTTATTCTAAACAACTTATCTCCTGATCTTGCGGGGTCCGGGCGGCAGTTTCAGGGTTATTCGCGCCTATTATGCGATCTGTCGAGAAGCTGGGTAGCATTATCCCCGCAATGGCCAACTGGTCGAACGCAGAAATGACCACCTGTTCGCGGTATGTTGCGGTCCTGATGGATCAGCACATGGAACGCAACATGGCCTGCGCTGCCCAGATGCGCGGGATGTAAATGCAGTTGTCACTATCAGGACTGCGTGAAACAAAATTGGATACTTCAATAGGCCCAGCGAAGCAGTACGCCGCCGGCGGTATATCCTGCACCGACCGCAACCAGCAGCACCAGATCTCCCTTTTTTAGCCTGCCTTGCTCGACGGCATCGCGCAGCCCCAGGGGAATCGTTCCCGCCGTCGTATTTCCATAGCGCTCGATGTTGACCATGATTTTCGAATCGTCCACGCCCAGCCGTTCCTGCATGGCTCGAATGATCCGCAAGTTCGCCTGGTGGGGGACGACCAGCGCCAGGTCCTTGCTCGTGAATCCATTTCGCTCCAACATCTCGCACGCCAGCTCCGCCATCCGCCGCACGGCGTACTTGAAGACCTGGGCGCCCTCCTGGTGGATGTAGTGCATCTTCTGGTCAACTGTTTCGTGGGAAGAAGGATGAAGCGATCCGCCGCCGGGCATGAAGAGGAATTTCCCGCCCGAGCCATCCACGTCGTGCACGAAGTCGAGGATGCCCTCATCCTCACGGCTCGGTTGGCTCGAGCAGGACTGCTCCTGCGCCATCGCCAAAGAGGACGCAGGTCGCGCGGTCCTGGTAATTCAGGATCGAAGTCATGACGTCGCTGCCGATGACCAGGGCTTTTTTCTGAGTTCCGGCGCCCACAAATTGCGCCCCGACGGTCAACGCATAGAGAAATCCGGAGCATGCCGCGGAAAGATCAAATCCCCACGCGCCTTTCGCGCCCAGATTGTTTTGGACCAGACAGGCGGTGGCTGGAAACATCATGTCCGGCGTCACGCTGGCAACCACGATCAGGTCAATTTCCGAAGCCGGAACGTTTCTGGACGCGAGGACCTGCCGGGCGGCAGCCGTGGCCAGGTCCGAGGTCGCGACGCCCTTATCCACGACATGGCGTTCGCGGATGCCGGTTCGCTCGCGAATCCATGCGTCATCGGTTTCCACCAGCTTTTCCAGCTCGGCGTTGGTCATCACCCGGGGCGGCACATATCCGCTCACACCGGTAATTTTCGCAGCGATACGTCTGGGCATTCAGTCTCCGTGAGGCTTGTTTGGTTCCTCGGCAAGAAGAACCGCGATTTTACGCAATCGAGGGCGGCGAAACAAGCCCGCTCTCGTGTCCTGATTCGTGGAAGTCTGTCGCATGACCGGAGCGGCCATTGCAAGAAAATCGTATGAGGTTAAGCGGCTCGATTTCGTAACGGAATGTAATCGGCGCGGTCTTTCGGAGCATTGCCGCCACCGAGCAATATTTTTCCTCGCTCAATTGGATGGCATGTTCCACGGCTTTTTCGTCGAGACTCACCACGCAGTTTGTAGACAATTTCGAGCTTCACCCACACTGTGGGCGGCTCGGCCGCGCGTTCGCCCGAAACCTCCACTTCGAGCGAGTCAAGCTTCTGTCTTTTCTTGGCGAGGATTGAGACAACATCGGTGGCCGTGCAAGCGCCCAGTGCGACCAGAAGAAGTTCCATGGGCCCGGGCGCTCCGTTGGTCGAGCGGTCGGAATCCAGCGCCACCATATGGCCCGAGGGAGCCTGCGCCACGAACCGTTCCTTGCCCACCCATTGCACGCGGGCTGTTTGCATCGGCACCTCCCTGAAGAGTAGATCGCGCACTCGCGAACATAAGACTAACAGAGAAGAGAAGATCGGCGCGGGAATCGGCGCAACGTCCGCGGGCATTCACCAGAGGAAATTGAATAGAAGCCTAACGGCAGGACTTCCGGTTCGTGAGTCAACTCTCGGGTTTGTAAGCAGGGGACTTCGGCAGGTCGCGCAGCCGCGAGATAAACACGCGCACCAGTTCCGGATCGAACTGCGCGTTGCCGCAGCGGTCCAGTTCCAGGAAGGCTTCGTCCGGAGTGCGCGCTTTCTTGTAGGTTCGTTCGGATGTGATCGTGTCGTAGGCGTCGGCAATGGCAATGATGCGCGCGCCGAGCGGGATCTGGCTGCCAGCCAAACCATCCGGGTATCCCGATCCATCGAAAAATTCATGATGATGGGCGACCATTTCGCGGATTTGCTCAGTGCCGCGAAGCGGCTCCAGCAGCTTGGCGCCATATTCCACATGGCGTTTCATGGACTCCCACTCATCGGGATTGAGCGGGCCGTTCTTGTTCAGGATCGATTCCAAAATGCCGACTTTGCCGACGTCGTGCAGCATTCCGCCGAGACGGATTTCTTCAATTTGCGGTCCGTCGAGGCCGATGGCTTCGGCGATCAAGACGGCATAGCCGGAGACCTTCTGCGAGTGGCCCTGCGTGAACTGATCCTTCGCATCGACGGCGAGCGCGAGCGAAGTCAGAGTGTCCATGACGACGGGAGGCAACGGCTCGAAGCGAGCCTCTGCAGTGGATTTCGAGTCCGCCGTTTCCGTTGAGACGCGAGGACGACGATTCGGTTTCCGCGAACGATCTCGCGAATTGCTCGATCCGGCTGTAGATTTCCACGAATGCGTCCGGGCCCGTAACGAACAGGCGCTTGAGCGTGACGCCGAGATAGGCATCGAGCACTTCCCGCTTCCATTGTTTGGAATCGTTCGCGTCGAATTGGTCCGCGGTGGAAACCGCGTTGCCGCCCTGATGTTTGGAGAGGTACATCGAAGCGTCGGCGACCTGAATCAGTTCCTGAGGCGTCGATCCGTTGTCGGGGAAAGCTCGCGACTCCAAAGCTGGAAGTGACGTTCTTCTCGCGCAGGACGGGATCGGCGGAAATCCAGGAACGCAATTTCGCCGCAAGTTGATGGCTTTGCTCGGCGTCGGTTTCCGGCATCAGGATGACGAATTCGTCGCCCCCATAGCGCGCGACCACGTCCGAGCGGCGGCAATTCTGCTCCAGAATGTGCGCCACTCGTTGCAGCACGAGGTCGCCATCCAGGTGACCATAAAAATCGTTCACGAACTTGAACCGGTCCAGGTCCATCAGCACCAGCGAGAACGACCGTCCGGCGCGCGTCGAGCGCTTCCATTCGCCGGAGAGCGCTTCCATAAAGAAGCGATGTGTCTTGAGTCCGGTCAGTCCATCCGTGATGGCTTGTTCTTGCGCTTTTTGGAATGTCAACGCGTTGTGGAGCGCGCCGGAAATCAAGTCCGCCAGCGTGCCCAGAAACAGAATCTCCTCTTGCGGGAAGTCGGAGCGTTGGTCGGTCTCCACGTACAACACGCCATGAAGCTGGTCCGCGTAAACAATCGGCAGCGCGATCGCGGACGACGGAACCTTCCAGGACCGGTTCTTCCGGGGAGTCCGGCTGACCCATAGACAGCCACAGCCATCTGCCCGGTGCGCGCGACCCTCCCCACCACATTGCCGTCCAGTCCCAGACGGCGCCCGAGGGCTCCCTTGCGGCGGCCGGCCTCGGCCTGGACGACGATTTCCTTGGTCGAGTAATCCAGCAACCCGATTCCGATATGCGAATAGTCCAGTCCCTGCTCGAGCTCTTCGGCGATCTTCGCCAGCATTTCGTCCGGATTCAGCGTCGTAATGACGTTGCGCGAAATGTTGTTCAACAGCGGTGAGATGGCGCGATTTCGCGCGCTCCTCGCGGAACAGCCGCGCATTTTCAAGCGCGATGACCGCTTCGCTCGCCAGCACGCGCATCATTTCCATGTGCCCGCTGTCTAGCGCGCGGTCCTGCGGGCTCTGCACGACCATGGCTCCGATGGGCCGCTCGTAGAGCAAAAGAGGCACTCCGCAGAAGCAGCCCTCATGCGAATTCTGTGGTTCCAGGCCCAGCTTGCGCATTTCTTCGTACGTAATTTTCCCGAATCAAAAGAGGCTGCCGGGTGCGCATCAGATATTCGGTGATCGACTGGTTCCCGAACGGCCGGGACCTCTTGGGAACAATGTCGCCGTCGCGCACCTCGACTTCGAACCGGATTTCATTGCGCACCGGATCATGCAACGTGACGACAAAGTGATTGACGTCAAACAGGCGCTTCATTTCGTTCAATATGGTTTCAAATAGCGTGTCCGGATCCAGCGTGGAGCTCAGCGCGCGGCCGATTTCATTGAGCATGCGAAGCTCCTGGCGTGCGGCGCGCCGTCTGCTGGATCAGGTAGCTATTTTCGACGGCCATGCCAATTTGATGGCCCAGCGCCAGCAATCAAACGCAGTTCCGCGGCGGCAAAACGGCGGCTATCCGGAGTGCCGAGAAACAACACGCCGAACGCCTTCTCCTTGGCTTGCAGGCTGATCCCGACGACGGTGTGCAGATGCTGGCTGATCGCGAGCTGCCGGAAACGCCGGAAAGCTTCTTCGCTTTCCAGCGCCGCCCAGGAAGAATCGCGGGCGAGGTCGCGGAAAACGACCAGTCCGCCCAGGCGCGCCACCAAATCCACCAGATGATCGTCCAGCCCTTCTTCCTGCGAGATGGCACAGAAATTTTCCGTCAGCCCGACGGCCACAACAGAAGTCGGACCTTCCGGATTGCCGTGATGCAGGAAGAGCGCTCCGGCGGGCATGCGCACAACGCTCAGCACGCGCTCGAGCGCGTGCGAGAGCATCTGTTGAATTTCCGGGCCGACGAAACCGGAGGTTGCCAGATTTACGTTGGAAAGCGCGAGCATGTTGTGTTCGACGCGGCGCTTTTCCTCTTCATACAGTCCCATCACCATCAAGGCCGCGGCGAACAGCTGAGGGAGAATCTCGAGCGCGCGCAGGGAATCGGCGGCGCGGGAACTGAGCAGAAGTTCACCGATCAGAATCGCGCCCCAGCTGAGGAAAGAAATGGCCAGCAGCAAATCCGCGAATGTTTCGTGGCGGCGGCTTTCCTGAAAAAATACCCAGGCCGCGCCGCACAGCACGCCGCGACCCCGAGTTGCGGGGAGACGCTGACGCTGTGCAAATAGTAGGCGGCGGACCAGAGCACGAAAACCGCTCCCACCGCAATCTGAGGACGGACCCACGGCTCAGCTTCCGTATAAACTTGCGCCGTGCTGAAAAATAGCAACGCCGCCGCGGCCAGCAGCCATTCATTTACCGCCGATTGCCAGGGCGCGACCAGAATCCAGGGCTCCAGCGCGGGGCTGAGATAATGCAGCGCCAGCAGGCACCATCCAGCGCTCCAGAGCATGAGGTAGGCCTGGCGCCTCAAGCTGTACATGTAGGCGAAGAAACCCGAAGTCAATGCTGAAGCGATCAGCAGGGTGATCGCGATGATGTTGTCAGACCGTCATCAATCCACAGGCGCCTTCATGCGGGTAATCCGAAGCCCGCTCTTCGCAGGAATAGCGAAAACCTGCAGAGTCAGGCTGATGAAAGAAAGTGCGTGTCAGAGGCAGCTGGGCCACATTAGTTTTTCTGCGCGGAAGGCGCATCCCAGGACCACGGATAAACACACCTATCCCGCGACTTTTCTTCACTTTTTCGACTATAAGGGACGCCTTTCCGGACGGTCAAGGGTACGGGGGTACCAGACAGGAACAAGGCAAGTGAATCTTCGGGCACACGCCTCCCCAATGGAAGGGGACACCCTGGTTCCGGAGTTTGCCGGATCGAATCCCGGATCAACACGGCGGATCCGTCGGTTTCCAGGCCCGGTTTGAGGGCCCATTTTCCCGCCCTCTGGGCCGGATCTTATAAAATCCAGTTATGGTTTTCGAAAACATTATCAATTGGAATTATGTCGCGACGCCACACTAACCTGCCTCTATGAGCACACAATCGAATGCGTCGCCGGAAATCAATCTCTGGCCCAACGCCGAGCATGCTTTGGACTATCTGCGGCGCGCGGATTCGATTCCGCACCGGGTCGAGGGGGAGGCGACCCTGCTTGAGTTTGTGCCCCCATGCGCGAGCCGCGTGCTCGACCTGGGCTGCGGCGGGGGGAGACTCCTTGCGCTGGTCAAATCCGCATTGCCCCGCGCGCAGTTCGTGGGGCTCGACTTTTCGCCGACGATGCTGGAGAAGGTGCGGAGCCTGTTTGCCCCGGGCAGCGGCGTTTCCATCGTCGCCCACGATCTTGAAAATGCGCTGCCGCCGATGGGGCAATTCGACGCGGTGATTTCCAGCTTTGCGATTCACCACGTTTCGCACGAACGTAAACGCTCGCTGTATAAAGAGGTTCTTGAAATCCTGTCGCCCGCCGGAGTCTTCTGCAATCTGGAGCACGTTGCGTCGCCGTCTCCGCGTCTCCACGCCGCTTTTCTGAAGGCGATTGCCTGGGAGGACGAAGACCCATCGAATAAGCTGCTCGATCTCGGAACTCAATTGGCGTGGCTGCGCGAGACCGGCTTTGCCGACGTGGATTGCCACTGGAAGTGGCGTGAATTAGCATTTTTCGCGGGCATCAAGCCAGCCTCAAACTAAACGACTCGGGAACTTCAGCTTACGGGGATGGTCCCACCTGCGACGTTTCGGCCCACTCGCCTTCCAAGATGGGTTCAGCTAAGATGAATTGTTTTCTGTGGTTGGGAGATACTGACACGGCGTATGACGACTACTTCTAATGCATTAAGGGCTTCCTCCACGGGGGTTCGTGTTCGATTTGCTCCTTCGCCGACCGGCTATTTGCACGTGGGAGGGGCGCGCACGGCTTTGTTCAACTGGCTGTTCGCGCGCCGGCAGGGTGGGACGATCATCCTGCGCATTGAGGATACGGACGTCGAGCGCAATCGTCCCGAACTGGTCGAGGGCATTCTCGAGGGCTTGCGATGGCTCGGCGTCGATTGGGATGAGGGACCCTACTATCAGTCGCAGCGGCTTGATTTGCACCGGGCGGCAGCGGAAAAGCTCGTTGCTTCGGGCGCGGCATATTACTGCTACTGCCCGCCCGAGAAATATGCGGGCGGCGACGCCGTCGAAGAAACCGAGGATGTGAAGAAGGAAGCGGGCCCCCGGCGCGTCACGCGCTGCGCATGCCGCGACGGGAAGACCGCGACCACCGGGCAGAGTCCGGCGATACGCTTTCGGGTTCCGCTCGGCGCCACAACGAGATTTGATGACGCCGTTTTCGGCCCGCGCGAAGTGATGAATGAAGAGATCGAGGATTTCGTCCTGCTGCGTTCTCCCAAGGAAGGCCAGGCGCAGGGCGTGCCGACGTATCAACTGAGCGTCGTCGTCGATGACATCGACATGCGCATCACCCACGTGATTCGCGGCTCCGACCATATCTCGAACACGCCGAAGCAGGCGCTGCTGTACCGCGCGCTGGGTGCCGCACCACCAGTCTTCGCGCACGTTCCGTTGATTCTGGGCCCGGATCGCACGCGTCTTTCCAAGCGTCACGGCGCCACCAGCGTCGGCTCCTACCGCGACGAGGGGTTTCTTCCGGAAGCGTTCCGGAATTTTCTGGCGCTGCTCGGGTGGGCGCCGGGCGAGGACGCCCAATTCCTTCGCACCGCTGAAATTATCGAGAGGTTTTCGCTCGGGGGCGTGAGCCGCACGAATGCCGTCTTCGATCGCGCGAAACTCGAATGGTTCAACGTGGAGTATCTGCAAAAGCTCCCGATTGAGGAATTGCTGCCCGCCGTGCAGGGCGAACTCGAGCGCTCAAAACTCTGGCGGCCGGAATGGGCCGCCGAAAAAAGGGAATGGTTCTCGAAGACCGTGGACCTGCTGCGGCCACGCACGCGCCTGCTGCCGGACTTTTCCACCTGGGCGCGCGCGTTTTTCTGCGATTCCTTTGAATATGAATCGCATGCCCGCGAGAAATTCTGGAAGGATGAACGGCTGGGGCCGATGCTCAGTAAACTTGCGGATGACCTTGCGGCGCTTCCCGATTGGAATCACGACGCGTGCGATCATGCCTTGCGCGCCCTCGCGGCGGCCGAGGGCGTGAAAGCGGGCCTGCTGATCAACGCGACGCGCGTCGCGATCGTGGGGCAGGCGGTTGCGCCGCCGTTATTTGAGAGCATGCTCGTGATCGGACAAGAGCGCATCGTCCGCCGGCTGCGCAAGGCCGTGGAAGCGCTTGGGATGTCGTGACGCGCCGGAGTACTTTCTGGCGCCATCATCCATGAATGCCCGGGTTCCTCGAACGGAAATTTCCCCTCACCCTGACCACCTGACCAGATTCTTATTAACGTTGCGCGGGGAATTTCGCGGCAGGTGTAGTGGAGAAAATCTCCGGATTTGCCGGGTGCGCGGGCGTATCCACAGCAGCAATTTCGAGGGCGGCGGTTGCGGCGACTTTTGTCGGCGGCAGGCAGGAGTCCTGATTGCAGGCCTGGTAGCCGACGGTGAGGGCGATTTTTTTCGCCCCGAGGGGAGCCGTACCGTCCGCTCGAAGTTTCATCCGCACAGTGAACGAGGATTCATAAACGCGCAGGGGAATTTTCGAAAATCGGAACGCGCGCATGACTCCGCGCGGGTAGGTCGTTTCCACCAGGAAGACCCCGGGCGGCAGGTCCGCCGTCACTTTCGTGGGAATCAGATAATCCTCGGAGGGCTGGTGCGCGTTGACGTGAAAGTTCGGGGAGATCTTGGCGACCACCGCGATCTCAAACGCCCTGCCCCGCGGCACAGGCTGCAGCGAAACGTAAGCTTGAGGCTGGATGACGCTCGCCGCACCGGGATAGGCGCCTTCTTGCGCGGCCGCGAACGTCGCAAAGGCGCCAAGCGCGAGGAACACCAAACCCGCGCGGAGGCTCGGCAAGCGTTTCGCCACATTGCGATTCGATGAAGTCATGCTCATTTAGACGCTCACCGGGCTGCCAAGTTGCTCCGTCAGGATCCGGCCCATGAGCTGCATCAGCGTCTCGCCGGTTTTTTCCAGAACGAAAGCCCCTGCCGAGTCCGACCATGCCAGCTTGAAACTCGTGGTTAGCGCGGAAATCCAGATCTGCCGGACCGGCGTTTGCGGGCTGATGACAAATTTTGTTTCGTCCTCGTCTTCGAAGAGCACTTCGAGCCTTCCGCTTCCGCCCTCGACCTCAAAGCCGTGCGTGTCACCGGCTTCCTGAAGGCGGCGGCGCAGTTCTTCAAATGCGGCATCGCAGCGTTTCTGAAACTCTTTTTCATCCATGATGATTACAGGGTACCGCGAAGCCGCCGGAGGGGCAAGATATGCGGGGTGAGTTCACTGTTTCAATCGTGTCACCGGCAATGGAGTTTCGACGGTTCCTGCACCCTCGCGCCGGACGCGGTACACGCCCGCCTTCGCCCGCGATGACACGACTCGCTTCAGCGTGCGCCCCACAAAGTGGGCTGCGGCGCCGTCATCGATGGCCAACGTCTCCGGCAATAGACCCTTTGAGACGAATTGATGCACCGCCGGGCGGCGTTCCGCCTCTCCATCGTAATGCGGGCAGCATGCTCCCGGCAGCCAACCCAGGCAGCGCAGCGGCGCCAGATGCTCCGCCCAGGAATCTGTGACTCCCCATTCAAACCAGCAAATCGCTCCCGCGCTGATTCCCGCCAGGACGATCCCTGAATTCCATGCCTGGCGAAGGATCTTCGGCAACTCCCACTCTCGCCATACCGCAAGCATGCTCTTGGTATTGCCGCCGCCCACATAGATCAGGTCCTGCGCCAGGAGAATTTTCCTCAGTTCGGGTGTGCGCTCGAAGAAAGAGACATGCGTCGGGCGACACTTGAATTTCGCGAACGTCGCATAGAATTTGGCGATGTAGGTTGGCGCATCGCCCGTTGCAGTGGCCAGAAAACATACTGAGGGATTCGATTTGCGCGTTTGCGAAAGGGCAAACCGTTCCAGTGCAGGGTTTTCAGGGTGAACCGTGAACCCGCCTCCACCCATTGCGATAATCTGGCGCTTAACTCTCATCTCGCAAACCGCGTCACTCGTACCTCAGGGCTTCCACTGGATCGAGCCGCGCGGCCTTCACCGCGGGATACATCCCGAAGAAGAGGCCGACGCTCATGGAAACGATGACCGCCAGGAGCACGGCCCAAACGGGCACCGAGGAAGGCAGCCTGGGCAGAAACTCGTTGATGAGCAGGCTGATGATGATGCCCAATGCCACGCCGATGACTCCACCGGCGCCGGTGAGAACGATGGCCTCGGTCAGAAATTGCCAGATGACGTCGCTCCGCCGCGCTCCGATGGCCTTACGCACCCCGATTTCGCGCGTGCGCTGCGTGACGGACATCAGCATGATATTCATCACACCGACGCCGCCGACCAGCAATCCGATCGAGCTCACCACGGCGGTGAGCAAGGCCACGGACCCGGTGATTTCCTTGAATTGGTTGGCGACTTCCGTGGCGGTGGAGAGGCCGAAATTATCCGGATCGGCATAGGCCACGTGGCGGCGGCGCCGCAGCAGAGCGCGAATTTCATCCTGCGCCTCGGCCATGCGTCCGGGAATCGCCATGGCGCCGACGAAATGTTCGTCGTCCTCCGGATGATGTTTCTCATAGGTGCGAATGGGCACGACCACCTGTTTTTCGACGCGCGGGTTCTGGAAGAGTTGTCCTTTGCGGTGCTCGAACACTCCGATGACGCGATAGGGAAATCCCTCCACGTTAATGACCTTGTCGAGGGGGTCCTCGTCGGGGAAAAACGTCTGGCCCAGATCGTAACCAATGACCGCGACGTCCGCGCGGTGCAAATTTTCCGCCTCGGTAAAGAACCGGCCAACGTAAAGCTTGGCGTTGAAGACGTCCACGTAATCGGTATCCGTGCCGGAGTAATCGAGACCTGTAACCTCCTTGTCCTTGTACCGGGCGTTGATCGACGGCGGATTATTAAAATTGTAGATGCGCTTTTCGACCGTGATCGAAACTTTCTCCACGGCCGGGCACTGTTCGCGAATGGCGATGCCATCCTCCTCGGAGATTGGCTTGCGATTGCGCTCCTCGGCGGTCATTCGGCCGGTGCCGACCCCCGGAGCGACCTTGAAAACCCAAATGGTATTTGGCCCGTAATCGGACAGATAAGCGGTGACGTCGCCGTAGAAACCCACCAGGATGGAAGAGACCGTGATGAGAGCCGTGATTCCAATGACGACTCCGAGAACCGTGAGAAAGGACCGCACCTTATTTTCACGCAGCGTGTCCAGCGCCATCCTGGCATTTTCACCGAGCGACATTCGCATGGGTCCGCCGTTTCGCCTCAGATTTCCTGCCGCAACGCTTCGATGGGGTTCAAGTTCGCGGCCTTGCTCGCCGGATACAGGCCGAAAAACACGCCCACTGCCGTCGAAACCGCCAGCGCGATGATGACGGCGGAAATCGGAACGTGCATAGGCACGGCCGTGTTGGCCGCGACGACTTCCGCGAAAACGTACGCCAGCAATACGCCGATCACCCCGCCGATGGTGCACATCACGGCGCTCTCGGTCAGAAACTGGAGAAGGATATCGGAGCGGCGCGCTCCCATGGATTTGCGCAGACCGATTTCGTGCGTGCGCTCGGTCACCGTGGCCAGCATCACGTTCATGATCACAACGCCGCCAATCACCAGGAAAACCGCCACGATGCCGATCATCGAGGCCGCCAGCGCCCCGGTAATCTGCTTGAACAAATCCACCAGCGACCCGCCGTCAATGGTGCCGAAGTTGTCGAGTTCGTCCGGTTTCAGGTGACGCCGCGCGCGCATCAGCAACTGAGCTTCCTCCTGCGTGCGCGACATCCAGTCGCCGCCCCGCGTTTGGACGTTGATCGCCAGACTGGTGGCGCTGGTGTTGTAGAATTTCAGCCACGTTTGGATCGGAATATAGACGAAATTGTCCTGCGACTGCCCCAGCACGGTGCCAATCTGTTTTCCGACTCCCACCACTTCATAGGGGCGGCCGTCAATATCGAGTTCCTTGCCGATAGGATCGCGGCCGGGGAACAGCTTGTCAACGATGTCCGTGCCGATCAGCGCGACCTGGGAGCGATGCTCGTTGTCGGTGTCGGTGATGTAGCGCCCCTCGGCGGGCTGCTCGGTCTTCATGTCGCCGATATTGGCGGTGACGCCGTAGATGGTGGTGTCTTCGACGGTCTGGCCGTTGGCCTTCGTCCGGCCCAACTGGTTTGCCTGCGCGCCCACTCGGATCGCCAGTTTGGAGTTGTCGCGCAGAAACTCGTAATCGTCCCAGGTGATCGGCTTGTTCCTGCGCATGGCTTTCACGAGCTGGTCCATGTCCGTGATGATGGGATAGCGCAGGACGAGGAACACGTTCGAGCCGAGATTGGCGATGCGATTGGCCACGTAGAGGTTCACTCCGGAGATCAGCGCGATCACCATAATCAATGTGGATACCGAAAGCACAATCCCCAGCAGCATCAAAAAAGAACGCATCTTATGCGCGCGCAGCGTTTCGAGCGCGATGAAGAAGGGCTCGCGAATATGGATTCGAGTCTTCATGAAATTGCGTCCTGCTAACTATACGCGCGGGTTGTCAAGAATGTTCACCCGCCGAAAACCCCAAACGAAGCGCCTTCGGATTTTCGATATCGATATGCATTGTCTCACGGGGAGGCTTCGCCCGCGCACGATGAGGGTTCCCTCATTCAGGTGGGAGTAAACATGAAAGACAGGCTGGCAGAGGTTGCGCGACCGCAGAATGGGGCTCGAACTAAAGCAGACCTTCAATGTACTTGGAAATGTCGTCGTGATTGACGAGTCCGACGATGGTCCTGACTTTTTTGCCGTTCCGATCGAATAGCATGCTGGTGGGCAAGCCGATTACTCCACCGAATTTTTCCGCGATCGCATCGCTGCCGAGCAGGATCGGATAATTCATGGGCTCTTTCTGGCCATTCACGTCGAACCGCTCTTTTGCCAGAAATGGGTCGATGGCCTTTTTACCTTCTTCGTCCATCGAAATTCCCAGAATCGTGAACCCACGCGGAGCGTACTTTTGCTGGAATTCGATCATCCAGGGGATTTCCGTCTGGCAAGGCTCGCACCAGGTGGCCCAGAAGTTCACCAGCACCACTTTCCCCTTGTATTGCGCCAGCGTGACGTCCTGGCCATTGACGTCCTTCACGGAGATCGTTGGTGCATCGGTCGGCGTGTTCGCCGTGGCCATGCCCGTTGCGGGCGCTCCAGCCGGAGGGAATTTCCGGTCGGCCCAGACCATGACCGCAAGCAGCCCGACCACGCCGAGAGTAATGAGAACGCCCTTCTTCATAACGGCAATTGCCTTTCTCCCACGCCTATAACGCGAACTTGTTCAGAAATCCCAGTTTACCCGATAGCCAGGTCAGCCGGTTCAAGAAAATCAGCGCTCCCACGAACAGCAGCAGAACTCCGCTCAGGACTTCGACGGCATGCAAATACTTGCGGAATTTCTGGTAAAAACGCAGGAACTGGTTAATTCCAATGGCCGTGAGCAGGAATGGAACCGCAAGGCCCGCCGAATAAATGGCCAGCAGAAAAATGCCGCGGGTAATTGTCTGTGTGTTCGCGGCGAGCACCAGCACGGCGGCGAGAATCGGGCCGATGCACGGCGTCCAGCCAAAAGCAAACGCGAAACCAAGCAGGAATCCGCTGGTGACTCCGGAGAATGCCCCGCCGGACTTGGCTTGCTCCTCCGTCTGGGTCCCGAGATTGTGAAACCGGAGGTCGCGATTGAGCCATCGCGTCAGCGACGGTCCGGCCAGGAAGATGATTGCCACCGAGAGCAATTGCACCGAGCCGAACAGGCCACCGGGGCCGACGGTATCCGTCCCCGAGCGGCGATAGAGAATTGCGGCGCCGAACGCCAGCACGCCGCCAATCACAAGCCCCGCGTTAACGGGCAACTTGATCAGCCAGCCAATCAGGTGCAAACCGAACAGGACGATGACGGCTCCAGCAACCGGACCCATCAGGGCCTTATGCTGGAGGAGAAACTGGCCGACGGCGCTTGCGGAAGCGCCAAAACTTATGAAGACGACCGAAAAGCCCGATACAAACGCGATCGATGAGGCAAACAGGCTGTTGCGCGCTGGCTGGCCCGTGCGCAGTTGCTCGACTCCAATCCCCGAAAGCATCGAGACGTATCCGGGCACAAGAGGCAGCACGCACGGCGACAGGAACGAGATGATCCCCGCAACGAAGGCGTAGAGTATCGAGACTTGCATCTGGTCAAAGAACTCCGATGGAGCAGCCTTCTAATTCTACATCATTGTCAGTTTTTCGGCGGGCGCCAAGTAGAGCCCGTACCCGCATATTAGACGGATGCGCATACGCCAAAGATTCAACCTACGCCCTATTTTTCTGTAGGGTTGTTACATGCTCAGCGGCAGGAGAAGAACCCCCGCCTCTAAAGAGGCGGGCTACATGAACCGGTATGGGAACGTGCGTTGCTGTAGCCCGGGTCTTCAGACCCGCGGCTTCCTCCCGGCGGTTGAGCGACTAGCCCTTAAGACTCGGATGGCGCGCGCCCCAATCGTGTGTGCATTCGTAGAGATTCGCCACGCGAAGCAGCGTGGCCTCGTCAAAGGCGCGGCCAATCAATTGCAGCCCGATGGGCAAGCCGCCGCGCGTGAAGCCGCAGGGCACCGACATCGCCGGGAGGCCTGTGAAATTCGCAGGCCGATTCATTCCCACCAGGGCAGGACGAATACCGACTTGCTCCCCTTCGATCAGCACGTTCTCCGCGCTGATGGGAGGCGCCGGAACGGGAACCGTGGGCGCGACGATCACGTCAACTTCTTGAAAGGCGGCGTCGAATTCAGCCCGCAATCGTTTCCCCATGTCCAGCGCTTGCAGATATTTTATCGCCGATACCTGGCCTCCCGCCTCGATCCGCTGGCGCACATCCTCGGTATATTCGCTGGAGCTACCGGGGAAATATCCGGCCAACTCGTGGACGTGGCGCGCTTCCGCGAGAGACAGGTTTGTGGCCGCCTCATTCGATTCACGCACGTTCGGCAGGGAGATTTCCCGCACTTTTGCGCCACGCTTTTCCAGATCGCGAACGGCGGCTTCGGTTGCGCGCCGCACTTCAGCGTCGAGTTTCTCCCAATAGTGCTCCCGCGGGAGGCCCAAACGAAATTTCCGCAGAGGCTTTCGCAGTGCGGCACGGTAATCTTCCACGCGATGCTTCGAGGATGTCGGGTCCATGGGATCGCGCCCGGCGAGCAGCCCAAGCAGCATCGCCGCGTCCGCCACGCTGCGGGCCAGCGGGCCCACGTGGTCGAATGAAGGAGCGAGCGGGACCGTGCCATAGACGCTTACGCGGCCAAAAGTAGGCTTCAGGCCCACAATCCCGCACAATGCCGAGGGAACGCGGATCGAACCTCCGGTGTCGGTGCCCGCCGATGCCGCGCAAAGACCCGCGGCAATCGCCACGGCGGAGCCGCTGCTCGAACCACCCGAAATACGATCCAGGGACCAGGGATTGTGAGCGGGTCCGTAATGCGTATTGTGGCCCGTGATCCCGTACGCGAATTCGTTCATGTGCGTTTTGCCCAGCAAAATTGCGCCGGCACGCGCGAGCTTCCGCGTCACGGTCGCATCCGCCCGCGGGACAAAGTCGCCCAGAATCCTGGATCCGGCCGTGGTCCGGATTCCGCGCGTCCACAGGTTGTCTTTGATCGCGATCGGAATTCCCAGCAGGGGACGATTCGCATTTGCGGACCGTCGGTGGGCCAGCTCCTTTTCCGCAAGGCGCGCGGAGGCCATCGCCTGCTCCGTCGTGATCGTCAGAAAAGCGTTCAAGGAGGGATTGAGCCGTTCGATCCTGCGCAGAAAAGTTTCTGTAATTTCGACGGGTGAAATCTTGCGCTTTGCCAGCAGCGCGGCGAGTCCTTCCAAGGTGCAATATGCAGAGAGCTTCTTCCTGCATGATCTAAAAAATCTTCTCCTGTCGGCGCAGATTTCCAAACGTTCCGATATTCGCAATGGTGAGCGCGATTCGAAATTGGTTTTCGGTTCGTACCGAGCCAAGCGCCAGCCGGCGGTATTCAAAAGCGATTCCGCAACAGGAACCGTTATAGCTCACCTGCGCGACCTGATTTTGCCAGACGTCCTGCTTAATGTCATAGCTGAACCCGACCAGGGCGTTCCACCCGCGGCGATTGATGTCTCCGTATCCGATCTGCGCCCGGATTTGGTTGGCGACAGGTTGCAGGACCGACCCGCTGGCGACCGGGTTTACGTAGGAAGTGTTATCGACGGAAAAATGCGCCAGCGTAAAATTGAAATTGTTATACGGCTGAATCTTCAGCAGGGTGCCGGCCGTGGTGATCCGATGGCGCTCGGTATCATAGTCGAGCCGAACCTCGACGTCATAGACTCCGCCGGGGGTAACGCGGAGGTCGCTGTCGATCGGGGAGAAATGGCGCGGCTCATCCGCGAAAGCAAAGGGAGTGATCGAATCAAGCGCCTGAAAAACGTTGCGCGTTCCGGGAACGAGCGCGCCGTTGAACGTCGGATCAAAATAATATTTTTGCGCGATCTTCCAGCTTACGAGTTCGTCGGCCTGGCCATCTCCCTTGCGGCGGAAAAGCCGCTGCGTGATGGAGTACATGAATTCATTGGTGTCCGTAAGCGTCTCGTCATCGTCGTAACGAATGAACCGATCGAATTGATTGACGCCGCGCACGTAGTTGTATTCGATTTCGGGATCGATCGTGTGTTTCCACTTGCTGCCGCTGTTTCCCCAGATGCGCTCCAACGTGGGCGGACGGAGATCGACGTTCAATTCGCCAGTAATCCGGTGTGTAGGATCGTCCACCACGACGCCGTTCATGAGCTGCGCACCGTAGCTCGTGACCCGCGCGGTGTAGCTGGTGGTGACCCCCAGCCAGGGGCCCCATCGCAATGGCACCACGACGCGCGGCGTCAGTTCGGATCGTTCCACGGCCGGGCCCGTAACGACGCCCGATTCGACCGTTTGCTGCCCGGTCTCCGGATCCGGCGGCGACAGGTGCTGATCCTCCCGGTGAACCGCCCCGGCAAACGCGTCGCCGCCGAAATAAATCGGCAGGTTCGTCCAGGGCGATTGGTCGACCGAACTGAATCGCATTTCCGGGGCCGAGCGGAGATCGACGCTCGTTTCCGGTTGCAGGTTGAGGAAATTCTTATAACTTCCTGCTCCAAGATCGACGCTGAACCCGCGGAAATTATTGGTCAGAAATGCCGAGGAGCGGACCTCCGAGTTTACCGCCTCTCCGAACGTCGGCGCGAAGGCCAATTGGAAAATTTGAGAGGTAAGTTGATTCAAGTCGGCGACGGCCCGCCAGCCGCCATGCAGTTGGGCGTCCAGATCAAACTGCGCGCTGTGGCCGCCCTGCTTCGGAATCGCCAGCGTCGGCAAGCCATGGTCGATCACACCGAAATATCTTGCCGAGACATTCACATTCTCCCAGGGCTTGGCGCGGAATTCTCCGTTTTGCTGCCAGCCGCGGAGGCTGAGGTAGGCCCCGCCGAGGGAGAGATCGGTCCAGCTATTGGGCGCCCAGTAGTAGGCATCGCCCAGGACGAGGCCCTTGAGCGAGGTGTCGGCGAATTCCGGCATTAGAAATCCGGATTGCCGCAGATTATGCCCCGCGGGCACCGTGGCATACGGCATGTATAACAGCGGGATTCGGAACAGGCGAAAGTTGGCATTGACCAGGACGACCGTACGATCCACATGCAGCGTGGCCTGGGTAGTGAAAAACTTCCAGCTGGGCTTGTCCGGCTCACAGACGGTCAGCCAGGCATGTTCAATGACGTAGGTCGAGGTGTTGAGCCGCCGGACTTCCTGGGCCTCGAAACTGAGGGGATTCGGCGAAACCAGCAGGAGGACGTTTGGCCGAGGCGCCATCACGACCGTGCCGCGCACGTGCTCGAACTGGCCCTCCCCGCTTTGCACGTTGAAATTGCCCGAATCCGCGGTCAGGTGTTGCGTGTCCACGTCGAGTTGCACGTTGCCCTGGGCCACAGCCAAGTACGTCTTGGAGTTGTATTGCACATGGTCGGCGCGCAATTTCAGATTCTTATATTGGATCTCGACTTTGCCGTCGGCGAAGAATACGTCTCCTTCCTTGCGCTGCTGTTCCGCTTCGAGGCGCACCGTTGTCCCACCCGCAGGCGCGATCTTTTCCTGTGCCGCTGCGGCGTGCGCCGCGCCGGCGCAGGCGATCAGGAGGAAGAGCACTCGTCTCCAAGCCGCGCTAATCATCTGGTGTCTTAGGATCATGGGTTGCCGCTGCCGTCCGCCCCGAGAACGGCAAGCCTGGAGCGCTTTCTTGAAAATAGCTGGTTAGCCTAGCATTCCCCCCAAAGGGTTACAACGGCGGTGAAGCGAAAGCCATGACTTAGTTTGATCGCAAATGTGTAAATGAACCACTGCCATAGATTCCGAATTGTGCTGGCCAGCTGCCTGGGGTACCCGATTCGCGACAAAAGGAAGCATTTTCACTTCGAAGAGCGCGCCGCTGCTAGAATGCCGTTGACTCCCGATTTCCGTTCGGCGAGACATCCGCAGCGCAAAACGGAACGGTGATAAAAACCTGCCAGCATTGTGGCGCCGTGAATGGCGACAAGTCCGAGATTTGCTGTTTCTGTGACGCTCCTCTGGACTCCGTGAGGCGCACGTCCTCGTCACGCCGTGTCTCTACCCCCACGGAAGGGAATCTGGCCGTCGAGCCGGAATGGCGGCGCGAAGTTTCGAGCCGGCTGCACGCCTATCGTGTCCGCCGCCATGGCTCCGCCGCTTCCGACTTCCAGCCGACATTGCCTTTCGAACTCGAGTCAACCGCGCCCGTTCAAACTCCCGATCAGGACGCGGAGGCAGAAGGCGAGTTTATCCGTCCTGCAACCTCCGCGCCGCAGCGAAAGCCGCGCTCGGAACGCTACGAGATTTCCATTCATGAAATGGCATCGTCCCAAGCCACATTCGATCACCACGGGCGCGCGCAACAATATGAGAGGTGGGGGCCGGACTCGGTCCTTTCTGTGGCATCACTTCCGGAGAGACGCAGGGCGGCTATCTTGGATACCGCGCTCCTACTATTTAGCTATGGGGGAATGATCGCTTTATTCATCACCCTCGGGGGACACCTCGGATTCAACAAACTCGATGCAGCGGTGATGGGGGCTACGCTCGTGCTTTTTTATGCGCAGTATTTCGCCCTTTTTACGATATTTGGTGGTTCCACTCCGGGAATGATGGTGCGCGGGATCCGCGTCGTCAGCTTTGACGGCAACGTGCCTACGTCCAGGCAGATGACGTGGAGGAGTTTCGGTTATCTGATCTCGGCAGGAACATGTTTCTTGGGATTTCTGTGGGCCCTTTGGGACGACGATCATCTATGCTGGCACGACCGCATCTCCCGGACATATCTCACGCCGATTGAAACATTTGCGACGACACAGCCACTGGCCAAAGACCTAGGCCGATCCGAGATGCGCCCCTAGAGAAGACCGCCACAATCAGCGAAACAGAAGCTTTGGGCCTACCCGAAATGCGAGATATCACTTGATTGTGGCTAAAACAAAAGAAGTCGCCATGGACCGTCCGGCCGCCGCGATGGAGGACGAGGACGAAAAGACCCTCGCGGCAATCGACGAAGGCATCCGCGACGCTGAGGCCGGTCGCACTATCCCGATCGAAAAAGTCCGTAAGCGCCTGAAAAAGCGGATTACAGGCTCTTCTTCACGCAAAGAGCGCGAAATCTTGCAGAGAACATCGGCTACATTGCCGAGGATGATGGCGAGGCCGCGATGCGTTTCGGTAACGCCTTGCTTGATCACGTGGATTTGCTCACCCGGTTTCCTCGCATGGGCGGCACGATCCGGAAGCGTTCCCGCGTCCGTAAGCTACAGCCTAGCCCGGTGCTCGTTTACTACCGAGTCGGCGAAGATGGGCACCTTGTCGAAGTGCTTCACTTTCGTCATGGATCACGGGGATCGCCGAAATTCTGAATATTGGTCACTTATGGATTAACAATGTCTAAATTTAGACTGTCATTCGATGGTCTTTCCGTTCTTATTTCACGCGGAATGGCGACTTTGTCGTCCGGCACGATTCCGCCCGTGTCCACGATTTCGAATGACTTGCCCTGCCACGTGGCTGTGCCGTAGATCCGGTCGCGCGTGACGCCCGGCTCGTCGGTAACAATCGAGCGGCGTGTGCCGGTCAGACGGTTGAAGATTGTGGACTTGCCCACATTGGGGCGGCCGACGATGACGACAGATGGCAGTTTTTCAGTCATTTTTGATGGCGGGCTCCAAGTAGAGCCCGCGCCCGATTGGGGACACAACGAACCTAAAGAGAGCGGCTCGGAAGCTTCTACTTTAACCTACTACCAGCCGAAACAGAAGGACCTAACCTGATATGATATGTGCACGATGATTGAGCTACGGCGAGATGCATGGAGCCAACTGCTTCGCTAATTGGTCGTTGATTGCTTTGCCGCGTTTGATCCATTCGCGTGCGCCGCTGAGAGTATCAGGAATGATCATCCCCTCCCCTGCCAATACGATGGGTGGTGCGTTGCAATCGTGCTCACAATCGGATTCGCGACAGGGAATTGGCACTGTGATCGTGGTCACTTCGGGCTTTAGAATTTCTTTCCACTTGTCGGGTGGTGTTCGGAACATCTCTTCCATTTGTGATTTGTGCGTGCGCCAGTCCTGTTCTGATAGAAAGTAATTTGCATAAATTCTTAGCTTGCCTCTCACAGGAACTTCGCGGCGAGTCTTCTTCTTCGGATTATTGACCGCAAAAGTCGATCCGATGCACTCGTAATCATGTATCGTCAAACCCGCCGCAAGCGGCATTGCATTCAAATCCACAACGTCGGAGGCCCCAAAGACCGTGAACCACCTGACTCCGTGTGGTTCCGCGCTCACATCAGCAGCAAGAGTGGCCGATGAAGCAACGAAAAGTCCCGTAGTTGGCAGGAAAAGCGGGTTTGCCGAACGGTTCACACGATTGATGCTGACCTGTAGACAACCGTTCGCCCACTTGAGAGGCTTTGTAAGACGGATCTCAAGTGGCCGTGGGGACGGCTGGGCGGCCAGGTCGCTTGAAAGGACCCCAATTCCAAGATAGGCGGCGACCGTAGTGAGAATCACAGGAAGTAGTCTTCGCGACATCCGACTCGCCTCCGAGGAAATCGCCCCAACATAGTTGGACACCTACTCGGAGAAATAGTTTCCTTGCATTTCAGCACGGCACAAATTGGCGGTCATGGTGTCTATATGCACAGCAAACGGATTTTCGCGATGCGACGAGGAGGCCGCCATGGATTGGCATCTGATGAGCATGGTGCATTCGATGAGCTGGACCGCCAAGGGAGTTGTCATCATGCTCCTCCTGATGTCCGTGACATCGCTATGTCTCGCCGCGGATCGAGGATTGCGTTACCGCGCCGCGCGGCATCAGTCCGTCTTGTTCGTTCAGCAAGTCACGCCAATCCTCGAAGGTGGAAAACTCGATGAAGCGATTTCTGTAGCGGGACGAAATCGGAAGAGTCACATCGCAGCTATGATCGCCACGGGACTCTCGGAGTTCCAGTCGACTCCGCCCCACGCCTCTTCCGTGGAACTGATCGACGCCGCTAAACGAGGACTCGACCGGTCCGTCGTCACGATTCACGCAGAACTCAAGCGTGGCTTGAGCGGTCTGGCAACCATCGGTTCGACTGCGCCTTTCGTAGGACTTTTCGGCACCGTCGTTGGCATCATGAACGCGTTCCGCGCTTCTGCTCCAACAAGGGCAGCCGGCATCACAAGTGTGGCCTCCGGAATATCGGAGGCGCTTGTCACAACCGCACTGGGGCTGCTGGTGGCCGTTCCGGCCGTGTGGTGTTACAACTACTTTTCGAGCAAGGTTGAGAGTTTCGACGTAGAGATGGAAAACTCCTCAATGGAGTTGGTGAGCTATCTTGTGCGGCGGCTGCCGCCAAAAAATCTCTTGCCTTGAGGATCAGAGAAATCCACAACAATAAGATGCCGGCATGATCGAATGGAAATAAACGAAATCATTCATTCCATGAAACGAGGCGTCGAGGAATCTCTCTTTCTCTCCCATAAAGGTTCCTAAAGAGATTCTTCGCGGAATTCATCTCGTCCCGTTCCAGCTCTTTGAATGAAATGAACAGGTAGCCGTACTCGGGAATGGGCTTACGGCAGATTCGCCACCTTCCGAGCCTCGCCCGTGAGTTCCAGGATGTGCATACCCGTGTTAGCGCGATCGACGATGTAGATATAGCCGCGGTCGTCGACTTCCACGTTGTTGGTTTGAATCGCGATCTTGCAGGGTGCGTCGGGGCCGTTGCCGACGCAGCGCTTGTCGGTCTTGTCGGTGATGGCCGGAATGTAATAGCCGATCTCCTTAGGGTTAAACGGATCGCGCACGTCGATGGCGCGCACGCCGGCGTTGAAGTGCGCGACGAAGACGACTTTCCTGTAGTAAATCGGCGTCATGTTTTCGTTCGTCGAATGCGTGCCGTAGCGGCCGCCGCGGCTGCAGAAGTTGTCCGCTGGCCTTCGGGCACCGTCCACGTGGAGACGCCCAGGATTTTCGTTTCGGTGGTGATGTCGAAGATCCGGAACCATCTGTCTTGGATCGTGGCATTCATTGTCGGTCGTTTCTCCCGTGACCACCATGAAATCGCGATGGCTTTGATTCGCATTTTTCGCGAATTCCGGCAGGTCCATGCCGAGCAGCGGATAGGTCGTGTGTGCGCCGACCTCCGGCGGCAATTCGAGCTTGGCGACGATGGGATATTCGAGGTTCGCCTCGGTGGGGTCCTTTGGTCCATGGATCAGCTTGTCGCGGTCGAGAATCTCGATCACGCCGTTCTTGGTGGTGCCGTACCCGACGTAAATGCGGTTGCCCTTGGGGCCGGTGGAAATCATTCCATGCATGTCGGCTGGAACCGTGCCCGTGCCGCCGGGCTGCTGCCCCGGCAAACCGAAGTCGCGGATAAATTGCGGTTCCGACGGATCGCTCAGATCATAGACCTGCCCCATTCGAGGGGTGCGCCAGCCGGGCTTGCCTGAGACGAGGTACGCGATGCCTGAATCGCATTCCCACCAGTTTTTGTGCGTGTCGCGGAGCCCGTCGATGATGACGTTGAGCCGCGTCGGCTTGGAGGGGTCGGTGACGTCCCACATTTCATGAGCTTCACTGCCCCTCGATCGCAGCAGATACACTTTGCTCTTATCGGCGCGAGGAAGTTCGGCGCCGTCGCAGACGCGAACCATTTGCGCGCCGCCTGAATTGGGCGCTCCGGCCCTGGGTGTGCCACCGGGAATATGAGCCAGATATTTTGGCTGCCTTGGATCGGTGACGTCCACGATCGAGGTCCCGTTCTGCTCCACGTTACCCGTGAGCGGGTTCAGCGACGAGCCGGCATGGTGGCCGACATACGCGATCCAGCGATTCCCTTGCTTGTGGATGACGGGCTGATAGGCGCTGCGATTCTGCAAATCATTCCAGCCAACCAGATTCATGTTCTTGCTTTCCGGCTGCTTTTGCGAGGCTAACGGCGGTGTTGTTTGCGAGGCTGCCGGAGACGAAGAGAGTCCGATGAGAATGCAGCAAATTGCAAAGCTATTTAACCACGCCAAAGTATTGGAAGTTCGAGACAGCATCTGGCCTCCCTGTTTCAGGTTTGCCGCTCATCTCCGACTCATCCGGAGCGGTGCGAACTCAATTCAGTTTAAGTGTATGCAGTCCAGCAAGGGTCCCAGGTAGGGACTTTATACTCGCCCGCCAAGGGGTTTGCAAACTTATCCGCGAAGGAGCGGGGAGTCCGGAAGGCGGGTGCGCCCACCTGTACCGGAAGGTTACACCCCTCGCTTTGTCTATCGTGATGCGATATATTATCTCATGCGCGACACGGGCTCGTAGACTGTTGCCCCTCAGACAACCTCCCGATCCCGCCCCGCGTCTTAGTGTATCGGATCACGATATATCCACCAGGCGGCCCCTTGTGCGAGCCAGTTCTTTGAAAAGGAGAACGGAATCATGAAGAAGCAAATCACGCTCGGGCTCTCTTTGATAGCCATGGCCATCGCAACGCTGGGAGCGGTTTCCGCGTTTGCGCAGAGCAGCCAGGCGACCGGAAAACTCAAAATCCACGTCACTCCAAAACAAGCATACGTCTTCGTCGACGGAAAGGCGATTCGGGATGGCAGCCAGACAATCGAATTGACGCCCGGCAGCCATGAAATCGGAGTAGATAACTACGGGTATCTCCCCCAAACAAAAAATGTAGATATAACGGCCGGGAAAACGACGGATTTGGACGTCACGCTCCAGGCCTCCGGTGATAAGGTCAACGGACCCTTTGGCGATATCGAACTGAAGGGCCATCCGCGGGCGGCGGTTCTGCTCAACGGCAGCACGCCTTCCTACTTTGTAGGCCACGTCGATGAATTCGACAACAATTGGGGCTGGCACCAGTGGCTGCTGGTGAAGCCCGGCACGTACCAACTGACGGCCACGCAAAAGGGCGATACGGTCTGGTCGGGGCCGGTCACCGTGAAAGCCGGTGAGCGAGTCATCGTGGACCTCAACCATAACGGCGCCATCAGGACCCGGGATTTCAAACAGGGGCTCAACATGGGACCGCAGCCGCGATTCGAGGCAGGCGTGGCCAGCGCGATGGTACCGATTGCCCCAGTCACGGCGC
Source organism: Terriglobia bacterium (assembly GCA_963757625.1). Lineage (GTDB taxonomy): Bacteria > Acidobacteriota > Terriglobia > Acidiferrales > UBA7541 > Palsa-360. The sequence goes on along the minus strand of CAVWSJ010000006.1, from coordinate 1,250,174 downwards.
AGCTTTCCGCTCAGTCCAGCCAAGTCGCCTGCGGGCAATCCACGAATTTGAACTGGAAGTCGGCCGACGCGGTGGACACTTCGATCAGCAATCTGGGAAGTGTCTCGGCGAGCGGCGATCGCGCGGTAAGCCCGACCCATCCGACGACGTACGAGCTGATGGCGAAAGGACCCGGGGGGACAGCGGAACAATCCGTCACCGTGAACGTCAATGCACAGCCGACGGCGACGCTCGCGTTAAACCAGTCAGAAGTGCAGTACCACAAAATCGGCGACAAAGTCGTCCAACAAGATTCGGCCAACCTGAATTGGTCCGTGTCGAATGCAAATAGTGTAAACATCCAGCCACTCGGAAGCGTCGCAACCAGCGGAAGCCAGAGTGTCGAGCCGAAGGTTGAGCAGACCAGCACCGGCCCTATCAGCCAGGACATAACCTATACGTTAACCGCAGCCAACGCCTGCGGCGGAACGGCGACGCGAACCGCGACTCTTCATGTGGCGGGCTCGATCGAACCGGCTCCTCCGGTAACGCTGGCGAGCGTCTTTTATCCCACGGCCTATCCCGAGCGCAGGCACCCGAAGGTAGGCCTGGTTTCCAGCGAGAAGCAGGCGCTGCAGAAGGCAGCCGCAACTTTCAATAAGAACGAGCAGTATAACGACCAGGACAACAAACTGATGGTCGTCGGCCATGCCGACGAGCGAGGCCCCGCGAAATACAATATGACACTGAGCCAGCGGAGGGCGGAGGCCGTGAAGGCTTTCCTCGTCTCGCAAGGGATCGCGGAGGACAAGATCGAGGTCCAGGCGGAAGGCAAAACCAAGCAACTGGATCAAAAACAGGTGCAAATGCTCCAATCGAAAGATACTCAACCGCCGCAAAAATGGATGACGAAACGCGACAAGGGAACCTGGCTTGCCTACAATCGCCGGGTCGATATCATTCTTGAACCAAAGGGACTGGAATCGACCGAAGCTTACCCGAACGACGCGCCAGATGTGCGTGTTCTCTGGGAGCGGCCGGTTCCGAGTCTGAAAGCGGTCGAATCCGCGTCCAAGATGCCGGCAACCGGCAACGAGCAGGCTCAGGCCAACACAAGCAACTGAGTCAATCGCCCGAGGGGACAAATTAGCTACCACCGCCTGTCTGACGCTCTCGTCTTTACGCTGAACGTTCCAGTTGAACCGGGACGTTCAGCGTAAAAGCAGTTCACGCAAACGCTTTCGTCAACGCAGACTCCGCGGCGAAGGATCCCAACCTGAATGATCGCGCGTGTCTGACTTCTTCCCACCTTGTGTCGCTTCATTTTTGCTACAGTGCTCCCAGAGTGCCGTCGGCAAACATGCGCGCCCGATCCATGAAACATTGCGTTCCATCGCTGCGTAATACCTGATGGATGCGAGGAGACATCCCGAGGGGATGAACCCCGCGGAGCAGGCCGGCGCGCAGGATCGGATCGCCCAGGCAAAGGCCGGAAACGCGGAGGCCTGGGGCGAACTCTATCGGCAACACGCGCCCGCCATTTTTCGTTTCTGCCGCCGGACGATGCCCACGCGCGAGGACGCCGAAGACGCCACCATGGATATTTTCATCAAGGTTCGCCAGAAGCTGGCGCAATACGATTCCAGCCGCCCGTTCAGCGCCTGGCTGTACACCGTAGCGGCGAACCACTGCTGGGATCTGCTGCGGCGCAGGAAGCTCCGGCAGGATCTGGAGACGGGCGAAGTCGAAAATATGCCCCTGGAACATCCCGATCCCGGGCGCTGGAACAATTGATCGAGCGACACACCAACCAGGAAGTCCGCCGCGCGCTTGACAAACTGCCAGCGCGCTCGCGAATGGCGCTGGTGCTGCGCTATTACTCGGATATGAGCTACGACGACATCGGCGCGACGCTGGGAGTGCGCAAAACTTTTGTGGGCGTGGTGCTGCTGCGCGCGCGGCACCAGTTGCGCGATGTTCTGGAAGAATTCAGGACCGCAAATCTCGCTGCGGGAGGCGCCGAATGAACCACTTCGACGAAATGACGTGCCTGCTCTACCTCGAGGGCCAGCTCGATCCTGCGCGCGCGCGGGAACTGGCCGCGCACATCGGCGAATGCCCCGCTTGCCGCACGCTGCTGCATGCGCTGGAACGCGAATCGCAAGTCCTGACGTCGGCCATGGCCGAAGATAATGAAGCAATTCCCGCCCGGCTGCTCCGCCCGCAGGGCTGGAGCGTGCCCTCCTGGGTATGGACTCTCGCGTTCGGCGCTTTTGCTGCGGGAGCATACTGGTTGTGGACCGACGGGATCAGCCCGTGGCTCGACCAGTTGAGCAATGCCGGATTCGGCGGAACCGATCTCATGAGCATAATTTTGTTCAGCGGAGCGTTCTGGGAAGGATGGGGTGACGTGGTGGACATCATTCAAATCACTGCATTGATTGTGGTGGCGGTCGGGACGCTGGCATTGATCCGCCGGCGCCTGCGGCGTTCCGCCGCGGTCGCCATCGTGGCATCGGCCCTCCTGTTGGCTCTGTCCCTGCCGCAACCGGCCGCGGCGGCGGAAGTGCGGCGTGGGCGATCCGTATATATTCCATCCAGCGAGACGATCCACAACGACCTGATCGTTTCCGGACCTTCCGTGCGCGTGGACGGAACCGTGGAGGGCGACTTGATCGTATTTACCCGCGACGTCACCGTGACGGGCCATGTCACGGGCGACGTGATCGCCTTCGCGGCACAGGTGCTGATCGATGGAAACGTGGACGGAAATGTCCGCGTATTCTCGCAGACCGCGACGTTGGAAGGATCGGTCGGGAAAAATGTTTCCGCGATAACGAACTCCTTCGATTTGACGCCAAAGGGAAGTGTCAGCGGCGGGCTGATCGCGCTGGCGGGCTCGGCCGACCTGGATGGCAAGATTCAACGTGACCTTCTTGGAATTATCGGCCGGACCGACCTCGACGGCTCGATCGGGGGCCAGGCTGTGGATACGCGGAGGAACATTGAACGTGACTTCCACGGCCGAGATTCGTGGCCCGGCCACGTTTGAGGGCCGCGAACAGCCGGTGGTCGCGTCGGGGGCAAAATTTGCGAGCCCGATTCAGGTGGAAATCACGCAGCAAGTTCGCCGGTTCCGAAGATCCGCCGCCGCGCTCGTAATTCATGAGATTTTCAGTTATGGAGCAGCGGTGCTAATCGGGATCCTGCTGGTCACGGTGTTTCCCGGATTTTTCCGAACGACGCTGCGCGAGGCGCGAGGAATTGGCCTCCCGATCGGCGTCGGGGCTCTCGCGCTGATCTGCGGACTTTTCCTTGTGGTTTTGGGCGTGCTCCTGTTGTTTGTCGGAGTGGGCGCCGGGATCGCCGGTGTGCTCGCATATGGCCCGATCTTATATGTTGCTCAGGTCTTCGTCGGAGCCTGGCTGGGAAGCAAGATTCTGGGCGAGGGCTCGAACGACACCAATGCGTCGATTGGACGGATCGCTCTCGGGCTGCTGATCTTCCATGTTGTGGGGCTCATTCCCGTTCTCGGCGGGCTGATGTGGCTCGTGGTGGGTTTGTGGGGAACGGGCGCGGTTCTGATGGGCTTTTACCGGATGTCCCGCGTGGAAAGCGCGACTGTTCCTGCCTAAGTCCCGGAAATTGTATTGGACGACTTCTTATGGTTCTATCACGACTTTCGTCGCAACCAAAATGCGCGTGCCGCTGTTGTTAAACAGAGGCCCGCGCACTGAAACCACACCTTGATTGAAAACGTCGTTGAAGACCTTGGCGACATTATTCTCGGAATAGATCGTCGGCGCGGAGGTTTGCGTTTGAATTTGAGCCACACCGTTGCCGGAGAAAATGGAAGGCAGGTCGAACAGATAAATGTACGGTGACCCGACCGTACGAACCGTCGCTGTGATCCGGGAGGACCGCAGCCGCACGCGGTCCGCGTTGATTGAACTCCCCGAGGAACTGCTGTTTCGCCGGATGGACACCTGCTGGCCCACCGATAAGTCGGTGGGCACGGCAAAAATTCATCCGGTGGTGTTGGTCACTGGCGCTTTGTCCGCATGCAGCGAAATCAACGATCGAAAGGCGTCTGGGGCGCAAGGTATAGTGCACCGTCGCCTGGTCGCCGATATTCAGTCCGGTGCCTGTTGCGGAAATAGCAAGCGTCACGATGTTGAATTGCTGCGCACCCGGCGTTTGTGCCGGTGATCATGCCCTCGATTTCCGTGTCGCTGCTATCGCCATCCTCGAAGACCACGTTCCGCGCCACAGTGAGCCAGTTGACCGATGCCGATATCCACGCTCACAATCTGGTTGAGGCGCAGGCAGGAGATCGTCGCGGTCGTGCAAACGCTCGAAGGAAATTGAAAAAAGCTGGACGTTCCGTCCACCGTCAATGAATACGTTCCCATCACATTTTCGATCGAAAACGTATTGTGCGAGGCGTCCAGAGCCGTGATCTGGCCCACCACGTCCTCGGCCCCCACCAGAGGGGCGCCGGTCCCAGCGGGCGTGAAGGAAGAAACGGACGTACCTGCCATGAAGTCCGCACCCATCGTCGCGGAAAGCAAGTTGTTCAAATTAACGTCCACCAGTAGCCCCGCGCTGGCATTGGCCGCGACTGAAAACGACGTCAGGCTGATGGTGGGTCGCCAAATTTGCCGTGGTCGTCGGCGCCATCGTGCAGATCGAACCCACGGCGCAGCTCCCGATGGCGGCGGTGGTGTCATTCTCAATTGTGAGCATCGGGTTTGCGAATGTTAGGGTCAGGCTCGTGTAACTTCCCGCGGGGATGTTGGTCGCTGTCGCCAGGTACGCGATGTCGGTTTGAAGACGGGTCAGCTCGATCGTCTTGGAACCCGGAAAACAGGGAAACATTCCCAGGATTCAGCGTCGCACCGGTAAGCGTCACTTCGGCGGAAAGAATGCTCACATTGGATGGCGGCGTATCGGTCATGGCCAGAACGACGGACGAGTTTCCGCTCGATTGGCCTGTGACCCCAAGGGGGATTCGCCGGCGCGACAGCCAGCGAATGCCGCGCAGAAAAGGCACAGCGCGATGATCCCAATTGATCGAAGTCGAAACATGCTTCCCCTGCGTCAGTCGTGCGGACAGCACCAAAGAGGACCAAGAGACTATTGACCCCAAACCGCCGGTCGCGATCCACATTAACGCTATCACAATGTGCTAGTTAGCGCAGATAAAACCGGTTCATTGGTGAGCAAACAGTCCCCTGTCCGGGTGTTCCCTGTCCGCTCGCTCCTATAAGGGCAGCCTGCGGGGACCTAGACCAGTCCCAGACCGCGCCCCACCTCCGCCATGGTTTCGCACGCGCGTTCCAGATCCGTGCGCTTGTGCGTCGCGGTCACGATGGCGCGGAGCCGTGCCTTGCCTTCAGGGACCGTAGGAAAACCGACTGCCGGGGCGTATACCCCGGCATCGTAGAGGCGGCGGGAAAATTCGAACGCTTTCGCGGCCTCACCCACATGAATCGGCGTGATGGGCGTTTGCGTCGCGCCCGTCGAAAATCCCAACTTCTTCAGGCGGCGCTGAAAAAATTTCGTATTCGACCACAGTTTCTTGATCAGCTTTTCCCCATCCGGCGAATCCAGCAGGGAGAACGCCGCCTGGCAGGTGGCCACCACCGAGGGCGGATGGCCCGTCGAAAAAAGAAACGGCCGCGCACGATGGTAGAGAAAATCCACAAGTTCCCGCGAGCCGCAGACGTAGCCGCCCATCGCGCCGATCGCCTTGCTGAGCGTGCCGACCTGGATGTGCACGCGGCCGTGACACCCCAGATGGTCGACCGTTCCACGGCCATTGCGACCCAGCACGCCGGACGCGTGCGCGTCGTCCACCATCATGATGCAATTGTATTTTTCCGCCAGGCCGCAGAGTTCCGGGAGCGGCGCGATATCCCCGTCCATGGAAAAAACGCCGTCGGTGATGAGCAGCTTGTGCCCCGGCCAGTTTTCCGTTTCCTTGCAGACCCGTTCGCAGTCGTCGACATCCCTGTGCTTGAAGACCTTGATCGTTGCCCGGGAAAGGCGGCATCCATCAATGATCGAAGCATGATTCAGCTCATCGGAGAGAATCAAATCGTCTTTGCCGAGAATCGCCGCGACCGTGCCCGCGTTTGCCGTGAAGCCGGATTGAAAGACGACCGCCGCTTCCGTGCCCTTGAATTTTGCAATTTGCTCCTCGAGAGCCATATGCAGATCCATGGTTCCGGCGATGGTGCGCACGGCCCCGGCTCCGACGCCGTGCGTGCGGATGGCTTCCATCGCCGCGCGCTTCAGCGTCTTGTGCGTCGTGAGCCCGAGATAATTGTTGGAACTCAGGTTGATGACGTCCTTGCCGTCAAAATGGGCGAGCGGCTTCTGTTCGCCTTCGAGCACGCGCAGGCGAAAATGCAGGCCTTTTGATTCCATGTCCGCAAGCTGATCGTGCAGGTAGGAAAGAGGATTTTGAGTTTCGGTGGTCATTGGGGGATAACTCCGGCGAAATATGGCAACTCCGAGTCTATTGTACTCGCTCGAAGGGATATCCCGCTGCGTCGAGTGCTGCGGTCAGTTCCGAGACGTGCTCCGGCCCTCGCGTTTCCATGGTGATGTCGATGACGGCGTCGCCCAAAACCACGCCGTAATACGCGCGGTCGTACTCGGTTTCGACGATGTTCGCCTTCTGATCGGCGATCACTCCCGCGAGCCTTTGCAGCGCGCCTGGATGGTCGGGCAAGTGGATGCGCAATCGCACCAGGCGCCCGTCCTTTACCAGACCTCTTTCGATAATCAACGAGAGCAACGACACGTCGATGTTTCCCGCGCTCACCAGAACGCCAAGTTTCTTTCCGTGATTCGGCGTTTTTTTGTTGAGGACCGCCGCTGTCGCGGCCGCCCCGGCGCCTTCAGCGAGCATCTTTTCCTTTTCGAGCAATTGGAGAATCGCGCTGGCGATTTCTTCCTCTTCCACAGTCACGATTTCATCCACGTATTTGCGGACCAGCGGAAACGTGATCGTCCCCGCACAACGCACCGCGATGCCGTCGGCGATGGTCTTATTCGCCGGCAGTGTGACCAGAGCGTTCTTCTCGAGCGCCGCCTTCATCGATGCAAGCTTGGAGGATTGCACGCCGATGACTTTGATCCCGGGATTGATCTCCTTCGCCGCGCAGGCCACGCCCGCAATCAAACCTCCGCCGCCTACGGGAATGACGAGAGCATCGAGATCGCCTTGCTGCTCCAGCATTTCGATGCCGAGCGTTCCCTGGCCCGCGATGACGGCCTCATCATCGAACGGGTGGATGAAGGTCAGTCCGAACTCCTTGCAGCGGCGGAGCGCCTCCTCGCAGGCTTCGTCGTAATTGGCCCCGGCGAGAATCACTTCGGCGCCATAACCGCGGGTCGCGGAAACCTTCACCAGCGGGGTCGTCAGCGGCATGCAGATCTGCGCTTTGATGCCTCGTTTGGTGGCGTGATAAGCCACCGCCTGGGCGTGATTCCCCGCCGAAGCCGCGATCACTCCCCTCCGGCGCTCTTCCTCGGAAAGGAGAAGAATTTTGTTCAGCGCGCCGCGTTCCTTGAACGCGCCGGTCATCTGAAGATTTTCGAGCTTCAGGAAGACGGTGTTCCCTGTTTGCTGCGAAAACTTTTCGGAACGGACAAACGGCGTGAGCACAACCGAACCGCGAATGCGGTCCCTCGCATCCTGAATCGCGCGCAGCGTCAGCATCGGGAAAGTCCTTGAAAGGCCTCTTGGCCTGCTTTCGTCCTCGTTGAGAATGTCATGTGGCGACCCGCCTGGTTTCCAAAACGCTATAGCATTACACAGGCAGTGGGCTCAGTCCAACCAGCGAATGTTATTTCGCCGACTCTCCTTGCGTGCCGGACAGGACAAGCGTAGGATGTGCGCAAGCTAGAGGTCCAAAATCGGAAAAATCCGGGATGATCGTCTCAAGATCCGCGTGATCTGCGATTTGTCCAGGAGACGTTTTGAGAGGAGCACACTCAAATGAAAAAGCAGGGATTCCTCGTAAAGCTGGTTATTTTGATGCTGGTGATTGCCGTAACTCCACTCTTGGCGCAGGCGCCGAATCCGACCTGCGATCACTGCTCGGCCACGTATATTCCCAAGAGCGAATTGGATGCCTACACGACGCGGGCCATTGCGAACAAGATTGTTGACCAGCAGGTTCGCTCGGTGGACATCGGAAAGTCACAAATTGGCATCGGGATGGTCACTCGCCTCAAGCTGGCTCCCGGCCAGGGCGGCGCGGAGCCGGTTGCCGAGCACGAACAGATCAGCGAGGTGTATTACATTATTGATGGCTCCGCGACGCTGCTGACCGGTCCTGACCTTGTGGATGCCGTGAAGAGGCCAAACACTCAGGTGACGGTCCGGGAGCAGAACGGTCCCGGTTGGAGCGCCAAGTCGATCAAGGACCCGGTGACCCACGAGCTGAAGGCCGGCGACGTAATCGTCATCCCCGCAGGAACAGGTCATTGGTTCACCAAGATTGACGATCACATCACTTACGTCATGGTGCGGATCGACCCCGACAAAGTGGTCCCTCTCAAGAACGAGGCCCAATCGCTTGAACACCTGAAGAAGCCGTACTCACCCGGGCAGGGGAACTTCTGAGAGGAAATTGGAATTGGAGTGTTCCTTCTGGATGTTAATCTAAATGCGCGACGCATTTGAGCCCGCGAGTCGGATCGGGAACGTCTGTAGAAGATGAGGCCACTGGGACAACGATTCCGAATCAAGCGTCTCGCCGTCCTTCTCACAATCACATGGGCCATTCATTTTCCTGGCCGCGCATTTGCGCAAGGGAAGACCTCGTTATCGCCGCCGGCGGGGGCCATGATCGCGCGAGGCTTGAAGGTGTACAAGGACCGTTGCGCGATATGCCATTTCAGCGAGTCGGACGCCCGGAAAATTGGCCCGGGTCTGGCGGGCATCTACAAACACGGCAAATTCGCGAATGGCGGCAAAGTGGAAGACGCCTCCATGGAGAAGCGCATCTTGAACGGCGGCAAGGACATGCCGCCGTTCAAATCCGTGCTCAACCCAAGCCAGGTCAGTGACCTGATCGCCTATCTCAGAACGCTTTGACAGGCAAAGTAGCTCAGCCCCGCCGATCTTACCATTTCGTTCCCCCCGGGCCATTTTGCGCAATAACTTGACCCGCCTTATTCATTCCCCAGCGCTTTTCATGCTAAATATTTGTGAAACTTGCTTGTGCGAGGCCCAAAGCCTATCGCGGATATTGTCGAATCCAGTCACACCTCACCCAGCTACAAAGTGAAACGCGGAAGAACTACGTAGCTCCGCGTTCGCCGCTAAATTGCGAATTATGCGGAAAGTGAACGAGACTGGTCCAAAGCAGCGAGCGCCTGCTCGGTGGTGACGACCCTTGCGCCCAGCGATATTAATTCCTGAATCGTTTTTTGGCCCTCTCCGGCGTTCAGCGCCTCGATAGCGTCGCGGATCAAGGATACTCGTCGTCCGCGCTGGAGCAATCCCTTCGCCGCAAGCCGCACGCAATACTCCGTGGCCACTCCGAACACATAAATTTCGGCGCTCTCATCCGTGAATTTGGAGACTTGCTCGAGCACCGTTTCGATATTCGGATTTTCAAAAACATCGAGCGTCTGTTTTTCAAGGATCACCTGCTGGTAGGAAGAAAGGTCTTCCGGGAGGCGCGCGCCCGCCTGGCTGGGAATTCTCAGCACCCGGTCCGCTTGAGTTTCCGGAATCATTTCCGATCCGGGAGTTCCGCGCACACAATGCGGCCCAAACCTTGCAAATTCCGGATCGTCCGGAGCGTGCACGCAGGCATCTCCCACCAGCAAGACCCGACCCTGGCGGGCCGCATCGGTCAGCCGTTTCATGTTCGGGATCAATTTTTCAGCGCCGGGAACGTAAAGCTTCCCGCCGGGGAGCATGAAATCCGCCTGTGTATCGACAACCCAGAAAATCACCGACCGTGAAACCATCTCGCGCGTCCTCCTGCGACCGCGATCGAAATTAGATGCGCGCGGCGCGCTCCATGCGGCGGCGAACTTGGCCGAGCATGTCTTCGAGCTTGGCGCTATGGCTCACGGGATACGGCGCCGTTTCTCCGGTCAAGCTGAGCAATCGTTCCGGCAGGCGCGATCTCTGCTCGCGGCAACGTTTGCGCGCGGCGGACAGGTCCGTGCGCGAAACGCAGCGTTTCCCGCTCGCCATCACCGGCACAAGAAGCGTTTCCGCGTCCGGAAAAGCTTCCCCGTCGAGGCCAATGATGTCACCGGCGAAATAGCCGTCTTTTTGGCTGAAGCGATAGACCTGCTTCTTGCCCGGGTAAGTCACCTTGGCGGAACTGAATTTCGCCGCGGACCGCACTTCCCCGTGGTATTCAATTTCCACCAGCTTGTAGATGACTCCGAGTGTGGGTGAATCGGTCGAATTCACCAGGGATGTCCCAACGCCGAATCCGTCAATGCAGGCGCCTTCCGCGAGCAAAGCGGCAATGCGGTCTTCGTCCAGATCACCCGACGCGAAGATGATCGACGTCATTCCATCCCGCCTGATCGAGACGCTTCCGAGCCCATCTGCTATCCGCCACAAAGTCGCCGCTGTCGAGCCGAATTCCCCTGGGTTTGCGTCCCATGGCGATAATCGTTTCCACGGCCGCGTGCACGTCATAGGTGTCAACGAGCAGAACCGCCTGGCCGGGGAAGATATCCATGAATTTCCCGAAGGCCTCTTCTTCGTTTTGGTGCGCCATGATCCAGGAATGCGCCTGCGTGCCGTATACGGAAATCCCGAACTGGTGACCGGCCGCGGCGTTCGAAGTGCCCAGGCAGCCGCCGATCACGGCCGCGCGCGCCGCCAGCATTCCTGCCTCCATCCCGTGGGCGCGGCGCGAGCCGAATTCGACCACATTTTTCCCGCCGGCAGCTTGCGTGACCCGCGCTGCCTTGCTGGCGATCATGGTCTGAAAATTAATCGCCGCGAGCAAGGATGTTTCGACGATTTGCGCTTCGATCACCGGCGCGGTGACGCGCAAGATCGGCTCGCCGGGGAAAAACACCGTGCCTTCCGGGATGCCCCACACATCGCCGGAAAACCGGAAATGCGACAGATATTCGAAAAAGTCGTCTCCCACGCCGCTAAAAACGGGGAACGTCCTCAGGTAGGCGATTTCATCGTCCGAAAAATTCACATTTTCGAGAAAATCCTGGGCCTGGTCGAGTCCGGCAGCCACCAGGTAGTTTCTCCGCGGAGGCAGGGAGCGAACAAATAATTCAAAAGTCGCGCGGGCGTCAAATCCAGTTTCCAGGTAGCCCGCCGCCATCGTCAATTCGTACAGATCGGTCTGGAGGCCGGAATATTTGGAGCCGGGAATCATCGGATTTCCGCTGGCATTATGCCATCATCAAGACGGCTTTTGATAGGCGCTCAGGATATCCGGCAGAGAGATGACCCCCTCCAGCTTTCGCGAACCGGCCCGGCTGACCACGGGCAAAACTTCGTGCCCTTGAATGTAGCGCAGGACGTCGTCGAGACGCTGGTCGGGATGGAGAACGGGAAGACGGCTGGTGGAGAGTACCTCGCGTAACAGTGTTTCCAATGGGCGCCCCAGGGCCTTGGCGCGCAATTCCTGCCTGGTGATGCTGGCCCAGCGGTCCGTCGGAAATCGAACCAGCAGGACTTCTTCGGGAGAAGCCTCGGCCAACTCTAGATGCGCGGGCGAGTGTGTCGCTAGCCTGCAAGGAAGGCCGATCCGGCTTTCGCATCGCGTCTTCGACGCGAAGGACGACCTGCTCGCGTTGTTCCTCCATCGAAGGCAATTCCAGATCGTCCTGGCGGGCAAGAACATCGAACAGCGATACGTCCTGGTACTTGCGGGAAATCAAGTAGGCGATGGTGTTGGAAATCATGACGGGCAAAACGATCGAGTAGTTCCCGGTTGTTTCCACCACCATGAAGACCGAAGTGATCGGAACGCGCAGAAACCCCGCAAAAAAGGTGCCCATCCCAACCAGCGCAAACGGCCCCACCGACGCGCTGATCTGGGGAAAAAATGATGTTCCAGTCCGCCGATCGCGCCGCCGATCATCGCGCCGATAAATAGAGTTGGCGCGAACATCCCTCCCGGCGTGCCGCTGACAAATGACATGCTTGTCGTCAGAATCTTCGCAAATCCCAGGACGACAAGAATTTCCCAGGCGTACTGGTTATGAAGGGCCTGATCGATGTAGGGATACCCGGTTCCCATGGACTGCGGAATCTTCGAGACCGATCAGACCAATCAACAAGCCCGCGATTGCGGGCTGGACGTAATAGCGTCCATTCCGGCAAGGCGCGGAGCCTCGGCCGAAAATATACGATGATCTTGGTGAAGGCGAGCGAAAGGACGCCGCCGACAACTCCCAGGACTGCGTAGGCCAGCAGCTCGGCGGGATGCGCGAGAGTGTAGGCCGGAACGCGGAACATCGGTTCGCCGCCGAGAAACCCGCGCATCACCACGGCGCTGGAAACGGCGGCAAGGACGATGGCGCCCAGGGCGCTGGCGCTCCACGTGCCAATGACTTCCTCGATGACAAATAAAACCGCGGAAATCGGCGCATTAAAAGCCGCCGCCAATCCCGCCGCCGCGCCAACCGGAGCCAGCAGTCGCAGCTTGTCCCGGGAAAGTTTCAAACGCCTTCCCAGAGCGGACGCAATTCCCGCTCCCATTTGCAACGATGGATCTTCAGGGCCGAGCGATTGTCCGCTCCCGATCGCCAGGGAGCAGGTCACAAATTTTCCGATGACCGTCCGAAACGGCACATAACCATCGAATACGTAAACGGCCGCTTTGGTCTGATTCACGCCGCTGCCTCGGGCAGCCCGGAAAAATCGCTGAACGAGAAACGCCACGACCAATCCGGCTCCGGCTGGCACAAGGACCACGCGCACGTGCGACGGCGCGAGTCGCCGACCCGAGCAGGCCTAGCCGAACCCACTCGATGGCGATGCGAAAACAAACCACCGCCATTCCGGAAAACAGCCCGATGATGACCGCCAGCAGCAGGAAGAGATTGCCTTCAGAAAGCGTGAAAGCGCGCGGCCCCGGAGTCAGCCACTTGCGCACCGTTTCCCGGGTTTCCGCAGCCGTCGGCTCGGATTTGGGAACAGGCGATTGCGTCTCGTCGATTGGGACGCTCTGATCGCTCATGAGTTATTACCTGCGTGTCTCTTACCGATCAGGAGTCAATGCCTGGTCCGCCCTGTCAGGAGTCCCGCATGCCTGCGAAGTGGTCTCCTCGATGCGAAAAACGAGTTGCATGGCTTCGTTCCGCAATTCGGAATGTCTTCGCAGCAACGGGAGATTCGCGCGTCGTTTCATATCCTGGGCATCTTTGTTAAGAAGCTGCAAATCGGAGGGCGGCTGCCCTGCGGATGCGCCCGCCGCACCGAGTCCGGGGCATCTCTGGAGGCGTTTAAGCCCTTGCTGCAAGGCGCGCCAGGTTCGCTGCGCCTGTTCTTCATCGCTCAGTCCCATCAGGAAGGGATCGCCACTCTGGACGTCGCGGACCGTCTCAAGTAAGCCGACGATTTCCTCTGAGGGATTATCGCGAGCCGCCCGGGCGAGATAGTTTTCCGCTTTGGAATAGTTGCCGGCGTCGTAAGCCGCCTTGCCGGCATCTTCCAGCCATTGAGCCTGCCGTGGGGCGGTTCGCAGCGCGGCTTCAAATTCCGCAAGCGCACGATTAGGTTCTCCGGCCTGCATGAAGAGCAACCCCGTTTTCTCATGCAGGGCTCCGTCTTCCGCCGGAGTATCCGCGGCCAGCCCCGCGATCTCCGCTTGCGCATCGCCGGTACGCCCCTGCGCAAGAAGATACTTGCACAGTTCAAGACGCGTGTTTCGTCGCTGCTGGGCGGGGTTCTTGTCCCAACTGCCATAAATCGCGCTGCGAAAATAGCGAATCGTGTCGTCCACATCCCCCAGTTCGCATGCGAGATGTGAGCCAGGTCCAGATTCAATTCGCCCGAACCCGGAGCGCGGTCCCAAAGAGTCTGAAAGTAGGAGCGCGCTTCGGCAAGCCGGCCGTCGGCAAGCAACGCCTCCGCCAGGCGCGGCTGGACAAGACTATTCTCCGGATCGTACGAAAGCGCGTTCCGGAAATCTTCGACCGCTTCGCTGGCCTGCCCGACGATAGGTCCGCGTTCCCCTTCTTGTAACCATTCCCGGACGAGCCCTTCCTCCCGCACGTGATACGTGCGCGCCAGCGTGACGGTGATCGCGAACAGCACGCCCGAGGGGAATCAGGCTCAGCAGCAGCACACGCCGCTGTAAATATCGTGATGCGATATTTGAAGATTCAGTCGTCACATCTCAAGATAACTCAGGTCGGAATTGAACCGCAGGATTTTTCCGAGGCGAGGATATCCGAACATCCATGGCCCGTCTTCCAGTCCATGCCATCGGGCCGGATTCGGTCATAAACGTCGTGCACCGGGTTCAACGCGGACGGGCTGCAACCAAAAAAATGCCCCGGAGGGTGGGGTTGCGCCCGGGGCGGAGATGGAAGCGGTGGGTTCACCGCCTGAATTGTTGAAGGTGCCGGGTGAATCGCCAGAAATCCGCACGCATCCGATAGCCGCCAGTAAGGCTTCGGAACCACGGCGAGACACCCAGCCCGCACGTTGATTCGAAAAACGGTTACGCGAAGTCGCGTCTTAGCCGAGAATGGCGTCTTTGAACGCCTTCGCCGCGCGGAGACGCACGACCGTCTTCGCCTTGATCTTGATCGCTTCGCCAGTCTGCGGATTGCGGCCGATGCGCGCCTTCCGGTGCGCTTTCACCGCGCGTCCGATGTTCGGAATGACGAACTTGCCCGCGCCGCCCTTGGCTTCTTTCACCGCCAGCTTGAACAGTTCTTCAAAGAACTGCGCCGCGACTTTCTTGGAAGTCCCGACTTTGTCGGCGATGTGCGCCACAATCTTCGACTTGCTCATTGGTTTTGCCATCTAGTTTCGTTCTCCTCCTCAGAATTGATACTGCAGGCGCGTCGGCCAGACTCAAAGAGTACGAGCCACGCACGGCGAGCACTATACGGGGAGAGTCCGCGCAACGCAAGAAAAAACATCTAAAAAGCTAGAATTGACGCGGCTTCCAGCGCTGCGCCACTTTGGAACGATGGGAAACATAAATGTTACGCAAAGGTTGAGAGAAGCAATCTTTCCACAAGCCGTGTTTTCCGCCGCCTCTTCTCTCCGAACGGCGAAGCCACGTCCTCCGGCTTTGTGTTATTCTTTGCGTTCATTTTTCATGAGGAGCGTACATGGCAAACTGGAACGAACTCGAAAAACAATTTGCGGCGCGCCTGTCCCTGGGCCGCCGTCCCGTCGCCGTAACATTTCTGGACGCGGAACCCGCCGGAATTTCGAAATTTTCAGGCACCGAACCGGCCGGCTGCAGCTTCTGGCGTCTGGCCGCCGGGGGACACACCTTCTATACCGTTCCAGCCGATCATTTCAATTGTGCGGTGGGGGCTTACACGCACAACATTCAACTCCCTCCCGACCGCGTCAAGGAAACCGAGACCACTCTGGGAATGATGTTCAGACCTCGGCTATGTTCGTCCCGAAGAAGTTCCCGGCATTCCGCGGCTGCCGAAGGAGCCTGCGGCGATTGTTTTCGCGCCGCTCGGCGACGCGCCCGTTGCGCCGAGCGTCGTGCTTTTCACGGTGCGCACCTCAGCGGCGATGCTGCTGAATGAAGCGGCGATCCGCGCGGGCGCCAGCGCTTCGCTGCCGCTGCTGGGCCGCCCGAGCTGCATGGCGCTTCCCGCGGCATTGGCGCACGGAACTGTCACGAGCCTCGGCTGCATCGGGAACCGCGTGTACACGAATTTAGGGGAGGATGAAATTTACATCGTTGTGCCGGGTGCGAAGCTGGAAGCCGTTTCCGAGGCGCTGGGGATCATTACGTCCGCCAATGCCGCCTCGAAGAATATGCGCGCGGGCGGCAGGCCTCTCTCTCGACGGCATAAAGTGTAGGATCGAAAGATCTCGCTACAGACGTCGCCAGTCCCCTCATAAAACTGCGCGACGGCCTTGATCCCGCCGAAATAATTTTCGAGCGCGATGTGCTCGTCGGGGGCATGCGCGTTTTCATCCGGCAATCCGAAACCCAGCAGGATGCACGGCACCTTGAACGTGTCGTACATCTGCGTGACGAACGGGAATCGACCCGCCTTCGCGGATGAAGACGGCGCGCTTGCCGAATCCCTTCTCCAGCGCGTCGTGCGCGACCTCGAAAAACGGATGCGTGTACGGCGCGACCCACGGCTTGCCCTGGCTGAGCAGCTCGAATTTGAACTTCACCGTCTTCGGCAGCAGCTTGCGGATGTGCCGCTCGACCAGGCGCGTAATCTTGTCCGGATTCTGGTCGGGCACCAGGCGCGTCGAAAATTTCGCGTACGCCTTCGAGGGGATCACCGTCTTCGCGCCTTCGCCCGTGTAGCCGCCCCAGATTCCATTGAGCTCAAGCGTCGGCCGCGTCCAGAGCTGCTCGACAATCGAATATCCTTTTTCGCCGGAAAGCCCGGGCGCGCCGACCGTCTTGCGGAATTCGCTCGCCTTCCACGGCAGCGAATTGAGCGCCTTGCGCTCGGCCTTCGATAATTTCGCGACGTCGTCGTAAAAGCCCGGCATCGGTCACGCGGGAATTCTTGTCGTGCATTTTCGCGAACAGCTCGCACAGAATCGTGATCGGGTTCGGCACCGCGCCGCCGAATATTCCGGAGTGCAAATCCTGCGCCGGGCCGGTGATTTCGATCTGGTAATAATTCAGGCCGCGCAGCCCGTACGTGATCGAAGGCACGCCGCGCGCCAGCATCCCCGTATCGGAGACAACCAGCGCGTCGGCCTTCAGCCGCGCCTTATTCGCGCTTCACAAAGTCCCACAGGCTCACGCTGCCGACTTCTTCTTCCCCTTCGATCATCACCTTCAGATTGATGGGCAGCTTGCCGGCGGTCTTCAGGATCGCGTCGAGCGCGCGAATGTGGATGTGCACCTGGCCCTTGTCGTCCGCCGTGCCGCGGCCATATAAATTTCCGCCGCGAATCGTGGGCTCAAATGCCGGCGAAGTCCACAGGTCCAGCGGCTCGGCCGGTTGAACGTCGTAGTGTCCGTAAAAGAGCACCGTCGGCTTTCCCGGCGCGTGCAGCGATTCGCCGTAAACCAGCGGATGCATCTTCGTCGGCACGATTTCGACGTTGTCGAGGCCCACGCGCGCGCAGGCGGTCCGCCACCCATTTTGCGGCGCGCTCGATATCCGGCTTGTGCTCGGATTGCGCGCTGACGCTCGGAATCCGCAAAAATTCGTACAGTTCGTTCAGGTGCTCTTCGCGCTTCGAGTCGATATATTCGGTCAGGTTCATGAGCCGCTCCCTTGGCCTCGCTATGGCGGGCGCACCGCCACGAATCGCCTGGCGTAATCCGGTTCAGCGAAATCATAGCGCGTTATCCCTCCATTTGGGCACATGGAAACACCATTGCCATGTGATGGGCGCCGGGAAACGGATTCAGGGGCCAGGTTACGCTGAAAGAACACGGCAAGCACAGTCTCGTTGACCACAAAATCGAACTGCCGCAGCATGGATTTAACATGGCTGAAGCGGTCGATGTCGACAAAGTCCGGCGCAGTACTCGGGTCTTTATGAGGGTGCGCGTGGTCGCTGCGGGAAAGAATTCCGACAGCCGCCGCTTCCGCGAAACCTGCGAGACCATTGTGATCAATGCGCACGGCGGCCTGATCTACCTCAATCAGCCGCTTAATTTGGATGCCATGATCGTTCTCACCAATCCATTCACGCAGGAAGATCAGGAATGCCGCATCGTGTTTCTCGGCGATGCCACCGACAAAGGCCAGCGCGTAGGCCTTGAGTTTCTCACTCCTGCTCCGCATTTCTGGGGAGTGGATTTCATCCCCACCGACTGGCCTCCGCCGCACGTCCCGGTCCGCCCGAGTTAACATTTCTATTTCCCGCTGGAATACTTGCCAGGCGTCCCGGTCCTATCCTGACATTTTCGAGACTACCCGGCCGGCTTCAGAGCGAATAATATGCAGTGGATGAAGCATTTGCCCAAAATCGAGCTGCACCTGCACCTGGACTGTTCTCTGAGCTACTCCGTCGTATCCCTGCTCGATCGCTCCACCACACGGGAGCAATATGACGCCGAATTCATCGCTCCGCCGCGCTGCACGAGCCTGGCCGATTTCCTGACTCGCGCCCCGCGGGGTTTTCAGCTGATGCAGGACGAAGTGGCTCTGCGGCTCGTCGTTGAGGATCTGTTTGAACAGCTCGCTGACGACGGGGTGATCTATGCGGAAATCCGCTTTGCGCCGCTTCTTCATATCGAGCGCGGGATGCGACCGGAAAGGGTCATAGCTGCGGTAGACGGCGCGGTGGAGCGCTGCATTCGCTCCAGCGGCATCGAAGCCCGTCTGATCCTGTGCACCCTGCGGCATTTCTCCGCCGCTCAGGGACTCGAAACCGCTCGCCTCGTCGAGCGCTTTCGTGGCAGCCGCGTGGCAGGCCTCGATCTTGCCGGGGACGAAAAGGCTTTCGCGATCGATGCGCATATCCCGGCATTTCGACATGCGGCGGAACTCGGTCTGTGGCGTACTGCCCATGCGGGTGAAGCTCGCGGGGCCGAGAGTGTTTGGGAAACACTGCGCGCGCTTCAACCTTCCCGCATCGGCCACGGAATCCGATGCGTGGAGGACTCGTCCCTGCTTGAATATCTTCGCAGCGAACGAATCCATCTGGAGGTGTGCCCGTCCAGCAATGTGCAGACGTGTGCCGTGGCCGGTTACGTCGAACATCCGATCGATTCTCTGCAGCGTGCGGGCGTGCCGCTGGGAATCAGCACCGACGCAAGAACGATCACCGATATAACTTTGTCCCGCGAATACCAGCGATTACACGAGCATTTCGGCTGGGGACATCGGGAGTTCCTGGCATGTAATCTGGAAGCCACACGGGCGGCATTCGTCGAAGATTCGGTGAAGCGCTCGCTCACCCAAAAGTTGATTGCTGCTTATTCTTGAATTGCGAATGGAACCGGATAGGCGTTACGCGAACTTCAAGATGAAACGCTTCCCTGGGCGCGTGACCGGTCCAGCGATTTTTCTACCTGTTGCTGTACTTGTTTTCTGAATTCGTCCGGGTGCGCCACCCTGTCAAATGGCTCCGGCGAGCCGCCCGTCCCGTGAATGACGACGGTCCCGTAGCCCAGAATTCGGCCCATCACGCTTTCCTCGACGCCAATGCTTTCCACTTTCTGAAGAAGCAGCTCGAATGTCCGGCGAGTGGCCATCCCGACTTTAATAACGACGCGCCTGTCCGTCACCGCCATTTCCGTTGCGTTTCTCTTCAATACGCCCGCAAGGAGGAAACATCCGGCGAGGACGAGCAGGGCTATTCCACCAACCATCATGGCTGTGGATGCTCCGCTCGCGTTGCCGTGGTCCAACGCGGAGCGAACCAGCAAATACACGCCCGGCGCGCTAAAAAGCAAAGCCAGGATAATCGACCGGACGAGCACAACCCAGTGGAGCCCGGTCGCATAAACAACCGTCTCCCCCTCGATGAGATGCTTTTCGACGTAGCTCATGTCGCTCCTTCGTTGGAGACCAAATAATGACCCCACCATTGAAAACGCACAAGGGTTGGCGCACCGGCCATCCATTATTCAAAGTCAGCCGACGCCGGTGCCATCTGTTTATTCCGGAAACTTATATCTTGGGTCGGCGGGCGCTTCACTTGAGGCCCACACTCTCAATGAATTCTTGACGGCAGCCATTACTTCTTCAGAAGTCGAATCGGGTCCAAGATCACTGAATGGTTGATGGTCAGGGCTGCTGTATAAATCGGCGAAAAGTTGCCTAACTTTGGCCTTGCGTTCAGCGTGCTCTGATACCAAGCGGTAAGCGAGGATTGGCTTATCTTTTGTCTCTTCGAGGCCGCCAAGACGACGTTCAAAATCAGGCACGCTCACACGGTATCTTATATCGATTCCCTTTACGCGAGCTTCGGTAATCGCATTGCTGATTTTCTGATTCTCCGTCCAAGCTCCACTCTTTTTCCCGTCGCTTCGGAAAGGGCTATCGGTATCGTGGACTACGCCGAAAGGAATGCGAAAATGCGCCAACAGTCGGACGAGAGGCGCGATCAAAGCTTTTCCACGTGCCGGCACCAAAGTGACTTGTCTCGCCAAGGTATCGTCATCTTGCACTACTGCAGCAATAAAGGCGGCGAGTTCAGTATCCCCCTCCACAATAATTGGGTAGGAGCCAAAAAACATTTCTGCAAGCGCACTGTCCAGCTGGATCAGGGCTCTCAAATTTGCCTTCTCCTCAAAGCCAAACTCGACGGTTGACGTGCGGAACGTAGACGGCGTTGTTTTTTGTCCTGCGCGTTCAAGTCGTACGATGGTCGTGTGGTCCTGAAGCGGATCAATGAAATAAGGAGAGTGAGTGGACAGCATCACTTGCCAATCGGGATCCTTCGCCAGGGTATATAGGTGCTCCCTTGCCGCGCGAACTGCCATCGGGTGTAACGCATTCTCTGGCTCGTCGATGAGCAAAATGTACCCTGGCAGTGCGAATTGGTCCGCCACATTTCCCGCTGTTTCTCTTATTGTTTCTATCTGGTCCTCTATTTCTTGAATTTTCTGAAGGTTCGGCTTTTTGCTTCCTTGTTCCTTCTCGCGAGCGGCCTCGAGCTTGTCGATCTTTTTTTGGCTTTCCTCGACCGCTTTTCGCTCGCGGACGATTCCGTTTCGAACCTGCAACAACGACCAAAACATCGCCCGGCGTGACCCAGTTCCTTGCTGTTCGATACCGGTATCGGACACGGGCTCAATAAACCTGACGCTCGAGCCTGCGGCAAGAGATTTGTGCGCATCTATACTTATGGCTTCCATTGCTACTTTTATCTTGATATCGAACTCCGGGAAAACGCCCTTAAACCCATCCCGAACCTGCGCGCCAACCCGATCTATGTCAGCCTGATACTGAACTACTGGATCATTCGCCACCTTTGAGACTTCAGCGATTGCCGTGTGCAGAGGAGACCCAGGAGTTTCTTGAAGCTCTTTCAGATGTTGCGCGACGGGACCCAATATCAACTTCAAGAGTTGCCCGTGCTCGTCGTAAGCGTCGCCAAGGGACTTAACGCGAAGCGGCTCGGGTAGTCGAGACTTGAAAACATTGTCGGCTCCCCCCGCCTTGCCGTCATCAGCCCAGTCCCCAGCTCCTCCATTGGCCGCGGGGTCCCAAGTTTGTCGAACTGGCTTGCTCCCTCTCTCCTTCCATTGCCACCGGCTACGAACGAGCTTCAGTCCGTCTGATGTCTTTTTCCATTTCTCATCGACATTGAGCATACCGTCCGGAATGTGCACAACCAATTCAACCTCAGGGAAGTCTCCGTCCGGTGTCCACTGACATGGATCAATTTCTTTGAGCGGCTCGCAACTTTGAGCGAGCTCGTATGCGCGCAAGACGGTTGACTTCCCAGTATTGTTCCTGCCTACTAGGCAAACAATGTCATCCAAGGCAATTTCGAGCCCTTCAGGTCCGATGCATCCGAGGTTCCGAATCTTGAGGGCGACCAACTTCGAACGGTCTGGCATGCAGATACCTCCCTGAAGACTTGCGTTTCTCAACGAACTTAGTATTTGGGTTGAAATATTACCATTTTAGGAAACTTTGGAAATGACTCATAATAGACGGGTCCGTTGGCCCCAAACCCGACTTCTAGGGGGGACGCGCCGTAAGCGTCCTTCAAAGGCCGAATTCCTCGTCAGGCTTAGGGAGAAATTATGAAAATCGCGCTAAACATTGTGGGCGTGCTGCTGGTGTTAATGGGAAGCATCTGGTTCCTGCAAGGGATCAATGTGCTACCAGGAAGTTTCATGACGGGACAAACCCGATGGGCTGTGCGCGGGGGGATCGCGGCGGTCGTGGGTATAGTTCTGTTGCTGGGTACAAATCGGAAAGGGCGGCGCGCCTGATTTCCAGTCACTCGTTAAGACCGACCACGATCGTATTGCGAGCCGCACGTATTTGGTGGTACGTTTAATTCAGCCCGCCCGGGAGGAATTTCCCATGTCATTCGTAAATTCTCTTCTTTCCCTGCCAAGGGAAGGGCTAATCGTCGCTGGATTCGTGGTTTTTATCCTTCTGGTGATATGGCTGCGCACTCTGTTCAGCCGCTGGCGCTATGTCGTAATCAAGAGATCGGACGAGACGGAGATGCTGGCTTTTCACATTCGCCGGATGGCTGACGCTTTGGAGAGATTGGCCACGGCTCGTGAAACTCAGCCGCCAGCCGGCGCTAGTGTAGAGAAGCGCGTGGGCATGTCCACGTTCGGCCGCTGATGCGCATGGCGCCCGGATTGCACCCGGCCCGCATCCGAGCCCTCGGCCTAACGCAGGTTCAGGACCACAAATGCAAATGCAGCGGATGGTCCAATCGGAAACGGAGCACCGTTTCAGCAGGAACGTGAACTTCTTTACCCTGTGTGATGATTTCCGTGCCGGCTCCGGCGCCCGCGCCGGCGACGGCGCCGATTGCCGCGCCTTTCCCACCGCCTGCAATCGCGCCGATCAGCGCACCGAGTACGGCGCCTCCGCCCACGTATTGACCCGTACGTTTATTGGCCCCGACGCCCTGGCGTTGGCCCTCCAGTTCCTGATCTTCCGTGCTTACGCGATACCGGCGGCCTGCCACGTAAACGGATTCAACATCCAGCGTAATATCGCCATTGTTTTCCAGCCGCCGGGTAATCAGCCGAGCGCCGGAACCTCGTGGAATGGCGATCGACCCGTCGTCATTGCGAATATCCTCGGCAACCTCCGCTGAGAAAGTCTGGCCTTCCACAACATCATGCGAATCGATACGTTCATTGGTTCTCAAGGGCAGCACCGTTCCGGCCGGGAGGACAACATGCTCCATCCGAGCTTGATCGTAGGCGGAATTATCCTGGTTTGCGTAATTCCCACTATTTCCGTTGCCCTGATCGTCAGGATGGTCGCTATCGGGTGGGGCGTATGCAGCCGGACCTCCGCGGGATTGATCCTGAGTATCGCTGAATTGCAAGGCAGAGACGTCATGCACTGAAAAGCGATGCGCCACCCCGTTGCGGTCCGTGAAGGTGATCGAATATGCATCCGCCGATGTCAAGGTTCCGGACATCGTCGAGCCGTTCCGAAAAACAAGCGTGTCACTCCGGGCGGGGATCGCCATCGCGGCAATCACCAGACTCGTGAGGATTGCAAACCGCGCGCCAATCGAGAAAAGTCCTCTCATTTTCACTCCTCCGTTAATGAGAATCAGGGCAGCCAGGCAACTGCGCTGACCAAATACAGCACAGCAGGGATGAGGGCGGGTCTGATCCCTGATTGAACGCCGTCAAGAAAAATGCCGGTAAGAATGCACATTTTTCAAAGACGACAAAATCGGCTTTGGCGACCGAGTCCTAATGCTTGTCGTGGCCGTTGTCATGGCCGCCGCCATGATCCTCGCTGTGACCGTGGTGCTCCTCTTGTACTCTACGGCCTTGCTGTTCGGCTTGGCGTTCCCGGTCCGAGCGTTGCTCCATCTCATGATGTTCCGGAGCTCTCTGCCCCGGCGTGTAAGTGTATCTGTGGATATCTGCGTAGGGATGGACGTAAGTTCCACGGTTGACCCAGGTGCGCCGCCAGGGAGCGTTATTGATAAAGATGTCGTGTCTTCCCCAATCAAACCGGCCATAACCCCAGCCCCAGGGCCGGAAGAATGCGCCGATCGTGACGCCGAAGCCGAAGCGGATCGCTCCGCCGACGAAAAAGCCGGGCCGCGGCCGGATGAAAACGATTCCCGGATCGTAATACGGCACAACGACATAACCAGGACTGACAGGCGTAATCGAAATATACGGGCCGGCCCCGACAATAATCTGGCCATTACTTCGCAGATAGCCATAATCGTAGGCCTTCCTGCGCTGGCGCTGGACCGCGTCCATCACGTCCTGCTGCTGCGCAAGGAACGCGTCGCCCAGATCGGTGGTCCAGGTCATGTCGGAGGCCATCATGCCCAGAACCGACGGAAACGGCAGTAGCGCCTGAACGCTGGGGTCCCAGGGAACCTGGTCGCCCTGGATTGCGTTGGCAAGAGCTTGCCCGGTAAGGTAGTGATGCTCGTCCGCCCAGCGGGCCGCGTCCGGAATTTGTTCGGGATATGTGGCTCCAGCAAGAATCTGCGCCACCAGCGGGTCGGGATAGAGCGCGATGCGCGCCACGAGCTGGTCGAGCTGGGGTGGCCCAAACGATGGCGGTGGCGCCTGAGCGGAAACAGGAACAGCGACTAGAACTGCGAGGAGCAAGAGTAATTTTAGGATGCGCATTTTATTCTCCTGGCGTTGGAACAATCTCTCGATTTGGTTTGAGCCGGGCCACAATACAACTTTAGCAAGGACGGCACACGGACGGCCAATTCCATCGTCGCCGGCGTTGCTGGTATAAGAATGGATGCGCGGGAAGAGCGGGATGTCGCCCGAAACGCAAGGTTTGTCAGGCCGAAGGAACCCGGACGATTTCCACGGAACAGTTTGCATGTCGCGCGACGCTTTCTGCGACGCTTCCCAGCAGAAATCGTTGCAGGCCCTTTCGCCCGTGCGAGCCGAGAACAATCAAGTCGGCTTTCCACTCCGTGGCGACATCGATGATTTTTGATTTGGGGTCGCCCTCTTCGAGCGATGGCGAAACGGTGAAGCCGGCCGTGCGCAACTTATCCTCGGTTTTCCCCACCAGTGCTTTGGCCTGGTCGCGCAGGGCGCTCCAGATAGCTTCGAACTCCGGGTCGTAACCTCCCATTTCGCGGCCGAGTAAAAGAGAAGGCGGCTCAAGCACGTGCAATACCCGGACTTCCGTTTCGTGTGAGTGAGCGTGCGCGAGCACCGCCTGGATAGCGGCCTGCGAAAACTTGGATTCATCAACGGCGAGAAGAATTTTCATGAGCGTATCGTCCCAATCAGGCCGCCGGAGTGTCGCCCCACGGCGCCATATTCGAAATTAAAAGATTAGTTCCTTACGCCCAAACAATAGCACGGACCGCCCCTGTAGCGCCGTGCCGAATCCCTCCCGCCTTCACTCACTATTGGACGCCCGGGAAATGCGGGTTAAACTGGAACGCGGAGGGGTGGGAGAGCGGTTGAATCCGGCGGTCTTGAAAACCGTTAGGCCCGAAAGGGTCTCGGGGGTTCGAATCCCCCCTCCTCCGCCATCAATTTTCGAATTCCATGAAGTTGTCGATATACGGCATGCCGAAGAATGTCGTCGATGCTTGTATGGCGTACTACTACTGGTATTGGGGCGACGAGCGCTGCTGGGTGGCCGGTGATATGGACGCAGGATATGTGGCGCTGCCACGCTGCACGTTGTCCGGTTGCGAGTTGATGGAGAGTCGCAATGTTCGAGACTAACCTCAAATTCAAGTTTTACGGCGAGTTACCTCTGTAATTAAGTTACGCGTGGCTAACCTTGAGTGCCGCAAGTACACGATTATCTCTGAAAGGAACCCGTCGGATGCGAACTCCCGTCGCATCGTAAATCGCGTTGGCGACTGCCGCAATCATGGGTCTGCATGAAGCCTCGCCAGCTCCGTAAGATGGAAGATCCGGGCGATTCGGATTGGGATCTCCGTTTACCAGCACGACGTCGATCTTTTCCGGAGTATCGGCATGCCTAAGGGAGGGGTGTGATATCCAATCCACGCTGGTTACTTTCTCCGTGTCGAACTCGACCTCCTCATGGAGCGCGCGGCTCATGCCGTAAAGCAGGTTGCACTCGATCGTGCGCTGCAGACTCAGGGGGTTGACGACCAATCCGCAATCATGTGCGCAGACCACCCGCTTCACCTGGACGTGGCCGGTTTCACGATTGACTTCGACCTCAGCGATATTCGCCATAACCGTCAGCCCGCGGTAAGCGTAGGAAATTCCTCGCCCGGTGACAATGTTTCCCGCGCTGGATCGATTCGGCGAAGGACGGTTACCCCAGCCATAAGCCGAAGCTGCAGCTTTGACTACAGCAATGGAGCGCGCCCGTCTGAAACCGCTATCGTCATCCTTACTTGCCCCGAGGAGCCGCAAGCGGAATTCTACCGGATCGATTTTCGCAGCTGCTGCTAGCTCATCGATAAATGATTCGCCGGCGAAGGTGGTTTGCGGTCCATTGGGATCCCGCAGGTTTCCGACGCGGAGGGGAGTTTCATAAACGAGGGGCAAGCCCACAACCTCGGTGACCTGACGCCGGTGCGGGATGAAATACATCTCGTCTGGCGGGGTTGATCCACCACTCGCGGGTGTGGAAGGCCTTCGTCCCATGAGCTGAGCGATCAGCACGGTATCGGGTTCGTTATAGCCAGTGTGGTTGTAGTCGACGGTTCGAGCCCTGTAGTCCAGCGCAACTAGATTACCCTGGGCATCGAGCCCGCCACGCAGCTTGAACGTAAACGCGGGGCCCTTGGTGTCCCAAGCGGTCTCTTCGTGCCTCATCCACTGCATTCGAACCGGGCGACCGAGTTCCTTTGCCAGGAAGGCAGCCTCAAAGCCTGCGTCATCGGCGGCGGTGCGGCCGTAGAGTTGGGGCCCGTCCTGCCAAATGACGCGCACTTTTTCGCGCGGCATGTTTAGGAATGCAGAAACACCTGTTCGCAAACCATACGCTTTCATGTCATTCGACCAAATCGTCATCTGACCGTTCGACGGATCGGCCATGGCGTGTGCCGGGCCAATGGCCGTGTGCCCCTGGAACGGGACCTCATATTCGGCTTCGACGACCTTGTCCGCCTTCGCCATCGCACCGTCAGGGTCACCAATCACATCTGGTATGCCCGCGCGGGAAACCGTCGTAGAGGTGGGGGTGGTTTCTCGCATGTACTTGAAAAGATCTTCCGAACTCGGAAAGGGCTTTGTCGCAGGCTTCTGCCACTCAGCCTTAAGCATTTGAGATGCTTTGATCGCCTGCTCCTCTCGCTCGCAGACGACCGCGACGTAATTGCCCTTGCTCACCACCTTGACGAATCCGGGGATGCCTCGGACAGAAGATTCATCAATACTCACGAGTTTGGCGCCAGCCATCGGGGGTTTCACATTGCGCGCGTGAACCATTCCCGGAGCCGTGGCGCCCACGGCCCATTTCACCGAGCCATTCACCTTGGGCGGAATGTCATATCGCTGGAAAGGCTGGCCGATGACTTTGAGGTCCTGCACCGCTTTTATCTTTGCAACACCGGCAGTTGCGTTGATGTCTCGACCCGTCAGGGTGACGTTGAACTGTTTTCCACCAATCAATTCTCCGTACGAGATGCTCTTGGAATTATCTGTCTTTGCCGTGATCACGCCGTCGCGCACAGTGAGTTGAGATACCGGCACCCCAAACCGTGCCGCGGCCAACTCCATCAGGACTCTCCTGGCCTCCGCCGCCACGAGCCGCATCGGCTTGCCATCCCTCTCGATCGCTGTTGAACCGCCCGATCCTCCCTGGTCGACGGTTATGTCTGTCCTGCCCATGATGAGGTCGGTCTTATCGAAAGGGATGTCCAGTTCATCAGACATCATCTGCCGGAATGCCGTCCCAGTGCCCTGGCCACCGTCCGTTTTCCCGACGTAGAAGGTCGCTGTACTATCCGCATGAATGATGATCCACGAATCGAGCTTTCTGAAGTCGGGGTCGGGATACGGACCCGCAGCTTGAGCCGCCACACTAGCCTGGGCGCCTGACGCGGCGCTGAGCAAACTAGCGTCAGTCATCGCGACTGCGCTGAAGCTAACAACGAGCAGCCCCGATCCTTTAAGGAAGTCCCTGCGAGAGGACGCCCCGTTCAATTTCTCCATGACTTCTTTGATCTGTTTAGGAATGTTCGTGAAGGTTGTCATGCGACCACCTCCTTGCCCGAAGCCGCTCGGGCAGCCGCTACGAGCTTGGCAGCACGTTTAATGGCGGCATGGATGCGGTAATACGTCATGCAGCGGCAGAGCGTCGCATTCATCCCCTGCGTGATCTCCGCGTCGGTCGGATTTGGATTCTGGTCCAGCAGCGCCATTGTCGTCATGATCTGCCCGTTCTGACAATAGCCGCATTGCGGGACTTGCTCGTCAATCCAGGCCTGCTGTATGGGGTGCAATTTACCGTTCGTGGTTAGTCCTTCGAGCGTGGTGATCTCAGCACCTTGAATGGTCGCAGTCGGCGTGATGCACGACCGGACCGCCTTGCCCTTTATGATCACGGTGCAGGCACCGCACTGCCCAAGTCCGCAACCAAACCGCGGACCTTGCAAGCCGATATCATTGCGCAGGATGTAGAGCAAGGGAGTCGAAGGGTCGACATCCAAGGCGTGAGTTCTTCCGTTCACCTTCAATATTATTTTGCTCATGCTCTATTCTCCTTACGTATTCGGTGGGTGGACTAACGTGGCGAGGGGGATTTTACAATGCGGCCTGAAACTTGTCCATCATGCAAGCTTATCTGTTAATCGTGGTGCGACTTTGTAGCGGCGCTGTTTCGAGAGAGCACGCAAAGTACTAGAAAATGAGAGAGGAAAAATCTAATGCTTGTTCTCGTCGCCCCCCCCACTTCGGTGTGGTCCACTCCTCCGAATAGGATTTTTGGATTTCCCCGATTCAATCTTTGAGTTTGCGTTTTCCTTGAAGAGAGCGCAATTTATACCAAGAAGCATAGGTAGGCTTCTACTTCGGCATGTAACTGTTTTTCTCTCCTTTCCACGTTGAAATGAGAAATTTCAACGACGCGTCGTAGCGTTCCCCTTTTGATCTATTTCGGGCACATCGTTGTGTCCAAGCCAACCTAAGTGTGCCTTGAAGTTTGAGTGAAACGCGAAGTGTGTCCGCGCAACCTGCGGACGCTCAAATCGAACGGACGAAAAGGGAGGAAGTCCACATGTCAAATCAGCAATCTCTTATTCTGGAGGCCGCTCATCATGGCGCAATGCCCAAAAAGAGGAGTGTCGTGTTGCCTCCACCGCCGGTGGCGGCGCAGCAGAACATTTTTGGCGAGGCGCTGCTCGAGGCATCGTCGACTCGCCAGAAGAGGCACCCGCTGAAATGGGCGGTGTCGCTAGGGGCGCACGTCTCGGTGCTTTCCCTGCTGCTGCTTTTGCCTCTGTATTTCTCGCAGGGGCTGGATCTGCAACATTTCAACACGACACTGCTGACGGCGCCTCTGCCTCCCGCGGCAGCTCCTCCGCCTCCGCCACCGGCGGCAATTCAGCGCGCTGCTCGCGAAATTCCGAAGACGTTTACGCCCGGTAAATTAACCGCGCCGTCGTTTGTTCCCAAGGCGATCGCTGTCACAGCCAGTGACGCTTTGCCGCCCGACGTGGGTCTGATGACCGTATCCATGGGCGTCCCGGGAGGAGTCGCGGGCGGTCAGCTTGGAGGAGCGTTTGGCGGCACCGCCCCTGTAGCTCCCCCTCCGGCGACGCCTGTTTCCGAAGGGCCAAAGGTTCCCGTGCGCGTCGGAGGCACGGTGAGGCCGCCACAACTGTTGTCCGGTCCGCAGCCGGTCTATCCCATTCTCGCCAAGCAGTCTCACATTCAGGGCATCGTGGTGATCGACGCCGTCATCGATGAGCATGGCAACGTCGTCGAGGAGCGCGCAATAAGCGGACATCCTCTGCTGGTACCTGCGGCGCTAAAAGCCGTTTCGGAGAGAAAGTATGAACCGACGGTTTTGGACGGTGAAGCAACGCCGGTGGATTTAAGGGTGGAGATCACTTTCCATATGGGCTAGTCCGGTGCAGTCAGGCCCAGCGAGGATACTTTTCAAGCCTGCGTCATTGCCAGCTTGGAGGAGCGCTTCCGGGCGTACAGATCCACGTCCGCGCGCTTCAGGAGTTCTTCGGGAGTTTCCCCGGAAATATAATCGGCCCACCCGGCTGAATAGGAGACCGGAAGCAATCCTCCTCCAACGTCAACGCGAAGACCATCCAGCCGCTTCAAGACATTTTGGACATCATGTGGTTTGCACTCGGGCAGGATCGCGGCAAATTCGTCACCGCCATAGCGCGCGGCCACATCGGAACCGCGCGTCGATTTCTTCAGCCGGTCGGCAAAGGCCTTCAGCAGGCAATCTCCGGCTGCGTGGCCATATTTATCGTTGACCTGCTTGAAGTCGTCGAGGTCGAACAGAATTACTGTTAGAGGGAGGTCATGCCGCAGGGATCGGGAAATTTCGCTGGCCAGGCGATGCTCGGCGTAGCGTCGATTATAGGAACCGGTAAGGGAATCCAAAATGGCCAGCGTATAGACTTCCTGAGCCATCACTTCCACTTTGTCCACGGTGAAAACCTGTTCCATCAATTGATGGCGAATGCGATTGATTTGGATCTGCTGATACAGGGCATGGCCGATGAACAACAGGACCATCATCCCCAGTCCGGGGACCGCCCGTCCCATCAAGAAAGAATAGGAACTGCCCATCTGCGAGAACAGACCGGAAAAACTGAAAGAAGCGATCCCACCCATCAATAAAAGCATGACCGCCACGACCGAAGACCAGAGCCACCATTCCCGGCGGTCGATCCGGCGGAGAGTGGTCTGCATTTCCTTCGCGGGGGCTGCCCCAATCTCGAATTGAATTGATCTGTTTTCGTCCATACAAAAATGACTTGTCCGGATTCTTATTTAGTAGGCGGTAGCGACGGCTTTTTGCGGTCCGCGTTGTTCCAGTCCTCGGGAGGGAACGCTATACCCCAGAACCTTGGTTGCGGGGTGATGAATTCAATTCCGATTTCGGCATTCCCTTTTTCGTTCTCTTTTTGATAAATCACGCGGCATTGGACTTCCGAACTCGTCTTTTTATTAATCAACAAAATGGGGGACTTAAGTTCCATGGTCAATGTCAGAACGAGCCGCGCGCCGTGGGCGTTGACCGTTATGGTGCGGGTCTCCGCGCGGAAGACTTTCCCGTTTGCTTCGTGAGCGAAGATTTCGACGGGCACGTCAATCGACACGCGTGAGCTCCGGCGCTTCCCCGTGGATTGCAAGTTTTTCGCCGGCGACGCGTCCGGATTTACTCCCGGGGGCGCGCCCGACTTGGCCTCAGCCATGAAATCTTCCTCCAACCAGCTGTCGAAGAATCCGCTGCCTAGCAGGTTGCGGAAAAACCCTCCTTGTTGTCATCCCGAGCGGAGCGAGGGATCTGCTTTTTCGCTAATTCGGGCAAAAAAAGCAGATCCCTCGGGCGAAACCCGCCCTTCGGGATGACAGATTGTGGGTTTTTCCGCAGTCTCCTAGACCGTCTCCGCCAGGCGAAGCAGGACAGCCCGGATCTCCTTTTCAAAATCGGCGGCGGCGGACCGTGAAAGCTCGGCCAAGCGTTCTTCCTGCAGTCGGGCTGTGCCCTGCATCAGTTGCAACCCGGCCGCAATTTTTCCCATCGTCTCTTCCACATTTCGGACATGGGGGGGCAGATTCTCTTCCAGATCCTTGGCATATTGCGCCGCTCTCTCGCTCGACACGCGATCGAGGTGGGTCTTGAATTGGGCGCTCCACGAATTTAATTGCCCGGTCACCTGGCTGTTGAATTTTTCGATCATGGACCTCGCCGCCAGGTCCAGCTTTTCCACGCTTTCTTGAAAGCGCTGTGAGGCTTCCGCTTCCCGGGTCTGCATGGATTCCAGCGTGGCAGTGAGGCTTTCGCGTGCGGCAACGATTCTGCCTTCCGACACGCTCAACGATTCTTCCAAAGAACCCACGATTTCCATCGCTCGTGATTCGACACTTTTTTGCGCCGAGATCAGGGCGTTCCGGGCTTGCTCGGTTTGCTGTTCAAGGAGATTCTTCGCCATCTTTTCCAGCGAAGAGCGCAGCTCTTGATTTTCGGCGAGCCGGCCTACGAGCTGGTGTATCAGGTCGCTGTTGAGAGCGTGGATGGTGGCTTGATAGTGCCCGGATATCTGCTTCTCGACGGCTTCGTTGGCGGCCTGTTGAATGTTCGAGGCAACGGCAACCTGAACCTTCTGTTCCAGCTCTTTCGCGAGGGAACTCTTCAGCGCTTCCATTCGCTGATTCAGGTCTGAAGGGATAGCCGATGTCTGTTTCTCGGCTGCTTGGCGAATAGCCTGTTCGACGCCTGTGTTGACGGCGCCTTGAACTTTTTGTTCCAGGTCTTTCGTCAGCGAATTCTTCAGCGCATCCATTCGCTGATTCAGGTCTGAAAGGACTGCCGATTTCACCTTTTCGAGATCGAGTCCCGCGGCCTCAACTCGGACGGGAACCGAACTGTCCCGGCTCGGCGGCGCCGGTTTAGGCGCTGGAATTTCCACGGGAGCTTTGGCCTGGACGGTCGTTCCCGGCTGGGGAGAAGCAGGCGCCGGCGACGCGATCTTCGGAGACTCCTTGGACTCAATTTTCGCCGGCGCCACAGGGGCTGGCGAAGCCTTCTGAATCTTGGCTGGGGCAGGGGAGGAACCCGCCTCAAACTTCACATCCTGAGTCATTTCCAGTTCCACTTGGATCTGGTTCAGGTTGGATGCGATGCCTTCGTTCTGCACGGATTTGACTTCCCCCTGCAGCGAGCATGGCTTCTTTCCCGGGATCGAATAGTTGATTTCGACCAGGACCCAGCTTCCCAATTCGGGCTGGAACTTGGATCGGAATCTGCAGTCCCGGCCGTCCAAGCTCAGCACTTCCGAGCTCTCTCTGAACATTTGGCCTTTTTGATCGACACCCGTAACCGTGAGCTTGATGGAAGGGTCGGTGAGGTCCGAGGCACCTGAAGATACTTGGGGTTCTCTATCGGAAATTGAAGTGACCACAGATTTTTCTCCTCCAGCATAATGCAGGGCCAAAAGGCAGGAATCCATAGTGGAACACAAAGAGTCCCCCCTAAGTGCTATCTATTTTTCGTGTATGTTACCTTTGTGTTACTTCGGAGCTTATAACGTCAATAGTCACAAGTGTCTATTTATCAATGCATTGGCACTTCCGCGAGGCAGTAGCCTGAGGCCGTTTCCCCCGCATCCTCGACTTGTTCGTGTTGTTTGTGAAATTTCCCCGCCCCGCCGCGCTTAGAGGCGCCCCCATTGGGAGTCCGCGCAAGTGCCGCGGTTTCGGCTATAATCCCGGATCATGCCGCCTTCCTCTTCGTCCGCACCTCAGCCGGCTCCCGCATTCCAGCCGCCGCGGACGATTGCGATCGAAGGACCCATCCGCGTCGGCAAATCCACTCTGGCGCGTATCTTGGCTGACCGGCTGCACGCACGCCGCGTCTTTGACCCGGAGGACAATCCTTTCCTCGCCGATTTCTATAGGGAGAAACCGGGTTCGGCCTTTCGCGCGCAAATGTATTTTCTGATCGAGCGGCACCGGCGCCTCAGCGAAGTCCAACAGGGAGACGGAGGGGTGCCTCTGGTTTCGGATTTTCTCTTCGAGAAGGACAAAATCTTCGCGTACATTAACCTGGATAACGAGGAGCTAAAACTTTACGAGCGGTACTTTGAGGTGTTCGCCGCGGGCCTCAAGCCGCCTGATCTGGTGATCTATCTCCAGGCCACTCCGGATGTTTTACGCGAACGTATCGCCAAGAAGAAATCGCCGGCAGAGAAGCAGATTTCGCGCGCCTATCTTGAAGAAGTGGTCAGGGCCTACGAACATTTCTTCTTCCGCTATTCGGCATCGGATCTACTCGTCATCAATACCTCGGATATCGACTTCGTCGACCGCAACGCCGACCTCCAGCAGCTCCTCCGCCGGCTGCAGGAGCCCGTAAAGGGCACGCAGTATTTCCTGCCGCTGGGCGAAGCTGATTAGCGTGGGAAATAGCCATCGTCGTCATCACTTCATATCATTCCGAAACACAACCCCGCCCTTCATCACAAACTTGATTCGTTCCAGTTCCGTGATGTCGGAGAGAGGATCGCCGGAAACTGCGACGAGGTCGGCGAATCTTCCCTTCTCGACGAAGCCGACTTGCTTGCCCAAATCGAAATTCAGGCTCTCGGCGGCGTTGCTGGTGGCCATCTGAATCGCTCCGGCGGGAGTCATTCCCCATCGTACGTAGTACGCGAACTGAAATGCCTGAATGCCGTGCCCGACGGTGTACGCGCCGCTGCCGAAAACTTCTTTCACTCCCACGGACGTCAGTCTCTTGAAACTCAGTTCCGTCAGGCGCAGGCGCGTGGTCTTGCCGCCGGTGGCTTTCAGGTCGGCCTGTTCGAGAGGACCGATCAAGTCCCACAGCGTCTGAATCACCGGGCGCTGCGAGCCGTCGGCGAGCGGCGTCTTGAACAGCCGCAATGTTTCGTCGTCAAGCCCCGGCGCATTCGTGACGCCGACCGTCACATGCATCGGCAGATCGACGCCCGCCACCAGGCAGTTGCGCAAGCCTTCGCCGCCATAAGCGTGGCACGTAGTCTTCAGGCCGCGCCGGTGCGCTTCATCGACAATCGCCTGATTCTCTTCGAGCGTCAGCGATGGAACGTTAATCATTTTTCCGTCCGGCGTGAACGCTCCCGAACCGGGCGGATCGGGATATCCGCCGCCTTCGTAGTCTTCGGTTTCGTAAATTTTGATCCAATCGGTACCATAGTGCGAGTGCTCGCGCACGGCCGCGCGGGCAAGCCACGGCGAATTCACGTTCTGCGAAAGCTGCCAGACCGGCGCTCCCGGGTCCCATGCCGAACGCACCCACTTCCGACGGAGCCGGATAGTACGCAGCGCCGCGCGGATTAATCTGCGGCCCGGCGACTTGCAAACGCGGGCCGGGAATCACGCCCTTGTTGATCGAGTCGCGCAACTCGACCGTCGCATACGTGTACGGCGAACCCATGTCCTGGAGCGTCGTAAATCCGGCGTACAAATCCGCGAGCGCATAGTGCTCGCCGGAAAATGCCGACCGCGCTTCGTTCGGCTGCTGGTCCTGCATCAGGTGAACGTGACGGTCGATCAGCCCGGGCAGTACCGTCGCGCTGCTCAGGTCGATGACGCGCGCCCCTGCGGGAATTTTGACGCGATCGGCGGGCCCGACGTCCGTGATGCGGTCGCCCTGAATCAGAATCACCTGGTTGGTCAAATTCGTGCCCGTCCGCGGATCGAACAGCCGCCCGGCGCGCACGGCAACGCCCTCCGGCGGCGGTGGCTGCATCGTGATGCGGGAAGCGTCGAACGGCGGCGCTTCCGGGCGCGTCTGCGCCAACGCAATTTGCGACGTCCCGGATAGAAGCATCAATGCCGCGAATCCGAGAACAATTTTCACCGAAGCTCTTTTGTGCATCGGAAAATCTCCAGACACGAGAATCACAACGACAGCGCGTTTTGCAGACGCTCACTTCTACACCCGGATCGCCACGTTTCAAACATAAATTCGCTGTTCTGCATTTCATCAACTCCAGCGAGGTGCTTCCTTGCCAGTTCCCTCAAATCCATTTATTCTTGACTCATGGACGAAGCCAACATCGTAATTGTAGGCGGCGGCGTGGTCGGATGCGCGGTGGCGCGGGCGGTTTCGCGGCGCTGGAGCGATGTCTTCCTGATCGAGCAAATGCCGAAACTCGGCATGGGAGCGAGCACGCGCAATAGCGGCGTGATTCATTCCGGCATTTACTACCCGCCCGGCTCGCTCAAGGCGCAGTTGTGCGTCGCAGGCAACCGTGCGATGTATGAATTCTGCGCCGCGCATAACGTGCCGCACCGGAATTGCGGAAAGCTCGTGGTGGCGCACACCAGCGCTCAGGAAATCGACCTCGAACACCTGGCCCAAAATGGGCGCGCAAACGGCGTCGAAGGACTTCGCCTGGTGGACCGCGCGGCTGTCCGGGCTCGGGAGCCGCACATCGAAGCGACTGCCGCGCTGGAAGTGCCTTCCACCGGAATTGTTTCGGCGGAAGACCTGGTGAAAACGCTGGCACGCATCGCCACCGACCAGGGAGCGAGTATCCTTCCGCGCGCCCGAGTTGTCCGGCTCGCGCCAGCCGCGGATTTCGTCGCCGTGACAATTGCCGAAGAAGGCGGGAGCGACGGCTTACAGAAAACGGAAGAGACCATTGAGGCGCGGTGCGTGATTAACTGCGCAGGTCTTTACTCCGACGAAATCGCGGCGATGCTCGGCAACCATGCCTATCGCATCTATCCTGTGCGCGGAGAGTATTGCGAACTCGTGCGCGGGAAATCGTACCTTGTGAACAACCTGGTCTATCCTCTACCTCGCGCGGATGGGCTCAGCCTCGGCGTGCACTTGACGCGTACGCTTTGGGGCACGGTGCTGGTGGGGCCGACCGCGGATTACGTGGACGAAAAAAACGATTACGAACGAAATCGCCTGCCCGTCGAGGAATTCGTCCGGCGCGCGAAACCCCTGCTCCCGGAGCTGGAAACGTCGGACTTGCAGCTCGCCTATTCGGGCCTTCGCGCGAAGCTGATCCCGCCCGGGCATGGAGGCTTTGCCGATTTCGTGATCGAGCGCGACCCCGCGGTGCCCCGTGCAATTCAATTGATTGGAATCGAATCGCCGGGATTGACGTCGTGCCTGACGATTGCAGACCGCGTTGTCTCGCTCGCCGCGGAAATTCTCAGCTGAAATTTGCAGCGAAATCACTTTGCCAGATCGGACGCAAACACCAGGGTTACGCCCTCCTGCCGGGTTTCCGGCAGCATTTCCGCCAGGACTTGAAGCGTTTCCGGATGCGGGTGGCCGATGGCCAGGGCCGAGCCTTTTTCGCGCGCGTCGTGAATGGCGAGCTCGAATTGTTTCCGGACAGCCCCGGCCGATTCGTCGTCATCGAGGAACACATTGCGCGAGGCAGCCGGAACTCCCGCGGTATGCGCCGCCGTTTCCGCGACGGTGGCCGCCGTTGTGCGGCTGTCGATAAAGAAGAGATTGTGTTCGTGGAGCAAGGGCATCAATTCGCGCATGAGTCCCGGATCGGACGTTCCCAGCGAGCCTTCATGATTGTTCACTCCGGCTGCGTACGGCACGGTGTCCAGCATGGACTCAAAAGTTGTCCCCACCGCTTTCGCATCCATGCCCGGATGCAACTCAATGGGCTCATCCTTGTCTCCCGCCGCCGATGCCATCGGCAGGTGAAGCATGACCTGGTACCCCCGGCGGTGCGCTTCTTCCGCGATTTCACCGGAACTTGATTCGTAGGGAAGCACGGAAAGGGTCAACGGATAGGAAAGCCGGAACAGCACGTCCGCCTGGGCTCGGTCGTTTCCAAGATCATCGATCACAATCGCAAGTCGCGGCCCCTGCATTGAAGAACGCGATGAAGACCCCGACGAAGCCGCGGCAATCGGTGTCACCATGTGAATCGACTGCGTGCGCCGCCCTCCCGCCAGGTAGTCGAATCGTTCCAGGCCCGGAGCCCCGGGCCGCGTGACTCGCTGCAAGTGGTGAAACTCGGCGACGTGTGCCAGTTCTTTCTCGATCGCGTCGTGCGCCGCCTGATCCGGCGCTCCCGTCCGCGTCAGCGGCACGGTAATGTAAATGTGATCGGCGACGAGCGTCTGCGGCTTGCCGGGCGCGCGCGGCGCATACTCCGGGCGCATTCCGACTTCCGCGCGTCCGTCGCTGGCGTTATGGACAGCAAATGCGAACTCGCGCGAAATTCCGCGAATTGCCGTAGCTGACAGAGGTGTGGATTTTTTTTTGCAGCCTGCCGCGCAGATCAGCACGGCTCCGAGCAAGAAAAGAATGAAAAGATTCCCAAGAGGGAAACGTTCAGCGGGTTGACCCAGCCCATCCGATCCGCAATTCACGCCATCAGGCGGCCTTTTTGGCCTCGCCACCCTTCAACAGATCGAGCGCCTTATTGTAAACCGGATCATCGGCCGCTTTGGGCAATTGCGAGGGTCCCAATGGCGCCGGTTCTTCCATGTTATCGTCGCCGGCAGACGGGTCGATGGCCTTTGGATGAACTTCCACGGTCGGGGCAACGCCTTCATCGACGATCGATTTCCCGTCGGGGGTGGAATAAAACGCCACGGTAAGGATCACCGCTCCGCCGTCATCGAGCGGAATCACTTTCTGCTCGGAGGCCGAGCCGAATGTGCGCTCGCCTATGACGTCCCCGCGATTGTTGCCCTTGATCGCCCCGGCCAGGACTTCCGCCGCGCCGGATGTGCTGGTTGAGATCAAGACGTCCACGGGCTCATGCCAAACATCCTTCCCCGGTCCCGCAATGAAGTCCTTATGCGAAACGGTCTGGCCTTCGAGCGATGTAATCTTCCCGGAAGAAAGGAAGAGTTGGGCGCTAGCGACAGCGTCGGGAACATCCCCGCGAGTGCAATCGCGAAGGTCAAGAACGAGCTTATGCACGCCTTGCTTGTCAAATTGCGTCAATTTGTCCCGGAGTTCCGATACATCCAGCGGATCAATAGCAGGAAGACGTATGTACCCTATGTCGTCGGAGACTCGGTCCGCGACAATGTGCTGGGGGGGAATCACGGCGCGATTGATACTGATTTCCTCCGGTTCCGTTTTCCCGCGGCGCACGACAGCGACCTTCACCGCCGTCCCGGGATCGCCCTGCAAGAGTGTGTTGGCCTGGCCGACGGACATATCTCGTGAACTAAATCCGCTAATGGCTTCCAGGATTTCGCCGCTGCGCAGGGTAGCCTTTTCCGCCGGGCCGTCGGGCACGACAGACACGACCACAATATAGCCATAGCGCTTCGAGATCGTCATTCCCGTTTCCCCGTGCTGGGTGTTCTTCATGCGGTCACGGTAATCAGCGTACTCGCGCGGGCTCAAATATCCGGACAACGGGTCGAGTGATTCCAGAAGCCCGTGCAACGCCCCCGAAGTCACAACGGCCATGTTCGGTTCGTCAACGTAGTCCTCCTGGATATGCTCCAGGACTTCCCCGTATACACCCAGCGACCGGTAGGACTTATCGTCATTGGTCTTGCCCAGAACATATCCGAGGCCGACGTATAGAAATACGATGGCGGACAGCGTGACAACCGATACTCTTGCGAGGCGGCTCATATTTTTGCCTCTAATTCCGAAGATAAAATAACACTTAATAATAGCACGACCTGAATCCTGCCTGCACGTTGATTGTGGCGCTTCTGTTTCGCTGCCCGGTAGGATACAGTAGAAGCCTCCGAGCCGCTCACTCTAGGTTCGTTGTGTCCCCTATCGGGCGCGGGCTCTACTTGGAGCCCGCCAATAAAAATGACTGAAAAACTGCCATCGGTCGTCATCGTCGGGCGCCCCAATGTGGGCAAGTCCACGATCTTCAACCGTCTGACCGGGACGCGGCGCTCGATCGTCACTGACGAGCCGGGCATCACGCGCGACCGCATCTACGGCGCGGCCACCTGGCAGGGCAAGTCGTTCGAAATCGTCGACACGGGCGGGATCGTGCCGGACGACAAAGCCGCCATCCCGCGCGAAATTCTTCGCCAGGCGCAAATGGCCATCGAAGCGGCCTCACAGTTCCTGCTGGTCGTGGACGTGCGCGCGGGCCTGACGCCGCTCGATGCCGAGCTGGCGCGGCTGTTGCGCCGCACGGGGAAGCCTCTGGCGATCATCGCGAACAAAGTCGATACGCAGATGCAGGAATCGCTCGCGGCGCCGTTCTACGAGCTTTCGAACGACGTATTCCCTGTCTCGGCGGAGCATGGCTACGGGATCGACGAATTGCTCGACGCCATCACGGCACGTCTCGACCCCGGCCGGGCCTGCACCGGAAGAACCGGCCGCGCGGGATCAAATCAACGTCGCGATCATCGGCCGGCCCAACGTCGGGAAATCGACGATGCTCAATCGCCTGGCGGGCGCGGAGCGCTCGATCGTGTCCGACATTCCGGGAACGACGCGCGACGCCGTGGACACCATCGTGACACCGCGGCGAGCGCACCTATCGCTTCGTGGACACGGCCGGAATTCGCCGCAAGGGCAAGACGAAACTCGTCGCCGAGAAATTGAGCGTGATCATGGCGCGGCGGCATCTGGAGCAAGCCGACGTTGCGCTGCTGATCGTCGACGCGAGCACCGGAGTGACCGCGGGCGATGCCAACATCGCGGGATATGCGGAGGAGTCCGGCCGCTCGGTGATCATCGTGATGAACAAGTGGGACCTGGCGCTTGAAGCGGCCGCGGAGAAGGCCGCGCGCGAGCTCGAAGCTCAGGAAGACGAAGCCGCACGTCGCGGAGGCGCGCACGCGAAAGCACACCTCGGTGATGCGCAAGAAAGCCGTGACCGGAAAGTGAATCCCGCGCAGTTGATCGAGGACTACGAAAAAATCGTGCGCACGCGGTTCAAATTTTTGGACTACGCGCCGATTGTGTTTGTCTCCGCGCTGACCGGCGAGCGGTCGGAAAAACTTATTCGGACTTGATCGACCGCGTGGCCGACGCGCGCCGCCGGCGCATCTCCACCGGCGAGCTGAACCGCTGGCTCTCGGAAGTGGACCTGG
The DNA here is from genome assembly GCA_963757625.1 of Terriglobia bacterium. Classification (GTDB taxonomy): domain Bacteria; phylum Acidobacteriota; class Terriglobia; order Acidiferrales; family UBA7541; genus Palsa-360. The sequence goes on along the minus strand of CAVWSJ010000006.1, from coordinate 1,209,720 downwards.
ACCGCGGGACGTCTCCCGCAGCGCGCAAGGTGAAAATTTACTACGTCACGCAGGCGGCCACTTCGCCGCCGACGTTTATCCTGTTCACCAACCAATCCAAGCGCCTGCATTTCAGCTACGAACGGTTCCTCGAAAACCAGCTGCGCAAAAGTTTTGATTTCATCGGCGCGCCCATTCGTTTCCTCCAGCGCCTGAAGGAAAGGCGCAAGTAGAACAGGCTTCAGCCTGTTTGATTTTGTCTGCTGATCGATCAAAGGCAAGCAGGCTGAAGCCTGTTCTACTGGGAGATTGACACGCGCCAGAATCGGAATAGGATTAACCACTGATGGAAGGCAACGGACATTCCGAATCGGCCATTCCGGCCAAGAGCCTTTTCCGGATCGGCGAGGTCAGCCGGCTGACCGCGACCAAGCCGTTTGTCCTGCGCTTCTGGGAGACTGAATTTCCCATGCTGCAGCCGGTCAAGAGCCCGAAGGGGCACCGGCTATATCGCCGCGAGGACATCGAGACGGTCTTCGTCATCAAGCGCCTGCTCTACGATGAAGGATTTACGATTGCCGGGGCGCGCCGCCACCTGCGCGATCAGGCCGCGGAACCGAACGGATCAAGCACCGGCGTCCGCAGCCCGGGAATCCCGCGAGGCGCAACCCGCTTTAGGGCTCAACCGCAAGACTTTGCTCGACCTGCGAGACTCGCTCCGCTCATTGTTGACGGTTCTCGAATCCGAGTGATACGCTGGCAGTGCTGTAGCTCACCTCATTAGAGGTGAGGGTTTTCATCAATCGGCGCAAAATCCCCGCGTCTGAAGACGCGGGCTACAACAGACGCAAAGCGAAGCAGACAGTCGGGACGTAGCGCAGCCTGGTAGCGCGCACGCTTGGGGTGCGTGAGGTCGCTGGTTCAAATCCAGTCGTCCCGACCATTTTCTCCCATTCAGATCTTTTTCAGCCTTGACAAACTTGGCGGGAACTTCAGGCAGGATATGTCCGCCATCTCTGAATATGGCCGAACAATCTCAGGATGGCTTCCGCGACGAAATGTGCCTATAATGTGGCTACGGTCCAACTTTCTCGGAAAGAAAAAGGGAGGCGGCATGAAGGGAAAAGGCATGGAATCTGCATCGGCTCGGCGACTGTTTCTGACTCGGTTGGGCGTGGGCGCTGGCATTGTGGGCGCGGGGTTCGTCGGCACATCAAAGGCGGCGGCCCAAGCCGCGACAGACGCGCCGTGGCGGCCTGCTCGCCACCCGCAGGACGATTGGTACGATAAGGTTCCCGGCGTGCACCGTTTCGTATTTGATAGTTCGTCGGCGGACGGCATGGCCTTGGCGCTCCGATTTGCCGACAACTATTTTACGGCGAACCACAGCGACTACGGTCTGAATGACAGCGACCTGGCGGTAGTGATCATTGCGCGCCACAAATCCACGCCCTTTGGCTACAACGACGCCATGTGGGCGAAATACGGCAAGCAACTTTCCGAGCAGACTGAATTCGTTGATCCCAAGACGAAGGCAGTGCCGGCAGTCAATTTATATGCCGCAGAGGACGACGGCACGGGTCAGCCGGGGCGGCTGACCGGGCTGATCAAGAAAGGCGCGCAATTTGCCGTGTGCCAGATGTCCACTCGAGCCATGGCGGGGAAAATCGCCCAGGCCACCGGCTCGAAACCCGACGTCGTTTTCAAGGAAATCGCCGTAAACCTCATTGGCAACTCGCGACTCGTTCCCGCGGGAATTCTGGCGGTGAATCGCGCGCAAGAGCACGGGTACTCTTTCGTAACCGGAGTCTAGGCGCCCTTCAATCGAATTGGCATCGTTCATCAGACCGGTGAACGGGTGTCCCATATCGTGACTGAAAGCCAAGATGTCTTTCCATATTTCATCATCGCGCTAAGACGCGGATTTCCGGCGTCCTTCCATTGATATTTTCAAAAATACTGCCGCATTTTTTTTCGGGTTGTGCCCGGCCATTCGAATGTTTGGAACCTGACTCTTGGAAACAAAATTCGCAATTATTGATTTATTGAGAACCGCCTTCATCGTGCACGATTCATTCACGCGAAATTCTCGCTGGTTGCCGTTACCGGGTAGCATGCGGCAAGATGAAATTCGCTTCGAGATCCGGAAGGAGTCGGCTTGTATCTGGCGTACGTTTTAGTTGGTTTGGGCGTTGGACTTCTCGCCGGGTTCATGGGGATCGGGGGCGGGTTGGTACTCGTGCCCGCACTGGTCTATTTGCTGCACTTGAACCAGCTTACGGCGCAGGGAACCTCCCTATTCATGACTTTGCCTCCCCTCGGCCTGGGCGCATTGATGATCTATTGGAGGAAAGGCCATGTGGACTTGAACGCCGGTATCACAATTGCGCTGGGATTTTTCCTGGGCGGATTTTTCGGCAGCAAGATGGCGCTCGTCCTTTCGGCAAAGATTTTGCTCCAATCATTTGGTCTTTTCCTGATCGTGTCAGCCGCATTGCTGTGGCGCAAGGGGGAACCCCAAATTGCGTTGGCCGCCGGCCATGCAATGAACTCGAAATTGCGGCTGCTCCTGATCTTGACGATGGCCTTTTTTGTGGGCGTGGCGGGGGGATTATTTGGAGTGGGAGGCGGCGTGCTGCTCGTTCCGTTGCTGGTCATCTTATTTGGATTTGAGCAGCATCGTGCGCAAGGGACCAGCCTGATCGCCCTGGTTCCCCCCACTGGCTTGCTGGCGTTCATCAATTACGCCAGCGCCGGACAGGTGAGCTGGACGGGCGGCCTGCTGATCATGCCCGGGATATTTTTCGGCGCCATGGCCGGATCCCGGATGGCGGAAAGGCTCTCCTCGAAAAAACTGCGGCGCATTGTTGCCGTGCTGGTATTTGTGCTCGGCCTATGGGAGGTAGCCGCGCCCTGGCTGAAATGAGACGGGTCTCCTCCTTATCAAAGTTTTGCCGATAACCAGGCGAACCGAAATTCAGCGAGGCCTGGACTGGTGGTCCTTGATATCGAATGGTTCATGCGGCTGGCTGTGGATGTATGCTGAGACATCGTAGGCCTGTTGCGGCATAAGGCTGCCAGGAGCGTTCAGAGGCATGTTGTGCTGCACAAACGCCGCCATTTTACCGATGTCGTTCATTCCGGCCCCGGCATCGTATGCGTCCGGTCCCCATACCGCGGGTATCGTGGGAGGGTTTCCTGCTCCTTCCGCGCCATGGCACACCAAACACTTCTGCGCGTAAACCCCGCTGCCGCGGTCGCGATCTCCGGTGAGTTCCGGTAGTTTGACGAGGCCGCGCCCCGGAATCGGGCGCCCTGTTACCTGATCCTTGGAAAGCCACTGCGCATAGGCCACAAGCCCCACCATGATCGGACTGTCGTTGGGAACCCGGTACCCGTGCTCACTGCGCTGAAAGCACTGTTCGATCCGCTCCTCGAATGTGACCACCGTCTTCTCCCGATCCCTGTACACGGGAAACATGCCCGGCACTCCAACAATTGGCATCGCCCCTGCCTGCGTGCCGCTTCCGATATGGCAATGGCCGCAACTCATCTTGTTCCCGACATATTGCGCGGCGTATTTTGGCGTCTCATCGAACGCGTGCAGACCCAGGCGGATGCTATCGCCCAACGGCCCTTCGGGAATCGTCGCCGGGTCCGGTGCAGTCCATGTCTTCGTACCTTCAGGGGTGTCCTGTGAATTCCGTGGCGCATCAAAACCACTCGTGCGCCCTGAAACCAGGATGCTGAAAGCCAAGAGAAGACCTATGGTCAAATTACAGCGCGCGGCAATTCCTGAAAACACTTGACCGCTCCTTCGGTGAGCTGAAGCCAGGAAAGTCGGAGTATTCCAGGCCCCTTTGATCCGAAACGACCGCATGCCTTGGGACTGGACCGTATCATACGCCGGCCTTGCTGGGATCGTCCACAGGGCGGTCCGAAAACGAACGACCTGTCTTATCACAGTTCACGCCAGCGGGCTTTTCTCTCTTACGTGTTCGGCACTCGCTGCTTCGCTGGCTTTCCGCGCTCCGTCTGGAAACTGCGATTGGTTGCTGGGTTGTTGGACGATTCCCGGTGCTGCTAAAATATCCATGCAGGCCCGCACTGGATAATTTCATGGCGCACATTCTGATTACAAACGACGACGGCATTCAAGCGGAAGGTTTGCGCGCGCTGGTCAACGCGATGGAAGGCGCGGGGACCGTCAGCGTGGTCGCGCCAAGCCACGAGCGCAGCGCCTCGGCGCAGTCGCTTACCTTAAGGCAACCGATTTTCTGGGAGCAGGTGGCGGAGCGCGAATGGGCGGTCGAGGGGACTCCGGCCGATTCGGTGATCCTGGCACTCAACAAGCTGCTCCCGAACCGGCCCGACCTGGTAATTTCAGGAGTCAATCGCGGCGGCAACCTCGGCGAAAACGTGTTTTATTCGGGGACCGTCGGGGCGGCCATGGAGGCCGCCATCAATCACATTCCGGCGATCGCGGTTTCGGTGGCGCACAAGGGCAGGGCATTCCGTTTTGAACAGGCCGCGAAATTCGCGCGGGATTTGGCACAATTGGTTTTGGCGGAGGGCATGCCGCAAGGCGTGCTGCTGAACGTGAACGTGCCGCTGGCATGGAACGGCAGCGTGCGTTTTACGCGCCAATCCAAGAAAGTGACGCGCAATGTCCTGCAAGAGGGTACCGACCCGCGCGGGCGCAGTTTCTTCTGGCTTCTCGAGCAGGAACATATCGAAGGGCTCGATCCGAAAAGCGATTACGCCGCGATTTTCGATGGCGCGATTTCGATGACGCCGCTCCAGCTCGACCGCACGCACGAAGTTTCGCTCAATCATCTTTCCCACTGGGCGTCTCAGCTGGAATGCAAGATTGAATAGACGCACAGAGCTTCTTTCTTTTTCAATGAGTTGTGCTGCACGATTATTTCACTGGCCCAAATGCCGGGAAAGCTCCATGATTTCGGAGTGAAACTCCCAGCCCGGAATTCATCCACCGTTTTTCCCGCCGTGGTTGATTTTGGTCGCGAAATTTGCGGTGATCTTCCCGCCGCCGAATCGCGCGAATGGCTGGTAACCAACGGAATCGGCGGATACGCGTCGGGAACCGTTGCCGGTCATCCGACGCGCTCCTACCACGGCCTGCTGGTGGCCGCTTTGCAACCTCCGCTTGGACGCACACTTCTCGTGGCGAAGCTCGACGAAATCGTGCAGTACCGTGGCGAACGCTTCGATCTGGCCACGAACCGCTGGACCGGCGGGGCCATTGCGCCGGAAGGTTACCGCAATATTGAACGCTTTCACCTGGAAGGTTCCGTCCCCGTCTGGACGTTTGCCCTGGCCGATGCGCTGCTCGAAAAGCGAATCTTCATGCAAGCCGGGGCGAACACGACTTTTGTGACATACCGGCTCGCGCGAGCCGGCGCTCCCATCGAGATTTCGATCAAGACGCTTGTGAATTATGCCGCGGAGCATTGCACGACAAACGCTGACGACTGGCGCATGGAAATCGCGCCGGTGGAGCACGGATTGCGCGTCACGGCATTCGACGGCGCGGCACCATTTTATCTGCTGAGCGCATCGGCAAAGGCCCAGCCCGCGCACGATTGGTATCGCAATTTTGATCTCTCCTCCGAACGCGAGCGCGGGCTTACCGATCACACCGATCACTTGTTCGCGGGAGAATTCTCCGCAACGCTTGCTCCCGGCGAATCGGTGACCGTCGTGGCCAGCACTGACGCAAGTGCCTCTCTCGATGGCGACGCGGCTCTCGCCCTGCGGCAAAAGGAAACGCGCGCGCTGCTGGATTGCTTTTTCGCGGAGAATATTGGTACTGCCCACGATGCTCCCGTGGCGATTCAACAGCTCGTGATTGCGGCAGACCAATTCATCGTCGCGCGCCCCGTCCGTGGCGCCGCTGATACTCGAACGATTCTGGCAGGATATCCCTGGTTTGGCGATTGGGGACGCGACACCATGATCGCGCTCCCGGGCCTTTGCCTGGTGGCCGGGCGCCCCTGGCCGGCGCGCGATATCCTGCAAACCTTCGCGCGATTTGTCAGCGAAGGCATGCTCCCCAATACCCTCCCGCGCGCCGGTGAGGAGCCTCAGTACAACTCCGTCGATGCGGCGCTTTGGTACTTTGAGGCCGTCCGCGAGTATTTCGGCGAGACGAACGATATCGGGCTGTTGAGCGAATTATATCCGGTGCTCGCCGGCATCATGGACGCCTATGAACGCGGCACGCGTTATCACATCCACGTCGATCCCACGGATGGGCTTCTCCACGCGGGAGAACCCGGTGTGCAACTTACATGGATGGACGCGAAAGTCGGCGACCGCGTGGTGACGCCACGCATTGGGAAGCCAATTGAAATCAATGCGCTGTGGCTGAATGCTGCGGCATCCATGGCAAAATTTGCCCACGCCCTTGGCCTCGCCTCAAACCAATACGAAGAGATCGCTCGTCGCGCCCGAACCGGCTTTGCGCGCTTTTGGAATCCGGCGACGCAATTCTGCTTCGACGTCATCGACCGGCCGCAAGGGGGCGGTGACAACGATGCGGCGCTGCGCCCCAATCAAATTTTTGCGGTTTCGCTCCCCGAATCGCCGCTCGCACCCGACCAGCAGCGGGCCGTCTTGGATGTTTGCGGGCGCGAACTCCTTACATCGTATGGCCTTCGCAGCCTGGGTCCGAATGAACCCGGGTACCACGGGAAGTACCAGGGAAATCCCGCCGAACGCGATGATGCTTATCACCAGGGCACGGTCTGGGGCTGGCTGCTCGGCCCTTTTGCGGTTGCCCACCTGCGTGTGTATCAGGACCCCAGCACGGCAATGTCTTTCCTGGAGCCGATGCTTCGCCACCTGAATGCCGCCGGGCTGGGCACGGCGGGGGAGATCTTCGATGGCGACGCCCCTTTCACTCCGCGGGGATGCATCGCACAAGCCTGGACCGTCGGCGAAGCCCTGCGCGCGTGGCAAATCATTGCGAATGCGGAGCATGAGAAGGATGCGGCAACCCGCCCGACTGCCCGGTAGGACTCCAGGTCGGACCGCAAGCGTTTTTATTATTGACACGTAATTCGGAAGTATCGCTTCGTAAAATCTTCAAGAAAATCCTGTTCCATTTTGGGAATCGTCGTATACTCCCGCCATACTTGCTGTCGGAGCAGTCGGAGCCTCTCAGTCCAGGGAATTAATGATTTGTTGAAGCCGGGAAGCGGTCGCAGGCTTTTGCCTGCCGACAACGCGAAGACTATGGCTTTGTGCGCGGCGTGGGGCCGGGCACGCGCCGGTTGGGCGCATTTGTTTGGGGTATTGCTAGGCGTGTGCCTATGCGCATCTGGATGCATCACGCAGACGGATGTGGCCGCTCCGACGGCGGAGGAATTGGAGAATACCAATCTCGCCACGACCGCCCTGCAACTTACAAACCCAGCCACGAACGGGGAAATCGAAGGCTATGCGTCGGCTGCCAGCGTAAACCGCGGCGGGGATATCAAGCTCTACGTCAACACGAGGGAACCCAGCTACACGATTGAAGTCCTCCGAATCGGGTGGTACGGCGGGCGCGGGATGACGAGCATTTTGGAGCCGATCACTCGAAAAGGCCTGGCCCAGGCGGCGCCTGTCATGGATACGGCCACGGGTCTCATCGAATGCGATTGGCAGGACCCCTACGTCCTCCACGTGCCCAATCCCGATGATCCCGCGATATGGCCCAGCGGAATCTACGTGGCGAAGCTCACGACGGGAGTGACCGGAAAGCAGAACTACATCGTTTTTGTGGTGCGGGACGATCAGCGCCCCTCCGACCTGCTGTTCCAATCGAGCGTAACGACGTATCAAGCCTACAACGACTGGGGCGGAAGATCGCTCTACACAAAGCCTCGCGCAGTCAAAGTCTCGTTCAATCGTCCGTATCTGCACGGGCACGGCACCGGTCATTTTGTGAACTGGGAACTCAGCATGGTGATGTTCCTCGAAAAAGAGGGGTATGACGTCACCTATACCACGGACGTGGACACCCATGAGCGAGGGGACCTGCTGGCCTTGCACAAGGGATTCCTCTCCGTTGGGCATGACGAATATTGGACCTGGAAAATGCGGGACAACGTGGAAGCCGCTCGGGACAACGGCGTGAACCTGGCGTTTTTCGGATCGAATGTGGCGTACTGGCAGATCCGCCTGGCCCCGAGTTCGATCACCGGCGATCCCGATCGAACTATTATTTGCTATAAGAACCAGAGCGCGGACCCCATGTCCCATTCAGACGATATTTCCGGGCGACGGCGAACAACCGTGAAATTCAGATCTCATCCGGTGGATCGGCCGGAGGATGAACTGGTCGGAGTAATGTATGAAACGGACCCGGTGCAAAGCGACATCGTTATTGCGGACGCTTCAAGTTGGATTTTCGAAGGAACTGGCCTAAAGAACGGAGACCACCTGCCCGGCCTTCTTGGCTACGAAGTCGACCGGACATCCGACCATACCCCGGCGGGAACGCAGATGCTTGCGCACTCCCCCTATCCATTTCGGGGCAATACTCGATATTCCGATATGACTTTGTATACGACCCCATCGGGAAGCACCGTTTTCGCGACTGGAACGATGCAATGGAGCTGGGGACTGGCGGATCCAGGGTTCAACGGATGGAAATTCGAAAATTCCGCCGTGAAAAAGGCAACGCGAAATCTGCTTCGCCACTTCGGCGCGCGCCGCCACGTATCGATCCTCGGCGGAGCTTCTTAATTGCCTGCTTTCGCTCTATCCGGGTTTGAGCGTCACAGAGACCGGACTAGCGCCTGAAGCCTCGAAATCCGCCGAATCTGGGGCCGAACCCGTATCCGCGGTAAAATCCGAATCCAAAACCAAGTGGGACAGGATAGTAGCCATAGGGGTATGGGTAGGCGTAGGCATATGGATATCCGTAGTAGGGTGGCGGCGCCGGATATCCCGGTCCGCCAGGGCCCTCAAGACGGGGGGGACGATTTGTAGTGGCTGGCGAGTTGTAATCCGACTGGGACACCGGCTGAAATGCAAACTGACTTCTGTCCGTTGAGATGGTGACTGGGGCCTGCAACCGGAAGGAAAGAACCGTTTCAGGTGGGATAGTGGTCGGCTTTCCGGGCGTCGAATAAACTCCCACAATTCCCGCGGCTCCTCCCACGATGGCGCCGACGGCAGCGCCTGTACCGCCGCCCGCGATGGCGCCGATGGCCGCTCCTATTCCTGTCGTGCTTCCGACAACCGCAGCGTTGTGCCCGGTCGAATTGCCCGCCGCGCTTTGAACCAATTGAGTTTGAATTGGGATTTGCTGGCCATCGACAAACGTCAGTTCATCCAACTGCAATCCCAATTGAGATGTCCCGCTGCCTCGGGACCTCTTCGCCATGGAGACGCGCCCGGTCTCTGACTGGCCGCGCCGGGCAACCACCCATCCGTCAACGACGATCGGCTGATCGAGAGATGCGCCAAATTCGTCACCCGTCACGTTCCTGTCACTAGATAGCCATTCGTTGGAGCGCACTCGAATGACGGTCCCCGCAGGCAACGTCAGCGACTGGGGCACAGCCTGTTGGGGCGGCGCCTTCTGCGGGCCTTGATCCTGTGGCGCTTGTTGCATGTCCAATTCGGGCGGAGGTTGCGGAACAGCCTGGTCCGGCGCGCTTTGCGACTGAGGAGGCTGCTGCTCCTGTTCCACGGGCGCGGCGCTGACTGCGCCGGTCTGGTCCTGCTGGGCCGAAATGGCCGGCGCAAGCAGCGTAAGAGCCAGACCTAAGCCGCTGATTGCAAAATAGTTAATCCAATTCCGGGTCCCGCTGGGCATCCCTTGAGCTGACATGGTCTCTCCGTGAAAATCGCTGCGGCTTCCCGATGGCCGCCATTCAAAGCCAACCTGACGCACATCTCACGATGACGTGTTAGATGATCGAATCGGAACGCAGAGTTGTCTACACGGAATGGATAGGAGTACTTACACGACAATCCTCGGGAGGACTGTCACCACAAAAATCCCGGGGCGCGTCGCTCAATGCTTTGCGGTCTCGCTCGTAGCCGGTGAATTTGTAATTGGAAGTAATCTCGTCAAAAGCCCCCCGCTTGAAACCCGTAAGCGTTGGGCACCCGCAGGTTCAAAACCACTCAAAGCGTGGCGCACACGGCTGCGTCGTTATGCCCAATCACATTCATCTGCTGATCGGCGAACCGGCCAAAGGCACTCCTTCCACTGTCATGCAGGTGTTGAAGCAGCGCGTATCACTGCGGCTCCGCCGCAAACCGCGCAGAAAACTAGCCTCTCACCAACTCGCGCTTCCATTTCCGCAAGCGGGTAGCCAGCTCCCTCAATTCTGGCAGCCGCGATTCTATGATTTTCGGGCGCGGGTTCTACTTGGAGCCCGCCAGAGAAACGTCCGGAGTCAATCCAAGTTCGTCGAGAAACTTCGCTACATGCGCATGAATCCCATTAAAAGAAAACTGGTGACTCATCCGAAAGACTGGCCCTGGAGTAGTTTTTCTTTTTACGCGAAGAAGGAAACTGGATTGGTTCGCATCGATTCCCTACAGTAATGGGAGCGTGAGATTAAAGTCAAAAACCCCGCCCTTGAAAAAACATCAAGGACTGATTGGATAAGAACGAAGGCTCCGAATACGATCCGAGTAAGCTTGGGTTGGAGGACCAAAGCTCGGAAGGAAAAGGAGCCTTCGATGATGCTTATTGGATGTGATTTTCACCCCAGTTGGCAACAAGTTTGTTGGGTCGATACCGAGACGGGAGAGACCGAGGAACACAAGCTAGTCCACGCGCCGGGAGAAGCGGAGAAGTTCTACCGGCAGTTTCCGGCGCCGGCGCTGATCGGCATGGAGGCCACGGGGAATTGCCAGTGGTTCGTGGAGATGCTGGCGGCGCTCGGGCATGAAGTGTGGATCGGAGACGCCGCGAAGATCCGCGCTAGCGAGGTGCGACAACAGAAGCATGATCGGCGCGATGCCGCGCTGTTGTTGCGCTTATTGACGGAAGGGCGGTTTCCTCGCATCTGGACGCCATCGAGCGAGCAGAAGGATTTGCGGCAGTTGCTGATTCACCGCTACAAGCTGGTGCGGCTGCGGGCGCAAGCCAAGAATGGATTGCAACACCTGGCGATGAATCGGGGCCTGCAGAAGAAAAATCGTCTGTGGAGTAAAAAAGGGCAGAAGCTTTTACGCGAGCTTTGCTTACCGCACTGGGCCAGCCGCCGGCGAGAAGACCTGTTGAGCGTACTGGCGATGCTGGACCAGCAGATTGAGTCGTTGGACCTGGCGGTGAAGCAAGCGGCGGAACAAAATGAAAACGCCAAGCTGCTGATGACTCAACCGGGAGTCGGGCCGGTGACTTCCCTCGCTTTCGTGCTGACGATGGGAGATGTTTCCCGTTTTCCGCGCGGCAAGCAAGTCGCCAGTTATCTAGGGCTCATTCCGAGGGAGTACAGTTCGGGCGGACATCAGAGGTTGGGATCGATCAGCAAGCAAGGCAACCGGTTTATGAGAATGCTGTTGGTCGAAGCAGCGCAAGTTGCGGTACGTTGCGATCCACAGTTTCGATCGGAGTATTTGCATCGCTGCCACGAGAAGCCGAAAGGTGTAGCCAAGGTGGCGGCAGCACGGAAGTTGGCCATACGACTCTACTGGATGCTGCGCACGCAAAAACGGTATCCGGAGATCGTTCATGTCGAGAGCAGCTCGCGGGTGCCCCTGGTCGTCCGCCACGGCGGATAGACCGAAGGATTGATTGGGCGCTCTCGTCCCGATCGAGATCGGGATTCGCATTGAAGAATCATGGCCGATGCTTTGGCCGTATCGATGGTTGGTGGAACGATCTGTTTCACCGAGAAATGATTCACCGTGAGACTTCCAGAGTTTTGGTCCTCCACCTTCTCTGGCAACGGCGCGGTGCTCAAACCACCGCCCAGAAAAAGTGTGCCTTGACAACGCCTTCGTTCTTATCGAGGGGCACCCCAAGTTCTAATTCGAAGCCCGGGCCACCCGTCCTAATTATCATGTTGGTGGTTGACGGTCCCCCAACCGGGCATCCAGAGCCTGGGCCGTGGTCTTTTAAATAAGGCCTCTGGTCTCTTAACTTGTCTTCCCTAATCATAGCGGCTTGGCGGGTGGCACACCCTTTCTCAACTTTTCTCCTTGACGGCGGATCACGCTTGGATGATACCACTCCAGTACGTCAACGCGGAGTGACTGGTTTCGTTTTTCCGGGTGGCAGATCCTTCGCGGTCTTCGAAGGGTCTGGGTTTTGGTGTTCCCTCGACTCCATGGCCAACAAGCTCATTCGCATTTACTGGCGCGGGCATCTTCATTTCATCACGTTCAGTTGTTACCGGCGCGTGCCGTTCCTGCGCTCGATTCGCGCCAGGAATACTTTCGTTCAGATTCTCGGCGAGGTCAGGGACCGCTACGGCTTCTCTCTTGTCGGATACGTCGTGATGCCGGAGCACATCCATCTGCTCATTAGCGAGCCGAAAAAAGGAACGCCCTCCACGGTGATTCAGATCTTGAAGCAGCGTGTCTCCCGGCGCTTGCGCCGCAAAAAGCGAGCCCATGCCGCCCAATTGAACTTGAGCTTTGAAAATGGCGAGGATTCGCTGCCGCGCTTCTGGCAGCGCCGATTTTACGATTTTCGGGCGCGGGCTCTACTTGGAGCCCGCCGGAGACACGTGTGGAGTCTGAAGAAGAGAGTTGAAAAACTCCACTACATGCATATGAATCCACTGAAAAGGAAACTAGTCGATCACCCCAGGGACTGGCCCTGGAGCAGCTTTTCTTTCTACGCGAACGACAAACAAGGATTGATCCGCGTCGATCCAGTCCGCTAAGTTGCAAACATAAACAAAAATCCATACCCAGACCCTCTAAAAACGAGAGGGTCTGCCACCCGAACCGTCCATGTTGTTTACGCTGAGTATGTCGAGGATGGGCGAAGTGTCGTAGGCGAATTGTATCGTACGATTTTAATTCAGAAAGAAAAGTCAAAAGCCCCACCTGTCACTCGGCGTGACAGATGGGCCACCCGGAAGATCAAAGGCTGCGCCACCCGCCCAACGTCGGCAATGGTGCAGTAAGTTTTGTTTTCGCTTATAGTTACATGTGGGGGCCTGTAGCTCAGCTGGTTAGAGCAGCGGACTCATAATCCGTCGGTCCCAGGTTCAAATCCTGGCGGGCCCACCAACACTGCAAGAAATCCCGTCTGCAAAGATCGCCACTGTTCATTTGACTCGCCCCCGGGCGTGTGTTACCAAAACAAATTATGTCCGCAGACCAAATCGCCCAGGCCTGGCAGCGGTTCCAGGAGGCTTATCAAGCGCAGATGGAGGGCGACTATGACCGTGCCGTCGAACTCTATCAGGGATCGCCGGCCTTGCACCCCACCGCCGAGGCGCACACGTTTCTCGGATGGACGTTTCACTTCCAGGGGAAGATTCAAGAGGCCATCGATGAATGCAAGCGCGCCATCGAGATCGATCCGGACTTCGGCAATCCCTACAACGATATCGGGTCGTACCTGATCGGACTTGAACGGTACGACGAAGCCATTCCCTGGCTCGAACAGGCCATGTCAGCCAAGCGGTACGATCCACGCCATTTTCCTTACTTCAATCTGGGGCGCGTCTACCTCGCCAAAGGGATGATTAATCGCGCCCGCGAGTTATTTCAACAGTCGCTCCAGATCGAACCCCGGTACACGCTGGCGCGCCAGGGCCTCGAAAAGATTCGCCGGATGGTAAATTAGGCCTCCGCCATGGCCTGTGCTGCCCTAGCCCCCCCGGGTAACGCCCACACTCAGATTGCGATATCCCGGTATGGCATTTGAGCTCCCATTTTGTTATAAGCAAAGGGTCTAGTTCAGCGTTGGAATACTCCACCTGTCCAGCGCCGAACTAAAACTCTCATGGAGATTGGGTCATGAGTTGCCTGGATACAATCAAAGGTGCGAATTTGGGGTTGGTGTATCCGCTTGAGCCGCGACAGGCTCAAGCGCTTTCGGTCCAGGCTTGTTTATCTGTGAAATCGCTCAGACTTTCGATCAGCCATGCGTTCGAATGCGCGCTAGAGCTTGGCTCTGCGCGCAATGTAAGTTAGTATTTCTGCAAACTTGTTCATTGGTGTATCGTGTAACGGATTCAAGGGCTACGGATTCAGGGGGCGCATCACTTAGCGTTAACGTTTGAGGGAGTGAGGAGGCAATTCATGGCGACCGCAGTCAATGAAGTCAATCATTACACTTCTTATAAAGCGCGGCCATTTACACGAGAGCAGCGGGATACGACCACCATCTTGTTCGGCGGCCTTACCTGGAAACACGAGCGGCTAGTTCAGGGCGTTTTCAATAACCTGAACTATAAAGCCAAGCCGCTGCCCAATATCACGCGCGCGGACCTGGACGCCGGCAAAGAATTGATTGACGTCGGCGCCTGCTGCCCCACGATCTTCACGACGGGCAGCCTGGTCAATTTCCTCAAGACCGAAGTCTCGACGAATGGAAAGCAAAAGACGTTGGATGACTACGTCTTTTTGACGGCCGGCGCCTGCGGCCCCTGCCGCTTTGGCCAGTATCACGAATCCTATGAAATGGCGCTCGACGGCATGGGCCTGAAAGATTTCCGTCTCTTCCTGCTGGCGCAGGACCAGCTGGACCAGTCCGACAAGGAGAAGAACAGCGGATTGGAAATCAATATGCCGCTGAGCCTCGGAATCGTGTGGGCCATCCTCTGCGGCGACATCCTGACGGAGATGGAATATCTGACGCGCCCCTACGAAGTCGTTCCCGGCGAGACCGACAAAGTCCTGAAGGAAAGCGCGGATTATCTCTTCGAGGTTTTCCAGAAGCGCCCGGTTCGCACCAACAAGTGGAGCATGCTGGCGTGGCACTTCATGTCGGGCTATTTTGCCAACGCGCTGCGCGTGGTTCGCAAGAAATTTGACGCGATTGAAGTCGACCGCCTGCAAGTGAAGCCCAAAATCAAGATTACCGGCGAATTCTGGCTGCAAACGCACGAAGGCGACGGCAACTACAACATCAAGCACTGGCTTGAGCAGGAAGGCTCCGAAGTCATGCCGCCGCCGGTGGCCGTCTGGCTGGGCTACCTGCTCCATACGCCGATCTGGCGACTGCAGAAGAAGGCCGTTATCGACCGCAAAGTCAACATGAAGATGGCGATGGTGCGCGGCATGGAGAAGCTTTACGTCGGGACCTACAACCGGTTCCGCAAGGCGCTGGGCAACGTGCCGCATGAATTGCCGGACCAGGAAGAACTCAAGGAGCTCGCCTCCCCCTTCTTCCATTACGAGTTGCGCGGCGGCGAAGGCCACATGCTGGTCGGCAAGGCGCTGCACGCCCATCTTCACAAGCAAGCCAATATGACCTGCGAGCTGTCGCCGTATTCCTGCATGCCGAACACGATGTCGCAAGGCGCGATGGCCAATGTGCAGGGCCGTTATCCCGACCTGCTCTACGCCCCGATCGAAATCAAAGGAGACGCCGAAGTCCACGCTCTTTCCCGCTGCCAGATGATCCTGACGGAAGCGAAGAAGCGCGCGCAGTCCGAGTTCGTCGAAGCCATGGCGAAGACCGGAATGACGCTCGAGAAACTCCGCCAAATCGAAGAAAAGCGCCCGCAAGTGAAAAAGGCGACATACCCGATTCCGCATCTCGGATACGCCTCCACCGCCGCGAATTATGTAATGCATCTCGCGGGACGCAAAGCTGCAGCAACCGCTTAAGCCGCATCGATTCGATAACCCGGCGCTCGCCCACGCGGACGCCGGAAGCAATTCTTCCGAGAAGTCAGGAGCCCTAATGGCTGAAGGGAATTTCGTTCAGATCGCGCCGCTGATGCGGGACCCGGGCGTCATGGAAATCAAGACGCCGGAGAAGATGCGCCCCGCCGCGAATGGCGCCAAAATCTGCGGCATCGATGTGGGAAGCACCACGTGCAAATACGTTCTGGCCTCGCCGGACGGCGAAATCATTTCCCAGGCCTACGAACGGCACAATACCAAACAGGCCGAGAAAGTCCTGCAGTTCCTGTCGCGGCTCGAAGGGCAGCATGGACTGACGCCGGAGCTCGACCGCGTCTTCTTTACCGGATCCGGAGCCGGGCTCATCGCTCCTCTGGCTGGAGCGAAAGTCATCCAGGAAGTCGTCGCGGTGGCCGCCAGCGTCGAGCGTCTTCACCCGTCGGTGCATTTCGTCAGCGAAATCGGCGGAGAAGATATGAAGACGATCTTCTTCAACGGCGAGGCGAAAACCAAGAGCAAGCAAGTCCTGATGCAGAGCGCCTGTTCCGGCGGCACCGGCACGTTCATCGAGAAGACCGCCCGCAAGCTGCAGATTCCTTCCGAGCAGCTTTCCGAAATGCGCTACACGGGGCACACGCTCCACAAAATCAGCAGCAAGTGCGGAATCTTCGCGGAAGCGGACGCGAACACGCTGCTTAAAGCCGGCGTGACCGTCGACGAAATCATCGCGTCCCTGTTCGAAGCAGTCGTCTACCAGAACCTCGCCACGCTGACTCGCGGCAATACGCCGTCGCCGGAAGTTCTGCTGCTTGGCGGGCCGAACCTGTTCTTCAAAGGCCTGCAAGAGGCCTGGAGGCTGCACCTTACCCACATCTGGAAGGAACGAAAAGTCCAGATGCCCGGAGGCAAGGACCCCGAGTCCATGATCAACGTGCCGCAGGATGCGCTGTATTACGCGGCGCTGGGGTGCATCGAAATCGGACTCGGCGAGAATCCCTCGGTGGGCGTTTACAAGGGCATGAAGCAGCTGCTCTGGTGGATTGAAGAAGGCCAGTACGAAGAGAAAAAGAAGCAGGGCCGCGGCGGGCTGTGCGACAGCGAAGATAATTTGAGGTCGTTCATTGATTTGTATTCGAAAATGGACGCGACCGCGCCGGGAAATGTCGATCCGAAATCAGCCAATGGCCCTGGCGCAAGGGCAAGAAGCTGGACAAGGTCGTGGTCGGCTGCGATTTCGGCTCGACCACCGCAAAGGCCGTCTGCCTGTCGCCGGAGCGCGAGTTGCTCTTCTCCTGCTATGCATTGAGCAAAGGCAATCCCGATCGAGGACGCCAGGAGCCTGTTCCGCCAGCTTCGCGAAGCCATTGGCGACGGCGAAATCCTGGGACTGGGAATTACGGGCTACGGCAAGGATCTGCTCAAGGGCATTCTTGGCGCCGATTGCGGCGTCGTCGAGACAATCGCCCATGCCTCCGCGGGGCTGCACTATTTCCCGGACGCGGATTGCATCTGCGACGTCGGCGGCGTGGACGTCAAGATCATGATCCTGAAGAACGGCGCGGTGAGCGATTTCCGCTTGAACTCGCAATGCTCATCGGGCAACGGGGCGTTCCTGCAGGGCGTCGCCGAACGATTCGGCATCCCGCTCGAGCGAAATCGCCGACGGAGCGTTTCGCGCGCAGGCGATGCCGCAGCTCTCCATGGGATGCGGCGTCTTCCTGCAAAGCGACATCGTCAACCAGCAGCGCAAGGGCTGGCAGGCGGAGGAAATCCTGGCGGCGCTGTGCTCCATCCTGCCGCTGAACGTATGGATTTACGCGGGCGGGCATGAACAACCTCGCGCAGGTGGGCAAGAAATATATTCTGCAGGGCGGCACGCACAAGAATCTCGCCGTCGTGAAAACGCAGGTGGATTTCATCCGCTCCAAAGTGCCCGACGCCGAAGTCGTCGTGCATCCCTATTCCGGCGAGGCGGGAGCGATCGGCGCGGCGCTGGTTTCCCTGGACTGGTGGGAGAAGGGCGGCAAGAGCCAGTTCCGCGGTTTCGATGTGATCGAATCCCTGACGTATCAAACGACCACTTCGAAGGATACCGTCTGCAACTGGTGCCCGGTGAATTGCCAGCGCAGCTTTATTGACGTGGAGTTACCCGGCGGCAATGGCCGCGACTGGAGCAAGGTTCCCGTCTCGAAGGGCTGGGAACGCGTCATCGTGAATAACTCCTGCCCCAAGGGACTCGTCGAAGATTTGAATGAAATGAAAGTGATCAAAGCCGGAATCGAGAAGACAAAAAATGCCTTTCCCAATATTGCAGACCTGGTTCGCAAAGAAGGCTTCCGCCGCGTCTCCGCTTCCGTCTAAAGACCGGTCCGCTGTCCGCGTCGGGATTCCGAAAGTTCTGAACATCTGGAACACGCACCAGTTCTGGGTGGGATTTCTCCGCGAAATCGGAATCAGCTCCGAAAACATCGTCTTCAGCTCGGATACCTCCGAAGAGCAGGGCCGTGAGTTTGGAAAAGGCCGCGGCACGGTGGATTGCTGCTATCCCGTGAAAAGCATGAGCGGCCACTACGGCGAGCTGATCTTCGGCCAGAAGAAAAAACTCAACATTATTTTGAGCCCCATGATTTATTCGCTCCCTTCCTTTTTGCGAGGGCATGTGGGAGAAACGCTCGCTTGCACGCGCGTCATGGCGCGGCCCGGAAAACATCCGGGCCGGATTCATGAAGGAAAGCGATGTCTTCGCCGACAACGGAATCAAATACGCGTCTCCATTCGTGAGCATGGCCGAGCCGGACGTCGTCCCGAAGCAGATGTACGATGCGCTGAAAGATGTCTTCGATCTGGATTATGAAGAAACCCAGCGCGCGGTGGAGGCCGGCTATAGGGACCTGCGCGCTTTCAATCAGAAGATGCGCGATGCGTCGCGGGAAGTCCTGACCTGGTGCGCGACGAAGAACAAACCGTGCGTGCTGGTCCTGGGCCGCCCCTATCATATGGACCCCGGCATCGGGCACGAGATCGAATCCGACCTGCAGGCGCACGGCTATCCGATCGTATGGCTGCAATATCTGCCCGTCGATGAGGATCTGCTGGACTGGCTCTTCGGAGAAGAGGTGCAGGCCAAGAAGATCCGGTCGCCTCTCGATATTTCCGACGTGTGGACCTCCTCCAACAGCAGCAATACGAATGAAATCCTGTGGGGCGCGAAATTTGCGACGCGCTTCCCGTGGATTACCTGCGTGCTGCGCCTGTCGAGCTATGAATGCGGCATGGACCAGCCGACCTACACGCCCACGCAAAAAATTGTCGAGGCTACGGGAACGCTCTTCTTCAAATTCGGGGATCTGGATTCCACCAAGCCGGCCGGCAGCGTGAAAATTCGCATCGAAACCATCGTTCATTACCTGGCGAAATATTCCGAAAAGATTATCCAGAAAAAGCTGGCCCTGCTGCCGCCGGAATGTCCGCTGCTGCAGGAAAAGGAGAAAGCGATGGTTGCGTCCGTTTCCATCGATTAGAAAGCCCCGCATCCCAAGAGGCGGGCTTCAACGGCCTGCCAGAAAATATGGATGCTGTAGCCCGATCCTCAGACCCGTGGCTCTTTTGACCGGCGCGGGAGCGGGCGTTCAATCGGTTCGATCACCCAGTCAAAAATAGGCAGGAACACGTTGAATCGCTCCGTGCCGCGCGCGTGGTGCAACAGGTGATGCCTCGCCGCCGGTCGAAGCCACTTCGGAAGCCATCCGCCCATATGCGTGCGCCAGTGAATCTCCTCAAACGCAACGTAATAGAGCGCAAAGGCCGGGAAAATTCCGATGACCCAGCCCGCGTGCGTGAACCATTGCAGAATCAGGAACGGAATCGCATTGGCAACAAAACAGCGCCACGACTCCCCACGGATTGCTTGAAAAATTGACGTATCGGGCGGCATCGGGAGATTGAAGGGTCGTGTGATGCACCATGTGTTGATCGGAGAAGATTCCGCGGCCGGCATGCAACAGGAATCTGTGCAGGCAATATTCAAAACCATTGGCGTAGACAAATCCCGCGATCAGCGCCAAGGATGCACCCCACTGCGGAAATTGGGTTGTGGGGAACAACCGGATGGAAATCGCAAGGAGGGTCAGGCCGGACAAAAAAGCGGCGATCAGATTATTTCTCTTCGTTCTGAAGCCCCGGGCCGTTGCTTCCGTTCGGATTGCATCATCGGAAATCATTTCACAACAAGCATACGCCTCCTGCGACCCTCCGCAAGGAGGGCCTATATGCGTTTACAAGATGTCCGCTTGAAGCCGGGCGCTAAACGACGGCGCGAGAATTCTAATTTCCGCTCGGCGAAGAGATGAATTCGGAAGTCTTGGGAGCGTCGCTTGCCACGCGCGTCAGGTAAATCATAAACGGCGTAATTTCGAACGGCATTTTCTCGCGCTCGGCGACTGTGCCTTCCGGCTTGCTCTTCAGCAGTTCGAGGCTGTCATCCCAGGGGTTCAATTTGATGCGGCCGCCCAAAGGCAGGGCCACGATGTGTCCTGCATCCACCTCGTTATCTGCTTTCGCCGTCACGGAAAGCTTAACCAGCCCGACATCACCCACGCGCGGGCTGATCAGATTCGGTATTTCGCGGGAGCGTTGTTGAAGTTCCGCCGATGAACGCTTCCGCGGTTCCAAGCTGGTCCTTGTAAGGTGAATTTTTCAAAAGTTCGGCAGCCTTGGCGGCAGCCTGGTCGTCCATTTCCCGGCTGCGCTCGAAATCAAAATGCTGAAAGGTTTTTTTCTCATCGAATTGCATGAGCCGGTCATAGAAGGCGAATCTTGTGTCAACCGGCCGGTCGAGCAATACGTAGCCGAGTTCCTTGGCCAATATGGCAGCAAGGCTGGACTCATCGGGCAAAACGTCGATCAATCCCCGGCTCAATACAATCGTTCTGCCAAAGGAGAAGGATTCGATCGTGGAAGTCATCAGCACGCGGCATTGGACATCGGGATCAAAATTCAAATTATTTGTAACTTCCAGATTGTTTACGACGGTATCGAGAATCTTATCGACTTCGCCTTTCGGGGCGATGAGTCCCATTTCCTGCAGCCGGTCGACGACATTATCCGCCGCCTGCATGTCCCATGCCCGTTGCTCTTCGATTGGAGTCATGTCGGCGTCTTGCGCAGATTTATCGGTCACGGGCAGGGCGGATTCGATGAGGACCTTGCTGAGTTCCTCCTGCGGGCGGCTCTGGTCGGCGCTATACCCCCACAGGCGTGTTTGCGCCTTATAAGTCTGCTCCTTGGAGAGAGGGTAGCTCGCGACGTCTTCCTCACTGTAAATGAACGCGGGCAGCCAAAG
The DNA here is from genome assembly GCA_963757625.1 of Terriglobia bacterium. Lineage (GTDB taxonomy): Bacteria > Acidobacteriota > Terriglobia > Acidiferrales > UBA7541 > Palsa-360. The sequence goes on along the minus strand of CAVWSJ010000006.1, from coordinate 1,188,611 downwards.
GTCAGGTCCTGCATTTACGCGCCAGGAATCAAAATGGAATTTGAGGTTGGCATTGTCGTGGCCCGAATAGGAACCGTTGAAGCGCACAATCGTGTATCCTTCGTCCTCGACCCAGATCCGTCCAATAAAACGGCCCTTGACCCCCTTTTTGAATGGCGTCACGTCAAAAACCAGAGTGCGCACTTCTCCCAGAAACTCCCGGCGCACATAGTCGAAATTGTAGTTCTGCGTATCGAGGCCGTTGTTGTCGAGAAAAATCATTTGCAGGAAGCCCTTTGGCAGGAACTCGGTGCCGAAATCGAAGAAACGCGTCAGGCTGGCGACCGCATTGTGCAACGGGGTGTCCTCTCGCGATTCGAGAGGTTCGAGGTCGAGACCTTTGGTAAATTCCGCGCGCCCGATGAAGTAATGATCGCCATCGGGCTGCCAGCTCCCGTCGCTCTCCTTGATTTTCGTTTTCTGGATGTACGTTTCGACTATGGGGGAGCGCTGGCGAATCATGGCCATTTCCTGATTTTCACGGGCAATGATCCTGGAGACGACTAGTTCCAGCGACCCGGGCGATGGAACTTCTTGAGCTGCCATTGGAATTGCGCACAACATTGATAGGAGAATTGCAAAGCTCAGGTAGCGCATCCAGTTTTCCCCCCGATGGCAGGGCATGGTTGCGGGGTTGAAACCCGGCAAGTGTCCGCCCGAAATGAAGAAGCCTGTCTTCAAGACAGACATCGACCCTGAAATGCGGCTGGACTGGGTTGTTCGTCGCACGCCCCGTGCCAGAATGTCCTCGACCTGACGGACGCCAGGCACGGCACTTACGAATCGGCTATCTTCCGGACCAGGTAAGACCTTCCCGCGCGCAGAAGATTTTTCGCCGGAGAACCCGCATCAGATATCGGGGCCCCTCCGAGTTGGATGCTCTGCACGCTAACGGCTGTTGCTCGGGTGGCCGCTCGGCATCCTCGTGATATCAAAGAATTTTTTCGGCGCATGGCCCGCATCGCTACCCAGGGAGCAGGAAATTCTGCGCATTGACACGGTTGCACGGCTGGCGTATGTTCCTGCCAAGCAATCGAAGTTGGAGCTTCCGAGATATATTCGAGAGGTGCGCCAATGGCTCATTCACAGGCCAATGACACGAGTTCCGGCAAAAGGCCGGATTTGATTCGCGCCAGGAAAAAAAATGCACACCATCGCGCCAGAAATAGTTACAGAAGTCTCGTCCTGCTGGCTGCCGCGGTCCTTCTGTCCCCTTTCCTGCTGGCCCAGGTCAATGCGGAGGTGACGGCCGTGGACCCGTCTTCCGGGAAAGTGAATGACAGCGTGACCTTGACCGGGGCGAACCTGGGGAAAGGCACTGTTGCCGCCGTTTACCTATCCGATGATAAGGACGACTTCAAAGCAACAATCGTAGAGCAGTCGGACGAGAAGATCGTTATGAAGGTTCCCCAGGTGAAATCCGGCAGCTACAACGTTTCCGTGCAGGTGGGCGATAAGATTTTGATCAAGCCGATTCGATTTACAGTTGAGCAATGACGGCCCCCGCCACGCCGGGGTGGCGCTCGAAATACGGCTGCGGCGAAGACGGTTGGAGTCTTGCCGCAATGATCTGCCCTTGACACGAGCGGTTGGTGGGCCTATTGTTTTTTGCAAAGGTGTAGATGGTGTCGGAAATTAGAGCTCACGGAGGATCGGAATGAAATACTCAGTCGTTGTGGCGTTGTTAGTCTCCTGCGCAATTACGTTGGCGTTGGGCGTGCACGCGCAAGAAGCGGCTCCAAAGGAACACAGCATGACCGGATGTTTGGCGAAGGGCGATGCTCCCGGATCGTATAAGCTAACCGATGTCTCAGTTCCCGCGAACGGGCCGAAGACGGTTGGAATCGTGTCTTCCACCGTTGACCTGGCGCCGCACGTTGGGCACAAGGTTTCGATTACCGGAACGGCTGTACCCCCCAAGGATGCTGAGATGGACAAGAACGTCCCCAAAGCTCCCCATTATATGAAAGTAACTGCGATGAAGCACATCGCTGCAACCTGCCCGTAGTTTTTCACGCGGCTTGAATTTCGAGGTCCAGGCGGGCTATCCGTTCAGGGTGGCCCGTTTTTACTATGTTGTCCGGCAGTTGAGTGCGGACTCCTGCCTATTCCTGGCACGTGTATTGCCCGCGCATGAGGAAATTGTTGCGCGCCCGTCTCGTCAATCTCATCTTTCTCCGCCGATGCACAATTTCCCGCGGGCGCCGCATGTTACAATGCCGAATTCGGGAAAATCCGTATGTCCGACCCTGCCTCCATCCGAGAAGCCGTTCTTGAAGTTGTGTCCCCCGACAACACTTACCGGTCCGTCCGCGTCACCGGATCGCACTTCTCGATTGGCCGCGGCGCTGATACCGGGAACCACCTCCAACTGGATGACCCGCTCATCTCCCGGCAGTGCGCTGCGATCGTTTCCGGCCGTGGCCAATACCGTCTCGAAGACCGCGGGAATCGCCACGGAGTTTTCCTGAACAGCAAGAAAATCGACACGCAGGAATTAAAAGACGGCGACGTCATCACGTTCGGGCTGGATGATTCCTACAAGATTACCTTCCGTCTTGCCGTGGCGGACGAATCCATTCAAGGCATCCTCACACGAATTGGCAGCATTTCGGGCGGCGCCTCCATTTCCGAGGGTCTGGGGAAGCTGAATCTTCTCCTAGAAGCAACATCCCTTTTGCATTCTCAACTCCCGCTCGACTCGGTTTTGTGCACAATGATCGACCACGCCATTTCCATCACCGATGCGGACCGCGGCCTGCTGCTCGAGGCCGATGCGTCCGGCTCTCTTCGCGTGCGCCTCGCCCGCGGCAGCGGCGGCAAGGGCCTGCCGACGGAAAGTCTGGCGCCCAGCCAGACCGCGCTGCGCCAGGCGTTGGACCAGCGATCGAGCGTCATTACCGAAGACCTGAATCTGGCCGATTTGAAGCTGCAGGGCGCGCAAAGTATCGTCGCGCAAAGGCTTCGCTCTGTCATAGCCATCCCTCTTTACGCGATGCCGCGCGCCAGTTCCGCGGAATCGCTCGTCTTGAAGTCCGGCCAGCTTCTTGGGGTTCTCTACCTTGATTCACGCCGCCCGGCGGCCTTTTCCAAGCTCGATCGCCAGATTCTAGACGCCCTTTCCGTCCAGGCTGCCAGCATTCTGGATAACGCCCGACTGGTCGAGCGAGAACGCGAACGCCAGCGCCTGGAGCAGGAACTGAGCATCGCCCGCGATATTCAACAGGCGCTGCTTCCCCACGGACTCCGTGACTTCCCCTATTTCGCCGTTTCGGGCATTCACACTCCATGCCTTGAAGTGGGCGGCGACTATTTCGACGTTTTCCCGATGAGCGAGGATCGCACGGCGATCTTGATCGCGGATGTCTCCGGCAAAGGACTCGGCGCTGCGCTTCTGACGACGATGCTCCAGGGAGCGCTTTCCGGCATGACCATTGGCGCTGAACCCGCGCGCGTTTTCAATCACATCAATCGCTTTCTCTGCGAACACGCCGAGGTCGGCCGCTATGCCACGATGTTTTTCGGCATCCTCCGTCCAGACGGTCATCTGGAATTCTTCAATGCCGGTCATCCCTCGCCGCTTCTGATTCGACGCGGAAAAGTGAGCGAACTGTACACGGAAGGATCATTTCCAGTGGGTCTTGTCCCTGAAGCCGAATACGTTGCGAACCAAGTGGACCTGCAGCCGGACGACACCTTGGTTCTATTCAGCGACGGAGTTACCGAAGCCGCCGACCCGGCTGATCAGTTGTTCGGCGATTCCCGGCTCCACGAAATTCTCGCCGATCGCCATAACGCGCCTCTCGAACATCTCCAAAAGGCCGTCCTCGAATCCGTGGAAACGTTTACCCGGGGAGCCAGCCGCGCGGATGACATCACCCTGCTCCTGGTTCGCTACCGTGCGGCGGCCCAGTCTGCCGCCGAATAGGTTGTGCTAGAGTAGGCTTGCCCAGCAAATGGAAGCTCCAAAAACCATCGGACGGTACGAAATCCTCGAAGAACTTGGGCAGGGCGCGATGGGAATGGTCTATCGCGCGAAAGACCCATCCATGGACAGGATCGTCGCGCTCAAGACGGTCATCTCCGTGGCGCTGGCCAGCCCGCAAGGCAGCGAGTATCGCGAGCGATTTTACCGTGAGGCGCGCGCCGCGGGACGCCTGGCGCATCCCGGAATCGTACCCGTGTTTGACGTGGGCGAGCACGAGGGTCTGCCCTTTCTGGTGATGGAATTCATCAATGGGCGGACGCTGGACGACGCCGTGAAGAAAGGCGAGCGGCTGAGCCTCGATCGCGTATGTGAAATCGGCCAGAAAATCGCCGAGGCCCTCGGATACGCACATCAGCACGGGGTCGTGCACCGGGATATCAAACCCGCCAATATTCTTCTGACCTCCCGCGAAGCCCACGGAATCGAAAGGCCGAAAATCACCGATTTCGGCGTCGCCAAACTGGCTGCGGGCCAAATCACCACATCGGGTCAGATGCTGGGAACGCCGGCCTTCATGCCTCCGGAGCAATTTACCGGCGCGCCGATTGACGGGCGCGCCGACCTGTTTTCCCTGGGCGTGATCCTGTACTGGATGGCGACCGGCGAGCAGCCATTTCCCGGCGAAACCATGACATCTGTTTCCTACAAGGTGGTGCACACGGAGCCAGTGCCGCCGCGAAAATTGAATCCATCCATTCCTGAAAGCCTCGACCGGGTCATCCTGAAATGCCTGGCCAAGAGCCCCGCGGACCGGTATCAGACCGGAGATGAGCTGGCCCGGGAACTGGCCGCAATTCGAACCGGCACCACGGCGGGTCTGCAAAGCCAGGCGCCCGAGAGGACAGTTGGCATTGAGGCGGGCGCGACGCTCGATATGCGCCCGGCGAATACGCTGCCACTGCCGGCAGCACCGCCGGTTCCGCGGAAAGAGGTTGCGAGCGCGACTGCAAAGAGGGGCAATGGCCTCTACATCATGGCTGCTTTGGCAGCCGTGCTTATATTTCTGGGCGGCTGGTACTTCAGGCGAAGCAAGAATGGCCCGACCGAATCCGTCTCGACGGCGCCAATTGCAAGTGCGCCAGGGGCCCAGCCCGAACCCCAGCCTCAACCTGCGCCGACCGTCCCGGCATCGCCACCGGGGAAAGCGGCCCCGGCGGAGGCGATACCACCCGGTGAAATCCGCTGAGAAGGCAGCGCCACGGTCTGCGATGGTGGATTTTGATCCGAAGTCGCTCAATCCCAAGGAAAATGCCAAATTAAAGATTGATGCGAGTCTGATGCCGGCGAATTTGGATTTTACGGTAGAACTGAACGGGAAGACCTATTTCCGAAGGAGCATGGAAGGGAACAAAGCGGATTACGATGATCTCTTCGTGCCGCCCGGCGTGCAAGAGTTCCGTGCGACTGCTCAGAGAAATGGCATTCAGAAGGCGTCAAACACCGTAAGCACCGAATTCAAGGCCAAGAAGAAAAAGACCCTAAAGGTCGAGCTGCGGACCCAGGGCAGGCCAGCCGATTCCGGGATGCCGGAGGACTTATATCCGGACTCCCAACTTGTCGTTACGCTGAAATGAGTGGCGACTCACTCGCCTCTTATATTCTCCATAAGTGCTGTAACAATTCTGTAACATCTTTTGGGTTATTGTCTCGTCCTGCCCGCATTGGAGAAACTGGGTTCATCAGACAAGAATCGATCGGAGCAAGATCGAGGGAGGGGTAGGCATGCAGTTGGCAACGGTAGAACTCGAAGGCGGTGTGACCAAGGTCATTCTTGATGGCCGGATGGACATCGCGGGCGCCCAGGACGTGGACTTGAAGATGAATGTGATTGCCGGGAGCAAGAAATTTGTCCTGCTCGACATGCAGAAGGTTTCATTCCTCGGGTCCATGGGGTTGCGAGCCCTGTTTAGCGTGGCGCGCACAATCAAGAGCCGCGGCGGCAAGATGGTTCTGTTCGGGCCCGACGAACTGGTTGAAAAGGTTTTGAAAACCAGCGGCGTGGATTCACTCGTCCCGATCCATCATGAATTCCAGAGCGCGATCGCCGCGCTACAATGAAATTCCCGGAAGCTGACGGATAGTCCGGCTCAAGTTATGACCGGCAATGACCCGAACGCGGAATGCGAAGAGAAGCTGACTCTGCAGAGCCGGATTTCTGAACTTGCCCGAATTCCCCCGTGGATCGAACATCTTGCAGCGGTATTTTCAATTCCTGTTCAAAGTCAATTTGCGATGAATTTGTGCCTGGAGGAAGCGCTATCCAACATCATGCGCCATGGATATGCGAGCGTGCCGGGCCACATCATCTCCATTGTTTATTCGATGCCTGGACCTGGAGTCTTCCAGTTCGTTCTCGCCGACGAAGCGCCCCATTTCAACCCCGTCGAAGCGGTTCTGCCCCCCGTTCCAAGTTCGTTGGACGATCTTCCAGTGGGGGGACAGGGCATTCGCCTTATGCGGCAATTCGCCGATTCCCTCCAATATGAAGCAATGCCCAACGGCAATCGTCTCTGCCTGATATTCATCGCTTCACCCGGCGCGGAGCAGAAGACGCCCCTTGCTTAGTTTGGTAATCCGATGCCGAGCGCCAAAGCAGCGGGGGCGCTGAAATCACCCGTGGCTGCCTCCGCCGGAAAGTTCGCGGACAATCGAGCCTACGAAGCCCTTGGCGTCGCCAAAGAGCATCAATGTTTTGTCGAGGTAATAAAGCGGGTTGTCAATTCCCGCGAAGCCCGCGCCCATGCTGCGCTTGATGACCATGACCGTGCGCGCTTTGTCCACGTCCAAGATCGGCATACCGTAGATGGGACTGCTTGCATCGGTTCGAGCGGCGGGATTTGTGACATCGTTCGCGCCGATGATGAGGGCCACATCGGCCTGGGGAAAATCCCCGTTGATTTCGTCCATGTCCAGCATCTTGTCGTAGGGGATATCGGCTTCGGCCAGGAGTACGTTCATATGCCCCGGCATGCGTCCCGCCACGGGATGAATCCCGAATTTGACGTCAATCCCCCGCTTGGTCAGGATGTCGTAGAGTTCCCGCACCTTGTGCTGCGCCTGCGCCACGGCCATCCCATAGCCGGGAACGATGACCACCGAACTCGCCGCTGAGAGAATTCCGGCAGCTTCTTCGGGCGACGCGCTCCGGACCGGTGGGGCTTCGGCCTTACCTTTTGCAGCAACGTGTTCCTGCCCGAACGCGCCAAACATCACGTTGGTAAACGAGCGGTTCATCGCCTTGCACATAATCACGGAGAGGACAAAGCCGGAGGAACCATCGAGCGCTCCCGCCACAACCAGCACTTTGCTGTTCAGGACAAACCCCAGAAGGGCCGCGGAAAAACCAGCGTAGGAATTCAAGAGCGAGATCACCGTCGGCATGTCCGCGCCGCCGATGGGCGTCACCAGGAGCACGCCAAAGACGAGCGCCACGGCGACCATCACCGGAAAAAGATGGGAGTATTCCGGGTGGACAACGAGAATCGTCATGATCACGATGGCCGCGGCCAGAATGGAGAGGCTTACGACGTTCTGCCCTTTGTAGACAATCGGGCGCTGCGGAAGAATTTCCTGGAGCTTGCCAGCCGCGATCAGGCTTCCGGTAAACGTCAGCGATCCGATGATCACTTCCAGGCCGATTTCGGCCATGCCGAATCGTGTCACGTGAGGGACGCCCACGTAATACTCGGCGATACCGATTAACGCCGCCGAAAGCGCGCCAAAGGCGTGGCTCAGCGCGGTCCGCTGCGGCACGGCGGTCATATGCACCATGCCGAGCGGAATGCCGATGCCCGCGCCGATGACGAGCGTGATGACGATCCACTTGTACTCGACAAGTTCCGGGTTGAAGAGCGTCGCGCCCACGGCCAGCGCCGCCGCAATCTCGCCGGCCAAAACGCCGCGGCGCGCGCGTCACCGGGGAACCCAGCCATTTGATCGCGAGAATAAAAAGAACGGTGGCGACGATGTAAGCGGAATCAAGCAGTTGTTGGGTTGCGACGGTGGTCATGGTTTTTTCGTTTTATCGGTCTTGAACATGCGCAGCATGCGATCGGTAATGAAGAACCCGCCGACCATGTTGCTGAAGGATGCGGCCACAGCGATCGCGCCGAGGGCCGTCGAAAGCGGCGTCTCATGCCGGCCGCAGATGATGATGGCGGCAACCACGACGATCGCATCGAGGGCGTTCGTCAGCGACATCAAGGGCGTGTGCAGCAGAGGCGAAACGCGCTTGATGAGTTCAAAGCCGACGAACCCCGCCAGGATGAACACGTAGAGGTTCGAGATAAAATCCGCAGGCACTATTTCCTCCTTAACTGTGAGGCTGCCATTGCCGGCAGTGAGAAAAACTCCCGGACCCGGCCGTTGACCACTTCCCCTCCCTGCGTCACAAGCGTGCTCTTGATAATTTCGTCGTCCAGGTTGAGCTGCAGTTTTCCCTCTTTGACCATGTGCAACAGAAACGCGGTCATATTCTTCGCGTACATCTGGCTGGCGTGGTAAGGAACGGTGGAAGCAAAGTTGAAATAGCCGATGATCGTGACACCATGTTCCACGATTTTTTCCCCGGGGACGGTGAGTTCGCAGTTCCCGCCCCGTTCGGCCGCCAGGTCGACAACCACCGAGCCGGGCGCCATGCCTGCCACCATTTCGCGCGTCACCAGCACCGGTGATTTCTTACCCGGAACGACAGCGGCCGTGATTACGACGTCGCTCTCGGCCACGACCTTACCCAGCAATTCGCGCTGGCGCCGATAGAAATCCTCATCCTGCGCCTTCGCATATCCGCCCGCGTCCTGCGCATCCTTGGCTTCGATGGGGAGTTCGACAAAACGGCCGCCGAGGCTCTGGACCTGTTCCTTCGAGGCGGGCCGCAAATCATACGCGGAAACCACGGCGCCAAGCCTTCGCGCAGTTGCGATGGCTTGAAGACCAGCTACGCCGGCTCCGATCACCAGCACCCGGGCTGGCGTGATCGTTCCCGCGGCCGTCGTCAGCATGGGAAACATTTTTGGCAGCGTATCCGCAGCGATCAGTACAGTCTTATAACCGCAGATCGTGCCCATCGAGGAGAGTGCGTCCATGCTTTGCGCGCGGGTGGTCCTGGGCATCAATTCCACGGAGAAGGAGGTTACGCCGGTTGCCGCGATTTCCTGAATGACCTCCAGGGAACCCAAAGGCCTGAGAAATCCGATCAGCACCTGGCCCCGCCGAAATAGCGCGAGATCCGGCTTGCCCGTTTTATCGTTTGAGCCGTAGCAAAGCACCTGGATTACGATATCGGCCTTGGCAAATACTTCGGCCCGGTCCGGCAGAATCTTTGCCCCCTTGGCGGCATATTCGGCATCCGGGAAGCCGGCTCCAACGCCCGCGCCTGCTTCGATGACAGCCTCCAGCCCTGCTTTCGCAAGACTGGGAATTACCGAGGGTACCAATGCCACGCGCCGCTCCCCAGGGTAGGTTTCTCGGGGAATACCGACGATCATGAACCTTCCTCCCTCTGACGCAAAAAGCTTGGAACGCTCGCAGGATCAGCGATCTGCAACAAAAGACCAGAGCGCCCAAGATCGGGAATTTTCTTCGATTGGACCATCCCGGAACGAGACGCTTCTGCTAAAAGAGATGGTTTTGCTTTCAAAGAAACAGCGGCATCACCCCGCGGCCATTCGCACTGTTCTCTGTGGAACCTCAAACGCAAATCGAGATTTTACACGCAAATTTCAGAAAGCGCACTTGAAGATACCATTTCGCTAAATCCGATGCCATGCATCACAAAACCACAAACACCACAGGTGTCCTTTTCCGGTACAATTCCTACCGAATCGATTCGAGAAAGGGATGCTAGATGGTGAACGCATTCATGAAGGAAGCGATCCGACAGGCTACGGAAAACGCCCGTTCCGGCATGGGTGGGCCGTTTGCCGCGCTGGTGGTCAAGGACGGTCGCGTCATTGCGACTGGCGTGAATTCCGTCACTTTGACGAACGATCCCACCGCTCATGCGGAAGTCAACGCGATCCGGGAAGCCTGTCGCGCACTGAGCGCGTTTCAACTGGCCGGCTGCGAAATTTACACGAGTTGCGAGCCCTGCCCGATGTGCCTGGGCGCGATTTATTGGGCGCGCCCCGACCGCGTTTTTTACGCCGCAACAGCAAAGGACGCAGCCGCGGCCGGATTCGACGATTCCTTCATTTATGAGGAATTGAAGCTCGAACACATGGACCGCCGAATCCCGTTCGAGCAAATGATGTGTGAAGAAGGGATCGAACCGTTTCGCGAATGGACCCATAAGGACGATCGCATCCACTACTGAATGAGCAAAATGACGCACGTGCGCGCGAGGATCTCGTAAATGGATGAGAGGTATGTCGGGCACTCGGTTCTCCGGAAAGAAGGGCGGAGCAAAGTCACGGGCCGCGCCCAGTATGTGGACGATCTTGCCTTTCCGGAAATGATTCATGGTGTGACCGTGCGCAGCAACATCGCGCGCGGCCGCATCAGGGCCATACGCTACGGCGATGGGATTCCGTGGAAGGAATTCACGATCGTCACCGCGGCGGACATCCCCGGCAAAAATGAAATCGCGCTCATCGAGCACGATCAACCCTGCCTCGCCGGCGAATTCGTCAATCATCCCGAAGAACCGATCGTCCTGCTCGCGCACCCGGACAAGTATCTTCTCGAAGAAGCTCGCCGGGCGGTACAGATCGATATGGAGCCGCTGCCCGCGATCTTCACCATCGAGGATTCGATCGCGAAGCGGCAGATTATCTGGGGCAAAGACAACGTACTGAAGTCCTACCGCATGGATAAAGGAGACGTGGACGCGGCCTGGGCGAAGGCGGATGTTATTGTCGAGGGCGAGTACCGCACGGGCGCGCAGGAACAGCTATACATCGAAAACCAGGGGATGATCGCGGTCGCAAATCCCGCTGACGGCGTAACCGTATGCGGCTCGCTGCAGTGTCCCTACTATGTGCAAAAGGCGCTCGTCCCGCTGTTCAATTTGCCGGCGGAGAAAATTCGGGTCATTCAGGCGGAAACCGGCGGCGGCTTCGGCGGCAAGGAAGAGTACCCGTCCATGATCGCGGCCCACGCGGCGCTGCTGGCGTGGAAATCGGGGAAGCCGGTAAAAATCGTCTACGATCGCGCGGAAGATATGGTGGCCACCACCAAGCGCCATCCGTCGCGGACACGGCACCGCACCGGTGTCACGCGCGACGGGAAGATCGTGGCCATGGACATTGACCTGGCGATCGACGGCGGCGCGTACGCAACGCTTTCTTCGGTCGTGCTCTCACGCGCCACGATTCATTCCGCCGGACCGTACGCTTGCCCCAATGTGCGTGTGCGCTCCCAGGCGGTCGCTACCAACGCGCCGCCCCACGGGGCGTTTCGCGGATTTGGCGCGCCGCAAAGTATTTTTGCGATCGAGCGCCACTTGGACCAGATTGCGCGCGCCGTGAATCTGACGCCGGACGAAATTCGCCGGAAGAATTTCATTCACACGGGTCAGACGACTGCCACCGGCCAGGTTATCCATGAAGCAGTGGATTTCGATGGCCTGATAGATCGCGCATTCCAGGAAAGCGGATACTATGCCAAGCGCGGGCGCTTCGCGCTGGAAAATCCCGGGTCAGCCATTAAGCGCGGCATTGGCTTTGCCTCGTTCATGCATGGCGCGGGGTTCACCGGATCAGGCGAAGTCTACCTCGCCTCGGTCGTGGAGGCGGAAGCGACCCCGGAGGGCCGCGTCCGCATCCTGGCGGCGAGCACGGAAATCGGACAAGGGGCGAAAACGATCTTCTCGCAGATCGCCGCCGAAGCCCTGGGGATCAGTATCGACCTGATCGAAATTGCACAGCCCGACACAGGCGCGGTCCCCAACAGCGGACCAACCGTCGCCTCGCGGACGTCGATGGTTGTGGGCAAGCTGGTGGAAACGGCGGCGCTTGGACTGAAGCGGCAGTTGATCGATAGCGGATTACTCTGCGACGCTTGTACCGAAGACGAATTCGTTCGCGCGTGCCGGCGCTACATTGAAACGCGCGGGCCGCTGCGTTCGCGGACGCAATATGAGCCCCCGCCGGGCCTGCTGTGGGACGACGCCACGTACAGCGGCGACGCCTACGGGACCTACGCCTGGGCCGTGTACGTGGCCGAAGTGGCAGTGGATACACTCACTTTCGAAGCGCGCGTCACCGATTTCGTCGCGGTGCAGGAAGTCGGCAAGGTGATCAATCCCGTGCTCGCCGCGGGACAGATTGAGGGCGGCGTTGCGCAAGCCATTGGAATGGCTCTCTACGAAAACGTGATCTGGCGCGAAGGCCGCATGGCCAACGGCCAGATGACCAACTACATCATGCCGACCGCCGCGGATGTTCCTCCCATCCGCGTCTTTTTCGAGGAGCATCCGTATCCCTTCGGCCCAGGCGGGGCGAAAGGGATTGGCGAGCTTCCGATGGACGGTCCCGCGCCCGCGATTGTGAATGCCATCGAGAACGCCACGGGAATTTGCCTGCGTGAAATTCCCGTAACACCGGAAGTGTTAATGGACGCAATGACAGAGAAGGCGGGCGCGAATGGCTGAGGCCGTCAGCAAAGTTGGAATCATTTGCACGGTGAACGGCGAGCGTTACACGGTGCATGCGTATCCGATGGCGCGCCTGCTGGACGTCATTCGCGAGGAAATGCACCTGACCGGCACGAAGGAGGGCTGCGGCGAAGGCGAATGCGGCGCGTGCGCGGTGCTGATGAATGGAGCCATCGTCAATAGCTGCCTGGTTCCCGCGATCGAAGCGAATGGAAAGGAAATTCGCACGATCGAAGGCGTTGCCGGCGGCGCGCAGTTGCACGCGGTACAGGAAGCCTTCCTCGATTGCGGCGGCGCTCAATGCGGAATTTGCACGCCGGGCATGGTCATCGCCGCGTTGGCGCTTCTTGAGAGGCATCCCTATCCGAGCGACGCCGAAATCCGCGAAGGGCTTGCAGGAAATCTCTGCCGGTGCACCGGCTATCAGAAGATATTCGCGGCCGTCGTGCGAGCGTGCGAGATCGCGGGCAAGAATTCTCCGGAGTATCGATGAGGGCGTGCGTTCCTGAATACGATTTGCGTTTGCCCGGAAGCCTCTCGGAGGCGCTGGGCCTTCTCGCTCGCGAGCCGGGCGTCTGGCAGCCATTTGCCGGCGGCACCGACCTCATGGTGCTGCTCGATGCCGGCAAGCTCGCCCACAAGAAATTTCTGAGCCTGTCGAAATTGGTTGACCTTCATGGGATTGAGGTCGCCTCGGATGCCGTGATTCTGGGCGCGCTGACGACTTACACTGAAATCCAGCGAAATTCCGTGCTGCAGGAGGAATTTCCCTTGCTGTGCGCAGCCGCGCGCGAGACCGGCAGCATTGCCACTCAGAACCGAGGCACGCTGGGAGGGAATATCGTCAACGCTTCGCCGGCCGCCGATTCTCCGCCCGCGCTGCTGGTCTATGACGCGGACATCGAGATTGTTTCCGCGCGTGGAGTGCGATGGGCGCCCTACCACGGCTTCCACACCGGATATAAGGAGATGCGGCTTGCGCCGGACGAATTGCTTCGTGCGATCCGGTTGCGCCGCAAGACCAAGAGCTGGAAGCAGCACTACCGGAAAGTGGGCACGCGCAAAGCGCAGGCGATTTCCAAAGTCTGCTTCGCCGGGGCCGCGTTGATGGGGGCGGGACGCATTCGCGACATTCGCATCGCGCTCGGAAGCGTCGCTCCCATCGTGCTGCGGGCGGTGAAAACGGAGAATGCGCTGCGTGGCACGAAGCTCACGCCGGAAACCGTCACGGCGGCGAAATATAATCTCGTGGACGAAATTTCGCCGATCGACGATATTCGCTCGACAGCCCGCTACCGTTTGCGCGTTGCGCAAAATCTGCTGGAAGAATTCCTCTCGCAGCTCGTCCAATGAAAGCAATCCACGTGATCCGCAGCGAGCGTGTTGTGACGCCGGAGGGCGTCGCGGCGGCGACGGTCCACATTAGCAACGGGAAGATCACGGCGGTGCGCGGCCATGATGATCTTCCACCGGGAGTGAATGTGTACGACGCGAGGGAATCCGTGGTGATGCCCGGCCTGGTGGACACCCACGTTCACATCAATGAACCCGGCCGCACAGATTGGGAAGGGTTCGAGACGGCCACCCGCGCGGCAGCGGCGGGCGGCGTCACCACTCTGATCGATATGCCGCTCAACAGCATCCCTGCAACGACTACGGTTGCGGCGCTCGAAATCAAGCGCGCGGCGGCGAACGCGAAAATGCTGGGTCAATGTTGGCTTCTGGGGCGGAGTCGTACCCGGAAATTCCGGCGAGCTTCGAGCCCTGGGCCGCGCGGGTGTATTCGGATTCAAATGCTTCCTGGTGCCATCGGGCGTGGCGGAATTTGAAAATGCAACGGAGGCCGACCTGCGAACAGCATTGCCGCATCTTGCGGCCATGAATGTTCCGCTGCTGGTCCATGCGGAATTGCCGGGCCCGATCGAGGAGGCCAGCCGGAAACTCGCGAAAGCCAATCCGCGGAAATACGCGACGTGGCAGCGGTCGCGGCCACCGGACGCGGAAACACGAGCGATCGAGATGCTCGTCCGCCTGGCGCGTGAATTCAAAGCGCGGGTTCACATCGTTCACCTTTCTTCGGAGCTTTCGGCGCCGCTGATCCGGCGCGCGAAAAAGGAAGGTTTGCACATAACGGCGGAAACTTGTCCGCACTATCTGTATTTTGCTTCGGGTTCGATCCGAGATGGCCAGACGCTGCTCAAATGCGCGCCACCGATTCGGGATTTGCGAAATAACAAGGGTCTTTGGAAAGCTCTCGGTGAGAACACGATCGATTTTGTTGTTTCGGACCATTCGCCTTCGCCTCCGTCAATGAAGTGCCTGGAGACGGGCAATTTCTTTCAGGCCTGGGGAGGCATTTCCTCTCTGCAGCTTGGTCTTCCCGTCATGTGGACGAAATTGAGTGCGACAAAATATTCCTTTGCTCATCTGGCGCGTTGGATGAGCAGCGGCCCGGCTCGATTCGCGGGGCTTGAATCACGCAAAGGCTTGATCGCGGCGGGTTATGACGCCGACATGGTAGTCTGGAACCCTGAGAAGCGCTTTATCGTGCGGCCGCAGATGCTGCGCCACCGGCATAAATTGACTCCCTATCTCAATGAATCTCTTCGCGGCAAAGTGGAAGCAACTGTCCTGCATGGCGAAATAATTTTTGACGGGACCCGATTCCTGGGTCCTCCGCGCGGAGCGTTGTTGCGGCGAGGCCAACGCTGATGGATTTCACTGAATACATTGATCTCGGAGCCGAGCGCCTCGGCGGGCGCGTCCTCGCGGCGAATGACGAATTCTTCGCACCGAAAGAAAATCTCCTGAAAGCGGGAGCGCCGGTGTGGATCGCGGACAAGTTCACCGATGTCGGCAAATGGATGGACGGATGGGAGACGCGGCGGCGGCGCACGCCAGGATACGATTGGTGCATCGTGAATCTCGGTCTCCCCGGCATCGTTCACGGCGTGGTGGTTGACACGGCGAACTTCAAGGGCAATTTTCCGGAACAATGCGAGATCGAAGCATGCGCCGCGGACGGCGATCCGAGCGTTGCGGCGCTTGAACACGCGGGCGTAGGGTGGAGCACGCTGCTGCCGAAGTCGGCGCTCGCCGGGGATACGCAAAATCGCTTCGACGTTTCGTATATGAGTCGCGTCACCCATTTGCGGCTTAAGATTTTCCCGGATGGCGGCGTGGCGCGACTGCGCGTCCACGGCGAAGTAATTCCGGATTGGGCGGCCATCGAGCGCAAGGGAGGAGAAATCGATCTCGCCGCCGTCGAGCACGGCGGCTTGGTCATCGATGCCAGCGACATGTTTTTTGGCTCGCGCAATAATTTGATTCTCCCGGGCCGGTCGACAGGCATGCACGACGGATGGGAGACGCGCCGCCGGCGCGGCCCCGGCCACGACTGGTGCGTCGTGCGCCTGGGAGCGCCGGGCACGATTCGCCGCGTGGAGGTCGATACAGCTTACTTTAAGGGAAATTTCCCGGAGAGCTGTTCGCTGGAAATCTGCACGGCCGCGCGCGGCGTCACGGATTCGAGTGAACTTGCGGCCCTTGCCTGGAAGGAAATCCTGCCCCGGACAGAACTCAAACCGGATTCCTTGCATATCTACGAAAAGGAAATTCTCGACGCCGGGGAAGCGACGCACGCTCGCTTTCACATTTATCCTGACGGCGGCGTGGCCCGTCTGAGACTTTTCGGGAAATTGGCACGGAGACCGGCCTGAACGTGACGCTCGCGGAATTCAACGCGCTGCCCCCCGCGAAAGCCGAAGCGATGCTGATGGATTGTTGTGGCTGCGCGCGATGGGCGGAGAAAGTAAACGCGCAACGCCCGTTCGCCGATGCGAATGCGCTTTTCGAGGCCGCCGATCGCCACTGGCAGAGCCTTGATCGCGCGTTGCTGGCTCGAAGCTTTCAGCCACCATCCGCAAATCGGCGAGAAGGCCGCCACCGGATCGGAATCGCATCGCCGTTGGGCGGCAGGCGAACAAGCGGGCGCGCGCGTCGCCACCGAGGACGTGAAGACGCGGATGGCCCGCGGGAATCGCGACTACTTCGAACAATTCGGATACATCTATATTGTCTGCGCCACGGGGAAATCGGCCGAAGAGATGCTTGCACTTCTCGAAGAACGCTTGCAGAATGACCCGGCGCGCGAACTGCCGATTGCTGCCGAACAGCAACGCCAGATCACGCGCATTCGGCTGGAAAAACTTCTGGCCGGCGAGCTGGCAAACTCATGAGCGCCATCACGACGCACGTTCTCGACACTTCGCTCGGCCGTCCCGGCAGCGGCATCGAAGTTGCGCTGCAGATTCACTTAAGCGGGGAATGGAAACAAATCGGAAATGGGTTTACCGACGCAAACGGGCGTTGCAATACGCTCGGCGCGGAGGACGGAAAAATCCAGTCCGGGACGTATCGCCTGCTGTTCAACGTCGGCGCCTATTACCGAACGCAGCAAACGGAGACTTTTTATACGCAAATTCCGATTGTCTTTGAAGTGACCCGCCCCGAAGCGCATTATCACGTGCCGCTCTTGATCAGCCCTTTCGGATATTCAACCTACCGCGGAAGCTGATACCGGCCAAACTGGATCGACCCTCAGCGGCTGAAGTCCTGGATTTCGCGCCAGTAATTGTCGCGGGTCAAGCCGCGACCCGCAAAAATATCCGCGAGAAAACTTCAAGAAAAATCATTTCGCCCGGTTGTTCAAAATTCTAAGGAATGAGCCGATGTGAAATTCCTCGGTAGTGACTCCAGTCAAGCGCTCCGCTTCCGCTTCACTGATCGCGCCGCAATTGATCGCGCGGAGGAAATAATTCAGAAGTCCCTGACCCGTAGCAGCGTCATCGAAAACGTCGCCGACGAGCGTGGCTTTGGCCGCCTTCTCGACGAAATTCTTGAGTCGCAACGCGGCGGAATCGAGGCCCTCCAGAAAAAAGGAATACACGGCGGCATACCGCGTCGGCAGCTGCGCCGGATGCAGGTCCCACCCCTGGTAATACGCCGTGATCAGTGAATGCTGAATGTGCGCATAGTGCAGATGCCAGGCGCGATGGATGGCGTCGCGATTTTCCTTGCGCTGGGCGAGCGTGAGTTGCTTGCCTTTCTCCGCGCGGTGCGGCGGAGCGGGAAGAATGTTGGTGGCTCCATCGGAAAGCCAGATGCCGGCCCCGGCGAAGGCAACCTGCATCATGTTTTTCGCGAAATCGCAGGCAGGGTGATCCATCGTCTGGTACGCGGCCGTGATGCTGCAGCTCGCCGTGTAATCGTAGGTCCCAAAATGCGCGGCGACGCAACGGCCCGCCGAGGCGTCCACGAGTTGCGGCAATCCCGATTCGCCGCGCGCGTTCAGGATCGCCTGTGTGGTTTCAATCATGATCTCGAAGTGAAGCGAGCTCTTCTGCAGGCCCAGCGCGGTTTCCAGGCCTTCGAGGAGTTTCGCCAGCGCGGCCGGCTGTTCCGGAATGACGACCTTGGGCAAGGTGACGACAAAGTTTTCCGGAAGGCGGCCGCGCGTGGCTTCAAAATAGTGGGTGATGAAAATATCGAGAGTGCGGATCGCCCGGTCGCGCAACTCCGGCGAGAACGGCTTGACGCGGATGCCGATGAATGGGGGAAGCGATCCCTGGCTGAGACCGCGCGCCAATTCTTCCGCGGCAAGCTTGGCGTGCTGGTCCTCCTCCGCGTCGGGGCGGTTCCCATAGCCGTCCTCAAAATCGATGCGAAAATCCTCGACCGGCTCCCGCTGTAGCTTTTCCAGAACGCGCGCGTAAACCGTGAGCGCCAGCCAGGCGGCTCGATTTTCGGTCCGGAGCTTTTCAGGAAATTTGGCGAACCGCTTCTCGACCGCAGCCGCCTGTTTCGCGGATTTCGGCAGAGCCTCGGATCCCGGAAGTCCCGCAGCACGCGCGAAAGTAAACGCGTCCGGGGCATATTCCTCCACGGTTTTCAGCGCGACCTCTCCCAGGCGCTTCGCGAGACCTGCGTGGAACAAATGCGCGCCGCCGTAGACAGTATGAACCGGCTGGCGACGCCCGGTTTCCCCCGGATACCGGCGAACAAAGGAAGCGGAAGCTTCAACTAGATTTCCCAGCGCACTTCGAATTGCCGAATCTGAAAGCGAAGTTTTCATCCGCGAATCCGTTTCTCCAGAAATGATACGAATGCGCTGCAAGTAGCCCTTGAAAATAAAGCAAAAAGGGTGAATTTTCAGTCGGGGGAGAGTTTGAACGAACCCGTCACGCTTTGCGGGACAATCATCGCCCGCTGCCAATTCAGGCAGCGGGCGATGCATCAGAGGTTTCGGTCCCTTGCGTTAAGCCGGAGAGCCCATGGATCGCCGCTGCTGGAAGCATTCGCGGCAAAACACGGGACGCCCCTGCGTCGGGCGAAAAGGAACCGTTGTTTCCTTCCCGCACTGCGAGCAGGTGGTTTTCGTCTCCGACCGCTGGACACTATTGCCTTGGCCCGGGCTCTGGGAACGCTTGGCTTTGCAGTCCTTGCACCGCTTGGGCTCGTTCTTGAATCCCTTGTCGGCGAAGAACATCTGTTCGCCGGCGGTGAAGACAAACTCCTGACCGCATTCCGAACATTTCAGAACCTTATCATGGTATTCCATACGCTGCTCCGAGGCTCCACGCTGGATGCAGAGCCCGCAGCATCTTCGTCCATGTCAGATTGTACTGGGATAGGCCGGGGATAAACTCGGGTCCCACTTCCGACGAGTCCGAAGGTGCCTAGGAAAACCGTTGGGTCGTGCCGTTGGCCCGGGGAAAGAGCTTTAGTCCAGCTCCCGCCGCTGCTTCTTTCGCAGACGCTTGCGCGATAACGCCTGTTTTGCTCGGCGCTTCTCTCCGGGCTTCATGTAATAACTGTGTTTCTTGATTTCCTTGATGATGTCTTCCTGTTGCACTTTGCGCTTGAAACGGCGCAGTGCGTTTTCCAGGGACTCACCCTCTTGAATGCTGACTTCAGCCACCTAGACTTCACCATCCTTCCGATGCATGTGGCAATGAGTGCTATTTATCATTATATGTGAGAGGCACACCCTATAAGTTGGGTTATTGGGACACACTTCTAACGGACCCGTCTCCTGAAGTCAAGCTTTGTTTTTTGAAACCGCGGCACGAAACAGGACCGTATGCCCCGGACCGTATGGGAGTTTCGGCCGATGCTGTTAGAATGGCTGGGCGACGATTCCACCCTCCCGGGCATTCCGGGAACGGGCAGAGAGATTCCCATGTCCCTGATGCGCGATGCGATCGGCGTTCTGCTGGCGGGAGGGCAGGGCGAAAGATTGTGGCCACTGACGCGCGACCGCGCGAAGCCCGCTGTCCCGTTCGGCGGCGTTTACCGGATTATAGACATCACGCTATCCAACTGCATTAACAGCGACCTCCGCCGCGTCTTTGTCCTCACGCAATATAAGGCCTTGTCGCTCAACCGGCATATCCGTCAGGGTTGGTCTCAGTTACTGGGCCTTGGGGAATTCATTGAAGTTCTGCCGCCTCAGATGCGCGTTTCCACCAACTGGTATCTGGGAACCGCGGACGCGGTCTATCAAAACATCTATTCGATTGGCAGCGAACACTCGCGTTACGTCATCGTTCTTTCCGGCGACCACATTTACAAGATGAACTATCAAAAGATGCTCCAGCAGCACGTCGACTCCGGCGCCGACGTGACCGTAGCGACGCTGGAAGTCGCCGCTCAGGAAGCGGCCGGCCGCTTCGGCGTGATCGAGACGGATGCGAACTGGCGCATTTGCGGCTTCGAGGAAAAGCCCGCGCTGCCGAAGCGCTCCCACCTCCACCCGGACATGGTCAACGCATCCATGGGCGTTTATGTCTTCAACACGCAGCTGTTGATCCCGGCGCTGCTGGCCGACGCCGAAGACCCCAATTCAACTCACGATTTTGGCAAAGACGTCCTGCCGCGCATTTTTTCGAAATACCGCGTTTATGCGTACAATTTCATCGATGAGAATAAAGTCGGACCGCAGTATTGGCGCGACGTGGGCACCATTGAGGCCTATTACGAAGCCAACATGGACCTGGTTTCCGTATCGCCTATTTTCAATCTCTATGACAAGACCTGGCCTCTGCGTACCTGGCAGCACCAGTATCCTCCCGTGAAGACCGTGTTCGCCGACCCCAAGCGCATGGGCGTGGCTCTGGACTCCATCGTCGCCGGCGGGTCGATTGTTTCCGGGGGGCGAGTCAATCGGACGGTGGTAGGCTACGACGTCCGCATCAATAGCTACAGTGAACTGGAAAACTCAATCGTGTTTAACCATGTCACCATCGGACGCCACGCCCGCATCCGCAATGCGATCATCGACCGTCACGTCACGATCCCCGAGCGCACCGAAATCGGATACGATTCGGAAGCGGACCGCCAGCGCTACCACGTAACGGAAAACGGCGTCGTCGTGGTCGTCCGGGAGGAATCCATGATCGAGGAGCCGGAGTGAGAGAAAGCAGTTGAGAGCCGATGGTTGAAGGTTAAAAGTGGAAGGCCAATCTCCCCACTGGACGTTCTCTTATCTGTTAACTTTGGACTGCTAATTTTCGACGCTCTTATCTCTGCACATCTGTGGTCAAAAACGGAGGCAGCATGTCGACGAAAATCGTGAGAGTGCATGGCAGGCAGATCATTGATTCGCGCGGCAATCCGACGGTCGAGGCGGACGTGATCCTCGAAGACGGCGCTCTTGGCCGCGCCGCCGTTCCCTCGGGCGCGTCCACCGGCGAGCACGAAGCCATCGAACTTCGCGACGGCGACAAGTCGCAATACCTCGGAAAGGGCGTGCTTAAGGCCGTCGCCAACGTGAATGGCGACATTGCGCGCGCGGTCAAGGGGCTTGATGCCGCCGACCAGCGCGCTCTGGACCGCCGCATGATCGAAACCGACGGCTCGCCGAACAAGGCCAATCTGGGCGCGAATGCGATCCTCGCTGTGTCGATGGCGGCGGCGCGCGCGGCGGCCGCAGCGGCGCGCATGCCTCTTTACAAGTACCTGTCGCAGTACTCGAGCGATCCCTCAGGCAATACCCTGCCCGTGCCCATGATGAATATTCTCAACGGGGGCGCCCACGCCGATAATTCCGTGGACTTGCAGGAGTTCATGGCCATGCCGGTCGGCGCAAGAACGTTCGCCGAAGCCCTGCGCATGGGCGTCGAAGTTTTCCACCGCCTGAAGGCCGTCCTGCACAAACGCGGCTATTCCACCGCGGTTGGGGACGAAGGCGGCTTTGCGCCGAACTTGAAATCGAATGAAGAAGCCATCGAGGTGATCCTCGAAGCCATCACGGCGGCGGGCTACAAGCCCGGCGAACATATCGCCATCGCGCTCGATCCGGCGGCCAGCGAGTTTTATGACAAGACCAGCGGAAAATATATTTTCAAAAAGTCGGACAAATCCGCGCGCTCATCCGAAGAGATGACCAAGTTCCTGGCCGATTGGGTGCGCCAATTTCCCATCGTTTCGATCGAAGATGGCCTTTCCGAGGACGATTGGCCCGGCTGGAAACATCTCACCGCCGAATTGGGCGGCAAAATTCAACTGGTCGGTGACGATATTTTTGTGACGAATCCGGAGATTTTTTCGCGGGGCATTTCGGAAAAGATCGCCAACGCGATTTTGATCAAGCTCAACCAGATCGGCACCGTGACGGAAACCATCGAAGCCGTCGAAATGGCGCGCAAGGCGGGTTACGCCTCCATCGTCTCGCACCGCTCCGGCGAAACTGAGGACACGTTCATCGCCGACCTGGTTGTCGCCATGGGCACGGGACAAATCAAGACCGGCTCGGCGTCCCGCACCGACCGCGTCGCCAAATACAATCAACTCTTGCGCATCGAGGAGGAGTTGGGAGCGGCAGCCCGATTTCCCGGGTGGAAGGCGTTGGCTCGGCGATAAGAATGCGTCGCGAGCGATGTGAAATCGTGGAGGCAATCCTGAAATGAAGCGGATTGGTCTTAGATCTTATCGACAATGTTAATCGCATTGTCCAAATCATCTGAGGCCGATGCCTGCACTGCTTCGAATAGACCAGACACTGCTCTCTGAAGAGGTGTGGGCGCTTGAATGAGCAACTGGAAGCCAACTCCGTTTTCCACTTTCAATAATTCCTCTCCATTTGCGCGCCTCACAGTGAAGAGTTGCCAATTGGGAGTCGCTCCCAAGGGAGTGAATGGATTGAAAGAAAATACAAAACTAAATTGCAATCCCCCAGGAATTGAGGCCGTGGCTCCAGTGCCAGACTTCTGCCACGCGATCTTCTTCAGGCGCGTCTTAAGCGTTATTTTGACGACAAGTTCAGCATGCCGCGGGTCATCTTCCCTAGTCAAGAATGGATTTCTAACGGCACCCATCAGTTCTCCTCGGGCTCGATAAGGTTTGCGACCCGCAAACGCCCTGCAATTTCGGCAGTGACGGCACCAATGAAACGACTGAAGCCAATTATTTCCTGGAGCCGATCTTGTTGGACCTGGGCTTCGGCTCCACCAAGAGGTAGCAACTCCAGGATGTGAATTATATTCCCGTTTGCGACTTCAATCTTGTCAATTTCGGGGCCCTTGAGCAAGTGTGTCCAGCTGCCCAGGGCATTCCCCAGTGACAATTGTAGCTCGGTCGCTACCTCTGGAACACGTTCTATATTGTTTGAACGCAGCAACATTTCAATTGCCACTGTCTTGCGGCTCATTTCGTTAAACTGCTCCGCAGCGATATGGCAAAAGAGTTTGTTTTGGGTGGCTTTTTTTGCCGCGCGGGCATCTTTAAGCTTCCTGCTGCTCAGCACTGCGATTCCTATACCCACGGAACCCACGATAAGTCCAAGGGCATTCAGGATAAAGCCCCAGACAGTCGCGTTGGTATACCAGTGCATCACGGGGATACTATCATGGACATTAAATCAAGTCCTTCTATTGAAGATCTGTGTCAACATTTGAAGGGCAGGTTGTCTTGCGACCTGTGGCTACGTGAACGAACCTCATCGCCCTACAACGACTAACCCGTTCCGTGTATCCTAACAACCTATGCCAAAACGACCGAAACCGATTGTACTGACCGTTCTCGATGGATGGGGTTACCGCGCGGAAACCAAGGGCAACGCTATTGCCCTGGCGCGCAAACCGAATTACGACCGCCTGCTGAAAGATTTTCCCAACACGCTGATCCAGACTTCCGGGCCATCCGTGGGCCTGCCGGAAGGGCAGATGGGCAACAGCGAAGTGGGCCACATGAATATGGGCGCGGGCCGTATCATTCACATGGACATCACGCGCATCGACCTGATGATCGCGAATGGGGAATTCTCGAAGCAGCCGCTGCTGCTCGAGGCGATGGAACGCGGCCGCACACGCAATCTGCACCTGCTAGGACTGCTCAGCGATGGCGGCGTGCACTCGCACATGCAGCATCTTTACGCGCTGCTGCGAATGGCGCGTGAAAATCACGTGGAGCGCGTTTTTATCCACTGCTTTATGGACGGCCGCGACACCCCGCCCCACAGCGGCGTCGAATACATCCAGCAATTGCAGCAGAAAATTCGCGAAATCGGCTGCGGAAAGATCGCGTCGCTTACTGGGCGCTACTACGCGATGGACCGTGACAATCGCTGGGAGCGCGTCGAGCGAGCCTATCGCGCCGTCGTGCATGGCGACGCCCCGGTGAAAACCGCCGATCCTCTGGAGGCCGTGCGCCACAGCTACGAACGCGACGTCACCGATGAATTCATCGAGCCCATCGTGATTGCGGAGAGCGCCGCCTCCTCTGCTTCGCCCGTGGGGCCAATTCGCGACGACGACGCCGTGATCTTTTTCAATTTTCGAGCCGACCGCGCCCGCCAGATGACGCGCGCCATCGCCGAGCCGGGTTTCAAGGAGTTCGTCGATCCAAAACGGCCGTCGAATCTTTTCTACGTAGCCATGACGCAATATGAAAAGACCTGGCCGTGGCTACGCTATGTGATCGCGCCCGAAAAAATCGCGCACATCCTCGCGCAGGTTTTTGCGGAGCAGAACCTGAAAAATCTCCGCTGCGCCGAGACCGAAAAATATGCCCACGTCACGTATTTTTTCAACGGCGGCATTGAAAAACCGTTTGGCGGCGAGGAACGCATCCTGGTGCCGTCGCCGAAAGTGCCCACGTACGACTTAAAACCGGAGATGAGCGCCGCGGGCATCACCGACGCCATCGTGAAGGCCGTCGAGAAGGGCGACTTCGACGCGATCGTCATGAATTTCGCGAACGCTGACATGGTGGGGCATTCCGGCAAATTGGAAGCCGCGATCAAAGCGGTCGAAACAGTGGACGAGTGTCTGGGCCGCATCCGGGGGGTGCTCCAGCCGCGCGGCGGTGCGTGGATCGTCACGGCCGATCACGGCAACGCGGAGACGATGATCGATCCCGTGACCGGCGGCCCCCACACCTACCACACAACAAATCCTGTTCCTCTGATCATTGCCACCGATGACGGTACTGGCCCACTGATGCCCGGCGGTTCCCTGCGCGATGTCGCGCCGACGCTGCTCGGCGTCCTCGGCCTCCCCGTTCCCGAGGAAATGACCGGCCACGATCTGCGGCTGAAAAAGTGACCCCGTAGTTTTTCCCCTAATCCGAAGCACGAAGAAAACCGGCTATAAATCGGACTAACTGCAACTTCTCGCTCCACGTGGCGTCCTTCTCCGCGTCGACGTGCGAAAACGCCGGCGTGATCAGGGCGGCTTTCAAGTAAGGCCTCGGGATTTCCTTTTCCAGCCACAGACTTTCCGTGGACGGAATAATGTCATCCGTTGCGCCGTGCAGAATGAAGACAGGCACGCGCAGGCCTGCCAGCTTTCCTTCGGGTGAAAGGGCCGCGAGTTGCGAGGAATCTTTTTGGATGGCGGCGAGCAACTTCGGACGCAAACTTTCAATTCGACGGGCCATCAGAATATTCATTGTGTTCTGGCCCGCGGGACTCAATCGCGGAAGCACAGCCTCCGCGTTATCCGGCTGCTCCCACAGCCAGTCGCGCAATGCTTCATGCGCCGCGCTCAAATCATTTGCGGAAAAGAACTGGTCCAAATGGGAGTATACGAGCACCGCAGCGCCGTAATCATGCGCGGTGTAAGGCTCCCATCGGCCATCTGGAAGCTCTGCCTCGCTGGTCGCCAGAAAACGCGAAACCCTGGCGAGATTGTCGTAAGCGCCCATCAGAAGCAGCACGCGCATGTGCGGCGCGTATCGCGGGTCCATCGCCGCGAAAAGAGAAAGCCCTCCAGCAAAACTCACTCCAACGACGGCGACCGGTCCCGTCCCCAGGCGCCGCTGGAGCCAAACCGAAGATTCACCAATCGTGGGAATCGAGGAGCCATCGACACGATAATTGGCAAGTGCGTCGACTTCAGGTGTCAGCACGGCAAAACCGTTCCCCGCTGCCGCGCGCGCAAAGCTCATCAGCCGGGGTTCGTAAATCCCAAGATGATGAATCCCGTGCACCAGGACCATGCCGGGAGGATGCGTGACACCCGCGGGCAGGTAGAGCCGCGCCGGGACGGAACCATTCATGATCGGAACCGTGAAATCCCGCGACTCCACCGGATGCGTTTCCCAGCGCAGAACGGGCCCTGACGCGTTCGGGTTGAGGAAATGGATCAACAGCGAATAACTGCGCAGATCGTAACGAAAATAGTTGATGCCCAACGCCGCAAGCGCAGCCAGAAACGTGAAGGCCAACAAGAATTTGAGTCGCGGAAATCGGCGATGCGATTTCAGAACCATCGCGGCTTTCGCGTTTGGCGGATTGGCTGGAAGGTCCATTGGATTTGGACCAGCAGGTTGCCTATTGAAGTTCTAATGACGGGAGCATATCCAACGCAGAGAAGAAAAGCAAAACAACAAACACTTTTCATTATTGCGCCCGGCAAGAAGCAGCTATGCAATCGCCACCCACCGGTGATGTAGAATACCGGCGAGGAATCATCGAGCGATGAACGAAATCTCCCAGCCCGGCTGGACGCGGCTGCGCACGGCGACCGGACGGTATGAGTATCAATTCCAGGGGGAGATGCCCACGGTTCGCGGCGGCCAGTATGAGCACGCGCGCGACTACCAGTTCCTTGTGCTCGACGATGAAGGCTGGCTCTACAAAATACCCGTCCGGCTGGCCGACGAAGCGGCCTCTGAACTGGCGGCTGCTGCCGTTTGCTTGCGCGTCGCCGAAGCCCAGCTTCGCGCCGGCCTCGAGACGTACCGGCCGCACCAGGGCGCGCCCTACCCGGAAATGGACGCCCAGTTCGCACTCGATGCCGAACGCGCCCGGAAGCTTGCCTCGAGTTCCGGTTCCTAGGAATTCGATTTACGCCGAAAAATGGACCCAGCCAAAATCAGGGCAGGGCCGCGGCGTAACATTCGGCGCAAATTAGTTGGCGTCGACGTTGGACTTTGGCGCGGTGTAACCCTGACGCGCATAGACTTGAAACTTCACTTTCTTGCCCTTCTGGTCAGTCACCGTCAGCGGGCCGCCGTCGGGCGCCACCAATTCCACTTTAATCTTGCGGTATTTCCCGTCGAGCGCCGGAGTTGGAGGGCGAGTACGCCATGCTGTACTGGTTGCGCAAGCTGGTTGCCAGGTCCTGCATGATGGCGGGAATTTCGCCGTCAAAGCGCGGGAACCAGGAGCGGCCCCCGGTCATGGCCGCAAATGTTCTCATTTGGTTTTCCGCCTGGAGGAAATTCAGCTGCCCGATGGGGCCAAGGCTTCCGTCTGCATCCGCCATCAGGAAAAGCTGCTCGCCCACTCCGACCGTAAAAATAGTGGCGTCGGTTTCCCGAATCCGCTTCAACATTTGATCGAGATTCATCCTGCTGAAGGTGTCCATTCCGGAAGCGAGCACCAGAACGGCTTTTCGTCCTTTGACGTCCTTGATGCGGTCCAGAACATCCGCAGAGCGCATCGAAGAGATTCGATTCGCTGAACGGCGGAAACACCAGTTGATAGAGTCCCTGCATGATTTCTTGCGGTTGTGAGTGAAGTCCACTTCAATGTGGGGACGCATATTGAACGTCTCCAGCGCGACCCAATCATTCGGCTTGAGATTGTTCAGGAAAGCCGCGGACCAGTTGACCGCATTGTAGGTAAAAATCTCATAGCCCAGCCTGCTGAATTCCAGCAGCAGCACGATCGTAATGGGAGCATCGGTAGGGGCAAAATTCGTGATTGTTTGGACGGTGCCGTCCTCGGTGATCCGAAAATTTTCCTTCTTGAGGCCCGTCAAATAATTGCCGTTGTTATCCGTGACCACGACGTCCACGCTCACCACGGGCACGGTGATGGAAATGGAAAATCCCGGCGTCTGTTGCGGCTGGGGTTGCGCGGGCTGCTTATCTTTCGACTGTGCCAGTGCGGCGATTTCTCCCGCCGGAAGAAGCAGGGTGCAGATCAGCACGCCAGAATAAATTCGGGAAATCGATTGGTACGCATGTCTTGGTGGACCTCCAGGAGTCTCTTCCCTGATCCCGCAAGCTCGCCGTGGCGGGCCTGCAGCCGGCCCCATCGAGGGAGCCTACCCCGAAAATCGACACCGAAGAAAGGAAAACCCCTCTGCCTGTGATGCTGCCACGAACGGCGGGGATGTTCAAACCTAGTTTTCATTGTTTTTCATGCGGCACATCGACCCGCATACGCGGCTTGCACTCGGGAAGCGCATGATACGATAAATTGATCGCGAGTCTGGCCGAATCTGTCGGCCGGAGGGAAGCACAATGTTTCGTCGCTTCAGCCTCACTTTCCGCATAGCCATCCTCGCCCTGGGATGGATGATTCTTGCCGGCGGGATCGCCCGCGCGCAAGCTCCGTCGGCAAAGCCCGATCTCGACAAGCTTGCCGGGGAAGCCCAGGGCTGGCTCGCCGACATGGTCCGGATCAATACCGTGAACCCTCCCGGCAACGAAGCCGCCGTCGCCAAATACATTGCAGCCATTTTCCAGAAGGAAGGCATTTCGAACGAAGTCCTGGAAATTGCGCCCGGCCGGAGCATCGTCATCGCGCGTTTGCAGGCTGGCCCGCTTCCCGATCCCGCGAACGCCCTGATGCTGGTCGCGCATCAGGACACGGTCGGCGTGGACCCGAAAAAGTGGTCGGTGGACCCGTTCGGCGCGGTCATCCGCGACGGCTATCTTTACGGCCGGGGCTCGATCGACGACAAGGCCATGCTCGCCGCCAACATCGCGACGATGGTCGCGCTCAAGCGCAGCGAACGCGCGGCTGGGGCGCGACGTTATTTTCCTGGCCACCGACGATGAAGAGCAAGGCGGCACCGGCCAGCATCAAAGTCGTCATCGAAAAATATTGGGACAAGATTGCCTGCGCCTATTCGCTCAACGAAGGCGGCCGCGTCATGGTGAAAGACGGCAAGGTGCAATACGTCGGCATCCAGGCGAGCGAAAAAGTATCGTACAACGTCACCGTCACCGCCACGGGGCCTTCGGGCCACGCCTCCATGCCGCGTCCGGACAATGCCGTCGTGCATCTGGCGGCGGCCATCCAGAAGCTGGGGACCTATCAGGTGCCGGCGGACCCCAATACCATTGTCCGGCGCTATTTCGAGCAGCTCGCAAAGATCGAACCCGACGATGAAATCGCAAAATGGATGCGCGCGCTGGAGCAGCCCGAGCGCGTCGATCTTGGCGGTGAAGCATCTCTCCGAACAAAGCCCCATGTGGAACTCCATGCTGCGCGACTCGATCACGCCCACCATGTTGCAGGCGGGCGTCCGGGTCAACGTCATTCCTTCGGAGGCAACGGCGAACTTGAACGTGCGCATGCTTCCGGGTCATTCGATCAATGAACTGATCGGCCAGTTCGGAAAAATCGTCAACGACCCACAAGTTCGATTCCAGCTGGCGCCGGATTCGGGCGAAAACGCGCCGCCGTCGGAAATTACCAGCCCCCTGTACCAAACCATCGAACGCATCACGCCGCAGGATTTTCCCGGCGCGATCGCGCTGCCGTTTCTTTCCACCGGAGCCACCGACTCCGCCAGCCTGCGCCTTCATAAAGTGCAGGCCTTCGGGCTCGAACCGTTTCCCCTCACCGAGGACGACTATTCGCGCGTGCACGGGGACGATGAACGAATTCCTGTCGATAGCTTTCGCAAAGGGGTCGCGTTCCTATATCATGTCGTGAGCGACTTCCCTCCGCCTCTTCGACTTCCGCTCCTGCCCCACCGAAGTAGGCTGAAGTAACCTCACACCCCTTCCCGGTAGAATGGGTTCGGACAAAAACCATGAATTTTCGCAGCGCTAAAATTGTATGCACTCTTGGACCCGCCAGTAATTCGCTGGAAATGATCGAACGGCTTGATGCGCGCCGGAATGGATGTGGCGCGGCTCAATTTTTCGCACGGAACCCACGCGGATCACGCGGCGACGATCAAGCGTGTGCGGGAAGTTTCCGGCCAGCTCAACGAAGCCTATCGCCATTCTTGCCGATCTTCAGGGCCCGAAAATCCGCACGGGCGCCCTTGTCGACAAAAAGCCGGTTCAATTGCGCGCGGGACAGCGCTTTACGATTTCCATCCGCGATCTCCCCGGCACCAGCGAGGGCGTGAGCACCACCTACAAACGCATGCCGCGCGAAGTTTCCCGCGGCGACCGCATTTTGCTGGGAGATGGACTCATCGAGTTGCGCGTGCTCTCCACCACCTCGAACTCGGTCCTGTGCACAGTCGTCAATGGCGGCGAACTTGGCGAGCACAAAGGCATCAATTTGCCCGGCGTCAAGTTGCGGATTCCCGCGCTGACCCCGAAGGACCACGAAGACCTGATCTTCGCGCTGGAGCAGGGAGCGAATTTTGTCGCGGTGAGTTTTGTTCGCAGCGCGAAAGATGTTCTTCAGGCCAAGGCCGCCATCGCGCGCGCAGAAGAAGAATGTGCCGATCATTGCCAAGCTGGAAAAACCCCAGGCCATCGAAAATCTGGACGAGATTCTGAGCGTGACCGACGGCGTGATGGTCGCGCGGGGCGATCTGGGCGTGGAGATGAGTCCCGAAAAAGTGCCCGTCATCCAGAAGCAGATTATCGCCAAGGCCTGCGACGCGCGCCTGCCGGTGATCACCGCGACGCAAATGCTCGAATCCATGACCCAGAATCCGCGCCCCACGCGCGCCGAGGCGTCCGACGTCGCCAACGCCGTCTTCGACGGCAGCGATGCGCTGATGCTTTCCGCGGAAACCGCCGCCGGGAAATATCCGGTCGAAGCGGTCCAGATGATGGACCGCATCATCCGCGAAGCCGAGTCCAGCAATTTTCAGGTTCTGCGGCCGTGCCCGGCGCAATTCAATATCGCGGAAACAGCCGCGGAACTGATTTGCCATGCCTCGGAAGAACTGAAGATGAAGGTGATCGCCGTATTTACGGAAACCGGTTCGACGGGCCTTCTGATTTCAAAACACCGCCCGCGGCCTCCGATCATTGCCTTCTCGACGATTCAGGAAACGCGGCGGCGGCTCTCGCTCTACTGGGGCGTGGTGCCGCGAACGATCGGCGAAGTGCAGAACATCGAAGAACTCGTCCAGGCCGCGGAGAAAAGATTGCTGGAAGAGAAGTCTGGTCAAGCGCGGCGACGTGGTCGGCATCGTGGCGGGAACGCCGCTCTTTGTGGGCGGCACAACCAACTTCATGAAATTTCACGTGATCGGCAGCAAGGACGAACAGGTCCGCCAGAACAAGCGATAATGTGCTCGTCAGACCCTCCCATGTATTTCAATTTTGTCCTTCACCAAGATATGGCAAAACCCAGTTAAAGTGATGATTTGTGGGTCGTGGCTTCGTAGGCTGCGGAAATGGTCGTATTCTTTGTGGGTCGTGCCTTCAGGCACGACATATGGGTTGTATTCGCTTTAGGGGTTTTAACCCCTGAAGAGGGTCTTATTAGATTAATTCACCCAGCGGTCGTCGGAGGACTTGCCGGGCGGGTCGTTCTTGTGGTCGCGCATGTAGACTTCAAATTTCTTCCGTGTGCGGCGCCGCTTCCAATCGAGATAATCGTTGCGCATGCGGTAGAGAAACAACCCCCGCCGCAGATATAAATAGCCCACCAGAGCGCCGCCGAGGTGCGTGACGTGGCTGACGTTGTCGCCGCCCGTTCCCAGCGTCAGGAAAAATTCGATGGCGATGGCACCCGCCACATAAATCTTCATGGGAATCGTCAATGGGAAACGGGATCAGCCAAATCTGCCGGTCAGGAAACATGATCGCCGCCGCAAGCAACAATCCCGTAAATCGCGCCGGACGCGCCGATCGTCGGAATCGCGACGGAAACATTCATCCCGAAGGGAACGAGCAGCGTCTTCACCAGGACGTTGATCAGCCCGGCCCCAATGCCGGTCAGAAAAAAATAAACGTAAAATCGATGCGTGCCCCAGGCGCGCTCCAGATCCGCGCCGAAAAATCCAAGAAACAGCATGTTGAACAGGATGTGCCAGGATTCCTTCGTGCAGAAACAAATAGGTAAACGGCTGCCAGAGGAACAATCCGTGCGTGATCAGCCAGGGAACCAGGCCAAACTCGTGATTGAAGTAAGCCGTATAGGCCGGCGGCGCAAACAGGCCAAGAAGCTTCTGGATCAGCAGAACGCCCGCGCAAGCAATGATGATGTTGCGGATGGCAGGCGTCAACATCCCGCCCCAGTTGATGCGGGAGCCGGACGATCGCGGATATCGCGGTCCTGAGCCCATCGGTGTGAGTGTAAGCGCGGACGAACCGGGAGTCAAAGTTTCAGGGGGGTAGTGTACAGCGACGGCAAAATGCCCCCTCCCCCCTATCTAAGCAATAGTTGGCCTGGGAAAGCGGCGACTTCACGAGACTTGGGAGCAACGTGGCAAGCTGCACTACTTCTGAGTTGGGTAGTAACCGTCGCCGAATCCAAAATTCCGACAAGGGCGATGAATCATCAGGCATCGAGACAGGGCTCTCGAAGCGCCGCGACCAGCATCTCGGTCGCACCGAGCAGCAAGTTGGTGTCTGGGTTCTTGGGATACGCGAAGATTGCTTCTCCCAAAGCCGGATACTCAAACACTTTTTCCGCATAGTAAGTTGATGCGCGGCGCACTTCGGCCAACTGGGGCTCTCCCATATGAACAAAAGTAAGAAGCCCGTGCTGCTCTGCCTCCGCGAGGAGACTTTTAAGGTTATGTCCGAATGCGCCGTCAGCCAATTTTATGAGGGGATATCCTTGTGAGAGACAAGAACGCTTTGAGCGCCAATTCTAATGCGTGACATACTAAGTATGTCCGCGCTGGCGTAAATCGGACCTCTGGCGGTACTACTGTGGTCCTGGCTGCAGATAAGAAATCGGCCGCATGCATCTGCAAGGCCAGTGGGCCCATGCGCGCGGTTAGTCCAGCAATCGACGCGTTTTCAATCTTTGAATGCTTTTTCGCCTGGCTCGGCTTGTTAGTATTTTTACTCAAGTTGAATACTCCCCCCTCATGAGCAACCTAACTCCTGTTTATGAGGACCCAGACAAGATAGCAGCTCCGACCAGAAAAATCGGATAAGTGCCCGAGAAACTGGTCCTGTCGCCATACTCCCGGTACCCCACATTCCGGTAAGCGGACTTATCGAGCCCTATCTGCTCACAAGGCTAAAAATGCTGAAAACGTTTAATGCATTTTTGGCTGGGCTTTTGGCGGAGGTGGAATCGGTTGACCTCGCCGGGCCGCCATACCTTTGTCAGACCACAAATCCGCTCGGCGAATCTTAGTGATCGTGCCTCTCCATGCACCCATGTGCCCGTGATCACTAGAACTAAAAATGCCTTCCAAGAGAACGTACTTAGTGTTGAGAGATTTGTCTTGTTTCATCATTTCAGGAGTGACGTCAACCCAGATGCCGTCTCCCAAGATAGCGTTCTCATAATCTTCGCGATGCAGATAAAGTACGTTACCCTCAAATTCGAGCCGCAAGAAACCAATCACTCGGATTAGCTTCCCGTTAAACTCGTCAGGATTAGCAATCAATTGGACCATCGTGACGTTGGTGGGTTCCTCAGCCCGGACCGGGACCGCGAAGAGGGCTATTGCAAGAATGAAAATCGAAGCGATCAATTTCATAATTTTGCTTCCCCTCCGCGCTAGGGATCGATGTTCCGAGGAAATGATTTTTACGCAGCCACTCGATTGGCGTCAATAGTTAGACACCCCTCATTGCAAACTTGTTCCCATTTAATGCGCAACACAGCATACCGCCCGCGAAACGGGGTTCTCGGAAGCTGGGAATCTGCTGATCCCGCTCCGGCTATTTATGGCCTTTCTTGCGTTGCAGGAGCATTTTGCAGAGATACCCCACGATGTACGGGCGGGCCTCTCGTTCCACCAAATCCTGATTTTCAACGAGGTCTGAGATTCCCTTATCAATCCGTTTCCAGTAGGGATGCGACTCATATTTCTTGTACGGATGCTCTGGCGCGTTCTCGTAGACGATTGGTTTGACCTTGGCTCGCTTAGTTCTCACGGAATCCCCCGAGTTTCCTACGCAGTATAAGGCAAGTCGGAGCCAACTCCTGTGAAACGGGATTACCGGAATGTGGCTTTTTGCCTCCATAACCAGAATTCCAAGCCCACATTTCGCCGTCGCTCCGTTCTAGCGTGATTTGTAGCTCTCAAGCCAACGCACAAATTCGCTATACGAGTTGCGCTTCACGGGTAATCCGCGAACTAATTTCCTGACAAAGTTCTTGCGATCAAACCTGCTCTCACGGGCGCATTTATTGATGCCAATTTCCCTTATGGCGCTCTTTACTTCTTCACTCGCGACTACTTTTCTGGCTCTCCCGTACTCAGTAGTCTTGAACTCCAATACGCTGATATCGTCTCCTTCTTCCCATTTGCGATCTGTTTCTTTGCCCACATAGCGAAACTCCCCTGCAACGACATGGGCACGCTGTAGCAGTCCACTGGTGTTTGCTTCACATGGCCCACCATTGGGAGCAAGGCTCTTGGCTTCGGGATGCTCCTGGTATTCGATCAAAAGGCGCGCGAATTGAGAAGGAAAGACCACGTTGTAAGGAGGATTCTTTTCCTTAGTGCAGTCCACCATTTTGTATTTTTTGCCAGTATGAATGTTTACGCATTTCATGCCGAACCAGCACTCTTGCTTGGAGGAGAACGGGACGACCAGCAAAACCTTTTCGTTTGCCCGCTTATAGATCGCATGGCCAAACGTTGGATCAACCATCGGCAAGAAAAGAAAGTTGTACGGGCGAGCGATTTCCCACTCTCCGAGCATTTCTAAAACATTGTATGTAGTGATGGTAAGCCGCATCATCTGCGGGAGGTCGAGCCAAGACGGGGCCTTGCGCCTCAGCTTGAGAGCGCCACGAACGAGGTAGTCCCACATTTCATAAATCCATTGCGGTACATCCTCATCCCAATTCTTTGGGGAGTCTTTGGGCGGATACAAGAATCCGATGCCGTGAGCTTTCGGATCAACGATCTTAATCTTCTTTGCGCCGATCTTCTCGTATAGCGCATAACGTTTCGCCGCAATGCTATATCCGCATAACTGCCGCTGCGCATTCTTAGGTTCAGAATCTACGTAGTTCGCATCCACTAGATTCAAGATCGACTTTTTCACAATCTTCCGGTTGTAAGGGTTCAGAGCAGTAAATTGACGGACAACGGCCCGCACTTCCGCCCAGGATAGAATTCTGAAGTCTTTGCTGCCTGGAATGCGAAGTGCTCCCCCGTTCTTTGAGGCGACAATGGCCAGCGAATCGGTATCACAGAACATGTAGGTGCCTCGTTTTTGCTTCACAAGGGCTTCGGTCATGGCGAGAAGTAACCGCCCGCCCGACGTGATGAGCGAAGCCAAGGGCGGGAAAAACCAGGGGCCAGAATTCTCGACAACGTCCGAAGAGTCACAAAAGTTCGCCTCGCCCGAAAACACTTTGACAGCTACGCGTTCACTCATAATGTCTGGGTTGAGTTCGACAAAGAATCCATAGATCGAATTCGCAAGAATCTTGAGCCAGTAATAAAGTGCTTTGTCTGCTTTGTGCAATGTGCGTTGCTCGATTATGGTGCAGAACAAATCATCCTTGTACGGATCAACCTTCACCATACCCCGAAGGTTGACGCTCTGCATTCCAGCCTGCTTTCCATGCGGCACCGTGCGGATAGCCCGCACGATGTGCGGTACTATGCCAGTTCGGATAATCGATGCAATCAGGTCGGGACCGGCAAACCACAACGGCGTATCTGACGTGAGGTAGTTGTTGCCAATATTCTGCGTGACTCCGTTATATACGGTGCGAACCGGCAATATGTCATCGTCAGGCTTCACGAGAGCAAAGAATCTGCTGCGCTTCCACATCGCGGGTTTGAAACAACCTTTAACAGTGATGCGTTTAAGGAACCTGCGTATCTTCTCCGTATCATCTTCAAAGGTCACACTCTCGGCTGTTAGAACATCGAAAAGACCCAAGAGCGCACAACAGCTTGGATATTCGCTGGTAAAATCCACGGGCACGACAGGTACTTCCGCGCAACGTATGCGGGTTTCAGAGCGTCCGCCGTAATAGGTTTGCATGGAAATGCCGAGCGTCTCATTAGGGACGCTGAACTTCAATGCTGGCCTGACGATGCCCATCTGGTCCAAATAAGATTTGGCAACGGATGCAGGAGAGTACGCGTGGTAGGGCTTTAGGGCAATAGGGTGCTTATCGAATTCCCGCTTTAGCGCGTTGAGCACATCCACGGTGCAGCGGACATCTTGTCGGGCATAGTCAATCTCTTCAGGTGTAACCTTGCCGGCCGGTTCATGATCTTGTTTCTGATGTTCGGTTTTGAGTTCCTCGCAAGCTCTCTTGAGCGAAAACGACTTGTTGAATAGCGCCCATCCGAGCGTGCGCACATCAAGGAAATGCGCATTTCCCTTGTCTTTCCATTCTTCCGGCTTCCAAGGCTTCGCGAGCCCAATGAAAGCTTTCTTGCTGTCTATCGGTGTGATGAGAATGCGAGGATAGTTCCGGTTCTCCGTTCCGTTTGCATATTGCGACATCGTAAGCGACCATTCGCCCTTGTCGCCCCTGCTCCAATCCAAGGCCACGCGCGCCAGATCGAAGGGTAAATTGAAGCCACAAACCAAAGCGCCGTTGCGCTTGATCGCTGGCCAGAAGACTCTTTTCATAAACTCAGAGCGAGCGTACATCGGGAATCGCGGTGGAAAGGACGCCACATCAGAAATAGTTGTGCTGACATACTTCTGGAGCACTTTGCGTTCATTCGCAGGCAGGTCGTCTGCGTAGACTACCCCCTCTTCCAAGACGACGTAGCATCCATCCACAATCTTGCAGCGGCGATATACACCAAAGGTTAACGATTGATCCGCCGTGATTCGCGATTCTGTATCGAACACGAGCGCGTGCTCTGGCCACTTGGAATCCCAGTCTGCGCGAGCCGGACACTTCGGTTTGCGTTTCTCTGTGTCATCTACCGCGACTGCATAGGCGCGAAGAAAGATGTCTTGACCCTCTCTAAGTGCCGAATCATGATGGCGCCTATCTATATGTTTCATATCACCTCCGAAACCGATCGATCTTGTTCTTCTGGTTGGGTTGTATGGCCTCATCGAGAAACCAGAGAAATATGTACGCTGCCTGACGCGCACGCCTTTTACGTTCCGGCATATCACTCGTGTACTGCGGGTCGATTCGTGCCTGTGCGATGGCAATGGTAACTGCCGTGTGATGGGGACGGCAGAGCGGGATCGTGAAATAAGCGGCATGGTTCCGTCCGCCAATATGGTGCTCTTCGACAGCCTTAGTTGATCCACAGATGGCGCAACGTCGAACACGCGTTGCTTTTGTGCGTAGCGGAGGCAAGCGCCTGTTCGGTGATGAACTCATACCGCACCGCCCGAGAGCGAGCGATACAGGGCATAAGGAAGTTCGTATTTCTGAGCTTGCTCTTTTAGGGTGCGTTCGTCTGTTACCAGTTCAACGCTTGCGATCTTCATCCCACGCCAAGGTGCGAGCGCGTCGAGGTCACCACGAAGGAATCTGTTTACTGCGGCCTTATATCTTGCGACCTCGCTGGCCTCTCTTGATCCATGAACCTTTATTTCGACCTGACCGTGGCGCCCCGGAATTTGCAGGTAACGAACAAAGCGGTCGCTCTTCGTTGCACGGATTCGACCGCCCGGACGATCTTGCAAGAGCGCTGAGCCGACATATTTCTTGATGGTTCGTGTGGTAACACCGTTCTCGCGAGCGGCCTGCGAGAGCTGAGCGCCGTGCCGCATATCCGCTAAAGCGTGGAGAGACCGATCCCGAGCAGAAAAACTGCGCTTGGGGAGTCGTGAGACAGAAATAATGCGAGCCTTGTTAGTTCGAGATACGGGGTTCGATTTAGAGAGTAATTTCCGAGCAGACGCGTACCGGCGCTTGCGAGAAGCCGCAAAGTGTGGGTGCTTACGCATGGCCCCGCCCCAATGATTGTTGGTTGATTGCTCGCATCTGAAACACTCGCGCTCCCCATTCCATCCCACCATCCACAGTTGACGAAAGGAAGGGGTACAGTTATGCTCGACAGCGAGCAAAACGCGCGTGGAGGTTCTGCTCGCCAATTGCGATGGAAACGAAAACCGCAGACCTAATCACTGCGAAGGCTGTTGAAGCGCTCCGCGATTACGGCATTGACCCAGATGAATTCGTAGACCGATTGGCGAAACAGTTGACTGGTCACTCGTTAACAAAGGGGGAGCACGATTTAGCCATGAACTCGGTTCATGAAACCATTAAAGACACATTCGGAATTGAAAAGCTCCCGGAACCTTCCCCACAAAAGCTAGCGGAAATCATAATCAGACTCAAAACAGCCGCACCAAATACGCGAAAGGACCTCATTGAACTAGCAAGATCGTTACCGACGAAAGCCGGAGGGCGACCCCGAGAGCTAGCAAAGAACAATGCAGAGGCGCGCCTCTGCGCACTCATTTCCCAACAGCTAGCCGACGGAATTGAGAAGCCGGAAGCCATCCAAAACGCTTCGATCCGATTCGCAGTGAGCTACTGGACTGCCAAGCGAGCTTGGAAACGCTACCAGGAAGCTGCGAAGGGGAAGACGACATCACCCAAGAGGAAGGCTCGGCGGACTGGATAACGTCTGCCCGGTTCTGTGTCTAATGCTCTTTTATGCCGTAGCTCTCAATGCTGGTAAATGATAGAATTTGGAAGAGTTAAGCGGGCTGCCCGTCTGCTAGAGCAGGCGAAGCAGCCCTGACCGCTAATGGAGGCACGAACCTCCGATGGCAGCTTCGCACACCCTACCGCACTCGTACCCCATCCGCAAATCTGGTGTTCTCGTTTTGAGCGGTTATGGCATCCGCGTCCAAGTAAATGCTGGCCACCTCGTCGTACAAGATGGGATAGCAGATGAGCGCCGGACTATCCGCCTGCCTCGCGTGGGTCACGGGCTGCGCAGGCTAGTGATAATCGGGTCAGATGGATTCGTTTCGCTAGAAGCCCTTCGATGGCTAGCCGACCAGGACGCCGCATTCGTTATGCTCGAACGTGATGGCTCTGTGCTTGTGACAACCGGCCCGGTTCGTCCTTCGGATGCCCGATTACGGCGCGCTCAATCCATTGCCAGTCAGTCTGGGGCCGCTCTGCAAATTGCGCGGGAGTTAATAACCCAAAAGTTGGTCGGACAAGAACGGGTCGCGAGCAATCAGTTGCACGACTCATACGCCGCACAGATTATTTCTTCGGCCCGTGATGCATTGGCGATGGCTGAAACAATTCCAGCGATTCGCTTCCTCGAATCTCAGGCGGCTCTGGCGTATTGGTCCGCATGGCATGCCCTGCCGGTCCTCTTCCCGAAGAACGACCTCCCGCGCGTACCCGATCACTGGCGAACCTTCGGAACCCGCGTGTCTCCCCTAACGGGTTCACCCCGCCTAGCAGTCAATCCGCCCAATGCAATCCTGAATTATCTCTATGGGGTACTTGAATCCGAAGCTCGCCTTGCCGCAGCATCACTTGGTCTCGATCCGGGAATTGGGGTGATGCACGTTGACTCTCCGGCGCGTGACAGCTTGGCCTGTGATCTGATGGAACCAGTCCGGCCCCATGTCGATGCCTATGTTTTGGGGTGGATTGGCCGTGAACCGATCCGTCGTGAATGGTTCTCGGAACAGCGCGATGGGAATTGCCGCCTAGTCGCTTCGTTTGCCGTCCGGCTCTCTGAAACTTCATCCGCGTGGGGCCGCGCCGTAGCGCCAATCGCCGAAATGGTTGCTCGTGCGCTTTCGTCTGCGATCAAAAAACAAATCCGTTCGGGCCTGCCTCCCACGCGGCTGACGCAAAACCAGCGACGCGAAGCACGAGGATTGTCACCCGAACTTTCAACCAAAACGTCACTGAAGCCAATGCGTATTTGTCGTATTTGTGGGGTGGCCCTCCATCGTGGAGATACCCATTGTTCTGCTTGCGCTGTCCCGGTGTCTAAGGAGCGGTTTGTCGAGGTAGCACGACTAGGGCGTATTGCTTCGCATAGTCGCGAGGCTGAGACTAGCCGCGCGGACACCCAGCGCCGACATAGTGCTGCAAATCACGCTTGGCGACCGTCTAGCCAGCCCGATTGGCTTGATGAGAAAACTTACGTCACCAAGATTCAACCCGCGCTTGCTGGAATAACGATTCGTGTTATCGCAACTGCTCTCGGCGTTTCGGAACCTTACGCAACGGATATCCGCGCGGGGAAGCGTCGCCCACATCCGAGACATTGGCTGGCGCTTGCGCGGCTTGCAGAATTTTCGCCAGAGCATTGAATCGCCACACCCCATACACTAGGTTTTCTTTTTGCCAAGTGTTTGGCGTGCCGCGATCTTGGCGAGTGCCAGCACGATTCCAGAATTGGTAATCACCGCCTCCGGCCAACGCTTTTCAGCGGCTTTCTGAAGTAATTCGAAGTCGTCTTGAGTCATCTTCACATTAACCTGTACGGTTCGCTTCATGGAATCTGTATCAGGTAGTTTCCATTGCCAAGCAACGTTACTAATAATACTATTCGTACCAAACATGCTTACGTTTGGCCGAAACACTGAGGACGAGGAGAAGAGTGTTTCGTGGAAAGGAAACTACATGCGCAAAATCGTCTTGTTTGCAGTGATGTTTCTCTCCTTGTCCTTTTCGGCCTTCGCCCAAACGGTGGCCCCGGCAAGGGGATGGCTTGTGATTCATGGCGGAGGGAACCTGACGAATGAGGTTATAGAACGTGTCGTGGCATTAGCAGGAGGACCCGAGGCAAGATTCGTGATGATTCCAACCGCGATGCCAGATGCACAAATCCCCGGACGCAGTAGCGATTTCGCCAAGGCTCTAGGCATCAAAAACTATGCAGAACTACATACAAGAGACCGCGACCGCGCAAACTCAGATGGGTTTGTCGATCCACTGCGACACGCTACGGGCGTGTGGATTGACGGCGGACGGCAATGGCGGCTAGTCAATGCCTACGTTGGGACGGCTGTAGAACGAGAAATCAAAGCCCTGCTAGACCGTGGCGGTGTGGTATTCGGCAGTTCCGCAGGCCCAAGCATTCAAGCATCTTTCCTCACTCGCGGGTCACCCGGCACCCCAAGTAATCCGGACGGAGACAACAACATAATGATGGCCCCTGGATACGAAGTTGGATTCGGTTTTCTTCCAAATTCGGCAATTGATCAACACGTTGATGCGCGATCACGCGAAACCGATCTTGATCCTGTTATAACCGCGCACCCGGAACTGCTGGGGATCGGGATCGATCAGAGCGCGGCAATTATTGTTCATGGCGATTCTTTTTTCGTAGTCGGGGGTCAGGTGGGAATCCACGATGGGAAAAAACACCTCGGCGGAGCATCATACTATCTGCTTTCGTCCGGTCAAGCCTACAATTTGAAAACACGCTCAATCGTGCCGCAAGAGAAATTGCCAATGACACTGACGGTTACTGCTGCTAGTCGCACACCCAAGGCATCAGGCACCGGCTCTAGCACAGTTGGCAAGGGTGTACTGGAATTGCGGGAAACTTCGGAATCGGAGCGAATCGACTACCAGTGTGACGTAAGCCTTTTCAGCATCGGAAATAACGTCTATCCCGCCCGCCCGGATGGACCGCATCGGATAAAGATTCAAGCACGCGAAGTAGATTCAGATAAGCTGGGCGAGTATAGCTGCACATATTGAAAACATCTCGTACATGTCCCGCACTACCGTCGCAATCGCTCAGAAAACTAAGAAGTTTCCTGACAGGGAGCTTTGTTGTTGCTACACGTAGACCAAAGATTCACGCCCGTGATTACAGATGATGCTTTCGTTGCATTTTTAAAATGTCAGACCAAAAGCCATTTGGAGTGTTCGAAATGTCCAGGTGTCCCAAGCGAAATCATTGACTGGCGTGTGCAGCTTCAACAAAGTTACCGGGAGAGATGCCAAGCGCGCTGGGCGTCCAAGGTCGAATTCTCCGACCTGCCATCAAGCTCGTCACGTATCGAGGACCTGAAAAGCGGCAGATACTCGTTGCTGATTAATTCCATTGTCCAAACTGAGGGACTCCAATCGAATGTCGATGCGCTGGAGTGGATAGCTCTCGATTCCACGAGAAAACGCGGCTGCTACATCCCGATTCGAATGGTCCCAGAAGAGAAACTCACGAGAGAAAGCAAATACCTTCTTGCCTTTGATGCCCTCGTCTTGTCCGCAGCGGTGGGCAAAGCACCGACATTCGGAAAGATTATCCACGGGAACGCCTTCCGCATCTTGAGGGTCAAGCTGTCAGGGCTATTGAAGACCGCCCGTTCAATTGTTGAAAAAATTGCTATCCAACATACAAGCAACGAGCCTCTCCCTGTTTTAAATAAGCACTGCTTTGAGTGCAAATTTCGTGCGCGTTGCCGAAAAATAGCCGAAGAACGAAATGACCTGAGCCTTCTCTCGAATATGAGCAGGGCCGAAAGAACAAGGTTACACAACAAGGGCATCTTTTCCGTCCACCAACTCTCATACACATTTAGAGCACGCCGTAAACCGAAGCACCTTTCCTCCATTCCAGACAAACACTCATTTGCACTAAGGGCGCTCGCGATTCGTGAACAAAAAATCCACGTCTTGAGGGCCCCCAAGTTAGAGATGGCCCGAACGAGAATTTTTCTGGATGTGGAGGGCATCCCGGACCGGGATCATCAATACTTGATTGGTGTTCGAATAAGAGACGGAGAATCGTGCGTACAGCGTTCGTTTTGGGCAGATGCAGATTCGGAAGAAAAGACAATCGCCGCGTCACTAATCCAAACCCTCTCACAGTATGAAAATGCACAGCTTATCTACTACGGGAGCTATGAAAAATCATTCCTGAGAAAAATGGCGAAACGCTACCCCGAGCTTTTTGAAGGTCGGATATCGCTGGATAACCTTAATGCACGATCAACCAATCTTTTGCAGATAATTTATGCCCATATTTATTTCCCCACCTATTCGAACAGTTTAAAAGAGATCGCCAACTATTTGGATTTTCGGTGGTCGCACTGCAATCCGACGGCACTTGAGTCAATTGTGTGGCGATCAAAATGGGAGACCTCCAAAGACCCGGAGCTTAGGAAAAGACTGATTACCTACAACATGGAAGATTGCGCGGCTCTCGAACTTGTATATAACGCCATCACCCGTCTGCAAGAGGAATCTGATTGTGAGGATAGGTCGAGGACGTTTGTGCAAGTAGAATCGCTAAAGGATCAGACCCTTAAATTTCGGAAAAATAATTTTGAGCTTCCCGACCTAGAATATATCAACGGCGCAGCTTACTGGGATTACCAGCGGAGCAAGGTTTACGTCAGGTCAAGTCGGCATTTAAAACGTTTGGCCCGAGTGACCATTCCTGGTCCGTCGCCACGACTTCCTTTAAACAAGATTATAGAGGATAGGTCTCCTCTGCCGCCCAAGTGCCCGAAGTGTGGTAGCAAGGACATCCGCAGAAATGGCTGGCTGAGTAACAAGGTTTGGGACCTCAAGTTCGGCCCAACAGGGATAAAAAGATGGATCGTAAAGTATCGCTACCCGCGACTCTGTTGTCGGGACTGCAAATCGACCTCTTCTCCAACGCAACGGTATTCGCCAGAATGCAAGTTTGGCCCCGGATTTGTGGCGTACGTGTTATATAGCCTTTTAGACCTCCAGATATCTCAGGCGGCTGTTGCGCGTACACTTAACCAGTTCTTTGGGTTTAGATTCCATCGGCGTCGCATTTATTACGTAAAGTCCAGGGTAGCGGGATGTTACCAGAACGAATATCAACGGATTCTTGAGCGGTTAACACACGGCAATCTAATCCACGTTGACGAGACGAAAATCAGGCTCCAAGGCAGAGATGCTTTTGTGTGGGTATTCGCGAGCCTAGAGGACGTGGCGTATGTGTACAGTGATACGCGAGAGGCGAGTACGCCCAAGAGTCTGTTGGCTAATTTTCGAGGCGTCTTGGTTACAGATTTCTATTCGGCCTACGATTCCATTAATTGTAGCCAGCAGAAATGTTTGATCCACTTGATTAGGGACCTTAACGATGATCTGCGCAGAAATCCCTTCAATCAGGAAATTCAAGAGCTTGGGCAATCTTTTGCAATGCTGGTTAGACCCATGATCGAGACGATTGATCGATACGGGTTGAAACGGCATTACTTGCGAAAGTACCTCAAATCAGTGGAGCGCTTCTATAAGTTGCTCGCCAAACGCGACCATCAATCTGAGGTAGCAGTAAAATATCGAAAACGCTTCGATAAAAACCGAACATCGCTCTTTACATTTCTGCAATATGACGGTGTTCCGTGGAACAACAACAA
This sequence comes from Terriglobia bacterium, assembly GCA_963757625.1. GTDB lineage: Bacteria > Acidobacteriota > Terriglobia > Acidiferrales > UBA7541 > Palsa-360. The sequence goes on along the minus strand of CAVWSJ010000006.1, from coordinate 1,144,125 downwards.
CGCTGAACATGCAATCAAGGCGCTTGCAGACCTTCGCAACGTTATTGGAGGCACCAGTTCGCCAAAAGGGATTAGGGAGTATTTAGTGCTATTGAGCATCTGTCAGACCTGCAAGTATAGAGGAATCAACTTCCTTGAATTTATTCGTTCAGGTGAGCCACAGATCGAGCGGTTCGCGAGTCGCTAATTAGAAAAATCACAAGGCAAATACCACTAGGACAGCAAACCGCGCTCAGCCAGCCCATTTGTACGCGATGCCGATTATTTGGACTCACGCTTGGCGGCAGCTTTTCGTACATCCCTCAGGCTGGTCTGCCTGGTCTCTTTCCTCATGGTCTTGAGGGTTGCGTTCGGCGAGAACTGCTGAATTGGCTTCGACAGATTCTTGTTGAGCGTGTCGGCGCGTTTCTGCCGAATTTCTCCGGACTTTGGGCGGTCCTTATCGCGATAACGATTATCTAGTCCCGGTTCTTTCATTTGGCTCCCTCCTGGCGAGGAAGATTCTACTTGTGCCGTAGCAGTGTGTTCCGCTTGCGCGCCGGAAGGCTGCGTGCCCGTGGGCGTATATTTTTGCGAAATTCGATTTCAACATCAGGTTGCTGGCCCGCTGCTTTCATTTCTTCTTCCAGTTTGCAACTCTCGATCTGGGCCGTAAGCGGTCCATCGCAGGGAACGCGAACCATTCGGGATTTGCTCACAACAAATCGGTCAACCATTTCGGAATTTCTCCTGGCCTAGATTTTGCCACGCACAGCCCTGATGCGCCCGGATTCAGGGCCAAGTCCGCGCCCCATCCTATTCCTCACCGTCTTCCCTGGAACCACCCTTCTTTGAAGTGCTAGTTTTCTGCGTCGTGGTCCTTTTGGTCTGCTTCAGGACCTTGATTTCGCCTTCAATAATCTCGCCGCTGCCCAATAGCAACGGCTCTTTCGCGACAGCTGGGAATTTCAACTGTGTCGCAATACTGGCGATCCCTTCTAAGTACTGTTGATCTTCTCCGGTTGCGCCGGGCTTTGGCTCCGCGCGGAATTCGACTGTCAAACCCCGCTCGATCTGCCCGAAGAGCCGCTGTGTGTCCTGCCTTATTGCGTTCGCCAGCTCATTCTTGCGCTCTGGAGCACCCGAATATTTTCCGATCACGACTTCAGTCGATTCCTCAACAACGTCACTTATGGTTGTTGTGATTTGTTCGGTCAATTCGTCATAGGTCGTGCGTTTCATTCCCATTTCGCTCAATTCGGCACGAATCTTCCGAATTCTTTCGATCTTTTCCCAGGCATCCAAGAACTTGTTTACAACCGTCCCCATGAGGCTGATAACGCCTACATTGGCCAGTAACGTGACGGTCGGCACTGAGGACGACAATTGTTCGAGCGCGACCGGCTCGATGTGTCCAGTTTGTGCTTCGGTGAAGTCCTGGACCAACCGACTGATGAAATGTAGCTCTTTGGCGAACGACCCCAACTCATTGTCGAAGATATCCCGGGGAATCAGAAACGAAACGTCAGCGGAGCCCGCCTCCAACGCAGATTCCTTGATGCCAAGTTTTTCCAAGCTCTGACGCGCTCCGCGTACGGTTGCCAAAAATGTTGACCGGCGCGAAGCGAAATCCTGGACAAAATCTCGTGCGACTGTTGGTGTCATTGCGTTCTTTTCGACGGAAGTTGTCACCTTCTCAGCCATCACAGGATCAAAAAATTCTGCTCCTCCAACTTCACCGATTGCCGCAGCTTGCGAAGGAGTGAGCGACGTCCGGAGATTCCCGCAACCCGTCGTGAATGCGGCTAGCGCTGTTGCCAACGAGCTTTGGTATTGCGGTTGGGCAGGAGAGCTGGAAAGGCTGCTAAGGGCTTCCTTGATGGCTTCCAGATTTGTCTGGAGGCTAAATTTCGAATCGTATGTCTCAATCAACTTGAGGATTCCGAGAAGCTTTTGTGCAGTCATATTGCCTCAAAGGTAGAGAACGTTGGCACATTTCCAATGGGTAAAATTTGAAGCTCAGGAATTATATCGCCATAATGGCCATATCCCCAGCTTTTTCCCCAGAGAATCAGTAGTTGCGGGCGTGAAGCGGGATACACGATGAATTGGCCGAAGAGAACGTGCCGCACCCCGCCCCGCCCACCCGCAACGGCCCATCGCCGCTTTCCCAGGCCAACTATTGCTTAGATAGGGGGGAGGGGGCATTTTGCCGTCGCTGTACACTACCCCGTCAAAGTTTCAGGGGGTAAGGTTACAGAGCGGGGAAAAGTGATACACCCCGTCTTTCGGAGTATCGAATGATGAAAACTACGGACCTCGGTAATAGGAGATTAGTGGTGGGTGCGCTGGGTCAGCTGGAGTCATAAAGCGCTCAACAACTTCGATTCCTTTGATTTCAGGTGCATAGTACTCCTTGTCCACGATTACAAACTGGACAGAACGTAGAGGCCCCACTGCCAACTCGTAGAGGTAACGATAAAAGGAGCGAAATATATCCTTGTTAACATCCTCTCCTATATTTTTCATTGGAGTGTCGATAATTAGAAAACGGGGGAGAGGTAGGTCGTGACGGGCTGCCACCGCGTGCACCGCGAGGGCATAACAAACTTTGAACAGCGTTTTCTTTCCACCACTTCCTGCGTTCTCGAAACTCCACTGTAAGGCTTCGTCGCCCCCTGGCAACACAAATGGGATCCAAGTTTTCAAATCTATCTTTACGACATCGTCAGGTCCTACGCCTGGGACACCTACTGACGTCAGTGCTTCCAGGAATTGTTGTTCCATTTCTCTTACGTACTGACTTGCCTGGGTCAGACGCCCCCTTTCTTCCTCCATCTCTCTTTTAAGGACAGTGATTTCGGCCTGAAGCCTACCCGCTTCTGCTTCCAAAAACCTTACCGTTTCTGGGAGTTTCCGCATCCGTTCGAGGCCACGTATCTGCTCTTCACGCGTTGCGATTCTTCGTTCGACCTCACGAGATCGGGCGAGGAAGTTTGAGTCGTAGGTGTGCGATTCGTGATCCAACTGACGGTCGAGATCACGCTTTTGCCTTTGAATTTTCTCCACGACATCAAGCTGCTTTTTCAATGCCCTTCGGTGTCGATCCAATGCAGTTGCTACATCGTCGATCCTGGAATCAAGGTCCTTTTGCAAAGCTTCTGCCTTACTGGCAAGTACCTGCTCTCGCTGGGCATCCGGAGTGCCGCAAAGAATGCAGGTACTCTCGGGTCTTGGGGACATCTCTTGAATGGGGACGCCGCAAAGAGGACAGCACTGAAAGTCAGCCTTGGCCAGAACTGCGGAGGCAGCCTCTGCACGGCCCAATTTGAAACGAGCCGATATGAACTCGGCCTTCAAACGACTCAATTCTTCAATAGCCCGAAGTTGATCGGCATAAGCCTTTTCCTCAGTGCCCAAACTAGAGGCCAGGTCGCGAAGGATGTTTCGAAGCTCATCGACCAGGTGCTTGTCCTTCAATTGTCCAGACCGAATTTCTTGCTCTTCTTTTCGGGCTTGGCTCAATTGGCTGCGCATTTGTTCTATCTCGGCCTGTATTTCGAGAGCTGACCCGTATCCCAATTCCTGGAGAGTTGCACTGAGTTGTTCCGCAGCTTGAAGTTTGGCAAGCCGATCTTCTTGCATTTCTTCGATTAACACATCTAGGTCATTGAGCCGTTCGGTGTAGTAGCCAACGACGAACCGCATAACATCTCTGCTCTTCAACTTCTTGTACGGGTCCTCCATATTAAAGAATGAGGAATCAATGTGGTCCTGTTCGAGGTAACAATAGAAAAGAAGGTCACGCACACTCAGCCTTACCAAAGGGGAATCTGCCTCACGCTTACTCCGGCGCACTTTTATGGGAGTAACTCCCCATAGGAGAAAGATCAGATCACTAAGGGTGTAGATGTTCTCACCCCAAATAGGGCCGCGATCTGGCGACCTGTGAAGTGGGGCAAGAACTTTGGCTGATTCATCCTCGTTTCCCCGCCAGGTGACTTGAACTTGGTTCGAGCCCTGCGCTTCTCTATCAAGTACGACATCAAAACGGTCAATCCGGCAATAAAGTGATACTGAAACCAACTCCTGCATGATAGCTGGCGTTCGCTCCAGACCGCCACCGAGACAGAAGTCAATCAGGCGAACGATTGAGGACTTTCCCGCAGAGATCTGTCCATGGAAGAAAGAGATCTGTGCAGAGAGATTGATCTCTTCGATGGATTTTCGACAATTCAGCGCGATACGGTCAAAGTGAATTTTCATTGTGGTATGAGTGTGCCTACTCTCATCGATCCCAATTCTGGAAAGGTCTCATAAATGAACTTCATAAGGTTCGTGGCGCTCAAATCGCAATAACGCTTCAAGAGTTTGGCGCGGTTGGACATAGTAGAGAACTCAGGTGCGCGTATGAGTTCGCCAGCCGCGTCTCTACCGGCACCCGTCAAGAAAATCTTGATTGTCCGTCCCTCGGTCGAAACGCTGACTAATCCGCGGGCGACCAAAGTATTGAGGAACCTTCGGTAGCGAAAATCCCACGGCCCGAATCGGTACCGGACCATGCTCGACTCAATGCTCTTGCGCTCGTAGTCCTCTACGTGTGCGTCAGGTCCTCTGCCCCCACGTGCGTTCAGAGCGCGTTCCAAGTTAGCGGGGTATCTGAGTAAGAAGTCCAATTTCGCGAGTTTCGTCAGCCCATCAACTGAACCAGTTCCATCCTTCCCAACAAAAGCCGACATCAACACAAGCAGTCGGCCCATGTGGAGGCTATCGTCGCCTTCCAGAATTGTTAGCGTGTCAAATAAACTCACTGATTTTCTTCCGGCAACTTGAATTCGGTCGTCCACCAGACTGTGCAATCTTCTGTAAGAATACCAGCCATTCCTAGCAGATGCTCTTGACGATGTTCTGGGATCTCGTTTCCGATCAATGATGCACGATAGGCAAGCTTTTCTCGCAGGTCCAACAGCATCTTATTTGCGTACAGCCCATCAGCTTGATGAGAACTCTGCCTAGCAGCGAAGCATTCGCCGTGAACGATAATTCTCAAGTGTTCGTAGTATTGTTGTGCGCGTTCTCGCCCATACTTATAGAGCCAACCTATCAGCAGTTCTTCGGCAGAAAACTTCACGTCTTTTAGATGTTCAATAGCGGACACGGTAAGACCTCCAGCTGCCAGCTTAAGCTCCATCTTTTTCATTCCGGTCGGTAATTCGTCTATCGGGACTTGATGATGGGTCCGAAGCAGGATTTCGGACGGCAATTCGCGATTTAAGACTTCGAGGACATCATCTTTGTTAATACATTTGGACTTAATGACGTGCTGGCTCCGCACCTCTTGAGGAGAACTGGAGCAAATTGCGAGGTATTCGGGAAAAGCGCTGATATTTGCGAGGGAACTTGCAGCCAATATCCGATCACGAAGTCTCTCAGAAACCGCTTTCATTTCATCATACCGACGCCCCTTGCACTGGGGGGTTTGCGCGAGCCCCCCGACAAGTCTGGATTCAATATCATCTAGGCCAGGAGTGGCCTCGAGTTGAACTTTCGCTAGCGCGGCCAAAACTACTTCGCGACTGATAGCTGGCTCTATCTCGGCAATTTTCTGCGCCAGCGGCTTGCGGCCCTTGACGACACCAAGCCTGACTTCACCAATTACGTGCTCCAAGTTGTTGCCATTTTTTTGTTCGCGCCAAAATCCCACGTTTGAAGCTAGCGCATATGCTTCAAAGCTTCCAGGGAATTTATTCTCTAAAATGGCAAATTTTCTCAGTGCAGCGATAACTTCCTTGTCTCCAGTTTTGAAGGGTGTACGGCCGACCAGCCTGGTTTTTAGCTGGACCGCTTTAAAGGATCCCGACCTAAATCGCAGGAGAACGTCATCATGATGCTCACAATACAATTCTACGAGCGTCGCTTCATCATCCAGAAGACCTAATGAGAGCATTGCTATATAGCACGCTTGGTGGCGAAACCTGCGCTGTGTGTCAGCTCCGACGTCCTCATCGGGAGGAACTGAATCTGGGGTGCTCGCGGGTTTCTTGCTCTCAGACATTTAGCAGTTTGTTGAAAAGGGCTTCTGAAAGTGTCATTGCGAGCGCAGTAAGAAACTCTACCTCGCCAAAAGCCAATAAAAGAGAGTTTTCATGTTGCATCGCTCCTCGGGGTGAAGAGCCGAGGGAGTTTTTCAACAAGCTGTTAGATATTGGAACGCACACAAATGCAACCCGGTGGTTATATATCACGCATCGTCCACGTAGTGCAATATAACTAGAAAATTATATGGCCCGTATAGAACGATTGTTATATTGCAATCAGGGAGCAGTGCATAGTTTCCTTACGGATGGCCCTTACATTTCCTTCAATTGTTCTTCAAGTAAGGCGAGATCTTGGATTACTTCGTGCCATCCCTGTTTCCAACGGGAATCGAGTGCCTCGCTCGGCTGGCAGAGTTGTCGGGTTCGAGAAACAAGCCTATTGCATGAAGCGAGAACTGCCCCGGCCTCTCCTGTCGGAATGCTTAGCGAAATCGTGGACTCAGGGAGCACTGGTGTATTGCTCCCCTCTAATTTAGACAGTCAGGGCCTCGTTTTTTAGTACAGCTGCAAAAGCCAAGAAGGCCTCGTGCGGAGTTCGATTTCCGACTCCGTGATGAGGCCGGTCGTGATTGTACTCCTGGATCCAGCGACCGATCGACTCCCGTGCTTCCTGCACGTTGCGATATTCCGCCGTCCAGACTTCTTCTTCCTTCAAGCTGCGATGGAATCGTTCGATGTAGCTGTTGCCCTCCGGGTGATGATAGGCCGTGCGGCGGTGCGTGATGCCCAGTCGGTTCAGTGTCAGCAGGAACCGCGACGAAGTGAACTGCGTTCCGTTATCGGTGGTCAGCGTCACGCGGGCCATGCGGCTGCCCTCGGGCAGCCGTGCCAGCACCGCTTGCTCGACCGCTGCCAGTGCGTCTTCGGTTCGACAGCGATGCGATAGATTCCAGCCCACGATTTCCCGCGTGCAGCAGTCGATCACGCACACCAGGTAGGCCCAGCCCACGGCTGGCCCCGCCCAGATTTTGGTCATGTCCGTCTGCCAGATTTGATTCGGCTCGGCGGCTTCCACGCGGCCCCACTCTTTCTTGCGTCGTGCCCGCAGACGGCGCGAGCGCACCAGCAGCCCGCGTTCCCGCATTACCCGCAGCACGCGCTTGCGATTCACGCGAAGCCCTTGTTTCCGCTGCAGCCACCAAGCCACGCGCCGGTAGCCAAAGGCCAGTTTCTCTCCGCACGCCACCACGATCTGCTCATCGTAACGGCGGTCGGCCCGACTGCCTCGTGCCTTTTTCTGGTAATACAAACTCGACCGGCTGATCGCCAGCGTTGTGGCCACCAGGGTCGCCGTGCGTCCCTGTGCCACCAACTCGCGTGCCTGGGAGTGAACTTCACCGCAGCTCACTCCCCCACGACGTTTTTTAGTATTTCAATCTCCAACGACTTCCGCCCCAGCGTCCGTTCCAACTGCCGGATGCGCCGGTCTTTCTCGGTTTCGGCCGCGGCAGCGCTTCTCCCCCCAAGCGCTGCCTTTGCTCCCTGTTCCGCTTCATCCTTCCAGCGATAGAACAGATTCGGAGCGACTCCATGACGCCGACACGTCTCCGAGACATTCCCGCTCTTGATGCCTTCCTGCACGATCTGCCACTTCTCTTCGGGGGATCGATCGATACGCGGTTTCCTGCCCATGTTGCCTCCTGTTTGGGAGGCCCTGATTCTACCTAAATGAGGTGTCCAGTTTTAGAGGGGAGCAATACATGTATTTGCAGCTTGATTGCTAGTTCCTAGTTAGTTCTGGAAATTAATCACCCCTGCATATATTGAATAAATGATAGAATTACGGAAATTCATGATGGATGTTGTTCCAAAGCTTTTGTCACACGAAGATTCATATTGCCTCGCAAGAAAAGCCGTCCGGTTTTTCGGCCATGTTTATAAAGTTGTCCGACCTATCTGGCCTATACCGTGGTTTCGTAAGCTACTCGGAATCGTGCGTGAGGCCGACGTATCGGCATCGGGGTTGAGACGCCTTCGTTGGATCGCTGCCACTATTCTGATTGGCTCTTGTTTGTTCCTTACAAGCGGAGTGTTACGGGCGGAAACAGGGATTCTCGTTGTGCACGTTGAAGACGTACAGCGGCATCCGATTGGCGGCGTACAGATTGGAGTCGAGGGTGACGGCGGATCCGCAATCACTGGTGATGATGGGAAGGCGCGGATTCCCCTGGCCAACCAGACTAAGGAAAAGAGCTGGGTTTCGTTACAAATTCTGAGATCACCACCCGGTAAGGACTTCGTGATGGTATCTCCTTGGGATTATAGAAGCTTGGTTCCTTCGTTCGAAAATGAGTCGGAGAATTTTGTCGAAGTAGTTATCGTGCAGCGGGGAGACCGCGCGCAATTAGAAAGTGACGCCGTTTTGGCTGCGCTGACCGCCAAAATCAATAGTAAGAATGCCCCGAAAGCCGCAGGTAAGCAAGCCCCGCAAGTAGATCCGAAAGCCACCCTCTCGGCAGTTGCGAAGCAGTATGGCCTAACCCCTGCGGAACTGGACCAAGCGATAAAGGCTTGGGGCGCCAAGGCCTCAGATGTTGAGGAAGCAGGACAAGCTGCGCTTTATGCGCGAGATTATGCGAGAGCTTCCGAATCATTTGCTCAGTCTCTTCGAGAGCGAGAGGAGAAACTAGCGGCGGACCAGAAGGGTGTGGCCGACAGTGCATATTTTCTGGGTGAGTCGCTGTTTGAAGAAGGCAAGTACCGGGAATCGGTCACGGCATTCCAGCGTTGTCTTCAATTGCGACCGGATGACATCACAGTTCTGAATGGGTTGGCGATTAGCCTCCACGCTGCGGGCGACTATCAGGCTGCGGAGCCGCTCTACCGGCGTGCGCTGGCAATTGACGAGAAGGCATTGGGTCCTGACCACCCCGACCTGGCCAAAGATTTGAACAACCTCGCGACACTGCTGCAGGACACAGGGGACTATCAAGCTGCGGAGCCGCTCTACCGACGTGCCCTAGCCATTGACGAAAAGGCGCCCGGACCTGACCACACTGATGTGGGCGTGGAATTCAACAACCTTGCAACACTGCTGCAGGACAAAGGCGACTATCAAGCCGCTGAGCCACTTTTTCGACGTGCCCTGGCCATTGACGAGAAGGCATTGGGTCCTGACCACCCCGACGTGGGGAGGGTTCTGACCAACTTCGCGGTGCTGAAGATGGACGAAGGCGACTATCAAGCTGCCGAGCCACCGTTTCGTCGAGCCCTGGCCATTGACGAGAAGACATTGGGTCCTGACCACCCTGACGTGGCAAAGGTTCTGATCGACCTCGCGATGCTGAAGATGGACGAAGGCGACTATCAAGCTGCCGAGCCACTGTTTCGTCGAGCCCTGGCCATTGACGAGAAGACATTGGGTCCTGACCACCCTGACGTGGCGAAGGTTCTGACCGACCTCGCGATACTAATGAAGGACAAAGGCGACTATCAAGCCGCCGAGCCGCTGTTTCGTCGAGCCCTGGCCATTGACGAGAAGGCATTGGGTCCTGACCACCCCGACGTGGCTAAGGTTCTGACCGGCCTCGCATCGCAGTTGGAGGATATGAACAACTATCAAGCTGCGGAGCCGCTGTTTCGTCGAGCCCTCGACATTGACGAGAAGGCGCTTGGCTTGGACCACCCCAGTTTGGCCAAGGATTTAACCAACCTAGCGACAATGCTGCGGGACAAGGGTGACTATCGAGCTGCGGAGCCGCTTTTTCGTCGAGCCCTCGCCATCAACGAGAATGCATTGGGTCCTGACCACCCTGACGTGGCGACAATCTTGGACAACCTCGCAATACTCCTGCAGGCCGAAGGCAACTATGACGCGGCGGAGTCGCTCTACCAGCGAGCCCTGGCGATTGATGAAAAGGCGTTCGGCCCCGCCCACCCCTCTGTGGCCGTGGATTTAAACAACCTAGCGACACTGCTACACAGTAAGGGCGATTATCAACGGGCGGAGCCACTTTACAGGCGTGCACTGGCGATTGATGAAAAAGCGCTCGGCCCTTCCCACCACTTTGTGGCCACGGACTCCGAGAACCTAGCGATGCTGCTGCAGGATGAAGGCGACTATGACGGCGCGGAGTTGCTCTACCGGCGTACGTTGGCAATTAATGAGAAGGCGCTCGGTCCGGATACATCCACGGTGGCCTGGGATTTGCAAAACATCGCCCAGCTGCTTTCCCACAAGGGCGACTATGCAGGTGCGGAATCGCTCTACCGGCGTGCGCTCGCGGTATTTGAAAAGGCACTCGGTCCCGACACACCCGCTGTTGCGACGGAGTTGGACAACATCGCAGAGCTTTTGTATTACAGGGGCGATGACCAAGCTGCAGAACCTCTGCTCCGCCGTGCGTTGGCAATTGACGAAAAGGCGCTGAGTTTGAACGATCCGCGGACTCAAGCCATTCGTCAACGCCTGGAGTCCCTAAGAGGAGCCAGTTCCATCCAGAATCAGGAGAAGTAGTTTATGTACCAGGAGGCCCTCAGGGTCGCGAGCCATGTCACGCATCCGGTGACTGTCGCAGCATTTGCTTTGGTTTTCGCAGCATTTGCTTTTCGGCTGGCCATTCAAGCGAAAAAACCACGTATCGCATGGATCCTGGCCGCAGGAATCATCGTTCTCGGGCTTGCTCCCCTCGCGGCCTCTACTTTTCTGCAATCGCGGGGCGTGTATCGCATTCGAGTCATCGTATTAGGGCCCGACCATTCACCTATGGAGGGTGCTTCAGTTATTTCTTCGAGTGGTGGAGAACCCAAGAAAGTTCAAGACGGATTTGAGTTCGACATCCCACCCCAAACACGCCCAGCCGACGGCAAGATAGTATTTTTTGCGTCCGAAAACAGTGCATTTCTAAACGGCAATTCAACGGTCGTACTCGCCGAAGACTATTATCCGTCAACTACGATTCAACTCACTTCTGACACCTCTGCGATGATCCGCGGAGTCGTTGTGGACGAACACCACAAATCGGTGGTCGGTGCAACAGTTTCGGTCCCTGGTTATCAGGATGTTGCTGTTACGGACAAGATGGGAAATTTTGCCCTACCCGCACACGTGGCCGATGGACAAATTGTCCAAGTGCGCGCGCAGAAGGGTCAGATGGAAGGGAGCCTATCGATTCCTGCCGGGCGCCTACCTGTAGAGCTAGTCATAAAGCTGCCATGATGGGGACGGCCACCTGCTAAGCAACCCAAATTCTCCGGATGGGTGCGCGTGGCTTTTTGATTCCCTCGCTAAGTATTGGGTGCAAGGCCCGCAATAATTCTTGTGCTGGTTCGGTGCCAGCTTCGGTGCAGTCTCACGCAGCATCTCACAGTCGTGCGTTTGCGTGATTGTCTTACTTTTCAGTGTCTTGTGGTTTCTTGTAGCCTGATGCAAGGTGGGGCTCAGACGGATTATGAGTCCGTAGTTGAAATTCCTGCAAGCTGAGCAAGCCTTTCCCAATACCGTGGATGCGGGCGACGCCTATGGAGAAACCATAAACGGAATGGACGCTTCCGTCTTTTCCCACGCCAGCGCCAGCGTTCCCTGATTGCCGCCGTCGGACCTCAAATCAATTTTGAAGGTCTCCACCGGTGCGTCGAGCGTTTTCAGATTCATCTTCGTGCGGCCGAAATCGAGTGACGCGTCGTAGTTGAGATGAAACTGCCCGGTCTGCTTATTGATGATGAGCGTCCATTCGCTGGCGTTCGGAACGGTCCAGATACTGTAGCTTCCCGCGGGAAGTTTCAAGCCGCCCATTTCGAGGGGGGCTTGCGTTGTGATTTTCGTCGCCCAGTTTGCTCCTGTGCACCACACCACACCGTAGGGGACCAGGCCGCCCATGACTTTTCGTCCGTGCATCGACGGCGCGTAATAGTCGATGTTGATCTGCTTGCCGGCAATTGTGATCGATGCGCTTGCGGGAGGACTTGTGTATTTTGATCGGTGGAAAAACTGGGCCTGCGACGACGTTCCGAATATCCCTACAAGCCCCGCCACGATCACCACGAGGCCGATGAAAACAGGAATTCCACTTTTGATTTTCATCCCGGCGACCTCCACGAGTATCCTAACGTACCATAAGCGATGACACTGGTGAACGAATGCAAGCGATCGGTAGAGTCAAAATTGTGAAGACTAAGGTTTGAATTTGTGGGTTAAGAGATCGGAACTTTAGTCCCTGACGCTTCAGGGGCTAAAGCCCAGGATAGAATCAAGCATGAATGGCCGAGCTGAAGCTCGGCCCTCCTAAAACCATAGCCGGCAATTCAAGACCGGACCAAATCATGCGCCGCAACATCACATCGATCGGCTTAATTTCGGATACTCATGGATTGCTGCGCGAGGAAGCGTTGCGCGCGCTCGAAGGATCGGAGTTGATCCTTCATGCGGGCGACGTGGGGAAGCCTGAAATTATCGACGCGCTGAAAACTCTGGCCCCAGTTGTCGCTGTGAGGGGCAACGTCGACACAGAACCATGGGCTTCAGCTCTGGCCGAAACCGAAGTCGTCGAAACGGGCGTTGCAACCCTCTACGTGCTTCACGATGTTCATGCGCTCGACCTCGACCCCGCCGCGGCAGGATTTCAAATCGTCGTCAGCGGGCATTCGCACAAACCGGGCAGCGAAGAACGCGGCGGCGTCGTGTACATCAACCCGGGCAGCGCCGGTCCACGCCGGTTCCAGTTGCCGGTCACGGTGGCGCGTCTCGACCTGGGCCAGACGCCGTGGAAGGTCGATTTCGTCGATCTGCTCGGCTCATCGATGCGGAAGTGAAGTCACTCACAAAAAAAATCGCCGGAACACCGAAAATGATTTCGGCGATCCGGCGATTTTCAGGCCAGGCTTATTTCATTACGCCACTTGAAACACTTCACCCGGGAGCCGGCCCATTCTGGTCCGGTGAGGAGCATCGGTGCGATCCAGTTCCGGCCTGATTTGGTAGTCGCAATCCGCTTGCATTCTCTCCATGCGGATTCCGAGCGTGCGTTCGAGCTGCTGCAAATCCGTTCGCTGTTCTCTCCCGAAGAGCGTGGAAGCCACGCCAATCTTGCCGGCGCGTCCCGTGCGGCCCACGCGGTGAATGAAGTTCTCCGCGATTTCGGGCAAGTCGTAGTTGATGACGTGCGCGATGTCCTGCACATGAATGCCGCGCGATGCCAGGTCGGTGGCCACGAGCACGCGGTAGCGTCCCTGCTGGAATCCGGCAAGGGCCGCGGTCCGCTGGGATTGCGAGCGGTCGCCGTGAATCGTGGCGGCGGTGAATCCCTGGCGATTCAGATGGATGGCGAGCTTTTCGGCCCCGCGCTTGGTGCGCGCGAAAACCAGGCAGCGGCCCGTCTCTTTCGAGAGCAAACTCTGCAGCACCGCCTGCTTGCGGTCGCCGGAAACTTCAAACGCCTGGACGCGCACGTTCTCGGAAGGCTTGAGGGTGGACCCGAGGGCAAGACGCACGGGGCTGGTCATGTAGTCGTTCACAAGATGGACCACCGAGGCTTCCAGCGTTGCGGAAAAGCATAGCGTCTGGCGCTGCTTCGGCAACACGCTCGCGATTCTGCGAATGGCGGGTAGGAATCCCATGTCCAGCATGCGGTCGGCCTCATCGAGGACGAGCACGCGTAGCGCGCGGAAGTTAATCAGTTTGCGACTGAGGTAATCTTCCAGCCGTCCGGGAGTCGCGACGATCAGGCGCGCACCGGCGCGAATTGCGCTGAGCTGCTTCGCCTCGGGCAGCCCGCCCACCACCAGCGCCGCCGGTGAAAGCTGCTTGCCTCGCAGGGCGTTGTACTGATCCACAACCTGCATGGCCAGTTCCCGCGTGGGAACGAGCACGAGTGCCGCGATTCCCGCCGTTTTGTCTCGAAGCATGTGCTCGATCACCGGGATCAGGAACGCCAGGGTCTTCCCGGTTCCTGTCTGCGCGGTGGCGAGCACGTCCTTCCCTGCAAGCGCTTCCGGGATTGCCGCGGCCTGCACGGGTGTCGGCGTCAAAAAATTGGCGTGCGACAACCGCTGTTTTGTGTAATCTGAAATCTGTAGTTCTGAAAAATTCTGCATTTCTGTCTTTGTCTTTTCTGCCGGCATTGAGCCGTCGCCGCACACACGAATAGTCGGGCGTGCACGCAACTGGCCCAGCCAGTTCTAGTTTGAATTACGCTGAATCACTTACGGAGGAGATCAAAGGCGGGGTTATCTCGAATCGAACCAGCGAACCTGAGGAACCACACCAAACAACCGATGTATTAAGCGCAAACGGAGTATACCACAAGATCTGCCGGAATGCGCGCACTAAAAATCGCGCATAGAGTTTACGAGTCCGCGCCGGCGTCCCGACTCCTCGCTCTAAGGATTCTGCGGCGTCGTGCACGCGCTCAGCGTGGAACCCACCTCCACGGGCTTCAGCGTGAGGGCAGGTGTTCGGATGGGGAGGCTGGCTTCGCCCTCCACCCGTATGGTCTCACCCGGCGCGGGCTGGTGAAGACCCACCCACGAATCCAGATCCAGGCTGGCTACGATGACGTCCCCCTTCTTGTCAACCAATTCCGCCTGTCCCAGAAAGCCGCAGGATGTGGCGTTCTCCATTTGCAATGTAAAGGATCCGACTGCGGAATCACGTGCGCCGGAATCACTATCTTTTGAGACCACCGTCCTGGTCCATTGAATTTGGATCGACCCGAGATTTCGCCCGTCCTTATCCATCAGATGGGAGACGGCAACTCCCTTGTTGGGAATTTGGACCAACTCAGGCTCCCAACGCAGGGAGTCGCGCAGCGCTGCCATCTCATTGTCGGTCAGGATTCGGGAAGCAGCCTTCGTGAAACGAACGTCAACGATTTTGGCAGAAGATTGTGATGCGGGAATCGTTGCGCCGCTCGGCGCTGCACCTTGATCCTCGCCCGCTTTCGTCTGGGCCGATGTTTGTCTTCCCTCCTCGTCACCGGCATTCGGACGCGACGATCGCGCTTGCGCGTCATGCGCCATGGGAAAAAATGCGGTAACCAGGAGAAACACTATAGCCATGGCGGCGATCAAAACAAGACCGGTTTTTTGCCACCGCATATCCTGCTCCCGGCGCTCTCAGCGGAATGAAAAGACGTTCAATGCACTGATTCCATCCGGTGAGCAGGATGGTAGCAACGATGCCTCTATCCTGAAAAGCAGTAAGATGCGTCAGTTCCCGTTGATCTCCAGAGGTTCTCTCAGCCGGAATCGAAGCTTCGTCTCGGCTGAAATCTCAACGTCCCGGTTGCCCGTGAAAGCGGCGCCGGCGGTGCCCGCACCAGCCCCCGCGCCTGCTCCTATGGCCGCGCCCCTGCCGCCTCCGGCGATCGCTCCAATAATTGCGCCGACGGCCGCGCCGCCTCCCGCTCCGACGGCTGTTCTCTTGCCTCGTCCTTTGCCCACTTCGGTAACGGAGCTCGTTTTCAGCGAATAAGATTCACCATTCACCTTTATGGTATCCAACGTTACGGTAATCGCCGCATTCCCCGCGAATTTTCCGGCGGATTTCGCATCCATCACGGTCCCGACCACCCTGGCGCCTGATGGAATCACAACTTCGTCACCGACCCGCACGGCCGCCGCAAGCGAGGCGTCGAAATGATCTCCCGGATTGGCGTTTTTTGAACTCACGGATTGATCCACTGTGACGACAATCGCCGTTCCCGCGCGAACGTTGATCGGTTTCGGCGCGGGTGCCGACGCCGGAGGATTAACGGCTGCGGCGGTATTGCCAGGTGCCCCTGGATTGCCCGGAGCGGATGCGTCCGGAGGAGCTGCAGTGCTCCCCGAGGGAGAAGCCGTCGAACTAGCGGTCCCCATGCCCGGCTTGTTGCAGCCAAACATTGCGAGCAGACCGGCCACTACAAGGATTCGAGTTTGAGCGTTATGCCTCATCGTAGAAACTCCTCATTAATTTGGGCGGTGAATTAAATAATAGCAGGATGCAGGGGACCTGGAGATATGTATTCCGTAAACGTGCCAACCTGTCGACGCCCGATTTCGCCCGCGATTGCATATAATTTGGAGTCCTCGCAATCTTAACGGTTGCGCCGCCGACAAGGAGTCTGATGAAAAACTTTGCCGCCCTATCCGAACAGGAAATTCTTGCGCTGGCGATTTCCCTCGAGGAGGAAGACGAACGCGTCTACGCCGATTACGCCGAAGGCCTGCGCGCCGATTTTCCCGCCACGGCGGCGATCTTCGATGGCATGCGCCAGGACGAAATCGGCCATCGCCGACGGTTGATCGATATGCACCGCCAGAAATTTGGCGAACACATCCCCCTCGTCCGCCGCCAGGATGTGAAGGGGTTCGTGCAGCGCCGCCCGATCTGGCTGGCGCGTCCCCTTCGCCTCGATTCGGTGCGCAGCCAGGCCAGCGCCATGGAAGAGGAAACGCGGCGCTTCTATGAGAAAGCGGCGGCCAATGCCACCGACGCGAGTGTGCGCCAATTGCTCGATGATCTGGCCGTGGAGGAACGCGCGCACGAAAATCGCGCCGAGGCTCTCGAAAAGGGGAAAGAGGAGACGGGAGAGTTCTATAAAGAAGAAGAGGCGCGAAAGAAGCTCTTCGTCCTGCAAATCATTCAGCCGGGCCTTGCGGGATTGATGGACGGATCGGTATCGACTCTTGCGCCGGTGTTTGCCGCCGCGTTTGCGACGCGGAATACCTGGACCGCGTTCGTCGTGGGACTCGCGGCGTCGGTGGGCGCGGGAATCAGCATGGGCTTTGCCGAGGCGCTTTCCGACGACGGTACACTTACGGGCCGGGGACATCCTTGGTTGCGCGGGACGGTGTGCGGCCTGATGACGGCGCTCGGCGGGATCGGACACACCATGCCCTATCTTATCAAGCAATTCACCCTTGCCACTTCGATCGCGGTCATCGTCGTCCTTATCGAATTGAGCGTGATCACATGGGTTCGGCACCGCTTCATGGAAACGCCGGTCGTATCAGCAGCCTTGCAAGTGGCCCTGGGCGGCACCATCGTATTCGTCACCGGCGTCTTGATCGGTAGCATGTGAGAAGGGCGGTAGCGCAGCCTCTTCAGCCAGTTCTACGTGAGGGGTCACCTTGCGCCTCGGTCGAACTCGTGGCACGATGATTTTCGGGGAGATTCACGAAAATGGAAGCTGACAAACCCCTGATTCTTACCGGCGAGACACCTGTTGTGCCTTCCACGCGCCCCAGTCGCGCAAAAATCGCCATGGCTTTCGCGGTGGCCGCGGTTTCCGACGTCCTCTCGATCTGGCTGGATTTTGTCCTGCCGGTCCAGTGGGTGATTGATGGCGCGACGGCTATTCTTCTGTTCCTGATTTTAGGTCGCCGCTGGGCCCTGCTGCCGGGCCTAATCGCCGAAGCGATTCCGGGCGTGGGCGTCTTTCCGGTGTGGGTTTTGGTGGTCCTCTCCATCGCCCTTTACGACGGGATCAAGCACCCGCAGAAAACGTAGAACTTATTTGGCTCTGTTGTCATCCTTAGGTATGAACGCCGATTGCTGTAGCCCGCGTCTTCAGACGCGGGGCTTTCCAGGATAATACAGTGGAAAATTCTCGTCTCTAAAGAGGCGAGCTACAGCAACGACGTACCCGGCAAACGGAAAGCGCAGGATGTCAACAGAGCCAACTTGTTTGTGGGCGGGAATCGTTACAAGCAGCCCGGGCCGGGCAATCAATGCATGTCCGGCAGGTCGCGCCAAGCGACGCGTCAAATAAAAAGGCTGGTCCGTGATTTCAATGAATCCCCAAGAAAGCTGGCGACCCCGCCGCACTCCAGGCCGCCGACGAGTTCCGACTCCTTGATCCCCATAACGTCCCGGGACATTTCGCAGGCGACCATGCGCACGCCCAGCTCTCGCGCGAGGGCGATCATCTCCTCGAGGGAGCTGACGTTTTTCTCCTTCATCATGGACCGCAGCATCTTCGCGCCCACGCCGAAGTAATTCATCTTCGAGACAGGGAGGCTGTTGCTCGATCCCGGAGTCATCAGAGTCATCATTTTTTGAAAGATCGTCTTCCCCGAAAACTGGCTGTCCTTCTTGAGGACGCTCAATCCCCAGAAGGTGAAGAACATGCTCACTTGCTGGCCCATGGCCGCGGCGCCCGTCGCAATCACGAATGCCGCGAGGACGCGGTCCAAATCGCCCGAGAAGACGACAAGCGCGACCCGGTCCTCCGCCACTTGCCCCTCAACATGGGCAAGCCGCTTTTCCAGGTCCTGAAGCTTTTCCTCGAGTGCTTGCACTCGGGACGGGTCGATGGCGAGTCTCGCTTCGGCGCTGGTATCCATTTGGGTTCCTCCTCACGCCGTCCGTTTCACGTAATGAACGTACACGTCGGCGCTGTCTCTGGACTCTGTCTCCTGGCCAACCAGCTCTACGTCCTTCGCGAACTTGGCCCAGCCCTGAAAGTCCGCGACCGAGCCCCGGTCCGTAGCCACCACCTTGAGCACCTGGCCGGGAGAAAGCATCCCAATTTCCTTGCGAGCATTCACCAGAGGCATTGGGCAGTTAAGGCCGCGCACGTCGAGAAGTTTGTCGAAAACCCGGCTCACTTCCTTCCTCCCGATTTCGTGCGCGCCTTCTTTCCCGTTCCGCTGAAGGAACTTCCCGATTCCCGATGAGCTTCTTGCGCGTACTGGTAAGCCTTGGCCGAGTATTCCATCGCCTGTTTCGAAAGCTCGTGGCCGGTCCGGTGATCCTCTTCATCGAGGCGCGCCGCGGCCACAAGGTGGGCGTGTTTGGCAAGATCGTGGAACTCCGCCGCCCTTTGGTGCCAGTCGTTCCGGCCTCGCCTGCCTCTGGTGGCTGTTTTGCGCATGTGTCGCTCCTCTATGAGATCATGCTGAATTGTATCATGCCAATATCATTGGCCCCATATTGCCTGCATTCCAGGTCTGGAGCAGTGAAATTCCTCGCTGGCCGGTAACAGGCCCACCGCTTAGAACTCCATTGCGCCGAAATCCCGAATCCACTATCCTCCGCCAGTACAGGAGAAAAATCCCGTGAACGATTTTTCGAAGCCGTTTTCCCGGAGAAGCTTTCTCGCGGGCGCATCGTCCCTGGGCGCGGTGGTTGCGGCAAGCAGATTCGCGCCGCTGGCGGCCCTGGCCCAATCGCTGCCCAACGATCCACGCATTTCACCGGCGCTGCTCGTCGACAAAGGATTTGCGTCGGTCCGAAAAATCGGGAACGGCGTGTACGCGACGATTTCCGACCGCACCAAAGGCATGCAGACGCGCTCGAACGGCGGATTTATCATCGGGCGGGACGCCGCGCTTTTGATCGAGGGCTTCCAGACGCCCACCGGCGCGTCGTTCCAGATGGATGCGCTGCGGATGGTGACCAAAGTTCCCGTCCGCTCGGCCATCAACACGCACTGGCATTTCGATCACACGTGCGGGAATACTTTTTACAGCAGCGCCGCAATTCCGATTCTGGCGCACGCCAAGGCAGCCTCCTACATCAAGGAAAAGTACACGCTCTGGAAGGCCGAGGACCTCAAGACATTCCTGATTCCCTGGGAAAAGCGCCTCAGCGAAGCCAAAACGGATAGCCAGCGCGAACACGCCAAGAGCGACATCGAAGGAGTGACCAGTCTCTACGCGCCCGCCATGGAGAACGCGCTTGCATTGCCCGACCATCCCATCGATCCGGCAAAACTCCCGATGAAGATTGACCTTGGCGGGCTCGTGGCAGTCATTGAAGGCTACACCGGCCACACGGATACCGACTTGATTATCCGCGTGCCCGATCAAAATATCGTTTACGCGGGAGATCTGCTCGTCAACGCGCAATACCCGACCAACATCAACGGCTATCCCACTCCCTGGAGGGCCACGCTCGCGAAGCTTGCGGCACTCGACAAGAACACTCTGTTCGTGCCGGGCCACGGCCAGATCTGCGGCCAGGAAGCACTGGCAACGATGCGCGACATCTTCGACGACATCGCAGGCCAGGGCGAGAAATTGTACAAGGCCGGCGTCCCCGTTGAAGAAGCCGTAGAACGCTACGTCGTCCCTGCCAGGTACAAGGATTTCCGCCAATTCTCGTGGGGCTTCTGCATCAGCCGGACGATTGAGCAGTTGTACGCGGAGTGGTCCAGGAAACCAGTGCAGGTGCTGAATTACTCTTAGGCGCTAAGGTACCTGCTGCGAAGGACCTGATCTCAGTATTTGGTTCTGAAAGCATCGTGTCCGAGGTTTTGCACAAGAAACGCGCGCTCAATAAGACTCATATCGAGAAATTGAGCAAACGGTTCCGCGTTTCCCCGGCCGTGTTCTTCTGAACCAGCATCAGCCGGACGATCGAGCAGTTGTACGCCGAGTGGTCGGGTAAGCCTGGACCCGTGCTGAATTATTCTTGAGTATTGAGGTATTCGCGGCGAGGGCGCGTCGGGAACCTCGATCGTGGGCTAGTTTCCGATAACGCCTGCCGGTTCAACCGGTCGATGCAACACCCTATAACCAGTTGATCTGACAATGGTTCCCGTTGAGAATCGATCCGTTCCGCTGTAGTCAATCAGAACCTAAACGGAGCCTTGATTTGTTTGAATTGACGCCCGCGAACGAAATCAGCCGGCGTAGCCACCTACAGGAAGACCTTCAGCAAGCGTTGCAACGACCCATTGAGACCACCCCGCTTTTCGGAAACTGGCAAATGCAAAATCCCATTTGATAGCGGCACCTTGTCCGGTAATACGCCGCTAATGGTAGGATGCGTGGCTGATGGACGACTACCAAAAGGAATGGGAGCGGTACGAGACCCGGCGGAAGGCTCTACTGGCGCTTATGATTGTGGAGTTTCTGATTCCTTTTGGGTTGCTGGGCCAGCCGATTTCGGATTACGTCCTCGGCGGACGTTACGTCTGGTTTGTGGGAATTCTGGTTTGGTCGGTCCTAGCTGGCTTTACAATCTTCATCTTTGGAAGGTTTCCATGTCCTCGTTGCGGGAAGAAGCTACCTGTCCTCTCCAAGAAACAAGGGACCAAGTGCGCAGCTTGCGGACTGACAAAACCCTAGTCTTGACTTCTACGAAGCCACGCAGGCCGAGAGTGTTAACCCAGACCATCGAGTTCGCCAAGTCCGCTTATCGTCATGTGGGGCTTGCCAGATTCCCAGTTTCCAGAAACCCGTTTCCCATCGCCTCCCGGTGTACACTGAGTGGGTGTGGAAACACCAAAATGGGGGATTCCGACTGAAATGGGCAGACAGGTAGCAGTCGTGCTTTACGTGGTGGCGATGGCAGCCGTCATAGTCGGTGTAGATTTCGTGTTCTTCAGAAACCGATTCTGGGAACGGCTGACCGTGAATATTGGAATCGTCTTGGTGTTCGCAGCGTTCTACTTGAGATTCCTGAGGCGTCCATGAACAAGGTGCGACTGCGCCCTTTCCCTGCGATTTGAAGGCGACCTGTAGTGCTGTTCTTGCAGGTTCTGTGTTAACCCTGGAACCAATCTCATAAGCGCCGGAGGAGTCGAAGATCCAAGTCCCGTGATCTCGTGCCGGCTCAACCGGTCGATGCAACACCACCTGGTATAAATCTTTTCCTAAAAGGTGGTGTTCATGATGCAGAGACGATGGAAGCTGTCTTCGGCCCAGCGGGCCGATATGTGGAGCCGTTGGAAGGCTGGACAGTCGTTAAATGCGATTGGTCGAGCACTCGGCAAGGATAAACAGGTCATTCATTTCCTGTTGGCGCGCCACGGGGGGATCGCTCCGCCGGTCCGTCGCCGTTCGCGGCGTGCGCTGACCTTGGCCGAACGCGAAGACATCTCCCGCGGAATCGCCAGCGGCTGCTCGATGCGGGTCATCGCCCAACGTCTGAGTCGCGCTTGCTCCACGGTAAGCCGAGAGGTAGCCCGCCATGGCGGGCGCGCGCAGTATCGAGCCAACGAAGCCGACTCCGCAGGCCTGGCAGTCGGCCTTGCGGCCCAAGGCCTGCCGCCTGGCCCTGCACGAGCAAGCTCCGGACCATCGTTGCGAGTAAACTGATGCAGGACTGGTCGCCGGAGCAAATTTCCGGATGGCTGAAGCAGTCCTATCCGGACGACGAGAGCCTGCGCGTGTCGCACGAAACCATTTACCGCAGCCTGTTCATTCAAGCGCGCGGAGCGCTGAAACAGGAGCTGGTTCGGCATCTGCGATCGCAGCGGCGGATCCGCCGCTCGCGGCACGCCAGCATTCACGGGCACTCGCAAGGCCAGATCGTCGATGCCATTTCCATCCGCGAACGACCTGCGGAAGTCGAAGATCGTGCCATTCCCGGCCACTGGGAGGGCGATCTGTTGCGCGGGGCGCGCAACAGCCACGTGGCCACGCTGGTGGAGCGTCATTCGCGCTTCTGCATGCTGGTGAAGGTGCCCGGCAAGGACACGGCTACCGTGGTGGCCGCTCTGAGCCAGCACGTGCGACAACTCCCGGCGACGTTGCGGCGCTCGCTGACCTGGGATCGCGGGCTGGAGATGGCCCAGCACAAGAGCTTCACGATGGCTACCGATGTACAGGTTTACTTCTGCGATCCGCAAAGTCCCTGGCAGCGCGGCTCGAACGAAAACACCAACGGGCTATTGCGGCAATACCTGCCGAAGAAGGCGGATCTGTCCTGCTACTCGCAGTCGGACCTGGACGAGATCGCTCTGCGTCTCAATCAACGGCCACGAAAAACGTTGGGATTTCAAACTCCGGCGGATAAACTGCAAGCCAGTGTTGCATCGACCCCTTGAGACCACCCGCCGTATTGGAAACTGACTCACAGCCAATCCGCCTCATTTCTGGCCTACGGCTATTTCAGCTTCTTCCGCGCAAACAAAAACAGCGACGACGCGAGCAGCAGGAACATCCCGACGCCGAGCCAGCCGCTCGTGGCAAGGCTGCCGATCCACTTTGTGCCGACGTTGAATTTATCGGGCGTGACCCACCCGCGAATTTCCATGAGCTTAATAATGATCGCCAGCAGGCCGACGACGCCGCCCGCGGCGATCAATCCGCTGGAATAGAGCGCGCCGCGGCTCACTTCGCTTTCAGTCGCGGCGGTTTCGGGCCGGTTGCGCTCGACCAGCCAGCGCACCATGCCGCCCACGAAAATTGCCGCCGTAGTCGCGGCGGCTTAAAAGAATGGGAATGGTCGAGCGGAACCGCCGAGTTCAGGTGACTGCAGCCAAGTCCTGGCCCAACTCCGGACGAAGAGACCGGAGCCGAGGGCGATTCACAGGTAGCAGCGCCCGCTGAAACGAGAACGCCCAACTGGCACCGAGCGAACCCTCGCTCACAAAAAAAGTGCGGATGGAAGCATGGCGGCAGAGGCGGATGAGTTCCATGGAAGACCACTCGACAACAGAAGGCAACGACAAAACCGACTTGACACTAACCGGCCTTCTCATTGAAGGACTCGAGCAGGTGGTCCAGTGGGACCGCAATATTGTCTTAGTAACGGGCAAGCACGGCCCGTCGTAATCTCTTTGATCCAGTTGCGACCAACTCTGATGACAAATTCTTTGTCTGCAGACTAGGAAAAGCGTACGATCCTCAAGTCAGGCGATCAAATCGAAGATCCAAACTCTATACCCAGACGTTAGCGGAGCTGGGATGAGCCTCAGAATTGCGGAGCGCAACATGTCTACGTCATTGACCAGCGATCGCGAATTTAGATCGCGGGCTTTCGAACCCGTTCTCGTGGCAGCGATGCTTGCCATTTTATCCGCCCTAGGTGCTGCTCCGTCTTGGGCGCAGGCAACACCTGACAAAGCAGGCGAAAAACCGCAGCGCGCGGCCGCGGATTCATCGGCGAAAACTCTTGCGGACCTTCCTCCTGCCGTCCTTCCTGCGATTTCCTCGGCGTTGGGGCGCGATGACGCTCAATATGGAATGCAGGAGACGGCGGATGGCTACTCCGCGCAGAACGCCGCGAACCATCTTGCTGCCCACTATGCCGCCAAGGGCGTGGAAATCCGATCTCAGAATGCGAATTTGGGTTTCGAGTTCCAAGGCTGGGGCTACGGCGAACATCCTGCGAATAAAAACAAGGCCGCCGTTGCGCCCAGTGTGAACGCCAATCGAGTCGAATACAGGCGTGGAGCTTTAACGGAATGGTACGTCAATGGTCCGCTGGGGATTGAGCAGGGCTTTACGATTTCGCAGGCGCCGGTTGCGGTAGCGTCCCCGGATTCGCAGCAATGAGGCGTTGGACATCTCTCTGCGCCTCGGCGGAAATCTTGAGCGCGTCTGTTGAACCCGGACGACATGCGCTCACACTGCGGGATCAGAGGGGTGTGCAAACGCTGCGTTATGGTCCTTTGCTGGCCTACGACGCTTCCGGCCGCGAGTTGGAGTCGTGGATGGAGGTGCAGGACGGCAGTCTACGGCTGCGGGTGAACACCGCCGGCGCACGCTATCCCATTATCGTGGACCCATGGGTACAAGCTGCCAAGCTGACCTACGCCTCGGGAGCGGCGGGGGACCTGCTTGGCCGCTCGGTGGCCGTCGACGAGACCGGGGACACAGTCGTAGTCGGCGCTCCTGGCACCACAATTGCGGGCATCGCTACCAGGGCGCAGTCTATGTGTTCGTCGAGCCCGACGGGCGGCTGGGCAACGGCCTCGACATACCGCCGTACTGACCGCCTCTGACGGAGCGGCAGGGGACGGGCTTGGCACATCGGTGGGCATCAACGGGAGCGGGAACACGATCGTAGTCGGCGCTCCTGGGTCCAACAATTACCAGGGCGCGGCCTATGTGTTCGTCGAGCCCACGCGTGGGCGGCGGCTGCCGGCAACGACCTCGACCTTCAGACCGCCAAGCTAACCGAGGCTGACGGAGCGGCGGGGGACGAGTTTGGCTCGGGGGTGGGCATCGACGAGAGCGGGGACACAGTCGTAGCCGGCTTTTTCGTTTCAGAGTCGTCCATCTATGACAAGCACCTGGGCGCGGCCTATGTGTTCGTCGAGCCCACCGTGGGCGGCGTTCCCACCTGGACATCGGAGATCCAGACCGCCAAGCTAACCGCCTCCGATGGAACGCAGACTGACGCTTTTGGCTTCTCGGTGGGCATCAACGAGAGCGGGACCACGGTCGTAGTCGGCGCTATGCAAGCCACAGTTGAGTCACCAGTACCAGGGCGCGGCCTATGTGTTCGTCGAGCCCACGGGTGGGGGTGGCTGGGCAACGACCTCGACCTTCGCCGCCAAGCTAACCGCCTCTGACGGAACGTCGGGAAGCTATCTTGGCTGGTCGGTGGGCATCAGCGAGAGCGGGGGCACGGACACGGTCGTAACCGCCGGTTATCAAAGCCACAGCGCCTATGTGTTCGTCGAGCCCGCGAGTGGCGTCTGGATGACACCAACCGGGAGCCAGACCTATAACGCCGAATTGACCCCCTCCGGCGGAGCGAAGTTGGACGACTATGGCTCAGCGGTGGGCATCAGCAAGAACACGGTCGTAGTCGGCGCCCCTCTTGCCACAATTGGGTCACACGTGGACCAGGGCGCGGCCTACGTGTTCGTCGAGCCCGCGACGTGGCGGCTGGGTAACACCAACGACGAACCCGACCTACGACGCCGAATTGACCGCCTCTGACGGAGCGGCAGGGGACTCTTTTGGCTACTCCTCGGTGGGCATCAGCGGGAACACAATCGTAGTCGGCGCTCCTGGCGTCAAAATCGGGTCCAACTCGAACCAGGGCGCGGCCTATGTCTTTACGGGGTCGGTCCCGACTGCGGACCTGTCCATGCAGGTCTTTGCGACCGCCGGACTCGGGAACGTCGGACTGAACTCCTCATTCAGCTCCACGGTGATTAATCATGGTCCGGATGACGCCACGAATGTGGTTGTGACCTATACATTCAACGTCCCGGTGTATTTCGTGGCCTTTACGCTAAGCCTCGGAACCCCGAGTTGCACACTTCCGAGCGCGGGAGCCACGATCACTTCGCTTAGTTGCAACCTCGGTTCCGTGACGGGCACAGGTCCGGTGAGTCCGGTGAATCCTTTCATTACGATCACGGCGCTTACCGCGGGACCTCTGACTGCCACCGCGCAGGTGAGCGCGGACCAGTTCGATCCCAATCTGGCGAACAACTCCTCGACGTCACAGACGGAGACGATAGCTTCGACGAGCTTCAACCTTACCGTAACGGCAGACAACGCCATGCGGGCCTATGGCGCAGCCAACCCGACATTCACCGGCACGATCACAGGCGCGCAGAATGGCGATTCTTTTGTGGAAACTTTCTCAACCACGGCGACTGCCGATTCGCCGGTTGGTGCGTATTCGATCGTCCCGGCGCCAACCGGCGCCAATTCGTCCTCGACTGCAGACTTGATCTTTTACACAGTGGTCCCTGTAGACGGGTCGCTTACTGTAACGAAGGCGGGCACCTCGGTGCAGTTGTCCACTTCGGCGAGCGGTTCTGTTGCTGACGGGACACCTGTCATACTCACAGCGCAGGTTATTCCGGCGACGACGGGCACGCCGACGGGGACGATAACGTTCTTGAATGGTTCGACAATTCTGGGCGGGGGGCCGGTCACGCTGTCGCAGGGAACTGCGACCTTGACGGTCAGCACGCTTCCCCCGGGGACCGACAGCATTACGGCCACCTATAGCGGGGATCTGAACTTCACTGGCTTCACGTCGGGGCCGCAAGTGGTCACCGTCAACCCGGCCGACTATACTGTCAGCGCGAGTTGGAACGGCACTAGTCCTGTCTCGGTCAGCTTGGCGGCGGGACAGCAAACAAATCCTCCAATCATAATCACGGTAAAACCGAACCTCGTCTTCGGACCTGGCACGGTGACCTTCAGTTGCGGGACCCTTCCCACATATATTACTTGTACGTTTAATCCAACGAGCGGCCAACTCACGTTTGGCAGCGGTGCAACGGCGGCTCAGACGCTGATGTTAACGGTTGCGGTGGCTAACACGAGTGTCTTGCTGCAGCGGAGCAGTCCCGTTCTGCTGGCGATGGCAATGCCGCTCGGTCTGCTGGGGTTTTTGCCGCTTGTGGGCAAAAACCGCAAGCGCCTGCGGCTATTTCTGGGGATCGTTGCACTGTCGCTGACTGCCGCAGGCGCAATTACCGGATGCACCAGCTCCAGCAGCAGTTCGGCAAATCTGCCGCCGTCCGGGCCGCAAATTGTTAAGGTGAATGGAGGCTCGGGAACTATATTGCACGAAGTGGATGTGAATATCATTATCACCAACTGATCTCGTCCCCCAGATTATTGAATTCGGCGACAACGGCGAGACATTCACCAGGTCTCCGGCTCGGCGCTGCACTTCCAGTTTGATTTCCGGGGGGACCGGAGCTTTGGATCGCCCCGCAATGCTCGCGCTGGATCATAGACCCAACCTCTCCCAGGGGGGCCCCCTTATCGGAATCTGACTCACAGCCAACCCACCCCATTTCAGGTCTATGGCTACTCCAGCTTCTTGCGCGCAAACACGAACAGCGACGACGCGAGCAGCAGGAACATCACGACGCCAAGCCAGCCATTTGTCGCGAGGCTGCCGATCCATTGCGTGCCGACGTTGAATTTATCGGGCGTGACCCAGCCGCGAATTTCCATGAGCTTCATGATGATCGCCAGCAGGCCCACGACGCCGCCCGCGGCAATCAATCCGCTGGAATAGAGCGCGCCGTGGCTGACTTCGCTTTCCGTCGCGGCGGTTTTGGGCTGGTTGCGCTCGACCAGCCAGCGCACCGCGCCGCCCGCAAAAATCGCCATCGTGGTCGCAATCGAAAGATACGAGCCCACCGCGAACGAAAGCGAGCGCACGCCCAGCAGCTCGATCGTCGCCGACCAGAAAGACGCCGAGCAGCACCAGCCGCCACGGCAAGCGCTGCGTCAGGATGCCGTTGATGACCGTGGCCATCAGGCGCGCCTGCGGAGCGGGAGCGGCTTCGCTGCCGATGCCCTGCACCCACTGAATTTCGATTTGCTTCGTCGCGGGATCGTAGAGATATTTTCCGTCCGGCACTTCCTGCGAGCCCAGCGCGTTGACGAGGACGTATGTCTTGCCCGCATGCTCGTAATTCTGCGTCTCCACCTGCACGCCCTCGGGAAGCTGCGCGAGATCGATGGGAATTACATTGGGCGTATATTTTTCGAGGCCCTTGTTCATGCCGATCAGCGTGAGGCCGATAAAGAACGAAGCTACCAGCACGCCGACGATCAATCCGATCTGCTGCCGCACGGGCGTCGCGCCCACGAGGTAGCCCGTCTTCAAGTCCTGCGAAGTCGCTCCGGCGTTGGCCGCGGCGATCGCCACGACGCCGCCAATGGTGATCGCCAGCGCCGCGTACGCCCCGCCGGTCCAGCCCGTCACCAGGAACATCGCGCAGGTGGCCATCAGCGTCGCGATCGTCATGCCGCTCACCGGATTCGACGAGGTTCCGATCAGCCCGCAGATGCGGCACGACACGGTCACAAACAGAAACCCGAACACCATGACCAGCAGAGCCGCCGCCAGATTCGAAAGCAGCCCGGTGCTCGCTCCGGGAATCGGCTTGAACGTCAGCAGCGCCCAGATCATCGCCAGCAGGACGACGGACCCGATCAGCACGAACTTAATCGGCAGATCGCGTTCCTGCCGTCCCGCCTTGCGGAGCGGCCCCTCCGCGTTCGCGCTGCTCACGCACATCCTTCAGGCCGGCCGTGAGCGCGCTCACGATGGTCGGCAGAGTTCGGATCAGCGTAATCAGCCCGGCTGCTGCCACGGCCCCCGCGCCGATCGGGCGAATGTAGCTCGACCAGAGCTCGTCGGGCGACATCTGCGCGATGGGAATCGTCGAGGGATAAAGCGGCCCGGGCATGTTTTGCCCGAAAAATCTGATTGCGGGCATCAGGACGAGCCACGAAAACACGCCGCCGGCAAAAATCGTGCCAGCAGTCTTCGGACCGATGATGTAGCCGACGCCGAGATACTCCGACGTGATCGCGGCGCGGAACGACGCGCCCGGCAGCCACTTGGGCTGATATTCCGGCTGGCCCGGCCACATCTGCATCGAGTTCATCAGCCACGTGTAGACGCCGCCGATGCCGAGCCCCCAGAACACGCTCCCGGCGAACGATCCGCCGCTTCTCACCCGCCACCAGCACGTCGGCGCACGCCGTGCCCTCGGGAAACGTCAGGTTGCCATGCTCCTTCACGATCAGTTGCCGCCGCAGCGGGATCATGAACAGCACGCCGAGCCATCCGCCAATCAGCGCGAGGAAAAAAACGCGCCAGTATTCGGTGTTCAGCGAAAACCCAAGAAAAATCAGCGCCGGCAAAGTGAAAATCACGCCCGCCGCGACCGACTCGCCCGCCGAGCCGGTGGTCTGCACGATATTGTTTTCGAGAATCGTTGACCTGCCAAACGCGCGCAGGATGGAAATCGACAGGACAGCGATGGGAATCGACGCGGAAACTGTCAGCCCGGCGCGCAAGCCCACGTACACCGACACCGCGCCGAACAGCGCGCCGAAAATCGCGCCCAGGATCACCGCGCGCCAACTGAATTCCGTCAGCGTGCTCGACTCCTCCACGTAGGGACGAAATTCCGAAGGCGGCGCCGTCGAACTCCAGGATTTATTGGCCAGAAATCACCTCCAGGACGGTCGCCGCATTATGGCCTAAAAAGTTTGGAGGATGAGAGAATTTTGAATGCCGCGCTCACCCTGGGTTATTTGCGGAACGCTGCCAGCTAGTGTGCCAGTGTCTTTCCGGCTCGCGGGCAAACAAACAGAATCGAAGCGGACCCGGCCAGCACCTGGACCACGTTCTGCAAATTCCGTGGCGCAAGGCGCTTCGCGGCTTCGGCAATCAGCCCGGTGTTTTCTCCGTCCAGATCGAGGCGATAGACGTCCGCGTGGCGGCCATAGGAATAGCCGTGGTACCAGACTTTTTCGCTCGCGGCGATTTCAAGCAGGCCGTCCCAGAAACTTTGGCTGCGAAACAGCCGGTGCTTTGATCCCCCTTCGCGAGGCAATTCCATCAAATGCCTCGGATGCGCTCCGCCCGATTCGAAGATTGCCACCGTGCATTCCGCAGGTGAGAACGGACGCGCAGGATCGGCGTCCGGAAATCGTGCCAGGGCAGCTCCAAGTTCCGCTTCGTCGGCGTCAAATCCAGCCCACGAGTAGCGATAGAAATGGTAGACGACCGTTCCGGAATTGAGGAGCTGCCGGATGCGCGTCACATCCTTGCCCGCGACGCTCAACAGCATGTCGAGGAGTTCGTCCAGCCGAAAGGTCTGCCGCATCACGGGACGCACCGTCACGTATCCGGCTTCTTCGTCGGTGTAACGGACGGGGATGGTTTCGGGCAGCGGCATCAATGGAGGATACGCGGGGGCAGGCTTGAAGTCGATACGGAACGAAAAACGCAGGAAAAAATAAACGGATCAAGAAAGCACAGGGCTTTTCTTAACTCTTAACTGTCAGCTCCGGGCCGCCTTACTTCGCCAGGCGCTCCTTCACCCGGTCCGACAGCACTTTCCCGTCCACGGTCTTCCCTTCGAGACGCGCCTTGGCCGCCTTGATCACCGCGCCCATGGCCTTAGGGGAATTCGCGCCCGTCTCCACAATCGCCGCTTCGATTGCCGCGTTCAGATCGGCGTCGGAAGGCGCGGCGGGCATATAGGTTTCGATAATGGCGATTTCCTTCGTCTCTTTATCGACCAGATCCTGGCGGCCGCCCTTCGCGAATTGCTCGACCGATTCGCGCCGCTGCTTCATCAGCGTTTGCAACACCTGCAGGGCTTCGGCGTCCTCCAGCGGGCGCACTTTTTCCACTTCCTTGTACTTGAGCGCGGACTTGATCATGCGCAGCACGCTCAGGCGCAATTCGTCCTTCGCCATCATCGCTTCGGTCAAGTCTTTCTGGATACGCTCAATCAATGCCATCTTTTTAATCACGAACGAAAATTCAAAGTCCGTGTTCCTCTCTCTTGCTGCGAATGGTTCGCTCGAAACGGAAATCTTTTTTCGCCTGATTCAATATAGCACGGCGTTCGCCCCAATCCTTTCCTGGCGCCAATTGAGGGACCCGTCTAGGTTCAGGCCGCGTGCTATGTTATTCTGAATCTCCCATTCGGGCCAATATTTGGGGCTCGAATGTCCTCTGTCGGGGCGTAGCGCAGCCTGGCTAGCGCGCCTGGTTCGGGACCAGGAGGCCGGAGGTTCAAATCCTCTCGCCCCGACCATTTAGTTCTTCCCTCTCTTCTACTTACGCATTTGCTCTGCAATCGTGTCCGGTTGAATCTGTAGCGCACGTAGCGCAATTAGCTCCTGACTCCGTTTCCGAAAACTCTGGTAGCTCGAAGCCGAGTCCCACTTTTTCTGCCCATTCGTGTCGGAACTCCATGTCCTCAGTTAGCTGCTTCGCATATCGTGAGGACATGTCCGGGTTGTCATGTCCAAGCCAGAAGTCGATCAGGAGTTGCCGCACTTCGCTTTTTTCCAACACGGCTTGTCTGAATCTACGAAAGGCATGGAAACGAACCTTGCCCCGCCCCATACCCTTGAGGATGGTCTTGAGACCGTCCCGGTAAAGAGTGCCGGGCCAGAGCATGTTGCCTGTCTCCGTTTCAAGCAGGAAGCCGCTCTTCCGGTTGCCGATGTATTCCCGCAGCATCTTGGCAACGAGCGGATGAACGTCCACGTCACGATAACCGGCATCAGTTTTCGGCGTCGGAGCAATTTCGCCCTTGCGACTGCGTTGCTGCCGGATGTAGACCACCTTGCAATCAGGAGAGATGTGCTTCCCTATTTCGAGAGCAAGCAATTCTGCGATGCGGATTCCGGTCGCCACGAGCAAAATCACGGCAACCCGGTAAATCGCCCGCTTACAACTATTGATGATATGGACGATTTCCTTGGCCGTGAACGTGGGCCGGTGCTGCTCCCGCTTGTTGACCTTCGGCAGGCCGATGTGCACCAAATCCCATTCTCGTGGATGCACCTGATTGAGTTTCTCGTCCCTTACGGAGGCGATGACTCTCGTGAAGACCTTGAAGAACTCCACGATGGTCTTGTCGGAAAAGCGCCGCTCGTTGTCTTTCAACTCTGCCTTCATCTTGGCCACCAGTTCTCGTGCTTCCGGGTTGTCAAGTGAAGCGAGGGGGTTATTTCCGATAACTTCATTCAGGTATGCGACTGCGGTCGAGTAGTAGTCGGTCGTGTTGGTGCGAATAGGCTTCCGTGTCTTGGAGTTCACGATTCGCCCTGCTTTGATTTCCGCGAGCCACCAAGCAGCTTGCGACTCGAATGTGGTGACGGGAGTAATGCGCTCCCGAATCTTCTCAACGTCGAGCACGCCTGCCTCTTGCATGGCTTGATGAAGTTTAAGCATTGCGCCCATTCTGTCTCGGCAGAATCCAAGCGCCGGACGAACTTCGACTTGCGTGGACTGGCCGGGCACATCCTTCCGAAAGAAGCCGTAGGCCCGTTGCGTGGGAAGCCACGGGTCGGACTGCTTTCGCCCTTTCTGATACACGTACCCACGTTGCCGGATTTCCGGCTCCGTGGTTCCTGCATGGACGATGATTCGACGTGACATGGATTTTCTCCGTGTGGCGGTCGAATTGGCGTCCCCTGTGCATGGAGAGAGTGTAGGGGTGGACGCAGGCAGATGCAACGCAGTAGGCCGAGAAGACTGCGTTGAATGACTTGAATCGCTTTGGGGGCTTGGTTCAAGAACAAATGAGAATAGGGACCGCAATCCTGTGGGCAACGGCTCCACAACCGAAGCAGGAGCTTCAACGGATATGACAGGGAAATCGGGATTCGCCTGCGGGGTCGCCATTGAGAATGCCGCGACGCTGATAACGGCCCCGAGCGATGCGGAAAGCAGCGCCCGGTCGAGGGTCGAGGTGTGGAAGGCATTCATGTTGAATAATACTCAAAACTCGCGCCCTTTCTGCGGGAATCAAACAATTGTGGGGCGCAACTTTCCTCCAAGAAAACCCACGGGGGGGCAAGCAGGGCGAAAAGGTGTGGTGGACGCCGTCACGGCCGCACTCGCTACCGAGCGGCCCTCCAGACCGTCCAGAATGTGTAGCAACCGCGTCCACATCCCCTCGCCATCGTCATCGTGGTATACGTCGGGGTAGCGGACGATCTTGGAATCGGCGTCCAGCGCAAAGCCACTGAGCACGATTTCGCTCGCCCGCGCCCAAGATCGCTTCGCGACTTCGACATCAGCGTCGATTTGCTCAATCGGAGCCTCGATCAGGACGGCGTCATGCACTGTGGCGCAGAGCGCAAGCCCTTCATCGACCATGAATGTTGTCGCGAGCCGCATGATTTCCGCGCAAGCGGCCTGCATCGGAAAATTCGACAGCGCAGTGGATGGGGTGTCTGTATAGACTGGCATGTACCATCCGAGCGGAGTCGAAATCTTCCGGGAAATCTCGGCGCGAAGGACCTCGTTTTCGCTCCAGCGCCAATACTGCCGATAGACCTTCCGCAGATCACGATGCACCGTCTCTGCGACCCATAGTGGGATACCCGCATTCCGGGAAAGCCCGAACGGGGTCTGGCCGTATTGGGCACCAAGCATCCCCACCTTGTACGGTTTGCGTTGGTCGGGATGGGACTTCTTGGTCGCGTCGGGCGGCACGGCACCGGCCATCTTTGCGAGTCGAATATAGACATCCTCGCCGGATCGGTACCAAATCACACAAAGAGTGAAAATCAAGGCAATCGCCTGTGCAATTCCAACGTAAACGAGCCACCATTCGACCTTTATCCGCGATGGCTGCCATCACCTGTTCGACAGCGATGTCCTGGTAGTAGCGGCTGGGATGCGAGCCGCCCTTGTCCTCGAAGGGCACGGCGGCGAAGCGGTCGCGCCATGCGTTGGCCTTCGCGAACGTCATGTTCCATAGTTCGTCCGGCGTGGGATACCGTTCTATGATGCCTTCCCTGCCGAGCGCCATATCGACGCCGTAAATTCCCTGGCCGTTTGTGGAATAGGTGTACCGGATGGCTAGCTTTCCTGCGTAGTGCTTGGCCTGTCCCACGCCTTCCGTCAGCGATTCACCCCAGGCCTTGGCCTCGACGACGGCAAGTTTGGTGTTTCGATATTCAAGGACGTAATCCGCCGTGAGCGGTTTGCCGCGCCGCCCTTGACCTTCGATGCGACCAGGCGCAATCGCATACTCGCGCCGGATGCGGCTGCCCTCAACGACGCCCCAGCCCGCTGCTTTCAATGCGGGATCAATATGTTCGGCTCTGGTTTCGGCTTCGTTCATAGAGTCTTTATAGTTTGCCTTTAAACGCTTGGTGCAGCAGCGACTCTTTCAATGCCCCTAGCGCGGCGAGCTTCCCCTCGTAGAGACTGGCTAGGCGTTTGGTTTCGTCGCGCAGGGCATCAAATTCAGCTGCCAATCGTTTCTGCTCGGCAATTGGCGGAATCCCAAGCTTGATTGTTGCAAGTCGCGAAAGAGCCAATTTCGGCTGCGCCGCAGTTCGGGTATTCAAACCAGCCTGCTCGACGAAGTCTGGCGTAACGGTGAAGTAATAGACGAAGCGGTTGCTGACGCCCGGATTGAATACCAAACGGCAAGCGTTCTCGGTGAGATTGGCTCCATCCAATTCTTCTGGAATGATGCCGGTCTTGCCGATTGTTCCTGCGATGCTGATGTAGAGGTCGGTCGAATAGATAACGTAGTTTTTAATTTCGCGATGAATCTCCGGACTGACATAGCGCAAGTCGCTCGTGTCGATTGTCCCGAAGTCGGTGAACTCGGTAACGCGCAAATACGGGTAGTCCGTCGGTTCAGTCAGAAGTTTATAGCCTTTCGGAACTCGTTTGCCCCCTTTCACTCTAGCGATGTCGCCAAAAGTTCTCTCCACCCATCCCTTGCCGCGCCGGGTAAAGACGGATTGGACGTGGCTTTCGAAGAGGGCGCGTGCATTTTGAAGGTTTTTTCCGGCGTTGGCTTTAGCGGTGGCGATGCCCTCAAACGCCTCGTCGAGGATGCTGACGATCCGCTGTTGTTCGGGAAGCGGAGGAAGCGGAACGGGGATTCCCCGTAGGCTTCCTTGGTTGAGCTTTGGGACTGTAAGACCGGAAACAAACTTTGTCAGGTCGGAATGGTTGAGGCTGTAGATAAGCCAGTTATCGAGAAGTTTGGTTCGATGCGGCCTCAGGACATGGGCGTGATTGTTGACCCAAATTTTGCCTTTAACCGCGAACGCCGTATTCTCGCCCGATTCCCACTTTGCGCCGTCTTCGCCTACGAGAACAAGCGGCTCATCAAAGATATAGCCTTCGACATAACCCAACACGCCGGTTGCGCCGTAATAAGGATATTCTCCGGCAATGCGGTCTCTCTTTGTGATGGGCTTGCGCTTGTAGTCGAGCACATCGCACAGCTCACCAAGTTGCTTTGTCTGCCATCCGTCCGTCATAGCAGCGCCTTAATGTTTTCCAGCACTTCCGCGCTCTCGGCGTCCAGCGCGGCGATTTCTTCCATTATCTTCTTCGGGCTTCGGCGGGTTACTTCCTCGCCGCCGTTCGGATTTTTCACTGAGAGGTCAAAAGTTTCTTTGTCGATGGTTTTCGCGTCCACGCTCCAGGACTTGGGCGAGTCGGCGAACGTCGCTTGCAGTTTCACGAACTCGGCAAGGTCGTCGTCGTTTAAGGGGTTCGTCTTGCCAAGGTTGCGGCCGGGATCGAGCTGGTAGTACCAAATCTTCCGCGTTGGCGCGCCTTTCTCGAAGAAAAGCACCACGGTCTTCACGCCCGCGCCGTGGAATGTGCCGCCGGGGCAGTCGAGCACGGTGTGAAGGTTGCAGCTTTCCAGCAGGAGCTTGCGCAGGCTCACGGATGCGTTGTCGGTGTTCGACAGGAAGGTGTTCTTGATAACTACGCCGCCACGGCCCCCGGCCTTGAGCATCTTAATGAAGTGCTGGAGGAACAGGAATGCCGTCTCGCCGGTGCGGATGGGAAAGTTCTGCTGCACTTCCTTGCGTTCCTTGCCGCCGAAGGGCGGATTGGCCATCACCACCTCAACGCGGTCTTTTTCCTGAATGTCGGCGAGGTTTGCCGTGTACGACGGTACGCACCTGGCCAGCCGAGGCGTCGTAGCGGTGAATTTGAATTATCGCGTGGGACCGCTCGGGTTTCTCGTCTATCCGGAGCTAACGAAGGAATCCGGGCACAACAGCTCGGGCAATTACGGTTTGCTCGACCAGATCGCCGCGCTGCGATGGGTGCATCAAAATATTGCCGCATTTGGGGGCGACCCCGGCCGCGTAATGATTTTTGGCCAGTCGGCGGGCGCCAGTTCTGTATATGACCTGATGCAAAGTCCGCTGGCGAAGGGGCTTTTTGCGCGAGCCATCGTGGAAAGCGGAAACCGAATCTTCGCGAGCCCCGCCGACGGTCAGCCCACGCTTGCCGATCTGGAAAAAATAGGCGTCCGCTGGGCTGAATCCAAGGGGGCGCATTCGCTGGCCGAGCTTCGCGCGCTCTCACCCGATGTCATCTTCAAACCGGCCGCCGCCGGCGGACCTGCTTCGCCAACCCGGCCGGTCGCGGACGGCTGGGTGCTCCCGGCGCCGGGCTCTGCTCCGCCGGCGAGCGAAGTTCCGCTCGTTCTGGGGATGGTCGCGGACGATATCGGCGTCAGTGAAGCTTACTCGGGTCCGGGGCAGAAAACCTCGGTGGCTTCTTACCGCGATGCCGCGAAGAAAAAATATGCCGAGAAGGCGGATGAGTTCTTGAAGCTTTATCCCGTTGCATCGGACGGAGACGCCGCGCCTATGATGAGGGTCGTGCTCCGCGATCAAACCCGCGTCGCCATGGACTTGTGGTCGGCAGGCCAGATGAAG
The DNA here is from genome assembly GCA_963757625.1 of Terriglobia bacterium. GTDB lineage: Bacteria > Acidobacteriota > Terriglobia > Acidiferrales > UBA7541 > Palsa-360. The sequence continues at coordinate 1,107,253 of CAVWSJ010000006.1, read as the reverse complement.
CTGAGCGGAAAAGTCTATACGTACTATTTCGACCGCGCGATCCCGTGGCCCGAGCATCCGGAATACGGGGCGTTTCATACTTCGGAAGTGCCCTATGTTTTCGGAAACCTTGAATTGACGCGTCACCCATTTGAGCCGATCGATCAGAAGGTCTCTGACGCGGTCTCGTCGTATTGGATGAACTTCGCCGCGTCGGGCGACCCGAATGGGAAATCACTCGTCAATTGGCCTGCATATTCGCCCGACGCACATAAGACGATGGAACTTGGCGCCAAAACGGGCCCAATGCCGGTAGCCGCTTCGCCGGAGAGGCTGGCATTCCAGATCGCCTACCTGAAAAATCCGCCGGAGCCATCTGGCAGATAATCAGGCCGCTAATCTTGAATTTTCAGCAGCCGTTTCGCTCGGACACACCCCGTTCTCGGTAGGGATGGACTGCGGCGGGCATCGATGACGCTAATGTACTCAGTCTGTGGTGTTCAGGGATTTTCTGTATTCCAAGCCCAGGGCCGTCAGCTTTTGACGCCAACCGTAAATATCAAGGCCCGATTCGCCTTTAGCTAATCTTTCGCGCGTCGCATTTTCCTTGGCCACTCGTTGTTGAGCGGCCAGCGCAACGTCTGCGGCGCGTTCGCGTGGAACCACAACGATCCCATCGTCATCGCCGATCACCACATCTCCCGGACAAATTTGCGCCCCAGCGCAGACCACCGGAATGTTCACTGAACCGAGGCTGGCTTTTACTGTGCCCTGGGAGCTGATTGCCCGGCTCCACACCGGAAATTTGATTTCACTGAGCGCGTGGACGTCCCGGCAGCCAGCTTCGATGACAAGTCCTTTGACGCCGCGTGCAATCAGCGAGGTCGCCAGAAGTTCGCCGAAATAGCCGTCGGTGCAATACGAAGTGGGCACGACGATCAGAATGTCGCCCGGCCTGCACACTTCTGCCGCGACGTGAATCATCAGGTTATCTCCCGGAGGCAGGGACACGGTAATGGCGGAGCCCGCAGTCGCCGCACCCGCGTAGATGGGACGCATATAGGGCGCCAGGAGCCCCGTGCGGCCTTGCGCTTCGTGAATCGTGGAAACGCCAAATTGTTCCAGGCTGCTCACAATTTCGGCCTGGGAACGTTCCACTTCGGTGATCACCACTGGCTTGTTCACTAGAATGCCTCCGTGACTTGGGGAAACACGCGCTGATACGCCTCGCCGTACTTCATGTTCGCGCGATTTGAATTGCGGGCTCCCTGAGCGCCGCGCTGCAGGGCCACGCGTTCATAGTAGTGCCACAAATGTTCCTGCGCGGCCATGATCTTGAACGCCGCGAATTTCTTCTCCCAGACCGGAGTGATGTCGAGCAGGATTTGTGGTTTCCACTCGCATTGTTCGGGCTGATGCGGCTCGAAGAGGAACACGTCCGGCGCTCCGATGACAGGCACGGACGGCTCGTGCCCATGCGCCTGTGCGATGACGCGCGCTTCCTGTGCGACGTGCGTTGCCAGCGGATGATCGAAGTTGTAAGGATCCTTGTTTGAATGCGTGAGGATGAACTCCGGCCGCAACTGGCGATAAAGCCCGGCCAGTTTGAAGATCGCTTCGTCGGGAACACGCAAAGGATAGTCTCCGAGATCGAAAAAAGTCACTTCGGCGCCCAGCACTTCCGCGGCGCGCAGCGCTTCGTCTTTGCGATCGGCTTTGACCTTTTCCAGAGTCATGCCCGGAAGGCGCCAGAGCTTGGCGGACTCCCCGCGCTCGCCGAAGGAAAGGCAAACGACGACCACCCTCCAGCCGCGCTCCGCATAAAGCGCAATCGCGCCGCCCGCCCGCCAGACGAAATCCGCTGAATGAGCGCTCACAACCATTGCTATTTTCTTGTCATTCATAATTGTTTGTGAAGTGTGACTCCTTTTGCTTTTTTCGCGGTTGCTTCCCTCACGATCGCATCTAGTTCATGCCGACCATTGCGGGACTGTAAATCGTATCACCAGAAATACGGCGCGAATTCTAGAGCGCGGCCGCTTGCACAGTCTCTTCGGGACCAGCTTGCAGCTCAGATTGCAAAATCTGCAAATCGACTGCCCGCTCCGTGCGGGCAATCACGATGGTGGCGAGTGAGTTGCCCAATACGTTTATCGGCACAAAAACGGACGACAACAGACTATGAACTCCGAGAATGAGTCCGACACTTGCGACGGGAATCACGTTCGTGGCCGAAAGCGTCGTCGCGAGGATGACGATTGCCGAACCGGCCACGCCGGCGCCGCCTTTCGACGTAAACAACATCGTCGCCAGCAGCCCCAATTGCTGGCCAATCGTTAAATGGATTCCCAGGGCCTGAGCGAGAAACACGGAGACCGTCGCCCAATACAGGCACGTCCCGTCGTGGTTGAAGGAATAACCGGTGGGCAGCACCAGACCGACAACGGATTCCTCCACGCCGAGCCGCCGCAGTTTGGCGATGACGCTTGGAAATACGGATTCGCCGGAACTGGTGCCCACGACGATCATCAGTTCGGCCGCGAAATAGCGAATTAATCGGAGGATATTTACGCCGGCGGCGAAAGCGATCGGGGTCAGCACGATCGCGACGAAAAGCAGGCAGCAGACATAGAACTCCGAAACCAGTTTTCCCAGAGCCAGGAGCGAGGACAAGCCGAATTTGCCGACCGTAAATGCGATCGCTCCGAACGCGCCGATCGGCGCGACATACATTACAAAAGCGATCATCTTGAACAACACCTGCGTAACCGAGTGAATGCCTTCGACAAGCGGTTTGCCTTTCGAGCCCAGGGCGAGCAATGCGAACGCGAACAGCAATGAGAAAAACAGCACCGGAATGACTTCGCCCTCTGCGAAGGCTCCCACGGCGCTGGAAGGCACGAGATCGAGTAAAAACTGGCCGAAGCTGACCGGTTTCGCGGGCACCTTGACGCCGGCATCGGCGATGGCCTTCAAATCCACATGCATGCCGGCCCCGGGCGCCCAGAGGTTCACGAGAAGTAAGGCCAGGACGAGGGCGATTGTCGTCACGATTTCAAAGTAAATGAGCGATTTAATCGCGACGCGGCCGACTTTCTTCGCTTGCCCGACACTCGCGATTCCGTGCACAACCGTGCAGAAAATAATCGGCGCGACGAGCATTCGCACAAGACGAATGAACAGGTCGCCCAGCGGCTTCAAGGCGTCCGCGCGCTGGGGCCACACATGGCCCACGAATACGCCCAATATCATTCCAAACAAGATCTGGACGGAGAGATGTTTGTACCAGGCCCGTGTACGCGGGTTCGTGGAAACATGGCCGACTTCGGTGACGTCTAGCTTTTCGGCTGGCGTTTGCATAGTGGGCACCTAGTCGAGCGAGCGCGTGACATCATCAAATAATTCGTCCACCGAGAAACGGCGCGGGATCAAACCCTGGCATTCGGAGTATCGAATGATCGTTTCGAGCGACTTGCGCACCGCCTCGACGCCGAACCGCAGCGCTCCCGATTCTTTTGAAGAACTGGCGGCCGCGCTTTCCTTCAGCAGGCGGTAAACCTCGCGGACAACATCCGGGCGGTCTCGCGTGATCGATTCTTTGATCACCATCATGTGGTTAATCGGAACGCCGCCGTGCTTTTCGGCCCACCGCGCCGCGACTGTTGCCGCGTCCGGAATCAGCGGCTTCAGCACCGTCCCCTCGGGATTTTCGCTTCCGAAAATTGCCGCGTCGATTTCGCCATCGAGCAGCATTTGCAACAGCTGCTTGCCTTCCGGCGCGCGCCGCACCCACGGTGGATCGGTGAACTCGGCAACGTGCGGATCCTCGAAGGTGATCCACTGAATGGACCGGAAATCGACGCCGTAGTCTTCTTGCAGGAAACCTCGAACCCACGCCCCGGTCGTTTGCGTGTACGCGCGAACACCCACTCTGCGGCCGTTAAGATCGCCGGGATTTAGATGGCCGCGTTCCGGGTTAAAGAAGATCGTGTGATGCTGACCGCGCGCGACGATTACGGCAGGCACTAGGACGTACGGCTTGCCGTACGCCTTCGCTTGCAAAAATGTGACGATGGCAACCTCGCCCATATCGAATTTCTGCTCCCGCACCAGAGCTTTGAAGGCCTTGTTGACGGTTTTGACGTCCGCAAAAACAAAGTTTACTAGCGGCGATCGTAGCTCCCCGCTTCTCAACGCTCTGGTGTTCGGATTCAACGCCAACAGCGTCTGGAGAGTCAGTGGGAGCGGAGTTTCGGGCATCGATATTCCTTCTAATTCACGACCAACGCGGGATACAGAGTAAGCGCGGTCCCGGCGAAAATCCAATCGCGATCTTCATCCGAGAGCACCGACAATGCCGTTCGGGAAACCTTCAATAATTCCGGGAGCGTTCCTTCCGATGCCGGGTAGTTCGATCCCCAGGCAATTCGCGAAGCGCCGAATTTTGAAACGAGCAAAGGGAAAAAGGTCGCGTGCGTAGCCTTGCCATTATGGGCTTCTGCCACGGTGCGCGGAGTCAATTTCAAGTACAAGTTCTCGTAATCCGCCAGTCGAAATACGTCGGTCGCGGCGGCGTAAGGAGGTCCGTCCGATAGAGTTGGTTTTGCCAAGTGATCCAAGATGACGCGGATTTTCGGAAATCGCTCCAACATGCGGATGAGCTGCGGAATCGCCTTCACCGTCATTTGCATGCACACGGGGATTCCGAGTTCGCTCGCGCACTCCCAGGCCGGGAAGGATCGTGGGTCGTCAACCCAGTCCGCCTGATTCGGCATCGTGCTTCCTGCCGTGAAAAGACGCATTCCGGTCAGGTTGCGGCCTACCCAATACCGGATCTTCTCTGGAGCTTCGGGTGCCAGAACCTCCACCGAAAAAACTCCCGTGAAGCGGTCTGGGTGGGCAGCTACGGCATCAGCGATGTAAGAATTGTCGTGACTGTAACATGTGGAAGCCTGTACCAACGCCGACTTCGCAATACCCGCCTGATCCATCGCGGCAATCATCTGTTCCACGCTTACGGGTCTTTCGCGCGACCAGTCGGATTTGTGACCGCCGACCGGAGCGTTCGGATAGCGCTCCGCATCGGTGCTGATCACGTGAGGGTGAATGTCGATCGTCATGGCGTAATTGTGTTGTCATCTCCTCCAAACCTCAAGCAGGACACACATCTCGCGCAATACGGGCTGGAAGAAATCGTACGTATTGTAGTCTTTGTAGCGTTATCCGTGCTACCAATTGCCGGCGGCTTGACCGGTGGATTTCCAAGATGAGGATTACGGCGGATGCAGACGATACCTGAGCGCTCCCGTTCCAATCTCCCGGAGGGGTAAAGTAAACGAAGACAACGCAGCCCGTCAATTCGACATCCGGTTTCTGAGGAATTCATCCTCGACATAGCGATTGCCCATGGAGCGTGACTCCGTCCGTTCTAGAGGCCGTTTTCGTTGCAATGACCGCACGGGCAGGCATAGAATCGATAACCGTCACCCGCCTGAAAATTCATACGAAAGCGAAGAGGAGTACGCGATGATTCGAAAACAACGGGACAATCGCGGTATCGACCGCCGGGCGTTCATCCGCAACGCAGCCACTATTGCTGGCGCTGGGTTAGCGGTATCCGTTACCCCGGCGACCGCGAAGACTTCGTCGCGGTCAGCCACATCGCAGGGCGAGCCTCTCATTGTCGCTCCTTCCGCGGGTGCCGTTGTCGAGACAACCGCGGGCAAAGTGCGCGGCTATACCGCGCAGGGCATCCTGACGTTTAAAGGCATCCCCTACGCCGGGACCACCGCCGGGCCCAACCGCTTCATGCCGCCGACAAAGCCCGAGCCCTGGGCAGGTCTTCGCAGCTCCATGTATTACGGGCAGGTATCTCCGCAGGGAGCCCGCGCCGGATGGAAGAACGACGAAGAGTCTTTCATGTTCGAGTGGGATGACGGGCAATTCGGAGAAGACTGCTTGCGCGTCAACGTATGGACGCCCGGCGCCGACAATCGCAAGCGGCCCGTCATGGTCTGGCTGCATGGCGGAGGCTTTTCGGCCGGATCGGGCCAGGAGCTTAAGGCTTATTATGGCGAAAGCATCGCTCGGCGCGGCGACGTAGTGCTGGTCAGCCTCAATCACCGGTTGAACGTCTTCGGGTATCTCAATCTAGCAAAGTATGGCGAAGATTACGCAAGCTCCGCGAACGCGGGCATGCTGGATCTGGTAGCTGCGCTCGAATGGGTTCGCGATAATATCGGCAGCTTCGGCGGCGACCCGGGCAATGTGATGATCTTCGGCCAGTCCGGAGGCGGAAGCAAGGTAAGCACGCTGATGGCCATGCCCGCCGCGAAAGGGCTCTTCCACAAAGCGGCGATTGAGAGCGGTTCGAGTCTGCGTCAAAGCACCCCCGAGGAGTCGGAAAAGCTGGCCGCCGCGTTGTTCGAGGTCCTTGGCCTCAGCGCTTCCGAAGTCTCGAAATTGCATGATGTGCCGTTCGAAAAACTCGCCCAAGCTCAGCAAGAGGCTCTCCTGAAAGCCTTTCCCGTACCCGCGATCCCGGGAACCGGCGGCGGCTGGCGTCCTACGCCCGACGGCCGGAACTTGCCGTCGCAGCCTTTCGATCCTGTCGCTCCGGGGATCTCTGCCGGTGTTCCGCTCCTTGTGGGCTCTGTGCTCAACGAAATGACCCACGGTATCAATCATCCCGAATATGAGGATATGACCATGGATGAGGTTTTACGGCGCGCCCGCGAGCGTTTCAGCGACCGCACCGAAGCGGTGATTGCCGCCTACCAGAAGCTTTACCCCAAGGCGAAACCTTTTGACGTCTTGTCGCTGGCGTTCGCGGCTGGCAGCCGGCAGAACTGCGTGACGCAGGCGGAGCGCAAGGCCGCCCTTGGCGGCGCGCCAGCTTACATGTTCTGGTTTACATGGCAAACCCCGGTGCTCGATGGACGCCCCCGCGCCTTCCATTGCTCCGAACTTCCGTTCGTCTTCAACAATACGGATCGAGCCGCGGCGATGACTGGCGGCGGTCCCGAAGCGCGAGATCTCGGTGGCCGGATGTCCGACGCATGGATTGCCTTTGCGCGAAAGGGTGATCCTAATCATCCTGGCCTTCCGAAATGGCCGGCGTTTACGGCTAAGGACGGCGCCCTGATGGTTTTCGACAATAAGTGCGAAGTCCGTTTGAATCCGGACGGCGAAGCTCGTCGCGCGATCTATGGCGCATAAGACAAGGACAGGGAGAAACTGATGAGACCGTCAATGCGATCTGGGATGTGGGTGCTGGCTGCGTTGTTCATTTGCAGTTCTGCCTTTGGAGCGCCCGCGGAACGCGGTCGTCTTCGCGTCGGCGCAGCCCGGGTGGACATCACCCCGCCCGTGAATCCGCAGTATCCGCCTTCGGGCAAGTACGAACATGAGCACCTGTACGTCCGTTCCATCGTTTTAGATAACGGTGTGACGCGCGCAGCCCTGCTGAACGCCGACCTGGGCAATATGCCCGAAGACGTCTGGGCGAACGCCAGCAGGCAAATCGCGGAAGAACTGAAGTGCCCGGTCGAAAACATCATCATGTCGGCCATTCACACGCACAGCGGTGTTCCCGCGGGTCCGCCCACCGCGGCTCCCGGGATGCCACCCAGCGCCACCATAGTGAGTGCAATGCTCAATGCCGTACAGCAGGCCAAAGCAAAACTCCAGCCGGCCCAGGTGGGCTTCGGAACCGGCTTCTCGTATTTAAATGCGAATCGCGATGCGGTCAGCGATGAGACACATCGCTGGACTCAGGCGCCCAATCTGAACGCCGTTTCCGACAAGACCGTGGCGGTCGTGACATTCACTTCCCCTGCCGGCGACCCGATCGCTGCGTACGTGAATTACGCCATGCATCCCATTAACGGTTATCTGGTTGGGATTACCAGCGCGGATTTCCCCGGAGCGGCGTCCCGCTACGTCGAGCAGGCGTTCGACGACAGGATGGTGATGGTGTTTTCGCAAGGCGCGTCGGGCGATCAGAATCCATTGTTGATGCGCTCCTCGACCAACGCGCTCGCATCGTTGTCCGGTGTCAAAATCAGCGGCTATGACTTGACCCGCGAAAATGTCGAAGCGCCGTTGCGTGACGGAAAGGTGCCGTGGGGCAAGCTTGATCCCAAAGTTGCCGACCGGCTCGAGCGCTGGATTGAAAGCGAAGGCGATATTCTGGGCGAGGAAGTCATCCGGGTGATGACCAACACCCAAGTGAAAACCAGCGAAGTGCCGATCTGGGGCGCGCAAAAAACGATTAGCTGCCCCGGGCGTGATCGCACGAACCAGGGACGCGAGGGAGAACCCGGAACTTATAAAGATGGCGATCCAGTCAACATCCGGCTGAGCATGCTGGGTGTCGGCGATATCGCCTTGACTGCCGCGAACGCCGAACTCTACACCATGATCTCGCAGCGGACGAAAAAGAACTCTCCGATGGCCAACACGGTGGTAGTCACTCTGGCGAACGGCAGGGCCCCATCGGGCTACATCCCGGACGATGCGTCCTTCGTGCACAACACTTTCCAGGTGCTGGGCTCCCGCTTGAAGCCCGGTTGCGCCGAGCAGGCCATTTCGAATGGCTTGGATGACATGGTCAGCCAGTACCTGGCCAAGTAGACTCGCCGTAACTTAAGAGCGATGCTCATCACCCCTCATCGTCCGCAGCACAGGCGGCGCGACGCAAAGCGGCCGGTCTTGTCATACAACGCGAGGTTGCAAGCCCTAGCGGTCGGGCTCATTGTCATTGCACTTTTGTTGGTTTCGCCTGCCAAAGCCCAGTATTCGGCGCGGACTGAGGGCGAAGTCGTACGTCTGGAGGATTCCGTTCACCATATCCGCGTGTCTATCGTTCCGAGTGTAGGAAATGTCGCGTTCGAGATGCGGGTGAAGGGAGAAGATGTCCTCTATTTTCCCTATGCTGACATCGCGGCGTTTCGCAGCCACCCGAGCGTAAGCGGTATTCCGTTTCTCGCTCCGTGGGCCAATCGCCTGGATGAACAGGCGTTCTATGCTAACGGAAAAAGATACGTATTTAATATGGATTTGGGTAACGTCACGGGCGCTCATCCCATACACGGCTTTCTGTCCTTTACCGATAAATGGAAAGTGACGGAGGTAAAAGCGGATCGGAAGGCCGCCTGGGTGACAAGTCGCCTGGAATTTTACCGTGAGCCGTCCTGGATGGCCCAATTTCCCTTCGCTCACACCATCGAGATGACGTACAGCCTCTCGGCGGGAGTGCTGGAAGTAAAGCTTCGGCTGCAGAATCAAAGCTCCGAGCCGATGCCTGTCTCGATCGGATTTCACCCCTATTTTCAACTCACCGATTCGCCGCGCGAGGACTGGACCGTCCGCATCGGCGCAAAGAAGCACTGGCTGCTCAACGCTGACAAGATCCCAACCGGGGAGACTGTGCCTATTGGACAGATGTTTCCGGACCCCAATCAAATTGCGCTCAAAGACTACAACCTCGATGATGTCTTCAGCGATCTCGTGCGCGATGCGGACGGCCGGGCGCTGATGAGGGTCAAAGGCAAGTCGCAGCAGCTTGAGGTGTGTTTGGACCCAAGTACAACACGGTGGTGGTGTTTTCGCCGCAGCCGCGCGACTCGGCCAATCGCGCTGGTGCAATTCCGAACTTCATTTGCTTCGAGCCAATGGCCGGCATCACGGACGCGATGAATCTGGCTTATCGCGGGCTCTACCACGAACTCCAGATGCTCCCGCCCGGGGAAATTTGGCAGGAGAGTTTCTGGATTCGGCCAAGTGGCTTCTAGGTTAAATATAGAGGAGGGTATCTTGAAACTGGCATCGAAATTCATCCTTACACTTTTTCTCTGCGGCGTTTTCGCGGTGACTACTCTCGCCGCTGGAACTGACCCCGTCGTGAAGGTGACGGGCGGTCAGATCTCCGGACGCCTCATTCCGGCGGGCGGGGCGGACTTCAAAGGCATCCCGTACGCTGCGCCTCCCTTGGGCGCGTTACGGTGGCATGAGCCGGTTCCAGTGAGTCCTTGGAAGGGTGTCCGCGATGCGGCAACCTTTGGAGCGGCCTGCACCCAAAGGATTCAGACTTGGAACAGCCAGGAGGCGCAAGGCAATCAGGAAGATTGTCTCTATCTGAACGTCTGGACGCCTGAGTGGCCGCCCAAATCTCCAAAACCTGTAATGGTCTGGCTACACGGCGGCGGAAACACTGGCGGCGCCGCGTCGGTGGACTACTTCGACGGCACATCGTTGAGCCGGCGCGGAATCATTCTGGTGACGATCAATTACCGGCTCGGACTCTTCGGATTCTTCGTCCATCCCGGGCTGACCGCGGAGTCGCCGCATCACGCCTCGGGCAACTATGGATTGCTCGACCAGGTCGCCGCGCTGAAATGGGTGGCTGACAATATCTCCAATTTCGGCGGAGATCCCAAGAACGTGACCGTGTTCGGGCAGTCGGCGGGCGCCATTGACATCGGGTATCTGCTCGCCTCACCGCTTTCGAAAGGGCTGATCAGTCGCGCCATTCAAGAGAGCGGGCCGCCCATCCGAGGATCGATTCCCCTTTCGAAGGCCGAACAGCAGGGCGTAAAGTTTGCCAGCGCCATGAAAGCTCCGACGGGCGCAGACGCAATCAAGTTCCTGAGGTCCCTGCCGGCGACCGAGCTGCAGCAAGCCGCCATCTCCGCTACAGGTGACGACGTCCCTCCGATGGGTCCGATCACGGACGGATGGTTCCTGCCGACGCCAGCGCTGGTGACCTATGCGAAGGGTGGAGAGCTGCCTGTGCCCCTGATCATCGGAAATAATGCGCGCGAGCAGCGCGGGCCACAATCCGCCGAAGAACTGAAGAAAGCGATCGCCGACAACTTCGGCAGTCTAGCTGCCAAGGCCGAGGAGTTCTACGGAGTCGCCGGCAGCGGAACAGGGAATAGCGATCCGCTGTTTGGACCGGCATCGATTCAATTTCTCGCAGACACTAAGTTTCGCTGCGGCTCCGTCGCCGAAGCGATCTGGCACAGCGATCAGAAGCTGCCAGTGTACGAATATCAATTCGATCACGCCATTGCCGGGCGGCCCGCTACGGAGCATTCCGCCGAGGTGCCTTACGTTTTCGGCAATCTGCTTCCGGGCGGATTTCTGGGAGGGCCTTACGTCGAGGCGGATCGAAAAATTTCGAGCGACATCCAGGAGTACTGGACGAACTTCGCAAAGACAGGCGACCCCAACGGCGAAGGTCTTCCGAATTGGCCGAAGTTCGATGCCGGAGGGCGCGCCTACCTTGAGTTCACCGATCACGGGCCGGCAGCAAACGAGGGCCTCCGGCGCGCGATCTGCGGCTTGTACATCGATTACTTGAAACAAGACCTGGCTTCGCGCTAAGCGCCCGAATCAGGCGGGGGCGAGGAAACGACCATGCCCTGCGCCGCAACCAATTCGCGGGCTGAGCCGCGCAAGGCCGGCCATTCTCGAACGAAAACCAGGCCCCCAACGAAGCTGGCAATTGCGCCTAAAGCCACTGTAATCGGGGCGCCCACGTGGTCCGCGATCGCTCCTGCCAGAAGGGAACCGAGCGGGCTCATTCCCAGAAACATCATCGAGTACAGGGACATGACTCGCCCGCGGAGCTGGTCCGGCACCATCGCCTGAATCAATGTGTTGGTGGAAGTAAACTGCATCATCATGGTGAACCCGGCCAGGACCAGCGCCGTCAGCGAAAGCCAGTACCAACGCGACGCGCTGAAGAGAACCAGCGTGAGCCCGAGTCCCATCGCCGAATAACCCACGACTTTTCCGAGACCGCGCAATTGCTGCCGCATCGCAATTGCCAGCGCTCCAAACATGGCACCCACTCCCACTGCGCCCATCAGGGTGCCGTAGGCCGACGCGCCGCCGCCCAAAATCCGCCCCGCGAAAATGGGCATTAGAACGCTGAACGGCAGTGCCATGAAACTCACCAGGCCAATCAACAGCAGCAGAGCGCGAATCGGCTTGGTGTGCCGCGCGAACCGGATTCCCTCGCGCAATTTTTCGAGCGGACCGACGCCGTCGTGGGCCGCCCGCGATTTTTCGACATGCATCATCAGGAGGCCTACGATCACCGCGATATAGCTCAGCCCGTTCAGAAGAAAGCACCAGCCCTCTCCGACCACGGCGACTAGAATGCCGGCGATCGCGGGCCCCGCGACGCGCGCGCCGTTAAACATCGAGGAATTGAGCGCAATCGCGTTCAGCAGATCGTCGCGCCCCACCATCTCGATCAGAAACGCTTGCCGCGCCGGGACATCGAACGCGTTCACCGTGCCAAGCAGCGTCGACAGGCAGAGGATTTCCCATGCTCCCGTCGGCACCCGCGCGAACGATGTATGCACGAAGATGCGTCCCGTGAGCGTCAGAGTCGCCAGGGTAAACGCGAGTAACATCGAGGCCGTCTGCGTGCCGATCACCACGCGATGGCGCGGCCAACGGTCCGCCACAAGTCCCGCCGCCGGCGACAACAGAAAGATGGGAATTTGTCCGACAAAGCCCAGCACGCCCAGTAACACGGATGAACCCGTCAGGCGATACATCAACCACGCCTCGGCCACCGTCTGCATCCAGGTACCCACCAGCGAAATGATCTGGCCACCGAAGAAAAGTTTGAAATTGCGATGCTTGAGAGCTCGGAAAGCTCCAGCCATTCGACTTTGTCCTGCCGGAACAGCCCCGGGGCTTACCGAGGCTTGAACGTCATCCGTGATGGGAGCGATGTCTGCCATGACTTGCGAAACCTGAAGGCATTATTGTAGCGCACGAGGCCTCGGGTTTCTCTCGCTGTGCTTATGCCAGCGTTCCAATGATCCCGCCCGGCCCGTGAAATGCTCGCCCAGTCTCCTGATGTAACCGGCGCCTCGTTTGTGGTACAAGCGACGGGCGAAATGGATAATGAACCGAGCCTATCGGATGCAGGGCAGCGCGCGCGGCGGCGCATTGCGCGGCGCCTGCTGCCATTCCTTTTTATTCTTTACTTTATTGCTTACCTCGATCGCGTAAATGTCGGTTTTGCCGGCCTCGAGATGTCCCGCAACCTGGGATTTACAGACCGCGTCTTCGGGCTGGGCGCGGGGATTTTCTTTGCAGGGTATTTCCTCTTCGAAATTCCCGGCGCTCTGATTGTCGAGCGCTGGAGCGCGCGTAAGTGGATTGCTCGCATTCTGATTACCTGGGGACTGGTCACCGTCCTGGTGGCTCTGATTCATACGCCGGCGCAATTTTACGGCGCGCGGTTTTTCCTGGGAGCGGCGGAAGCGGGCTTTTTCCCCGGAATCATCGTCTACCTTACCCATTGGTTTCGGCATGAGGATCGCGCTCGCGCCGGCGCGCTTTTCATGTCCGCCATCCCGATCTCCAATGTGCTGGGCTCTCCGCTCGCCGGATGGCTCCTGGGAGTGCGCTGGCTGGGCATCCCCGGCTGGAGATGGCTGTTCATTTTGGAAGGCATTCCCGCTGTGCTGCTGGGATTGACAACGCTCTTCTACCTGACCGACTGGCCGCGAGAGGCCAGATGGCTTCGGCCCGATGAGCGGGAATGGATTGCTGGTGAATTGGAGCGCGAAAGGACGGCAAAGTCCGCGGCGGGGTCATGGACCGTAAGACAGGCTCTGCGCCAGCGGGATGTGATCCTGCTGGCGCTGGTCTATTTTTTTGCCCTCATCGGGCTCTACGGATTCAACTTCTGGTTTCCCACCATCCTCAAGCGCGCGACGGGACTCCCCAATCTGACGGTGACGTCAATCGCGGCGCTGCCCTATCTCCTGGGCACTGCATTGATGGTCTGGAACGGCTGGCATTCCGACCGCACTGGCGAGTGGCGCTGGCACACGGCCGCGATTATCGGATCGTGCGGAATCTTCATGGCCCTTTCCATCGGCGCAGGCGGCAGCCTTTGGATCAGCCTCGGCTTCCTGATTCTGGCGGGGGCCTGCACGACTGCATTCATGCCCAGCTTCTGGTCCTTGCCAACCACTTTCTTGAGCGAATCCGCCGCTGCGGCATCCATTGGCCTGATCAACTCGGTTGGAAATCTGGGAGGTTTCGCGGGTCCTTATTTCGTGGGCAAGCTGAGTTCCCTCACAGGGTCATTCACTTTCAGCATGATCTTCATGATCGTGGCGCTGCTGCTTTCCGCTGTTCTGGTATTAGGACTGCGAGTCAAGCGACCCTGACGGCATGGGCCCGTCAATCCGGGTTCTCGCCGGTTTCGCTGCGCCGGATCGTACCATCGAGTAAAACCGAAGCAGTTGCCCGCTTGAACCTCTAGATCTCTTCTCCTGGTTACTATTAGCGTCTGCGCAACTCTTCTTTCGCTGAGTCTTGCCCCTTGTTCACGGTTTCGATAACCTCAGTTATTGTGAAGAAAGCCCCCAAGAAAAACGCGCTTCAAGTGTGCCTGCTTTCGCCGCACCCGCTGGTGCTGAGCGAATTCGAGCGCGTGCTTTCAAGTCCCTCGTTCAAGATCGTTTCACGGCATTTGGAGTCCACGCTTGGGCCGGACCTGCGCCATCAGCCGGTCCCGAAGACGCCCCTTTACGTGGTTGACGCCCATGTGGCGCGTCCCGCGGCCGGCGCGCTGCTTTCCAATATTCTGGATCAAAATCCGGAAGCGCGCATCATCGTGGTCGCCGAAAAATTCGACTCCGGGGAAAGCTATTCGCTGCTTCAGATGGGGGCCAAAGGGCTGCTCTCCTACGAGGAAGCGCGGGAACAGCTCCCTCGCGCGCTGCCGCTGGTCGCGAACGGCGGATTCTGGGTTCCCCGGGCCGTGTTGTCGGGCTTCGTCGATTCAATCCTTGGGGGATCGCGCAGCCGCCGCCTGAAGGCAGACAGCTCAACCGACTTGAGCCGCCGGGAACAGGAAGTTCTGAATTCGCTCCTCGAGAATCTCGCCAATAAGGAGATCGGGAACAAGCTGAACATCTCCGAGCGCACCGTGAAGTTTCACGTCTCAAATTTGCTCAGCAAATTCGGAGTCCGCCGCCGGGCCGACCTCATCCTGCTTTGTTACCAGAAGCGCAGCGCCACACCCTGAAATCCCCATGCATGATGGTTGTGTCTCCGGTCCACGATTGGCGACTGAAGCACAACGCGCCGCGTCGCGTATATTGCCCTGTATGGAAAATTGTTATAGTCGGCCCGGGTGCGGGCTCTACTTGGAGCCCGTCAGATTAAAGTAGCGTGCGCTTTGAGAATCGACTGGAGCGGATACAACATCGATGGCGACCGATCGCAGGCCGGAATATTTTAAGGGTTCGCAACTCCGTGTAGGGATCATTGGCTTGGGATATGTCGGACTGCCGCTGGGGTTGCGGTTTGCCGAAGCCGGGCACCGCGTGATCGGATTCGACACCGATCCTCCCAAGATCGAGAAATTGAACCGCGGGCAAACCTACATCCAGCACATCCCGCAAAACAAAATTCAGCAATTTGTCCAGTCCAAACATTTCGCGGCGACGTCCGATTTTTCCAGGCTGGCCGAAATGGATGCCATCATCATCTGCGTGCCGACGCCGCTGGACCAGCGGCGCGAGCCGGATTTGAGCTATGTCGAAAATACGGCGAAGTCCATCCGGCCGCACCTGCAGCGCGGGCAGCTGGTGGTGCTCGAATCGACGACCTATCCGGGTACGACCGAAGAACTGGTTCTTCCGATTCTCGAAGAAACGGGAATGAAATGTCCGACAGCGCACGGGCCGGAGAACGAACAGATCGCCACCGATTTCTTCCTGGCGTTTTCGCCCGAGCGGGAAGACCCGGGCAACAAACAGTACGGCCTGGCGCAAATCCCGAAAGTGGTGGGAGGAGTAAATCCGCCGTCGGGGCGCGCGGCGGTATCGCTCTACGCGCAGATCGTGGCGCGAGTGGTGCCAGTCAGCTCGACGCAGGCTGCCGAGATGACCAAGCTGCTCGAGAATATTTTCCGCTGCGTGAACATCGCTCTGGTGAACGAGTTGAAGCTATTGGCGACGCGCATGGGCATCGATATCTGGGAAGTGATTGACGCGGCGTCGACCAAACCGTTCGGCTTCATGCCGTTTTATCCCGGGCCGGGGCTGGGCGGGCACTGCATTCCGGTGGACCCGTTTTATTTGTCGTGGAAGGCGCGTGAGTATGATTTTGCGACGCGGTTCATCGAGCTCGCGGGAGAAGTAAACACGTCGATGCCCTACCACGTCATCGATTCCGTGGCGTCGGCGCTGAATGACCGGCAGAAATCGATCAAAGGATCGCGGATCCTGGTGCTTGGCCTGGCCTACAAGAAAGATGTGGACGACATTCGCGAATCGCCGTCATTGAAAATCCTTGAACTGCTGACCGCGCGCGGAGCGATTGTCGATTACAACGATCCGTACTTCGCCGAAATTCCCAAGCTGCGGCACTATAATTTCAAGGGCAAGAAGTCGGTCCAGATCGATTCCAAAATGCTGGCCAGGTACGACTGCGTCCTGATCGCCACCGATCACTCCAGCTACGATTACGCCGCCATTGTCGAATCCTCGCAACTGGTGGTCGATACGCGCAATGCGACGCGGCGCATTGCCCGGCACCGCAATAAGATCGTGCTTGTATGAGGCCCTGACCGGCGTTGTAGTTACCCGCCGGTACAGGTTACTCATTGAGGTATCTCCGCCGTCGGACTCTTGCCAGAACACTGACGCAGCCTTAGCGTAGTCCTTGATGTCAACCTGGAATCCAATCAAGGCCACTCCCGAGCCGAGCCGCAGGCGCAGCCAGCGCGTGATCCTCAGTTTGCCGATCACCGTTCGCACTGAGGGCGCCGCCGGCGTTGCTTCGTTTGAAGAGGCAACGCAAACCCTGGTCGTCAACGCGCATGGAGCTTTAATCACCATTGCCGGCAAAGTCGAAAAAGGACAGACACTCCGGCTGTCCAACGGCACGACGCGAGAGGAAGAGCTTTGTCGCGTGATCTATGTAGGGCAGAAATCGGGCGGCAAAGCGCAGGTCGGCGTCGAGTTCAACAAACCTTCCCCTGATTTCTGGCGGATTGCTTTCCCTCCGGAAGACTGGACCGCCCCCGAGCCGGAGCCCGCCGCCCGCAAGGGCACGAAATAGCGCATTCCGGACTGGTCGTCCGGAAAAAGAAAATCGCGGTCTCAATCTCCCAAAATATTTCGATCCCGATTTGCAAATGTGCTTATCGCGAATGCGTGAGCTCGATCCGGGCCGTACCAAAAGGAATATCGGCCTCGACCATAACGGGCGTGTGGGCACTGTCCCTGGCGATCCAGAGCCAAAGCTTCGTATCGGTGACTTCCTTCCCGTGGTCGAACAGACGGATGGCAACGCGGAACGCGGGGAAATTTCCAGCGGGAACATTGACCGTCCCCTGGGGCGTGTCGATTCGCGCGACGGCATCGTAGAGACGATGGCCATCGAAGACGGGCGCCCGGAGTTCCGGACTTTTGCTGCCAATCCGTAGCGCGAAGATTGTAAAGAAAACTGATCGCGTCGCGCGTGCCCGGGACGACTCGCAATGCGGTGACGTCTTCCGGCGCGGGATCGTCATTCGTGGTCATGCGATAGAGCGACGTTTGCTCTTTCCCTTGCTCGTGGAGATACATTTCAAATTGAAGGGAAAACAGGTTCGCGGCGGAAGTATAGGAGTCGAACTCATCGTCGATCGCAAAGAGCATGCGCGTGGTATCCATCGTGTGAGCGGCAGCGCGAAAATGCCACGCCGGGTGCCCGAAAAAATCGCGCTGCTCGACGACGGAGGTTTCGACTCGCGCCGCGTTGACCGCGTACTTCGAGAACAGGACGCGGTACTCGAGATTTTCACCGGAATGAAACGGCACGGGAGCAGCCGCCGGTTTCGCGGGCGCCGCCGGAGTCTTGGCGCGCGGCTTTGCGTGTTTCTTGGATTGTTGCGCCGAACCCGGGGATGCGCACGCCAGAAGCGCCGCCAGCAGCATCATAGCGGAGCCGGTCCATGAAAGTTTTGAGCACGCGCGAATCATTTATTTCCTTACAGCGATGCGAACCAGGGCTACTATCTTCTCATCGGAAATGCTTATCCATGCGGAACGATATCGCCTTGCTGGCACGCCAATGTTTAAGAGAGCGGCACCATTCAGGGTACAAAAAAAACGCGCCGGACACCAGTTGCGCATTGCCGATTGTTCCTGAGGCTTCGTAAGTTTGCTGGTGCAGGGGCCGCGGTAAAATGAAGTAGATCGAAAGGAGCTAGTCGATGCGGTACTTGGTAACCGGAGGCGCCGGGTTCATCGGCTCAAACACGGCGGAGGAACTGGTGCGCCGCGGCCACGAGGTGGTGGTGCTGGATGACCTGTCGAGCGGAACGCCCGAAAATTTGGCTGGAGTGAAATCCAAAATTGAGGTCTTGAAATACAGCATTACGGATCCGTCCAAGCTGCGTGAGGCCTGCCGCGGAGTGGACTTCGTCATTCACCTGGCTGCGCGGACGTCCGTACCGCAATCCATGACGGACCCCTGCGACACCAATCGCGTGAATGTCGACGGGACGCTGAACGTTCTGGTCGCGGCGCGGGATGCGAAGGTGAAGCGAGTCGTGTTCGCCGGTTCCACGGCCGTTTATGGGGACACGACGGTTCTCCCCACAAATGAGAAGGTCCCTCCTGCTCCGATCTCTCCGTATGGCGCATCAAAACTCGCGGCGGAAACCTACGGTCAGGTCTTCGGGCGCTCCTACGGTCTGGAATTTGTCTCCCTGCGGTACTTCAACGTGTTTGGGCCGCGGCAGGATCCCAGTTCGCCGTATTCCGGAGTGCTGTCGCGGTTCCACGCGGCGCTTCTGGGCGGATCGCAACCGATCGTATTTGGCGACGGAGAGCAGTCGCGCGATTTTGTCTTTATCGGAAACGTTGTCGAAGCCAATCTCCTGGCCTGTGAAGCGAAGGGCGCCGCGGGACTTGCCATCAACATTGGCACCGGTGAGCGCCACACCCTGAACCAGACGCTCGCGCTGCTGGAGAAAATTACCGGCCAGCCCTCGAACGCGAAATACGCTCCGGCGCGGGAAGGAGACATCCGCGATTCTCAGGCGGATATTTCATTAGCGCGAACCGTGCTGGGCTACAACCCGCGCGTCGGATTTGAAGAGGGGCTGAAAAATACCTGGGAGTGGTTTTGCGCCAGCCAGGGGGCGGCCAGCCGCGTCTAGCGGGATTCTTCTTTGACGGAAGCGCGCGAGATGTGCGGCAACAATTCCGTAAGGCAATCGACCAAAATATCGGGCGGATATTCGTCAAGGCGGTGGCTGCCGAAACCATAGGTCACCCCGCAGACCCACGTGCCCGCGTTGCGCGCCGTCTGTACGTCAATTTCGGAATCGCCGACCACCATGCTTTGCGCGGGAGCAGCCCCGAAATCGCGCAAGATCGTCTCGACGCCCATGGGATCCGGTTTCTTGCGCTCAAAGCTGTTGCCGCCGTAAACAAATCGAAAATGTTCCGCGACGCCCAAACCCTTCAAGATGCCGCGGCTTGCTCCCACCGGTTTATTGGTAAGCACGGCCATGGGCATTCCCGCGAGGGCGTCGAGGGTCTCGCGAACTCCGGGATACAAGACCGTATGGTCAAGCTTATGAACGGTATAGTATTTGATGAAAAATTCCAGGCCGCGCAGGCAATCCTCTTCGGTGGCGCCTTCCCCAAGAGCGCGCGAGATCAGCGTCGGCGCGCCGTTGCCCACAAAGCCATAAATTTGCTCGTGGTCCAGCGGGCCGCGCCCCATTTCGGCGAGCGCCGCGTTGACCGCCAGGGCCAGGTCGAGCTTGGAATCAATCAGAGTTCCGTCCAAATCGAAAATCAGCGCACGCACTTCGGAAAAGCGAGCTATTTGTTCCCCCATTGAATCTTGAACGGGCCTCCACCCGGCATTGATTGTAATATACTGGATTGTTTTTCCTTTAGAGATAAAGTCCGCAAGGACCGGTCTTCATAACAGGAGGAAGTACGAATGGCAGAGATTTTTCCCTTTCGAGCATATCGGTATAATTCGGCTCGCGTCGATCCCGCGAAAGTTCTGACCCAACCCTACGACAAGATTACTCCGGCCATGGCGGAAAAATACGCGGCGGCCAGCCCCTACAACCTGATTCCCGTCGAGAAAGGAAAGACGCTCCCCACGGACACGCCGGCGAACAACGTCTACACGCGCGCGGCCAAGGCGCTCGAGGATTGGATTGCCGCTGGTGTGATTGTGCAGGATGCCTCCCCTTCTCTTTATGCCTATTTTCAGGAATACACGGTGCCGGGAACCAGCGACCGGAGGGTACGCAAGGGATTCATCGCCGCGGGTCGTATCGAAGATTATTCGGCGGGCGTAGTTTTTCGCCACGAACAGACGCTGTCCGGACCAAAAGCGGACCGGCTGGAACTGTTGCGTCACACGCAGACGCATACCGGGCAGCTCTTTATGCTCTACAGTGACTCGGCAGGGCGAGTGGATGATCTGCTCGATTCGGCGACCAAGGCCCCCGCGCAGGTTGAAGTCCGCGACGAATACGACGTCGTGCACCGATTGTGGCCCGTGACGGATCCGCGCATGATCGAGACCGTCCAGCGCGAACTGGCGGACAAGAAACTCGTGATCGCCGATGGGCATCACCGGTACGAAACGGCGTTGGCTTACCGCGACGAATGCCGCGCGCGCGCGGGGCAGCCAGGATCGCAACGCGCCCTACGAAAAAGTGATGATGACTCTCTTCAACACGGCGGGTAAAGGTCTGACGATCCTGCCGACGCACCGCGTGGTCGCCAATGTTCCGGATTTTTCATTCGAGAAGTTCCGCGCGGCGCTTGCGGATATATTTGAGGCGCGATCGTACTCCTTCTCCGGAGCGGCCGAGCGCCCGAAGACATACGAACAGTTCCGGCGCGACCTGCAAACCATCGGACAGCAGCAAAGAGCCATCGGCGTGTATGCTGGCGGGGGCGCATTTCATATTTTCTCCCTGAAGAAAGGGTCGAACCTGGAAGCGCTTTTGCCGGACGTTTCGCCCGCGCAACGGCAACTGGATGTCGTGCTCCTGCACCGCTTGATCCTCGAACGCGGCCTTGGAATTACGCCCGATGCTGTCAAAACCGAGAAAAACATCACGTATGAACGCGAGATGGACACCGCCATCGCGGAAGTGGATCAGGGCCGCGCGCAAATCTGCTTCTTATTGAACTCGGTCAGCGTGGAAACCGTGGCGGAAATGGCCATGGCCGGCGAAGTGCTCCCGCAAAAGTCCACGGACTTTTTCCCCAAGTTGATGAGCGGAATCACGATGTACCGTCTGAAGGGCTAATTTCACTGCTGCAAACAAAGTGGCATCACCGGTGTAACCAGTGATGCCACAGAATTTTTTATCCGCGATGTTACTTCGAGAAGCTTCCGATCGCTGCCGCCTCGGTTGGATAGGCATCAAATACGGTGACCAGCTTGGTCACCTGCAAAATTTCCTGGAATTTCGAGCCCAGATTGGAAATCTTCATCGACGCGCCCTGCGCTTTCGCGCTGGTATGCGAAGCAACCAGCGTGCCCAGCCCCGAGCTATCGATGTAGGTGACGTTGGCCATGTTCAGGACCACTTTTTCTGACCAGCGGCCAGCATCGCCTTCACCTTTTCGCGGAGCGCGTTGCTTTCTTCGCCCAGCACGATACGTCCTTCCAGCACTTCCACCGCCACCCCATCCACCACGCGATCCGTAATTTTCAGTGCCACGGTCCATCCTCCTGATTAGAGCCTTCCTGGGAATTTGAGGGTCATTCAATAAATCGCGCCGCCACATCAAACGGCATCTAATAATAATCCGAGCAAGACAGGTAATAGCCGCATGTCTTGCAAACCAGCTTGCACCGTTTCGATTCCAGCCGCTGCGAACAAACGGGGCAGAAACTCATGGGATGCTCCACGCTCGGCCGCTCCTCACCGGAATCCGAGCGCATCGGAGCAGGTTGCGAATTCGCAGCGGTCTCCATTTTTTTTTGCGGGCTCGAGTCGCCGTCCGCACCCGGGGCCGGATGTTTATAACATAAGCCGCCAGACGTGGGAAGTGAAGGATTCAAATCGCCCAAATCCAAACTTGGATCGAGAGAGGCCATAAGATTCCGGGTCGCACTGCAACCGAAGCCGTGCCTCGGGCATCTTGAATAGTAGAGACCCATAATGACTGTGAAACTCCACTTCGTTGCCGCGGCTTTTGTAAGCCTCCTGTCTTTCTCAGTGGCAGGAGCCCAGATGCGTGGCGGGGTATCATCCATGCGAGTTTCCTCCATGCGTTCTGCGCCGGCGGCAAGGATTTCTCCCGGAATTCCCCGCGCAATCAGCCGAGTCCGGCTCGGCCCGTTCTCGTCAGCGATCCCAGCGGCCTCCGGATTTTCCTCTTTTGCAAATCCAATTGGCTTTGGCACTGCAAATGGCGTGCCCGGACTGGGTTTTGACTACGCTCACTTGGCGGCCATCAGCGCGGGCCTCCGCAGCGTCCGATCCTCGAATTTCAGACGCAGGGGCGGTCGCGGACAGGCCGGTTTTGTACCAATTGTGATTGGGGGATATCCCTATTACGATTACGGCGACATTTATGGCGACACATCGGAGTACGACCAATCCCAATACCAGCCCCAAGCCCAGCCGCAACCCCAGCAACCGCAAATAATCGTTATTCAGCAGCCTGAACCCGCAAACCAGCAGTTTGCGGGTTCAGGGGATGAAGCTCCGGCTGCTTCGGCGACTCCGGCAGCTGAACCCATGCACGATGTTGGCGAATTCGTTCTGGTCCGGCGTGATGGGCGAGTCCTGTTTGCCTCGGCATTTTCGGTCGTCGGCGCTCAATTGACTTATGTCACTCCGGAAGGAATCCGCCGCTCCCTTCCGATGACCGAACTGGACGCCGACGCGACGCAGCAAATGAACGAAGCCCGCGGAACCACGGTTCAGATTCACAACTGAATTCCAGCCCCGACATTGAGAAATTAAGCGGACCAGGTGAAATTTTGCTTTTCAATGCTTGTGCTGCTTGACCGACTCCACGGATTTATTTCGAGGGCTGAAGCGGTTGGGGCATGTGGTACCCGGTGTCCTGTGGCAAGCCGGCCCGCTCGAATTGGACGGTGGTGTGGGTGATGTGAAAGTCGGTTTGCGAGCCGCTCCCGGATGCTCTTCAGGATTTTTTCACTTTCCTCCATGTGCATGTCCGGAATGCAGACGTGGCAAGAGAGCGCCAGAAGATCGGTCCCGATCGTCCAGATGTGGATATCGTGTACTTCCTGAACTCCCTTGGTGCTTAGAATCGAGCGCGCCACGGACTCCAGGTGCATTCCCTTTGGCAACCCCTCGAGCAAAACGTTTCCCGCCTCCCGCAAAAGACCATTGGTGGACCACAGCACGAGAGCGGCGATGGCCAGGCCGATCGCCGGGTCCAGCCACTGCGCGCCGGTCATTCGAATCGCAATGGCGCCCAACCAGGATGCCGATATTTGAAATTGCGTCGCCGAAATTGTGCAGGAGCAAACTGCGGAGGTTGAGGTCGCGCCGGCTGCGGACCAGCGCGAGCGTGATCCCGCCATTGATTGCCAGCGCCAGCAGCGAGACTCCGATCATCCACTTTCATGAACGGCAACCGGATGACGAAAGCGCTCGAACGCCGCATAGAAAAGACCCAGCGCCACCAAAATCAAAAGAATGGCATTGGTGAACGCGGCCAGAACTCCGGCGCGCTGGTATCCGTAAGTGCGTTCATGATCGGCCGGACGCGCGGCCCAGTGCAGCGCGAGCCAGGAAATCAGCATGGTCGGAATGTCGGATAGATTGTGTAGAGCGTCGCTGACCAGCGATATTGAATGGCCCACATAGCCGCCGAATAACTCCGCGGCAACCAGCAGAATTGTGGCGGCCACGGCTCCAGCGAGCACACCCCGCGGCCATTTGAGCGTGGAGCGTGCGAATGGCCATGCGCATGAACGTGCATCAGGGTTATTGTACTTGGAGATACTCTGCGAAGGACAGTCGAACCTCGATTGCCGCCGCCGGTGGTGCGTATGATTCACGCACATGTTCGCGGGAAGATAATTGACTTAGCCTTCATACGCTCCCTAGTATAAAAAAAGCCATCTATTCGAGCCCCTGTGCCATCAGCCAATACCATCGCGGCCGAACCATTGGCCAAGCCCTCTCACAAGGTGACGCAAGACCCTGCGGCTAAGCTGCGTTTCTGGGGTGTGCGCGGGTCGACTCCAACCGTGGACAAGAGCGACTTGGCGCTACGGCGGAAACACGGCTTGCGTGGAACTGACCACCCCGGTCGGCGCGCGAGTGATTCTGGATTGCGGCACCGGGCTGCGCATGCTGGGGCGGCATTTGGAAGCGTCACAGGAATCTGCAGAAGATCGAACCCCACATTTTTGTGACCCATTATCACTGGGATCACATTCAGGGAATCCCTTTTTTTTCTCCTCTGTACGCGGAACAAAACCGCTTCCACTTTTATAGCTTCCGTTCGGAATACCTGGGAACGGACAGTCTGAAACGTGTATTTGAGGCCCAGATGGCGCATCCCTATTTTCCGGTGGATCTCAGCGCCATGTCCGCGCCCCGGGAATTTACCGAGGTCAGCGGCGGAGACCAGTTTCAGTGTGCCGGGCGCGCGCGTGACTGCACGCTGGCTGCACCATCCTCAAGGATGCCTCGGATTCCGATTTGAGACCCCCGCCGGAACGGTCGTCTACGCCACCGATAACGAGCCGGGCAATCCAAAGCTCGATGAGAGCCTGCTGGAGCTCGCGGCCGGGGCGGACATTTTTATCAACGACGCGCAATTTACGCCCGAGCAACTGGCCACTTCGCGCAAGGGTTGGGGACACTCCTCGTGGCTCGAAGGCGTGAAAATCGCCGAGAAGGCGGGAGTCAAGAATCTCGTCCTGTTCCATCATGACCCGGATTCGAGCCGACAAGGCAGTGGACGTCATTTTGCGGGATGCCAGGGGAAGATTCGCAAACGTGTGGGCTGCCGCCGAGGGCATGGTGATGACGCTGGGCGGAGAAAATCTCGACGTTGTCATTCCAACCGTCCGCGAAGGGTTGCGGCGCGATACGCACTTTCGCGCGCGAGTCACCGGCTATACCGATTCGGGCACGGCGTTTGAAGAAGAGACGGTCATTCGTGATTTGAGCCTGCATGGTGCGCTGATTTACCTGGACCACAGTCCCAAGCTGCAATCCGAATTGCAAGTCCAGCTCGACAATCCCGGCATCGGGGGAGCGTCGGATGGATCGCTCCGTCTTCGCGGCTACGTCGTACGCATTGATCCCGAAGCCGGAAAAGACCGAACCGCTGTCGGAATTGTCTTTACGGAATAGCCCAGCTAGAGTTCGCGTGTCGATAGGCAACCGGGCCATACTTCTGGAGGACACGTCCCATGTCTTCTAAGGGAATAAAACGCCGCTATTCTCGGATCGGATTGCCGAAGGGAATTTTGGTGGCCTGGGAACATTCAGGCATTCGCAAAGTGTCGAAGGTGAGCGTCCTGGCGCTCGGCGGCCTGTTCATTTCCACGCCGGACCCTCCCCCGAACGGCGATTCCATCAAACTGATATTCGAAGTTCCGGGCGGCGAAGTGCGAGCCCGGGCCCTGGTGCGTGATAGTCAGCCCGGCAAAGGGATGGGCGTCGAGTTCACGGCCATGCACCAGGAGGCGAGGGCGCGTCTGAATCAGCTCATTACCGTTCTTAACAGGGTTTGAGTTCATGAATTGTGCATTTGGCATTCTCTCCTCAATGAGATCTGCTTCCACGGAAAAGAATCCTTCAAATATTGGGGCGCTTTCCCATTGATTAAAGTCCGTTTTTCCCGACGGATTGAGCCCTCGTCGTACGGCCCTCCCCCAATATTCAGAAACCATGCGAAACAAGTTATAGTTAAGATGGCGTTGGCAGCCGCCTAGTCCATTGATTAAAAATCACAGACCAAGAGGATCCTTTTTTGCCGAGGCTCTGCGAACGGACATCCTGAGATGAACGAAGCCCGGGTAAAAAAGGTCATCCTCGGCTTGTGCGCGTTCTTTATCTTCATCCAATTCGTACAACCCAAGCGCACGAATCCACCCGTGATCCCGTCCAAAGCGCTTGCCGCTCATGTTTCAATTCCCAAGGAGGTCCAATCCGACCTGATGCGATCCTGCGGCGATTGCCATTCCAATCAGACGTTGTGGCCCTGGTATAGCCACATCGCTCCGTTGTCCTGGATGATCGTCGACGACGTGAATCAGGGGCGCCGGCACATGAATTTTCAGGATTGGGAAGCGCAGGAGTCGCCCAAACAAGCTTCCCAGCACCTGGCAGATATCTGCAAACTGGCCCGCGAAAATGGGATGCCGCCTTTTACCTATCGTATATTCCATAAGAATGTACGGCTTACGCCCCCGGAGCTGTCTTCGGTTTGTTCTTGGTCCCAAACATTCGGGACCGGATCGCCGTGACACGCATCTCGTCCTGCTAGGATGAGTTCCTAAAGCGGTGATTCAGGAATAATGCTGCCTTAGATGTGAAAATCTTTTCCTGATATTCGAGATATTCACAACTGCGGCGGTAACTGCCGCTGCTGTTGGCATACAACCTCATTCGACCATAAGTTATTTTTTTTATTAGACATACGGAAGCCTTCCCAAATCGGCATCCGAGGAAATCATCAGGCAATGGCTTGGAAAGTTTGGTTCGCTGTGTGCATTTGATAAATGGGGGGCCGGACTGCTTTTGCTAAAAAGGGAAAACCTTGACTACTGCCACTTCGAAAGCCGCTTCGGTGAACCGGGGAACGATGCTTCCTCCGGCAAGCATAATTTTTGGCCGTTCGGCCGCCATGCAGGCGGTCCGCCAGAAGATTGACAAGATTGCCTCCTCCGGAGTGCCAATCTTGATTCAGGGAGAAAGCGGCACAGGAAAGGGCTTGCTGGCGCGTTTCATCCATGAGTATTCCGCGACCGCGGATGCGCCTTTCGTCAAAGTCAATTGCGCTGCGATTCCCGGGCCACTTCTCGAAAGCGAATTGTTTGGATACGAGAAGGGCTCGTTTACGGGCGCGCATTCCGTTAAGCCCGGACGGGTCGAATTGGCAAACGGTGGCACACTTTTTCTCGATGGCATCGATGAAATTGACATGTCGTTGCAGGCCAAATTGCTTCAACTACTGCAGGATGGCCAGTTCAGCCGAATCGGCGGCCAGGAGGACCGACACGTCCAGCTGAGCGTCATCTGCGCAACCAACCGTCGGCTCGAGCAGGAGATCGCGCAGGGACGCTTCAGGCAGGACCTGTTTTACCGGATCAATGTGGTTAGCATACAACTCCCAACGCTTCGCGCGCGGTCCGAAGACATCATTGATCTCTCCGCATATTTTCTTGAAACGCATCGAATCCGCCACAATCTCCCCGGGAAACCCCTTTCACATGCGGCCCTGCGGCTGCTCGAGAAGCATCCGTGGCCGGGAAATATCCGGGAGCTGGAAAATCTGATCGAACGGTACGTCATCCTTGGATCGGAGGAGGCGGTTTCCAGTGAATTGTTGAATTGGGATCAAACTCATGTGTCGCCGGAAGTGCCAATGGATGGCCAAATTCATTTGAAGAAGGTCACGCGGCAAGCCGTTCATGACCTGGAGCGAAAGATCATATTGAATGTGCTTGAAGCGAACCACTGGAACCGCAAAAGGACCGCGAGCGCTTTAAGAATCAGCTACCGAGCGCTTCTCTACAAGATTCGACGTGCTGGACTGCCTCCCAAACGAGGCCTGAATAATCAGGTGAATAAGGATCTCCCACCAGCCCTCTCTGCAGATTGAATCATGGCTAGGGGATGTTGGCGATTCGCATCGAGGGTCTATCGCTCCAATTAAGTTAAGGACGCAGAGTGAGCAGGATGCCATCAGATTGAAATCGACCTGATTTCTATGGAAATCAGCTTCCACAAGCTGGGGAAGCAGTTCGTCCCTCTTATCCTCCTGCCAAGCTTTGGTCCGTAATCATAAGGCTTTCCATATCAGTAGATTAGCTATGAATTCCGCATAACCATCGAACTTGAGGGAAATTGTTTGCCACATTATGGTAGGTAGAGACATAAATATTGGTCTCAACCTCTATGGCTTGGTAAACCATGAAACTCTATTTAACTCCAATAAAAAGAGTTTGTTAGTCGCAGATCATGATCCTCAGGCAAACTATCCACGGCATGGCCCATACGTTGCTCTTGCCTAATAGCTGCGCTTTTGTGCGCGGATGGTAAGTATTTACTCTCTGAAGAGGCGGAATGGTCATCCAGGCCGACGAAAATCTTCTCTCGATTGGTGCCGCTAGCTCCCGCTCCGGCCTCAATCACCATTTCGTCCATGGCGTAAGCCCAGCCATGCGCGCCTTGGAGCGCACGATCACCGATATTGCACCGACTGACATTCCAATTCTCCTGGTTGGAGAAAGCGGCACTGGCAAGGAAGTCGTGGCGCTGGAGATCCACCGCCTGTCCGCTCGCTGGAACGAAGCGTTTGTAAAATATGGCTGCGCGGGGCTGACGGCGGATTCGCTTGCAGCGACCCTGCAACGCGTAGAGAACGTCAACGAGGAAGATCCGACGGGCGGTGGCTCGCTATTTCTGGACGAGATCAACCATCTCGAGCCGGCTGCCCAAGCGCGCCTGCTGAACCTGCTGCCCGATGGCGGCGCGCCTTCTCGAGGGTGCCTCAGCGCGAGGATCATTTCCTCGACGACGCGCAATCTTGAGGATGAGATGCGGAATGGGCGTTTCCGGGAAGAGCTGTACTACCGGATCAATGGTGTCCATCTTCGGCTCCCTCCGCTTGCGGAACCGCAAGGAAGATATTCCCGGTCTGCTTGATTTTTTCCTCAAGAAATACGCCTCGTTGTTTGGGCGGCCCACACCGGACCTTAGTGCGGCAACGATGGATCTGCTGTTGCGCCATGCCTGGCCGGGAAATATTCGAGAATTGGAAAATTTCGCGCGGAAAATGGTAGCGCTTGGGAACGAACAGCTCGCGACACACGATCTGGCCGGCGTTGACTCACAAAGAAAAGCGGACCCGCCCCCTGCTCCGGTAAAGCCACCCGAAAACGGTCATGTTCCCAGCCGGTCTTTGAAGGACGCGGCCAGGGAAGCCTCGAGGCATGCCGAACGTGCAATGATTCTGAATCAACTGGAGCGTACCCACTGGAACCGCAAGAGGACCGCCCGCGAGCTGCAGATCAGCTACAAGGCGCTGCTCTATAAATTGAAGCAATTGGGCCTGGACGGCTCCGATCGTAGAGATGAGCAATGAGGAGAATTACCATGAATCGAACATTGGCTCTCATCCTTGCAATTTTAATGGCCGGTGCGGGATTTGCGCAGGCGGCCCAGCAAGATAAGAAAACCGACGGAAAAGAAGCGGATCTGACCACGGCCCGGAACGCTTCATCTGCCGACGGGGATAGCAAAGCCGGTCCCATCCCTGCCACAACGGACCCTGCCTACGTGATCGGCCCGGAAGACATGCTGGATATCAACGTTTGGAAAGAGCCGGATGTGAGCCGCGTCGTGCCGGTACGTCCCGACGGGAAAATTTCCTTGCCGCTGATCAACGATGTGCAGGCGGGCGGTTTATCACCGCAGCAGCTTGCCGCCTTGGTGACCGAGAAATTGCGCAAATATTTCAATGAACCGCAAGTCACCGTCATCGTCACTGCGATCAACAGCCAGCGTGTTTTTGTGGTCGGCGAAGTGCTCCGCGCGGGGGCATTTCCGCTCATACCGGGAATGACCGTCCTGCAGGCCCTTTCGAGCGCGGGCGGATTCACAACTTTCGCCGATGTGAAGAAGATCCACGTAATGCGGCTGGTCGATGGCAAACACGTCGAACTTCCCTTTAATTATCGGGACGTCCTGAAGGGCGACAATCCCGAACAGAATATCAAGCTGGAGCCGGGCGATACCGTGGTCGTCCCGTAAGAGGTGAAGCAATGAAGTTGCGAGTTCCCATCATCGCCCTCGCTGTCGCTCTGATGCTCTGCGCCACGATAGTCCGCGCGCAAGCGCCGTCAACCTCTCCTGTATCTCCTCTTCCGCCCATGGGTTCGAGCGGAAGTAGCGATGTTGGGAAGGGGCCAGTAGGCGTCGCACGGGGTGTTTCCGATCCATACGATCCCCAACCCTATGATCCCTCACAGGTATTGCCGGATAACAATACGCTTGCGGGAGCTCAACCCTTTACCCTGGGTTCCTTGGAGCACGCGCGCAATATTTTCGATCCCTCGATCTCAATTTCCGAAGTGGGCCAGAACGTGCCTGATGGAACAGGAAAATCGACTGCGCTGTCGACTTCGATGGCCGGCGGCAGCTTAGCCTTCGACCGTTTCTGGAGCGTGGATCACCTCACCATATCCTACAATGGGGGAGAAACGTTCATTGTAGGACCGAATGTTGGGGGTATGTACCCACCACACTCCCAATTTCACGATCTGATCGTTACTGAGCAGATGGATTTGGAAAGGTGGCACATCCTCCTGAGAGACGATTTTATGGTCTCACCCGGCGCGGCATTCACGGGGACTGGCATGGGCGGGCCGGGTCTGGCCGCACAGTTCTCCACCTTGCTCAGTTCCACATTAAACAGCTTTTCGCAAGTGTTCGTCCCGGGGGAGACGATCGAAACGGGCAGCGCCCAGCGTTACCGCAACTCAGTTCTGGGCCAGGCTGAATATTCGTTCAGCCGGAGGACCGCACTCACCTTTTCCGCCTCTTATGGCCTGTTGGATTTTTCCGGCGCCGGATTTGTAAACAGTCACGTGTTAAATGCGCAAGCAGGCTACGACTACTTGCTTGATCCCGCAAACTCGGTGGGTATTCTCGCGGGATATGGCAAGATCGATTACAATTTCACACCTCTGTCCGGTTCTGGTGAAGTGACCAGTTCCACAACGGACTATATGGGGGCGCTGGCATACGGGAGAAAGATCACTGGACGGATCGCCTTTCAAGCCGAAATCGGCCCGGAACGGATTCACTCGATGGGCGGGAACGGGGATTTTGGGCTCTGGTTCTTGACCGCGAATTCCGCTTTAAGTTATGGACGTCGCAGAGGCGGAGTTTCCTTTTCCTATTCGCGCGGGCTCAGTGCAGGCTCGGGCGTGTTCTTGGGAGCCACCAGCAACACTTTTTCCGCGGCGGGGCATTACGAATTCACCCGCTTCTGGACAGGCTCGGTAAGCGGCGGCTATGCCCTGAATGACGGTCTCGCTCCAGCCGGCGTGACATCTACCAGTTTCAAGGACTGGTTCATTGGCGCAAATCTCGGACGGCAACTGGGCCAGCATGCCCGGTTCAATTTCAATTATGGTGTCCAGAAACAGGAGAACCCTGCAAACTGTCCGGTGGCCAGCTGTGGCTTTGCAGGATTTCAACAGACCTTCGGGGTAACGGTAAACTGGCATTTACTTGCGGCCGAATAAGGAACCTGAAGAACCCATGGACTCAGAAGAGAATTCCGGCAATCGCGGTTTGCAGGCAGCAGCCAAGGGATAGTTGAATGTATAAGAAGTTTTTCGGGCTCAAAGAGAATCCGTTCAACGTCAACCCGGATCCGCGCTACCTTTTCCTGACGCACCACACGCAGGAAGCGCTGGCTTGCTTGACCTATGGGATCGAAACTCGCAAGGGCTTTATCCTGCTGACCGGCGAAGTCGGGACCGGAAAGACCACGCTGATCAACAAGCTTCTCGAATGGCTTCACAAGGAACGCGTATCCACGGCCTTTGTTTTCAACCCCCGGCTCAGCGTGTCGCAGTTTTTCGATTTTATGATGGCCGATTTCGGTATCCCATGCGAATCGCGGCAAAAAGGGCAGATGTTGATGAAATTGAACCAGTGGCTGCTCGAGCGCTATCAGGCCGGCGAACGCGCCGTGCTGATCGTGGACGAAGCGCAGAACCTCTCGCCGCAGATGCTGGAAGAAATTCGGCTGCTCACCAATCTGGAAACTTCCACCGAGAAGCTTCTGCAGATCGTGCTCGCCGGACAACCTGAGCTCGATCAAAAACTCAACCAACCCCAGCTCCGGCAGCTCCGCCAGCGCATCACGCTGCGGGCGAAGACTCGCCAGCTCACGCTAGACGAAACCCGCGGGTATATACAGGAGCGGCTGCGCATTGCCGGAGCGGAGAATCCCGACATTTTCAGTCCGGAGGCAATCGCCGCGGTCCACCGTTATGCGCGAGGAATCCCCAGGGTCACCAATCTGTTATGCGAACACGCTCTAGTCAGCGCATTCGTCGATCAGAAGAATCCAGTGCCTGCTGAAACCGTGGAGGAAGTGGCCCGCGATTTCGAGCTTCATATAATCGATCCGATCGCGCAACCGCCGGCCCAGCCCTACTCCCAACCGGCCAACGGCGATCAGCCCCCGCTTATCGAGTCGCTCCTGCAAGCCCTGAACACTCTTGTCGACCGGCTCAACCAGGCCGAGGCAGCCGTGGAGTCTCACCGCGATGAGAAGACCTGACAATTCTTTGTGAGGCATGTTGGATTAGGGGACTATTTCCCGTCCCTCACAGTACAGCACAGCAAACAATCCGCTCCCAATAGATTCGGCCCCAGATACATTCGTTCTTTTCCCCATTTGCCCGTCGCCTCCTGAGATACACGCCTTTATGCGCCTGAGAACTGATTCGTAATGCCCAGTCTACTCCCCGATGACCTTGTGGCGCTCATCACTTGTGAGGTGTGACCTACCTCACCGAACCCCGGAGAAGGAAGCATTACAAAAGAAGCGTCGGCGGAGCAATCCGGATCAGTTGTCTCGGCCAATCCGGCAAGGGTTGCGAGACTCTAGTCCGCAGGGAGGGGATTTCTATGAATCGAATCAGATTACTCAGCGCTGCAGGGTGCCTCTTGATTTTCGGGAATGGCTTTCCCTCCTTCGCCAGGCAGCAGGGGACGCCTGATGATCAGCCTCGACCGCAGCAACAGACTCAGCAACCGGGAGCGCCGCAGGGCCAAGCGCGGCAGGGGCAACCGCAAGGTCAGCAACCGGGAGCGCCGCAGGGCCAAGCGCGGCAGGGGCAACCGCAAAGTCAGCAACCGGGAGCGCCGCAGGGCCAAGCGCGGCAGGGGCAACCGCAAGGTCAGCAACCGGGAGCGCCGCAGGGCCAAGCGCGGCAGGGGCAACCGCAAGGTCAGCAACCGGGAGCGCCGCAGGGCCAAGCGCGGCAGGGGCAACCGCAAGGTCAGCAACCGGGAGCGCCGCAGGGCCAAGCGCGGCAGGGGCAACCGCAAGGTCAGCAACCGGGAGCGCCGCAGGGCCAAGCGCGGCAGGGGCAACCGCAAGGTCAGCAACCGGGAGCGCCGCAGGGCCAAGCGCGGCAGGGGCAACCGCAGACTCAGCAACCGGGAGCGCCGCAGGGCCAAGCGCGGCAGGGGCAACCGCAGACTCAGCAACCGGGAGCGCCGCAGGGCCAAGCGCGGCAGGGGCAACCGCAGACTCAGCAACCGGGAGCGCCGCAGGGCCAAGCGCGGCAGGGGCAACCGCAGACTCAGCAACCGGGAGCGCCGCAGGGCCAAGCGCGGCAGGGGCAACCGCAAGGTCAGCAACCGGGAGCGCCGCAGGGTCAAGCGCGGCAGGGGCAACCGCAAGGTCAGCAACCAGGAGGGCCGCAGGGTCAAGCGCGGCAGGGGCAACCGCAAGGTCAGCAACCAGGAGGGTCGCAGGGTCAAGCGCGGCAGGGGCAACCGCAAGGTCAGCAACCAGGAGGGCCGCAGGGTCAAGCGCGGCAGGGGCAACCGCAAGGTCAGCAACCAGGAGGGCCGCAGGGCCAAGCGCGGCAGGGACAACCGCAAGGTCAGCAACCAGGAGGGCCGCAGGGTCAAGCGCGGCAGGGGCAACCGCAAGGTCAGCAACCGGGAGGGCCGCAGGGCCAAGCGCGGCAGGGGCAACCGCAGGGTCAGCAACCGGGAGGGTCGCAGGGTCAAGCGCGGCAAGGGCAGCCACAGGGTCAGCAACCGGGAGGGCCGCAGGGTCAAGCGCGACAGAGTCAGCCGCAGGGTCAGCGGAGGCCTCCATCCCAGGCTCAAGTCGGGGACGAAAGGGGCGCATGGCAAGAGCATCGCTCTCAAGACTGGCAGGCGGAGCACCGCACATGGGAGCAACGTGGCGGCTACCACGGAGACCGGATCCCCGCAGATCGTTTCCGCGGCAATTTTGGTCCGAGCCACCCGTTCAGGATATATTCGTATCCCGTTGTAGTAACCGGCTGGGCTCTCGGATTTGCTTACGGCGGCTTCTGGTTCAACCTGGTTGACCCTTGGCCAGGAAATTGGTCAGATGATTGGTACTTTAACGATGACGTCTATATCGACTACTACGGGGGCGGCTATTACCTGTGCGATCCCCGGTATCCTGGGGACCGGATATCAATCAGCGTCTATGCGAAC
This sequence comes from Terriglobia bacterium, assembly GCA_963757625.1. Classification (GTDB taxonomy): domain Bacteria; phylum Acidobacteriota; class Terriglobia; order Acidiferrales; family UBA7541; genus Palsa-360. Next base: position 1,072,782 of record CAVWSJ010000006.1, on the reverse strand, counting down.
TTCGTGCAGTCAGATGACATGCCAGGTGTGTGGCTGCAGTATCGCGCTCGAGACTGGCAATCCGACCATCGAACCTGGCGACAACGTGGTGGCTACACTGGCTATCAAATTCCCGGGGACCGTTACCTTGCATACTTTGGTCCCGCGCACGGGTTTCGAGTCTTTGCGTTACCGCTGATCGTTATGGGCGGATATCCTCGTTTCCAATATGGAGGATATTGGTTCAGTGTGGTCGATCCATGGCCCGAATACTGGCCAGACGATTGGTATAAGAATGACGATGTGTACATCGACCGATCCTGGGACGGTTACTATCTGTATGACCGCAATTACCCCGGGGACCGCATCGCAATCATGGTTTACGTGAACTGATGTCTCGCGGCTGACTGCGAACCGGAACGGCCAGCCACGCCTCGTCATTCCCGGAAAATCGAGTCGAGCAAATTGGATGCGAGCATGCACGAATGGAAGATTGCGTGTGAGTGCGATCGCTGCCTCCTCGCCGGATTGTGGCCCTTGGCGAGAAGATGAGCCGTCTTCCTTTATTCCTTGATGTCGTGTTCTTCGATTTTCTGATACAGCAAGCGGCGGTTGATTTGCAGATGGTTCGCGGCCTCCGTCTTATTTCCTGCGGAGATACGCATGGCGTTTTCGATCAGGCGTTTTTCCAGTTCCCCCACCGCCTTGTGAAAGGGCAGCGATAGCAGACCGGCTTCTGACCGGCCATTGCCCGAGGCAGGGGGCGAGCCGGCGCGCTGCGGGAAATGGACCGGCATGATCACGCGGCCTCGGGCCATCAGCACGGCTCGCTCGATCATATTTTCAAGCTCACGAACATTGCCAGGATAGCAATGGGTCTGCAGCGCCAAAACCGCTTCTTCGGAAAACCCGACGGTGGGCAGGCCATTTTTTTCGCTGTAAACCCGCAAAAAGTGCTCGGCCAGGGTGACGATATCGGACCGGCGTTCGCGCAGCGGCGGCACGGCAATCCGCACAACGTTCAGCCGGTAGTACAAGTCCTCCCGGAAGAGCTTCTCCTTGACGGTGGCATCGAGGTCGCGATTGGTCGCAGCAAGAACGCGAAAGTCCCCGCTGATCGTCTCGGTCCCTCCAACTCGTTCAAACGAATGGTCCTGGAGGACGCGCAAGAGTTTGGCCTGGAGATTCTGGGATAATTCGCCGATTTCATCCAGAAAAATTGTTCCGCCTTCCGCCATCTCGAAGCGTCCGAATTTTCGCGTCGCGGCGCCGGTGAAGGCTCCGCGTTCATGGCCGAACAGTTCGGATTCCAGCAGCGTCTCCGGCAGAGCCGCGCAGTTGACGACAACGAATGCTTCGTCTTTTCGGCGGCTGTAATTGTGAATGGCTTCCGCGATGAGTTCCTTGCCGGTTCCGGATTCTCCGCAAATCAGGACGGTCGTATCCGTCTCGGCAACTTTTCCGATCATCTTGAAGACGTCGAGCATCGGGCCGCTGGACCCAACCAGGCGGCCGCTTCCCAGAACGCTCTGCCGTTCGATGCGAGCTCGCAGCTCGGTCACCTCCCGATTGAGGGAGGAGTGAGCCAGGGCGCGTTCTACCGTCAGGGAGATTTCCTCGAGGTCAAACGGCTTGACCACAAAGTCGTACGCCCCCAGGCGAACCGCTTCGATCGCGTTATGGCTGGATCCAAATGCCGTTATCACAATGACGGGAACCGAGGCAAGGCGCTGGTCGCTTCGCATATGCCGAATGACTTCCTCGCCGCCCACTTTCGGCATCCGCCAGTCGCTGAACACGAGGTCAGGCGTCACATCGCGGAGAAGTTCAATCGCTTCGGAGCCGTCGCCGGCTTCCTGAACGGAATACCCCCTCCCGCGCAGGATTTCCGCGAGAGTCTTTCGCAGATTTATCTCATCGTCGATGATCAGAATGTTTTGTCCCATGGATCGATCTAGGAAACCGAAACGTGGTTCGGGACGCTTTCGCGCACGGGCAGTATCACCCGCACGCTCGTTCCATTTCCTTCCCCGCTTTCAACCTGGATTTCTCCTCCATGGGCCCGGACCAGCTCGTGACAAATCGAAAGCCCCAGCCCGGTGCCAGTGGGTTTTGTGGTGAAGAACGGATCAAAGATCCGGCTGATCATGCTGGATTTGATTCCGTTTCCCGTATCGCGAAATTCCACACGGACTTTGTCCGATCCCGAAATCGACTTCACCTCGGACGTAACGCTGACCCACAGAGTTCCGCCGGATTCGGTCATGGCTTCGATTGCATTCTGGATGATGTTATCGAACACTTGCGCCATCTTGCTTCGATCGACCGGGAGCGACTTCCCGTCCCCATTGAAATTCTTGACGATATGGATATCGCTGCGTTGAGCCTTTTCCAGGAAGCGCGTCAGTCGTTGTTCGGCCAATTGATTCAGGTCGGTCGGCTCGGGCTGCAGATGGACAGGCCGCGCAAAGTTCAACAACCTGCTGACCAGGCCGTTCAACCGCTCAATTTCCTCCAATGCGATAGCAGATGATTCGTCCACCGAAGGATTTCGAGCCTCCCGCTGGGACATCTGCACGCGCAGTCGAATGGTGGCGAGCGGATTGCGGACTTCGTGCGCGACGCCCGCGACCAGGCGCCCCAGCGCGGCGAGTCTCTCGGAATGCCGCAGCCGGTCCTCGATCTGCTTTTCGCGGTCCATGTTTTCTCTCAGTGTCGCACCCAGGCGATTGATGGCCAGAGAAATCCGCTGAATTTCCTCGGGATCGGAACCCGTCAGAATTTGTGAGGACAGGTCCGATTCAAGATTCTGGAGACCTCCCTCGATTTTTCGGACGCCGGATTGCAGGTTTCGAACGACCAGCAACGTCAAAATGACGCAAGCGAGAGCCGCCAGGCCCAATCCCACGGTTATGAGATAGGCACGCAGGCGGTTTGACCCCGTCAGGCTCTGCAATCGCTCAACGGTCCACGCGCTGCCCCAATCGGTTTTCTCATCGCGGATCGGTATCGCCTCGATTATAAAAATGTCGGGATCGCCCATCAGAATTTTCTCGGCTGGGAGATGCGTGCTGGCGGCGGCGCGTACTGTATCGAGGATCGCGGGTCGGATAGGATCCCCATCGGTGAGGGGCACGACCAGAGGCTCCTGGCCTGGATTTGCAGTTGGGGAGTCGTCGAGCAGGTGGTCGTCCGCGTTCTTGTAGAATCCCGCGTTGATCCCGTCGGCCTTTTGCATAATCTTTTCCCTCATCGCCGAAATCGCTTCCTGTGAGGCAACCAGATCGAAATCGACCGACGACAATCCTTGCGCCTGGCTGGCGGATTTCGCCTCCTCCAGATAATTTCGGGCGAGCGTACTGGCGACGTCGTACATCCGCAACTTCTCGCTATTCAGGACGGCCGATTTGGTGTACCGCAGAGCCGTGAGCGACGCGATCAAAACTGCAACAAACAACACGAAGACGACGGCTCCCAGCAGGATGATTTGCAGTCGAAAGCTGAGTCTCGGGATCGGAAGTCTGTTCGGCAAGGCAGCCTCCCTCAGACCGTCATCTTCTCTTGAACAGTTTGGACGTAATCAAGCTCATTTGACAAGGGGCCTTTTCCGCTGCAAACCTGCAAATCGCATCCGCATCGCGCCCCGCAGACCGATCGTCTCGATTCGTGACATCGATCGGGGCACTGTCGTGGCATCCGGCTTGGGGAGAAAGAGGGCATTTAGCGCCACCTCTGGAACCAGTGGGGAAGCTCTGCCTTTAACGAGGCGAGAAGCCACGAATCTCAATCGGTCTGAGCATCTGCTTGGTCGCCTCGTCCGTCCACGAGTCAGGCTCCCGGACGCTACTTTTGAACGCGATGCCTGCACATCACCAACAAGAAAACTACTGTCGCATACGCCAGCCAAACCATGAATCGAAAGGTCTGATAGCCCATTTCTGCCCCCACCGGGTCGCGCGCCCAATCTGACGCCAAATCATGGATTCTCGTCCTTGAACCCCTATTTGGATATCGAGGGATAAGAGCAAACGATATTCCAAATCAAGGGCCGGGACAAAGTGCCCTAAATCTTCCATTACGCGCGTCTTGAGGCTCAAGAACCTAACAACGTCGCGGGTCAAGAAGTTTTTCCGTTCGCAAAGCGAACAGACCCTGTGAAAAAAACGAACGTTTTTCATTCTTCAAAGCGGAGCCAATTCAGTCTGAGGACGCACAACCTTTCAATTTATTCGCAGCAGACCATGGCGCAGGCGGCAATGATGGTGTTCACCTGGCTTTCATTCTCTTGAACTTACATGACTCAAACCCATCGCTCGTTACGCGCCCCGCCATCCTCCGGCTTTTCTTCTGCCAGTAAAGAGATCGGCGCTGTCCTATGGCAAGCGAATTGCCTTTCTCTATAGGCAATGATCGCTCTCATCATCCAGGTGCGGAGGAGGACTTCGTGATTGAAAACAAGGAAATGTTGCTTGAACCGGGGCAAATGGTCCCTGCCAGTTTGCCGATGATGAGCGATGAACCCGGAATCCTCAATGAATTGTTCGCGGACAGTATGCCGCGGCTATTCCGGGCGGCGAAGTCAATCCTTCGCAACCATCACGATTCGGAAGACGCTTTACAGGATGGGCTGCTTTCTGCTCTTCGGCATCTGGACCAGTTCAGGGGCGAATCGGAATTTTCGACCTGGTTGTACGCCATCATTCGAAATGCCGCGCGGTTCGAGATGAGAAGGCAGAGCTCCCGGCGGACGGTTTCAATCGATGACCAAAATCACGAAGATGGCACGGAAAGCATGAAGATCGAGCTAAAAATCGATTCCGCTTCCAATCCGGAACGAGAATACGCGCAAGTGGAGTTGTCATTCCTGATGGCCCAAACGCTTCAAGAACTCCCGGCCTCCTATCAATCGATCATCCGGCTCTGCGACTTTGAAGGCTTGTCCGGCAAGGAAGCTGCGGAGCGTCTGGGTCTCTCTGTTTCGGCGCTCAAGTCTCAGCATCACCGCGCCCGCCAGGCGATTCGCGAGTCCATGGGGACTCACTTTGCCAGGAAGACTGCATAAACGGGTGGCCCGGGCTTCGAATTAGTATTTGGGGTGCCCTCGATAAGAACGAAGGCGTTGTCAAGGCACACTTTTTCTGGGCGGTGGTTTGAGCACCGCGCCGTTGCCAGAGAAGGTGGAGGACCAAAACTCTGGAAGTCTCACGGTGAATCATTTCTCGGTGAAACAGATCGTTCCACCAACCATCGATACGGCCAAAGCATCGGCCATGATTCTTCAATGCGAATCCCGATCTCGATCGGGACGAGAGCGCCCAATCAATCCTTCGGTCTATCCGCCGTGGCGGACGACCAGGGGCACCCGCGAGCTGCTCTCGACATGAACGATCTCCGGATACCGTTTTTGCGTGCGCAGCATCCAGTAGAGTCGTATGGCCAACTTCCGTGCTGCCGCCACCTTGGCTACACCTTTCGGCTTCTCGTGGCAGCGATGCAAATACTCCGATCGAAACTGTGGATCGCAACGTACCGCAACTTGCGCTGCTTCGACCAACAGCATTCTCATAAACCGGTTGCCTTGCTTGCTGATCGATCCCAACCTCTGATGTCCGCCCGAACTGTACTCCCTCGGAATGAGCCCTAGATAACTGGCGACTTGCTTGCCGCGCGGAAAACGGGAAACATCTCCCATCGTCAGCACGAAAGCGAGGGAAGTCACCGGCCCGACTCCCGGTTGAGTCATCAGCAGCTTGGCGTTTTCATTTTGTTCCGCCGCTTGCTTCACCGCCAGGTCCAACGACTCAATCTGCTGGTCCAGCATCGCCAGTACGCTCAACAGGTCTTCTCGCCGGCGGCTGGCCCAGTGCGGTAAGCAAAGCTCGCGTAAAAGCTTCTGCCCTTTTTTACTCCACAGACGATTTTTCTTCTGCAGGCCCCGATTCATCGCCAGGTGTTGCAATCCATTCTTGGCTTGCGCCCGCAGCCGCACCAGCTTGTAGCGGTGAATCAGCAACTGCCGCAAATCCTTCTGCTCGCTCGATGGCGTCCAGATGCGAGGAAACCGCCCTTCCGTCAATAAGCGCAACAACAGCGCGGCATCGCGCCGATCATGCTTCTGTTGTCGCACCTCGCTAGCGCGGATCTTCGCGGCGTCTCCGATCCACACTTCATGCCCGAGCGCCGCCAGCATCTCCACGAACCACTGGCAATTCCCCGTGGCCTCCATGCCGATCAGCGCCGGCGCCGGAAACTGCCGGTAGAACTTCTCCGCTTCTCCCGGCGCGTGGACTAGCTTGTGTTCCTCGGTCTCTCCCGTCTCGGTATCGACCCAACAAACTTGTTGGTAGTGACTCATTTTGAAAATAAGTGCATTCGATGCGTGATCGTGTAAAAACGCCATATTGACAAGCGTGGTATTTCTAAGGAGTGAAGAAAAGAGTTAGTCGAGCACCAGTCGGCAGCGAAATACTGAGCGCAGCTTCTCCGAGCTTATTAGCTGATTCTTCGCGTTTTTCTTCAGGCAATTCCCGAATATCTCCAAAAACGAATGTGCAGTCCGTCCCCGCAGGATTGCCGATTAGAACCGAAAGGTATCCTGTTTCTGCCGGAGAGCCTTGTTTGGAAGCGACCGTGATTCCGGTTCCGCTAGTGACACTATCTACAAAGCCGCGAAATTTACTACGAACGCCATCTGGCGATATAAAGAAAGCGACGACTGGAACTGATTCTCTAACCAGCTTTTCTAGCAATAATCCGGCATCTGTTGACGAGATTTCGTTTTTGCTCATAGCGAGGGAAGTCGGGATTGACGAAGCCGTGATTTGGGCGCGAAAGCTCGGATGGGAATACAAGTTCGCATTGGCTAATCTCCAGCCACCATTGTAGCGTTGTTCTCATCCAACAGGTCCGCAATTTCTTCGATTGACCAGACATGATCTGCAATTCCGGCTTCCATCGCGGGAGTCACGCGCAAGGTCTTGTGAATACGAGCGAAGTTATAATGCATGTAGTACAGCGCGATGGCCCAAAAGTGATTGTCCACCTTCTTACTAAATGCATTTGTCAGCCGCGTGAAGCGGCGCATTCCCATGCGCATGGAAAGATTCTGGCGTTCGATAAAACTGGTCGAGATGTGCTTAGGATCGGGACGACCCGTAACCCCGATCTCTCGGCATCCGATGCACTCCGCTGGACTGTAGCGTGCCTCTGCCTGTCCGATCTTCGCCGTATATCTTGACCAGCATGGCATAGTCAATCGCGCTCCCAAACGCATCCTCGACAGCCTGTAGGTACACGCGATGGCCGTCCGTGGTCAGCTGGACGCGATTGGCGAGACGTGAAGCTAGATCGTCCATGAAAGCCTTTGCTGTCTGAAAGCCGCGTGTCCCAACAGTGAAAGACGGGACCAACTTCGTATCCGCGTCCATCGCAACCCAAGTCCATACGTCGCCGAAACCGAATGTGCCTTTCTTGTCCTCGGGTACGTTCTTTTGCTTCGCGTAGCAAAAACTCCAACACTCGTCACACTGAATCCGCTTACAGGTGAGATTGCGGAGAGTCTTGTCCTGATATTCCAAACAAGCGCGTCCGATCTGCGGCAAGAGTTTCAGGACAGTGTTGAACGCTACGTCACACATGCGGGCAGTGGAACGGAGAGAATTGCCTTCAACGAGGGCAGCAATTATTTGTATCTGCTTTACTTTATTAAGCTTGTTCATGCCTCCTATTATGCTTGACCTGCTCAAGCATGTCAACTGAAATAATTTACGCTGCCAATCTACCCATATATTCGGGCAGCATTTGCTCTACTTCCGATTCCTGTCCATCACGTAGAGGCAAGACTTCGCTTAGAGAGGTTCCGAATTAACTGTAGGCTAGTCGCCGACCAATTCTCAGAGCGTTGCACAACCGCCAATCGCTTCCAAGCCCAATAGGGAGACTTATCTTTGATGTCCAATACCAGAAACCCGTATTGATTAGCCTGAAGACGGGGGCTATATGAAAAAGATTTCAACTGCTACGCTGCTATGAACTTTTTCGTTAACGGAGTAGCTCACAAAATCAAAAACATGTTGAGATTCCCATCCTTTCACAGGAACCTTTCTCCAATGCTACTTACAAAATCGGGCCGCCATCTATTCAACGCGCGATTTACCTTTGTTTCGAGTTTCTCTTCTTCCACTATCGGGTGATGTGCAATCACATCGTACATCGCAAGAGACGCGCATTGAGTGATCGCCAAAATAGAGTCATCAATTTCTTTGCGTGTGCATCCTTCAGTAAAAGTCATCCGCCGATACGCTCACACCAAATCGCCGTGCCATCGCCTCAAATGTCTTGACCTTATTTTCCGTAACGTTTATGCCTTGGACGAATAGCTCAGCGAGATTCTTTCCGCCATCGTGAACAAGGAAGAAGTCATCCATTTTTGCTCAACGAAAATGATATGAGCCTGTCATCGAGAGTACGAACGAGCAATGTAATAACGCACTGATCGGAGAAGGAGATCGCTCCAGTTTTCTCGCCAATATAGCTATCAGCGAACTTCGTATTTTAGAACAACTTAGTGATTCCATCGTCGTGTTTGTTTAAGCGAATCTTTAACTCGCTCATTAGTCTTTGGATGAAATCGCGTCTCGTATTGATTGATGCAAAATCGGAAATTGGAGATTTCTTGTCCTCCGCATGATAACCGTGTGAGTCCCAACCGTAGCGATGCCAGCCTAACGATCCCCAATCCGCACGAACCTGAGTAGATTTCGCAGTTCGGAAAGGGGGACAAGCATGTCCAGAACGAGGCACACAGAAGCAGAGATCATCGCCGTGCTTAAGCAGGTGGAGGCGGGGCGGAAGGCGGAAGAGTGGCGCGGGAAGCGGGAGTATCCAAGCACACGATCTACGCTTGGAAAGCGAAATACGGCGGGATGGAAGTAAGCGAGGCGCAAGAAGTGAAGCAGTTGCGAGAAGAGAACGGGCGACTCAAGAAACTCGTCGCGGATCTGAGCTTGGACAAGAACGCGTTGCAATCGGTGATTCGAAAAAACGGATGGAGCTCGCAGTCTTGAAGGCGGCTGTGGGGCAAGTGCGCCAGCAGTATGCCTTCAGCCAACGGCGGGCCTGCCGACTGCTGACGATGTCGGTATCGAGTTACCGCTATCAGAGCAAGCGTAGCGATGAAGGGTTGCGAGCGCGCCTGGTGGAACTGGCGCGGGAGAAGCCGCGGTTCGGCTATCGGCGCTTGCATGTTTTGCTGCAACGCAAGCGGAGAGACGGTGAATCACAAGCGCGTGCATCGGGTGTATCGGGAGGCGGGATCGAGTATTCGGCGCAAGAAGCGCAAACACTGTGTGCGCACCGGACAGCCACTACCAGCCTGCAGCGCAGGCCAATCAGGAATGGGCGCTGGACTTCGTGCATGACGCCGTGCAAAGCGGGCGAGCGATCCGGGTGCTGAGCGTGCTGGACGCGTATACGCGGGAGTGCCTGGCACTGGAAGTGGACACCAGCTTCGCGAGTCGACGTGTGACGCGGGTGTTGGAGAGGATCGTCGCCGAGCGCGGGTGCCGCAGGCGATTCGTTGTGATAACGGGCCGGAGCTGACGAGCCGGCATTTTCTGGCCTGGTGTATCGAGCGGAAGATTGAGTTGGTGCACATTCAACCGGCTGCCCGATGCAGAACGGACGCGTGGAAAGTTTTAACGGCGGATGCGGGAAGAGTGCTTGAACGTAAGCTGGTTTGAGAATCTGTTCCAGGCGCGGCGAAGATCGCACTGTGGCAGCGAGAGTATAACGAAGAGCGTCCTCACAGCAGCCTGGGAACCGAACGCCGGAGGAATTCGCGCGGGAAGCGGGCGGGGAGAAGGGCTGTGGAAAAGGCGCTGCGTGGAAAAGTAAAAACAACTTTTCCACTCCGCTTGGAAATCCCGCAAAAGGCGCGGGATTCCCACTTTCCCACAGCCCTGGCGGCGACGGGATCACCACCGTTGAGCAAGTGAATAGTCCGGATGTCGTATTATGAAGTGTGCGGTGTTGGGGGCAGGTCAACCCGATGCCGCTCTCCCAATCAACACCGTCAATGCGAACGCCATGCATAGTTATTGCCGCAGTCCACGCAGAGCACCATCTGGACAAGATATGCAATCCTAATGTGATCTCCCTACCATCTTCTCCAACTGATGTCAGATCGAAAATACATTCACTCTTAAATTTTCTACTTGGTGTTTCTAAGTATCGTTCGATTTCTGGTAGTGCCACATCAAAATATTTCTCTTCAGCTCTAATACGGTCCACCAGATGAAAATAGTCGGCGGAGTAGCATGGACAACACTGATTCTGCTACTGGTGAGAGTGAATCTCAAAAAGCTTTTTATTAGTGATGCTTGTCTGTAACTAGAGGTGCTTTTTCCATCGGCCGATGCGGCCTGTTTCGCAATAGCTTTGCGTTTGCAGACGACAACTTTGCGGCTCTTGCCTTGCCACCCTTAGTCCGCCCTTGCGCCCAATCTGCGCCAAAACGCCGATACTACGATCGCTCCTTCAACGTAAGTTGCCTCCTTAGTCAAAAGCGCGCGATTGAGCGCTCTTTTTAACGCGCAGCTTTTAATACAACAAACAACAAGTCTACCCATTCAGAATCAAAATGAGTCACGACCAACTTCTTGCCAACTGGGGTGAAAATCACATCCAATAAGCATGTATTGCTCCCCACTAATTTAGACAGTCAGGGCCTCGTTTTTTAGTACACCTGCGAAAGCCAAGAAGGCCTCGTGCGGAGTGCGATTTCCGACTCCGCGATGAGGCCGGTCGTGATTGTACTCCTCGATCCAACGAGCGATGACTGCTCGCGCTTCTTCCACGCTGCGATATTCCGCCGTCCAGACTTCCTCTTCCTTCAAGCTGCGATGGAACCGTTCGATGTAGCTGTTGCCTTCCGGGTGATGATACGCCGTGCGCCGATGCGTGATGCCCAGCCGGTTGAGGTCTCGATGAACCGCGTCGAAGTGAACTGTGTGCCGTTGTCGGTGGTCAGCGTCACGTTGGCCTCGCGGCTGCCCTCGGGCAGCCGTGCCAGCACCGCCTGCTCCACCGCTGCCAATGCGTCTTCGGTTCGGCAGCGATGCGAGAGATTCCAGCCCACGATCTCCCGCGTGCAGCAGTCGATCACGCTCACCAGATAAGCCCAGCCCACCGCTGGCCCCGCCCAGATCTTCGTCATGTCCGACTGCCAGATCTGATTCGGCTCGGCTGCTTCCACGCGGCCCCACTCTTTCTTCCGTCGTGCTCGCAGACGACGCGAGCGCACCAGCAACCCACGTTCTCGCATCACCCGCAACACTCGCTTGCGATTCACGGGCAGCCCTTTCTTCCGCTGCAGCCACCAAGCCACTCGCCGATAGCCGTAGGCCAGCTTCTCTCCGCACGCCACCACGATCTGCTCATCGTAGGTTCGGTCGGCCCGGCTGCCTCGTGGCTTCTTCCGGTAGTACAGACTCGACCGGCTGATGGCCAAGGTCGCCGCCACCAGCGTGGCCGTGTAGCCCTGCGTCACCATCTCTCGCGCCTGGGAGTGAACCGCACCACAGCTCACTCCCCCACGACGTTTTTTAGGATTTCGATCTCCAGCGCCTTCCGCCCCAGCGTTCGTTCCAGTTGCCGGATGCGATGGTCCTTCTCGGTTTCCGCCGCGGCAGCGCTTCTCCCCCCAAGCGCTGCCTTTGCTCCCTGTTCCGCTTCATCCTTCCAGCGATAGAACAGATTCGGAGCGATCCCGTGACGCCGACACGTCTCCGAGACGTTCCCGCTCTTGATGCCTTCCTGCACGATCTGCCACTTCTCTTCCGGGGATCGATCTACTCGCGGTTTCCTGCCCATGTTGCCTCCTGTTTTGGAGGCCCTGATTCTACCTAACTGAGGTGTCCAGTTTTAGCGGGGAGCAATACAAGCCATCATCGAAGGCTCCTTTTCCTTCCGAGCTTTGGTCCTCCAACCCAAGCTTACTCGGATCGTATTCGGAGCCTTCGTTCTTATCCAATCAGTCCTTGAAGAAACATCAAGGACGGGGCACCCAACTCAAAACCAAGACCTGTTAACTCTACGTTGACTTACGGGAGTGGTATCATATCGTCGTGAGTCGCCGTCAAGCGAAAAAGAAGGCCGGGCCACCCGTCGGAAAGCCCCCCAGAAATCGACCGATTTGTCCCAAGGCGCTTATTCTGGCCCTACTCTGCGTTGCCTTTGCTTGCAGCCTCATTGCGTGCAGTGGTGACCACCACGAATCGGAATACTCCTCGCTTTCTGACGCAGACAAGGACGGGGCAATTAGTCGCGGCTGGATACCAGACTTCCTACCCACCAGCTCCCGCGCTATTCGCGAGGTTCACGGAGACTCATCCCCGACGGAATGGTGTACCTTTGAATTTCTTCCTAATGACTCGCAAGGCCTTCGGCACGCTCTAAAGAGCGTTGATCCCCTGCCACCCTCAGTGAGTCGTGTGCCAAGCCCACGTGTGCCCTGGTGGCCAACGGTGCTCGAAGGAAATCTCGACAAAACGAAGATCAACAAAGAAGGATTTGAACTCTATATTGTCATAACTCCCGAAACAGCTGTGACCAACGCCGCCCTACTTTTCGCGATTAACTGGACCAAAGGAGTTGGATTTTTCTATAGCACAAGAGCCTGAGTAGAGGCGGGTGGGCCAGCCTTTGAGGCGGTTTTGAATTTTCGGGTGGCAGACCCTCTCGTTCTTAGAGGGTCTGGGTTTTGATTTTCGTTTACGTTTGCAACTCAGGGGACTGGACCGACGCGGATCAAACCACTCTTGAGGTCTGAGTAGAAAGAAATGCTGCTTGGTTATTGCGGCGGGCTCCAAGTAGAGCCCGCACCCAGGGCCAGTCGCGCGGATGATCGACCAATTTTCTTTTCAGCGGACTCATGTGCATGTAGTGAAGTTTTTCAACGCTCTTTTTCAGACTCCACCTTTTGGAAGTTTTTGAGGCCATTTGGCAAGCTGCGGTTTTGAACCTCGGGTTCACCGGTTCCTCGATTCATTTTCTGTCCGAGATTGTGCGGGATGAAGAGCCCTACCCAGCTCCGGCTCAGCTCATTGAGGTTCGCTCCCGCAGCGTCACAGCCAAACGCTTCCCAGCGATCTTCTCTGAAATTATTTTTCGACTTTTGGATCAAGGCCGGGCGGTCCTAGCAGGCAAAGCTCCCAGACACGCAGAGTTGCGCCACCGCTTGGCCCGGATCCGCTACTTGAAGGTGACGATCTGCATGACCCAGACGGAGGAAGTTGTCGTCGCCGTGGCGTTGTAGCTACCCGTACTGGTCACCGTCTTGTCTTCCGCGATGTTGCCGTACACATCGATCTTGCGGCTCGTGTACCCCGTCCCCGCCGCGCTGAACGCCGTCCCCGTCGTCCCCGAGGCAAAGACCAGTTCGTTGGCTGACGTGGTCGTGACCGAGCCGCTGTTGGCCGTCGTCCCCGATCCGGTCCCCGCTCCTGCCTGATCCAGCGGGTTGCTCGGGTCCGCTCCCGCATACTCCAGTATCCGCACGTCGGGATAAGCCGCCGCCTGGTTGAACCGCACCGTCACCGTGTTGCTGCCCCCGGCGATGTTCTTGGCGTAGTAAATCACCTGCCGCAACCCGGTGTTGCTCGTCGGTCCTATCGCCGGTGTGTACATGTTCCCTAGAGTGTCCGTCACCGAGCTGACCGTCGAGGTGGTGTCGCCCCATCCCACGGCGACCACGTTCAGATGTCCCGCCCCCTCTGCCGCCAGATAGGCCACCGCCACCGTCGTGTTCGAGGACTGGATCGTGCTCGGCCCAGCGTTGGCCTGCACGAAGCTGATGCTTCCTCCCGAAGCTCCAGTGTAGGTGTAGCCGTTCGTCAGCGTGCCGCCCTGGCTGTCGGTGTTGGTCACCACAATGTTCACGGCTCCCCCCGCGTGGGCCGGAGTGGCGGCGGTGATTGACGTGGAGCTGACCACAACAACGTTCGTAGCTGCCGTGCCTCCCAGCGAAACGGTAGCACCGGCCAGGAAACCGGTGCCGGTGATCGTGATGGCTGTGCCGCCTCCGGTGGTTCCCGAAGTTGGGGAGATTAGGGTTACCGTCGGAGCAGGGTTGGTATAGGTGTAAGCATTGGGCAAGGTGCCGCTTTGGCTGTCGGTGTTGGTGACGGTAACGTTCACTGCAACCGCCGCGTGGGCCGGAGTAGTGGCCGTGATTGACGTGGGGCTGACCACGACAATGTTCGTAGCAGCCGTGCCGCCCAGCGACACGGTAGCACCGGCCAGGAAACCCGTGCCGGTGATGGTGATGGCTGTGCCGCCTCCCGTGGTTCCCGAGGTTGGAGAAATTAAGGTCACTGTCGGAGCAGGGTTGGTATAGGTGTAAGCATTGGGCAAGGTGCCGCTCTGGCTGTCGGTGTTGGTGACGGTAACGTTCACTGCACCCGCCGCGTGGGCCGGAGTGGCGGCGGTGATTGACGTGGAGCTGACGACCACGACGTTGGTCGCCGCAGTCGTGCCGAAGGTGACGCTCGCTCCTGCCAGAAAACCCGTGCCGGTGATGGTGACCGATGTCCCGCCCGCTGCCGGCCCATTGTTCGGACTGATAGTGATCACCGTCGGCGCCGCGGGAGCGCCCCCGGTTCCAACTAACGGAACGATTACTCCAAACCAAGCAGCGCTTCCCCCCGACCAAGTTGTCGTTGCTGTTTGTATCCCCGTTGCTGCCGCTGCTTTTGCTTCGGAAACCATTCCCGGCGTAACGCTGGGAGCCACGGTTATTCCGGTATATCCCGTGCCGGGACTAGCGGTAAAACTACAGCAGGGCACTTCGGTTACAGCGAAGATCAGATCATTCGCGTTCACCGTTGGACCGCTGGTGGTGATCGTGGCGGCTGTCCCGCCAGTTGAATTTCCTGCCTGCCCCAAATTGTCCACATTCTCAAAGCAAGCGCTTATTGGCGAACAGGACGCCGCCAACGATCCGGCCTTCCATTCAGTAATGTTTAACTGCAAATAGCTAAGGTTGGGGTTACTCGGCGTCACCTTAAAGGATGTTACTCCGGAGGGTATGCTTGGACAGTACCAGACATAATGCTGCTGGAAATCGCCGCTGCCTTGCCCGCCCCCATTGCCATCTGTAACAAACGGACTATGAGGACTGGCGACGAAGCACGATTCCGTCGCATTGATGTTATCGCCAATCGTTGCCGTCACGCCCGCGATTGAACTATTGCATGCGGAGTTGAAACACCACGTAGCCCAGGCAATAATCCCGTTGCTGGGAGACGGGCTGTAATTGACTTGTACACTCGTCCCCGAAGATACATCGTTGTAGGACTCCCCGCAGAGCGTAAAATTGCCAATTGTCAGATTTTGCGCGCAATTTCCGATGGTATAACTGGCGCTTCCCACGGCGCTGTTGGTGAAGCTGTTTTCGGTGCCGATCGCCTTAAGAGTTTCCGAGGTGCTCACCAGGACGCTCCCCCCGTTCGCCAACGCCGTACCATTCGAGCATGTGCCCGGTGAGTTGGCCGCCGGGGTGCTTGCGTCCGTGGTGTAGCAGATCGTCGCCCCGCTGGTTGTCGAAGTGATGCTTACAGATTGCGGGGAACTGTAAGTGCCTGCGCCGGGGTTGAAGGTCGGGGTCGCTACCGTCACGGTCGCAGTGTAGGTGAACCCGTTGGCCAGATTCCCGCTCTGCCCATTCACCGTGACCGTGACTGTCGCCGCTCCCAAACTTCCTGCCGGGGTGGTCGCCGTGATCTGCGTTCCGCTCACCACCACTACGTTCGTCGCCGCCGATCCTCCAATCGTCACTGTCGCGCCCCCAGCGAAGTTCGTTCCTGTGATCGTGACTGCTGTCCCGCCTGTTGCTGTTCCGGAAGGAGGCGCGATTGATGCGACCGTCGGTGGAGGGCTCGAAGAGTTGTACGTGTAGCCATTCGTCAGCGTGCCGCTCTGGCTGTCGGTGTTGGTCACCGCAACGTTCACTGCTCCCGCCGTGTGGGCCGGAGTAGTGGCGGTGATTGATGTGGAGCTGACGACCACGACGTTGGTTGCCGCAGCCGTGCCAAACGTCGCGCTCGCCCCGCTCATGAAGCCTGTGCCGGTGATAGTGACCGAGGTCCCGCCCGCTGTTGTTCCGGACGTGGGCGCGATGGAGATCACCGTCGGGGGCGGCGCCGTCTGTCCGCCGCTGCGGAATGTGAGAATCTGCATAACCCACGCGGAGGAAGCCGTTGTGGCCGTGGCGTTGTAGCTGCCCGTGCTGGTCACCGTCTTGTCTTCCGCGATGTTGCCGTACACATCGATCTTGCGGCTCGTGTACCCCGTCCCCGCCGCGCTGAACATCGTCCCCGTCGTCCCCGAGGAAAAGACCAGCTCGTTGGCTGACGTGGTCGTGACCGAGCCGCTGTTGGCCGTCGTCCCCGATCCGGTCCCCGCTCCCGCCTGGTCCAGCGGGTTGCTCGGGTCCGCTCCCGCATACTCCAGTATCCGCACGTCGGGATATGCCGCCGCCTGATTGAACCGCACCGTCACCGTGTTGCTGCCCCCGGCGATGTTCTTGGCGTAGTAAATCACCTGCCGCAACCCGGTGTTGCTGGTCGGTCCTACCGCCAGCGTGTACAGGCTCCCTTGCGTGTCCGTCACCGAGCTGACCGTCGAGGTGGTGTCGCCCCATCCCACGGCCACCACGTTCAGATGTCCCGCCCCCTCTGCCGCCGGATAGGCCACCGCCACCGTCGTGTTCGAGGACTGGATCGTGCTCGGTCCCGCATTGGCCTGCACGAAGCTGATGCTTCCTCCCGAAGCTCCAGTGTAGGTGTAGCCGTTCGTCAGCGTGCCGCTCTGGCTGTCGGTGTTGGTCACCACAACGTTCACGGCTCCCGCCGCGTGGGCCGGAGTGGTGGCGGTGATTGACGTGGAGCTGACAACCACGATATTGGTCGCCGGAGTCGTGCCAAAGGTGAGGCTTGCTCCCGCCAGGAAACCCGTGCCGGTGATCGTGACCGACGTCCCGCCAGCCGTAGTCCCTGACGCGGGCAAGATCGAGCTCACCGTCGGCGGCGGATCGCTGTTGATTGTGTAGGTGCCGCTCGCCACAGCGCTGTCGTTGAGGCCGCTGGCGCTCGCGATGGCTTTGATCGTCGTCGTCGTGCTGACCACGATGGGGACCGTGTAGGTGGGCGACATCGAGTTGGGGGTCGAGCCGTCCGTGGTGTAGTGAATGGTCGCGTTGCCTGTAGCATCTGAGAGGTTCACGGATTGCTGCGTTGTGAAGGTGGCTGGCGCGGGACTTAATGTGGGTGTGGCGGTCGTGGTTTGCGGCGCTATCGAGTAGGAGTAAGCAATCTGGCCGTTGGTTCCATCGCCGGGCAGAAATGCGTTCACGTAGTCGACAGTCACCTGCGAAGGAGAAACTGTAACCCGCAGGTGGCCGGTGTTGGGAAGCACCTTGATCGTATAGGGGTCTGTCTCGTGGTAGTCCCCGAAGCCAAAGCCATAGGTGGCGTCGGCAGCCATCGGAACGAGTTGATAGACGACGCCGTCGCGCTTCTCATAGGCGAACTCGTGATCGTGACCATGGAAGAAGGCGGTGACGTTATATTTCGTAAGCAATTGCCCGTCCGGGTCGCCCCATGAGGGCCGCTGGCTATCGAAATTGTATGTGGTGCCGTCGATGTTGTAGCCGCCCCATTCCACGAAAGGGACGGCGTTAGCGCCGCCGCGTCCATAGTCGTCCATACCGCCGGAGACCTGGTGGGCAAACATAAATTTGTACTTGGCGGTGCTGTTCTTCAGAGTCTGTTCAAGCCACTGGTATTGGACGTACCCAAGGGTCCACCGCCATCGGTCGGCATCCTGCGGCTGGGTGGGGAACCCGGGCTCACCTCCTCCCATGTTTCCAGCATAGGGCTTGACGGTGGTGTACCAATAAGGATCTATGACCACGAACAGCGCATCGCCCCACGTCCACGCGTAGTAGTCCTGAATGGTGTGATCGGCGCTGCCGGTGATCGCCGTATAAGAGGTGTCTGTGTTTCCGGAATAAAAGGAATCGAGCAGCGGATCGGGGTTCACATAGAACTGTTCGCGGGCATTGGTGCTCATCACCGGCGGGCTGGTGGTGAGATCGCCGTTGGTGTCGCCTAAGTGCCAGCCTTCTTCTTGTTCGTGATTCCCCAGCGCCAGATAAACGGGCACAGAGCCGCTCATCAGCCCAAAGTAGGAGCGCAAATTGAGATAGTTGCTGTTGGCATCCGCCTGAGTGGTCACATTATCCATGGCGAAGGTGTCGCCCAGGTCGAGGTGGAAGTCAGGATCTTCGGCAGCGACATTCTGCATCGTCTGCTGATAGAGAGTCGGATTCCCGAAAACGATATTGATGTGGGAATCGGAACCTACGGTGAAGCTGAAGGTGTCTCCCGGCAGCCGCTGGGTGTGGAATGAATGCTCATCCCTTGTGGTCCAGTTGGATGTGCCGGTCTGCCGGTAAATCATTCGGTAGAAGTATTCGGTGTCGGCGCTGAGGCCGCTTACTACGACGTCCAGTGGCGTGTTCGCCGCGGCGGAAGCCGGGCCGCCGGCTCCGGCCGCTGGGCTCGTTTGAGGGTACGGCCCTCCCTGCTGGGTGCCATACTCGAAGTAGGCGTCGATCGCGACATTCGCCACGACGTTGATGGTCACGGAGTGGTCCGTCGGCCGGCCCAACAGCTCCGGACCCGGAAAGGTGACCTGCCCTTGAGCACTCGCAGAAAGCAGCATGCCTGCGAGCAATGCGATCACGAACGAAAGCGCCCTGGACATCTTCAAGTGCCACCCCTCTTTGTTCGCGCCTGAAATGGCAACAGGATATAAATCCGCAACGAAGACATTGAGCGACGGTCAAAGACCCCGCAGGATTGCAACCTACAGAAATATGGAAACCTCTGCTCGGATCGCCTGGGACCCTAGCACAATGCCGTTGGTAGGCCGATGGTACATCAGAGCCAGTACTCCCAGCTCCCAAAAAAAACGGTGTCGGCTCAACCGGTCGATGTAGCACTATCTGGGACAAATCTCTCTTCTAAAGATGATGTTTATGACGCGACGGAGACGAGTGAACCTTACCGCGATAAGAGGACTGAGATGCCGAGCCGCTGGAAGGCGGGGCAGTCGTTGCATGAGGTCGTTGCACGAGAATGAGCGTGCCTTTGGCAAAAACCATGGATCCATTCAGTTTATGTTGTCGCAGCGCGGCGGGATTGTTGCGGCCCCTCGACAACGTATTCCTACAAATAGTTTCCTAGCGGCTATGAGTATAGCCCGGAACCGGCAGACCTCTCCTGCCCCGCCTTCGGCTTTCGGCAGCGGCTTGTTCGTGTTCAGCGGAGTTTATCCTGGGTCCCTTGCGAGGGAACGCGCGGAGCCGCCGCACTTCTTTCTGGCGGGCTACACCATTTCGGATCATCCACCGGGTCAGCCGGGCCTCTTTCGTTCGGCAACAATGATCACGCGAATATCCTTTGCTTTCTGAACGACCCGCAGAATGAGGTCATTTCCAAAAAGTTGACTCCACGCACTATGGTCGCAACGACTGAGGAGAATCTGCGTGATTTGATTGCGGCGCGCAAAGTCCACGATTGTTTCCGCAGCATCGTCGCCTTCCAGGATTCGAGCTTCGATGTGAAGATTTCTCGCGAAGTTCAAATGCTTTTCGATCGCTTCCCGATCTGGCTTTGCCAAACGCCCATGGTCACGAGGCATAACCGAAACCGCGAAGCAATCGGCGCCGAGATAGTCAGCCATTCTTCGCCCGCGCCTTATCAGCATGGCCGTTGAGGAATCGGCGCTGACATGGATTAAGATCCGATCCGTGGTTGCTCTTCTCGAGGAGGGCGAAATGCCGGAAGGTTCCTGCTCTGGCCGGCGTTCCACGGCAGTGCTGGCGAATTCCCGCAATTCAAGTTCGTGCGCGGCCTGGCGCATGGCGAGTTCCCGCAGCGCCGTGAGGGTCGATTCCTTGAAGAAATTCTCCATCGCCTGTTGCGCTTTTTCGGGAGCGTAGATGTCTCCTCTTTTTAGCCGGTTCAGGAGCGCTCCCGTTGTCGCGTCCACCATCACGATTTCGCCGGCACTCTTGACAAACCAATCCGGCACGGTCTCGCGTACGCGAACGCCCGTGATTCGGAAAATCTGATCGTTGAGACTCTCAAGGTGCTGGATGTTCATATTCGTCATAACGTCAATTCCAGCATCCAACAGTATCTGAACGTCCTCCCATCGCTTTGCGCGCTGCGAGCCAGGCACATTGGTGTGCGCCAATTCATCGACAATGCATATGGCTGGGTGCCGTTTCAAAATGGCGTCCGTGTCCATTTCCCGAAAGGTGCTCGTCCGATATGTAATCATGCGGGGTGGAACCATCTCCAGGCCGACGGTTTTCGCGATTGTGTCTTTGCGGGCGTGAGGTTCAAAGTAGCCGACTACAATATCGTTCCCTTGGCGCATGAGATGCTGCGCTTCCTCCAGCATCCGGTAGGTCTTACCAACACCGGCGGCATAACCGAGGAATACCTTAAGTTGGCCTCGTCGCCCGGGTTGCGGATCTACGCGGGAACCTCCGCTAATGGGGGTAGACGACGACATCAATTCCTTCCGCGGAACTTATTAAGCGCTTTATTGAATTACCCCACAGTCGCCGCCAACCTCCCTGACGCATGCTGTGTCCGACGAAGATTTGTGTGATGCCCTTCTGACGCGCGAACTTCAGGATCGCCTCAGTCGCGTCCAGGCCACTCAGAACCTCCACTTGGGCCCCGAGTTGGCGTGCGTAATCCAGATTCTGTTGCAAGACTTTCCGATCTTGCTGCGAAAGAATTGGTTGCTGCACATAGACCACGTAAAATTCACCTTGGAAGCGGTCCGCGTTGCGCCGGCCGCTTTCCAGCATTTTTGTCGCATTGGACCGGGGCGTGACACAGACGAGGATACGCTCCTGTACCCCCCAGGATGAATCCATCCCATGCGACCGCAAGTAGCTCTCGAGCTGGCGGTCAATTACGCTCGCTGCGACTAACAGCGCCAGTTCCCTGAGCCGGGAAAGCTTATGTTCCTCTGCCAGGTGGACCGCGCGATCTCCTGGAGCCACTTGGCGCGATAGACTTTCTGTAGCGGGAGCGTCGACGACAACGATTTCGTCCGCGCTTCTATCTAAAAAGCCGCGCGGAATGGTGCAGGAGACGTGTTTGCCAGTGATGCGTTCCACTTCATCGCTGTGTTTCTCAAGATATTGCAGGTTGACCGTCGCGATGACGGAGATTCCAGCCTCAAGCAGTTGCTCCACATCTTGCCAGCGATGAGCATTTAGGCAGTCTGATGGATTTTCATAGGCAAGGCCATCAACCAGAGCTACGCGGGGCTTCCGCTGCAACACTGCTGCGACGTCTATGGCCTCTCCGTCAGCAGTCTTTAGGGTGGGGATAATCTCTAGCTTCTGCAATACAGCCTCAACTTCGGGAGGGTATTCCGGCTGCATTGCGCAAACCACTACATCTTCCCCTCGTTCGCGGCGTCGACGGCCTTCGTCAAGCATCTGGAAGGACTTGCCAACTCCAGGAGCGTAGCCGAGGAAAACTTTCAGTCGCCCGCGGCGCTCCCGCCGTTCATCCTGTTCGATTTGCGCGAGCAGTTGCTCAGGGGTAGGTCGTTGAAGTGAATCATTCATGATTGAGAATCACGGTCTTCTGGCAAACTTCAACGGAAATGCCTAATGGTCATTGCTTAATGGGATCGCTCCGCGCCACTCAGCCATCGCCGCACGGCCACGATGGACCAGACAGCCTCCACCAATCCGAATGGCCAGGCCCCTTGTAAAAACCCGTAAGCCGAACCGAGAACACACGCTCCAGCAAACGCTAGGATAAACCATCGGCTGCGATGTTCGAGCACATAGCACACTAACATGGCCGTAACTGCAAACAAACCAAACCAAGTGAGTCGATTCATGTTGCCTCGTAAGCCCTTCTTATTCGTCCTTCTGTTGTTCTCAACGTCTCTTCCGGACTGACGCAGCTATGGTTTGCGGACAGTAATGATCCACCAGTTCTCATTCAAGGGATCATTTTGGATGAAGCGACCCTGCCGGCTGACGATTTCAAATCCTGCATGACGAAGTTCACTTTCCACTTGTTCGGATGAAACTTCGTGATGCTCCGCTGCAGTCTCCGAAGATCCGCCGTCAACCGGGCGAGGCTCGCGATCGACCACGACCAGTCGTCCCCCGGAAACCAACGACTGGGCTACATGACCAAGAATCGCCTGAGTATTTGTAAATTCATGATACGTATTGGCAATGAGTACGGAATTCACGCGTTGAGTAGGCAAGTGCGGGTCGTCGGGCTCGCCAAGCACAAGGCGGACGTTCGGTTGGCCTCTTTGGAAGGCCCTGATCCATAAGAACAACAGCGGCAGCCTGCGAATGTCCTCGGCCAGAACTCTGCCGCTCTTGCCAACCGGCGCCGAAAGTTTGAGTGTGAAGTACCCCGAACCGCATCCCAGATCGACGACCATGTTTCCCGGCTTCAAATCCAGCGCCTGGATAACATCTGAAGGCCGCTGCCATTGGTCTCGCTCAGCCTCGACGACATCCAAGCGCGAAAGTGTATTCAGTCCCTGGTAAGCCGTGTCGATGAGGAGCAGAATCGAAATGGCACAAAGGATAAAAAGGGCAAGTTTGATGCGATAGCTCAATCAGCCTGAAGCCTGCGCCGTGACATTAAAACAAGCGACAAATTCATCGTCCTTCCGACCTTACTTCGACACAGCGAAATGTTGGTCAAGCGCGACATTCAACATCAGAACGTTAACACGCGGCTCGCCGAGAAACCCTAAATCCGCCCGGTCCGTAAACTGCTGGATCAACTGCTTCACTTGATCCGCGGAAACGCCCCGCGACTTCGCGATGCGTGCGGCTTGTATCCCGGCGTTCGCGGGGCTGATTTGTGGGTCCAGACCTGAAGCCGAGGCTGTTACAGCATCCTGCGGAATCGGCGCCTTCGGCGTGAACACCAAGGGCGCTTTGTCATCGTTGAAGGCTTTGATCAGCTTCACGTCATCGAGGTCGCCGTGTGAATCTTTGAACTGGTCGAGGGGTACCGACGATTCGTACGGAATGTCGTTCTCGACGCAGTAATGCACGACGCGAAGGCTGATGCCGTCGAAATCGACGATCTCATTGTTCTTGTCGTCCATTTTCGTCGTGCCGTGGAGAAGCTTGGCGCTCGTGGGGCCAAGGTTGGAGCCGCCGGACGCCGTGGCGTCGTAACCATTGCCAGCCGCTGAAGGGCGTGGATGAAAATATTCAGGCTTGGCAAAAGGCTGGCCGATGAGGCTAGAGCCAACCACCTTGTCGCCCACCGTAACGAGGCTGCCGTTGGCCTGCTTCGGGAAAATCAGTTCGGAAACTCCGGTCATCACGGCAGGGTAGATCAATCCCGTGAGAATCGTGAAAATCAGCGTCAATCGAAGTCCAGGTCCAAGTTCCTTCAGCATGTCCTACTCCTTTACTCTTGCGGGCTCCAGGTTGAGCCCGCCCTCTTACGCGAGATGCAGAACCACGAGCATCTTGTCAATCAGCCAAATGCCGGGAAACGGCACAATAATCCCGCCAAGACCATAGATCAGCAGGTTCCGCGTGAGCATTTGGCCGGCGCTGACGGGCTTGTATTGCACGCCCCGGAGGGCCAACGGAACCAGCGCAATAATGATTACGGCGTTGAAGATCACGGCAGCGAGCACTGCGCTCTGTGGGGAGTGCAGCCCCATGATATTCAGCTTGTTCAACTCAGGATAAATCGCGGCAAACATTGCCGGGATGATCGCGAAGTATTTCGCCACGTCATTGGCGATTGAAAAGGTGGTCAGCGAGCCGCGAGTAATGAGCAGTTGCTTGCCGATGGCCACGATCTCGATGAGTTTCGTCGGATTGCTGTCGAGATCAACCATGTTGCCTGCTTCTTTCGCAGCCATTGTTCCGGTATTCATGGCCACGCCAACATCGGCCTGAGCCAGCGCGGGCGCATCATTGGTTCCGTCACCGGTCATGGCCACAAGGCGGCCGTCTGCCTGTTCTTTTTGAATATATTCCAGCTTGGCTTTCGGAGTGGCCTGGGCGAGGAAGTCGTCCACGCCGGCCTCCTGCGCGATGGCAGCGGCAGTCAGCGGATTGTCTCCGGTAATCATCACGGAGCGAATCCCCATGGCGCGCAGCGAAGCGAGCCGTTCTTTCATTCCGCCCTTGACGATATCTTTCAGATGAATGATGCCGAGAACCCGGGACCCATCGGCCACCGCGAGCGGCGTCCCGCCATTTCTGGATATGCGGTCGGAAATTTCCAATAGCGATGGAGGCGCCTGGCCGCCAGCCTCCTTTACGAACTGAGCAATGGCATCCGTCGCGCCTTTTCGCAGCCGTCGGCCGTCCATGTCAACACCGCTCATTCGCGTATAGGCGGAGAATGGAATGAATTGTGCGTTGTGCTCGGCGACTTCGCGACCGCGAAGCCCGTATTTCTCCTTGGCCAATACTACGATTGAGCGACCTTCCGGCGTTTCGTCGGCAAGGCTAGACAGTTGAGCAGCATCCGCCAGTTCGCTTTCTGTCACTCCTTCTACCGTTATGAATTCGACCGCCTGCCGGTTGCCCAGAGTGATCGTGCCGGTCTTGTCCAGAAGAAGCGTATTCACATCGCCTGAAGCTTCCACCGCCTTGCCACTCATGGCCAGGACATTGTGTTGCATCACGCGATCCATGCCCGCGATGCCAATGGCAGAAAGCAAGCCTCCGATGGTCGTGGGAATCAAACATACGAGCAGGGAGACGAGGACCGCAACCGTCGGAGCGGTACCGCTGCTGACGGCTTGAATCGCGTATTTTGCATACGGCGGCAATGTCGCGACCGCCAGCAAAAAGACTAAGGTTAGACCAGCGATCAGAATGTTTAGCGCAATTTCGTTGGGTGTCTTCTGACGCACTGCGCCTTCAACGAGGGCGATCATGCGGTCCAAGAACGTTTCACCCGGATTGGAAGTGATTCGGATCTTGATGTGGTCCGACAAAACCTTCGTTCCGCCGGTCACGGCGCTGCGGTCACCGCCCGATTCCCGAATGACGGGAGCACTCTCTCCGGTGATGACGGACTCATCGACGCTAGCAACGCCGTCAATGACTTCTCCATCTCCCGGAATAAGATAACCCGCTTCGCAGTACACCACGTCCCCGGCGCGCAACTGTGTCGAAGGTACCATCTCGAACTTGCCATTTGGCAGGACCTTGTGCGCAACCGTATCGGTCTTGGTCTTGCGCAGTGCGTCGGCTTGCGCTTTGCCTCGCGCTTCCGCCATGGCTTCCGCAAAGTTGGCGAACACAACCGTAAACCACAACCAAAGGGCGATTTGAACTCCAAACAGAAGGTTGCCGGCGCCAGTGACCGCATCCTTGATCACGTAAATCGTCGTTAATGCAGCACCGACTTCGACGACAAACATCACCGGGTTCTTGGCAACCTTCATCGGGTTGAGTTTTACGAACGACTCTTTTGTCGCACGCCGCACGATTTCCGGATCGAAAAGCGGGCGCGCTCGGACGCCTTTCGAGATAAGCCCGGAGGCTTCTTGATTTCCTTCCCTCTTGCTCTCCACCCGAGGAGACGTGACCGTTGACATGTTCAGCTCCTAACTGACAATGACATCAAAAAAGTTTCCCATTAAGCATCTGGAAATGCTCGACGATCGGACCGAGCGAGAGCGCGGGGAAATATGTAAGCGCACCCACAATGATGACGGTTCCGATCGAGGAGAACCACAAACAGCGACCCGTTTGTTGGCAACGTGCCGCTGGTTACGGGCACGAGTTTCTTTGCGGCCAGGCTGCCGGCAATTGCCAGAGCCGGAATAATGAAGAGGAACCTTCCAACCAGCATATCAAGTGCCAATCGTCAGGTTGTACCAAGGCGTGTTGGCGTTGATTCCGGCAAAGGCGCTGCCATTATTCCCGGCGCCGCTCGAATACGCGTACAGAATTTCCGAGAATCCATGCGCGGCCCCGTTATTCGTATTCGCGGCAGCCGGACCGGGCGAGTTCCAGTAGCCGTTCTTAGCAAACGGCGCCATGGAGCTGAGGGCTGTGAACCCAAGAATAACCAGAGAAGTCGCAAGGATGGCGATGATTGCCATCTTGACTTCCTTTTGTTCAATCTTCTTGCCCACATACTCGGGCGTGCGCCCGACCATTAATCCGCCGATGAAGACGGCGACGACCGCATAGATCAACATGCTGTAGAGACCGGCGCCCACCCCTCCAAAGATCACTTCGTCGGTCTGTATGTTGAATAGCGGAACCATCCCGCCGATCGGCGTGAAGCTGTCGTGCATGCCGATAACCGCTCCGCAGCTGGCATCGGTCGTTACCGTGGCGAACAGCGCCGTCATCGGATTGCCGAACCGGACTTCCTTGCCTTCCATGTTTCCGCCCGGCTGACTTCCCGTATACACATGCTCGATCCCCATTTTGGTCAACATGGGGTTTCCTGCTTGCTCAGCCCAATAGCAGATGAAAGCGCCGCCGAGAAACATCAGTGCCATCGCTGCAAAGATCGCCCAGCCTTGACGCGTATCGCGCACCATCTTGCCGAATTGGTACGTCAGTCCCGCCCCCAGCGAAAAGATCAGCAACATCTGCAGCAGATTCGCCAGAGGTGTCGGATTCTCGTATGGGTGGGCAGAGTTCGCGTTGAAGTATCCGCCGCCATTGGTCCCCAGCATTTTTATGGCTAACTGAGACGCCAGTGGACCCTGCTCAATCACCTGGGACGGCCCTTCTAGAGTTGTTGCCGTGACGGGGCCTTTGAAGTTTTGGATCGATCCTTGCCACACGAAAAACAACGTCGCCAGAATACAAATGGGCAACAAAATATAAAGTGTGCACCTGGTAACGTCCACCCAGAAATTGCCGATCGTCTTGGCGGTGTGACGAGCGAATCCGCGAATTAACGCAACAGCCACGGCGATACCCACCGCGGCGGAAACGAAGTTCTGGACTGCGAGTGCCGCCATCTGGGTCAGGTAGCTCATCGTCGTGTCCGGCGAATAGGCCTGCCAATTGGTGTTCGTCGTGAAACTGACGGCCGTATTGAACGCCAGGTCCGGAGTCATCGCGGTGGCGTTTGACGGCGCCTGCGGCGTTGAAAAATGCATCGGGTTCAGCGGCAGATGTCCCTGTAACCGCTGCAGCGCGTAGACGAAAATGAAGCTGAATATGCTCAGCGAGATCATGGACGCCGAGTAGCGTATCCAGGATTGCTCCTCATCTTCACGCACGCCCCCGAGCCAATAGATCAGGCGCTCCAGCGGCCGGAAAACAGGATGAAGGAATGTCCGTTCGCCCTCAAAGACGCGATACATGAAGGTCCCGACTGGCTTTGTAATGGCGACAATCAACGCAAAATAGATCAGGATCTGGGCAATACCGAGTAAAGTCATTTCACCACCTCAAAATTTTTCCGGCCGAAGCAGTGCGTACATCAAATAAACGAACAGAAACGCTGCGACTATTCCCGCAATCACATATTCCACTGGGTCCTCCTACAGGCGTTCGGACGCCTTGGTAAATCCCCACAGCAAGACAAAGAAAACGATCACGACACCGATATAAAAGAGATCCAACATTGATTCACCTCACAACGACTTCGAGCGACATCGCATGACGGCACGGCCGGGACATTAAACCTACGTAATGCATTCTTCGCGCATCTCCTCGTTTTGTCACGTATTCTCACTCATTAAAGCCGGATTCGCGCTGTGAACATTCATCGTAATAGACCCCGCACTCACAAATGACGCGGCTATGAAGTTGATCTCCATGGTGAACGCCGGAGCGGCAAGCTCCCGAAGTTGCGCTTTTGCGGAATTCAGGAGTTCCGACACCGACGTGGATTGTGGAGTTTCGTCAATGTGTCCGGACAAAATGTCCTTTCCAAAAAGGCTGAGCGATAGCGGCGCCTTCAGACTCCTTGCCAGCAGAACTGCTGTCCGTAGCACTGCCAGAACATCCTCCAAATCCCCCAGTAGAGTGAATCCCACGATGGCTGATGAAATCGGCAAATCCTCATTCATGTTACGAGCGAGTATCCCCTCCATCGTTTGGGTAGCGGGCCGAATTGGAGTTTTCGACTTCATTGGAGATCCGATTTCGTTCCTGGCTTCAGGCCGATAAAAACAACGCGATGACCTTTCGATCGCAGGGCCTTTGCTACCCGGCTTTCCGCCGTGGGCCACCAGTGCTTCCGAGCGCCAATGACGACGAGGGAATTGGGACTTAGCACCCGCAATAGAGTTTCGACCCGATCCCGGCATTGATACAGGTGGATACTGGGTTCGAATGCATCCAGGTCCAGACGACATACCAAATCAAATAGAAGCTTCTCGATGAAGCCCGCGCACACTGGCGGTTTATCAAGAGGCAATGTGTAAGGCACAGCGATCGCAGCCCGTATTCGAATACGTGCTTCAAGATCCCGTGCCAATGATCCGGCGGCCTTCAAGGCAGCCACGGTAGCTTGTGGATCGGTAAAGATCACGTTTACCTCGAGCCGTCCCGGTCCGATGCCTTCAGGAGCTTCCCGGGTTACCGATGGCCGCGCTGGCTGAGTAATTGCGCTGTTGAGTAGGTCTTTCATTGTGCCCATCCACTGCGGATTGTGCAGTAGCGGGCATAAACAGCGCATAAACAGCTTCTAACAAGCAAATAAACCAGTTTGCTGGGTCAGACGCAGTGACACGGATCACAGCTGCGCGGGTGCGTGACCGGCGGCGCGTTCGAGACCCGGTCTATCGGGGAAGGATTTTCAGTGTGGAAGGTGAAAACGATAGCCCGCCCAGGCATCGGTTACAAGAAAGCGGGGCTTCGAAGGGTCGGGTTCGATCTTCTTGCGCAGGCGGTTGACAAAGACCCTCAAATATTCCAATTCGTCGCCGTAGTCCGGCCCCCAAACAGCTTGGAGCAGCTCGCGATGGGCGATTGTTTTGTTTGGCCGCGAGAGAAAGTAGGAAAGTAGATCGAATTCCTTTGCCGTGAGCCGCGCAGTGCGGCCGCCCACGGTTACCTGCCGTGAGGAAAGATCTATTTCGACGCCCTCCAGCGCGAGTTTTTGCAAACCCGAGTCATCCGGAGCCTGCGGCAATCGCCGCAGGGTCGCGCGAATCCTGGCCAGCAGTTCAGGCATGCTGAAAGGTTTGGTGACGTAGTCATCGGCGCCGGCGTCGAGCGCTTCGACCTTGTCTTTTTCCGTATTGTTGACGGTTAACATGATGATCGCAACGTCAGAGCCGGAGCGGATGAGCCGGCAAGTCTCAATCCCTCCAGTTCCGGGCATGTTCATGTCCAGCAACACCAGGTCATAAGGTTCCGAGCGCAACTTGTCCAAAGCTTCTTCACCGTTCCGAGAGTCACTCACTTCGTAATGACGAGACGTAAGAGTTGCCTTCATGGTGCGGCGAATCTGGGGATCGTCGTCCACAACGAGGATACGGCCTGCGCTCATTCGGCGCCCTCCGCGGGTGCGGCCGCCAATGAAAAGGAAAATTCCGAGCCTTGATCCGGGCTGCTCTTGACCCAGATTTCCTCGCCATGCGCGCGCATAATCTCGCGGGCGATCGCGAGTCCCATGCCTGTCCCTTTGAGATGTTGCCCATTCGTACCGCGATAAAATTTATCGAAAATGCGCGTTTGTTCATCCTCGCTGATGCCCGGACCTTGATCCGTTACGTGTATGATCGCACCCTTCCCGCTCGTCTGCGCACTAATCAGAATGCGACCGCCTGACCGGGAGTACTTCACTGCGTTATCGATCAGATGCGCGATTACCAGCACGATTAGCTCGGCATCGACGAAAACCAAGGGGAGATCATCTGCCATCTGCACTTTGAGGTCCCTTCCTTCTGTGAGACACCTCGTCTGGCGAACGGCTGCGGAAATCAACGAGCTCGGAAAATGAATCCCCCGATTCAACTGAAACTTGCCACCCTCGATTCGCGCTAGCTGAATCGCTTCGGTAACCAGCCTGTCCAGACGGTCCACTCCTTCATCCGCGATCGTAACCAATCCGCGCTGCTGCTGCGAAAGCAATTCGTCGGGATTCGAAAGCAAGTCGGTCGTAACAGCTCTTATCGACGTCAGCGGAGTCTTGAATTCGTGCGCGATGGCGTCCAGAAGGGTGGACTTCAACTCCTCGCTCTGGCGAGCAACTTGCGCGCGGTTCACCTCCTCCTGGGCCCGAGCCTTTTCCAGCCCCACTGCCACGAGGTTCAACAGAGACTGCAGCGCGGCATCGGATAGAAAGGTGTGCGTAAGCGCGAGACTCCCGATGGGCTCTCCACCAAGGCGGATGGGCGTTATCAGAAACGCGTCGCCCTCTCGTAACACGATGGATTGGATTGCAGACTCACGCAATTTAGCTTTGATAACACGAATGTCGGGAAACGCCTCCCGGTCAGCCAGATAGACTTCACCGGTCTTGCGGTCATAAAGCGCGACTGCAGGAAACTCAAAGGCTTTGGCGATCTGGTTTGCGATCTGCTTCCCCGTGGGCTGCGTGGTGTCGGTCAGCAGTATTGCGCGGCTGAGCGCGTACAATCGCTCCATCTCATGCTCCCGGTCCAGCGCCTCTCTTCTTTGTCGTTTCAATCGATCTGAAAGTTGACTGGCGGTGAGTGCCGTAGTCAAGAAAGCAAACAGGGCGACCCAGTTTTGCGGATCGGCGATGGTAAATGTCCGGACGGGAGGCAAGAAAAAGAAATTGAAGCACAGCATTGCAATAATGGAGGACACGGTAGCTTCTATGAGTCCCCCCACCGTTGCAATTACAAGGATAGCAACGATGTAGAAAAAACCTACGGTCGTAGCATTCACCGGAATTAAACGAATAAACGTAAATGTGATTGCGGCAATCAGGCTCAACCCGAGCAAAAGGCGCAAGGCTAGGGATCCGGTCTGCTGCAGAAAGCCGGCGGAGACAGACTGGGTTGTCGAACCTGCTGTTGAAGCGACCATGGACTCCGTGAGATTAGGATACCGCTTTCCGGCTTTCAAGGTTTCTTCTGGGGCGATCTTTGCCTTGAGGATCGTTCGGCATCCCCAGGTATAACGCTAGAGCAGTTCACTTGTATCTTGCCGTAATCAACATCAGAAAGAAAATGGCAACGGGAATCATCGCGTACATGAGATACATCCAGATCGCCTTCGACCCCGTTGAACGCCGCGATTTCCATTCTTGCAATTCGCTGCGCTCCTCTACCCCTACGGACTCGGGGTTGTTAAGATCACGGGCAAACTCACGAGCACTCGCGTAGCGGTTCCCCGGATTGCGCTCCAGGGCTCGATAAATAATTTCTTGCATCTGAGGCGAGATCGCGGGATCCAGTTCACGCGGCGGAACGGGATGGTTTATAAGTCGATCATTCAGGACGGCGAGCGGGTTGGGTCCGTTAAAGGGCACCTCGCCGGTCAGCATCTCGTAGAGCATTACGCCGAGCGCGTAAATGTCGCTCCGCGCATCACCGCGTTTCGATTTCACCTGCTCCGGAGAGATATAGTCGGGTGTGCCCATCGCATGAGTGAGCTTCCCAAAAGTCAACCGCCGCATGTCCACGCTCCCGGCAATGCCGAAATCGATCAGCGTAATGCGGTCTTCGGAGTCGACCATGACATTTTCCGGCTTCAGATCGCGGTGGAATATGCCGTTGCCGTGAATATATTCGAGGGCCTCACATATCCCCACGGTGATGCGCACCGATCTTTCCGTGGAAAGCTTTTTGCTTTCGGCCAGGATATGGCGTAGGAGGCGGCCCTCCACCCACTCCATAACCATGTAAATGCGGCTGCGGCTTTCGTCGCCGAATCCCTTAATCACTCTGGGATGATCGAGCTTTCTTCCGATTTCCTCTTCCCGCTTGAAGCGATCGTAGAAGAGGGGATCACTTTCCACCACGGGGCTTGGTACTTTGATCGCTACCGCCCGGCCATTTCGCAGGTCCATCGCACGGTAGACGGACGACATGCCGGTTTGCAAAACGAGGCGTTCAATGCGGTAGTGGTCGAGTTGGTCGCCTGCTTGGAGAGAGGACATGGGGCATAGCCTGAACTATTCCCCGAAGGTAGACTTGAGCGCCTAAACAGGACATAAACACGGTCTGAAGAATGCATAAACGCAAGAAAAATGCCTGCACTTTGAATTCAACCGGCCATAAACCCTTTTAATGCTGTCAAGCGAACGAAGATCGGTTTGAGTTCCTCAGGATCGATCCTGTCTTCGCGGCCGGCGACAATCCACCGGCCACAGTGCCACGCCGACCGGCGGGTGGCAAAGCCTTTGAGGCGGTTTTGAATTTTCGGGTGGCAGAGCCTCTCGTTTTTTTCGAGGGTCTGGGTTTTGATTTTTGTTGCGTTTGCAACTCAGCGCGTGCCCCAACTGTCGCGCTCCGCGACAGGTGGGGCTTTTCGTTTTGGTCCTCAAGTATTCACGGAGCGAGTCCGAAAATCATACATGCTTCAGCGCGGATTTAGGGGTGAACGTCAATCCCTCAGCGGCCTTCGAGGGGAGCGTCACCATCTGAATCCTGGGTGATCAAATGCGACTGATGCCAAGAAGGGCGCGGCTCTTCCCAAAACGAAAGATAACTCAATTAAACAGATTGAATCGAAGAATACACCAAAGAGTAGAAATCCCATCGCGCCAGGTGATCTTCTTGCCTTCCGCGTAGGTGCGGCCGGCATAGGAAATTCCAACTTCGTAGATTCGCCAGTTTCCTTTCGAAATTTTGGCGGTGATTTCCGGTTCGAAGCCGAAGCGATTCGATACCAGCTTTATGTTCTGAAGGACTTCCCGGCGGAAGACCTTGTAACAGGTCTCCATGTCCGTGAGCTTCAGATTGGTGAAGACGTCGGAGAGGAGCGTCAGGAACTTGTTCCCGGCATAATGCCAGAAATAGTGAACGCGCTGCGGGCCGCCGAGGAAGCGGGAGCCGTAAACCACGTCCGCGCGGCCGTCAAAAATGGGCTCCAGAAGCTTTTCGTAATCCTTGGGGTCGTATTCAAGATCGGCGTCCTGGACAAGCACAACCTCACCGGTGGCCGCTTCGAAGCCACGCCGCAGCGCCGCCCCCTTGCCGCCATTCTGCGGCTGGAATAAGAACCGGATATTTTCCAGAGAGAGGCGGGCTTTTCCGTTCTGCACCATCGCTTCGCGCTTTCCGCTCGACTGGACTTTGTCGAGATCATCGAGCAATTGGCGCGTGCCGTCGGTGGACCAGTCGTCGATGACGATGATCTCTTTATCGACCGGCGAAGCTTGCACGCGCAGCAAAACTTCCTCGATAAACGCGCGCTCGTTGTACGCAGGAATAACGACCGACACCTTCATTCGAATTCAAGCTTCTCCATAATGAGTCAATCGAGGCCGGCCGCGAACTTCGCCTCCGTAGAGTAGCGCCGCCCTTTGATTCGGTCATCATAATCGGTTACGAAAAGGATGAACGCAAACATTTTGCCCGCGAAGTTGCTCACCAGATACGTCCGTCCTTCGGGCCCCTATCTTCGTACTTGCTGGAAGTTATATGCGTACCGGCCCGCCTGGGACGCGCGCAGGCATGGCGACGGAAAATTCGAACGGAAGGGAGAATTCAGAGGGGGAAGATAAATTGCAAAACAGGAGCTCGCCATTCCCGCTCAACAACACCACGCGCTAATGGGTCGCTGGCTCGTTCCGAATAATCTCGTACCGCTCGATCACCGCCGCAACGCCCACGCGGGAGGAACCATTCTCAGGCTTCTTATCAACCCGGACGACTTTACCTGTCGCACGAATAAAGACTTCCGAACCGCGCGTGACTTCGGAAGGCAGCGTTAGAGTGATGTCCAGTTCGGCTCCTGGGCCGAGATCTTGGTCAATGGTGAAGTAAACTCCGCGAGTGGAAATGTCGCGTGTTTTTCCCCTGCGCGAGGAAGATTCCTCTTCTATCGGTATCCGAATGATCACCGGAAGCGACAGATCATAGCGACGAGCCGTGCGACGCTCCGTCATATTCCCCTGGCCCCCAAATTACCAAACATGCGTACTAGGCTCAATCAGAAATCAGCAGCAATTGGTGGTCCAAACAAGTCAACCTTCGGGAGCCTCAAATGACTTGCGGCCCAAGGTGCCGGCTCCTGAATGAAATGCCGCCAATCATTCCATCACGTCGAAGAGATCGATATCTTGGACGCGACGTTGCTCCAAAACCGATTTCGCAAAAACCGGGAAAATGCCCGCCGTGAATTGACGGAACTATTCAAGAGAATATCGCACTCCGACATTTTCCGTATTACTCCCGCCACGTCAGAAAGTTCCACAATAATAATTTGTCCAAGGATATGGACCCGAACAATTTCCCCTGTGTGGCCCGATTGCTTACACAGATTGATCTTACTGGATTGTTACTCGAAAGATTTCAGACACTTCAGTATCCCTAATATGCATTGTATTGCATGTTCGCTCTCGCCTAGCGATGGCGTCCTGCCGGTGCTAGACCTGCTGGTACTGTATCATCAACCGGCCCATCTTTCGCTTTTGAAATCTCCTTGGAAGCTCCCCGTCCCGGTCGTCCGGAATCAAGCCCGAACTGGCGAACCTTGTACAGCAGCGCTTTGTAACTGATGCCCAGCATCTTCGCGGCATCTTTGCGGCACCAGTGAGTCTTTTCGAGCGCGTCGGCGATTGCTTCCATTTCGGCTTCGTCCTTCAAGCTGCGCACGAGCGCCTTCAATCCCTGTTCGCGAGCGGGAGCAGCTTCCTCCCTTGGCGAAATGCGCTGGCGCGTCGCGGACATTTCCAGCAGTTCGCGGAAGCTGCCTTCGTCATCCTCCAAAATCACGTAGCGCTTGACGAAATTTTCGAGTTCGCGCAGATTGCCCGGCCAGGGATAACGCACAGCCGCCTCCAGCAAATGCTGGGAAGGAGTCATCGGCTCCTTGTTGAATTTCGTGCTGTATTTTTGCAGGAAATGCCGGAAAAGCAGGGGTATCTCGGAAGCCCGCTCGCGCAGCGGCGGCACGTTGATGGAAAGCACGTTGAGGCGATAGTACAAATCCTCGCGGAGCCGGCCCGATTTCATCGCCTCTTGAATTTCCACGTTCGTGGCGGCGAGCACGCGCACGTCCACATCAATCAATTGGCGGCCGCCCAAGCGCGAAAACTGATGATCCTGAAGGACATGCAGCAGCTTTGCCTGCAGATGCGGGCTCATCTCCGCGATTTCGTCCAGGAAGATCGTCCCCTTGGTGGCCAGTTCAAACTTGCCGGGCTTGGAACGCACGGCGCCTGTAAACGCGCCCTGTTCAAAACCAAACAGTTCGGATTCGAGCAATTCGCCGGGTAGCGCGGCGCAATTCACCTTGATGAACGCCTGATTGCGGCGGGTCGAACGCATATGGATCATGCGCGCAACGACTTCCTTGCCGACGCCGCTTTCGCCATAAATGAATACCGGCACATCAACCGGCGCGATTTGAAGGATCTGCTGCCGGATGCGCACCATTTGCGGACTCGCGGCGAGAAAGCAAAGATCTTCCGTAATCGTGTCGCAATATTCGCGCAGGGCCTTGTTTTCCGCGCGAAGTTGTTGCTTCTGGCGGCACTTCAGCATGGCCACATCGAGCTCGGCCTTTTCGAAGGGCTTGGTCAGGTAATCCTGAGCGCCAAGGCGGATGGCTTCGACGACGGTGCCAACTTCATTCGAGCAGGAAAGCATCACTATGTTCAGTGAGCGGTCGATCTGCATCAAGTTGCTTCAAGGTTTCAAGACCGTTCAGCTCCGGCATCAGGACGTCCAGGATGATGAAGTCCGGACGGTCGCCGCTCTCGATCTTCTCGATCGCTTCCTGGCCCGAAACGACGGTCTCCACCTGATATCCGTCCACTTCGAGCAACGTCCCCAGATATTTTCGGATGCTGGGTTCGTCGTCGACGACCAGGATTCTTTCTTTTTCGGACATTTGCCCCACCTCAATTCGCTCCAAATTCAATTACGCATTGTCTATCGGCAATAAGAATGTGAAAGTACAGCCCCGTCGAGGTTCGCTATCCACCCAAATCTTGCCGCGATGCGCCTGCACCAGGCGCTTGGCAATCGCGAGCCCCAGGCCCATCCCTGAGGAGGTGCGGTCCACGCGCACGAAATCCTCAAAGATTTCCTGGTGGTGTTCGGAAGCGATCCCGGGGCCGGAATCCGACACGGAAACCTTGATGCAATTGGGAAATTGCACACGCTCGCGGCGGCGGTCGAGAGACTGAATTTCTTCCGCCGAGCGGCGCTCCCAGAAATAGAGCTCCGCACGCAGTGTTACATGGCCGCCTGCAAGGGTGTGCTTCAACGCATTGTCGAGAAGATTCGCGACGGTTTGCTGCACCTTCTGGTAATCGAACTTGAAAATCGGCAGGTCGCTATTCAGCGTGCGTATCCAGCCGGACGTGCTTCCGGACAAACGCCTCATGCCAGCGCGTCGCCAATTCTCCCAGACAATCCCGAAGGTCGTTTTCCCGCAGGTGCAGAACCAGCTTGCCGCTCTCCAGCGCCGAATAATTCAGGAACATCGAAACCAGCCGAACCAGCCGCTCGCAGCTTTCCTTCGACTCCTGCAAAATGTCCCGCTGCTTATCCGTCAGCTTGCCAAGCGACCCTGACAGCAGCAGATCGTAATAGCCTTTGATCACGGCGAGCGGCGTTTTCAATTCATGCGCGGCCGAGGCCAGAAAGACCGTCTTCTGACGGTTTACTTCCTGCAAGCGCAAGTAGGCGGCGAGCAGATTCCGGTAAGTGATCTCCCGCTCCTGAAGCAATTCCTGGACGGTATGTTTTGTGTTTGCCGCAAGATCCGCGTTTTTCGGTTTCTCCGCATCCTCGATGCGGACGACGAGCCAATCCGCTTCGGGAAGCCATTGGATTCGCGCGACAGCGCCTCGCCAGAGCAACAATCGAACTTCGCATCAATCCGATGTTCTCCCTCCTCGATTTGATCGAGGATTACCCTCGGACTTAGCTGCAATAGGTCGGAAAACAGATTCAACGTTCGCCTCAAACGCGAATCCGTATGAGGCCAAGCGTTGCTTGCCTCGCAGGTTGGCAAGCAGAATCCTTCCCGGCGGTCGGATACCAGGATTGGCTGCTCCAGCAAATCGAGAAGACTCGCCGTTACGCTCAATGGCAGCGCATCATTGGCCGGCGATTCGATAACTGGACCGGCGCTCTCAATCGACTCTCCTCAGGACACTTGTCCGCTCTTGGTGAAGCGGGTCATTCCATTTGATTCACTGCGGTTTATTGAGCGGGGAACCCTCACGGATAGTGTCAAAATGCGCTGCCCAGTGTCAATGGTAAATGGGTTCTATTTTGCACATATATAGGAAATTGAGTTGCCCAATGTGAACGAGGAGTTTGTGGAAAACAAATTCCCTCATTGTGGCAATAGCAATAACTAACTTTGGAATGAGTAGATTACGAGCGCTTCCCAATTTAGAGCTGAACACTGGCATTCGCTGTGCATCTCATAGAATTAGGTACTAGATCGAAAGTACTAGCTTTTGACGACTGGGAAATTGTTTTCCCAGATCTTGTTTCCGAAAGAGAAGGTATGCGCTTGACCCCCGCTGAGCGCCGGCGTTCTCAACGAATTCACGTGCAGATTCCGATGTTCGTTCGTGGCGTAGATGCTGCCGGAGTTGAATTCCTCGACCTCACAAAGACCCTCGACATCAGTTCCACCGGGGCGTTTTGGCGAGTCCGCGGCTGCTGCGCTCCGATCAACTCTTGAACCTGACGATTCCAGCGCCGCCGTCGCCATCTTCCATGCTCCCGGCTGAAACTCCTCCTATCCAGGCGCGGGTGCGACGTCACCGCGCCACAGGGGGAGTCCACCTGCTAGGCGTGGAATTCCTCAAGGCGCTGGATTGACGACGGGCGTGAACCTGCCGAGGAAATTAAAGTAATAGAATATCCGGAAAGAGTGTGCAATAACTTTGCGTTCCACTTGTCCAGCTCCACCAGTTCAAATCCTCGCGGAAGATCTGTTACCTACCTTTAAAGTCATTGAGTTAGAGAAAGTTCGGTATAGCAGCGCTTCCTGCCCGGCCGATGGCAGCCCCCGTGCAACGTATTATTGCAGGCGTCCCTACGTCTGCTCCACGTGGGTTAATCTGGAGCTAAGACGGTATTTTGATGCCTCAATCTGGAGACCCCAACCCGCCGCGCATGTCCACCGAGGATGCGTTCCTCGAATTGCTGACCGAGACGCTCGAAACTCTGGAGCGTCCGGCGCGCGGGCAATTCTTGCAGCGGTTTTTCCGGTCCATCGCGCATGTCGACCTCGCCGAGCCGCAAGGCGCTCGATCTCTGGGAGCAGGCGCTTGCGCGGAAGCGCGAACTTTCCGAGATGCCTTGGCAAGAAGATTTCGCTGCAAGCCGCGCTGGTGGATGTACTGGCGTCGGCGAATCTGCTGCGATTGCCGATCGTGATGGAATATGAAGAGCTTCGGAATCTCAAATCAACGCCGCCACCGACCCTTTGACGGGCCTGTACAACCGGCGCTTTTTTGACGATTACTTTGAGAAGGAACTCAACCGGTCCATCCGATATTCGCACCGGCTTGCGCTTGTCGTTTTCGACTTGCATCGATTCAAGGAAGTGAACGACCGCTACGGACATCCCCAAGGAGACGTCCTGCTGCAAATGGCAGCGGCTACGTTGCGGAAATCCTTGCGTACTTCGGACTATGCGTTCCGCTATCGGCGGAGATGAATTCGCGCTCTTGCTTCCCCAATCCGACACGGAACAAGCTGCCGCGCTCAGCCGCCGCTTGCGAGCAGCCTACGCAGCCGTCCATCGAACCTTTGCAATTGGGTATTCCGCTGGCGCTCGATTATGGCCTGGCCGTTTATCCGGAGGACGGCGAGCTCGAAGAGGTCTTGATCCGCGTAGCGGATGAACGGCTCTATCAACTGAAAAATGGAGCGAGTTCTTCCGGCCCCTCGCCAACAGCTTCAGCGAGCACACGGCCTGCAATTCCAGGGAGCAAAGAGCCCGTTGCTTCCGCAAAGCCTTCCGCCGAACCGCCGCCGGCTCCCCGACGCCAAGAGACATCGGAACGGAGCGCCGACGCTGGGAGCGCGTTTCCCTTGCGACCACACGCGCCTATGCGCTGATTGGCGAAGGAGTCGAACGCACCGCTCGCGTGCTGGATCTGGGTTATGGCGGGGTCGCTCTGGAAACTTCGCGTCCGGAAGAATTTGAAGAGGCGTTTCACGCGGTGTTGCATGTGCCGATCCTGCCTCCCGTGCGCGTCAGCTTGCGGCGGGTTTATCAAGGGCAATCGGCAGTCGGGGACGGTCGCGCATTGGTTGCTCATTTGTTACCTGATGGCGGAAGCTCATCGGAATCCCTTGCGCCGATTTGTTGCCCCAGCGCACGAGCGCGGAATAGAAGCGCCTGCTGCACGCGCGCCAAACCCAGTCCCCATCGCAATTCCGCTTGCTTGGCCGAATCGCCGCGCGCCACAAGACTGAATACCCAGGCAAAATCCGCGACGGTTCTGCTCCGGAAAATCGCAGGAAGAAACCCGCAAGACTGCTCGAACCGAATCTCGTGGAATCGCGCTCCAGCAATTCCTTCAGACCCGCGGTGAGTTCCGCGTACTGGGCGCGGTCGAAATTGAGAGAGGGCACCGCAAACACCAGGCATACCAGCGAGCCGAATTCATAAAGCCTCGCCGCTCGAACGATCCGATGCGGAATTACTCTCCGTAGCCGCCGACGCGCTGGCGAACACGGATCCCGCGCTGTTTAAAGCGGTGAGGAAGTTGCGGAGCGGCAGGTACTCACGGACAAGTGCAATTTGCTCGACGGCGCGCGGATTCTCCCGAAGGTCCACATAATCTTCGCTCGGAGGAAAGACCGGAATCGCCGCCCGGCTGTCGATGTCATCCAAAATCTCGATGCGCATGGACGAAACGCTATCGTTTCTTGAATGCGCGCACAAGGAAAATCCTGCGTCATTCGACGATCTGGTGCAGCCGCTCGTCGAAAGGGCTCCCGAGGAGGGGCTGGATCTGGTCGCGGAACTGCCGGGTATGTGCGGACGCAACGTGCGCATCATACGCCTGCTGATTTTCCCATACCTCCACCAGCGAAAAGTGGTTGGGTCCGCGAGATCTGATCCAGAAGTTCTATGCGCACGGAGCCCTTATCCTTTCGGCTGTCGGCCACGTATTGCCGCAGCAGACTTGCGCCCGGGCCGTTGCCGGGCAACGTGTCCACATGCGTTACGACGTAGATTCTGTCCTTCATGGCGGAGTCCTGCGCCGTAATTCGCCCCGCGAAAGCCAATCCCGCCAGGATGAGCGCCGCGATCATCCAGAACGCAGGCTGCGGGACCACATTTGATTTCACTCGTTTCAACATTCGTGCTCCTCCCCCCAAGCGGGCCATCGGACATGTATATCATGAAGCCTGCGCCAGACGCAGAGCGGGTTGCGGTTCAAGAGTTGCTTGGCAGAGCTTGACGAGTCGCGTATGATGGAAAATTGTCCGCTGACCAAGCGACGCGGCTGTAAGCCCGGCACTTTGCCGGGGGCCGTGCAGACCGGTCAGACGGCGGGAGACCTTCATGAAACCCAACATTCATCCGGCATACCATCCTGTGACCGTACATTGCGCCTGCGGGCACACGTTCCCGACGCGGTCGACCATCAAGGGCGATTTCCTCCGCGTTGAAATCTGCTCAAACTGCCACCCGTTCTTTACCGGGAAGCAGAAGCTGGTGGATACCGCTGGGCGCGTCGAACGCTTCACCAAGAAGTACGAAAAGGCCGCCGAAGCGCAACAGGCCATCAAAGACGCGAACAAGACCCGGAAGCGTTAAGGCGAGAATCTAAAATTTCCGTGTCATACGGAGGGCCGAGTTTCAGCTCGGCTTTGTAGGTTTGTTGCGAGTTGGGCTTTAGCCCCTGAATCTTCAGGGGCTGAAGCCCCTCTCTATCCGACCTCTTTCGTCGGGACTGAAGTCCCGACCTCCTAACTGCCGATCACAATAGCCAACATTTGCTCACGTGACGATGGATGATGCGCTGGAAGAAAAATACGGCGTCGCGCGAAAGTAGACCTTAGTTGGAGCGCGCTCGAATTAGAGTGTAGAATTACGCGCGACGTATGGCCGCTCAACCGATGACTTCTCCACAACCGGAAGGCGTGCAATTTGAAGCCGCCGCGCCCCGCGTCACTCTGCGGAACCATTTCGCGCATCCCTACGATTCAGCTATTGCCGCGGCGCGCACCTGCTACGCGCCTCGCATCATCGGCCCGGAAGAGGTCACCGACAAGCAGCGGCTGCAAATTGGCGCATCCACGTTTTTCGGCGGCCACCACACGGTGTACCAGCACGCACATTTTGAGTTCGGCCTCGAGAATGTAAGCAGGCAATTCGTCTGGTCGTTCCTGCACGCGCACCCGTTTTACAACTCCGAACAGCAGAGCCAGCGGTACGTTCGCCTTACACATGCCTCGGCGTATTTGCCGCCGGAAGCGCCAGGATTCGGCCCGGCCGAGCGCGCGATCTATGAAAGCGCCGTCGCGCGCGCCTGGGGCTATTACCGCGAATTGACCGCCCTGCTCGAGGGCGACGCGCGGGAAATTCTGGCCGACATCTGGCATATCAGCCCGATGTCGCATCCCAAGCGC
Source organism: Terriglobia bacterium (assembly GCA_963757625.1). GTDB lineage: Bacteria > Acidobacteriota > Terriglobia > Acidiferrales > UBA7541 > Palsa-360. The sequence goes on along the minus strand of CAVWSJ010000006.1, from coordinate 1,030,989 downwards.
GTCGAAAAAGTGGACCGCCAGGCAGGCAAGCGAGCGATCGAAGTCGCGCGTTACGTGCTGCCCGTCGCCGCGGCGACCACCATGGTGCACACCGTTTCCGGGATCGTGTTGCATCGATTGTGGCGCATGGCGTCGGCATCGGATACGCCCACCGAGGCGCGGCAAGTGATTGGCGCGATGGTCGAGCGGGTTCGGGAAATCGACCCGCAATTTTTCGATCGCTTCGACACCGCACCGATGGAGCAGGAGGACATGCCGGAGTGGTCGGCGACCACCGCCGCGCCCTCAAATGTGGCGGCGGACGGTGAAGCGTTCGCGCGCGAATTTGACGCGCGGCTTGCCGGCCGCGTCTCCGTCCTCACGGACTATTCGCCGAATGCGCCTCACGTGGTCGCCGACGCGTACCGCGCCGTGCTGGGTCTTACGGAAACGCTTTGCCCCGACGGCGAGGCGATCGATCTGCTGCTGAATCCGGCGCGCAATACCTATCGCCTCGAAACGCTGAATATCGGCGTGCACGCGCCGATCATGCGCGCGCTGCAGCACGCGAATTTCACGTTCGCGAAAAAAATCAGCCACACGGCAGACAGCCAGGACCAACGCCACCGCATGGTGCCCGGCTCGCGTCCGCTGCTGACGATCACCGACACGCGCGAGCCCGATTTCGTGACGCCGATGCTGATCGCTGGAAATGCGCGAGCGCGCGAAGTCTACGAGCGCGCCATGGCCGATGCGTGGACGGCGAAAAACGAGCTGCTCGATCGCGGCGCGCCGCCGGAAATCGCGCTCTATCTGCTTCCGAACGCGAAAGCGATTCGTCTGGTCGAGACCGGATCGCTGCTTCACCTGCTGCACAAGTGGACCATGCGCACGTGCTTCAACGCGCAGGAGGAGATTTACCAGGCGTCGATGGAAGAGGTCGAGCAGGTTCGCGCCGTTCTTCCCGCGCTGGGGCGGTATCTGGGGCCGCCATGCTACATCCGCGCCGGGATTGCCACGCCGATTTGCACCGAAGGCTCGCACTTCTGCGGCGTGAAAGTCTGGCAGGATTTTCCGAAGATCGAGCGGCGGATCTGATGGGCGCTTCTTTCCACTCTTACACTGAATCCCATCGCGTTGTCATTCCGAGCCCGCCTTGCGGGCGAGGAATCTCTCCCGCTCTTTGGTCAAAAGAAAGAGAGATTCCTCACTTCGTTCGGAATGACAAAATAAATTCCACACTTAATTCGCAATGACGCGCCGCGGCAGCCTCGTCTACTATCTGGCCTCCTGGATTTGCGGCGGACTTTTCCTGACGATCGCGATGTACTTGCAGGAGAGCGCCGCTCCGACCACGATGGGGATAGGGCCTTCGGCGGCAGGCGCGGCCATCATTACGAACTACTTCCTCGTCCTTGTGTTTTGCGCATTCCTTTCTGTTGTGTTCGCTTTCTTGCTGCGTCGGCTAATGATTTTTTTTCATGCGGAAAGTCTCTGGCAATGGGTCTTGACCGGAACGATTCTTGCCCTGCCGATTGCCGAAGCAGTTCGCTGGGCGTCCCGCGCGACGGATACGATTGGACTCGAAGGCGCGGGACACGAAATCGCGATTTTTCTGTTTCTCGGCCTGCGCGGAATTGCCGAGCATCATGTTTTGCTCACCCTGCCCGTGGCCGCGCTGACGTCCGTGGTTCTGTTCCTCATCCACCGCGCGTTTGAAGAGAAACAGGAATCGTAGCGGGCCTCAAGTAGCGTAGGCTTCAGCCTGCGCGTTTTTGAATTTTTTCTTGTCAGAAATGCGCGCAGGCTGAAGCCTACGCTACTAAAATCAGCTCCGCCAGCGCAGCGTTACCGGGCCATCGAGCGGATGCGTCATCGGCGCGCCCGTCTGTTGCGACGCGAGATACGTCGCCTTGAGCTGAAAATACCAGCGGGCCTGCTTGTCCGCGTCGTCGATCAGCATCATGCGCGGCTGGACTTTCAGGCCCGGCGCCTGTCGATTGATGACGTCCTGATCCTGCCCGATAAATCGCTTGCCGAAAAATTTCAGAAACGGAGTCACCGGAAACCAGGGGAACAGATTCCACGCCGCGACGAAATCCAGGCGGCAGAGGTCGCGCTGGATCGGCGTGACCGTCGTGCGATTCGTGAACCAGCGCGAGCCGCAGCGGACGATTTCGGTGCGCATGTTCGGCAGCACGAAATCGATCTGCGTGGTGACTTCGTCGCCGTAAAATTTCAGCAGCTTGTACGGCCCGCTGTTGGACGACGGCGCGTGCGAAGCCATCCGGAATCCTTGGGAATCGGCTCAAATGTTTTCTGCTTTTCGCGGATGCTGCTGCCGGCTGCGCCAGTACCAGGATTGGTGCACGAACGGCCCGTGCGCCGGGTCCATCAGGCCGGTGATGCCGGTGTCCATGTTGCAGGCGAGGTCGGCGGTAAGATGCGCGATGCGGTAGCGCTCGCTGAATTTCGGCAGTTCGGGGACCGGCGGGATCGAGCGGCACGATCAATTGCACGCCCTTCGGGATTCGCGAAATACACCCACACGTAGCCGTCGCGCTCTTCGCACGGAAAACTGCCTGCGTAAATGCGGTCGCACTGGAGTTTGGAATCCGCCGTGATCGACGGAATCTCGCAGCATTGCCCCGTGTGCGCGTCAAACCGCCAGCCGTGATAAGTGCATTCGACCGTCTGCCCGTCGCAACTTCCCGCCGACAGCGGAAACGCGCGGTGCGGGCAAACGTCGCGCAACGCAAACGCTTTGCCGGCGGCGTCGCGCCCGAGGACGAGCGGAACTTCGAGCCGCGTGGAGGTCGCCAGCGCGCGCCCGCGAATCTCATCGCTGCGCAGCACCGGATACCAGAAACCCCACAGCAGTTCGCCGTCGACGTTTGAGGCGGTGACACCCGGGATGGATGAAGGTTGATTCATTGTCATTGGCGCCAGCACGCCTATGATATACCGACCGCATTTTCTGGCAATGTCGCGGCGATAGAATCAAAACATATAGGCATGATCTCAATGAGATTAAGGAAACTTGCGAAGGTGCGACGGTTCGAGCATAAGCTTTAGGCCCCGCCCCCGCTATTCTCAAAAAGGCAGCAAGACTTGATGATTGATCGGTCAACTTCAAAGAGGGACCATTCAAATTCGATCAAAACGGACTGACCAGTTTGAGCATTATCATAGAGAAACAAATCGCCCACATTAAACTGACGGTCACGACCGGAGATGGGCTCAGTTGCCCTAAAACATTTGATAACTTTGTACATTAGGTTCATAGAGTTGCTTTAGCATACGTCTGATCGGCACATTTGCGGTAGCTTCCAAGCCCAAACCAAGATAGAGCCATCGTTCCTGTCTGATTGCTTTTCATTTGATTTGAGACTACTCTCATATGAGAAGCGAAAATGTTCTCCGCCTTCTATTAGCCGCAACCTCACCCTGATCCCGCCCTGCGGGGTCGACGCACGAATCCGTTCCCGCGAAACGAAACTCTAATCAGAATTGGAAATCTCGTTGGACAGGTGCAAGCCATGGCAGGTTTAACGCTGTACGAAAAGCTCGATCAGATTGAACACCGCTACGTTGAAATGACGGCGGAGCTCTCTTCGCCGGAAATTCTGGGCGATTCGGCGAATTACCAGAAGCTCGCGCGCAGGCACTCCGAGCTTTCGGAGATGGTCGAAAAATACCGCGAGTGGAAGCAGATCGACAAGGAACTCGCCGGGGCGAAGCAGATGGCCGCCGAAGTCGACCGACCCGGAAATGAAGCAGATGGCCGAAGAGGAAGAGAAGCAGCTCGCCGAGCGCAAGGAAACGGTCGAGCGCGATCTGAAATTCCTGCTGCTGCCGAAGGACCCCAACGACGAGAAAAACGTGATCGTCGAAATCCGCGCGGGCACCGGCGGCGACGAAGCGGCGCTGTTCGCGGGCGAGCTGTTCCGCATGTATTCGCGCTACGCGGAGTCGCAGAAGTGGAAAGTGGAAATCCTGGAGAGTTCGCCGAGTTCGCTGGGCGGCCTGAAGCAAGTGGTCGCGTCGATTCAGGGCCAGAAAGTGTACTCCAAACTGAAATATGAGAGCGGCGTGCACCGCGTGCAGCGCGTCCCGGCCACCGAGCAGCAGGGCCGCATTCACACGTCGGCGGCGACGGTTGCCGTGCTGCCCGAAGCCGACGAAATCGACATCAAAATCGAAGCCAAGGACCTGCGCATCGATACGTTCTGCTCGTCGGGGCCGGGCGGGCAGTCGGTGAACACAACATATTCGGCGGTGCGCATCACGCACATTCCGTCGGGCCTGGTCGTCTCGCAGCAGGACGAAAAATCGCAGATCAAGAATCGCGCCAAGGCCATGCGCGTGCTGCGCGCGCGCCTCTACGAAATGGAGCAGGCCAAGCAGCACGAAGCCATCGCCGCCGAGCGCCTCGGACAGATCAAGACCGGCGACCGCTCGGAAAAAATTCGCACGTACAATTTTCCGCAGAACCGCGTCACCGACCATCGCATCGGCTTGACGCTGCACCAGCTCACCGAAGTGATGGACGGCAAGCTGGGCCCGTTCGTGGATGCGCTGGTGACGCACTATCGAGGCCGAACGGCTGAAGCAGGAATTGGTTGAGGCCTGACGTACGCCGCAAATGCGCCCTTTTGCGTTGTCATTCTGAGGCCGACTCGGTCGGCCGAAGAATCTCTCCGCTTCCGTTTGCGTTCAAAACGAAAGAGAGATTCTTCGGCGTCCGGCAAAGCGGACGCCTCAGAATGACAATTCTCTAGTGAGGCACAGCGAGACGAAAATTTGCCTTACGAGTCACCCTTCGCTTCCTTTCAGGGCGAGCCGACAATGGACATTCGCTCCGCTCTCGCCGACGCCATCGCGCAACTCGAACGTGCGGAAACGCCTTCGGCGCCGCTCGCCGCCGAATTGCTGCTGATGCACACGCTTGGTCGCGACCGCGCGTAGATCTACGCGCATCCCGAGCAGGAACTCGACGCGGCGACGCGCGAGCGATATTTCTCGCTCATCGCGCGGCGAGCCAGCGGCGTCCCGACGCAGCACCTCACCGGCCATCAGGAATTCTGGGGACTGGATTTTGAAGTCACTCCCGACGTACTGATCCCGCGCCCCGAGACCGAACACGTCATCGAAGTCGCCCTCGAACGATTGGGCGTTCGCGCCGACACGGATTCCGCCGCGCCGCAATTCATCGCTGCAAATCGCCGACGTAGGCACCGGCTCCGGCTGCATCGCCGTTGCCCTCGCAAAAGAATTGCCCGCAGCGCACATCCTAGCCACGGATATTTCATCCGCCGCGCTCGAAGTGGGCCGTCAAAATGCCATGCGCCACGAAGTTAGCCCTCGAATCGATTTCATCGAATGCAATCTTCTGGATTTTGCTTTTCACGAATCACGAATCACGAACCACGAATCACGGCCCTTCGACCTCATCGCCAGCAATCCACCCTACATCGGATGCAGGGAAGCCGCGACGCTTCCTCGCGAAGTGCGCGAGCACGAACCGGAAGCGGCGCTCTTCGGCGGCGAAATCGGCACGGAGATTTACGCGCCGCTGATCGCTCAAGCTGCCGCGCTGCTGAAGCCCGGGGGAATTTTGGCGCTGGAACTGGGACATGACTTCCTCGGAGCATGTGTCGCGGCTCCTCGATACTTACGATTGGACTCACGTCGCCATCACCGACGACCTCGCCGGAATCGCCCGCGTCGCCTCAGCGTTGCGAACGAAATGACGGCGGAAAGCCTTCGACTTCTTCCACGGGTTGTTTCCTTATCGTCCTCATCTTCCTTAAGTTCCTCAACATCCTGAAATCGCCGCGCGTTAGCATGGGTCCCGGACAAACCCGAACATGGACGAGACGAAAAATCCCTGGACTGTCCTATCGCGTGCGTCAGTCTACGAAAATGAATGGATTCGCGTGGACCACCACGAGGTGCTGAGCCCGGCCGGAAGTCCCGGCGTCTATGGAACCGTTCACTTCAAGAACTTCGCCACCGGCGTCGTGCCGATCGACGACACAGGCAACGTGATTCTGGTTGGACAATTTCGCTTTCCGCTGGGCGCCTATAGTTGGGAAATTCCCGAAGGCGGCGGGAGGAAAGATGTTCCCGTTCTGGAATCCGTGCAGCGGGAATTGCTCGACGAATGCGGCCTGGTCGCCCGCAGCTGGATGGAAGTTCTAGGCATGGACCTTTCCAACAGCGTTTCGGACGAGCGCGGCGCCGCGTTTCTCGCCTGGGATCTATCCGAGGCGGCCGCAAAGCCGGACGACACCGAACAACTCCAGGTTGCACGCGTGCCCTTTTGGGATGCCGTGGCTCGCGTCAAGCGCGGAGAGATTCGCGACTCCATAAGCGTCGCGGCGCTTCTTCGCGTAGCCCTGATGGCGTTGCAGTAGGAACTCCCACAACAGGTTGCAAGATTAATTGGTCCCTAGCAGCCTGCAAAAAAACAGAGCGATGTGTTATTGCGAGGAGCCGCCTGAGGCAGGCAAGCGAAGCGACGAAGAATCTCTAATTCTTCAACGTCCTTTAATTCCAAGAGAGATTCCTCGCTGCGCTCGGAATGACAATTTTTGTATTTCCAGGTTGCTTCCGGGATCAGACGCCGTACGCCTTCTGGCCCCAAATCCCATGGGCATGAAAACTGGTCTTCTTGTTGCGCCGGACCCGCAGGTGGTTGAATTCCTTCTGAATGCCTCGCGCGCGAATGGAAAGCAGGCGCCTTCTCAGATTCCCGGGATCCATTCCCGCCGAAGAGCAAACCGCGTGGAAATCCCGATCGTCTTCAAACAGGAATTTCTCCGCCTTGCGGCTATAGGTCAGCGGCCCGCAGATCCATTCTTCGAGGGTCCTTGCAATGACGGCTCGCCACAGCTTTTCCTCCGCCGTGCCCCGATCCCAATTCCGATACACCGCGCTCTCAAACATGGAGTACGCCCCCTGGGAGTATTTTGTGGCTGAGTGCGTCGGTAGGTGCAGCTGAATGGCCACAACCCCAAGTAAATCCGCGTGGCATGAGGATTCGTCGCGCGACTTTCGACGACTTCAGTCGGCTCGCTCTTGGGAAACAATTTGCAGCCGCCGCGCATCTTGCCTCTTTGGTCACCGCAATTTTTCTTTGACCATGATGACGCGCATGCGATGCAGCGGAGCGGTCGGAGCCAGAGAGAAAATTCGTGAAATTTTGCCCTGCGGATATAGGAATTACAGGACCGGAGTCTGAAGAGTTGTTCGCTTTATATTCGCTATGGTGTATAGTAGCCGCGAGCGGCCATGCCCAAGCTCGCCACTTTCCGAGCCAAGCACGATTCCTAGCGGCCAGAATCCTCGGCGTCCGCCACTTCCTCTTCTTCCTCAACCTCCTCTCAATCCTCCACGTCGACATGGACGCCTTCTTCGTTTCCGTCGAATTGCTCGACCGTCCCGAGCTGCGAGGCAAGCCGGTCGTTGTTGGCGGGCAGCCGGATCAGCGGGGAATCGTTTCCGCCGCGAGCTACGAAGCGCGAAAATACGGCATTCAATCGGCGATGCCTCTGCGCACGGCGGGCAAGATTGTGTCCGCACGCGATTTTTCTTGAGCCGCGGCATCATCTCTATTCCGAGTGGAGCGACCGCGTCGCGACGATCCTGGGAAAATATTCGCCGGTGGTGGAAATGGCCTCGGTGGACGAGGCGTATCTGGACCTCGCCGGGACGGAACGATTGCACGGGCCGCCGTTCGCTGCCGCGCACGCGTTGCTCCGCGAAATTACGGCGACCACCGGACTTCCGTGTTCCGCGGGACTCGCTCGCACAAGGCTGGTCGCAAAAGTGGCGAGCGATCAGGCCAAGCCGCGCGGCCTGCTCTGGGTGCCCGCGGGAAGCGAGGAGGCGTTTCTGGCGCCGCTCAGCGTGCGGCGCATTCCGGGAATCGGCAAAGTTACCGAGGCGGCGCTTGAAATCGCGCGGCATCGAGACCGTGGCGCAACTTGCATCCGCGACACAGGAAAAACTGGAGGAGAATTTCGGCCGGTGGGGCACGGCGCTGTATCGCAAAGCGCGCGGCGGCGACACCTATGAATTCTTCGTAGATGCCGAGCCGAAATCCATCTCCCACAACCATACATTTTCCGTCGATACGGAGGACCGCGCCGCGCTCGACTCCACGCTCAGCCTGCTGTGCCAGAAAGCGATGAAGCGCCTGCGTGACGCCGGCCTGAGCGCGTCCACCGTCGACACTCACGATCCGCTACGCCGGGTTTGAAACCATCACGCGGGCCCGCACCCTTCGCGAACCGACGCACCTCGACCCCGTCGTGCTCGACTGCGTTCGCCGGTTGTTCGAACAACATTGGGACCGCACCCGCAAGGTGCGCCTGCTGGGGGTGGCTCTTTCCTCGTTCACGCATGGCGGCGAACAGCTCGACCTGCTGGAGGCCAGACGTCGCGAAAAGATGGAAAAACTCGCAAGGGCGACGGACCAACTGCGCGACCGGTTCGGATTCTCGAAGGTGCAGTTCGGCGGTTCATTGGAACGAGGGAAGAAGGAGGCCGATCGCTGAGAGGATTCGTAGGCTTTTGGTAGCACAGGCTTCAGCCTGTGTTCTTCTGAATTATCCTGCAAAGCCCCCGCGTCTGAAGACGCGGGCTACAGCAATCGGCGAGTCTTACATGAGGATGTCAACAGAGCCAATTTATTCCTGAAAATATAAAACCACACAGGCTGAAGCCTGTGCGTACTAATGCCCCGCAAACAAGAGCATAATTTCATCATGGCGCCGCGAAAACTCGCCGAAAAAATCTGCGCCACTCTCCGCCAAAACGGCCATCAAGCGTTTCTGGTGGGCGGATGCGTGCGCGATCTCCTGCTGGAGCGCGAACCGGCGGACTATGACGTCTCCACCGACGCGCGTCCCGACCGCGTGCAGGAGCTGTTTCCGCACAGCCTTTCCGTGGGCGCGAAATTCGGCGTGATTCTGGTCGTGGAAGACGAAGCGCAGGTCGAGGTGGCCACGTTCCGCTCCGACATCGGATATTCCGATGGCCGCCACCCGGACCGTGTGGTCTATTCGGATTCCCCGCAGGAAGATGTCCGCCGGCGCGATTTCACGATCAACGGCCTGCTCATGGACCCGGCCACGGGCGAAGTGCTCGATTTTGTCGATGGCCGCGCGGATCTGCGCGCTGGAATTGTGCGCGCGATCGGCGATCCGCGCCTGCGTTTGCCGAAGACAAACTGCGCATGATGCGCGCTGTGCGGTTTGCCGCGCGATTCGGTTTTCAGATTGAACCGGAGACGATGGCGGCGGCCCGCGAACTTGCGCGCCAGATCACGCAGGTTTCTCCCGAGCGGATACGCGAAGAGCTGACCAAGCTGCTCACCGAAGGCGCCGCGCGGCGGGGATTCGAGTTGCTCGACGAGACCGGCCTGCTCGCGGTTGTGCTGCCCGACGTGGCGCGGATGAAGGGCGTCGAGCAGCCGCCCCAGTTCCATCCCGAAGGGGACGTGTGGATTCACACGCGCATGATGCTGGAGAAGCTCCCGCCGGATTGCTCGCCACGCTGGCTTGGGGCGTGCTGCTGCACGACGTGGGCAAGCCGCCGACATTTGCTCCGGCCGCAGGGCCCGGCACCCGCATCCGTTTCGATGGCCACGTGGAAGATGGGCGCCAGGATGGCCGAAAGCATCTGCCGGGACATTGCGCTTCTCGAACGAAGACACCGAGCAGATCGAAGCGCTGGTCGCCAATCACCTGCGGTTTAAGGACGTCCGGCAGATGCGGCAAGCCACGCTCAAGCGATTCGTCCGCCTGCCCCGGTTTGAGGAGCACCTGGAGCTGCACCGGCTGGATTGCCTGGCAAGCCATGGCAACCTCGACGCTTACGACTTCGTCCGGCGATTCCTGGCGGAGACCCCTCCCGAGCAGGTCCGGCCTCCCAGGCTTGGTCACCGGGGACGATCTGAAGGGAATGGGAATCAGTCCCGGCCCCAGATTCAAGGAAATCCTGCTGGCGGTGGAAGAGGCGCAGCTGGACGGGCGATTTTCCGACCGCGAGAGCGCCCTCGAATTCGCCCGCGTCAATCTCCCAATCGTGAGGGTCGTTCGCAAAGTGCCTCAGCACCGTCCAGACGAGAGTCCTGTCGCAAGGCGCACATTTCATTCCCTAATGGCAAGTCGCGCTGATTGCCGATCACTCGAAAGAAGCGGATAATAAGCGAATTGAGCGAGTCGCTAAGATATTTATTTTCAGTATGATTCTTGCATTGATGTTGCCATTCGGATTAGAGCACTCTTACTCTTTAGTGGCATATGCTAAAGGTTCTTGCTAATCGTTATATCTTTTTATGGTACCTTTTTCTTTGGTCCTGCATCTAAATTGACTGTCAGGCGTATAGATGTGCTGTTCTCAGAGGGAAATTCTAGGGGGACCAATGACCGAAAAACCGATAGCTATTCCACATGAGCTGCCGATTCTTCCGGTTAGGGAGATCGTGCTGTTTCCGGGAGGGGTGCAGCCCCTTACGGTTGGGCGCGAGGGATCGCTTGCCCTGCTGAATTCGTTGCATGGCGATGAAAAGCTTCTCGGAATCGTGGCGCAGCACGATCCGCGCGTGGAGGAACCTGCAGCCGCGGACCTGCACACGGTCGGGACCGCCGCGAAGATCCACAAATTGGTGAAGATGCCCAACGGCAATGTCGTGGTGTTCCTGGAGGGTTTGCAGAGGATCCGCATCGCTGGAGATTTTGAGCTTCCGGCCGTTTCTGACCGCGCGAGTGGAAGTTCAGCCGGATCTGGTCGGACCGCATGACGCCGAGTTGATGGCGCTGGAACGCAACGCTCGCGAGCTGTTCCGCGACGTCGTGGCGCGTTCACCGCAACTCTCCGACGATCTGCAAACCGCGGCGCTGAACATTGATGATCCGGTCCGTTTGGCCGATTTCATCGCGGCGAATTTGCCGTCTCTTCCAACACTGCTTCGCCAGGAGTTGCTCGAGACCGCGGACGTTCGCCGACGGCTGGAGACGCTGATTCGCGAACTCTCGAAGGAACTCGAAGTCCTGGAGTTGCGCAACAAGATTCAGGAGCAGGTTCAGGAGCAGGTCAGCCAGAGCCAGCGCGAATATCTGTTGCGTGAGCAGCTCAAGGCGATTCACAAGGAACTGGGAGAGTCCGACGACGGCCAGGCCGAAATCGACGAACTTCGCGAGAAGCTCGAGAAATCCGGAATGTCCGCCGAGGCTCACAAGGAGTGCGAACGCGAGCTGAAGCGGCTTTCCAAGATGACTCCCGCTTCGGCCGAATACATGGTCGCGCGCACTTATCTGGAATGGATGATCTCTCTTCCCTGGTCCATATCCTCGGGAACCGAGGATATTGACATCGCCAAGGGGCAGACCATTCTCGATGAGGACCACTACGACCTCGAAAAGGTGAAGGAGCGCATTCTCGATTATCTCGCGGTGAAGAAGCTCCAGCCCGGCATGAAGGGGCCGATCCTGTGCTTCCTTGGGCCGCCAGGCGTGGGGAAAACTTCACTCGGGAAATCGATTGCGCGCGCCCTGGGCCGCAAATTCGTGCGGATCTCGATGGGAGGCATGCACGATGAGGCGGAAATCCGCGGCCATCGCCGGACGTACATCGGCGCGTTGCCGGGACAGATCATCCAGGGAATTCGCCGGGCCGAAACCAAGGATCCAGTTTTCATGCTGGACGAAGTGGACAAGCTCGGGCGCGATTTCCGCGGCGATCCTTCGGCGGCGTTGATGGAAGTGCTCGATCCGGAGCAGAACGCGTCGTTCCGCGACCACTACCTCGACGTGCCGTTCGATTTGTCGAAGGTATTGTTCATCGCCACGGCAAACATGATCGATCCGGTCCCGGAGCCGCTGCGCGACCGTATGGAGATTATCGAACTCGCCGGTTACACGGAGATCGAGAAGGTCCATATCGCGAACAAATACCTGGTGCCCGAAGCAGGCGACCGAACATGGATTGAAGGTGGGCGAGCAGATCGAGTTTACCGACGACGGTTTGCGCGAAATCATTCACAGCTACACGCGCGAAGCCGGCGTCCGGAACCTCGAACGCGAAATCGCCACGTTGATCCGCAAGCAGGCGCGGCGCATTGCCGAGGGCAAGACTGGACAAACTGATCGTCACGCCCGAGGTGGTGCATGAAGCGCTCGGCGTGCCGAAATTCCGCGCGGAGCGGGAAGTCGAGGAGCGCGTCAAGAAGCCCGGCGTTTCGGTCGGACTGGTTTGGACGCCCGTGGGCGGCGACATCGTCTTCATCGAGGCGAGCCGCATGCGGGGCGGAAAGCAGTTCACCATGACCGGGCATCTGGGCGAAGTGATGCAGGAGTCGATGACCGCAGCGCTCACATGGGTGCGAGCCAATGCGGAGCGCTACGACATCGATCCCGACTTCTTCCGGAAGCAGGACATCCACATCCACGTGCCGTCGGGCGCGGTGCCCAAGGACGGGCCGTCAGCGGGCGTCGCCATGGTGACCGCGCTGGTAAGCCTGCTCTCGGGCCGGCCGGTCCGGCCGCGCGTGGCCATGACCGGAGAGCTTTCTCTCACGGGCGTGGTGCTGCCGGTCGGCGGAATCAAGGAAAAAGTCCTGGGCGCGAAGCGAGCCGGAATCCGCGAGGTGATTTTGCCCGCGGAGAACGAGCCGAACGTCGTCGAAGACCTGCAGCCGCACATGCTGGAAGGAGTGGAAATCCACTACGTCAGCACGGTGGATCAGGCGCTCGAATTCGCGCTCTCCAAACCGGCGCCAGCCGCGGTGGGCATAAAGAAAGAGCAGTTGCCTCCCGTTGCGCCGGCTCCATCGGGAGTGCCGCCGATTCACTAAGCGAATGGACGAACTCAAAAGTAAAAATGCCCGGCCTCGAATTCGAGGCCAGGCATTTTTGTTGTGGCACAGACTCCAGTGAATGCGTAAGAAATCCAAAGAGCCGTCATTCTGAGGTCGCCATGGCGACCGAAGAATCTCTCTTCGTTTTGCGCCAAGAAAAAGAGAGATTCTTCGTCGTCCGCCGTGGCGGACTCCTCAGAATGACATCAATTTGCTTTTTCGGCTGAAGTATTCGCCGCCTAGTATCACCGGAAATAGTCCAACCTGCTAAAATCCATGAATGCCACGCGCACGCAAACTCTTTCCAATTTATGGCAGCGCGCTGGCCAACAACATGCTCGTGGCGCTCGATCGCGGCCGCGTGGTTGAAAAATTTGTCGCCGCGTACGTTGCGGAATACGACCGCCGCGGAATCCTGGGTGAGACGGCGCGCGACCGGGAACTCGCCGAAACGATTGGCCGCGAGGTTGTTCTGGCCATGATCGTGGAAGCGCGCCAATCGCTGCCGAAATTCTTCGGCAAGAAGCAACGCGCAAAGCTCACGGGAGAGGAAAAGCTGGCCGTGGATCTGTTTTTTAGCGAGTTGATCGCGGTTCTCGATCGCGCCTGGCGATGGAGCGGAGATGACCGAAAACAGTTTCGTCGCGATCTCGCTCTGTATTCGGATTTCGATTCCGGCCCGGCCGCCCTCGCGAAATCACTGAAGAGGGGTAGCGAGCGGAAAGAAGAACTGCCGTTCGTCGGACGCGTCGCGCTGTTGCTCGACCCCTCGATGCTCGAACAGGCGCGCCGCGCGTCGCGCAAATTCCACGGCGAAGTCGCCGCCCTCGCGCAGAAATTACTCCGGCAAACGTTGCGACCGAGTAACTAGCAAACTACGACCCGCTTAGTCTGATTTTGACCTGAAAAGTCCTTTAGCCGCGACGAGAAGTAAAACCGACCCAACCACTAGCGCTGGCAAGCCCAGCGGCCCCGCGATCTGAGGATAATAATGCACGCCCATACCACCGATTCCAAACCCAATGAGGACCCGCCCCACGATAAATAGCCAAATTTCCATCCCGGTCAGACTCGCAACTTTTCTTTTATTCCAATTCAGCATTGGGTCACCCCTCAGGGGTTGAAACCCCTGAACTGAGCCAGCAATTTGTCGTGCCTAAAGGCACGACCCACAAACACTGGAGTCGGCGTATATATCTGGTTTGTAGGTCGCGGCTTCAGCCGCGACGTCAGAACCCGCGAAAATGTGGGCTTTAGCCCCTAAAGCAACGATCAACTGCGTTTCCCGAAACGTTGAGTAATGAGCTACGAACTTCGCTCCACAATTACCGCTGTGCCGTACGCGAGGACCTCGGTAACACCCTGCATGATTTCAGTGGCGTCATAGCGCATAGCGACTACGGCGTTGGCTCCGTGTTCGGCGGCGTGCTGCAGCATCAGTTCGTAGGCATCTTCTCTCGTCTTCTCACAGAGTTCGGTCAGCAGGGTGATGTTCCCTCCGATGATGGTCTGAAGCCCGGCGCCGATGGAGCCAAGCAGGCTGCGCGATCGAACGATGATTCCGCGGACGATGCCGAAATTGCGCACGATGCGATATCCGGGAAGCTCAAGAGCTGTGGTCACCATCATGGGTTCTACGCGGACGGGCATGGGTTTCTCTCCTGTGTACGTTTTGAATTCATTGCCATTCTAACTGTCGCATCGGCCCGCCACGCGGCGAAATTTATCTGCTATGCTCCGGGCTGCACACCCCGGGGCGCGGGCTGCGGGTGCAGCCCGCCGTGAATAAAGACGGAAGGTTCATGCTGATCCTGTTCTATTTGTTAGTCGTCGAGCAAATCCTGCAGGGATTGCACAGCCTGTGGGGCGGCCTTGCCTGGCTTCACATGGCGCAACGGCGCGTGGGGAGCCATTCCGGATTCTACGCCCCGCGCGTGGCCCTGTTTTGCCCGATCAAGGGACTCGAACCAGGCCTTGAACAAAACCTCGCCGCGCTCACCGGCTTCGATTATTCCAACTACGAGATTTTTTTCAGTCTGGCGAGTGGCGACGATCCGGCGCGCAAATTGCTGGAGAAGCTGGCGGCCTCGAGCAAGCATCCGGTTCACATCGTCATCGCCGGGCGCCCGGAAGGGTGCGGCGAAAAAGTGAACAATCTGCGCGCGGCCGTTCAGCAGGCCACCGAAGGATTCGACGCCTACGTGTTCGCCGATTCCGACGGGCGCCCCTCACGAAACTGGCTTGCGCGCATGGTGGCTCCGTTGGCCGACACGAACGTCGGCGCGGTCACGACGTTTCGCTGGTTTTTCCGGCAGCGCGACGGTTTTTGGAGCGCGTTCGCGTCCGCCTGGAACGCGCCAGCCGCTACCTATCTTGGTGAGCATCACAACAATTTTTGCTGGGGCGGCGGCACATCGATTCGCCGCGACCGGTTCGAGCAGATCGGCGCCTCGGAATTCTGGAGGGGCTCGGTGAGCGATGATTTTTCGCTCACGCTCGCGTTGCGCCAGGCGGGCTGCTCCATCCTCTTTGCGCCGGAATGCATGGTGCCCACCATGTTCGACTGCAACCTGGCGGCTCTGCTGGAGTTCACCAACCGCCAGATCATCATCACGCGTGTATATGAGCCGAGGCTGTGGCGCCTGGGCGGGCTCGGACACGCGCTGTATTGCGGCTCGATACTTAGCGGGACCGGACTGTTCCTCTACAATCTTGTAACCGGGGCGCCTGCCGTCCATTTATTGCTGCTCGCGCTTTTGCCGCCGGTGCTTTCCATGACGCGCGGCGTGCTTCGATTACCTGCCATCATGGAAGTCTTGCCGGACTGGAAATCGAAGTTGCTGGGCGACAGTTGGGTCTGGACGTTCCTCGCCGCGGCAGTTCCGTTCCTGGCCCTGTGGAACACGGTCGTCGCTATATTTTCACGGGAAATCCGCTGGCGCGGAATCCGCTATAAGCTCCTCTCACCCGGCCAAACGCGGATCCTCAGTCGGTAAAGAAGATAGTTGAGCCCGCGGTGTTCAACCTTTTCGGACAGAAGCTGTTCATTGCAATCAAGCTTACGCCGAGCTTCCAAAAAATTGTCCAAAGGGACAACAAAAACAGTCCGGATGCAGGGCTCATAGAGATCGTTCTCCCTCAAACGTGAATGGTTTGTAACGAATTCAATGCTAGGAAAAGGGAAACCACGAATTTTCCACGAACAGGGGATGAAAAATTTTCTGGTACAGCGCAATCTCTACCATTTCTCCATGAAAGTTTATATGCAGCACGGCCTCAACTCCTTGCGTTTGTGTGCAAGAATTTTCATACATGAATGGTAACTGGCTTGCATCGCGTGGAGGGTTACTTCAAATCCAGGGTCGGAGGCGAAACGGGTCGAAAATCGTAGTTTGCCTGTTTCCGAGACGAAACCAGGAACGCGAGCTCATCCACAGAGGAAACCCTCGTCCTGCTCGGTTGGGGTCATCTCGGACTTTAGGGCGGTTTTGCTGGCAGTCTCTATCTAACATCATTAGTTCTTTAAACCAAAATCGGTCCTCCTCCCCGGCAGGGACTATAAACTGTGAGGATAATTTGATACGTAGACGAAAGCAGCCCGCAAATACCCAGGCTTGTCAAACACTATACCTTCCCGGAAGCTTCGTAATATGCGAGCGCTCTTCTGGAGCGGTGCGATTCCGAGTGGAGGCTGATTCTGAAGGGAACCTTCCTGTCGAAAAGATTGCCGGCCTGCTCGCGGTCCATTGTCTGGTGCGAGGACAGGCGCCCCAGGACTACGAGCTGATGGTCATCACACGAGATTCTCTATTGGAAGTTGTCGCCGAACGCGCCCAGCAGCTTCTGGCCGCTGGACGGGCTCTGGGAGCCGGAGTGAAGGTCAGCCGCCGCGAACGGGAAGTGCTGGACGGCATTCTCCAGAACCTGGCAAACAAGGAAATCGCTTCGAGGCTCAACCTGTCGGAACGCACGGTGAAGTTCCACGTTTCCTCTCTGCTCGCAAAATTCGGAGTGACCAACCGCATGGCACTGAGCCGCGAAGCGTCTCTCGGCCGCATGCCGACAAGCGCCGCGGGGGATCCGATTCCGCCTCACACGTTATTCGGCTATCCCGTTCGACAGCAGGAAGAAGCAATTCCGAAAGCGGGCCCTGCCCAAACGTCTACTCCTGCCCGCGAAAATCCCCGTACGCGCAGCGGAGTGTTCCCGATCTTTCCGAGTGAGCGATACGCTACCTGAAGCCAGCTGGACCTTGCGCATGCGAAAAACGGCCCGCCCCGATCGATCGGGACGGGCCGTTGACGTTCGAGTCTTGCGTGGTTATTTCGCCTGGGCGTAGTTGCCGGCGATTTCTTCCCAATTCACGACATTCCACCAGGCTTCGATGTAATCGGGCCTGCGATTCTGATACTTCAAATAATAGGCGTGCTCCCAAACGTCCAGACCCATGATGGCTTTTCCGCCGGCCATCAGAGGATTGTCCTGATTGGGAGTGGATTCAATCGCCAGTTTGCCGTCTTTCACGACGACCCAGGCCCAGCCCGAGCCAAAACGGCCGACACCTGCCGCCGCGAATTTCGTCTTGAAGTCGGCAAAGGAGCCGAACGCGGATTTGATCGCGTCGGCCAGCGCGCCCGCAGGCTCGCCCCCTCCGCCCTTCTTCATGATTTTCCAGAACATCGAGTGGTTCCAGTGGCCTCCGCCGTTGTTCCTCACAGCCGTGCGGATGTTTTCCGGAACGCGGTCGAGGCTGGAGAGCAATTGATCGATTGAAAGGGCTTGCAGGTCGGCATGCCCTTCGAGAGCTTTATTCAAGTTGTTGACGTACGCGCCGTGATGTTTTCCGTGATGAATTTCCATCGTCATCTTATCGATATAGGGCTCCAATGCGTCGGATGCGTAAGGGAGTGGGGGGAGAACGTAGGCCAAGGGGCCCTCCTTTTTGGAAGTCGCTTGCTGTGCCATGACTACCTCCTCAGTATAGATTCAATGATGGCTGAACGGTTCCAGTCATTTTAGATTTTATCGCTGCCCGCGGGATGGGACAACCCGGCCCGGCGAGGCCTGTGGAAGATTTGCACGGCTGTTGTAGCCCGCCTCTTTAGAGGCGGGGTAACCTGCCGTAAAGTCCATAGAATCCCCGCGTCTCAAGACGCGGGCTACAACAGTTCGCCCTAACGCAAAGCTGAATACCTGACAGCGATCCTAATCGGCTGCCAATCGGTCGAGCGCCCATTGCGCGTGCTGGGCGAGGATGGCGTCATTCGAGGCGGCAAGTTCAGAGAGTCGCGCGCAGATTTCCGGGTAGCGCGGTTTGCCGGGACGCAGCCCGGAGTTGCCGATCGCAATGCAGGCGTTGCGCACGAGGCCGCGCCACTTTGCGCGCTTTACGGGACTCCCGCGAAATATGACGCGAAATTCCTCTTCCGTCAGGGAGACCAGCCATTCAAGGTCCGGCGAAATGAGCGAGTGCGCGCCGCCCGATCGTGAGTCGCCCTTGGCCGAGTCGAAACGCCGAGGCTGAAAATTTGGAAGCGCCGTCACTGTTGCGCGGCGATTCCATGGGCAGACGTCCTGGCAAATGTCGCAGCCGAAGACGTGCCTTCCAATGGGCTCGCGAAATTCTTCGGGAATCGAGCCGCGCAATTCAATCGTTAGGTAGGAGATGCAGCGGCGCGCGTCGAGGACATAGGGTTCGACGATGGCACCGGTGGGGCAAGCGTCAATGCACAGGCTGCAGTTCCCACACAAGTCCGGCGGAGGGGTCTCGGTAGGGCCAATCGAGGGCGCAAGATCGAGCGTCGCCACGATCACTCCGAGAAACAGCCACGATCCCAAATTTTCATTGATGAGGCACGTGTTTTTCGCCAGCCAGCCAAGCCCCGCGTATTTCGCGGCAACGCGCTCGACGATGGGACCGGTATCCACATAGGCCCGCGCTTCAAATGGTTCGGGAAATTCCTGGCGCAGCTTTTCGACGAGGGCGTCGAGTTTTTCGCCGAGCACCTTATGGTAGTCGTCGCCCCAGGCGTAGCGCGAAATCCAGCCTCGCGGCCCATTTTGCGAGTCGATTTCGGACGGTGTCTCGATGGAAAGCGGAAACGATGTGTTGTAATTGAGCGCGCACACGATCACGCTCCGCGCGTCCTGCATCACCTGCGCCGGAGATTGCCGCCGCGCGTCGCGCAAATAGCGCATCTCACCCGCATAGCCGCGCGCAAGCCATTCTTCAATATGCGTCAGTTCGGGAAACGCCGCCGCCTGCGCAACGCCGCACAAATCAAGTCCCAGCGCGCGTGAAATTTCGATGACACGAGCGGTGCGTTCGGCATTGGTCATGCACCGATTCTGCCGCAGCCGCACGCAGAACGCGAGCGAGCGATTAGCCGTTCATGAGTTTCGCAACCACGTCTGAGGCGCTGTAGGTGAGATGATCCGGCGGCAGAAAACGGCCGAGGGTTGTCACGTCGTTCCCCGAAGTCACGATGCCTGCTTCCACACGCTTTCCATTGCGCACCTGCGGAAAACCGATCGTCGCAAGCAGCGCGTTGCAAAGGCATCTTTTCCCGGCGGTGTCTTCGGCGTTGCCGCCTTTGCTCGCGTAAACGGCGACGGGTTCCGCGGCGCAGCGGTAGCCGATCGCGCCCTCGGGCGTTCGATAGGCTTCGCGCAAGTATCCGAGGTCGCAGACTCGATGCCTCGATAGGTAGACCTCTTCTTCCGAAAGAGAATTTTCCAGGTGCACCACTTTGAACGGAAAATTCGTCGGCGACACGGACGCGTCGGTTGATACTCTGGCTTGTTCGGCGTTGACTTTATTCAGGATCGCTTCTTTGTAATCGTTTCTCAACCCGGACTCTTCACAATACGCGAAAGCAGTTCCCACCTGGACGCCAGCCGCACCGACGTCCAAGGCTTCCCGCAACTTTTCCGGAGCGCCATATCCTCCGGCAAGCCAGAACGGCAGTCCTAGCTGGCGAATTTTTTCAATGTCAACCCGGTCGCGCTCACCATAGATCACTTCACCGTTCCCGTCCAGTTGCAGCTTCCCGCGCGGCGGGGCATTGTGGCCTCCCGCGGTGGGTCCCTCGATGACGAATCCATCCACGCGGCCACTAGCCCGTTTGAGTATCGCGGCTGCCAGCACGTTCGAGGAGATGATCGCCAGAAACCAGGGTCGTGTGAGCGGCGGAAGAGCGCGATCCATGAAATCTGCGGGATCGAACGCCGTTTCCGCTTCCTCGCCTTCGTGCGCGCCGATGACGTGCAGCGGGTAGGTCGCGCGCTCGTGATTCGCAAACTTGTCCAGCACGCCAGGAATTTTGACCGGGATGCCCGCGCCCATCAGGACGTAACCCACTCCGGCAAGCATGGCTCCGTAGATGGAAGGCAGGTGAGGGACCTGGATTTTTTCGAGGTAGTTGATGCCCACGGGATTTTCGTGGCCCTGGCGCGCGAGAAATATCTCCACAAAATTGGCCACGATGCAAAGTTCCTCGCGCTCCCGCGGACCGTCCTTCGCATGAAGGGGAAGAGTCTTATATGGCGTGCTCTCGCACTTGCCGCCGGGAATGAAGTACGTTTGCCGGACGCGCTCCGCCATTTCGGGAAAAGGAAAATGATCGAGCCCGCGGCGCATATGCCCGCTGGGATCGCCGTCCTGCAGCCGCCGCGCAAGAATCTGGTCGAGCGCCGTCCCTGAAACCACTCCGAGGTGCCCCAGCCGCGAAACGGCCTGCGCAAGCCGCCAGCCCGAAACGCCCGCGCCCATACCGCCTTGAATGATCGTCGGATGATTGCTCATATACTAATTTGTCTCACGTTGCGCGAAACCTGACTGTAAGACTTTTGTAATTCCCGCGTGGCAGGGGTTGGTAGTGTGTGTGATTCCGCACAAATCAAAACCCAGCGAGCGAAATTCTTAATTCCGACGCAGCCGTGCGCAGAAGGCGAGCAGAGAAGTATAAATACTGGCGAATCATGCATGCTGGAGGGCACTAATCGGGTAGCGCGTGCCCGAAACTGTAGTAATATGCGAACCATGCGACGCAAGATTATAGTTTGCGTTGTCTCTGCCAGCCTTTCTGTACTCCTGTTATCTGCCGTCGCGCAACCTCAGAAGGCCTCGGTTGAGTCGCCGCTGCCGAACGAATTTGTGATAGCACGACATACATTTATCGATGTTGGCCCGCCAAACGATTTCTACGAGCTGTTCATTGCTCGACCCGGGCCCGGAGGAACTTTGATCGAGAGGATCACCCTTGTCCCTCCAGGCGATATATGTATCGCGCCGGCAAAGTTTGAAGACGAATCGGTGCCAGTAGATAAGTCTCCTGCGGAGTTGCTGGGCTCCACGAACCCGTGCACAATCCCGGAAGAAGAGCTTCGACGCGAGTTGGAAAGGCGCAAGAAATACTTAGTTTTCAGTGGCGCTGATGTTGTAATGCAGGTCAAATGTGGTTCCAAAACCCGTCTGATTCGGTCCGATATTCTCGATAGAGACATGTTCGACCCGGCTGCCAAGACGCCCAAGCATACTTCTTGGACAATGAGCGTCTTGCAAATGATGGAATCCTCAGTTGGTCCCGGCGCGGCCGAAACGCAACCGCTGCTTTCGATCCCCGGAGCAGATGATGCGCCCCAGATTGCTTCAAATTCTGGAATCATTCCTGATCTGAGCGCCGGAAAATATGACGCGTTGTTCCAGGGTGCGCCAGACAAACCATCCGATTTGTATCGCGCGTCTCAAATGCCAAGTCCAGTGCCGAAGGTAGAGTTAGTGAGTAGCATACTTTTAAACCGGAAGTGTTTGTCGAACCTCGGTACCCACCCCTCGCAAGAGCGGCGCACATAGAAGGAAAGGTCTCCTTCAAAATGGAAGTTGATAGCGGAGGGGCTCCGAAGGATCTGACGTTCGAGAGCGGGCACCCCCTATTGCGCGGGGTAACAACCGATGCAGTAAAACAATGGAGATTTTCAAAAGACTCCGCGGGCAAACTTGTTGAGGCAACGCTTGTGTTCAATCTAAACTGCCCCACCCGACCTAAATAACGCTTCGCGTCGGCCCGTAAATTTACCGCCATCGAACCTCCCCGTAGCTTTTCCGCGCGTATCACTAGCCGCGCTTGCGCGCTGCTGATACACTATCGCCCAGTGAGCGATTGGCGACAGATTCAGGCGCGCATCCGCAAAGCGCGGACCAGCGCGGATCCCCCGGGACAACTCGCGGCGCTGTATGAACGCACGCGCGACGCAATGGTTGCGTTTGAACTCGCGCAGATTCACGAGAAGTCCGGCGATCTTTCCGAAGCGGTGCGGTGGTTCACCATCGCCGCCGAGCGTTTTCGCCGCGCACAATGGAAACAAAAAGCCGAAGAAGCGCTTACACGTTTGGGCGCGCCGATTCCCGTGGCGCCCGCCGCAGCCTCCACAACGGAAACAAGTCCGGAGCCGGCAACTCGATTGGAGCCTGTCATTACAGAATATTCTGAAGTTCAAGTGTCCGAAGCGACTGGCGAGCCCGATGGCGGCGCCGCAGGAAGCGGTTTTCGAGCAGCCGTCTGAAATTTCACCCCGGCCCCAGTTGGTAGGAACTGCCGGAGAGGCCCCAGGCCGTCGCCGTAAACGGCGGGGACGCCGGGGTGGGCGCGGCCGTAACAAAGGCGCGCGCACAGGAGCTTCGGCCGCAGCGACGCCTGCTCCGGTTCCCGCGACTTCATTTCAATCGGAGCCCGCGACAGAGCCGCGTGCGTTACCCGTTGTTCGCCCTTTTGTTTCCGAGGAATTTTCGGACCGTCGCGCCGCAGAGCCGGAACTCGTCAGCAGTTTCGAGCCTGCCGCATCGGGTTTGTCGCGCGCTCGGGCGGGCGATCCGGCGCTTTCTTCTCGGCTCGCAAAACTTGAGTCGCAGCTTCGTCGCCTGCTGGCATGTCAACTGCGTCCGGTGGACCAGCCCGACGATGCGCCCGCCGGACCGGGCGTCTTCCTGATCACGGATACAGACCAGACCTGCTACTACTACATTGAAGCCTGCCAGACGTTGCGCGTGGGAATCGGGAATTTGCTTCGCAGCGGCCGTGGCAGCCGCGAAGGCGGAAACCTGAAGGAGAAACTCGCCGAACATCTCGGCATCAACGAGGCCCGCGTCGGCAAATACCTAAAAGACCATTGCCGCGTGCGCTGGCTCCAGCTCGACGAAGGCGCACCGCTTCTCGCTCACCTGGCCATTGCGGTTCTGCGTCCCGTCGCGAACGAGTAGGGCGCAGCCGAGGAACCTGCCAGGTTTCCTCGGTCCCTAAAACGCTCATTCCATCGTCTCATTCAAAGAGTTTGCCGCGTAATTGACAGAATCCTTTTCAGGGCTCGGCCCGAGGGGTTGGGCATCAAATTCCGCATGCCCGGTCTCGAAGGCAGCCACCGGATAGAGAAATACCGGCGTCAATCCTTTGTCCACGTAGTCAAGATTTGCCGCGGCGGCCTCCGATAGATCGAGGATGCGATGTAGCCGGAGATTCGGGCCGCGGTCCGTAATAGTTACCACCACCGACTTGCCGTTATTCACGTTAACCACCCGAAGAGTGGTGCCAAGGGGGAAATACCAGCTCGCAGCCGTCAGCTTGCGCCTGTCGAATCGCTTGCCATTGGCCATTTTTCGTCCCTGGTGCTGCTGTCCGTACCACGAAGCCGTTCCCATGTAATTGACCTTGTACTTCTTGCTGGGCACTCTTGCTTTAGCCCTCTGGGTTGCCGCAGACGTTGGGGATGTCCACAGCAGGCTCGCTACGACTGCAAGACCTAAGATTCGTAGTTTTGTCTGCATGAGTTTGTCTCCTAACCGTCGGAACTTGGTACATATCCCCCGGGCTTTTTCTCCTAAATCTCCTTTCCTGAGTGTCTTGATAATCCCAATAAACCTGCATTTCGTGTCAGCTTCTTGGCTTAGGCGGCAGCGGATGAAGCCGATGCTTCCGGCTGAGCCATTGAAATCACGCCAGTTAAGCCACCACGTTGCTCCATCGAATCCACTGCTTCGGATTCGCAAGACCCGCACCGCCCGTGTCTGTCAAGTTCGACTTCTGACTTGCAATCCATGCAATACCAGCGATTCATATTAGGCCTCCTATTAAACCAGCTTCTCTTCGGTGACTACATTCTGAAAGAATCCCCTGAAAGCGGCCATAGACGGGAAGCGCCATTTTTCGGGGTACGGCAGTACTGGATAGTTTTTATCCAAAGCCCACGGGACTGAGCCTCGCCAGCGGAGAGGAATTTAATCTCGACGACAGTTTTAAACCACTGAAACAAAAGATATTGCCAAGAATGCTTGGATGCCGGCGCTGTGACTTCTATTCGTTTTCCACGAAGTACTACAAGAGACGGGCAGGGGCCAGCGCGAGGGAGGTCCAAACTCAGGCGGCTAAGTCTGACTTTCGACAGCGGCCTTTGATAGCTGGCATCTGACCCGGATTCAAAATCAGGTGCGCATCACCCCGAGGGGGACCCAAGATGGACGCCAGCCCACGGCTGATTTCCATCAAGATAAGAATGGAAAAGAATCCCCAATCCTCAATTGATTTGGTCATGATTGATATTTCCGAGGGATACCGGTGAAGGTCAATTCAATTTGGTCTTCTGTAAGCAAGTCCACGGTTCCCTCCGCAAATGGGGGAACTATCGAAGCAAACCTACCGCTTGCTTTATCTGAAGATTTCAAACGAATTTTTGCAAATAGATTTCTGCACGCGTTTGGCGAGGAGAATAGCTGCACATGTTTGCACATCCCAAATGGCCCCTGGACGGAAAGAATTTACCGATTCGGGATTCTGCCAGAAACATAAATGCATCAGTCCCCATTGGCTGTCTAAAAATCGCATTTCACACCCCCATAAGCCCATTCCGGCGCATGACGATGGACGGCGAGGCGAGTAACGGGCAAACTACACAGTGGGAAAGCTTTAGCTAGACGGACCGCAGTGTGGTTGATACGCTTAGATGGGATCAGGGGCCGTAGTTCTCAACTGGGGGCTCCCGTTCGGCTGTGACTAGCTGTATCATAATCGAATCGTAAGTGTGGAGGACTGTGAAAATGCCTCAAACTCTAGGCACACGTGCATGGAAAGCGATGGATTTCGTAGTCAGCAAGACTGCTGGCGTGGCCTTTGACACGATCCACTTTTTTAACAAGCGCAATCCGAACCCGAATTTCACCCCAAAGTGGTCCGATAAACCGCTGCTGAAATCGTGGGAAAAGTCCAAACCCACGCTCGGCTGGCCGCGGCAGACGGACTCTCTGTGCCCGGGCTGCGTCAAAGATGCCCGCGAGGCGATCTTCGAAGGGAAGAAAGATTGGCGCGACCTGATGAGCGAGAAGGTCGGCGAAATCAAGGCGCAGATTATCGAGCGAGACGGCGAAGTCTGGATGGTCAAGGAATGCCCGATCCACGGTAAGTACGAAGACATGATGGCCGTTGACGCAAAGTTCCTGAACTGGATCGAGCAGAATTTTCCCGGCCGCGACATCCCGGCCCACAATGACGAAGACCTGCATAAGCACGGTTCGAGCACGGTCCGATACGGCCGCGGGTCGGTCCTCACCGTGGACCTCACGAACCGCTGCAACATGATGTGCGATCCTTGCTTCATGGACGCGAACCAGGTGGGGTACGTCCACGAGCTATCCTGGGAGGAGATCCAGGAGATCCTGGACAACGCGTTGAGGATCAAGCCCCGGCGGCAAATGTCCGTGCAGTTTTCCGGCGGCGAGCCGACGATGCACCCGCGATTTTTCGACGCCATCCGGTACGCCCGCAAGATCGGCTATAACAGCGTGCAGGCCGCGACCAACGGCATTGAGTTCGCCAAGAGCAAGGAGTACAGCAAGCAAGCGTTCGAGGCCGGATTACGATACGCCTATTTGCAATTCGACGGGATCGGCAACGATGCAAACAGCCACCGGCAAGTGGGCAACCTGTTCGACGTAAAACTCCGCGCCATTGAAAACATGCACTCCGCGGGCATCGAGATCATCCTGGTCACAACGATTGTCAACAACCTGAACAACGACCAGGTGGGCGCCATCGTGAAATTCGCGATGGAAAATCCCAAGAAGATCTCTTTCGTCGCATTTCAGCCGGTTTCATTCACCGGGCGCGACGAGGAAATCACTCCCGAGCGACGCATGAAGCAGCGCTACACGCTTTCGCACCTCGCCAAGGACGTCAGCGCGCAGGTGGGCAAAATCGAGCCCACGCGCGACTGGTTCCCCATCTCGCTGATCAGCACGTTCTCGGCGTTTGCCGATCTGTCCCATGGGCCCGACGCGCAGTGGGGCTCGGTAAGCTGCGGCTGCCATCCGAACTGCGGCGTGGGCACGGGCGTATTGATCAACAAAGAGACGAAGGAATGGGCGCCGATTCCTGCGTTTTTGAAAGTGCCGCAACTCATCGAGGACATCAAGAAAGTCACGGACGCCGCCCGCGGAAAGACATTCTCCAATCTGACATTCGCGCTGGCGCTGCTCAAGAACTACGACCCGTATGGCGCTCCCGGAACGTTCCACCTGATGGATCTGTGGAAGAAGATGGACAAATCATGGGGCCTGACGAAGAACCAGCGTCAAAAATACGGCTCCGCCGGTCCGGAACGCACTTACGAGGACGCCATCAAGCGGCGAAACACGGACCCTTGGAATTTCCTGCTGATCGCCGGCATGTGGTTTCAGGACCTGTTCAACTACGATTTCCGGCGCACCGAAATGTGCATTATCCCGTACGCCACGCAGCAGGGCGAAATTTCCTTCTGCGCCTACAACACGGGCATCGGCTGGCGGAAGATTATCGAGAACATGTACAAGAACGCGACCGTCGCGCAGTGGTACAAGGAGCACGGCAAGCACGAAATCTACGCCAAGGGCAAGGCCGTGAACCTGGGGACCTACGAACATTCACTGGTGATTGACCCGGAAGACGCCGCGCGTGTTCGCAACGTGGACCACGAGGTGCCAAACACTGCGGCCGAAGAAAACCGCGCACGGCGCCGCGCCGAATTCCTGAAGGAAGAAGCCCGGGTCCGCAAAATCTACGAGGAACTCGTGCTGAAACAGGCGCAGCCGGAAGTCGTGCAAATCGGCTCGCTGACCGACATCAAGAAAGCCACTCCATCCGTCGCTCCCGTCACAATCAGCAATGCCAACGGGAACGGCGCGGCGAAAACCCAAGTCGCGGAGACAGTAGCCGGCGACTAGATTTTTCCGATCTCGAAACTTTCAAACTGCCTCCGGATCGCCGGAGGCAGTTTTTTTGTTGCCTCCGGGGCCCGGCGTGCAAGGGATTGACCCCGCCCTGGAAGTCACATACGATGGGCGGCCAAGCGTACACAGGAAACAGGTCTTTTAGCTTTAGCGTCTAATCTATTGCCGTATCGTGTGCGGGAAAGCGGCCGGAGGAGGCCTTCGCGTGTTGAATCGATGGTGGTATGCGGTCGCTGGTGTGTGCTTGCAGATTGCGCTGGGTGCAGCGTACGCATGGAGTGTATTTCGGATTCCCCTTTCCAAAGAGTTCGGTTGGAGCGTCTCCCAAGTTACCCTGACATTCACGATCAGCTGGTTTTTCCTGGGCGTGTCGTCGTTCGTCGGCGGAATGTGGATGAAAAAGGTAGGCCCGAGGATTGTCGCTATGACGGCGGGAATGTTTTGGGGTGGCGGCGTATTTCTCGCCAGCTTTTCCTCGAACAGATTGTGGTGGCTGTACCTCACGTACGGCGTGATCGGAGGGATTGGGCTCGGCATGGGCTACATCGTGCCGATCACCGTGCTGGTGAAGTGGTTCCCGGACCGGCGCGGCCTGATCACAGGCATCGCAGTGGCCGGGTTCGGAGCAGGTTCTCTCTTCTCTGCGCCCGCCGCCATTTGGCTGATGCAGCACGTGGGGCTGATGCCTACGTTCTCGTATCTCGGCATTGCCTATGGCGTCATCGCCGTGGCCGCCGCTTCTTTCATGCGAAATCCGCCCGAAGGATGGACGCCCGAAGGATGGGCGCCGTCAGCAAAGCATATCTCGCAGCGAGTGGACCGTGACTACGCGCTCGGCGAAGCCTTGGGCACCTGGCAATGGTGGGCGATTTGCGCGCTGATGTCGATCAATACGATGGCGGGCTTGTCCGTTGTTTCTCAGGCTTCTCCCATATTTCAGGAGATGGGCAAAGCGAGCGCCGCCACGGCCGCCGCGCTGGTCGGCATTATCAGCATCGGAAACGGCGCCGGACGGATCTTCTGGTCGTGGGTTTCCGACCTGACCTCGCGGAAGACGGCATTTTTCGTGATGTATCTGGTCGAAGTTTTTCTCTACTGGACATTCCACACGCTCGATTCGCTTCCCATCTTGTTCGTTGCCACCTTCATCGCGACGATGTGCTACGGCGGCGGATACGGAATTACTCCGGCGTTCGCGGCGGATTACTTTGGCCCCCGCGACGTGGGCTCGATTTTCGGTTTGATGATGCTCCCGTGGGCATTCGCCTCCGCGTTCGGGCCGCAACTGTTCGCCTACCGGCGGCAGGTGGACGGAAATTATGTTGGGGGTCTCTATCTGATCGCGGGAATGATGACCGTGGCGCTCATCCTTCCCATTCTCGTCCATCCGCCGCGAGGCCGGAAACCAGCCCCCACGGAAACCGCATTCGAGGCGGAAGCCGAAACAGCTACTCCCGAGTGATGGCCGCTCAGTCCGGCGGACGGGACTCGTGGAATCATCCTTCCATCGGCATTGCTGGAAAACCGCGCCGCAATGAACGAGAATAGAACCGCGCTGCGGCATGCGCATCTAAAGGTATATCGCAAACGCCCGAAACCCATGGACCACGAAGAACATGAGCCGAAACTGTTCAGCCTCTCCGAGGCGGAGACCGCGCGCCGCCAGGTCGAGCCTCTGTTAATTGAAGCGATGGAAGGGCGCCGCCAGGTTTCTGAGGTGGATGAAAAACTGAGCGCCATCTCCAATCGAATCCTGATCATGGGCGGAGTCACGATCGATTACGAAGTTGCCGGCCGCTTGCGGAACGAGTACAACCGCCTGGTCGAACGGGTGAAGGAAGCGCTCGATCAAATTCACGCCACGGGCTGCGTGGTGAAAGACCTCGACTCCGGACTGGTCGATTTTCCCGCGATCCTGAAAAATGAAGAGGTCTATCTATGCTGGCGGCTCGGGGAAGACCGCATCCGTTTTTATCATCGCCAGGACGAAGGTTTTGCCGGCCGCAAGCCGATTGATCCAGAGGACACCGGCCCTCAGCATCCGATCCAATAATAAAATCATCCGCGCGCGGCCTCGGTTCGAGCGTCCGGGAAGGAACGTCGTGAACGAAAAATCCGAAGGACGCCTGGCGAATTCCGCGAGCCCTTATCTGCGTTCTGCCGTGCACCAGCCGGTGGAGTGGTACGAGTGGGGCGCGGAGGCTTTCGCGCGCGCACGGGCCGAGGACAAGCCCATTCTGCTCGACATCGGCGCCGTCTGGTGCCACTGGTGCCATGTGATTGACCGCGAGAGCTACGAAAATCCGCAGCTCGCCGCGATCATCAATCAACTATTCATCCCCGTGAAAGTGGACCGCGACGAACGCCCGGACGTGGACGCGCGCTATCAGGCTGCCATCAGCGCGATTTCAGGCCAGGGCGGCTGGCCGCTCACGGGATTTCTTCTTCCCGATGGACGCCCGTTTTTCGGCGGCACGTATTTCCCTCCCGAAGACGCCATGGGCCGCCCGGGTTTTCGCCGGATTCTTGAAGCCGTCGCGGCCAGTTTCCGCACCAGGCGCGCCGAGGTCGAAGAGGCCGCCTCGCGGCTTGCCGAAGCGGTGAAAAACGCGGAGACGTTTACCGGCGCGCGCGGGGAGCTCGATTCGCGCGCGGTTCGCGACCAGATCGAATCCATCTTGAATCAGTTTGACTCGCGCAACGGCGGATTTGGCCGCATGCCGAAATTCCCGCATCCGTCGGCCATCGATTTGCTCCTCGAGAGATACCAGGCCAGCGAAGACACGCGGGCGCTGCAAGTGGCCGCCTTCACGCTCGAAAAAATGGGCAGCGGAGGCGTGTACGATCAGCTGGCCGGCGGATTTCACCGCTACTCGGTGGACGAGCGCTGGTGCGTGCCGCATTTCGAGAAAATGTCCTACGACAATTCGGAGCTGCTGAAAAATTTCCTGCATGGCTATCAGGTCACGCGCGATCCGTTTTTTCGCGAAGTAGCCGAAGGAATCATCGATTGGACGAATGCAGTTCTCTCCGACCAGGCGCACGGCGGATTCTACGCCAGCCAGGACGCCGATCAGACGCTCGATGATGACGGCGATTACTTTACGTGGACGCTGGAGGAAGTTCGCGCCGTCCTGACGCCCGAAGAATCGCGAGTGATCGAGCTTACCTACGACGTGGAAGCGCACGGCGAGATGCACCATAATCCCGCGAAAAATGTCTTGTGGATTGCGCGGAAGCCGAAGGAAATTGCGGCGACCCTCGGCGTGGAGGAAGCCGATATTCGGTTGCTGCTGGCCCGCGCGAAAGGCAAACTGGCTGGCCGCGCGCCTGGCGCGGCCCGCGCCGTTCATCGATACGACGCTCTACGTGGCCTGGAACGCCATGTTCGTCTCCGCCTATCTCGAAGCCGCCGCCGTGCTGGGCGGCGAGAAGGGCGGGGCCTGCCGCGCGTTTGCCCTCAAAACGCTCGACCGCATCGTCGCGGAAGCCTGGAGCGACGCGCGCTGGGCCTGCCTCGCGGCTAGGCGGGTTCGCGCATCGCATCGGCGGCGCGCGCCTCGATGGATCGCTCGACGATCAGGTTTTCACCGCGCTGGCGCTGCTCGATGCGTATGAAGCGACGCTCGATCGGAAATATTTCGACGCCGCCCGCCGCGCGACGGATTTCGCCATCGCCGAATATTTTGATGCCGAAGGCGGCGGCTTTTTCGATCGCGCCTCGGGCGCCGCGCCCATGGGCGGGCTCGAAGTTCGCCGCAAGCCTCTGCAGGATTCGCCCACGCCCGGAGCGAATTCCGTCGCGGCGATTCTGCTCGATCGCGTTTATGGTTATACCGAGCGAAACGCAGCTATCGCAATTTCGCCGGGATGACGCTTGAAGCCTTTGCGGGCATCGCGACGCAATATGGACTTCACGCGGCGAGTTACGGCCTGGCCGCGCTGCTGCACGAGCGCCAGCCGTTTGAAGTTGTCATCACCGGCGGCAGCGGCGATCCGCAGGCAACCGCGCTCGAACAGGCTGCGAATTCCGTCTATAGGTTCGGCAAAGCGGTGCTGCGCGTCACTCCGGAACGTATCGCGGCGGGCGATGGGCTCGCACCGGCACTGGCCGAAACGCTTCCGCATCTCCGCGCGGACGTCGCGCAAGCTCTGGTTTGCGTGGGCACGACGTGCCGCCCTCCGGTCAGCGATCCCGCCGCGTTGATCGCGTTGCTGAGAGAAGTGTCTGCTGGCGCATCGGCGGATTAGGCCAGGAAGTTCCTTTCCAGTTGGTATAATGCCGAAACATGAGAAGCATACGACTTGGAATCGCGTTGGCGATGGTCGCGTCACTGACCCCATTCGCGGCAGGCTGCGGACCATCGACGCCGCAAGCGGCGCAGCCCGCGGACACGCGCGACGAAGATGAAGCCGCCATCCGAGCGCTCTCAAAACAATGGAGCGATGCGGAGGCCGCCAAGGACCTGCCGAAATGCCTCTCCTTTTACAGCGACGATGGAGAACGCATGAGCAGCGGATCTCCTCTGATGACCGGTAAAGAAGATCTTCGCAGGGAATGGGAGAAAATTCTGGCGCAGCCGGGGTCCACAACTTGGGCTCCCTTGAAAGTTGAAGTGGCCCGCTCCGGGGATATCGCGTACGAAACCGGCATCGCCCAGACAAAAAGTCTCGACGACAAAACGCAGGCAGTCCTGGCTACGGGAAAGTACGTTCACGTGTGGGAAAAACAGGACGACGGAAAGTGGAAGGTAACCGAAGATGTCGAAAATCCGGATAAGTAGCCTGCGGGGTTTAATGGAGCCGCCGCGTCGCAATGCCTCCGATCAGCCTTCAAACGGTCTTCCACCTCGAAGCCTGCTACGCTCCTGATGACTGCTCCGCACAGGGAGCGGCTTGCGCATGCAACTGCTGCTCGGGCGCGGTACTCTAATATTTGAGGGTAATTCTTCATGGTTCATGAGTTGCTGGTATACATAGGGACTTTTGTCGCCATCCTAGTGTTATCGCTTGCGTTCCTTTCGCAGCGTTATTGGTTTGCAAGGGCCTGGAGGTTTGCGGGGCGCCTCAATAATTCAGCCTGGCGCGCTGGAATGCGCAGCGCGCTTCTGACGTTGCTGGCGGTGGTCGCGATCGTGGCTCTTACGGATGTTGTGAGAAACATCCGCGGTACCGTTACGCGCGGTTCGTGGTGGTCCGCGTTTTTCGGATTCTGGCTGTCGAGCTCGATCCTTTCCTACTTGCTGATCAAGATAATTGCGGGAGCGGACTGGTTGTGGCGGAGCCTGCGCTCGGCATTTCCCTCCCGGCCGCCGGTTTTGGCGAAGTCGCCTGCTCTGCCCGGAGGCGTCACTCGAAACGACGGCTTCGATCATTCGCGCCGCCACTTTTTCCATGCCGCTGGATTCCTGGCCGGCGCTGTCCCCTTCGTCAGTTTCGCCTATGGCTTTGTCTCGGAACGCTTCCGGTTCGAGGTTCGTGAAGTCGAAATTCCAATTCCGAATCTGCCCGCGGGCCTCGATGGAATGAAGATCACGCAGTTGAGTGATATCCACGCCAGTTCGTTTATGCCGATCTCGGAAGTACGCCGCGCCGTGGGCATGGCGAACGAGTTGGGCGGCGACTTGACGGTGGTCACCGGAGATTTTCTGACCATCAAGACCGATCCGCTGACGGACTGCATCGCCGAGCTTTCGCACCTGCGCGCGCCTCTGGGTGTGTGGGGATGCAACGGAAATCATGAGATCTATGCGCATGCCGAGGCCAGGGCCGCGGCTCTATTTCTCCGGTATGGGATGCGCCTGCTTCGCAGCGAAAACGCCGAGCTGCGCTGGCAGGGAAGCGCGTTCAACCTGATCGGTGTCGATTACCAGCGCCAGCGCGACGACGAAGGCAGCCCCGCTCCGATGCTGGTCGGAGTCGAGCCGCTCGTCCGTCGCGATGTTCCCAACATTCTTCTCTCACACAATCCAAATTCCTTTCCGCGCGCAGCCGAGGTGGGCATCGAGTTGTCTCTCGCGGGCCACACGCACGGCGGCCAGGTGCGCGTCGAAATCCTCGATGAAAGCTGGAGCCCCGCGCGATTTCTCACGCCTTACGTCGCCGGCCTTTACCAGCGGCCTCTCGGTTTTTCCTCGAATCTCTCTGAAGACGAGATGCGTTCGCTTTTTCCAGCTTCTAATCTCCAGTCTCTCGCTTCAAGTCACATCTATGTCAATCGCGGGCTCGGCACGATCGGCGCGCCGGTGCGGCTGGGCGTTCCCCCGGAGATTACGCTGATCACGCTGCGCCGGGCGTGATTCGCGACGGCTTCTGAACGAGCGCCATAATTCACGCGCATTGTCATTCTGAGGAGCCCGCCTGTAGAAAGGCAGGCGGAGGGACGAAGAATCTCTCTTTTGCCGTGTGCCAAACCAAAGAGGGATTCTTCGCTCCGCTCAGAATGACAGCCTCTTCGATTTTTTCGATACCCTATGCCGCAGGTTGCCGCTTGGTCATTGCGGTGCGATAATTTGTCATCGCGGAGCGACGCACCGAGAGCGAGAAACGACGCGAACGGATTTACCGAGCGAGAAGCCATCAGGGGGAAGAAGCATGGGAGTGCGAGAAGGCTGGCTTGAGAAGCGATTGCTGGAAACGGCGGGGGCCAACGGGAATAGAAACGTGTCGCAGATGCATTACGCGCGCCAGGGCGTGATCACCGAGGAGATGCGATTCGTCGCGGGGCGCGAGAAGATCGAGCCGGAACTGGTGCGCAGCGAAGTCGCGCGCGGCCGCGCCATCATTCCCGCCAACATTCATCACACCTCGCTTGAGCCCATGGGCATTGGCATCGCCTTCAAGTGCAAGATCAACTCGAACATCGGCAACTCGGCGACCACCTCGAACATCGACGAAGAGCTGAAGAAGCTGCATCACTCGGTGCACTACGGCGCCGACACGGTGATGGACCTGTCGACCGGCGGCGATATTCCCACGATTCGCAAGGCGATCATCGAGGCGTCGCCGGTGCCGATCGGCACGGTGCCGATTTATGAAGCGCTTTCGCGCGTGAAGCGCAACGAGGATTTGAGCATCGGCGTGATGCTGGAAGTGATCGAGGAGCAGGCCGAGCAGGGCGTGGATTACATGACGATTCACGCAGGCGTGCTGCGCGAGTTCGTGCCGCTTGTGCGCAACCGCATCACGGGGATTGTGAGCCGCGGCGGGGCGCTGCTGGCGCACTGGATGAATTTTCACAAGAAAGAAAATTTCCTGTACGAGCATTTCGACGAGATCTGCAAGATTTTCAAGAAGCACGACGTGAGTTTTTCGCTGGGCGACGGGCTGCGTCCCGGGTGCCTCGCCGACGCGAGCGATGCGGCGCAATTCGCCGAGCTGAAAGTGCTGGGCGAGCTGACGAAAAAGGCGTGGGAGCACGACGTGCAGGTGATGATCGAAGGCCCGGGTCACGTGCCGCTGGACCAGATCCAGCTGCAGGTGCAGAAGGAAATGGAGCTGTGCCACGAAGCGCCGTTCTACACGCTGGGGCCGCTGGTGATCGACATCGCTCCGGGCTACGACCACATCACGAGCGCGATTGGCGCAGCAATGATCGGCTGGCACGGCGCGTCGATGCTGTGCTACGTGACGCCGAAGGAGCATTTGGGATTGCCGAACGCGGAAGACGTGAAGCAGGGCGTGATCGCGTACAAGATCGCGGCGCACGCGGCGGATGTGGCGCGGCACCGTCCGGGCGCGCGGGATCGCGACGACGCGCTGTCCTACGCGCGTTTCCTGTTCGACTGGAACAAGCAGTTCGACTTGTCGCTCGATCCGGAAACGGCGCGCGCGATGCACGACGAAACGCTGCCGGACGATTTCTACAAGGACGCGAAGTTCTGCTCGATGTGCGGCCCGAAATTCTGCTCGATGAACATGACGCAGAACGCGGAGGCGCTCGACGGCAAGGACCAGTCGCAGCGCCAGCAGAAGTTTGTGGAGCTGCTCGCGAAGATTGAGTAGCACAGGCTTCAGCCTGTGTGGGTTCGCTACTTTGCTGCAAGAAGCTTGAATGTGTCATTCCGAACCCGCCTCAGCGGGTGAGGAATCTCTCTGGCGCATTCGTCAAACCACAGAGAGATTCCTCGCTGCGTCCGCCCTGCGGGCGGCCTTGCTCGGAATGACAACGCGGCGGGGGTTGCGACTAGGTAATACACGCTCATCGGAAATGCCTCAAACTGATCCCAACGAAAACCTGCGCGAGGAATTCAATCGCTGGGCCGAGGCCGGCAAGGGCGAGGAGATGGAGGAAAGCCATCTCCCGATCACGCTACCCGTACTCGACCTGATGAAGATTGCGCCGGACGACAACGTTCTCGATGTTGGTTGCGGCGCGGGATGGCTGTGTCGGCTGCTCTCGGAGCGCGTGCCGGAGGGCCGCGTCGTCGGCATGGACATCTCCGACGAAATGGTTCGCCACGCCCGGAAGAAATACGTCGGGCTCGATAACACGATGTTTGTGATCGGCGGCGTGGATGAGATTCCCTGGGACGCAAATTTTTTCACGCACGCAATTTCGGTCGAGTCAGCTTACTACTGGCCGGACCCAGCGCGCGGCTTGCGCGAAATTTTCCGCGTGCTCCGCGAGGGCAGCTCAGCATGGATTCTGATCAACTACTTTCTCGAGAATCGGGATAGCCACCAGTGGGCCGGGCAGTTCAAGACGCCCGCTCACCTGTTGAGGGCGGAGGAATGGGCTACGCTGTTTCGCGATGCAGGCTTTTCAGACGTTGAGCACCGGCTAATTCCAGATCCCACGCCCGTGCCCGGGGGACGCACAGGCCGCTGGTTTCGTGACGCCGCGCAACTTCGAGCGTTCCGCGAAGTGGGCGCATTGTTAATCGAAGGCGTGAAATGACCTGGCTCTATAGGGGCACGTCGGTTAGGAGAGGAGCTGCTGTAGCCTGCCTCTAAAGAGGCGGGCTACAACATTTGTGCCCATCAGCAACGAACCGGATTCCTGTTTGACTCTGCTCGGCTGGGATGGATATACTCCTCATTCCTGAGGACCTAGAGGAGACACATGGGCGTTCTCGATCAGCGGTTTGAAAAGAATTTCATGATTTCTTCGGTGGACTACGTTTTCAACTGGGCGCGCAAGTCCGCCATCTGGCCGCTGACGTTCGGGCTGGCGTGCTGCGCGATTGAGATGATTGCCTCGACCACGTCGCGTTTCGACATCGCGCGGTTCGGCGCAGAGGTGTTTCGACCCTCGCCCCGTCAATCCGACCTGATGATCGTGGCTGGCACCGTGACGCTCAAGATGGCACCCGTGCTCAAGCGCGTCTGGGACCAGATGCCTGATCCCAAGTGGTGCATCTCGATGGGGGCATGCTCGAGCGTAGGCGGGCCGTTTAATGCCTATTCCGTGCTCCAGGGCGTTGATCGGATCGTTCCGGTGGACGTTTACGTGGTCGGGTGTCCCCCGAGGCCTGAGGGCTTAATCTACGCGCTTTTGAAGCTCCAGGACAAGATCGATCAAATGTCCCTGGCCAAGCGGCCGACCGAAATCCGGCTGCACGCGGGCATGGCGGAAGACTTTAAGCGCAATGTGATGGTGGCGCAGACCCCGTCGCCGCGGTAAGTCGAAATTCAAGCAGATTAGGACGAAGTTCGGAATTCCGCTCAAGGAGCTAGTGAATGCCTTTTGTGCGTGCCGCGCGTAAGGATGAAATCCCTGCGGGCTCGATCCGGGAGTTTCAGGTGGACGGCCTGACCGTGGCCATTGCCAATGTTGGGAATAAGTTCTATGCGATCAACAACACCTGCCTCCACAGAGGCGGCCCTTTGGGACAGGGGCAGCTGCAGGGGGTGGCGGTTACTTGCCCCTGGCATGGCTGGCAGTACGACGCGACAAACGGTAAGCTCATTATGAATCAAGCGATTGGAGTGAAAACCTACGTGATTGAGGTCCGGGGCGACGATCTTTGGATCGAATCTGACCAGTCTTGATTGAATTCTAATTTTGAAGCCCTGCCAACTTACTCATTTATAAAGAAATAGCGCGTCGCGACGTTTCTTCTCGGGGCGAATTCTCCTGAGTCGCTTTTTGACGCGCGCGCGTCTAATCGGGTAGGGATTTACGCTAGGGCTTGCTTCTGAACGCGGATAGGGCCTAAATGCACTAAATCCTACACTTCTGACGAGGTCCCGTGTATAGTGTCCGACCGACTTAACGTGCGGAAAACAATCCTGATTCGGAGGACGCCCGGTTTGACGACGATTCGCCCGCCGGCAACGCGCAAGCATTGGGTCTTTTCGGTGAATCCGCATCAATACCACTGGGATACGCTGTTTGTGAAGGGCAAAGAGATGTGGCGCGGCGCAGGGACGCGCCCGGACGCGATCCGCGCACTCAAACAAGTACGCAAGGGTGATCGTGTGCTCTGCTATCACTCCGCGCCCGAGCGGGCTCTCTACGCCATTGCGGAAGTTACCCGCGATCCTTACCCCGACCCCCACGATCGGGATTCGAAGATGATGGTCGCCGACCTGCGCGCGGTGGAACGTCTGCCACGTCAGGTGCCATTGGACGAATTGCGAAATAACTCCGCGGTCCGCAAGGTGAAGTTCCTGAAAAACGTCCGTCTGATCATTTCCCCTGTCACCGACGAGGAATATCAGGAGATCCTGCGCATGGCGGGTATTGTCGCGTCGCCGGGGTTGCCGCTGCCGTAAGTTCGTGATTCGTGACTTGTGATCCCTGACTCGTGAAACTGCTTTTCGACGAGCCTGCCTAATCCTTTGCGCTATCTGCACCGAACTCTCGCCCATCCTCTTTCAGCCTCGAGATGTGATAATGCTTTAGAGTAAACTTTATGCCTGAGCTGCCTGAGGTTGAAACTGTCGTTCGTGGTTTGCGTGCGTCGCTTCCGGGCCGAGCGATCCGTGAAGTCCGGCTCGGAAAGACGGACTTCATTGACGATCCAGCCGCCCTGGCGGAACGCCTCCCTGGATGCCGCATCACCCGCGTTTCTCGTCTCGGTAAATTTGTATGTGTCGAACTCACGCCGCGCGCATCGTCCGAGGAGGGCTTCCACCTCGTAATTCATCTTGGGATGACCGGTCAGCTGACCGTGCGGCATCCGGGAGACCCGATTGCGGCGCACACGCACTGCTTTTTTGCGCTCGATGACAGTTGCGAGCTTCGCTACACGGACATTCGCCGCTTCGGGCGCATCCTGCTGGTCCCTGAATCGAGGATGGCCGTGTTTCAAGAGAGCCTGGGAGCCGACCCTCTTGAAATCACACTCGAAGAATTTCGCAAGCGTTTTAGTACAAGGCGCGCGCGGATTAAAGCGCTGTTGCTCGACCAGGGCGTTCTGCGGGGCGTCGGAAACATCTACGCGGATGAAAGCCTGTTCCGCGCGCGCATACATCCCGCTCGCATTGCCGCGAGTCTTGCGGGCACGCAAATCGCCGCGCTGCACCGAGCCCTGCGCGAAGTCCTGACGGCCGCGATTCGATGGCGGGGTTCCTCCGTTTCGGATTACATGGATTCGGAAGGGAATCGCGGCGAATTCCAGCTTCGGCACCGCGTCTACCAGCGCGAATCGAAACCCTGCGTCCGGTGCAAGGAAAAAATCCGCCGCGTGATCGTTGCGGGGCGCAGCAGCCACTTCTGCCCGCGGTGCCAGCCCGCGCCACGGCCGCGAAAGCCGCGGCGCCAAGCCATCAAAAAAGATTAAGGAATTTGCCGCGAGTTTATCGAGGGAAGAGAGAACGCCTATGCGCGCCGTCGTTCAGCGTGTAATTCAGGCCAGCGTGAGGGTCGACGCCCGTGTCGCCGGGGAAATTCAGGCGGGCGTGTTGATTCTGCTTGGAGTCAGCCGCACGGACAATCCGGAGGCGGCGCTTTATCTTGCGGAAAAGATCGCGAATCTGCGCCTGTTTGCGGATGAGATGGGCAAGATGAACCGGTCCCTGCTGGAAACGGGCGGGTCGGCGCTGGTGGTCTCGCAGTTCACGCTCTATGCCGATACGCGCGGCGGGCGGCGGCCATCCTACATGGAAGCCGCTCCGCCGGAAGTTGCGAATCCCCTTTATGAGAAATTCGTCGCGTCCCTGCGTTCGCTGGGCGTGCGAGTGGAAACCGGAGTTTTCCAGGCGCACATGGCGGTCGAACTTGTGAACGATGGCCCGGTCACATTGATCCTTGACTCCGAGAGGATTATTTGACCGGGCTGCCAGGCAAGCGAATTCGCATTTGGGCTTTGGCATATGCGCCAAAATCCACCTGACAATCATATCGGAGGGCGATAAAATGAACGTGTGTCCGCACGGGTCATGACATCCGCCGAGTTCCGCGCTCTGGCTGAATTTCGGTACCGCATCCGAGTCTACCTGAACGGGAGCGAGCAAGCGGCGCGGGAGGCGGGTCTCGAACCGCAACAGTATTTCCTGTTGCTGGCATTGCGCGGGCTCCCCATCGGACAGGAACCCAGTATCCGGGTACTTGCCGAGCGCATGCAGCTTCGCCACCACAGCGTCGTCGAACTGGTGGATCGTCTCGAAGACAGGTCGCTGCTGCGCAGGGAGCGGTCACGGCGTGACCGGAGGCAGGTCTTCGTGCATCTGACCCCCGGCGGCGAAAAAATTCTCACCCGCCTTGCCAAGCAGCGCCTCGCGGAACTTCGGACGGCTTCCCCGGCTCTGGTGCGCGCGCTGACGGCGCTAATTCGCTCGACGCAAGGGAAGAAGTCCCGGCGCGGTCGTTCCGCTTGATGCCATAAGCCAATCGCAGAACTGTGCGGCGATCCTGCCCGGGCTCGCCGGCGGGCAGGGTCGCGCAAGAAATGGAGAATTTAGTTTGGATTCGACTTCATCTGTGACTTGGTCGAGTGATCATGGCTCCACTCCAGTTGCGTTTCGACTCGGCTTTATTTCTCTCCTGGCGGCATTCGTCGGCGTGGTTTCCGGGATCGTGGCTTATCTTCTTTACAATCTGATCGGGTTCTTTACAAATCTCGCTTTCTACCATGTCTGGTCGTTTCATTTCAGAAGCGCCGCGGAAAACCGGCTGGGTCCGTGGGTGATCGTCGTTCCTGTCATCGGTGGGCTCGCCATCGGATTCATGGCGAAGTACGGTTCGCCGAAAATCAGGGGCCACGGAATTCCCGAGGCGATGGAAGCAGTGCTCACTTCCAGGAGCCGGATCGAAGCCAAAGTGGCAATTCTCAAACCCATTTCGGCTGCGGTCGCCATTGGTACGGGTGGTCCGTTCGGCGCCGAAGGTCCCATCATCCAAACCGGCGGAGCATTCGGTTCGTTAATCGGCCAAATTGTTTCGACCACCGCCGCCGAGCGGAAAGTCCTCCTGGCTTGTGGCGCGGGAGCGGGCCTGGCGGCGATGTTCAACGCTCCGATCACGGGGGCGCTCCTGGCGATCGAACTTCTGCTGTTCGAGTTTCAGGCGCGGTCTTTTATTCCACTCATGATTGCCAACGCGCTGGCCATTGCTGTCCGACTCCGTCTGTTCGGCGATGAGACCATGTTTCGCGTCGGCACTTTCGATTACAACGTCATTCATCAAATTCATTACTACGTGATTTTGGGCATTATTTGCGGATTCGCGGCGGTTGGATTTGCCGCAGCATTGAAACGGCTGGAAGACTTTTTCGACCATCTGGAGAAAATTCCGGCCTTGCTGCACCCCGCCATAGGCGCATTGGGACTCGGTGTTGTCGGCTACTTTTTTCCCCGCGTATTTGGCCCGGGATACGAGACGATCGGGGATGTACTGAACGTGCGCTTTGCTCTGACTGCGGTGCTTTTGCTCCTGGTTTTCAAAGCTTTTGTCGTCTTGCTTTCGCTCGGTTCGGGAACGTCGGGCGGAACTCTGGCCCCGATGTTCATGATCAGCGCCGCAATTGGCAGCAGTTACGCAATGATCGTGAACTATTTCGTTCCGGGCGCGCATCTCTCCGTGGGTGCCTATGCCGTCGCGGCCATGGGCGCTCTTCTGTGCGCCTGCGCCCGCGCGACGTTCACATTCATGGTTTGCGCCATCGAAACGACGCACGATTTTCATGCCGTCGTTCCGGTCATTCTCGTTTGCGTAATCGCGGATGCGATTGCGGTGCGCTTCATGCCGTACTCGATCATGACCGAAAAACTGGCGCGCATGGGGCTCGGCTTGCGCCAGGAATACGAGGCCAATCCGCTCAAGCAACTCAGGGTTGCCGACGTCATGATTTGCGATATCGCCACCGTGGACCCCGGGGAGTCGGTCCGCAATCTGGCGGATCGCTTCGCCACCGGCGATTTGCAAGCATCGCGCCACCAAGCGCTCCCGATTGTGGACCGCGAAGGGCGGCTGCAAGGATTGGTGACGCAAGGCGATCTTCTTCGCGCGCTCCAGGCCGATCCCTCGGGAAGAATGAATGTGCTCGATGCGGGCGCCCGTTCTCTGATCGTCACCTACCCCGACGAACGCGTTTTCGACGCCTTGACGAAGATGCTGGAGAACAACATTGGCCGGTTGCCGGTGGTCGATCGGGAAAATCAGCAGAATCTGGTTGGCTATATGAATCGCGCCAGCGTGATGGGATCCTGGCGCGGCCATTTGCAGGAAGAATCGGTTCGCGAGCTCGGCTGGCTTGAGAATCTAAAATATGGCGTTGCCCATCGAGAGAAGGTCGGCGTGCTGACCGGGAGGGTCGCCGCCATCAGCAGTGACGAATACCTCATCAAAGTGGACTCGCGCGAGGGCGGCACCGCGGAAGAGTTCGTGCTGACCTCCCCTGCGCGCGGGATGTCTGTAGGCGACCAGGTCCGCGTCGACTATCAGAGCGATGATCAGGGGCACAAGGTTGCTCGGCGCGTCGTCGAGCTCTCCAGCCGCCAGTAGCTCGTGGGAGCGGAATCTAGAATCCCCCGCCTCCGCCTCCTCCCATGCCACCGCCCGAGGAGCCCCCGCCGCCGAAGCCCGAGCCGCCGCTGCTTCTGGGAGCTGACGCCATCACCGAACCGGCGCGCGCCGTCATCATGTCCAGGCTGTTGACAAGCGCGACTGGATAGAAGCCGCCGCCGTAAGATCCCCCTTGATACCACGACGGAGGCTGCGTGTAGATATTCTTAAACGCGCCGACCCATTTCTTTTCCACGCCCAGCGCCATGGCGAATGGCAGGAATTTCTCAAACGTCTCCGGCGTTTGCGCGATCCGGTCCATGCGGTCGGCTTCCACGTGGGACAGAAAATCCTCGAAGCCGAGCACGCCGGCAAGCGCTTTCGCGCCTTGCGGCGTGCGCGCCGGCATGAACCAGCCAAATCCGATGATAACCGCGGCCGAAACGATCGCCGCGATCAGGAACGGCGCTGCCGCCATTCCCATTTTTTGCGCAAGCGCATTTCCAATGAAGATCAAGATGACGCCGACGAGCGATTCCACCGGCCACGAACCCGCCACGCACGTAATCCGGCCGGTGCTGGAAATAGCCGCGCTCCATCAGCCCGTCGAAAATGCCGTTCTTGATGCCGGGGAGATTCTTGTAAAACTGATTCTGCAATGCAGACAGTTCGACGTCAGGTTGCGCGCCGTTCGCAAAAATTCCGGCAAGCAATGTCAACTCGTGCGGTTTGAGCCCGGTCCACTCCGGAAGCTGCTTTTTCAGGTGGAACACATACTCTTTGTTCGAGTAGAGCCCCAGCATGTGGTCTTTCTCTTTTTCCTCGATCACAAGGTAACCGCGCACGGCGAGGTCCACGATGGTGGCCGTGATGTCGCGCATGGCCGCATCGTCGTCCACCAGCGTGCCCGCTTCGGCAGGGGTCATCCCTTCGGGCGGAGCGTACTGCACGGCGATCGGGCCCACGCGCGGATCGCGCCCTCGCGTGTACCACAGCCAGAACATGAACAGGAAGACGAGCACGGGGAAAAAGACGGGCCAGTTGCTCTGCAGGAATTGATCGATCAGCGCGCCCGTTCCGGGCTGTGTCACGAAGCCCTTGTCCCAGCCCACCACGACGGTCAGCCCTTCGTGAAACGCCAAGCGGCCGCAGCATCGTGACCTTCACGGTGTTGTCCGAGATCGCGACGTCGGCGTTCTGCGCGCGCGAACCGTACGCTCCCGTGAATGCCGTCGCGCGAACTCCGGTCACGCCCGCCGGCAGAAGAATCTGCGCGCTGGCGCTCTCCGACCGGGACGTCCCACTCGTCGCCCGTCACGTTCCAGTAGAGTTCGTCGTGATCCTCGAAGAATTTCAGGCCGTTGCTGACGCGGTAATGCAACGTGATCGTTCGTACCGCGTCGGTCGCGCCATCAACGTAGATCTTCCATTTCAGGTAATGCCCTTCGCGCGAGGATTCGACCCTCAGCTTCCGGCCGGCGGCATCGGTGGCGCTGTCCAACTTTACGAACAGGGTGTAGTTGAATCCCTGCGGCGTTACGTATTCGACGGGAATCGTGCGGTAGAGGCCGTGCCATTCCCCGATGAAATTCGCCTCGATCGTTTCCGTCACGTCCAGTGAGGAGTCCGGCTGGACAAAGATTTCCGCGGAGAATTTCTGAATCTTGAGTTGCCGGGCTGAGGCGGCCGATCCAAACGCGAGGAAAAGCGCGACCGGTATAACAGCATTGCGAAGCAGCGACCGTCAACGGATGCCTATTTCGGACCGTCGCGCTGGATTCTGGATTCCGCATGACCGCTATGCGCCGGTTGCACCGAAACTGACCTTGGGCACTTCGCGTTCGGCGGGGGCGCTGATCTGGAAGAATTCCCGCTCCTTGAAATTGCCCATCCCGGCGACGATGTTGGAAGGGAACTGCTCGATCATCGTATTGAAATCGCGCACCACGGCGTTGTAATAACGCCGCGCATTCTGAAGCG
Source organism: Terriglobia bacterium (assembly GCA_963757625.1). Classification (GTDB taxonomy): domain Bacteria; phylum Acidobacteriota; class Terriglobia; order Acidiferrales; family UBA7541; genus Palsa-360. The sequence goes on along the minus strand of CAVWSJ010000006.1, from coordinate 987,024 downwards.
TGTCTTCGATCTGGTTCAGCGTGTTCTGCAGTTGCGTGAAGCTCTCGACGGCGCGCAGTTGCGGATACGCTTCGGCCAGCGCGAAGACCTGCCGCAAAGCGGTCGGTCAGCATGCCTTCGGCCTCGCCCTTGGCGGCGGGGCCCTGCGCGGTCATCGCCTGGTTTCGCGCGGCGACCACGCCTTCGAGCGTGCCCTTTTCGTGCGCCGCGTAGCCCTTCACCGTCTCGACGATGTTGGGAATCAAGTCGTAGCGGCGCTTGAGCTGCACGTCGATATCCGACCAGGCGTTGTCGCACTGCACCTTCAGCCGCACCAGGCCGTTGTACGCGGTCATGAGGTACAGAACCAGGCCCACAAGAACGACAGCGACTACAATCAGTCATGGAGGAATTCTCCCGCTCGGAAATTGCCCACGGGGGCATCTCAATCGACTATAGGCTGGAGGTTACTGCTGTAAAGCGCCGGATGGACTCAATGTGCGGAAAAAGTCGTGGAAATATATCTGAGGCTAAATCCGAAACAGAGCTTTCTTACTCTCAGTAATAAACCCGCTTCGTAACCTCCGCAATTTCTTTGGCTAACTGGTCGGCGAACGCCTTGGTTGACCCGCCGTAAGCCCCGCCACTCAACCTGGCTGTAATGTCCCGCTCAAAGATCGGCTCGTTCGTGTCTACTTTTACTATCTCGATATGCGCCACGGCTTCGCCAGTCCCTGCGCCGAATCCCACGAGGTACCGCTTTGTCCTGCTTCCTGGGTCGTATTCGATGAGCGTTCCCTTCATTTGAAGCCCCGGGCTTCCCGGGTCCGTCGAAGGGTCTTCAAAGTTCGAAACCCGTTTAAACCTTCTGGTCCCGGTCAACTGGAAGGGCAGTTGCTCCTGCAGCCTGGCCATGAAAGCTGGCGGCACCTCCAGGTTCTTCCTGGCCGTGAACTTCAGGATCTCAATGGTCTCGTATTCGACTTTTTTGGATTCATTCCTGTCTGCCCGGCTAGTTTGTCCTGCAAATGAGGCCGTCGCTGCGAGGGAAAGGCCTAACAGAAGCATCCGCATGTTGGCCTCCTGAAGGAGAGTCACGGTTCGTGTCAACGGGGAACGCCCCAACCATACCAGTGGCTGCCGGGACGCGTCAAGGTTGCTAAAGCGTCCCTTATTGCTCTGGCGTGAATTTTACAATTGCGTTACTCTTGCGCCCGCCGGACTTCGGATGTAGTTTGTCACGTCCGTTGACACATGCACTTCAAAACCTTCAGCGCGGCGGTCTTTGGCATCGACGCCTACCTGGTGGAAGTCGAGGTGGACGTGGGCTCCGGAAGGCCCGGCGACTTCAACGTGGTCGGGTCTGCCGGACATCGCCGTCAAGGAAAGCCGCGAACGCATCAAGGCCGCGCTGAAAAATTGCGGCCACGATTTCCCGCTGCATGAGCGTCACCGTCAACCTGGCGCCCGCCGACATCCGCAAAGAAGGCTCGGCTTTCGACCTGCCGATGGCGCTCTCGATTCTGGGCTGCCAGGGCGCATTCTTCGGCAAGCGACTCGACCAATATATTTTCCTAGGCGAACTGTCGCTCGATGGGCAGGTGCGCTCGGTGCGCGGAGCGCTCTCGGCGGCGCTTGCGGCGCGCGAAAACAAAATCAAGGCGGTGGTCGTGCCGGAGACGAACGCGCGCGAGGCGGCGGTCGTCGAAGGCATCGATGTCTTCGCCGTGCGCACGCTCCCGCAGGCCGTGGACCTGATCAACGCGCCCGAATCGTTCGCGCCGGTGCGCATCGACGCGCGGCTCGATGCTCGCCGACGCGGCGCAGTATGCGGTGGATATGCGCGATGTCCGCGGGCAGCAAGCCGCCAAGCGCGCTCTCGAAGTGGCCTGCGCCGGCGGGCACAACATCATCTTCATCGGCCCGCCCGGCGCGGGCAAGACCATGCTCGCCAAGCGCATCCCCACGATCCTGCCGCCGATGTCGCTCGAGGAAGCCATCGAAACCACGCGCATCCACAGCGTGGCGGGACTGCTCGATGATTCGCGCGGCCTGGTCGGCACGCGCCCGTTTCGCTCGCCGCACCATACCATCAGCGATGCGGGACTGATCGGCGGCGGCGCGGTGCCGCGCCCGGGAGAAGTTTCGCTGGGGCATCACGGCGTGCTTTTTCTCGACGAACTGCCGGAGTTCCAGCGCAACGTGCTCGAAGTGATGCGCCAGCCGCTCGAAGACGGCGCGGTCACCATCTCTCGCGCCGCGACTTCGGTGACGTTTCCCGCGCGCTTCATGCTGGCCGCCGCGATGAATCCCTGCCCGTGTGGGTCATTTCGTTGTCATGGAGGTCCGAAATCAGAGAGAATCCCCACGACCCGATGATCTTGGACGTGGATTTCAGGCATGATCGCCTGCAAAAGGTGACGTTTGTCCGTCCTCGTCAGGAATTCCCATTCGTGGAACGGTCCCAAAGCGCGGGCTGATCCTCAGCCGACAGCTTCGGCGAGTGTGACACAGGCCTTCGGCGAGAGACCCTGATAGAATGTCAAGTCCCTTTCAATGGCTGTAAGTCGTCGATCTCTTTCCGCCCGGTCGATTAGATTTTCAAAGTAGGCTTCGAGAACTCTCTGCCGCTTTTGAGTAAGCTCCCAGTGCTGTTGTTGAACTCGGACCGCTTGCCCGAGCGCTCAGTCGGATCGCTCTGCCGATCATATTCGAAGCTAGCCGATCGATGAAAGTTCTATCAGTCAATCGCTCGCGCGAAAAGTCCGGTCGATCGACTCTTCCAGTCGCTCACGTCGCATGTACGGGTTACCGCAAATCGCTAGGCCTTTTTCCTGACGAAGCTCCGCTCAGGCCAGGTACGACTCTTGCACACGTACCAATCGCGCGGCTTGTGAGCATGGGTGTAGACCAAGTTGCCGCACGATGCCACACCTCAAGAATCCGCTATAGGTAAACCGTCTCTGAAAGTCCGGCCGAACGCGCCAATGATTTTGTTTTTTCATGTCTAGTATCTGCTGCGCCTTTTGAAAGTGCTCCTCATTAACCACTGGATCGAGAACTTTCACGCGGATAATATCATCGAGAGAGCGCTTGACCTTTGGCCGATCCGATTGACGACCGCCAGGCTTTGGCCTTGATTGGCACCCGTAGTATCGCGCCGCTCTGTATAGACCCGCCAGCCTGTATAAATCGGGTTTCGCATGATTATTGCGAAGGTTGAATGGATCGATACCCACCTTCCGCCGATTTCTTTGTAACTCGTCTCTCCCGCGAGCAAGAGACGGAACGCTTCACTGACCTTCTCGACTTCCGGCTTGAAGTACCAGCGCTCTTCCTTCGCGTCATAACCAACGGCGTAGGGCAGGGTGATGTAGCTCTGGGGGTGTTTCCCGCGCGTCTCTTCTCCTCTTCGCGCTCCACACGCGCTTTAATATTTCGGCCCGTTCGAGGCCCGCCATAGCTGCGCGTATTGTTCCAAGAAACCTGCCCGACTTCGACCTGAAATCTATCGGCCCGTCGGCAGGTCGAGATGCTTGCTGTATCGGCGAATACCTGTAACAGAGCGTAGTCCGCGAAGTTCTCGGGCCGCATTAGGCGCGAAAATTCCCTTGCGACGACGCCGTGGATCTCTGGCGAATCCATTAGGCGAACGAGTTCCTCAATTTCCGGCGAGCGAAGTACTGCGGCACCGGAAGTCGGCGAACTCGATTGCCAGTACGATCTGTAAACCATATTGCGCCGACGTTCGCTGATTCGCGGCTCGCTGGGCAGGAATTCCTGCCCGATCTTGTGCAGCCTGCGCTTCAGTTGATACGCGAATCAGCTCGATGACTTTCTTGTCCATGGGTCAACCCACAAAGTTCCTTCGCCAAGGTAATCGCCTGCTCCTGATTGCCAGCTTCAAGGGCAGCGCGAAGTTGCGCGAGAGTATCTCGCCTTCGTTGAGCGATTTCAAGCGCCGCATCGAGGACACCGCTGAGGGCACCACCCTCTGAGGTAGTTATGGGTTCGGTTCTTCGGGTCTTGCTCACTCTCGATATCTCCTCACTGTGCGTCCCTCATGACTCGCTTCATATCCCGCCGACGCCGATTGCCGTAGTCGCGCAATTTGCGAAGCTGAATGTCAGGCTTCTATGGTCCAGCTCTCGGTTTTATTTCGCTTATGCTTTGTCCCAAGCCGCATGCAAACTAGGGACAATTGTCTGACACTGGCGTCCCACGGCCGTCCCGGCCGTTGTCCCATTGGATTGTAATGAGACTAGACGGTTTAGAGCTGACGATCATCCATTGTCCCAATGCCTGTCCCGTTCCATTTCCGACGTGTCCCGGCGTCCCAAGTCCGGGGCTCGGGACAATGGGACATTGAAAGTCTTGAAAGGTCTTTTCATTTGCCCGCTCAAATGATTTTCGATCTCGTTTTCAATCTATGTGCCGTCGATTTGGAAATACCCAATTCTTCCGCCACATCCCGCACAGTCAGGCCATCCTCGAACAACTCAGCAGCACGGGCACCGATCGCGTCTTCTACTGTTCGTGTCGTCCAAACAAGCGCTCCCGTCGGATCGGTCTCAAGGCGGATCTCGAACGGTTTCGCGCTTTCACCAAGATGGGAACGACACTTCTCAAAGTGCACTTCACACCGAAGTCCCTCATGCTGTGAATAATCGGATGGGTGTCGTAAAACGATAACTAGGTCGAGAACGTCTTCTCGTCGTGATGTGCCACGTTGGGCTCCACTCTTACCAGCGTGATGTTTGAACAAAACAGATACGCCCTGTTGTCGGAGACGTAGAGCCCACTCCTGCATTGGCAACCACCCCTCGCCTTCGTTTTCTTTACCGGATCGACAGAGTGCGCTCAGGTTGTCAAGAATGAGAAGTTCTGTGCCTTCTAATAAAGCCTCGATCTGAAGTTGTCCCTCCCGTGTGGCAAGATCAGGTATTGGTCCCCCCAGTACGTCTGGAGTGATGAATCGTAGATTCTCTAGGGTCCCTAATGAGTTTGGGTTTTGCCCTGAACACTTCACAATGGTAGCTACCCTAGTTTGCAAAGTGATACCTGGCAGTTCACCGTCCACAAACAAAACCCGCCTAGGTTTCGGAGCAATCCAATTCAGAAATTTGCCACCGGTAGCTATTGCATGAGCCATTGCCAAGCCAAAGAAAGTCTTGCCCGTACCTCGCTTCGAATAGATCATTGCTAAGCTCTGGGAAGTGAGAATTGGATCGAGTAACATTTCACGGGGCTTAAATTCAGCTGCAAGAAGATCATCGCCCGTAACGGTGCGAAGCCCTATCTTCGGTCTCATTGTTGTGGACCCCAGAAAATTTCGAATCTGGGCCTGAAGTGCTTCAGCGGTCGCATTTTGCTGGAGCGCTACTTCAGTTATTGTCTGCCCCATCCGTGCACACTGCCGAAGGATGGACTTTTCTCGGACAATACGTGCGTAGTGTTCGACGTTGGTCAAGTGTGGGACGCCATCAATCAATTGCGCGATATATGCCGCCCCGCCAGCAGCGTCGAGTTCCCTATTGTGAAACAAACCCTCAGTCAGCGTGACTAAGTCAACCGGTACGCCTACCTCTGACATATAGACAATGCGGCGGAAAATCGTTTGATGTGAGTCATGAAAAAAATCGAGCGCGCCGACATGTTCCGCGACCAAGCGTAGAATCGTGCTTGGCGCCCGCCCGTCAAGGATTATTGCTCCGAGGACCGCCCGTTCCGCTTCAACACTGTGCGGGAGCAACGGTGCCGGGTCGGGAAGTCCCTTTGTCCGGGTGCGTGAATTCAATTCTCGACCCATGTTATGTTTTCCAGAAATTCCTCATTGCGGGATTGAGGCACAAATAATCGCCTTTCGGCCCAGAGCTGTTGAGGGCAGTCCGGCCCTTCTGTGCTCTTATCGGCCGGCCGGCTGATCGTCGCCCGTAAGCGGTAGAACTCGGCAAATTCGCCGAAGTTCATCCCTTCGTAACTTGCAATAACCCTCTTCGGCCAAGCGCAAGCGCCAACGACTGATGCCCGCCCTTAGGGAGAGCTGAAGTTGGCTTAGTCCTGCTTTAAGCCGCGCGCGCCGCACTGCCGTGCCCTTGTTCTGCAATCTCTTGTTGTTGCTGGCTAACATGTGCAGAATTGTAAGTGGGGAGTGGGCCGACAAGAAGGAAAAGGAAGTGGACCAAAATCAAAAAAAATCGCCGGTTCTGGCCCCTGCAAAACGTCGGGACATCGGGGAAACCTTCCTGCGCGAAGCCCGCAGGTCCAGAGAGATTTGCTTGCTTCTGCCAAGGCATTGCTTCGACCTGAGCCTTTCTTCCGCCCCAACTTAACCTTCCAATCGGTGAGCTATTGACCATGCTTCGGCTCGCGCTCTTGGCACCGACCGATTTAGGTCAAGTTCGCGCAACTGAAGAACGCGAGGAATGGTATAACTATGCAAGGAACCTGTCGCTTTGGTGCCTTTCTCAGCGGCCGCTCATGCCGAAAGATGTGGGCACGGCACGACGTGTCCTGCGCGCCTTTCAAACCTTCATGCCTAGAGAAGTAGTTGTCCAGGCGGACGCAAGCCTCCACGTACTGGAAGAGAAATACGCGGAGCGTATAAGGGTCCTTACTGCGACTCAGCCGAATACGCAAATGAAGTCGGCTGCAGATGCTGAGTTGAGGAAGCTGAGACAGCCGCCCGTCCAAGACGGCGCGGGGGAAGACCGGTGACTCAAGGCGGAGGGAGACCCATCAGCGAGCATCACCAAAGAATTGTGGCTGTAGCTGTTCTACTTGGAAATTGCGGCGAGGAGAACCCGGAGAAAATTATTGTCAGCTTGCTCAGGGAACTGAATGTGAGCACAAATTCAAGTAAGGTGAAACGAACACTCGCCACGTTCAAAGCCGCAGCGGGAATACGCCGCAGGACCGACGCCTTTATCGATCCTGAGAATCTTTCGGAATATTGGCTTGAACAGCTCGGGATATTTTACCAATTCTGGAGGTCGGTGACTCAGCGTGTCGCGAGTAGGCGAGTGGAAGGTTCCCCACAAGTCCTTCTGGCGGCCTTCGTCGAGGAATTTCTCAAGGCCGCTTCGTTTGCCGTTACATGCGCTCCGTGGAGGTCGCCTGTACTTCCAAGGCGCTTTCCCACTTTCCTTTGGCGCGAAGGTCGCTTCGACAAACCCTGTGGGTCATGATCCCATTCCGTATCAGGCAACCGACAGAAGTAATCTGCAAAGATCTTTGGTCTAAGCGTGTCCACAAACAACTGTTTATGGGCCGGAGGCCACATTCCGGTAGCGACTTACCAGGACTTAGCAACTCCCGCCATGACTTAAGCGCAGAACGCCCGGGCCGCGCGGCGAAACGGTGCTAGACTGCGGGCACTATGATGACGATGGAGGACTGGCGGCGTTTCTACGCGGAGGAAATTCGCCTTGTAGGGAATGTAAAGTCGCGCGAGGTGGTAGAGGCGTTTGCGCGACTGCCGCGCGAGAAGTTTTTGGGGCCACCTCCGTGGCAGATTCCGGTATTCGATCATTGGGCTCTGTCACCCGAGGGGATGATCTTCAAGCCGACTTATTCGCCTACCAGTGATTCGCGAGATCTTTATCACAACATCTTGATAGGGCTCGATGTGCCCAAGGGACTCAACAATGGGCAGCCGAGCGCGCTGGCGTACTGGATCGACGCCCTCGAACTGAAACCTGGGGAGCGCGTCTATCATTTGGGTTGCGGTGTCGGCTATTACACAGCGATTATCGCTGAAGTGGTGGGGAGCAAGGGAAGCGTAGTAGCGAGCGAAGTACACGCGGAACTGGGGGTGCGGGCTAGGGAAAATCTGGCCGAGTACCCGAATGTGAAAGTGGAGATTAGCGAAGCAGACTGCGCGCCATATGATCCGGGCGACTGCGACGCGATGTTCATCAATGCTGGAATGACGCATCCGTTGCTGATGTGGCTCGACAGGCTGCAGGAGGGCGGACGCATAGTGGTACCGCTGACCATGACCACGGCCTCGGGGTTCGGCTCTGGCGTGATGGCGAAGATCCTTCGGTCTGGCGAGCAGTTTTCTGCGGAAGCGATTGGAGGGGTCGGTCAGTTTTTCGGCGATAGGTTTACGCGACTCCAATCTGGAGGAAACGATTCAGGCGGCCGTTAAGTCGCAGAAATTATCCGGTGTGAAATCGGTGCGCCGCGATGCGCACGAGGCAACGGAGACATGCATTCTGCATGGGTCCGGCACGTGCCTGAGCAGTGCGATCTGAGGCTTCTGACGTGATCGTTTAGCCAAGCCACTTCTGGCTCCCAGATGACGATAAGGCGGGTGGTCTCAAAGGGTCATTGCACCACTGGACGAAGTCCCAAACCCAGGAATTTCAAAGGCCAAGAAGGTTCGCGAGCACAAATACAAAGAAAAAGGCGTTCTGTATAGGTAAAAGCGAACTGCAGCCCCAAGGGATTGGTCCCCTTGAAACGTGTTGTGAGATCAAGTCATCAGAGGGGTGGTGCATCGACCAGTTGAACCGGCACGACTTAACAGATGGGATGAGAAGGCCGGTCTCCAGCGGGATGCGATACGCTCCCAATGTTCGACGTGCTCAAGGCACAAAGAAAAGGAGACCGGCTATGAAAAAGACTAGCACTGTTCGGGTAAATGGAAACATGATTTTCAAAGGACACAAGCTCACGATTGGTCTGGACCTCGGAGATCGCTGGTCGTTCTACTGTGTTTTGGATGAAGCGGGCCAAGTCCTTTTGGAACAGAAACTGCCAACGACACCGGAAGCGATGAAGCAGACCTTTGGAAAGATACCGCGAAGTCTCATCGCACTGGAGACAGGAACCCATTCCCCCTGGGTAAGCCGGCTGTTCACCGAGTTGGGACACGAAGTGATCGTGGCGCACGCGCAAAAGGTGCAATTGATCACCAAGAGCAATCGAAAAGATGATCGGCACGATGCTCGGACCCTGGCACGGCTGGCGCGAATCGATCCCGCACTATTGGGGCCGGTGCGGCATCGCAGTGTGAAAGCGCAACTCCACTTGACGGTAATCCGGGCGCGGGCTGAACTGGTGAGTGCTCGAACGGCCTTGGTGAACGCAGCACGGGGGCTGGTGAAGTCTTTACGGCCAACGATTGCCCAAGTGTGGCGCCTATCAGGTGAGCGAGAAGCTAGCCGAGCTCAACCGCCGAGTCCAGGTGACTGCGACTAAGTCCTGGGGCCCGACTCTCACCGAATCGGTGGGAGGAGAGGTCGATTATCAGGTAGCAGCACCACTGAATCGAGGACACAACTTGCACCGAGCGAAAATCGCTCACAAAAGAGTGCGGATGGAAGGATGGCGACAGGGGCGGCCCGGTTCAAACGCAAGACCCACTCGACGAAAAAGAACAAAACCGACTTGACACTAACCGGCCTTCTCATGGAAGGACTTGACTAGATTGTGGGCAAAGGTGAGGGGTAAGCAAGCCTCGCCGCCGAGCAATCGTGCGAAGCCGCTCGGCAAGATCACCGAGAAAGCCGATGGCACGACTAAACACTTTGAGAAATCACTCTTAAATTCAGGCAACTTGCGCCTTCGATTTTTCCCGCTGATAAGCCTTGCGGCCAGCGTCGATTGCCGTTGCAATTTGCTCCTGTTTCCGAGCGACGAATTGATTGCTGTGATCAACTAATTCTTCAGCCCGCTTCCTCATCTCCCGCGCTTTCTTCTGGGCGTACTCGCTTCCTTCCTTTGCCTTCTGCGTCAGGTATTCGCGAGTCTCCTCACCAGATTTCGGCGCAAACAGGATGGCAATCAGCGATCCGATACCTAGTCCAACAAGGAAAAATGTCGCTTTGGAATTGATTCTTTCAGGCATGACTAGCCTCCTCCTTCAAAAGTAACTGGGGATGTTAGACGATTTGCTGAATCGTTTCGACGTGGATCAAGCTTTCTGGCCATATCGAGCGTGCCAGTGACTTTTACTGTCATCCCTTCATAGCGACTGGCCTTTGTGGAGTTGTCGAGGGTGTACTTAGTCTTAGTGGCTGAATCGCTCAACACAAAGGTCTGGCCATCTTTCAGAACTGTTCCGAAGAACGTCTCGACCTCGGGCTGCGCCTGCGTTTGAAGTTTGGATGTTGACAGTCCCACAGATTGACCCGGAGTGGCCAGCAGGCTGGACAGCGTTACGAATCCGGCCAATGAGAGACCGTTTCATACATCACCTCCCGCATGGGCTGTACTCATATAAAGCAGCAATAACCATGCCAGGTCCATACCTTTTTAAACGTAATATTATCAATAAATTCTAGTCAATTGATCTCTTGGGCCGCGTGAGAATTATTTACGACATCCGGAAGAGTTACCAACTCGTGATAAACGGTCTTACGGGAATGTGGCCCGCGACGGCAAAGAGCGAAAAGCCAGTTTCCGGTAAGGCGGGTGGTCTCAATGGGTCGTTGCAACACTTGCTCAAAGTCTTCTTGTAGGGGCCCAGGAGGCTGATTTCGTTCGAGGGTGTCAATTCAAACAAAACAAAAGCCCTGTTTAAGTTTTGATTGAATACCGCCGTACGGATCGATTCCCGATGCAAAAGTATAGTCAGATCAACCGATTAGAAGGTGTTGCATCGACCCCTTGAGCTGGCACGCCGTTTCTCAGATGGGATGAGAAGGCCGGTCTCCGGCGGGATGCGATACGCTCCCAATGGTCGACGCGCTCGAAGCGCAACCGAAAGGAGACCGGCTATGAAAAAGACTATCACTGTGCAGGCATTCCAGAGCGAAATTTTCAAGGAGCAAAAGCTGACGATCGGCTTGGATCTGGGAGATCGCTGGTCGTTCTACTGTGTTTTGGATGAAGCTGGCCAAGTCATTTTGGAACAAAAACTGCCGACGACACCGGAAGCGATGAAGCAGACCTTTGGAAAAATACCGCGAAGTCTCATCGCACTGGAGACAGGAACACATTCCCCCTGGGTAAGCCGGCTGCTCAGTGAGTTGGGACACGAAGTGATCGTGGCGCACGCACAAAAGGTGCAATTGATCACCAAGAGCAATCGAAAAGATGATCGGCACGATGCTCGGACCCTGGCACGACTGGCGCGAATCGATCCCGCGCTATTGGGGCCGGTGCGGCATCGCAGTGTGCAAGCGCAACTCCACCTGACGGTGATCCGGGCGCGAGCTGAACTGGTGAGTGCTCGAACCGCCTTGGTGAACGCAGCACGGGGGCTGGTGAAGTCTTATGGCCAACGGCTGCCCAAGTGTGGCACGTATCAGGTGAGCGGGAAGCTGGCCGCGGCATTGAGCGCGGAATTGCGCGATGTTCTGGAGCCGCTGCTTAAAGAAATCGAATCGCTGAACGAGCGCGTCAAGGAATACGACGAACGGATGGAGAAAATCGCCAAGGAAGTGTACCCGGAAGTGTCCTTGCTCAAGCAGGTGAAGGGCGTGGGAACACAGATCGCTCTGACCTATGTCCTGACGATCGAGGACCCGTATCGGTTTCCGAAGAGTCGCCAGGTAGGCTGTTTTCTGGGGTTACGACCTGGCCGCAGGAACTCTGGGGAGAGCGAACCACAGAAGGGCATCAGCAAAGAAGGAGACCGGTATCTGCGCACGATGATGGTGCAGGGAGCGCACTACATTCTGGGACCTTTTGGAGAAGACAGTGATCTGCGGAGATGGGGACGCAAGCTTGCGGAGCGAGGAGGAAAAAATGCCAAGAAGCGAGCCGTGGTGGCCGTGGCTCGAAAGCTGGCGGTACTGCTGCATCGGTTGTGGGTAGGCGGAGAGGTGTACGAACCACTGCGCAATAGCCAGAAAGCGATGCGGGAAGTGGCCTAGAGAGTTGCGATCCGGGCAGCCGAGCTCAACCGCCGAGTCCAGGTGACTGCGACTAAGTCCTGGGGCCCAACTCCCACCGAAACGGTGGGAAGAGAGGTCGATTCTCAGGTAGCAGCACCTACTGAAACGAGAACACCCAACTGGCACCGAGCGAATATCGCTCACAAAAGAGTGCGGATGGAAGGATGGCGACAGAGGCGGCTTGGCTGAATAGGAACAGACTCACGGAAAGAAGAAAGAGAAAGTGTGCCTTGACATCAACCGGCCTTCTCATGGAAGGACTTGGCCCGCGAATGGTTCATATCACGCAGGGCGTGGATCAATTTCCCCGCAAATCACTTATCCACCGCTCAAGAATCGCCTGATCGGGCTGTTCAATTTTAACGAAAGCGATACCCATCCCATCTGCGCGTGCAGAGATCACACGTCCGGAGGCCATTAGCTGCGCCAATGCTTGCCTGGCTTTGAATGCTACGCAGTTGACCCCAGGCGACGGCGACAAGATAACTTACACGTTTACGCTTACGTCAAATACAGGGGGACCAACAATCAAGATTTCCGGTGAAATCGACTTTACTGCCGATTCGTCCGGATATTACAGCAACACGGTGTGCTTCAACTGGCTAAGCTCCGGCGCCAACTTGTACGACAATTACACGGTGACCGGGACGGCGACTTTGATTACGCCAAGTGACACATCCACGCTCTCGGTCCTCATAAACGGTGGCGACGTTAGCTCCTGACCTGCGGGCCAAGGGCATACGGAAAGAACTTTTCATTGGACCCTCTAGCATGGAAGGCGATCTGCACATCAGTCCTGGGGACTGGGTCTTCTGGGGGCTATGACTTCAAGTTCACAAGCAACACACACGACGCTACTCTGTACACGGTCGTTGCCACGGTCACGGTGCCAGTAGCCTGCCCGGATACCAGTGTGCAAAACATCGTCATCCCCCTCGGTGCGCCAGGCCAGTTGGACGGGGGTGGCGTCGCAACCTACACGTACTCCATCCCGGCTGGAGATACGTAGGTTCACGCAACCAATAATCAGAACAGTATACTTGCCTGGGAAGGGGCCGTGCAGGCGCCTGCGACTCTCTGCGGCGGACTCCCTGGACGAAACCAAAAAGGCGCGATCTTCAATGCCAATGTCACACAGAGCCCGCACGTTGGGTTAGTGGATTGGCAGTTCCACTACCGCGACCCCAATGCCAAGGGCAAGGGCAACGTCAATTGCACGGACGCTAGCGACCCACGTCGGAATGACGCAGCCACTTGCGGCGCTTCATGGAGCCAGACATTTAGGGACCCGTGAGCTTCGTTTAAGCATGAGTGGCAGTTTCCCATCGGGGGTGAAGGGAACGATCTTTTCCACCCCCTGAACCGACCGGTTTCCGCGCCGGTCTGTGAATAGGCCCTGATAAACAGGGTTATCGCTAACTGGGAATTTCGCAATTCCCCTGTTCAAAGCTCACATTTTACAGGATTTGGCCAAAAGATGCTGTTCGTCAGAACGGAAAACGCGCCACGCTTGCCCACACATACAGGAAAAACCAACCCACGCCTAAGCACAAAGTGAGCACATTCGACAGCGGCGAATCTCTCCTAATAAGGTTTACGATGGCCCAAACGTTAATCCCAAGTATGAGTTGAGTCGAACACAGTCCCACATCGCTCTCCCTACAACGCGATCCAGTTCTCTCCATTTGTAATGGTTGCGCTGACGTGCCAGTAAACCATATCGTTGATCGAGTGGCCCAAGTACCACTCGAATGGTCTCCGAAAAGCTTTGGGAAGATCGACCGCAGCAATAAAGAGAAAAGGAACTCCAGTCACAATCAAAAGAGGGCATCGACCGAGAAACTTTCTCCAACCAAGTGGGCGCAGAATCAACCAGGCAATTATCCCGAACAACGCGACCGAAACCACACAGATTAAGGCCGGGTTGTCACGCCAAGCAGCCATATTCCCTGTGATTGCGATATTCCCACACTGGTCCCGAAATCACAATCTTGGTCAAGTCCTGTGAAACAGGGTTACCGCTAACTGGGAATGAGTGCCGTCTCTGTTCGTGCGGTAAAACGTGGGTATCTAACCGGTCTTACGGATCGATCCTAGGTGCTTTAGGTGTCTTATCAATTGTGCGCGTCGTGCCACCTTGTCGTTGACGCGAGCGATAATTTCCCTAGTGCGGATGTCTCCTAGCGAAGCACTCGTTCGTAGTTTGCTTTCCCAGTTCTTCTAATACCTTGGGTACATGCGCGGTCCCGTGGACTTGGACTCGACAGCGCACCGAAGCATCAGGCAATCTCTCAAGAATGTCGTAGTCTCGCTCCATATCGTTACCTCGCTTCTAGACTATGACTGTATACCTTTGGCAGTTGTAAAGCGAGCGCGGAGGCTTCCTGGGCAACATCTGTGAAACGGCGTTATCGTCATGTGGCTGATCGTAAAATGTGGCTGCATCGGCGATCTCTAAGACCGACCAAAATAGAGTGAAAGCCAATCCAGTAAGCGGGAGGTTCCGCCTAGAATGCGACTAGGGTATTTGAACCAACGTCGTGTCCTTACCCGAATCAAATTCAGACTTCACACCAGCGATTGCTTCAGGAAGAAGTCCGAGATGGGATAGCCGCGCTGCCACCTTTTCCCAATTATCGAAAGAACGTTTAGCAGCGGGCTTGCCTTCCGTTGCGGTAGTTTCGATGAACTTAGACCCATCTTTGCGGAGTAGAAGCGTCTTGTTCACTATTCCTCCGAACAGGAAGGAGGTCGCCGATTTGGGGAGGGTCTCCTTAGAACTCAGCTTCCGCCCCAGTTGGCGGGAAGCATAGTTCCCGATTGTTACAGGTATGTTTAATTCACCGGGCTTATGGGCATTGGCGGTTGCCAGTTACCATGAACAGAACTTATTCCGCCTGTGAAACGGCGTTACCGGAATATGGCCCTAGACTATGGTGTTGACTTATTGCGGCTACTCCAAGTGCTGAGATTGTGGCATCCTGCCGGTACGGAGGTGCCTCGTGGAAGTAAATGAAGACAAAGTAGAGTAGACATGGTCTTGGCGCTATTGTCCCTGACCAGCGACTGAGGACAAGCCGCGGTTGAGGGCATGGAAAGGTCAGAGCTGGGAAGTCCTCGATCGCCTCCATCGTAAAGGTTATCTGTCCGATCCAGCAACAAAAGCGAAATCAGTCATATTGACCGAGGACGGTGCAAAACGGTCGCAAGATCTCTTTGAGAAATATTTCACGAAATAGATGATACAGACTTCTGAATATGCGATTTCCCGGCATCAATTGTCCGGGCCTGATTGGACGGTTTCCAGACCGATCTTGTCATTCACCGCTTCTCGTACCGATATACTTTTTGCTATCCATTGAGGGCGTTCCTTTCTGTAGGGGTTGAGGCAACCACCCAAACCCTACTCCAAAAGGGGCGCCCTTTTATATTGCGTCGTGTTTATCGGAATGTGGCCTAGGCCCACAATCATGTGTTTGTGGGCAAACGAAGCCGCGACTTTGAGACACGTCGAATCAGATAGTTACCCGAAATTTAGGTTTTTGGGCAAGCTGCGAAACCCCGTCCTAGGCTGATATTTCTGGGCTCCCACATTGAAATGCAAAATGTGCAGACGGTCGACCACGACCGGCATTGTACCAAAGGGTCCTTAATTCTCCGTCTGCAACTTGTTAAGAAAGCGAAGCCGCACCCTTACGGATTTGTGCGTATCAAATCATTTCTTTTGATACAGTCGGCCTCTGGTGCCCACAGTTCGATCATGCGACTTGTGGGACTGGGCAACTAAAATGGCCGGAACCATATCCCGCGCGAAATGAAGAGGGCCCATTGATTGTCACCCGGTCCTTATGGTTTTTGTTTTCACCATTTCTCTTGAGCTGCGCCACAAAGCCAAGCAAAATGCAACCGGTCAGCCCTTGGTGTTGATTGTCAGTCGTTGTGAGAATGTGAACACGGTGAAGTATCGGGCGGCAGTCTGAGGCCTCTCTTGCCGGTTATAAACGCTGCTGCGGCTCAGAAAGTTCCGAAGTGCTGGGACTGAAGCAGAGGCGGGTCCTCGTCTGCTGAAGATGGGTGCTACAAGACTAATCATGCCGCCTTAGCCGGATGAATCGGTCTTGGGCTGGGCCCAGCGCCCTTCAGATATGCCGCCCAGAATGCACATTTGATGGCCTCGACGACTCTTGTTCGCTCGTTGACAGCGTCCAGAACGTCAAACGCTCCTTCCTCTAGCGCCACGGCCCATTCGAGGAAATCAAAGTTGCGCGCCCAAAGAACAATCTCAAAGTGAAGATCGTAGTGGTTCACAATGTCGGTGAGCCGCCTCCACGAACCATCCCTAAATTGAGGGATCGAAACGACCACCTGAAAACGCCCCGATTTGGCAGCGTTGCATCCTGTGGTGATGCTGTCAGCGCAATCCGATGCAAACCCTCCGGCGAACAGCAAGCCTCTCAGAAGTCTTGCGTCAGAGTCGTCATCACTCACGACCAAGACTCTGGCCCCCGCAGGGATGTGCGATAGCAAGCGTGACGGCATCTCTTCTCGAGTTTGTATCGTGACTGTCATTCGGTGTCTCCTTTTTTTGCAGATTGATGCTGATTCTTGCAGTTCAGCAGCGAAAGGCGCCATCGGGTATTTCATGTAGATGTACAAGGAAAAACTCTATCAGGCAACCTCACGATCGCATTTGCCGCTGAGATAAAGTTGGAGGGGGCGCAGGAACCCAAACCTTGAGGGGTCTGGAGAGTTTGCTCACTCGGCGTGAGACTTTAGGTCTTGATATTTTTCGTCCCTACAGGCTTTTCCGTATTGAACGGAAAGCACACGAATCGTAGTCTTAGGCCGTTCGAGGGAACAGCATTCCTCAAATCGAAATCTCAGGAGGACCATGATGCATGCAGGGATGATTCAGGTAACAACCAAACCGGGCCACATCAAGGACTGCATTAAGGCGATGGTGGAGCAGGGACTTCCACTTCTCAAGCAACAGCCAGGATTTGTCGATGCAGTGGCTCTAACTTCGGATACGGAGCATGACGAATTCGTTGGTGTCACGTTCTGGAAGAGCAGAGAAGACGCAGAGAAGTATGTGAACGGTCAAGCCCGGCGGGAGTTGGATTCGATCAGGCTAATGCTCCAGCACGAGCCAACATTTCGCACCTTCAACCTGGAAGCCTCCACGATGCATATTATAGCTATAGGGCGCGCAGCTTCGTCGAGGTAGCGCTAAGGCAGGGTGGGTTCCCACACGGCCTCATTTTCACCTCCGCTCTCGCGCTTTTCAAAACCAACTCGCTCTGCCATGTGAAAGATGACCTGGTTAAGTCGTAGTGCTTTTTGGCTCAGTTACCTTTGACGGCTTTCACAACGGGCTACCTGCGCCCGCGAAAAGGGACATGCTTAAGATTTGGGGGAGCCATTGCTCAGGAGTGGCCTGTTGAGGGTGACTTGAACTCGATTCTCGAGAACCCGCAACTAGGAATCCTCTCCGAAGCTAACAATTACCTTTCGTTTTGTCCAATGCGTGTGCTGGTGCCCATCGCTTTGGGTTTCGACGAAGGATATGTCACCGGCCCAGCTTGAACTTCCCTTGGCCGAGAGGGGGTCGGAACGACAGCCTTGACGAGTGTGCCCGGATGCGTGTTTCTCAGGAACAATTCGCCGCCGAGCTCTTTTATCCGTTGCCTCATACCTCCAATGCCGAGACCAATGCTGTCCTCACGAAAATCCGCGATTTCGTCGGGAACTCCTAAGCCATCGTCCCGGATCGTAGCGACAATCTCACATTCTCTTTTTCCAGCCTAACGAACGCCTTGCTTGCTCGCGAATGCCGGAAGACATTTGTCAAGGCCTCCTGAATAATGCGAAATATTGCGGTCTCCAATTCCGGCGCGGGCCGAGGAAAATCCGGCGGCTGAATATCCAGCATGATCTCGATACCGCCGCTCTTGGCGACTCCATCCACATACCATTGCAGCGCAGAGCGCAGACCGATTTCATCGAGCAAAGGAGGATGCAAGATGATAGGACAGGCTACGCACTTGTTGAATCGCGCCATCAACTAGCTTGCTGACGTCCGCGATCCGCCTGCTCCACGGATTCAGCCGATGTTCCATCCCGAAAGATTCCATGCACATCATCTTCGCGGCGATAAGATCCTGGCCCAATCCGTCATGCAGTTCTCGCGCGATACGGCGTCGCTCCTCATCCTGCGTAGCAATCAGACTGCCTGAGAGGCGACGCAGTTCGATGTTGAAAGCTTCCAGCTGGTGAGTCTTGCGGTGCAGCTCGGCAAATACGCTGACCTTGGCCCGCAACACCTCCGGAACCACCGGCACGGAAATGTAGTCCACGGCTCCGCGCTGGTAGCCCTTGAGCCGGTCCAGATCCGTCAGTTGCACCGCTGAAATGAAGATGATCGCTGTTTTCTGAAAGCGAGGATGCTGCCGGATCATATCCGCCAGTTCGAAGCCATCGATTTCCGGCATGCTGACGTCCATCAGCACGACGGCAATGTCATTCTTCAGCAGCATTCCAGCGCCTCTCGGCCCGAGCTAGCCTTGATCAGGTTTTCGCCCAGTTCGTCAAGAATGGCTTCGTAGCTCAGCAGCTTGGCCGGCTGATCATCCACCATCAGGATGTTGACCTTTTCTCTTCGCAGTCATCGCGTCCCTCACATGTCTCTGAATCTGCGCACTGATCATGCCGCATCGTATGCAGATACATCGCTACCGTGCAGCCACATGCGCAACGCCGAAAGCAGTTGCTCGGTGTTCACTGGTTTCGCCAGATACTCCGAAGCGCCCGGCTTCCAGGCACTTCTCGCGGTCTCCCTTCATGGCTTTGGCTGTCAGCGCGATGATCGGCAAGCGCCGGAACGAAGCATTCTGCCGGATCACCTGCATCGTTTCGTATCCGTCCATCTCCGGCATCATGATGTCCATCAGCACGATTGCCATATCCGGCGTCGACTCGAGCGTCGCGATCGCTTCGCGGCCTGTTCCGGCGGTCAGCACCTTCATTCCTCGACGTTCGAGCACGCTGCTGAGCGCGAAAATATTGCGCACGTCGTCGTCGACCACCAGCACCTTCTTGCCCACCAATGCATCGTCGGAACGGTGCAGCCGGTCGAGCATCTTCTGCTTTTCAGGCGGCAGATCAGCGACCACGCGATGCAGGAACAGCGCCGTTTCATCCAGCAGCCGCTCCGGCGACTCGACGCCCTTCACGACGACGCTGCGGGCCAGCATGTGCGAACCGCGCGTCTTCTTCCGGCGACAGTTCCTTGCCGGTGAATACCACGACCGGCAGCTCGCTCAGCGACGGCGTATCACGCAGGCGCTCGAGCACTTCGAAACCCGGACATGTCCGGCAGACGCAGGTCGAGCACCACGCAGTCGAACGACTGCTCGTCTGCATGGCGTCCAGCGCTTCTGCGCCCGTCGTCGACAACCGAGATGTCGATGTCGTCGTGCCCGAGCAGCTCCCGGATGCTCAATTGCTCGGCCGGATTGTCTTCCACGACCAGCAGCCGCTTGCGCCGCGGCGTCGCGTATTCCTTGATGCGGCCAACGCCGCATCCAGTCCTTCGGTCGTCGTCGGCTTGGTGACAAACGAGAACGCCCCGCGCGCCAAACCGTGTTGCCGATCCTCATCCAGCGTCAGCATCTGCACCGGAATATGACGCGTGGCCGGATCCTGCTTCAAATGGTTGAGCACCGTCCAGCCCAGCATGTCAGGCAGGAAGACGTCCAGCGAAATCGCCGTTGGACGAAATTCGCGTGCCAGGGCCAGCTTCCGCCCGCTGCTGGCCACCAGAACCTTGAATCCTTTGTCGCGGGAGAGATCGCACAGCACGCGGGCGTAGTGCGGATCGTCTTCCACGATCAGCAGGACCGGTCGCCCGGCTGCAGATTTCGCGGTCGTCATCGAATGCGTTCGACCGTGCGCTCGGCTGACAGTCACGGCGGCCAACTGCAAGCGCCGAAGCGCGGATGAGGCATGTTCCTCTCCATGGCGCGACATCGGCGCCGAAGGCCCGACGTACTTTTGCGGCAAGTAGAGTGTGAACGTGCTTCCTTTGCCCGGGAGCGCTGCGCAGTTGGATCTCGCCGCCCAGCAGGTTGGCCAATTCGCGGCTGATCGCCAGCCCCAGGCCGGTGCCGCCGTATTTGCGGCTGGTGCCGGCATCGGCCTGTTGGAACGCCTCGAAGATGATTCGTTGCTTGTCCAGCGGAATGCCGATGCCGGTATCGGCGACCTCGAACGCAATCACCGATGCCGCGCCGCTCAGGACCGGATGGTCTTCGCTCCAACCGGTCGTTGGCGGCGGAAACGTACAAGCGCACGCCGCCTTGCTCGGTGAATTTGAACGCGTTCGAGAGCAGATTCTTCAGCACCTGCTGCAAACGCTTCGAATCGGTGACCAGGCTGCGCGACGAGATGCGGATCGGTCTGCATTTCGAAAGCCAGCCGCCGGTTCTCCGCCTCGTGACGGAACGGCCGCGCGACCATTTCCAGCAAGCTTGCGAAGAAGACTTCCTCAGCCTCCACCGAAACCGTTCCGGATTCGATCTTGGACAGATCCAGAATGTCGCTGATCAGATTCAGCAGGTCCGTGCCGGCGCCATGAATCGTTCGGGCGAACTCGACCTGCTTGGGCGTCAAATTGCCGTCCGGGTTGTCGCTGAGCTGCTGGCCCAGAACCAGGATGCTGTTGAGCGGCGTACGCAACTCGTGGGACATGTTGGCCAGGAACTCGGACTTGTATTTCGACGTCAGCGCCAGTTCCTTGGCCTTCTCCTCCAACGCGCCGCGCGCCTGCTCGATTTCCTGGTTCTTGCGCTCGACCTCGACGTTCTGTTCGGCGAGCTGCTGGGCCTTCTGCGCCAGTTGCTCGTTGGTCTGCTGCAATTCTTTCTGCTGCGTTTGCAGCTCGGTGGCCAGTTGCTGCGACTGCTTCAGCAAGCCTTCGGTCTGCATCGTGGCCTCAATGCTGTTGAGCACGATGCCGATGCTGGCGGTCAGTTGCTCCAGGAACGCCAGATGCGAGGCCGTGAAGACTGCTCAACGACGCCAGTTCGATGACGGCCTTGACGCGATCCTCGAACAGCACGGGCAGCACGATCACGTTCTCGCGGCACGGCCTGGAACAGGCCCGAACGGATCGGGACGCGTGCTCGCGGCAGTTCGGTGATCAACATGCGCCGCTTCTCCGACTGCGCATTGTCCGACCAGGCCTTCGCCGATCTGCACCGCTGCGGGATGGCCGTCGCGTCCATCGTCGGCAAAAGCCGAGAGCAGCACCAATTCCGCGGACTCCTCCGTCTCCATCTGATAGATCACGCCTTGCTGGGCATTCACCAGCGGAGCCAACTCCGACAGCAGCATGCGGCCCACGGTGCCCAGATCGCGCTGGCCCTGCAACATTCCGGTAAAGCGCGCCAGGTTCGTCTTCAGCCAGTCCTGCTCGCTATTGCGGTCCGTGGTGAGCCGCAGGTTGTCGATCATCGTGTTGATGTTGTCTTTCAGCTCCGCCACTTCGCCGCTCGCCTCCACTTGAATCGACCGTGTCAGGTCGCCCTTCGTGACGGCGGTGGCCACTTCGGCGATCGCGCGCACCTGGTTGGTCAGGTTGTCGGCCAGCAGGTTCACGTTGCCCGTAAGGTCCTTCCATGTTCCCGCCGCACCGGGCACGTTGGCCTGGCCACCGAAGCGCCCTTCCACGCCGACCTCGCGCGCCACGGTGGTCACCTGATCGGCGAAAGTCGCCAGCGTGTCGGTCATGTTGTTGATGGTTTCGGCCAGCGCCGCGACCTCGCCCTTCGCATTCACCGTCAGCTTCTGCGTGAGCTCGCCGTTGGCGACCGCGGTCACGACTTTTACGATGCCGCGCACCTGCTCGGTGAGGTTGGCCGCCATCACGTTCACGTTGTCGGTGAGGTCCTTCCACGTGCCGGCCACGCCCGGCACCTGCGCCTGGCCGCCCAGCTTGCCTTCGGTGCCCACTTCGCGCGCCACGCGCGTCACTTCGGCGGCGAAGGCGTTGAGCTGATCCACCATCGTGTTGATCGTGTTCTTCAGCTCGAGAATTTCGCCCTTCACGTCCACCGTGATCTTGCGCGACAAGTCGCCGCGAGCCACCGCCGTTGTCACCTCGGCGATGTTGCGCACCTGAGCCGTCAGGTTGCCGGCCATCGCGTTCACCGAGTCCGTCAGATCCTTCCACGTGCCCGCCACGCCTGGCACGTTGGCCTGGCCGCCGAGCCGGCCTTCGATGCCCACTTCGCGCGCCACGCGCGTCACTTCCGCGGCGAACGAGCGCAGCTGCTCCACCATGGTGTTGAGCGTTTCTTTGAGCTGCAGAATTTCGCCGCGCACGTCCACGGTGATCTTCTTCGAGAGGTCGCCGTTGGCAATCGCCGTCGCCACCTCGGCGATGTTTCGCACCTGGCCGGTCAGGTTGCTGGCCATGAAGTTCACGTTGTCGGTCAGGTCCTTCCACGTTCCGGCCACGCCCGGCACCTCGGCCTGGCCGCCGAGCTTGCCGTCCGTACCGACTTCGCGCGCCACGCGCGTCACTTCGCCGGCGAACGCGTTCAGCTGGTCCACCATCGTGTTGATCGTGTTCTTCAGCTCGAGAATTTCGCCCTTCACGTCCACCGTGATCTTGCGGGACAAATCGCCGCGAGCCACCGCCGTGGTCACTTCGGCGATGTTTCGCACCTGGCCCGTCAGGTTGCCGGCCATGGAGTTCACCGAGTCCGTAAGGTCCTTCCACGTACCCGCCACGCCCGGCACGTTCGCCTGGCCGCCCAGCCGGCCTTCGGTGCCGACTTCGCGCGCCACGCGCGTCACTTCGCCGGCGAACGCGTTGAGCTGGTCCACCATCGTGTTGATCGTTTCCTTCAGCTGCAGAATTTCGCCGCTCACGTCCACGGTGATCTTCTTCGACAGATCGCCGCTGGCGATGGCCGTCGACACCTCGGCGATGTTGCGCACCTGGCCGGTCAGGTTGCTGGCCATGGAGTTCACCGAGTCGGTGAGGTCCTTCCACGTGCCGGCCACGCCCGGCACCTGCGCCTGGCCGCCCAGCTTGCCTTCCGTGCCCACCTCGCGCGCCACGCGCGTCACTTCCGACGCGAACGAGCGCAACTGGTCCACCATCGTGTTGATCGTGTTCTTCAGCTCGAGAATTTCGCCCTTCACGTCCACCGTGATCTTGCGCGACAAGTCGCCGCGCGCCACGGCCGTCGCCACTTCGGCGATGTTTCGCACCTGGCCGGTCAGGTTGCCGGCCATGAAGTTCACGTTGTCGGTCAGGTCCTTCCACGTTCCGGCCACGCCCGGCACCTGCGCCTGTCCGCCGAGCTTGCCTTCGGTGCCCACCTCGCGCGCCACGCGCGTCACTTCGCCGGCGAACGCGTTCAGCTGGTCCACCATCGTGTTGATCGTGTTCTTCAGCTCGAGAATTTCGCCCTTCACGTCCACCGTGATCTTGCGCGACAAGTCGCCGCGCGCGACCGCCGTGGTCACTTCGGCGATGTTGCGCACCTGGCCGGTCAGGTTGCCGGCCATCGAGTTCACCGAGTCCGTAAGGTCCTTCCACGTGCCGGCCACGCCGGGCACGTTCGCCTGGCCGCCCAGCCTGCCTTCGGTGCCCACTTCGCGCGCCACGCGCGTCACTTCGCCGGCGAACCGGTTCAGCTGGTCCACCATCGTGTTGAGGGTTTCTTTGAGCTGCAGAATCTCGCCGCGCACGTCCACCGTGATCTTGCGGGACAGGTCGCCGCTGGCCATGGCCGTGGCCACTTCGGCGATGTTGCGCACCTGGCCAGTCAGGTTGCTGGCCATGAAGTTCACGTTGTCGGTCAGGTCCTTCCATGTGCCGCCGACGCCCGGCACCTGCGCCTGGCCGCCCAGCTTGCCTTCCGTGCCCACTTCGCGCGCCACGCGCGTCACTTCGCCCGCGAACGCGTTCAGCTGGTCCACCATCGTGTTGATGGTGTCCTTCAGTTCCAGAATCTCGCCCTTCACGTCCACCGTGATCTTGCGCGACAAGTCGCCGCGCGCCACCGCCGTGGTCACCTCGGCGATGTTGCGCACCTGGGCCGTCAGGTTGCCGGCCATGGAGTTGACCGAGTCGGTCAGGTCCTTCCACGTGCCCGCCACGCCCGGCACGACCGCCTGGCCGCCCAGTTTGCCTTCCGTGCCCACTTCGCGCGCCACGCGCGTCACTTCCGACGCGAACGACCGCAGCTGGTCCACCATCGTGTTGATGGCTTCCTTCAGCTGCAGAATTTCGCCGCGCACGTCCACGGTGATCTTGCGCGAAAGGTCGCCGCTGGCCACCGCCGTTGGTCACTTCGGCGATGTTGCGCACCTGGCCAGTCAGGTTGCTGGCCATGGAGTTCACCGAGTCGGTGAGGTCCTTCCACGTGCCGGCCACGCCGGGCACCTGCGCCTGGCCGCCCAGCTTGCCGTCCGTGCCCACTTCGCGCGCCACGCGCGTCACTTCGGCGGTGAAAACGCCCAAGCTGCTGAATCATCGTGTTGACGATATTGGCCGAACGCAGGAACTCGCCTTCCAGCGGCCGCCCGTCCACGTCGAGCCGCACGGTCTGGGTCAAGTTTCCCTGCGCCACGGCGCGCAATCGCGCGCGTGACTTCAGTCGTCGGACGAAGCAGGTCTTCCACCAGCGTATTGACCGAAACTTCCATTTCGCCCCAAGCGCCCCGCGACTCGTGAAACCGCGTGCGCTCGCGTGTTCTGCCCTTCTTTACCGACCGCCTGCCCCACGCGCCTCAGTTCCTGCGCCATTTGCTGGTTGGCGGCAACGATCTCGTTGAAAGTGTCAGCGATCTTTCCCTGCAACCCCGTCCACGAACCCGGAGGCGCACGGAGAAATTCCCGTCGCGCATGGTCTGCAGGCTGGCGAGTATCACGTTAAGATCAGCAGACGCAGGCCCTCCATTACCTGTACTGTGACCATTCCCTTTTAGGGCTGGTTTAGGATTGGTATCGGTGGTCACTCCCGTCGCGTCGCGTTCAATTCTCTTCATGAGGATCTCCCAAGCAAACAACGAATCGCTCGATTGCCAAATAAAGCTCCAGAACTCTTGCCGGAAACCGGCAAAATCGTGCGTCGACAATTCAGTCGACCAACAATTGGCCCGCCTAGCGCGGAAGTCCGACCTCGTTCGCCTGAAACAAACAACTAGATACACAATCGAGGACTTGGCTCAACAACTGGAGTGTTACAAGTACTTTAGATACCACCAAGGCTGCGGCAAAGCTCTACAGTGTTCTATGTAGATCTGGAAGGGGGCTTCCCCTATTACCGTATGGACAAAATTCGAAGAAATCTGCAAGTAACTGGTACGTGTGAGTCGGTGTGGCCCGCTAAAATTCCGTTCGCACAAATATCGGTATTACATCTCATGCGTAGGCGGGGTGAGGGGCGGGGGCGTGACAATCGCAATACAGTCTTCTTGGTTTAACGCCTGCACCAAATCCGACTGAGAATCGTGAACACACGGCTATTTCCCAATTTTTATACAGGCAATCGTGGATTCTCCAAAACTCCTGAAACGTGGAATATGATCTCCAAGTTCAGGTTCGCAGCTAGGCCAAAGCGCTGGCGTTTGAACGTTGAAGAGTCGCATGAAACCCTGCTTAATCAAACCACCAATTCCGGCGGATCGCCTCGCAACCTCGGATGAAATCCGTGCAGTGGTCTTATACTTTCCCGACCCCATCGGGGAATACAGGACTGGAAATTCTGCGTGAGCATTCATTGACAGAAAGAAGCAAGTGAGCTTTTTTCTACGAACGACCGAAAACGGCAAAAAATGTGGCTCGTCATGGGAAATGTGTCCATCTATGCACTGCTAAGCACTAGGTAATTCTCACACTTCAATCTACAGCATTTCCCTCGATTGTCCGCACCGTAGCAATTGGTATCAAATAGTGACGATGCGCCCGGTCAGGGCCTAGCTAATCATGACGAAAGCGAAAGGATGTCTCGATCCCATGAGGAGAAATCTTCCATATATGAGGGCGAGAGGCGCGATTCAGCCGAGACCCTTTGCGTGCCAACGAAATCGGGCAAGACTGTCCGCTTCCGAATTCCCCGCCGAGTCAGGCCTCCGACCGCAGGATTTTGAGTTTGGATCGCTTGGAATCCCAATTTGTATGACTCCGTGGACGAGATGCGATCCTCTGGGCTGGTGGCCCAAGACAAGGAGCTCGCTCGGATTCTTCAGGAGGTGGATCAGATCTCCGAAGCTCTCAAGTCAGAGACGCCCGGACATTCAGACTCCAGCGACACCCTTCAGCGTACGGTCTTGTGTGCCGTCAAACAATCCGCTCTTGGACAGAGAATTCGGTCCCTGGCCCTGACCGACGATCTTACATCTCTTTATAACCGGCGCGCCTTCTTGGCCTTGGCCGGGCAGCAGTTGAGAGTAGCGCAGCCGAAAGGCGCAAGGTTTATTGGTCTTCTTTGCTGACGTGGATCATCTCAAGGAAATCAACGATACCTATGGGCATCGGGAGGGAGACCTCGCCTGATTCGGACTGCCGATGCTTTGGAGCAGACGTTCCGCAATTCCGACGTTATTGCCCGTCTTGGCGGCGATGAGTTTGCCGTATTGGCGCTCGAAGCTTCCTGCGAAAACCGAGAAGTCATCCTCCGCCGCTTGGAGAAGAACCTTAAGGGATCGAATGCGGACGAATCTCGTTACGAAATATCGCTCAGCGTCGGTATGGCGCGCTTTGATCCGCAGCAGCCCGTCTCGCTTGGAAAACTCATAGCGACGGCGGACGAAGCCATGTACGAGGAGAAAAAGAAGCGGCCGAACTTGTGAGCGAGTTAGTTAGAAGAGAGGATGTATTCGTTGCGATGACTGCGACATAATCGTCAGCCACGCGCCGGCAAATCATTCGTTCCTGGACTTTAATATGAGAGGTCGCATCTATTAGTGGGGCAAAAGGCGATTGGCGGGAGAGGAAGCCGGTCGCCAGCCCAGCCATCCACTTTTTAAGTCCCACCCTCCTCTCCCGCGCCGCAATTCTGCCTCGGCAATACGGCGAGAACAATCCACACGATACGGTAGGCAGGTGGAAAATCCCTGTAAACACATTCGTTGGAATTCTTTTCAGATCCCGCATGCAAGTATTTGCTGGCTTATCGAAGCCTGCTCACCGGCGAACGGCTAGCAGAAAGCCCAGTGTCAATCGAGGGATGCGGGTTACTTCTGGGACGGGCAATCGAGCTTGCGATTCAAATTTAACCGGAAGCATTGGCAGGAATTGCCCCGGGGAGCTGCCCCCGCACCAGGTGCGAGATATTCCGTTCCAGTAATGATTGGCGCGATCATGTCTTCGATCACTTTCCAATTTTGGTTTCCGCGGGTTTGGCCAAGGAGCCAACTACTTAGGTTTCACTCTGGCTGTCTCAATGTATAATCAAAATGCTCGGCTTTGACCTTGGAGAAAAACGCTTGGATTCTTGAATACTTTCTCGCTGACTTCCGCGTCGTTGGAAAGCTCTCATCTCGGAGTGCCAACTACTAAGAGGAGGACCTAATGCAGCCCTTCGATCTTGATTGCTGATGATCACGATCTAATGCGGCGTGGAGTCAAGACGCTGCTCCAGTCACATGCGGGTTGGGAAGTCTGCGGGGAAGCCAAGACAGGCCGTGAGGCGGTCCCAAAGCCGAAGAGCTAAAACCCGATATTGTGATTCTGGATATAGGCATGCCGGACCTGAATGGCGTAGAAGCGGCGAGAAGAATTCGAAAGGCATCGGCGAATGCGGAGGTTCTTATTTTGTCCATGCATTACTCCGATCAATTGATACGTGAAATTGTGGATGCCGGGGTCCGAGGATATATCGTGAAATCGGACTCAGACCGTGACCTCATCATCGCCGTGGAAACTCTTGCGAAACACAAACCCTTTTTTACTCCTCAGGCGACAGAAGTGATTCTGGGTAGTTTCAATAGGGGGACCTGTCAAGGAAGTTCCGGAGTTGATCAGCGACCGCCTCACTTCACGCGAGCGAGAAATCGTTCAACTGCTGGCCGAAGGCAAGAGCAGCAAGGAAGTCGCTTCTTCCCTCGGGATCAGCGTTAAGACGGCCGAAACACACCGCGCCAATGTTATGCGCAAGCTGGAACTGCATAGCGTGAGTGAATTGGTGCGCTACGCGGTACGCAACCAGATCATTGAGGCATGACGGGCCGGGACGCTTTCAAGATGCGGGGATGCGATGGCGCAATACGGTTGCTCAGTCCCACGGGTACTGCTCCCTTGGGCCCCGAACTGCTTATGTCTGGTAAACGTAATTTCTGCGACGGTCTGACTCCCGGCGCCACTCGGCGCAGATGCCGGATTCGATCAAGGGTTGCCAAACCAGTTGTTCAAGATTGGGAAGAACTTTGTGCGGAGCATTGTAATGGCGCCCGCTCAGTAGCCATTGTGACGTTCCAAGCTTTTTGACCCCGGACGACCAATGGCGGCTGGCTGTCGTAGCCCGAAAATTTGCCGCACAAAAACTGGAAACGCGAGCGCGACTCTGATCGTTACGATTTGGCCGCGCTCCGGCGTGCTACCGAGGGTTCTCCCTCGCCCGTTTAATCAGCGAATTTATTTCTGCTTCCGTGTGTCCAAGCTTCTTCAATTCCGCGAGCACCTCGCTTTCTGTAAGGTTTTGCGAGGTCTTCATGATGCCGCCTCCCTCGATTAAACCTGAACAGGGCAGTGTTTTCCTTGAATCAACGCTCGCGAACGAATTTGGCCACTGAAATACTTGCGGGTAGGACTTCGCGTGACTGTTGCGTCGACCCATTGAGACCACCCTGATTATTGGAATTTGAGAAATACTGATCATCGAACTCTGTACCAAAACACATGTTTTGATACAGACGAAATTGCGGCAAATCGAACCTGTGTTTTCTATGACTTGCCGGGGAGCGTAAACCCTTTGATACACGCAACACACCGAGTATTTGCCCAAAAACCCCTCATCTTTGGGCCTCGTAAGTGATTGAATAGAGGGGTCAGACTTTTTCGAGTCTTCGTGCCCATAATCAGATAATTTTGGTGCGGTTGCTCGCCCGAGCAAACCGGCGTAAGCCCGTCCCCCAAGAGTTGGCGGGGTCAGGAGAGCGAAATCCTTGCGTTCACCCCATGGGGGGGGCGTGGGAACGCCCGGCGCGAAAGTGCCGCCTTTTTCTTGTGCGCGACGCGTGATAGCCTACCGGACGGGGTTGTCAAGGGAAAACTTTGGCAAAGGGGCTTCACGTGAACAGGTTAATGATCGACCTGGAAAACTGCTACGGAATCAAGAAGCTCCAGGCGGAATTCGATTTTGCTGCCTACAACGCTTACGCGATCTATGCCCCCGAACGGAGCTATGAAACCCTCGCTGGCCCAGACTTTCAAGGACGTGGCCGATTCTGCCCTGGCTCCAAAGACCGGATCTCTCACTCAAGCGAGTATGCAAGCGTGAAATAAGGGACGAGAACGGTGCCGATTTGTCAAAGGACAGTATCTTCGTGATCTCCCCCTATGACGGCTCGTTCGGCCCCTCAGAGAAAACGTCGACGCTTCTCGTGGACGCGACATCTGCGCGCAGAGTACGAAAAACTTCACAGCGATATTGACCAGTCAAAGAAAAGTTCCTGAATGCCATGAAGGAACAATCAGGTTCGAAGCGGGATTTGGAGGCAGAAATTTCGCCTGGCTTTTACTCCCAGCGATGACCAGTTTGACCGGGCGCTGGTCCGCGTACAGAAGGAAGTGGTGGGCGGCCAAGAATTGCCGTTCAAAAACGTTGAGTATGACAAAGTATTCGACGAGAAAGTCGTCGGTTTCCTCGAAAAAAAGGAAACGAGAGAAGCAATTGAGAATTACATCAAGAAATATAACGAACTCCTCGCCGCTTCCACTTATTTCAAAAAGGGCGTTTTCACGTACTACAACGCCTCGACGATCGCAAAAAGCCTTGCGGACAACGGATTTTTTAGCGCCAAACATACGGTAAGCCTCAATGCGGACGCGATCACGGAGATCAAAAGCCAAAAGGAACTTGAAGATCTGATTGCAAAGGAAAAGGACAGCATCCTCAACAACAAAGACCTGAAAAAACAATTCGGGACGATTGAGAAGTTGATCCAAAAAAACCAGGACCTCCGCGCTTTTGAAGCATATTTGGCGGACCATGACGAGATCCTCGCGAGACTCGGGAACGTCGCCAGCCTGAAGGAAGATGTCTTCAAATCATATTTCAGAGCCGCGGATCGATCTTTAGCAAAGACTTGCTTCAGAAATACGAAGCAGCCGAGGACAACGAGGGGCGTATCCAGGACGCAGCTGCAAAAACAACGGACGCAGTGGGAATCTGTGATCGATATCTTCAATAATCGCTTTTTCGTCCCGTTCAAACTGATTGTAAAGAACAGGGAATCCGTGATCTTGGGCGAGGAGCCCATGCCCACGCTTGCATTCACCTACCAAGGACGGTAAGGAATCAGAACCGAATAGAAAAGGGCGACTTAATGGAGGTCCTAAGCACCGGCGAGAAGAAGGCCCTCTACGTCCTAAATATCATATTCGAGGTTGAAGCCCGGAAAAGATGGCCCGGCAGGAAACGATTTTTGTCGTAGACGATATCGCGGATTCTTTCGACTACAAAAACAAGTACGCCATCATTCAGTACCTGATGGACATCACAGAGGAATCCTATTTCAAACAGATCATCCTGACGCACAACTTTGATTTTTTCCGCACTATATGCAAAAGAGTTGTCCTCTATCCTGCGTGTCTTATGGCCATAAGGAATGATGATGGTATCGTCCTGAAGCGGGCAAAGGGAATTCAAAATGTGTTTATTAACGATTGGAAATCTGGAATTCTTCACGAACCCCAAGAAACGTATCGCCTCGATCCCGTTCGTCCGACAGATCATTGAATACACCAAGGGAGATAAGGCCGCGGAGTTCAATAAAGTGACTTCGCTGCTTCATTGGAAGGCCGATTCCGCCTCGATCACCAACGCCGACCTCGATCAGATCTATAACAAAGTATTCGACGAAAAAGGGACTGCCGATAATCCTGCGAGGCCGATTGTCGAGATGATCTGCGAAGAAGCAGCGGATTGCCTCAAAGGTGCGCGACCGGGATCAATTTCGAGAACAAAATCGTTCTCTCTATCGCGATACGGCTCGTCGCCGAGAAGCTTATGGTTGCCGAAATCGCTGATCCGCCGTTCGTGGCCGCGATCGACTCCAACCAGACGTACAAGCTTTTGGATCGGTTTAAGACGCAGTTCAAAGGTGATCTTACTTCGATAGAAGTCCTCCAGCGCGTCCTTTTAATGACGCCCGAGAACATCCACGTAAATTCGTTGATGTACGAACCGATTCTGGATATGTCGGACGGCCATCTGCGAAGACTTTATGAAGATGTGTTGGGTCTGAAATAGGCCCATGCTACATTTTCGGATTCAAGTCACGTCCAAGTGTGGCGTGATTTCGGAGTGCTGAGTGTGACGAGCGTTTTGAGTTTTGAGTAAGTTGCGCGTTTTCAATAGATGTCTTATTCGAATTCCCTCCGGCTCTTTCTATGCTCAGCACCGAGCGCCGGATCGAGAGCTTCCTTAGGACAACGCCGGCTCCTCATCAATGCACCGAGAAGTTCGTGACATGCGATTACACATTCCGAGTGGGTTGGGGCACCCGACTACCCACCGGATTTCAGCTTGGCACTACAGCTAGGCGTAATCCGCCGCTACTTGGGTAAGCAACAGCCAACTGGATGTCTTTGATACCTGCAATGCCTGAGAGTTGGCGGCCCTCGACTTCTTGAGGTACTTTGGCCGCGAGAATCTGGCGAGACAGAGTCCCATGAAGATTCGTCCCCGGTTTGATATGTTGTCCGAGGCCCCGACGGTTTGGGTACGTGGAGACAAGTACCTTGAAACCGCCCGTCGACACTGGCACGAGCTGAAAAAACACCGCCCCTTCATGTTCTTCTGTGAGCCGCAGCGCTGCCGCAGACCAGGGCACAGTACATTGTTTGGCCACCAGAAACGTTGCTCTAAGCCGCTCAATTGCGCTCTTTCCCGCCTCTTCACTTATTCTCGTCACGAATTCGTCGGGGATCAGCAAACGGCGAGCAAATGCGTCGCATATTTGCTCAAGTTTCCAATACTCGCTCGGCCCGGAAGGGTTCTTTGCACCGTGCTGTTGCAGAACTAAGTGACCGAGTTCATGCGCTATCAGAAACCGCTCCCATGACGTGAATGAATTGTTTGGTGCAGGTGCCACGGTGCGTGAACTGTTTATGATGATAATGGGCTTCACTCGGGCGTCGATCAAGAGTGATTTGGAACCTTGAAGTTTTTCCCGCCGGATCCCATGGACCGAGAGCTGTCGACAAATCGGTCGCAGGCGCACAGGGAATCGTGAGCCCTGCGTTAGTTTTGGGACAGACTCGAAAAGAGTCGATAGATAGTCTTCGAAGCGCAGCATTATTTGTACAGAAACGACCGTATGCTTGGTACGCCTGTTGGATAATCCTCCGGTGCGGTCGAACTGTCACTCTTGGCGCTCACCGGAGTTGCGGAGACATTGTAACCCTTCCACGGCGACCCATCCGTTTGAGCAAGCCGCTTCGCCAGTGACATCGCGACCCTTTCGCCATCTTCGTCATCTACGAGATTCCCGAGTGCGAGTTTGTCTATGGCCTGCTGCAGGAGGAATAACCGATCACCGAGGCTATCTTTTATTCGCCGATCCATATAAAAGTGCACCCGCCAGAGGCGGTCAAAACGTCGCAGCTGCGCATCCAAGTGTCCCCCAGCAAGCGGCCTGTCGTATTTTTCCTCGTACTTATGGAACTTTTCTATTTCGTCACCCACCGCTATTTGAACTTCTGCGATCTTGCGGTTCATTCCGGCCGGGCAGTACATTGCAAGGGATCCGAGCGGGAGGCCAAAGTCTCGTTCTAGCGTTCGAAGAACTGAGGCGCGGTTGCTCGCCGCACGCTGAGCCCGCTTCTTGTCCCGCGCGTAGGTCGCCTTGATAGCCTCAATCCTGTCGCCGGGAAGTTCTCCGGCAAAACGCGTGCTTAGGTGAGAGAACAGTTCGCGACGCTCCAAAAAAGAAAGGAGAATAGAGGCGGCAGTAGCGCGCTCGCGCCGATCTTTCTCCATCTTTTGGTTCTGTCCAATCGAGTCCGCCTGCTCCCGGCACTTGCTCAGCATCTCTTCGTCGCTCAGGGGTAGTAAGAACTGGACGATTTCGTCCTCGTTTCCGATCTGACCCCAGAGTTCATAGAGGGCCCGGTCGAGCATTGCCACAGCGGCTAGCTTTGTGCGGTGAAACAGTACGGTTTCCGCGAGCGAGTATCTCCATTCCAGCAAATCAAGGATATTGGAGATGGCATCCGTCCGAATCTTAGGGCGCCGGCCTAGGGAAATGACAAACTTGTCCGTCGAGTCGGGGCCCGGCGCGCCACGCACCTCTGGGTCTTTGCGGATTTCCATGTACTGGAGTAAACGATCTTCAAAAGGACGTGGCTTCCCGACGTGGTACCAGTCTCGGTGGATGTAATCAAGCAGGTCGGCGCAAATCGTGTTTCCTATCATGTCGCGGCACAATTGCATCCTAATTGTACTTGAACTATGAAGCTTTTCCTGAGTTGTTGAGTGCTGATCATCCCCTTGAGGGAACTTGCGAATCAAGAGACGTACGATCTGACAAGCGGTTACCCCCCCGGAGGTCAGCCGGAACGTACTGTTCATATGTCCCATCAACTAACTCTCCAAGCGTAAGTCCGTCCCGGTTCCGCCATTGTGAGCCATTGAAGACCAAGTCGAGACGTTTGTCGCCGTCGTGCTTAGATACGAGTTCTAGTTCGTCCTCAACGGTATGTCCTGCGGCGATATGCCCGATATCATGAAGTAGAGTGCCTAATCGAACGAAGCGAAGTTCGGACTCGCTGAGAGCTGGAGCCCAGTGGGGTTCGCCGCGGAGTTTCTCACTGTTTGTTTCAACAGCGCTGATCATTCTTTGCACAACGTGCAGAGCGCCGATCACATGCTCCAGCCTCTTATGTGTTGCGCCCCGAAACACGACATAGGATTGCCCCAACTGATAGATACGACCGAGCCGCTGGAAGGCAGGATGGTTCACCACTGAAATTTCTTCCGGGTGTAGCCAGACGAAACCGCTTACGGGCAGGAAAATTTCCTGCCTGTCTGCTTTGCGACTAGTTCGGTTGGTGTTGTCGCTTGGGCGCGCCATTGCTTCATCCTTGGCATTTGCCTTCTTGGGATCTCGGATAACGCCTTCAGCAGAGGGCTCCATCGGCCTCCTGTCGAACGGAAGCTGCTCCGCATTTTGACGAGAATTCCTATTCATATCCCTAGGCACGTAGACATGATCCTCATTTCACAGTGTACGATAAAGAGCGCGCGCAAATCTAAACGACATCCCACCTTTGTGCATTTTAGCACCTACGCACCCAATCCGGCGTGGGATAGGTTGGGGCGTTAGGGATCAACTTCAGGTCATTCGCCCAGCTATTCAGGTTCATAAGCCGAATACTTCGAACGGGAACTGGGTTTGGGGTTTGGGGTTCGGCGCCGGTTGCCCAATTAGCGCTGCTCTCGACCATAACTTACTGACTTGGCTGGCCCAGGCGGCAAAAAAGATCGTCCGGTGGCAAATCATACATTTTTGGGCAAGCTACGAAATGCCCGCTGAGCAGTCCCCTTACTAATTCCCGTTTCCGCCGTAATTTCACTCCAGGATCGCCCCTGAGCGCGGAGGACCCCGATTCTAGGTGCATCCACGACCACTTTCGGCCTTCCCAGGCGCTTGCCTTTTGCGCGGGCGTTTCGGAGCCCGGCGGTCACCCTTTCCCGGATGCAATCGCGTTCGAATTCAGCAAAGGCCGAGATGACTTGATACAACAGCTTGCCGGTTGTTGTCGTGAAGTCCAGCCCTTCAGAGAAGCTAATTAACTCAACCTCTAGCCCACGTAAGTCTTGGAGTAAGTGGACTAAGTGGACCAAACTGCGACCCAGTCGATCAAGCTTCCAGACGAGGACGGCATCGAACTTTCTGCGGCGAGCGTCTCTCAGGAGAGCATCAAGTGCAGGTCGAGATTCCTCAGATCCGCTTATTCCTTCGTCGCAGTATTCTCCTACGGGGTCAAAATCGCGGCGTTTAGCTAACTCACGGAGATCGAGGAGTTGCATGTCGACGGACTGGCCACCTGAGGTGCTCACTCGGGCATAGATGGCTATGCGGCGACTCATGACTAGAACTCGACCGGAAGAACGAGGCGGTGAGGGATGGTAACAAGGTCAGACGTTGTCGAGTGGCTGCCGTTGTACCTATTCGCCCCAATTTCGGTCGTAGCGAGCATCACGCGTGGCTGCCGGTACCGACGCAAGGCTCATAAGGTTCAATGGGCAAGTAGATCTTGTTGGGTGTCGCAATGAGATAATCCGCAGCCGTGCGGATTTTTCGGCGATCCCACGCGCGAGTGCCACTGCTCGCCGCCGCAAATCCAGCGCTACGTCTCGAAAATTTCCGGGCCGTTGATCGATCGCATCGACATTCACATCGAAGTGCCCGCCGTAAAGTACAAGGAACTGCGCGGCGCGGGAGCCACCGAGGATTCCTGTGCAATCCGTGAACGCGTCATCCGCGCCCGCGCGCGCCAGACCGAGCGCTACACCGGTGAGAAAAAAGTGTTCTCAAACGCGCAGATGCCGCCAAAACTGATCCGCAAACACTGCGCGATCGGGGACGACGGCGAAAAAATGCTCGAAAACGCGATTACGCGCATGGGACTTTCCGCGCGCGCCCACGACCGCATCCTGAAGGTCGCGCGCACGATCGCGGACCTCGATGCGTCGCCCGATCTCGAAACGCGCCACCTCAGCGAAGCCATCCAATACCGCACGCTCGACCGGACGTATTGGGCCTAAAGGAACCTCGCGGCGAGAAACATCCCTTGCGTCCTTTGTCGAAACAGAATGGAAGCTTACGGCTTTCGCGACGCCAGATACGCCGCGATCGACACCATATCCTCTTCGCTCAACTTGGCGACAGGGCCTTTCATTAGCAAGCTCCATTCGCCTCTTCGAGTGCCGTGCTGGAAGTCATAGAGCTGCCGGAAAATGTAGCTGGGCGAGCGGCCCGCGAGCGGCGGCACCGGGCTGAGTCCCCGCAAGTCCGGCCCGTGGCAAATCGTGCATTGAACTGTCTTGCCCGCGCCGCCCGTAGTGACCAGCGCTTCGCCTTTCTTGATGCTGCCGGCGGGCACGTACGCGATGAATCCGGAAGCGGAATCGCGCAATTCCGTGCGTTCGAGATTTTCCGGCGTCTCGATAATGCGATTGCCAATCGGCTCCGAGCCGGCGCCCTCCACTTGAACCAACATGCTGCCGGAGACGCGGGTCTTTGGCACGTTGCTGGTTTCGACCACGCGGATCCACGGCTTCAATTTCATCGATGAGAAATACTCCGCGGCCGCTTTCACTTCGGCATCCGAAGCCGCCGCCGCAATCACGACCATTGCCGCGGGAGGAGTCATTTTTGGCTCCGAGCTAGTTCTGGCGCCGCGCTTAAAATCGGCTACCTGCTGCTCGATGTACGCAACGGGCAAACTGGCGAGGCTGGCGTTTTCCGGCCGGCCGAGCCCATTCGGCAAATGGCAATAGCCGCATCCGCGAACATCCGGTTTTCTGCCATGCTCGACGACGTCGGGCATGGCGGGATGCTCGTCGGGATGCCAGTCGGGAATGTTGAACGAATCGAGCGCCTGCGTTCGCGTCATCGCCTTGCCGCTGCCGGGAACGTGTTGCGGGGAGCCGTCATCAGGAGCAGGTTTATCGTCCGGGGGATTCACGGGGTAGGCCCAGGCTGGCGGACCGCTGGAGTCCTTTCCCTGAGGCGGCTGCGCTGCCCCGCTGGCCAAACCAAACAAGAGACCGAGCGCTATGAATCGTGCAAGATTTTTCACAAGGGACTCCGCATTGACTAGAGCATTGCCAATCTAAGGATTGCCCTGATGCCGGATATTTTCCGGCGCGCGCACGCGGTCGAGAGGAACGACCTGCAGTTTCGCCTCGACAGGTACGGATACCGGAAGGAAGCAAATCTTGCTGTCGCACGCCTGATATTCGAGCGTTCCCTTGATCGCGATCGTTTTTCCGTCCGGGCCGAGCGCGTTGCTGAATGCGCTCGTCGAGTTCACTTTCAGATCCTGCCGGATCGAGAACTTCCCCTCGAACACGGGGACGCGCTCCTTGATCACAGGCAGATAGAGTATTTTTGAGTGCGGATAAACCACGGCCGACGTCATTTCAAGCTCCGGCGCGGGATCGATCACCAGGCGGATCGGCTTGTAGCCCTTCGTCCCGGGCGCGTAGACGTGCACGTCGGGTGGCAGTTTGATGTCCGCGCTCAGCGTGACCAGGTTGCCCGGCGCGGCGGAACGATCCGATAGTCCCACCGAAAGCTGCAAATGCGGGGCCTCGACCGGATCGCTGACTTCCTCGCCCAACTCTGGGAAGATTTTCGCAAGCACGTTGTTTCCGGTGAGGCGCTCGCGATACTTGGCTTCAAAAAATTTCTCCCGAATCACGCCATTGGTATCGATGAAAAAATATCCCGGCCGCGCCATGCCCAGGTTGCGGTTCACGCCATCGGTGTTCAGGACTTTATAGCGCCGGATCACCTGGGAATCCGGGTCGGCGAGGAGCGGAAATTCGATATTCTTGCGGTCGGAGAAAAATTTCAAAATGTCCACGTTGTCGTAACTGATGCCGGCGAGTTTAATCCCTTGCTGCTCGAACCGAGCCTTGGCCGCCTGCAACTGCACGAGCTGGCCTTTGCAATACGGGCACCAGTCGGCTGATCGGTAAAAAAGCAGCACGGTCCCCTTCGGTCCCCTCAAAGTCTCAAGCGTCTGGGTATTGCCAAACTGATCGGGCAATGAAAACGCAGGCGCTTTTTGGCCGACGTCGAGGCCGACATCCCCGAACGGCTTGATGGAGTTCATGTGAATGGCGCCGTTCTCCAGGATTCCAGTCACAGTGACGCTATCACCCAGGCGATTTGTAACCTTGCTCTGCGGATCGAGTTGGTACACCTGGCGAATGGAATCGGCATACAGCTCCAACTTCGTTCCAGGGCCGCCTTCCGAGCATTTATCGTCCTCATTAAACGCCTGATCGGCGGTGCACGCGCTATTGACGAGGACGCCGGTCCACGAGGAAGGTTTGGCGGGCGCGTCCTGCGCGACGCCGCGTGCCGCGGCCAGCGATAGCAACACGAGTGCGACACATCCTATTTGCTTGCTCACGTTTCAGTCCCTTCTTGAACAACTGAAAGGCAACTCAATTCCGTCGGCCCAACCTCAAAATACGGGTTCAAGAATACTCCCGGGCCAACCGGGGCGGCAAGCAAGTAAGCAAATTCCACGATATAATACAGAGCTATGCTTTCGGTTAACGACATCACCATGCGGTACGGCGGCAGGATCCTGTTCGAGGACGTCACCTGCTCGTTTCTCGATGGGCGGCGCTACGCCATCACTGGGCCCAATGGCGCCGGCAAGACCACTTTGATGAAAATTCTGGCGGGCGAACTGGAGCCCACCAAGGGCTCGGTCTCGCGCCCCAAGAAGCTCGGGATTTTGCGGCAGGACCAGTTTGCGTTCGATGAATATCGCGTCATCGACACCGTTGTCATGGGTAATGCTCCGCTCTGGAAGGCGCTGCAAGAGCGTGACGCGCTCTACGCCAAGCCTCACGACCAGTTGACCGACAAGGACGGCATGCGCCTCGGCGAGCTTGAGGGCATCGTGGGCGACGAAGGCGGCTACACCGCGGAAGCCGACGCGGCGATCCTGTTGGAAGGCCTGGATGTGGAGCCGAAGCTGCACGAGCGGAAGATGAGCGAACTGCAGGGCGGCCAAAAGGTGCGCGTCCTGCTGGCGCAGGCTCTGTTCGGAAATCCGCCGGCGCTGCTGCTCGACGAACCGACCAACAACCTTGACCTCGATTCGGTGCACTGGCTGCAGGATTATCTTTGCGAATATGAAGGCGTCTTGATCGTGATCTCGCACGACCGGCATTTTCTCAACAGCGTTTGCACCCATACCGCCGACATCGACTACCAGACGATCATCATGTACACGGGCGCGTACGACGATATGGTCCTCGCCAAAACGCAGGTTCGCGCGCGCATCGAATCGGAAAATGCCGTCCGCGAGAAGAAGATCGCGCAACTCAACGAATTCATCGCGCGGTTTTCCGCGGGCACACGCTCTTCGCAGGTGATGTCGCGCAAGAAGGAAGTCGAGCGCATCCAGACGTCCGAGCTGGCGAAATCGAATATCGCCCGGCCGTACATTCGTTTCGACATGAAGAATCCCTCGGGCCGCCACCCGCTGGAGGTCAAAAGCCTGCGGAAGTTTTACGGCGAACTGAAGGTGATCATGAATTTCACGGCGAGCGTCGATCGCGGCGAAAAAATCGCGCTGATTGGCCGCAACGGCTCGGGCAAAACCACGCTCCTGAAATCCCTGATTCGCAATGCCACCGGCTACATCGACGATGCTGACCGGCAGTTCCCCATCGACCACGGCCAAATTAAATGGGGGCACGAGGTCGCCGTCGGATACTTCGCGCAGGATCATTCCGACACGATCACCAAGGGAATGACAGTCCTTGAGTGGCTGGGCCAATTCGATCCCGCGGCCACTCAGGAACAACTGCGCGGCGTGCTGGGCCAGATGCTCTTCAGCGGGGAGGACGCCCTCAAGCGCACGAACGCCCTTTCCGGAGGCGAGTCCGCCCGGCTGATCTTTTGCAAGCTGATGCTGCAGAAGCCGAATGTTCTGGTCCTTGACGAGCCGACCAACCACCTTGACCTCGAGTCCATCAACGCGCTGAACATCGCGCTGCAAAAATACGCGGGCACCGTCCTGCTCGTCACCCACGATTACGACGTGATCGACGAGGTCGCCACTCGTATCTGGCACTGCAAGGGCGGCCACGTCGAGGACTTCAAGGGCCCCTACGCGGATTACCTGGACTACGCCAAGGAACAAGCTTCCTGAAAATTTGATGTTCATTGGCCATCCACAGGACCCCAACCCGAACCAAATCACTCCGAGCTAGGTAACGAATCTCTTTTTGCCCCAACGCGGCTCGCCGTTAGGTTTTGATTTCTGTACTTCATGCTCGCGATTGACTTCACCGCTGGCGCTATGCTACCCATACAAGTCCTTGAACAACTATCAGATGACCTCAAGACCTCATCGCATGGAGATGGTGCTGGAGACGCTGATCGAGAGCATCGCTCTCGCCGAGGAAGTGAGCGTGCGCATCGCCGCCGCAGCCGGGTTCGATGAAGACGACCAGTACAAGATTGGCCTGGCGGTGCACGAAAGTGTCATGAACGCTTTTCAGTATGGCAACCAGCAGCGGCGCGAAAGGAAAATTCACCTGGTATTTGAACTGTTCCACGAAAAACTGGTGATTCATGTGACCGACCAGGGAACCGGATTTCGGCTTGAAGATGTGCCCGACCCCCGGGATGACGAAAACGTGCTGGGCGATTCCGGCCGCGGGGTCCTTTTAATAAAAGCGTTCATGGATGAGTTTGATGTTCTGGTCAGTGCGGGTGGCGGGGCGGAAGTGGTGATGGCGAAGCGCCATCGGCGGCAGCCCACTCCGTCCGCCTAGCGGGCTACCCTTGCAGCCCGCCCGAGAAGGATCGAAATGAGCTTCACAGCGGCCAGCCGTGAGATCGGTGTCGTCACCGTGATTGACATGGTAGGGCGGATTACGCTCGGAGAAGGCAGTACGTTGCTGCGCGACCTGGTTCGCGAAAACCTGGATTCCGGTCACAAGAAACTCGTGTTGAATCTGGCCGGGATCAATTACGTCGACAGCACGGGTCTCGGAGAACTCGTCAGCGCTTACCGGCTGGTGAAGAGCGAAAACGGCGAACTGAAGCTCATGAACCTCAACAAAAAAGTCAGCGATCTTCTGCAAATCACGCGGCTGTACGCCGTTTTCGACATTCATAATGACGAGGCCCAGGCTGTCGCCAGCTTTCACCCCTAGCACGGACATGGGGTTCGCCAGGGCAAGCGCCTGCGGACCTTTCGGGGAGCCAGTCCCGGAACGGGAAATCCTCTAGACACCGGGCAATTTTTGGTGTATTCATGGCCCGCTTTTGTGGGTCCTGTAATTCCGTAGGTGCTCGGAGGCCCGCTGCGACTCTCGTGAGGGCTCACGGGAGGCGGCGGCTGTTTTTCTACCACCGACTGGTGTTACGCCCGGCAAATAGCGACCGCTCATGAAAGAGGAGTCAAGAAGTTGAGCAGAGAACAAGGTGTAGTCAAATGGTTTAACGCATCAAAAGGGTATGGATTTATCCAACGCCAGTCGGGCGAAGACGTGTTCGTTCACTTCTCCGCCATTCAGATGGACGGATACAAGACACTGAACGAAGGCCAGATGGTCGAATTCGAGGTCAAACAAGGCCCGAAGGGCTATCAGGCTGAAAACGTCACCGCAGCATAATCGGGACCATGTTCTGGGGCTCTGCTCCGCGCAAGTGGACAGCGCCCTTTCGCTTTCTACGTGGCTTTAAGGTTTGCATCAGCCGTTCGGTTTATGAACGGGCAGGTTTAGGTTTGGTAGCGGCCGTTCGGTTTATGAACGGGCAGGTTTGGGTTTCGTAGCGGCCGTTCGGTTTATGAACGGGCAGCCTTGTCCTTTTTCCAAGTCGGAACCCAGGATTCCTTCGGTTTCGCCATCATTTCGCGCCGCTCGGTAAACGAACCAGAGAATGGGTATTGATCCGGAAGGCTGCAGAGCCCCTTGCGGACCGGATTCATCCAGATATACCAAGCCACAGCCTCAGGAGAATCTTTCGGCCGGAGAATATGATCGTAGAATTTTTTCTGCCAGAGCGGCAGCCCACTTCCGGCCGAATATTCGATAGTCGTCGCGCGTTTAAAAATGCTCACGAAGAAAAGGAGGTTGCTGTCCTGCGCCGTGCCTTCAACGAGCGCATGAAAATGATCGGGCATTACGCAATAGGAATGAACGGGGAAATGACATTTCTTCGCCGTGGATTTCAAGCACTCAATCACCCTCCCCGCGATTTTTCCATCAATGAAAATGGGGCTACGAGCTTCGCAGCAAAGCGTGATAAAGAACCAAGCCTGCCCTCGATAGCGCGTCGAATGGAGCCGAATGTTTTTCCGGCGAAATTCCATAGTTAGGAGATGCCTTCGTAGAGGCGGTTCGGCGATTTGCGCCGAACCGGCAGTTTTCGAATTGTACTCTCCGGGGGGCTCGATCTTCAATAAAGTGACGAACCCCTGCCCGGTCCGATAAACCCGGACCGGCCTCTACGAAACCAGCGCCCGACCGCGCGCCTCCCTGTTCTGACTTAAGGATGACTGTGGTACGATTGCTACTTCGGAAACTCCCTGGAGGGATGAATCTGTGGCGCAGCATATTTTGCGCAAGGACCTGAAGAAGGACGAAATCCGTGAGTCCCTGGTTCACGGCGTCGAGTCGGTCGCTTCGCATCAAAAATTATTGTGGATCGTGGTCAGCGCGGCGCTCGTCGTGGGGCTGGCCATTTTTGGATGGAACACTTACTCCCAGCGGCAGACCGCGAAAGCTTCCGCGGCGCTGGACGACGCGATGAAGATTTTTCAGGCTCGCATCCGCGCCCCGGGAGAATCGGCCGAACCCGGCGAGATCACCTACGTCGACGAGAAGAACAAGGCCTCGGACGCCGAACGCAAATTTCTGCAAGTCGCCAGCCAGTACGGGCGCACGCGGCCCGGGCAAGTGGCCAGGTATTACGCGGCGCTCTGCGAGATCCTGCTGAAAAATTTTGGCGACGCCGAAAAGAATCTGAAGCAGCTGGATACCGGCACCGATGCCAATCTCTCGGGACTGGCTCAATTTCAACTGGCTGGAGTGTACGATCAGGACGGCAAGACTTCGCAGGCTATCGACCTCTACAAACAATTGGAGGAAAAGCCCTCAGTATTTGTCCCCAAGCCAATGGTCCTGCTGACTCTCGCGGACCACTATCGTAAGACCGATCCCGCGCAGGCGGCCAAGCTGTACAACCAGGTCAAGCTGGAATTTCCCGACGCGGCCGAACAAGCCGACCAGGGCCTCGAACTACTCAACGCCAAGAGCTGACAATTTCCGTCGGGATAGGGATTCCACAACTAATGCCGGAATGGTCTTATTGAGGTTCGGCTTTCTCATCGGTATCGCCATCGAAGCTCTTGGGATTGAACTTCTCCATGTCCTTCTTCTCCGCATCTGTCATTTTCGGCAGGTGTCTTATGAAATCGACAAGGTCCCATGTTTCTTTCGGTTGATGCGATGAGCCCCAGCCAGGCATTCCGGTCAGACGAACTCCATTGTTAATGATATAGAAAATTTCACCGTCCGTTAGATTCTGCGTTTCCCCCAGTCGCATGTCAGGCGGCTTGGGATATAAATTCATTCCCACGAGAGTATGGCCGCTGCCGTCATTCGCATGACACGTGGCGCAATGATCCGCAAAGTGTTCCCGGCCGTCCTCGAGGTTTTCTGCGGTGGCCGGATATGGATTCTTTTCATCTCTGGCGCTGCTGGGAATGGACCAATTACGAGCAGTGCGCGCTACCGCTGTTTCAAGCAAGGAAGGCTGGTCCCTGGTGCTGAAGCCTCGCCGGACCAAAATGGTCCCATAGGCGAGACCGGCCACAATCACCGCGGGCACAATCCATAGAGCTGTTTTCAAAATTTTCATGCGCGACATTCTCCCATAATTCACTGTTCAGGCGCACTATCTATCGCAAGTTATTCAAACGAGGCGAGTTGTGCCGTTAGAAGCGGTAAGCCTCCTAATGATTCGTCTCAGGCGCGGCGATACATTTTTCC
The DNA here is from genome assembly GCA_963757625.1 of Terriglobia bacterium. GTDB lineage: Bacteria > Acidobacteriota > Terriglobia > Acidiferrales > UBA7541 > Palsa-360. The sequence goes on along the minus strand of CAVWSJ010000006.1, from coordinate 943,184 downwards.
GTTTTGCGGAAAAATCAAAATCGTGAGATACTCAAACGTTATCCAAACATGTTGCGAACGCTCTCTATTGGTATCGGGGACATTTCAAAGCCAATTTGGGGCGCTAAATTTGTTCGTGCTTCGTCTAAAGATATGAGACCTCCGGACGTAGGGGCGAAACGCCGGCCGGGGGCTCGCCCCGTTTTCTAACTTGTTGTAAGGAATAGAGAAAGCGCCGGTCTGGCGTGGGCGTGTCACCGGAGGGCGTCATTCTGACTCTAATAGGTCAGGTGAGTAAATTGTTCGTCCTTGGCTTGGCGCTCGGACACTTTGAGTGTGTCCGATTACGGATGATTGTGATTGGATAAAAGCCTGTAGGGGGGAATTACTTGTCGCTGACAACCGAAGAAATGCGTGAACAAGTCCGCAGCCTCATCAACGTGGGCAAGGAGCGCGGATACCTGCTCGCCGAAGAAGTAGAGCATGTGTTGCCCGCCGAATTGCACTCGACGGAGGAGATTGACGATCTGCTCTCCACGTTCGAGCGCATCGGGATCAATATCTATGAGGACCTGGCCGCCGCGAAGGCCGCCTCGCGACTCTGGACCCCGTCGTCTCCGAGTCCCCCGCAGTGGAATGGAACGACCGGGGCCAGGTTGCGGAGGAAAGCGAACTCGACCTTACGCCGGGGATGCTCGACAAGAACAACGATCCCGTCCGGCTCTATCTGCGGGAAATGGGTTCGGTACCGCTGCTCAAGCGCCAGGATGAAGTGGCCATCGCCAAGCGCATGGAGCGCGGGCACCTGATGGTGCTCAAGTCGATCTCTCGCTCGCCGATCGTGCTCAAAGAATTGATTGCTGTCGCGGAAGAACTTCGCAACGGCACCCAGTCGATCAAAAAATTATTCAGTTCGACCAGGAAGAGCTGACCGAAGAGGAAACTGAGAATAAGACGCGCGAAGTTCTTCGGATCATCGGGAAGATCGAGCAACTCTATGGCGTGGCGCTGAAGCAGGCGGCCCAGCTCGAACGCACTCCCAAGGCGAAGAAGCGCATTTACCTGCGGCACCGGAACCGGCTGGCCCGGACACGCGTCGAGATGTCCCAGCTTGTGCGCTCGATCGAATTCCACCCGCTCGAGAAAAAGCGGCTGATCGGTCAAATTCGCGATACAGTCGAGCGGCTGCAGTCTCTCGAACGCGAAATCACCAAACTCGAACGCCGCGTCGACGCCTCGAAGGGCGACAATGCCGCCGAGGCGCGCAAGGATTTGCGCGCCCGCCGCGCCGAATTGCGCGAAATCGAAGTCTCCAGCGAAACCGGGTTGACCGACCTGAAGCGAATGCTCCAGGTGGTCATTCTCAAGGGAGAGGCCGAAGCGGACCAGGCCAAGACAGAAATGGTCGAGGCCAACCTGCGCCTGGTCGTTTCCATCGCGAAGAAATATACGAACCGCGGGCTGCAATTCCTGGATCTGATTCAGGAGGGCAATATCGGCCTGATGAAGGGCGCGGACAAATTCGAGTGGCGGCGCGGCTATAAATTTTCCACCTACGCGACTTGGTGGATCCGCCAGGCCGTGACCCGCGCCATCGCGGACCAGGCCCGCACGATCCGCGTTCCCGTGCACATGATCGAGACCATCAACAAGCAGGTTCGGACCAGCCGGCAGCTCGTGCAGGAGCTTGGCCGCGAGCCCAATGCCGAAGAAATCGCCAAGCGCCTGGGCGTTCCGACCGACAAGGTACGCAAGACCAAGCAAATCGCGCAGCAGCCCATTTCACTCGAGACGCCCATCGGCGAAGAGGAAGATTCGCACCTCGGCGAATTTATCGAGGACAAGTCTTCCGTGTCGCCCTCGGACGCCGTCATCAGCATCAGCCTGCAGGAGCAGACGGCATCCCTGTTGAAGACGCTGACGCCGCGCGAAGAAAAAGTCATCAAGATGCGGTTTGGCCTGGAGGACGGCTCCGAGCACACGCTCGAGGAAGTGGGCCACTCGTTTGAGGTCACCCGCGAGCGCATCCGTCAGATCGAAGCGAAGGCGCTGCGCAAGCTGCGCCATCCGTCGCGATCGAGGAATCTGCGCACCTTCCTCGAAGGAAATCTTTGATACATAGTAAACCCCGGCGGCGCTAGGATTGAGGCGCCGCCTCGAATGTCGGAGCCCGCTTCGTTTTCTCCGTTCGCGATTCTATTTTTCGAGCTTCGTCTTTTTTCCCTTCCTCGCGAAGCATGGCGGCATAGATCTCCAGGGTTTGCAAGACGGCAGGGTCCTGCGGGCCCAGGTTTTTTTCGCGGATCTGAGCGGCCCTGAGGTACAGGGGTTCAGCCTCCGAATATTTCCCCTCGCAATTGTATAGAAGCGCCAGGTTGCTCACACTGGCCGCGACGTCCAGATCTTCCGGTCCATGGGATTTTTCCTGGATGGCGAGCACCTTCACGAGGAGTGGCTCGGCCCCGGCATAATTGCCCTGGGAACGGTAGATTTGCGCCAGATTGTTCATGGCTGCGACGGCTTTGGGACTTTCCGGCTGGCCACCATTTTCCCAGACCGCCAGCGCACGCTGGTACAAAGGCGCGGCTTCGTCATATCTGTTCTGGGAGTCGTAAATATCCGCGAGTTTGGTGAGGGTGTTGGCCGTTTCGGGGCTATCTAATTGTCCGGCCTTTCTCCAGGCCGCCAGAGCTCGGGAATAAAGCGGCGCGGCCTCTGTGTCCCTGCCCTGGGACGTGGTAAATTTCCCCCAAACTGGAGAGGGTCGCAATCGCCTGGGGGGCTTCCGGCTGCCCGGCTTTTTCCCATACCTTCAGCGCGCGATTGTAAAGCGGTTCGGCTTCCGCATCCTTGTGCTGGTCGCGGTATAGGTCGGCAAGGTTGTCCATGCAACTGGCGACCTGAATCACTGCCCCCGGTGCCTTTTCCCAAATCGCAAGGGCCTGTTTGTAGAGCGGCTCAGCCTGCGAATACAGATTCTCGTCCTGGTAAAGAACGGCAAGGTTATTCAGGGTGACAGCGACGTCCAGATTGGTCGGTCCCAGGGTCTTCACCTGAATGGCGAGAGCTCGCTTGTAGAGCGCAGCGGCGTCGGTGTAGTCGCCTTTCTGGTGCGCTGCTCTCGCGTCGGTCGTAAGCTTCCCCCAATCTTGCTCTTGTGCCCTTGCACTCAGACTGAAAGGAAGTAGAATCAAACCAAGAAGCAGGAATTGGATCGCTGTGATTCGGAACGACTTGGGGGACGTCATCTGGCTAGTTCCCTCCGTGGGATGAATTGTTTGGCAGAAGCAGTTTCCCAGCTCAAGGGATTCGAGCCAATGAGTTAAGAGATTCAAATTTTTTGATACCCGGGTTCTAGTACCGGGTCCCTTCTGTCTCAGAAGCCTTTTTTCCAGCCCGATGTGATGCTATTCTTTCTCACGGCTTCAACCCGGAATTCCGCATCCAGACGAAAAAATGAGTTAAGACGATAAGGAGTCAATCGAATGGAACTGCAACGAAAAAAAGCTTCAGAATATCCGCAGGAGTTGTTGGACCTATTCGACCTCTATGTTCACGGTGATATCGATCGCCGGAAGTTTCTCGATCGTGCCCAGAAATTTGCTGTCGGAGGCATTACCGCGGTAGCGCTTTGGGAGAGCCTGCGTCCTAATTACGCTCTGGCGCAGCAAGTTCCTCCCGACGATAAGAGTCTCAAGACCGAGCGCGTCACCGTGCAGTCTCCCAAAGGCAACGGCACCATCAACGGGTATTACGTTCGCCCCGCCAAAATTACGGGAAAGATCCCTGCCGTACTCGTCATCCACGAGAACCGCGGACTAAACCCTTACATCGAAGATGTCGCGCGTCGTTTGGGGACGAACGGTTATCTCGCTTTCGCCCCCGACGGTCTCACTTCTCTTGGGGGATACCCAGGCGATGAGGAGAAGGCCACGGCGATGTTCCCGAAGGTGGACGGAGCGAAAATGTTTGAGGATTTTGTGGCCTCTGCGGCATGGTTGAAAGCCCGCCCGGAATGTTCGGGGAAATACGGCGCGGTCGGATTCTGCTTCGGCGGCAGTACGGTCAACAAACTGGCTGTTCGGCTGCCGGACCTCAACGCTGTAGTTTCCTATTATGGTGGACAACCGAATGCCGAGGACACGGCCAAAATCAAGGCGCCGCTATTGCTCCACTACGCTGGCCTGGACACGCGCATTACCGGAGGTTGGCCGGCATGGGAAGAGGCGCTGAAGGCCAACCATATCACCTACAGCGAGTACGTATATGACGGCGCAAATCACGGCTTCCATAACGATACAACGCCCCGGTACGACGAGGCCGCTGCCAAGCTGTCCTGGGAGCGAACACTCGCCTTTTTCAATAAGTATTTGAAGGGCTGATTAAGATCGGTTTTGTAGTGCCCATACCTTCCGGATCGCGCGAGGGGTCCGGAAGGTATGGGACCATGCCGAGGTCGTTGCGGCGGCACACTTATTCTTGTCGCGCTTGCGCCGTCATCTCCACAAGCACATTTCTCGCTTCTGCCGGACTGTTCGCTTCCCTCAAAAATGCGATCCGCGCGCCGCGCATGCCGTTAGAAGTTTTGAGGCGAACGTGGATGCCGAGGCGGTCGACCGAAGTCATTGCCGCCTCCGTGGATTCAATTCCTGCAAACGCCCGTGCCAGCAGAATGAGTGCGTCCGCGTGATCTGCGTTCATGTGCTGTATGATTCCCGCTGCGGAATCGGCCAGAGGATCGGGCCGCGCTACGCGATAGTCCGCGGCGGAAACCCAGCCCATCACTCCGAAGCCGCCTACGAAGTAAATGTCCACGACGTCCATGCGGTAAAAGGAGAAGTCCTCAAAATCAACCCAGGATTTGCTGTTGGCGTAACGCGCCAGGTAAAGGTCCCGGGCTGCGGCTTTTTCCGGCTCAGCGACCGGCAAGACGCGTCCAACCAGAGTGACCCGGGACGCCCCGAGAGGATCGCTGCCGGCGTCTGGTTGGGTTACGAGCAGGCTGGCGCGCGGGTCCGCTTGCAAATTCTGAGTGTGCATGGCCATCGTGCTGATCAGAAAAACCGGACGACCTTCACCGTCCAGCCCGTAGGGCATCACAGATCCGAACGGAAAGCCCTGCTGCTTTCGCGAGAGCGTCGAGAGGCTGCCGACGCGGCCCAGGTACATGAGGGTTCGCGCTCGTTCGGCAAACGTCGGTTCAGGGACCGCAGGCTGGCTACTCCCCGGGGCCGGCCCCGCATGTCTTCCTGCTGATGATGAAGGCATGGCTTTTCTCCCACTTTCGTTGTGCAAAAGACTCGCGCCCATAATCCTAGAATAAGCTACCACGGTGACCCATGCCTGTCTAAGTCTGTGAGGAGGGGGGATAACTACGGGTCCCCGCGCCGTCGGCTGGCGAGTTCAAGGATTGCCTTTAGTACACCTCGGCTGCAATCAATCCTTGCGCTGTGATCTTGTATTCGTTATCCTGCGGCATCTTTGACTGACTTTTCAGAATCGTTTGAATTCTGACGGAAGTGCACATTATGATGATTGGAAACCGTTTGCGTGAATTTCGCGAGGAGAGGAAACTTTCCCAGGGCGATATAGCAAAACGAACAGGCCTGCTCCGCTGCTATGTTTCGCGAGTTGAAAATGGGCATACCGTTCCTGCTATTGAAACCCTGGAGAAGTTCGCTCGCGCGCTTGAAGTCCCCATGTACCAGCTCTTTTACGACGGAGAGGAACCGCCCCAGCTGCCGGAACTTCTGAAACCAAAAGATGGAAATGAAACCGCATGGGGCAACTCACCCAAAGACGCCCGCCTGCTCGTGAAGTTCTGCCAGCTTTTCGGCCAATTGGAGGAAAGTGACCGCGGACTTGTGTTCTGCATGGCTCAAAAAATGGGAAGGAAGAAGGCAGTTTGACGGCCCGGCCGGACAGATCACAATTGTTGCATCATCCGGCTTGCCAATAACAGTGTCTGTCGGAGTGAAACTCGCGCTATTAGCTTTGGCGCGCCGCGGCGTAGGATTCTTTGTGTAAGGGGGGCGGCAGAACGGTACGATAGCGACGGGCCAAGGGGTAAAATCCAATGTTGTGGGTAGCGAATTCAGTCAGCTTATTTGGACGATACGGTACCCGCCGGGGATCCTAAGTAGTGAATAGATCCGTGGATTCGCTCTCGCCGAAAAATCTTGCGTTATTCTCTTTTCTCATCCTCGGTTTTTTCATCGGCGCGAGGATGGGGGTAAAGCTAGCGATCCTGCAGCCATTTTCCACGCCCATTTGGCTTCCTGCGGGTGGCGCGATTGCCGCGTTTATTATTTTCGGGTACCGCGTGTGGCCGGCGATTTTCGTCGGGTCTTTTCTCGGCCACGTATCCACGATAGGACTGGTGAACACATCCTTCATCGTCTCCGCTGGAGCTACACTGGAAGGACTCGCAGGCGCCTACCTTGTCAATAAATTTGCTCACGGTGTAAAAGCTTTCGAGACAGCGAAAGACGTGCTTCTGTTTGTGTTATTTGCGTGCATCTGCGCTCCTTTGATTGATGTCGCCGTCGGCTTTGGTGTTAGCTCCTTCGGGGGGCGCATACAATCGACGGATTCCACGCTGCCCGTGTTCGCTTGGTGGCTCGCTCATGGCATCTTCGTTTTGCTGGTCGCGCCTTTCTTGATCATGCTGGTTGGCACCCCTCATCACCGATTGAACCTGCGCGAGTTCGGTGAACTGACAGTTTTACTGTTGGGATTGCTTTTTGTTTGTTTGCTTGTGTTCGGACCTCTTTCTCTCACGCTCAACAAAGATCAGGTGATAAGGGCGTGGCTGTGTGTCCCATTCTTGATTTGGGCCGGCTTCAGGTTTTGTCCGCTGGAAGCCGCAGGGACCACGCTCATCCTTTTCGGAAGCGCGATTTGGGGCACCTTGCATGGATATGGAACGTTTGTGTCCAAGGACTTGACGACTTCGTTGGTCCTTTTGGACACCTTCGTTGGTGTGATCGGCACGATGACCTTAGTTGTTGCGGCTTTGATTGTGGAACGTAGGCAGTCCGAAGAGAGATTACTCGGGATCCAAAGTTTGTTGCATGTGGCAGTTGAAGGAAAGGGTCGAGAGCTGGCGGAAACCGCTCATGCGCTCGAGGTGGAGGTTGCGGGTCACGAGCAAACCAAGAGGTCCTTGCGAGACAAGCAGGAGCGTCTCCAGCTTCTCGCAGCGAGCGCGCAGCTCAAAGACAGATCGCCGGAAGCTCAAGTCCACGGAGAGAAATTGTAGGCGAGAATGCCCGTATTTGGTCCGCTATCGTCCCCTCAGCACAAGTGACACTCGTTCTTAAGATGTGGTACGTTCCCGCCGTGAATTTTCCTTCCAGACGATTGAGGTTTCCCGGCACGAAGTCGATCGCCGCCAGCCTTTGCCTGCTGGCTGGCGGGCTGCTTTTATTTCCACTTCCATCGTTACTCGCACAAGTGCAGCAGCCCGTTTGGACTTCTCGGGAGAAATCCGCCAAGATACCGTACATTGGGAGATGGAAGAACGTCCGAATGAAACCGCCGGCGCATTGATGAAATCTCTCTGCCCGAAGAGGCACAAATAAAATGAAGGCGGCAAGAATTCTGCGATTCGGCCCGCCGGACGCGATTGTGATCGAAGATCTTCCGCGCCCTGAACCTTCAAGGGGCGAGGTGCTCGTTCGCGTTAAGGCCGCCGGGGTTGGACCTTGGGACGCGCTCGTACGCGAGGGCAAGAGCGCAGTCAATCAGCCGCTGCCGCTCATCCTTGGTTCTGACCTGTCCGGAATCGTCGAAAGCGTCGGGACGGGTGTCACGGCGTTTAAGCTTGGGGACGAAGTTTACGGAGTAACGAACGAAAAGTTTACTGGTGCGTACGCTGAATATGCTTTGGCAGCGGCAAGAATGATCGCGCAAAAGCCCAGGTCGTTGAGCTTCGTCGAAGCCGCCTCGGCTCCGGTGGTGGCTGTTACGGCGTGGCAAATGCTGTTCGACTACGCTAGAGCGAAGGCTGGGCAAACCGCACTCATCCAGGGAGCGGCTGGAAACGTGGGAGCTTACGCAGTGCAACTCGCGAGCAAGGCCGGACTACACGTCGTGGCGACCGCCGCTCGGCGTGATATCGAGTATGTGCGACAACTGGGCTCCGAGAAAGTAGTGGACTATCAAGAACCGCGATTTGAGGATTCCTTGAAGCCCGTGGACATTGTCATCGACACGGTTGGCGGATCCACGCGTGAGCGTTCATTGAGCGTCCTGAAGCCGGGCGGAATTCTGGTGTCTTCAGCATCACCGATCCCGGATGCGATGAAACGACGCCTTGGCGACAAAGCTGTATTTTTTCTCGTGGACGTGACCACAGCCCGGTTGAACAAAATAACCGAAATGTTCGACAGCAGAGAGCTCGCGCCGCAGGTAGGAACGGTTCTCCCTCTTGCCGAGGTCCGTACCGCCCACGAGATGCTTGCCGGTGCGCCCCACAACCGCGGAAAGATCGTTTTGCAAATCGCCTGATCTCCGGGCAATTCGCCAGCGGGCCATTTGGCGCGGGAGTCCAGGTAGCATAGAATTCCGACCTATGGCGCGGGCACCGTATGCATTCGATTCGGCGAACTCGCGCGGCCGGAAATATCCCGAGCCGCCGCATCCGTACCGCAACGCCTACGCGCGCGATCGCGACCGAGTGATTCATTCGCGCGCCTTCCGCCGCCTGGAAGCCAAAACCCAGGTATTTACAACTCGGTATTCCGATCATTTCCGCAATCGCCTCACGCACACAATCGAAGTGGCGCAGATCGCTCGGACCGTTTCCGAAGCGCTAGGACTCAACACCGACCTTGCCGAAGCCCTGGCGCTGGTCCATGACATCGGCCATCCGCCCTTCGGGCACGCGGGGGAGCGAAAACTCGATGAACTGTTGCGTCCCTATGGCGACCGGTTCGACCACAATCTCCAGGCGCTGCGTATCGTCGAGCAATTCGAACAACGGTATCTGGATTTTCCCGGTCTCAACCTGACGTTCGAGGTCCGCGAAGGCATCGTCAAACATTCACGGGATTACGATGCGGCGCAATTCCCCGAACTGGCGGAGTATCTGCTCGACCAGCGGCCGCCGCTCGAAGCGCAGCTTATCGATTTTGTGGATGAGATTGCGTACAACACGGCCGACCTGGACGACGGCTACGAGGCGAAGTTATTGAATATCGGCATGATTCGCTCCGGAGTGCCCCTGTTTGCCAAATTCTACGGGATCATCGAGCAAACCCATCCGCAAGGCAGGGAAAAGCTGAAATTCAACGAAGCCATCAAGCGCATTCTGGATCATCTGGCGACGGACCTGATCGAACATACGCGCGCGGAGGCTGCCGCGTCGGGCGTGCAGAGGGCGGAGGACGTACGGCATTTGCCACGGCGGCTTGCAGGGTTCAGCTCGGGGGTTGCCGCGGAAAACGCCGCCCTCAAGAGGTTTTTGCTCGAGCATCTGTATAACGATCCGGCCATCGTTGTGGACCGCGAGCGATCGGTGGAAGCCCTGGGGGAGTTGTTCCAATACTATTTCGACCATCCGGAGGCGATGCCTAAATCGTACACGGAATTGGCCCAGGTCAGCCCCCGGCACAGAGTTGTATGCGATTACATTGCAGGGATGACCGATCATTATCTCCTCCGGCAGCATGCGCAACAACTTGGAGAAGGATCGCCGCGAATTCACACCTGAATCAAAGTGTCATAGCCTGCCCAAAACTTAGCCGGGCGAATAACAACGGACGTATCTAATTCGAACTTTTCTGCTGCGTCGCGAGCCGGCTTCCTTGACATCACTGAAGCTGGACCTATAATGGAATCCTGCGGAAGGGTCAGGGAATTCCGCGAAAACGGCGGTTATTCATGTTTTTAGACGTCAAAGAGCTGGCGGTTCGCAAGATTCGCATCCGGAAGAGCTATGCCGCCGGAGCAGTCGATTACCACACCGGCGAATTCCGGCAAGTGGAGTCTCTCGAAGTGCGTGCGACCGCGGAGCTGATTGAAGGGCAGATTCGCGTGACGGGAGAGCTGCACACACGGATCGAAATCAACTGCGCGCGGTGTCTGGAGCCTGTAAACGAGGACATTTCCCGCGAATTTGACCTGTTCTACCGCCCTCTGAGCTCCATGACGAAAGCCGAGGAGGAACGCCTCAAGCTCGATGATACAGAAATCGCGTTCTTCGAAGGCGAGGGCCTCTTTCTGGCTGATGTTCTGGCCGAGCAGGTGCTCCTGGCGCTGCCCATGAAGGCGATTTGCCGGAGCGATTGCCGCGGGCTTTGTCCCCAATGCGGCGTCAACCTGAATAACGAGGAATGCCGCTGTGAAAGCCACGTCGCGGACCCGCGAATGGCGCCCTTAGCGCGTCTAAAGCAGGACTGGTTCAAGAAGCAATAGGAATCCGAGCGGAAACACCATAGAATGCCCCATTGAATCGGGGCGAATCGAAGGAGTTTGTATGCCCAATCCAAAAAGACGCCATTCGAAGGCCCGGAAGAACAAGCGGCGTGCGCACGACTTTCTGGCCAATCCGGGGCTTTCCAAGTGTCCGAATTGTCATGAAATGAAACAACCCCACCAGGCCTGTCCGCACTGTGGTTACTATAAGGGGCGGGAAGTCGTGGATACAGGGGCCTGAGGCCGGTCGTTTACGGCACCCCGCCGGGATCCCTGCCGGAGTATTGATGATTACCATAGCGGTAGATGCAATGGGAGGAGATCATGCGCCGCGCCCGGAGGTTGAGGGCGCAGTGATGGCCGCCCGCGAACTTGGCATGCGAATCCTTCTTGTTGGTTTCCCAGTGGATCTCAAGAAGGAGCTGGCCAAGCACCCGCATCGCGGCTTGCCCATCGAGATCGTGCCTGCGACTGAAGCCATTACGATGCAGGACTCGCCCTCGCATGCCTTCCGGAAGAAAAAGGACAGTTCGGCGCACGTGGCGGTCAAGCTGGTTCGGAACGGCCAGGCCGATGGGTTCGTCAGCGCGGGAAATACCGGCGCGGTGATGACCGTGGCGCGATTTGGGCTCGGGACACTTCCTTCCGTGGATCGGCCGGCGCTGGCGGCTCCATTTCCGACTTCGCATGGCGGGACGGCTGTGCTGCTCGACGTTGGCGCGAACGTGGATTCGAAGCCCGCGCACCTGGTGCAGTTTGCTGTCATGGGGGAGATATATTACCGGGCCATTTTCGGCACTCGGAGACCGAAAGTCGCCTTGCTTTCGATCGGCGAAGAGGAAACCAAGGGGAACGAGCTGACGCGCGAAGTGCACGGCCGCTTGAAATCATCTTCGCTGAATTTCACGGGCAATATCGAGGGCCGCGACATTTTCAATGGCTCCGTCGACGTGATCGTGTGCGACGGGTTCATCGGGAATATCGCGTTGAAGATCAGCGAAGGCGTGGCGCAGCACATCGTGGGGATGCTGAAAGAGGCTTTGCAGAGCACGCTGAGTTCCCAGGTGGGATACGTGCTTTCGAGAAAAGCGTACAAGAATTTTCGGAAAAAGATCGACTATTCGGAATACGGCGGCGCCCCGCTGCTGGGTGTGAAGGGCGTAACCGTGATCGGGCATGGCAGTTCGAACGCGCTGGCCATCAAGAATGCCATACGAGTGGCGGCCGAGCTGGTGCGCGGCGGGGTCAACGAAAAAATCGAGCACGAGCTTTCCATGATTCCGGTCCCCGTGGAAGCCTGAGCGACGGAACGGCGGTTTATTCAATGGGAAAATTGGCGTTTTTGTTTCCGGGACAAGGCTCCCAGTACCCGGGCATGGGCAAGGAACTGGCCGGTTCGCATCCGGTGGCGAATGGTGTGTTTGCCGAGGCCGACCAGGCCCTCGGATTCTCGATTTCCGATTTGTGCTTTAACGGCAGCGAAGAGACTCTGAAGCTGACCGCGAATACGCAGCCCGCCATTCTAACGACTTCCGTGGCTGCCTACCGCGTGCTCGAGGAAAACGGAGTGCGGCCGGACTTTGTCGCCGGGCACAGCCTGGGCGAGTTTTCGGCGCTGGTGGCGGCTGGGGGGCTCGAATTTACCGATGCGGTGCGGCTGGTGCGGCGGCGCGGGGAATACATGCAATCCGCGGTGCCCGAAGGAGTTGGCGCGATGGCGGCCATCCTGGGACTCGCTCCGGCGCAGGTCGGCGAACTTTGCCGCAAGGCTGCCGAGACGCAAGTGGTGGCCCCTGCCAATCTGAATTCCCCGGAACAGACCGTGATTTCCGGCCATGCCGAGGCGGTGAAGCGCGCAGTTGAGCTGGCCTCCGCCGGCGGCGCAAAGCGCGCGGTAATGCTCGCGGTTTCCGCTCCATTTCACAGCACGCTGATGGCTCCCGCGGCGCAGCGCCTCGAGGCGGATCTTCGAGCGACCGCTTTTCATTCGTTGCGCATCCCCCTGGTTACCAACACCGATGCCGAGATCACGACCGATGGCAACGAAGCGCGCGAATCGCTGATCCGCCAGGTGACTTTGCCTGTTCGGTGGGAGGAATCGATTCGAGAATTGGTTGATCAGGGCGTGAACACATTCGTGGAAGTGGGACCGGGTCGCGTGCTCACGGGCCTGCTGCGGCAGATTGACCGGTCGGTGCACGTGTTCAACGTCGAGGATGAAAAATCCCTGCACTCGACCCTGGAGAGGCTGGCCCAGGCGCAGACCGAATCCGCTGAAGCCTGAGTAGAACAGGCTTCAGCCTGTTTCCCGCCTGGATACGGCAAAATCAGGGCCACACAGGTTGAAGCCTGTGCTACAAACTTATCCATGTTCAGCTTAAAAGGCAGAGTTGCGCTGGTGACCGGTGCGTCGCAGGGAATCGGCCGCGCAACCGCGCTTGCACTGGCGAAAGCGGGCGCGCGCGTGGCTGCCGCTGCTCGAAATGCGGAGAAGCTTGCAGCCGTCGTTGGGGAAATCTCGGCGGCCGGCGGCGAAGCGCTCGCTGTGACCATGGACGTCGCCGACGCGGAGCAGGTGAAGGCGGGATTCAAGCAGACGCTCGAAAAATTCGGCAAGCTCGACATTCTGGTGAACAACGCCGCCGTCACTCGAGATGGCCTCGCTGTGCGAATGAAAATCGACGACTGGGATGCCGTCCTGCGCACGAACTTGACCGGCGCGCATCTGTGCGCGCAGCAGGCGATGTCGGTGATGATGCGCGCGCGCTACGGGCGCATCATCAATGTGACGTCGGTGGTGGCCGAGACCGGCAATCCCGGCCAGGTAAACTACGTGGCGGCGAAAGCCGGACTGATCGGCCTGACGCGGGCGCTGGCCGTGGAAATCGCATCGCGAAACATTACGGTGAATGCGGTTGCGCCGGGCTTCATTGTCTCCCCGATGACCGATCCGCTGCCCCAGAGCGTCAAGGACGCTTTGCTTGCGCGCATTCCCCTGGGCCGCATGGGAACAGACGGGGAAGTTGCGGCGGCCATTGTGTTCCTGGCCAGTGAAGAAGCAGGATATATTACGGGCACCGTGCTCGATGTGAATGGCGGATTGCGGATGGGGTGAGAACGGCCGGGAGATCGTCCGAGTTTATTGAGGAATTTTTCGATCGGAACCAGAGTTAAGTTGACCTTACGCAGCCGCATCAATAGAATATCCGGGGTTAAAATTCGGAAGACGAATAAGCTCCAAGACCAACCTACGGAAGCGGCGCACAGCGCAAAGCGGAGGCATAACAGTATGGCCAGTGTTGATGAACGGGTGAAGCAGATTATCGTGGAGCAGCTCGGCGTGGACGAAGGCGAAGTGACGCCCACCGCTTCCTTCGTGGACGATTTGGGTGCGGATTCCCTGGATACGGTTGAGCTTGTGATGGCCTTTGAAGAAGCTTTTGGAATTGAAATTCCCGACGAAGACGCCGAAAAAATTGCGACCGTCAAAGATGCAGTGGAATACATTCAAAAGCACGGCGGGGCCAAGAAGTAACTCGCAAGCCGTTCGAAAGCCACCAGGGGAGATTCGCTAACGTGAGCCGCCGGGTTGTCGTAACGGGTGTCGGACTAGTCTGCGGGCTGGGGATCGGCACCGATGAAGTCTGGAAGAACCTCCTGGCGGGGAAGAGCGGTATCCGCTCCGTCACCCAGTTTGACACCACCGGATTCGATTGCAGGATCGCCGGAGAAGTCCGCGATTTCGATCCCCTCCACTGGGCGGAAAAAAAAGAAATCAAAAAAATCGCGCGGTTCATCCAGATTGCGCTGGCGGCCACGGACTTCGCCATACGCATGGCGCAATTGAAGGTCACGCCGGACATCGCGGAATCGACCGGCGTATACGTGGCCAGCGGCATCGGCGGATTCGACGTCATCGAACGCGAGCATTCCAAGCTGCTGCAAGGCGGTCCCGGACGCATCTCGCCGTTTTTTATTCCCGCGGCAATCATCAACCTGGCTTCCGGCCATATTTCCATCCGGTACGGCGCAAAGGGGCCGAATTCGGCGACCGCGACGGCCTGCTCGGCATCCGCGCACGCGGTGGGAGATTCGTTTCGCCTGATTCAGCATGGCTACGCGGAAGTCATGATTTGCGGCGGCTCGGAGGCGGCCATCACACCCATGGGATTGGGGGGATTTGCCGCGATGAAAGCGCTTTCCACAAGAAACAACGACCCGGAGCGCGCCAGCCGTCCGTTTGATGCGCAGCGCGATGGATTCGTGATCGGCGAGGGCGCGGGAATTCTGGTGCTGGAGTCCCTGGAATATGCCGAGCGACGCGGCGCGCCGATTCTGGCGGAGATCGTTGGATACGGGATGTCGGGCGACGCCTATCACATCACCGCCCCCGCCGAAAACGGCGATGGCGCCTATCGCGTGATGCGCGCGGCAATTCGCGATGCGCACATCGAACCCGAACAAATCGGATACGTCAATGCTCACGGCACTTCGACGCCTCTGGGCGACGCCATCGAAACCCGGGCCATGAAGCGCGTATTCGGCGAGAATGCACGAAAAATAGCGGTCAGCTCGACCAAGTCCATGACCGGCCATCTGCTCGGCGGCGCGGGCGGCCTTGAAGCCGGCATCAGCGTTCTTGCGCTGCGCGACCAAACGCTGCCGCCCACGATCAACCAGGAGACGCCGGACCCCGACTGCGATCTTGACTACATTCCGAATCACATGCGGAAGGCCGCGGTCGAGTACGCGCTATCGAACTCTTTCGGCTTCGGCGGAACCAATGCGGCCCTGTTGTTCAAGCGCTGGGCGAACCACTAGGGCGAACGCGGCGAATCAGAGGTGCGAATGAAGATCGTCGTCTGCATCAAGCAAGTGCCCGCCAAAGACGCCCCCCTCGCCATTGACGGCGGAACCTGGATCCGCGAAACCGACATTGGATTTGAAATGAACGAGCCGGATAGTTACGCGCTCGAGGAGGCCCTGCGCCTGAAGGAAAAACACAGCGGAGAAGTCGTCGTGGTTTCGATGGGTCCGGAGCGCGTGAAACAGACGATCAAGGAAGCGCTGGCCAAGGGCGCCGACCGCGGCGTGCACGTTGCTGACGACAAGGCCCACTCGCTTGATCCGCTGGGAGCGGCGAAGTCGCTCGCGGCAGCGATCGCGCGTGAGAAGCCTGACCTGGTCCTGACCGGCTTGCAGAGCGACGATCAGGGTTTTGGCCAGACGGGCGTCGTGCTCGCCGAATGTCTGGGCCTGCCGCATGCGACGATCATCATGCAGATCATTCTCCAGAATGATGCGCAGGGCGATCGCTTGCGCCTGAAACGCGAGCTCGAAGCCGGATGGTTCCAGTGGGTCGAGCTGCAGCTTCCCGCCGTGCTGACGATTCAATCCGGAATCAACAAGGTCCGCTACGCGACGCTGAAAGGCATCATGGCGGCCAAGAAAAAAGAGATCGTTACGATTTCGCGCGAATCGCTCGGCGTCACTCATGCTCCGACGCAGCACATCGAGCGCATCTACGTCCCGGTGAAGAACAAGAAGACGGACTTTTTGACCGGCACGCCGAAAGAAACTGCCGCGAAATTGCTCGAAAAATTGAGGCATGAAGCACGCGTGCTGTGAGCTGGACAATAGACCGATAGATGACCGATGAACATCCTTCTGATTACCGAGCAGCGCGAAGCGCAGTGGAACAAGGTCAGCTTTGAGACTTTGGCCGCTGCACAGCAAATTGCTGGGGAAACAAAGGGCCGGTTAACGGCAGTCGTCATCGGCAAGGGCGTTGCCGCCCTGGCCGGCGAAATCGCGGCTTCAAAGCTGGACGAAGTTCTGCTCGTCGAGCACGAACTTCTTTCCGCCTACACGCCAGACGGATACACGATCGCGCTCAAGCAAGCCATCGCGCAAGCGAAGCCCGACCTGGTCCTGCTGCCGCACACGTATCAGGTGCGAGACTTTGCCCCCATGCTGGCGGCGTCGCTCGGCAAGGGCATGATCGGCGATTGCGTCGGCTACCGTCATGAAAACGGCAAGCTCATTTTTGTGCGTCAAATGTTCCAGGGAAGAACGGCATCGGATGTCGTGTTCGATGGCCCCGCGCCATGGTTCGCAACGTTTCAGGCGGGAGCGTTTCGCGCCGACTTGGTTGCGCAGGGCGCGTCGAAGGCGGCGGTCACGCCGGTAGCCGTGACGCTGAACCCGGAGCAGATTCGCACCAAGCCGCTCGAACTTTTCCGCGAAGCGAAACAGGCCGTCGACCTCACGCAAGCACCCATCCTGGTGGCGGTCGGGCGAGGCATCAAGGCGCCCGAAAATATTCCGCTCGCGGAAAAACTGGCGCGCCTGCTGGGCGGTGAAATCGCAGCCTCGCGGCCGATCTGCGATGAGGGCTGGCTACCCATGGACCGCCAAATCGGAAGCTCGGGCCAGACTGTCGCGCCGAAGCTCTACCTTGCGCTCGGAATCAGCGGGGCCATCCAGCACGTCGTCGGCATGAAGGCTTCGCGCACAATTGTCGCCATCAACAAGGACCAGAACGCGCCGATCTTCGAGGTCGCCGATTACGGAATTGTCGCCGACCTGTTTGAAATTGTCCCCGCCTTGATCGAAGAACTTGAAAAGTCCAAATAAGCACGGATGAAGAAGTTTCAATCCCGCGCGGCACACCGGACGATGCCGGAAAAACCGCGACATGAACTTCGGTCAAGCGATGAACAGGATTGTGTCCCGTGAAGAGACTGGTGGAATGGCCCCCGGCCTCAGCGGCGTAATAGAGTGAACTGTGCGCTTTTTCTTCCAACCAACTCGTTCCTAGGCGAGAGGAAAGCGAACGTTTTGCCGCGGTTCTCCAGTTGCCACGGGTCGTACTCAAGAGTAGACTCGTGAAATCAAGCAGGTGGTGAACCATGCGCCGGATTCCCATTTTCGATCTCCTCGCTACATCATTCTTGATGGGTGTTTTAATCCTCATCTCGCAGCCGGTTGCCGCACAGACACAGGTAAAACCTCCATCTCGAACCGGTCCAAATTCGGGAACGGTCACCCCACGCACGTACACTGTGAGCGGCATGGTATCGGACGCTGACAGCCACACGCGAATCGACAGTGTGAGGGTGGAGCTTCGCTCCCAGGTCGGCGGATTAGCGGGAACGGTCTTCACCAGCGGGGATGGAAACTTTCAGTTCAACAACATTGCGCCTGGCAATTACCAGGTCGTTGTGGAAGAGTCGGGGTACCGGACGGCCACCCAACAAATAGACGTCACCGAAGGACCGGTTTCGGGTATTTACCTCGAACTTCACAGCAACCCGGTGGCGAGCGGGGTCAGTCCCGGAAGCCAAACGATCTCCAAACGCGAGCTCTCTATCCCTCACAAGGCGCATGATGACATGCAGAAGGGCCTGGCTTTGCTGAACGGGAAGTCTGACTATAAGGGGAGCATCAAGGAGTTCGACCGCGCTATTCAAGAGTATCCGGATTATTACGAAGCCTATGCCCAGATGGGCGTTGCCTACCTGCGCCTTGGAAACGCCGCGAGCGCTGAACAAGCGCTGCGCAAATCGGTGGACTTGAGCCAGGACCATTACGTGGACGCATTGTATTGGCTCGCGACGCTTCTATCCAACGCGGAGCGTTTCGCCGACGCCGAGCCCGTGGCGCGAAAGGGGGTCGAACTCGATCCCGGCTCCTGGCAGTCGAATTCGGAACTGGCTCGCGCCCTGTTTGGCCTCAACCGGCCCGAGGAAGCCGAGAAAAGCGCAATGGCAGCCGTGAAACTGCGGCCCGATAATCCCAATCTTTACTTGCTTCTGGCGAACATTCACGATCAGCTTCAAAACGACCAGGCGCTGCTCGACGACCTGAACAATTACCTGAGGCTCGCGCCAAACGGACCATTCGCCACCCAAGTACGCCAGCAGCGGGATCAAGTACAGCAAGCTCTCGGAGTTGCGCACGGGACTCCTGCCGCCCTCGCCCCCACGAAGCCCTAAGTCGCTTCAGAACTCATCCGATCGATATTGCGTAGCTCGGGAAATCCCCAGGCCCAGAGCGCCGTGACGATCAACGTACCGATTCCTCCCAGCACGACGGCGGGCACGGTTCCAAACCATTGAGCGGTCAAGCCGGACTCGAACTGTCCGACTTCGTTGGATGCGCCGATGAAAATCATGTCCACGGCATTCACGCGGCCGCGCATTTCATCCGGCGTGGCAATCTGCACGAGCGTGGCGCGCACGACCACGCTTACCATATCCATGGCCCCGACGAGCAAGAGCGCGACCATCGACAGGACCAGGCTCCGCGAAATTCCGAACAAGATGGTAAAGACGCCGAAGCCCGCCACGCACCACAACATCGTCACGCCGTTTCGTCCACGCAATGGCCGGTGGGCGAGGAGCAGCGCCATGGCGCTGGCGCCAATCGCGGGAGAGGCGCGCAAGAGGCCGAGTCCCCACGGCCCCGTCTTTAGAATCTCGCTCGCGTACACGGGAAGCAACGCCACCGCTCCTCCGAGCAGCACCGCGAAAAGGTCCAGCGAAATCGAGCCCAGGACAACTCTTTTCCTGCGAATGTATTGAAGTCCGGCGAGGACCGTTTTCATGCTGAGCGGTTCGCGGGCGCGCGGCTTGGCCGCGCGAAGCTCGATTTTCAGCGTGAAGTAGATCGCCGAAGCCGCGGCCAGCGCGGACACCAAGTAGACAGCCGAAGGTCCGTTCGCGATCGCGTAAACAAATCCGCCAACGGAAGGGCCCAGGATCGTCGCGCCCTGAAACACGGAACTGTTCCACGTAACCGCGTTTGTCAAATGCTCTTCGGGGACGGTTTGCGTCAGCAGCGCCCGGCTTACCGGAGAGTTGAAGGAACGAACGATCCCCAGAAGAACCACCACGGCGTAGATCGGATACACCGTGCGCATACCAACCAGTACGGTACACAACAGCAGGCCGGAGCAGATTCCGAATCCGGCGTAGCAGCTGATCAGGAGCTTCCGGCGGTCCAGCCGGTCTGCCGCGTGGCCCGACACCAGAAACAGCAGCATTCCCGGCAGGAACTGCGCCAGTCCCACAAGGCCCAAATCGAGGGGACGCTTCGTGATCTCGTAGATTTGCCAGCCGACCGCGACCGATTGCATTTCCAGACCTGCCACAATGCAAAATCGCGCCAGTTGGTAGGAGGTAAAATCGGGAAAAGTGAAGGCTGCGCGTCCGGCGCGTGCAGAGCTCTCAGGTTCGCCCATCGGACGACTAATGTGCCATAAAATAGGGAATTGCACGAGGGTCGGTGCGACGCCGAGCCGGAAGACATCCGCGAAAAATATCTGGCAGTGCCCGGTGGACTTGGTGTATAACGCCGGACGCCAGCTGTGTGGGGTTGCAGCAAGGGTGTGATTTGCTTGAGAATACCCCCAGCAGGAATTCCAGCCGTCATTATCTTTTGGAGCAGGCGTCAATTGCTTTGGCCGTTAACTATGTTGAGGAAGTCGAATCGTGTGCTGATTATGGAGGGAACTCGTGAAAAGATATCTGATTTCAACCGCGGTTGCATTTGCTCTTGTGTTGGGAATTTCGTTCAACGTTCGGGCCCAGAAAGAGGTCACCATCATCGCTCCGGGCGATATGAGGGCTCCATTGGACCAGCTCGACCCGGCATTTGAGAGCAAGACAGGGAATAAAGTGACGGCGACCATAGGTTCCGGCCTCGGAACCAAGAAGCGTGTCGTCCAAGGCGACGCCTTCGATGTGGTGATCGTGCAACCGCCTCTTCCCGAGGTAATCTCCTCGGGCAACGTCGTCGCTGGCACGCAGAAGGCGATTGCATCCGTTGCCGTTGGCGTCGCCGTAAAGAAAGGCGCGCCGAAGCCGGACATTTCAACTCCCGAAGCCGTCAAAAAAGCGCTGCTCGCGGCATCTTCCATTACCTATCCGAACTCGGCCGGTGGCGCCGCCGCCGGTGTCACGCTCGACGAAATGTTCAAGACGCTCGGCATCATGGACCAGATGCAGGCAAAGACCAAGCGCGTCCAGGGAGTCGGCCCAGCGGCGCTGGCTGCCCGGGGTGATGTTGAACTTTGCATCACGTTCCTGAGTGAAATTGATGATCCGGGCGTTGAGATTGTCGGTCCTTTGCCGTCGTCGATTGCGAAGCCAACGGAACTGGTGGGTTTCGTCTCGACGAAAGCGAAAGACCCCGCGGCCGCCAAGGCGCTGCTGGACTACATTTCGGCACCTCAGGCGGCGGCAATATACAGAAGCGTGAGGATGGAACCGAGTCGTTAAGCTTTGGGCGAAACCGACCTTCGCCGGTATGCTTGTCAGTCGCAGGAAAAGTCCTCACCCGCACGGGTGAGGACTTTTTGTTTTAATTCCCATCGTGTTTCCCAGGACACCGAGCCCCCGAAAACTTGCGCACGCCAGGCGCAATCAGGTACCGTCTTTAAATCGGGGGAGGGGCGTTTTCACCGTTGTCGTTCGTTGAGGAGGATGAATGAAACCAATTTGGATAGCAGGATTGGCGCTGGGACTGTTTGTTTGCAGCGCGAGCGCGCAGGACCAGTCCGCGCTCAAGACGGATAAGGATAAAAAGAGCTATGCGATCGGTTTGGAAATGGGGAAGGGTGTGAAGGATCAGGGATTCGACGTGGATCCAAACCTCGTCGCGCAGGGCATCAAAGACGCCCTTTCAGGCGCAAAGCCCCAGTTGAGTGACGCCGATTTCAACGCAATCATAGCCGACATTCAGGAAGAGATGAAACAGAAGCAGATGCAAGCGATGGAGGAAGCGGCGGCGCAAAATAAGAAAGATGGAGACGCGTTCCTGGCTGCAAACACAAAGAAGGAAGGTGTGGTCACGCTTCCCAGCGGATTGCAATACAAGATTCTCACCGCGGGCCAGGGCAAAAAGCCTTCCGAAAATGACACGGTCCTCTGCAACTACAAGGGCACATTCATTGACGGAACGGAGTTCGACAGCTCGGCCCAGGCAGGGAAGCCGGTGGCGTTCGACCTCAAACAGATTCTTCCCGGTTTCAAGGAAGCACTGATGCTCATGCCGGTGGGTTCCAAGTGGCAGCTCTTCATCCCATCGGAACTGGGTTATGGCGAGCATGGCGCCGGCAATGTGATTGGGCCGAACACCACGCTCCTCTTTGAAGTCGAATTAGTCTCGATCCAGGGCAATCCCTGAGGATGTAAATTTTCCGAGTTCACAATCTCTTCATCGTCGCCACGCAGCTCTTGAGGTGATCGTGCATCTGTTCCGCAGAGCCGTGGTGGATGCGGCCGTGTCCCGGCAAGACCCATTCGAGCCGGTAGGCAAGCAGCTTCTCCATGGAACGCGTTTGTTCCTTCCAGGAAAACCAGCAGGCATCGCGAAAGGCCGTCAGGGTTTCGCGCTCCGGAGACCATGCCAGATGGTCGCCCGTGAACAGGATTTTGTCGCGATACAGCAGAACTTGATGGCCGCGGGTGTGGCCCGGTGTCGGTATCAGCAAAAGCTCATTGTCTAGCCGAACGGGCTCGGTCCCCGCGCTGACGCGCTCAATCCCAAGCGTCGAGGCGTTATCGCCTTCATGCATGATGCGCGGGCAATGAAAGTGCGCGGAGAATTTGGCGTGGTCGGCAATATCGTCGCGGTGCGACAGGAACATCAAACTGACGCCGCCCAGTTGCTCGATGCGCCGCACCAGTGGATTTGTGAATCGGGGAGAATCCACCAGGACGTTCCCGCCCTGCTCGGGGGGCCTCACGATGAGGTACGACCAGGCGCCAAAACTCGCTTCTGACGTGAATCCGTTGAAATATACGTCGTCCACAACGTGGACGGGAAACGCCTCGACCCCCTGGCGCGCGCTGCGGTGCGATACGGTCCCGATCGACGCGGTGGGACACGCGACCAGCGCCATGAACGCGCGATGTTGTTCGCCGGGATTTTGCGGCTGCTTATAGACGCTGGATTGCCCGCCGTGGTCGCGGAAACTTGCCGGAGCAATCTGCCGGCACGCATCGCAATCGATGCAGCTCGCGTCCACGTAGAATTCGCCTTCGACGTTCTCGGCCAATCGTTTTGCAATTTCGGCCATGTGCAATTCGATTCCGTCCGGCCGCGGGAAGTCGCGCGGGTAGGCGCTCTTTCAGAGATCCGCGGCTGGACTCGAAAAATACCTTATAATCCTACTCTCCCGGAGGGAAGACAATTTCCACCGGATTTCATCGAGGTGCTGCATTGCCGGCGAAACCGAACCGTTCGAAAGCCAAGCCCCAGAGCAAGCCCGCTCCGCGCAGGAGGAAGCTGAAGATTGCCATTGCCGGCTTCGGAACGGTCGGACGCTCGGTGGCAAAACTGCTCTGCCAGGAAACGAACGAGACGTTCGAGCTGACGCACATTTTCAATCGCGACGTGAGCCGTAAGAAAGTGGATTGGGTCCCTTCGAGTGTCCGTTGGACCGAAAGCGTCGGCGAAGTCCTATCATCGGACATCGACATCTTTGTGGAGCTGGCCGGAGGCGTCAAACCCGCGGGCGATTGGATTCGAAAGGCGCTGCGAGCAGGCAAGTCGGTCGTCACGGCGAACAAGCTCCTGATCGCGGAGAGTGGGCCAGAGCTGCAGGAACTGGCTCGCGAGGCCGGCAAGCGCCTGGAATACGGAGCATCCGTCGCCGGCGGAATTCCTGCCATCCTCGGAATTCAGGAAGGCCTCGCTGGAGACCGGATATTCAAGATTGCAGGCGTGCTCAACGGCACTTGCAACTTCATTCTGACCAAGATGGAAGCGACGGGCGCGAGCTTCGAGTCGGCGCTGAAGGAAGCGCAGGAACTTGGGTTTGCCGAAGCTGATCCCACGAGTGATGTGGAAGGGTACGACGCGCGCGCCAAGCTGGTGATCCTGACGCAGGCCGGGCTGCGTGCCCGCGTGCGCAGCGAACAGATTCCATGCTGGCCGATTTCCGCGGTCGAAGCCGTAGATTTCGCGTACGCGAGGGAACTCGGCTGCACGATTCGTCAGATTTCGCTGGCAAAAAAAGAAACCGAGGATGGATTGAGCATCCGCGCATTCGTGCGGCCCGCGCTGGTTCCCATAAGTTCGCTGGTCGCGCATGTGGAGGGCAGCAAGAATCTCGTAATGGCCACGGGACAATACGCGGGTCAAATGGTTTTTTCCGGGTTTGGAGCGGGAGGGGATCCCACGGCCGTCGCCGTAGTTTCCGATTTGTATTCGATCGCGCGAGGCGGCACGTCGGCTTCCGCCAGTCCCCTTCCGGCCGTAGAGACTCCCAAAGACGTGAGCGGGGAATTCACCGCGCCGTATTATTTGCGCTTTGTCGTGAAAGACCGTTCAGGGATCATCGCCGCGGTGGCCACCGTGCTCGCGCGATACGGGATCGGCATCGACGCGGTTCTGCAGCGGCCAGGATATCCGCACAACGCCCTTCCGTTTATCATCACTCTGGAAACATGCCGCAGCGCGATGCTGGGTTGCGCTTTGCAGGAAATCAACCGGCTCGATTTCCATGTCGAGCCCGTGCTTTGCATGCCTATCTTGATGGACTAAATTTGCGATAGACCGCGTTGCGGAGCGCCTTCCAGATTCGCCAGGCGCCCTCGGGCTCTTCCGCCATGCGCTCAGGATGGAATTGGAGTCCCACAAGAAATTCAGCTTTGGGATCGTAATACGCTTCGACCAATCCATCCTTTGCGTACGCCATCGGCCTGAATCGCGGCGCAAGATCGCGAATCCCCTGATGATGGTAGCTATTCACGCGCAAAGCGGTCCGCCCGTACCATTTTTCCAGCGGGCTTCCGGAAACGATGGAAATGGGGTGCCGGTAGCTGTCGTAATGCGCGAAGTTGATATGTTTCAAGCGCGATTTCTTTTCCTTCTGCACGTCGCCGTACAGCGTGCCTCCACATACGACGTTGAGCAGTTGCGACCCGCGGCAAATTCCGAGAACCGGCATTTTGTTGCGCAACGCAAAGCGGATTAGCCGAATCTCGATTTCGTCCTTGAGCGGATGTGTTTTTTCGAGGTGCTTGATAATTGTCCGGCCGCGATTTGTAGCGCTTCGGTTCGATGTCCTCGCCCTCGACCAGCAGAAGCCCTTGCATGTCGGATATGTAATTGGGCAGGCACGCGAGCGCGCCTTCGGCCACGGGCACCATCACCGGCAGAATCCCGGCACGGATCAATAGCGCGAGGTGAGCCTCCCCCACGTAATCGATGTACTTGTTCTTGCGGGTCGTCCTGCGGGTGACGACGAGAACGGCGGGGCGTTTCATGGGAACAGTGTCTGGAGCGCTTTCACCAGCCTGGCATCCTTTTCGCGGCCTTGCGAGGCCACGCGGATGTGAAAATTATCCATGCCGATCTTATTGGAGCAATCACGCACGTACATGCGATGCTCGTTGAGCAGGTATCCTTGAAGTTCGGCGGCCGTCATTCCGCCCTTGATCTTAAATAGCACAAAATTGGCGCCCGTGGGATACGTCTCGATTCCCGAAATCGCTTGCAGGGCGTGATAAAGCCAGCGAACATCGCCGATCAGACGCTTTCGCCCTTCGTGATAGGCGGCATCGGTCGAGGGCAGCAGTGAAAGAAAATACTGCGCGAGCGTGTTTATATTCCACGTGGGAATGAACTGGCGCATGCGATTGAGGACGTAGAGATTTCCGCTGTACGCATAGCCGAGGCGCAAACCCGGAACGCCGCAGTGCTTGCTCATGCTTCGCACCAGCAGCAGATTGGTGAATCGGTCCGCCATCGGGAGAAGGCTCGGCACGGGGTCGCCCGCGAAATCGATGAACGATTCGTCGACGATCACCAGTTCCATGTCTTTGGCGCGGCACATAAAATCAATCATCTCTTCAAGCGGGAAAAGCTGGCCGGTGGGATTGCCGGGATTGATGATCAGGAGCGCCTTCAGCCCGCGCCGGTGAACCCACGCGTGATAGTCGGCAAGATCGAGTTTGTAGTTCTGTTCCGGCTTCAATGCGTATAGCTCGGCGTCGCGCTGATCCTTCAGTTTCTCGATATATTCGCCAAAGGTTGGAACGGGGACGGCGATGCGGTCGATCAGGGTCGTGTTGATCAGCACGATCAGTTCGGTGGCCCCGTTCCCGATAATCAAATTGTCGGGATTGACGTGCAGCACCGCCGCCAGGTTTTCCTGGCTGGAAATCGAGCTGCTGGAGGGATAGGACTTGATGAGGTTCGGGAAATTCTCCTGAAGGTCCTCAAGCATTTCAGGCGTCGGGTAATACGGATTGGCGATAAAGCAAAAGTCGATAATGTCTTTGGCGTTTTCGTAACCCACCAGGTCCGCCAGCGAAGGCGAATGCGAGGTCTCGTAGAAAAGGTGCTTGCGTTGCTCCGTCAGGGAGGTCTCTGATCCCGCGCGATCCATGATTCCTTTTAGCACTCAGAAATTTTGGTTACAAGCGATCTTTCAGAGCGCCAGGAGGGCACGCGATATGACCCCGCAGTTCTGTAGCTCGAAGTTTACCTGCAGGAATGTGAAAACCTAAACTCTTTCGAGGTGGCTGCGACACTGCGCCCCCATCATTTTCTCCGTCGGAACAGCGACAGATCAATGGCGTTCCCCATTGCCTGGTAACCAGCATCGTTAGGGTGTAAGTGGTCGCCGCTGTCATACGTGGGCAGGAACCGTGTGGGGTGGCTCGGGTCGCGCACGGCCGCGTCAAAATCAATGACTCCGTCATATGCGCCGCCGGTCCGGACAAACTTGTTAACCGCTTCGCGCTTGGCTTCGCCCTCTGGCGAAAAGTACGCCGCTCCTTCAAACGGAGTCAGGGTACAGCCCAGAATTTTGAGCCCAAGCTGGTGCGCGCGAATAATCATCTGTTGATGGCCGGCGATGATTTCATCAGCGCTAACCGGTTGAGGAGGTTGACCGGTGGCGGAGCGGCCGATGTCATTGATGCCAAGCAGTACGGTAACGTATCTCGCACCAGCCTGAGCCAGCACGTCGCGGTCAAAGCGCGCCAAAGCGTTTGGCCCGGCGATATCGTGCAGAACACGGTTCCCGCCGATGCCCTGATCCACCACGGCTATTTTAAGGTGACGCGCGGCCAGCCGCTCGGCCAGATAATTGGGCCACCTATGGTTGGCATCGGTGGTGGAAGCAGTTCCATCCGTGATCGAGTCACCCAACGTAACGATCGCCATCGTGTCTTTGGAGGCCGTCACTTCAACGTCGGTCAGGTAAAACCACGACGTCACGGTATGGTCGACGGGCATTTGCGGATCAAGCGTAAAGTCCCCTGGCGGCGAGACGTAGGTCGTTGCGTGGGCGGCCGGGTGCCATGTCGCTTGCCCTGTGGGACCGGACAGGAACAAGCTCACCGTCAGGTCCGACAGCGCCGGCACGTTTAACTTGACACTGTCGCTTACCACGAGCGCTCCCGGAGGGATGATTGTCGACCCTGATCCGCCGAACGTTAGCACCCGATCAGTCCCTGGTGCAGTTCCCGCATCCTTGCCCCGGAGAGCGATGTGCGCTGCGCCGATGCTCAATGAGTCGCTTCCGAAGGCATTTGATAGCCGCACGCGGACATCGCTTCCACCGACGCTGGTATGTACGACCATGCGCACCGTTTGCCCGGTGAAGCCTGGATTCGTGGTATTGGCGGGCAACGGAGCCACGGGACTTGCCCCCCACGTCGCGACCCAAACTTGGTCGCCGTCGCTATGTTGTGGTTCGCCAAATGCCTTTGAAGTGCGACCGAGGCCGGTACCTACAAGCGCTGTGGCCGCGAGGAGTGTTAGCGGGAGCCAACCAGATCTGGGTCGCATCGCCTGGAATCTATTTCTTCTGGCCTGGCTTGCAAACGCACCCGGTGATCGAAGTGTGTGGTTCATGGCGTGAAATTCTCCTCCTGGTTAAGATGGGAGGGTTACGAAATTATGCGCGCTGCGAAGTGTACAAGGTCTGCAACACAGTCTGCAATGCGTTCCTCCTCGCCCACTGGATAAACGCGGAACTGGTACATCAATAATTATTAACGCAAGCCCTTGTCGTTCAAAGGTGCGCGGAGGATATTGTGATTCTGGTCGAGCGATCCGCCATCCGCAGACGATCCCCATGCCCAGCCCTCAATCTTTAGCATCTACAGCGAACCTGACGTATTGTTCCGCAGCCGTCATCTTATCGGGAATTGGCCTACCGTCTGCACAGGGGGCAACTGGCGGCGCGCACGTCAAATACCTTAATATAGTTTGATGCGAATGGCGGGCGGATTCGGCGGCATGGGAGCGCAACGCGGCATAGGCGCGCGCGCGGAAAGAGGTCACAGCTCGAAGGGTGACCTCAAAGCGGCCGCCGATCCGAGCAAAAAAAAGATTTCGCAGCTCTGGAGTCAATTCCCGGAAGTGTGGGCGCTCATGCGTCCGCGACGTGGACTTCTCGCCGTGGGCCTGGCGCTTATGGCCATCAACCGGGTTTCCGGCCTGGCGCTTCCGTTCGCCACAAAATACCTTATCGACAACGTGATGATCCACCAGCAGACCAGGCTTCTGATGCCGCTGGTGGGAGGAGTTCTCCTGGCCACGCTTTTTCAGGGCGTGACTTCGTATACGCTGACGCAGACTCTTTCAAAAGCCGCGCAGAGAATGATCACCGAACTGCGCCGCAAGGTGCAGGAGCACGTGGGGCGTCTTCCGGTCTCTTACTATGACGCCAATAAAACGGGCGCGTTGGTTTCTCGCATCATGAGCGACGTCGAAGGCGTGCGGAACCTGATCGGCACGGGCCTGGTGGAATTTCTGGGAGGCCTGCTGACGGCGGCGATTGCGCTGGTCATGCTGCTGCGCATCAGCCCGGTGATGACGGGCCTGGCGTTCGCGCTGCTACTGGTGAGCATGGTTGGCCTGCGGAAAGCGTTCAGCGTCCTGCGCCCGATCTTTCGCGAGCGCTCGAAAATTAACGCCGAGGTCAGCGGGCGGCTCACTGAATCGCTCTCAGGCGTGCGCGTGGTGAAGGGATACCACGCCGAGGAGCGCGAACACGAAGTGTTCACCGCGGGTGTGCAGCGCCTGCTCGACAACGTGATTAAATCGCTGACCACCATGTCCTTGATGAGCTTTTCAACCACCGCGCTGGGCGGCGTCGTGGGCGCGCTCGTGATGCTGGTCGGAGCGCGGCAGGTCCTGGAAGGGAAAATCACGGTCGGCCAATTCTCCAGCTACACGATGTTTTTGGCATTCATGATCGCTCCGGTTTTCCAGGTGGTGGGGATCGGCACTCAATTGACCGAGGCGATCGCGGGACTCGAGCGCACGCGCGAAGTGCTCGATGAGCATCCCGAAGACGAAGACCCGCGCCGCACGGTCACGCTGCCCGACATCGAGGGCGAACTCGCATTCGACCACGTCAGCTTCGCCTACGAGCCCGGCAAGCCCGTGCTGAAGGACGTAAGCTTCCTGGCGCTCCCGGGCACGGTGACGGCGCTGGTGGGTTCGTCCGGGTCGGGAAAATCGACGATGATTGGACTGGTCGCTGCGTTTCACGTGCCGCTCGAAGGCCGCGTGCTGGTGGATGGCGTGGACCTCGCAACGGTGCGCCTCGATTCCTATCGAACGCGCCTGGGCGTGGTATTGCAGGAGTCGTTTCTCTTCGATGGGACGATCCGCGAGAACGTCGCGTTCTCCAGGCCCTACGCCAGCGAGGAGGCCATCATGGCCGCCTGCCGGATCGCGCGCGTGGACGAATTCGCGGAGCGATTTCCGGAAAAATACGACACGATCATCGGCGAGCGCGGCGTGAAACTGAGCGGCGGGCAGCGCCAGCGCGTTTCCATCGCGCGCGCCATTCTGGCCGACCCGCGCATCCTGATTCTGGACGAGGCGACTTCAAGCCTCGATTCCGAATCCGAGATGCTCATCCAGGAGGGCCTGGCGCAATTGATGCGCGGGCGAACCACATTTGTCATCGCGCACCGGCTCTCCACGATTCGCCGCGCCGACCAGATTCTGGTCGTCGAGGCGGGAGAAATCGTCGAGCGCGGGACGCACGCAACGCTATACGCCGCCGCCGGGCGTTACCGCGAACTCTACGACAAGCAGCACGGCCTCGAAGCCAATCTGTTTCTGGCCACCGGCGAAGGCGAACTTCCCGAAGCCCCCGAAACGATCTCCGCAGGCCCCGGCGATTCCGATCCGGACATGATCCGATTGCTTCGTAACCCCCGCGCGTAGCACCTTCTTTTTGTGAATCCGGAAATAGCGATTGTGGGCCGCTTTCCTATAATCCCGTTGGGATTTCGTGAGGGCATGCCAAGAATACATTGAATGGAATATCGAGAAGGCGTGGAAGTTGGATTGGATGCAAAACTTTCCTACGTACCAGATCTAAAATGGGCGCAATAACCGCCATAGCCGAGCCGAGACTGAGTAGGTGCCGCTGCGGGTGCAGGTGATTTTGCCGACTTCGCCGGGGCGGCGTCCTCCGCTGTAAAGGTCTCACTGAATCTTAGAGTAGAAAGTCTAATCTGGATATTATATGAAGTCTTCGTGTTATTCAAATTCTTGAACTCAGAATTGTAAGACACTTCTGAACCATCTATAGATCCATAGGAGCCGTCGTTATTTTTTGCCCGGAAGGATGCCGGGAATGTCGAGAGATTAACGAACTTGGTCCAAGTACCAAAAAAGGAATTACTGTCGTCGAGAACGCCATCTTTGTACCTGGAAAATGAGAGAAAAGCATCAGCTTCAAGTTTATTTTTTACAGTTGTAGAATGATGATATTGGTCATCGTCGGGCACAGAGTATGAAAAGATAAAGAACGTATCTTCTTGGGGTCTAAAACAAACAAGAACGTCACTCGATAATTGGAAAGTATCCGTAATATCCTTATCAGCTTTTACCACCATCTCGTTATATGAGTCACACCCTTGGGACTGATTTGCAGCCGAGAGCTGCGTGCAATCGAAAGCATATTTCATCAAGGGAGCATTCTGCGTACCGGCCGGACATAGGAATGGCGTTGCCACGATGAAGACTATCAGGGCTACGTATTTCACACGGGGATTGTGATAGCGAATCGAATATCAGTCAAGCACTCCATATTCTTCTGAATCGCTCTTAATATTTTGTGAAGCAACCAAGAATTCATGGAGGTCATATGGGTGGAATTGGCGGCTACTCCCAAGGAAAAACAAAACTTGAGTGCTACAAGAATTTTCGAAGGGAAGTGAATCGGAAGGAAATCGAGGAATCGAATGACATGTCTATGGATGCGGGTTTGGGGAGTAAACCAGAACTCTACGCTCAGATGGAAAAAGATCCCAAGACGGGCGACTGGGTTCTCTTTTATCATTTCCACACGTGAACAGGAGTAAAATATTTCTAGGAGGGTAAAATGTTAACAAAAATCTTGCTTCTCCTGCGGTGCCATGAGGTGGTCAGGGCAGTGCCCTCGGGGGGCAAAGTCTGACGACCATTAGCAACAGCACTAGGGTCAAGGATCGCTATCAGCGCTGACGGAGCCTTAACGGTCCGGGCCGTGGCTTTCTTCAAACTGAGGAGAACGAAAAAGGAACCCCCGCCGGAACATTGGATGCGACACGGTCCTCGCTTAGGTGCTTTTCCCGAGCCCTCACGGGACGGGCTTGGCATCAAGCCCCGAAAGGTGAGTGAGCGGTGCCCGGACGCCGTTCACAAGCCTACTTCTATAAGAATCTCCCCGACATTCAAATACGGCGGGATTGTTAGTATTGCCAAGCGCAATCAGGCGTGTTCAATCGCCTTCAACTTGGCGTGTGGGATGTCCAGATCGGGGTTTTCCGCCGCGCGTTGCCGGACAATCGTAATAAATGCAGCGGAAGAGCGTGGCAGCGTGCGATCGCGGCGATAGACGAGTCCGAGTTCGCGCCAGAGATCAACGTCCGCGATGGGGATCAGTTTCACTTCGCCGGCGCGCACTTCATTCCGCGCAAAGCTTGAACTAATGAGGGAGACGCCCAGGCCCGCCGCGACGAAGCACTTGATCATGCCCACGCTGGTCAATTCCATGGTGATCTGCAATTGCGACTTGTACGGGCGAAAATGTTTGTCGAGCAACTGGCGGGTGTAGCCGGTCCGGGGAAAAATCAACGGCTGCTCGGCGATGTCCTTCATCCGCACGCTCTTGAGCTTAGCCAGGGGATTGCGCGGATTCACCATCAGCATCACGCGATCCCGGAAAATGGGATAGATTTTCAGGCTTGGTGACTTGGCCGGAAGCGTGACAATTCCGACGTCCACCGTTCCATCCTCCACCTTTTGCAGAACCTTGTGGCTGAAGTTGCGATAAATGCTGATCTGCACGGCGGGATAAAGGCGATGGTATTCCGCGAAGATTTCGGGAAGCACGTAAAGGCACGTCGCCTCGTTGGCTCCCAGGGCGAGCACCCCGCGTGGAGTCGTGGCCTTGTCGGCCACGGCGCGCAAGGATTCGCCCCGCATGTTCACCATGCGAACGGCGTATTCGTAGAGGGTTTCCCCGGCGGAAGTCAGACGGACCGACTTGCGGCCTCGATCGAAGAGTTTTTCGCCGTATTCCTGCTCAAGTTGGCGGACTTGCGCGCTGACGGCCGGCTGCGAGCGGAACAATTTCTGCCCCGCGCGCGAAAAGCTGCCGAGTTTTGCAATTTCAATGAACGTGGTGAGCTGGTCGAAATCCATAATTTAGCGGCGCAATTATAACAGAACCGCGGGGTAAGCCGGTCCTGAATTCAAAATTCTGATCCTGCCGATCACAAACTGGAATGGCCATTGTCCCTGGGACAATTCGGCGTCGACAGTGGTAAAATCATTACTTTCCGGAAAGCCGGATCGGAAAACGGCGCGGAAGTGTAGGGGGCCGTCTTCCCCGGCGGAGCTTTACTGCGCGTTGTCGGGCTCGAAAAAATCGGAAAATAGAGCGATATTCGACGAGGAGGCCGAGGCGTT
Organism: Terriglobia bacterium; assembly: GCA_963757625.1. Lineage (GTDB taxonomy): Bacteria > Acidobacteriota > Terriglobia > Acidiferrales > UBA7541 > Palsa-360. The sequence goes on along the minus strand of CAVWSJ010000006.1, from coordinate 910,838 downwards.
TAGGCGGTTCGTTCGCACCCCTAGGGCGTTGATTCCGGCACAGATGCAGGAAATCCATCCATTTCGAGGCTTGCCCCCGGCTCAGGGGTTATACCGCCCGGAACACGAGCACGACGCCTGCGGCATCGGCTTCGTCGCCAATATCGAAGGCCGGAAATCGCACGACATCGTGGTCAAGGGCGTGCAGATTCTGATCAATCTGGCTCATCGTGGCGCCTGCGGGTGCGATCCGCAGACCGGCGACGGCGCGGGAATCCTGATTCAGATTCCGCACGCTTTTTTTGAGCGCGAAATGGCGAGCCAGGGATTGACGCTGCCGGGTCCGGGCGAATACGGCGTGGGCATTTTATTTCTTCCAGTCGATCCGCACGACCGGCTTCTTTGCGAAGGAATCGTCGAAAAGATCGCGCGCGAAGAAGGGCTTTCGGTCCTGGGATGGCGCGACACGCCGATCAATGGCAACATGATCGGGCGCGTGGCGCGCGCTTCGCAGCCCTACATCGAGCAGATTTTCATCCGCAAAGGGCTGGACATGGACCAGGACGCTCTGGAGCGCAAGCTTTACGTGGTGCGCAAGAGAGCGGAACTCGAAGTGGCCGAAACCGATTTGAAGGAGAAGGATTTCTTTTACATTCCCTCTCTTTCCTCGCGAACGATTGTCTATAAGGGTTTGCTGCTCGCGCCGCAGATTACGGATTTTTATAAGGACCTGCTCGATCCCGAATTGACCAGCGGTCTGTGCCTGGTGCATCAGCGCTTTTCCACCAACACGTTTCCAAGCTGGAAGCTGGCTCACCCCTATCGCTACATCTGCCACAACGGCGAAATCAACACGCTGCGCGGCAACATCAACTGGATGTACGCGCGGCAATCCGTGCTGGCGTCTCCCTTGTTCGGCGAAGACATCAAGAAGCTGCTGCCGATTATCACGGCGGGCGGCAGCGATTCCGCCATGCTCGATAACGCGGTAGAACTGCTGACTCTGTCCGGCCGTTCGCTGCCGCACGTGATGTCCATGCTGATCCCGGAAGCCTGGGATCACGACGACACCATGCCCGAAGACATCAAGGCCTTCTACGAATACCACGCGTCATTGATGGAACCCTGGGATGGCCCGGCGGCGGTCGCCTTCACCGACGGACGAATGATTGGCGCGAAGCTCGACCGCAACGGACTGCGTCCGGGCCGCTACCTGGTTACCAATGACGGGCTGGTCGTGCTGGCCTCGGAAGCGGGCGTGCTGCCCGTTAAGCCCGAGGACGTGCTGATGAAGGGCAGGCTCGCTCCAGGCCGCTTTTTCCTGGTGGATACCGAACAGAAGAGGCTGATTTCGGATGAGGAGATCAAGAAGCAACTTTCGGCCCGGCAGCCCTACGCGCAATGGCTGAAGGACAACCAGATTACGCTCGATCATCTTCCGAGCCCGGCGCACGTTCAGCCGACCAACCACGACACGATCCGGATGCGGCAGCGCGCCTTCGGCTACACGGATGAAGACCTGAAAACAGTTCTCTCGCCTTCCGCGCTCGCGGGCGAGGAGCCCGTCGGGTCGATGGGAATCGACACGCCGCTGGCGTGTCTCTCCGACAAACCGCAGCTGCTTTTCAATTATTTCAAGCAGACGTTTGCGCAGGTCACCAATCCCGCGATCGATTCGATCCGCGAAGGGCTGGTGATGTCGCTCAACTGTTACATCGGGAGCGAAGGGAATATTCTCGACGAGACTCCCAAGAACTGCCACACGCTGAAATTGCGCCATCCGGTCATCTCCAATTGGAGGCTGGAAAAACTGCGCCGCGTGAGCTGGGGCGATTTTCTGGCCACCAGCATTCCCATGCTGTTCCGCGCAAAGGGCGGCGAGAAGCAGCTCGAAGAAGCCATCGAAACGCTCTGCCGGCGCGCTTCGCTGGCGATCCAGTCCGGGTACACGATCCTGATCCTTTCCGACCGCGGCGTGGACGAGGAATACGCTCCGATCCCCAGCCTGCTGGCGCTTTCGGCGGTCCACAACCATTTGATTCGCGAGAAGACGCGCAACCAGGTGGCGCTTGATCGTCGAATCCGGCGAGCCGCGCGAAGTGATGCACTTCTGCCTGTTGCTCGGCTATGGCGCGAGCGCCGTAAATCCCTACCTGGCGATCGAAACGCTGGAGGACTTGCACCGGCAAGGCGTCTTCCCGCCCGAATATAACTGGGACAAAGTTTTCAAGAGCTACATGAAGTCGATCGACAAGGGGCTGCTGAAGACGTTCTCCAAGATGGGCATTTCCACCCTGCAGAGCTATCAGGGGGCGCAGATTTTTGAGACGGTGGGCCTCGATCAATCCCTGGTCGAGAAATATTTTACCGGCACATCGTCTCGAATCGAGGGCGTTGGCATCGAAGTGCTGGCCCGCGAAGCGCTGATGAAGCACGAATTCGCGATGCAGCCGCCGCATCTGTCCGAGACAGAGCTGCGTGTCGGCGGCGAATATCAGTTCCGCGTGCGCGGGGAAAAGCACCTGCTGAACCCCACGACGATCAGCAAACTGCAGCAGGCGGTGCGGCAATCGAAATTTGAAACCTTCCGCGAGTTTGCCGACATCGTGAACCAGCAGAATCGCGATCTGCAGATGCTGCGCGGAATGTTCGAGTTCAAGCCGGCGCTGCCCCCGGTTCCGCTCGACGAAGTCGAGCCCGCCGCGGAGATCGTGAAGCGATTTGCCACGGGCGCGATGTCCTTCGGCTCGATCAGCAAGGAAGCGCACGAAACACTCGCGATTGCGATGAACCGGATCGGCGGAAAATCGAACACCGGCGAAGGCGGCGAAGACGAGGCTCGATTCCGTCCCGATGCCAATGGCGACTTGCGCCGCAGCGCCATCAAGCAGGTTGCTTCGGCGCGCTTTGGCGTCACCGCGAATTACCTGGTCAATGCGGATGACCTGCAGATCAAGATCGCGCAGGGCGCGAAACCCGGCGAAGGCGGCCAGTTGCCCGGCCATAAAGTGGACGATTTCATCGCCCGAATTCGCCATTCGATTCCGGGAGTCGGCCTGATTTCTCCGCCTCCTCACCACGATATTTATTCGATTGAGGATCTGGCGCAGCTCATTTACGACCTGAAAAACGTCAACCCGCGAGCGCGGATTTCCGTGAAGCTCGTCGCGGAGGTTGGCGTGGGAACGGTCGCGGCCGGAGTGGCGAAGGCGCACGCCGACGTGATTCTGATCAGCGGCTACGACGGCGGAACCGGCGCTTCGCCGGTCAGCTCGATCCGTCACGCCGGCGTCCCCTGGGAGCTGGGACTTTCCGAGACGCAGCAGGTGCTGGTGATGAACGACCTGCGCAGCCGCGTGCGCCTGCAGGTGGACGGCAAACTGCAAACCGGCCGCGACGTTGCGATTGCGGCGCTGCTGGGCGCGGAAGAATTTGGATTTGCCACCACCCCGCTGATTGCCATGGGCTGCATCATGATGCGGAAATGCCACCTGAACACCTGCCCGGTGGGCGTGGCGACGCAGGATCCCGAACTCCGCAAGAAGTTCCAGGGCACTCCGGAGAACGTGATCAACTTCCTGTTCTACGTGGCGGAAGATCTTCGCATCATCATGGCCGAGCTTGGCTTCCGTAAAGTCGACGAGATGATTGGCCGCGTGGACTGCCTGGCGCAGCGCAAGGACGTGAATCACTGGAAGGCGAAAGGAATCGACCTGTCGTCCGTGCTCTACAATCCGCCGATGCCTAGCCACGTGGGACGCCGCTGCACGCAGGCGCAGGACCATGGCCTGTACGATGCCCTCGACGTCAAGCTGATCGAGGAGACCAGTGAGGCCATCGAAAATCTCACGCCAGTTTCGCTCACCGTGCCGATTCGCAACGTGCACCGCACGGTTGGCGCAATGCTGAGCGGCGAAATCGCCCGGCGACATGGCTCCGCTGGCTTGCCGGACGACACGATCCACCTGAAGTTTCACGGCTGCGCGGGACAGAGTTTCGGCGCGTTCCTGGCCAAGGGCGTGACGCTCACGCTCGAGGGCGAGGCCAACGATTATGTGGGGAAGGGGCTTTCCGGCGGCACGCTGATTATCTATCCGCCGCGTAATTCGCGCTTCGTGCCCGAGGAGAATATTCTCATTGGCAACGTTTGCCTTTACGGCGCCACCAGCGGCGAAGCGTTCTTCAACGGCATGGCGGGAGAGCGGTTCGCCGTGCGCAACTCCGGGTCCACAGCTGTTGTCGAAGGCGTCGGCGATCACGGATGCGAATACATGACTCGTGGCATGGTGGTCGTGCTTGGGAAAACAGGTCGCAACTTTGCGGCCGGGATGACGGGCGGTATCGCCTATGTTCTGGATCAGGCTGGCGCATTCGCCTCGGAATCCTGCAACCGGACCGACGTGGACCTGGAGGCGGTGACCGAACAGAAGGATATCGAAACATTGCACCGCCTGGTCACGCGCCACGCCGAACTCACCGAGAGCCCGCAGGCCAAATGGATTTTGAAGCATTGGGACGCCATGCTGCCCAAGTTCATCAAGGTGTTCCCGCACGAATACAAGCGCGTCCTGGGAATTCCGCGCATCTCCGCCGGCGTCATCGCCGCCCAAGCCAAGAGGCGGCCGGATGTGCATGGGCAGGTGAGCGGTGGGTAAGGTTACCGGCTTTAAGGAATACACCCGCGAAACCCCCGCGCGCCGCCCCGTTGGCGAGCGCATCCACGATTACCTGGAAGTTTACCGGCCGTTTCCCGAAGAAAAAGTGCGCGTGCAAGCCGCGCGCTGCATGGATTGCGGCATCCCGTTCTGCCACACCGGCTGCCCGGTCAGCAACATCATTCCCGACTGGAACGATTTGGTTTATAAAGACCATTGGAAGGAAGCGATCCGCGTTCTGCATTCCACCAATAATTTCCCGGAGTTCACCGGGCGCATCTGCCCGGCGCCCTGCGAAGCCGCATGCGTGCTGGGGATCAACGAACCGCCCGTGACCATCAAGGTCATTGAGAAAACGATTGTCGAGCGCGCCTGGGAAGAGGGATGGATCAAGCCCGAGCCCCCCGAGGTTCGAACTGCGAAACGGGTTGCCGTGGTTGGCTCGGGGCCGGCTGGCCTCGCCGCCGCGCAGCAGCTCAATCGCGCGGGGCACTCCGTCACCGTGTTCGAAAAGGCGGACCGCATCGGCGGGCTGCTGCGTTACGGAATTCCGGACTTCAAGCTGGAGAAGCGCGTTCTGGACCGTCGCCTGGAACAGATGATGGCCGAGGGCGTGGAATTCAAGACGGGAGCGCACGTTGGAGGGAATGTCCCGGCGCAGGACCTCCGGAAAGAATTTGACGCCGTGTTGCTGTCCGGAGGCGCCGAAAATCCGCGCGATCTGAATGTTCCGGGGCGCGAGCTCAAGGGCATTTACTATGCCATGCAGTATCTCCCACAGCAGAACAAGCGCGGCGCGGGAGACGCCGTGCCGGACCAGATCCTGGCGACGGGCAAACGCGTCGTGATTATCGGCGGCGGCGATACCGGGGCGGATTGCCTGGGAACCGCGCACCGGCAGCAAGCGAAGTCCATCCACCAATTCGAAATCATGCCCATGCCGCCCCAGGAGCGCGCCCCGAGCACGCCGTGGCCGCAATGGCCGTTGCAGCTGCGCACCGAGAGCGCGCATGAAGAGGGCGGCAAGCGCGACTGGGCGCTCAACACAGCCAGATTTACGGGCGATGAGCACGGCAATGTGAAGCAGCTCCATGCCGTCCGCGTCGGCCCGCCGCCTAAATTCGAGCCTATGCCGGGCACGGAATTTGAGATGGATGTTGACCTGGTCCTGCTGGCCCTGGGCTTCACCGGGCCAGTGAAGCAGGGCATGATCGAACAGTTCGGTGTGAACCTCGATCCGCGCGGCAATATCGCCACTGGCGCGGATTATATGAGCTCCGTTCCCGGAGTTTTCGCCGCCGGCGATATGCGCCGCGGGCAGTCCCTGGTGGTCTGGGCCATTTCCGAAGGGCGCAAGGCCGCGATCGCGGTCGATAAATACCTGATGGGAAGTTCGAACCTCGCGTAAGTCCGCCAGCTCCCGGAACAACACGCCACTTATTGCTGCGCTCCGGATTTGTTCTTTTTATTTTCCAAAGTCGAAAGCCGGATGACCGCAGCCGCGGCCGTGCAGCGGACCGACAGATTATCGTCCGTCATGGCAGGCACTATGCCATCGAGCAATCGAGGATCGCCGCGTCTTGCGATTGCTTCCAGCGCCGCGGTTTTCACGAGCCAGTTCTTGTCGGAACTTTCCTTTACGAGCGCCATACCGCTTCGCGGATCGGGATCGTTCGCCAGCATTTTCGCGGCTGCCGCGCGGACTGGCGAAACGTCGTCGACGTGCAAAGTCTTGAACGCTTCGAGGCCAATCCCGGCAAATGGAACAAAGCCGATTCCCCCTTCCACGCCAAGCTCAGCCAATTTCTTTGGGTCTCTGAGAGTTTTCATTTGTTCCGCGATCAGGCCATTATTCGTCTTTCGCTCGCCGGTCAGAACTTCGTAATACACCTCGAAGGCGGCCGGATCTTTGGAGGGAATTAGAGCGCTGGCGGCGGCGAGCGCCACCGACGGCTCGGAGTCGGCCAACAGTTTGTGCAAAATGGCATCGGATGATTTCCCGTGGAGTTGTCCCAGCGCCGTGGCGGCTGCCGCGCGCACTTCTGGCTTATCGTCCGTGGATGCCGTTTGCGCAAGTTCCAGAGCTTGCCGATCGCCCGGCAACAGTCCAAGTACGCGGATTGCCAGGGCGCGCTTTTCGGCGCTCTTCTCATTCACATTGGCCTTGAGAATTTCCCAGGCCTCGTCGCGTTTGCTTTCCGCCGCCCTTCCCGGGCCGGGGAAGAGCAAAACAAGCATCCACACCATCGCGAACATCTTTGAAATGTGCAAATTCATTTTAGGCTCCCATACGTGCACGCCATTTCCTGACTCTACATGCGGTCCGAAATAAAGGCGAGTGAGATGACTCCGAGTTTATGTGGGAATTGGAGAAAAGACAGCGGGAACGAACACAATGCAATGAAAAAGAAAACAGGCCGTCCCGCGACGCAAACTCCACGCGGAACGGCCTGCCTTTTTACCTAATCCCAGAGTGAGTTTTCCCTTTACGCGGATTTTGCTTCCGCCGAGAGGGGTTTCTTGGATTCGACTTTCGGAATTTGGATCTCAAGGATCCCATCCCTGAGAGTTGCCGTAACCTTCGTCGTTACGACCGCCGAGGGCAACTCGACGGCCCGGAAAATCTCGTCCGAACTCTCTTCCGAGTAGATCGATTCCCCTTCCTTGGTTTCCTTTTTCGATTCGCGTTTGCCGGCGATGGTAACCCGGCGGGCTTCGACGTTGACTTCCAGATCGCCCGCCGTAAAGCCCGGGACTTCGGCGCGGACCAGGAATTGACTGTCGGATTCTTCCAGTTTGACCTGGACGGGAAGCAGGAATTCACTTTCAGCTTGCAGCCAGTGGCGCACATCGTCGCCATCGACCCGGCCTTCCCGCTCAAACAATTCATACGCACGCCGTGAAATGGCGTCGTAGATGCGGTCCATGCGTTCGGCCAAACTTTCGGTGTTACCCGCCTTCACGGATGGACGGGAAGGCGCGGTCTGAACAGCAGCTGCGGATTTTTCCAACATGAGGACTCTCCTTTCACATCTCTTTCAATCCGTCCTGGAGACTTCTAAAAATAGTCCCGTCTGGGTGACGGCGCGCTGAAGGGGGCGGGGCTTTGAAATCGCCTGCAGGACACTATCAAATAGCATATGTTTATTACAAACAGATGTGATATTCATCACAATTCTGCACAGCTTTTCCACAGACCTGAGGATTCCGTGTCAGCCATTGCAAGCCGCGCCTGGGGCGGGCCAGTGCCCATCCGTGCTTTTTCCGAGTGAGACGGCGATTGAGTTTAGGCGCAATTCCCGATAGTCTCTCGATGGCGGAAAATCGCTGCAACCCCAGGGCCGAATGCGCTCAGGGGACCGCGGGCCTGCGGCCAGGAAGAGTCTGTGACCGGTAAACTTCTTCAAATGTTCCCGGCGGAAGGGGTCAAGATTGTCTTGACTCTCTTCTTGTCCTTCTTGATCGGGCTGGAGCGGGAAGAGCACCGCGCGTCAGCATTCGATGGGAAGGGGTACAGTTTTGGCGGCGTCCGGGCCTTTCCGCTCCTCGGCCTGATTGGCTACTCGATGGCGTTGCTCTCAGGAGGACAACTCCTCCCCGTAACCGTCGGTTTTGGAGTGATCGGCGCATTTCTTTGGCTGTCGTACCAGCACAAGTTGGAGACTTCCAAGGATCCCGGCGTGACCACGGAGTTGTCGGGCCTCGCCACTTACGTAGTTGGCGCGCTGGTGTCTCGCAACCAATTCTGGATCGGCACGACCCTGGCCATCCTCGCAATGCTGCTTCTTGAGCTGAAGGATTTTCTCGAAAATCTTGCCACCCGGATTCCAGGGGAAGAGATCTTCACGTTTACGAAATTCCTCCTTCTGACTTGCGTCATCCTGCCCATCGTGCCCGACAAGGGATTTACGGCCTTCGATATCAATCCGTTCAAGGCATGGCTGATTGTCGTGGCCATCAGCGGCGTATCCTACGGCAGTTATTTGCTTGAGAAATGGTCGAAGGGAAAAGGCGGCGTAAGGCTGGCGGCGCTGCTCGGGGGAGCGTATTCCTCCACCTTCACCACGCTCGTGATGGCCAAGCACGCGAAGGCGGCAAGACTTCCGCACGGTTATTCCGGCGGAATTCTGATTGCATCGGGAGTGATGTATTTTCGCTTTCTGGTTTTGATTGGTCTCTTCAACCAACAGCTATTTCACCGTCTTTTCCTGCCCTTTGTTGTCCTGGGAGCGATCGGCGTCGCCGCGGGCTGGATGTGGTCCGAACTGCCCGACGGGACCGAAACTGATTCGGGACCCGCCTATCTGACGAAAAACCCTCTGGAACTTGCGCCGGCGTTCTTGCTGACGGTTGTGTTTGTTACCTTGCTTGTGACCGTGAATTACGCGATGGTTCATCTCGGGAGCGCCGGGATCTACGGGTTGGCCGCCCTCACTGGCATTGCCCCGGTGGACCCCTTCATCATGGGCCTCACGCAAACAGCGGGAACCCTGACTCCACTTGGCCTTGCAGCGGGAGGCGTAGTAGTTGCTGCGGCGAGCAACAATTTTGCCAAAGCCTTCATCGCGCTCGTCTTTGGCGATGCCAAGACGGGGAGGGAGAGCCTGATTCTGCTGCTCTGCCTGACCGCGCTTGGGTTGTTGCCGCTGATTTGGATTGCCCGGTAGATGCACGGCACGGGCACAGGAGAAACGGCATCTTCGCACCGCGCAACGATCCCCCTCGTTATCCGCTTGGCGTTCTTACTGGTGCTGGCCGCCGCGCTCCTTGCGCCGATCTGGAGCGTTGCCTTCCCGCCGCTGCTCGATTATCCGAATCATCTGGCGCGCTCGTTCGTGCTTTCCCATTTGCACGACCCAGCTTTCAAGTTCAGCCAGTTCTATCGCGCCGATTGGGGCGCATATCCCTATTTGGGGATGGACGCATCACTCGCTGTCCTCGGACGGCTGTTTCCGATCGAGACCGCCGGCCGCGTATTCCTGAGCCTTTGCGCACTCGCGCTGCCCGCGGCGGGATGGTTTTTTCTTCGACAGGTGAATCCTGCCGAGGACGCGACGGCTCTGTGGACCCTGCTGGCTGCCGCGAATGTATTTTTCCTGGAAGGCTTTCTGAATTTCGACCTCAGCGTCGCGGTCGGATTCTTCGCGCTCGGACTGTGGCTTCGCTGGCTGACAGTGCAAAGCCTGTCGCGCTGGATTGCGGCAATCGTCGCATTCACCGCGCTATATTTCACGCACCTGCTCGGATTTGGAATTGCCGGGCTTGTCCTGGTCGCGTATCTCGCGCTGGATCGCCGGCCGCTTCGGGAATGGATTTGGAGCGGGGCGCTAGCGCTGCCGGGTTTGGCTTTTTACCTGCGCTCCTCGCGCGTTGGCCTGAGCCTCAGCAACATTACCTTCCATGGATTCATGGACAAGCTGAATTCTCTCGGCATGATCGTGCATGGATATTCGCCGGCACTCGATTGGATTACGTTCGCCGCTCTGGGAGCATGGTTTCTTGCGGGATGGTGGCGCAACCCTGAGTTTCGATGGAACGGCCGTTGGCTCGCCATCGCCATGCTTCTATTTGCAATGTTCTGGGCGATTCCGTGGACGTGGGGGGAAGGTTCGGATCTGGATATCCGCGTCTTGCCGTTCCTCTTCGTCGTGATTTTCGCGACGGCGCGAGTGGGCCAACGCGCAAAATGGCTTGCTGTGATTCCGATTCTGCTGTTTGCTGCGCGGACGGTGACCCTCACGCAGTATTTTGTTGAATCGCAGCCGGATCTGGCTGGCCTGGCGCGGTCGATCGATTACGTTCCACGCGGCGCGCTGGTATTTCCCATCGTTGAGGGAGACCAGGACGCGATCGAACGGCCGTTCACGCACTTTTGGGCGTACGGGGTGATTCGCCGGGGTTGGTTTTCGCCGTACTTGATGGATGAGCCCGGGCAGACTCCCATGCGCATCATCTACGACTCGTACACTTCAGACGGATTTTGGGACGAGGAATACGAGTCACCTCCAGACTGGAAGCAAGTCCAGAGCGACTACGATTACGTTTGGGCCTATGACGTCTCCAGGTTTTCTCCCGCGCTCGCGGGCATCGGCGAAAAGGTTTACTCCTATGGTCCCCTGAAGGTTTACCGGATGCGGAAATCGCCGGAGGGCTCCGCCGCATCCGCGCCCTCCAATTAAACAAAGATTAATGTGCCCGTCGGGCGTGTTCTGGTAGCATTTTCGCTTGGCCCGGGAGGAGTCATGTTTCGCGGACTGACATTCGCGGTTCTGGTTGTTTCGCTCCTTGTGCTGCTGGCGCAGCGGGCAAGCGCGCAAGAGGCCGCCGGCGGAACGTGGCGCTTTGTTGCGTCGGGAGATTCACGAAATTGCGGTGACGTTGTGATGCCGGGAATCGCGGAAACAGCGAAGAAAAATCAGGCGGCCTTTTACTGGCATTTGGGCGATCTGCGAGCGACGTACACCATCGACGAAGACGTCCTGCACCAACCCGAACACTTGGCAAGATCCCTCACGATGGACGAGTATCATAATTTGGAGTGGCAGGACTACATCGATAGCCAAATCGCACCCTTTGGCTCCATCCCTTTTTTCGTCGGAATCGGGAACCATGAAGTCATACCGCCGATGACTCGGGAAGGCTTTCTCCTGCAATTCGCGGATTGGCTCGATTCTCCCGTCCTGCGCGCCCAACGCCTGATAGATAATCCCGACGATCACGTCTTGAGGACCTACTACCATTGGATCGACCGGGGAATTGCGTTCTATTTTCTGGACAACGCCAGCGCCGAGCAATTTGATGGGACGCAACTCGCCTGGTTTGAGAGCGTGCTCGAACGGGACCTGTCCAATCCCGCTGTCAAGACGATCGTGGTCGGGATGCACAAAGCGCTGTCTGAAAGCATCTCCAAAGGACACAGCATGAACGAATCTCCGACGGGGACCGAAACCGGGCGGCGCGTTTACCTGGACCTTTTGCGCGCGCAGAACGTCCGGCACAAGCTCGTGTATGTTCTCGAAAGCCACTCGCACTATTTCATGGACGGAATTTTCAATACGGATTACTGGAGGCAAAATGGCGGCGTGCTTCCCGGATGGATCGTAGGAACCGCCGGAGCGGTGCGCTACGCGCTGCCGCCGGGCACCGCCGACGCGCATGGCGCGATCACGAACGTGTATGGATCCGTGTTGGGCACGGTGCACCCCAACGGTGAAATCAGTTTTGAGTTCGAGAAACTTGACGAGAGCGATATCCCCGCTGGCGTCGTTTCCCGGTACGGCAAGGATTTTGTCGACTGGTGCTTTGCGGAAAATACGCAGGTCCACTAGAGGCGTTCTCTCCAATGGGCTTTGTGTGTCGCGGCTTCACAGGTTGCGGAAAAATCCTCTTTGTTGTCATCCCGAACGGAGCGAGGGATCTGCTTTTTCGTTAATTTTGGTAAAAAAGCAGATCCCTCGCGCGAAACCCGCTCTTCGGGATGACAGATTGTGGGTTTTTCCGCAACCTGTTCAGCCGCGACGTCCAAAGGCTCAAAAGACTTCGGCTTCAGCCCCTGAAGTCCAATCAGCCTTAGACAGTTGCCCTTCTGGACGGAACTCTCAGGAGTTATTTACGCCCTTAGCCAATCCGCCTGCCAATCCTTCACCAATTTCTTGATGGTCTTGCGGTCGTTCAGTTTCTCGTCCAGAACTTTCCGAGCCAGGTCCGGCAATTCCGCGTCGCTCGCAAAGCGCATGGAAATGAGTTGATCCAGCGTGAATGCGGGAATACGCGGCTGCAAATCCGCCGGCAGCAAACTCGCCAGGCGCAGACGCATTTCGAGGCGGATCAGCCGGCTCTGCACGGTCACCGTGGAATTTCGCCCGAAAACAAAAAGCGCAATCAACGCAAACGCGACCAGAACGTCCATCACCGACCCAAACGAAATCCCGTGCCGAAGAGCCACGATTCTTCCAACAAAATTCACCATCAATATCAGTTGGCCGATCACAAATACTGGGACCTGGCGGACGTGGTTCTCAAAGTTTTGCGGCTTCTCGTTTGCCATGTTTGTGTTCTCCTCCGGATGGCCGGAATTCTACCAGACGGGCGCCCGAGTTCGAGCATGCAAAATCTCGCAACCTCGACGGAAATCTCATTTGGCCCGGAATTCATCGTTTTTGAAATTCGGGCGAGCCCAGGACCAGCCCGGTGATCAGCCCGACGTTGACCTGTTTCACCGGATCATCGAGTTTCGCGCCGAGGATTTGCGGGTCGGTCGCCTCCTTTTCGAGGGTTGCGCGGGTCGGTTCGGACAATTGTCCCGCGAGGAAGACCGTTTCCACCCGGTCGAGGGCCAGTTGCGAGTTTGTGGCGACGTCGGCGCCCAGCAGCGGATTGATGTCCACCCGCGCCCCGCGAATTTTATTGGTGGTCAGGGCGATGGCAAAATTCAAGCGGTTCAGAAGCGCGCCGGTGCTGATCCACGCGGCAGCCTGGTCCGAATAGCCATTGGGCGTGAGGCACTGGTAGAGCGGCTCTCCGATTCGCGCGACCCACTGCGCCATCTGTAAAGGCTGGTCCACGTCCACGCCCACCGCGCGAATGGTGGATGCGACCAGCTCGAACGGCGTCTTGACCTTGGCCCGGAACGCCGAGCGCGACCAGAACTCCGGCGAATAGATCATCGTGGTCATCACCGCTCGGATATCGCCTTTGGATTTTTGGTAAGTCTTCGCCATGCGATTGACGAGTGCAGGCGGCGGATCATCCGAGACGAAGCGCTGCGCGAGTTCGAGCGAAATATGGCGCGCCGTGTGCGGATTCCTGACCAGCAGATCGAGAACCTGCTCCGCATCCTTGATTCCCCCGGCTTTGATTTTCTTTCCCAGCACGCGCTTGGGGTCGGGATCGTGGAGGCGCTCATCGAAATAGAATTCGGGATTTTCCCGCGGCGAGACAATCGTCCAGCCGGTGAAAGCGCGCGCGACTTCGATAACGTCCTGCTGCGTGTAGCCGCCGTCGACTCCGAGAGTGTGAAGCTCCATCAACTCGCGCCCATAATTTTCATTGAGGCCGCGTTTGGGGCCAAGCGGCGGAAGCTTTTCCCCGGGGCGCGGACGGATGGGACGCTGCCTCAAACGGTCAAACGCGTGCGGGTCGGCGCTTGACGCATTGTCGAGGTAAAACAACATCGCCGGGCTCCTGGCCGTGGCTTCGAGCAGATCGCGGAATTTTCCGAGAACGTGCGGACGGATCGCGTCCCTTTCGTACGGGATCATGTACCAGCGGTCCACATCCTTATAGACGAAAACGTTGAAGTGGTTGAACCAGAAATCCTCGAGCTGCTCGTTGAGCTGCCGCTCGCTGTATACGGCGCGAATCATCTTCACGTCCATCAGGTCATTGACGATATCGTTCGGGTTCTTAAAGGGCAGGGAACGCATTCCACCCGGCTGCTTCGCCAGTTCTTGGAGGCGCTTTTGATACTCATCGACTTTAAGCCCCAGACGCTTGGCCGCAATATCGTCGGGCGGATATTGATCGAGCAATCCCGCGGAATTGAGCGCAAAAGCGGGATATTCGGCGAGACGCGCATCGACCTCGGAATCGGGCAGGCTTTCGGGATGAAGCTGCGCCTGGACCCAGTGTTCGAGGCCGGTTTTCTCGACTTGTTCCACTTCTCCGGGGCGGGGACCGAATCCGAGCCGGTTTAGCGCGTGCAGGATCGCCTCCTGCTCGTTCAGCTCATGGATCGGAAGCTTTCCCGGGAAGGTTGCGCTCGGGTTCTGGTCGTCTTTTCCGGAAGGTTCGGGCGCAGGAAGCGGCAGGATCGCAGTGGATTTTCCCGAGGACATTCGCGGAGCCGCCCACGTGAGCGTCCCGAGGGAGGCCAACGCCACGAGCCCGGACCCGATCATTTCGGCCCACCGCTTCATAGGTCAATCAAACGAAGGTTCGCGCTTGCCAGTCGAAACATTGCTCGTTTCATTCATACGCCGAATATCTTTGATTCTCAACCCCTTGGCTGACAAAAAGTTCTTTCGGGCCTGCCCGATTGCCTCTCTTTGGCGGCTCGATTCTGTTCGCAATCAAGCCTGCGCAGGAAACTTGTAACCATTGTGACAGGCCCTTCGTCTACTGCTTGATTCCAAGTCACGTCGGCGATGTCCAAAATTGCCAGGCGTGCCAACCCAACATTCCAGCGGAGGCTTAGGTATGAGGAAGAAGATTGTCGTACTGTGCAGCATCTCGCTTTTGGTTCTAGCATTCGGAGCGGTTACCCGGGCCCAAAACGCAAAAGTTGCTGGCACCTGGACAATGACCAATCAGGGCCGCAACGGCGTGGTGACCACAACGCTTACCCTGACCCAGGATGGCAACACAGTCGCGGGCAGCATGAAGGGCGAAAACGGTCCGGAAATGAAACTCGATAGCGCCACCGTGAGTGGAAATGACATCACATTCACCGTAACGCGCCAGGGGCGCAATGGTGACGTGAAAGTCGAATACAAGGGCACCGTTTCCGGCGATACGATGAAGGGAACTTTCATGCAGGGCCAGAACTCTGTGGACTGGACTGCCAAGCGTTCCTGACAGCCAGAACAGGCTGGAACGTCTTTTCGAGGCTCCCGGGTAGCGTCCTGCCCGGGAGTTTATATTTTGACGCGGCAAGCTTTGAGCAAAATCATGTACGAGCGGCGGCGATGCGTTGCGCGACATAATCGCGCATGGCGGCGTCGAAAGCGCGCTCCAGCTTCTGTGCGACCGGACCCATCACGGCGGAATATTTGTGCCCGGCAATTTCGCTCACGCCGAGCAGGCTGCGGTTGGTGGAGGTGATGAAGACTTCGTCCGCGGAAAAGAGATCTTCTGGCGTGAGAGTTTTCTCGACGAGAGGCACTCCGGCGCCCGGAGCAAGCTCAACCAGCACGCCTCGCGTCACGCCTTCAAGGCACCCGGAGGAGAGAGGGGGCGTACTTACTCTGCCGTCTTTCACGCAAAAAATATTGGCCGTCGTGCACTCAGCCACTTCACCGCGTTCGTTGAGCAATACAACTTCGGTCCAGCCCTGCGCCTGCGCTTCAGACAGATGCCAGACATTGTTCAGCCAGGACGTCACTTTGACTCCGGCGAGCGAGGACGCCGCATGGCGGCCGTTCTTTGCGATGTTCAGCCGCGCCTGTTCGGGATGAGGCGGCAATCCGGCGGTGTATAGAATCAAATCAACCTGCGGCAGAGGCTCGTCGGTTTGCCAGAACCCAATCCGGTTGTAGATCATGTAAATTCGAACGGTGCCTTCCTCAACCTGATTGGCTTTCAGCAATTCGCCTAAATGGCTCCGGACTTGCGCCGGGTCAAACGGAAAAGGCAGGCGAATCCGCCCGGCATCTCTCTCGAGCCGCCGCCAGTGGCGCTCAAACGCAAACGCCTCACCCTGGAAAATGCGCATCGTCGTGAAGATGCCCCAGCCGTTCAGCAGCCCCGCCTGGCCGGGCGACAGGCGCGCCTGCTCGACAGGGACGATGCGGTCGTTGTGGAAAATATTCTTGTGGATCAAGTAGCCCTCATCCGCCGTGCTGTCAAAACACGCGCAGATATTCTAACCCAGCCCCGCCAGAACGCCATTGTCGCAGGAAGACTTGCCGCGGAATGAACGGAGTGGAAGGTGACTATGCAGCGGAAATGCGATCTTCGGTGACTTCCACTTCGCTGACCCCTCGAAAGGAGAAAAGCAGCTTGATCAGATATTTGGCAGGATCCGCCGAAGTTTGTCTCAAAATGTTCCCAATCGCCGCATTCACGGCGGCGTGGAATAGAACGCTGCCAACCTGGATGCCTTCCAGGTTCACGCGGACCATTTGCCCTGGTTGAAATGTCGCCACTCTAGCGCTCCCAGGCCAATTGTGACACTGCTATCCAGCCGGATCAATCTGTGCCGCATAAAAAAGGGAGCCGGAAAATCCGGCTCCCCTTGTTTTGCGAAAAAGTGCCCGGTGAATCAGCCTGCGCTATTGTCCCGCTTTGGCGGTCATTGCCAGCGGCGGAGCTGCTGGCCGCGAGGTAATATATGCGACGATCGCAACGATATCGTCGTCGGTCAGCTTCTCCACTGCTTTCTGCATCAGGGGAGTCCACGGGCCCTTTCGGAAACCGTGCTGCATGTCGTAGATTTGCCGGGCGAGATAACTTGGGGTGCGTCCGGCCAGCGGCGGCACAGGGCCGATTCCCTCGAGTTGTGCGCCGTGGCAAATCGCGCACTGAACCGTCTTGCCTCCGCCACCTGTGGTCACGAGGGCTTCGCCCTTCTTGAGGCTCCCGATCGGAACGTAGGCGGTAAAGGGAGAGTGATCGTCGCGCAGTTCCGCGGTTGCTTCCGTGTTGTCCGGAACTTCGACGATGCGGTCACCGAGCGGCTCCATGTCATTCCCCTCCAGCTTTACACGAAGAGCGTCGCTTTCGAGCCTGGTTTTCGGGACGGTTTTGGTTTCGACGACCTTGATCCAGCCCTCCGAAGGGAAAGGAATCGCAGCGTAATACTCGGCGGCGGCTTTAATCTCATCGTCGGTCATGGCTTTGGCCATCGACGCCATCCGCTTTGCGTTACCTTTTCTGGGTTCCGCGCTGACCCGGAGGCCATTCCTGAAATCCGACATGGTCTGAATGAAATATTCAACAGGCAGCCCTGCCACGGGACCATTTTCCATTCGTCCCCGTCCATTATGCAGATGGCACTGTGAACAACGCGTTATCTCGGGCGGCCTGCCATGACCGACGATATCAGGCATCGGGCCGTGATCTTCCGGATGCCAATCGCCGACGCCGCTACGGACTTGCGCGATCGTGAATTCCAATTTACTGGTTGGAGTATGCCTGAGCGCCGGATCGGGTGCCGGGGGCGTAGCGCCGGGAGTCGGGGGCGTGTTCGGCGGTGCATCGCCAGCATAGGCCCAAGGCATCGGGCCGGTCTGCTGCGTATCCTGTTGCGGAGCTGCTGCCGCAATGAAGCTCACCGCAAAAAGTCCAACCACCAGAACCCATAAAGAGCTCTTCATCTAGCAATCCTCCTCAAAGGTCTTCGAATGCCCAGTAATATACACTACACACTCTTGACTCGTAAAGTCTCTCAAATTCAGGGAGATAACAGCTTCCGCTTCTTCAGCCACAAATTGCATCTCGCTGACGAAAACAAATGCGCCGTGTATTTGCAGCGCACGGCGCAAAATATTTAACTCTACTCCGTCGCGACCGTCTTACTTGGCCTTGGGAGCCGCGGCCGGATCGGGCCCGGGGCAATGTCCCAGACGGCAACCACGCGCTTTGAAATCGCCGATCGCTTGCAAGTCCGCGGGAACGAAGCCATTTCGATTTGGCATCTGGACTTCCTTCATGGTGTTCCTGTCCAGAACAAAATCATCACTGATGATTCCGCCTTGGTTCAGCAAGAAGGCAGTCAAAGCGTAGACCTGATCATGAGTGAGCGTTCCCTCATTAAACCGCGGCATGGCGCGATTGATGAAGTCCCAGATGGTGGAAGTATACGGCCAGGCTTGAATACCACCTCGACTCCCCTTGGGACCCACGATCCGCGGGCCGAGAACTCCGCCTTCATTTCCGGTTGGCCCGTGGCACACGGCGCACTTGGAGGCAAAAACTGGCGCCCCATCTTTGGCGGTTCCTTTACCCGGTGGGAGTTCTTCCATGGTAACCGGGTTGATCGAAAAGTCCCACTTGGCTGTCTCCTCCGGCGTTGCAGGCCTGCCTATGCCTTCATACTTGACCGCCTGCGCCCAGGCGGTCGAGCAGGCTACCAGCGCCACTGCAACCACGAAAAACTTAGGTAAAGAGCGCATTGTACACCATCCCATCTGACGCAATCCTCCATGGTTGAATGGCATTTGTGTGTCCAACCTGGGCCTTCTGGAAATAGCTTGCATCTACGCCCCAGAGTTTCGCCATCTCCTCAAGTGACGGCTGAACCTGCCCGCGGTCATCGGTCGTGCGCGAGAGAACGATCGTCTCTTGCCCTTCCCACTTCCATGGCATGGTGAACCGTGTATGGGCCTTTGGCGTTACCGGCCCCTGGAGATCCGCGTCCTTCCAGGTCTTGCCGTTGTCGGCGGAGATTTCGACTCTTTTGACCGAGCCCGCGCCGGACCAGGCCAGCCCGGTGATCTCGTAGAAACCCTTGGTCACCATCATTCTGCCGGATGGCCGGATGATAACCGACTTCGGTCCCATTTCGAACTGGAACCAGCGCGCTTTGCCGTCGGCGTACTTGCCCGACTGCATGACCGTCTGGTAGCCGGAGGTTTCCCGCTCCTGCAGGTAAGGGGTGTCCACGACCTTAATTCGCCGCAGGTACTTGATGCTGTTGATGGCTTCAAAGCCCGGAAGCAGGATGCGCAGCGGATAGCCCTGCTCGGGCCTGAGGGCCTCGCCATTCTGGCCATATACGATTAACGCGTCGTCCATAACCTTCCACATTGGGATGCTCTTGGAGTGGTGAGCGCCTTCGGCCCCTTCCGCCACGATCCATGTTCCACTCTTTTTCGCGCCCACAATTTCCATAAGGTGGGACGCCGGGACCCCAGTCCAGATGCTGCAGCTGGTCAACCCGTGAGTGGTCTGCGCGTCCGCTTCCGGCGCCCTGCGTTTGGGGTTGGCTGTGTAGCCGTTCGCATTGCATTCGAGAAAATGCGCCCGCGTGACCGAAGGCAGCCGATAGATATCTTCCATGGAAAAGGTCATGGGACGTTCCACCATTCCATGGACAATCAAACGATGCTCGCTCGGATCGATATCAGGAGGGAGATACCCATGATTATTGAAGTAGTGGAGACCCGCTGGGGTGATGGTCCCGATCAAATCCTGAATCGGAGTTAATCCACCGATGTAAGGGCGTGTGGATTTTCCATTTGCGGCCGTGATGTAGGCGCCAATTCCGCCGGTCCGGGCGGGCGTTTCAAAACGGGAGCGCACGCCGTAAATCGCATCGAAGCGCTGTCCGGGAGCTAGTCCCGGCGTTCCATTCAGCGCCGCCTGCTGAGCGGCCTCGGTGTCGGTCGTCTGGCCCTTCTCGGCGTTAAGATCTTGCGCGCCCGCGGACCGGGCCGCGGCAGCTCCCGCAGCCAGGGCGGCGAATGCCGCGCTATTCCTTAGAAATTGTCTGCGGTCGGATTTCTTCGCACTCATGCGACCCTCCAGAAAATTATTGCGTTGCGAATCGAGATTCCATCCGAGCTTTTGGCTGTACGTTATTTCAGCCCTGGTCCCAAGTCAAGCTCAAAGCCAGCCCGGTGCTAGCGAACTGGAGTTACCACATGTGCTGATAGACGCTTCGATGGCGGAGCTGGTTTCTTGCAAATATTCGCCACGGTTGCTGAATTTCCAGGCGGCAGCTGGTCGATTTTTTGAAGCTCTGTTACGCGTGCGGACCAATTTCCAAGTCACCGTTTTTCTACACATCGAGTCGTCGACGAAATAAAATTTAGGTGATACCATGCGCGGTAACCAAGGGAGTTCGTGTCTTAAACTACGCGGAGAAGTCGGAAAATTGTCCTGGACGGAAAAGTAAGTTTTGTTCCACAGCCGTGCGAGATGAATGCGCTGAATCAACCTCGGGAGGTCTCCATGAAAATGTGGCGAGTTTCAAGCATTGCGGCGGCCGGCTTCACATTGCTCTTTGGAATTGTGTTTTTGTCTCAGACCGTCGAGGCGGCCGGGGCCAAGTCACAGCCCGCGCGCCCCGCACGTTTGATGCTCCAGGGAGGCGCTCGGGGTTTCGTGCATGGAACCTCCGGCGAGCCGATCGAGGGAATCGGAGTGCAATTGATCTCCACGAAAACCGCGATTCGGACCACCGTGTATTCCAACGAGGAGGGAAGATTTGAATTCCCGGTTTTGGACTCCGGTCAATACGTGCTGCGCGTCGCGCTTCCCCGCGAATACCAGCCGTATGTAAAGGAAGGGGTTCAAATCAGCGGGGCGACCCAACTGGACAACATCATTCTGGAACGAGTCAGCAAGACGGAGCTTCTGCCTCCCACTCCCGAAATTCTGTCACAGCTCACGGGAGCGGAGTGGCTGATGAATATTCCCGGAACCGCCGAGCAGAAAAGGGTCCTGACGCTTTCCTGCGGATTCGGCTGCCATTCCTACCAGCAAATTTTCCGCAACCGTTATGACGAAAGAAGCTGGCATCTGTTGTTGCAACGCATGATGCGCGGAGGCGGCTCGCCGCTGATACTCATGGCGAATCCAACCGACAAAACTCCCAACCGCTTCGACTTGCAGCAGCCGCTCATCGGTGATGAAGACATGCTGGCGAAATGGCTTTCCACCGTGCGCGGGCCGGACTCCCAGGACGGCCCGATGTACTACCTCCCCAGGCCTCATGGCGACGCCACGCGCGTCGTTATTACGGAGTATGAATTGCCCCGGGAACTGCTCGCTCCGCACGACGTGAGTGGAGATTCCAAAGGGAACATCTGGTACAGCGCCCACCGCAGCCCCTACCAGGGAATGCTGGATCCCAAGACCGGATTGATCAAGGAATTTCGAATCCCCGATCAGGAGCACGAAACCGAAGGCGCTCTGCCGGGGGTGCACCGCATCTGGGTGGATAAGAACGATGTGGTCTGGTTCGCCGAGCACTGGGCAAACCATATTACGGGCCTCGATGCTCGCACCGGAAAGATCGTCACCCGATGGGAAGGCCCGGGCCCGACCGTGCTGAACGGCGGGGGAATCGGCAATTTTGCCATGGACGACGCAGGCTTCATTTATGCTCCGCGAGGAGGCACGCCGCCCGGGGTCGTGAAAATAGACTCGAAGACTGGGGAAGTCGTCCAGAAGTGGCCTTTCAAGACGATTACGGGCACGTACGACAGCATTGTCACGCCGGATGGCCGGTACTGGTCGGGCGCGCCAATTGGCGGAACCGTGATAGCCCTCCTCGATACGAAGACAGGGGTAATGACGGAATCCCAGACCGGAACGCAAGTATCCAGTGGGTCGCGAGGCGGGTTTGACTCCCTGGGCAACGCCTGGTTCGGCGGCCGGGGCGGCATGCTCCTCAAACTGGACGCCAAGACACATCGAGTCAGCCAGTACTTTCCGCCGGTCCAATACGACACCTTCTATGAGGCCATGCCGGACAGGAATGGCGAGGTTTGGGCGGGCGGCCTTGAGTCAGGCCATTTCATGAGGTTCAATCCGAAAACGGAGCAATGGACGTCGTACATGTTGCCGGAACCGTACGCCCATGACCGCAGAACCTGGATCGATAATTCCACCGATCCTGTTAGTGTGTGGTTCGTCGACCATGAAGGATTCATGGTACGGATTCAGCCAATGGACTGACCACTTCGCAATATGAGTTTTATTCGTTGTGGGATCGAAGGAATCGATAACCGGCCCTAAGAAGAAAATGCGCCGTGTCATCGCAGCACACGGCGCAAAACCTTCATTCAGCTGTATCCGCAACCACTGTTGTTTCTTACTTGGACTTTGACGTAACGGGATCCGGCCCCGGGCAGTGTCCCAGACGACAGCCGCGCTTTTCGAAGTCACCGATTTCCGCCAGGTCTGAAGGAACGAACCCATATCGATTCGGCATTTGAACTTTGGGCAGCGTTTTGGCATCCATGACGTCGTCTTCGCCGATAATCCCGGCACGGAACAGGAGAAGAGCGGTCAACGCGTAGACTTGATCGTGCGTGAGCGTTCCCTCATTAAATCGCGGCATGGCGCGGTTGATGAAATCCCAAATCGTTGAGGTGAAGGGAAGGCTTTGGATCCCGCCTCGAGTGCCTTTGGGCCCCACGATGGGGTAGCCGAGCACGCCACCTTCGTGTCCAGTCGGCCCGTGGCAGACCGCGCATTTGGAAGCAAAGAGCGGGGCGCCTTCCTTGGCCGTTCCTTTTCCGGGAGGAAGTTCCGCTCCCGTGACGGGGTTGATGGAGAAATCGAGCCTCGCAATTTCCTCTGGAGTCGCCGGCCGGCCGAAGTCGTCTGGATTGGGCTTCTGCTGCGCCGAGGCCGTCGTGCAGGCTGCAAGAACCACTCCTACGACCAGCAGGTTACGAAATCGCATTGTAGACTCTCCCGTCGGCCTTGATCTTCCACGGCTGAATGGCGTTCGGGTGACCAATCTGGTGTGTTTGCAGGTAGGCCGCGTCAACGCCCCATAGTCTTCCCATTTCCGCAAGCGTCGGCTGAACCTGACCGCGCTCGTCGGTCGTGCGGGACAGCAGCACAGTCTCTTGCCCGTCCCACCTCCAGGGAAACATAAACCGCGTGTGCGCCTTGGGTACCACGGGGCCATCGAGCTCGGCATCCTTCCAGGTCGTGCCGTTGTCGGTAGAGACTTCGACCCGGCGGACGGCTCCCGCCCCGGACCAAGCCAACCCGGTGATTTCGAAGTACCCGGGGCCACCCAATCTCATTCCTCCTGAAGGGCGGCTGATTACGGATTTTGGACCCATTTCGAACTGGAACCAGCGGGCTTTCCCGTCATTGTAGTCGCCTTGGGTGATGACGGTCTGATAGCCGGAGGTTTCCCTCTGCTGGAAGTAAGGACTGTCCACCACTTTAATTCGCCGCAAGTACTTGATGCTGTTGATGGCTTCAAATCCGGGCGCCAAAAACCGCAGAGGGAAGCCCTGCTCAGGGCGCACGGGTTCGCCATTTTGGGCGTAGACCAGGAGGGCATCGTCCATGACTTTCCACATCGGAATGCTCTTGGAATGATGGGCGCCCTCGGCTCCCTCGGCCACGATCCAGCTTCCCGACTTTTGCGCGCCTACTAACTCCATGATGTAAGAGGCCCGCACGCCGGTCCAGATGCTGCAGCTGGTGAGCCCGTGGGTGTTCTGCGCGGTCGCGTCGGGGGATTTGCGCATGGTGTTCATGTAGCCGTTGCCGTTGCACTCGAGGAAATGAGCCCGCGTCACCGAGGGCATGCGATAAATATCCTCCATCGTGAAAACCTTGGGGCGATCCACCATCCCGTGGACCAGGAGGCGATGCTCGCCAGGGTCGATGTCCGGGGGGATATACCCGTGGTTGAGGAAATAATGCAGCGGGGCTGGCGTGATCGCGCTTCGCAAATCCTGGATCGGAGTCAGGCCGCCCAGAAACGGACGGACGGCTTTCCCATCAGGGCCTGTATAGTACGCCCCGACTCCCCCGATGCGCCCCGAAGTCACGTAGCGGGAACGCACTCCGTAAATGGCGTCGAATTGCTGTCCGGGAGCGAGGCCAGGCGTCCCATTCAGGGCCTTTTCACGATTTTCAGGCGTGTCGAGCGGCTGAGCGTTCCAGTTTTCGGGGACATAATTGAAGCCCTGCGCGCCCACGGTTTTGGCCGCCGCTGCCCCCGCAGCGATTGCCGCCAGCGCCGCGGTGTTCCTCAGAAATTGCCTACGGTCAGATTTCTTCGCGCTCATGCGCCTCTCCTGTAGCTGTTGTTGACGATTCGAGATTCCGTCGATTTTCTTCCAGCTACGATATTCTAGGCCCTAAGTGGTGTCAATAGCAGATCCTGGCGTTTGCGCCTCTTTTTCTCAACTGGTTCCGGATAAAAAGGGCCTGCTGCAATGTGCAGCAGGCCCCTTTGCGGTTCGAATAGATTTTAGCCTAGAAGATCAGCTTCAGCGCCAGCTGAATCTGGCGGGAGTTGGTTGAGGTTGTACTGATTTGGCCGGCTGTCCCCAAGGGCTTTCCGGTCTTGGCTCCCGCTGGAAGTTCAGACAATGGGCCGACGTCCTTGGGCGAGCCTGCGTACGATGCAGTGCTGGGGAATCCGAGGTCCACGTGATTCAAGACGTTAAAGAATTCCGCGCGGAATTCAAGCGCCCCTTGTTCACCAAGGAATCCGAGCTTCGTATCCTTGACGATATTGAAATCCCAGTCGAATAGGCCCGGTGCGCGCAGGAAGCCACGTGACTCATCGCCCAAGGTTCCACAAGTGAGGGATGCGGCTCCAGGGCAAGGCGCCATCGGTTGCAGGTTGAACATCAGCGGGTTGTACCAGTTCTGCACCGTCCCGAGAATTACTGTCTTCGGGTCGTAGGGAACCCAAGTCTCAGTTATATTATTGATCGTTGCGGTGCCGGCCGTCGCAGATGTCACGAGATTGGGGCGGTCGCCTTGGCCGGTCAAGCCATTAAACACGCCCGATTGGGACCGGTTGGACGTAAGAGTCGGAGTAAAGGGATACCCAGTCTGGGCAGAAAATATGTTCGCAAAGGTCCATCCGTTGGCGAGCTTGGAGAGAACTCCATCAGATTTCAGACTGGGTGGGCGATAGAGGAAGTTAGCGCGCCAGTTGTGCCTCACGTCGGAGCAGCTTGGGCCCTTGTCATTTTGCGGATTGAGCGGATCGAATCCAGTTGCCCCGCCCGAGCCGCAGTCGTTGCCGTCCATGTTGGCTTGCGTCGTATCCAGGTTCTGAGCGTAAGTATAAGCGCTCTGGAGCTCGAGGCCGTAACCCAACCGTTTATTCACGACCACTTGAAGAGAATTGTAGTAGGAATCGCCACTGGTTTGAACGAACTGCATGGCGTCGAAGTTGGGATTCATCCGGCACGAGGGCGAGGTAGGTGTAGGTTGGGTATTCGCGCAAGCCACAACCCCAGAGCTGAAATACTCCTGTCCATCCACCGTTGCGGTATATACGTTGGGTCCAAACCCGCTCGTCGGGGTTAAACCCATCTGCACAGGGTTGCCTTCGCGATTTGTCCAAATGTGAATGCCCCGCAATCCAACGTAGGAAACTGACAAGCCAAGGCCGCCAGGCAGCTGGCGATCCACGGTCAGGTTGTATTGCAGCGTGTGCGGCTGCTGGGCGTTATATTGGTTGGTAAAAAGAGTCGCACAATTACCACTTATCGGTAAAGTTGATTTATTCGCAGCGAGCGCAGTCCCCGTAAAGACGAGTGGTGTCGAGATTTGCAAAGCCGGGCTGTTCGTTGCCGTGCACGTCGTGATCAACGGCGACGTCCCAAGAAGGGCCTGTTCCATCGTCACGCCGATGTTGCCAACGTCATAGTAGATACCAAATGCGCCTCGAATGGATGTTTTGCCATTGCCGAATGGATCGTAGGCGAACCCGATCCGCGGACTGAAGTTTCGGAGTGAGTAGTTGTTAATTGGCGGCCCCTGCGTTGTTGCGGCGTCGCTCCAGACGTTTCGAATCGCATAGGAGCGATTGTTCCGCTCCGTGGGCGTGGTCATAAACTCATACCGCAAGCCAAGATTGAGCGTCAGGCGTGAGGTTGCACGGTAGTCGTCCTGGGCATACATTCCAAATGTGTTGAATATATAGTAGCGATTGTAATTCTCAAGAGGGGTCGACGACGTCTCATGAGCGATCCACGTCGAGGAAAAGCCCCCCAAGAAATTAGTCAAGTTCGTAAAAGTAGCTTGACCCTCTGTACGCAGGCCTCCCGTGACACCCTGATAGTAGCGATTGACAAGGAGCCCGTATTTGAAAGCGTGCTTGCCCCTCGTATAAAACAGATCATCGCTCAAGGTATAGACGGTCTGAATCTGGCCGTCATCCGGCGGGCCAAAACCAGAGTTGCCGCCCAGTGTCGAGTACCCCGTTACGACAATGTCTCCTATGGGCACTCCTGAGACGAGTTGATAGAAGGAGCTGTCGAGCGGCGGATCGCCGGGATTGGGCACATACGTATTTCTGTCGGTAACAGTAGTCCGGCTCATAGACAACCGGGTCGTATTCAGCACGGCGGGAGAGAAAATATGATTTTCGGCCAGCGTGGCGAATTGATTGCGGCCCGAAGCAAAGAGGCCGAATTGCGGAAATGCAACCCCCGCTGTCGCGGTTCCGACGCTCTGGTTTACGTTATTGATAATCGTATCGTCGATTGTATAGCGTCCAAAGAAGGAATCTGCTGCGGAGATGTTCTGATCGATCCGGACTTGGCCATAGTTCACATTCGCTCGATTGCTCCCCGGGAACGAGTATTGGGTCGTGCCTACATTCGGCGCTGGGTATAGAGCCAAAAAAGGCGCCGCGACTGCCGAAAGAGTCACTGGCACTCCGAATCCGTTCTTGTCAATTGCCGATCCGAGGTCCGGGCAGTTGCCGACCGAGCCTGCGGGCTGAGTGCCAGCGCCGTTCCATATCACAGCGCCTGCGCCAAAATTGTTCGCAAGGTTTGCGCCGGGAGGATGGCAGCCTGCGCTAGGCACTGTATCATTCGGCGTAAAACCAACATTTTGCCTGACCCCCTCGTAAACCGTGTAGAAGAAAGTCTTGTCCTTCCTGATTGGACCGCCGAAGGAGCCGCCAAAATTGTTCTTCTGAAATTCCGGAAGGCGCCTCCCTCCTGAGGATGCTGGGGTATCAAAGTAATTCGCGGCATCGAGCGCGCTGTTTCGGATGTAATCGAACGCGTCGCCGTGCCACTGGTTCGATCCACCCTTGCTGACCATGAGCATCTGGCTGCCCATGGATTGCCCGTACTCGGCGCTGAAGGAAGTCGTCACTACTTTTAATTCGCGGATCCCATCCAGACCAAGAGTCGTCCCGGCTTCGGAAGTGGCTGCACCGCCGAGAAGAGTCATCATGTTCGCACCGTCGAGCGAGACCATGTTCGAGCGGACGGGAGCGCCGTTGCTGCTGTACCAGATGCCGACCGTTCCGTGGCTATTGCCCATGGCCTTGTTCTGAGAAGTCCCCGGCTGCATCACGCTCAAGTCCATGTAGTTTCGGCCGTTGAGCGGCAGGTCCGCCATTCTTTGTTCATCCACCAGGCCGCCCAATGCGCTGGTCGTCGTATTGACGAGCGGGGCTTCGCTTGTGACAACGACTTGCTGCGCTGCTGACCCCACCTCCATCGACGCGTTCGCAACCAGTTCTTGTGAAACGTCCAACACCAGTCCGGTCTGGGTGGACGTCTTGAAACCCTCTTTTTCCACCTTTAGCGTATAGTGACCCACAAGCATTCCGGGGAAGCGGTAGGACCCGTCTGCCTCCGTCGTCACCGTGCGCGATTGAGTGGTTTCCGTATTTGTGACGGTGACTGTAGCACCGGCGACCGTCCCGCCGGATGAATCCTTAACAACCCCCAAAATCGTGCCCGACGCAAGTTGCGCGAAAACCGGGACGGAGACCAGAAACAGAATCAAACCCATAGCCCAGAACATCGTGAAATAACGCACCCCAAAACGCTTTCCGACGATGACTCCACGCTTTTCCATTTCGCACCCCTTTGTGATCAACGATAGTTCATCCAAAGACACTACCCCCCCTGAAGCATCAAACAAATTCCTCTGATTGCATATTCGTAAACAGTTCTCCGACAGCAGGGCCCTGGTCACACCCAAACATGCAATTGCGCTTCTTAGTCCAACGGCTGAATGCGAACCATGAACCCCTCGTGGTCCACAAACCAAACAGTTACAGGATCGGTGGAGTTGTCGATCCACGTCCGCCGATCATGGGCATACGGCTCGGGCAGCATGTACTGCGTCCATTTTTCGCTCTTCGGATTGAACCGGAAGAACCGCCCCGATTCCAGGCCGCCCGCCCAGACTTCGCCGTTCTTGTCCGGCAGCGCCTCATAGAAAGTGTCGTATTGAACTGGCGAGAAGTATTCCGTCAGCTTCTTGGTTTCGATGTTCATGCGCATGAGCATCCCGCCACGCCCGCCGTACCAGGCGTTCCCCTGACGGTCGAAGCCGCCTCGCGATCCGCTGGAGATCCACGGGCCGGTTTCCGCCAGAGTCATCTTTCCGGTCTGCGTATCCATGAGCAGCATCCCGTAGGTCGTGCCGCCGGACCAGTATCTGCCGTCGGGAGTGATGTCGCTATCATAGGTGCCGCCGCCGGTGTACTTGCCGTCGGTCGCTTCCTTGTAATTCCACTTTTTCAGGACCTGCCCGGTCTTGCTGTCGATCTTGGCCACGGAGTCTCCGCGCGAGTCGTACACGAAGCCCGCGTCGTCCATCGCAAAGTTGCTGAACGCGGAGGAATTATAGACGCCGCCCTCCACCTTCCAGCGATAGGCGATTTTTCCGGTCTTGGGATCCAGCCCGGTCAGGTAGTGGTCCCAGTTTTCCGAGAACCACACCATGTCGTGTTTGTCTACCCAGACGCGGTGCGTGCCGGGCAGAACGTCCGGCGTGTCCACTTCCTTATCCGGGATGCGATACTGCGTGACAACTCCGGTTTTGGGATCCAGAACGCCGGAGTAAGGGCTCCGGTGCGCCGAGTACCAGATATTTCCCTTCGAGTCCCCGCTCACGTCGTGGGGAGCGAGCAGTTCGCGCGGCAGTTCGTATTCGGTGATGACCACGTTGGTCGATTCGCCCGTCGGCCGCGGCAAGAAAAATACCGGCGAATCTTTCGAGTCCGGTCCGCGAACTTCGGAGAGCCACTTCGCGAGGAAATCTTCATCGGCAACGCCAGAGCGGCCCGCGCGGTCGCGCATCGTCGGAGTCGGTTTCGCCATGTTGATCAGCGGCGAGCCCGACCCCTGAATCATGCGTTCCAGGACCAGGTGCCAGCTCCGTTCGTCATAGCGATTGCGCATGATCTGCTGGTAGGAGTGGCAGCCGAATCCGCAGTCCAGCTTCACAACTTCCTTTTGTTCGGCGGTGCCGGGGATGTTCATCATCCATTCCGCGCCGGTCAGTTGCGACATGGTTTCCGGCGTGGGAGGCACAAATTCGGTCTTGCTGATCCGCTCGACCACAATATCGTCGAGCTTGGTGGCGCCGCTGATCTGAACGCCTTCCTTGACATAGGGTTCAAATTCGCGAGGCGATGGAATGCGAAGCGTGTATGGGCCCGCTTCCAGGACCGGGAATTCGAACTTCCCGTCTTCATGGGAGTAAACCGTCGTGCGGATCGCCGTCTTGTCCGATATCAACTGCACGCCGACCCCTTCCACCGGCGCGCCGCTCGCCAGGTGCAGAACGCCGTGCGCTCCCCCCAGGGTTACCTTCTTCTGCGCGGCGGGCGTCGAAGCCGTCACGAAAAGGAGAACGAGCGCACACATCGCGATCGCTGAACCTGCTGAGAGCTTGAGAATTCTCCGCATAAATCCTCCTGAAAATGGCTGATGCGTCCGTCGGCGACGGGCTTAAAAAGTTTTCCGCGATCTACTTTGCGCCCTTGTAGCGCGGGTTCGGCGGCGGATTCTCCGAATCGAAGCAGCACCCGTCCTTGATGTAAGCAATCAGGTCGGCGATGTCGGCATCCTTCAGCATGGTGCCGAAGGACGGCATGCCCGGCCCGCCCATCTTGATTTTGTCGGCGACGTTCGCCTCGGTCACATCGTAGGCGGAAGTGGCGAACTTGGGGCGCTTAAACAAGTCATGGAGTTGAGGACCTGTTTTCGCAAACTGGTTGTGGCACATCCAGCACTTATAATAGTAAAGTTCCTCGCCGCGCTGCGCGCCGCTCCGGGCCGTCGTCCGGTACAAATAGATGTCCGTGGAACGCTGATAATCGTCCTTCGGCGCGGCCTTTTCAGCCCCGTTTTCAGGGGCCGCATTCTGCGCGCGGGCCGGCCGGTCGAGCGGGCTCAGCAGCCACACCAGTGCAACCAGAACAACTCCCAGCAAGACTCCTGGCGCATTTCTCAATCGCATGGGCCCTCCGCGAAGCGTTCAACCTGAAATTTATACACAAATTACTATTCAGAGAAAATTAACTCGTTATGCTAACTCTCTTGGATATCGCTCGAAAAGATCAAGGGCTACCCGGACAAAAGATAGCCGTCCGAGGCGCGAGCTCCAGTCGTGCATAACGGTTTGTTTTTTAGGACGCACTCCCCAATTATGCGTGGAGTATAAACCAAAGCTGGAAGAGAGTGTCAAGAATTTACTTGTGTGAGAAAAATTCCACGATATTTGATCAAGCTTACAATGAGCCCTACAGCAGTGTTGAATTTGGATGCGATGACACCTGCTCCTATTGCT
The DNA here is from genome assembly GCA_963757625.1 of Terriglobia bacterium. Taxonomy (GTDB): domain Bacteria; phylum Acidobacteriota; class Terriglobia; order Acidiferrales; family UBA7541; genus Palsa-360. The sequence continues at coordinate 880,266 of CAVWSJ010000006.1, read as the reverse complement.
CAGTGGCCGCGATACGAATCGCACGTGATTCCACGACGGAAGATGCAGAGCCGGTGGCAATGCTCACTGGGGATCAAAGAGTCCCCCTGGGAGTCCCCTGGCAATTTGCACTAAGTTCCCGCAGATTGAAGGCCAAAAAGTCCATTTCCGAGGGGCAAATATCGGTACTATAGTCCCGAAATGCCTAGTGCCCCATAGGGGTGCATCTTACGCGCACAACGTCGATAAATAGTTGACAGCTTGCCCGCATGTTTTTACTCTTGATCGCGTAGCCCTCTTGGAGGATTTTGTGCGGACACTCTCTAAAGCTTCTTTATCTTTCATTCTCAGCATTGCGCTGGTCGTGGCGCCGGTCCTGGCATCTCCTGCAAGCTCCGCCACCGCCCCGCTTGGCGTGATTCTGCAAGCCGATAATGCCCAGGTCGGCGCGGATATAACCGCTGGCGGCGCAACAGTTTATGATGGTGATCGCCTCCGAACCGAGAGCGGAGGGACGCTGCGCGCGCAACTCGGCGGCCCCCAAATATATTTGCAACAGGGCACAGACGCGTTAGTGCGCGGCCTGCCCAACGGTTTCTCGGCTGAACTTGGAGATGGAACAGTAGTCGTCTCGGCAACCAAGGGACAGATGTTCCAGGTGGTTACCGACGGCGCAACGATCCGTCCCTCCGGTACGCAAGGAGCCAGCGCCCAAGTAACCAGGGTCAACAATAAAGAAGTTCTCCTGACCACCACTCGCGGCTCGATCGAGGTTGCCATGGGTGAGGAAGTCAAAACGGTTGACGCGGGCAGCTCCTATCGAGTGGAAGTGGAAACAGCGGATCCGGATCCCCAGCCGCAGGGACCCTACCACACAGCGCGCAATCGCTTTGTCATGGTGGCGCTCATTGCTATACCAGTCGTTACGGCCATCATTGTCTGGCGCGCGCTGGTCAGCCCGGACGCACCGTCGAATCTCACCGTTACGACGGATTAACCGCTGCGGAGAAGTCAGACCAGGCGTTCGATTGCAAACTCGGAAAACAAATTTAGAACTTCAGGGCGGCCCGAATCGGCCGCCCTTTTCTTTTCCCGCAGAGCGCATTTCTTGAGTTTCAGCACGATTTGCCCGCGCGCGACCGAACCTAACCAGGAGATTGCGCGATCTATTCGGGCATAAGGGACGACGAAGACTGCGGCAGGCAGAGCAGCGTCATCTGAGGATCGATCAGCAGCTTCTTCGGGGACATGGCGCTCACGAATTGAAACGAAGTCTGGTCGCCGGACGTGGTCACGTGGCCCAGAAGCACCGGCTTTCCGCTTTGCCCCTGTCCGTAGATCGGGACGCGTAATACGAAATCGTCCGGAACGCCTTTCTGAATCAATTTGCCTTTCACCACGAATCCCTTCGGACCCGGACGCACCGTGAAATCCACTTCATAGGCCGGGATTCCGGTGGATCTGACATACTGTTCGAAGAACCAATCCATCGAGTGGCCGCCCTCGACGGCCATCGACGGCGTCATGATGCGCTCGACTGCTTTCTGCAGATCTTCCGTGGTCAATGCCCGGTAATGGTGCGCTTCGACGAGCGCGTGCAGCAGGGTGATGAATCGTTCATCCGGATTCCTGGACGCCGGGTCCTGCATCATCATGCGCAGCATGTGGAATACCCATGTGCCCTTGCCGTAGATGACCTTCTGATAGGCGTCCGGATCATGAGACGAATTCAGGCGATATCCATGCACCAGGGGGCCCGCGTCGTCGGCGACGCCTTTCTGGCCGGAAGCGGCGGTTGTCAACGCGCTGCGGTATTGATCGAGCCAATGCGCGAGCAAGTGCGTGCCGGGCCTTTTCGAATCGGCGCCCGCCAGAGCCACATAATTTGCCAGTCCCTCGTTGATCCATTGGTCCCGGTAGTTGTCCCAGCCGACCACGTTGCCCCACCACTGGTGGGCAACTTCATGGAAGGGAACGACCGCATCATAAGATTCCTGAGTGGTATCGCTCATTCCCGCATTCCGCTGCGCAATAGGCGGCAAGAAAGAAAGCGACGGCAAATAGAGGAGACCTGGGAATCCTTGCCCCTGATCTCCCGGGACGTTGAGACACGACCAGCTGGTGAAACGGAAAGTTCCCCATCCATTGTTGCTCAAATCGAATCGCATCCGAGATTTCGTTGCCGACTCCCTTTAACGCGCCCGCCACCGGCAATATGGGCTCTTCAAAAACTGGCGAGGGAGAGTGGGACCGCCTGTTCGATCTTCCCTGATCGGTGATCATCGGCACGGGGGCGGATTGCGTCTGGAGCCGCTCGACGATGGCGTTTTCGAGCTCGGCGCTGGCCGCCACCTGGATTTTTACGCCGTTCACGGCCTCCATGTTTACGACCTTGAATTCGCCCAGGTTGAAGCCGGCGATAGAGGTTTGCCCGTCGGAGCGCCAGTGGCCCACGCGTTGATCGCCGTCTTCGCGCTCTTCGATTTTTTCGCCGGTGGCCACCAGTTGCAATTTCCGGGGCCAATGGAAAGTCATGTCAAACGCGGCAAATTGCCCCATGCCCCCGATATGTGGAAACCAGATGCCGCGGTCGCCGACAAAATACACGCCGTTGCCCGCATCGCTGATCACACTCCCTCGATAGGTCATCTGGATGCGATAGGTTTGACCCGATCGAGCTGCTTGCGGGAGAAATACGAATACGGCGTCATCGCCGCGCTGCGCCAATTGATCTTCGCCCAGAGAGTCGTTCTGGAAAAAATCGAGCGCGTGGCCATCGGCATCCTGCGCGGATTGCACGAGTGAGGAACCGCGAAAGTCCCACCGCAACCCCGCGTTCGCCGGCATGGTCCGCGCGAATTTCGATCGTTGCCGTGCCTTGCAGCGATCCGTCGGTGTCGATTTTCGTGTCGATCGTGTATGAAATCGGGGCAAACGTCGGGGCAGCCGGGGGCGTATCCGCCCCTTCGAAGGCAGCCCAGGTGTCGTAGTAGTGATTTCCGTTCGCCCATCGTTCTTGCCCGATCAACACGGAGTCCGCTCGTCGCGCGTCAACGAGCACGTCGAAAGCTCCCAAACGATCATCCAGGAGTTCCGCGTAAAAATACGGCGCGGGAGTCTCTGCCGTCCAGTCGAGCAAGAGCCTTACGGATTGGGTGGGGTTCAGATTCGGCAGGGACTTGTTCCACATGGCCGCAAAACTGTCATCGGTCTCCGGGCTCGAACCCGCGTGGCGCAACTGCTCGAGAATTTCAGCCGCTGAGTCGTCGTCGAAGCGCAAGTAGGCGCCGGAAAAAGCCTGATCCAGGAGCGGAACTCCGAGAAAATGCGCCAGGGACTGCCGCTCGGCGGGGTCGCGCAGATTTCCGCCGATGTGACCGCGGCCCGAAAAGACCGCGCCCGTCACGCGCCCGTCATACGCTTCGATAAAGCCAAGCGTCCCCTCGGAGAACGTAAGGCTCACCGAATCCCGGCGCAGCCGCACATCGCTGACGCTGTAAATCTGGGCCGGGTCGACGCGAAGCGCGTTGAGCGCCTGATAGATCTCCCGAGGGCGAAGAGCGGGATCGTTTGAATCGGCTCTGGCAGCGCCGCGAAAACCGCCCGCTATCGCCAGCGACGCCGCGAGGACTGCCCAGACACCGGATGCGCATGATGGACCGACTGTAGCAATTTTGGGCATCAACCAGCAAGGAGGATCGGGAGCGGCGGGCGTTGCCTTGATAAAATGGATGTCATGCGGTTCCCCGCAGCGCATGCCCCTTTCGGTTCATTCGCGGCACTGTGTCTTGCCGCTGCCGTGCCCGGTGCTGCGTCCGCCGACACGATATACCTCAAGAACGGCAGGAAAATCACGGCCGAGAATGTCGTCCAGGAAAATGGCCAGATAACGTATGAAACCCCCGCGGGTTTCTTGAGCATGCCTGCGTCCATTGTCGATCAAGTTGTCCGCGGCGCCGCGCCGCCACCATCCGTGCCGGGAACGTCGACGGACCGGGCCGCCAATCTTCCCATTGCGCCTCCGGACGCAGTGGGCCTGGCAAGCAATGGCGAGTCATCCAACCCCGCGGTCCGCGACGGGTCGATTGACCTCGGCTTGCTCGACAAGCTGGAATCCGAGGCGAGCGCGAATCCCAGCGCGACGGCGGTGGCCCGCGTTGTCGCCGCCGAGAGTGCTGCGGCGCAATTTGAAATCAGCGTGGGAGATTTCGGGCAGGCGGCGGACCACTACAACGTGGGGCTTCGCTTTGCCCCCGATAACATGGGATTGCTTCTGGAAGCGGCGTATCTTCACCTGCGGCGCAGCGAATATTCGGCGGCTCTGGATTTGCTCGACCGCGCGCGCGGCATCGACCCCAATTCGGCGGACACCGCAAAACTCGCCGGCTGGGCGTACTACGGATTGAACCGTGTGGCGGACGCTGTCTCGGAATGGAAGCGCGCCCTCGAGCTGAAGCCCGACGCGGAAGTGCAGCACGCTCTCGAAAAGGCCGAACGCGACGCGCAGGAGGAAGCTTCCTATCGGGAAGGAGAGTCTCTCCACTTCCGGCTGGCTTACAACGGAGACGCCGCGCCGGAGCTGGCGCGCGAAGTTCTTCGGACGCTCGAATCCGAGTTCGACGAAATTTCCTCCACGCTGAACTATGTGCCTCCCGAACCCATCGGCGTGGTCCTGTACACGAACCAGGCATTTATGGATATCACGCGCGCGCCCGGCTGGGTCGGGGCGCTCAACGATGGCCGCATGCGCGTTCCGGTGGAGGGCTTGACCAGCGTGACCGATGAGCTGGCGCGCGTCCTCAAGCACGAACTGACGCACAGCTTCGTCGCTCAGAAAACGGGCGGGCGCTGCCCGGTCTGGCTGCAGGAAGGAATCGCGCAATACATGGAGGGCAAGCGCAGCCGGAACGCCGCCGCCGCTCTATCCTCCGCTTACGAGCAGCACATGGAATTTTCTCTCGCGTCCTATGAGACGTCCTGGATGAATCTGCCAAGGAATACCGCTGCGACCGCTTATGCGTGGTCGCTCGCTGTCGTTGAGACGATTGTGGGCCAGGACGGCATGGACGACGTGGGACGAATCCTGGACAGTATCGCCGCCGGATCCTCGACCGAGGACGCCATCCACGCCGTTCTCCACGATTCCTACGCGGACCTGATGCAATCGACGGTGCAATATCTCCGCAAGGCATATCTCTAGACTGTTTCTATAATCCCGCCAATAGACCTGCCAGCAGCGCGGCGCGTTCCGGCAGGGCGCGGATCAAAATATTTTCGCGCGGGCTGTGCGCCCCTTCGCCGACTGCGCCGAGGCCATCGAGGGTTGGCATGCCCAGTGCGGCCGTGAAATTTCCGTCCGAGCCGCCGCCAACGAAGGCCTCTCCAAGCGTCACTCCCATTTCTTTTGACAACGCGCGCGCCTTCGCGAAGAGCGCAGCGCTCGCTTTGCGTTCCATCGGCGGACGGTTGAATCCGCCCGAGACATGCAGCTTCGCACCCGGAAGAATAGGGCGGAGAGAGCGAAATTTCCGTTCGAGAGCGCGCATATCCGCAGGGCGCGACGCACGCACGTCGATCAGAACCCGGGCGCGGTCGGGGATTACGTTGGTCCGGGTGCCGCCTTCGATCAAACCGGCATTGACTGTGATCCCGCGGCGCGGCTGGTTCCAGCGGGCGATACGCGCGATCTGAAACGCGTTTCTTCGATTGCGTTGACCCCCTCTTCGGGATTGAGGCCTGCGTGGGCGGCGCGTCCGGCGGCGACGATCTCGAACTCGCCCACGCCTTTTCGGCAGGTTTTCAGGCGGCCGTCCGGTCCCGACGCGGGTTCCAGAACAAGCACCGCGTCGCTGCGACGCGCTTCGCGTTCGACCAGCCGGCGCGAAGTTTCGCTGCCGATTTCCTCGTCGCTCGTCCACAAGAAGATGATGCGCCTTTCGGGCGCGACTCCTGCGGCGGCGAGCGCGTCCATGGCGTACAGCGCGATGACCAAGCCGCCTTTCATATCGAACGTGCCGGGCCCCCAGGCGCGCCCGCGAGACACGCGAAAGGGATTTTTTCCGAGCGTACCCGATGCGTAGACCGTATCGAGATGGCCGAGAACGAGGATTTGTCCCTCCGCGACTTTTCCTCCGGGACGCCATTCCACCCTGATGTGGTCGCCGCGCTTCTTTTGGCGCAGAACCGCGACTCGGGCCCCGCGACGTTTCCATTCCGCTGCGACGATGCGGCCGAAGCGATCCACCGCAGGTTTGTCGAAACTCGGAGATTCGGCGCGCACGAAACTGCCCAGCAATCGCGTCATCGAGCTCTCACGCGACCGAAGCCAATCAAGCAGCGGCCCGATTATGGGTTGGCTTTGCACCGCGCCGTTATGCTAGCAACGCTCGCCATGTGAGGCAATGCGTTTGCCGGGGGGCGGGTTTCGCATATAATTCCAAGCATGCGCCTGATGGCACTTCGAAGTGTGCCCGGACGCGCAATTGAGGCGATGAAATGATTCTCGACAGTGTGGGCATTCAGAAAATTCTGCCGCACCGCCCTCCTTTCCTGATGGTGGATGCCATTCTTGAAATCGAACGACTCAAGCGCGTCGTGGGCGTGAAAAACGTGTGCATTAACGAGGGGTATTTTCAGGGCCATTTCCCGGGGAAACCCATCATGCCTGGCGTGCTGATTATCGAGGGCATGGCGCAGACCGGCGGGCTCCTGTTGTTGCTGGAAATTCCCGATCGAGAGAAGAAGCTCCTGTATTTCGCCGCCGTGGATGAGGCGCGATTCCGCCGCCCGGTTGTCCCGGGAGACCAGTTGCGCATGGAAGTCACCGTGCTCAAGTTCCGCAACGCCTTTTGCAAGCTCCAGGCCGTGGCTACGGTGAACGGCGAAATTGCCGCCGAAGCCATTTTGAAATGCATGTTGGTGGACCGCGATCCAGTGACGGCGCCAAGCGACGCCCCCGCCGATGCCACCGTTGGTGCGCGCAATGAATGAAGTTGATTCCCGCGCCATGATTTCACCGAGCGCCCGGTTCGGGCGCGGAGTCCGCGTCGGCGCATATGCCGTCGTTGGTGACGACGTGGAACTGGGCGACGATTGCGCGCTCGAGCCGCACGCCGTGGTTCGAGGTCCGGCTCGCATTGGCCGCGCGAATAAATTTGATTCATTTTGCTTCGGTTGGGGGCGATCCCCAGGACCTGAAATTCAGCGGCGAGCGCACGGAATTGGTGGTCGGCGACGGCAACCGTTTCCGCGAATTCTCGACTGTGAGCCGGGGCACCGTCGCAGGGCGGAGGCGTCACGCGGATCGGCGACGACAATCTTTTCATGGCCTATTCCCATGTGGCCCACGATTGCGTTGTGGGCAGCCACACGGTCTTTGCCAATGGCGCAACACTCGCGGGCCATGTGGTTGTCGAGGATTGGGCCAACGTCGGCGCGTTCAGCCCGGTGCACCAGTTCTGCCGCATCGGACATTATGCGTACGTCGGCGCCTGCACGGTTATAACGCAGGACGTGCCGCCGTTTTCACGGGTGGTCACCGAGCGGGAAACGCATTGCTTCGGCGTCAACACGGTGGGACTCGAACGCCGCGGCTTCAACCGCGAGCGGCTTGACACGATCGAGAAACGCATTTCGCCTGTTGCTTCGCTCCAAGCTCAACACCTCGCAGGCCCTGGAACAGATTCGCGGACAGCTCAACGGCTCCCCGGACATCCGCGAACTAGTGGAATTCATTGAGTCGGCGCAGCGCGGCCTTCACAAGTGAACTCGTCCGAGCCTATTTCCGCTGTTCCAGTCCCGGACTCCGCCGTTCGCTGGGGCCTTATTGCCGGGAACGGACAATTTCCATTCCTGGTGCTCGACGCTGCCCGCAGCCAGGCAATCGATATGGCGGTGATCGCGATCCGGGAGGAGGCTTCTCCGGAGCTTGAGAAAATCGCGCCTCGATTGCACTGGGTCAGCCTGGGAGAACTCTCGCGCACGCTGGACTTGCTGCACCAGGAAGGCGTCAACCGCGCGGTCATGGCCGGGCAGGTGAAGCACAACAAGATTTTCAGTTCGATTCGCCCGGATTGGAAGCTGGCGAAGCTTCTCCTTTCGCTGCCGCTGAAGAATACGGATTCCCTGATCGGGGCCGTGGCGCGCGTGCTCGAATCGGAAGGAATCCAGTTGGTGGACTCGACGACATTTCTGAAGCCGCTGATTCCAGCGCCAGGCGTGCTCACGCGCCGCGCGCCGGATACGCGCGAAGCCGCGGACATCGCTTACGGCCGCGAAATCGCGCGCCAGATTGCGGGGCTTGATCTTGGCCAGACCGTGGTGATACACGACCGCGCCTGCGTGGCCGTGGAAGCCATGGAAGGGACCGACGAAACCATCGAGCGTGCCGCCCGCATCGCCGGAGAAGGCTCTCTGGTCGTGGTCAAGGTGAGCAAGCCAAAGCAGGACATGCGATTTGATGTACCCGTTGTGGGCATGAAAACCGTCGAAGTGATGCAGAGGTGTCGTGTGACCGCGCTAGGGATGGACGCGGGCCGCACCCTCCTATTCGACCGCGCGCGCGTCATCGAAGCCGCGGACGCCGCCGGCATTGCCATCGAAGCATTTCCGCTGGACGCCATCGGGGTGGCGGGACAATCAACGGGTCAGGCAGCGACACAGGTGGCACAGGGGAAGTCTTGAGTTCGGGAATTCAGAATAAGAAGGTTCGCGTGGCCGTTGTCGGCGCGGGCGATTTCGGGCGAAACCACGCTCGCGTCTACCATGCGCTTGGCGATGCGGAACTCGTCGGCATTGTCGATGCCGACCCCGCCCGCGCAGCCCTGGTCGCGAAGGAATTCAACACCGAGGTTTTTCCGGCTATCGAGTCGCTGGCCGGCCGAGTGGACGCGGCGAGCGTGGCCGTGCCGACCGTCGAGCACGCGCGCGTGGGCTGCCGCCTGCTCGAACTCGGCATCGATGTGCTCGTGGAAAAGCCTATGGCCGCGTCACTAGCGGAAGCCGACGCGCTGCTTTCCGCCGCGCGCGCGGGTCGCATCCTGCAGGTAGGGCACCTGGAGCGATTCAATCCCGGGATTGTGGCGGTCATGCCTGCGCTGAACCGCCCGCTGTATTTTGAAGTCCATCGGTTGGGCATCTTCACGCCGCGGAGCCTGGACATTGACGTGGTCTACGACGTGATGATTCACGACCTCGATATCCTGCTGGCGCTGGTCGACGCGCCCGTCGTGGACGTCAAAGCGATTGGGATCCCTGTGGTTACCGACAAAGTGGACATCGCGCACGCGCGGCTTGATTTCGCCACCGGCGCGGTGGCGAACGTCACGGCCAGCCGCGTCTCGACCGAGCGCGTTCGCAAGCTGCGATTTTTTCAGCAGCACGAATATATCTCGGTAGATTTCACCCGGCAGGATGCGCTTCGCGTGCGCGTGGCCGAGCCCGGTCCGCAACCAAAGTTCGATTTCGTTAATCTTCCTTCAGAGAAGCAGGAACCGCTTCGCGCCGAGTTGCGATCTTTCCTGGTTTCGGTGCGGACACGGCGCGCTCCGGTGGTGGACGGCGCTGCCGGACGGCGCGCCCTGGAACTGGCGGATCAGGTGATGGCAGGCATCCTCGAACACGCGAAACGCGTCCAATTAGGTGCTTTTGCTTCCCTACAGGCGAATCGATGATTCAGCGGATTCTGGTTCCGAAAGATGCCCGGCCGCTTGCGGCTCCGTCTGGCAATCCGCCTGGCCGGACGACTTCGGACCTCGACACGCGTACGCTCGTGCCGTCGGACCTGCCGCATTTTGAACTCGATGGGCATTCATCGATTCCATCCTACCTTCCACTCGGCGTGCTGGGCGAGCGAACCGTCGTCCCGCGCGACATGCCCTTTACGCCGCTTGATGGCATCAGCAAGATGCCCGATTACGTGCCGCTCACAATCCTTGATTCACGCGTCGCTGTTCCCAAGGACGCGCACGCGACGAAAATCGAGCCGAAAATGCCCGTTGCCATCCAGGACTTGCCGGACGTTCTCGATCCCGACGTCCTTACCACCGGCGAAGTGAACCTGATGGCCGAGCATGTGGAAGAGCAAACGTCCGCATGGAACACGGTCGCACGCTTTGCGTCCATTGCGTTTCACTTTGCAGTGATTCTTCTGATCCTGTTCGGGCCGAGATTCGCACCGCGGGCGACTCAGACGGAAATCGCGCGGGATAACGTCACGGATCTTTATTTGCCGAACGATATCAAGAATGTTCCAAGAATTCCCGCAGCGCCTCAGCCAAAAAGCCCGGTGATGCGCGTGGACCCTCGTCTGCTGAGGCAGCTTGCCCCGCCGCGGGAATTGCAGCCCAATCCGAATCCGCCTGAACCGGATCGCGTCGTGCGGGACAATTCCGCGCCCGAGAAACAACCGATGGCTCCGCCTGTGCAGGCGCCGCGGCCCTTGACGGAGAGCCCAATCAAGCCGCCACCGGTGCCAACTGATACGACGAATAGCCTGGTCTTGCCTCATTTTTCTCCAGGCAAGGCCCTGCAGGAAAGCCTTCATGAGGCACTGAAGGACGGAGGCACCGCGAGCGCTCAATTCGGCGGGCCGACCGGCCGCCCGGGTGGCGGAGGCATCGGAGGAGGCGGTGGAAGTGGTGGGCAGGGCTATCTGGGCGGCAACCTCGAAATGCTCACGCCGACCGAGGGCGTGGACTTTACCAACTACCTGGCCCGCGTGCTCGCCAGTGTGAAGCAGAACTGGTACGCCATCATGCCGGAATCGGCGCAATTGGGTGAGCGCGGCAAAGTCGTGCTCCAATTCAGGATTCTGAGGAACGGCGGAGTGCCTGAGCCGGAGCCTGCAATGGTCGGCAGCTCCGGAAAGGATCCGCTGGATCGAGCGGCGATTTCTTCGATTCGCACCTCGAGCCCGTTTGAGCCGCTCCCGCTTGCCTTCAGCGGTCCCTATATCGAGTTACGGTTCACTTTCCTGTATAATATTCCATTGAACCAACAGTGAAGGCGGCGCGCACACAAGTGTCGGGAATCCTCCTGCTGGGCCTGTTGTGTCTGATTTACCTGGTCATTCGGTATTGGAAGTTCCTGCGATGAGCACTGCCCCAAAACCAACACAAGACTTGAGCCCGCGGCCTGAGGACCGCCCTCGCCAATCCGGACTGGGGCCGCTCCCTTTGGTGGCCATCGTCGGGCCGACCGCCTCGGGGAAAACTCCGCTGGGCGTCTGGCTTGCCAGGAAATTTGGCGGTGAAGTCCTGGCTTGCGATTCGACGCAGGTTTATCGCGGCTTCGATATCGGGACCGCCAAGCCCGCGATCGAGGAACGCCAGGGCGTTCCGCATCACCTGCTGGATCTGGTGGAACCCTCATTTCCATTCACGGCGGGGGAATATCGTCAGCGAGCTGTCGCAGTCCTGGAGGACCTGCGCCAGCGCTCGCGGCTCCCGATTTTTACCGTGGGCACGGGGCTGTACTTGCGAGCCCTGCTGGAGGGGCTGGCCGACGCTCCCGCGCGTTCGCAGGAACTGCGAGCGCGTCTCGAGGAGCTGGCCGATACGCACAGCCTGCAGTATCTGCATCGTGTGCTGCGGCGTCTGGACCCCGAGGCTGCGGCGCGAATCGGCGGGCGCGATCGGCCCAAATTGATTCGAGCCATCGAAGTTTGCCTGCTCACGGGGCGCTCGATTACCGAAATCCATCAGGCGGGCCGGCAGCCTCTGGAGGGATACAGCCCGATCAAGATCGGATTGCAACCTCCCCGCAGTGCGCTGTATGAGCGCATCGAGCGGCGCGTCCGTACGATGCTTGAGCACGGCTGGCTCGAGGAAGTGGCGGGACTTGTCCGCAGCGGAATTCCCCCCAACGCAAAGCCATTTGATTTTATCGGCTACGCCGAGCTGCGCGCGCACCTCGACGGCACGATCACCCTGGCTGCCGCAAGGAAGGCCATCTCCCAATCCACACGCCGCTACGCCAAACGCCAGCTCACATGGTTCCGCAAGGAACCCGTCGTGCACTGGCTGCCGGGCTTCGGAGATGATCGCGCGATTGCTCAGGCTGCAGAGCGCTTTGTGGCGGCCTCGCTTGGTCACGTTTCCGGCTCTCAACTAGTGAAATAAATTCCACTGTGGTATACACGAGCTTCCGATTTCATGCCGATGCGTGAAATGCCTGGAATTTTATGAATATGGGTGGCATTGGCCCGGCCGGTTTATTCACCATATTCAAAGACAACTGGCTTGTCACCCGTAAAGCGGCCAATCTCTTCCTTCTCTCGACGATTTTCGTTCTTGCCTCGCTTCCGGTTTTCTTCGGTCAGATCGGCCCGAACAAACTAACTTTTTGGTCGAGACTTCCGTGGGGCATTGAGGGGTTGCTCGGGCCGTTTTCAATATTTTTCCTCTGGATCGGCATGTGGCGGTATTGGTATCGGCTGGACAATTCCCCGAAAGCTCGCAAAATCCGTTTCGTTCCTTTTGCTGCTCCTTGGAATGTGCTACGGAGCCGTTCTCTATTGCATCTTCGTGTATCGTCCGCAAGTGATGAGTGGTTCCTGGGCTAATCCTCCCGATTTTTCACGGAGAGAAGGGAATGAGAGATCTGGCCGTGATCTTGAGAAAATCTTCTTTCGCGGCATCGGTTGCATTTTAGCGTTTTTGGGAGTCAGCGGATTTCTGGCACCTGTCCTCTTCAACGAAGTTCTGCCACTACGGTATGGTGACATCTATGGCGTGTTTCTAAATCTAGGTTTCTGTTTGGGAGTCATTTTCTTCCCTTTGTTCCTGACTGTGATGCTAATTCGCTTGGGGACTAGAACGCATCGCCAGGAAGAAGATAGCGAGCCACCGTACTGGGCGTTTCGGAAAACCTTGCTTGTCGGGCTCTGCACAATTTTGGGGTTTATAGCAATTGGTGGGGGTCTAGTCCCTTTCCTCCTCAAGAAATTCTTCCGCCAATGTATGAGGACAACTATGAAGTATTTCTTGGCATCGGTTTGGTTCTGGGCGGCATTCCATCCATTTTGTATCTCCTCGTCGGACAGCTTCGCAAGAAGCTGAATACGCGCCGTCAGAGAGAAAAGGACGTGAGCCGTCGTTGGGGTCTCGGGAAACTTGTCCTCGTTGGCTGGGCGTCGATGTTCGGAGCCGTCTTTTTTTTTGGATTTTTGGTTCCTGTCATTCTGGGAAAATTCTTGGCGAAAAAGTATGTGGTGGATTATATGAGGACTGTTGATCCATTGATGATGGTAGGATCTTTCCTATTCTTATTATTCTTGCTCGTCAGGTTATTTACTCTGGGCATCAGACGCTCGTCGTCGAGGATAGTTGATTTGACAGAGCAGCCCTCAAGAGCGGCGAGGCGTACCGCCCCGCCTGCTCCGTAGAAATTCCGATCTACTTCTTCATCTTGTCTTGGCTGAAGGACCAGCTTCTGCACGCGCCAGTTGATAAGCTCGGCGACGAACAGAGTGTTTTCCGAAGGGCAAGCCATTCCGTGAATCCAGCCGAACTGTTTGGGCAGCCTTCCGGACTGGCCGAGAACCCGAGGATCTTACCGTCGAGTGTGAGCTTATAGACGCGGCCCGGATAGGAATCCGCGGTGTAAATCACCTGGCTATTCGGCGGGATGCAGACCACCCAGGGCGCGCCGGGAGCGTTCAGAGCGCCACCGGGAGGCGTGTTCCCAAGGACGGAACGAATTGACGGATCGAAGGGCACATCCACCTGAAACATCCGAAGGAAATTTCCGTCGCCGTCGAAGACCTGGATGCGCCGGTTGCTGCGGTCGGCCACATAGATGTTGCCTTTCGAGTCGGATGTGATGTTGTGCGCGGAGTTGAACTGGCCTGGCGCGCTTCCCGGTCTCCCCACTGCTTGACCCAGACGCCATTTTTGTCGATTTTTGCGACGCGTGAATTGATGTAGCCATCGCTAATGTAAACATTATCGGCGGCATCAAAGGCGACGTCCGTGGGCTGCCGGAACTGCATGTCCACGGCGGGCAGCGGAGGATTGGGATGCTTGAGCGGACCGGTTCCTTCGTCCGAAGCTTCCTGCCTGCGCCCGAAGACCATAGTGGGCCGGCCGGCAGGATTGAACTTCACGATCATGTCCGTGCCCTTGTCCACCGTCCAAATGTTGTCATACTTGTCGGCTCGCACGCCGTGCGCGAACGCGAACCCGTAGAGATTGTGGCCGATTTCGCGGATGAATTTCCCGTCGGGGCCGAACTCGAGCAGTTGAGAGGCCTGCGCGGCATAGGCAGGGCCCGACGTGTTGCCACGGGAAAAAACGAAAATGTGGCCCTTGGAATTCGTCGTTACGGCGGAGCCTTCACCCATATAAAGGTTCGGCGGAAGCGAATTGAAATCCGGAATGTTCGGAACGGAATCGAATGGAATTTCAGGCACTGATTGTTGCGCAAATACTGCAGGACAAAACAACAGAGCCAGCCCAGCCAGCCAAAGTTTCATAGTTCCTCCATGCAAATTTGTCTTGCGATCAAGCGGCGAACGAGATTTGCGACCGCCGAAGTATATCGGAACTCGCTCCGGGCTCATATTGCCATGCGGGAGGAACTACGCAGGAGTAAAACGAAATTTCGGCAGGATAGAACAGGATGGATGAGGAAGCGGACTCTTTGCCCGCCTCCTCCTGGCAGAGCTATGAAATGTGCGGAGAAGCTTGGTTCAGCACTGCGATGAGCCCTTGCGCCGCTTCGGGAATCTGAACTTCCGAGCCGTCGATGATCTCCCGGGCGCTCACGGAACGCCCGTAGAGATTTCGGTTGGCATCATTATCGGGCCGCAACGTCGAGCCTTCCAGTGAAATTCCGGCGAAAGCTCCGCGCGCGCGCGAGTAGCTTAGAATCTCCGACCGCATGTACGCATCCGTATCGGCAGCGGCTGACCGGCCAACGGGACCCGCCGCAGCGGAAGCATCGGCGCCAAGCTTGACTTTGCTGTGCAGCAGGCTGTTCGCGCCGCGATCGTTCATCACGAGAAAAATGAAGTCAGTGGCCTCGCCGCCGATCTGAAAGCCAATGCTGCCACCCTCGAGCGCGTACATTGCCGGCGCCCCCCAAGGGCCCGAGAAGTCCTTGCCCGTGCGGCAGACCATCGTTCCTCGCCCATAGCTTCCGCCCAGAATGAACGCGGCCTTCAGCACCGATGGCATGACGATAACGCAGCGCGCCTTGTTGAGCAGGTCTTGCGGAATGTCATCGGGAACGTTGAGGATTTCGTGCATCACGGCGTCGGCGTTGTGCAGCCGGTCTTGCTCTTTTCTTGCCTCGTCCCCGGCAAACGCAGGTGACAGCGGAGCGAGTATAAGGAGCCCAGCCAGAAAAGCAGTCCATCGCTTGTGATTTTTCACAATATCCCCCCTGATTTCAAGAAATCAAAATGCAACGGTGCAATATCCATGCCATTTGAATAAGAACTCCTAACTTGTTTCTCAGCAATGAACTAACTCTCATGTTTTGGGAAAGCAAGTTCTGGGACTGTGTATTTTCGTCTTCGCTTTATCCTCATTTTCTCGGGTGAGCGCCTTGAAGGAATCAAGAAAGGGGCGGCGGCAACGAGTGGATAGTTTGGCAGGTCTTCTAGTGAAGAGGGTTCTCAAGGTGTATAATCGTATTGTGAAATTTCCCCAACGCTTGATGCCCTCTCGCGAACGCTTACCCGCCTTTTTTGTTACAGAATGAAAACTACACGACCGACAGAATCCCGCGAGCGAGTCTTCCTGGTCGGCGTCGGCCTCAAACGGCCTTCGCACGTGCAAGGCATCGACGCCGGCGAAACGGAGCGCGCTTCTCTTGAGGAACTCGCGGAGCTGGCGCGCAGCGCGGGCGCCCAAGTGGCAGGCAGCGTTTTTCAAATGCGAGAAAAGGTCGATCCCGCCACCGTCATTGGGCGCGGCAAAATCGAGGAAGTGAAGATCGAGGCCCAGCTTCACAAAGCGTCGCTGATTGTCTTCGACCGGAACCTATCGCCGACGCAGCTCCGCAACCTCGAAGCCGGCACCGAGTGCCGCGTGATTGACCGCACGCAGCTCATCCTCGATATTTTTGCGCGCCATGCACGCAGCAGGGAAGGGCAACTGCAGGTGGAACTCGCTCAGCTCAATTACATGCTGCCGCGGCTCGCGGGAAGCGCCAAAGAACTTTCGCGTCAGGCCGGCGGCATCGGCACGCGCGGTCCCGGCGAGCAGAAACTCGAAACCGACCGGCGCCGGATACGCGACCGCATTGCCAAAATCTCAAAGGCAATCGAAGCCGTGCGCAAGCAGCGCTCGTTGCGGCGGCAGACGCGCCAGGCAGTGCCGCTCGGCTCGGTTGCGCTGGTGGGTTATACCAACGCGGGGAAATCGACGCTGTTCAATGCGCTCAGCCGCGCGGGCGTCCTGGTTTCTTCAAAAATGTTTGCGACGCTTGATCCGACGGTGCGCGCCGTGCGGCTTCCCTCGAACCGGCGCGTGCTGCTTTCCGATACGGTGGGCTTCATCCGCGATCTTCCGCCGGGACTTATCGCCGCCTTTCGCGCCACGCTCGAAGAAGTGCAGGAGTCGGCGCTGATCCTGCTTGTAACGGACATATCGAATCCGCACCACACCGAACAAGACGCCGAAGTTGAAAAAATCCTGAAAGAGTTGGGCGTGGCCGATCGTCCGCGTCTACACGTGCTCAACAAGATCGACCGGCTCTCCCCCGAACAAGCGGCGGCGAACAACGGAAATCACAATTCGGTGCTCGTGTCCGGACTGACGGGCGCGGGCCTCAAAGACCTCCTTGCCCGCATCGATTCGGCGATGCCCGTGGATCCGGTTCTGCATCTGAACTTTGAACTCCCGATGAAGGACGGGAAGTCCATTGCTCTGGTTCACGCCCTGGGCCGCGTGCTGCACTCCGAAGTGCGGGATTCATTCATGGCAATCGAAGCTGAATTGCCGACGTCCGTGGCGCGCCGGCTTAGGATCACTGCTGAGCCCGCGCTCGTCTAACTCTAAAAACATACAGAAAAACCATTAACCCGCCGAAAGCCTCCCTCAGAATCGCTAGATTCCATGCGGTCAGCGCGAGATTTGGATCAAATCAAGCCGCGCTAGCAGTGGAAAAACCTGTGGAAATCGAAAGTCACGGAAGCAGTGTTCGAGGGCTCAGGAGATCGCGCGTGTGTTGCTTTTCACCATTAAATTCAGATTAAGCAGTGTATTTGCAGCGAGATACGGACGGCATTGCTGCAATTGTCAGCAATTTTTGCCGATTTTCCTTTCCCGACTGCAACTCTATGATTTGCACAGCCTTGCGGGTCGCTGTGCCCAGGCCGCCAATAATCCATGATTCAAATTTCAATGCGACCAAGGCAGCATTTACGCCCATCCATGGATTGCACATTGCGTGTCGAGGCGAATACTGCGGCCAACGCATCGCCTGCGAACTGATTTTGAGGAATCGTTGACTGTGCGCAAGTGTCCGTCTATAGTGGGTAACGCCTCGCGACTGGGCGGGTAAGTGCAAGTAGAACCAGGGAGCCCCCCGGGTGCGCCATGAACCTGCCAAACAGCCTGACGATTCTGCGCATCTTCTTTATCCCGGTGCTGGTCGTTGTCCTTTTGACCCGCGCGCCCAACGTAGTTTTTTTCGGCCTTCCGATTAATTTTGCGGATTGGGGTGTAATGATTCTGCTTGCCGCCGCGGCGACGGATTGGGCGGACGGCTATTATGCCCGGCGGCGCAGTGAAGTGACCACGCTCGGAATCCTGCTCGATCCCATCGCCGACAAACTCCTGATGTCGGCCGCATTTATTTCCCTGGTTGAAATGCACCTGGTGCATGCGTGGATGGCGGTGATCATCATCGGACGGGAGATCGTGGTATTGGGATTGCGAAACATCGCGTCCGCCGAAGGATTCACAATTCCCGCTTCCGCGCTGGGCAAAACGAAAATGGTTCTGCAGGTGATCGCGGTTTGCGCCGTCATTCTGGCGGCGAAGCATGCCATCATCCGGCCGCTCGGCGTGATTTTGTTGTGGCTGGTTGTCGGCAGCGCGGTCGTTTCCGCGTTTCAATATTTCCAGAAGTTCTGGGGGCGCGTCGACGGCAGCGTGAAACAAAGACGCCATCTGAGAATTCTCGAACCGCGAAAGAACGCTCAAGATGTCCCCACTGTCCAGTGACGACGGGCTCGCCTTGCTGGGCATCGCCCGGCATGCAATCTCAAGCGTTGTCGTGGAGAATCGCCTCCCTGATTTTCCGCCTTTCCCCTCCCGATTCAATGTTCCCCGAGGCTCATTTGTGAGCCTCTATCGTGGCGGCAAACTTCGCGGGTGCGTGGGGCAAGTGGAGGATCCAGGGCCGCTCGCCGAGGGGGTGGCCCGCGCCGCGATCAATGCTGCCTTGCATGATCCGCGTTTTCCGCCCGTGGCTGCCGAGGAAATTGCCGCGCTGGACATTGAAATCTCCGTGCTGTCGGCTCTTGAGAAAATCGCACCCGCGGAAATTATTGCCGGTCAGCATGGCGTCCTGGTGGTTCGTCCCCCATGCCGGGGAGTGTTGCTCCCGAAGGTGGCCGCCGAGTGGGGATGGTCCGGCCGGAAATTGCTCGAAGAAACCTGCAACAAAGCTGGATTGCCGCGGGATGCCTGGCTGGACGCTGCAACCCAAATCTTTGCCTTCACGGCTGAAGTCTTTTCCGAACTGGAAGTTCGCTCGAGTTCCCGCTTATGAAATGCCATTCAGAGGACTGCCGCTCCCGCATATCTTTTCGCAAAATGAAATCAAAAAGGCCCTGATCCGTTGTTCGGGACAGGGCCTTTTTGTCTCCACTGCGGATTGCGTGAAGAAATTTTCCCGGTAATTACTCGAGTTCCACGTAATCACCGACGAAGATTCCGTCGCGAGAATTGGTCAGCAGGACGGTTGAAGAATTGGGACCTGTGCGGAGGACAATCCCTTCGCCCATCACCTGGCGCGGAAGATCGTCCCAATGATACGCGACCGGCGTGCTGCCGAACCCGTATACTTTATATGCCATATCGCGCTCCTCGTAAGTCACATCGTTGTGCGTTGCCTGGTACCGGAACACGCGGAAATAATTGCCAACCTCTACTCCTTGCTGGCTTCCCAAGTTCACGTAGACGATTCTTCCCACGCCGGAAACCGTCCCAAAGTCCTTGGTTGTCACGACCATTGCCGTTTTCTTGCCGGAAGGCGGCGCGAAAGGATCGAATTTCTGGCCATTATGCATGGCCGGGACGCGCCGGGCCTGAAATGGGCGAATGATGTCACCCCGCTGCATCAGATCGCAGGACAGGGTCAATTCCACTGTTGAGGTCTTCGGCTGCACACGTACCACGCGGAGCCGGCCAATGTCCGCATACGTCGTCCCCATGGCTTTAGACAATTCGGACTGGTACTTGAACCACTTGATCCTGCCCATGTCTTTGACTGCCCGGATAACTTCATACTGGTCGCCAACCCTGACGCCCTGATTGGCGCCGCGGTTAATGTACACGACGTCCCCGGGGGCAAAGGTATTCTTGTAGTCGGAGTCCTCGCCGCTGATCAGATAGGAATCCGTCGGGACCGGCTGATCGGTGACCAACCCCGAGCAATAGACATCCGCCTCGGTGATGCCGGCAGGGACCTGCTGCGCCTGGGCGACACACAGGCACATCGCCATGCCGACGATGACTTTAAGTCCATTAAAAAGAACGCGATAGCCAATATTTCTAAGCATGGGAGCTGCTCCTTCTTCTGCGGCGAAACTAGTCCCGGGTTGAGTCAGATTTGCTATTCCAAGCTAGCATCCGTCCCCGGGGGCGTCAAGAAATCGTGAGGGGATGCTTTACAGACTTGTTACCATGGAGGGAGTCCTTATCTGCTGGACACGGCGGAGGGGTTACTTGGAAGGGATCTTCGGCAAAGATCGCGTCTGCGGGGTGGTCGCGGCGGGCACGGCGCGAGAAATGAAGTCTCAAGTGCGCCAGGCCCTCCGAATGACCCGGATCCTGGAATTGCGGCTCGACTATCTCCGCGACGAAAAGGAACGGGCTGCCTTTCTGGGCTGGCTGGGGCGCGCGCGACCGCGAGCTACGCTGATCGCCACTTGCCGCAGCCAGGCAGGGAGGCGGCCAATTTCGCGGCAGCCGGAGGCAGCAAATTGAGGTCCTGGCGCAAGCGGTCCGCGCCGGTTGCCGTTGGTGCGATGTCGAAATCGAGACGGCCAGGTATTTCGACAAGAATGAGCTGCAACGTGCTCTTTCCCCTGCAGGCGTGATGGTTTCCCACCACGATTTTCGCCGGACGCCGCGAAGTCTTCCGGGCATTCTGCGCCAGTTGGAGCGCGCTGGCGGTCGAGCTGTAAAGATCGCCACGCATTGCCATTCCATTTCCGACAGCTTGCGTGTCTGCGAGCTTGCACGCGGACGACGCGACGTCGTTGCAATTCCCATGGGCGAAATCGGCCTCGCGGGACGCATTCTATCGTTGCGGGAAGGCAGCGCCCTTGCATACGCCGCCGTGGAGAAAACCACAGCGCCCGGCCAGCTCTCGCTTGATGCGATGGAAAATCTTTACCGGGTCGCGCAGGTTTCGCGCCGGACTCGTGTTTACGGCGTGATCGGCAATCCGATCGGCCATTCGCTCTCGCCGTTGCTGCATAACACGGCATTTCAGCGCGCGCAAATTCGATGCCGTGTTCGTGCCGTTTCTGGTTGAGGACCTTCGGGATTTTCTGGGCGCGGTCAAGCCGTTTGGCATTTCCGGATTTGCAGTCACGATTCCTCATAAAGAGAAAATCCTTCGCCATCTGGATGACTGCGATCCGCTGGCCGCGCGCATCGGGGCGGTCAATACCGTCGTGGTGCGTGGGGGAGGCCGCCTGTACGGGTACAATACGGACTACGTTGGCGTGCTGCGCAGTTTGGAGCGCCGCATGCGCCTTGCCGGGAAGCCGCGTGCTATTGTTCGGCGCGGGAGGCGCGGCGCGAGCCGCTGCATTCGCGCTGGCGCAAGCGGGTTCGATTGTTTGTCTTTGCGCGCGGCGGCCGGAACGCGCCCGCGCTCTGGCGCGAGCGATGGGCGCGCAGGTGGTGCTGCGCGACGAGTTGCGCCGGGAATTCTTCGACGCGATCGTGAACTGCACGCCCGTCGGAATGTACCCGCACGGCGGCTCGCCGCTCGCCAGCGAGGATCTGAACTGCCGGATCGTGATGGACATGGTTTACCGGCCGCGCACGACGGAATTGCTCCAATGCGCGCAGCGAAAAGGGATCGAGACGATTTCCGGAGTTGAAATGTTTCTTGCGCAGGGCTTTGCGCAGTACGAAATCTGGACCGGAGAGCGCGCGCCGGAGGCCGCCATGCGCCGCGCGATTACCCGGGCACTCGCGGGAGAAGAAAAATCTCAAGGAAAGCGGCTGAAGTGACCGGCCGGGACTAAAAATGATTCAGCCTGACTTCAAGACATTTTGCCGGCTCGCCCGGCAGGGCAATCTGGTGCCCGTGTACGACACGTTTACCGCCGATACTCTCACGCCGGTTTCCGCCTACCAGCGCCTCGCGCATGACGCGAAATATGCCTGCCTGCTGGAGAGCGTCGAGGGAGGAGAAAAGATCGCGCGCTATACGTTTGTGGGCGCGAATCCCGCCGAAGTGTTTCGCTACGTCAACGGCGCGTGCGTTCTGGAAAGCGAGAGCCGCGTTTCCTGGGTGCAATCGAATCCGCTTGATTATCTGCGCAACCGCGTCGAGCGATATCGCCCGGTGCGAGTGCCGGGCCTGCCGCCGCTGGTAGCGGGCGCGATCGGATATTTTGCGTACGACATGGTCCGCCTGGTCGAGCGCATCCCGGATACCACGCGCGATGATGTGGGCATGGATGACGCGGTGATGATGTTTTTTCTCGGCCTGGTTGTCTTCGATCATGTCCGGCACCGTTTGTGGATCGTCCGCAATGTTTTCACCGATGGGGAAGGCAGCCTTCGCGCGAAATACAACCGGGCCGTCCGCGAAATTCGGGCGACGCGCCGCCGCCTCGACGTGCCCGTGCCCGCGGAACGTCCGAAGCGCCGGCGGCCTCGTCCGCTCAAGATCACTTCAAATTTCACCCGCGCGAAATTTCTGGAGGCGGTGCGCAAGTCGAAGGAATATATTCGCGCCGGCGACATTTTTCAGGTCGCCGTCAGCCAGCGGTTCTCCGCGAAGACGGATGCCGACCCATTCGAGATTTACCGCGCCCTGCGCGTGGTGAATCCCTCGCCCTATATGTATTTTCTGAAGCTGAATGATCTCGCCGTGGTGGGCAGTTCTCCGGAAATGCTGCTCAAGGTGCAAGGCCGCGACGCGTTTTACCGGCCGATCGCCGGGACGCGCCCCCGCGGCGGCGACGAAGAGGAAGACCAGCGCCTCGAAACCGATCTCGCCGCCGATCCCAAGGAGCGCGCCGAGCACATCATGCTGGTCGATCTGGGCCGCAATGACCTGGGCCGTGTTTCGGAGTATGGATCGGTCCATGTGGACAAGCTGATGTTCGTGGAACGCTACTCGCACGTGATGCACCTTGTTTCCAGCCTCAGCGGGCGTTTGCGCGAGGATGTGGATTGCTTCGAGGCGCTGGCGGCGTGCTTTCCCGGCGGCACTTTGTCCGGCGCGCCGAAAGTCCGCGCCATGGAAATTATCGACGAACTCGAGCCCACGCGCCGCGGCATCTACGCGGGAGCGATCCTGTATCTCGATTTCTCCGGGAATCTCGATTCCTGCATCGCGATCCGGACGATGGTCGTCAAGAAGGGAGTGGCCTATGTGCAGGCCGGAGCGGGGCTGGTGGCGGATTCGGTCCCCGAAAAGGAATACACGGAGACAGTCAATAAGGCGCGCGCGTTGCTCACCGCGCTCGAAATCGCGCATCGGGGATTGGATTCGGCGCAGATCGGTCCCGCGAAAGTGCGGCGACCGGGCAAACGGAAGTAACCAGGATTCATCGCTGTCGTTCGCGCAGACTGCAGATTTTAGATGTCACAGATAACGATTTCCGAATCATGAATTACTTTCATGTAAGATACGCTTGTGGGGGTAGCCGAAAACGGCTGCACCGCCGGTATCCGCAGGGAGTTCGTATGAAACACCACACTGTCCGGGCCTTCGCAATCACGACACTCATTTTCGGGTTTATTCTTGCGAGATCCGTCGGGCGCAGGAGCAGCAACAGCAGCAGCAGACAGCGCGGGCCCTCGACTCCCGAAGAGCGGGCGCGGGCCGTGAAGATCTCGCACGATCTGGAAAACGATCCCCTTGCCAAGGACGCCAAGGATCAACGCGCCTGGGTCTACCAATGGATCATCCGATATTCCCGACATCACGGTGAATGTGTGCCTCGATTATTTCGGCAAGCTGCCCGAACCCGCCGCGCGGCCATTCCACGGAAATCGTCCAGCAAATGGTGATTTCGATGGCCGCATTCATGATCGAGCATCCCGACGAAGTTAAGAACGAACAGGCCATTGCCCTCGCGGGTCTGCTCAGCTCGATCAAGACCTATCAGGCGATCCTCAAGCAGGAGCCCGAGTCGCGCTGGGCGCAGATGGACAAGCTGGTGCAGATGCGCGAGCAGGGGAAGCTCGACGATTTCGTCGCCGACACCCGCCGGAAATGCGCGCAGGAGGACGAAGAGCCCGACCCCGACACGATACGGGCGCAGGCGATTTTCTCAGCTAACCATTCGCCACGTGTTTCAGAAAGTTCGGTGCGGTAAAAGGTCCATGAGCGGCTCAAATCCTGATACATCCCACGGTTATTGGTTCAAGATTGTGCTGGGGGCATCCGTTGTGATTGCATATTTCGCCCGGACAGCACCCGAAACGAGAATGCCGGTTAATTATGGGTTGGTTTTTTGGTGTAGCATTCCGCTCGCATTCCTTTGGACTCTGCTATTCTTCGTTGCGATATACCGGTTCGGTTGGAGATCGCTCTGGATCCTTGTTGGATCTTACCTCGCACTCTACTGGCCGATTGTGCTGCTCGCCAACGGGCTGCCCTCGTGCCATCGCCTCGGGAATTGTGTATAGGACGGTTCCATCTTCTCCTCCCATGGAGCTGCGTTTGTGATCTTCTTGCCGTCGTCTTATAATTTCGCTTGTGTCACCGAAGCCGTCGTCCCTAATTAGATGGCGAGGGTAAGACACACGGGCTGCCAGCGATGATCCTGCTACTCGACAACTACGATTCCTTTACCTATAACCTTGCGCAGTTTCTCGGGCAATTGGGCGAAAAGCTGGAAGTGCATCGCAACGACCAGATCACGCTGGATCAGATCGCCGCGAAAAAGCCGCAGCGCATCGTCATCTCTCCCGGTCCCGGGACGCCGGACGACTCCGGCATTTGCCTCGATGTCATTCGCCGCTTTTCAGGGGAGATTCCGATCCTCGGAGTCTGCCTGGGCCATCAGGCGATCGGCCAGGCGTTCGGCGGGAAAGTCATTCGCGCGCCCGAAATCATGCACGGCAAGACCAGCCGCATCCATCACGACAACAAGACGATTTTCAAAGAGCTGCCGCAGGATTTTGTGGCCACGCGCTATCATTCGCTGATTGTCGAGGAAAAATCATTGCCCGCCGATCTTGAGATCTCCGCGAAAACAGATGGCATTATCATGGGCCTGCGCCACCGAAAAATGCTTGTCGAGGGCGTGCAGTTCCATCCCGAATCGGTCCTTACGGACGTTGGGATGCATCTCCTCAAGAATTTTCTCGCTCTGTAGTCCTCCAATGGCAGGCTCGTTCGCCGCGATAAGCAACTCCGTCATTCCGAGCGAAGCGAGGAATCCCTCTTTCTTTTCACGAGTCAAACCACGGAGAGATTCCTCACCCGCAAGAGCGGGTTCGGAATGACGCGCGGGTGGGCGTCGAGGACGATGGTTTCTTCATCGCGGGACAAATTTCCTTGTATTCGCACCAGTCGCAGAGGGCTGATACGTGTGTCGGAAAGGAAGTGGTCTTCTCGATTCGCTCGATGAGGCCCAGAGTATTTTCCTTGACGGCTTCCAGTTGTCGCGGCGTCTTCGTGATTTGTATGTCCTTGTCAAAAGCCAGATAGTGCCAGATCAGGGAGATTCCCTGAGCCTCCGGCCAGCGATGCCGGATGGCGATTTCGTACAGCGCCAGTTGCACATCATTGCCGATCTGATCGGGGGTCGGCAGCCGGCGCGAAGTTTTGTAGTCATGAATTTCGAGTGTCCCGTCCGCCGCCCTGGCCAGCCGGTCGATGATCCCTCTCATTTCGTGTTTATCGGAAAGTGGAAAGAGAAATGTTTCCTCGAGTTCCAGCGTCGTGGATTGCGTGAAGGGATGGAACCTCCAGTGGTAATTTTTCAGCATTTCCCGGCCCGTTTCCAGGTAGGTAAGCGCAGTCGTTCGCGACCGGACGATTCGCAATTGAGGCGAGTAACCCTCGTCCCATGCCAGCTCGAAGAAAGCCAAGAGTTCATCGCGAGAGGTGACCCGGCCCTGCCGTGCGTCGGCGTACAGCTTTTCGAGGGCGGTGTGCACGGAAGTTCCCAGATGAAGCTCGATGCTTCGGATCGGAGGAGGGATTTCGTCGATATAGCGAAATTTATATTTTTGCGGGCACTGCTGGAAGGTGGTCAGTTTGCTGTGTGAAAAGCTGGGCACTTTTCATGTCCCGTCGAAAGACGCAATTATTGGATGGATTATCCGTAGGGTCAAGCTGCCTTCTCACAAATAGTCACAGGCCGCGCATGATCCAACTTGATGGAAGTTGTACGAAACATCTCATTTTGATTTCGTCGCGTTCAATATAGAATCGGCGAAAAATGACTGACCAATCCAAATCAGACGAACCTCCCCGAAACCGTTTACGAGTGCGGTCTGTCTACAATTGGTCGAAGCCCATCCTGTGGGGCCTGGGAATTGGGATCATCGTCGGCGGAGTTATGGTCGGCGTAATCTTTCTCAACCGGATGGGGATCATACCAAGTTGGGTGTTTGGCTGGATTTCCAATGACCGCAAGATTCAGGAGCGTCAATTCCAATTAGCTCTGTATGGACTGTTTTCTTTTTGGGCGATCTCGCGCCTCATTAAATTAGGAGTCTTCGGGGAGGCGGCCAGAGCCACGTACGACCGGATACTTTTGAGACTCGAAATTATCCAAAGGATGTCCATCGACGAGCCCCATAATCGAGTTTGTGCCGTTAAAAACGTGCGAATAGCAGCGGTCTTGGTGGCATTCTTCATCCCGGGTGTATTTCAGAGCTGGAGGACCTTAGGCAAGCCGTTAGTAGTCGAAAACAGCTTGTACGACCTTCTTTTTCGAATCGTTCTGTTTTCATTTATCTTTTTCCCAGTCCTATTCAAGTTTGCCAGGTGTACTGCGGAACGGGTTATCCTTGGAGTATTAATGACCCGCATTGTGACAGGCTGGGTCTTCGAATACGCACCAAATTTCTTTAATCCATATTCAGAGCTGATAAGCCAGTGCTACTTTGTGCTGTCGGTTATCGCCCTTCTTATCAGTCTAGCTTTGCTTGTTTCGCACCTTTCCAGGTCTACGCTCCCGACGTAAAAGCAATCAGCGCGTCGAGTTTCTTGCGCGCGGCGCCCGAATCGATGGACTGGGCGGCGAGTTGCGCGCCCTCGAGAAAATCGGCGGCGCGGCCCGCGGCGACGATTGCGGCGGAGGCATTGGCGACGACGATGTCGCGGCGCGGGCCTTTCTCTCCGGCGAGGATTGCGCGAATGATCTCCGGCATTATGCGCGGCGTCGCCTCCGGCGACGGCGTCGAGCGGCGCGCGCTCCAGGCCGAAATCTTCAGGCGTGACTTCGTATAGGCTCACGGTCTTGCCGCGAACTTCGCCCACGCTGGTTTCTCCGGCGAGCGATATTTCGTCGAGGCCTCCCGCGCCGTGCACGACAAATGCGCGCTCGACGCCAAGTTCGGCGAGCGACGAGCGCGACTTTTTCCACCACTTTATCGGAGAAGACGCCGATGACCTGCGCGCGCGCCCCGGCCGGATTCGTCAGAGGGCCAAGCAGATTGAAAGCGGTGCGCCCCAGGCGGCGCCGAGCGGGCATGGCGTGCCGCATGGCCGTGTGCATGGCCGGAGCAAACATGAAAGCCGATTCCGATTTCGCGGATCGCAGCGCCGATTCGTTCGGGCGGAACGTCCAGCGAAATCCCCAGAGCTTCCAGCACATCGGCCGAGCCGCACTTCGATGAAATCGAGCGGTTGCCGTGCTTGGCGACGCGCACGCCCGCTCCCGCTGCGACAAATGCGGCGGCGGTGGAAATATTGAATGTGCCCGGAAGCGTCGCCTCCGGTGCCGCAGGTGTCCACCAGCAGGTCATCGGGGCGCGATCCGTCAGGAAAAATCTGCGTGGCGTGGCGGCGCATGGCGCGGGCGAAGCCGACGAGTTCTTCGACCGTCTCGCCTTTGGCGCGCAACGCGGCGAGCAGCGCGACAATCGAGTCTTCCTCGGCGCGGCCGGAGAGAATTTCCTCCATCGCGGTTTCGGCTTCCTGCCGCGAGAGATCGCCCTCCGGCTTCCACTTTTCGAATGAAGGGTTGCATCACGAGACCGGGAGCCTCGCGTGCAGGCGGGCGAAGACACGAGACCCGATACGAAACTCTGTCCAGTTTCCAAATGGTATCGAAATTGATCTCACAGCTTCCTTTCGCTTGCCCGACTCGCGTGTTGCCTATAAACTCTATAGTTTCGACTGTACTTAAATTCTAGCACTGTCGGGCGCGGGCTGTACTATTGCAGCCCGCCTCATAACATGGACGGACGATGAAGATTCACGAATATCAAGCTAAGGAAATCTTCCGGCGATTCGGCGTGCCGACTCCCCGGGGGGAGATGGTCACGACGCCGGAGCAGGCGCGCGCGGCGGCCGAACGACTGGGGACGAAGATCGTCGTCGTGAAGGCGCAAATCCACGCGGGAGGCCGCGGCAAGGCGGGCGGCGTGAAGCTGGCGAAATCGCCGGCGGAGGCCGCCGACCTGGCCAAGGCCATGCTGGGCATGAAGCTGGTGACGCCGCAGACGGGCCCGGCCGGGCGCATCGTCCAGCGCCTATTGATCGAGGAAGGCCTGGACATCAAGCGCGAACTCTACCTGAGCATTCTGGTGGATCGCGCGGTGGCCGCGCCGGTGATCATGGCCAGCACGGCGGGCGGGATGGAAATCGAGGAAGTGGCGCATACAAACCCCGAGTTGATTTTGCGCGAGACGATTTTTCCCGCGACGGGTTTGCAGCCTTACCATGCGCGCAAGCTGGCGTTTGGCCTGGGGCTTTCGGGCGATGCCGCTGCGGCGGCGGGACCGTTTTTGCAGGGCTTGTACCGCACGTTCCTGGAAACCGACGCGTCGCTCGCGGAAATCAATCCGCTGATCGTGACGGGCGACGGGAAACTGGTCGCGCTCGACGCGAAGATGACGTTTGACGACAACGCGCTCTACCGGCACAAGGAGCTCGCTGAGTTGCGCGATTTGAACGAGGAAGATCCGCTGGAAGTGGAAGCCTCGAACTTCAAGCTCAATTACATCAAGCTCGACGGCAACGTCGGCTGCATGGTGAACGGCGCGGGCCTGGCCATGGGCACGATGGACATCATCAAGCTGTCGGGCGGCTCGCCGGCGAATTTTCTTGACGTTGGCGGCGGCGCTTCGGCCGAGCAGGTGAAGAACGCGTTCAAAATCCTGATCAGCGACAAGAGCGTGAAGGGCGTGTTCATCAATATTTTTGGCGGAATTTTGCGGTGCGACGTGCTGGCGAGCGGCGTCGTGGCCGCGGCAAAGGAATTGGAGTTGAAGCTTCCGGTAGTCATACGGATGGAAGGAACCAACGTGGAAAAAGGACAGGAAATCCTGCGTGAGTCAGGCTGCAACTTCACGATCGCGCAAGGAATGAAGGATGGAGCGGAGAAAATTGTGAAACTGGCCGGGGGTGCGCGATGAGCGTGTTGGTGAATGAAAAGACGCGCGTCGTCGTGCAGGGCCTCACCGGACGTGAAGGCAGTTTTCACGCGGAGCAGATGATTGAGTACGGCACGAAAGTGGTCGCGGGCGTGACTCCCGGCAAAGGTGGCACTATGCACCTTGAAGTGCCCGTGTTCAACACGGTCGCGGATGCGGTTCGCGAGACCGGAGCGGACGTTTCGTTGATCTTTGTGCCGCCGCCGTATGCAGCGGACGCAATCCTCGAATCGTTGGACGCCGCTGTGCCACTCATCATCTGCATCACCGAAGGGATTCCGACGCTCGATATGGTTCGCGTGGCGGCCGTGCTCAAGGCGTCGAAGTCGCGCCTGATCGGGCCGAATTGTCCGGGAATCATCTCGCCGGGGAAATGCAAGATCGGCATCATGCCGGGACGTATTCACAAGCAGGGAAACATTGGCGTCGTCAGCCGCAGCGGCACGCTGACCTATGAAGCCGTGGACCAGCTCACGAAACTGGGAATCGGGCAGTCCACCTGCATCGGCATCGGCGGCGATCCGATTATCGGCACGACGTTTCTCGATGCGATCCGCCTGTTCAACGAAGATCCGGAAACGCACGCTATTGTGATGATCGGCGAAATCGGCGGCAACGCGGAGGAACAGGCTGCCGCGTACATCAAAGCGAACGTGAAGAAGCCCGTTGTGGGTCTGATTGCCGGGCAAACCGCGCCTCCGGGACGCCGCATGGGCCACGCGGGCGCGATCATCAGCGGCGGAGCGGGAACTGCTGCGGAGAAATACAAAGCGATGTCCGCGGCGGGAATTCATACGGTGCAGAGTCCCGCTGACATTGGCTCGACGCTGGCAGCGGCGATTAAGTAGCACAGGCTTCAGCCTGTGAGCTTTTGACTTTCAATACGCGATATTCAACACCACACAGGCTGAAGCCTGTGCTACCAAGGCATCGCGTGACAATTTCTTGGACTGTCGTGGGGACCGACGGTTCCTATTCACCCACTAAACTTTAGGGAGACATTCAAAAATGCCACTCGAACGCACACTTGCAATTATTAAACCTGATGCATACGGCCGGGGCCTAAGCGGGGAAATACTTTCAAGAATTAATAAAGCTGGATTCCAAATCGTCGCAATCAAATCCATGCACCTCACGCGGAAAGAAGCAGAGGGCTTCTACGCCGTGCACCGCGAGCGAGGTTTCTTCGGCGAACTCACGGAGTTCATGAGTTCGGGCAAGATCGTCGTGCTTGCCCTGGAAGCGGAGGGCGCCATCCTCAAGTGGCGCGAAACGATGGGCGCCACCGATCCCGCCAAAGCCGCGCCGGGCACCATTCGCCGCGACCTCGGAACCAGCATCGGCAACAATTGCACGCACGGCTCCGACGCTCCCGAGACTGCGGCGTTTGAGCTTGGCTACTTCTTCGCTGGATACGAACTGATCTGAGTATTCTTCAGCTCGTCGGGGTTAGAAGATACCCGGTTTTACCTTTACGTGGCTGGCAGGCATCCGATAACGCTCTCAGGAAGCGGGATATGGTTCAGCAAACGCTGTCGATCCTGGAAAAGAATAGAGCTACAGCTTTATCGTTTTTGAACCGCACTGTAATGCCCGAAGATGTCGTGTAATACGGGTCCCTGCCCTCGAAGCATTCTTGCCGTTTATCAGCCCAACGTTGATAATACTTATCCGATCTGGGTATCGGTCGGTCTACGCTCCAATCGTAGCTCCACTCTGACCCACCAGTATGAGCAGGTGGCCCGAGGATCGCGCGAACCTTTTCGCGGCTGCTGCCAATTTTCAGGTTGCTCAACGTACCGACTTCTTCACCGTCAATGCTTAGCGGTAGGCAGTTTGAGCGGTCCTTATAGCCGTCTTTTTTCAGGATTCGTATGTCGGTGACTATCTGGTCCGGCGACATTTCACTGTTGGCCGCATAAATTATTGCGAGTGAATTAGGGTCTCGCGTAAGGTAACAAACCTTGCTCTCTGCGTTCCCAGCGTCGCCGTCCCCCCACAACTTCGCGGCACCCAGTTTCGCTTGGACCATTTCTATATCCGATTGTCCCAGTGTAATTCCCAGAACTGTCCTTGAACGGGCGTCTAAATCCCGCGGAGAGCGTTTAGGCTCGGTTGCCGCGCCAGTTGCTAAGGCGACAGTTAGGCAACTACCTATCACAACCTTTTCAATAGTTTGCTTCATCATGTTGACTCGTTAGGCTCGAAACTAGCGTCCTTGAGAACTTAAAACAATTGAAGCATAGGATCTATGTTACACATGTCGCGAGTCTGGATGAAACTTGGACTAACCTAAGAATAACGGATGTGCAATCTCCTCCAGAGATGGGTGACTCTTTAAAGAGCGCATAGCCCCTGATGAACGGTTTTCCAGAGAGTAGCCCACTGTCTTTCTCCGTCTCCGTAAGTTGATCCCCTCGCAAATCAGCTAGAATTAAGTTCGATGGAACAAATGCGCGAACTTGGCCGGATGATGGTCTTCGCAGGCGCGGCGCTTGCAGCGATTGGCGCGCTGGTGTGGCTTGCGGCGCGGCCCGGAGGGCTGCCCCTGCGGATCGGACGACTTCCCGGCGACATCGCGTATCAGGGCAAACACGGCTCGTTCTATTTCCCCGTGGTGACGTGTATTCTGCTGAGCGTGGCGCTGACGCTGATCCTGTGGCTGGTACAATGGCTGAAAAAATAAAACAGTTCGAGCTGAATCTCGCGCCCGCGCGCCAAATCTGGAGCGTCGCCGAGCTGACGGCGCGCATCAGCAACGTCCTGGCCGCGCAATTCTCGAATTTGTGGGTGGAGGGCGAAGTCTCCAATTATCACGCCGCGCAATCGGGGCATCTCTATTTCACTTTGAAGGACGCGCAGGCTCAGGTGAAGTGCGTCTGCTTCCGCACGCAGGCGATGCGCCTGAAGTTCCGTCCCGAAGACGGATTGAAACTGATTGTCCGCGGATCGATCAGCGTTTACGAGCCGCGCGGCGAGTATCAGATTTACGTGGAGCACATCGAGCCGTCGGGCGTCGGCGCGCTGCAACTCGCCTTCGAGCAGCTCAAGAAGCGGCTCGAAGCGGAAGGGCTTTTCGACGAGGCGCGCAAGAAGCCGCTTCCGCTGCTCCCGCGGCGCATCGGCGTGGTCACGTCTCCGCGCGGGGCGGCGGTCCGGGATATCATCCGCATTCTGCGCCGGCGCTTTCCGAACCTGCACCTGATCGTCTACCCGGTACGCGTGCAGGGCGACGGCGCGGCGGAAGACATCGTCGCAGCCCTGAAATATTTCAACCGCAAGCAACTCGTGGATGTGATCCTGCTGGCACGCGGCGGCGGGTCCATCGAGGACTTGTGGGCATTCAATGAAGAAATCGTGGCGCGCGCGATTGCGGCCTGCACGATTCCCATCGTTAGCGGCGTGGGGCACGAAACGGACTTCACGATCGCCGATTTTGTGGCCGACGTGCGCGCGTCCACGCCATCGGCGGCCGCGGAAATTGTCGTGCAATCGCGGCAGGAATTTCAACGCCACCTGCGTGAACTGGAACACAAAATCTCGCGTCAGATGCGCTACCTGCTGCTCGAGTGGCGGCACCACCTGAAAGAACTCGCCACGCACATGGGATTTCGCAGGCTGGAGGATTTGCTTCGTCGCCATCGCCAGCAAACCGACGAGCTGACGTTGCGTCTGGGCACGGCGCTGCAGGGGAGGATCGAGCGATTGCGCCGCCGCTACACGATTGCCGGAACCCGCATCGCATCCTTTGATTTTCGCGCGCGAATCCGAACGATCAGTTTGAAATTGATGCAGCGCTCGGTGGAACTGGGCGTGCGGATGGAGCGCGTATTGGTTTCCAAGGTTCAACACCTAGACCGGCTGCGCCTGCAGCTGGAGGAACGCAGCCCGTTGGGCGTTCTTCGGCGTGGCTACGCAATCTGCACGGACGCAAATGGAAATGTCGTGCGTGCCGCGGATCAAGTTGCCGTCGGCGGCGAAGTCAATGTGCAGCTCGCCCGCGGTCGATTAGGCGTAGAAGTGCGGCGAATGGAACTACCGAAGTCCAAGTAGAACAGGCTTCAGCCTGTCATGTAATTGATCTTTGCTTAACGCTGGGGAAATTCAAAAGATGACAGCTGAACCCCGCTCCTCCCTTCGGACGCTCACTCGTCCGGAGTGCTGGCAACCTTCAGCACGGCGAGGAACGCTTCCTGGGGAATATCCACGCGGCCGACTCGCTTCATTCGCTTCTTTCCTTCTTTTTGTTTCTCCAGCAGTTTGCGCTTGCGCGTGATGTCGCCGCCGTAGCATTTGGCGAGCACATTCTTGCGGATCGCCGCCACGGTTTCGCGCGCGATCACGCGGCTGCCGATGGCGGCCTGAATGGGGACCTCGAACATCTGGCGCGGGATGAGTTTGCGCAGCCGCGTCACCAGTTCACGTCCGCGCTCGTAGGAAAATTCGCGGTGGCAGACCAGCGCCAGCGCGTCGACCGGCTCGCCTCCCACCAGAACGTCCAGTTTCACCAGATCGGCCTCCGCGTATCCGGCGAGGTGATAATCAAGCGACGCGTAACCGCGCGAGGCGCTCTTCAAACGGTCATAGAAATCGAGCACGATTTCGTTGAGCGGCAGCTCGTACGTGAGCATCACGCGCGTGGGCGAGAGATACTCGAAATTCTTCTGGACGCCCCGCTTTTCTTCGCAGAGCTGCAGGATCGCTCCCACGGAATCCTCGGCCGTGATGATCATGGCCGTGATCACGGGTTCCTCGATCTTGGCCATTTCGTTCGGAGGCGGGAATTTCGTGGGGCTGTCCACTTCGAGGACGGCGCCCGCCGTCGTTGTAATCCGGTAGCGGACGCTGGGCGCGGTCGTAATCAGATTGATGTTGAATTCGCGCTCCAGGCGTTCCTGCGCGATTTCCATATGCAGCAGGCCGAGGAACCCGCAGCGGAAGCCGAATCCGAGCGCCACGGAATTTTCCGGCTCGTAGAAAAATGCCGCGTCATTCAGCTGGAGTTTCCCGAGCGCATCGCGCAGATTTTCGTAATCGCTCGCCAGCACTGGAAAAAGGCCCGCGAAGACCATGGGCTTGATGGCTTCAAACCCGGGCAAAGGCGGCGTGGGACGCGCTGCATCAACGATGGTATCTCCGACGCGCGCGTCGGCTACCTGCTTGATGTTGGCGATGACGAAGCCAACGTCTCCCGCGACGAGTTCATCGAGGACCACCGGTTTTGGGGTCAGCGCGCCTAGCGCCTCGACTTCGTAAACCTGATTGTTGAAACAAAGTCGCACCTGCATGTGCCGGGTGATCCGGCCATTCATGACCCGCACCAGGACCACGGCGCCGCGAAAAGGATCAAACCAGGAATCGAAAATCAGGGCTTGCAGCGGCGCGTCGGCTGTCCCGGTCGGGGGAGGGATGCGCGCTACGACGGCTTCCAGCACCGATTCCACGCCGAGCCCGGTCTTTGCGCTGATGAGCAGCGCGTCGGAGGCGGGGATCGCCAGGACATTTTCAATCTGTTCCTTGGCCTGCTCGGGCTGCGCGGCGGGCAAGTCGATCTTGTTAATGACGGGAATAATGGTCAGATTGTGCTGCGCCGCGAGAAACGTGTTGGCGACGGTTTGCGCTTCCACGCCCTGGCTGGCATCCACGACCAACAGCGCGCCTTCGCACGCGGACAGCGCGCGGGAAACCTCATACGAAAAATCCACGTGGCCCGGCGTGTCAATCAGGTTGAGCTGATATTCGTTGCCGTCCTTCGCATTGTAATGTAGGCGAATACTCTTCGCCTTGATGGTGATGCCGCGTTCGCGTTCCAGGTCCATCGAGTCCAGGACCTGCGCGCTCATCTCGCGCTGGCTGAGCGCGCCGGTGAGCTCGAGCAGGCGGTCGGCCAGCGTGGACTTTCCGTGGTCAATATGCGCGATGATGCAAAAATTGCGGACGAAGCGTGGGTCCATCGGTCAGCCTGCCGGCGCTCAAGCAAAAGCGCCGGATTCGTGTCTCCTGTCGAAAGCCGCGCTGCGGCGAGCGATAGCTTGTCTGCCGCCCGGCGGTGAATGCCATCCACTCTGGAGCTATTCAGTGTGCCACAAGTGGCCGTGAGCCGGAAGCGGCCCAGGAATTGCGTGATTGCGTCGCTTGCACGACGCAGAGGAATTGCCGTATTGAGCAGCGGGAGACGACGCAGTTTGGCGCGCAATGGCGCGACAGTATATAGTGGTTCATTGACCCGAACACTGCCAGCCTGCAGGTGTCCGGTCGCAATTTCATTGAGGATTCCGTCCGAGCCCGCATGAGCGTGGATATCGTCAAGCAACTGGATCGCGCGAAACGCTACGTCGAGAAAAACCGCCTCGATGATGCGATCGAAGCCTATCAATCTGTCCTTTCAGCCTTTCCAAATCATCTGGAATCCATCCAATCCCTGGGGGATCTGTACACACTTCAGAATCGTAACGACCGCGCGGCGGTTTATTACGGAATGCTTTTCGACCGGTTTACGGCCCCCCGCGAAGAGCCCAAAGCGCTGGCGCTGTACGCGCGGTTTCTGAAACCGCATCAGCAGCCGCCGGAACGCGTCGCGCGATACGGGCTGCTGCTGCAGAAACAAAATCGGACCGAGGAGGCGATCGAGCAATTCACGTCCGCGGCCATGGCGTTTGAACTGAGCGGCAAAATGGATGACGCGCTGGCATGCTTTGTGCGCATCGCTCAACTCGATCCAGAAAACCGCGATAGGCACATTGCCGTGGCGGAGCTCGCCGAGCGTGTGGAAAATCCCGCCGCTGCCGCTCGCGGTTATTTACGCGCCGGACAACTCACCACGGAAAATGAGGTCGAGGCGCTGGGTTTCTATGAGCGCGCGCACCGTTTGATGCCCGACGACCGCAGCGCGGCTCTTCTGTACGCGCAGGGCCTGCTTCGCGAGGGCGATCCGGCGGCGGCCACCGCGCTTCTCGTGCCCCTTGCGGAAACCGAGAAGGACGCCACATTCCTCGAAACGTATGCCGAAGCACTCACTCGGTCCGGGCAGCTCGACGCGGCGCGCACCGTCCTCGAGCATATGACGAACCAGGGAGCGGGCTCGGCGGAAAAGTTTTTTTCACTCGCTGAGGAGTATCTCCGCGCGGGCCAGGAAGAAAAGGCGGTCGATCTGCTGCGCGTGACCATGAAAAGCATGCTGGCGGCGCGGCGGGAATCCGAATTCGCGGCCGCGGTGGACCAATTGATCGAAGCGTTCCCGATGTCGATCCGGCTGGCCGAATTCTGGGGCGCGATGTACAACGAACTCAGCCGTGAAACGCGATATTTCGACGCCCTGGTTCATTTATTTGACCTTTACCTGGCGAGCGATCAGATTTCGGGAGCGTGCGATGCGCTCGAAAGGCTCGTGGAGATCGATCCCTATGACGCACGCAACGAAGAGCGCATGGGACTTCTTCAGGGGCGGGCGGACGCCGAGATTCTGACCCGCATAAGATCAAAACTGTCCAGTGCCGCGACGCACGGGACGCCAACCACACCTCAAATCGCGCCGCGGGGCAATCGAAATGAACCGTCGCCGGTCTTGCTCGAAGAGGTTCGTGGGGGCAAACGCTCGAAGATCTCCTTGTCCAGGCCGAGATATTTGTTCAGTACTCGCTGCAATCCAAAGCCGTTGAACGTCTGCAGAGAATCGCCGAATTGTTTCCCGGGGAAGAAGACCGCAATGAGCGTCTGCAGGGCCTCTTCGAGGCCGCGCACTGGTGGCCGCAGGAGGGCGCCAGACGGCCCAGAGTCGAGCCTTTGCAGCCTGTCGCCGAAGAGCCGCCAGTTCGTTCCCCTGTCTCTGCCCCGGACACCCTGCGCGACCTCGGCAAGATTTCCGAAATCAATCAGAACGTTTTTCGTCAGCCGTCGCCGCGCGCAATGCTCTCGGTGGCTGTCAACGAAGTGGGCAACCATCTTCGCGCGACCCGGTGCCTGGCCGTCGTGGGCGCGCCGGGCCAGCCGCCGCAAATGGCTTCCGAGTATTGCGCCCCCGGGGTCGAGGCGTCCTCGGGAAGCCACATCGTCCGGCTGATCGGACAGATCGAGCACGCCACCCCAGATTCGCTCGGAGGATTCCCGCTCGATGCGTCTTCGGCGCCCGCACTCAGGGAAATGGGACTTGAAACGGCGCTGGGAGTGCAGCTGACGGATCCGGAAACGCAGACCCCGGCGGGAATGCTGATCGCCGGTTTTGCGGCGCCGCACGCGTGGAAGCCCAACGAAACATATTTCCTGCAATCGATCGGCGACCAGATGCTGCTATGCGTGCATCACACGCGCCTCCGGTCGCTGGTGCGAACACTGGCCGTGGCGGACGAGAAAACCGGATTGCTCGCCCGAAGCTCCTATCTTGATTGCGTGCTCCACGAATCACAGCGCGCGCGGACGCAAGGAATTCCATTGACTCTGGCGTTGTTGCAAGTGGACGGCGGTCCGGAATTATTGCGCCAACAGGGAGAAGCCCTGTTCGAGCGCTACATGGAGCAGCTCGGGCGCACGGTACAAGTCATCGTCCGCCAAACCGACCTTGCGGTAAAGTACACTTCCTGGGCGCTGGCGTTTGTACTGCCGGATACGCCGCTTTCAGGGGCTCGCTCGCTTGCCGAGAAATTAAAGAAAGCCGCGGCTTCGGTCCGGCGCCGTGGGACGGCGTGCAAGTGACGACCAGTGTTGCGGTAGCCGAGGCGAATGCCCGGCAAGATTTCGACAGCGAGGATATCGTCACCGATCTGATCAATCGAGCGGAGGCGGGCCTCGAGGAAGCGCGAAAGCGCGGCGGCAATGAAATCGTATCCCTGGAGATGGCGAAGGTCTAAGCGCGAAGAGGCAACGCATGGCCTACGAGAACCTGCTCTATGAGAAACGGGATCGAATCGGCTTCATCACCTTCAACCGGCCGAAGGTATTGAACGCGCTGAACCGGAAAACAATGGATGAGCTGAACGGCGTTCTGGCCACCGCGCGCGATGACGATGACGTGCGCGTTCTTCTGTTGACCGGAGCGGGAGAGAAATCGTTTGTCGCCGGCGCCGATATCGGCGAACTCGCGCTGCAGACTCCGGTGAGCGGCAAGGAGATGGCCTCATTCGGACAACGCGTGTTTCACCAGCTCGAAACATTGGGAAAGCCCTCGATCGCCGCGATCAACGGCTTTGCGCTTGGCGGCGGCTGCGAACTGGCTCTGGCCTGCACGATCCGATTGGCGAGCAAGACCGCGAAAATCGGACAACCGGAAGTAAAGCTCGGGATCATCACCGGTTACGGCGGATCGCAGAGGCTCTCTCGTTTGTGCGGGAAAGGAGTCGCCCACGAACTCTGCCTGACGGGTGAAATGATTTCGGCGGAAGAAGCCTTGCGCATCGGCCTGGTCAATCATATTTACGAGCCGGCGGAACTATTTCCCGCAGCCGAGGCCCTGGCAAGAAAAATCATTGCGAACGCGCCGCTGGCCGTGAAATACACGATGGAAGTCATCGAGCGCGGTTCCCAGATGCCCCTGGAAGAGGGCCAGTACCTCGAATCGACTCTCTTCGGCCTGTGCGCCGCGACGGAGGATATGAAGGAAGGCACGCGCGCCTTTCTCGAGAAGCGTCCGGCGCGATTTCGCGGGAAGTAGACCGAACGCCTGAGAACGAAATTCATCACCATGACCAAAACTTCAAAATGCGAAGGAAATTCGACCCGTGGCCAACGCCGCAGGCTTCCGGTTTGCCGTGGTCGTAAGCCGCTTCAACAGTTTTATTACGGACCGGCTGCTGTCCGGGGTTTTGGACACTTTGGAGTCCGCCGGCGCGACGGCCGAACACATCGAGGTGGTCCACGTTCCCGGTTCATTTGAAATTCCGCTGGTGGCAAAAAAATTGGCCGAGGGGGGCGAGGTGGACGTGGTGATCGCAGTCGGCTGCATTTTGCGCGGCGAAACCGCGCACTTCGACTATGTCGCGAGCGAAGTCGCGCGCGGCGTGCAGCTCGCCCAACTCGACACGGGCGTCCCGGTGATTTTTTGGTTCTCACCTGTGACACGCTTGAGCAGGCCATTGACCGCGCCGGACTCAAGAGCGGCAACAAGGGGCATGATGCGGGCCTCGCCGCGGTGGAAATGGCGAACTTGTCAAGAAAGCTTCGTCCCGCGGGAATGTCACATGGCGCAAAGAACCCTGCCCGCGGGAAACGCCGCTAAATGTCCCTCCGCAGGAAATCCCGGGAGTACGCCCTGCAAATGCTTTTCCAGTGGGAAATGGGCAAACAAGCGCCGTCGCGCATCGAGGAAGGTTTTTGGAAAAACGCGCGCGCTCAGAAATCCACGCGTGAATTCGCCAATCAGCTTTTCGAAAATGCCGCGGCGCGCGCGGACGAACTCGATCCAATCATTTCTTCACTCGCCCGGAATTGGCGCATCGAGCGCATGGCGGCGATTGACCGCGCGCTCCTTCGACTGGCCCTCGCCGAATTGCGCACCACGGGCACCCCGTCGAGCGTCGTGATCAACGAAGCCGTGGAACTCGCCAAGAAGTTTTCGTCCGAGGATTCCGCGCCATTTATCAATGGGATCCTCGACGCCGCGGTGAAATCGTTCGCGGGAAAAAAATCGGAGTGAATTGTGGGCACAGGGGGACAGGCTTCACAGGTTGCGGAAAAACCCTCTGTTGTCATCCCGAGCGGAGCGAGGGATCTGCTTTTTCGCTAATTCAGGCAAAAGAAGCAGATCCCTCGGGCGAAACCCGCCCTTCGGGATGACAGATTGTGGGTTTTTCCGCAGCCTCTGAAGCCTGTCCTACCAGAACCCACATTAAAGGCCGCGCACGATGAGGCAGGTTTCCTCGAGGACCCGGCGCGTCGATGCCGGACTGGTGGTTTCCGAATAGACGCGCAACATCGGTTCGGTTCCCGAGGCGCGCAGCATCACCCAGCCGATTTCTCCCAGGTATAGCTTTATTCCGTCGAGGTTCTCGCGGCGCGCGACGTCCCAATCGAGCAAATTGGTCAATCCGGAATCGCCGAAATGCTCGATGGCGCGTTCTTTCTGGCCGGGCCTGAGTTCGAGGTCCACGCGGCCGTAGTGATGCTCGCCGAACTCATCTTCCAGCAGCGCCACGAGTTCACCGAGGGATTTGTGGTGCCAGGCCATGACCTCGGCCAGCAGCAGCGCCATCACCGTCGCGTCCCGCTCGGGCAAATATAATTTGGTGCCGATGCCGCCGGATTCTTCTCCGCCCAGCAGAATGTCGCGTTCCATCATTAGCTCGCAGATATATTTGAACCCGATGGGCGTCTCGAAAACCTTCCGGCCGAACTTTGCGGCGATCTTGTCGAGCATCTTGGTCGAGGAAAACGTCTTCGCGACGTCGCCGGGAATCCCGCGCGTTCCGGCGAGATGCCAGAGCAGGATCGAGAAAATCTGGTGTGGGGTGATGAAAGTACCGTCGCGATCCATCGCGCCGATGCGGTCGCCATCGCCGTCCGCGCAAAGGCCGGCGTCGTAACCACCGGAGACCACGGCGCGGCGGAGTGCTTCGACGTGCGGTTCGATCGGCTCGGGGTTGACGCCGCCGAACAGCGGATCGCGTGTTCCGCGAATTTCATCGCACGCGATGCCGTGCCGGGTCATCAGTTCGCGCAGCAGCCCGCGCGCGGCTCCGTGCATGGGGTCCACGACGAAGCGAAATTTTGCCGCGCGAATCCTGTCCCAATCGACCAGCTTACCCACAGCTTCCAGATAAGGAGTAAGTATATCGAGCGTCTGAATGCGATCGGGTTGCGCGGGCAGCGGTGGCACGCCGTTCGCCAGCACCGTGCCGAGTTCCTTCTCGATTTGCGCGACGATCGAAGGCAACGCGGAGCTTCCGTAGCTGGCCTTGAATTTCACTCCGTTCCACCTGTACGGATTGTGGCTGGCCGTAATCATGATGCCGCCCGCCGCGCCTCGCTGCCGCACGAGCAGGGAAAGCGCGGGCGAAGGACAAGCTTTCTCCGCAATCCACACGGGCATTCCGGCCATCGAAGCGACTTCCGCCGCGGCGAGCGCGAAGCGTTCCGAACCGTAACGCGTGTCGTAACCGACCAGTACGCCCGCGTTGGGTTTTTCCGCGCGCACGACGTACCGCGCAATCGCGCAGGCGACTTTGCGCACGTTCGCGAACGTGAAATCGTCGGCGATCACGCCGCGCCAGCCGTCAGTGCCGAATTTGATCATGCTCACGGTTCAGAAGTATATGTGAGGCAGGTGGAAGCGGGAAGTGGATGTCACGGCGCTTGTGCTATAAGCGTCCTTGCATTGCAGCGCTCTCTTTGGTGTGATCGTCATTCTGAGCGGAGCGAAGAATCCCTCTTCGATTGTGGCGGGACGAACCAAATCAGGGGGGATTCCTCAGTCGCCGCGGCGATTGAGGAATGACGGGCTTTCTCTTTTTTTGAGATCATAATAATCGGGTTCGCTTTTCAACCTCAAGCCACTTCACGATCTTGCCCACGTCCTGAGCGCGGTCGCGCGGGCAGAGCAGCAGCGCGTCTTCGGTTTCGACGACGACGAGATCGCGAATCCCGACGGCGGCGACGAATTTCTTGGGGCTCCAGAAGAAATTCCCTTGCGCATCGAGGGCGACGAACTTTCCGGCGGAAACATTTTCTCCCGCCTTGCGCGCGAGCAATTCGTAGACAGCTGCCCAGGAACCTATATCGCTCCAGCCGACTTCGGCGGGCAGGACAAACACGCTCGGCGCGGATGCGCGACGCGTGGCTGGTTCGAGGATGGCGTAGTCCACTGAAATATTTTCGAGCTGCGGATAAATCCGCGCGAGCGTGCGCGCGTAGCGTGGCGCCCCGATTTCACCGGCCAGATGCATCAGCGCGTCATGCGTCTTCGGCAGGAATTGTTCTAGATTGCCAAGGAATGTTGAGACCCGCCAGAAGAACATTCCCGCGTTCCAGAAGTAGCGTCCGGAAGAGACATATTTTCGGGCCAGCGGAAGCGCCGGTTTTTCGGTGAAGCGGCGTACGCAGAAAACCGGAGTGCCTTCGGCGTCGAGCGATCTTCCGCGCGCTCGTTCAATGTATCCATATCCGGTCTCGGGCCGCGAAGGCGGAATCCCCAGTACCACCAGCGATCCCGCGGCATGCGCGACGTGAAGCGCGGCACGGACGATCTTGATATACCGTGCGGGCTTCGCGATGCAATGATCGGCGGGCAGTACGGCCATGAGCGCATCGTTTTCCCTGCCCAGGCCCGCATGCAACAAGTGCGCGGCGGCCAAGCCGATCGCGGCGGCGGTGTTCCGCCCGATTGGCTCGGCCAGGATGTGCGAGGCGGGGACGCGCGGCAATTGCTCTCGAACGGCCGCCGCCTGCTCGGAGTTCGTGACCACCCATTGCCGCGATGGCGGAAACAGCGCAGCGAGGCGCGCGGCGGTCTGCTCAAGCATCGTGTCGCGCCCCACGATGTTGAGCAACTGCTTCGGGGTGCGCGTGCGGCTGCGCGGCCAGAACCGCGTGCCGCGGCCCCCCGCGAGAATTACGGCGTGCGCGGGCAACGATTCATGCTTCATGGATGCACCACGCGCGACCAGGCGGCCTCTTCGACTCGCTCATCCGTGAGCCGCTGGACGAAGCCATGAAGATCAGGCACATAAGCGCGTAACAACACCGAAGGCGATTCGGGCACGAGCTGATACGCTCCGAGCGACGCAGGGAGAAACCAGACTTCCGCCGGCGCGTAAGGTTCCGCGCCTCCCGCAAACTCTATCCGGCCTTTGCCGCCGAGAAAAATCAGCAGGTCGAAATGCTCCGGCGAAGTGACCGCGGCAATCCGCTCGCGAAACTCCCAGCGTTCCGTGGCGAACTGGCGGCACGCGGCAAAAAAAGTTTCTGTGACAGCGCCGTGCGTCACGCGCACGGGATCGCAGAGCCCGCCGCTTTGTTCGCCGAAGCGCATCACTTCGAGCGCCTGGCGAATATGCAGCGGGCGCGGCTTGCCGTCCGTCCCCACGCGGTTGTAATCGAAGATCCGGTACGTGAGGTCCGAGTGCTCCTGAACTTCGCAAAGCACTACGCCGGGACAAATCGTGTGCGCCGTTCCGGCAGGAACGAAAACCGCATCCCCCTCGCGCACGGCTACACTCGCAAGACAATCCTCCACGCTGCCGTCCGCGATGGCGCGGCCGAATAACTCGCGCGTGACCTCTGGCTTCAGGCCCACGAAAAGTTCGGCTTCCGCACGGGCCGCGACCACGTACCACATCTCGGTTTTTCCGATGCCGCCAGCGGCCGCTTCATGCCGCTCGGCATACTCATCGTCGGGATGCACCTGCACGGAAAGTTTTTCCTGCGGAAAGATAAATTTCACAAGCAGAGGAATGCGCGGGAGGCCTTGCAGGCGCGTGCCGGTCCAGTCTTCCGATAGAGACGGCCAAACTTCGCCAAGCGTCCTACCGGCGAATTCGCCCGTGGCGAAGCGGCACTGGTCGCCCGTCAGCCATGCCTCGCCGACGGGTTCGGGTTCGTGCGATCGTTCCGGAAACAGCGGAGAGAGGTCGCGTGCGCCCCAGATGCGGGGCATGAAGATGGGGGCGAGCCGCGCGGGCGCCCGCCCCAAACGGTTTGTAGCCGAATTCACCTGGCTGCTTCCGCGACGGCAAAGAATTTTTCGAGGCGCCGCAAGCCTTCATCGATTCGCTCAATCGACGTGGCGTAGGAGAGGCGCAGGTAGCCCGGTGTGCCAAACGCTTCTCCCGGCACAACAACCAGGTGCTGCTTCTCAAGAAGGATTTTCGAGAGCGCCGTGGTGTCCGCGATGCCGTTGCCCAGATGCGCGGAAAC
This sequence comes from Terriglobia bacterium, assembly GCA_963757625.1. Taxonomy (GTDB): domain Bacteria; phylum Acidobacteriota; class Terriglobia; order Acidiferrales; family UBA7541; genus Palsa-360. Next base: position 836,455 of record CAVWSJ010000006.1, on the reverse strand, counting down.
ATTCGGGAAAGCATAAAACGCCCCGCCCGGCTCGACGCACGTTACGCCGGCAATGGCGCGCAGTCCGGAGACGATGCGGTCGCGCCGGCGCGAATACTCGGCGAGCATCTCAGCGACGGTGTCCATCGGTCCGGTCAGCGCTTCGAGCGCCGCATACTGGGCGATCGAAGTGGGATTCGACGTCGACTGGCTCTGCAGCTTGATCATCGCGGAGATCAGCGGTTCCGGCGCGAGGGCGTAGCCGATACGCCAGCCGGTCATGGCAAACGTTTTTGAGAGCGATCCGGCAATGATGATGTTCGGCTTGGTGCCCGGCAGGCTCGCCAGGGAGTAAGGCTTCCCGCCGCCGTAGACGAAGTGGGAATAACATTCGTCGGTCATCAACCAGACGTTTTTCGCCCGGCAGACTTCGTAAATTTTGACGAACTCATCCTCCGGCACGACCGCGCCGCTCGGGTTGCTCGGCGAATTGACGATCAATAATTTCGTCTTCGGCGTGATCGCGCGCGCCACTTGCTCGGCGCGCAGCCGGAAGCCGTCGGACGGGTCGGTCATCAAGGGAACCGGAGTCGCGCCGGTGTACAGGACGATATCCGGATACGTGACCCAGTAGGGCGCGGGAATGATCACTTCGTCGCCGGCGTCGAGCAGGCAGCAAAACGCGTTGAAGATGGCGTGCTTGCCTCCGACCGTCACGACGCATTCGGGCACCGAGTAGGACGAGCCGAACTGCTCCGCGTGCCATTTGCAGATGGCTTCCCGCAGCGGACCGATGCCCGCCGTGGGCGTGTATTTCGTCTTGCCCTGTTCAAGGGCGCGAATCGCGGCGCGCTGGATGTGCGCGGGCGTCGGAAAATCCGGCTCACCCGGCCCGAAATCGGCCAGGTCCGCTCCCTGCGCGCGCAGGCGTTCGGCGGCTGAGAGCACGGCGGCCGTCGGAGAGATTGAAATGCGGTCTACACGGGCGGTAAGTTGCACGGGTTTAGGCTCCTTAAAAAATCAAGTAATCTTGGCGCGCAGGCGCTCCTCCACCGCCGGCGGCACCAGGCCGGTGAGCGGAGCGCCAAGCTGCGCGATTTCGCGCACAATGCGCGAGCTCAAAAAACTGTAGGACAGCGCGGGCATCATGAACACGGTTTCGACATTCGGATTGAGCTTGCGGTTTACGAGCGCCATTTGCAATTCGTACTCATAATCCGAAACCGCGCGGATGCCGCGCAGGATCACGTTCGCCTCGCGCAGCCGCGCATAATCCACCAGAAGCCCGCTGAAGACGTCGATCTCGACGTTGGGCCACGGACGCGTCACTTCGCGCAACATTTCCACCCGTTCGTCCACCGTGAACATGGGTTCCTTATCCAGGTTGCGCAGGATGCTGACGATCAGCCGGTCAAAAATCTTGGCGCCGCGCTCGATCAGGTCGAGGTGGCCGTTGGTCACAGGGTCGAACGACCCCGGATAAATTGCCAGGACGCTTTTCATGATTTCGTTTGTCCGCTTCAGAGGTATTGTAGCGAAAATTGTCGGCGATTACGAAAGGGAATTGGCTCGCGCTAGGGCCGGGTTCAAGACGAGCCTATTTGCAGGCCGCCAATCTCTGAGGATATGTGAGGACAATGTCCTTCTCCTGTTGTTTGTCGAGACCAGCGAGGTCCAGCCGCCAGCCGGTGGTCTTGTCGACCGGCTCGGGCAGAGTCACATTCAAAAGATAAAAAGAGAGAATTTGTTTGTATTGAAGATCCAACCCTTCCCGAATCCACGAGGCGTCTCCAAAGGCGCCCGTGGAAATCATCTCGAAGAGGGGGGAAGGCAGCGGAGCCGCCGGTCTCTCTCGCAACATCGCCAAGTTTGGTGGCACTACCATATGTCATTTCATAGTCGCGACTCCCGGGTCTTTCTGGATCGACGGCCACAAGGGCAAAGAGCCGAACGCCTGACTGGATGAGTGCCAGAGTTGCCTCGCTAGGAGGGATTCCCATATTGGTGTCTCCGTCGGTAATTAGAAAAATGACATCGCCAACCTGATCCGAATTGAGCAATTTCACTCCGTCGCGAACGGCATCCCAAATCGCTGTCTTTCCAAACGGTCCTTTCCCCTTAAATTTATCCGTCGAACGACGAGAGTCCACTTCCGCCTTGATCACTGCGCGGTCTTGGACCGGCGGAATTCTTTCCAGGAGTTTCGTATCGAAGGTTGCCAATCCAATTGCGATTGTTTGAGGCATGTGACCTAGAAAGTCGTCCGCGACATCCAGTTCGCCTTTTAACTTCTTATCCATGCTACCGCTAACGTCGAGAAGCATAAGGATTCGCCGGGGCTTCTGGTCCCGAGTCACCGAATTGATTCGAACGGGCCTTTGCTTGAAAGTTGCCTCGAACGAAGACTCTGTAATTTTGGGCGAGGGTGCGGTCCCGCGACTGACAACGCTTACCGGGATGTTTCTCGTCAGGCAGGCATCCTGCTGCGCTTGCGCCCCTATTGCGCCCACGGTCCAAGCCAGCAATATGAGGAGGACGCTTCGGCACTGCATAAGAAGGCCTTTTAGCTCATTAGAGCAAGGAAATCAATGTGAGAGTATTTGAGCAGAAAATATCAGTAATCGCATTCCAGGGTGGGATAAAATCACGATCGAGACGTTCGACTCAATCGCTTGACCATGAAGATCGCCCGAATCGCCGCGGCTATTGCAATCCTACTTGGCGAGCAACATTCCATTGCCAAGGTTCCGGCACAACAGGCCCGAACGAAAAGAACTTCCGTAAGCACGGATTCATCGGGTTTTGACCCGCTCGACCGTTGGAGAGCAGCCGTGCTGTCAGGGGATCGAACGGCCCTCGCGGCGCTTTACACGATTTCTCCTCCGGCTCAGGCGAAAATCCCTCAGGGCCAGACGCAGGATCCGGCTGAAGAACCCGCCTACTGGTCTTCTTTGCGAGGCGCGGGGCTCACCCGCTTTGACATCAAGATTCTGGAAGTGGACAACTTGCAGCCGGGGGTGAAAGGCTTTGTCCTGCGATTTGAAGTGATGTTGCACACGCCGGAGGGAGAAAAATCCGGCGTCGCTTCCGTCTCCCAAATCTGGCTGCAACAGCTTGGCGAGTGGCGGATTGTGCAAACCCAGCGCGGCGACCTGGTAGCCAAGCCAGCGATGCGTCTCCCCGAGCCAGCCAAGCCCAACACGCAGCTCTATCCTGACCCTGCGGAAGCTCCGGGGGCGATCGCCTCGGCGCTCGCTTCGGCCGCAAAGGACCATAAGCGCGTTATTTTGGTTTTCGGAGGGAACTGGTGTTACGACTGTCACGTTCTGGACGCGGCATTCAAATCGAAGGCGATTGCGCCCTTCGTGAATCAGAACTACCACGTGGTGCACGTCAACGTCGGGAATTTCGACCGGAACGTCGATCTCGCCAAGAAGTACGAAATCCCTCTGGAAAAAGGCGTTCCCAGCCTCGCCATTCTCGACCCCGACGGAAAACTGCTCGTCAGCCAGAAGAAAGGTGAGTTCGAATCAACAGTTCGAATCGGCCCGGAAGATGTCGTCGGATTCTTGAAGAAATGGAAACCTTCCCTGGGGACTGGAAATTATTAGCTCCCACTTATCTGTCAATTCAGCCTCGGGACCGCTCCATTGGCTCCTGCAAACGAACCCTTCAGGCCCATTTTTGCGCACTTCACTGAACCCGGTTTGACGAATGCGACTAATTCGGTCGTAATATAAGGTATTGGCTTAATGGGAGTTGATAGTGCAATCGCTATAGCTCACCCGGCTTGACAGGTGAGCCGGCTAGGGGTAGGATTGATTTGCGACTAATTCAGTCGTATATCGGATTTGTTTGGGATATCGGCGGAACTCGTCAGAATATGCTGAAGCTCTCAAAAAAGGCGGATTACGCGCTGATCGCTGTCAGGCACCTGGCGACCCATACGGCGGCCCGGTCCCAGAGCGCTTCGGACATCGCGGAAGTGTATGGAATTTCCGCCCCGCTTCTGCAAAAGGTTTTGCAGCGGCTGGCCAAACATGGGCTGGTGACGGCGCGCCATGGATCGAGCGGCGGGTATCAACTGGCGCGAAGCCCCAAGGATATTTCGGCGCTGGAAGTCATCAACGCCGTGGACGGCCCGCTGATGATTACTTCCTGCATAACGAGTCACGGGGACTGCGGTCAGAGCAAGACGTGCACGGTTCGCGAGCCGCTTCGGAAGGTGAACGAAAGCATTTTGCAGGTCTTGCGGGCGGTTTCGATTTCCCAGATGTCGGAAGAATCGCCCGACGCTGAACTGGTCGGGCTGTCGACATAAGGATTTTTTGTTTAGAGATTCAGATTCAGGGGATTTCAGCACTTTACGGGAGAAGCAAGAATGGCTATAAAACTGCCGATTTACATGGATTATCACGCCACCACCCCGGTGGACCCTCGCGTGGTCGAAGCGATGCTGCCGTACTTTAACGACAAGTTTGGCAACGCTGCCAGCCGGAACCATTCGTTCGGTTGGACGGCCGAGGAAGCGGTGGAGAACGCGCGTGCGCAGATCGCGCGTCTGATCAATGCTACGCCCAAGGAAATTATTTTCACCAGCGGCGCCACCGAGTCGAACAACCTGGCGATCAAAGGCGCCGCGGAAATGTACCGCGAAAAAGGCAATCACATCATCACGCAAGTGATCGAGCACAAGGCGGTTCTCGATCCCTGCAAGAGGATGGAAAAGTACGGCTATGAGGTGACTTACCTGCCCGTCGCCAAGGATGGCCGCATCGATCTTGACGACCTGCGTCGGGCCATCACGGACAAGACGATCCTCATCTCCATCATGTACGCGAACAACGAGATCGGCGTGATCCAGCCCATCCAGGAAATCGGCAAGATTGCCAAGGAAAAGGGCGTTTTGTTCCACACGGACGGCGTGCAGGCCCTGGGCAAAGTTCCGGTCGACGTGCAGCGCGACAACATCGACATGATCTCTCTGACCGCGCACAAGCTTTACGGCCCCAAGGGATGCGGCGCTTTGTACGTGCGGCGTCGCAATCCTCGCGTGCAGCTTTCGGCTCAGATTGACGGCGGCGGGCACGAGCGCGGAATGCGGTCGGGCACGCTCAACGTCCCGGGCATCGTGGGTTTTGGCAAGGCGGCGGAGCTCTGCCAGAACGAAATGGTGGAGGAAAGCGCCCGCCTGCGCGGCTTGCGCGATCGCCTGAAGGACGGTCTCTTCGCGAAGCTCGACGAAATTTATATCAACGGCTCGATGACGCATCGTCTGCCGCATAACCTCAATATCAGCTTCGCCTTCGTCGAGGGCGAATCGCTGCTGATGGGGATCAACGACGTGGCCGTATCGAGCGGCTCGGCGTGCACCTCGGCAACGCTTGAACCCAGCTACGTGCTCAAGGCGCTGGGAGTTGGTGAAGACCTTGCACACACCTCGATCCGCTTCGGCCTGGGGCGCTTTAACACCCAAGAGGAAGTGGACTATGTTACCAACCGTGTCGTGGAAGTCGTCCAGCGATTGCGCGAGCTGTCGCCGCTCTATGAAATGGCCAAGGAAGGCATTGACCTCAGCAAGCTGAATTGGAAAGCAGCGGCAGAGCACTAGAGACCAAGTTTATTGGGTAAAAATAGAAGGGGGAAAGTGAAATGGCGTATTCCGATAAGGTAGTCGATCATTACGAGCATCCGCGCAACGTCGGCAGCCTGCCCAAGGACGATCCGAATGTGGGCACCGGCCTTGTCGGGGCACCCGAATGCGGCGACGTGATGCGGTTGCAGATGAAGATCAATCCCGAAACGCAGGTCATCGAAGAAGCGAAGTTCAAGACCTTCGGCTGCGGCTCGGCGATCGCCAGTTCCTCGCTCGCGACGGAATGGGTCAAGGGCAAGACCGTCGAGGAGGCTTTGGCCATCTCGAATACGGACATTGTCCGCGAGTTGAGCCTGCCGCCAGTGAAGATACACTGTTCGGTTCTGGCCGAGGACGCCATCAAGGCGGCTATCGAGGACTGGAAAAAGAAGAAAGAAACCAACCAACCCGCCGCAAATGCGACCGCGGGCGATTAAGGAAGCTGGTTGGGGCTGGAGATTCTAAATTCAAGGTCGCGCCGGACGTTTGCAGTCCCAGCGGCGCGCGAGGTGTATTTGGACAATTCCATGATTCACGTAACGGAAAAAGCAGCTACTAAAATTCAGGAACTGCTCGCCAAGGAGGGCGTTCCGGTGGAAACCGGAGGCCTGCGCGTTGGCGTGCAGGGAGGCGGTTGTTCGGGGCTGACCTACGCGATGCGCCTGGAAACGCAGGCGCGGGACCGCGACAAGGTCATCGAGGAAAACGGCGCGCGGTTGTTCGTGGACCCCAAGAGCTTTCTGTACCTTCACGAGACCACGCTCGACTATCAGGAAGACCTGATGCGGCGCGGGTTCGTCTTCCAGAATCCGCAGGCGACGCGCAGTTGCGGCTGTGGCAGTTCGTTCACAGCATAACAAGGGGTTTACCATCAGGGCGGGAGCGGGCTCCACTTTGCTTTGAACGTTCCGGCACGCCGGAACGTGGAGACCGCCGAGAAACGTTGAGACGAACGTTTGGTTGGCCGGGATGGGGAGCCCGCCAGCCATTTTTTTTGCTCTAAGGAAGCGCAGTCACGCCGAGGATGACCGACGAGCGTCATCAATTGTGGTTGGGTCAGAGATTTATTGGGATTTGTGGGTCGCGGCTTTACAGGTTGCGGAAAAACCCTCTTTGCTGTCATCCCGAGCGGAGCGAGGGATCTGCTTTTTCGCTAATTCGGGCGAGAAAAGCAGATCCCTCGGGCGAAACCCGCCCTTCGGGATGACAGATTGTGGGTTTTTCCGCAGCCTCTTTAGCCGCGACATCAGGGGAGACATGGTCGGGGGCTTTAGCCCCTGACGGCTAAAAACCGTAATGAGCGCATCAACCACAAGCGTGGCCACACCTGCTAGTTGCTGGAACTGCTCCGCAGCTACCGGCGGGGCGCACTTTTGCCCCGCGTGCGGGAAGATTCAGCCCCTGCCGCGCGGCGCCGATTTCTTCGCCTTTTTCGGGCTTCCGCAGAAGCTCACGATCGATCTCGCCGATCTCGAGCAGCGGTTTCACTCGCTCTCCTGGAAGCTGCACCCGGATAATTTCGTGCGCGCCACGGAGGACGAGCGGCAGCTTTCGCTCGACCGCTCTTCGCAGCTGAACGATGCATACCGGACGCTCCGCGATCCGGTCGGCCGTGTCGAATACCTGCTTGGCCTTGCCGGCATGCGCAAAGAGGGCCAGAAGAAGCAGCAGGCGCCGCCCGAATTGCTCGAGGAAGTTTTCGAGCTGAACGAATCGCTCGACGAAATGCGCGACGCGCGTTCCTCGGGCGGAAGCGCGGAACAAATGGCCGGCTTGCGCGCGAAGCTGGAAGCCGCGCAGCATAAATTTGAATCGTCGCTCGCGGACGTGGATCAGGAACTGACGCGCGTTACGTCCGAATGGGACCGCGCCGTCAATTCGGGCGAGGATGCAGCCGCAAAGAAAAACTTGATGGAAAAGATGAACGAAGTCCTGAATCGCCGTTCGTACATCCGGAATCTGGTGAACGGCGTGAGGCGGGAGTTGGCAGCGACGTGATCCGCGGCCCGCGACCCGTGTTCCGTGAAGTTCCTCACGGTTCGCGGACCACGAGTCACGGGGCACGAACTTTAAGGAACTAAGGAGGAATCGGCGCGGTGGCAAAGACCGTCGGCATTGATCTCGGCACCACCTACAGCCTGATTGCTTATCAGGACAAGCGCGAGGGCCGGCCGAAGTGTATCCCGGGCCCGTACGGCACGCCGCTGTGCCCATCGGTCGTGAGCGTGGACGCGGACGGCTCGATCCTTGTCGGCGAGCCCGCGCGTCGCCGCCTGCTAACGCAGCCGGAGCGCACGATCTACTCGGTGAAGCGCTTGATGGGGCGCGGGCCTTCAGACGTCCAGGGCGAACTTAAACTTTTTCCGTTCCGCATCGATCCGGCGAGCAAGAATGTGATTCGCGTGCGCCTGGGCGACCGCGTGTTCACTCCGCCCGAAATTTCCGCTTTCATCCTGCGCGAACTCAAGAGCTGGGCCGACGAATATTTTCAGGATGTGGTGGACCGCGCCGTGATCACCGTGCCGGCGTATTTTAACGACGCACAGCGCCAGGCCACGCGCGACGCGGGACGCCTTGCCGGGCTGGAAGTCCTGCGCCTTGTGAATGAGCCGACCGCGGCGGCGCTCGCTTACGGCTTGCACGAGAAGAAGCGCGGAAAAGTTGCCGTCTACGATTTCGGCGGCGGCACGTTCGACATTTCGATTCTCAAGCTGATCTCCACGAACGAAGGCGATATTTATCAGGTTCTCTCCACCAATGGCGACACGCATCTGGGCGGCGACGATATCGACAACGCCCTGCAGGGCGTCGCCCGCGAGGAGATCCGCGCGCTGGGGGTTGATCTTGGCGCGCATCCGGAAACGGTTCAGGAATTGCGCAAGGCGCTGATCGCCGCAAAGCACGAGCTTTCGGATGCGGCAAAAGTCACGGTGAAATTCCCGCTGCCGAATGGGGCCGTCTATTTCCGCGAAATCACGCGGCCTGAATTGTGCCGGTGGATTCGTCCGATTGTGGACCGCACGATGGGTCCTGTGTGGCAGGCGCTGTCGGACGCAAAGCTGGCTCCATCGGAAATTGAGGAAGTCGTGCTTGTGGGCGGCTCGACGCGCGTTCCGCTGGTCCGCGAGACGGTGGAAAGTTATTTCGGCCGGCGTCCGCACGCGGAGCTGAACCCGGACGAGGTCGTCGCTCTTGGCGCGGCGGTGCAGGCGGACATTCTCGAAGGCGGCGTCAAGGACATGCTGCTGCTTGACGTGACGCCTCTCTCGCTGGGAATCGAAACGATGGGCGGCGTGGTGGCGAAAATTATTCCCCGCAATTCCACCATCCCCGCGAGCGCGGCGGAAATGTTTACGACCGGCGTTGAAAATCAGACTGGAATCGACATTCACGTCCTTCAGGGCGAACGCGAACTGGCCAAGGATTGCCGGTCGCTGGCTCGATTCCAGCTCAAAGTGCCGCCGGGCCCGGCGGGGCTCGCGCGCATCGAAGTGAAATTCCTGATTGATGCGAGCGGCATTCTGCAGGTGGATGCGCGCGACCTCCGCACGGGCGAAGAGCATTCGATTGAAGTACAGCCGAGTTACGGGCTGGATGACGCGGAAGTCGAGAGAATTCTCGAAGAGTCGATCGAATTTGCTGAGCAGGATTTTTCGGAGCGGCAGTTGATCGAGGCGCGCAATGAAGCCGAAGCGATTCTCCTCGCCACTGAAACGGCCCTGGCGCGCGAACAGGCCGAAGCTCCGGGCGAGCTCCCCGAAGAGGAACGCCGTGCGGTCGATGAAGCTGTCGCGGCGCTTCGCGAAGCGGTTGCAGGAACCGATTACAAGACCATTCGCGCGTTCGTGGATGTCCTGAATCAGGCGACGATGCCGCTGGCCGAACGCATGATGAATCGCGCGCTGGCTACGGCGCTCGAAGGAAAGAAACTCGCAGACGTGTAGTAGGGGAGATTTGAAAGCTTTCGGAAGGGTTCGAAAGCGCCGTCATTCTGAGCGAAGCGAAGAATCTCTCTCTGTTTTTGGCCGAGAAAAAAGAGAGATTCTTCGTCGCGCCGCCTGCCTGTCGGCAGACGGGCTCCTCAGAATGACGCGACGGGAATTTATTCGCAGCCTTTGAAGACTGTGCTATCGAACTCGAGCAGCAAAGAAGGAGACTCCGATGGGCGGCAGCAATCCATACATCGAAAAAGTTCAGTACACGCCCGCCGCGAAGAAATTCAAGGTGACGTTTGTCCATGACTCCAACCAGCCGGTGGAGGAGGGCAAGACATTTGAGGTCGATCCCGAAAATGTCCCCTATGCCCGGGAAGGCCTTCCCGGAAGCATCCTGGATATCGCCACGGGATTTCACATGGGACTCGATCACGCTTGCGGCGGGGTTTGCGCGTGCTCTACATGCCATGTGATCGTACACGAAGGCTTGGAAACCTGTAACGAGCCCACCGACGCGGAACTTGATCAGCTCGACGAAGCGCCGGGGCTGACGGCAAAGTCGCGCCTGGGGTGCCAGTGCGTGCCCGACGGCACGCGCGACATCGTGGTCGAAATCCCGGAATGGAATAAGAATTATGCCAAGGAAGCGGAGCACTAATTTGCGCATTTCCGAGGAGAAATAGATGCCGTCCACATTTGACTGGGATGAACCGGAAGAAATCGGCATTCAGCTCGCCGATAAATATCCCGACACCGATCCTCTCTCTGTTCGCTTCACCGATCTGCACAAGTGGGTCACGCAACTCCCGGGATTTTCCGGCGATCCAAAACTCTCGAACGAAGGCAAACTCGAAGCCATCCAGATGGCCTGGCTCGAGGAGCACAACGACAGGAAAGAGTGACGGGGGTTTGCTAATCGATAGCTCGAAAGCCCGGGCCCGCGGTCACAAACGATTCACCTTCAGTTTTCGGATGTGAAACACTTTTTGCGCAGAGTCGTCTACAATCTATAGGTCTTTGAAATGGTGTTCCGTACCATGATGCGCGGGACACGTTTTTAGGGAGGCGGCACGCCATGCGACGCATTTTTGTGCCATTCCTGGTTGGAATATTTCTATCGTTTTCCGTGGGTGTGTGGGGGAATCAGAATTCCACCGCGCCCATTCCCGCGGATTCACAGCAGCAATCCATCCAAATTAATGCCGCCGCCGGTGGGGGTGATTGCGGCGGCCTCTTCGATTCGCTCCGGACGGCAAGGCAGGATTTGATGCGGGATGAAGATACTCTGTCTATCGTGTCGGATATCGACGACGCAATGGCTGCAAACGATGAGAATTTTTCCCCGGAAAGTCTGCGACAGGATTTGCTGTTTTTTGCGCGCAGGGCCGCGGAATTCAATCAGTGCGCGTCATCGACCGACACTGTGGACGCCGCGCCGGATCCTTCGACCGGGTGTGCGATCGAACCGCTGTTGAATTTTCAGGTGAGCCATCACGGTGAGCCCGCAGGCGAGATTCCCATCTGGCAATTGCCCGGAAGCCCCGCGTTTTTTTATGAGGCAGGCATGACGATTGACGCCGACGGCGCGCCAAACGCATATCATCCCGACAACACAGGCCTTGACGACCTCCGGAACGCGGGCGCGCCGGGATATTGGGAAGGACTTGGCCAAGGACAGAGACGGGGAACCCTACGTGCAAGGCCCGAACGATCCATTTCCCGGCTACTACGTTTCGGAAACCGCGCTTGCCGACCGATCCAAGCCTGTAAACGATCCCACGCGTTACGTCGATGCGTCGAAGATCCCTTTCGTGGTGCTGCCGGGCTCCATGGCGCGCGAAGTTGGCGCGCGTCCGGGAGACTTTGCCGCCGTGCTGAACGCAAATAATGGCAAGAGTTCCTACGCAATTTTCGGAGACGTCGGTCCCTCCGACAGAATCGGCGAAGGCTCGATGGCGCTGGCTGAGAATCTGGGAATTCGGTCCGACGCGCGGAACGGCGGGGCGCGAAGAGGCATTCTCTACCTTGTTTTTCCGGGCTCGGGAAATGGCCGGCCGCGGACCGATCGAGGAAATCAATGCGGAAACGCAAAAGCTGGTGCAGGACTGGGGTCGCGCCTCGGATCTGACCTCGTGCACGCCCCGCCCGCCCGCCGCAGTTCTTGACGGAAACAGGAACGGAAATTGAAGCGCGCCGGAGATGGAAAGATGGCTTCGAAGAACGAAAAGCCTTTGCGAGAGCACCTCCTAAATCTTCTATCGGGCCGCGGCGCGCACATCGATTGGAAAGATGCGTTTTCCGGATTTCCCGTCAAGCTCCGAGGAGTTCGTCCCGATGGCGCACCCTATTCCGCCTGGGAATTGCTCGAGCACATGCGGATCGCGCAGTGGGACATTCTCGAATTTTCGCGCGATGCAAAACATGTCTCTCCGGATTGGCCCGCCGGATGCTGGCCCGGGAATCCCATTCCTCCGAGCGCAAAAGCGTGGGAGAAAAGTCTGAAATTATTTGAGCGAGATCTGGCTGCTATGAAGAAGCTCGTCGCCAATCCGAAGACCGACCTTTTCGCCCGCATTCCTCACGGCACCGGGCAGACCATTCTTCGCGAAGCCTTGCTTGTGGCGGACCACAACGCGTATCACATGGGACAGGTTATTCTGGTCCGCCGCATTCTCGGGGCATGGAAGGAAAGCTAGGTTAAAAAAGACCGGATAAAGCACAACCTTTCTCAGTCCATCCGCGTCTCTTGTAATGTAGCGCTCTGAGGGTAAAACGCCGCTTCGATACCTCCTCAGGTTCCTAATCACTCGATCATACCGCGGGGCGCAAATCATACAGTGAAGGGGGAATTCTCCACCATGTTTCGACGTTTCTTACCGCTTTTCATCGTTGCCGCGGCCGTCGCGGTGATGACGATCCCAGTCCGGGCAAAAAATAATTCAAGCGACTCACTCACTGCAACTCTCGATCTCGATTCAACCGCAACCATAAACAAGACCACGTTAACGCCTGGCGAATACAGAGTTGTCGCCGAGGGAAACCAGGCAAGGTTCGAGAAGGACGGCAAGACCGTCGCCGAAGTTCCCTGCACGCTGAAAACGCTTCCCAACAAGGCATCTCTTTCGGAATTTGTCATGGACCACGATCGCCTTACGGAAATTCAAGTCGCCGGAAAGACAGAGGCGATTGAATTTTCAACCAGTCAAAGCGCGGGCAACTGAAAGTTATCATTCCGACCGTCTGATGTGCCGTTTCGGCCTCGAAGGAAGTAAGATCCAGGGCGGGACGGCACATCGTTTTTGTCATCGAGCGGCGCAGGAATTCGCAAGAACGCGCCGCCCGGCATCGAAGCCGCCGTCAGAAAATACGCTCGCGCGGCGCGCGCAGCCGGCGCATAAAGACTTGCTGTTTTAAGATTTCTGATCTCAGGTTTGAAGTTTCAAATCAAAATCCCAACGGCCCATGTGTACCCGTCCGGGTCGGCGACAATGATGTCCCGCCAGCCGTGGGCGGTGTCGCCCGCAGCCTGAACGATGAGCGCCCCGCGGGATTTCGCCCGGCGCTCGACTTCATCGGGGTCGACGCCGAGCAGGCGCAATTCCGCGCCCGCGCCTCGTGGTCCGGCCGCAGGCACTCGCTGGCCCATCGAATGATGATCGTACGTGTGGTCCGCATGGAGCAGGAATTCGTGACCCGCCAGCTGCAGCACCGCGAAATCCACGTCGGCGTGCAGAATTGTCGCCCCCAGAACTTCGCGGTAGAAATCAGCCGAGCGCGCGATTTCCCGCACGATCAGATTCACAGTGAATTTCGGCATTCGAAGGCCGACTTCACGAGCGGTCCAGGGACGTTGGGAGGTGTGCCTGGTCGTCATGGCGCGCACATCATAACTGTTCTCTCTCTCTGTTTCGTACCCAGACCCAGTTCGCAAACGCGATCGCCGACGTCGAGAGAATGATGATCCACTCGATACGGTTGATCCGCGACATGAGCGCGACCATGAAAATAACCCCCAGGATCGCGAGCAAGTTTCCCGCGGGCAGGCGAAAACCATCCGCCTCCGGTTGTTTGCGCCGCAGCACAGGAAGGGCTGCGCACGTAACGCCATAGATGAACAGGCGTCCCACCGAGGAGAGAATCACATTCCACTTGAAATTGCCGGCCGCAGCCAGGATCCAGACGATCCCCGCAAATACCAAAATCGAAACGTGCGGCGTGCGAAACCGCGGATGGACGCGCGCAAACAGCCGCGGAAAATCATCTCTTTCCCCCAGCGCGAACGCCAGCCGCGGCGAGTGCAGCATCTGGGCGCTCAAAAAGCCGTACACCGAAACCAGAGCGCCCAGCGAAATCAGCATGGATCCGGACGTTCCCCACATCCGTCCCGCCGCAAGGGCCAGCGGGCGATCCGTCGCGGAGGCGGAGGGAAGGACGCGCACAACGACAAGTTGAATCGCGAAATAAACCAGCGCGGTCGTCGCCAGGCCCGCAAAAAGAGCGAACGGAACATCTTTTTTCGGATTGGCCGCTTCCGCCATGGGAATGACGGCCCCTTCAAATCCGCCATAGGCAAACATCAGCACGAGCACGGCTTCGAGCCAATTCCGGATCGGAAAACCCGCGGTGCCGGATATTCCCACCGCAATCGCCGGATGCGGACGCAAAAGAAAAATTCCTCCCAGGACCGCGAACGATATAAGCGGCACCAATTTTGCGACTGTGAAGAAGTTGCTCACCATTCCGCCGGATTTCACCCCCCGATAATTGACGGCGGCCAGGAAGCCAATGAGCATCAATAGGACGGTTAAGTGGGGGACCGGCTGCTGCACATTGGGCCAGAATTCAGAGAGATAATTTGTGAACAGATTTGCAGCGGCGGCCGAACCCGTCAGCCTCACCAGCCAGAGCAGCCAGCCAATTTCAATTCCCGGGAGCCTGCCGAAAGCTTCCCGCGCGTATAGATAAGGTCCGCCCGCTCTGCCAAATTGCGAGGCTACTTCCGCAAGACATGCGACGATAATCCCGATTCCACCAGCCGCAATCAGATAGGCGAGGGGACTTTGCCCACCGACCTCGCCCATGATTACCGAAGGCAGGCCGAATATCCCGCTTCCGATCGTCGAATTGATGACCAGCGCGGTGAGCGTCCACCGCCCTAGCGCGCGGACGAGACCGCCTGATGCTTCATTTTCCATAGTCAGGAACACACCCGCTACGAATGCGGCTGCAGTATAATTTGTCCACCCGGATGCTTAGGAAGGAAATTCAGCCCTAACGCAAGCGCGCAAGGCAATTTGGCGATTCGTCCAGGCAAGGTTATTTCCCGCGGTGCTACCGATCCGAGATGGAAGTCACATGTTCAGCGTGCCTGTTGAAATACCTGATGATCGCAACTGCTTTCGAACCAGCTCTGCACCCGCTGTGAGCGCCCGGAGTTTCGCGTAGGCAATTTCGCGAGGCATGGGAGCCATACCACAGTTCGTGCTTGCCAGAATTCGCTCAACCGGAACGTATTGAATGGCCTTCTGCAAAGTTGCGGCGACTTCTTCCGGTGACTCGACCTCGTTCGAGGCGACATCGATCACGCCGACCTGCACCACTTTGTCCTTGAGCAGACCCATGACATCCGCTGGAATGTGGGAATGAATACATTCCAGCGACACCTGGTCGATCTTACTCTCTGACAGCCGCGGGAAAATCCTCTTATATTGACCCCATTCTTCCCCGAGCGACTTCTTCCAATCCAGGTTCGCCTGAATCCCGTAGCCGTAACAGATGTGTACGACCGTCTTACACTTGATGTCTTTCGCCGCGCGCTCCAGCGCCGCGACGCCCCATTCGGATGCCTCATTGAGATAAGCGTTAAATGCTGGTTCGTCGAACTGGATCATGTGGAGACCGAGACGCTCCAGTTCGAGCGCCTCTTCGTTCAGAACCTCGGCCAAGGCAAACGCAAGTTTCGCGCGATCGCCATAGTATTCGTCGGCGATCGTGTCCGCGATGGTCATGGGTCCGGGCAAGGTAAATTTGAATTTTCTGGTTGTACTCTGAAGCGCGAATCGGACTTCAGCTTCATGCGCCGGGGACAGTCGTTTGATCGGGCCAACCACTGTCGGACATTCCGCCTTATAACGACCGGCCCGTATCCCGAT
This sequence comes from Terriglobia bacterium, assembly GCA_963757625.1. Classification (GTDB taxonomy): domain Bacteria; phylum Acidobacteriota; class Terriglobia; order Acidiferrales; family UBA7541; genus Palsa-360. The sequence goes on along the minus strand of CAVWSJ010000006.1, from coordinate 820,754 downwards.
CAGCTTGCGCCTGGCAAAGTCGATTCCGCCGAGATTCGCGACGAAGCCGTGAACGAAGTGCTGTCGTCCTTGTTCGCCGTCGGTCACGATGTCGATGCCCGCGATTTCCTGTTCTTTGAGGGCGACAAGCACTGCGTCGCGCTTAGCTTCCTCGAGCGCCGGACCCTCCAGGGCCCATGGCGCCCAGAGCGTTTGCGGTTTCGCCAGCCATGCCGGCTTCGGGAGGCTCCCGACGATCGTCGTCTCTAGCATCTGTATTCTCGCAAAGCGGATTGCGCGCTCAGTATATAGGAAAGAGTGGCCGGCATTTGGTGACAGGCGGTTCGCTCCCGACTTTCAATTTTTGCTTTCGACTCTTGTTCGTCCGCTTGTCAATTCCCCACGTTTCCTCTAATCTAGTTTGACTGCATTTTCCCATCTTTGTGGCGCTATGGTGCAAAGGTTAGCACGTGGCCCTTTCAAGGCCAAAATGCGGGTTCGATTCCCGCTAGCGCTACCATAACGACTGATCTTCAGGCGGATTTCTTTGTCCAAGCGCCGAGGATAAGTCCCATCAGCCATAGCCCCACCAGGGGATAGAACTCATTGATCACAAACAGCATTCTCGGCCGCATCTCGTACATGTGCGTCGTATAGGTGATCGGCGCGACGATGCCGATCCACAGGAATACTCCGAGGGAGGCCCCGCTGATGGCGCTACTCGCCTTGGCCCAGACGCAGACTTGCGCCAGCGCAAGCGCGATCAGCAAATCCAGGATAAGCGTGACGAGATACGGAAGGGCCGAATTCATGCTCTTACCCTGCTCGATGGTTAGGTGTTCGAGCGCCATCCAGCGCGGGCCGAAAAGCAATCCATACCACAACGCCCCGAGCATCCAGTACGCGACACCGCAAACCACGACTGCCAGATAGTTGATCTTCATCGCAGTCTCCGCAGAAATTCTGACTTTGGGTCACCATGGGACGCAGTCCGCCTAAGCGGTAGGGACATCCGGAATGCCGCTCCGCCCGTGCGAGTCTGCTGATATCCGTCCTCGATGTCAAGGTCGCTGCGCTGCCTTTGGATGAAGCATGAGATTTGTAGTGCAGGTTGGTTAATTTTTCGGGCCTCGTCACTTAATTTTTCCCAGTGCGATTCCCCCCAACGGTCGTCTGTTCCTCGGATCGTGGCTTGAATTACAACTGTCAAATTTTGTCCGCATCGGTCGGACCAGTTTTGTACAAATTCTACCCATTTGAAATTGCGGCGAAGCTCATTCTGCCCGCAAAGTAGCCCCTAACCATCACAAATTTAAAGACTTGTAATAAAGAAGAATTCTGGCTGGGGAGTTGCTCTATTCAGAACGGGTCCTCGCATGGAAGTTTCGTGGAGGGCATGGTGAGGAAGGATTATTCGAGATGACTCAGCGGCGGCAGGACAAGAAGGAAGACAAGATAAGAACCAGACGCTACGCCAACGCCAGGGGCTTTTCGATGGTGGAGCTGCTCCTTGTAGTGGCCGTTGGTCTCATTTTAACTGGAATCGCCGTTCCGCAAGTAAAGTCTGGCATGTATCGGTATCGGCTGAATGGCGCCGTGGCCAGCGCGACCTGGGCGATTCAATCCACACGCTATCAGGCGTTGATGGCGGGGTATCCCTATCAGGTCGTTTTCACCAAGGCGACGAATGAATATCAGATTCAGGACCTGCCGACGGGCTCGGCTTCCTATGCCAACGTGGGTTCAGCGGTTCCACTCTCCGGCTCCGCAACCGTCCCTAAATCAGGACACGACGCTGCAATTCAAGCCGAACGGATTTGTTTCGGCGACGACGGGTACGCTGAACTTCACGATCTCATATCAAGGACTTTGTCAGCAAGTTACGGTAACCAACTATGCAAACATCACGCTTTCAGCCATTGGAACATCCTGCTCGTAAACAGGGCCAGGCATCGGGATTCTCGCTGGTGGAGATTCTGATTGCGATCGGCATCCTGGTAATTGGTTTGTCCGCGCTGGCAGCCCTGGTGGCAAAAAGCCTGGGCGGGACGGACAGGGCGCGGTACCTGAGCACGGCGACCACGCTGGCCTCGGAAAAACTCGAAGATCTGAATCATTGGTCGAGCATAGCCCCTCAGGTTGTCGCTGGCGGAAGCCTGACTGGGGACAATTCGGTGGGCGGCCTCGATTACTACGACGACGTCGATTTGTCGAATACGAGCGGCCAGGTTTCCGAAAGCATTGCCAACACGTCCGGGGGCGCCACGACGTACACGAACATTATTCATAATGCCTCCGGCTTTATTGACACTACGGCCACAGACACGGCTCCCTCCAGCTCCGGGGTCACGGATTTTCACCGGCGATGGCTGATTGAATCAAACCCTGTCGTCAATGGCGTCACTTTGACCGGGTACCGCCGTGTCACCGTCCTGGTCACATTGGACAATTCGGTGGTCCAGCCGCCGATCAGTTTCGAGATGAGCATGATTCGGCCATGAGGAACTCGATGCGAAATAGAAAATTACATCCAGGATGGCAAAACTCACGCCAGGCAGGATTCACTCTGGTTGAATTGCTGGTGGCTGCATTGATCTTCGGACTTGTTTCCGGGGCTGCGTTTAGTTTGATGGCGAAGCATATGCCCATTTTCAACCAGCAACAAAACCAGGCCGCGTTGAATATCGCGATGCGTAACGCCGTCGCCCAAATGCAGGTTGACGTTGTCAATGGAGGGGCCGGATATTACGCCACCGCGAATGTCCCGAACTGGCCCGTCGGCGTGGCGATCAACAATAACGTCGTGACTTCGGCGGAGGACTGCCACACGGGAACCACATACGCGGCGAACTGCTTCGACTCGTTTACCGTGATCACCTCCGACCCCAACACGACCCCGGTGAACACCCGGTCGACCTCGTCGGCCTCATTGCCAACCCCCGGCACTTGCGCGAGCCTGACGGTCGACACGACCTCGGGAGGTGCCAGCACGGGTTCGCTCTATCTCTTGCCGCCAACTGGCGTGACAGCAGCCACGTATAAGACGAATTTCCACAATGGTGACCTGGTCCTGCTGGTAAAAGGCGATGGCTCGAAATACACGACAATACGCCTTAGTGCGGACGCCACGACTGGATCCTACGGAACTCCCGCCTCAACTTACGTAGTTCTTTCGTTTGAGTCGACCGGGACAGCCGTCGGGAACGGGAACAATACGCTCGCAAATGATCCAACTGGGATGACCGTGCATAATGCCGACTTGACGACCAACCAGTTTTGCGACACGGATTGGGCGATTCGTCTCACTCCTGTGAAATACGATGTGGATATCACAACCGATCCTACGAACCCCACACTCCAGCGCACCATGCTGGTAGGGCAGACGCCCACCCCGGTTCCATTGGTGAACCAGGTGATCGGATTCAAAGTTGGTGCGTCGCTGATCAACGCCACCAGCAGCACACTACCTTATAACTTTGACGCTTCCACCTTTACCAGCACCACCAGTCCCGGGGGGTATGACTTTACCCTGGTGCGTTCCATCATGGTCTCGCTTGTGGGCCGAACCACGCCAATCACCGATCCCACCTATGTGTTTCGCAACAGTTTCGACGGGGGGCCTTATCAGATTCAGGGAGTTTCCGTAGTGATTAACCCTAGAAACATGAGCATGTCGGATTGAGGATAACCATGATGCCCACTCACAATCGAAACAAAGATGCCAATAAGACCCGAGGCGTCGCCCTTGTCACGACGCTTCTACTGTTAAGTCTGTTCACGGTCATGACGCTGGCGATGGTGATTGCAACCACCTCGGATACGCTGATCACCGGCTACTATCGCAATTTTCGCGGGTCCTTTTACGCTGCGGATTCCGGGCTCAATGCCACGCGGGAATACCTCCTAAGCCAGCTCCAGAGTGAATCCGTTCCCACGGGTTACGATCCCTCGAGCGGGACGGTCCCTTTCAGCGCCAGCGCCATATCCACGATTATCAGCGGCCTGAACAATTCGTCCTCCGGATTTGGCGCCTATCAATCGATCGACGGTTCACAATCGTCCTGGTCGGAGCAGTTCAAAGTGGATCCCACGTCCACCAATACTTATATCAATGTTCCCGCCGCACCCGTTGTCAATACTGTGGGTACAGTGACTACATACACCTTCCCTTACAGTTATAAATTAACGGTGATCGGTCAATCTTCCGCGAATCTGCAGAACACGGTCGAGGAAACGGGCACATTCAACGTCGCGATCCCTGTCACGAACACTACGACCTCGGGTACGTCCACCAGTTTTGCCGCATGGGGCACGTTATTTAACACCTATGCGATTTGCGGTTCCCCGTTCGTCAAGGGCACGATGACCGGCCCGTTCTTCTCCAACGATTCTTGGAATTTCGGAGACAATGGCCTGGTTGGAAACGGCTCGTACATCTTTACCGGCTCGGTAGGCGCGCACAATGCGAACGTCGGCTACATGTACAGCGATGGGACTTGCCATCAGAGCAGCGCCACATCGGATTCCGAAACTGTTACAACCACTACGACAACGGGAAGCGGAAAGAACAAGAAAACGGTCACCACCACGACGACGACGACAATTGCCCCTCAATTTGAAGGAGGGCTCAACACGGGCCAAGCGGCTGTCCCCCTGCCTCAAGATTCATTCAATCAGGCGTTGGCTGTGATCAACGGCCGGGGAGGCTGCCCGCCCGCGGGAACCACCGGGTACAGTTGCCCCACGCCCACTCAGGCCCAGATGATGACTCTGACCAACGCTCACGGTACTTCCTGGCCATCTACAGGTTCCCCCTCCACTGGCGTCTATCTTCCTTATTCCGTCTCGGGCTCGACGAAGACCTTCAACGGCGGAGGGATTTATGTTCAGGGAAACGCCGACGCAATTACCATGACGGCCGGGACGAGTGGAAGCGATAACACTCAAGTATTCACGATTACCCAAGGAAGCGTCGTCACCACGGTGACGCTGGATCTCACGGCACAGACAACCAGGGTTACCGACAATCAAGGGAACGACACCCATACCATCACAGGTATCCCGGAGAATCTCACGGGCGCAACTCCTTCAGAAGCCTGCATGTTGTACGTGAACGGCGCGATCAGCGGCACGGACAGCCACGGCAACACGACGGGACTGTCGGGCCCAAGTTCGGGCGCGGCCATTCAGGATGGTTCAGCAGTCACAGTGACGTCAACGGGCACCATTGCGATCACAGGGAACATAACATACTCGCATGAGCCGGTAACTCTGACACAACAGGGTTCCACCCCCGCGGATACGTTGATTCCAGGCGTCACCAACGTTCTGGGCATTTACACTTCCGGCGGCGACATTCAAATGCGTCCTACCTCCAACGTATCTTCGCTGGAAGTTGACGCTTCGCTGGCCATGATCCAGAACGGCGGCTCGGGCGGCATGGTCGCACAATGGAATTCGATCGGGACGCTTACAATCGTCGGCGGACGTATCGCCAATAACGCGAAGAGCGGCGCGAGCCTCACAACGAGAAATATCTGGTTCGATCAGCGATTTGGATCGGGAGGCTTTGCTCCGCCGTGGTTTCCTTCGACGATCGTCGGGACGGGCACTGTCACCACGTCTTCCGTAGGATCGACGACGGTCACCGCATCGCGCCAATCGTGGGTAAACACAACGGCCCAGTAGGATGCTCTGTACCTGGTCGTGAGTTGAGGCCCCGGTCCGATCAGGACCGGGGCCTTTTTTTGTGCAGCTCCTCGATTCAGTTACCTTGATTTCTGGGCTCTTACTTACTGGCTCGGCCGGACCCGCGTGGAAAACGGCGGCGTGCTCGACGGCACCGTGCACGCATATTGCGCGGGCCAGCCGGGGTCGGTCGCGGAATTCCGGCAAAGCGCCGTCAAATTGTAGATGACGTTGCCCAGCGTCACGGGCCCGTCGAGCGGCTCCGCATAGATCTGGTAATTCTGCGATGTCCCGACCGCCAGTTTCTCGATGGAAAATGATCCGTCGAATCGAGCCGGGCCCGGACCACTGCAACTCCACCCTGCCATTACGGCGGCGGCAATCGTTCCCGTGGCGTTATCGACGGCGACCACCTGCGCGGGGAAAATGCCGGTCACGCCCGGTGGAGAGAGGGGCAGGACCAGTGGATTTGCAGGCAGGACCTGGCCGCTAATCGTGCCCACATGCACCGAGTCGCTCTGGTTCGGATACAACACGCGTAACCCCGCGCGATCGTCCTCGGATAGCTGCGCATCGGGTGACCCGCTCGTGGGCCGCGCTCCGGTGAATTGCCCCGGAGGAGGCGCGTAGGGAAACATTATCGACCTCCATACCGCCGAGTGATCGAAGCCAAACGAATGGCCAAGCTCGTGCGTGAGAATCGATTCCAGGTCGTATGAGTTCGGGCTGCTCGGGAGGCACGGCCGGGGTGGCGAATGTCGTGGTGGTGTCTCCCGGCCGGAGCAGAACATCGGCGTCCAGAATCTCTCCGACGAACGTGGATGGCGGTGTCGCCGCGGAGAGTTGTTCGCCCGCAACGTCCGCTGAAACGACCCGCGTGAATGCCAGGACGCCGATCGCGAATCCGGGATCGTCCTGGTTGAGGCAGATCGAATTGAGTCCGTCCGAGGACGAGCAAGCGCTGGCCGAAGCTGTGCGCTGGAGCGTGCCCAGCGAGGATGGCGTAAGCGAAGTGCCGGAAACACCTGTCCAGGCGGCCAGCGATTGCTGAATGACACTCTCGATCTCATTCAGCTGTCCGGCGGGAGTCTGGTCGACCGTGAGTATCGTGACCGGGCTTGTCCCCAGGGAGGTACTCCATTGCCGGTTGATCGCGCCCGGTGTGGAAACATCAAAGCGCGTAAGCTGCGGGCAGGACGTTCCGCCGGAAATCGACGACGTCTGGCGCATGTCTCCCACCTGCGTCCCCAGGGTGTAAGCCCCCGCGGTGGCGGCGGTGATTTGAAACAGGAATATCCACGCGATTGTGATTGCAGTTATTTTTGTCATTGTCTTTTCCTCTGCTGGCGCGCGATTGCGGTGAAAACGCGCGCGCGAAATTCCTGCACCGGCATTTGGCGGATGCCTTCGGTAAGGAACGAACGAGTCGCCGGATCGAACACGGAGAAGGAGCTCGAATCCTGCGTGACGCTTTCACGATGGTTGCGCGGGTCCTGTGAAATGCGGAATGTTCCTTCGATCCAGCCGGCCACCGTGAAATTTCCCAGGCGCGACCGTTCCAGGAACAGGATGGCCTCGCCGCCCACATCAAATCTTGGGGTTCCGTCCACGGTTGCGGTCAGATGTCCGACGCGCCCTCCCGGAAGGCTCACCTTCACTTGCGCGGGCAAATTCCCCTTCATCGTTTCGACTACGTCAAATGTGGCCACGGTCCAGATTGCGCCATTTTCCCATCGCGACTCGGAACTCACGCAACGCACGCGCGCCACGTTGTCGGCTGCGGCGGCCAGTTGATCGAGGCTGAGGCGGGCGAGAGTCGTAGCTTGCAAAGCCGGCCCGACCGGCAACACTGCAAGCGCCAGCAGGATTTGAACTCGGATTCGCATCTTCCCTGGCATCAGCGCACCTCGATGGCCCCGGTTCCGGAAGCCTCATCATTATTTGGATTTTGGATAAAAAGTGTTCGGGGACCCGGCGCGGCTGTCGCGGGTACTTGCAACGTCAAGTGGATGATTCCAAGTCCAAGCGGCTCACGATTGCTGATGGTGATGTCCGGCGTCGGCGGTCCGCTGACGGTGTAATTGAAGGATGGGTCGAGCCCGCTCACCGAGAACACACATAGGTCAGCCGTCGTGGTCCCGCTTGCCGGGCGCAAAATAGCTACGGTGCTGCCGCCGAGGGTGCAGGAAGTTGTTGCCACGGTGTAGGTTCCAATCGCGGCGACGTTCAAACTTACGTTTCGCGGATGCGCCCGGGCTCAGAGGAATAACGTCCGGCCCGGAACCCGGCGACTCCACGGTAAATGTCACGATATTCGACAGCGTCCCGCCGGGATTCTCGATCTCGACGGCAAGATTTCCGGTGGACTGCAAGTCCGCGGCGGACAGCGAGGTTGTGCATTCCGCATTCGAGATGCAGGAAGTCGTACGCGCGGTGCCCGTGACCAAGATTATCGATCCCGGACCGGGGCTTGAACTTGCAAAATTGTTCCCCGTTACCGCCAGAGTGAAACCGCCGGCCGAACCGGCATACGCGCTCGAAGGGGCGATGGCCGAGATGCTCGGGCCTCCTGAAATGGTCACAGTCGCCGAGCCCGATTGGCTCGTATCTTCCGAGCTGGTGGCCACAACGCGAATTAAATTGGGAGAAGGCGCCGTGAGTGGTGCGACATAAAGCCCGGAGGAGTTGATCGACCCGCACGCACCCGGGTTGCCGCATCCCGCGCCGGTGATATTCCATGTCACCTGTTGATTGACCGTCCCGGTAACGGACGCCGTGAACGGCAACTGGCCCCCGCTCGAAACCGTGGCGCTCCCCGGCGTGACGCCGACGACGATGTGCGGCAGGATAGTCACGCTCGCTGAAGCGCTCACATTGAGGTTGGCCTGGCTCGTGGCCGTGACGGTGACCGGGTTTGGCGACGGCACGCCCGAGGGCGCGAGGTAATCGACGCTGCCGCCATTACTGCTCGTGATCTGCTGGCAGGGGTTTGACGCTGCCACGCAAATCTCACCGGCGAGCGAGTTTCCCCCCGCGATCCCGTTGACCTGCCAGGACACATTCTGATTAGCCGTGTTGTTAACCTGCACGGTGAAGGTTCCCTGGTGGCCGATTGCGAGCGACGCGGCCGCGGGAGTGAGCGCCACGTTGATTACCGCGGTGAAAGTGATCGTCGCGCTCGCGGAGATGTCTGGGTTCGCATTGCTGCGCGCCCGAACGGCAACCGCCCCGCCCGGCGGCAAACTTTGCGGCGCCGTGTAGGTGGTGAGATCGGGATTGGTCTGAGAATTCAGGATTGTTCCGAGGGTTGTATTTCCGCCGACGATCCCGCCAACGTCCCACGTAACGGTCGCATCCTGGGCACCCGTCACCACGGCTTGAAATGCTTGCGTGCCGCCCAATGGGACCGTCGCTGACGTAGGCGACACGGAAACGCCGATATTCGGAATGATGGCGACGGAGATGGACGCCGCTTTGGTCGCATCCGCGGCAGGCGTTGCGGTGATCTGCACCGCTGCTGGCGAGGGCGGAATCGATGGAGCGGTGTACACGCCGCCGGAGGTTATCGTGCCGCAAGCCGCGCCCGCGCAGCCCGATCCCGTGACAGACCAGAAAATTGTGCGGTCTGGATTCGAGTTAGCCGCGGGGACCAGCGTCGCCGTATAAGTGGCCCCGGCTCCAGCGTTGACCGAAGCGGGTCCGGTCAGTGTAAGCGAGAATGTGCTGGTGATGGTGATGGCACCAGCGCCACTTTTCGATGGGTCGGCGACGCTGATAGCGGTCAGAGTGACACTCGGAGGCGCGGTCAGAATCTGCGGGGCCGTGTACGTTCCCGATGAATTTACCGTTCCACATGAAACTCCGCCGCACCCGATTCCGGAAATAATCCATGTGACGGAGCGATCCGGATTGCCAGCCGAATTCAGTGTTGCCGTGAAGGGTCGCGCGGCGCCGAGTTCTACGGGCATCGTCTGGGGTGATACAGACACGGAGATGTCGCTCGTGATTGCCACCTGTGCTGTCGAGGTTACGGAAGTGTCCGCGTCGCTGGTGGCCTCCACGGTTACAGATGCGGATGCCGGCAAGTCGCCGGGAGAAGTATAAACACCGTTCGCGGTGATCGTTCCAACTGCGCTGTTGCCCCCCGGAACTCCGTTAACGCTCCAGTTGACCGCGGTGTTGGTCGAATTGGTCACAGTTGCGCTGAACGTTTGCCGCTCGCCCAGCAGCACCGATGCCGAAGTCGGCGAAATGCTTACGGCCACAGTTGGGGGAGGGGGCTGTGATGGGCCCGAGCCAACAAGTCCGCCACAGCCCAGGAATGAGGAAACGAGAAGCAGCGCAGGCCGCCAATGGATTGAAATACGCTCCACTTTGCAAACTCGGCGATCTGGCGTGCTTCTTTCCATGAATGCGTGGATTGCACGCCTTGTGCCAGGGTGGAGCATCATCTGGAATCGCTTTCTTGCGGAGCATTGAGCTTGGATCGGTGGATGGAAGAATGGTGACTAAGACGCACTCTTTCAGCGCGTTGCTCAGGCTTTTGCGAATGGATTTTTTACGCAACGAACGGGGGGGGATAGATTTCTCAAACAGCGCGCGCAGCGGGTTCTAATATCAATTTGGGAAAGAAAGGCGGTCCGTGTGTTTCAGATTGGAGCAGAACGCATCCCGCGGTTGACACAGCAATGTTCGGTTACAATAACCAGACCATGCCTCGTCCTGAAGCTGTCCGTCGCGTGAAGAGCTATTCCGCTGCGACCGGTTACGTGTACCAATATTATTTTTACGAGGTGGAAAAATCGCGGCGCGGTAATACTTCAGGGACCGAGTACACCTATATGGTTTCGATCGATCGTAAGAGAGTTTTTCCGGTGAAGATATTCGTCGCGAAGGAGGCCCTCGACAACTGGTCCGCGCGCACCGGACAACAACTTACCGGAACGGAAGAATATGCCGTTGCCAAGATGCGCCTGTTTCAGGCGTTTGATGAAATCGAAGGCTTGCCGGAAAAAACTCCCGGTCTTCAGGTAGATGACACAAACCTGGAGAATCTTTTGTCACAGCTGGATTTTTGAGAACGGTTGCATTATCGGTCCAGGTCACGGTCCCAGGAGGCGATCCGCCGCCGGGGGAAACCAACCACGTGGGCAGAACAACAACTGAAAAGTTTGCGCTGGACCATAAGCAGGCTCATTCCCAGTTCCCTGAATCTTTGGAAGGTAGGCAGATTTTCCCCGGAAGCTAAAGTAGCAGAAACTCTTCCCAAATCAATGCTTTTGACCCTGGATTTGTCAGTCCGTAGACAAAATGCATAGGAAAGAATTTCGAATGATCGGCCGGCAGACAGAAGCGGGCCACACACTTGCGCTGAATGTTTCGTGTGAGGCGTAGAGGGCGGCGGCAAAGGTGTCTATTTTGCGAATATTTCCGTGAGAGCTCCCCTGAGATCGGGCTGCGCGAACTTGTATCCGCTCTGCTCGAGCTTTGAGGGCAGAACTCTTTGGCTGGAAAGCAACAGCGCGTCGGCCAATTCTCCCAGCGCGAGGCGCAAGGCGAAAGCCGGCGCAGGGAACAGGGCGGGCCGGTGCAGGGCCTTCGCAAGCAGCCTCGTGAACATCAGAATTTTGAACTGGATTGGGAGTCACAGCATTGACAGGTCCAGACAAATCGGAATTTGCGATCGCAAACTGGATAATGGACACAACTTCCGGGAGGGTGAGCCACGACATCCACTGGCGGCCAGTGCCGATTCGTCCACCCGCGCCAAACTTGAAAGGCAAAGCCATTCGCGGCAGTGCTCCTCCGTGCGCCGCCAGGATAATTCCGAATCGGAGGTTCACGACTCTGGCGCCGAATTCCGCTCCACGTGACGTTTCCGCTTCCCACTCGCGGCAAAGCGCGGCAAGAAAATCGCTTCCCGGGGCGCTCGCCTCCGTAAGCGTTTCATCCCCCCGATCGCCGTAATAGCCGACGGCCGAGGCGGCTACGATAACCCCGGGCGGGCGCAGCAATTTGGACAGCGCGTGCATCAGGTGCCGGCTCGCGTCGATGCGGCTCGATCGCAACAGTTTCTTACGCGAGGAATTCCACCTTCCGCTCGCAATCGATGCGCCAGCCAGATGAATCAGTACGCCGGCGCCTTCGGCCGCTGCCGCGTCGAATGCGCCGGAAACCGGATCCCAGCGAACAAATGGAGCCGAAGAGCCGCTGGTTTTGTTGCGTGCCGTTTCCGGGCGGACAAGCGGAGCGATTGTGTGGCCCTCTTTTTCAAGCGCTTCGACGATTGCTGTTCCGAGAAATCCCGTTGAACCTGAAACCAAAACTTTCATGGCCGGGTCCTCCTCGCTCAATAACACGCTACGGCCCCGCCGTATGGAGGTCAATTCAATTCGAGATACGGACGTTCCGGCGCTTCTCGATCGTTCAAATCTTTTGAAACTTCTGCACGCCGTTCATTCCCGAGGCCCAGTGGAACTTTTCCACTACCACAGCTAGAATACCCAAATGCGCGTGCGAGTCCTGTTCTTCGGGCGATTAAAAGACATTGTGGGCGCTTCGGAAGAGGACGCGGAGGTTTCCGAAGGCGCCCGCGTGGAAGACTTATTCACGCGCTATGGCAGTCGCTTCCCGGAGCTGGCCAGGTTTCGCCCCTCCGTCGTAGCGTCGGTGAACCAGGAATTTGCAGAATGGCGCGCCACGCTGGCTTCCGGCGACGAAGTTGCCTTTCTCCCGCCGGTGAGCGGCGGGGCGATTCCGGCTGGCGCTAAGGTTGAAGAAGACCTGTTCGCACTGGTTCGAAAGCCGATCGAGACGCCGGAAATCGTTGAGCAGCTCAAGGCGCCCGCGGACGGGGCCGTCGTGGTCTTCGAAGGAATCGTTCGCAATCATTCCGGCAATCGTTCCACCCTGTATCTGGAATACGAAGCCTACGAGGCTATGGCCCTTGCCAAAATGCGGGAAATCGGCGCCCAAATGCGCGAGAAATTCCCGATCCGGCGTTTTGCCATGATTCACCGGCTTGGCCGGCTGGAGATTGGCGAGACCTCCGTGCTGATCGCGGTGTGCTCCGCGCATCGCGCTCCCGCATTCGAAGCCTGCCGCTTCGGCATCGATACCCTCAAACGCACCGTTCCGATCTGGAAGAAGGAATTCTTCCGCGACGGAGCCGTCTGGGCCGAAGGAGAAATCCCTTCCGCATAAGCAATCCTTTTCGAGCCGGAGTGAATCTACTCTGTGTGCCGAAAATTCCGTTGTCCAGTTCCCTTGAAACTGTCCTTTCCGCGAATCCGATCAAGGCCCAAAGACCGGCCCGATGGAGCATATTTGTAGTCTTTTCTGTCGCGCTCTCTCTCCTCATTTATGGGGCATCGCCGCTGAAGGCTGCCCCGGCGCGGCAACGGTCTGACCCGGACCAGCGCGGGCGCATACGGACCGAAGTCAATCTGGTGAGTTTGCTCACCAGCGTCCTTGACAAAGACGGCCGTCCAGCCGCCGGACTCACTCAGGATCAATTTGAGGTTTACGAAGAGGGCGTGAAGCAGAAAATCGAGATATTCGAGCCCGAAACCCAGCAGCCGTTGGACCTGGCTCTGATGGTCGATTCGAGCCTGAGTGAAATCAAGGACCTTCAATTTGAGTCCGAGGCCGCATCCCAATTCGTCCAGAAGCTGGTGCGCCCGAGCGACCGCCTCGCCCTGTATGAGTTCGCTGACGCGGTCACGCAAATTGCGCCGTTTTCATCGAACGTCCCGATGTTGCAGGCGGCGCTGAAGCGTATCGTCCCGGGAGATGGCACGGCGCTTTATGACGCCGTGTACCTGGGGGCGCAGGCGCTCGATCGCAATCCTCCCGGCCGTCGCCGGGTGATTGTGCTGGTGACGGATGGCGGCGAAACGACCAGCCGCGCGGATTTTGAGACCGCGCGCCGCGCCGCGCTGCGCGCCGACGTCCTGCTCTATACGATTCTGGTGCGCGTCGTGAGGAATGAGAGAGGGCGCAACACGGCCGGGGAGCACGCCTTAGAGACCATCGGTGATTCGACCGGCGGCGCAATCTATTATCCGAACGGACTCGGGGAGCTTCCAGCCATGTTCGATCGGATCAACCAGGAACTGCGCACGCAGTACCGCCTGGCCTATTATCCCGATCCTCGGCCCCCGGCCGGCGTTTACCGCAATCTCGAAGTCCGCGTGAATTGCGAATGTAAAGTGCGAAGCCGCAAAGCCTACTACTCGGGCGGACACCTCGACTAGAAGACCGTGGGTCGTGACCTGAGACTCGTGATTCGTGCAGCAAGTCTGCCGGATTCGGTCGCCTGCGCGCTCTTCGGACGAAATTTCCCTGAACCTGGACTGCCGAAGCGTCTCGAGAATCCTGCCTGTTTAACCCGAACGAATTCTGGCATGATTTTAGCCGGAGAACGCAGGGGATGAATCCATTTCTGGAAGTTGCGATTGAGGCGGCGCGCGAAGCCGGGGGCATCCTGCTTCAGGAATTCGACCGCCCGGTGAGGATCAGCTACAAGGGTGAAGTCGATATCGTGACGCAGGCCGACAAGCGCTCCGAGCAGGCTATCGTTACCCGATTGCGCACGCATTATCCCAAGCACGCCATCGTCGCCGAAGAGGGCGGAGGATCGGAAAGCGATTCGCCTTTCCGCTGGCACGTGGATCCTCTCGACGGCACAACGAATTTCGCCCATGGATATCCGTGTTTTGCGGTTTCGATTGGGCTTGAAGAAGCCGGAGAACTCATTGCCGGGGTCGTTCACAACCCGGTGAGCGGCGAACTGTTCACGGCCGTCAAGGGAAAAGGGGCCTACCTGAATCAAAAGAGAATTCAGGTCTCTACGATTGACAAGCTTGCCACAAGCCTGCTGGTGACGGGTTTTCCGAGCGTAAAGCGCTCTCAAAACCCGAACATCCATTACTATTGGGATTTTACTTTGCGCTCGCACGGCGTGCGCCGGGACGGGTCGGCCGCGCTGGACCTGGCGGGAGTGGCCTGTGGACGGTTTGAGGGATTCTGGGAATTCGGCCTGCATTCCTGGGACACGGCTGCCGGAGTCTTGCTGGTCCGGGAAGCCGGAGGAACGGTGACGCAGTTCAACGGGCAGCCTTATCGATTGGGAGACCACGAGTTGTTGGCTTCAAACGGCCGCGTTCAAGCGGAGATGCAAAGCGTGGCGGCCAGCATTGCCGAGCGAACTACATCGGGTGCCCCTCTGCCGTGACGTAACGCAATGGGAAAGCGGCATTGGAACTCTGGAATCGGTTTATAACGCTTTACACATGGACCCGTAAAACGTTGGATTGACTCGATTTTTGCTCAGTGTTAGGCTCGCGGAGGTTATACTTATTGTCTGAGGGATGATGGGTAATAGTCTAATTTTTCCTGTTCCGGGCCAGCCGAACCTGGGGGACCGATTTTCCCGGTGGGTGGGGCGCTGGCGCCGTGGGGGCATCGAACAGTACTCGGTTGACGAAACCGGTGGAAATACCCGGCGGTGGCGATCCGGCGAACTGTTCAGCGTGACACAGGAAAGAATCTGGCTCGACGCCCTCCCTGGTGTCTTCAGCGGTCTCCGCGTAGTTCAAATTTCCGATATTCATCATGGTCTGTATCTCCCTCCCGCCATGCTGGAGCAAGCGGTCCGGCAGGCGAATCGACTCAATCCCGATATCGTCGCACTTACCGGGGACTTCGTTACGTATTCCCGCGCAAATATCGGGCCGGCTGCGGAGATTCTAAAGAATCTTCGGGCGAGGTATGGGGTATTCGCAGTGCTGGGGAATCACGATTTCCGCGTGGACCCAGATGCCATCACAACGGCTTTACGCCGCGAGCGGATCGAGGTCTTGCGCAACAGGCATATCACGCTGGGATTTGGCGGCGCTTCGTTATATTTGGCGGGGGTCGACGACTACGGGTACGGCGCCGATGTGCGGCAAGCCATGCGCGGAATTCCTCGCGATGCCGCTACGGTGCTCCTTGCCCATAACCCGCGCATCATCTCGCTCGCAGCCAGGCAAAACGTGAGCCTGGTTCTTTCCGGGCACACGCATGGCGGGCAGGTCAATATTCCGCTACTGGGAACCGTATACGGCCGGTCGCCCGAGCAAATGCGCTACAAGATTGGCTGGGACCGCATGGCCTCAACCCAGATTTACGTCAGCCGGGGCATTGGAACGATTGTATTGCCCTGGCGGCTTCGATGCCCAGCTGAAATATCACACCTCGAGCTGCTCCAGTCTTCCTCTGGAGATTCCCGAGCCGCCTCCGCCGCGGACTGATCGTCAAACGCATGCGTGTCGTCGATCTGATCCGACGCAAGCGGGACTCGGGCGAACTCACCCGCGAAGAAATCGAACAATTCATCGCCGCTTATACCCGGGGTGACGTTCCCGACTACCAGATGGCGGCCTGGCTGATGGCTGTCGTTTTGAGAGGCATGAGCCGCCAGGAGACCGCTGCGCTGACCGAGGCCATGCTTCACTCGGGCAGCGTGCTCGATTTTTCCGATCTGGCAGGCCGGAAAGTGGACAAGCATTCGACTGGTGGCGTGGGCGACAAGCCCTCTCTGGTGATCGCCCCGATTGTCGCCGCCGGAGGCCTGAAAGTGCCCATGATCAGCGGTCGAGGTCTGGGACATAGCGGCGGCACTCTCGACAAGCTCGAATCCATTCCCGGCTTCAATGTGAATCTCTCCCTGGCGGATTTCCGGCGCGTCCTGGCCACGTGCGGCTGCGCTCTGATCGGCCAGACCGCCGAGATCGCTCCCGCCGACAAGAAGATCTACGCCCTGCGCGACGTCACGGGCACGGTGGAAAGCCCTGCACTGATCTGCGCTTCCATCATGAGCAAGAAACTCGCCGAGGGCATCGACGCCCTGGTCCTCGACGTGAAAGTAGGCTCCGGCGCGTTCATGAAAAGCATCGAAGACGCCGCGAATCTTGCCGAATTGCTCGTTGAAACCGGCAGGCGCATGGGTAAGAAGGTCGTCGCGCTGCTGACGGACATGAATCAACCCCTGGGCCGCGCGGCTGGAAATGCAATGGAAGTTGTCGAGTCCATCGAGGTCCTGAGCGGCGCAGGCCCCGCCGACCTGCGCGAGCTGTGCCTGGAACTCGCCGCATGGATGTTCCTGCTCGGCGAGCGCGTCAAGACGCTTGACGAAGGAAAGAAGCTCTCGGCGGACTTGATCGCCTCAGGCCAGGCCCGCGAGAAATTCCGGGAAATCGTGGGCTTGCAGGGCGGGGATGTCGGCGTCGTCGACGATCCGCGCCGTCTGAAGCATGCGAAGCACACTCTGGATGTCACCAGCCCTGCCATGGGATTCGTCGCGTCAACCGAGTGCGAGCAACTGGGCGTGGCGTGCGTCGTCCTCGGCGGGGGACGCGAAAAGAAGGACGACAAAATAGACCCTGCCGTCGGCCTGGAATTTCACAAGCGCATCGGCGACCCCGTGGAACGCGGCGAGCCGCTCTGCACGCTTCACTACAACGCGGAAGATCGCCTCGCGGAAGCCCGCCGCCTCGTCGAAACGGCCTACAAGATCCAGGCGGAAAAACCGAAATTAATTCCTCCCCTCGTTCACCGGGTAATTGGCGCGTAAAAGCGATTAGGGTTGAAGACAGTCCGATCCTTACTTTCTCTCGGAAAATTCAATTGCCGGCATGACTCGTTCTTGCAAATGCGGGCGTGTTTCTGTACGTTAATCCACAACAAACGCGGCAGTTGAGGGCGCCTCGCGCTTTTTCGGCCAAATGGGCACTTGACCGCACAATGCGGTCCAAATCTTGAGCGAATCGCGGAGGAACTTATGCGGAAAATGATCCTGCGGGCCCTGGCATTCATGTTGGCGGCAAGTCCCGTAATTGTATTGGCTCAAGCGCCGAAAGACGGCGTGTACATCAGCGATGCGGACGTCAAGGCCGTGCTCCAGCGCGCGGTCGACATCAAGCGGACGAATCCGGATAACGCGATTCGAGTGATTGATATGGGGAACTACCAACTGAGCGTTTCCGTCATCCACCGAGGCGCTACGAAACGTCCGGCGGGGGGCGGCGCAGCCGGCAATGCGAGCGCTGCACCTGCGGCACCCGCGAACCCCCAGCCCGCATGTGGCGATCAGCGTCCCGGCGCCAAAGGTCCCTCCGGCATCTCGCACGATGACACGGCAGAGACTTACGTCGTCACATCGGGCAGCGCGACACTGGTCACCGGCGGCACCATCGTCAACGGGAGACGATCCGCTCCGGACAATGACGTGACCACAACCCTGAACGGCCCGTCCTGCAGCGGCACAATGATTGGTTACACGACTCGCGATATAAATGTAGGCGACATCGTCGTCATCCCCGAGGGCGTGCCGCACGGATTTTCGGCGATCCCCGATCACGTTACATATCTGAGCATCCGGCCTGACCTGAAAAAGGTCCTTCAGCACGGATACGTGAATCCGGCAATCCAGAAATAAGATTGGCGAGAGTGAAGTCCGGATTCGCGTTGCCGAGGGCCGGGTAGGAAGGGACGCAACGCGCCCCTGCATCTATTTTTGGCGCTGTTATCCGGACTTCACGTCCCTTGCGGCGAATCCCAATCATCAAAATTTCCACACCCCGGGTAGCTCCCGCCCATGCTAATGTGACGAGCGTTTCCCAGGTACGCGAGGAGGCACTCGGATGGGGCGATTCACGGGCGTGCTCGGATTGCTGACCATGCTGGGGTTGGCCTACCTATTTTCGACAAACCGCAAGGCCATCAAGCTCAAGATCGTGTTGTGGGGCCTGGGCTTGCAAATTTCCCTCGCGTTCCTCGTGATTCGATGGACGGCTGGGCAGCGGCTGTTTTTGCGCATGGGAAATGCTGTCACCAAAGTGCTGTCGTATGCCTTCGTCGGTTCGGAATTTGTGTTCGGCGAACTCGGTAAGCAGAACTCGTCGATCGGATTTATCTTCGCCTTCCAGGTACTGCCGACGATTATTTTTATCGCCTCGCTGTTTGCTCTGCTGTACTACCTCGGGGTAATGCAGGTCATCATTCGGGGCGTGGCGTGGGCGATGCAGCGCGTGATGGGCGCGAGCGGCGCGGAATCGCTAAACGTGGCGGCGAGCATTTTCATGGGGCAGACGGAAGCGCCTCTGACGATCCGGCCATTCATTCCGGACCTGACGCAATCCGAAATCATGACCATCATGACCAGCGGCATGGCGCACGTGTCGGGCGGAATCATGGCCGCCTACATCGCCTTTGGCGTCGAAGCACGGCACCTGCTGACGGCGGTGATCATGACCGCCCCGGGGACACTGCTGATTTCAAAGATGCTCGTGCCGGAAACCGAGCAGCCGAAAACGATGGGCGTCGTCCACATGGAACACGTCGAGCGGGATCAGAACTTCATCGGCGCTCTTTCGCGCGGCACAAGCGAAGGACTGGGAATGGCGATCAACGTCGGAGCCATGCTGATCGCGTTCCTGGCTGTGATCGCGCTCGCCAACGGAATCCTGAACGGAATTCATAACTGGCTGCGACTTAGTCTGGTTTCCGACCAGCCTCCAGCAGATTTTCGGCTGGGCCTTTGCTCCTGTGGCTTGGGTGATTGGAGTCCCGTGGCAGGATTGCAAGCAGATCGGGAACCTGCTCGGCACTCGCATGGTCCTCAACGAACTCGTGGCGTTTTCCATGCTCGGGCCGATGAAGGGCGCGCTCGATCCGCGGTCCTTTACAATCGCTACGTTTGCGCTGTGCGGATTCGCGAATTTCAGTTCGATTGGAATGCAGATTGGCGGCATTGGCGCGCTGGCGCCCAATCAGAAATCGCAACTCGCTAAGTTTGGCATTCGCGCCATGCTCGCCGGAACCATGGCAAACCTGATGTCCGCCTCGATTGTGGGGATCTTTCTGCGATGAGCTCAACCGCGGCCGCAAGAACGAAACCAAGCCGGGAATTTCTGAGTGCCGAACGCGCCGCGAAATTCATCCTGTCGAAGACTAAGCTTCGCCCGAGCGTCGGGCTGGTACTCGGGAGCGGTTTGGGCGCGTTCGCGGATGAAGTCGCGAATGCGACCCGCATCGAATACAAGAAGATCCCGAATTTTCCGCGGTCCACGGCGATTGGGCATGCCGGGCGCATGGTGATCGGCAACGCAGGGGACGCGCCGGTGGCGGTGATGCAGGGCCGCGTGCATTTCTATGAAGGCTACACGCCGCAGCAGGTGATTTTTCCGATGCGCGTGATGGCGCGGATGGGCATTCGCGCGGTGCTTCTCACGAATGCCGCGGGCGGGATCAACAAGGATTTCAAGCAAGGCGCGCTGGTCGTCCTGCGCGACCATATCAACCTGCAAGGTTTCAATCCCCTGATCGGCCCGAACGACGACCGACTTGGGCCTGCGATTTCCCGACTTGACGCAAGTCTACTGGAAGCCGTACCAGGAGGCGGCGCTTTCGGAAGGGAAACGGCTGGGCATCGCGTTGTCTCAGGGGATATACGCGGCGCTTTCCGGCCCGAGTTACGAGACGCCTGCGGAGATTCGCTATCTGCGGACGATCGGCGCGGACCTGGTGGGAATGTCCACGGTGCCGGAAGTGATTGCCGCGGCGCACTCGGGAATTCGAGTGCTGGGAATCTCCTGCGTGACGAATATGGCTGCGGGAATTCTGGATCAGCCCATCACCACCGAGGAAGTGATCGAAACAGGCGAGCGCGTGAAGGCGGATTTCGTGGCCTTGTTGCGCGCGATTCTTCCACGGCTTCACGAGGACGTCCGCAGGATTGGGGCTCATCGATGAGCGAGCACGACTCTCTCATCGCGGCGGCGCGAACGGCGCGCGAGCATGCCTACGCGCCCTATTCGAACTTTCGCGTGGGCGCCGCGGTGCGCGCGAATTCCGGCCGGATTTTCAGCGGCTGCAATGTGGAGAACGCGACGTACGGATTGACGCTTTGCGCCGAGCGCGTCGCGATCTTCAAGGCCATTTCCGAAGGCGAGCGCGGGTTTGAAGCCATCGCTGTGGTCACCGATACCGATAAACTCACGCCCCCCTGCGGAGCGTGCCGCCAAATCATCTGGGAATTCTGCGGAGACGCGAAAGTGGTCCTTTCCAACCTGCACGGGAAAATCGAACTTCACCAGATGGCAACGCTGTTCCCCAAGCCCTTCGATCATACGTTTCTGTAGACAGCGTGATTCGTGAATCGCGATTCGTGAACCCCGCGCCGTGTTGAGCGGTTTGGTCTTCAACGAATTACAACTCACGAATCACAATTCACGATTCTTCTCTTGTTTTTGCCCGCTGCCGCTGGAGGCGCATCGCGGCCGTGCGAAGGGTTTCGGGAATATTCTTGTTGGCCGTCAAGAGTTTCAAGTCCTGCGGCTTGATGTTCGGGAAGTGAGTGCAGCGAGATCTCCAGCGGCGTTTTCGGATTGAAGATCAATGTCCGAGTGACGGTGTAGTTCTTGCGATATTTGCGATTAGTGGCGATCAGGCGCAGCACCTCCTCGCTGACGCTGGCCATTCCCGAAAAGGATTCCACCTCGCGATCGGTGAGCTGAGGAGACTGCAACACCGCTCGTTGGACGACCTTGCAGGGATCACGGATGAGCAAACATGCGTTCGTCGCGAGTTCCCTTGATCGCCATCTGCACGCGTTCCACCACGCGCAAGCGCCAGATTTTTTGCAGCAGAGTCTCACGCTTGGCTTTGTCTGGCTCGGCGTCCGCCGCGGCCTCCGCGAAAGCCTCCAGCTTTTCCAACTCCTCCCGTTGCAACTCCACGAGTTGATTCCGCTGCTCGACGGTGATCACGGAGGAGGCGATCAGCGCCGCCACCAGCGCGGGGGACGTGCTCAGCCGGTCAAGGTCTTCAAACAGGTCCTGAACCGCCGAAACTGAAAGATAGCGAACGACGGGCCGGAGAACTTCGATCGGGCAGGTGAGATTCTTCGCGAGCGCGTCGGCTACGCCGGGCCTGCGGGGAAATTCAGCCGCGCAATAGGCGAACATCTCCGGCGCGGCATCGGCCCGCGCCAGCGCCGCGAGCACATTCTGCAAGGGTTGGGTAAGCAGAACTCCGGCGGCCTTCTCGCGGATCTTCGCATCGGGGTCTGCCGCGAGGATGCAGACTATTTCGATGCGATCTTCCGGTGCCAGCGTAGCCGTGCCGGCTGCAAATTGCGAGCTTTCGCTCCGCGGGTCGCCTGACCCGATCGAATTTCCTCGCGCCATGGGCCGCTAATTCCCGCCTCCCGGGGCCGCTTCAGAGCCTGTCGCGTAAGCGTGATCTTACCTGCATGGCCCGGCGGGCCGATGGGAGCCAGCACTTTTCCATTCAATTCGAGCAGCAGCGCTCCGGCATCGCGAGCGGAGACGTCAAACCGGTCCTTCGCCGTGAAAGTACGATTTTCACCAGCCTTCATCGTTCCGTCGAACACACGGCTGGCGTCCGCGTCCACAGTCACTTTTGTTTTCTTGTCCGCTTCGATGCTGAGCTGGAATGGAGCGGGACTTGACGATGCTACCACCGGCGTCTCCGCGGGCAATGGGGTAGAGGCCGCGTCGGCTACCGGCGCGGAATCTGGCGCGACGGGACTCGCTTCCGGCGTCGTAGCGGGATTCGGCGCTGCATCGTCGGGAGCCGCCGCTGGAATGGTGTTCGCCGGCGCTTCCGGCGCCAGCGGTGACGGACCGGCGATCACCGCGCCGTTTCGTGCCGCGCGTCTTGCCGCTCGCCATGCAATCAATCGCCGCGTGCCGAACCAGCCTCCGGCGACAATCCCAACGAGAACCACGGCCGCCAGGATCCAGAGAAGCCACGGTTTCTCAGGCGTTACCACGGGAGGGGTACCCGACCAGACCGGGACGCTCTGGCCGGTCGCCGGCAGCCAGGACGTACTCGGCAACGATGTTTTCCTCGTCGAGCCCGAGGTAGCGTGCGACTGCCCGCACGAAACCGCGGTTGAAGACCCCGCCGGGAAGCTGATCCCACTGCTCGTTTTCGATGGCCACTAGAAAACGCGTTGCGATGCGCGTCGCCGACGGAAATTTCGTCGAGAGACACACCGCGCATTTCCCGCTCGCGTTTTAGATTCTCGCCAAATGTTCCCTTGGTCATCTTTTTTTCCGGTCCGGCGGTCTCAGCGAATATAGGCGGGCGGCGCGGGGGTGTCAATCTCGCCGGACGGACCAGCGAGTTCAATCCAGACACGACTTCACTAAGGCGCAACACGGGCGGAAGTCAGCATTGCGCACGGAGAGAAGAGTTGACTATAATTTCTGGTGCCCCGACACCTGCCGTGAAACGGCGGGTGACCCGCAAGTCAAATCAGGCACTAAGGTTTCAAGTGACAACGACTGAGAATTTTAGCGGTGTCGAGCGGCGTCGCACCTCAACTGTTCGGGGAGAACACCGCGAAGCCGGCGAAGTCGCGGTCTTCCACGAACTTGGCAAGGCCCTCACCTCGTCCCTGCAACTCGATCAAGTCCTGCGAACCATCATGGAAAAAATCGACGAGTTCCTGCGCCCGGACACCTGGTCGCTGCTGCTGGTCGACGAAATCAAGCAGGAACTCTACTTCGAGCTGGCCGTCGGGAAGGGCGCGCAGGCGCTCAAGGATGTCCGCATCAAGATGGGGCAGGGAATTGCCGGCTGGGTCGCGCAAAACGATGAAGCCGTGATCGTGCCGGACGTGAGCCAGGACACGCGGTTTTTCTCGAAGGTCGACGAGAAGACCAAGATGGAGACGCGGTCGATCGTGGCCGTGCCGGTGCGTTACCGCGATCATTGCCTGGGCGTCATCGAGTTGATCAACTGCGTGGGGAGCGACGGATTTCAGGAACGCGATCTGGCGCTGCTCGAAGCCCTGGCGGATTTTGCCGCCATTGCTCTCGAAAATGCGCGGCACGTCAAGCGCATTCACGAACTCACGATCACCGACGACTGCACGAATCTCTACAACGCGCGGCACATGGATTTCATTCTCGAGACGGAAATTTACCGCTCGCAGCGCTACGGATACGAATTTTCGCTCGTGTTCATCGATCTCGACCACTTCAAGGGCGTCAACGACACGCACGGCCACCTGGTCGGCTCCAAGCTTCTCGCCGAAGTGGGGCAGATGGTGAAGGCCGCATGCCGCAGAATCGATTTCGCGTTCCGCTACGGCGGCGATGAATTTGTGATCGTGCTGCCCCAGTCGTCCAAGGAAAACGCCTTCGTGGTCGCCAGGCGGCTGCACCGCATGATCGGCGAAACGACCTGGCTCACGTCCGAAGGATTGAACATTCGCTTCACGGCCAGCATCGGCGTCGCTTCCTATCCTGCCGACGCAAAGAGAAAGTTGAGTTGCTGCATCTGGCCGACGAGGCGATGTACATGGTCAAGAACACGACGCGCGACGGCGTCGCCGCGGCAAGAGTCGGCGCCTCTGCCCAAAACTTAACGTTCACAATCCCCTGATTTCCACAGAAACGTCCCGGCTATCCAACGCATTGCCTTGCTTCACTTCGAGCGCCATGCTACGCTCAGCGCTTCCGGCGGCACGGGCAGGGGTATGTAAGGATGAGCCGGGACAACCCGACACGAGGAACGCATGTCCAACGAAGCACTGGGGATGATTGAAACCAAGGGACTGATCGGCTCGATTGAGGCCGCCGACGCCATGGTTAAAGCCGCCAACGTCATCCTGATCGGAAAAGAATATATCGGATCGGGCTACGTCACGGTGATGGTGCGCGGCGACGTGGGCGCGGTGAAAGCCGCGACCGATGCCGGAGCCGCCGCCGCGCGGCGCGTCGGGGAACTGGTGTCCGTGCACGTGATTCCGCGTCCGCACGAGCACGTGGAAAAGATTTTGCCCGGCGGAGGCGCTGCGCCGGGAGCGAAGAAGTAAAGCCGCTGCAGTGCGATATTGGATTTTCTGTAGCCCGCCTCTTTAGAGGCGGGGTCTTTTTTTAAGTTGCACATGCAATTCCTCGCCTCTAAAGAGGCGAGCTACAGCGGCAAGTTGCAGCAACGACGTTTCTAGGAGAAGGTAGAGCGTTTTGAGCCTGCGCGACCGCGACCTCATCTCCATTCAAGAAGCCCGCGAACTGGTGGCCCGCGCCGCCGCCGCCCAGAAAAAATTCTCCGAATTTTCCCAGGAAGAAGTGGACGCCGTCGTGGAAGCCTGCGCGAAGGCCGCCGCCGACAACGTGGAGACGCTGGCGCGCACGGCGGTCGAGGAAACCGGCTTCGGAAACGTTCCCGACAAAATCATCAAAAATACTCTGGCTGCGGTGAACGTGCCGCGCGCGATTCGCGGCATGCGCACGGTGGGAATTTTGCGCGAGGACCGTGAGAAGGGCATCGTCGAAGTGGCCTCGCCGGTGGGCGTCGTCGCGGCGGTGATTCCCTGCACCAACCCGACTTCGACCGCGATCTACAAGACGCTGATTTCCATCAAGGCGCGGAACGCGATTGTGCTGAGCCCGCATCCCTCGGCGATCAAGTGCATTTGCCAGGCCGCAACATTGCTCGAGCGCGCCGCGCTCGCTGCGGGAGCGCCCGAGGGCCTGATCAGTTGCATGCAGCACACCACGCTCGAAGGCACGCGCGAATTGATGCGCCAGCACGCGGTCGGCGTGATTCTGGCGACGGGCGGCACGGGCCTGGTGCGCGCCGCGTACGGCTCGGGCAAGCCCGCCTACGGAGTGGGGCCGGGGAACGTGCCCGCGTTCATCGAACGCACCGCTGATGTGCGCAAAGCCGTCGCCGACATTATCGCGGGTAAGACATTCGACTACGGCACGATTTGCTCCTCCGAGCAGGCGATTGTCGCGGAAGAATCGGTTCGCGACCGCGCTCTTGAGGAATGCCGCCAGCAGGGCGCGTATTTCCTTTCGCCGGAAGAAATTGAAAAAGTCGGACGCCTGGTGATTCTGCCCGGAACGCACACGCCGAATACGAAAATTGTGGGCCGTCCGGCGACCATGATTGCCGAAATGGCCGGGATCAAGGTGCCGCCCACGACGCGCGTGCTGATCGCGCGGCTCGAACCCAATCAAGTAGGTCGCGAATTTCCGCTCTCGGCGGAAAAGCTTTCGCCGATCCTCGCGTTTTACGCGGTGCAGAATCTTGCCGAGGGCATCGCGCTGTGCCGCAGGCTGCTCGAATTCGGCGGGCTGGGGCATACCTGCTCGATCCATTCGCAGAATCGCGCGGCCATCCTCGAATTTGGGGAAGCCATGCCCGCGTTTCGCGTGGTCGTGAACAGCTCTTCGGTGCACGGCTCGATCGGCTACTCGACGAACCTGTTCCCGGCCATGACGCTGGGCTGCGGCGCGCCCGGCGGGAACATTACTTCGGACAACATCGGCCCGCAGCACCTGATGAACGTCAAACGCATTGCCTGGGAATCGCGCGGCGGTCGAGCACCGGACGATACCCGCGGACCAGCGTATGGCCGGCGCGGGAACTTTGCCGTCCATCCGAAGCGGTGCAAGGAAAAGCGAGTATGCCAGTGGAACCAGTAGCCGCGGGGAGTTCGCAGCCGCCGTCTCCCGATGCAAAATCAGGCGAGAAAAAATCTGTGGAGGCCCAAGCCGGAACGCCAATCGGCATGGACCGTGCGGCGATTGCGCGCGTGGTCGAGAGTGTCTTGTCCGCGCAGGGAATTGCCCGCGGGAGCGGCCGCCAGGGGAAATCCAGTGAATCATCCGCGAGCGCCTCGTCCGCGCCGAAGGGACCGCCGAGCCCAGCGGCAGTGGCCGCTGAAATTGCGGGCCGGTTGTTCGGCTCTCCATCGAAGTCAAACGACTGTTGCCGCTCGTGCAACTCTCCCTTTGCCCGCGGCGACTGAACCGGATCCGCCAAGGCCTGCGATGCCCGCTCCCGCGCCAAAAGCCGAGCCTCCCGCCGCGCCTGCCGTCACGATTTCCCCGTTTGTCAGCGAAAACGACGTGCGCCGCGCCATGACGCGCAGCGAAAAAATCTTCGTCGGGCCGAAGACGATCCTCACTCCCTCCGCGCGCGACCTGGGGCTGGAACATGAAGTGTTTGTTGAGACGGAAGCTGGTTCGATCCGGTAGCAGAGGTTTCACCCTTTGTCTTTTTCACAATTGAAACATCAAAAAAGCTGAAGCCTGCGCTCCCAAACACCACACCGTCATTCCGAGCGCAGCGAGGAATCCGTCTCTGGATTAGGTCACGAAATGAGGGATTCCTCGCTGCGCTCGGAATGGCGTGCCGTGAGAGCATTTCCGTGAATTGATATGGGCGAACAATAATCCGATCGATGTGCCGTTTGTCCGCCAGCCTATCGTACTACGGCATCCCTGGGATATTCGACGGCCCCGAGATCTTGCCTTTGAGCGCGTCCGCAACGGTGATGTTGTTGACTTCAAGCGTGCGGCCAATCGCCTGGTTGAGCTTCAATTCATCTTCGAGAAGGTTGATGCTGACGCGGAGTTCGGTGCCTTCGGCAGCGGTGACGTCGCGAGACCGCAGAACCACGTTGTAGCTCGTGGATGATCCGAGGCGGTTTTTTTCCTGCTCGTCCTGGAACGTTTCGACGGCGAGCTGGCGCGCTTCCACCGCCGCGGCGAGTGATGCACGGTCCTCCTGCAAGGCGATCAGGGCGTTGCGCACGTTCACGAAGATGGTGTTTTGTTCCTGGCGGTACTGCGTTTCCTGCTGCCGCTGATTGAGCAGGGCCTGCGCGTTGTCCGCCTGGGCCGCGCGGTTGCGAATCGGCAACGTGAAGTTGATCCCCACCTCAAGCGTCGGATATTTCCCGCTAATCATGCGGCTCCAGTCCTCGCCGAGTCCGCCCGGAAAAACAGCCTGCGAAGAATTGGTGACAGCGGAAGATTCGAAAAGTCCCGCGACGGGCGTGCCCGCCGCATCCACGACGGGCACAGTCGGCAGAAAAGCTCCCGTCGCCGTGATCGCATTGGAAGTCTGAATTCCGCTGAGGCCGGTGGCCACGTATTCGCCGAACAGATTGAGAGATGGCAGCAGCTCGTTTTTCGTGGTTTTCACTTCAATCCCGGCATTCTTCAGCGTCAACGCCAGTTGCTGGAGTTCCGGCCGTTTCTCCCACGCTTCCTTTACGGCGTCTTCGATCCGGATATTCTCGCTGACGACGGGCGAGGAAATCGGCGTCGTGGGAACAATCTCAATCCCCGTGAGGGTCATATCGAGAGGATTTTTCGTGACGTCGTTGAGCAGCGTCGTTTCGTCCTGGAGCTGGACGGATTGCGCGGCCACCAGCGCCTGCCTATCGGAGGCGAGCTGCGACTGCGCGGTCAAAACGTCCAGCGACGCGAGCGTGCCGATGGAGAACCGCTGCTTGTTATCGTCGAGAAGCGTTTGCGACACCTGGACAGCGGCTTGCTCAACCTTGACGTTTTCCCGCGCGTAGACGAGTTCCCAATAGTCGGTCGAAACTTGCGTGACCGTGGTCATTACCTGCTGGCTCAGTTGCGACAGGCCGATTTTCTCCGTATTTTTCGCTTCGACAATCAGACGCGTGTTCGGCAGCTTGCCGAAGCCTCTGAGCAGGGGCTGCGTGATTTGAAGCGTCAGCGACGATTGCAAAAATGGGTTGAAGAGATTGAAAGCCCCGAAATTGGTGGACGTGCGGGTGTTGTTGAAGCCCAGTTGAACTTCAGTGCCCGTGTGGAAATACTGCGTGTACTGAAAGTTGCCGTTCGCGATGTGCTGTTCGTAGGCGAGAGGCACGGTTGCGACGGGATTCGAGGTGCCGCCCGTGGGGATGATCCCGGCAAAGAGGGGATTGTTGAGGGGCGTGTTCTCCGCCTCCAGGTTTAACGCGCCGGTCACAATGGGATCGAAGGGGATTGGGCCGTTCACGCCGGATTTGGCGCGCAACAGACTGACTTGATCGAGCCACGGGGCATAGCGCTCGACGGCGATTGCCAGATTATCTTCGAGTGCCAGTGATATCGCGTCCTCGAGGCTCAACATGAGCTTGCCGTCCTGAATCAATTGAGCGATGCGTTGGGAATTCGTAAGGGCGGGCTCGGAAATTTCCAAAGTCCTGTAGGGCGCGGCCAGATTCGGGAACCACTTTTTCCCAATGGAATAATCTGTTCCCAGTATCACCTGCCGCGCCGGCGCGCTTGCGGGAGGCGCAGTCGCTGTAGCATTCTGAGAAGGCGTCTGCCCAGGCGTACTCGCGCCCGGAGATTCCGCCTGCTGCGCTTGCACGAAAACCGGCGACACCAACAGCAAGAAAATCGCGAACAACGCAACCGCCTTAGACGTCAGCCCTTTGCTCATTCGTTTTACCCCTAATGTAAGAGTCCACTTCGCAAAGATGTAGAGTACATCATTCTCACGGGCTCCATGTGGAGGCCGCGCTTCAAGATTTCTAAACGCGCGAGAGCGTTGAGTTATTTCGGGTTACTTCCGGTCCGCCGGTCCCCGGCAATCCGGCAAGCCAGTCTCGGATACGAAACAGGGTCCTGGAATTCTTGCTGCAAACGCAACGTTCTTGATGGATTGTATGACTTCGGCCAGGGGGACCCGTGCCGAAGTGAAACATAAAATCAGGATGAGGCCCGTTTCGGATTGCCCAGATTGGTGCAAATTCGGGAATTCTCGGGCTACTGAGGGCTATGCAGATCAATTCGAGTGTTCACATCGGTCCGTTTGAGGTTCTTTACCCACCTGAGACGTCGGTTCCCGCTTTGCAGAATTCCAACCGGAACAATTTTCCGGGAAGGCTGTTTGTTGTGGAGGGAATCGACGGGTCTGGCAAATCCACGCAGCTCAAACTGCTTCATAAGTGGCTGGAGGCGAAGGGCTACGGCGTGGTGTTCAGCGAGTGGAACTCTTCGCCTCTGGTGAAAGACACGACGAAACTGGGCAAGAAGAAAAAGCTGCTCACCCCCGCGACATTTTCGCTCATTCACGCGACGGACTTTGCGGATCGCACTGAACACAGCATCCTGCCGCTTCTGAAGGCGGGCGCGATTGTGCTGTGCGACCGGTACTCGTACACGGCGTTTGCGCGCGACGTCGCCCGCGGCATGGATGACGAGTGGGTGCGCAATCTCTATGGGTTTGCCGTGAAACCTTCAGTCGCGTTTTACTTTCGAGTTCCGCTGGAAATGGCGATCGGCCGGCTTCTTGGCGCGCGCGACGGCTTCAAGTACTACGAAGCGGGCCTAGATCTGGGACTCACCGATGACCCCGAGGACAGTTTCCGGATGTTCCAGGGAAGAATTCTCGAAGAGTACGAAAAGATGATTCCGGAGTGTGGCTTGACCGTCATCGACGCAACCCTGTCCGTCGAGGAGCAGCAAGCCAAGGTGCGCCAGATTGTGCAGGCACAATTGAACAGCGCAAAGGACCTGAGGATTCGACCATGAGACAAACGTACGGAAAGCCTCTTCCCGGCATGCGGCTGGCCGATCTCCCGGGCAAGCTGATTGTAATTGAAGGAACCGACGGCGCGGGGCGGTCCACGCAGATTAATCTCTTGAGGCCGTGGCTTGAGGAGCTGGGGCACGCCGTGCTCGACACCGGGATGACGCGCTCGCGGCTCGCCGGTGAAGGAATTCGCCGCGCCAAGGAAGGCAACAACCTGGGCCACGTGACCCAGAGCCTTTTCTACGCCACGGATTTCATCGATCGCTTCGAACATGAAATCGTTCCGGCACTGCGCGCCGGGTTCATCGTACTGACCGACCGTTACATCTATTCCTTGATGGCCAGAGCGATCCTTCGAGGGATGAATCCATCCTGGCTGAAGAGCATCTTCAGCGTGGCGCTCAAGCCGGATGCGATTTTTTACCTGCGGCTCGGCATCGATCAATTGTTGCCGAGGGTCGTTTTCTCCCGGGGATTCGACTACTGGGAATCCGGAATGGATCTCTTTCCGGGCCACGACATGTACGAGAGTTTCTGCAGGTACCAGTCGGCGCTACTCGGAGAGTTCGACCGCCTTCGCGAAGAATATGGCTTCGTAACCGTGGATGCCTCCGCCGACGCCGAAAGCGTCTGCGCTCAACTCAAGAGCAAAATCCTCGGAACTCTCGAAGCGGATAATCCGAAATCCGTACTCCCAAAATCCAACGCGGATCTGATCGAAGCGCTGACGCAGCGAGTGGTGGGAAACCTGATTCCAAAACGAAACGGCAATGGGGATCATTCTGACCGCGACGCCGGGATAGCGCCTTCCCTTGTTGCCCGCAACTCGAATGGAAATGGCCGGGTGGCGCTCTGATTCTAGTTCTTTGCCTGATACCGCAACGCTTGCACGGCCCGCGTTTACGTCACTCGTCGCTCCTTCGTTCCAAGCAAACCATCACCGCGCTTACCAAC
Source organism: Terriglobia bacterium (assembly GCA_963757625.1). Taxonomy (GTDB): domain Bacteria; phylum Acidobacteriota; class Terriglobia; order Acidiferrales; family UBA7541; genus Palsa-360. The sequence goes on along the minus strand of CAVWSJ010000006.1, from coordinate 789,752 downwards.
CGCCGCTGACGAGCTTGTAGTGGGCCACCAACGGCTTTTTATCTTCGGGCACGGTCGAAGTGATGTAGATTGAATCTCCATCCCGCTCGGCCTGAACTTTGCTTCCGGCGTCCAGTACGGGGCAGACTTTCTTGCGGTCGGCGCAGGTGTAGACGACGTGCTTCCCGTCAACCACCGCGAAAATAATGTCCGTGTATGTATAGGTTTCCTTGGGCAAATTGCTCATGGCCCATGAAGTACTGCGCGTGTATGACGTGTAGATGTTCGTTTTTACCGAAGCGACTTCCACTTCGATGTTCTGTTTTTCCCTGGGAGCAGGCGCCGCGCAGGCGATGGCCGGCACGAGGAACAAAAACACGAATCTGGCGAATCGGTTCATGGTTGGCCGGACGCGCACTTTGCGCCCAAGAAGGCAGCTGTCAAGTTACATCAGGGGGACGGGGAACATACTAATATAAAATCAAAGTCTTGTAAAAGCAGAAGAGCCGGACATCGAAAGTGTCCGGCCCCTCGACTCTAAATCCTCGAATCAATGAGGTTGGGGAACAAGCTTGATCGTCTTGCCGGCGATCACGTCCACTTGATTCTGGAAGAACGTATTTCCGCTGGGATCGCGCAGTTCGATGCTGTGGTTGCCCGGGCGCAACTTGAGCGTCCCCACTTCCTTCACGGTTCCGGCATAGCCGCCGTCCACGTACACGGTGGCGTCTTTCGCCTTGGTGTCAAACTTGATGCTGCCGGTTACAGGGCCTCGCTCGTAGCCGTAGTAGCCGTAACCAAACGGTGCGTACCACCCTGGTCCATACCAGCCATACCACGACGGACCGTAAAATCCCGGTCCGAAGTACCCGCCAACAAAGACACGCGGGCGCGCGGAGGCAACCGGCACAATGCAAAAGACGGCCAGAAGTGCGATCAGAGAGAGCTTCAAATAACGAGACATGGTTTTAAACCTCCTTACTGCTAATTCCACTCATTCCCGACTCGCACTTGAATTATGCAGGAGGCGTGCCAAAGGATGCAGAATTACGCGCTTCGGAGTAACCCATTTATTTACAGTTATTTGGGAAAAGTTTCGCCGGCCCGAAATTCTGACGGACTTTCCGGCCGATGGTTATTCTTGAGCAGGACTGGTGGTTTTCGGCCAGCGGCAGGAGGCGGCGCCGGTGTCGATCAGACCCCTTCAATCATCCGTATATCCCGTTCGGCAGCGTTGCCGAGCACGCGCAGCGCTTTCTGGTAGGCTTCGCTTTCAAACGTGCTTATAGCTTTTTGAATGGAGTCGAACTCGATAATGATGGTTCGTTGGGCGATGCCTTGTTCGTAGGTCTTCGAGGCCACGCCCCGGGCCAGAAATCGGCCGCCGCCGCCCTCGATGGCGGGGCCCGCCAGTTTGGCGTATTCCGCGAGGGCGTCCGGTTTGGAGACCGATCGGTAGCAGCAGATCCAGTAGGCTTTGGCCATGGCTACATCTTCGAGACGCCGAAGCCGTCAATGTGCACTTCGAGCATATGATTGATGCGGATGCCGTAGATGCCGTCGGTCTTTTGTCCGGCCTTGGGCATCGACTTCACCACTTTTCCATTCACAACGTAATCGACCTTGTCGGCACTCACGCGGACTTCAAGGGCGTTGGTGGACGTCCCGTCGGCGCCCGCCGCCTTCACGTCAGCGCTGGGCCCGCCCGAGGAGGCGACCTGGGAAGTGCCGCCGCCGTCCCGGCTCTTGATCAGCCACATACCCGCCGAGTTCACCATGAAATATACATATTTTTGCCCCGCGCCGTCGAGATCGCTCCCGCCGAAAATCAGGCCGAAATATTCGTTGTAGCCGGTCGTTTTCACCAGCTTGAACGTTCCCTTGAGGGTGTAATTCCCGCTCGCCGTATTCGCCGGATTCCAGTACACGGCGGCCTTGGGATTGGTCGCGTGGAATCCCGACCCCATGGTGACGAACTTGATGTCGCCCGCGGCGTCCGGATCCTCAGCATTCATGCTGCGATCGACGCGCAATTTCCAACCTTGCGGAGTCTGCGCGAGCAAAGGCGCAGCGGCAAACAGCACGAGCACAGCGAGAATCTTATGGCGCTTCATCATGATTTCCCTCCTGAGGAACTAGCCGGGACTTGCACGATCGGTCTTCGATTCTGAAATTCCACCCGACAGGTAATTTACACCGGACCGCCTTTGCATGCAATGCGCGCTCAATGGGGGGAAAAGTCAAGACCTGCGCGCTTTGCAAATAACGCAAACCATGCGGCACCCATCTTGGGCATTACCTCACGGGTGTGCTGTCATCCCGAACCCGGCCCCGTTTTGTGGGGACGGTGGTGAGGGATCCGCTTTTAGACTTCGCCAGATCCTCGAAGAACTCATGCCAGGTGGGTCTGAAGCTCGATTAACCAGACCTTCTTCTCGCGCCGCCAACCCTTGAATTCCTTCTCGCGCGCGATTGCATCACGAATGTCGGCGCATTGTTCAAAATGTACCAGGCGGAAAATTTTATACCGCGATGTGAATCCGGGGACCAATCCCTGGCGATGTTCAAGCACCCGGCGTTGCAGGTCATTTGTCACTCCGGTGTAGACGTTTCGCGATCGGCTGGCCAGAATGTACACCCAGGAATTACGGTTCATTTTCCGCCACCTGAGGAAAACAGATCCCTCACCACCATCCCCACAAGACGGGGCTGGGTTCGGGATGACATACGTATGATATGTGTTCGGCATGACAGGGGCACGATTAATGATGAGCCGTTGGGCTTATTTGAATGCCATGGGAAATCGGCCGGCCCTCGCTAGCCGCCCGCCAATTATCAGACATTTCGGCGTTCCAAAAGGGCGCCCTGTTGTCCCCACCCAACGCGTCCCCTATACTTCGCTTCTAAGTGTTTGAGGCCCGGTTCCGGGATCCCGAGGCATGCGCAACAGCGAAGCTCAACGATACGCGCGATGGTCGCTGATGGTGGCCGGAGGGCTCGCGGCCATTGTGGCGGGGGTGTATTTGCGGAACGCGTGGATCGCCAGACAGGAAGCGAAGAAGGCGCCTCCGGCGGTTCCCCCGGCGATCGAGCAGACCTCGAATGAGTTTACTTACTCGAAGGTCGAAGGCCAGCGGACAATTTATACCGTGCACGCCTCGCGCGCGACCGAATACAAGGAAGGGAACCGCAATTCCCTCGAAGATGTTTCCATCAGCGTGTTTGGAAAAAGGGGCGAGCGCAATGACAAGCTTCGCACACTTGCCTGCGACTTCATTTCGGACACGGGAAAAGTGACCTGCCTGGGGGAAGTGCAGATCAGACTGCAGGCAAGCGGGGCCGCTGCCTCCAGCGCCAACGCCATTCAAGCGGTTACCTCCGGCGTTTCCTTTGACGAGAAAACCGGGCAGGCGCGGACGGACAAGCCGGTAAAATTCCGCTGGCCCGGCGGAGAGGGCAGCGCCGTCGGTGTGCTGTACGATTCGAGCACCGGAACACTGAACCTCAAGAACGACGTCGAGTTGACGACGGGCTCGTCGTCCGCTCCCGGCGCAAAAACGGAGACACCGCCGGAGAAATCCATTCGCCTGACGGGAAACAGCCTGGCATTTCGCCGCGAATCGCGCACCTTGGAGCTGCAAGGGAACGTCCACGCGCAGCAAACCACCGAGGAGCTTTTTGCCGACAATCTGGCCGTGGAGCTCGACGCTTCGTTTCACGCGCGTCATCTGGTCGCCAGTGGCCAGCCGCGGTTCGAGGATATGGATGCGAATGGTCCGATATCGCTCAACGCGGATGAGATCTCGGCGGGGTTAAGGCCGGACGGGTCGGTGGAATCGATCGTCGCCGCCGGCAGCGTCCATGGCACCAGAAACACGCCCTCGGGCGGGGATGGGATCGACGCGGGACGCCTCCGAATGGACCTTGCCACGCGCCAGAACGCGCCTCGCCTTCTGACCGCCGACAGCGGCGTCGTGCTGACGTCTCAAGGAATTGCGCCTGCCTCGGGGACGCGCCGCGTGCAGACCGAGGCGCTGGAGATGCATTTTGCGACCGATCCCAACGGGAATCCCCTGCCAGGTCCCGCACGCGTGGAGAGCATCAACACTCTGGCTTCGGCGCGCGTCGAATGGAAGAGCGTCTCGATGGCTGGAGGAAAATCCACTCCCCAAACCATGCGCTTGAGCGGGAAGCAATTGAACCTGAAATTCGCCGGGCAAAATCAACTGCGCCAGCTCGGCGGCGCGGGCGGCGTGGAAGTCACTCGCCAGCTCGGGGACGGACCCGAGCAGACCACGTCCTCACGCGAACTCACCGCGAATTTTGACCAGGCGGGACAATGGTCGACGATCGACCAGATTGGAGACGTGAGCTTCCGCGAGGGAATCCGCGCCGGTCAGGCGGAGCGCGCGCATCTCGATCGGCCCGCGAACACGGCCACGCTCACGGGCTCCGTGGTTCTTACCGATGCGACGACGCGCACGACGGCGCAGTCAGCCGTGTTCACGCAGAATTCGAACCAGCTACGAGCCGATGGAAACGTGCTGAGCACTGAGTTACGCGGAGGATCGGGAAGCATTTCGAATTTTTCGGACGAGCCATCGCACGTATCCGCCCAGCACCTCCTGGCCGATACCGCGCGCGGGCATGCAGCGTACTCAGGAAACGGCAGGCTTTGGCAGGGCCAATCGGTAATTGAGGCCGACGCAATCGATCTCGACAACCCATCGCGCACGCTGGTTGCCCGGGGGCACGTGCGCGGCGTCTTCCCCGAGACCGCCTGGCACCCGAGACCGGGGCAGGAAACGATCCAGACATCAACTCGAATGCCGGAGCAATCTTCGAGCCAAATGGCCGGAGGGACCGGCCACGCGACGGCGGATCTCGGACACGTGCAGGGAGGTTTGCTGACGTATTGGGAGAATGAATCGCGCGCCCGCGTCGAGCAGAACGCCAGGGCCGACTCCTCGCAAGGTTCGATCCAAGCCGATCAAATTGACCTCTTCTTCACCTCAGCGAGTGTCGTAAATGCAAACAAGGAACTCTCTCGCGCCGTGGCTACCGGGGACGTAGCCGTTCATCAGGAGGACCGCCGGGGCACGTCAAATCGGGCCGAATATACGGCTTCGGAAGGCAAGTTCGTTCTTTCCGAGGGGAAGCCAACCCTATATGACTCATCTGGCGACACGACCACCGGGCGTCAATTGACCTTCTATTTTGCTGATGATAGGATCGTTGTGGACTCGGAGGAAGGTACGAAGACGGTTACGCTTCACCGTGTCGAGAAATGATGCGGCATGCTCAAGTTCCAGGCTGTCGAGCTCAGCAAGTCCTACCGTGGACGCAAAGTAGTAGATGACCTCGACCTGGAAATCAAGCAGGGCGAAGTAGTCGGGCTTTTGGGTCCCAACGGCGCAGGGAAGACAACGACGTTTTACATCCTGGTGGGATTGGCCCGGCCCGATTCCGGGCGCGTCCTCCTGAACGGGGACGATATTACCGACCTCCCCATGTACCTCCGGGCCCGCAACGGAATCAGCTACTTGCCCCAGGAACCTTCGGTGTTCCGCCAGCTCACGGTTGAGGAAAACCTGGTCGCCGTCCTGGAGACCCTCCCGCTGACGGCGGAGCAGCAACGAGACCGGCTTGAGGAACTGCTGGCGCAAATGAAACTGGAGACCGTGCGATATAACGGAGCCTATACGTTGTCAGGAGGCGAGCGGCGGCGGCTGGAGATTGCGCGGTCGCTGGTGCTCGAGCCCGCGTTTATCCTGCTCGACGAGCCATTTTCCGGAATCGATCCGCTAACCGTCGTGGACATCCAGAAAATCATCACGGAACTCAGCCGCGAGGGCATCGGCGTCCTGGTGACCGACCACCAGGTGCGCGAGACGCTGACGGTTACCGACCGCGCCTACATCGTGCAGAACGGCAAAATCCTTGCCGCAGGGACTCCCGCTGAACTGAGCGCCAATCCTGAAGTCCGCCGCGTTTACCTCGGCGATAATTTCCGTTTGAACTGAATGTTATGAATTATCTCGCGCCAAAACTTCACCTCCGGGTAGCCCAAAAGCAGATTCTTACCCCGGGCCTGGTCCAGATGGTGAGCGTGCTGGCGCTGAACCGCCTGGAACTCCGCGAAATGATCAACCAGGAGATGGTTGAGAACCCGGTGCTGGAAGAGCTGTCCGAGGAAGCGGTAACCGTTGAAGATTACAGCGACCAGGCCTTCCTGAAAGCAGAAACCGAAAAAGTCCCGGAGACCGAGCCGCCCAGTCCCTTTGAAGATTTCGATGTCGCCTCGTTTTTCAACCAGTACCTGGGCAGCGGCGGTGGCAATGAGGATCGCGGGGAGCGCGAAGTCGTCGAGCGTCCCTCGTTCGATAAGTTTCTTTCCTCCGCGCAGGGACTTGCCGAGCATCTTTCCTGGCAGTTGAGCGTCACGGTTTGCAACGACGTCGTGAGGGAGATCGCCGAGGCGATTATCGGTAACCTCGACGAGAACGGTTATCTGAGCGCTTCGCTCGAGGAGATCGCGCAAAACGGAAAATATTCGTTGGAAGATGTCGAAGAGGCGCTGGTCGTCGTCCAGGAGTTCGATCCGCTCGGCGTGGCGTCGCGCAACTTGCGCGAATGCCTGCTGACGCAGCTTCGCACACTTGATTCGCAGAACGCTCTGGCGCAGCAGATTGTCTCCGAATGCCTGCCGAAACGCCCTCTGGCGGCGAGCCCCACCGAAGAGGAAAGTCCGGAAACGCCCCTGGCAAGGCTGTTGCAATCGAACCAGCTCAAGGAAATTGCTCGTGCCCTGAATCGTCCGGTGGAGCTCGTGAAGCGCGCGGTGGACACGATCAAAAAGCTCGACCCGCGCCCCGGCCTCCGCTACAACAAGACGCAGCCGCACCTGGTCGAGCCGGATGTGTACTTCCGCAAAGTGGACGACCAGTGGCAAGTGTTCATGAACGATGATGACGTGCCGCAACTCCGGCTTTCTCCCGTGTACCGCCGCTTGCTGTCGCGCGACGCCGCCGACCGCGAAGTTCGCAATTACGTGAAGGAGCGATTCACCGCCGCGCTGCAATTGATGAAGAGTATCGAGCAGCGCAAGCACACCATCCTGCGCGTCTGCCAGATTATTATTCAGCGCCAGGGTGAGTACCTCGATCACGGCGCCGACCATCTGAAGCCGATGATGATCAAGGAAGTCGCGGAAGAAGTCGGCGTGCATCCTTCGACCGTCAGCCGCGCGGTGTCGAGCAAGTACGCGCACACCCCGCAGGGCGTGGTCGAACTGCGTTCTTTCTTTTCGGAGTCGGTCAACGGCCCGGAAGGCAACAACATGTCGCTGCAGACGCTGAAGCGGCTGGTGAAGAAAATGATCGACGAAGAAGATACCGCTCACCCGCTCACCGATGATTTGATCGCCAAGAAACTCGACGAAGCCGGCATTCATGTCACTCGCCGCACCGTCGCGAAATACCGCGAAGACCTCCGCATTCCAAGCACACACCAGCGCCGGGTAAAGGCCTAGGCCGTATCCCCGTGAAGCGCCGACCCGCGCGCGACCACCGGCAACTGGTAATCCTCACCGGACTAAGCGGCTCGGGCAAAAGCACAGTCCTCAAGACGTTCGAGGATCTCGGTTTTTATTGCGTCGACAATCTTCCCGTTGCGCTGATCCCCACCTTCAGCGAATTGCACATGCACGGCGGCGGTGAAATCCAGCGCGCGGCCCTGCTGGTGGACGCGCGCGAAGGCGGGCAGCTGGAAAAGCTTCCCGACATTCTTCGGCAATTGCGCGCCGAAAACCCCGCGACTCTTGTATTCATCGAAGCCACGGAAGAAGCGTTGCTTCGCCGGTTCAGCGAGACGCGCCGCCCGCATCCGCTCGGGCACGATCGTCCCGTCATGGAGGGGCTGCGGCGGGAAAGCGTGCTGATGGAGCCGATCCGCAAGCTTGCCGACGTGGTCATCGACACCACCAAGTTTAATGTTCACGAGTTGCGGCAGTTCATCACGCACCGTTTTCAGAAGACAGACCACCGTCCGATGATGGTTTCGGTTGTGAGCTTCGGGTACAGGTATGGAATTCCCGCGGACGCGGATCTGGTGTTTGATGTGCGGTTCCTGCCGAACCCGCATTTTGTTCCGAAGCTGCGAAAGTATTCGGGACGCGATCCGGCGCGTGGCGCGCTACATTCGTTCGTTTCCCCAGACCGGCGAATTCCTGCGGCGCGTCGAAGGATTGCTGATTTACCTGATTCCCGCATTACATTCGGGAAGGGCAAGAGCTACCTGACGATTGCCTTCGGGTGCACAGGCGGACGGCATCGGTCGGTGATGCTGGCGGAAGCCGTGCGTAAGACCCTGCACGGTAAAGGCTACGCATCCAAAGTAGTGCACCGCGACCTGGCGAAGCAAGGGTGACGCCGGGAGGGCTCGCGGCGGCGGGCCAGTTTGAAAAAAAAGATGCCCGATCCGTCCCGAAGAACACGGGACGGATCGGCCGCTACAAAACCGACTTGTATCCGGAGGGGTTGCTGTTGTAGAGGCCGCCCGAATTTGGGCGGGCAGCCTTTTACCCCCGCGGGACCAAACTGACCTAATGTCGACGTGCGCGGCGGCTTGACAAATCGGCGGGCGATTCGTAGCGTACCAAGGCTATCTCGTTATTGGTTTTGTAGCACAGGCTTCAGCCTGTGTGCCGTTGAATTGCAAATACTACACAGGCTGAAGCCTGTGCTACTCACAGGGGACCTGGATTTTCCTTGAAGCAACGCGAAGAACTCGGCCGCTTATTGCGCTATATCAAGCCGTACAAGATGCGGCTGGCGCTGGGAATTGTGTGCCTTTCGCTGGTCGGACTGGCGGAAGGGCTCATCGCGCTGTTAATCGCACCTATTATTGACACCGTACTGAAGCCCAGCTCTCCCGATAGCAGGCTCTACCTGATTCAAAACCCGATCACTCATGAGGCGATTTACCTGAACTCCTTTCTTCCCTCCAAGCATTCATAGTGTTGGCACTTTATTTTCGATCGCGCTGCTTGTCGTATTTATAGGAAAGGGCCTCTCGGAATTTCTAGGCAACGTCCTCGTGCAATATGCGGGGATTGCCGGAGTCACCGATCTCCGGAATCAGGTCTACGGGAAAATCATCCGGCAGCCGATCGGGTTCTTTCAGGACCATCCAACCGGACGGCTGATGTCCACCGTGATCAATGACGTAGAACGGGTTAGAAACACGTTTTCAGAATATCTGGCCGTCGGTTTTCGGCACATCTTCACGCTTTTTTTTCTAATCACAGTGCTCTTTATCACCAGCTGGAAGATGACACTTGGTTCGCTTGTGCTGCTGCCGCTGGTGGTATGGCCCGTAAGGACGCTCGGCAAGCGCATCCGGCGCTCGACCGAAAAAATCCAGGCTAGCATGGCTGAACTCAGCCAGATCTTGCAGGAAACGGTCAGCGGAAACCGCGTGGTTAAAGCCTTCGGGATGGAGAATTTCGAGATTGGAAAGTTTCGCGATTCCGCGCGTCGTTTGCTCCGTGAGAATATGCGATGGATTCGAGCCGCAGTTGCAACGTCTCCGGTCATGGATTTGCTGGGTGCGGTCGTGATGGTCCTGGTGCTGATGTATGGCCGCAAGCAAATCAAGTTGGGCCTGATGACGACAGGGACGTTTGGCACTTTTATTTACGCACTGTTCAAGTCCTACTGAGCCGGTGAAGGGATTGGGCACGGTGTATCAGCAATTCGAGCAGGCCTTCGGGGCAACCGCAAAAGTTTTCGAATATATAGGTCTCGCCGAGGAGCCCGCGGCGGAACCCAATGCGCGCGTCCTGCCGCCCTTTTCGCGAATCGTGGAATTCGATCGGGTAAGTTTTGGGTACGACCCGGATGCGCCCATTCTGCGCAATATATCCCTGGAAGCGCGCGCCGGAGAAGCCATCGCCATTGTCGGCTCGAGCGGAGCGGGGAAGACCACTTTGGTCAACCTGCTGCCGCGTTTTTATCCTGTTACTTCAGGCGTCCTGCGGATCGACGGGGTGGATATCCGCGAAGTCGCCTTGCGTTCCTTGCGGGAGCAGATGGCCATCGTGACGCAGGAGACCATCCTGTTTAACGACACGGTCTGGAATAATATCTGCTATGGACGGCCGGGTCTCCCCCAGGAGCGCGTCGAGAGCCGCGGCGCAGCGCGGCGCTGGCGCACGATTTTATTCTCGAACTGCCCGCAGGGTTATCAAACGATGCTCGGGGACCGGGGGCAAAGGTTGAGCGGAGGCCAGCGGCAGCGCATCGCCATCGCGCGCGCGATCCTGAAAGATTCGCCGATTCTGATCCTGGACGAAGCCACCTCCGAGCTTGACTCCGAATCGGAAATGCTCGTGCAGAGGGCGCTGGCGAACCTGATGCAGGGACGCACGGCGTTTGTGATTGCCCACCGGCTTTCCACGATCCGGCGCGCGGACAAGATTATCGTGCTCGAAGACGGCGCGATCGCCGAAGTGGGGACTGCATCAGGAACTTCTTGCCAAGGGCGGCACCTACGCGCGGCTCTACGAAATGCAGTTTGCCGATACGGATGACATCGCGACACCCACCATCGGACGGGCTTCCAGCCCCGGGCAGGGGGCTGAGGGATGAAAGCTGCCGCGGCGAGGGCCGGGATTCATTCGATGACGGGCTTCGCGCAGGCGCGCGCCGAACGCGATGGCTGCGTTCTGCGAATCAATTTGCGCAGCGTGAATCACCGGTTTCTGGATCTCCATCTGCGAATGCCGGACGGATTTGAAGTGTTCGAATCGCGCATCCGGCAGGCGGTTCGCGACCGTTTGCGGCGCGGCCATGTGGATGTGAACGTCTATTACGAGCCAGCCGGGGCCGCCGCCGTGGAAGTCAATCGCGACGTGGCCGAGGCCTATCTGAAAGCCGTCGAGCGGTTGCGGCGGGAATTCGACGTCAAAGCCGAGCCGGATTTGATCGCGCTGTTCCGGCTGCCGGGAGTCGTTGCCTCTCCCGGGTCGGCGAGCGAACTGCAAAATGAGGAAGTGCAGGAAAAGCTCGGCGCGCAACTGGATGCCTGCCTGGAGCAGGCGCTTTCCCGTCTCGAAACGATGCGCCGGTCGGAAGGCCAGGCTCTAAGCATGGAAATGCAGGGAATTCTCGCCGCGATTTCGTCAAAAACAGCGAAGCTGGAGGCGCTGGTCGAAGATGTGCGCCCGGCCTTCGCGCGCCGACTGGCCGTGCGGCTTGAACGAGTTGCTGAACGGCGTGCAGCTCGATCCCGCCCGGCTCGCTCAGGAAGCCGCGCTGCTGGCCGAGCGCAGCGATGTGAGCGAGGAACTCGCCCGGCTGCGCAGCCACGTGGAGCAATTCCAGAAACTGCTTGCCGGCGCGGGCGAAACGGGCAAGAAACTCGATTTTCTTTTGCAGGAAATGCAACGGGAAGCGAATACGCTGCTTTCCAAAACTCCGGGCGTGGAATCCGAAGGGCTGGCGATCACAGGTTTGGCGCTTGAAGTCAAATCCGATATCGAGAAACTCCGCGAACAGGCGCAAAACGTCGAATGACGATCGAGCAGGCACAGCAGCCGCTGGTATTCATCGTTTCCGGGCCGTCCGGCTCGGGCAAATCCACGCTGGTGAAGAAGATGCTGGAAGTTCCCGGCACGATGTTTTCCATTTCGTGTCACCACGCGGCCCCCCAGGAGCACGGAAAGCGCCGGAAAATGGTATGATTTTGTCTCCGAAGCCGAATTTGAACGCAGGGCCAGCCAGGGCGAGTTTCTCGAGCACGCCCGCGTGTTCGGCAAGCATCGGTATGGCACGCCGCGGCGATGGCTCGAGGAAGCGCGACGCAAGGGCCTGGACCTGGTCCTCGAAATTGATGTACAGGGCGCCGAACAGGTAAAAAGGAAGCTGCCTGCCTCCGTGGCTATTTTTATTTTGCCCCCTGCGAGGGAAGAACTCGAACGGCGGTTGCGCACGCGCGGCCAGGATTCAGAGGAAGCGATCCAGCGAAGGCTCGAACGGGCCCAGCAGGAAATCCAGCGCTACACGGAGTATGATTTTCTGGTGGTCAATGATGAAGTCGAACGCGCCGGACGGGAAGTCCAGGCGATCACGGTGGCTGCGCGCTGTCTTCGCAGTTGCTTGAGTGAACGCGCGCGCAAGATTCTGGAATCTTTTGGAGGATAAGAATCTCATGACGGTAGAGAGCCAGGCACCGGAAAGCAAGTTTGCGTTTGTCGTGGTGGCGGCGCGGCGGGCAAGGCAATTGATGTCGGGAGCAACGCCGCTGGTGGCGAATCCGCGATCCCATAAACCGACGCGAGTAGCGGTCGAAGAATTGAACGCGGGCGTCCTCGAATATCAGTTGCCCATCATCCCAGGCGAGGCCGAGGAGAAGGAAGGGAAGCGGCGCAAGGAGTAGCGCGCGGCCATGTCCATGCGTGTGGCGCTCGGTGTTTCCGGAGGCGTGGCGGCCTACAAGGCCGCCGAACTGGTGCGCAGGCTCCAGCAGGAAGGCATTGATGTGCAAGTGGTCATGACCGCGAGCGCGCAGGAATTCATCACCCCGCTGACGTTTGCGGCGCTTACCGGACAAAAAGTCATCACCGAAATGTTCGGCGGCGAGTCCGCGGCCGCCAATGTGGAAAGCGCCATCGAGCACATCGCCGTGGCGCAGCGGATCGACCTGCTCGTCGTGGCGCCTGCGACGGCGAATGTGATTGCGAAAATGGCCCGCGGCATTGCCGACGATTTTCTGACGACTCTTTATCTCGCAACCACCGCTCCCGTGGTCGTCGCTCCCGCGATGAACGTCAACATGTGGGAGCACGCGGCGACGCAGGAGAATGTCGAAACGCTGCGCGCGCGCGGCGTCCACGTGGTCGCGCCGGAAGAAGGCTATCTGGCCTGCGGCATGACCGGCGCCGGGCGCCTTGCCAGCGTCGAGGCAATCGCGAATGCGGTCTGCGCGCGTCTGGGCATCCAGCACGATCTGGACGCAGGAAACCATTGTCGTGACCGCCGGACCCACTTGCGAAGATGTGGATCCCGGTTCGGTATCTCACCAACCGTTCCTCGGGGAAAATGGGCTATGCGCTGGCGCAGGCCGCGGTCCGCCGCGGCGCGCGCGTGATCCTGATCAGCGGCCCGACCCGGCTCGATCCGCCGCAAGGCGTCGAATTCGTCTCCGTGCGCAGCACCGAGCAGATGCATCGCGCCGTCTTGGAACATTTTGCCAGCGCTACGGCGCTGATCATGGCGGCAGCCGTGGCCGATTACCGGCCCGTGACGCCGCAAACACAAGAAAATGAAGCGCGTTGACGGCCGCGATTACTCTGGATCTCGAATCCACGCCGGACATTCTTGCGGACGTCGCGCGCGGTAAAGGCGATCGAATCATCATCGGATTTGCCGCGGAGACCGAACGCGTTGCCGGAACACGCGCGCGGCAAGCTGGAATCGAAGCAGGCCGATCTGATCGTCGCCAATGATGTGACCGCCGAAGGCGCCGGATTCGATCACGACACCAACGTCATCACGTCTCTATTCGCGCGACGGAAGCGAAAAGGCGTTCCCGCGCATGCCGAAGATCGACGCGGCTCACCGCATTCTCGACCAATTGCTTGAACTGCGCCGCGCGATCGTCGCAGGATTCCCGCACTCAGCGCGCCCGCTGACCTCGCCGATGGATTCCTCCCGCACGGAAACACCACGCGAAAAACTGGAAGCCTGGCTTCGACTACTTCGACGATTTGAATCTCGGTGAGTTCTATACGGACCGGAGGAATATGGCGAAGCGTTCGGTTCAGCAGTCTGCGGAGGGTATGTTCAGCTTTACCGGGGTCATCGCCAGAACACTTGGCCATGGCTGCCGTAAAGGCGGCCGCGCCCGCTACTCCCGTCATTCCCGTCGTGAATGCGCCGTCGCTGTTTGAGGTTCTCGACCGCGTCGAGGGCGATACGCTCGAGCGGATTCGGGAAGATCTCGGCGAATGCACGCGCTGCCGGCTGCAGAAGCAACGGAACAAATATTGTCTTCGGAGCGGGGAATCCACGCGCTGAACTCGTGTTTGTCGGGGAAGGCCCCGGACACGACGAAGACATCCAGGGATTGCCGTTTGTGGGCGCGCCGGGAAATTGCTGACGCAGATGATCGAAGCGATGGGCCTGCAGCGCGGATGATGTCTACATCTGCAACGTGGTGAAGTGCCGCCCGCCGGAAAATCGCAAGCCGGAGGACGATGAGGTCGCGACGTGCTCGCCGTATCTGTACCGGCAGCTGGACGTGATCGCGCCGAAAGCGATCGTGTGTCTCGGCGGCACTCGCCGCGCAGACCCTGCTGAAGACGAAGGACCCCATTTCGCGATTCCGCGGCAACTGGTTTGACTATCGCAATACGAAGCTGATGGCCACGTATCACCCAGCCTACCTGCTGCGCAATCCGGCCGCGAAAAGCGAAGTCTGGAAGGATTTGCAGAAGGTCATGGCGCATCTGGGATTGAAGGCGAAGAAGCCGTCCCGGTAGCACAGGCTTCAGCCTGTGAGCCTTTCTGAATTAAATATCGTTAAAACCACACAGGCTGAAGCCTGTGCTACTACAGCACATGCCTCTCACTTACTGCGAAGTCGCGCTGCCGGTTCCGCTGCGTTCGCTCTTTACCTACTCAATTCCTGAGCGACTGGCAGGGTCAGTCTGCGCGGGAAGCCGCGTTCTGGTTCCGTTCCGCAATCGCGCCATGACCGGTGTCGTCGTCGAAGTTTCGACCCGCAGGCCCGATCCCGAGCGGGTAACAGAACATCAGGGAAATTGTCGAAGCGCTCGATCCGATCCCATCTCTGCCGCCGAAACTTCTGGAGCTTGGACGCTGGGTCAGTGACTACTACGTGGCGCCGCCGGGAGAAGTCTTTCGCGCGATGCTGCCGCCCCAGATCGATCTGCGGCACGAGCGCGAATTTCTGCTGACCGATGCGGGACGCGCGCGGCGCGCCGAAATCGACGCGGCGGGAAATCGCAGCGGAGGAAGAGATCGCCGATCTCGCCCTGCTTTCGCTTCTGGAAATCGAGGGTAAGCCCGTTCGCGCGGACCGCCTGCGCAAATTGCCGGGCGGTGAAGCCGCCGCGGAGCGCCTGGCGCGGCGGCGCCAGCTCGAGTCTCGCGAGGTTGCTGTGCACCGCCAGGCGCGCGTGCAGAAGATCGTTGCCTGGAATGAAAAAGCGGCAAGCGATTCGCTGACCGAAAAAGAAGCGCGCATTTTTCACGTCCTCGCCGAGGAACGCGGGCCGCTCCCGTTGCCGGCGCTTGCGAAGCTCTCGAAAGTTTCGCGGTCGCTGATCGAACGAATGGTCCGCCAGGGAAAACTGAAAACGTGGGAAGAACCGCTTGCGCCCGAAGAAGACCTTTTCGAAGTGGATTACACGCCTCCTTCGAATGTTCTGAACGCGGATCAGGAGCGGGAACTGGATGAAATTCGAGCGTGGCTCGACGCGGGAACTTTCAAAGTGGGCCTGCTTTATGGGGTGACAGGCAGCGGCAAGACGGAGGTGTATCTCGGCGCTGTCGAAGCGGCGCTGGCGCACAACAAGACCGCACTGATTCTTGTGCCGGAAATCGCGCTGACGCTGTGGGTCGGGCGGCTTTGCCGCGCGCGATTGGGCGCGGGCGTGGCGGTGCTTCACAGCGCGCTGGCAGAAGTGGAGCGCGCGCGCGAGTGGTGGCGCGTGCGGCGGGGCGAGGCTCGCGTCGTGGTGGGAACGCGATCGGCGGTTTTCGCGCCGCTCGAAAATCTTGGCCTGGTCGTCGTCGATGAAGAACAGGAAGCGAGTTACAAGCAGGAAGAGACGCCGCGCTATCACGGGCGCGACGTCGCCATCGTGCGCGCGAAGCTCGAAGGCGCGGTGGCGCTGCTGGGCTCGGCGACACCTTCGCTCGAAAGCTTTCAGAATGCGCGGTCGGGAAAATATCAGCTTCTGCAACTCGAATCGCGAGTGGAAAACCGGCCGCTCGCGCCGGTGGAGATTGTCGATCTGCGCGAAGACTTTCGAAGCACGCACAAAGCCGGGCCGCTTTCGACCAAGCTCAGTGAAGCCATCGCGGCGCGCCTCGCCGAGGGAACGCAGTCGCTGATTCTCATCAACCGCCGCGGATATTCCTGGTTCGTGATCTGCCGGTCGTGCGGCGCGGGAATTCAGTGCGAAAACTGCAGCATCTCGCTGACCTACCACAAGCAGCGCGGGCGCCTCGAATGCCACTACTGCGGATTCTCGCGGCGCGTGCCGAAGACCTGCCCGAAGTGCGCCTCCGAGCACGTTTATTTTTTCGGCGCGGGCGCGGAGCAACTGGAGGAAAAGCTGCGCGAGAAATTTCCCGAGCGCGAAGATCGCGCGCCTGGACCGTGACTCCGTCCGCACCAAGCGAGCGTACCAGCAAGTCCTCGGCGATTTTGCATCGGGCAAAATCGACATCCTGGTCGGCACGCAGATGGTCGCCAAGGGACACGATTTCCAGCGCGTCACGCTGGTGGGAGTGGTTTCCGCGGATTCGCAGCTCAGCCTGCCCGATTTCCGCGCCGCCGAGCGCACGTTTCAATTGCTGACGCAGGTTGCCGGACGCGCCGGACGCGGCGCTCTCCCCGGTGAAGTTCTCGTCGAGACGTTTTATCCCGAGCACTACGCGATTCAGCTCGCCGCGCGCCAGGACTACCTCGCGTTTTTCGAGAGGGAGCTGCGAGTTTCGGCGGCTGCTGCACTACCCGCCATTCACGGCGCTGGCCAGCGTGCTGGTGCGCGACACGAAAATCGAAAATGCGATCCGGTGGTCGCGGCAATTGTCGGCGTTTCTCGCGCCGCAGGAATCGCGCGGCGTGAAAGTGCTGGGTCCCGCCGCCGCACCGCTGGCGCGACTCAAACGAGAGTATCGCTTCCAGTTCTTGCTGAAGGCGCCGAAGCGCTCGCAGCTCACGCGCGTTGTCTTGGACCTGCTGGCGTTCAGCGAAGAAAAGGAAATTCCCGCGAAGGCTGTCCGAGTGGATGTGGACCCGCTGAGTTTGTTTTAGGTAGCGTAGACTTCAGTCTGCGCGGTTTTTTTTGAGAAAATCAAAGGCGCGCAGGCTAAAGCCTACGCTACTTAACGGACCAGAACCGGCATCGGCATGAAACACAAAATGAACATGAGAATTGCGACGCCGGTCCAGATGAGGCGCGTGCGATCGAGCTTTTCCCATTGGTTAAGCAGGGGCGGGTGACGAAAACCGATCGCCAGCAGGAAAACGGACCACAGGATCCATCCCCTCCAGAAAAATACGCCGAGCGGTATCAATGCCAGGGCCACGCCAATCGAAATTCGGCGATGATACTTGCTCGCAGCGGCATAAAGAATGTGGCCGCCATCGAGTTGCCCGCCGGGGAGCAAATTCAGCGCCGTCGCGAAAAGGCCCACCCACGCCGCCCGCCCGACTGGATGCAGGAGCAAGTCGCCTGACGGCACTCCCGGCCGCAGAATGGCCGCGAGCAGCTGTTGCGCGAGGGGCTGCCCGAAGACAATCGAAGCGTGCGCATCCGAAAGCGGAACCATCTTCGAGTAATACACGGCGATGGCCAGCGCGGGAATGGCAAAGATAAATCCGACCACCGGCCCGGCAAGTCCCACATCAAACAGCGCCTTGCGATTATAAATGGGCGACCGGATGCGGATAAACGCGCCCATGGTCCCAATCAAAGTAGGCGCGGGAATAAAATAAGGATAGCTGGCGGAAATGCCATAATACCGGCACGCAAAAAAATGTCCGAGCTCGTGCGCGAGCAGAATGCCGATGAGCGTGAAAGCAAACGGCACGCCGGCCAGCAGAAATTGCGGGTGCGTAAGCAACGTCGCGTAGGTTGAAAAAAAATCCTCAAAATCGGGCGTCTGCCCGGCGGCGTACGACGACGCAAATTGCGCGCCGACCGCAAGCGTGGAAATTAGCGTCAACAGAAACAGCGTGACGGCGATTGCCAGGGATCGCCGTTTGTAACGGGCCTCCTGATTTTCCCAATACGGATTCGGCGGCAAATCCCACGCCCTGACAACCGGAGTGATGGTCTCTATCGGGGACGCGTCGAACTCGCTGTGATCAGCCATTGCAGATTGGATGCATGCAGCGGCGCACGGGAATGGAAATCGAGAGGGGAGTGTGCCGTGAAATAATCCGGACTCGAAACACGTTGCGCAAACGCGAGCTCAGAGTGTTTGCAATTCCTTGCCGGGTTTGAAACGCACCGCTTTGCCGGGAGGGATGCTGACTTCCTGGCCGGTCCGCGGATTTCGGCCAATGCCGGTCTTGCGGGGGCGCACGTTGAAAACGCCGAACCGGCGCAACTCGATTCGTTCGCCTTTGCCGAGAGCGCTCTTCATGGCTTCAAAGACGGTTTCGACGGCATGTTCCGCCTTGGTACGGCTCACGCCGGTCTTAGTCACCACCGCATTCACGATATCAAGCTTGATCACACCAGCCTCCCGCGTTCCAACGGCAAGCTATGCTAGACATGCAGTTGCGGGTTGTCAAGCCGCACGCGCTCGGTTAAGATGCGCGTCTTCAACGCGCGCCTCGTCGCGAAATTCGCTCCCGCCAAGCAGGGGCGCACCCGGTGGAAACGCGCGCGGAAGACCACTCAGGAGGCCCGGATGTCGGTAAAGCCCGATCATTGGATTCGCAAGATGGCGCTCGAACACAAGATGATCGAGCCGTTTGAAGACCGCCAGGTACGCGAAGGCGTCATCAGTTACGGCGTCTCGAGCTATGGCTACGATATCCGCGTTGCCGACGATTTCCGAATCTTCACCAACGTGAACTCGACCATCGTCGATCCCAAGCATTTTGATTCGCGGTCGCTGGTCGAATTCAAAGGAGACATCTGCATCATTCCTCCAAACTCGTTCGCGCTGGGGCGCTCGGTGGAATACTTCCGCATCCCCCGCAATGTTCTGACAATCTGCCTCGGCAAGTCCACCTACGCGCGTTGCGGGATCATCGTGAATGTCACGCCGTTTGAGCCGGAATGGGAGGGATTCGTCACGCTCGAAATCAGCAACACCACGCCGCTCCCTGCGAAGATTTATGCCAATGAAGGCCTATGCCAGGTTCTCTTCTTCGAGTCCGACGAACCGTGCGAAATTTCCTACAAGGATAAAAAAGGGAAGTATCAGGCCCAACAGGGAATCGTGTTGCCGCGGCTGTAACAGATTGTTCATAGCCTAAATTAAGTTCGTCATTCCGAGCGGAGCGAGGAATCCCTCCTTCACTCGTTTCAAAAACAAAGAGGGATTCCTCGCTCCGCTCGGAATGACGACGAATGGCGCTATCTCACCGAACGGGCGGGACCGTTTGCGGCGTTGCCGCGAATAAAATACTTCCACTTGTCGATGTCGGCCGCAACGGCCACGTCGAAGAAACCTACCATCATCTCGTCGTAAGTTTGCTCGCCCCATCGGACTTCCTCATTCGGATCGGGATTGTGCGGGTTGTTGCTCGAATTGTCGTACCACGCGACGGCCTGCAACACCGTTCCCGCTTTCAACGGGCGCGGCTCGGCAAGCTGGTACGTCAATTGCCATTCGAAGTCCCAGCGGACTTTGAGCAGTGGTTCGATGCGGCCATCGGGATGAATCAGGTTGTATTCGAACCGTTTTCCCCGCCAGTGCATGTGCGGGAAAAAGCCAAGGAGCGTGGCGTCATTCGGCAGCGATCCGCGCGCCTCGACGCGGTAATCGTCCGCGTTCGGAGGAATTACAAAGTGGTCATTCGTCAATTGCAACGTCAGCACGCGCTGCCGGGGCTGCTGCTTCGCGAATACCAGTCCAACGGCCGGGCGGTCGCTGGCGGCATCGCCCATGGCCATATAGTGCATCTGGATCACCAGATCGGAACCGGCAGGAATCAATTTCGCCATCCCCGCGCTCAAGATAACCGGCGAGCTGCCCGGCGCGTAGACAAGCAGGATGTCGCTATCGGTCCATTGAGCGTCGAGCCGGCCCTGGTCATCCGTCAGAGTATCCTTCGTGAACGGCACTCCGACGGGGGCGCTGCGCAGCCATTTCGAATCGGGCGGCCGAATGTACACGACGGCATGATGCACGTGATCCCGGCTAGTTGGACGGAGTTCCGCCATCTGCACCCAGCGGTCTTCTTTGAAGTGGGTCGGCACGATCTCATACGTATAGTCAATGTCTCCTTTGCGGGCGAGCGTGACCGCCTTGGGCATCTCCATCACAGCATCGGGCGGAGAAATATTCCAGTCTTCGGTCACGCGAACCGGCGGTGGCGCATCGTGCGGGTTTCCGGCGGCCGCTCCACTCTTAGCCCACAGAGACAATCGTTTGATTTCGTCCGGTGCGAGAGAAGGATCGTTTGCGAAGTGGCCGAAGGCCGGGTCGGCAAGCCAGGGCGGCATTTTCCTTGCCAGCACCGATTCGGCAATGGCGCGGGCTCGGGGCGCCGCTTGATCGTACGTCATCAGCGGAAAGGCCATTTCGCCCGGCCGATGGCAATTCTGACAGTGCCTTTCCAGGATGGGTTGGATGTCGCGGAAAAAAGTTGGAGGCGGCTGACTACTCTGCGAATAGGCAGGCCGGGCATGCAGCAGGAGTGCCGTCACGCTGCAAAGTGCGAACGCACATGCTTTGTTCATCCGGAAATTTCACCAGAAAAACTATGCCCCAACGGGCTCTGCATCCTGCGGTTCGCTGGGACGGGTCAACGGGAAGCCGCGGCTTCGCCATCCTTCATAGCCCTCGGCAAGCGGACGGATTCGAGTGATTCCTTTGCTGCGCAGCAAAAGAGCCAGACGCGCGGCCGTGACCTCATTCGGGCACGCACAAAACAAGATGATCTCGCGGTCGCGAGGAATGACTTCATTGGCTTCTTCCAGTTCCGCCGCATCCATATGAAGCGCGCCGGGGATTGTTTCCGGCTGCGCCTCGAAATCGAGCGAGTGGCGCAGATCGACGATGAGAATGTCTTCCCCGGCGTCCAATTTTTCCTTGAGCTCCTCGGGCGTGATCCGCGCGATTTTCAATTTGCTCAGGAATCTCTGGCGGTTGAAAAACTTCCAGCCGATGTAAGCTCCAAATCCCGCGACAAGAATGAGGAGAAGCCGTTCGCCCATGTACGCGGCGCTGGCCGCGATGCGTTCGAGCTCGCCGCTGAACACGTAGCCGGTTATTGTGAAGGAGCTCACCCACAGCAGCGCTCCGAGCACTTCGAAGATCAGGAATCGCCGCCACTCCATGCGGATGATCCCCGCGAGCGGCGCCGCCATCGCATTGAGCCCGGGAATAAATTTTGCGACAAGCAATACTCGCGCGCCGTTTTTGCCGAAGCTGACCTGCGTTCTCCGAACGCAGGAATCGGGCTCCAGCGAGATCCGGCAAAGCAACTGGAGCACCCGGACTCCCTTTAGCCTTCCCAACTCGTACCACATGGAGTCGCTCGAAACAGCTGCAACGCAGGCCAGCGCGATCGCCAGCCACAAATTCATCTGGTGCATTCCAGCTAGCGCGCCCGTCGCCAACAGCAAAGGCGCGGATGGGATCGGCAGGCCTGCCTGTTCGATGAAAACCCAGGCGAAAACCAGCATGTAACCGTGCCGGACAACAAATTGGAGGGTTTCATTCATTTGTTTCCTGATGAATTTGTAATCGGGGCCGGCTGCCCCCAGGTCCCCGAGAAAACAAATTGTTCCAGCGGTTTTCGCTGGCGCGGCGCCGTCTCGCGCTCGCGGTATGGGTCGGGCAACGTATTCGCGTCTCCCGGATAGCCGAGCACGATCACACTCACGGGCTCCCACCCTGACGGCACACGAAAGCGCTTTCGAGCAGCTTCGACGTCGAATGCGCCCATCTGGTGCGTCGACAGTCCGAGGGCGGTGGCTTGCGTGACCAGATTCGATGTTGCCTGGCCCAGATCGTGAAACGCGAGCCGGTTGGGTGATCCATCCTTTTCGAGTTGCGTATGAGCGAGCGTCAAGATTAGAACGGGAGCCTTCTGCGCCCAGACGCGATTCGAGTCCACGAGCAGGCCGACCAGATCCTCAAAATTCTTTGGATCTTCCCGCGTTGCGAGCAGGTAGGCCCACGGTTGTTCGTTCCGCGAGGAAGGAGCCCAGCGCGCTGCTTCGAGGACGCTGCGAAGCTTGTCGGCTTCGACCGGCCGGTCGGAAAAAGCTCGCGTGCTCCAGCGCCGTCCTATCAGTTCGTGAATTGGTGTATGCGTTTCCGCTGGCTTTTCCATGGTGGTCGCATCGCCTTTGATCGCTCGTCCCGATAGACACACATGATGAACAAGATTGGCCGGATCGGCAAGCTCGTTACGTTCTGAAGCGTCATCGGCAAGTTTGCCGATCCTCGGCTGAAACGCGATTCAGCGCGTGTTCTTACCCAGCAGCTTTTTGGATCAACTCTGCTTCAATCGTGATCGAAACATTGTCGCCTACTACGACTCCGCCACCTTCAATTAGCGCGTTCCAAACCAATCCAAAGTCTTTCCGATTGATCTTCGTACTGGCCGTGACCCCGGCCCGCACAAAACCCCAGGGATCTTTCATGGCGGGAGTCGGGCCTTCCACGTCGAAAGTAACTTCCTTGGTCACACCACGAATCGTCAGGTCGCCGGTGACCTTGTAGTGTTCGGGACCCGCAGCCTCGATCCGCTTCGACCGAAAGGTCATGACGGGATGGTTTGCAACGTCGAAGAAATCGGCGCTGCGCAAATGTTCATCGCGCTGCGGCTCGCGGGTGTTGATGGAGGCTGTGTCCAGGGAAACTTCCACGATGGAACGTGTCAAATCAGAGGAATCGAGAACGACTCTTCCGCTGAGTTTGCTGAATTCACCACGCACATTCGAAATCATGAGATGCCGGACGCTGAAATGCGCGGCCGAATGGGCGGGATCGATATCCCATTCCGTCCGTGTGGCGTTCTGAGGTGCTGCGTTCGCTGCTGTATTCATGTTCGTTTCTCCTTTGATTGCAGTTGGATCGGAAAATAAATGGCCCCGATGACCATAGCCCTTAAGAAAATCATTCGGATGACTCCGAACACTCCACTTGGGACCGCGCCTGCTCCAGCAGGCGCAACAGGTTGCGAAGTTGCTTGTCTGGAATGTGACGGAATTGTTTCCGGTGCATCTGCCGCACGGGTTCATCGAGGTCGTGAAGAATGCGCAGACCCTGGGGCGTGATGCGTGTCTTTACCACGCGCCGGTCTTCAACTTCCCGAGCCCGCGCGATGAGGCCTCGCGATTCCATTCGGTCCAGCAGGCGCGTGATGTCGGGGTCTCGCGAGATCAGCTTGCACCCGATCTCCCGGCAGGCCAGGCCGTTTTCGCCCGCCCCGCGCAGGATGCGGAGAATGTTGTACTGGGCGCTGGAAAGGCCCGCAGGTTTGAGCAGCGCTTCCGCCCCGCGAGTCAGCGCATCCGCTGTCCGAAGGAGACTGATAAACGCCTGGCCTTGCAGCTGCGCTTTTCGCGTCCGGTCCTTGGCCGTGCTTTGCTGTCCCTTTGACATGCCTCACTTATAATCGTTATAACGACTAATGTCAAGAGGAATGTTGGGTTCACATATGAACTGCCGCGTGGGTTCGCCCGGCTCGGAGGCCCTGCCGAATTGCCCGGAAACATCCAACAGGGAGTTCGTTGAGATCGCAGAGTGGAGAGGGCTGGACGATTCTTTGCCGCTACGGTTTCTGCGCCGGCCGTATTTGAACTTCGCTGATGAAACTTCCCGGGGCTTGCGTCAGCAGGGCCGCGACCGCGTGCGCCACGTCATCCGGCTGAAGCATTTTCGATGCGTCCTTGCCCGCATGGGGCGAGAAATCGGTATTCACCGAGCCCGGACAGATCGCGCTCACCCGGATTCCGTGCGAGCGGAGTTCCTCCGCCATGCATCCCGACAGGCCGAGGACACCCCATTTCGAGGCGCAATAGATGGCGCCGCCGGCGAAGGCATTTTTTCCTGCCAGCGAGCTGATATTGATGATGTACCCGGATTTCCGGCGGATCATTTCCGGCGCGACGGCCCGGCTCACCAGGAAAACGGATTTCAGATTCGTGTTCAGGATGGAATCCCAGTCAGTCTCATTCAGTTCGTGGAATGCGCCAAAGATGCCAATGCCCGCATTATTTACAAGGATGTCGATGGGGCCCAGCTTCTGGTGCGTGTTGCGAACCGCTGCCGAAATCTGGTCCTGTCTTGTAACATCGGCAGGCGACGCCAGGGTCTCGATGCCATCGCCGCGCAGACTCGCCGCGGCCTGATCCAGGCCGGCCTGTGATCGCGCACAAATAGACACTTGCGCGCCCATTTGACCGAGTCGGCGGGCAATGGCCAGCCCGATCCCGCGGCTTGCTCCCGTAATGAGCGCCACCTGGCCTGAGAGGGGAACTTCGGTTTTCATTTTATCTCCTTGCGCCATGTGTCCGGAAAAGTGATACTGTGGCAGCAGATTTTGATTATTCGGGAGAATTTCATCATACCATTAGAGCAAATTTTGACTGGGAAGCGTCTATATCCTTAAGAAGCGAGCCGGAGGGATTGGAGCTTGCACGACGCAATAAGATTCCCTATAATCCGAGAGTTTTGAGCCGACATTTCCAATCGAATGATCGATTTTGCGATTAGGATTCAGGGAAATCTGCGGAGGAGGCTGGAAGCCAATGATGCGAAAGTGGATGGTGATGGGCACCGGTCTGGTTTGGGTGGCGCTGGGCGTGGGGACTGGCGCAGGAAAGTTATGGGCCGTTCCGCAGGCGGCAGCTCAAGGCCAAGCGAAGCCTGATTACACGCTGGCCGAATACAACGCCTATAAGGATGCGTCCGGCGAGCAAAATCCCCAGCAAAAAATCACGAAGCTCGATGCGTTCGTCAAGCAATATCCGAACTCGTCATTGCTGCAATACGCCTACCCTGACTACTACAAGACCTACCTTGCCCTAAAGAACTATGGGCAGGCCATCGATTATTGCGATCGCCAGAATGCTCTCGGCGATAAGATCAATGATCAAGCGCACCTCGATGCCTACTATTCCCGCGCTACCGCTTACTATCTTGGATCGAGCGACAAGTCGTTTCAAACCCCTGACATGCAGACGAAGGCCCGGGACGCGGCTGCGCAGGGTTTGAAGACGCTCGATAACATTAAGAAGCCCGAAGGCACGCCTGACGCCCAATTCGCCGGTGCAATCAAGCAATACAAGACCGCGTTTGTGACGATCGCGGCGATGGCGTCGATGGGCCTGAAGGACTATCCTTCTGCCACCACCTATTACAAGCAGCTCGTGGATCTCGACTCGAGCGCTCCGGCTTCTCACTACAGTCTGGGTGTTGCGGAACTGCAAATGACTCCTCCGTCCCCCGAAGGCTTCTGGGAATTGGCTCGGGCCATCGCTCTCAAGGTGCCGAACGCCCCGAAGGTCCAGGATTACCTCAAGGGCCAACTGACAAACTACCAGCAGGCCGCTTGCAGCAACCTCATCGATGAACAGGTAACCTCGCTGATCACCCAGGCGACCAGTTCCGGTGACAAGCCTGCAACATTGAATGTCCCCAGCGCCGCCGACCTGCAAAAGGCTCGCGACGATACCGCGAATTTCCTGCCAAATCTCCAGGCGGGTGGTGATGCGGGCAAGGTCATGTGGCTCGCAAGTTGCGGTCTCGAATATCCGGACGTTGCCGTGTATGCGATGGAAGACGCGGCCGTGGACGGCGACACGGTAACTGTCAAGGTGTACCGGCCAACCACGTCGGATCCCGATGCAGCACAGAAGGAAGTGGAGGCGGCCACCGCGCCTAACATGGAAGTTAAAATTGAGGGGCAACCCGAGGCGGGCCGCATCAAGAAAGACGATCCATTCCGCTTCACTGGCACACTTACCGCGTATTCGCAAAGCCCGTTCCTGCTGACCTGGGACAAGGCGAAGATCAACGCGGAAGACCTGCCGGAAGAGAAAGGGCCGGGCAAGAAGGGTCCGGCGAAGAAAGCGCCGGCCAAGAAAGCGCCCGCCGACTAGCTCTTTCATCTACGCTGGCATCGGTTCAAAGGGATTCGCCTTTGAGCTTATAATTCCATAAAATCGACTTTAAGTTCGAGATCAGGGAAGACTGCGAGGAGGCTGTAAGCCAATGACGCGAAAGTGGCTGGCGACTGGCGTCGGTCTGCTATGGATTGTGCTGGGTGCGGGAACTGGCTCGCGGGGCGTATGGGCCACGCCGCAGGCCCCGGCACAGGATCAGGCAAAGCCCACCTATACGCTGGCGGAATACAACGCGTATCAGGATGCACATGGCGACCAGAATCCTCAGCAAAAAGTCACCAAACTCGATGCATTCGTAAAACAGTATCCAAACTCCACCTTAATGCCCTATGTTTACCGCGACTACTACCTGGCGAAATACGCGCTGAAGGACTTTCCCGGAACCATCGATTACTGTGACAAACAAATCGCGCTCGGCGACAAGATTGACACGCAGGGGCGCCTCGAGGCGGAAGTGGCGCGCGCGCAGGCTTTCTATGTCGGCCAGTCCGCCACCGCGCTCCAGGCACCGGACGCGCAGACCAAGGCGCGCGATGCTGCCGTGCAGGGACTGAAAACGCTTGACGATTGGAAGAAGCCGGACGCAATGGCTGCGGACCAATACTCACAGCAACTGAAGAGTTTTAAGGTTCTCTTTAATACCATCGCCGCAATGACTTCCGCGTCGCTGAAGGATAATGCTTCCGCCGCCACCTACTATAAGGCTGTCCTGGACCTCGATCCGACCGACGCGGTTTCCCACTTTCGTCTGGGCGTCGTGGATTTGCAGATGACGCCTCCGGATGCCAATGATGGATTCTGGGAACTGGCAAGGTCCATCGGACTCAAGGCCCCCAATGCCCCTCAGGTGCAGACGTACCTGAAAAACCAGCTGGTCCGCTACCAGCAGCCCTCTTGCGACAAACTGGTCGATGATCAAATCAATGAACTCATCACGCTTGCGGCCAGTTCCGCGGACAAGCCTGCCACCTTGAACATTCCCAGCGCCGCCGATCTGCAGAAGGCGCGGGATGATACGGCAAACTTCCTGCCGAATCTCCAGGCGGGCGGAGATGCGGGCAAAGTGATGTGGCTCGCCAGCTGCGGTCTCGAGTACCCCGACGTTGGGGTTCGCGTCATGGAGGCGCCCATCGTTGACGGCGACAACGTAACCTTGATGGTGTTCCGCGGCGCAACGCCGGAGGAAATCGAGGCGGCCACCGCAGCCAACATGACGGTCAAGATCGTCGACCAGCCGGAGGCCAAGCGTTTGGAGAAGGATGCGGTTGTCCGGTTTACCGGAACGTTGGTCGGCTACACGCAGAATCCGTTTATGCTGACCTGGGACAAGGCAAAGATTAATCCAGAAGACTTGCCGGAAGAGAAAGCCGCGCCGGGCAAGAAGGGTCCGGCCAAGAAGGCCCCAGCCAAGAAAGCTGCGACAAACTAAACTCTCCCTTTCAGCGAACCTGTGCGTAAAAATCACGCGGCCCCGGATAATCTCCGGGGTCGCTTTTTTGGGTGGCAAGCTTCTTTGTCTGAGCGTTCGGAGGGCAGCTTGTGAGACATCGTATTTCAAGTGACGCGGGAAGGACGCACGCTAAAGCCTGTGCTCCTTCTAAGGCTAGGCGCGCCGGTGAGGCCTGTGGTCGAGCTTGTAGATATCAATCTTGCGGCTGAGCGTATTCCTGTGGATGCCAAGCAGGCGCGCGGCCCGCGATTGATTCCCGCGCGAGCGGTCCAGCACTCGTTTGATAAACTTCTTCTCAAACTCATTAATGGCTTCATCGAATTGAATCCCGCGTTCCACCATCTGCCCGACCAGGGTCTCCAGTTGATCTTTCACGGTCGCACGCTCCGCCCAAAAATGGTCTGCAGCCGGAATTTCCGGCCTGATTTATCCGAGTTCGTGGCCTGTTAATTGCCGATAGGCTTCCCTGTACTTCGCCCGCGTGGCTTCAACCACTTCGGCGGGAAGTTCGGGGCCCGGCGGCTGTTTGTTCCACCCGATCCGCTCGAGGTAGTCGCGGACATACTGCTTGTCAAACGAGGGCTGCGCGCGGCCGGGCTGGTAGCCTTCCGCCGGCCAGAAACGTGAAGAATCCGGAGTCAGGGCCTCGTCAATCCAGATCAACTGCTCGCCGACAAGTCCAAACTCAAATTTCGTGTCGGCCAGGATGATGCCGCGCGGCTCGGCATACGCAGCCGCGCGGCGATAAATTTCCAGGCTCACGGCGCGAACGCGCTCGGCGAGCTCGCCGCCGATCCGCGAAGCGGCTTCGTCAAACGAAATATTCTCGTCGTGTCCCGCTGTAGCCTTTGTCGAAGGTGTGAAGATGGCGCTCGGCAGCCGGTCGGATTCTTGCAGGCCCGCTGGCAGAGAAATCCCGCAGACTTTTCCAGTGGCGCGATAATCCTTCCATCCCGAGCCGGACAAATAGCCGCGGACGACGCACTCAATCGGCAGAGGTTTTGCTTTTTGGCAGACCATCGACCGCCCCTCGATCTGCGCGCGATAGGCAGTGAGTTCGGGCGGGAAATCGGTCGCGCTCACAACATGATTGGGAATGACGTCGCGGAGCAGGTCAAACCAGAATAGAGAAAGCTGCGTCAGCACGCGTCCTTTGTCAGGAATCGGCGTCGGCAACACCACGTCAAACGCCGACAAGCGGTCCGTCGCGACGATCAGCAGGCGGTCCCCAATTTCGTAAATGTCGCGAACCTTCCCGCGATTGAGGAAATGAATTCCGGGGAGAGTTGTCTCCCATACGATTGCGCTCATTTTTGGAGAAGCCACGATTGACGCGTTCCTTTTGATTGAGAGGCGGGTATTCTAGCGCATGGTCAAGCGATGTCAACGGAGAACAAAAACGAAAAGTGGAAAACTGTTGCACATCGGGACGGGGTGAAGAGAGCAGGCCTCTGAGGTCGGGAAAAAACAGACCACGTCATTCCTTAGTCGCATCAGCGGGTGAGAAATCCATTTTTAGTCCAAATCTAAATGGAGAGGAATTTCTCACGCCTCCCGTGGGCTCCTCGGAATGAAGGATGAACGCTACGCCGCGTTCGTGGCAGCCTGCGCGGCGGCGGGCTCGTCCCAGCGGACAGAAACCAGCTTGGAAACGCCCGGCTCCTGCATCGTGACGCCGTACAGGACCGATGCCATCTCCATGGTCTTGCGATTGTGCGTCACGACGATAAACTGCGTGCCTGCGCTCATCTCCGAAACGAGTTTCGTGAAGCGCCCGACGTTGGCTTCATCGAGGGGCGCGTCGACCTCGTCGAGGATGCAGAACGGACTCGGCTGATAACGGAAGATGGCGATCAGCAGCGCCAGCGCCGTCATTGCTTTTTCGCCGCCTGAAAGCAGGAGTACGTTCTGCAACCGCTTGCCCGGCGGCTGCGCGACCACGTCGATGCCCGGCTCGCCGGAACTGTCCGGTTCGGAAAGACGCATCTCGCCGGTGCCCCCGCCAAACAGCGTGTGAAAGGCCGTGGCGAAATTCCGATTGATGATTGAAAAGGCTTCTTCGAACTTTAGCTTGCAGACTTGATCGAGTTCCGCGATGGCCTGCTGCGTGTCGGTGATCGATTGGAGCAGATCGGCACGCTCGCGGCCGAGGAATCCGAAGCGCTGTTCGCATTCGTTGTATTCCTCGAGCGCCATCATATTGATCGGGCCCATGGATTCGATGCGAGTTTTCAGTTCGTGATACTGCGCGTCGGACGCGCGAAGCTCCTCGCCCGAAAGCAGCGCGGGGAATTCCGCGATCAGATCCTCCGGCTGCGCATTCAACTCCTCGACGCAAGATTGCCGCAGGTGATCGCGCTCGGAATCATTGCGGGCCCGGTCGATCTCATGCTTGCTGCGTTCCTCGCGGAAATCGCCGAGTTTTTGCCGCGCCATTCTCAGGGCGTCATCCGCTTGAGTTGAGCGGACGCGCGTGTCGGCAAATTCCCGTTCCATTTCTACGCCACGCGCTTCGAGGTGCTGCTTCTCGGCGCGCAGCGACTCGACCTGGCGCTGGTGTTCCGCAGTCTGTTCCGTGATTTGCAGTTGCTCCTGCAGGAGCAATTCGTATTGCAGGGCAAGGGAAGTGCGGCGCGCAATGATGTCCTGAAGCTCCTGCCTCATGCGAGATGCAATGTGCTCCGCGCTGGCCAGGCGTTCCGCGAGCGTCGCCATCTCCGCGCGCCGGGCCGCCAGGTCTTCCTGCTTGGCCTGGGCACTCTGCCGCAGGTTGTTCTGCTGCTCCATCGCGCGAACGATTTCCTCTTCCGCGCTGGCGCGTGAGGCTGATACTTTGACGCGCCCTTTTTGGGCAGCTTCGGCTCGCCTCTGGGCGGAAGCTGCATCGTTGCGGAGCCGGGCAAGCTCCGTCTGGCAGGCGCTCAAGTCCAGGCTCAGCCTAACCATGTCGCTGCGTGCCTGATCGCGTTGCAAAGTTGCCGCCACAGCCAGCTTTTCCGATTCCACGTGCTGCGCCATGGACTGTTCGAGCGTCTTCTCGCCGGCGCGGAGATTCTCCTCCAGTTGATGCAGCGCGGCTTGCGCTTCCGAAGCGGCGCGTTCGAGTTGCAATACTTCGGCATCGAGCGAACGCAATTCGCGCTTCATTCCCAGCGGACCCGCTTCCGACGGGCGGCCGCCGCTCACGACGCGTCCCTGATACGTGGTGCCATCCGGGGTGACAAATGAATAGGCGGGATTTTCGCGCGCGAGACGCTCCGCAACCGCGGACTCCGCCACCAGGAACGACGATTGCAGCCGCGGCAGGAATTGCTTCGCGGCCGGACCCAACGGATCGCGGAATTCAACCAGGCGGTCGAGGCGCGAAACGGTTTCCTTTTCGATTTCGTAGGGCACGACGGGTTCGCTCGGCTGCAAGTTCAGCTTGCGAAGCGAATCGACAAAGAACGTCGCCCGGCCGCCGACTTCGTCGCGAAGCAGCGCGATGCCCGCGCGCGCCACATCGAAAGTTTCCACAACGACATATTCGAGTTCGTCGCGCAGGAATTGCTCGATCGCGCTTTCGTATTGCTGTTCGACTTCGGCGTAATCGGCCAGCACGCCGACGGCCCGGAATCCCGCCGATTCATCCCCCGCCTGACTCGATGCGAATAATTTCTGCACCGCGTCCGCTGTGTAGGAGCGATCGTTAAGTATCTGCTCGACCGAAGCGTGCCGTGCGCGGCCTCCGGCTAGTGCGTCCCGGGCGGCTTCCACTCGCGATGTGGTATCGTCCTGCTCGCGCCGAAGTTCGGAAATTCGCCCTCGCGCGCTTCGTACGATCTCTTCCAGGCTGTTCGACCGCTCCAGAACCGAGTGCCAATGCAGGTCCGCGGCCTGCGCTCGTTCGCGATGGTGCAAAGACTCTTCGAGCAATTGCTGCTCCTGCTGCTCGTACCGCTTCACGCCCTGAATGTGATGCGCCAACGTCTGCTCCGCCTGCGCCTGCTCGCCGTGCAGGCGCGTCAGTTCGTCGCCGAGTTCCGCGGCGGAGCGCCGCAGCGCGACGATGCGCGCTTCGGTGGAATCGTGAGCGCCGGAAATTTCAGCCGTCGCCGCGGCCAGATTCGCCAGGATAGCTTCGACGCGCGCCACTTCGCCGCGAAGCACACCCACGGACTCGCCGTGCGCGGCGGACCGCGACTCCACGAGCGCGGCCTGCGCGGAAGCCTGCTCGATTTCGACGTCGAGTTGCTGAACGCGGCCCGTCAGTTCCGCATTTCGGTGCCGGTTGAAAAGGATGCGATTTTCGCTGCGGTCGAGTTCCAGCGCCGTCTGACCGATCACGTTCTGGTGCTGCCGCAATTCCGCTTCGAGTTCGTAGGTGCGCGCTACGAGCCGTTCCTGCTCGGCTTCCCACTGGTTCACGGATTGCGCTTCGCGGGATTCATGCTTTGAAATTTCGCCGAGTAATCCGGCGAGGCGTTCCGCTTCGAGATCGAGTTCCTTGGCTTTGCTTGCCAGGACCTGCCGGAGCAGGCCGCGCATTTGCTCGCGAATTTCCGCGTAACGTCGCGCCTTGGAAGCTTGCCGCTTGAGCGAAGCGAGTTGTTTTTCCACCTCGACATAGATGTCATTGATGCGCGAAAGATTTACTTTCGAGGATTCCAGCTTGGCTTCGGAGAGCCGCCGCTTGGTCTTGAACTTCGTGATCCCCGCCGCTTCTTCGATGATCGCGCGCCGGTCGGTCGGTTTCGAGCTGAGAATCTGGCCGATGCGGCCCTGCTCAATAATCGCGTAGGAGTCCGGCCCCAGGCCGATCCCCATGAACAGGTCCTGAATGTCGCGCAGCCGCGCTACCCTGCCATTGATCAGGTACTCGCTCTGACCGGAGCGATACAGACGTCGGCCAACGACGATTTCGCCGGGCTTCAGATGCATCGCGGGCTTTTCTGGGCCGCGTTTTTTCTTCAGGAATTTAGTTTCACCGTGAGGA
Organism: Terriglobia bacterium; assembly: GCA_963757625.1. GTDB lineage: Bacteria > Acidobacteriota > Terriglobia > Acidiferrales > UBA7541 > Palsa-360. Next base: position 757,265 of record CAVWSJ010000006.1, on the reverse strand, counting down.
TCCCCCGAAGGCAGTTCTTGCGAGCCTTCGATGCCAAGGTCGTTCTCCGCCGTATTCTCTGTGCCCTCTGTGTTCTCTATGGTGAGGCCTTCCGCTGATCCGCCGACCGCGCTGTCCGGCACTGCAACCGGCCCGGCCGCCGCAACATCCTGCTGACCGCCTCCCATGACAAACTCAGCTGCCTCGACCAATTCGGGATCGACCAGCGTCAGGGTGACCTCTGAAAGGCCCATCGGCGGGCGCTTGGCCGTGCCATTGAAGATGCAGTCGGACATCCGCTCGGCGCGCAGCGATTTGTGGCTCTGTTCGCCCAGAACCCAGGAAATCGCATCCACAATGTTCGACTTGCCGCAGCCGTTTGGTCCGATGATGCATGTCAGCCCGCTGCCGCTAAAAGTAATTTGGGTCTTCTCACAGAAGGACTTAAAGCCCACCAGCTCAACTTTGCGCAGTTTTAACAAGATTGCCCCTTTATGGCCTCCGCCCGACGCACGCTGGGTCGTTGCAAGTGCAGAATTGTCGGCAGAGACTGGTTCCGATTCCCGGGAAGGGCGCGAATCGCGACAAAATCGCTGAAGGGTCGTTTAGCAGTGGCCCAGCCGCCTGGCGCTACGATGGCGGTTACGGGAAAACAACTTAACATGCGCATCGCGCGAAGTAAAGACGGAACCGGCGAAAGGCTAAACATCTGCAAAGGGATTCTCGATAAAAATGCCAGCGATATTCTGTCCGGGATTCAAATCTTCTGAGAGGATTCGAGTCGCTCCGCTCTTCACTGCGGACGAAACAATCATGGCGTCCCAAAATCCGATCCGTGCTTCATCTTCGATACGGAATGCGTTCGAAATTTCCTCGGAAGTGGTTTGGATGCACCATATCGCATAGCTATTTACCACAGTGCGGGCCGAGTTTCTTGGCAGCGGTGTTCGAATCTTTCGCGTAACATTGACATAGAACTCCTGAAGCACCTGCATGCTGAGAACGCCAAGACGGTTGCCCCAAAGCTCGCGGAGCATTTGGCTCGCGATTTGGTGCTTACGGTTGGCGTCGACGTCGTGGGCATAGATCAGAATATTCGTATCGACGAAGGTCTTATCGCTCATGGAGTTCTTCACGGGTGGCTTGGATCTCGCCGCCGAGGTGATAACCTTGATCGAGAAGCGCCAGAGCTTGGCGCTCCGCCTTCTCATAGGCCTCTTCCTCGCCGATAATCCTCTCGATCTGACGGGCGACAAGGGCGCTGATGGATGTGTCATGCCGAGCGGCAATAACTTTAGCCTTTTTAATAGATTGCCGATCAAGGCGAATCGTAAGATTTTGCTTATCCCGCGTCATAGCACGTGTAATACGTGTAACACGTACAATACGTGTGGTCAAGGACGAATTATCGTATGTCTATCAACATGGCAATTCAACAGGAATTCTCAGGGTGCATTTCGCTTTCATTCGTGGACCCTTGCTGAAATTCCGGATGCTGTCCTTTTGATCGCAAACCTAGAGAACCCGTCATATAATCCCGCGCGGAGGCATCCACGATGACGTTCAAGGTAAGGCTTTCAGGATACGTTCTTACCGCTGCAACGATCCTGGCTCCGTCCATCTTTGCGCAGCAGACGCCTAACGCCGCTCCGTCGCCGGGTCCCCAGATCAGCGTTGACGGCTTTACGTATACCCAGCAATCGCTATTCCAGCGGAATATCGGCCCGCCGAACGATCAGACCACGCAGTTCCCGCCACACAAGATTATTGGCAATCTTTATTACGTCGGAACGGGAAGCCTGGCGGTATTTCTCGTTGTGACTCCGCAGGGGAACATCCTGATTAACAGCACGTATGAACGGAATTTTCCTGTAATACTAAAATCCGTGGAGCAGTTGGGATTTAAGCTCTCGGACACCAAAATCTTGTTGGGCAGCCATGCGCACGGCGATCACCAGGAGGGCGATGCGTTCTTCAAGCAAGCCACCGGTGCGCAGGTCATGGCGATGGCGGAGGACGTTCCCGCACTCGAAGCGATGAAACCCGGCGGCAAGCCGCATCCAATTGATAAAATTCTGCACGACGGCGATGAAGTGACCTTGGGAGGCTCGACGCTCGTTGCGCATCTGACGCCCGGACACACGCGCGGCTGCACCACCTGGACGATGAAGGTGCAGGAGGGCGGCAAGACCTATAACGTGGTGATCATCTGCAGCCTGGGAGTGAACCCAGGCGTCAAGCTGGTGAACAATCCGGATGTTCCCGACATCGCCGGAGAGTTTACTCGCGCCTTTGAGACGATGCGCGGATTGCCATGCGATGTACCGCTCGGATCGCACCCGGCCATGTACAACATGAAGGAAAAATACGCGCAGCTCGAAAAGGGCGGACCGAACCCGTTCATCGATCCGGCGGGTTACAAGACGGAAATGGATATTGATGAAGCCATGTTCCACGCGGTTCTAAACGAGCAGCAGAAAGCCGCTGCCTTGGGAGCGGAACCGCCTGAGGGGATGCATTGATTTCGCAGAGCCGCGCCTAAGTGTTCCAAATAAGGAAGGAAGGCGTATTTGATTCTTTGCCATCCCAACAGGAGTCGGTGGTAGAATCCCGGTGATACCCTTGACCCAGTCATTGGAAAGAGGGCCCGCGAATTAACTTTGCTGTTCCGGGAGCGAATACCATGCCATTCAAACTGAATGTGAACGGGCGGTCCACCACGGTGGACGTGCCCGCGGAAATGCCCATGTTGTGGGTGATCCGCGACGTGCTGAATCTTAAGGGTACGAAGTTCGGCTGCGGCGGCGGCTTCTGCGGAGCCTGCACGGTGCATTTGAACGGCAGAGCCGTGCGGTCGTGCCAGACGCCGGTTTCCATGGCCGCGAATCAGCAGATCACGACGCTGGAGGGACTCTCGGCGAATGGAACGCACTCCGTCCAGCTTGCGTGGCAGGAACTGGACGTGCCGCAGTGCGGCTACTGCCAGGCCGGACAGATGATGTCGGCTGCGGCGCTGCTCGCGCGCACCCCGAGCCCGACCGACGAGGAAATCAACGATGCGATGAACGGCAACTTGTGCCGCTGCGGAACCTATTTGCGCATACGTCCCGCGATTCATCGCGCAGCCGTGATCGCCCAGAATGGGTTGTCGAAGCCTGTTCAATCAGCCCGCGTTCTTGTGGGGAAGGAATAAGGAGGAACCATGGCGACCAATTCCATCGAACCCAAAACAAACGGAAATGCGCTAAAAAATCCGACTGCCATGGGGCGTCGCTCCTTCCTTCGCGTTACCGCGGTTGGCGGAGGCGGCTTGCTGTTGGCTCTCTATGCCGATCCGGTTTCGAAAGCATTGGCGCAGGGAGCCGTGGCGCCGGCACAAGCGTTCCTGGCCACGGCGTTCATTCACGTCGCGCCGGACGGTATTGTGACCATCATGGCGAAGAATCCCGAAATCGGGCAGGGAATCAAGACGGAATTGCCCATGATCATTGCCGATGAACTCGACGTCGATTGGAAGGATGTGAAAGTTCAGCAGGCCGACCTCGACGAATCGATCTACGGACGGCAGGCCGCCGGGGGGAGCACATCAACGCCGACGAATTGGGATCCGTTGCGGCGCGTGGGTGCGGCCGGACGGCAAATGTTCGTGGCTGCGGCGGCGCAAACCTGGAACGTGCCCGAATCGGAATTGAGCACCGCCTCAGGCCGCGTGATACAAAAGTCGATGAACCGTTCACTGGGTTACGGCGAGCTCGCCGCCAAAGCAGCGACGATCGCGCCACCCGATCTGAAGACCGTCACGCTGAAGGATCCGAAGGACTACAAGATCATCGGGCAGCCGATCCACGGCGTCGACAACGCTTTGATCGTCACGGGCAAACCGATTTACAGCATCGACTTCACCCTGCCGGGAATGCTTTTCGCCGTGTTCCAGAAATGCCCCGTGTATGGCGGCAAAGTGGCCAGCGCAAACCTGGATGCAATCAAAGCCATGCCTGGCGTGCGTCACGCATTTGTTGTCGATGGCGGAACGGATTTGACCGGTTTGATGCCGGGAGTGGCGATCGTCGCGGACAGTTGGTGGCAGGCGAACCACGCTCGGCAGAGTCTATCCGTGAAGTGGGATGAAGGGGCCACAGCTTCGCAGAGCAGCGAAGGTTTCTCGCGCCAGGCCAACGAGATCTCCAAGCAGGCTCCGGCATTTCCTTTGCGTATGGATGGCGACGCCCAAGCGAAATTGCAGGGCGCGGCAAAAGTTCTCGAGGCAGCGTACTCTTACCCATTTCTTTCGCACGCGCCGCTTGAGCCGCAGAATTGCGCCGCGCACTACGCCGACGGCAAACTTGAGCTCTGGGCGCCGAGCCAGACGCCTGAGAACGGCCGTCAGCTGGTCGCCAAGACGCTTGGCATTCCGGAAAGCAATATTACGCTTCACTTGATGCGCGCCGGCGGCGGCTTCGGCCGGCGCCTGACGAACGACTATACCGTGGAAGCTGCATGGATCGCCAAGGTCGTCGGCGTGCCCGTCAAGCTTCTGTGGACACGCGAAGACGATATGGCGCACGATTTTTACCGGCCCGCCGGCTTTCATTTCCTGAAGGGCGGAGTCGATTCTTCCGGGAAACTCGTTGCATGGCAGAATCACTTCGTCAGCTTCGGTGACGGGCAGAAATTTGCCAACTCGGCGAATATTCCCTCGAACGAATTTCCGGTAACTTTCATGAGCGACTTTTCATTTCAGGCCACCCTGATGCCATTCGGCATTCCCACCGGGGCGATGCGCGCGCCGCGCAGCAATGCGTTTTCTTTTGTGTTCCAGTCGTTCATCGACGAGCTGGCTCACGCTGCGGGTAAGGACCCGTTGCAGTTCCGTTTGGATTTGCTCACCGCGCCACGCGTTATGCCCGCGGGCAGTCCCAATCCCGGCGAACCTGACATCGATGCGGACCGCATGGTTGGCGTGCTGAAACTGGTCGCCGAAAAATCGGACTGGAGTTCGCGGCATCAATTGCCCAAAGGGAGAGCGAAAGGCATCGCCTTCCAATTCGCTCATCGCGGATATTTCGCGGAAGTCGCAGACCTCAGCGTGGACGCAAACAACCGCGTGAAGGTTCATAAAGTCTGGGTGGCGGGCGACATCGGCACACCGATCATCAATCCGAGTAACGCCGTCAACGAGGCGCAAGGCGCGGTGATCGAAGGATTAAGCCATGTAATGGGTTACGAAATCACGATCGACAAGGGGCGCGCCGTGCAGTCCAATTTCGACCGCTACCCGCCGGTCCGCTTGACGCAAGCGCCGCCCGAAATCGAGGTTCATTTCATCCAGTCGGCAAACCCGCCGACGGGTCTCGGCGAACCTGCGCTGCCGCCGGTTCTCCCTGCCGTCTGCAACGCGATTTTCGAAATAACCGGCAAGCGAATTCGTTCGCTGCCGCTGGCAAAGCAGGGATTCGCCTGGGCCTAGCCTCCCCTGGCGGCAAGAACGAATGCACAACTAAGTAATGCTCGCGAATTCCTCGACGCTGGATAGATCCGCCGGAGATGGCGAGCTGCGAATTTCCGGCGCGAACTCGTCAATAAACTGGTCCAAATCCGCCCAATCGGTGTAATCGTAGTCTTGAGATGTGTCCGTTGCGCCTCCGGCTTTTTTAGCGATCCTCTTCATGATGAAGCGAAGGAGAAAATTGTATTTCGTGTAGGGAAGGGCGCCGGCCACGGGCTTGGCATACTCGGCGCGCCATTGCGTCTCCTCGAAGAACCTGTTCATCATTTCGTCGACGTCCGCGACGAACCGCGCGTGCTCTTGTGATGTGGCATCAGTTCTTTGCGCGTCCGCTTCGCTTAGCGTCACCGAAATGAACGCCGTCGGCATGCTGGAAAGTTGATCCCGGTGTTCCTTCACAAATCGGACCATTTCCTTTTCGTGTTCTCCCGAGTGCACGGATGCGGCGAGAATGGCGGCGGCGTAGTTGTCGAGACTAAAAGGCAATGGCCGCCGGACATCATGAAGGTCGACGTCAAAACCATTCTTCCGCAGGCGGGCAATGATACGTTCCGCGATTTCCTGGGTATGACCCTCCCGGGTCGCGTAGTACACAGCGACTCGCCGGGGGGAAGGACTATCAAGCGCCATATCGCTGTCGCTGGGAGCGTAATGCGCGGGTCCCAGTGGATTGTAGGGTGATGAACTCATATTCCGCCTCCATCAGTAGGATGCGGCAAGAGGGAGGGAAGCACTGTGAGCCGTGTCACCCTAATATGTGGCCGCGGTCACACGAACTGCAGATAAGTCCAGACAATTCAAAGGGTTTACAGTCGCCCGTCAATCAATCCGGTAATGGCAGCCGCGGCTCTCGCGGGACTGGTCGGCCGCTTCCAGGATCAGCAGCGAGGTGAGGATGCCGTTGCGCAGGCCGATAATGGAGTCGCTGATTTCGCATTTCTCGTAGAAGCGCGCAATTTCAAGGTCCAGCTCGCGCAAGACCCGCATCGCGCGATTCAGCCGTTTCTCGCTTCGGATCAGCCCTACGTAATTCCACATCGTATGTTGAATCGTGAGCCAGTCCTGGGAGATCAGCGCGGGATCGGCGGGCTCGTTCTCGTACCGCCAGTCGGCGATTTGCGGGAAGTAAAAATCGTTTCCGCGCGCGACGCGTTCAGCGGCTTGAGCGCCCGCCCGCGTTCCCCAGACGAGGCATTCGAGCAGGGAAGTACTCGCCAGGCGATTGGCGCCGTGCAGGCCGGTACACGCGACCTCGCCGACCGCGCGAAGGCGTTCGACCGTTGTGCGCCCGTAATCGTCCGTGGCGATCCCGCCGCAACTGTAGTGCGCCGCGGGCACGACCGGGATCGGTTCGCGCGTCATGTCAATCCCGCGCTCGATGCAAACGGCGTAGATGCCCGGAAAGCGCTCACGAATATATTCGGCGGGCTTGTGCGAGATGTCGAGATAGACGCAGGGCTCGCCCGATTCCAGCATCGTCTGGTAGATGGCGCGCGCGGCGACGTCGCGCGGCGCGAGCGAGCCGGCGGGATGGAACCGCTGCATGAACTCTTTTCCCCGGCGATCGACGATACGGCCGCCCTCCCCGCGAACGGTCTCCGAAATCAGAAAGCAGCCGTCCGGGGCCAGCAACGCCGTGGGATGAAATTGGATATATTGCATGTTAATGCAGCGCGCGCCGGCCCGGTAGGCCATGGCGATGCCGTCGCCGCGGGCGCTGGGAGGATTCGTCGTATGCAGGAAAACGCTGCCGAGGCCGCCGCTGGCCAGGATGGTTTCCTTGGCTAGGACGGAAAAGATTTTCCCCGAATTTTGATCAAGCACATACGCCCCGACGCATGTTAACGGGCGATAGACGTCGGTGGGTTCGACGGAATGGTGCGACGCGGTAAGCAAGTCCACCGCCGTCGCATTGGCGATGACTTTTACTTTCGGGTGCGATTTTACGCGCTCATAGAACGCGCGCTCGATCGAGAATCCAGTCTGGTCCTTGTAATGGATGATGCGCGGGATGGAATGGCCCGCCTCGGAAGTAAGGTCTAGTTCCCCGGGAAATTCCGGCGAAGCGTCAAACGGCACCTGAAGCTCGTCGATCAGGACTTCTTTCACGAGACGCGGGCCTTCGCGGCTAAGGAGTGAGGCCGCTTCCGGAGAGCTAAGCCCGGCGCCCGCGGAGAGAATATCCGCAATCAATTCTTCGGGCCTTTCTTCACGGCCTCGATAAATAATCCCGCCCTGCGCGCGATAGGTATTGCTGTCCTCGGGGTTCGCGGCTCGAGTTAGCAACGTAACTTCGCAGCCGCGCTTTGCGGCGTCCCACGCTGCCGCCAGGCCGCCAAGGCCGCTGCCAATCACGAGGATGTCGGTTGGACTTGCGCTGTCCATGTTCACATTACCCTGGTGGCCCAAACTCAAATCGCCAAACTCATCCACATTGCTGTAGCCCGCCTCTTTAGAGGCGGGGCCTGTCTTTGGGATTTGCGGGAATCCCCGCCTCTAAAGAGGCGGGCTACAGCAACCGCGCACGCCCATTGCAGTTCATTAAATCGGTTCAATTTCAAAGCTCAAATCCACGGCCGGAGCGGAATGCGTCAGCGCGCCGACGGAAATCCAGTCCACGCCCGCGTCCGCGAATTCTCTCACATTGGAGAGCGTGATTCCCCCGGAAGCTTCGGTGCGAATCTTGCCTGCATGAATGTGCATCCTCACCAGCTCCACCGCCTGCCGCACCAGCGATGGGTTCATGTTGTCGAGCAAGATAAAGTCAGGGCTGAACGGGAGCGCGGCGCGCAATTCGTCGAGACTGGTAACTTCGATCTCCATCCACTCCGCGCGGCCCTTGGCAGCTTGCGCGGCTGCGAGCGCCTGGGTCACGCCCCCGGCCAGGCGAATGTGATTATCCTTGATCAGGACGGCTTCGCCCAGATCCTTGCGATGGTTGCGTCCGCCGCCGGCACGGACTGCGTATTTCTCGAGTGCGCGCAGTCCCGGTGTGGTCTTGCGCGTATCCACAATTTGAGTGTCAGTTCCCGACACCGTCCGCACAAACTGTCGAGTAAGCGTGGCTACGCCGCTAAGCCGCTGCAGCAGGTTGAGCGCCACGCGTTCACCCGTCAACAGGGCTCGCGCGCTAGCTTCCACGCGTGCCGGGATTTCACCGGGAGCAAGTTCTGCCCCATCGCGGAAATGAATTTCCGCTTTCGTCGTGGAGTCCAGAAGGCGAAAAACCTCGACGAAGAGATCAACCCCGGCCAAGGTCAGCGGCGCCTTGGCGATCAGCTCGCCCCGCGCCCGCTGCGTGCCGGGAATGATGGTATCCGTGGTGAGATCGCCCGCGCCAATGTCCTCCGCCAAAAAAGATCGCAACAAATTGTGGTAAGCGGAGGCGTCGAGTGTCGGGGACATGAGGGGGAAGGGCGCTGAAGGCTAACTCATCTCCAGCATCCGTGCAATGGGCCGCAAGGCGCGCTGGCGCAAATCTTCATCCAGAGTGATTTCAGGCTGCCGGTCGCGCATGCAGAGATAAAGCTTCTCCATGGTATTGAGCTTCATGTAGGGACATTCGCTGCAGGAGCATCCGCCCTCGCCCGGAGCGGAAATAAATGTCTTGTCGGGACAAGCTTTCTCCATCTGGTGAAGGATGCCGTTTTCGGTCGCGACGATGAATTCCCGCGCGGGACTTTGCTTGGCGTAATTCAGGATTCCCGTGGTTGACCCGATATAATCCGCGTGGCGCAGGACGGCTTCCGTGCACTCGGGATGCGCAAGGACCACGGCCTGCGGGTGCCGCTCTTTCAACTGCACAAGGCTCTTCTCGGAAAACATCTCATGAACAACGCAGCTTCCCTGCCACAGCTTTAATTCCCGTCCCGTTTTCTTGATCAGGTAGCGCCCCAGGTGCTGGTCGGGCGCGAAAAGGATGGGCTGGTCGGCCGGGATTTGGCGGATGATTTTCTCCGCGTTGCTCGACGTGCAAATAATGTCGCTCAGCGCTTTCACTTCTGCGCTGCAATTGATGTAGCTGATCACGAGATGATCGGTATAGCGTTCCCGAAATGCTTTGAACAACGGCGCCGGGCAGCCGTCCGCCAGCGAGCAGCCGGCTTTCATGTCCGGCAGCAGCACCAGCTTGTCGGGGTTCAGAATCTTGGCCGTTTCCGCCATGAACAGCACTCCAGCAAAGACGATCACGTCCGCCTTGGTCGCCGCCGCCTGCTGCGAAAGCTGCAGGCTGTCGCCCACAAAATCCGCCAGGTCCTGAATCTCCGACTCCTGGTAATAGTGCGCCAGTATGACGGCATTCATCTCGCGCTTGAGCTTCGCGATTTCCTGCTCGAGGTCAAGATGCGCCAGGGAGGCCATATTCTTGGGTTGAGCGGTTGCTGTCATATCACGGTCATGAGCCATGCTGTGTGTTGAATCTCTTTAATTATAGCTTCCGCGCCAGGTGGAAACAAACCAACGCATGATCGATAGCCAAGCCTGCAGAATGTCAAGTTGCCAGAAGGCCCGCTGATCTGTGCGCGCTCCCATCGCTCCGCTGAATCGCACTTCAACAAAGAATGATGTATAAGTATGAATCATGTTTCCTAAAAAAGCCGCCCTTTCTGGCGCCCTGCTGGCCGGAATTATATTCGCGCTCGCGCCCCGCGCCGCGGCGCAAACGTCTCCCGCGCCCGACTCTATTTATTACAACGGAAAGATTGTTACGGTTGATGACAATTTTTCCTACGCCCAGGCGGTTGCAATCACGGGCGACAAATTCACGGCGGCAGGCTCAAACGATGCCATTCGCAAACTGGCCGGACCCGCTACGACGCTGATTGATTTGAAAGGCCTGACGGTAACGCCCGGCCTTACCGACAATCACTTGCACTCGGCAGGCGGTGGGCCCGGGGTTGACCTTTCGCGGACCCGCACGCTCGGCGAGGTGCTCGCCGCAATTGGCGCGCGCGTCAAGCAAACCAAGCCGGGAGATGTTGTCGTCACCAATTCCGATTGGCATGAGGGGCAACTAAAGGAGCAGAGAGTCCCGTTGCGCCGGGACCTCGATACGGTGGCGCCGGACACACCGGTCGTCGTCATTCGCGGCGGCCATGAATATATTCTGAATACGGCCGCGCTGAAGAAATGGGAAATTACGAAGGAAACCCCGTCCCCGGCGGGCGGACGCATTTCGAGATACGAAGACGGCGAACTCAACGGTGAACTGGTGGATCGTGCCAAATCGCTGGTTTCGTTGCCGGCGCCTCCCGCGCAATCACTGGAAGAGCGGATCAAAGATCAGGCCGCCATGTATGAGAAGCTTCACGCCGTTGGCCTGACATCCGTGCGCCATCCCACCGGTTCGATCGAGGACTACCACATGCTGCAGGAAATGGAGAAGCGCGGCATCCTCACGATGCGCGTGACTCAACTTCTCAACATCGATCCCCGATCCACTCCGGCTCAGATCGACAAGCAAGTGAAATCATGGAACGTCGATCCGAATGAAGGTGACGCGATGCTGCGACTCGGAGGCATCGGAGAGTTTGGCGTGGACGGCGGATTCGAAGGCGGTTTCATGCGTGAGCCGTACGAAGAGCCCTTCGGCGAAGGCGGCAAGTACCGCGGCCTTCAGACGGTGCCACAGGCCGCATATACCGCGGGCGCGGTGGAATTAAACCGCCTGGGTTATCGCATCTCTTCACACGCCGTGGGCGATGCCGCCATTGACGAGGTGCTTGCCGGGTATGAAGCGGCGAACGCCGACAAGTCAATCGTCGGGAAGCGCTGGGGCATCGAGCATGCATTCGTCTCACGTCCCGAGCAGATTGAACACATGAAGAAGCTTGGCCTTTTCCTGTCGGTGCAGGATCACCTTTATGTCGCCGGCCCCAGCCTCGTGAAATACTGGGGATTGAAACGCGCTTCCGAGGTGACGCCGGTAAGAACCTATATGCAAGCCGGCATGCCCGTTTCCGGCGGAACGGATTCGCCGGTGGTTCCTTACCCGCCGCTCTGGGTTTTCTATCATTTCATCACCCGGGACACGATTTCCGCCGGCGTGCTGGGAGCGGATCAGAAAATCTCGCGTGAGGATGCTTTGCGCATGATCACGCGCAATTTCTTTTATCTTTCGTTTGAAGAAAATACCAACGGCATTATTGCTCCCGGAATGTTTGCCGATATGATCGTGCTCCCGGAAGACATTATGACCGCACCGCCCAAGGACATCGAGAAAATGGATGTGCTAATGACCATGGTTGGCGGCAAGGTTGTGTATCGCCATGCGAATTTTGACAAACTCACCTCAGTCGGCTCCATGAACAAGAATTAGTGGCACAAACCGCGTCATGACGGCGGCCTCCTCGCAACGATCGCGATGCTCGATCGGGGCCCGCGTCACCTTCGAGAACACCTTTTGCCACTTCCCGACTCGTCGGTTAAAATGGCGCGTTTGCCATGAGCGTCCAATCATCGCAGAAGACCGATGAACGAACGACAATGACGGAAATCCGGTTTCACAATACGATGTCGGGAAAGACCGAGCCGTTCCTTCCTCTGGTACAGGGAGAAGTCCGCGCGTATACCTGCGGGCCGACGGTCTACGATTTTGCTCACATCGGAAACTTCCGCACGTTTGTCTTTCAGGATGTTTTGCGGCGTTATTTGAAATCCAAGGGCTTCCGCGTCATTCAGGTGATGAACCTCACGGATGTGGACGATCGCATCATCCAGAAGGCCGCTGCCGCCGGCGTCAGCATCCGCGAGTACACCGACAAATATATTCAGGCGTACCTCGACGACCGCCGCGCGTTAAACCTCGAGCCGCCCGAGCACATCGCGCGGGCTACCGAACATATCGACGACATGGTGAACCTGATCGAGCGGCTCACCGAAAAGGGTTTCACCTACACCAGCGAAGGATCGACCTACTTTCGCATCTCGAAATTTCCGGCGTACGGCAAGCTTTCGAAAATTGACGTGGGCGGCATGCAGACCGGCGCGCGCGTGGACATGGATCGTTACGACAAGGACAACGCGCGCGACTTCGCGTTGTGGAAGGCGCACAAGCCCGGCGAGGATTTCTGGGAGACCCCGATCGGCCCGGGACGCCCCGGCTGGCACATCGAATGCGCCGCCATGGCCATGAAATATCTGGGCGACACGCTGGACATTCACAGCGGCGGTGTCGATCTGACTTTCCCTCACCATGAGAATGAAATTGCGGAGGCGGAAGCGGCCACCGGTAAGACGTTCGCGCGCTACTGGCTCCATGCCGAGCACCTGCTCGTCGACCACGAGAAAATGTCGAAGTCGCTCGGGAATTTTGCGACGCTGCGCGAATTGTTTGCCCACGGGCACAAGCCGTCATCGATCCGGTTCCTGCTGGCCGCGACGCCGTACCGCCGTCAATTGAATTTCGCGCCGGAGGGTTTGCAGGGCGCGGCCAGCTCGGTGGAACGACTGCGAACATTTGCCGCGCGCGTCGGGTCCGGAAAATTTCCGGCAGGCGAGTCGCCCGAAATGGCGAGCCGCGCCGCCAAAGCGCGGGAAGACTTCGAGGCCGGCCTAGCGGATGACCTGAATACCGCGCAGGCGCTTGCGGCAATCTTCGACCTGGTCCGCGACGTGAACACGGCGATCGATCGCGGCGAATTCCGCCAGGGCGATGCCGCTCCAGTCCAAGCCGTACTCGAAATGTTCGACGCGATTTTCGCGGTCCTTCGTGACGACGACGCGGAGAAGCTCCGCGCGCTCGGCGTCGTCTGGGAATCCTCCGGGCCAAGCGACGCTGAAATCGAAGCCCTGGTGGCCGAGCGGCAAGCGGCTCGGAAGCGCCGGGATTTCGCGGCGTCCGACCGCATACGCGACCAGCTCGCGCAGAGCGGTGTCATGCTGGAAGATTCGCGCGACGGCGGAGTGCGCTGGAAACGCAAGTAAGACCCGATGATTCCAACCCGTTATCCCCCCGTTCGCTTCCTTTCCTCGACGGAACGCGCCCAATCGGCGTAAATTAGTCTTTCATCCTTCCTCACGGGGCATCGAGCTCATGCTGCCGCGCGAGGGTAGTGCGCTCGCCGGAGGACCTTGCGTGAAAGTTCCAGTGACCACGATTGCCAATGAAACGAAGCTGCCCATCCTGGTGACGCCGCTTCCCGGTCCGAACGCGAAGAAACTGATCGCGCGAGACGCGCAATACGTTTCGCCCTCGTACACGCGCGGGTATCCTCTGGTGGCAAAATCCGGGCGCGGCGCCATGGTGGAGGACGTGGACGGGAATGTGTTCCTGGATTTTGCCGCGGGCATCGCCGTCGTCTCGACTGGACATTGCCACCCGCGTGTGGTCGAGGCGATTCAAAAGCAGGCCGCCGAATTGATTCATATTTCCAGCACGGATTTCTATGTGCCCAACCTCGTGGATCTCGCCGAACGCCTCTCGGCCGTGGCTCCCGGCAAGGAGCCGAAAAAAGTGTACTTCGGCAACTCGGGCACGGAAGCGATCGAAGCGGCCATCAAGCTGGCGCGGTATCACACGCGGCGCGACAAAATCATCGCGTTCCACGGCTGCTTTCATGGACGCACCCTCGGCGCTCTCTCGCTGACCGCTTCGAAGGCCGTGCAGCGGAAAGGATTCGGCTCGCTGCTCGCAGGAATATTTCACATTCCCTTTCCGAATTCGTACCGCTGCCCGTATGGCCATCCTTCGCCGTGTGATTGCGTGGGGGCGGCCACGTTTCTGGAATCTGAAATTTTCAAGCGCCTCGTCGATCCCACTGAAGTTGCGGCCGTCTTTATCGAACCGATTCAAGGCGAAGGCGGGTACGTGCCCGCGCCGAAAGAATTTCTGCGGGAGCTTCAACGCATCTGCCGCAAGCACGGAATCCTGCTCGTGTGCGACGAGGTCCAAAGCGGGATGGGACGTACGGGAAAGTGGTGGGCTTGCGACCACGCGGAAATCGAACCGGACATTCTCTGCGTCGCCAAGGGAATTGCTTCGGGCATGCCGCTTTCCGCGACCATTGCCCGCGCCAGCCTGATGGACTGGAAACCCGGCGCGCACGCTTCGACGTTTGGCGGCAATCCCGTGTCCGTGGCCGCGGCGCTGGTGACCATGGACCTGCTGGAATCGCAATATATTGAGAACGCCCGGCGCGTTGGCGATTACCTGATGGGGCGCATGGCAGATTGGCCCGAGCGGCACAAAATCGTCGGCGACGTCCGCGGCAAAGGACTGATGATCGGCGTCGAGATCGTTCGCGATCAGAGAACGAAAGAACGCGCCCAAGATTTTCGCGATGCGATCGTGAACCGCGCATTCGAGAAAGGCGTCCTGCTCCTGGGCGCCGGGGAAAATACGATCCGCATCGCTCCGCCGCTATTGATTGATGAGGATCAGGCCGATTTCGCCGCGCGGGCGCTGGAAGAATGCATCGGCGAAATCGAAGCTTCCGCGTAATGCAATGAATGCTTGATTTTTCCCTGTGTTCTCTCCGCCCTATGTGTTAGGTTTTTTTCACCGCAGAGTCCACAGAGAAAGAAGGAATTTTCGGTGCCGGTTTTCGCTCGAGCAATGTTTGGCCTGGTCGACTGGGCCGCGCGAAAGGGCCTTGCGGATTCGGCCGTGCCGCCGACGCGGGAAGCGGCAAAGCAACGGGCGCGCCGGACCGGCGTTCGCGGTGAGACGTACGCGTATTGGTATCTTCGGCGAAACGGGTACGTTATGATCGCGCGAAACTTCACCTATCGCGGCATGAAGGGCGAGATCGACCTCGTCGGATATGACGGCTCGATCGTCGCTTTCGTTGAGGTGAAGACAAGGACCGCAACGCAAAGCGCGTTTGGCTCTCCCGAAGAGGCTGTCACGCAAGAAAAACAGCATCATCTTTCGCGAATGGCCCGGCAATTCCTGCGCGAATACGGCGCCAGCGGCGACCCCTTCCGTTTTGACGTCTTGGCCATCGAAGCCCCGCCCGGCAAGCGGCCCGTCGTCCGCCTGCACAAGGGGGCCTTTGCGGCGTAATGAGTTCCTGCACGCATCTAAATTTAGATGAAGCAGTGTCGTCAGGTAGCCGATAACGGGTGTGGGCTCTACTTGGAGCCCACCTAGTATAGCGGGTGTGGGCTCTACTTGGAGCCCACCTAGTATAGCGGGTGTGGGCTCTACTTGGAGCCCACCTAGTATAGCGGGTGTGGGCTCTACTTGGAGCCCACTTAGTATAGCGGGTGTGGGCTCTACTTGGAGCCCACTTAGTATAAGATAGGCAGTCTTTGAGCGCGCTCGGACGCGCGTGTGAATGGGTTCCCAGCCCAGGAGGAATCGTTGCCAGAGTTAAGGAAAGATCCCATCACGGGACGATGGGTGATTATTTCGACGGACCGCGCCAAGCGACCATCGGACTTCATTCGTGAAAGCGTGGAAATTAAGGGTATCGGAATCTGTCCGTTCTGTTATGGGAACGAATCGAAGACACCCCCCGAGGTTCTCCAATATGGGCGGAACGGCAGCGGACCGAACTCGCCCGGCTGGCAGGTGCGCGTAGTTCCAAACAAGTTTCCGGCCCTTGGGATTGAAGGCGACCTCGACCGCGAAGGCGAAGGCCTGTTTGACAGGATGAACGGTGTGGGCGCACACGAAGTGGTCATCGAAACGCCCGATCATCGCAGCGCCTTGGCCACGATGTCGGATAAGCAGATCGAGGATGTCCTTTGGGCGTTTCGAGATCGCATGCTCGACCTAAAAAATGACAGGCGCTTTCGCTACATCCTGATCTTCAAGAATCACGGCGAAGCGGCCGGAGCGTCGCTCGAACACCCGCATTCGCAATTGATCGCTTTGCCCATCGTTCCCAAGCGTGTGCGCGAGGAAGTCGACAGCTCGCGCCATTATTTTTACGACAAGGAACGCTGCATTTTCTGCGACATGATTCGCCAGGACCTGGAATCCACCGTGCGCGTGATCGGCGAAACCGAACTCTTCGTCACGCTGGCTCCATACGCGCCGAGGTTCCCGTTCGAGACGTGGATTCTGCCCAAGCAGCACGCCTCTTCCTTTGAAAATAATCAGACGTCGATTTACGCGGGGCTCGCTAAAGTACTGAAGGACACGCTGGCGCGCCTGGACGTGGTGCTCGACCGGCCCGCCTACAATTTCATGATCCACACTTCGCCGATCGGCGAGGAAATCAACGAACATTATCATTGGCACATCGAAATCATGCCAAAGCTCACCAAAGTCGCCGGATTCGAGTGGGGAACCGGGTTCTACATCTGTCCGACGCCGCCCGAGGAATCCGCGCGATTCCTTCGGGACGCCCGCCTCGTGGCCGCGCCTTCGCGCTAACGCGTCGGGCATGAATCTCCTTTTGTGGAATCGGATCCCTGTTGTCCGGGCGATGAAATATTTCGCCCCCTCGCTCAGCCACTGACAATTCGACGACACTTTCGCTATACTTCTTCTCTTCGGCGCGGTACCCAAGAGGCCTAAGGGAGAGGTCTGCAAAACCTCCATCCGTCGGTTCAAATCCGACCCGCGCCTCCACAAAAAATATTGATTGCCTTTCTCCCGCTGGAGTACGTATAGTCGCCCCACTATGATCACCCAGCGAAATCCCGTCCTCGTTATTGTTCTCTCCTTCGTTACCTTCGGTATTTACGCGATTTATTGGGTGGTGAAAACGAAGGGCGAGATCAATTCGCTGGGCGCGAAGATACCGACGGCGTGGCTCATCATTATTCCCATCGCGAACCTATACTTCATCTACAAGTACGCGGAGGGGTTTTCCACTCTGGTCAAGAAGGATAACAACACAATTCTGTGGTTCCTGCTGTGGATCGTCATTGGGCCGGTGGCGATGATTTTGATCCAGATCGAACTGAACAAATTCGCCTCGACTGCCGGACGCCCTGCCTCGCAGCAAGCCGCGGGCTAGTTCGAAATTCCTTAGTCAAGTCGTGTTCATTCGCGTGACGCCATAAAATTAATTCGGACTTTCCCGATGATGCCGCAAACGAACGAGCTGCGCTTCGCCGTGATGTTTGTGGTCCTCCTGTTCGCACGAACATGCTGGAGTCAAGCCGCTCATCCGCCAATGTTCAACACGGCCAACGCGGGAGTCCGCACGGCCGATATCGAAGCCGCTGTGGCGACGATCTGCTCTCCACGCGACATCACGCGGTCAAAGGCCGGCACCGCAAACGGATGCCGCGTTTGCCCCGAAGGCACCGATTTTTCCGGCGATGGACACAGCTCGTGGGAAATGTATGCCGAGACTCCCGGGCACTTCACCGCTGCGCAGGACGACGATCTCATTCTGGATGGCACTGGATGCGATTCGCACGCCAATAATTTCGGCGGGAGTTTCGTGTTCACTCTGAAATCCGGGAAGCCTCGCCTGCTGAAGTACGACAACGGCCTGATCACCGATCAATGCCACAAGTTCGCATATCCCGATGGCCGCGATTTTCTTGTCTGCCGGGGCGGTTGGGGCGGCATGGGAGAAAACGATGGATTCGTGTTCACCGCCGCGTTTGACGCGACTGGAAAAAGCGCGGCCGCCAATTTAATCAAAGTCACGGACACCACGGCCACATGCGGCGATGACCCCGGGACGGGCGTCCAGGAGTCGGATATCAAGGATATTAAGTTTTCAACGAAGGATTCCGGCGAGCTCACCGGACTTACGGTTACCGCCACGCTGGGCTATCCCAAATGTTCCCAAGTGAAGACGGGAGAAAAGACACGGAAACCATCTTCGGCCGTAAAGACATATGAAATCGAATTCCTGTTCGATGGCAAACACTTCAAGGTAGCCCCCACCAGCAGAGCCGCGCTTGAACGATTCAAAAATAGTTAAATTTACGCGGGAGCAAGACCAGGCACATCGTCTCCATGAGGTGCGGCCAGCACCGTGTTGATGCCGGTCCTATCTCGGATGGGCTGAATGCATCCGGCTACGAAAGGCTTCGCACCGTTTTCCACGTCAGGCGGCCAAAGGTGAGCGCGCCAAGCAAAAAGATCGAGGCGATGATGGCGAGTGGAATCGCACTTGCCCCGGCCGCATGCAGAAAAAAGAACCAGCGGTCCCATCCAAGTCCCAGCCCAGCAGGTGTTACGTGCAGGTACTTCCAGATCAGCCGGAGCTGGCCAGCGATGGGAGAGTAACTCATCCGGTAATCCCAATTTCCAATGAAATAGTGTCTTTTCACCATGTCTTCGAGGATGTTCGTTGAAAGACCAATCGCCTGAACGAGAAAGCCGATAATCGCGGTGATCCACAACGTAGGGCGCACCCATCGCCCTGGCGCCTTAAATAGCTCGGCGCAAGGTAATGTCAGCAGGATCAAGCTGGGAACCAGGTAACGCGGTCCGTAGCAGTATCCACCCTCCCACTGAGTCCGCACCGAATACATCAATAAATTGGCGACCGGTGCTCCTCCGCAGAGAACAGCGAGCCCCCGGTTTCGGCGCCACAGGCGCGGGAGGCCAATTATCCCCAGGACTGCAGGCGGACAAAACAAGAAGGCCGACTTGCCGGGAGAAAAGAGAAAACCGAAGAGGCCCAATAAAATCGGGTTGTGCCAGGAATCCAGGTCCTTACCGTTTTCAGCGACCAGCGGCACACCGAAGTCAAACGGATTTCCGAACAGCGAATAATTTCGCGCCAGATAAAGAACGCCGCTGATAGCAATGACAGCAATTAATAAGGCTGTCGTGCGATAGGCGAAGCCGTCGCCACGCGCATTGGAGTGATCGAAGACCAGTGACGCCGCAATGAAAACGAATGCGGTCAGCATATTGGCGGGACGAATATGGACGGCGAAGCCGAGCAACAGGGCCCCTAACATCGCGTGCGAAAGGGGAATGGGCTTATCCGAACCGAAAAAGAGAAAACCAGCCGTAACGAAGATCGCGATGGTCGCGGGCTCGGAATAGAGCCATCCGGAGTAAACGAAAAGCGGAGTTGAAAAGGCCAGCATCATGCTGCATGCCAACGCGCTCATCGGGCTGAGCTCAAGCTTGAGGAAAAGCAGGAACGCAATCGCCACGGCGAATGCGGCAAAGGTCGCATTGCTCCAGCAAATCGCGGTGTCGGTAGCCAGATCGGAAATATTGCGCGGAATTCCGGGCAAATCGGAAAGCACGTAGTGACCCAGAGCTGTCCAGGGCAAAACTAGAATAGCGTGACCGGCCGGCCAGGCTGAGCGGGCTACTCCATGCTGGTCCAATTTTCCGAAGTAGATTCCGGATTTTGCCGCCTGAGGGATCGCCGTCGTATGCCTGAGAAGAAGGCTTTCCGATTGCAAGACAGGGTCGATCTCGTCGATGGTTCGAACCCTTCCCGTTGAAGTCAGAAGAAACACGCAATTGAGAAAAAGGAAGAGCAGAATTGCGGCGGGCAGCGAGGAAGATGATTTTTCGCTCAGGTTGCTGTCTGGGACTGAATGGATCTCTTCGCTGACTTGAATCGGCATAACGCATTATCGTATTTGGCGGATCGAGCAGCGGTTTTCGCCTGGGCTTGCAGTGCCCTAACCGATATCATTCCCGTAAGGTCGTGCTGAACGAGAAGTATGCAAACTCTGTGATTTTCGAGCGATCCCTGCGTCAGTCGAGTATAGAGATTCTCTCCAGATTTGAGGCCGGGACAAAATCTTGCTTCTGTGCATTCTTCATTTGTCTTTCCAGCTTCTTGATCTGGACCAGATGCCTCGGATTGTACGGCAGGGAGGGATAATAGCAGTTCGATTCGTGGGTGCAAAAACATCCGTCCGCGGCCTTTACGCGGCGCGCTTGCATGGCCGGCGAGAACCATAATTTGCGAAAATTCCATTCGTAATCGCGCAGGTTGCCGATCGGCGGCAAGTTTTCGCACGAAGACACGGTTCCCTCGTCGTAGATCACCCCGCCGGCCGTGCCTGCGTAGCATGTCAATTGGGCCCGCTGCGTTTCGACGGTCTTGGCGATCAGGCCGTGCATGTAGATATCGAGAGCGGCCTTGAAAATGCCGTTCTCGCCGGCGTAGCGATTCCGGATCGCGCCGCTTCGCGAATCTTCGTCAATCATGGCGCCAAGTTTCGCGTATCGCGAGTGGTCAATTTGGAGTTCTTGCGGGTCGGCCGCCGGAGGACGGATGAGATTGAAGTTCACCTTGTCGGGCTTCAACTCGCGTTTCAGAAAATCGTACCATTCAAAAATCGTGTCCTGGTTCGAGTGCATGAAGCAGGTGCAGGACTGCACGTCGAGCCGGGGATATTCCTTTTTCATGGCCTGAAGTCGGCGGCTCGTGTCGATGGCGATCTCCCACGATCCGGGCTTCCGGCGAATCCGGTCGTGCTGGTCCTCGAGCCCGTCGATCCCCAGGGCCACGGTAACGTTCAATTTCGGACATTCCTCGAGCATGCGCGCGACGTCGGGCAGAATGCGCTTCTGAATCTGTCCGTTGGAGGTGATATACACGGATTCGAGCCGGTTGTTGGAGTAAAAGGCGCGCACGATTTCCGGCAAATCCTTTCGCGTAAAGGGCTCGCCCCCGGCGAGAATCAGCACTCCCAGATTGCCGCCCAGAGTTTCGGAGACCCTCTGGATTTCACGCGTTGTCATCTGATGCTTCTTGCGGGGGGCGTCATCGAGTTCTTCGGTGAAGAAACAGTGCGTGCAGCGCATGTCGCAAACCGAAGTCACCAGGATGTTCAGCAGGCCGGGCGTGAACGGCCGTCCCAGCGCCAATTTTGCATAACGAGCAAGCACGTCTCGCATAGGCACATTATCAACGAAAGGCCCAATTTACGGAAGGATGGCGATTCCTCCGTCGCCGGATTGCAAACGCGCAAACCGCTGATGCGAGGCATAAGAAAATGCAAGGCGCCCCAGCCCCTATGTGCGATTCACCTGTGATATTCTCCAGCAAATTTTGCAGGAGGGAAGAGTTCGCGCGAATTGGCCGGTTGAGCGCGCGAAACGCGGATCGGTAGCGCAGGCTTCACCATGATCGATGACCCGGTTCTATTAAACGACTGGCACGTCGTTGCCCAGGCTTCCGACGTGGCAACAGGAACAGTCCGTCCCGCGCGCCTCCTAGGGCGAGATCTCGTTCTCTGGCGCAGCAACCAGTATCTACGCGCGTGGCAGGACCTTTGCGTTCATCGCGGCTCAAGACTTTCCGGCGGACGCATGGAAGACGACTGCTTGGTTTGCCCGTATCACGGCTGGAACTACGATGCCACCGGGCGATGCGTTCGGATCCCCGCGCATCCTTCGCAGCCTCCTCCCATGCGTGCTCGCGTTACCGCGTATCACGTCAAGGAGCGATATGGCCTGGTTTGGGCTTGTCTCGGCTCGCCGGCGAAAGATGTCCCCGTGTTCACGGAATGGGATGACGATTCCTATCGCAAGGTGCTTGCCGGACCTTATCTCTTCAAGGCCCAGGGGCCGCGCGTCGTTGAGAATTTCTTGGACGTGGGCCACTTTCCTTTTGTTCATGCCGGCTTTCTTGGCGACCCCGGCCACACGGAAGTTGGCGATTATGAAGTCGTCTCCACCCCCGATGGCATCGAGGCGCGCGACATCGCCGTCTGGCAGCCGGACCCGGACGGCACCGGGCAATCGGCCGAGGTGAAATACACCTACCGGGTTCTGCGGCCCTTGACCGCCTATTTTCTGAAGTCTCACGGCGACCAGAGGTTTTCCATCTTCAGTTGTGCGACGCCAGTGGACGAGCGCGAAAGCGTCGCCTGGATGATCATGGCCCTCAACTACGCTTCGGATACTTCCGACGAACAACTCCGAAATTTCCAGGACGTGGTCGCCAGCCAAGACATTCCTATCGTGGAGTCTCAGCGTCCGGAATTATTGCCGCTGGATCTTCAGGCGGAATTGCATTTGCGTTCGGACCGCACGGCGGTCGCTTACCGGCAGTGGCTCACAAAAATCGGATTGAAGTACGGTACTGCTTGAGCGCAACCCTCATTACTCCGGATTCCGCTCCACCCCAACCGGCGCGCTGGTTTGTCCCGGGTGATCTGGACGGTTTCTTCGGGCTTTTTTTCAGCGGCTTCCCCGATTTGATTCTCATAGCGAGTCTGGCGCCGCTCTGCGGACTGCCACTGGAGTTGGTGTCCACGCGAATAATGCCCGCGGTGGCGATCTCAATTCTCAGCGGGAACCTTTTCTACGCCTGGCAAGCGCACCGTTTGGCGGAGAGGACCGGCCGGGCGGACGTGACCGCGATTCCATTCGGCGTCAACACGCCGACGATTTTTGCGTACGTGTTCCTGATCATGGTGCCGGTCTACGTGCGGACAGGCGATTCGCAACTGGCCTGGCATTTGGGCGTTTTTGCCTGCTTTGTGAGCGGCATTGTGCAAACGGCGGGCGCGTTTTGCACGGACTGGCTCAGGAGCCACACTCCACGCGCGGCCTTGTTGTGTCCGCTCGCAGGCATTGCGATGTCGTTCCTTTGTTTGGGATTTATCTTGCAGATTTTTCAGGTCCCCGAACTGGCGCTGCTGCCGGCCGTGATCATTCTGGCTGTCTACGCATCCAGGATACGATTGCCGTTCCAGATGCCGGGCGGCCTGCTCTGCATTCTTGCCGGCCTGATTTTGATCGCCCTGCTGAAGGCGTTCCACTTTTATCATCTGCCCGCTGCCCCGCCTCTACTGGCTTTAGGCGTACATCTGCCCCAGCCCATTAATATTTTTGAATTCCTGCGCCATGGCGAAGGCTGGAAATATCTCTCCGTCATTTTGCCGATGAGCACCCTGGACACGATCGTGTCGCTGCAGATTCTGGAAAGCGTCAAAGTAGCCGGTGACGATTACCCCACGCGTCCATCGCTGCTGGTGAATGGTCTGGCGACCCTTGGCGCCGCGGTTTTCGGCAGCCCGTTTCCAACGACCCTTTATTTCGGACATCTGGCGCACAAAGGGTATGGCGCGCGCGTGGGATATTCAATCCTGAACGGACTGGCCACTTTCCTGATCTGCACGACGGGACTGATTTCTCCCATCCTGCATTTCGTGCCGCTCGAAGTGGTGGCCATCGTGATCGTCTGGTTTGGCCTGGTGATGGTCGCGCAAGCCTTTCAAGAGGTTCCCAAATCGCACTGCATTGCCGTCGCTTTTGGACTCATACCGATGCTGGCCTCGTGGGGATTGCAACTGGTAGATTTGGCGCTGCGCACGGGAGGATCGAGTTTGTTCCAGGCCGCGCCGAAGTTTGGGGAGCAGCTCGCGATTTACGGGCTGATTGCGCTCAGCCAGGGAGCGCTTCTGGTCTCGATGATTTGGGCTGCTGCCCTCGCTTACATGCTCGACCGGCGGTTCCTTCAAGCGGCCGGATGGCTGTTTGCGGGAGCCGCTCTCTCTTTTGGCGGGGTTATCCATGCCTACGATCTGACTCCGGACGGGATTGTAAATAAGCTGGCATTCCTCGCCGCCCCGGAATTTACTGTCAGTTACGCGGCGGGTGCTTTATTCCTTGTGGGATGCCACTTTTACAACCGCCGATATCCCTCGCCGGACTCGGAATCGGTCTAGCTGCAATGCGGCATTACCTGCCGGGATCGAGATCTCTCATCACGACATGAAGCACCTGGCCAGTGGTTTTCGCATCGCGCTCGGAAACTTCGGCTTTCGTGCCGCCGACCCCGTTGCCATCAGAAGGGTTTCGATACACTCGCGCTACAGCAGGCAACCGCGCGCAGCCGCCGCGAATGAGTCCCATTTTTTCTGCAATCGCGATCCGCGTCTCGAAGGACCAATCTGCAATTTTCCCCGCGGGCATGCCGGAATCGGCCAGGGCGTCCGCCCGCTTGTGTTCCAGGGCGTCGGTAATGATGGACTCCAGAATTCCGCAGAAAGTGAGGAGTGCCATGTCAAAATCGCCATGGTCTTGCGCGTCTCGACCGTCGGAGTACGCCTGTTCGAGAACAGGGCGGAGCTCAACGTTATGCACAAAATCGAACCGGTGCGGAGCCGGCGCTTGCGATGATGCGGAAATGATTGCGCCATCGTCCGTTCGCGTCAGCGAGACAACTGCCTGGTCGAGGACGTTGAGCAAGCGACCCACGATCTCATCCGGCGCCGTTCCCTCAACGGCAGATCCGTCCGGTGAGCGCATCAGGAAGGCTTCGCTGAAGGACCGGGCAAGCCAGTGAGCCTTGCTTCCTCCGGACAATTGATTGATTGTCACGCCGCAATCTTCCTGCCAGACGCGCGTGGCTGCAATCGCCGATTTGTTGCTGGGATCGGACGCTAAATTGTCGCGAATCTGACGGCCGCGGCGAACCAGTCCGTCGAGGTGCGAAAGGTACGTATCGATCTGCGCCCGCAGGCTTTCATCCATCGATCGCGGCTCTCCTTACTTGCTGCCGGGGTCGCGGCGAAGCTCGCCGGCGTGCTGTTGCAGGTCGGCGATCTGATCGATGTGTTCGTACATGGCGCGTGCGGCGCCTTCAGCGTCCCGGCGGCGCAGCGCATCAACCACTGCCTCGTGTCCTTCGATGGACTTCACGGGACGACCCTCTTGCATTAAGGACGATGTGCGCGATTCCACGAGCAGGTCGTTCAAGGTTGACATCAGGCTAACGACCACGCGATTGCGCGTGGACCGCGCCAGGACGGCATGAAATGCCGTGTCTTCCACAATGGCGGATTGACCCGTCTTTAGTTTTCGCCGCTGGGCGTCGAGGATGCGTTGAAGGTCAGTGAGATCCTCCTCCGTCAAACGGGTGGCCGCAGCGCGCGCGACGGCAGGCTCAAACATCCGGCGGACGTCTAGAAGTTCATCCCGCAGATCCTGTTGATAGGTCATCACCGAGGCCAGCGGCTGGACCAGCCGGTCCACCGTCAGCTCGTGCGGGAATGTGCCACGCCCGTGCCGCGTTTCAAGCAAGCCAATCATCTCCAGCATCCGAAAGGCGTCGCGAATTGAGCCGCGGCTGACGCCAAATTGTTCGGTCAGAACTCGTTCCGAGGGCAGAGGCTGTCCCTGTGGGTAGGTGCCGTCCAGGATCATGGTGCGAATTCGATCGGCGACTTCCTCGGCTACGCGCGTCTTCTTAATTGGCCCCACGGAAGGAGATCCATTGGGAATACGATTTGAGCCCAGATTGACGGCTTGCGCCGAAGAAGATGAGTTGTCTTTCTTGAGTGGTTCGATCACTGAGCCAGTATATCACAATTTCCGGCACTCGAACGCTGATTTTGCAGGCCAAAAATCAACTGGGTCGCCACGGTAGAAGACTCAAAATGCGCTTGACAGAGAATTGACGGTTTGCTAAATTTTCTTGGCCAAGTGGTTCGATCACTGGGCCAGTTCGCCACTTACTTTCATGACTCTTGAGATCCTCGAGTTTACGGCCAGTGGTTCCCCGCGCCTTCTTTCCCGCGCGATCGAAGAGTTAGCCACGGG
Organism: Terriglobia bacterium; assembly: GCA_963757625.1. Classification (GTDB taxonomy): domain Bacteria; phylum Acidobacteriota; class Terriglobia; order Acidiferrales; family UBA7541; genus Palsa-360. The sequence continues at coordinate 731,382 of CAVWSJ010000006.1, read as the reverse complement.
ACAAGGAAGCCTCAATGCGATTGTCGTGCCGTGGGAGAGCGATCAGGTCCGGTTGAGCATGGCTGTTACTTCCGTCAAGAGCGAGGGCTGGGCCATCGAACACACCAACCTCGGAACGATCCAGTTAACAGATTTGGGAAACGACGTGACGCGCGTTGCGATTTCGTTTCACGAGCCGGCCCACAGCGAAAAGAAAAAATTGATGACGCTGTTCGAAGGGTTCGCCAAAAGCATCAAGAACAGGCTACAGCCCACACCATGACGGAAATGATTCCATCCTCCGCAGCAACGACGCTCACTCTGCGCGTTTCGGAAGCGCGGGTGGAAGACGTCGGTCACGCCATAGCGCGGCTGGCTCCCGCCGATATGCGGCGCATGGGAGCGAGCGCGAGCGATGTCGTCAGAATCACCGGGGGCACCGTCGGAGTCGCGCGCGCTGAAGTTTCCGATGACAGTCATGAAGGCACAGTCCAGATTGACGGCACGTGCCGCAGTAACTGCACCGCGGGTTTGCAGGAACAGGTGACGGTCGCACCCGTCGAGTACGAACAGGCCGTGGCTGTCCGCTTCTCACCTTTGTGGGTAGGGGCTGCGGCCGCCAGCATCGCGCCGGACCGGATGATTGAGGATCTTATCGGCGTCCCGGTCGTCACGGGATGTGTTGTCCGCGTTCCGACTTTTTCAAAGGCCGTCAATTTCCAGGTCGTGCGGACGATTCCCTCGGGGCCCGTCGTCATCGGGAAGCGCACGGACATCCGCGTCGTGGAAGGCGAGCAGACGCCGGTTCGTGCCCCAGCCGTCTCTTATGAAGATATCGGCGGGCTGGAGCGAGAAGTGACTCGCGTGCGCGAAATCGTCGAACTGCCGCTGAAATACCCGCGCATTTTCGAAAGATTGGGGATTCTCGCCCCGAAGGGCGTGCTGCTTTATGGTCCGCCGGGCACGGGAAAGACCTTGCTCGCGCGGGCCGTAGCGTCCGAGAGCCGCGTGCACTTCATCTCTCTCAATGGCCCCGAGGTCATGCGGAAGTTTTACGGCGAGAGCGAAGCCAAACTCCGCGAAGTCTTCGAAGAAGCGGCCCGCCGCGCGCCTGCAATCCTATTCATTGACGAAATTGACGCCGTCGCCCCCAAGCGCGCCGAGGTAACAGGCGAGGTCGAGAAGCGCGTCGTGGCGCAGCTTCTCGGCCTGATGGATGGGTTTGTGGCGCGCGGCCAGGTGGTCGTCATTGGAGCGACGAATATCCCCGAAGTTCTCGATCCGGCGCTGCGGCGTCCCGGCCGCTTCGACCGGGAAATCGAAATCGGCGTTCCCAACACCCAGGCAAGGCTGCAAATTCTCAGGATCCACACTCGTGCTATGCCGCTCGCGCCGGATGTGGACCTTCAAGAGATCGCCGATCATACGCATGGCTTCGTCGGAGCCGACCTTGAGGCGCTGGGACAGGAAGTCGGCATGATCGCGCTCCGCCGCTTTCTTTCAACCCTTCCTCTTGAGGCTGACGCCGTTTCGAATACCGACTTGAGCGGCTTGCAGGTGACACGCGAGGATTTCCTGGCCGGCTTGAAGGAAGTGGAGCCCAGCGCAACCCGGGAATTCTTCATCGAGAAGAGCACATCGACGTTTGCCGATCTCGGCGGCCTTAACGACGTGAAGCGGCTGCTCGACGCGGTTATCGAGCACACCCACGTGCACGACGATATCTATGAGCGTGTAGGACTGAACCCGCCGCGGGGCATTCTGCTCGTCGGCCCGTCCGGCACCGGAAAGACCGCCATGGCGCGGGCGCTGGCAGGCGAAAAGCAACTCCCGCTGATCGCGATCGACGGCCCGCAACTCTATTCCAAATGGCTGGGCGAATCGGAGAGGGCGCTGCGCGAAGTTTTCAAGAAGGCGCGCCGCACCGCCCCTTGCGTCTTGTTCTTCGACACCATCGATGCGATTGCGCCAAAATTCGGCGCTGATCAGGTTGGAACCGACGTTTATCAACGAATCTTGAGCCAGATCCTGCGTGAAATCGACAATCTGCGTGACGTCAAGGGAGTCATTCTGCTGGCGGCCACGAATCGACCCGAAAAGGTTGACCCCGCTCTCTTGCGAAGCGGGCGTTTCGACTATATACTCCAGTTCGCAAAACCCGATGCTGCCGACCGCGCGGCGATCATGAAACTCCGTTGCCGGCGCGTCCCGCTGGCACCCGATGTAGATTTCGATGAATTCGCTCTGCGTATGGAAGGACTCACGGGCGCGGATATCGAAAGCCTGTGTAAGAAGGCGACGCTACTGGCGATTGCTGAATTTCAAAATGGCTCTCGCGTCGAGCCTTTCGTTGTGCTCCGGAGCGATTTCCTGGAAGTTCTCGATTCCGATCGAGGCAGTCCCAAGCAATTGAAAAAAGTGAACGCGACGAGCAATAGCGTCCGGGAGTTGTACCCTGACGCCTCATCTCGATGACGAGGATGGATCATGGCTTACACTGAACTCACAGTATGGACGCGCGGCATCATCATGGACAAAGAGGGCCGCGACATCGTTAATTCCGTCGCTGCCTCCGCGCGGCTTGAAGGCAAACAATCGCAGGCGATGGAAAACTATGTCGACAATCCGGACCGTACGAATTGCCCGACGCGAAAATACTGCCGCGTGAGCGACGGCGTGATCGAAAATGCCCTCACCTACGAGAATGAGCATCCCAACATCGTCGTGCTCGTCGAAGGGACGATGGTCAAGGGCTGGGACTACATGCGCGGCATGCCGCCCGGCGGAACGCTCGTCATCAACACGCACTACACTCCGGACTACATGCTTCGCTTCGTGCCGGGCCCCGAGCGTCTTGCGCAACTGGTCACCGTTGATGCAGCCAAGCTCGCTGACCACAAGTGGCTTTATTACCGGCTGGGCGAACTCGGACTCGACCGGCTCTCGACGGAAGGCGCCGCCGAGCGAAGTAAGTTGATGGCGCCCGATATCGCGGCTCCGCTGATCGCCGCGGTTGTCAAGACGACGAAGATCGTCAAGCTCGCCACAATCACACCGATGATTGCGAACAAAAAGGCTTTCGAATTGGCAATGGAAGAGATGCACGTTCTGCCGCTGAACCCAGTGGCTGCGTAACGCAAAAAGATTTTTAGGATAGAGAGAGGACCAAAATGTCGACCAAAGGCACACGCATCCCCGACTGGCTCACGGTACCTTTTGCTGGTATCACGCCAGCACCATCGCAGGAGAAAGGGCAGGACCTGTTTCCCACTGGCAACTGGCGGGCAATCCGGCCGGTGTACCGGGACAAACTGCCTCCCTGCAACAACGCTTGCGGAACGAACGAAAAGATTCAGGGCTACCTCGACCTGGTGAAGCGCGGCAAGTACATCGACGCCTACTCGCTCATCAAGGAAGACATGCCATTTCCCTCGGTCACTGGCCGCGTGTGTTACCACCCGTGCGAACAGGCCTGTAACCGCGGGCAATACGACGAAGCCATTTCGATTCGAGCGGTTGAGCGCTTCCTCGGCGATCTTGGACAGGCGCTCGCGCGTGACGTCGTCAAGGCCGGTCCGCCGAATGGCAAGAAAGTCGCCGTGGTCGGTTCAGGCCCTGCCGGCCACAGCGCGGCATACCAACTTGCGCGCCTCGGCTACGCGGTGACCATTCTCGAGAAGTCGCCGAAAGCCGGCGGACTCAATCGCGGCGGCATTCCGGACTGGGTTCTCCCGCAGGACATTCTCGATCGTGAGATCCAGCGTCTCGTCGAACTCGGCATTACCATCAAGACGAATTGTGAAGTCGGCAAGGACGTCTCCTGGGACGATCTGAAAAAGAACTACGACGCCGTTGTGCTGGCCGTGGGCCTCATCGATGCCAACAGCGCTCGAGCCGAGGGGGAAGACAAGCCGGGCGTGCTTTTCGGACTTCCATTCCTGCGTGACATCGGCATGGGCACATCGAAGGTCAAGCTGGGCCCCCGCGTCGTTGTGATCGGAGGCGGAAACACCGCCATTGATTGCGCCCGCGAGGCTTTGCGGCAAGGCGCCGTCGAAGTCACCATGATCACGGTCGAAGCCAACCCCAAGGAGATGCCTGCCGTGCCGGAAGACCTGCACGACATGCTCGAAGAAGGAGTCGAACTGATGCACGGCCGGGCAATGACTGCCGTGCTTGGCAACGGGAAAGTCGAGGCAATTCAACTGCATCCCGCGCGTTTCGAGGGGAAAATCAACGCCTCGCCCATTAAAATCGAACGAGAGGCGCGCAGCGAGAAGTTTGCCTGCGACAATGTGATCATCGCCGTGGGCCAGCACGCCTCGCTCGGTTGGCTGCCGGCCGAATTCAAGAACGAGCGCGGCACAATCAATATGGACAGATTCGGGCGTCTCGGCGACACGAACTTTTTCGCCGCGGGCGACATCGCCCAGGTGGGCTCGGGTCAACCCTTGATGGTCGTGAACGCCGTCGGCGACGGCAAGCGCGTCGCGTTCAATCTGGACAAGGTGCTGAACGGCAAGCCGCTCGAGCCGCGGATGATCCCGATCGACGTCATCGTCGATTTGAACCGCATGAATATGACGTATTTCCCGCATTTCCCGCGGGTCCAGCAGGCGCTATTGCCGCCAACCAGCCGGCGCAAAACTCAGGATGAAGTCATTCTGGCGTACACGGAAGAGATGGCCATTGCCGAAGCCAGCCGGTGCTTTAGTTGCGGCACCTGCAACGCTTGCGACAACTGTTACCTGGTTTGTCCGGAGCCATGCATTGCGCGGTCGACACGTTCGAACGGCCTCTACAAGATATTGGTGGACTACTGTAAAGGGTGCCGCGTATGTATCGAGGAGTGCCCGACGGGATGTCTCGAGGGTGTGCCGGAGCTCGATTTCGATACGGGCGTCGTTCGAATGGATACGGCTTTTGCCATCTCGCAAGGCTTGCACGGGCGGCAAGCGGAAGAGTTGGCCCATTTGGCGGATCGTCCGGCGAAGAGCATTTAAGGCTGGATTTGGGATCAGTTTGAAAGCGGGCTCCGCGCGAGGATCAATCGCGGAACCTGGGTACCTATAAATCGTGGTGTTCGCCACAGGGCGAACCGTGCGGAGTGAATCATGGCAACGATGACGGCTTCAGGAAGCAAGAAAAAGACAGTTCGAATGAACGGATGCGTTGCTTCGGCACAAGCAGCCAAGTATGCGGACGTGGATGTCATCGCGGCGTACCCCATCCGACCCTACACTGCGACGATGATGGCGCTCGCCCAGATGGTGGCCAACGGGGAACTCGACGCCGAATACATCGTCGCCGACAGCGAGCATTCCCAGTTGAGCATCGCACACGGCGCTTCATCGAGCGGCGCGCGCGTTTTCACGGGCAGTTCGGGTGTGGGTGTGCAGTTCGCATTCGAACTCTATTCGCCGATTTCAGGCAGCCGTATGCCGGTGCAGATGATGATTGCCGACCGCACGCTCGATCCTCCCGGCGATTTCGGTTCCGAGCATACCGAGGCGCTCTCGACGCGGGACATGGGATGGCTCATGGGCTGGTCGTGCGATGCCCAGGAAGCATTCGACAATCACCTGATTGCCTATCGAATCGGTGAAGATCACCGAGTCCTGCTTCCCCAGATGGTTTGCCAGGATGGTTTCTTTGTTTCCCACATAGCGAGTGATGTCGAATTACCCGATATGGGCCAGATAAGGGAATTTTTGCCTCCGTACAAGCATCCCTACCCGCTCGATCCGCGGCATCCGGTGTCGCATGGCCCGCAGATCATGCCCGAACAGGGCCCGCCACTCCAACTCGAGCGCGCGCGCGCCATGGAAGCCTCGATGCCGGTCATCGAGGAGATCCACGAGGAATTCGCGAAAATTTTCGGGCGGAAATACGACGCATGGATCGAGGAATACAAGACCGACGATGCCGACGTGGTCTTTTTCCTGCAGGGCGCGCACGGCGTGACGGCGCGTTACGCGATCAATCACATGCGCGAACGAGGCGCCAAGGTCGGCCTGGTGCGGCTGCGAACCATTCGCCCCTATCCGACGGATCGCGTATGCGAAGTCCTCAGCAAATTCAAGGTGGTCGGCGTGATCGAGACCAACATGGGGCTCGGCAGCGTTAGCAGTGGCGGTTCTCTTTACGCGGAGGCAGTGGCGGCTCTCTACGAGAGCGACAAGCGCCCGCTCGTCCTCTCCTTTATGGCCGGAATGGGCGGAGAGGCCATCGTCCTGAAGGAATTCTACTGGATGACCCAGAAGATGCTTGAGGTTCAGAAGCGCGGCAAGATCGAAAAGCGTACGCACTGGGTTGGTTTCGAAGAGTAAGGCAATTTTTTCGGCGGACCGATTGGTTCGTACTATAATTAATCTGGCGCGGGTCCCAGGGATCCGCCATCGGGAGGAACGACAATGGCAACATTCGAAGTGCAGCGGCAAATTCTGCCGATTTTTGATAGCCCAAACCAGGGGGCGCGCTTTTACAACCCTGAGTTGCCTTCGAGCGAGCCGTTCGTCCCCGGCCACCGCACCTGCGCCGGTTGCGGGCCGTCCATCCAGTACCGGATGACGAGCAAGGCATCCGGCGACAATACGATCCTGGTCGGACCGACGGGCTGCATGTACGTCGCGAACAGCTCGTATTTGTGCACGCCCTACAACGTACCCTGGGCGCACACGCAGATTGGCAGCGCCGGCAGCTTCACCGCAGGCGTGGCCGCTGCGTACGAAGCCATGATCCGAAAGGGCAAGTGGAGCGGCACGTTCCCGAACATCATCTGCGAAGCCGGCGACGGCAGCGCGTCCGACATCGGCCTCGCTTCGATCTCCGGCGCGCTCTACCGCAATCACGATTGCCTGATCATCTGCTATGACAATGAGCAGTACGCCAACACGGGTATCCAGGCTTCTTCGCGTACGCCTTACGGCGGCATGACGACCTTCTCGCCTCCAGGCCCCGAAGTCCCTGAAGGAAAGAAGCTGTTCCCCAAGGACCTTGCGCGCATGATGGCCGCCGGTCATCCGCACTGCTACGTGGCGACCGCGAGCGTGGGCTACCCGATCGACCTGATGAACAAAGTGCGCAAGGGACTCAATCACAAGGGCGCCGCGTACCTTATGATCTACACGCCCTGCCAGAAGGGCTTTGTCTACGAGACGCCGCGCTCGATCGACCTTGGCAGAATGGTCGTTGAATGCGGACTATATCCGATTTGGGAATGGAATCCGGAGAAGCGCGAATACGATTACGGCTTCCGTCCGCGAAACATGCGGCCGGTTTCCGAGTACTTGAAGCTGCAAGGGCGGTTTGGCCACCTCCATGCCGAACATGTTGCCAAGATGCAGGAATTTGCCAACCAGCAGTGGAAGATGATGGGCATTGAGCTCCCCGAGGCCTTGATTCAGGCCGCCGATCCCAGAAACGTGACCAGTATGTCGTCCGCGGCAGAAGCTGCGGCCATCGCGGAAACCATATGAGCACAAAACCGAATACGCCGACGCCTCCTGTTCCCGACGCGCAGGAGAGCTACGTTGTAACTGAGGGTAAGAAGCGCGGCTCGACTCGCGAGGTGAGGCCGGAAGCGGCTTACAACCGCTATTACACCGTGCTTCGCGTGCATCCGGGCGACGCCATTCTCACGAACAACTGGCACACCAATGAAGTGCTGGACCACGCGCGCAATAACTTCGAGGGAACCACCTTCGCGATGCGCACGCTGGAGGCCTGGGGGGCCGTGATTGAAAACGACCACCGGGCCTACTACACCGCCGGAGGCCGGATCTGGGTCATGGATCTGGAGCCTTCTGCGACTAAGAAGCCGCGGATCCCCGGCACCGGGAAAGGCAAGTAGCAACTTTCGTTTGCGCCGCATCCTGCTCATCGACGACACACCGGAAACCGCCGAGCTGCTGACGTATTCATTGCGCGACCATGGCTTCGACGTGTTCGCGACGGGCTTTACCTCGGAAGCAAATGATTTAATCGCGGAGCAGCGTGCCGAGGCGCTCGTCATTAACTGCTCTGTGTATAACATGAGTCAGTCGATCTTCGACAGCGTGCGGCACCACCCCGATTACGCCGAGCTTCCCATCATCATCATCAGTGACACGCCGGAGAAGGCGGACGCAAGCCTTCGCTCCCGGAACGCCCAGCGAGTTTTTCTCATCCCGAAGCCGTTCACGGGTTCGCAGATTGCGAGAGGCCTCAGCGAGCTTCTTCAATAAGTATGCCCCTCTGGAGCATGGACGATTGGCAGTATATTGAGCGCGAGGTCGTCACCGACCCGAAAGGCAGGCGGTGGACTGTGGCGTTGATGGATCTGTTAGGGCAGAAAGGCGATCCTGATATGCCCAACAAAATGGTCGAGCTTCAGTATTCGTCAGGGCGCTATTTTACGCTTATCTATTCGGCCGCCGGAGGCCTTCAGTGGGAGCGCGGCTACCCCCTGCTGCCGGAGGCCGCCGCCGCATACGAAGACCTGCTGATTGCCGTCATCGGTGGCACCCTCGATCCATCCCAACCTGTGTTTCGGCAAGATTTAGAGGATTGATTCGGTTTGTGTCCTTGCGGTGCTGGCCTTCACCCGAGCATCCCGTCATTCCCAAAAGCACCCGCGTGTAGTAGGACTACAGCACCGTGTCGTCATCCTGAGGAGTCTGCCGCGGCGGACGACGAAGGATCTCTCCGTGGTTTGACGAATGCGCCAGAGAGATTCCTCACCCGCTGAGGCGGGTTCGGAATGACACATTCAAGCTTCTTGCAGCAAAGTAGCGAACCCACACAGGCTGAAGCCTGTGCTACTCAATCTTCGCGAGCAGCTCCACAAACTTCTGCTGGCGCTGCGACTGGTCCTTGCCGTCGAGCGCCTCCGCGTTCTGCGTCATGTTCATCGAGCAGAATTTCGGGCCGCACATCGAGCAGAACTTCGCGTCCTTGTAGAAATCGTCTGGCAGCGTTTCGTCGTGCATCGCGCGCGCCGTTTCCGGATCGAGCGACAAGTCGAACTGCTTGTTCCAGTCGAACAGGAAGCGCGCGTAGGACAGCGCGTCGTCGCGATCCCGCGCGCCCGGACGGTGCCGCGCCACATCCGCCGCGTGCGCCGCGATCTTGTACGCGATCACGCCCTGCTTCACGTCTTCCGCGTTCGGCAATCCCAAATGCTCCTTCGGCGTCACGTAGCACAGCATCGACGCGCCGTGCCAGCCGATCATTGCTGCGCCAATCGCGCTCGTGATGTGGTCGTAGCCCGGCGCGATGTCGATCACCAGCGGCCCCAGCGTGTAGAACGGCGCTTCGTGGCACAGCTCCATTTCCTTCTGCACCTGCAGCTGGATCTGGTCCAGCGGCACGTGACCCGGGCCTTCGATCATCACCTGCACGTCGTGCTCCCACGCCTTTTTCGTCAGCTCGCCCAGCACTTTCAGCTCGGCAAACTGCGCCGCATCGCTCGCATCCGCGAGGCATCCGGGACGCAACCCGTCGCCCAGCGAAAAACTCACGTCGTGCTTCTTGAAAATCTTGCAGATCTCGTCGAAATGCTCGTACAGGAAATTCTCTTTCTTGTGAAAATTCATCCAGTGCGCCAGCAGCGCCCCGCCGCGGCTCACAATCCCCGTGATGCGGTTGCGCACAAGCGGCACGAACTCGCGCAGCACGCCTGCGTGAATCGTCATGTAATCCACGCCCTGCTCTGCCTGCTCCTCGATCACTTCCAGCATCACGCCGATGCTCAAATCCTCGTTGCGCTTCACGCGCGAAAGCGCTTCATAAATCGGCACCGTGCCGATCGGCACCGGCGACGCCTCGATGATCGCCTTGCGAATCGTGGGAATATCGCCGCCGGTCGACAGGTCCATCACCGTGTCGGCGCCGTGGTGCACCGAGTGATGCAGCTTCTTCAGCTCTTCGTCGATGTTCGAGGTGGTCGCCGAGTTGCCGATGTTCGAGTTGATCTTGCACTTGAAGGCGATGCCAATGCCCATGGGCTCAAGCGAGGTGTGATGAATGTTGGCGGGAATGATGGCGCGGCCGCGCGCAATTTCGCTGCGTACCAGTTCCGGCTCGATCTTCTCGCGCCCCGCGACGAATCGCATCTCCTCGGTGACAACGCCCTGGCGCGCGTAATGCATCTGCGACACGTTTCTATTCCCGTTGGCCGCCGCCGTCTCCAGCAATCGCTTCTCAAGCCAGCCTTCTCGCACTCCCATGCCTGTTCCCCCTGGAAAATCTTCGTTTGCGCTTCGCTCGCGGTATTTCTCTCTCCCTCGCGATGACGAATTATCGCATTGCCCGCGCCGGGGAGCAACAACGGGCTTGGCCCGGGATGAAACTACATCCTCACCGACCGATTCAGACATGCCAGCGCTTCTGAGGCGCGCGGCCATTGTATAATCCACGCCGAAGCTCTCAACCAAGGACTACACCCGGGGGAGGCAGAAAATGTCCCTGAAAAAAAGGCTGCATCAAAATTGCGCCATGTATCTGCTAGCCGTTGCGGGAATCTTCTGGGTGTTGCCGAGCGCCAAGGCGCAAAATGCGCAGCCTCTGCTCGACGAAAATAACGTGAAGCAAGTGTCGGAGCACGTGTACGTGATCATGGGCTTTCCCAATATCGCAATCGTGGTCGGAAATCGCGCGACCCTGGTGGTCGATACCGGCCTCGGAGCGCGCAACGGCGCGATTGTTGTGCGAGTCGAGCAGAAGCTGGCGAAGGCTCCCATTCTGTATCTCACCACAACGCATTTTCACCCCGAGCACGCCACAGGCCTGCAGTCGTTTCCTGCGAATACGATCTTGATTCGGCCCACCATTCAACAGGAGGAACTCGACAAGGACGGTCCCGAGATGATTGACCGGTTCAGGAACATGTCCGCGCAAAACAAGGACCTCCTGAAGGATGTGCAGCTCCGGCCGCCGGATATTCTCTTTGACAAGGAAATGAAACTTGACCTCGGCGGAGTTACCGCCCGGCTGTTCTGGCTCGGTCCGGCGCACACCGATGGAGACGAACTGATCTTTGTCGAGGGGGACAGCACGCTGATCCCGGGCGACATTGTGCAAAACAAGCTGGTGCCGAATTTGATCGGCGACAATGTCAGTGCGAAAAGCTGGATCGCCGTTTTAGACCAACTGGAGCCGCTAAAGCCGCGGTTTATTGTCCCCGATCACGGCACCCTAGGCGACGCCTCGCTAATCGCTCAGGAGCGCGCGTTCCTCGTCGATCTGCGCAGTCGGGCCCTGGAGCTCAAGCGGCAGGGGAAATCCTCGGACGAAGCTGCGCAGATAGTGGCGGCCGAGTTTAAGGCCAAGTATGCGGACTGGACGGGCGCCGCCGTGGGCGCCGACGTGCGGAAAATCTATTCCGAGCCGCAATGATCCGGGTGAGTTCTTAAGCGTTCTTTGCCACCGGCTCCGCGTCCAGAATCGTGCGGATCTTCCGCGCCAGCGCGTTCAGGGAAAATGGCTTGGAGAGGAACGCGAAGTCGGACCGATGCAGGTCCCCGTGGACGAGCGCGTCCGCCGTGTAGCCCGAAACGAAAAGGACTTTCATGTCCGGGTGCGTGCCGGCCAGACGGTCGGCGAGTTTTGGACCGCTCGCTCCCGGCAGGACCACGTCGGTCATCAAGAGGTCGATGTGCACGGTGCCGTCTTCCGCAGCCTTCAAGGCCTTGTCAAAATCTTCCGCGACAATTACGTGGTAGCCCTTGTTCGTTAGAAATTCCTGCGTGACACAGCGGAGCGACTCTTCGTCTTCGACGACGAGAATCGTTTCCACGCCGTGCGGCGAAGTCTTTTCGGCGGAAGGCGACGCGACCTTGTCGATTGTCTCCTCCGAAACGGGCAGGTACACCTTGAAAGTCGATCCGCGCCCGGCCTCGCTGTAGGCCGTGATGTGGCCGCCGCTCTGTTTCACGATCCCGTAAATTGTCGCGAGTCCCAGGCCGGTGCCCTTGCCCTGCTCCTTGGTGGTGAAAAAAGGTTCGAAGATGCGTGAGAGAACTTCGGAGGTCATCCCGCATCCTGTGTCGGAGACGGCGATCATGGCGTGAATTCCCGAACGCGCGTCGGGGTTGCGACTACAGTAGTCGTCGTCAATTTCAAATTCGGAAGCTTCGATCATCAACTTGCCGCCGCCGGGCATCGCGTCCCGCGCGTTGACGACGAGGTTCATGACGACTTGCTCGAATTGCGCCGGGTCCACCTTCACGTGGATGTCCCTGTTTCCCCGCTTGATCGACAGTTCGATGTCTTCGCCGATCACGCGCGCCAGCATGTCTTTCACACCGTCCAGATGATCGCCGACGGAAATCACCTGCGGCTGAAGCACCTGCTGGCGGCTGAACGCCAGAAGCTGGCGCGTGAGTGTGCTGCCGCGTTCCACGGCCTTGCAAATGGAAGTCACCAGGGGAGACAGCTCGGCGTTGTCCTTGAGTTTGTCGACCAGCATTTCGGAATACGCGACGATAACACCAAGCACGTTGTTGAAATCGTGCGCGATTCCGCCGGCCAGGCGCCCGATCGCCTCCATCTTTTGCAGGTGACGAAGGCGCTGCTCGACCCCACGCACGTGGGAAACATCCTCGGCCACGACTTCGAAGTAGAGCAGCGCTCCGTCGTCGTCCCGCACCGCGCGCCCGCTGATTTCCACGGTGATGACTTTTCCCTCTTTTCGCTTCCAGTGCGCCTCGAGCTTGGCGAATTGCTTCTGGCGCCCGGGCTGATCGAACGATAGCGGCGTGTATTCACCGCTGCCGAAGACGTCCGTGGCGAGGTTCAAGGCCATCAATTCCTTGGCGGAATTGTACCCCAGCATTCTTACCATCGCTTCGTTGACCATCAGAAGCTTGCCCTCGGGCGTGGCCCTGTAAACGCCGTAAGTGCCCTCGATCATTGCGCGGAAATTCGCTTCCGAGCGGCGAAGCGCCTCTTCAACGCGTTTGCGTTCGGTGATGTCACGGATCGTCGTCGATACAAGTGTTCCCTCGTCGGTGTGTTGAGGACTCAGGCTGATCTCGACGGGGAATTCCGTACCGTCCTTTTTGAGTGCGTACAGGTCGAGCCCGGCGCCCATCGCGCGAAATTGCGGATTCAACATGTAGCCCTCGCGGTGCGCGTGGTGATGGGCCCAAAACCTTTCCGGGACAAGAACTTCGACCGGTTGGCCGAGCAGCTCTTCGCGCCCATAGCCGAACAGTTTTTCCGTCTGCGAATTCACCAGGAAAATTCGGCCGTCGTTTCCGCTGATCACCATGGCATCGGGCGCGGAATCGAGCAGGGCGCGAAACCGGTTCTCGATCCGTTTTCTGTCCGTGATGTCGCGAATCACCGCGCACACGAGCGGATCGGTTTCTGTTTCGATGGGACTCAGACTGATCTCAATGGGGAATTCCGTGCCGTCTTTGCGCAGGCCGTGGAGTTCCAGGCCCGCGCCCATGGGTCGCAACTGCGGCTCGCGCATGTAACCGGCGCGGTGGCCGCGGTGCCGCCCGCGCAAGTTTTCGGGGATCAGGATTTCGATGGGCTTGTCCAGCAGCTCATCGCGTGTGTATCCAAAGAGTTTTTCCGTCTGCAGGTTGACCAGGATGATGTGGCCTTCCCGGTTGACGAGCACGATGCCGTCCGGCGCGGATTCCGCGAGCGCGCGAAAAACGGCGTCACCGATTGCAGGATTGACTTGTGCCATACATGACTGCGGCAGGCGGAGACCCGCCTACGCTTTTCCTTTTTTGAAAGGGAGAATCTTCTTCCGGAAGGGGGTTACAAATTGCATTGTGAGGTAAACCGGGAATGCTGTCAACGACGCGTTCTAAGAGTGGAACCTTGAAGCTACCGCCCCGCACATCTTGTACAATTCTGGTCTGGAGGCGGGAATGAATCGCTGGCAGGGGAAGTGGGCATTGATCACTGGCGCGAGCGCGGGGATCGGCATGGCCATCGCGCGGGAGCTGGCGGCCGGTGGAACGAACCTTATCTTGACTGCGCGGCGGCGCGACCGGCTTACGGGCCTTGCCGGGGAGCTCAGCGCCAAGCATGACATACGGACGCTGGTGTGCGTCGCGGACCTCGCTCAGCCGCTCGGGCCGCAGGAGATCTTTGCGTTCACCGAGAGTAAAGGCATCTCCGTGGACCTGCTCGTGAACAACGCAGGTTTCGGTGCGTACGGAGAATTTCAGAAGGTGCGCCTCGACCGGCTCCTCGAAATGGTGCAAGTCAATGTGAGCGCCGTCGTGCACATGACGCATCTTTACCTGCCGGGGATGATTTCTCGTCGCAGAGGGGACATTTTGATCCTGGCCTCGACAGCGGCGTTTCAGGCTGTGCCTTACATCACCACGTATGCCGCGACGAAATCCTTTGATCTGGAGTTCGCGGAGGGGCTGGCCGAAGAAGTCCGTCAATATGGAATCCGCGTTTGCGCGCTTTGTCCCGGATCGACGGAAACGGAATTTTTTCAGGTGGCCGGCCAGCGGAACCACACGCGGCGCGCTCCGGAAACGGCGGCAAAAGTTGCCCGCGTCGGCTTAAGGGGACTTGCCGCGGGGAAAAGCTCGGTGGTCTCCGGGTTCAAAAACTGGATGGGCGCGGAAGCAGTGCGTTTCGTTCCGCGCCGGATGGTTACCCGCATCACGGGCGGAATGTTCCGCCCGCAAGAAAAATGAGATCAGCATTTCTGCGGATGGCGAAGAATATGGGTTCTGACCTAAAATCCCTTGAGCGCCAACTCCATGACGAGGGATTCGTGCACACCTACGTCTGGCAAGATGGCCCGAACGCGCATTATCGCGATCACACGCACGCGACGGAGACGGCTCACATCATCCTCGACGGGGAAATGACGCTGACGCACGGCGGTACGCCGCGAACATACGCCATGGGCGAGCGCTGCGATGTTCCCGCGGGCGCGGTTCATTCCGCGCGAATGGGGCCGCGCGGCTGCCGGTACCTGATCGGCGAGAAATAAATTCTACGAAGCGGCGGGGTTACTCTTCGGCAACGCTCGATCCAGCAGTTCGATGACGTGCAGGACTTCCTGGTTCGTGCCATGAATTTCCGCTCCCGCTCGCATTTGCAGCAGGCAGCCGGGATTCGCGGTGACGATGATCGGCGCGTCTGTGGCGCGCGCGTGTTTCATCTTTTCGGCCAAGATTTCGAGCGACGCTTCGGTTTCCGTGACGTTGTAGGAGCCTGCCGAGCCGCAACAATAATCAGACTTGACCATTTCGACCAGCTCCACGCCGGGAATCGCGCGGAGCAGCTTGCGCGGGGCTTCGCGGATTTTTTGCCCGTGCAGGAGATGGCAGGAATCCTGATACGTCACGCGTAGCGGCAGTGTGCCCAGATGCGCGCTCAATCCGAACTCGGCTAGGAATTCGGTGACGTCCCGCATCTTCTTTTCAAACGCGTGCGCTTTGGAGCGCTCTTCGGTGCCGGATGCAAAAAGTTGTTCATACTCTTTGAGCGTGGAGCCGCACCCGGCTGCGTTGGTAATGATGGCATCGAAACCATCGCGCAGAAAAACGTCAAGATTTGTTTGCGCGAGCGACCGGGCGGAATCGCGCACGCCTGCATGGGCGGCCAGCGCGCCGCAGCAGGTTTGTCCCGAGGGTACGACGACTTCGCAACCGTTCGCCGTGAGCACGCGGATTGTCGCCTCATGCAGCGCTGAAAAACTGACTTGCGCAATGCATCCCGCGAACAACGCCACGCGCGCGCGGCCGGGACCCACGGCCGGATACGTCTTGCCGAGCTGTGAAAAGAAGAATTTGCGATCGATCGGAGGCAGCAGCCGTTCGCGATCCGCAAGGCCGAGCACGCGGAGAATTCCAGTCGCCCTTGCGAGCGATTGCAATCCCGAGCGCTGGTACATCCGCAAAGCGCGAGCAATGGCGGCGATGCGGTTCGGGTAGGGCAGCAGGCGGCGAAAGACAAAGTCCCGAGTGATCCGCGAAAAAAACGGCCGCCGGTAATTCCGCTCGATTTGCGCGCGAGCCGCCTCCACCAGCTTGCCGTATTCAACGCCCGAGGGACACGCGGTTTCGCAGGCGCGGCAATCCAGGCACCGATCGATATGGCTCACGAAAGATTCGGCGAGCGGGAGCCGCCCCTGATCGACCAGAACCATCTGGCGGATTCTCCCGCGCGGCGAGTCCGCTTCGAGGCCCCAGAGTTTGTAAGTCGGACAGTTATTCAAACACAATCCACAATGAACGCACCGCGCGTAGTCGTCGTAAGAAGGCTTGTCCGCGCCGGAAAATCCGCTTCCGTGAGCGGATGTTGCGGCATTTTGTATGCTCGCCGGGGCTTCAGTCATGGGATCAGATTCCGCCCGCGAAACGGCCGGGGCTCAGCACACTTTGCGGATCGAAGGCGATTTTTACGCGTTGCATCAATGCGAAATCTTGCCGCCCTGGTCCCCATACGCCACCCGCCGCCCGTTTGACTTCAGTTGGGCACCACTCCAGCATTGCTTGGGCATTGATTTCGGGTTTCGCGCATGCTTGAAATACATCATCCGAAAGTTTTGCGAGAGCGGCAATCCGAATTGTTTCGCCCTCCGGCGGCAAAAATGCGACGTACATCACGCCTGAGGCGTGCGTGAGCGTCGCGATCTCCAGACCGTCTAGTGCAGCGAGTTGGCCAAGCCGCGCGAGAAGCGGCGCCATGGCAGCAGGAAGAACGCCAATTCGGAAAATCATTGTCGATGGCGCGGCCTCCAGAACCAGCCGCGGAAATTCGCGGACGCGCATCCAAATGGAATCACGTTCCATGTCGCTGAGCCGCACAAACTCCTCGGCGTTCGCGGCGCTTGCCAGGTGGCCAAGCTCTCGCGCGTACCGGTCCACGACGGAAGATTGACCGACGGCTGCGATGATGACGGACCATTGCTGCGCCGTAATTCGCGCCGGAGTTTCCGCCGAAAAAATAAAGCGGGCCGTTCCAGGATCGGCGACTTCCACAATCTGCGGCGTGAGAACCGAGTCAGCGATGGCGCGGCAGAATCCGAAAGCGGCGTCCGCGCCGGAGAATGACGCCACAAACGTTCCTTGCATCGGGGGAAACGGAAACGTGCGGAAATTCGCGCGCGTGATGACCGCCAGCGTTCCCAGCGAACCGATGAGCAGCTTGTGCAGGTCATAGCCTGTCACATTCTTCACCACGCGACCGCCGCTTTTTGCCGCGGCGCCTTCGCCGGTCACAAATTCCATGCCCAGGCAAAAGTCTCGAATCCCGCCGTAGTGATGGCGCAGCGGCGAGCTGGAATTCGCGGCGACGATTCCGCCGATGGTGGCCCTGTTGGAGAAGGGAACCGCGAGCGGCAGAAATTGTTTCTGCTCCGCCAGTGTTCGCAGCAGGTCCTCGATTCGCACTCCGGGTTCCGCTCCAAGAGTGAGATCGCGGGGATCGTAGGCGAGGATGCGATTCAATCGCGTGAGATCAAGCGCAATGTCGTAGCGGGCGGGCGGCGATCCAATGCCCAGTTTTGTGCAGCCTCCGCATGGAATGAGCCGCAAGTTTTTCCGAAGCGGCGAATCGGACGATCGCCGAAATTTGCGCCACGTCAGCAGGCCGCACAACGACCGAAGGGAGCACGCCATCCACCGAACGCGCGGAAACTTCCACAGGATCGGCAAGGACGTGCGCGGCGCCTACGATCTCTTCGAGTCGCGTGAGGGACGCTTGCGCGGATTGTTTCATGCGGGAGCCGTCGTGGATACGGACAACGGTTGAATGCGGATTTCTCCGCAGCCCTTGCCCAGGGGAAGCACCTTGCCGGGATTAAGCCGTCCGGTGGGATTAAACGCCGCGCGGACGCGCTGCATCAGCGCAAGATCCTCAGTCGTGAACATCAGCGGCATGAGTTCGTTTTTTTCCATGCCGACGCCGTGCTCGCCGGTCAGAGCGCCGCCCACGGCGACGCACTGCCGCATGATTTCGCCACCCGCCGCAACCACCCGCGCAAATTGTTCGCGATCGCGTTCGTCGAACAGAATGAGCGGGTGCAGGTTGCCGTCGCCCGCGTGAAAAATATTGCCGATTTGAAGGTCGTACTTGCGCGCAACTTCCGAAATGCACCGCAGGGTTTCGGGAAGCCGCGTGCGCGGAATGACGCCATCCTGCACGTAGTACATCGGCGAGAGGCGTCCGAGGGCGCCGAACGCGTTCTTGCGGCCTTTCCACAGCAGCTCGCGCTCGCGATCGTCCCGCGCGACGCGCACTTCCCGCGCGTGATGCAGGCGGCAGACATCCGTAATTTCAGCGGCCTGTGCTTCGACGGTTTCGAGCAGGCCTTCCACTTCGATCAGCAGAACCGCGGCGCAATCCTTCGGGAAGCCGGCGTGGACGTAATCTTCGACCGCGCGCAGCGTAAATCCGTCGAGCATCTCGCACGCGGCAGGCGTGATCGCCTTCACGGTGATATCGACAACGGTCTCCGTTGTGTCATCAAGATTGTCGTATACCGCGAGCAGCGTCTTCACGGCTTCGGGCTTTCGCATGAGCCTGACGGTAATTTCAGTGACGAGCGCAAGAGTTCCTTCCGAGCCGACGAGCAAACCGTCGAGGTCGTAGCCGGGAGTCTCAATCGTCCTGGCGCCGATGCGAACAATTTCGCCGTCCGAAAGGACGAGTTCGAGGCCCGTGACATGGTTTGACGTCACTCCGTAGGCCAGAGTGTGCGGCCCCCCGGAGTTTTCCGAAACATTTCCGCCAATCGTGCAGGCTCGCTGGCTCGAGGGATCGGGCGCGAAATACAGGCCCAGATGCTCGACGGCGCGCGAGAGATCAAGATTTACGACTCCCGGCTGTACGACCGCGCGCAGATTCGCGGCGTCGACTTCGAGAATCCGGTTCATGCGCGAAAAGCCAATCACGAGCCCGCCGTTGCGGGCAATCGCTCCGCCCGAAAGCCCCGTGCCGGCACCGCGTCCGACCAGCGGCGTCTCATAGCGATTCGCGAGCCGGACAATCTCGGCGACCTCGCGCGTCGAGCTCGGGAAAACGACGCATTCGGGCGAGCCGGACTCCACCGAGCCGTCGTATTCATACAACATTAAATCGTCCGCTTGAGACAGGACCGCCTTGGGTCCGAGCAGCGCGACCAATTCGCGAATCAGTTGAGATTGCATCAGGATATCTTGCCAGCCCTACGTCACTATAGTCTGCACGTTCGGGCCGAGTCAACGCGATGGCGGCCGTAATCGATTACGAATGCGCACAACTGCTGACAAGAACGAGCATCCAATGATCAGGTGATTGGTCTCACAGGGGATTTGAGGCGAACCGGAATTATCGATTTGAGGTTATGATCCCAAAACCCGGTCTGCTAAGCTCGTGCGGCATTTCCGCACGAATCACTCCTCACTCATATCTTGTGCCGCTACAATGTGAGGATCGACGAAGGCCCATGGGTCTATTTTCAAAGCTATTCGGTTCAAAGGGAAACGGTTCCCAGCGCCCTCGGGATCATGAGATCGTGGTGCATTTTTCATACGGCTCCACGAACTTTCAACATGTATACGCACTGGAAGACCAGATCCGGACTGTAATTAATGACGCCCACGTCGGAGGATATGACGGGCACGACATCGCCCAGGACGGAAGCAAGGTTTCTCTTCACATGTATGGCCCGGACGCCGAGAAATTGTATGGTGTGATCAGTCCCTTGCTGGCGGAATCCCTGCTGATGCACGGCGCGACCGTCACGTTATGGTTTGGACCGCAAGGCTGGAAAACTCAGAAACGCGTCATCGTCCTGCCGTAGTGTAAAGATTCATCAAGGCGCCCTGCGATCTGATGTTGTGGCTGTGTTACTCTCCATTGTAGTTTCCCTTTCCAGAGGTTACGAGTGAGTCGTCCCAAACTATTTTCCACGCACGTCCTGTATGAAGTGCCCCGGCAACGCCTCGCCGAGCATTTCGATGTCGAATATTGGGCCGGAAACGAACGGCCTCCTCGTTCTGAATTATTGAGGCGCGTCGCAGGGAAGGATGCGCTCGTATGCCTGCTCACGGAAAAAGTGGATGCGGAGTTGCTCGACGCGGCGGGACCGAGCCTGCGGATGGTGGCGAATGTCGCCGTCGGGTTCGATAATATCGATCTGCCCGCGTGTACTTCACGAAAGATTGGCGTTACAAATACGCCGGGAGTGCTCGACGAAACGACGGCTGATTTCGCCTGGGCTCTGCTGATGGCCGTTGCGCGACGCGTGGTCGAGGGCGACCGCCTGGCGCGTTCGGGCGCCTGGCGCCAATGGAATTTCGATTTGCTCTGCGGAACCGATGTTTGGGGTAAGACGCTGGGTATCATCGGGTTTGGACGGATTGGCCGCGCCGTGGCCCGCCGCGCAGCCGGGTTTCGGATGCGGGTGATCTACCACAGCCGGACGCGCGCGCCAGAAGAAATCGAAAAGGAATTGAATGCGGAGTTTGCGTCACTCGATCAAGTCCTGGAAACAGCGGACTTTCTTTCCCTCCACGTCCCGCTCAATGAGAGCACGCGCGGTTTGATCGGGCCGGCCGAGCTTGGAAAAATGAAATCGAGCGCGTTTTTAATCAACACTACGCGCGGCCCGGTCGTGCAGGAGGCGGCGCTCGTCGAGGCACTCGAGAAGGGCGCCATCGCCGGAGCGGCGCTCGATGTGTTCGAGCGCGAACCGCTGATCAGCGATGGTTTGCGCCGAGCCAATGTCGTCCTTGCGCCGCATCTCGGATCAGCTTCCGTCGAAACTCGCACGCGCATGGCCATGATTGCCGCCGAAAATGTGATTGCATTTTTCGATGGAAAACGTCCCCCCACAATTTTGAATCCGGAAGTGTTGACGCAGAAATAGAATGGCGCCCCGAGCGGCGCGACAATTTCATGCCGGACCTCAAACAAGCCGCGCTGCGAATTGCTCGAGAGACGCTGGCGGCCATCGACATCCCTGCGACCATGCGCCGGAAACTTGCCCGGTCGGGCACATCGATTCGTGTAAATAACTCCCTTCTGGACCTCGCCGGCTTTGACCGAATCTGTGGGATCGCCATTGGCAAGGCTTCGGTAGCGCTCGCGCGCGGGCTTTCGGACGTTCTTTCGCCGGACTTCCAGGCCGAAGGCGTCATCGTCTCGCCACCCCTCCTGGATGTCTCCGCATCGATCGATGTGCCGCCGGGTTTCCGCGTCATCATCGCGGGACATCCCATGCCCGACGCGGGCAGCCTCGAGGCGGGACGGACAATTCTGGAATTGCTCGCCACGACCGACGAGCGCACGTTGATTTTCTTTCTCCTCTCTGGCGGAGGCTCGGCGCTCGTCGAGCAGCCGCTCGATCCCGCGATCGGACTCGGCGATTTGCAGGATCTGAACCGCTGGCTGGTTACCTGCGGCGCTTCGATCGATGAAATCAATTCCGTGCGCAAGCACCTTTCCGCCGTGAAAGGGGGCCGCTTGGCGGTTGCTGCCGCGGCAGCGAGGAAGATTACTCTGGCCATTTCCGATGTTCCCGAAGGGCAAGAGTCGGCGCTGGCTTCCGGTCCGACTTTGCCCGATCCGACGACTGTGTCGGAGGCGTGTAGTGTAGTGGCCCGTTACGGACTTCTCGCAAAACTGCCGCCTCGCATCCGAATGAAATTCGACCATCCCGGGACGATTCCCGAAACGCCCAAATCGGGGCATCCCGCGTTTCGCAACGATTCATTCCAGATCTTACTTGGGCGCCACGACCTGACTCATCCTGCGCATCGAGCCGCCGAGGCGGCTGGGTTTGTCACCATATGCGACAACACCACCGACGACTGGCCAGTGGAAACGGCTGGGGATTTCCTGCTGAACCAGCTTGCGGCGCTCAAACGCGAAAACCATAACCGGCCAGTCGCCGTGATTGCAAGCGGCGAAGTGAGTTCGCCGGTTCGAGGCGATGGTGTAGGCGGCAGGAATTCGGCCTTCGCGCTCCATTGTGTGAAGGGAATTGCGGGCCAGCGAATTGCGGTGCTCAGCGTGGGCACAGACGGTATCGATGGATCAAGTCCGGCGGCGGGCGCCGTGGCTGACGGCGAATCTGCCGCACGCGCCCACGCTCTCGGACTCGATCCGGGCGACTATTTCCGGCGCAGTGATTCCTACACGTTCTTCCGCAAGCTGGAAGATGCGATCGAGACCGGACCCACTGGAAACAATCTGCGCGACCTACGCATCCTCCTGGCGGAGTGAATCAATCAGATCCCCGGAGGAAGCAAGAGGTCAGGTTATCTTCGCGCCCGCATTACATTTCAGCCGGTCTATTTCCCTGGTCCCATCAGCGGATCGGGCTTGCCCATAAGTTTCGCCGGGTCCGCACCGGGTTTCGGCGTGAATTTTTGCGTTCGGCCGCCGTAGGTTTCCGCGGCATACATGTTCCCATCGGAGTCCACCGAAAACCCATGCACGGCCCAGAACTGGCCGGGCCCGGTCCCGTGTGTGCCCCAGGCGTACATCAATCTCCCGTTCAAGTCGTACTCGAGGAACTTGTCCGTCTGTCCGTCTGCGACCCACAGATGCTGGTCAGCCGACATGTACAGAGCCCACGGCGACAGGTTCGGCCACTGATCGAGGAACTTTCCATTTGCATCGAAGACCTGGATGCGGCGGTTTGTGCGGTCGGCCACATAGATGTTGCCCTTATGGTCTGTCGCGATCCCATGCACTCCGTCGAATTGGCCAGGCGCTTTGCCCTTCGTTCCCCAGGCCATCAGGTATTTGCCGTTTTTGTCGAATTTCACCACGCGGGTGTTTACATAACCGTCGCTGACCACGAAACTGCCATCCGGCAGAAAAGCAATATCCGTCGGGCGGCCAAAATGTTTGTCGTCCTCCCCGGGAACGCCTGCCACGCCGAGTGTCATCAGGAGTTCCCTGCCGTCGTTGCTGAACACAAAAACCTGCTGACGAACATCATCGACGACCCAGACGCGCCTCAGGGGATCGTACGGGCTGATCCTGACGGCGTGCGGCCCACGACCGAGCGCGGCATCGCCGCCGCCCGTGAACAGATGGTCCCACTGTGTCCAGGATTCGATGATCTTCCCGGTCCCGTCCACGACAAGGATACAGTTCCGCATCACGTCCGGGGGTGTTTCGCGGCGGGAGGCGCCGTTCATCGTCTGCTTGGAATCGATCGTGCCGTATGAACCGTTGAAACCGGCCGGGGGGATCGCCGGGAGAAGGAGTTCGCCCCGGCTGGCAATGTAGATTCTATTTGGCGACTCCGCGAAAACTCCGGCTTGCGAACCCTGAACAAATCCACGCGCAGGGGTGTACTGCGGGAAATTGGGAGCAACATCGTACGGACCGGTCTCATCCTCGCCGCCTTTTTCCTGGGCCGATGCAGGCGCGGACAACCAAACCAAAGCGATCACAACAGTGAGCACGACTATGAGTTTGCGCATACCGATCCTCCTGTCAGAGATGTCCAACGGCCGGCATTCTCGATGGCAACATCATCAAGTGGTCATGAGCAATTAAACTTGTGAAACCCAATAGGCGCGTTTATACACCCGTAGCCTATCCGGGAGAACTTATTTTTTACTTGTTTCGGGTTTTTTCAGCGGGGGAAATCGCCGACCGGGGTGACGCAGATCGGCAACCGCGCGTTTACAAAACTTAGTCGCTCTTGTCGCCGGACACGGACGATTCGATCCTGCGCAACCGATTGTCCATGTCGGAGATCTGATGTTCGAGCTGGTCGAGCCGATCGAGGACGGCTTGATTTGAACTGTTGTTTGGGGAAGCAGCCGCTGAGCCGTTGCTCTTTTGATCGGCAGGCGGAGCCGCGTCCTTCCGAGGGGTGTTCCTGGCCTTCAATTGGTCGATCAACCCTTGCAGGGTATGTGGGACGCTGATGGATAGCTCGCCGCTCTTCAAAAGGGATTCCAGCGGTTCAATTGCGGCGGGATCGCCGCGGCGGCCCAGTGCAAACATAGAAGCATATTTGATGTCGAAGGAAGGTTCGTCCAGGTATGAAATGAGCCGCGCGGTGATATCGTGATTATTCGGATCAATATGGGCGAGCGACCCGATCGCTATGCCGCGCAGGGACGACGGTTTCCCCGGCGACGACCACTCGAGGAGCGCCGGCGCAAGCGAAGCATCTCCCACAATCCCCATGGCGCGGAGCGACGCGCGCCGCAGAATATCGGCCGGCGACGGAGTGGCCAGAACTTTTTGGAGCAATTCGGCGGCGCCGGGAGCCTTGTCCTGCGCGAGCGACTGCAACGCCGCGCCGCGCACGGAGTAGGCTTTGTCATCCTTGTAGATCTTTTCCAGACGTTTGATTGTGTCTTCGTCGCTTACGAAGCGGCCCATCTGCTCGACCGCAACTTGCCGCACCCACGGCTGATCGTTCGAGAGCGCGGCCATCACTTGTTTGCGCGCCTCCACAGAATCGATTCGTCCGAGCGCCCGCAGGGCTTCTTCACGGACGCCCCAGAACTTATCGCCTCGAGCCGCGTCACCGAGCGCGGCGATGGCGTCATGATCGTCCTTGAAGCTCGCGAGCGCCACCGCTGCGTCCGCGCGGTCGGGTACATCGGATGCGGTCTTCAGTTGTCGAATCCATTCCTCGGGCGTCTTCTTGAAATCCGCGGACTTCAGAATTTTGTCGCCCTTGTCAAACAGCACCATCAGCGGCGGTCCATCGACGTCGAATGAAAATGTTTCGTCTTCCTTGGACACTTCGATCGGGAAAATCTTTTCGCCGCTGGCCGTCGTGATGGCGACGTCAATCGGGACGTGGAAAATCCCGACGCGCCCTTCCACTTTCTGCGTCTGCCGGACGTCCAGGCTGACTTTCTTCGTCGCCGCGTCGTACCCGGACACCACCAGGAAGCGCGGCGCCCCGGCGCCGTAAATCCATTGGTCGAAGAATTGATCCACATTCGTGCCGGAAGATTCCTCGATGGCTTTCACCAGGTCGGCGGTGACTACATTCTGCAGGCGATTGGCTTCCAGGTAATGTTTGAGCGCGGCGAAGAAGGCGTCGTCGCCAAGCTGCTCGCGGAGCATGTGAATCACCCAGCCGGCTTTGTCGTACACGTTGCCGACGTATTCGACCGAATCGTCGATGTCCCGCGCCAGGATAGGAATGGGAAAGAGTTCCCGCGAAGGCATCCAACTGTTCTGGTCGCGCCAATAGCGGTACGCGGCGGCATCCTCGCCGTAGTTATGCTCCTCCCACAGGCTGGCGCCAAAAGTTGCAAAACCTTCATTGAGCCACGTATTCGTCCAGTCCTTGCAGGTCACCAGATCGCCGAACCACTGGTGCGTCATTTCGTGCGAAATCAGATCGTCCGCTGCTTCGGGCTGGTCCCCCGCCAGATCGGCGTGAACAATGTCTCGCGTCGCGAGCGTCGTCGCGCTCACATTTTCCATGCCGGATGCCACAAAGTCGTCCACGGCCGTCTGCGCGTATTGATCCCACGGATACGGGACGCCGAAGCGACCGGAGAAGAAATCGAGCATCTGTTTTGTGTGGCTGAACGTCGAGTCAATCGTGTCTTCCATGCCGCGAGGCACGTAATAATCCACCGGGATGTTGTGCCAGGTGTCCTGCTTTTCCTTGTATTCTCCCGCGACGAACGAAATCAGGTACGTGGAGACGGGCAGGGACTGTCGCCAGGTCCAGGTCTTCATTCCGTCCGGCGCATCCTGGACGCCCAGCAGCTTTCCATTGGAAACGGTGAGCCAGTCGCCCGGAACGGTCAGAATCATTTCCGTCGTTGCGCGGTCGTTCGGATAGTCGTAGATGGGGATGTAGTGGTGCGTGTCTTCCGCTTCGCCCTGCGTCCAGATTTCCTTTGCGCGGGTGGGATCGTCCTTGTCCGGCAAGACGAAATATAGACCAGCGGTCGGTTTGCCTTCGTAGTGGAGATCAACTTCAAACTTCTCGCCGGATTTGGCGGGCTGGGCCAGGCTGACGACCAGCTTATTGTCGCGAAGGTCGAACGCGGCGTCCTTGCCATTGACGCGCGCGCTCGAAACGGTCAGATCGGAGCAATCGAAATCTAGATGCGTCAGGCCATCGTGTAATACGGAAAGCGTGTGGGTCACCTCGCCGATCACTTTGCGCTGATCCAGGTCGAATCGCAGGGCGACCTTCACGTTCTGCAGATGGTAATCGCGGCTGGGCGCATAGGGCCGGTCCGCGCGGGCGGCTGCCGCGAGGATCGTGGCTAGGGCCAGCAGGATCACCGCCAAGGACGCGCAGATTGTCGCGCGTGGATGAAGTCTCTTCCGGGGAGAGTTCATTCATGCCTCACTGGAGTTCGCAGCTCACCAAGCCAGGTGTCTATTATACCCAGATATTTCCCGGAGTCGCGCGGAGGAGGATTGACCTGTCTTTCCACCCCTATTAGACGCGCACGCGGCGCAAGCGTTTCCGCGCTCGCCCTCCCTGAACCGAAAGATCACTGTCGAAGGTAGGCGTCTTCCTTCCGAATCCAGTCCTCGCGGCGAGGAGCGAAAAAATCGATATCCACGGTGTCTTCCATGGCCTCCACCAGGTGCGGCGCGTTCGGCGGGATCAGGAGAACCTCGCCCGCGGAAACCACGATTTCACGATCGTCGAACACAAATTTCAACGCTCCCGAAATGATCCAGGAATACTGTTCGTTGACGTGAAAATGGCGCGGGACCACCGCGCCGCGCTTCAGCAGCAGCTGCGAAAGCGTCGCGTTCTCTCCGGAGATCATCTGCCGGGAGATCGTGTCGTTTAACTTCTCGACTTCCATGGTTTTCCACGAAGTTTTTTCCGGGGTCTTCATTCATGCCTCCACGCGGGAATGGAACCCGCAATCATTCTTCATTTCAAGAATTGCCAGCGTCAGCATAGTCTCTGGAAACTATACTGGCGTCAATTCCGTCTTATTTCGACAGCCCCGGATTTCAGGGTTGTTGCGAACCGATGGCGGCGGCATTTTCATTTGAGCAGCCTTTCGGCTACAAGTCTTCTGGTAATATGCACGGGCCGGATCGTGGTGGAGAGCGAGGGGAATCCATGGCAGCGGAACCGAATATCGCGGGAATGGCGCGTCTCCTCCACATCGTGGCCGGGGCTGGTCTAGCCAGCTGGGGACTGTGGGGCGCTGACCCGGGCTGGACGCAATGGACCTGGATCGTTCTGGGCGGATGTGTTCTGGTTCTGGGACTAATTGGCTACTCCCCGCTACACGCGTTGCTGGCAAAGAAGGAAGACAAAGTGAGTTGAATGCGTTTCCTGCACGCGGTCGCCGGATTTTTCCTTTTCTTTGAACTGCCGATTCCAATCTACTGGCTGATTCTCCATCCATTCGGCCCGTTCTGGCGAACTCGCATTCGCGCTGCATTCTGGATTGCCGGCCTGACGGCCTGGACGGCCGGCGGGGTCCTTTTGTGGATTTTCCGGGGCGCACTTCTCTCGACCACTCCGCCCCCCTTGGCCGCCATTGGTTTGGGCTTTGCGCTTATCGGAGCCGAGGTTTATCTGTTCGGGCGTGTGGAACGGGAGCTGGGAAGCCGCCGGCTGGTGGGGCACGCCGAACTCACCGGGACCGGCGAAATGTTCGCTGGCGGGCTTTATGCGCACGTTCGCCACCCTCGCTACACAGGAATGTTTTGCGCGGTTATTGGAGCGGCTTTGCTGGCGTGGACACTGCGATTGTGGATCGTTATCGCGATCTGGTGGGTGTTGGCTCTGCTCGTGATTCGGCTCGAGGAAAGGGAATTGGCCACGCGGTTCGGATCCGCCTACCGGGAGTATCGCAAACGCGTCCCAGCTTTTTTGCCGTTCCACTTCTAGGACAGAGACTTTTGTCCGTCCCCCAAGATTTCGGCCAGACTGTGAGTCCCGGGGCGGCAGCAACCGTTGCCATGAGAGTCGCCCCCCGTTAGAATGAACCCCATACTGCGGAGAGGTGTCTGAGCGGTTGAAAGAGCTCGCCTCGAAAGCGAGTGTCGGGGAAACTCGACCGTGGGTTCAAATCCCACCCTCTCCGCCATAATATCCGGTTCCTGTTCGTTGGGCTCAGTCCGCGGCGATCAAAGATAGTAGGCTCGTGGATACGGCAAGTTGAAACGAAAGGGGATTGAACCCTCCATGATCAGGCTCTCCAGAAGAGCGATTCTCCTGACGCCCGCGGCGCTCGCCGCCGTGCGCTCTGTCTCCCCCGCAACCGGTAAGAAGATGACGCTCGCGATGCACCAGAACACTTCGGCTGGAGCAGGGTACCGAAAATCGCTGGAAGGATGGGCTCGCGCCGGGATCACGCAGGTCGAGCTTACGAATACACTGCTCGATGATTTTCTGAAAACGGATGACTTGGCAGCCGCGCGCCGTGTGCTCACAGACCTGGGACTGACCGCGGTTCAGGGAGCGACCGGTGTGACGAGTCTTTGGGAGCCGAATCCGGATCGCGGCGCGGCCCTGGAAAATCTCAAGAAACGCTGCGAAATGTACGCGGCCCTGGGCCTGAATCGTGTTTATGCAACGACCGGCGCCAGTCAGAAATTCAGCCTGGAGGACTACAAGGCTGCCCCCGGCAACATCCACGAAGCCGGGGAGATTGCGAAGCAGTTCAACTTGGCGCTGAGGATCGAATTCGTCCGTACGTCCACGTTTATCTCCACGCTGACGACAATACTCAACTTGACGCGCGCAGCGGCGCATCCGAGCGTGTCGATCTTGTTCGATTGCTATCACTTCTGGTCCGGCCTCAACAAGCTCGAGGATCTCGATCTCATCCGCCCAGGAGAAATTGGCCACGTGCATTTTCAGGACGTGCCCGAAATGCCGCGCGAATTGCTCGACAACTCAACCCGTTTCATCCCCGGCGACGGAGTCAGCCCGCTGACCCAAATCCTTCGCAAGCTCGCCGACAATGGTTATGCCGGGCCTCTCTCGGTGGAACTGTTCCTGCCGAAATTCCAGCAGGGCGATCCTTTTGAAGTGGCCCGCGAGATCCGCCCGAAGGCCGAAGCCGTCATGCGTCAGGCTCGCGTTTTGTAAGCGGCTTTCGGCTCAGTCCTTCATTGTCGCGGGGCGGCGCGGCGGTTATAATCCAGGGCAAACAGGAATTGAATTCGATAGAATTGCTGATCCTTTTACGTTGGGGTGCGCCACAGGGGAAGGCCAAGGGAGAGAGAAGATGAAAAACGAGGAGAAAAAGAAATCCGGCATTTCGCGCCGCGATCTTTTCAAGCGCGCCGGGGCGCTGGGCGCGACGGCGGCCGGCGCCGCTCTGATACCGCCGTCGGCATTGGCAGCCGCCACGCCAGCGGCGCAGATGGCTTCGCAAACGGTCTCGCCGCCGGAAACCTTGCACGCGGTCCAGGCGCTGACCTCGCAGCAATTCGCGACGCTCTCCGCGATCACAGCGCGCATTTTCCCGACCGATGAGAACGGTCCGGGCGCCCTCGAAGCGCACGCGGCGACCTACATCGATCGGGCGCTGACTTCGCATTACGCCTATCAGAAGGATAATTACACGGCAAACCTCTCGGCTCTGGACGCCTATTGCAAGGAGACCTACCAGGATTCGTTCTCGGCTCTGTCTCCGGACAAACAGGATGCGGTCCTGACCGCGCTCGAAGGTAACAAGCTCGAAAAGACATATGGATTTGTTTCCAACGCTGCTGCTTTTTTTAATCTTGTGCTGGAGCACACGCAGGAAGGAATGTTCAGCGACCCCTATTACGGCGGCAACGCCAATTTCATCGGCTGGGACCTGCTTGATTTTCCGGGCGTGAAGCTCGCCTTCAGCGAAGAAGAACAGCAGCTTGATTTCCCGATCGAGAAGGCGCACCGATCGGCGTACAGCTACAGTATGTTCAAGGGGAGGAAACAGTAGCCATGGCCATCAACCTGAAGAAAACCGATATTGTCACGATTGGCCTTGGCGGCGCCGCCGGCTTGGCAGCGTTGCCGCTCGCCGATGCGGGCGCCAAGATCATCGGTCTTGAGGCGGGCGGCTGGCTCGCGCCTGCCGATTATCCATCGGATGAAGTCCGAAATAATATTCTGACCTGGATGGGCAATTCGAAATTCAACCGGGACGTTCCGACGTGGCGGCCCAACGAAAAAGTTAAGGCCATTCGCAGGCGCACGGGAACTCTTATGAGCGCGGTCGGCGGCAGCTCGATCCACTACGGAGCGCAGAGCTGGCGCTGGGCGCCCTGGGTGTTCAAGTCCCGCAGCATGTCCATCGCCCGCTATGGACCCAATTCAATCCCGTCGAACTCGACGCTGATCGACTGGCCATTCACGTACGAAGAACTTGAACCGTATTACGACAAGGTGGAACAAACCATCGGCGTTTCCGGACTCGCCGGAAATATCGCCGGCAAAAAGAATCCCGAAGGCAACACGTTTGAAGGCGCAAGAAGCCAGGAGTACCCGATGCCGGCGCTTCGCAGGACCGGATATACGGAGCTGATCTCCGGCGCCGCAAAGCGCCTCGGATGGAATCCCTTCCCGGGACCTTCCGCGATCAACTCGGTCGCGCGCGACGGGCGCGGGCCCTGCCAGTATCACGGTTTCTGCCAGCCGAATGGCTGCCCACACAATGCCAAGGGATCGACCAATGTGACGACAATTCCAAAGGCGCTGGAGACGAAGAATCTCACGGTGGTCACCGACGCTCGCGTGACGCGCATCGAAGTCGACCGCGACGGGCGAGCCACTGGCGTAACCTACATCAAGGGCGGCCAGGAATATTTCCAGCCGGCCAGTGTCGTGATTTTGAGCGCCTTCACATACGAAAGCGTCCGGCTCCTTCTGCTCTCGAAATCGCCAGGGTTTCCCAACGGCCTTGCGAACAATTCCGGCCAGGTGGGCAAGCACTACATCGGTCACCTCTCGACCGGCCTCAACGCAATTTTCCCCGGCAAGAAGCTGAATCGCTTCACCGGAATGGTCTCGCAGTGCGTCGGCGTGGACAATTGGAACGCCGATCACTTCGATCATACCGGCCTCGGCTTTATTGGCGGAGGTAACATCGGGATGAGAATGGAAGCGTATCCAATCGGCACCTCGCGCGGGGTCCCGCCGGGCATGCCAAGGTGGGGTTCAGCTTATAAAACGTACCTCAAGGCGAACGGCAACTCGATCGGCGGGGGCTACAATCAGCATGATACGCTGCCCTACGAGGAGCATTACCTCGATCTCGACCCCGACAATAGCGCGCCTGACGGCGTTCCGCTCTTGCGCATTACCTGCGGTCTCCAGGAACAAGAGCGGCTGCGTGCGAATTTCACGCGGGAAAAGTCGATTCAGCTTTTTAAGGAAGCAGGAGCGTCCGTGGTCTGGGGCGGACAGCCTTCCCCGCCACAAGTAACGAATCACGCCATCGGAGGGGCGCGCATGGGCACGGATCCTGCCACGTCCGTCGTGAACCCTAATGGCTTGGCACACGAGGTGCCGAATCTGCTGATTCTGGGAGGCGCGGTCATGGTCTCTCACGGAGGGAGCAATCCGACCTTAACTTTGCAGGCGATCGCCTGGCGAAGCGCGGACCACCTGATCGCTAATTGGGGTTCGATCGCCAAGAGTTCGCCGCTGCGGCCCGCAGCGAAACGCAATGACACATCGGCGGCTCCCCCCGCGGACGACGGCGGGACGATGAGTTCAGAAATGAATATGGCCGGGTAAATTGCGAAGATCTGTGAAGCTAGGTTAACTTCGTGGCGGGCATGCTTGGACATGGGCCGGCAACCCGCGATATTGATTCAGAAATCTTCAGGTCCCCGAGTAAATTCCCGGATTGTTGTGCATCAGGATTCGGATGGCAACGCCCCACTTTCCGTCCTCCAGCCATTCCACTCGCACCACATCGCCGATCTGCTCGCGATGACGGGGATCATCCGGGCCGAAGTTGAGCGTCACGACGACGTTCATCCCGACGAAGTAGTGCTCTGCCGGCGTCACCAGAAACAACCCGCTGCGGGAGACATTTACGCTGGTGCAGATTTCCTCGGGATATCGCGAATCGCAGGGTCGGACACGAACTGGTTCTGAGAGGTTCTCCCGGGGTGTTAGGCGAGATTCCTTCACTGCGGTCTGCATATGATCACTCCTTTGATCCTCTAGACCTCGCGGGGAGTCTGAGGAGTGTCTACTAAAATTTCACCGCCAGCATAAGGGAATGCTCTGCTAAAGTCCACTGGCAAACGGCCGATGTGCTGCCTCAGCCAATACGGGAATTCGTCGTGCGAGCCGATAGATTGCAATCAAAACCAGCGCCCAAAAAGAAAGAGAGGCGCAGCGGATGCTTGCGCCTCTCCACACTGAGCCTGTCGGAGAAAGGCTCAATATGTATATTCATGATTCCGCCAAGCAGCCCGAAGCGTTCCATTATTTCTGGATGAATGGAAGGATGAAGGGAAATATTGTAACAATCGTCCATGTCAAGCCACACCCGTCTTTCGGATTGTCGACTCGAAGGACCTGGGCGGGAAGCTAGGCAGCCGCCGCCTTGCTTTTCCTGCTATTCCTCGGCGAAGCAAGCAGTCCACCCGGCGAATTCAAATGAACGGTTTTCCCGCTCAGCATGTCGATGGCGTAGAACTGATTGCCGGATTTTTGCGCCAATTCCCGGAGATGAAAACGTGTCTTTTCAATTCCCAAGACGCTGGCCCGCCAAAGTGATGAACCATCGGAGAATTTTTCAAACAGGTCGTATTCTCGGTACATGGGAGTCTCCCTGCGGACTACGGTGATACTGGTTTGATGCAGGGCAATAATAATCGGGTGTGTTTCGTTTGTCTAATTTATCGATTTAATCTTGAAGATCAGCAAAGAAAGTAGTTCGAACGGCATGGTTTTGCTCCCGAAGCTTGTTCTTAATCAATGAAAAGGAAAGCCTTAGCACAGGGGGGGGCTCCCAGGGAGCTGGTTTCACTCCAGCTTGTCCCTATTTGGAACGAGCAAATCGCCCGCTATTCCACGGATAAATGAATCGTCCAATTGCTTTACAATAAGACGCTCGTGTCTGAACAAAGCGAATCCGATCGTCTGCGAGTCGTCCTGGTAGCTCCGCGCAACCCATTGAACATCGGCGCTGCTGCCCGGGCCATGAGCAACTTCGGATTTCGACATCTGAGGGTCGTGAATCCATTCGAACCATCCTACCGCGAGGCGCGCTCGGCGGTTGGGGCTTCCGGGATTCTCGCAAACGCGGAGGAATTCAAGAGTGTTCCTGACGCCGTGGCCGACTGTACTTTAGTCGTGGGAACCACGGCGGTTCGGAATCGCGAAATCCAGCATCCCCTCAAGCGCCTGGAACTGGGCGCGCGCTCCATCCGCAAGCGCCTTGGTTCGAGCAGAGTGGCGCTGCTATTCGGGTCGGAGAAATTCGGGCTCTCCAACGAGGCCCTCAGCCATTGTCACTGGCTCATGCGCATTCCCACCTGCGATGAAAATATCTCGATGAATCTGGGCCAGGCGGTCGCGGTCTGTCTGTACGAACTGATCCGCGACTCGAAATCCGCGAGGGGGCCGAAGCAATCCGAGTTGGCCACCGCGGCGGAACTCGAGCGCATTACCAACACACTGCTCGAAGCGTTGCATACCAGCGGTTTCCTCGGGCGCCGCCGCGTGACGGATGCCGAGGAAAGGATTCGCCGGCTTGTCCGCCGCCTGAACTTGCCGGCTCGCGACGCTGTGATCTGGCTGGGCATGCTGCGGCAGATGATGTGGAAAATGAATTCCGGGAAAGAACCAAGGAAGGTCGAGGAGAAATAGGAGTGAATTGTGGGTCGTGGCTCTAGCCACGACATTAAGGGAGCCGATTCTCAGGGGCTTTAGGCTATGTAGCCATGGCGCCTCACCGGCGTTCAGCGAAAAACGACTGAAGCAGGGCGATCGACTCTTCGGGCAGAACTCCCGCCGTGACCGAAACGCGATGGTTTAGAGCGGGGACGTCCAGCACCTGCATGCAGGTGCGGATGGCGCCGCCTTTCGGCTCATCGGCCCCGTAAATCAGCCGAGCGACCCTGGCTTGCACCAGAGCCCCCGCGCACATCGCGCACGGCTCGACGGTAACGTACACGGCGGCTCCGGTCAGCCGGTAGTTGTTGAGCTCGTGCGCTGCCTGGCGCAAAGCGATGATTTCTGCGTGTGCGGTGGGATCGCAATCCGTGATTGTACGGTTTCCTGCCGCGGCCAGGATTCGGTCGTCCAGGACCACCAGCGCGCCTATGGGGACTTCTCCTCGCATGGCGGCGGCTCGCGCTTGTCCGAGGGCCAGGTGCATGTACTCGCGATCGTTCACGGGCGCGGCACGGCCAAGGCGGGGACCAAGTACTCCAGGATCATCACGTCGTGAAGTCCGTCGCTGAGCCGCGCGTGTGCCGCATGCCGGCCGACTTCGCGCCAGCCCGTCGCACGGCACAGCAACAGCCCATCCTGGTTCTCCACCAGAATCCGGCCGATCAGTTTGCGATATCCCAGTTTGCCGGCCTCTTCCTGAATGGCGCGCATAAGCTGGCGTCCCACACCATAGTTGCGGAAGGAACGGCGCACGTAAATGAACAGCTCGCCGATATCGTCCAGCGCGATCCGATTGTCATAAGGCGCGAGCGCGACCCAGCCCGCGATCCAGTTGCGCACATCGGCCACCAGAATCGGATGCTTGGGATCCTGTGCGGCGCCGGCGACCAGCTGACGCTGGTCGTCCACCGATCGCGCATCGGCATCGAAGGTTTCCATGCGATCCTGCACTGCCTCGTTGAATATTTCACAGAGCGACGCGGCATCGTCTTCAATCGCGCGGCGGATCTGAAGCTGCGGCCTCGAACTGGGTGAACTCATGCGAACTGCAGTTTATCACTCCGGAAAGGCCCCTGTAAGTGGGCGAATCCAATAAATGTCATTCGGAATTGATATTGGGTCAGTTTCCGGAGACGGGACTCGCCGGGACTTTTCCCCCTCTCAAAACCTCGAATGCGGAGAAAGAAGAACACTCGATTGCGGGGTTCGATCTCAAAAAAATTATGCGCTAGCGGTCGTCGAAGGTACCGGCACCGGTTTCCGCGCTACCTTTTTGTGGCGCGCTAACTTCTGATGCAACCGATCCATGTAGAGATAGATGACCGGGGCAGTGAATAGCGTCAGGACTTGGCTTACCATCAGCCCCCCCACAATGCTGATTCCCAAAGGGCGGCGCAATTCCGAACCCATGCCACTCTCGATCGCCAGCGGAAGGCCGCCGAGCAATGCCGCGGTGGTGGTCATCATGATCGGCCGGAAACGCAGCAAACAGGCTTGATAAATTGCTTCGACCGGACTTTTTCCTTCTTTGCGTTCCGCTTCCAGCGCGAAATCGATCATCATGATGGCATTCTTCTGCACGATTCCAATGAGCAGGATAATGCCGATCAGCGCAATGACGCTCAGGTCCGTATGCGTGAACCGCAATGCCAATAATGCGCCCACGCCCGCCGACGGAAGCGTGGAAAGAATCGTGATGGGGTGAATGTAACTTTCATAGAGCATTCCCAACACGATGTACACCGTCAACAGTGCCGCAAGAATCAGGTACGGCTCATTCCTTAGCGAATCCTGAAAGGCCTCCGCCGTTCCTGAAAAAGTGGGATGAATCGTCGACGGCATGCCCATCTGCAGTATGGCCGCTTCAATTTCCTTTACCGCGTCACCCAGCGAAAGGGACGGGTCCATATTGAACGAAATTGTGACTGACGGAAATTGCCCTTTGTGGTTCACCGACAGCGCTGCCGTCTTCGCTTCAAAGTGCGAAAGGGTGCTCAACGGGACCTCGGCGCCGGCCTGCGAGCGAACGTAGAGGCTTTGCACTGCGTCAGGGCTGTTCTGATAGAGCGGATCGACTTCCATGACCACGTGATACTGATTCAATTGCGTATAAATCGTAGAGACCTGGCGCTGGCCGAACGCGTCGTACAATGTCTCGTCGATCTGCTGAGACTGAATGCCGAGACGCGATGCGGTATTGCGGTCGAAGACGAGAGCGCCCTGCAAGCCTCGGTCCTGCTGGTCGCTGGTCACATCCCGAAGACCCGGCAGAGTCCTGATGCGAGTCAGGACCCGCGGCGCCCAGGTCTGAAGCTCGTCGAGCGTTTCGCCCTGCAGGGTGAACTGAAATTGCGAAGCCGCGAAAATGCCGCCCACGCGGATGTCCTGGTACGATTGCAAGTACAGGGCGGCTCCGGGAACCACCGCAAGTTTTCTCCTCAAGCGCGCAATGATTCCATCCGCACTAACCTTACGCTCCTCTATATCTTTCAACTCGACGATGATCCGGCCCACGTTTTCCGCACCACCGCCCATGAAACCCTGCACGCTGAGCACGGACGGGTCGCTCTTGAGGATCTTCCCGAACTGTTCGACTTTGGCCCTCATGGCGGGAAATGAAATGTCCTGCGCGCCGATCACCGAGCCGTTCAATCGCCCGGTGTCCTGCTGCGGGAAGAAACCTTTTGGGACGATGACATATAAATAAACGCTGAGGCAAACCGTGGCGATTGTAACGCCCAGCATGATCGGCTGATGGTTCAGAACCCAGCGCAAACCGGTGCCATAGGCGCGCAATAGACGCGCGAAAATCCTTTCGCCCAGCATGAACAGCCGGCCATGCTTCATTTCCTTCGACGATTTCAGAACACGCGCGCAAATCGTGGGCGTGGTGGTGAGCGAAACACACAAGGAAACCGCGATGGCAATGCTCAGCGTTACGGCAAACTCGCGGAACAGCCTCCCCGCGATGCCCCCCATCAGCAGAATCGGAATGAATACGGAAATCAGTGAAATACTCATCGACAGGACCGTCGGTCCGATCTCCTGGGAGCCTTTGAGGGCCGCTTGCATCGGCGACTCTCCGGCCTCCAGATGACGAGCAATGTTTTCAATCACCACGATGGCGTCGTCGACAACGAAGCCCGTCACGATGGTCATTGCCATGAGAGAGAAATTGTCGATGCCGTATCCAAACAAGTACATGACTCCGAACGAGCCCAGGAGGGAAAGCGGAATCGAAACGCTCGGAATCAGAGTTGCCCACACGTTGCGTAGGAAAAGGAAGATGACCATCACAACCAGGGCAACCGTCAGCAGCAGCGTAAACTGAATGTTCCGAATGGAGGCTTTGATCATTCGCGTGCGGTCGGCAGACAACAATAAGTGTGCGGCAGGCGGTATGGAAGCACGCAACTCCGGAAGCAACTCCTTGATCTGGTCCACCGTTTCGATGATATTCGCCTGCGGCTGACGGGAAATAATCATCAGTATGGCGGGATTTCCGTCAATGAACCCGGCGTTTCGTACGTCCTCGACCCCTTCCGTCACGTTGGCAATATCGCTCAGCCGAACGGGACCGCCATTCCGATAGGCCACAATCAGGGGCAGATACTTGTCCGCGGTCAACAATTGGTCGGTATCGGAAATGACCCAGCGATTGCCTCTGTCTTCCAATTGTCCTTTGGGTGAATTGGCATTGGCCGCCTGCAACGCCAGTCGCACCTGGGCCAGGCCGATGTGATAGCCCGCCAGCGCCAGGGGATTCAGATCCACGCGCACCGCCGGTTTCGATCCGCCGGCGATATTTACCTGACCCACGCCGGTGATTTTGGATATCTTTTGAACAATAATGGAATCGGAAATATCGTAGAGCTCGCTGAGCGGGATCGTGTCCGAAGTCAGGGAAAGAACCATGATCGGGGAGTCGGTCGGATTTGTTTCCCGATAGCGTGGAAGGCTCGGAAGTCCGGTCGGCAACTGACCGGCTGCCGCGTTGATCGCCGCCTGGACATCACGGGCCGCTGCATCAATGTCGCGGTCCAAGTCTAACTGGAGTGTAATGCCGGTCGAGCCAAGCTGGCTGGATGACGTCATTTCCGTCACGCCCGCAATGCGGCCGAAGGACCGCTCGAGCGGCGTCGCAACCGAAGAAGCCATTGTTTCAGGGCTGGCGCCGGGGAGCCCCGCGCCCACTGTTATGGTGGGGAAATCGACTTTCGGCAGAGGCGCCACGGGAAGGAAAAAATAGGAAACTCCGCCTGCCAAGAGGATCGCGACGCTCAGAAGCGAAGTTGCGACGGGACGCTCGATGAATGGGCGCGAGATGTGCATCTTAGGCTAATCCACTCTCGCATTCGCCGGCGAAGCTCCCCCGACAATCCCGCACCCGAGGAGTCTTGCACGCAGACCGAACGCAAGATACAAGACTGCAATATGGGGACGGGTAAAGATCAAGATGGACATGTTGGCCTACACCCTCCCTTCCATGCTTGAACGCAAGCCTACACCTCGTCACGGCCAACTTAGATCAGCGCCATACGATTGGATTTGGTTTGAGAATCTATCGAAACAGTAATCTGTCCCCGGATAGGGTGTCAACGGATATTTGGATTCATCCCGGTGAGCGGCTGCCCCTCGATAAGCGGAGCCATCGGAACACGGGAATCGGCAACATCGCACATTCCGAGAAGACGACATCTCATCCTTATCTGTGAAACGGCGTTCTCGGAACCTGACCTATCATCCACCCTCCGATCGGCCATACTCCTCTTGACAATTGCGCGCTTCGCCGACAGACTTAGCCCATGAATTCATTCCTGAATCGGCTATTCCTGGTGGACTTTTGGAAGGGAATGCTGCTGACCTTCCGCACGCAGAACCCAAAGAATATCTACACGGAGCAGTATCCGCTCGAGCGCCCCATGGTGGCGGAGCGGTACCGCGGCGCCCCGCGCCTGAACATGAATCCGGAGACGGGCGAGACGCTCTGCATCGCCTGCAACCTCTGCTCACTGGCTTGCCCGGAAAATCTGATCGTGGTCGGCTGGCATCGCGATGACGCGACGCGGCGCAAAGTTCTCACCACGTTCACCTACGACACTTCGCGCTGCATGTTCTGCGGTTTGTGCGAAGATGCCTGCCCGACCGATTGCCTCGAGCTGACGCAGGACTTCGAGATGGCTTCATATTCCCGCGAAGGCGCGATCTGGGACCGCCATCGCCTTGAGGAAGGCCCCACTCCGGCGCGGTACACGCGCTGAATTTCGGCTGGTCATTGCAGTTACTCCCCTTCGCTCGTTTTCACGAATGATTTCTTCTGCAATCCGCCCGCTTGACATAAAATTCCTCCATGGAACTTCGTAAAGATCCCATCACGCGCAGTTGGGTAATTGTGGGGACCAGGGAATCCACCTGCGAAACCACGGGGGGTTGCCCATATTGTCCCGCGCAGGTCGACATCAGGAGGCCGCTGCTGTTGCGCCTTCCGCCCGAGGGGCCATGGCAAGTCGCGGTGCTGCCGCACCCGGATCCGCTTTATCGCGTCGAGGGCGACCCCAGCCGGCGCGCCGACGGCATCTACGATAACATGCAGCCGGTTGGCGCCGATGAAATCGTCATTGAGACGCCGGACCACAACCGCAAGCTTGAAGATTTGAGCGACGACCAGATCTTGCTGGTCATGGATGCCTGGAGGCAGCGCATTGAAGACCTGAAGCGCGACCTCAGGTTCAAGTATGTCTCCGTCTACAAGAATTATGGTCCGCTGGCGGGCCAGGAAGGCACGCACGCGCACTCGCAAATTACCGCAACGACGTTCGTGCCCAGAAGAGTTCTTTATGAATTGCGCGCGGCGCGCGAGTGGTACAGGGAAAAAGAGCGCTGCGTATTTTGCGACATCGTGAAGCAGGAAGAGCGCCAGGCCAAACGGATCGTGGACACGCAGGGAGATTACTTCGCGCTGTGTCCCTATGCCTCACGCGTTCCGTATGAAGTCTGGCTGATCAATCGCAAGCACAATTACTCATTTGAGAGGCCGCTTCCGGGGACGAACCGGCGCCATCTGGCGGCCTTGCTACGGCGGACCCTGCGGCGCATACGGCAAATCGCTCCGGCGTATCATCTGGTTGTGCATACCTCGCCCAACATCGTTCATCCCAAGGGAGAAACTTCCACCACCTATTGGAAAACGATCATGGAAGATTACCACTGGCACATCGAAATCCTGCCCATCGTCGAAACGCGCAGCAAGTCCTACAGCATCAAGGAAGTGTATTACAACGCGTTCACTGCCGGAAGAAGCGGCCGAACGGCTGCGCAAGCTGGACCCAATCACGTGAGGCGCAGCGAACACGGCGGGATTTTTTCTCGCCTGTTGTTTCTGCTCGTTTTTCTGGGATTCTTGGCGTTTCTATACGCCGTCCGGCACCCCCTCATGCGCCTCGCGGGGCAGGTCTGGATGGTGAACGATCCTGCGGCCAAAGCCGACGCGATCATTGTTCTGGGCGACGACAATTACGCCGGCGACCGCGCCTTTCATGCTGCCGAACTGTTCCGGACAGGAGTGGCTCCGGTGGTCGTGGCGAGCGGCCGTTCCCTGCGGCCCTATGCCGGAATTGCCGAGATGATGGAGCACGACCTCGAATCATTTGGCGTGCCGGCGTTCATCGATCGTGAAGTTTCCGCACCGCGCAGAAAACACGCGGGAAGAAGCGGAAGCTCTCGCGGGGCTGATTGCCAGCCGCGGTTGGAAACGGGTGCTGATTGTGACGTCGAACTATCACGCCCGGCGCGCCCGCTTTATTTTTGACGCGCGTCCTCCCGGCAGGAGTCAGCGTTCATGTCAGTGGCGCTCACGATTCGGAATTTGACCCTTCCCGCTGGTGGGAAACGCGCCAGGGACAGAAATTGTTCTTCAATGAATTGCTTGGCTACGGCGTGGCTCGCTGGGAATTGCGGAGTAAGTCCGCCGCTCCCGCCGGCGTCGCGGTTACGGCGGTGCACCAGGGGCCGTTTTTACCGCAGAATTTCGTCCCTCCCGTAACTGATTGGAAACACACCCGGTTTACAGGTCCGAGCCCGTGCACTATAGTCCAGACTTCTACCGTCCTCTCCGGGCTGCTTTGCAATTACCCCAGCCTGTGGCTACGGAGTTTCGGTTTGGGGAGAAACTCATGTGGCGTAAACCAGAAGATCCAAAACCCGCATCGCCGGCCGCCGAAGTTCCGCCGCCCGCGCGCGTGGAACCGCCCGTCCGAAGCGTTGCGGGACTGACCGCGGAAGTCGTGCAGCCATCCGGCGGAGTCATCACTTCGTCATTATTAATTAAAGGAGAAATAAGGGGCCGCGAGGATCTGTATATCGACGGGGAAGTGCAGGGCACCATCCACCTTTCCGACGGCCGCGTCACCGTTGGTCCGCACGGCAAAATTTCGGCCGATGTGGATGCGCGCGAAATCATCGTCCGAGGAAAAGTGAAGGGCGCTGTGCGGGGCCGCGAGCGCGTGGAAATCGGGCGCACCGGAGAAATCCGCGGAGACATCGTGACCATCCGGATCGCGATCGAAGAGGGCGCGCAAATTCACAGCAAGGTGGAAATTACGCGCGGCGAGGATTCGCACGGCATGCGAACATGCAGGGAAGTCGACCACTTCCTCATCCTCCGCCTTACAGCCGGTGGCCATGAAGGCAGGCGGGGACGTAGCGAATTAAAATGAGTCTTTTCAATAAATTACGAGCCGGGAATCACGTGGAATCGCCCCAGCGAAGCCATGTGCCCGGCAAGGCGCATACCGCAACCGCGGCGGCGGTTGCCAATGTCAGCGCTCCTCCCGCGGCACCCGGGGCTGTCACTCGCAATGCGCGCCTTTCCAATGGGCTCAAGGAATTCCTCTGGCAGCTCGACGGAATCGGGCACGGCCATTTGCTGGACATGGGACCCGCACGGCAAACGACGATCACATTTTTCATCGATCGCGGCTACAAGGTTTACACCGAGGATTTGCTGACCACCTGGAAGAACTTTCTGGATGCCGAGGAGCAAGAAAGAGGGAACTTCCCCTCGATGCCGATCGTTCTGAATTGACGCCCGCGGCGCGCGCGGAACGGTTTCTGGAATCCACGCTGCAATATCCGGAGGCACGTTTGACGCCGTGCTCATGTGGGATATTCTGGATTATCTTGACACCGATCTGATGACCAAGCTCGCGGCAAGGGTGACGTCGCTTGTCCGCGACGGCGGAGTTGTCTTCGCGATCTTTCACGCCCGCAAGCCCGAAGCCTTCCATCGCTACCGCGTTCTGGATGCGCAGAATCTGGAATTGATCCCCG
This sequence comes from Terriglobia bacterium, assembly GCA_963757625.1. Classification (GTDB taxonomy): domain Bacteria; phylum Acidobacteriota; class Terriglobia; order Acidiferrales; family UBA7541; genus Palsa-360. The sequence continues at coordinate 689,324 of CAVWSJ010000006.1, read as the reverse complement.
CTTCGTGCCCATTTGCTCCGCAACGTGTTTTTCAAAACCGCGAAATTTCCAATCTATTCTGCCGATATCGCTCTTCCAAGACATTCGTGGGGCGCGATCAGCTTCGCGAAGGCCTCTTCGTCAAGTAAGCTTCAACACCATTTCCCAGCTGAATTCATCGCGCCCACGAGCTTGCCGGAGTCTCTCGACGCTGAAAAATCCTCAAGCGTACTATTGCCAAACCTGTGTCCGGGGAGTAGAAAAGAATTGTAGTTCGATAAGCCAGGGAGGCGAGGATGACTCCACCGGGCTTAGAGCATTAACAGCATACATCACACCGCGCACGCGGTGCGTACCGCCGGAGGCGCAAAAACGCGCCGCGACGGCAAAAGCAAAAGTGACAAAACGGGGAGCCGCCAGGTTCCCCGTTTTGATTTCCCGGAAATCAGATTCAGGCTTTCCAAGTCAGCCTCCAGGGAAGCGACTCGTGGCCAACAGAAAAAAGGGCGGCGCTTCTGATGCGCCGCCCGTGTTCATACCCCCGGAGCAAAATCGTCGAATTTCTCCCGAAACTCTCTGGCGTTAGATTGCTGGACGTCACCCGACAGCAAGTCGCGTTCTCCTATGGCAAGTGCAGGACCAAGGCGATTGAAACGGCTCGCACGCTGTAAACCATTAAGGATGAGTGATATATCTTTGTTGCTCGTCTGTTATGCTGGGGGCGAATGCGCAGATTGGAAGCGAATTGAACACCCGAATTACGATAGTGTGAAAAGCGATTTCCGGCCGCGAAATACTAGTACTACTAAGACTAGCTGATAATATTCAGGATCGCTGAGCTCCATCCGACCGGTCCCGGGGCGTCACCCATGACAAGATTCTTGATCCTGCCGGCGTTTTCTTTCCCCGCGTTAGCCCGCTTATCGGGCAAGAGAACGGCGTGATCGACTGCTCCAAGCCAGCTGAGATCCTCCGTGCTCGATCCAATCCCTACGATGCTCAACTTGATGTGTGTTGCTTCGCGGAACAGCTTTGTGACGGTGCGAACCGCGCGCGCCGTGTCGCATCTTGAGGATAAATGCCAGAAAGGGGTGCCCCTTCGGGCCTGGAACCCCTGTTCGCCCGCCGCCGCGACAAAACGCGCGATCGCCGCGTCATCTCCCGAAGTGAAATAGAAGGGCTCGTCAAATTCGCGGCTTCGGGCAAGCTCAGCGTCGCGCGCGCGGAATCCAGTGTTATCGGCGACCTCGCGCGGGGTCATGTGATGGAAGCCGGCCACTCCCACGCCGCATTCCTCGGCGATCTCGTCCAGTGCGGTACAGACTTCTCCGTAAGGGCGGCCCAGAGCGACGCATAGATAGCGCCCATTCCTGGTCGCTTCCGGGATTCGAATATTGAAATATCCATCCGGGAAAAAGATTCCTCCGCCTGCTTCGGTGATGAACGGATGGCTGTGCCCCAGTTTGCGGCGCAACGGTTCGATTTCCGCACGCGTGCGTGAGGTGAGCAACACGATTGCAATATGTCTGCGGTCCAGTTCGTAAAGAGTTTCCTCCGCTGCGGAAAAAGACTGCGTGCGCGAGTCAAGCAGGGCGCCCTCGAGGGCCGTGAAAATCAGATGACGGGGAGCGAGCAAGGCAGGAAAGAGTGTAACGCGGGTCGAAGCGCGTGCGATACGAAGGATTTCGAAACGCGCAGGCGGCGGGCGTGACGCAACAGCACCTCGCCCGCCATGGCTGGTCCGGACGCTTTGCGGCGCCCGGACCAGGCAGCTTTGTATTTCACCTGTTAATCGCTCGACGCGCTTTGCGTGCCGCCGGCCTTTGGTACGCTGATGTAACCGGTCACTTTATCCTTGGCCACTGTATTGACTACCAGTTCCAACGGGCGTCGATCGTTGCCCTGATGAAAAAAGATGGGTTCGTTGATCGGCAGATTCTTCTTGTTAATGCGGGCGTCGTCCACGATCAGAGAGACACTGAAGATCTTCTTGGTTGGATTTGTACCTTTCAGTTCGACCATGAAGCCTCCAACTTTCTGGGGCTTGTTCTTGGAGTCGATCGTGAATTCAATGTAGTCACGCTCGCCCAGCCGGCGGAGCTGCTCGACATCCTCGTGATTCTTGGCGATCAAGGTGCCCAGTTCGCTGCGCGCCATTTTCAGGTCGTTCTGCGTGCCCGAGAGATCCGTGCGTACTCCGTCCACCTTGCCGTCCACATTCTTCACATCGTCGGTCGAGGCCTTGGTGGCGAGCGCGGTCGTAACGGTGCCGTTCATTTCGTCCATTTTCTGCTGATCTTCGGTCTTGATGGCTTCGGCCTCTTCACGCGCCTTCTTCAGGTCGCCCTGAGTGAGGCGGAGACGCTTCGTCACAACGCCCAAGTCACTTTGTAGCCCGGCGTTGGCAGTGTCGACCTGTGTCTGGTGCTGCTGCAGTTGGGCGATCTGATTGGTGAAGTCCAGTTGCATCGCCTTCACCTTGCTGTCCATGGCCTGCTGAATCTCTTGACCTTGTGTCGAGGCATTGTGCCCGATCACCAGCGCGACCAGAGCCACCACTCCAAGCACGCCCACCGCGGCAATCATCCAGCCCGGTGCGCCTTGGCGTCCCTCAGACGAACGATTGATTTCTTCGGTCATAAATTAATTCCCCCTTTGAGGTGCAAGTCCTGGCTGTGGATAAGCACGCAGGCCGCCATGGTGACCGGATGCGCGCTAACCTGTATCTCATTGATAGAAATGGAGCTACCGAACCGCTTTGTTCCAGTCAGCCTGGCGCTCCGTGCAAACTTTACTTTGTGCAGGAGTTTTCTGGATACGCGGGCACGATTCTAGGTAATCGTCAATTCCAGGCGAGTGAACTCGGCGAGGAGTTCATCGGCGGAAGTGAAATGAAAAGCGTTGATGCCGAGCAGGGCTGCGGCGGCCGCATTTTCGCGCAGGTCGTCGATAAACATGGCCTCCTCGGGCAGGGCGCCCAATTCCCGCAACGCCCGATGAAAGATCAATGGCAGGGGTTTGCTTGCGCCGACGCGGCAAGAATAGACCCGCACGGGAAAATGACGGACGAACGGAAGCTTCGCCTCCATGTGCGCTACATGGATGGGGTCGGTGTTCGAAAGCAGCGCCAGCCGGCAGTTTGCTGCGAGGCGCTCAAACAGGACCTCCGGCAGAATCGGATCAGAACCAAGGACGCTGCACCAGACCGAGCAGAATTCATCGAAGCTCAGGGACAATTGGAATTTTTGAGAAAGATGTGCGTGCCATTCGCGCGGCGCCATTCGGCCTTCCTGCCAGTCCGGCCATCGCGGATCCGCCTCGAGTTCCCGCAAAACTTCCAAATGGGACGCGCCCTGTTGCTTTCCCAGTGCAGCGAGCGCACGCGACATGTCCACGGGGATGATGACGCGGCCGATATCGAAGATGATGGCTCTGGGGGCTTTGAGGAATGGACCGCGCAGGGCCGGCATGGTCAGTCACGCTCGGATGTGGCGGGTCGGGCCGGTGGTGCGGATTTTGCCGGATCCGAGAATCTGGCGCGCAGCACGCTGATGATCGCAGGCAAAATAGAGAGAAAAATGACGGCAGCGATGACGTAATGAATTCGCTTGTCGATGTTGGGGATCAGAGAACCCAGAAAATATCCGCCGAGAATTGTGCTTCCAACCCACAGGAGACCGCCGACCGCGTCGAAAGCAAAATAGCGCCCGTAAGGCATCATGGCAGCGCCGGCCACCGGGGGACAAAACGTGCGAACGATGGGAACAAAACGCGCCAGAATGACGGTCTTTCCGCCATATTTTTCATAGAACAGGTGCGCGCGTTCGAGGTGACGCTTGCGAAAGACCAGGGAATCTTCGCGGCGATATAGTGCCTGTCCCGCTTTTCTGCCGATCCAATAGCCGATCTGGTCGCCAACAATCGCGCACATGGGAACCAGCAGCAGTAATTCCGCAAGATGAAGTTGACCCGTGGCGGCAAAGACTCCCGCGGTGACCAGGAGGGAATCGCCGGGCAGGAAAAATCCGACGAAGAATCCTGTCTCAATGAAGACGATCACACAGACCAGCAGCGTGCCGCCCCACTCGATCAGGCCCTTTACGTTAAATACGAAATGAAGAAATTGCGCGAGCGAACCGATCATGAATAGCCGTCACCGACGCTGGTCGAACCTTCCAAGGAAGATGCGCACAGGCTCCAGACTCATACGGTAACAGAAAATGAACGGGTCCTGACTGCAGAGTTCCCATTCCACTGCCAACATGACAACGAGGGTTCGCAACATGAGGGACGTTCTCATGCCAGCGCCCCGCTCTCTGCTTGAGCGGGGATCACCGCGAGGCCTCCACGCTTGTCGAGCAACCTGCGAACGTAGGGCAGTGCACGGCGCATCGCGTCAGCGCCGGCTGCCCGGGCCTCGTCGACGCGTGAGAAGTCGCTCCAACCGATCCGGCCAACTTCAGGTTCGAGCAGGATGTCCGCGTGCTCGACCCGGGAAGGGTCGATCAACCTCTTTGATGGATCAAGAACCCGGACCACCTTGCCGCCGGATGGCGAAACATCGTTTGGGGCCACTGTTACTCCCAGAACGCAGGCGGCATTCCTTCGCGCGGCCGTCGCCGTAGGCAAGGGAGAAACGATACATCCGTCGGCCAGCTTACGGCCCTCGTACTCGACGGGGCTGAACAACCCCGGAAATGCGCAAGTCGCTCGGATGGCGACCTCGATCGATCCGTGAGTGAAAATATAGGGCGCGCAGATGCTTAAGTCAGTGGTCACAATCGCAGTAGCTATCGGCAGTTCCTCAACCTGACTTGAATGAAACCATTCGCGGACAAACTGGCCAATGCGATCATTTCCTTGCGCGATCCCGCTTCGCCTCTGATGCCGGATGAAATCGCGGAATCGAACCTTGCGCCCCAGTTCACAGAGCACTTCGACGGGTATGCCATCCGCGTAGGCCGCGCCCAGCAGACCCCCGATGCTGGTTCCGGCGATTGCCGTGACAGGAATGTCCTCCTGTTCGAGCACCTCCAGGACGCCCAGGTGCGCGAACCCCCTGGAGAACCCGCCACCCAGGGCTAGGGCGATCCCGTTCACAAGTTTATTGCTCGCCGGTTGCTCGCCAGGGCGTGGCCGCGCGCCCGATCGAGGAACAAAGTTGGTTTCGAGACTTCTCTGGATCGTCACTTGGCCAGTGTGACCATAAGCAGCGACGGTAACAATGAAGCACCAGGTCCAAGATTTCAGTACCGGAGTACCGTGTGCCTGAACGGACCAGAATTTTGTGCCGCAACCGCTAACAGTACTTCTTTCCTATGACTTTGAGGCCTCCGTACCATTGTGGAGGTCGAGGGTGAGATTAAAAATGGCAAGTGTTCGGACGGAATTCAATGACCTGAGGGGGTAGGTGACATGCCAAGCGCATACGCATCCTGGGTAGGCCAAGCAGTTGTCCTTCAAGTAGCGACCGGCGACCTGCGGGTGCCGCTGCGCGGAACCATTGTTGGCGAGTCGGAAGAGGCAGTCCGGATTCGCGTCGGAGATGCCTGGGACATCGATATCTATAAGCCGATGATTCTGGCCGTGGAGCAGGACAATTGGGCCAGCATCGTCATGAACTAGGGCGCGGCAGGTTGAAGCCGCGATCAGGCCGATGAATGAAAGAGCCCACCCGAAGAGAGATTATTGACGAAAACAGAGCGGCCTTCCTGCTCGGTCTGCCGCTCGAGCAACTGCGCCAGATTTGCGAGCTGTCCGGATTGGGACATGTGGAACACGGAAAGACGGAAGGGAATTTAGTTTTCACGTACGAGGAGCTGTACAGGCTTTGCCGCTTGGTTGTCGGGCCAGCGTCATAGCAACGGAAAAACACAATCGAGTTTACTCCGGCCCTGCCTCTGTTTCATCCCCCAGGCCCCGGGTTTGCATCCCCCTGACGAACCCGGGGCCTTCTCCCCCACCGCCTGTAAATCGTGACTAGTGACTCGTGATTAGTGACTAGTGATTCGCTTGCACCGGCGCTGCTCTGGCACCCAAATCCGGGCATCGTAACTCTAGATTGACTTTTGACAATGGTATTATCTGCGTGTAGACGCGGACCAAGAACTAAACCAAAGGTGGGCCGCTCACCGAAAAAAGGACTATGACGTCCGCTTTCTCAAAGCAGTCTTTACAAGCGCGATATCACACCACGTAATCAAGACGACGGACAAGAAAGAAAACCCAGTCGTCGCCACCAAACCGATGTCATGGTCATGGTATTTCTGCAATAGTCGGATGCCCTCGGGAACGGCGAAAACCAAGATTACACTCTGCCAAGTCAAAACCACCGCACCCAGGCCTATGACTAATTTCCCGGCGTATCGAAATAGGGTTGAATTAGCGCGCCCAAAATTAGAATTACCGGCGCAATTGAAAAGAACAAACCGAAAACCAGAAATCCCCCTATCGCGATAAAAGATCCAGTTACGACAGAAAGCAGCAGTATCCTTCCCGGCACTAATTCGGCGATTGCATCCACTCGCGTGTCGGTTTGCAATGCTGCCTCCAGATTGATGCCCGTCTAGTGTCCCACACGGACGTTTGAGAAAGATCCCATATCTGTATTGTTGTTCCCGTTGGGTGGACTACCCTTGCGATTTTCAAACGTGGGTTTCTTCGGTCAGAAAACAATCGCTAATTGCCCGAAATCTCAGCCGCGGACGCGACATTCGGGCTGGGGTCTACGCTGGTAAAGGATTCGGCTTCGAGTTGATGGTAGATGCGGCCGGCAATTCCTGCAGCCATCGGTCCGCGGTCGGCGTACATGTGCCCGCGCATCAGGATGACGAGCACCATTTGCAGATGGGGCTGGTCCACGTAGGAAGCGAACCATCCGATGCGCGAGCCGGAGTCGGAACACGATCCGGTTTTTCCCGAGGCCTGCTCGCTATCCGGCATGTTGCTGCGCACCGCGGTGCCGCGGAGCACTGCGGCGTGCATGCCGTCGCGCACGTCCGGGAGAAGCGATTGGATGTCGAGGGTGCGCTTGACGCGGGGCGCGAAATTCTCTTCTTCATCGACGCTTCGCGGGTATTGCAGATAGTACAGCGTCCCGCCATTTTCAAGGCTCGAAACCAGGGCGCCCAGCTGCAGGGGCGTCATGCGGATCCCTTCGCCGAAGCTGGACATCCGGGCCACTCCGCCGTACTTGGGCGGTTCGTCCGGCACGATGCCAGGCTGCTCTTCGGGAATATCATATCCGGCGAGCTCTCCCAGGCCTAGCAACCGCGCATAATCAGAAACCGTTTCAAAACCCATGCGCCGCCCGAGTTCCTCGAAATAGGCGTTATTGGAATGCGCCAGGGCGTCGGTCAAGTCCAAAGACTTGCGCCGCGCGACGCGAATCTTGGTTTCGCTCGAGACGATTCCTTTCTGCAGGGCGGCCACGGCGATGACCGGCTTGATGGTCGAGCAAGGCTTGAAACCGGTAGAGAACGCCAACTTCTGGTTAACGATTGTGAGAATTCGGCCGCTATTGGGATCAATCGCAACCACCGACCCATAATACCTTCCGAGGCCTTTGATGGCGGCCTGGCGCACGAAAGGATCATCGAAGGCGGCGATATCACCTTCGGTGGAATCCACAAAAGGAAATGTTCTGCTGCGGGAATGGACTGCTTTGCGGTGCGCCGCAGTGTGCTTCACCAGCGGAGGGGGCCCACCAAACGACGGGAGGCAAGCCACCAGCAAGGCCACTATCAGGTTAGTAAGAAGCGCGGGCGAGTTGGACCGATTTCGTTTCATTGGCTGGATGATGTCGAAAATCTTGCCGCCGAAAGCTATTTCTTGCGTCTTTCTCCTTATTCCTCAATCATTTCTGCGACTTCATGCTTCATTTCCTTCTGATCCACTGGCCATAGACTACGTGAAATCAGGGAAATTTGAGACTGGCCGTCCGTACAAGAAAAGTTCAGGTCCCAGAGTCCTAAAAAACTACCACGGGACGTGCTCGATGACCACATGTATTTAGAAATTAAGGGGATAACGAAATTCCATGAGTAACGTCGCGGGCTGGGCATGGCTCAGGCGACGCGCCCCATCAAAGAAACAAGAGCGCAAAGTGCGGCGGCTTCAGACTCAAAGCTTGGGCGGTCACCAGCCCTGCCGACCGATTAGGACTGGTTGACACCGAACTGACCTCAGGCACGGTTTAAGAGCAAAATCCCCGAGACGATTTATCCCGCCGAGCTGGCGTTGAACTTGATTTGAATTGTCTTCGATTCCTTTGGACCAACCGTTACGGTTTGCTCTTGCGGTCCGTAAAGTTCGTGCCAGGCGACCAGGGTGTAGGTTCCCGGAGGAACGTTCTTCAAATCAAACGAGCCATCCTTTCCGGTCACCACAAAGTACGGATCGCCGAACACCGCGATGTAAGCTTTCATCCAGGGATGGATATTGCACTTCACGGGGATGGCGATTTCCTCATGCGCAAAACTCTGATCGATCGCAGCGGCACCCGGTGGCTGGGATTCGTTCCATTCCCTGTTGTCCTTGGGTACTGGATGGATGTTGTGCGTAACGGGATCCGCGTTGACGACCTGGAGCGATTGACCCGTCTCGAGTGCCAGCACATGAGGTTCGTACATGCATCCCTTCTGCATGATTGTGATGGGGGTCTGCGGATTATCAAATTTGTACTGGCTGAAATCGCCCTTCAAGTACACCACGACGTTTTCAAGCGCGCCGTCTTTCCCGACTAATACATCCTGCGTCGTGGCGGGAGTGGAATGTTGTTTCGCGCAAGCCGCTTCCGCGGCCATGTTGATGACTTTCATTTTGGGCGCTTTGCCTTCGAGTTCTACGGTGCCGGAAATTTGGCCCGCCGTGGCTGCATCCACGGGCTTGGTGTTCATACTGCTCGTGTTCGGAGACGCCTCGGTGGATGCCTGTTTGCTTCCGCAACTTATGAACGTTGGTGATAAAAATACGAACGCAGCTAAGAAATACATGGAAACCCTGCTCATGAGTTCAACCTCCTGTGGTGTTGAATTAAATCGAAACGAAGGCGCCGGGATCGTTGAACTGATTTATTCCGGCGCGCGGGTCCTGCATGTAGAGATGGCTCGAATCCACCAGTACGGTTCCGTTTGCCTGCAACGTGACATGACATCGATCCATGGGCCGCGGAGCGGGGCCCGCGAAATTAATGCCTTCCGGATCGTATTCGCTGCCGTGGCATGGACAGTGAAACATGTCCTGTTGCGGCAACCAGTCCGGTGTGCATCCCAGGTGCGTGCATCGCGCAAAGATCACAAACAATCTTCCCGGCTCCAGCACCACCCAGATGCGGTTCGACTGAAGGAAATCCTGATTCACTCCCTGCGTGAATGCGCTGGGATACCCGATATTCACAATCGTATTCGGTTCGTAAAGCGCGCGGGGAAAGAAGTACCGAAGGAACATTAGGAAATTGATTCCCAGGTAACCATAAATCATTCCCCAGATAAATCGTCGACGTTCCTTGTCCGGCGGTGCATCGGTTTTCTTTCCGGCAGCGGGTTGCGTCTGGGGAGAGGTCGGCGGGCCGGCGGCCGTTTTCGCTTCGTTTTGTTCCAAGGTCTGCTGAGGCATACAAACTTCCCATCGAAGGCGTAAGGAGGAACATCACACTTGCGTCTACAATTATTCGGATGCGCGGCGGAACTTATTTCGTTGTCCGGATTTGAGAAATGTTTCAGCGAGGGAAATTTTCGCGAATGTCGCGGAGCATCTTTTTTTAGTATCATTCCAGCTTTCAAGATAAGGAAGGCGCCGCGTGATCCTGAAGCAATTCTATCTGTCGTGTCTGGCTCATGCATCGTACGTGATCGGCGATGAAATTACCGGCACGGCCGCGGTCGTTGATCCGCAGCGCGATACGGATCAATATCTCGCGTTCGCCGCTGAAAACGCTCTTGAAATCAAGCACGTGCTCCTCACGCATCTCCACGCCGATTTTGTCGCGGGCCATCTGGAGCTGCGCGACCGAGCGGGAGCGGCCATCTACCTCGGCGCCGCGGCAAAAGCGGGATACGTGTTCACTCCCCTTCATGACGGCGACCTGATCGAATTCGGCCGCGTGCGCTTGAAGGCGTTGGAAACTCCCGGCCACACGCCGGAGTCAATTTCGATTCTTATTTACGATCTGAATGTCAGCGACGGCATCCCGCACTCCGTGCTTACCGGAGACACCTTATTCATCGGAGACGTGGGACGTCCCGACCTGCGCGCATCGCTGGGATGGTCGGCGCTCGAACTTGGCGGCATGCTCTTCGATTCGCTCCACGCCAAACTTCTGGCGCTGCCGGACGAGAGCCTGGTTTATCCGGCGCACGGGGCGGGCTCGCTGTGCGGAAAGTCGCTCAGCAAGGAAACCGTGTCCACTTTGGGCGAACAGCGGCGAACGAACTACGCCTTGCAGCCCATGAGCAAGGAAGAATTCATTCAAGTGGTGACGGCCGACCAGCCGGACGCCCCCGCCTATTTCACCTATGACGCCGTGTTGAACAGCGAAGAGCGGCCTACGCTCGATCAAACCCTGGCGCGCGTGAATCCCATGACGCTCGACGATGTGCTGGCAATGCAGGAGGTCGGCGCGCAGATCCTCGATACGCGCGAGCCGGCCGAATTCGCGGCCGCGCACCTCGCCGGCAGCATCAACATCGGCCTCGGCGGCCAGTACGCAACGTGGGCGGGAACGGTGCTCGACCGGGATCACCCCATCGTCATCATCGCCGATCCCGGCCGCGAAAATGAATCTGCAATCCGCCTGGGTCGCATCGGTTTCGATCACATCGTCGGATACTTGCAGGATGGTTTGCACAGCCTGAAATCCCGCCTGGAACTTACGGCCACGACCGAGCGCCTCAGCGCGCAATTCGCCGCGGAGCTTTTTTCCTCGGAGCAGCCGCCACTGGCGATTGACGTGCGCACTCCTCGAGAACGCGAACAGAAACATATCGGCGGCAGCATGGGTATTCCGCTCAATCATCTGGTCGAAAACCTTGAAAAGATTCCGAAGGGCCGTGCTCTCCTCGTGTACTGCGCGGGCGGGTACCGATCGGCCATCGCCGCAAGCTTGTTGCAACGCGGCGGATTTGAGCGCGTCGGCGAAATCGCGGGCGGCATCGTTGGGTGGGAAGCGGCGAAGCTGCCAGTGGAAGCCTCTCCTGCCTTGTCTTAGGAGCTTCGGATTTTGCTGAAGGGGGCGGTACGGAGCTTCCATGAGGACGGAAAGGTGTTTGTGGGTCGTGGCTGCAGCCACGACACAGGCTCCGCAAAGGCAATCCGGCTTTACAGGTTGCGGAAAAACCCTCTTTGTTGTCATCCCGAGCGGAGCGAGGGATCTGCTTTTTCGCTAGTTCGGGCAAGAAAAGCAGATCCCTCGGGCGAAACCCGCCCTTCGGGATGACAGATTGTGGGTTTTTCCGCAGCCTCTTTAGCCGCTGAGGTTCCTATTGCGCTTTTCTTACGCAAACCCTGAAGGCGGCTCGGATATGTACCGATTGTTCTCGCTCGCATTCGCGCTCACGCCGCTGTTCGCAACGATGCTTTTTGCCGGGCCGCCTCAGGCCACGAGCGTTGGCGCCGCGCGTGACGCGCGAGTGAGCCCTGACGAGGATGCGAATCTCGCATTCGGCGGCGACGGTAAGAATCTCTACGCAATTGGAAAAAGCCGGGCGATCGCCTACGCCGCCGATACAGGCGCAGTGGCAAGCGCCATAAACCTCCCGCCGGATATAAAAGTCCTCTCGATCACATCCGATGGAGGAAATGCACTGATTAACGCGGGCGTGTCCGGGGATCATGCCAGACTTTTCATGTTCGATACGCACACCGGACGGCAACAGGAAATTCCATCGAGCTGGTATGTTGCCGGTCCGGACGCGTTCGCTGCGATCTCCGGCGACGGGCGCCTCGTCTCGATCTACGACGTATCCGGCTCGGTATCCACAACTCCCCCGATGATCGTTCGTGTATATGACTGGCCGGAGAAAACGCTCGTCGTCGAAAAACTGAGCGAGATATTCTCCGACCACGGAATGAACACCGGAGGCGTGACCGCCGACGGGGCCATCGAGTTCATAAACGATCGCGCCGGTCGGAAGATTTTCAACCTGAAGACTGGGTACATGATCGGACAGTTCAGCTACAACTCGGTGCGGTCTCTCGACGGAAAGTGGGCCGTCGAGTTCCCCAATCTTTCGCTCGATGAGTCGGCCCCAAAGGACGTGCTGCTCAAGGAAGGCGCGACCGGGAAGACGCGCAGCAAACTCGATGCCGGGCTCGAAGACTACGAAGCGGACGGCTCAATCACCGGCGCTTTCTGCGGCACGACGGGCCGGTTCATCCTGGGACGCGGTAAAGCCGTCGAGGTGTACGCGATTCCGTCCGGCAGGCTGCTCGCGAGTTTCCCTACCGCCTCCTGGCGAGGCGCGAACGCGGACGAAACCGACCGCGTGACGGTCGCGTGCTCTCCCACGGGGACGCGCGTCGCCGTTCTGTCCGGCGCTCGGCTCACATTCCACGATCTTAAATGACGATTCCAAAGCGCCGGCATGGCGACCTGCAGATCCCCGCGAAGCGAGGACGGGTCCGGGGAGTGAATCCTAAAAAGGGCAATCGTTGTAGAGCGTCCTGCAAAACCGGTAGGTGGACCATTCGCTTGCTTTCCCGGCTCGAATACGCTCGAGGCTCCACTCGGTGCTCGACGCGACGCTGAAAGCAGCCGCGTCGGATACTTCGGGATGATAAATCTTTGAAATTTGCCACAGGCCGCGGCTTGCCTCTCCGTCACCTTTCGCGAGGGGATTGAACTGCGACTCGTGCTTGACGATCCAGAGGGCGAGCAGGGGATTCACCCCATATTCGATCGCCTGAGTCCGGACATAGGCCCTCACCCATCGGGCGGTCAGCCTGCCGCCACGCAAATTTGAAGGATTTGCCAGAGCGCCGGATACGCTTGTGAGTTGCGCCGAAGGCCGCCTGTGGATGATCACCTTCAAGGGCGCGGAAGTTTCCTGTGCAATCTCGGGCTGCGGCCGAACAACCTCGGCGCGAGGCTCCGTCAGGTTTGCGGCGAAGGCGATCACGGGCAGCGAATAGAATAGGAGCCAAAGAAGCTTCTTAAGCGCAGGCGTTCGCATAGAGGGGGATTATACACAAAGGCGAAAGTAAAGCGAATAGATAATTGTGCTCTAAAAGCAGGAAGGTTACCCCCCTTCGTCGGGCTTGGGAACGAAATTCTGCGAATTCTTCTTTGTTCTGGCCGCCTTCCTTCCTAGAATGTCTGCGCTCCCATGCCGCCAATCGAAATGATCTTCGAACTCCGCCGGTCAAGACACGGAATCGGCGTCTTCACACTGGGGCCGCTGAAAAAAGGCGTCGAACTGGTGCTCTGGGAAAAAGGAGACTGGGAACTCAAAGACCCAACGACGTTTGAAGATTTGAAATGGGCCAACAAATGGGGCATCTATGCATGGGACAAACTGTGGTGCCCCAAGAGCAAGATTCGCATGTCGCTCGCGTGGTACTTGAACCACTCCAAGTCGTCCAACCTGAAAACGCATTTCACGAAAACGGGGAACTGGCGCTTCTGGGCAGCGCGGGCCATCCAGCCCAATGAAGAACTGAAGATTGATTACTCGCGGCTCGATTACATGCAGTGAGTTTCGCTCGCTGCCGCGTGCCGGGCGAAGCCTGTAGTAGCCGGGTGCCCCATGTTTCGCTCGCGAAACGTGGGGGTTTTCGGATTACCCCGGCCCTACGTGGATCGCAGTTTTCGGCTGGCTCATCTTTGCAAATCGTGCGTCTACCTCGAAGCAGCTTCACGTATTACAAACGCTTTGGATCAGGAAGTGTCTCTTCAAGAACGCGCGCCCTGACCCGCTTTTCAGATATCTTTCAAATGTTTCCGCGAGATGCTTCTCGGGCAGAGCGATGTACGCCGTCAGTTCCCAAGGCTTGAATTTATTCGTGTGAACCGATTTTCCTGCGTTGTGTTCGGCGAGACGCTTTTTGAGATCGTGTGTGGAACCGATGTACGTCTGGTCGGGATGAGTGACGCTGCGAAGAATATAGACGTAATGCATCCGCCTTCGCTCCTAGCTGAGCTTCGGCGGACTGGGTAAAGCCCGCCTTCGCTTGCTGGACTGGAATTTGCGAATCGTAGCACGTTTGGTCGGTGATGGGGCGACGTTGCTGTCACGTTTGGTGCTACGGCGGGCACTCGCCATAGCGCGCTTTGCGCGCGACGGCGAGTGGAGGCGGGGGGAGTTGAACCCCCGTCCGAAAAGCGCTACGGCTCGAAGCCTACATGCTTAGCTCAATTCCGTTTGTTTCGCCCGCCACGCTCAGAATGAGCAAGAAACGCAGCCGGCTAGTCCGATTGGTTCTCGCCGCCTTGCTCCGGACCGAAGCTTGACAGCCAGCCTACTGTGTGACGCCTCTTGCCGAGCCCGTAGACAAAGCCCGGGGAGACGTAGCTACGCTAGTTTGTACTAGGCAGCCAAAGCCAACGGTGAGTTGGCAGTTCTAGTTTTCCACCCGATTAAGGGCAGGTGGCGCCCTGCATGCCTTCGAGTCGCGACAGCTTCCGTCGAAACCGTGTCGCCCCCTCGCTCACATTTTACCACTAACAGAGGGAACTTGGTCGCCGGTTGAGAGCCCGGTGACAGGAGGCAGGGAAGCAGGGAGGCAAGGCGTGCGCGGGCCGAAACCTGGTACTGATGGGGAGTTGACAATACTTCCGCCCGGTTCCGATAATCATGACTAGGGCCAACCTTAGATCTTGCGGGCTGCATTTCCTGCATCAGGATGAGCATGCACAGCCCGCGGCCGCTGGAGGCACCGGGGTATGGCGGTGGATCCAAACTCAGTCGAGCAGGCGGTTGCGCGGACGCTGCGGGACAACCTCGAACGAATTCAGCGCTCGGCTGAGGAATTGCATCAGGCGGTCAACGACCTGGTTTCGGCGTGCGCGAGTAGCCGTCCGGCCAACGCGCTGCCTCCGATGATTCGCGCCCATACGGCCTCTGCTTCTCTTTCCGCATCTCTCGAGGTCCTTTCTCGCTTTGTGACCTCGGCGATCCAGCCGGGTTCGCGCTCGCTGCTTGAGCAGGAAATCTCCCGGGCCTCTTCACTAATCGCCGCCGAACTCGCGACTACGGCCGTGCAGCCTGAGCCCCAACCGGCGCATCTGATTGAGCAGACTCCATGGACCGCGCCGGAACCGGCCGAACAGTCCTCACCGGCAGCGCAGATGCCTCCGGTTACAGAAGTGCCGCCGATTCCGGAAGTGGCGCAGGTTTTTCAAGCGCCCCCGATCGCCGATGTTCCGCCCGCGGAGGAGCCTGTATTCCTGAGCGAGCCCGTGCCGGTGTTCATACATGAGCCCGTACAGGTCATGGAGCCGGTCCTGCTGGAGGAGGTGCGCCAGGAGAGCGAGCCAGCGGAAGCCGAGCAAATTTTTAGTCTCGACTTATTGCCCCCGGAGGAGCAAGAATTACACAGGCGGGCTTACCGCGTTGCCAAAGTTTCGATGCAGGATATCAAGATGTTGCGTCCCGAAGACGTTCGGATCGGGCGCGAGAATAAAGACTTGTGTTCCAGATTGCGTGACGACATTGAGAAGGCTCACAAAGAATACGACCGCCGGTTCCAGTCCATCCAATCGCATCCCGTCGATTATTTCTACGACTGGATGGTGGAAATCCTGGCTAACGGCGATCCACAAGCGCTCGGCGAGTATCCTTATCCATCTCCGGTTATGCGCCGGTAGTGTGACCATCGCCGCCGGGAAGTCCGCGTTCTTCCGCAACCTTGCTACGTCCGTCGCCCTGATGTTGTTCGCGGTTGCCGCCGTGTCTCCGGTCCATGCGCAAACCGCGAAGCATCAGGCAAAGAAGCCTGCGACAACTCCCCACGCGGCCGCGAAAAAGACAGCTGCGTCTCTCAAACCTACAGTGCCCGTGGCCGGAGAAAAGGAACTCGCGCTGCTATCCCGGGCGCTTCGCGATGATGGTAACGCGACAACGTATTCGGCGCTCTCCGCATTCGCCACGCGCAATGCCAAGACGGAGTTCGGCCCTCGCGCCGCCCTCGCCCTGGGGTTCTACGACCTCTCGCGGGAGAAGCCGGACCTGGCGCTCGGCTGGCTGCGAAAGGCCGTCGATGACAAACTATTGCGCGAATACGTGCAGTACTGGCAGGCGCAAGCTTCGCTGGCGCTTGGCCAGACAGAAGAGGCAATCGAGCAGTTGCAGAGCTTTCGCCGGGATTTTCCAAACAGCGTGATGACCGAACAGGTCGTCACTTCCCTGGCGCAGGCGGAACTCACAGCCGCCAAGGCGGATGACGCGCTCGCCACCCTCGAAGCCTATCCAGGCACAGGATCCAAGCCGGCGCTGCTCCTGTTGCAGGCCCAAGCGCGGGAGAGGGTTGCCGCGGCGAAGGGAGAAAAACCTCTGCTCGCGGCCGTCGATTATCTTGATATTTATTACCGCTTCCCTCTGAACGATCAGGCCAAGGCGGCGGGGCAGAAAATTCCATCACTGCAATTCGCGCTCGGTGAGGAGTTTCCCGGCACGCCGATGCAAACGCAGATTTCGCGGGCGGAGGCGTTTTATCTCGCCAAGCGCTGGCATGAGGCGCGCGTCGAGTACGAGAGCCTGCTCCCGAAGCTGTCGGGCATCGACCATGAGCGCGCCGTACTCCGTGTTGCGGAGTGCGATGTCGAGTCAGGCGCCAGGCCCGAGCGTCTGAGTTCGATTGCACTGACCGACCCGGAACTCGATGCCGAGAGAATCTTCGCGATTTCACAGGCGCACCGGTCGGACAAACTCGAGTCGGAGATGATCGAGGACGTCGACCAACTCTCGCAGCGTTTTCCCCAAAGCAGCTGGACCGAGGAGGGCCTGTTCGCGGCGGGTAATTACTATTGGGTAAATATGGACCGCGACCGCGCCGCCGAATTCTACCGCCGCGCGCTCGACGATCCCCAGGGAAAGAATGCCTTGACCGCCGCGTGGCGCGTGGCGTGGACCGCATATCTCGACCGCAAGCCCGAAGCGGCGGATATGCTGGAGGCCTACATTCGCCAGTTTCCCTCGTCAAGCTACGTGCAGGATGCGTTGTACTGGCTGGGCCGTTCCTACGAGCGCTCGGGCAATACGGCTCATTCGCGAAGTTTCTACGTCGCTGCGGCCACGCGATTTCCGCTCACGTATTTTGGCGCGAAGGCCGCTGAGCGCTTGCGGCCGGAGCCGGATGGAATCGGCGATGCGCCCCTGAATCCGGCGGAATTTCTTTCCGTGATCCCCGCCGCGCCCTCCCTGGCGGCGCTCGATCAGCCCCTCCCGGAGGATGCGCTGGGCCGGCAGGCGCGCGCGCAAGCCCTTAGCGATATCGCCTTTGATTCTTCCTCCGAGCTTGAATATCGAGCCGCGTACGCCGAGACGCATTTGCCGAAATTTCTGATTGATGCGGCCGGGGCCGCGATTGCCGCGGGACATTACTCCGCGGGGATTCAGGCTGCCCGGCAGGCCTTTCCGCAGTTGGAAGCCCGGCGCGTGCAGGAAATTCCGAATGAAGCCTGGCGCGCGGCGTTTCCGCTGCCATACGAATCCAGTCTTCGCAGCGCGGCTGAGCACAACCAGGTGGACCCGATGCTGGTGGCCGGGTTGATCCGCCAGGAGTCCGCCTTTGAATCGACTGCCAAGTCGCCGGTAGGCGCGATCGGATTGATGCAAGTCATGCCGAAGACCGCTCTGAAATTGGCGCGGCAGATGAAAGTGCGATATGTGCGCGCGCGCCTGACCGATCCGGGTTACAATTTGCAACTTGGTTCGCGGTATCTGGCCGGCCTGATCCAGTCCTTTGGAACTCCGGAAGCCGCACTCGCCGCATATAATGCGGGCGAAGACCGGGTGCAACTCTGGACGGCGGGCCAGAATTACAACGAAGCCGCCGAATTTGTGGAGTCCATTCCGTTCACCGAAACAAGGGAGTACGTGCAGATCGTGATCCGAAACGCTGTGGTGTACCGCCAGGTGTACGGCCCTCCGGCGCCCGCCGGGGTGCAACAGACAATGAACATGGCGCCGGTCCGAGTCAAATCCGACGATCTCCGCCGAGTCAGGGCGGAGGTAAAACGGTGAGCTCGGCGGAGGGGCCGGCCGCAGGCACAACCCGCGTCGCGACCGCGGCGCGGCAAATGCTTTCCGCAAAGGCTGAGCGATTTACCGAGTCCGTCATCCGCGAGATGACGCGCCTCGCCATGCAGCACAACGCCGTAAACATGGCGCAGGGTTTCCCCGATTTTCCAGCCTCCGCAGAAGTGAAGGAAGCCGCGCGGCAGGCGATCTCCGACGACATCAACCAGTACGCCATCACATGGGGCGCGAAGGAATTGCGCGACGCCATCGCGCGGAAGTTTGAGCGCACGCAGGGCGTGCGCGTGGACCCCGAGCGCGAAATCACCGTCACCTGCGGCTCAACCGAAGCCATGATGGCCACGATGATGGGGATCATCAATCCCGGCGATGAAGTCGTCATCTTCGAGCCGCATTACGAAAATTACGGTCCCGACGCGATACTCTCCGGCGCGACGCCGCGTTTCGTGCAGCTTCGGACACCGGACTGGAGCTTTGACCGCGACGAACTGACCCGCGCGTTCGGGCCCCGCACGAAGGCCATCATCGTCAACACGCCGAACAATCCCACGGGAAAAGTGTTCAGCCGCGATGAACTCGAATTCATTCGCGACCTTTGCATACGCTGGAATGCCTTCGCGGTGACCGATGAAATTTACGAGCACATTATTTATGACGGCACGAAGCACATTTCGATGGCTTCGCTCGACGGCATGCGCGACCGCACGATCACGATCAACGGGATGTCGAAAACCTACAGCGTCACCGGATGGCGGGTCGGCTGGGTCATCGCGCCTCCCGATGCCTCAACGCCCATTCGCAAGGTGCATGACTTTCTGACGGTCGGCGCCGCGGCGCCATTGCAGCAGGCCGGAGCATTCGCCCTGGAATTGCCTCCGAGTTTCTACCTGAAGCTCGCGGACAACTACCTTGTGAAGCGCGACCGCATGCTCGGCATTCTCACCGAGGCCGGCTTCCGCTGCTTCAAGCCCTCCGGCGCGTATTACATCATGACCGATATTTCGAACTTCGATTTTCCGGACGACCTTTCCTTCTCGCGATACCTGGTCGAGAATATCGGCATCGCAGTCGTACCGGGTTCGAGCTTCTACGACGATCCCCGGATGGGCGCGCGCCAGGTCCGCTTCACTTTTTGCAAGAAGGAATCGACGCTGGCCGCCTGCGCGGAGAAGCTTTCGAAGTTGCGTCCTGCATAACACATCTGACGATTTGCTGTAGCGGCCAGATTCCGGTAATCCCTTTGCTCAGGACTTGAGAAAGTGGGAAGTGTCCCGTATGGCACAAGACGGTCTGTTCTGGTGTCTACAACTAGAGACAGCTCCTATGATGTTTCGGGACATGCCGACATGATCGACCCAGGGGAACCGTTCGTCCCCTCGCCCCTCCGACGTGCACACGCGGTTCAATTCTCTATGAATTTGGCTATGGCGACCATGGCTGCGATTTTTTTGTATGCGGACAGGTCAGTGATTTCGGCGCTGGGACGTTTGGAGACCTTAGCCCACCATCTCTTGCACATGAGACAAACCGACTTCATCGAGGGGCGTTTCGAATTCTTCCTACCAGGGATGTTTTTGGCAATTTGCATATGGGCCCTTCTGGAGCTGTTGCCGCGTTCTTTGAACGAAGCCATCCTGCGGAACGTAGGTGGAATCGCGGCCCTGACTGTGGCCCCCGTATGGTGGTTGGGGCTCATGTATGCAGCGGAACATCGGTACGGCTGGAATCCATTTCATGCACCGCAGATTTATGAAACGCTCTTGGTTGTTACGTGGGCCATCATTTTCCTTACTGGAAAGCCGAAGCAGTCCATACGCTTTGCCACTGGAATCCTTCTTGTTCACGGCTGTTATTGGATTTGGCAATTCGGGCCATACCATCCAACGATCTTTTTTTACAATTGGCAGATCGGGCCGTTCGTAGGGTTTGGTTCGAGCTTCACGTGGTTGGTTTATCTGGCAAACCTGCGAAAGCACACCGACGCATACGGAATATCACCCTTGGCCGCATAGGAGAAATATCTTGCGAATTGAGCTGTTGGGCAAGACAGGCGAACCTGTTGCCCCGGCGCTACGTTGGCTCGCTGCTGCGACAGGCTGTCTGACAACTGTCACGGGCGTCTTCGTGCTGGGATATTGGATTGCCCTGTCATCCGGTTCCCTGATTGTGGGTGCATTGGTTGCGGGTCGATTTCCACGGGACGGAAGAGCCCTAATCCGGTTTGGAGCTGGCCTGGTAAGCCTGGGCCTCCCCGCGGGCATTCACCTACTGCTTCACACCGAATTGGGCACCGATGTGAGAGTAACCGTAAGCGCGGCTGCGTCCGTCTTGCTTGTCGTCTGTTGTGACATAGCCCTTGTGATAGAAGCTATCCAAATGAGGTTTGCTCGCCGTTCCGCCTGATAAGTCCTGCTTACCGGAAACACAGGCGCTTGGGACAATTCCAGCTTCCGTAAGCCCCGGTTCTCGGCGCTATCTGTCAGATGTGCGACTATTTCCGGTAACGCCGTGATTCGCCCCGCAGCAGTAGACACATAGCATCCGATGATGTTCAGATACTCGCTGACAAACGGGAGTGGCTCCATGACCGCGGCAGACTTTCGCAGGATTGCACTGAGCCTGGACGGGGTGGAAGAGTATTCCCACGCAGGATTTCCGGCGTTTCGTGTTGGGGGAAGGAAATTTCCTTCGCTGGCCTCGCAACCGGAGGGGTATGGAAATCTGATGCTTACGCTGGAGCAGCAGGCGGCGTTTGTGGAGGAGGCGCCCGAGATTTTCCTGCCGATTCCCGGCGGCTGGGGAAAGATGGGACACACGCATATCCGTCTGGCGGCGAGCGAGGATGTACTGACGGGCGCACTCCGAACGGCCTGGAAACTGCGAATGGATAAGAACGCAATGACAGGCCAAAAAAGAAATATGGCGGAACGCGGCGGGGTCACAAATAAGAAACGCAGGAAGCGAGGACTATGACAGCAACGAGAGAGCGAAACATGAACAGCAATAAGAAGGATTTGTCACCAAAACAGCGCGAAGAGCTAATCAGAGCGTTGAAAGCCCGCTTTGAGAAGAATATGAACCGCCATAAGGGCCTGGAATGGGCCAAAGTGCAGGCAAAGCTGGAAGCTCACGGTGAAAAACTGTGGTCACTCCATGAAATGGAAAGAACGGGCGGCGAACCGGACGTTGTTGGCCATGATAAAAGAACGGACGAATATATTTTTTATGATT
Organism: Terriglobia bacterium; assembly: GCA_963757625.1. Classification (GTDB taxonomy): domain Bacteria; phylum Acidobacteriota; class Terriglobia; order Acidiferrales; family UBA7541; genus Palsa-360. The sequence continues at coordinate 667,920 of CAVWSJ010000006.1, read as the reverse complement.
GTTCAGAGGAAAGCCCCAAAGGCCGCAGAAGTCTTTGCTACGACCGCGAAGCGCTGGAGTCGAGGAAAGAAAATAAACCAAGAGATAATGCGATTGATATGGCAGCCGTCATGGGCGTTGAGCTTTTAACGGAAGAACAGTATCGGGAATTGCAGAAACATGGAAATTTCGACACGAAAACTTCGAGCTGGGTAAAAACGCCTTCTGACATTAGAAAACTCGGCGGCGCCCTCTTTTGTGATCGCCGCTTCGATACTGTTTTCACGTATCACAACGGCGCGGAGTCTTACTATGCGGCTAGGGGATTCCGTGGCTCACTAAAGGTCTAAATCCTGCCGACAAAGCCCATAGAATTCCCGCAATCGGAATCTGACTTTAGCCCGAATCCCAGTTTCCGTGAATCCCGTTTCACAAGACTTGGTGCGGTCACTACCCCCGTCGGCGTTAATCAGAGAGTCCACGAAGGCAGGAATTGACCACTGAAGGAGCGTTTTCACTTCCTCGACTTGTAAGTATCGGCCACCACGCGGATTCCTACCGGATAAGGAGTTCCTGAGAAACCGAACTCGTTGGCGAACTTAGTCGAATCGAACAAATAAGCGGATCGTTTCGCTTCGCTCCGGGATGACAGAGTATGTCGGTCAAGACCCCCGCCCTTTCGCGAAGGGCGCGACAAGGACGAGGCGCCCGGTAGTCATACTTCAGTGCGTTTGGATCGCTCCGTAGACCATCGCGGCCAGTTCTTTATTTCTGGTTTGCAGTTTCTTGTAGACGTTGGTTGCATCCGCCTTTTTGCCCAGGGCGACGTAAGATTTGCCGAGATCGTGCAGGCAGACGTCGTTGGCTCGCAGCTTGTCGGCTTGTTGCAGGGCCGCGGCGGCGTCGGCGAATTGGTTGGCGTTGTAGTACACCATGCCTAACTGGCACCAGGCGCGGCGATCGTCCGGGGCCATGCGAGTGGCGTTTTGCAGTTCGCTCACGGCCACGGTATTCGGCAGATTATTTTGCTGGTACTCCCAGGACATAATCCCCGCGTCGAGGTAGATGTCCTCGAGCTTGGGATTGATTTTCTGCGCGGCCACGTACGCGTTCATCGCTTGCGTGTAGTCGTCGCTGACGCTGGTCGAAGAATCATGTACGTTCGCCCACGCTTGTATCCCCTGATTGACCAGGGCCATCGCTTTATCCCCGGCAGGCGGCCCGGCGGGGGCTTTGCCGGAGGCCGCCAGGTTCAGCTTCTGCGTGGCGATTAGCAAATCGTTTGTATCGGTGAGCTTGAGCGCGATGGCTTTGCGCAAGGCGTCCGCAGCCGGGCCATATTGCCGTAAATCGTAATAGGTGAGTCCGAGTTCGAGAAAGGCTTCGGCATCCTGCGGGCGTAATGCGACGTAATGTTTGAATTGCTCGACCGCCGTATCATAGTGCAGGTGGTTAAAGGAAACGAGGCCCAGGCCCATGTAGGCGTCGGCGATATTGGGATCATTTTGAACGGCGCTAGTGAAATTCTGTTGCGCGACGGCGTCGGAGTTCTGCGCCAAATTGTCGGTGGCCAGATACTCGTAGCCCTGCACGCAAAAAGCGGAGGCGATCACGGCTCCGGCGCAACCCGGCTGATCGCCCATAATGGCGGAAATGAGGGGAGGAGCCGCAGTGGAAGATTGCGGTGCAGGCCCCTGCGGTTGCGAAGCAGAGGCTGGCGCCGGCGGTGGGTTGGCGGGCTTGGGAGGCGCTGCGGAATCCTTCATCATGGCTTGCGCGGCCTGTGCGTTGGCCTGATCGCGCGCCGCGGCGCGCGCCAACGCCGGCGCGTTGGCATTCTTCACCTGCGCTTGAAACGCCGGCGAGAAGTATCGCTTGAATAGCTCATCGCGAAATTTGGGATCAACGTCATATCCGCGTAAAGCGTTCAGGCCCTTAAGCTCCGGCTTGGACTGCGAGAGCTGGTAGTACGCAGTGTAGTACTGCTGACGGAGACGGGTTTCATCCGCCGTCAGCCCGGTGGTTCGGCTGAAAAAACGCGGACCCGCCGCGTCTTCGATCATCTTTTTCAGTTGCAGAAGCGCGCCCATCTGCCGCGCCGCAGTTTCGGCGGGGTCGCTGGTCTTCATGTCGTTCATCACGCGATCGACGGAAGGCAGTTCCTTGAGATAGGTGGGATTCAAGTTCTGCGCGGCTGCCGAACCTGCTGCCAGGCAGTGAAAGATGGCAAGCATCACGGCCGAAGCTTTGGTCCAACTCGTGCCGGAGAATTTTGTCATCCTGCCTCCACCGCGCCGCCCGACCGCGTTCTGGAAAACAGTAGCACAGCTTTTTCTTAATGGCACAATAACGATGCGCGAGCTGGAAGGGAATGAGATTGAAGCCGGCGCGTTACCCAGGCTTATCGGCGGGGTACGGCGAAGTCGGAGTTACGTTCGCTGCGTCGGGCCCGCGGGGACCGAAAGGTACTCGTGAACGACCAGCCAAGTCCAGTGAAGTCGCGTCATCGGAAACTGGCCCAGCGCTCGATCGCGCGATTCATAGCAGCCATGCCGGGGCTGTGCTAAAATCCGCCGCGGAAGACAAGGGGACATCGCATGGCTATGGATCTCGATCTTATTCCGCAGGGAACGACCCTTCAGGAAAACGGGCACGGCGAGGCGGTTGATATTCGGTCCAGCGCCACGCGCACGTTTTTCTGCGTCATGGTGATCGGCGAGCAAATCGAGCAGGAGTCGGCCGACGTGGCCATCTGGGGCTCGGCGGATGGTGAAAACTGGGGAACGCACCCGGTCCTGAAATTACCGCAGCAATTCTACCGGGGCGAGACGCGGGCTGTGCTGGACCTTACGCTGGTTCTGAGCGTCAATTTCATTCGCGCCGGATGGGAGCTCAACCGCTGGGGACGCGTCGCGCCGTTGCCGATGTTTGTGCTGGGACTGCATCTTTTGGAGATTCCCGCCATGCCGGCGCGAGTGCCGAACGCTCAGGTGAGCGCGGCCAAGTAAGAAATGGGTTTGGACCTTTCCTGCGATGCCATCTCGGAATTAAAGGGCAGGAAGCTGACGGTCGGTTGCGTTGTGGTGGTCGCTCCCTGCCCCCGAGTGGTCTTGTTCAAGAGACGTATGGCCAGCCACTCAGGTTACCTTCACAATATAAAATCCTTTGAATTGACGGAAGCCGCGGAGTCGCGGCAAATCGCTACGGATTGTCCTGGCTGAGTGCAGGCAGGGGCGGCAGCCCGGAGGAATCCGGCTCGGGAGCGGGAGGGGGCACGTTCCTGGGAGGCGCCGTCTGTGCTTCCGCTCGAGATTTTTCCTGGGCTGCGGCTTGGGCCTGGTTTTCAGCCTGCTGCCGGGCGGCGATGATTTCGTCGCGAGTCTGGCGAGCCTGATCGGCCTCCGGGCCGGTGGGCACGAGTTTGAGGTAGCCTTCGAGATCGGATTGAAGCGCGGGATAGTCTTGCCGATGAATATCGATGTTGGCGAGCATCAGGTAGACAGGAGGATTATCCGGCTTCAGATCGCGGGCCTGGATCGCGGCCTTTTCCGCTTCGTCCAGCTGTTGCATTGCCAAAAGCGCTCGCGCCAGCTCGTACGGACCGCGCCAGGAGCCCGGGTCAACCTCCATCCCTTGCCGTGCGGAGGCCGCGGCATCGGCATACCGGCTCGTATCGTTCAGAAGCGCCGCAAGCATAAAGATCGCTTCGGAATAATGGCCTGAACTAAGTTCGACGGACTTTCGCATGGCCTCCTCAGCGGGAGCCAGTTCCTTGAGTCTCAGATAAGCGTTGCCCTCTTGCGCGTAGGCCTCATAGAAATCCGGGTAATCCTTGATGGCGTGTTGAAACTGGACGATGGCGCCCCGATAATCGGATTTGGAATAAAAAAGCTGCAGTCCTTTTTCGTACTCATCGTGCGCTTTGCGGGGGACCTTGAGTTCGTGGGCTGAAATGGAAGCAGACGAATTCGTTTGCTTCACAACAACGGGCCTGGTCAGGAAGATGGAGACGCTCCGTAACCCGTTACTGTAGAGAGTGACGGTTTGCCGGAACGGGTCGTAATCCTTCAGATTCACCTCAATTATGTAATCGCCGACGCCAAGCGCGGCGAACTCGAATTCGCCATTCCCTCGCGTGAACGTGGTATTGATGGGAATCCCGGACGACTCCAACAAATCCACGCGCACATTCTCCATAGCGTGGTGATCGGCGTCGTCGCGGACCGTCCCCTCGATCGACAGACTATTTCTCGGAGCGTTCCGCCCTTGCCCAAAGGCCGGAAACACACTGCCGGCCAGTATCAGAAAGCCAGCCGCAACGCTGCGAGTAATCATAGCTCCTCCGGTGGCGGGGGAAGGTGAGGCGATTTTAGCATGCTTCGCCGGACGCGGGACATGAGATGCAGGAAGGCTATGCGTCCAGGTCCACGGTTTGCAGATATTGAGGCAATGACACATTCCAGCCAAAGGCGGATTTGACGGCTATTTGGAGTGCCGCGGAAGCTTCCGGCTCCCCGTGCACCAGGTACGTTTGCCGGGGCGGCGCGGGGACGCCCGTAAGCCAGCGGATCAGTTCGCTTTTCCCAGCGTGCGCGGAAAACTGCCGCAGGTTGACCACTTCTGCGCCGACGGGAACATCCTGACCATGAATGCGTAGCGTCTTCGCGCCATCCTCAAGCGAACGGCCGCGCGTTCCCGCAGCCTGGAAGCCGACCAGCAATATTGCGTTGCGTCGATCCGGAGCGCGCCGGGCCAGGTGATGCAGCACGCGGCCGCCGGTGGCCATTCCGCTGGCGGAAATGATAATGGCCGGAGTATTCACATTGTTGATTTTTTTTGAGTCCTCGACAGTGCGCATGTAATGCACGGTATGGGCATCCAACGGATTGGCGTCGCTTTGTTCCTTCGTGAAAGTCAGGACATGGTCCTCGCTATGCCGCAGGTAAAGGTCGGTCACGCTGATGGCCATGGGGCTATCTACATAGACGGGAAGTCGGGGGATGCGATTGGCGTCCTCCAGCTTCCGAATGATGTACATGATCGTTTGCGTTCGATCGACGGCGAAGGCTGGAATTACGATCACGCCGCCGCGCTTGGCCACGCGATTGATCACCTCCGCCAGTGCGTCTTCGGGAGAATCGGTCGGATGTTCGCGATCGCCGTAAGTCGATTCGCAAAGCAGCACGTCACAGCGAACAGGCGCTTCGGGATCCTTCAGAATCGGGTGGTTGTACCTGCCGACGTCGCCCGAAAACAGCACGACGGTTTTCTTGCCGTTTTCCGTAATTGTCAATTCAAGGCTCGACGCGCCAAGAATGTGCCCGGCGTTGTGGGGGCGCACGGTGAACTGCGGCGAAATCGTGAAAGGATCGGCCCGCGGAATTTCGCGGAAGGCTTTCAGCACCGGTTCAACGTCAGCCCGGGAATAGAGCGGCAAAGGGATTTTGTGCTTGCTGTATCCGCGGCGTCCCGCGCGTTCCGCGTCTTCTTCCTGAAGATGCGCGGAATCGGGAAGCAGGATATTGCACAATTCGATCGTGGCCGCATCGGCGAAAACCGGGCCGCGATAGCCGTCGCGGAACAGGCGGGGCAAGTACCCCGTGTGGTCCAGGTGCGCGTGTGTCAGCAGGCACCAGTCGAAGGAAGATGGCTTTTCCGGAAGCGGATTCCAGTTCCGCAGTCGGAGTTCCTTGAGTCCCTGGAACAGCCCGCAATCCACCAGCAATCGCTTGCCTCCCGCTTCCACCAGATATTTTGAGCCCGTGACAGTTCCTGCCGCGCCGAGAAAAGTAAGTTTGGGCATAGGGGAGTCATTCTAAACGAAGTCTATTCTTTTGCATCAGAGAATGCTGACAGGACGAGGATCGCAAAATGGTCCCTGCATCTTAGGCAAAATCACCAGGCGGTTTTCGGGGCGAAGGGTTTAGAACGGCTCAAGTTCCAGAATTGGTGGACGTGACAGGGATCGAACCTGCGACCTCATCCATGCCATGGATGCGCTCTCCCAGCTGAGCTACACGCCCGTCCCAAACAAAAGAGTCTGCCGATGATTTGGCAGACCGGGAACATCTTAACCAATTTCGAACCGGAATTCTAGTTCGAACGGTCAACACAATAAACACCTTCAAATCGACCGCAGTGCTGTCCGGAACGCCGATTGACCGCCCAAGTGCCTAGGCGATTTGAAGCCGCTTGAGCTTTATGCGGTCCGCAGGAACCTGCGCGACATCATAATGCGCCTGCTGTGCCAGCCAGCTTTCGGCGCTCCCGCCGAAAACTTTCGAGAGCCGCACGGCCATCTCGGGAGATATGCCGCGCCTTCCGTTCACAAGTTCGGAGAGCGTGGTGCGCGTAACGCCCAGAGCGACGGCTGCATCCTTGATCGTCAATCCCAGAGGCTGGATACACTGGCGAAGTACAAAGCTGCCAGGGTGATGTGGGTTCTTCATAGGCATACTTCAAACTCCTCTAATGATAATCGACATAGTCAACGTCCCAAGCTTCACGATCAACAAAACGAAAAATGACCCTCCAGTTCGCGCGGACCGTAACCGCCCAGTACCCTCGGAAGTCACCTTTCAACGGATGAAGGCGGAACCCGGGCAAGTCCATGTCAGAAATTTCTGATGCGGCATCCAAACGAGCCAGAATATCGCGCAGCATCTCGATATGATCAGAGCTAACGCCACGGGCCTCATCGTCCTCGTAAAGTCGTTTGAGGCCCTTGTGCCGGATCGATCGAATCACCATTTTAGCGTAACGCGTTACGTTACGCGTGTCAATCGACACTAGTCTCTCGTCGCGCAGATATCAGGGCGCACATGTCACCCGAGGAACGATACTCCGTGCTCCGAAGCGGGTAAGTGGCGCCCGGCGAAAGGATGGGGTCCCTGGACGTCTAAGCAGTGCGCGGCACGCAACTCCTTTGTCTGCAACCCGGTTCTATCACCCCTGTACCATTGCAAAGCTGGTACTTCAGGAGCAATATAGCAATAAGAGGGGAACCATTCCCTCCGAGTGGTGTCTAATTTGAATGAAGTGCTCGCCAGTCGGGATTTTGCGACTGTTCGGGTCTCTGGTCGGGGGACCCAGTGAGTGGCTTCAAAGCCGGTTGCGCAAGGCACAAGGCGTTTAACGCGTCTGCTTCGCGAAAACGTTTGGCGCACACGGGCGAGAGAGGCGGCAAACGTGTCTGACTTGGCCCGCGTCCTTCCCTGGTCCCAGGACGAAGCTGAGCTCGTGACGGAGTTGCAGGGCGGCTCCGGCACGGCGTTCGACTGGCTGGTGACGCATTATTCGGGGTCCGTATACAGCCTGGTGGCCGGAATGGTCTCGGAATCCTGCGACGCGGCTGACATCACGCAGGACGTATTTCTGAAGGCGTTTCGCGGCATTCGCGGTTTCCGGCGGGGCAGCTCACTGAAGACCTGGCTCTATCGCATCGCGATTCGCGAGGCGCTCAATCACCGGCGCTGGTTGTGGCGACATCACCGCCAGCAGGCTTCAATCGATAGCGAACCGGTCGAGGGACATGCCTCGGTGGAAATTGAGGATGAATGCAAGAACCCCTTTGAGGAGGCCGCTGCTCACGAGGTACAGCAGGCGGTGCAACAGGGTCTGCGCGAAGTCCCGGAAGTCTTTCGCAGCGCGGTGATTTTGAGAGATCTCGATGGAATGTCTTATGAGGAAGTGGCCGAAGTTCTCGGCGTGTCGGTGGGTACGGTGAAGTCCCGCATCCTACGGGGGAGGCGTTTGTTGCGCGAAATTCTTGAGCCGCTTCTCCGGAGCCCGCACCGCGAGGCGGCAAGCGAGGGTGCAAAGGACGCGGCGAATGTTCCTGGAACCGCGGGGCAGCATCGAGGGGAATTGATATTACATTCGCCGCTGTTTTCGGTTGCGGCGGATGAAACTTCTGACCGGCCCGACACAGCCGGTTGGGCGCTTTCCGGTGAGCCGGGAGACGCTGAGGGAGGTGTCTAAATGGAATGCCACAGAGTAAAACAGCTTTTGCCGGGATACCTTGACGGCGCATTGCCGTCTCGGTCCTGGTCCGAGACCCACTTGATGATCGGGCAACACCTGGAACGCTGCGGGGATTGCCGCGAAGAGCTGCAGGCTTATCTTGCAATGTCATCGTTGATGTCCCGCGTGCAGCGTCCCGCTGTGCCGGCGGATTTGGCGCTGCGCATTCGCGTGGCCGCGGCTCAGCGCCTTTCCGAGCGCCCATGGCTGCATTATGCGCGGCGCGCATGCACGCGCGCGGAGCTGATCCTGAAAAATATTCTTGAGCCTTTGGCTTTACCCGCGACGGGAGGCCTTACCGTGGCCCTGGTCGTGTTCGTCATGGTCTGCCAGTTGCTTGGATTGGGCGCGCCACTGCGCGCCGTGACGGACGATTCCCCCACGAATCTCCTTCAGCCCGCGCGACTGGAAGCGTTGGCGCCATTCCCGGTCACTGGCCTGGAGGAGTCAGGCCATCCTGGTCCGCACGCGCTGCTGGTGGCGACCACGATCAATGCGGAAGGCGAAGCCGTGATGTACCAGATTCTCGAAGGCCCTGATAACCCGGCCATTCGCCGGCAGCTGGACCTCGTGCTTCTGTTCTCCAGGTTCCGCCCGCAAATGAGCTTTGGAAAATTCACGTCCGGTGGGCACGTGGTCCTGAGTTTTAGCGATATTTCCGTTAAAGGGTGAACGGAAAGAGATCATTTTCTCTCACAAGCCGCGGGTGGTTGGTGGGATGGTCTCGACCCAAAGTTTTTGAGTCTGCCCCATGACCCGTCCTAATCGAGGCTTCATTTCTTGATCTCACGCAACGTCGTTTGTGCTAAGCGATTTTCTTTCCTCAAGTTCAAACGTAGTACCCCCGTACTATAGCCTAGATACCATTTTCCGCCCGAAAATAGACTCATTCTGAAGGTGCACGCTTACAAACCAGCGTGGTACTGATCACGGTCGGAACGCCATGACGCTGACGATTAAAGATCCCCCCGACTCGGCCAGCCCGGGCAAACCCGGTACGCCCTCCCAGAATGCTGAAAATAAGGCTGGCGGGTCCCCACGGTCGAATCCAGTGTGTCTTGAGGTTCCCGTCACGGTTCGGAGCCTGCCGGGCGAGGGTTCCGTGGGATCAAGTGGGCCCATCCGCGAGGAGGGCAGGACCGTTATTGTTTTTGACAACGGAGCCGTCCTGCGCCTTGCGAACAACCTGGCCGCCGGTCAAAAGGTCATTGTATCGAACGCGCAAGGCAGCGATGTTGTTTGCCGCGTCGTCCATGGACGAAATCTTCCTACGGTTAAGGGATACATCGAAGTCGAATTCATCGAACAATTCAACGATTTTTGGCGGATTCACCAGACCGCGCAGCCTGCGAATGTTTCTCCTCCACCAGCTCCGGTCTTGACATCGCCGCTGCCTGCTTCCGTCCCTCATACTCCCGCATCAAGAATCGCCCCGCCGGTGAACGAAATGGCGAGCTTAGAGGGGGGCGCGCCTTCTTTTGAGGATATAGCGGGACTGGTTAGGATGTCCCCGCCGCCCGCGGTTCAGCCAAGAGCGATCGAGCCGGCAGGCCAGATCGCTGTTCCTAAAGACAAGAAGGACTCTGGATATTTGCAGGACGAACGACCGGTTACCACATCTTCGGTCATCACTCCTGTCCCGCTTGCGGACGTAGTTCCGGTGAAGCGAAAAGTTCCACAGCCGCAGGACTATTCATCGCTTCCAGTCCAGAAACCTGCCGTTTCGAGCGAAGCTGTGCCACGAGACACGCTCGCATTTGGGCGTATGTCTGCATCTTCTTCGAGCGATTCTGGTTCGCGCATGCCTCTAATCGCAGGCGGCGCGATTCTCATTCTTGCCGGACTTGGTGCGGGATTTTTCCTTTTGCATCGAGAAACTGCTCCTGCGCCCGCTCCTGCGGCGTCGGTTCAGCCAGCCGCTCCCGCGTCTCCGCCGCCGGCCAGCGAGGCCCAGCCTTCTGAGGCGCCCCCGGCTGCCGTTGAGCAAGTGCCAGCTCAGGCTCGGCAAGCTGCTGCTCTTGCCGCGGCGGTCCCCGAAGCCGCGGTTCCCGCCGCCTCAAACGCCCAGAAACCCAAACAACCGGCTAGAGATAATGCGGATGTGAAGGAACCTGACTTGGCGTCGAAACAGCGGCAACAAATTCCGAGTTTGAAAATGGGCGCTCCATCGGTTCCCAGTCCGAAGCTGGCAAAGCTATCCGACGCATCCGCACCGAACATAACTGATGTGTCGTCCTCGACTGGCATTGCCGGACCCTCGCCCGCCTCCTTGCTTTCACCGATCGTGCGTACGGAGGCTCAACCGGCGCCGCCGCCTTCGGCGGTCTCATCGCCGCCTCCTACCAAGACTGTGCGGGAGCCTAAACTGATTTCATCCACGCGACCCCAATATCCCGCACTGGCCAGGCAAGCGAGTACTCAGGGAACCGTAGTCGTCTCCGCGGACGTTGACGCGAGGGGAATTGTGATCGGCGCAAGAGCCGTCAGCGGACCTGCGACGCTTCGCCCCGCCGCCATCGATGCGGTAAAGCAGTGGAAGTATTCGCCCGCTCTCATTGACGGAAAGCCCACCTCGGCGCAGGTCACGGTTGACGTCGAGTTTCGCCTAAATTAGTCCGCTCGGAATTCTTGTATTCCAGCCGCGCTTCACCCTTACAATAGAGGCAGGACAACCTGGCGCAGGGAAGACACCCTCCAAATAAATAAGGAAAGGGTTTCTTGACTGGGCTCGATGAGCCTTGTAAATTTTGAGCCGAATGGGTGATCAATTGCGTGTAATCAAAGATAGGGATTCGCGGATGCGGCTTGTGGCAGCATTTCTGTGCGTGCTCCTCGGCTCCATCGCGAGCGCGCAGACCAAACAGCCGCAGAGCAGGAATTCCGAATCTCCCATCTCCGAGGAATCGCATCAGGCCATTACCGTGGAGGCGCGTCCGCAACTTTTCGCGGTGCTTTGCGCTCTTGACGCGGCCGGTTTTGAGTCGGGAATAGCCACAACGAATGAAACTCCGGGTCGTGTCCAGTTGCGCCGGCGCATGCTCGCGCTGCAGGGACCGGCCGTGGAGGAACTGCGCAGATTCTACAGGGACCACGCGCTCGCAGATTCCGGAGAGACCTTTTCCCGCTTCGTTTCGTTTGCGCTGGCCGCGGGACCGCCTCCAAGATTTGATTTTGAACTTCGCCGCGACGAGTTGCCGCCGGATGCGCTCGCGCTCGAGGGCTTCAACCAGGTCTTAGCCAATTTCTATCGCGAGGCGAAGATTGATGATCTCTGGAAATTCTACCAGCCCGAATACGAAGCCGCCGCCGAAACTTACCGCGGGCCTGTCTCGGAGCTGGTCGTGGTCGTCACGAGCTATCTCCGCGAAATTATCAGGCCGAGCAGCCCCCGAACGTTCTCCGTGTACGTCGATCCGCTTGCCGGCAGCAAAATCAATTTCCGGAATTACGGCGATCACTACGAGTTGGTCGTCAGTCCCAGCGCCAACCCGCCGATGGACGCGATCCGCCATGCGTTCCTCCACTTTATTCTTGATCCGATTGCGATCCGATACCGCACCAATGCCCAAAAGGCTTTTCCCGTGCTGGAATACGCGGCCCACGCGCCGCGCCTTCCGGTGGATTTGCGCGACGATTTTCCAGCGTTCTTCGACGAATGTCTGGTTCGGGCCGTGGAGTTGAGGCTGAGTCATCTCTCGCCCGCCGACTTGGCTTCCGCCATCGACGGAGCGGAAAGCAGCGGCTTCGTGCTTGTCCGGCCAATCTACGCCGGGCTTTCGGGGTTTGAGAAATCGGAGCCCGCGATGGGTTACTACCTGCCGGATCTGATTAATGGCATTGATGTGGCTGAGGAGACTCGTCGGCTGCGCGGCGTGAAGTTCGCGGATGCGGATACCGGCGGTGAAGTCACCATGGCTTCCGAAAGCCTCCACGGGGTGGCTACCAAACCGGTGGCTGTCGCCAATCCTGTGGAAGTAGAATTGGCCGAAGGAGAGCGACAGATCTCCGCGCGCAACGGCGCCGCTGCCGCGGCTTCCTTCGAGCAGGTTCTGGCGTCGCATCCAAATGATATGCGCGCGACTTATGGTCTGGCGGTGGCCTCCGCGCTTCTGGGCCAGGCGGATCGCGCCCGGGAATTGTTTGGTAAGGTGATTGCGGCGGCGAAGGATCCCGCCGCCGAATCCGGTGCACAACCGGATCCCTCCAATCTTTCCTGGTCGCATATTTACCTGGGAAGAATGTACGATGTTGAAGGCCAGCGTGATCTAGCCATTACCGAATATCGCGCTGCTTTAGCCGTGGCAGGCGCGCCGGAGTCGGCCCGAGCTGCCGCCCAACGAGGAGTCGACGCGGGGTATCAGACGCCATCGCGCGACGATAAATCTGGCGGCAAGTCATAGTATTAGCTTCCGAGTCCGGGAAGAAACGGACCGCGGGAGGTGCGGGAGTAACAGGCAATTCACTCGGAGCATTCCTTTCAACTCCGAGAATCATATCTGATGGAGGAGATTTACATTATGACGGCAAAGTTTCTTAGGAAGTCGGCCGCGCTGCTGGCTTTCCTTTTTCTGATTATCGCGGGGGCTTCCACTTGCAGCGCGCAATACGATCAGCCAATGCCCCAGAACGCCCCAGCGGAGACTGGTCCGGCAAAGGCAGCACCCCCCAAGATCAATAAGGCGGAAGAAGATGCTTACAAGGCTCTTACGGCGCATACAAACGGACCGGCAGCTCAAATTCCACTCGCCGAGGATTTCGTCAAGAAATACCCCGATAGCGTCTACCTTCCCTCTGTATATGGGATCTTGACCTCCGCGTACTTCGGCACCGGAGACACCGATAAGATGTTCACTGCGGGCGCCAAAGCTCTGGAGCTCAATCCGGATAATGTGGACGTTCTGTCGTTGCTGGCCATGGCATTGCCTCGCCGGATCCGATCCACGACGCCCGATGCAGCGCAGCAAATGGCGAAAGCAGAGGAATACGCGCATCACGCAATTGAACTGATTCCAAATTTGCCAAAGCCCGCTGATGTGGATGACGCCACGTTCGACAAGGCCAAGAATGAAAAGCTTTCGATGGCCCACAGCGGCCTGGGGCTGATTGACATCGACCATCAGAAGTGGGACGACGCGCGAACGGAGCTGATGCAGGCCGTCCAACTGGCGGATCCTGCCGACCCGGTCGATTACTATCTGCTCGGGAATGCGGACGTTCAGGCGAGCTATCTCAACGGCGCCATCGCCGCCTACGACAAGTGCTCGGTTTCAGGGCCGCTGGCGGCTCAGTGCAAGGCTCGTTCCGATACGACGAAAAAATCGCTAGGGACATCCTTAAGCAAAGACTAATCGGGAAACAAGCCATGGCCGTCAGCGAGATCGCGGAATTGGAGCTGGTACTCGGACATCAATTCCGCGATCCTCGCTGGCTGGTGCAGGCCTTGATGCACAGTTCGCGCCTTCCGGAACGCGCCGTGGACGATCCCGCGGAAAGCAATGAAAAGCTGGAATTTCTGGGCGACGCAGTGCTTGAATTGCTCGTCAGTGAAGAATTAGTGCGCGTATTTCCCGGTTGGAGTGAAGGTCAACTCTCGAAAAGTCGCGCGCGACTCGTGAATGCCACCGCGCTCTCGCTGGCCGCGCAGCGGCTCGGCCTGGGGCATCATCTGCGGCTTGGCCGCGGAGAAGAGAAGACCGGCGGACGGTCGAAGCCGGCGCTTTTGGCGGATGCCTATGAGGCGGTTATCGCCGCGATCTATCTTGATGCCGGGCTCGATGCCGCGCGCGGATTTGTCCTGCGGTCGCTGGTTGAAGGAGCGATGGTCGTGGAAGCGGAACGCGTGGGCCGCACCGACCATAAGTCGGCGCTTCAGGAACTTTTGCAAGCGCGTGGCGTTCCCCCGGGCAGGTATCACATCATCGAGGAGACGGGTCCGGATCACCAGAAGACCTTTCGCGTTGAGGTTCGCATCCCGGGGAAAATCACCGCTGTTGGAACGGGCAAAACAAAGAAAGAAGCGGAACAGGCCGCGGCGATAGCGGCCCTGATACAATTGGGAGCAGGAGATTGAGCTGCCGCGCCGAGAAAATGCGTGATGTCTGAAACTGTACATGCCGTGGAACACCGCGAAGCCGCAGCGAGCCGTGCCGAGGCGCGCCCCGCGACCCTGCGCGAATATATCGAATCGCTTCTAGTGACGGTCGTCCTGGCGCTATTCGGCACGACGTTTGTCGTGCAGGCGTTCAAGATCCCTTCCCAATCCATGGAACCCACTCTGTTGGTGGGGGATCATCTTCTGGTGAACAAGTTCATCTTTGGCGGGCGCGGCCATTGGTATGACGCCGTCCTTCCTTACCGAGAAATCCGCCGCGGCGACATCATTGTGTTTAAGTTTCCATTTCAGGATCACCCGCATTACGTCAAACGCGTCATCGGGATTCCGGGGGACCGTCTGAAAATCGTGGACCAGCAGGTCTATGTTAATGGGAAGAGAATCAACGAACCTTATGTGGCGCGAGACCCAACCGCGCCGTATGACCCGTTTGGAGACAATTTCCCTCCGCGCAGCGCGGAATTTCTTCAGGCTAATATGCAGCCGGAGTGGGCCGACCAGATCCTGCAATACGTTCACGACGGCGAAATCGTCGTCCCTCCGGACAAATATTTCGCGATGGGCGATAATCGCGATCACAGTTGGGACAGCCGGTTTTGGGGCTTCGTGGACCGCGACGCGATCATGGGCCGCCCGGTGGTGATCTACTGGTCGGTGCAGGGTGCGCGGGACGACGAAACGGACCAGAACCTGAACGGATGGTTTTTTAACCTATTGGATACGGTTCTGCACCTGCCTTCGCGAACCCGCTGGTCGCGGATGTTGCATGAAGTTCACTGACACAACGCTTTTCTTCTTCCCCGCCTTTTGCCACAATTCCTATCCTAACGATGAGCAAACGAAAATGGCTGCTGAGGATTCTGGCTCTGGCCCTTCTGATCGTGGCCGCGAGCGCCGGGTTTTCGCGGTTTTTGCGAACGGAAACCGCGCGCCGCTACCTCCTCGCGCATCTCGTTGCAAGTTTTGGCAGGCCGGTTGAAGTCGGGCGATTCGATTTCAGTCTTCTCGATGGGGCGCGCCTCGAAGCCCATTTGGTCACCGTGGCCGAAGACCCGCACTTTGGCAACGAATATTTCCTGCGTGCGGAAACCCTGACAGCGGGATTCCGCTGGTCCTCGCTGCTCTCCGGGCGCTTCGAATTCGGTTCCCTTACGCTGTCTCGCCCGAGTTTGAACTTGACTCGGGATGCCGAGGGCCACTGGAACATCGAACGCTGGCTTCCGCCCGCTTCGCCGCCCGGATCACGCCCCGGATTTGTCGGCCCACTCCCCGCTCCTCGCGTTGCGCATCTCTATCGAATCGACGTGGACGGCGGGAGAATTAATTTCAAACAGCTCGATGACAAAAGCCCATTCGCATTGCTCGACGTGGCGGGCCAGGTCGAACAGGACGGAGCGGGCCGGTGGCATCTGGACCTCGACGCGCGTCCCATGCGTGCGGGCGTGGAGCTTCAGGACATCGGGACTCTCCACCTGCGCGGAACAATAGCGGGAACCACCGCCCGCCTCCAGCCGGCGGAGCTGAATTTGACTTGGCGGGACGCTTCCGTGGCCGATGCGTTGCGGCTTGCCCGCGAAGTCGATTACGGTATGCGCGGAGAGCTCACGATGGACCTCGATGCAAAAATTGGCCCGCCGGCGCCCGGTTCTCGAACCGCATCGGGATCCAACGCCACATCGAACGCCGCCCAGTGGTCGATTTCCGGAACGGCTCGCCTCACGGGAATTCACAGCTGGAGCCTTCCCGTGCGGGAAACCGATCCAGCCGTGAATCTTTCCGTGGCAGGCCTCGTGGCAACTCGGGGAACGTCGAGCGCAAATTCAAAATTTGCTCGTGGAAATGCCGAGTTCGCGTCTGCATGGCGCCGGCGACCTCGACTGGGGACACGGGTTCCATCCGCAATTTCATGTCGAATCATCGAGCCTGGGATTGAGCGATGTGCTGTCCTGGTATCGCGCGCTGTATCCGGGTGTCGCGGAAAACCTGCGCGCGCAGGGCGCGTTTGGCGTGGACGTGACCTTTGGCGGATGGCCGATTGAGCTTCAACAGGGCGCCATCGCCAGCGTGGGCGCGACGCTGAGCGGAACGTCTCTTCCCGCTCCATTGCAGATCGGCGCGTTGAACGCCAGCGTCGCCCGTGGGGGACTTGATTTTGCTCCGACTGAAGTTTCATTTTCTTCGCTTCCTTCGGAAGATGCGAACGTAGCGGCCGCGAGCACGGATGATTCCTCGAGCACTTTCGTTTTGCGCGGGTCGATCTTTCCCGAGGCCAACGGCTCATTTCGCTGGCCGTTGAACTGGAATCTGTCCATCGAAGGCGCGACGCCCCGCATCCAGGATTGGCTCGTTCTTTCGGAGACGCTCGCGCAGGCCGTGAACAAGGGATGGACCGCCGCGGGTGGGCTTACAGTCAAAATGCGCGGCACACGCAAAACTGAATTGCCCGCGGCCGCTTGGTTCGGCACGATTGATTTTCACGGCCTCACGGTAAGTCCGGAGCGACTGAACCGGCCGCTGCGTTTCCCGCGGACGCATATCGAATTCACGCCGCCGCAAAGAACTATTACGCTCTCCGCGGCGGAAGCCCTGGGGACGACGTGGAGCGGCACGATCACGCGACAAAATTCAGACGGGCAATGGACATTTGACCTTTCTGCGGATCGCCTGGACACGGCGGAACTTGATCGCTGGCTCGGGCCGCGCGCGAGGCCGGGATTCCTGGCGCGCTTCACGAGTCTGGGAAACACTCCTCCCAGTCCCGAGGGAGAATCCGTGATGACGCAATTGGTCGCGCGCGGGAAATTGCACGTCGGGGAAATCATTATGGCGCCCATGCGTCTGGGCCAGTTCGATGGTGAAGCGGAACTCGAAGGCCGGACGATCAGAATTCGAAAAGCCCAGGCTGATTTTTTCGGCGGGAAAGTGGCGGGAACATTCGATGCCCGTCTTTTTGCCGATCCAACTTACGCGTTCCAGGGCCGCTTCGATCGCGTGAATCTTTCGCAACTGGGACACAGCGTGGCTTTCTTAAGTAACCGGATTGGCGGAACGGCTTCCGGCACGCTTTCCATCACCGCCCACGGAATTTGCCGCGACAATCTAATTGCTTCCATGGAAGGGAATGGCACGCTGAGTGCCAAGAATGCCCAGTTGCCGGGGATCGATTTTTCAGGATTATTTCCGGGGAGCGAGGAAGAATCTCCGCCGGGCGGCTTTATCGGTATCCAGGGGGCTTTTCGCGTCCATGCCACTGGAATCGATCTTTCCAATTTTGTTCTCGACGATCCGCGAGGCAGGGTCCAGGCCGACGGGCGCATCGATTTTTCACATACGCTGAACCTCCGAATTCATCCTTCGATTTTGCAGGCAGCCACGTCTCCAGCAGCCGTATCGCCGCTAAGTTTTCTTTTGACTGGAACGATAGAAAATCCGAAATTGGCTCCGCCCAATTCCCCGGCCAAATCTTCGGCGCGATCGGGAAATCGGGGAAAATAGGGCGTTGCCATCGCTTCGGGTTGCAACCGGCGGCGGGTCGGCTTACTATCGCAGCGTGCCGGTTCATGTCACCAGAATCTCGCATTGCAGGCCCATTTTGACCTCCTTTATCATGCTTTTTCTTGCCGTACTATTGCCGTTTCGTGTCGAGCCCGCACAGAAAAAGACCCCGCCAGATTCCTCGGGAGGACGAAATCAGGCGGGGAACAATGCTTCTCCGCGCGTTTCTCTAGCTCCAAGATTTTCACCGGGACAGATATTCCGGTACGAGATGGAATTTGAAACCACAACCACTACCTCCAAGTCGGGTGTAGCGAAGGATCCGGAGGGCCCGTCCAAACTTGTGATTACCTGGGACTCCACGATCCGGATCGAGGTTCTCCCCGCGGGGCCCGCCGCGCCGAACGGCATCCGGCTCCGCACGACGTACGAAAAATCATCGGCCAGCGCGCATAGCGACACATTCGATCCCGCGGCCGCTGAGACCCAAGGGGAATACGAAAAGCTTCAAGGGAAAGTCCTCGAGTTTTCCCTGGATGGCGCGGGAAACGTGAAGTCCGTTTCGGGTCTGGAAGGCGTAGTCAACAGTGAAGCAGCGCTGAAAGCCGCAAGTGACTGGATTGCGCGCCTTGACGCCAGCTCGGGAGCGCCCGCTGGCGGTGTTGTGATAGGGCAGAAATGGCAGAGCGATATGGATGCGAAAGAGCTACCGGTTGCCGGGCTGGTCTGGCGCACCGAATCCGAATACTTGCGTAATGAAGCGTGCCATCCTCCAAATCCTGAAGTTCCGGAATCGGCGATCGCGAATGCGTCTGGTAATTCGGACGGGAACGATACCTGCGCCGTGATTCTGGCCCAGTTGAGCCTGGTCCGTCCCAAACCCGTGCGCAATTCCACTCCGGAGGACTACCGCAAAAATGGAGTCCAGACCGCGGGAACCTGGAACGGTTCCGCGGAAAGTTTGTCTTATATTTCGCTGAAGTCAGGGGTGGTCGTGAGCGTCACGCAAACCGGAACACAAAATATGGACGTAACCTTGACAACCACAAACCTGCGCACTTCGATGCACTATTCAGGATCGATTCTTTCACGGTCGCAGGTTGCGCTGATTTCGGGTGAAGTAGCCGGGAAATAATTTTATTCCCCGCCGGCGTGCCACTTCTCCTGATCCTCCGCTGATTGCGTTATAATGGTTGGTTCTGCCCAGCCCGTCCGACGCGCTGGGCAGCCCTGTGGCGATGAACTTCAAACTTATGAGCGATTACGAGCCTCGCGGCGACCAGCCGGAGGCCATCGAGGAGCTCTCGCGCGGCATTGAGGCCGGTGAGAAGCATCAGGTCCTGCTGGGCGTCACGGGTTCCGGGAAAACGTTCACGGCTGCCAAGCTGATCGAGCGTGCCAACCGTCCCGCGCTGGTACTGGCGCACAACAAAACGCTCGCCGCGCAGCTTTACAGCGAGTTCAAGAGTTTTTTTCCCCAGAATGCGGTCGAATACTTCGTCAGCTACTATGACTACTATCAGCCGGAGGCGTATCTGCCCGCCTCGGACACCTACATCGAAAAGGAATCCACGATCAACGACGAGCTCGACAAGCTGCGCATGAGCGCGACGCGGTCGCTGTTCGAGCGCCGCGACGTCGTGATTGTCGCTTCGGTCTCCTGTATTTACGGCATTGGATCGCCTGAAGCCTATTTCGGCATGCGCGTGATGATCGAAAAGGGGCAGAGCACCGCACGCGAAGCTTTACTGCGCAAGCTGGTTGACATCCAGTATGAGCGCACCGAAGATTTGCGCCGCGGCACTTTCCGCGTGCGCGGAGATCGCGTCGAAATTTATCCGCCCTATGAAGACAACGCCTACGCGGTGGAACTCTGGGGCGCTCAGGTGGACGCCATCCGTCAAATGGACCCGATCACCGGCGAAGTGCGCTCCGGCCAGAACAATCTGGACCGGCTGACGATCTATCCGAAATCTCACTACGTGATGCCTGCCGAGCAGAGGGAGCGCGCCATCCGGTCGATCCTCGAAGAACTGGACTGGTGGAAGCCGGAACTCGAAAAACAGGGCAAGTATGCCGAGGCGCAGCGTGTCTGGCAGCGCACCATGTTCGACGTGGAGATGATGCGCACGATCGGCTACTGCCACGGCATCGAAAATTATTCACGGCACATGTCCGGCCGCTTGCCCGGTGAAGCGCCGCCGACGCTGCTCGACTATTTCCCGCAGGATTATTTGCTGTTCATCGATGAATCGCACCAGACCGTGCCGCAGCTTCACGCGATGTATCACGGCGACCGTTCTCGGAAGCAAACGCTCGTGAACTACGGTTTCCGCATGCCCTCGGCGATGGACAACCGCCCGCTGAATTTCGAGGAGTTCGAACACCGCACCGGCCAGGTGATTTACGTTTCGGCGACGCCCGGACCGTACGAACTGACGCGCTCGGCGGGTGTCGTGGTCGAGCAGGTGATTCGCCCCACGGGTCTCGTGGACCCGGAAATCGAAGTGCGCCCCGTGAAGGGCCAGGTGGACGATTTGCTCGAAGAGATACGCGTGCGCGCGGAGAAGAACGAACGCGTGCTGGTCACCACGCTGACCAAGCGCATGTCCGAAGACCTCGCCGAATATTTCACCGAAACGGGCGTGCGTTGCCGCTACATGCACTCGGAGATTGACACGCTCGAGCGCGTCCGAATCCTGCGCGACCTGCGGCGGGGAGAATTCGACGTCCTGATCGGAATCAATCTGCTGCGCGAAGGCCTCGATTTGCCTGAAGTTTCGCTGGTCGCCATCCTCGATGCCGATAAAGAAGGTTACCTGCGCAGCGCCACGGCCCTGATTCAGACGATTGGACGGTGCGCCCGCCATGTGGAAGGTCGGGCGATTCTCTACGCCGATCGCATGACCGGCTCGATGGCTCAGGCCATCGAAGAAACCAACCGCCGCCGTGCAAAGCAGGTAGCCTACAACGAGGCGAATGGCATCACGCCGCAATCCATCACCAAGTCCGTGGACATGAAGCTGGCCGCAATCGTGGAAGCCGACTACGTAACGGTCCCCGCGGAGGATTTCAACGACGCCGACATCACCAGCGAGCTGAAGCTGGGCGAAGTCCTCGCGCAACTCGAAACCCAGATGCGCGAAGCCGCCAAGAAATTCGAATTCGAGCGCGCCGCCGCCTTGCGCGACCGCATCCGCACGCTCAAGCAGCGCGATTTGGCGGGATTTTTCTCCGCGGCAAGCGAACCTGCGGCGGCGGAATAAATTCAGCGGTGCTTTGTCTAGGCGTGGACTTTTCGCCACGAGAGCCCCGGAAGGGCGTCAGAACGCAGCCCAGCACGTAAGTGCTGGGATTCAATGAAGTCATCCGCCCCCCTCAGGGGCGACACAGACCCTGTTTCGCCCCTGACGGGGCTCTGCACGTTCAAGACATTTTTCCCAGGGCTTCCGCCCTGGGCTACCGTCTGCCGCGCCTCCGGCGCTGGGTTCCTGGCGAAAACTATGCTGGACTGCAAACGCAGCTGAACATTTGACTCCGGCACGAAAGCATTCGAGCGAGCCGCTGCGCTGCGCGACCGCATCCGCACACTCAAGCAGTGCGATCTTGCGGGGTTCTCTTCTGCGCAGCTGAGCCAGCGCCGGTGGAGCAATACCTTGGCCGGGGATGGAATCCTTTGCTTCACTAGGCATGTAAATTACGTCCGGATTGCCCGTCACCCGCCCGCAATCAGCCCCAAGTGCCAATGGAGGCTCCCAACTTTCCACATCCGAACTTCTGGATCGCATCGTTTCAGGATGTGCGCCCTCATGATTTATCGCGGTCACATAGCCTATTCACGAGATTGGGGGTAGGTGCTGATCACCTGAACGTTGACCATTTCAATCCGATGTAAACTGCGAAGATCGCCACTATGGAGGTGCCCAGAATGATGGCTGCGATTTGCTTGGCCGAGTCAACGGGATACAAACCTGTCACAATCATTCCGATACGCCCAACAATATCCGCGATCAGAAACACAATGGCGACCGCCGCTGCCCGTTTCTTCATAGACAGAACGAGCAACCCGGCCGCGGCGTAGAGAGTACCGATCGTCGCGCCAAGGTAGGTGGAGGTCGTGACGTGGGCAGTGGAGAGGCCAAAGAATCTGTGAGTGAAACTGGTGGTCAACTCTGCAAGTCCGAAGACAATCATCAAGAGTGCAGCGATGATGATGCCATGTGGGCGGCTCAGGTTCGCAAACTTATCCATTTTAAAAGTATTGGCGGCGGTAGCGGCCAAGTCAACGTCTATGCGTCTCTGCTTGCTCTGGACACCATACTTTTGCCTCGCACTATCACGGTTGGGTGGTTAGCGATTCGGAAATTATCGCAAATTTTAACTCCTACTTAAACCATCCCTTTCCGCAAGTCCTCAATCGGATAAAACGTGCCGCGCCAGACCACTCCCCCGCGCCAGAGCGTCGCGATCGCCGAGCGGCCCAGCATCCAGCAAAAGATCAGCGCGCCAAGAGGATGCGTCAGCCCATAGAACGGGGAAGCGTCCGTCGACCAAATCATCGCGGCGTGAACGAGGATGGCCGTGGCGACGGCGATGCCCGCGAACACGCGCGCCCAGCCCGTCGCGAACGCGAGGCCAAAAAACGGCAGGACGCTCATGATCAGCGGTATTGACATCGCGCCCAGAGCGAACACCGGATTGTAATGGCATGCGGCAAAAAAGTTTTTCGTGACGCCGCGAATCACATTGCGAACGCCGCTATGCCAGCGCACCCGGACCATGTCCTGCGCCACGGCCACACCGGACCGGAAGCCCGCCATCTTCATCAACTTGCCGAGCTTCATGTCTTCGATCACATCCATGCGCAGTCGCCGATGTCCTCCGCTTTTTTCGTAGGCATCCCGGCTCGCCATCTGAAATGCTCCCACGCCGACGTAGCGCCCTGACCGCGGATTCGACGCCAGCCACGGCTCGTTGCCGAAAACGAAGCCCAGGCCGAAATACGAGATTGCCGTGATCTCCCAGAACCCCTGCATTTCGACGGCAGCAAGAAGGCTGAGGTGGTCCCACTCTCGTTCCATCGCCAGCGCGACGGCGCGGCGCAACACGTCGGGGGCGAAATGCACGTCCGCATCCGTGAAAACGAGCCAGTCGCCGCGCGACCGCTCGAAGCCCGCGACCAGCGCATGAGGTTTGCCGAGCCAACCAGCTGGCAGGTTGTCAACATCCATGACAACTAGATTCGAGTGCGCACGTTGGAATTGATGCAAAATGTCGGAAGTCCGGTCCCTGGAACGATCGTTGACGGCGATCACTTCAAAATTTGGGTAATCCTGCGCGAGGAGAGTCGCGAGGGCCGCAGGAAGTTTTTCCGCCTCATCCCGCGCGGCGAAAATTACCGAAATCATCGGGGCATTTTTCAGGTCGATCGGGAAAACATCGGAAAGCCACGGCAGGCGAGCCATCCCAAAGCCGGCCCGGATACCTTGAATCACCCAGAGGGAAGCGATCGCGCCGAAGACCACAATCCAGAAGATGTGCAACGTCCAATTTTCCGCGAGGGTGAATTTTCTATACAGTAAAGGTTGCCAGACACGATATGCTAACACAGGACATGCCGGAGACATTATCCATCATTGGTGCGGGGCGCGTGGGGAAATCTCTGGGTCGTCGCTTGCACGAACTCGGCTGGCGCATTGGCGTCGTGGCGACGCGTTCAAATTCCACGGCTCGCGCTGCCGTCCGCGTCATCGGGGCCGGATTGCCGATGGACCGGCTCACGCGCCAGGTGCTGGCTTCCGATGTTGTCCTCATTGCAGCCCCCGATAGCGCCGTCGAAGGCGTCGCCACGGAATTGGCGCATCTGGGCGGCAACGAATGGCGCGGAAAGGTCGTGCTTCACACCAGCGGGGCACTGGACTCCTCCGTGCTTCGGGCGCTGGCCGGCGCGGGGGCGGCGACCGGTTCAATCCATCCGATGCAGACATTCAGCAGCCAGGGCGTAGCGGACCTTGCAGGCCGGATGTTCGGAATTGACGGCAGCCGCGACGCCCTGAAGGTCGCGCGAAAGATGATCCGGCAAATCGGAGGCGTGGCGGTCCGCTTGTCGGGAACAAACAAAGCGGCGTATCATGCAGCTGGAACATTTGCTTGCGGGCACGTTCTGGCTCTTTTGGAGGCCTCGACCCGCCTGCTGATGGATCAGGGCTTCAAGCGAAGGCAAGCGACGCGGGCCCTGACGGCGCTGACTCGGCAAACGCTGGATAATCTGGAGCGCATGGGACCCCGGGCTTCCTGGACAGGGCCATTGACGCGCGGAGACTTTCCGACCGTGTCGCGCCACTTGGATGCGCTTTCGGATTATCCGGCCGAATATCAGGATGCATACAAAGCGCTTTCGCGCTTGACGGGCACGGTTCTTTCAGACGACTCGAAAGCGCTGCATCACGGGCTTGACGACATCTTTGAGCGGCCTCAAAACGGGGCGCGAAAGAAGAAGCCCCGGAAGAAGTCCGCGCCCGGATAGGTTTTCATGCACTCCCATTTTGATCCGCGAGGGGCCACTTGACTCAACTGAATATTCCGATCGAAAGCACGACGCTGCCCAACGGTTTGCGCGTCATCATTTCCCCGGACCACGCCGCGCCGGTTGCGACGGTGGGGGTTTACTACAACATTGGTTTCCGCATCGAGCCACGCGGCCGAAGCGGCTTTGCGCACCTCTTCGAGCACATGATGTTTCAAGGCTCGGCCAATGCCGGGAAAATGGTGCATATCAAGCTGATCAATTCCTCCGGCGGCGTCCTCAACGGATCGACGCATTACGACTTGACGAACTACTACGAATCCGTTCCCTCAAATGCCCTTGACCGTGTGCTCTGGCTGGAGGCCGATCGCATGCGCGCCCTCAAGGTGGATGACGAGAACCTGCGCAATCAGCGCGACGTCGTGAAGGAAGAGGTGCGCGTCAATGTGCTCAATCAGCCCTACGGTGGATTTCCGTGGCTCGATCTGCCTCCCATTGCGTATCGCAACTGGTCGAACGCACACAACTTTTACGGAGACTTCGATGACCTGGACGCTGCCACGCTTGAGGACGTCCAGAAGTTCTTCCAGACGTACTACGCGCCCTCCAACGCCGTCCTGCTGATTCTGGGAGACGTGGATGTCGACGAGGCGATCAAATTGGCGGAACGCCACTTCGAGAGCATTCCCTCCGGACCGCAGCCCGAACCCGCGAACATTGATGAACCGCCGCAACTCGAGGAGCGCCGCGGCGAAGTGGAGGAGAAATTCGGCACACTGCCCGCCATCGCCATCGGATATCAGGCCCCGCGGCGGATGACTCCCGAATGGTATGCCGCAGCCATGCTCGACGGGGCCCTGCATGGCGGCCGCGCCGGACGCATCTATCGCAAGCTGGTGCTGGAACAGCAGATCGCGGTGGATACCGAGGGCGGTATCCAGTATCCGGTCGGCGATTTATTCGATTACAACGGGCCGACTCTTCTGGTGACGCGCATCATGCATAAGCCCGAATATTCGGCCGAGAAAACGATTGCCGCCTATGACGAGGTCCTCGACGAAATGAAACAAGAGGGCATCACTCCGGAGGAACTCGAGCCCATCAAAGTCAAATTCCGGTCCGATTACTTTTCGAATCTGGAGGGAGGTCACGGCGCATCCATCCCGCGCTATGGGTTGATGCATCTGCTCGCGTGTTTCACGCTGTTTGACAACGAGCCGCAACTCGTGAACTCCGTTCTTGGCGGTTTCATGGAAGTGACACCGGACGCCGTTCAGTCCGTCGCGAATAAACTCCTGACGCGGCACAATCGCTCCATCGTGATTCGCCAGCCGGCGAAGAAAGGAGGGGCATAATGGCTTCGGCCCCTCACTCCGACGCAGGCTCGGCGATCCCGGCGCTCACTCCCGAGCGGCCCGTCATTTGGCCCCCGCGCACACGAACGACCCTTTCGAATGGCCTCGATGTTGTGCTCGTGGAATCGCACAACATTCCTAAATTTACCGGCCAGCTTTTCTTTCGCAGCGGAAATGCGATGACCGCGGCTTCGGCCCCCGGACTCGCGGACATGACCGCGACTGTCATGCGCACGGGCACCACCGTGCGAGCCAGCCGCCAGATTGAGGAGGACTTGCGCCGCATGGGTGCGGACCTGTCCTCCGGAGCGGGCGCCGACAATAGCGCGATTTCTTTTTCGGGTCTTGTGGATTTTTCCAAATATCTGCTGCGGCTAGTTTCCGAGCTGGCGCAATTTGCTTCCTTTCCCGCCGAAGAATTTGAACGCGAGAGGCGGCAACTCATCGAAGGCCTGAAAATAGAACGCACCACGCCCGGCTTCCTTGCGAGCGAGCGGTTTCGGCGGGTTCTTTTTGGTGAGCATCCTTACGGCACGATTTCGCCAACCGAGGCGCAGGCCGCACAGTACACGCTCGCGCAGCTTGTAGACTTCTACCGGCAGAACTATCGCCCGGGTAACGCTCTGCTGGTCATGGTTGGGGACTTTGCGCCACAGGAAATGGTCGAACAAGTTGAAAGCATCTTTAGTTCATGGACGCCCGGCAATGTGGCGGATGCTCCGAACCCGCCGCTTCCGGAATTGACCGGCAGGCGAGTCTATCTTGTGCACTTGCCGGGAGCCGTGCAGGCCCAGGTTCTGGTCGGCAATCGAGCGATCACTCGCAAGCATCCGGACTGGCTGCGCCTGACGCTGGCGAATTCGATCTACGGCGGCGCCTTCAATTCCCGGCTGGTGATGAACATTCGTGAACAGAAGGGGTACACCTATAGCCCGCGCAGCAGCGCTCATCCACTGCGCCAGCACGGATATTTCAGCATCTCGGCGGCCGTGCGCGACGATGTGGTGGCTGCCACTCTCACCGAAATGTTCTACGAGATTGACCGGATGCGTTCGACGGCGGTCGGTGAAGACGAACTGGCCGATGCGCGCAATTATTTGACTGGCGTGTTTTCGTTGGGTCTTGCCACGCAGGACGGATTGGCCGGACAACTTGCCACGGCGACGCTCGAGCGCTTGCCCGAGGATTATCTCGAGACCTATCGCGAGCGCATCCTGAAACTCTCCGCCGCCGACGTGCAGGAGGCGGCGCAGAAATATTTCGACTCGGCCAACGCGCAGATCGTGATTGTCGGCGACCGCGCGCATATTGAGACGCAGGCGTCTCAGTTCGGCAAGCCTGAAGTTTACGACGCGCGGGGAAATCGAATTTAGACGGATCGGATATAGCACAAACCGGAACGACTTGGGCCGAGAGGCGGGCAAGTGATTGAGTTCACGATTTTGGGCTAAAGGCTGACCCTACACAGTTCCTCGATGCAGCTATGATTCGGAAGCGAATTCAACCATTCAAAATTTTCTCCATAGTCTTGACGCTTGTTCTTCTGTGCTCCGTTGTCGACGCTCAAAAAAAGCCACCGGCAAAACCGATTGACATTAACGTCGCGAACCTCAAAGAACTTCAGGAATTACCGGGTGTGGGCCAGGTCACCGCACAGAGAATTGTCGACATGAGGCAGAAAAGCGGCCGTTTTCGGCGCGTCGAGGACCTGCTCGCCATCCGCGGAATCAGCCAGAAGAAACTGGACGCGATGCGGCCGTACGTAACTGTTTCGCCATCTCCCCAGGCGCCGCCCGCGCAGAAAAGCAGCGCACCATCGAAGAAGCCAAGTCCCCCGTAGCTTTTGCATGGAGCTCGTTGGGGGTCAATAATGAACGCGACGTCAGGGAGTCAGGGGCTAAAGTCCACGAACACATGATCCTTCATGTCATGCCTAAAGGCATGACCCACAAAGCCGCGTCACGTCTCGCTCAGCGTTACGTGCCACAAGCTGTAACGACTCCTAAATGAATTCTCCCGCGACGCGAAATTCGGACGGAATAGATTTGTAGGCCAGGGCTTCAGCCATGACATTACGTCGGGCCCGGTGCTGGGCTTTAAAGTCTGTGTGAGAACTATAAAATCTTTGTGGGTCGTGGCTTTGGCCACGACATAAGTTCAGCAGAATCAGTGCGGCTGTAAGCCGCTGAGGCCTTGATTCTGAAGTTATCACACGGACCCTTTAGCCCCTGACGGCGACGAGGACAAATTAAAACGCTTGGTGTGTTTTTCTTGTTGAGAGAGGCAGAACGGGCACCTGGTCAGCGATTGTGAGCCCGTAGCCTTCCAGGGCGACAACTTTCCGGGGATGATTGGTGAGGACGCGCAGGTTCTTCAATCCAAGATCGATCAGAATTTGCGCGCCGATGCCGCTTTCATGTTGCAACTGGCGTTGCCGCGCGACATCGCGATCGAGCTGTCCGCGCGAGTGATACAAAATCTTGGGAAGCACGCCCACGGCGGGAACGGAAGCGTCGATTCCGAAACCGCGACCCGTATGGTGCAGGTAGACGAACACGCCGCGGTCCTCGGTGACGATCGCCTCGAGCGAGCGTTCGACAATCTCATGGCAATCGCACTCAGTGGAGGCGAAGACATCTCCGGTGAGGCAATGCGAATGGACGCGCACCAGCGGCGGCGCGCCGTCAAGATTCCCGCGCACCAGCGCGATGTGGTGTTCGTGGTCTATATCGGAGGCATAAGCGATCATGCGGAAATCGCCATAGCGCGTTGGCAGAGCTGTTTCCGCGACGCGCCGGACGTAGCGCTCGTTCCGCATGCGGTAGCGAATCAATTCCGCGACGGTCAGAAGCTTCAGCCCGTGCGTGCGGCAAAATTCCACAAGCTGCGGCACGCGCGCCATGGTGCCGTCATCGTTCATGATTTCGCAGATTACGCCCGCCGGAGTCATCCCGGCAATGCGCGCCAGGTCCACGGACGCCTCGGTCTGCCCGGCGCGGACCAGCACGCCTCCGTTTCGAGCGCGCAAAGGAAAGACATGCCCGGGGCGCGCGAGGTCCGCCGGGCGGGTGCATTCATCGATGGCGGCCAGTATGGTTGTGGCGCGATCCGAGGCGCTGATCCCGGTTGTCGTTCCGCGGCGCGCATCGATCGATTCGGTGAACGCCGTGCCGTAGTTTGAGGTGTTTACGGGCGTCATCGGTGGCAGGGAAAGCTCGTCGCAACGGTCCTCAGTAAGGGCCAGGCACACCAAGCCGCGGCCATTCTTGGCCATGAAATTGATGGCCTCGGGCGTGATCTTCTCCGCCGCCATTGTGAGGTCGCCCTCGTTTTCACGGTCTTCGTCGTCGACCAAGACGATCTGGCGGCCCTGGCGGATTTCTTCGAGGGCTTCCTCGACGGTGGCGAACGGGATCGGTTCAGTGGGCATGCAGCCCGTGGGTCTCCTCAGCCAAACTTATGAAATGCAACGACTTCTCTTAATATATCGAATCAGCGGACTGCCATCAAGAGCCCCAAGAGGGTGCAGCGCCGGATCAGTAGCGGCACCCTCTGCGGCGGGTGTTTGGCAAGTTTTTTGGCCCGGACGCAAGATTCTGTCCCAGCGTTGCCGCTGAAGCGGAGAATTCCTACGCGCTCTGCGCCTGCCAGTACTTCATTTCGTCGGCGGACGGGCCATACATGCCGGGGAACTCGACGTTGTTCATCCTCAAATAAACGCCAAGCTGGGCGCGATGATGGATCAGGTGATTCATCATCATTCCCCGCAAAACCGCGACACGCGGCATCGAAAAAACTTCCTTGCCCGCATAATGAAAGCTCCAGATCTTCATCAGGTCTTCGTCGCTCGCGCCGGCAATCGCGGCTCGGGCCTCCGCCGCGTGCTTGTCGAAGGTTTCCAGAAGCTCCTTCTTGGACGTGGGGCTGAAAGGTTTCTCTCCACCTTTCATTTCGAGTTTCTCCAAACGGATCGTGGCCGTCCCATAGCTGGGAATTTCGGCCACGTGCCCGGCAAGCCGGCCGAGTGTCATCGATTTCTCGTGCGGCTTGTATTCAAATTTTCCATCCGGGACGCATTCCAGCAATTTTCGGGTGTTCTTTACTTCATTATCGAATTCCGGAAGAAGCATTTGAGCGATAGACATAGTCCCTCCTGTAGAGAATTCCAGCGAGCGAAAGCATACCAAACATCGCAGGCGAAAGGAAAGCGAATATTGTGTAACGTCTTTGTCGTCCGGCCATTGCTCTACAGAACTCGCTGCCCGCCGATGGCCCGGATGGAGTTGAGGCTGGACGAAGGAATTGTCCTTGGTGTAGGGTCAAAGGAGAATTCCGCACAACAGGTGCGCCCGGAGCAGGCCAATTAGATTTTTATTCTCTACGTCGCTCAAGCTTGCCGCCACGGCAATTCTCGTCCTTTTCGCTAGCCGAAGTGCCATTGCTGACGTCCTCGACAAAACGAGAGACGTCAGTGGGATTACCGTGCATTACAAGGTCGTTCTTCCCAATGGATACGATCCGGCGAAGGCTTATCCCGGTGTTCTCGCATTTTCGGGCGGCCCGCAGACCATGGACACCGTCGAGCGGACAGTGGAAAGAAATTGGCGCGCCGAAGCGGAACGCCGGGGCTACATCGTCGTTGTTCCCGCCGCTCCAAAGGAAGGTGTCTATTTCGAACAGGGCGCTCGAATTTTTCCTGAGTTTCTGACCATGCTCCTCAGCGACTACAAGATTCGAAATAATAAATTTCATATCGCGGGAGTATCGAACGGAGGCATCAGCGCCTTTCATATCGCCGCGTCTTATCCGCAATATTTCATCTCCGTCACCGGATTTCCGGGTTATTTGCCGCAGGCCAACGAGGCGCGGACCCTAAACCTGGCGAATCTGTGCCTCTATCTGCACGTCGGAGAACTCGACACGGATTGGCTGCCGGGAATGGAATTGATGTACGACCAGTTTCGCGACGCGGGACTCAAGGTGCGCTTCACGGTGGAGAAGGGGCAGCATCACCGCCTGGAGACTTTTGAAAACGAGGGAGCAGCGCGGCTCTTCGATCAGTTTGAGGAGGCGGCCAAAGGCTGCCGAAAATAAAACCGCATCTCGAATGTGGCAAGAAGTCCTCGGATCGGAGGACCCGGTCCACAGCAACGGATGCGCGCGAAGGATTTGGCGCAGCCGTCCCGATGCGATCGGGACGGCGTATTTTGGTAAAGTGTGGAGCTTTACCTCAGGGCGTTTTTCAGTCTTTCGGTGCTTTTCTTTAATTGCTTCTTGAGCTCCTCCACCTGCTTGGTCAGCTCGGCAAGCTCTTCTTTCGCCACTTTCGCTGCTTTATGCGCTCTTGCATCAGCCTTGCCGACTGCGGACCCGATTTTCACTGCGGTATCCTTCAGCTTATTTGACTTGGCCATATGAATAATTGCCTCCTGACAGATTAACGATGGCAGATTTCCCCCCGGTTTTGCAAGCTCGAACCTTTCCGTCCAGTCATTGATCGAGCCAGGAAACGAAAAACAAACTGGTGCATTCACAACATGCTTAGGTGTATAAGCGTGCCTGTCCGGGTGTGCAAGGCGGGAATGCCGGCTGATATTCGTAAGCGGACCGGCCCAACGGAGATACCAATGCGCAGGGGAATCATTGTGTTCACGGCGCTGTTCGCCGTGAAACAATGGATATGATCCAGGCGAGCAGCTCTCGAGGCCGAGCGATGCGCCGTCGAGCGAGGATCAATTCATGACCAGAGTCGAACAATGCAGTGTCGCAGGGTGCGAAAAGGAAAGCAGTTCATCGCTGGAGGGCGAACCGCTCTGCAGGAACCACTTCATCTCCATATCCTACGTCCGGCTTGACCAGTATGAGGAAATAAGGAAAGGCGCCGGCTTCAGCGTAACCGCTGCGGAAGCGGCGCGCCGCTTCATCCACGAGTGCGTGCGGCAGGCGGACGAGATCGAGCACACCGCACAGGATCTCGACAACCTGGACCGGGCGAAGCTTCTCCACATCATCCTGTCAGCGAGCGAACTCGGGCGCCATCTGCGGCGGAGCCCCCGGAAAGCGGCGTCCATCGCAGTGCGCCTTTGCTCGGACAAACTTGGCAGCGCCTGGGAAGAAGAAACCGAGACTGTCCTCCTGAGCCAGCACGGCGCGTCGGTACGGTGCAGCCATCCTGCCAAACCGGGTCAAACCCTCCAGGTCGTGCGGTCCGATACAGGCCAAAGCGCCGAGGCCCGCGTCGCTTGGCAGCGTCCCGTGGGGACTGACGATAATCGAATAGGCGTGGAGTTCGTGGCTTGCGAAAACTTCTGGGGATTGGATTGGGGAGAGATCGAAGAAACCCGCTGAATTTTGGTTACCTCCTTCATTTTTACATCGAAATCATCCTGAAAATCTTCTCCTGTGCTCATAATGCTTCAGGGCAAGATCGCTGTTTCATTTCGGTCGTAGGTCGTCTCAAATCACTTCGCAGCGTGACCCGGATCACTTCATTGAAAGCGCATTGAGTGCATACTTGCACGAATGCGACCTCCCAGTCAGGTTGGCTGGCCGAGTCAAATGACGTCGCAGGATTCCGTTGAGAAGGGTAGTGCGATGCCCCAATCCGCTGCATGTGCTCGCTGCGATAAGGAAGATTGCTCGACGATTGTGATCATCCCGGCTCTCCCGGACCGGGATAAAAAGTTCGATCATTACAACCAGAAGCTCGAAATGATCTGCCCCGCGTGCAACCGCCCCTTTTCCGCTCCGATCCGAAGTGTCGAGTACCGCGACGTTACGGACGAACAGCTCTCCCGGGGATATATCGTCGGGCCATTCTATAATCCTGCCTCGTTCCAGTGAGTTGGGGAAAAACCCGAACGGCCGAGTTGAACTTCGTCTCCCCTGAGTAACAAGACTTCAAAATTGGGTGAGCGTCGAAGACCCCCGCTCCTTGACTCGGTTTCACCTCTCAACTAAATTGTGGATCGGATTCCCGGAGAATCCGGTAACCGCTTTATTGGCAAGTCCGTCTTTTATTATTCGATTCCATACCAGGGACTGCCTTCATTCCGTGGACTGGATTGTGAGCCATGAAACATTTGAAGCGGCAATTCAGGAAAACGTGCATTCACGCGTTTGCCCCCGTGGCGATCGCCTTCCTCTTGTCTGGTTGCGGATCGGCGGGTTCCAGTTCAGGAGGCGGCACGGCTCTGGTAGTCGTCTCGACGGTCCCTGCGGCCAAGGCCACAAACGTGGCGCTCAGCGCATGCCCCACGGGCGTCAATAACGCATCTGGCTGCGGCGTCTACACGGTAAATTTTAACGAGCCCGTGGACATGAACACCTTGTCTCTTCAGATCACCCCGCCTCTAAATGCGTATCTCATACGCTGCCCCTCCGCGCCCGCGAACGTAGGCGGCTGCCCCGATAGCACTCCACCGAATTCCTCGGCAACCGTGATGTTTGTTGGAGCGAATAGCTTTGCATCCGACACAACCTATACCGTGACGGTGGTTGCCGCCGCAACCCCAAATCCGAACGTTGTGCATCTCTCCAAGACTTACGAATGGACGTTTACAACCGCGGGGAGCTAGCTCGCCGAAAGCGATTGAGCCGGCAAAGTTCACGCACTTTTAAAGAACTTTTCACACGAATCTTCACAGGAAGCGACTACATTCCACAGCGAATCCGGAAGATCAGAGCGGAGCCATCGATTCGATACGCCAGGTGCACCGAAGGAATCACAGGCTCCAGCTCCGGCAAGAGTCGATTGAGGACTACGATGGAAACTACTGAAACCACATACGTTCCCGAATTGTTTGGCGAGCAGCCGAAGAACGGCAATGGGAACGTCCACATGCTTAAGCCGCGTGAGGACGGGACTTACCTGTCGGCCTATCAGGCGGGTCTTGCCGTGGGCAAGGAAGAAGGCTACCGGAGAGGCTACCGGGAGGGGTTCTCCGACGGCAGCAAGCTGGGCAATCCAACGCGCCCGGCAGCCATGCCGCGATTCGCGCCAACCATGCCGGCGAGAGAACCAGCGGCAGTCGGCCCAGCACGACTCAGGGGCTTGCCCTGCGCGAAATGCAGGTGCGCCTCCTACACCGACGAAGTGAAGTGTCCGGCCTGCGGGACTCCCAAGGCAAGTGCGGCCGGGAATCAGCCGGCGGAAGTCGCAGTCGATGTATCCCAGGTCAAGAGTCCGCCGAGCCGCCGCAGGCGAAATCGATCCGCGCAAGCCATGGCATCCGAGAGCTGACAAGTTTCTCTCGCCGCGCGAACGGCCAGCACCATTTGCAGGTTTGGAATCTAAGTCCCGCTATTTTCTATCGCCGAAGAAACTCCTTCCCAGTGACTGAGTCCCGGGTCTAGACACCCTTATTTTTCAAGAAAGCCCGCACAAAATTCCTGAAAACAGTGCCGCGCATCGTCCAAGACAATAGGCGGGACTTGGCGGATCGGACACCCTCATCGGATATTCACATTCGTTGGGACGATGGCGTCGCATGGGCCTGCTATACCCGGATGTGGCGATTCCTGCGTATCAAGGAAGCGCCTACGGGAGGAAGGCGATCGCTATCCGAATACGAAATCGACTCAGAGGCCTCTCTCTTCAGTGGCGGCTTACAATCCTGATCGCCATTTTTTTAACCACGACTCAACTTGCATCGGCCCAGCTCCTGCTGACGGGCCGCGAGACGGCTCACATTCAACCGGACTATTCGGATCAACCCAAGGATGCCGGTCCCTACGAACTATTCACACCGCTCAGGCTCCAGACGCAGGAAGACCCTTACGAACCGATCACTCCCCGGCAGCGTGTCCGCTGGTTTATCGCCAACACCGTCGGCCCACCTCATCTGATCGGGGGCATGTTCGCGGCGGGCTTCGGGACGGCTCTGGACCGGCCGCGCGAGTACGGCCCGCACTGGGGCGGATTCGCCGACCGCTACGGCATACGGATGACCGGCATCGTCACAGGAAACGCAATCGAGGCCGGGGTTGGCTACCTGATCGGGGAGGATCCGCGCTATTTCCGCGTGCAGGACAGCCCATTCAAGGCGCGCATCGGAAACGTGGTGCGGCTCACCTTCTTTGCGCGGCATCCGGACGGCACCTACGGCCCCGCTTATGCGCGCTTTCTGGCAATTTCCGGGAATAATTTCCTGTCAAACACGTGGCGCGTTCACAGCGAAGCCAATGCACGGGATGCGCTCTTTCGCACAGCGGAAGGTTTTGCCGGACGCCTGGCCGTCAACGCGTTCGAGGAATTCTGGCCCGACATCAAGAAGCGAATTTTGCTTAGGCGGGATTGAGACATGCTGGGCCCGGCACAAGTGTCCCTGACGTTTGGTATTTTCTGTTTCGCAAGATTGTGGGAAAATCCCCCGCAGTCAAGATGCGTGACACGTAGACAATCAGGGTGCCGCACTCTTCACGTCGTTTGTGAAGGGTGCGGATTTCCATGCTTAATGCACTCGAGCGCCGTTACGGTCAAGGGCACCTCCACTTCATCACAGCTAGTTGCGTCAGGCGTCGTCCCTTGCTCGGAATTCCCGAAGCTCGAAACTGTTTTGTGCGCATCCTCGACGAAGTCCGCGCTCGATACTTGTTTGGCTTGGTGGGCTACGTGGTGATGCCGGAGCACGTTCATCTCCTGATTAGCGAACCTGAAAGAGGGACCCCTTCGACGGCACTACAGGTTCTCAAGCAGCGTGTCGCAAAAGCGTTGCTGCCAAGTCAGTCGAGCAACGGTCAAAATGCCGAGCGCCATTTCTGGCAAAGGCGTTTCTACGATTTCAACGTATATACCGGGAGAAAGATCACGGAAAAATTGAACTACATGCATTTGAATCCCCTGAAGCGAAATCTTGTCATTCACCCGAAAGACTGGCCGTGGAGCAGTTGGTCCCACTATGCGATCGTCGATGGAGGATTGATTCCAATTGACCGGTGGGATGAACCCGCGCCACGGACCAAGAACCCGCACCCTTGAAAACCACAAGAGTGCGGCACCCGAAAATTCAAAATCCCGATTCAACACCCCTCGGAAACCGGGTGCCGCACTCTTCACGGTTTTTGTGAAGGGTTCGGGTTTCTCTAACACGTCCAACGAACCCACCGTCCGTCCGTGATTCTGATATTTGATTTGGAGTACTCCTCCGCGTGCCGCTTGGACCACAGGTAGATCATCCGTACTTCATTTCCGAGATTATCCGTGGAACGGTTGGTCATACTATCCGAATGGAGTAACGGGATTGATTGGAGCTAATTGGCAAGAACCAACACCCGGGACCGAAAACCCGCACCCTTGAAAACCACAAGAGTGCGGCACCCCAAAAGTGCAACTTTCACAATTCAAGTTCTTCCAATCCAACATCCTTCGATCTAACACCATTTGAATCAGGTAAAAATATCCCTGTGTCAATAAGTGTGACAGATCAATCACACGGGTGTTCTCCTGGAAGTAGAATCGACGCGCAAATCCAGAAGGGCGACACAAGGCGCCACTCGTGGACTTTATTTTACGGAATTCGTCTGACGGGGAAACGCTGTGTCAACCCTGCGGGGTTCGGCGTCGTTGTTGGAACGTTGACCATCCCGACCGGGTCGGGGTGGGCTACGTTGTGCCGTCCCTCCGGAACTTTTGATCAAATGGTATCACTGCCTCTTGTTCCCAATGCCGTCAGCGACGTGGGCGCCGCTTCATACGCCTAAAGTCGGAGCGGAGGTTGTTGTACTCGTAAAGGACAAACCGCAAAAGCGTAAGCGTTACCAAAATCAGGCTACCAAGTTTAACAAGGAAACCCTCTGGGTCCGGCGGAATCATTTGTCAACTCTGGATCCTAAACCAGTCTTTGACCAACAGCTTAAACCGTGTTATTTCGTCATCGTTCAGAACGCAACTGTGCGCAACCAGGTTTCTAACCTTATTGAACTGTGACAATATCTGCTGCATTGCCTTTTGGCTTCGCAAAGTGTCCGAGAAGTCCACCCAGTTAGCGTCGAAAATACAGATGAGTTCGCCAAAGTTCGTATAGGTCAAAGGGTCGTCCGATCGGATCGACATTGTCGTGTCCCGCTCATCTTTCTGTTTTTTTTCTACTTCAGCTTTTACACCAGGTGGCACCTTGTTGTTCCACCAAGTGGGGCCATGTTTGTCTTCTAGTCGCTCGCTTACGAGTCGCCGAATTGAGTTTTCCACGGCGTAGTAGATCACGTAGAAATCGGCCATCTTTCGGGCCTCTTGAAGGATGTCACTCTCGAACAAGTCCACGTCAACTACCTCGGCTTTAGCTATGGTTTTGGCGTGTTCAATCTGGATGCCTCGGGCCTCAAGTTTACCGAGTTCTGTTTCCAGTAGAAGGTTGTGCATGCCGAATAGCTTTACTTCGTCGGCGACGCTCACGGTTCCCTCAACAGGTTCTCGCGCAGACTCTTGAAAATGGCGTTAAAGACTTCGATCTCCGTTGTTGCAGGTAAGTTCAAATTGATCGTGTAGGAGAGTCCGAGTTGTCTCCCCAACGCTCCGCCGCCATGACCCAGATGGTCACTTTCGT
Source organism: Terriglobia bacterium (assembly GCA_963757625.1). GTDB lineage: Bacteria > Acidobacteriota > Terriglobia > Acidiferrales > UBA7541 > Palsa-360. The sequence goes on along the minus strand of CAVWSJ010000006.1, from coordinate 630,888 downwards.
CCTTGCGCCCCGCAACCTCGTCCTTCTTCGTCGCGACTGCTCCGGATGGCGCTTCCCACCTAGCCAATTTAGATAGTTCGAGGAAAGTGGAGGCTACCGCAGCTACGACGGCGTCGTCCTCTCCCGCGCCAAGTAGGCTCCGCAGCTTGGAGATCAATTCCTTTTTGTCCAATTTGTAAGCATACTCATTCGCCGTAAAAAGAATCTTGTACGTCTCGCGCAACTGACCTGCCATGACACCGCCGGCGAGTGCTCCTTCCCGAAACCTCCGATACGCATCGGTCGGAACATTTGCGGGATCAATAAATCCAAGCTTCTTCAATAGCGGAATCATGGCCCGAAAGCTCGAAGATTTGAGCCCAAGTGAGGTTGTTAGGAAGTCCTGTGTGAATTTCGGTGGGACTGCCGCCTCCGTGATTTTTTTGAAAAGAGTTGCGATCCCCCCGTAAGCGTTGACGTAAGGTGGGTAGTCAATGGCCATAAGCAGAGCCCTCTAAGTAGCGATACTACCAGAAATTAGCCAAATTGCAAGAACTTATTTTAATGTTGGCAGTATGTCGAAGAAATATCCACTTTTCCTTCGATATTCGCCTGGTCCAAAATAAAGAATGGGCGTACGCGTGAAGCCGTACGCCCACTGGAACATCTTCTGTCCCCTAGTCTTAGTACATCCCGCCCATGCCGCCGCCTGGAGGCCCGCCATGGCCCGCGCCTGCTGCGGCGCCCTTGGTCTCTTCCCGGATGTCGGCCACCAGAGCTTCGGTGGTGAGCATCAGGCCGGCGATGGACGCGGCGTTCTGGAGCGCGAGGCGCGTGACCTTGGCTGGGTCGATTACGCCCGCCTTGATCATGTCTCCGAACTCCGCGGTATCGGCATTGAAGCCGAAGTTGTCGTCCTTGCTGTCCCGGACGCGGCCCACGATGACGGCGCCTTCCTCGCCCGCGTTCAGGGCGATTTGCCGCAAGGGTTCCTCGAGCGCGCGCTTGACGATGTTCACGCCAATGGCTTCGTCTTCATCGAGCTTGAGCTTGTCGAGCACCGCGATGCAGCGGATCAATGCGACGCCGCCGCCGGGAACGATGCCTTCCTCAACCGCCGCGCGCGTGGCGTGCATGGCGTCCTCAACGCGAGCCTTCTTTTCCTTCAGCTCGGTTTCGGTTGCCGCGCCCACCTTGATCACCGCGACGCCGCCGACCAGCTTGGCGAGGCGCTCCTGCAGCTTTTCCTTGTCGTAGTCCGAGGTGGTGTCCTCGACCTGCGCGCGAATCTGCCGGACGCGTCCCTCGATTTCGGCGGACTTGCCTCCGCCTTCGATGATCGTGGTGTTGTCCTTGTCAATCGTGATTTTCTTGGCCCTGCCGAGGTCTTCCATCTTCACGTTCTCGAGCTTGATGCCGAGGTCCTCGGTGACGGCTTTGCCGCCGGTCAGGATGGCGATGTCTTCGAGCATGGCTTTGCGGCGATCGCCGAAGCCCGGGGCCTTGACGGCCGCGCACTGCAGCGTGCCGCGGAGCTTGTTCACCACCAGGGTCGCCAGGGCTTCGCCCTCGACGTCCTCGGCAATGATCAAGAGCGGCTTGCCCAGCTTGGCAATCTGTTCGAGAAGGGGAAGCAGGTCCTTCATCGAGCTGATCTTCTTCTCGTGGATCAGAATGCGAACATCCTCGAGCGAGCACTCCATGCGCTCCGGATCGGTGACGAAGTAGGGGGAGAGGTAGCCGCGGTCGAACTGCATTCCTTCGACCACTTCGAGCGTCGTCTCCATCGTCTTCGATTCTTCAACGGTGATGACGCCGTCCTTGCCCACCTTTTTCATGGCTTCGGCGATAATGCTGCCGATCTGGCGGTCGTTGTTGGCGCTGATCGTGCCGACTTGCGCGATCATGTCGCCCTTCACGTCCTTGTGGAGTTTCTTGATTTCCTCGACGGCGGCTTCCACGGCGCGTTCGATGCCGCGCTTGAGGGCCGTCGGGCTGGCTCCGGCCGCCACCGTCTTCACGCCTTCGCGGAAGATGGCCTGGGCCAGTACGGTCGCCGTCGTGGTGCCGTCGCCTGCAACGTCGGAGGTCTTGGAAGCGACCTCACGCACCATCTGCGCGCCCATATTTTCGAGCGGGTCCTGCAGCTCGATTTCCTTCGCTACCGTCACGCCGTCCTTGGTGATGATCGGCGCGCCGAACTTCTTTTCGATCACCGCGTTCCGGCCCTTGGGACCGAGCGTGATCTTCACGGCGTCGGCTAGTGCGTTGACGCCGCGTAGAATCGACTGGCGGGAATTTTCACCAGTCACAATTTGCTTTGCCATTTGTATTTCTCCTCCTCAGATTTTTCGTGCTGAAATTTTAGAATTGCGGCCCTTGCTCTGGCCGTTCTGCTTGAAGGGCTAACCCTTCGCAAACCGCGCTCAGGGCAAGAGAAAAGTTACTTCTTACCGCCCGCAGCCTTGGCTGCGCCGGATAGTTTGGCCAGGATTTCGTCTTCGCGAAGAATCAGATAATCCTCGTCGTCCACCTTGATTTCGGTGCCGCTATACTTGCCGAACAGCACCCGGTCGCCGGCTTTCACATCGAGAGGAATGCGCTCGCCCTTCTCGATCTTGCCTGCGCCAACGGCAATCACTTCGCCCTCTTGCGGCTTTTCTTTCGCCGTGTCGGGGATGATGATGCCGCCCTTGACTGATTCCTTCTCCTCGATCCGCTTGATCAGGACGCGATCGTGCAGCGGAGTAACATTGACTGACATCGTTTCTTGCCTCCGTTCGATTTTTTACGACAGGCCCATCGCCGTGGCGACGGACCGCACCCATGAAGCTGGATTGTTGACGATGAAGTGCGTTCTAGTGAATTAGCACTCCTCTCGGTCGAGTGCTAATATAGCAAAACACGGCAACATGTCAAGTGAACTTACGGTGTAAAGCTTGTTACAATCCTCCCAGGACACATGAGTATCAACCATATTTATCAATGACTTACGCAGGCCATTCGCTTTTCCCACAGTCTGCTGTTGCCGCGAGCATGGACAATCGCGCAGGCAGCCGGGCCCTGAAATGCTTTCTTTGCGGATTTGGTTTGATTCTGGAGTCAGGCTCATCAACAATACGGGCTGGATTTTGCGGGACGTCCAGACCAGGAGATCATGAGCGACTACTATTTCGAATTTCGCCACGTTAATAAAGCGTTCGGCGACCACCTCGTGCTCAATGACGTCAGCTTTTTTGTCGAGCGCGGTGAGACGTGCGTCATCATGGGCCGCAGCGGCGTGGGGAAATCAGTCGCGCTGAAACACATCTTGGGATTTCTGCGCCCCGATTCCGGGCGCGTGCTGGTCGCCGGGCAGGACATCACGGATTGGACCGAGGATCAATTGACCGAGATTCGTCGCCGCGTAACGATGGTTTTCCAATCGGGGGCCCTGTTCGATTCGCTCACGGTCGCGCAAAACATCGCGTTCCCGCTTGAAAAGCGGACCGACCTGACCGATGAGCAAAAAGACGCGCGTGTGGCCGAGTTGGCCGAAGAACTCGAGGTCTCGGGCATCGCCGATAAGATTCCTGCGGAGCTCAGCACAGGGATGAAACGCTCGGTGGCCATCGCGCGCGCGCTGGCGCAGGATCCTGAGGCGATCCTGTACGACGAGCCCACCACCATGGTCGATCCGCTCATGGCGGCGCACACCAGCAACCTGATCCTGCGGCTTAAGGAGAAGCTGCACAAGACTTCGGTGGTCGTGACTCACGATACCCATCTCGCGAAAAAGCTGGCCGACCGCATTGTCTTTCTCCACGAAGGCCGCGTCGCTTACTTCGGACCGTGGGCGGGCTTCGAGGCCGCGCCCCAGCCGTTCCTCCGCAATTTTCTCCGCCAGGACGAATTGATCCCCGAACTGGATGTGACGATTTGAGTGAGGTTCCACCTTCCTACCCGAAACCTCAGCTTCGCCGGGTGATGGGTTTCTGGGACGTGCTGCTGTTCTGCATTGCCTCCGTCCTGGGACCGCGCTGGATCGCCGCGGCGGCCGGCAATGGCCAGTCCTCGATCAGCATATGGATTCTTGCCGCGATCTTATTTTTCGTGCCGACGGCGTTTATCGTCGTTGAACTTTCGACGCGCTTTCCCGAAGAAGGGGGCCTTTATGTTTGGACGAAAATGGCGTTCGGCGATTTCCACGGTTTCATCGCGGGGTGGACCTACTGGACCTATACGATTTTCTATTTTCCCGGGCTTCTGATGGCCAGCGCCGCAATGTCGGCCTACCTAGGTGGGTCGGCAACTGCTTGGCTTGCCGAGAATCGCACGTTTCTTCTGACTGGATCGTTCGTACTCCTGGCGGTCGCCGTCTGGCTGAACGTCATCGGCCTCCACATCGGGAAATGGCTGCAGAATGCCGGGGGAATCGGCACGTATGTTCCGCTCATGATGATCGTCGGCGTGGCTCTGCTGCTGTGGTCGCGGCAGGGATCGGTCACGCAATTCTCGGCGAAAGCGATGCTGCCTCATTGGAACTGGGATACGGTGAATTTCTGGTCGCAGATCGCATTTGCATTCTCGGGCCTGGAACTTGTCTCCGCGCTCAGTGAGGAGGTCCGGGACCCGCAGCGCACATTTCCGAAAGCGATTTTTGCTTCCGGAGCGCTGATCGCATTGATCTATGTAGCCGGGACCATCGCCATCCTGACGATGATTCCCGCAAGTATCGTCGATCCAAAAAGCGGAGTCTTTCAGGCCATCACAACGGGATCTGCGGCCCTGCGAATTGGAATTGTGGGAGTGCTCGCGGCGCTGCTCGTGACCGCGGGAAATGCCGGCGGAGTCGGGACGACCGTGGCGGGGATTTCGCGCGTCCCATTTGTTGTCGGGATTGACCGTTATCTGCCCTCATGGTTCGGCAGGATTCATCCCCGGTGGAAGACCCCGCACCTTTCTATTCTGGTGCAAGCGGGTCTTTCGGCGGTGGTTCTGGTGCTGAGTCAGTTCAAGGCCACGGAGAGAACCGCGTACGTCGTGCTCGTTTCTGCCGCAATCGTCCTCTACTTCGTCCCATTTATTTACATGTATGCAGCCGTCATCAAGCTGGCGTGGCGCGAGGATCGGCAGAAGAACAAGACAGCCGTGCTGATTCCCGGAGGCAAGCTTGGAGTGTGTATCTGTGGAATCTTGGGACTGCTCGCTGTGATTGCGGGCATTTGCTTCTCGCTAATCCCGCCCGGAGGAGAGGCCAACAAGATTTTATTTGAAGTGAAAGTGGTGGGCGGGACGCTCGGCACGATTGCCATTGGCCTTGCGTTGTACTACCGTGGGGCGCGAGAGAAGCGACGCATTTGATTTGCTGATTGTGTTTGGTTCTGATCCTGCTCAATTCCCCCTGGTCTGAAGACCCGGGCTACACTAGAATCGCGGCGGAATTGGTGCTGTAGCCCGCCTCTTTAGAGGCGGGGATTTTCTCGCGAATCAAGATCGGAATGAAAAAGTCTCAATACACTTCCCAAATTCCCGGAGTTACCAGTTCCACTAAGTGCTCGTCGGGATCGCGGAAATACAGGCTTTGGCCGCCCCTTGGCCAATCCACTTTGCTCTCAATAGCGATGCCGCTGGCGATAAGGTGTTTCTCCCAGGCGGCGAAATCCTCTCTTGAAATGGCGAAAGCAAGATGCAGTTGTCCGGCGGCTTCGTGCGGGGGAATCATTCCGCCGGGTGTGGAGATCGGACTATGTTCTTCTCCGCTTCGGAATATCAGCAGCACCTGTTTGTCCGCGACGCTGAACACGCAGAGGCGTTCGCCGGATTCGAGCAGACGCAAACCGAGCCGGTCCCGATAAAAGCGAACCGAGCGAGGAAGATCGCGCGAGTAAAGGCAAGTTTCGACAACACCGTTGATGCGTGGCATGGACACGGCAGTCCTTCAAGACGCGCGAATTTCCAGATTCCTGGCCGAGTTTATCCCGCCTTCCCCGGAGGTGCAACGCTGACATTCCTATTCCGCCGGCATTGGGAAAATTTTCGAAAGTCCCGTTAATCGGATGGCGCTCGAAAGCCTTGGATTCCCTAAAGGAAACGTCGCTTCCGGACGATATCCAAGAAGATAGAGAGAGGCGGGCTATGAAGGAATCGCTGATACAACCAACGGGCCGGGAACGAATGTGGGGTGAAGAAGACATTATCGTCAGCAAAACCGACCTGAAGGGAATCATCACCTACGCGAACCTGACGTTCTTGCAGGTTGCAGGATACACGGAAGATGAAGTCCTCGGTAAGCCGCACAACATCATCCGTCATCCCGATATGCCGCGATCCGTCTTCAAGCTGTTGTGGGACACCATTGAGTCCGGAAATGAGATCTTCGCGTACGTGAAGAACATGGCCAAGACTGGCGACCACTACTGGGTATTCGCGCATGTGACGCCGACGTTCGACTCGCGCGGGAAAATTATCGGATACCACTCGAACCGGCGCTGCCCGGAACGCCATCAAGTTCGGGTTTTTGACGGCCTGTATCGTCAGTTGCTCTCCGAGGAGAAAAGGCATCCGGACTGGCGCGAGGGCATGGCCGCCGCCACGAAAATGCTGCTGGAAACAGTGGCCCAGAAGAAAGCTTCCTACGAAGAGTTCATATTCTCGGTGTAAGGCGGTAACCCGAAACGAGGCCTGGCATGGGAATATTTTCAATATGGAAAGGCAGGGGATTGATGAGCCGCGTTGCAGGGACCGGAGAGCCACGCTCGCGACCACAGGGCAAGAACAACAGCGTGGAGGCAAGCTCTGAGCTTGAACTTTCCCGCCAGCGCGAATGGATTGCCAGAGCCGCTCAGGTTTGCGAAGAGGCGGCGGCGGGAAATCTGGAAGCGCGGCTGACCCATTGCGAGGAGGCCGGCGACGCAGGGCGACTGGTCCATGGAATCAACCACCTGCTGGATATGACAGACGCGTTTCTGCGGGAATCTCAGGCCGCGCTGGGAAATGCCAGCCAGGGCAAATTCTTCCGCCGCGTGATTCTGCGGGGGATGCTGGGATCGTTTCGTGCCGCCAGCGAGATGATCAACAAAGACATCGAGAGCATGGCACGCGATGCGGCGCTGAAAGAGTCCATTGAACAACGGAAAGAACTCGCAGACCGGTTCGAAAACACGGTGAAGAGCGTCTTCTCAGGACTGGCGGCATCCGCTTCGCACGTAAATGACGTGGCGCAAAGTCTAGCCGCGGCTGCAGGGGACACCTCCAGGATGGGAACGGACCAAAAAGAAAGTGGTGGCGGCACACACCCCAATGGAAAAGCCCGCGTTCAGGGAGCATTGGCGGGGACGGTCGGAAAGCATCAACTGAACGAAGTGATTGGGGAACTGACGGAAGCCTCCCGGAGGATTGGCGGCACGGTGAAATTGATTTCCGAAATCGCGGGACAAACGAATTTGCTGGCGCTGAATGCCTCGATTGAGGCGGCACATGCCGGGGAGTCCGGCCGCGGATTTGCAGTGGTTGCGGCGGCGGTGAAAAGTCTTTCAACTCAGACCACTGGAGCGACAGAAGAAATCGGCAGCGAAATCACCAAGATGCGCACGACGGTCGATGACACGGCGGCCCTGGTGCTGGAGATCTCCAAAAGCATCGGCGAAATGGAAAAAATATCCACCCAACTATCCGGGCAAACCGACGAGCTGTCAGCCTCCGTGGAATCATTCCTTCAGACGATTCGCGCGTGATCGCGCGCCTTCGCTTTCTAAAAGCCTTCCGCAATCAGGCGAGCAACAGTGAGGCGTGACGCGGGAGATTCCGCCCGCGCTTCCATCAGCCGTTCGACGTATTTCGCGAGAATGTCGCACTCGATATTCACTGCATCGCCCGTGCGGAGCGAAGAGAGATTCGTGTGCTCATACGTGAAGGGAATAATGGCCGTCTCAACGATGCCCTCATGCCAGCCCGCAACGGTCAGGCTGATGCCGTCGAGGGCGATCGAGCCCTTCATGGCGACGTAGCGCGCAAGCTCCTCCGGCACGCGAACTCCGAACCACCAGTTCGCGCCTTCGGGTTCCAGGCGCGCGACGCGACCGACTCCATCGACGTGGCCCTGCACGAAATGCCCGCCGAGCTCCTTCATTGCAGTCAGCGGCCGCTCAAGATTCACAGGGGCGCCGGGCTTCATTTCGCCGAGGCTCGTACGGCGCAATGTTTCACCGGAAAGATCGGCGGCGAAAATGCCGTCCGAAATATCAATGGCCGTCAGGCAGCAGCCATTCACCGCGATGCTGCCCGATTTCGCGAGTCCTTCGGCGAGCGGACCGGCGTCGACGCGAATGCGGGCGCCTCCTTCTCCGCGCTCGAACGATACGATCGCGCCAACGTATTCAACGAGTCCGGTAAACATCGTGGAGATATCCTTCGACTGAGAAATCAGGGCCAAACTGGGCCATTGTAACGTTTTGGAGATCCTGAACCCCGGCGACACGGTTTGAATTCGCATTCCCTGAAAATCCTGCAACTTTGGGCGCGAAGAACACACGTATCTTATCCACAATTCCCGATATGAGGGCAGCGGAATTCAATGTCGTGCCCGCTTCCAGCAATACGCTCAAAATTTCACGGCGGCCAAGCTCCGCGATCACGGCGCGCAGGTCCAGTTTCGCCCCGCGTCCGCGGCCCGGGCGGGCGACTTCGACGCCCGCCCGGCACAGGGCGCGCGCTTTTGGTGAATCTTCCTTCGTGCCTGTGAAGACAACGACGTCGCCATCCGCCGAGCGGACGAGTTTCGAGTCTAGAGGCAGCCGCAAGCGCGAATCCAGCACCACACGCAGCAGTTTGCGCCTGCGCGGCAGCCCTGTGCGGTCGGTCAGCAGAGGATCGTCCTCGAGAATTGTTCCAATGCCGGTGAGCAGCGCGTCGGAGGCGTGGCGCATGCGCTGAACTTCATCGCGCGACTCGACCGAGGTGATCCACCGGTCCTTTAACGGACGACGCTTACCGCGTCGTGGATGCGGCAGCACGAGCTGGCCGTCAAGGGTGAGCGCGGACTTGAGCGTGACCAAAGGCCGCTTCGTCAAGATCCATTGCGCGAAGGCTTCATTCAGACGCCGCGCTTCTGCCTCGCGCAAGCCGACGTCGACTTCAATCCCTGCCGCGCGCAATTGCTCGAATCCGCGGCCAGCGACGGCGGGATTGGGATCCCGCATGGCTGCCACGACACGCGCAACCCCCGCGGCGATCAGCGCCTGCGTGCACGGACCGGTACGCCCCGTGTGACAACAGGGTTCGAGATTGATGTAAAGCGTCGCGCCTCGTGCCGCGTCCCCTGCGGCTTCCAGGGCGATGATTTCGGCGTGCCGCACGCCTTCATACGTGTGAAATCCTTCGCCCGCGATTTTGCCATCTCTAACCAGAACCGCGCCAACCATCGGATTGGGACTCGCTAGCGCGACGCCGCGCGCAGCGAGCGCAAGAGCCTGGTCGACGAAGCGAGCGTCGCCGGAGGAAGCAAATTCGTTCGTCAAGGATGCGGGTTCATTCATTGATATATCTAGTCGAACAGGGAAGATACAAATGTTTCGGCGTCAAACGGCACCAGGTCTTCCATCGACTCGCCGGTGCCCACAAAACTCACCGGCAAACCGAGCTCGCGCGTAATGGCCACGACGATTCCGCCCTTGGCCGTGCCGTCGAGCTTCGTCAGCACGATTCCGGTGACGCCCGCCGTCGCCGTGAATTCGCGGGCTTGCGACAGACCGTTCTGGCCCGTCGTCGCGTCCATGACGAGCAGCACGTCGTGCGGCGCGCCGGGCACGATTTTCGCGGCCGTGCGCTTCATTTTGTCGAGCTCGGCCATCAAGTTCGATTTCGTGTGCAGGCGGCCCGCGGTATCCACGATCACGACATCCGCATTGCGGGCGCGCGCCGAGGTCAGCGCGTCGTAGACGACGGCCGCGGGATCGCCGCCCGATTTTGTCTTGATGATTTCCGCGCCGGTTCGCGACGCCCACACGCCCAGTTGCTCGATGGCCGCGGCGCGAAACGTGTCGCCCGCGGCAAGCACCACGCTTTTGCCGCTCTGGCGCAGGCGGTGCGCCAGCTTCCCGATGGTGGTCGTCTTGCCCGTGCCGTTCACGCCGACCACGAAAATCACGCGGGGCCGCGGCTCTTGCGCAGCCGCGGATGACCCGTTGGGAGACGGCAGGGTGCGCAAGACATACAAAAGCTGATTCTTTAATTCCGCCTTGAGGTCCGTGGAAGTGTTGAGAGCGTGCCTGTCCAGCTTCTGCCGCACCGCTTCCAGAATCTGGTGCGTGGTCCGGGGGCCCAGATCGGCGGCGAGCAGCGCGTTCTCGAGTTTAGTCAGCAACTCGGGATCGATTTTTTTCTCGCCCGAGATCAGGTCTTCGACTTTTGCGGCGATCTGCGACCGGGTTTTTGAGACTGACTGTTTCAGCCGGTCGAGCAGGGAATTGGCCTGTTTGCCCTCGTCCTCTTTTTTCTTGTCGCCGAAGATGGAAAGCATGGTTGTCTCGGGGCCTCGCGCTACAACCTTCATTCTAGCAGAAGGGTCGGGGATAGTTGCCGGGATGCCGGCGGGGGCTAATAGACTAGTTTCCGATAAGGCGGGTGGTCTCAAGGGGTGGATGCAACACTGGCTTGGAGTTTATCCGCCGGAGTTTGAAATCCCAACGTTTTTCGTGGACGTTGATTGAGGCGTAGAGCGATCTGGTCCAGGTCGGATTGCGAGTAGCAGGACAGATCCGCCTTTTTGGGCAGGTATTGCCGCAGCAGGCCGTTCGTGTTTTCGTTCGAGCCGCGCTGCCAGGGACTTTGCGGATCGCAGAAGTAAACCTGTACGTCGGTAGCCATCGTGAAGCTCTTGTGCTGGGCCATCTCCAGCCCTCGATCCCAGGTCAACGAGCGCCGCAACGTCGCCGGGAGTTTTCGCACATGCTGGCTCAGAGCAGCCACCACGGTGGCCGTGTCCTTGCCGGGCACTTTCACCAGCATGCAGAAGCGCGAATGACGCTCGACCAGCGTGGCTACGTGGCTATTGCCGGCCCCGCGCAACAGATCACCCTCCCAGTGTCCGGGAATGGCGCGATCTTCGACTTCCGCAGGCCGCTCGCGGATGGAAATGGCATCGACGATCCGGCCTTGCGAGTGCCCGTGAATGCTGGAGTGCCGCGAGCGGCGGATCCGCCGCTGGGATCGCAGATGCCGAACCAACTCCTGTTTCAGCGCTCCGCGCGCTTGCAGGAACAGGGTGCGGTAAATGGTTTCGTGCGACACGCGCTTGCTCTCGTCGTCCGGATAGGACTGCTTCAGCCATCCGGAAATCTGCTCCGGCGACCAGTCCTGCATCAGTTTACTCGCAACGATCTCCCGGAGCTGGGTATGAGTGGCCAGAAGACAGGTCTTGGGTCTCAAGGCCGATTCCCACGCCCGCCGATCGGCTTCGCTGGCTCGATAGAGAGGTCGCCCGCCATGGCGGGCGACCTCTCTGCTCACCGTCGATACCGCCCGCTTCAGACCTTTGGCAATCCCACGAATCGATTCACCGGAAGCGATGCCCCGAGAGATATCTTCGCGTTCGGCCAAGGTCAGCGCACGCCGCGAACGGCGATGGACCCGCGGAGCGATCCCTCCGTGGCGTGCCAACAGGAAATGGATGACCTGTTTATCCTTGCCGAGGGCTCGACCAATCGCATTTAACGACTGCCCAGCCTTCCAACGGCTCCACAGTTCGGCCCGCTGGGCCAAAGACAGCTTCCATCGTCTCTGCATCATGAACACCACCTTTTAGGAAAAGATTTATATCAGGTGGTGTTGCATCGACCGGTTGAGCTGGCAGGGATTACCGGGTACTGTCCTACTACTCGGCGTGGCAGGCGCTAGACCTCGACGAGAGTCGCGCTCAGCCGGAGTTTTCCGGCATGCACGGCGCGGTCGAGAGCGTCGACGACGGCCGCATCGAACTTCGCATTCACCAGATCGCGAATGCGGTTCATTGCAAATTCGAGGTCCATGCCGGATTGATAGGGGCGGTTGGTCGTCATGGCGTCCAGCGTGTCGGCGACGGAAATGATGCGCGCCATCAAGGGAATCTCATCGCCCTGCAGGCCGTGAGGATACCCGCCGCCATCCACATGTTCGTGATGCAGCTCGATACCCGGCAGCATTTCCTTCAATTGCGCGACTGGCCTCATGATGTTCGCGCCCTTCAAGGGATGCTGCTTCATCAGGTTGAATTCTTCCGGGGTGAGCGCGCCGGGTTTCTTCAGGACTCGATCGTCCACGCCGATTTTGCCCACGTCGTGGAGCAGCGCCGAAATCCGGATCTTGTCCAGCTCCGCCGCCTGGAGCCCGAGCTGCTGGCCGATGATCACGGAATACTTCGCAACGCGTCCGGAATGACCACGTGTGTAGGGGTCTTTTTCGTCGATGGCGGCGGCGAGCATATGAATCGAGCCCAGGAAAAGTTCGTGGTTCCGGTCCGCCGCCTCCTTCAGTTGCTCGACGAATTCCTCGATGTCTCCTGCCATGCTGTTGAACGTTTCAGCCAGCTCGCTGATTTCCGCGGCGCCCTGCACCGGGGTTCGCCGATGAAATTCGCCGCGGCTGATGGCCAGAGTGGATGCCGCCAGGGCGCGGATCGGCGTGCTGATGCCGACGGCAAACAGATACCCGAGGATCAAGGCTGCGAACGTGACTACCACGACGAACTTGAGCGCCTGGGCGTTCAATTCCGTAACGCCCGCGTCTTCCCGAGCCTTGTCGAGGCTGCGCTGGGCCACGACGGCCCAATTCAGATCCGGAATCGTGCTGTAGGTTCCCACGATTTCCTCATTTTTCCCATTGTCCAGGGTCAGAGTGCGCCGCAAAGTTTCGGTGGTGCGAAGACCCTTTGGCAGGCCGATGACCTGGCTGACCACCGGCGAAATCGGCCGGGCATCCGCACCGGGCACGAACTGGCGCGTATCCGGGTGGGCCACGAAATGCCCGTCGTGATCCACGACAAACACGAGCCGCCCGCGGACGCTCGTTTCCTGAAGACGCTGGAGAATTCCGTCCAGTGAGACGACCGCCGCGAGCATCCCGGAGAATTGGTCATTCACCTGCAGTGGTACGGCCATGACGAAAGCGGGCCGGTTCTCCGTGCCGATCGCCAGCGGATCGCTTCGAAATATGAGGGACTGCGCGCAGGTTGTAAACGCGCGTTGCAAAGCTTTGCTGACGAAAGGATCCTGATCCGCCTGGAAGTTACCGGCTCCCGCGCCCTTGGCGTTCTGGCCCACGGCAGTCAAGTACAGGATGTTCGGATTACTGGCGACGAAATTTTCGAGTACGCGGGTCACCTGCGGAGCGCGCGCAGCGTCGTCGACCTTGTCGGTCAAGTCCGTGAGCGCGAGGATCTGCCGCTCGCTGATCAACTGCTGGTACAGGTTGGTGTCAAACTGCTGAATTTCTTCTCCGACGGACCGCGTCACATCGGTCTGTTGCACGCCTTCCGTATCGGTCAATTTCGCCTGGCTGAGTTGCAGGACCTGCCGGTGGTATAGCGCCAACGGCAGCACGCTGACCAGCAGCATTGCTCCCAGCACCAGCCAAAGGATTCTGGGCCGGCGAATGAGTCGCGATTTGAAGTGATCGAGGTCCACGGTCGGGTCGTCGCAGCTATGTTCAGCAGGCTCCTAGCAGAGCCCCAACCATTCAATTTTACGACTCGGCCAATCTGGACAGAAGCATTGAAACCCTGGCTGACGCTGATTAGCTACTGGGGCATATCCTGCAGCTTCATGGACTGGGACGATTCAATCGAAAAGAGGCACCCGAGATACACGGCATTCCCTTACAGAAAAGGGACTTACGGATTATTCCTGCTTCAGGCGCCGCTCCATCAGCTCGCGGATGGAGTCCCGCGTGGCGCGGCCCACGGTCAAGACTGCGTGGACCTGCTCGGTGATAGGCATTTCGATACCTGCCCGGCGTGCAAGTTCGAGCGTTGCCGCCGCACTGCCGACGCCCTCGGCGACCATGCGAGTTGCCCCCAGAATTTCTCTCAGCTCGCGCCCCTTGCCGAGCTCAATGCCGACCGAGCGATTGCGGCTCAGCGCGCCGGTGGAAGTTAAAATCAAATCGCCGACGCCGGCGAGGCCCGCGAGCGTTTCGCGGCGCCCGCCCAGCGCCACGGCCAGCCGCGTCATTTCCGCAAGTCCGCGCGTGACGAGTGCGGCCATTGTGTTCGTGCCCAGACCGAGCCCCATGGACACGCCCGCGGCGATGGCGATGACATTCTTCACCGCTCCGGCAATTTCTGTGCCGATCACGTCGTCATTCGTATAGAGGCGGAATCTCGGGCCGGAGAATTCCTCCTGGATTTCCGCGGCCAGGGGTGCGTCCACTGAAGCAAGGACAGCCACGGTAGGATCGCCCTGCGCGACTTCGACGGCAAAGCTGGGTCCGGAAAGAATAGCGATCCGCGGGCGCAATCTTTCGTGAAGCTCTTCCGTGATGACCTCGCTGATGCGCGCGTGCGTGGCGGGCTCCAGACCTTTCGTCGCGCTGACGAATACGGGCTGAGCTGCAAGATGGGGGCGCATGGCGCGATACACATTGCGCGCGTGGGCTGCGGGCATCACTCCAAGAACGATATCCGCGTCGGTGAGGGCCTCTTCCATCGAGCCGGTGACCGCAACTTCGGCCGGCAATTCAAACCCCGGCAGGTAGACCTCGTTGACGCGCCTGGTACGCAGCAGTTCCACGACATCCGCGCTGTGGGCCCAGAGTGTGAGACGGTGAGGCCGCGAAGACCGCGTCAACGCGATGGCCAGCGCCGTGCCCCAGCTCCCCCCGCCGATTACGGCAATCTTTTTCACGATTTCTTCCGCCGCATCTCGAAGCGCGGCTCGGTGCCGATCATGAGCCGTTCGATATTCCAGCGATGCTTCATGATCACAAGGAACGCCGCCAGTAGTGTGCCGGTCGACACGGCGGTGGGAGGCGCGTGCCCGGGCGCATAGAGCACATAGACGAGAAGCGGCAGAGCGGCCGCCGCGGAAACCGACCCGAGTGAAACGTATCGCCAGAAAATGAGCACGAGGACGAACACCGCAACGGCCGCTGCGACTGCGGGCCAGCAGATTTCGAGAAACACACCCAGCGCGGTGGCGACTCCTTTGCCGCCCGAAAATTTCAGCCAGACGGGAAAAATGTGGCCCAGAATCGCGGCAAGTCCCGCATACGTCATGAACCGGATATTGCCCCCGGAAAAATGTGCCATCAGCCAGACAGAGAAGTAACCCTTCGCGGTGTCCAGAATCAGCGTGGCCACCCCAGTGAGCCATCCGGAGGTCCGCGCGACGTTGGTGGCGCCGATGTTACCGCTTCCCATGGCGCGAATGTCGCCGCCGCTTTGCGCGCGCACCAGGAGATAGCCGAACGGAATCGAGCCGAGCAGATAGCCCGCGAACACGAGCAGCGCCAACACCGGAACATTTGCCGTCATTCCTTGGGTCACTGCGATTGATCCTCTGTCGCTGGAAAACTCGCCAAACGAGTATATTCTGCGCCGCCGCGTTTCAAAATGCTTTGATAGAGATGAAATTCTTCGACTCTGGCGCTGCCGAATTCCAGCGGGCCGGCGGCAGAGATGGCTGTACGCAAACGGTCGAGGCCCTTCGGGGATTCGAAGCGCGCCAGCGTCAGATGCGGCGAGAAGGCGCGCTGTTCTCGTGCGATGCCGAGCGGCTCAAGCGCTGCTTCCACGGCAGCGGCGAGAGCGTCCAGTTCGGCGCTTGCTTGAATTCCAGCCCAGAGCACGCGCGGCCGGCGTTCATTCGGGAAAAATCCGATGCCACGAAAAAACATTTTGATGGAGTCGGGGAAGGATACGGCGGCGAGTGCCGATTTGATCTCATCCGTTTTTTCGACCGGCACATGGCCGATAAATTTCAGTGTAACGTGCGCGCCCTCAATGCGCACCCACCGAGCTTCCCTGCAAACACTGCGCGATTTCTCGACAAGAGCGCCAATGGCCGCGCGCACATCTTCCGGAATATCCAGCGCGACGAAGAGGCGCACGCGGTCAGCCCTTTGTTCCATTCTTGGGTTGTGTTGCGTAGAGAAAATAGCGACGCACCATGTCGAGCGCCGTTTGCGACGCCTGCCAGCGGACGCGTTCCCGCTCGCCGGGGAAGAAGATGCCTCGCTCCTTGCTTCCCGACGCATCCGCGATCGCAATGTGCACGGTGCCCACTGGTTTTTCGGGAGTGCCGCCGGTTGGACCGGCCACTCCGGTGATGCCAACGCCCAGCGTCGCGCCCGTGCGGCGCCGGATCCCGTCGGCGAGGGCGATGGCGACTTCCGCGCTGACGGCTCCGCGCGATTCGATGATCTCCGCGGGCACGTCGACCCACGCGGACTTCAGCATATTGCTGTAGGAGACGACGCCGCCAAGAAAATACGCTGAGCTTCCCGAAATTCGCGTAAGCCGTTCGGCCAGGAGGCCTCCCGTACAGCTTTCCGCGGTGGCAATCGTCGCGCGCTGCAACGTGAGCTCGCGCGCGACAACTTCCTCCATCGATTCTCCTTGGGTTGTGAACACTGCCTCGCCGAGCGCCAGAACGATGCTTTCCTCGATTTGCTGCAGCACCCGGTCGGCCGCGGGCGCGTCCTTGGACCATGCGCGCAGATGGACCTGAATTTCGCCCGGCGCGGTCAGAATCGTTGTCTGCACGTCTTTATAGCGGGTGTAAATCGGCGCGATTCGTTGATCGACGTCGGACTCTCCCATGCCCGCAATGCGCAATTCGCGAGCAACAAGATGCACTCCCATCGAGAGTCGCGCCAGGCGCGGCTCAACCTTTGCGCTGAACATGGCTTTCAATTCGTGCGGCGGGCCCGGAAGTAAAACGATGATGCGGCCGTTGGCTTCGAGCCAAAGCCCGGGCGCGGTGCCTCGCGCATTTTCGAGAATGGCCGCGCCTTCCGGCACCATCGCCTGGCGGGCGTTTATTTCGGACATCTTCCGGCCAATTTGGCGGAAGCGCGCTTCGATCATGCCCATTACGGCGGGATCGCGCGATAGTTTCCGTCCGAGCAGATCGGCCACGGCTTCGCGCGTGCGGTCGTCCTCGGTGGGGCCCAGACCTCCACTCGAAATCACCAGCTCGGAGCGCTCCATTGCGTCCGCGAACGCGCCGCGCAAATCAGCGAGTTCATCGCCGACCACGGTTTTGCGCGTGACTTCGACGCCGAGTCGATTCAATTGCGCGGTTAGGAAAAGGGAATTGGTGTCGATCCGGTCCGGCGTGAGAAGTTCCGATCCGACCGCTATGATTTCGGCCTTCATGGTTGGGCTAACGCGGGAGCGGCAATCCTTCGACGTCCCAGTCGAGGCTGAAGAGCGCGCCGGTCGTCGCCAGTATCGCGCGGTGGCCGGGCAACAGCGCAAGGCCCACGAGTCCGCTGCCGCCAAGCACGAGCTCGGCCGCGCCATCGGCAGCGATTCGCACGATCCCGCGGCGGCCTGCATAGGATGCCGCGACGTAGAGATTTCCGCGGCGGTCGAATGCCAGTCCCTGCGGCCTGCCGAGGCCGCGGAAAAATGTGCTCACTTCGCCCTTCTGGTTGATGCGCAGGACCCGGTCGTAGCTTGACGTGGTGGGGCCCGTGACGAACAGCTCGCCCGTCGGGCTGAAAGCAAGGTGATAGGCGGCGACGGAAGGCTCGATCGTTGCGAATACAAAGATTTCGCGGCTCGGATTGATCTTGAAAATCGTCCCGCTGCGGTCACCGACAAACAAGTTGCCGATGGTATCGAACGCAATTCCCGTCGCTGTGCCCATGCCCTCGATCCAGAGCTGGGCGCGTCCGTCGGGCGAGACGCGGTGAATGGTGCCGTCGTTGCGGCCCGAAACGTAAAGGTATCCCTCGCGGTCCAGGGCCAGTCCCGTAGGATTCATCAATTCCGTGACGAAGGGCTTCACTTCATAGTTGGGCGTGACCTTGTAGAGCGAGACCGCGACCTTTTGCCCGCGCTGGCCGCTGTAGGTGACGTAAATGTTGCCCTCGACGTCCACCGCGGGATTCGCCACCGGATGAAGATTGTCGGCAATCTGCACGCCCAGATGAAAAGCGAAAGGCTGGCTTTCGGCGCGCGAGGTTTCCACGCGCACGATCCCGCCCATGGCGCCGTCCGGCACGCGCGCGATCAGATGATTTTGCGAAGAGAGCAGCAGGCTGCCTTCGGTTTCGCCGAAGCGCACTCGCGGGCGCGTGTTGGGACGCGGCACAAATCCGCTGCCGTAAATCGTGACGTCGCCGCCGGGAATCGCGGCTCCCGGCTGGATGCGGTCGATGCGTGGTATGCCGTTGGTGTCCAAATCTAGTTCTCGAATCGGCTTCTGTACTCTAGCCCATTGCCTCTTTGTGTCATTCGAGCGGAGCGAGGATGTTCCCGGACTGCAAACGTGAGAATTCCTCATCGCTTCGAGTCTAGAATGACACGCGGCTAGCTCGTCAAACGGACGAGGTTTCTAAAGTCCGATCGCTCGCGCAATCCACAGTCCCAGCGCCGCGTAAATTCCCGCGATCCAATCGTCGGCCATGATTCCCCAGCCGCCGGGAAGAGATTCCGCCTGCCGCGCAGGAAACGGCTTCCAAATATCGAATACACGAAAAAGTATAAAGCCCAGCAGCAAATATTTCCAGTTGAGCAGAGTCAACGAATAGCAGAAGTAAGTGATGATGCTGGCCGGATACTTCGTCGATGACCACGAATTTGCGGATCTTTTTTACCCGAATAATTCTGCCGCGCGAGTCTGCGCACCAAACGCCCAGCAGTGCAATCGCGACGAAAACAGGATATATGTCACATACGATAGCGAGCCCATGGTCGCGAACATGTGAACATAATTGCAGGTCGCATACCGCCCAATACGGAGTTACGCGGGAAATAATACAGCATTGCCAAATAAATTGCAGGACGCCGCCAGAGAACCCCAGGTGCCCGGCGCTTTGGGGAGATACCCGAGGCCGAACGCCGTCGCGATCGCGAGCGACACGCGCGGCTTCTTCGTGGCGCTATTCGTCGTCGGAGTCGGATTGTTTGGGCTGGGCTCGCTCATTGGTTTCGATCTCTTCGGGTTCCGATTCGTCCATCATCGGCGCGGCCACCTTGTATTTTTCCATGGCCCAGTTCCCGAGGTCGCGTTCCCGGCAGCGCGGGCTGCAGAAAGGAAACTCGGAGTTTGTCTCAGAATCAACGGGCTGCTTGCAGATGGGGCATTTCAGTTTCATGCAGGACCACCTGAATCGTGTTTAGGTAGCACAGGCTTCAGCCTGTGTGGTTTTGATTGCCGTTTGCGAAACGCACACAGACTGAAGTCTGTGCTACCTTACGCCAAAATACGTAGCGCCGCGGTTGTGAGCACGCGTTGCAACGGCGCTGTCGACGCGGTCCCCGCGACGGATGGCCGTGGGACGTCCAGAATCTCCACGACGCGGCCCACCAAGTCGTACTCGTGCGACTCTGTGATTTCGACCGTGACAACGTCGCCGAACTGCGCTGACAGCCTCGTCTCCCGGCACTTCAATATCATTCAGGTATAATTTGCCGTCGATTTCGGGCGCCATGCCCTCAAGCCGCGCTTCCCAGACCAGCGGCGTATCTTTGGACGGGCCTTCGACCAGAGCTCTCAAGCGCTGGCCGCGGAACCGCCGCAGCTTGCGCGCCGAGATTTTCTGCTGAATTTCCATCAGGCGATTCTGACGTTCCTTGATTGTGTCTTCGTCGACCTTTTCGTCGAGCGCGAAGCTCGACGCATTGTCGACGTCCGAGTACGGGAAGACGCCCATCCAGTCGAATTCCGCGGCTTCGACGAAGCCGCACAGTTCGCGGAAATCCGCCTCGGTTTCGCCGGGGAATCCGACGATGAATGAAGTTCGCAGCGACACGCCCGGAATCGTTGCGCTGAATGCGACGCAGCAATTGAAGAAATGCCTTGCCGCTCGATCCGCGTTTCATGCGCGCCAGGACATTGCGGCTCGCGTGTTGCAGCGGCATGTCCATGTACTTTGCGAGGCGCGGGTGCTGGGCGATCGTGTCGAGCAGTCGCTGGGTCACTCGGTTCGGGTAACAGTAGAGGAACCGCACCCAATGCAGGCCTTCGACGCCTGCGAGGCGCTCGAGCAGCAGTGCCAGTCCATCGCGCAATCCCAGGTCTTCGCCGTAGGAGGTGGTGTCCTGCCCGATCAGCGTGACTTCGCGGACGCCGGCCGAGGCCAGGTTTTCCGCTTCGCGCACGACGGATTCAAAGCGGCGGCTGCGGAATTTTCCGCGCAGTTGCGGAATGATGCAGAACGTGCAGGGATGGTCGCAGCCCTCCGCAATCTTGATGTAGGCGGCATGCCGCGGCGTCGAAAGAATCCGCGGCGTGAGGTCATGGTAGAGATACGAAGGCAGCGCCGCCGCAGTCCCGGCATCGAATCGCAGTTCGCCTTCGACGGCCGCCAGGATGTTTTCCACTTCGCCCGTCCCGACTACCGCATCGACTTCGGGAATCTGTTCGAGGATCTGTTCCCGGTAGCGTTCCACCAGGCATCCGGCCACGATCAATTTTTTCGCCACGCCGAATTTCTTGTACTCGGCCATCTCCAGAATCGTGTCGATCGATTCCTTCTGTGCGGGAGCAATGAAGCTGCATGTGTTGACGACCAGGACGTCGGCTTCCTCCGCGCGCGGCGTGAATTCGTAGCCGTTACGCGCAAGAATACCCATCATCACCTCGCTATCCACGAGGTTCTTCGGGCATCCCAGGCTGATGAATCCGGCTTTCGGCATGACGGCAAGCTCCGCGATCACGAAGCGGGAACATCATTCTAGCATGGCATGGATTTTAGCGCCGCGCGGGTCCCTCAACGAGCGCGAAGAGACGATTGAATGCGGCTGAGGAGCGAGGAAGCTTGCTTTGAGTCCGCCGTCCTGCCGCCGAAGCGCGCGGCTTGGTACATTCCGGTCAGCTCCAGGACGGGCGCGGCGAGATTCGTCGTCCGGCAGGGAGGCCGCAAACTCCTGCGGCGTTTGGTCCGGTGCTTTGCGGATGCCGCGCCGCGCAAGCAGGCGCAGCATCTCGTTATATTGGAGCGTCGCCATGTGCGGCGTCAGTACAGCTGCCGTGGGAGACACGCAGGATGCCAAAGGGTCATGAGCCGCTGACGGACTTCCGGCTGCAGCAGTAGCACCGTGGCGAGCAGCGCCGCGAAAATTGCCAGAAAAGCCGGCAGCGCCTCAGGGGCATTTATTATCCGGTATTGCCAGTGTTCCAGCCAGTTCGTGGCCGCGCGCCTCGCCTCCATGAATGTTGCTTGCAGGCGCTCGGTCCAACTGCGCGAGACGCGTTGCAGATTTTGCGCCAGCGTGAATTGGTGCAGGATATCGTAATTGATGACCCACTCGCTCCATTGCAGCTCGAACCAATCCCAGTAATGCCCGAGCTGTGCAAAGAATCCTGGTGGTTTCTCATCCGAAGGCGGCGTGGGATCGAACGTCAGCCAGCCGAAGCCCGGAAAATAGGCCTCCACCCAGCTGTGGGCGTCGCTGGCGCGCACGACAAAGTCGCCGCCGATGTTGTTGTATTCGCCGGTCAGGAATCCATTGATGTATCGCGCGGGGATGCCCACCGAGCGAAGCATCACGGTCATGGCGGCGGCGAAATATTCGCAATGCCCGGCGCGCTTTTCGAACAGAAAATAGGCCAGTGGATCGGCCTGCGGCGGCCCGGATCAAGTCCAGCGTATATCCGTAATGGGTTCCGCAAATAGCCTTCAATGGTCCTGGCCTTGTCATACGGATTATCGGCGCGCGCCGTGATCTGCTTCGCCAGCTCGGGGATGCGCGGATCGAGCGCGGGCAATTGCATGTATGTTTCGCGGATTTCTTCCGGGTAATCCGTGCCCGCCTGGCGCAACGCGGCGGGAGGCGGCGTTGGCAAAATCGAACTCGCCTCGTACTCCATCCGCGAATAATTGTGGTAAGGATTGAAAATGGATCCCTCAGCGTCTCTCAGCAGGTAAGCCCGGCGCTGGCCGAAGGGCCCCGAAGCGGCGTCAACGTTAAATCGTCCGCGCATGCCCTCCACATCGTTGGCGACAAAAAGCGCCGAACTCGCGATCGGCTCAAGCAGTACGGTGTAATGGATGGGCACGCCCGTCATCTGCGGCTCGAACGGGACCCGGATGAAACCATCCATCCGAAGTCGGCGTCAGCGTCGTGGGCTCATGCGGCTCGTTGTACCAGCGTTTTCCGTCGAATTGGGTCAGCGCGATTCCTCGCCAATGGACGCCGCGCGCGGCCACGATTGCCTCCCTCTACGCTGATGCGCATCACCACTTCGCTGCTCTTTTTGATTTCGCCGATCTCGCCCAGCTCAACGTCGTCGCTGAACCCGGAAATCAGCGTGGGCTGCAGGTTGAAGCCGGACATATAGCCGCTGTTGAATCGCGGAAGCAGAAAGAAAATGACCGCCCCGATCGCCAGCGACCCAAATGCAATGCCCGCCGAAGTCAACCCGAGCGCGTTGTGCAGCCGCTGCGCGGCGCTGGTGCCGGACTCCACCGGGGGCGTGACAGTGCCTTGCGCGCTGCGCCACATTTCCAGGCCCACGAACGTGGACACGGCCAGCATGAGAAACACGAAGAAAAAAGCAAGAAAGACCGTGTCGACCGTCAGGATGGCCGCCGCCAGCATGGACGTGAACGCCATCATGGTCAAAAACAGGTAGTCCCGTGTGGTCGAGGCGCTGAAGAGACGCACCACGATGGCAAACAACATCAGGTGAATCGTCGCCAGCAATGCGGCATACAGCCCCGGATTCTGCGCATCTTTCGCCAGAATGCGGGAAACAATCCACAGGTCGATTGGAAAGAAAATGAAATAGGCGATCGTGATCCAGGTCGCCGACTCGATTGGAAATTTCCGGGCCTTGCCCGCGCCACCAGCGATAGCCCTTGAACAGCAGCGCGGCCGGCAGCAGGAGGATCGTCACCAGGTCAAGTTTCCCTGTGGAGACCAGAGTCAGAACGCCTGTCAGGAGAAGAAGATACAGGGAAATCTCGAAATGACGCCTCAGGGCGGAAAGGTGTCCTGGAAGAGTTTCGGAGCGAACGGGGGCTGCGGTGGCCATGGCGCGAACGACCAGTTTAACATCCGACGAGGACGGCGGGTTTCTGTGAAGCCAACTAGATAATGTACGAAGGAACAGGGAACCGCGCGTGCCATTTCAGGTCTGCTTTCAGAGCGTCGGTAACTTTACTGGGGTGGGTGGCTCGCGGCATCGGCCAGCGCCGCATGGGCGATTTTCCGAGTAGCGTTTGAGATCGGGAGGTTGCCAAAGTTTGCGAGCGCGGAAGTGCGCGCGCTCTTTATCTGCGGCAACCGCGGAACTCGGATCAAGAATGGTAGAAGGTGAATCTCGCGAAACGTCACCGTGTGCCGATTGGACTCCAGCGGCATCAGGTTGCCGTTCATTGTTGATCTTGAAATTCTTGCGCAGGTATTGTGTGAGCTCGGACACTGCGTTTCCACCAACTTCAAGCGCGGGGAATTGCCACAGTCGCGAGAACAGGGCGCCGGCATCGCTGGTCTGCCGCACCAGTAATGTGCGGCCCTGCGAGTCCAGAAATACCGCGGCCGCGAGAGTCACATGCTGAGTCGATTCGCTTCTTGCGCGGGGCGGGAATCCGGTGCGCGATGCCGAGCTTCCGCGCGCTGCACCATTTGGAGACAGGACATTCTCCGCAACGCGGGGATTTCGGCGTGCACACGGTCGCTCCCAGCTCCATCATCGCCTGGTTCCAGTCGCCCGGAGCATTGGGGGCGAGCAGCGCTTGCGCTGTCAATTCAAGCTCCCGCCATAGCGCCGGAGCCCGCAGTTCGCCGCGCACGGCTCCGAGTCGCGCGAGCACGCGCGCCACGTTTCCGTCCAGCACCGCCTTCGGCTCGCCATAAGCGATACTCAGCACTGCCGCAGCCGTGTAACGTCCGATGCCCGGAAGCGCCAGCGCCGCTTTGTAGTCCCGCGGCATATGGCCGGCGTGCCGCGCGACAATTTCCTTCGCGGCGCGATGCAAATTCCTGGCTCGGCTGTAATATCCAAGCCCCGCCCAGTATCCCAGGACGGTTTCCATTTTCGCGAGCGCCAGCGACCGCACTGTCGGGAATTTCGCCATGAAGCGTTCGTAATAGGGAATCACCGCGGAAACGCGCGTCTGCTGCAGCATGATTTCCGAGATCCAGATCCGGTAGGGATCGCTGGTCCGCCGCCAGGGGAGATCGCGCTTGCGTTTCCCGAACCAGGCAAGCAGACGTCGCCGGAGCCTCGGCATCTGGTTCCCGGGAATCCTGAGGACGCTCACCGGCGGCATTTTCGCACATCGGTACCCGGGACGGAAATTCAGATCACAGAGACGACATGAACACAAAATACGAGGAGTTCCACAGGCCCGTGGGAATCGAGCCGCGCGGCTGGCTGGTGACCACGATCTTGAAAACATCCATGGCATCTTCGAGCGAATCGAGATAAATTCTGGCGCCGGCCGGCGGCTTCAGCGGCGTGACGCCCGCCAGGCACCGCAGAATGTCGTAACACGATTTCTCCCGCGGTGACTCGCGGTGTCGCAAAGCCGGCGGATCGGAATTCCAGGACCGAGTTGATCTCATGAAAGTGCCATGCCAGGCCGGCGCAGAGCGCCACGCCGCGCTCGAATTTTTCCGCCGCTTTAGGGTCCATGCCGGCGGGATCCATGTAAGGATCGAAGGCCAGCAGCACGCGCCGCTCGTCCTCGCGCGCGAACTCGCGGACTTGCAGAGCGCCGGTCCTGGCGGAGGCTTTCCAGTCCACGTGCCGTGCGCTCTCATTGAATTGGTAATTGCGGATCGCGTAAAGGTCGTGCCCGCGACCGCGCTGGTAACTTTCCAGCTCGCCGCTCACGAGGGGCAGAATCTCGTAAAATTCCTCGGTCGGATGGACGGGGGGAAACACGACCGCTTCGACGTCCGACCTCACGTGACGCGTTTTCTCAAGAAAACCGAATGGAAATCTCGTCCGCAGACCGAAGGCATCCTGCCGGTACACGCCGCGGCGGGGAAACGTCAGCTCGACCGTTTGCCGCACCGATTGCTGGTGCGGGATGTGCGCAAAATAGAGCGGCTGGCCCAAAATTGGCGGCGGGGGATTAGACCCCGGTATTTTATTTGCCCTCGGTTTGACGTCGCTGACCAGGGACACCGAGAACGACGGCATCAAATTTTTTGTATTTTGAAGTTCGGCGACGACCATCGCCGCGCGTCCGGCGAAAATGTGTTCGGGCAATTCGAGGCGCACGTCGATTCCGCTGAGGACCAGCCGCGAAAGCAATCCCGACATCAGGATGCCCGCAAGCAGGCACGCCAGGATCATGAACAGAAGATTGTTGCCCGTATTCATTGCGGCCAGGGCTACCACGAAAATTCCGCCGATGTAGATCAGCCCCTCGCGCGTCACTTTGTAATCGATCTGATAGGTGAGCCAGCGCAATGGAGTCCGGCGGGCGAGCACCGGCACAATCGTGAGAGCCACCCAGCCCGCCAGCGCCAGGGCCGCGAGCGCCGAGATGCCGGCGACGATGAGGTGACCTCCCTCGGCAGCCGCGCCGGAATACAGCGCCAAAAATAGCGCCGCTCCGAGCGCCACCAGTGCAACGAAGAAACTCCGCCAGCTGGGCCGGTCGAAGCCATGCCACTTTTGATTCGGCGGGGCTTCCAGCCGGTCGCCCGCGCGCCGTTCGAGGACATCGATTTTCATCGAATTCCGGCTTTCCTTAGAGGGGAACGCGAGTGGATTCGACAATTTCGCGAAGGATGGCTTCCACTTGCGCCAATTTTTTCTGCGTCGTGGCGTATCGAGTGTTGACGACCACTCGATGCGCGAATACCGGCATGATGAGCTGCTTGAAATCGTCCGGCGTGCAATAATCGCGGCCTTCCAGAAAGGCCCGCGCCTGCGCCGCGCGTTGCAGCATCAGCAAGCCGCGCGGGCTGACGCCCAGCGTGAGTTGTTCCGTGCGGCGAGTGCGCTCGACGATGTCGATGGCGTAGTCGCGCAGGCTGTCGTCCACGCGTACATTTTCAACCGCGTTCTGCATCATTTCGACGTCGCCTGCCTCCATCACGGCCTTGACTTCCGTCGCCGCGTTCCGTCCGCCCATGTGCTGGCGCATGATCTCCCGTTCGCTTTCGCGCGAAGGATATCCCATGCCGATGCGTAGCAGGAATCGGTCCAGCTGCGATTCGGGGAGCGGGTACGTGCCGTGATGCTCGATAGGGTTTTGCGTCGCCAGGACCATGAAAGGCCGCGGAAGCTTGTGCGTGTGATTGTCCACGGTTACCTGGGCTTCATTCATCGCCTCGAGCAGCGCCGATTGCGTCTTCGGCGTTGTGCGGTTGATTTCGTCCGCCAGGATGATGTTGGCGAAAATCGGGCCGGGTTTGAAGTCAAATCGCTGTTCGATCTGATTGTAGATACTGGTGCCGACCACGTCCGAGGGCAGTAGGTCCGACGTAAACTGGATGCGCTGGAACGAGCAGTGGAAGGAATTCGCGATGGCCTGCGCCAGCGTCGTCTTGCCCACGCCGGGCACATCTTCGATCAGCAGGTGGCCCTTTGCCAGCAGGGCCACGATCGCCAGGCGTATGACTTCATCCTTGCCGCGAATAACTCGCGCGATGGAACTCTGCAGCTGAGCAATCTGGTTCGACGTGACGGTGGTCATTGGTTGAAAATCCAGGGCCCTTCTGTTACAAGAGATCGGGTACGGGCTATACTTGTAGCCCGCGGAAAAAAGTCGGTCCATGGGCGATTAGCTCAGTGGTTAGAGCGCTCGCCTCACACGCGAGAGGTCCAAGGTTCAAGTCCTTGATCGCCCACCATGCCCGTCGCAGCCGCATCCGGCAAGAGGGAGCATGACCCTGCCGGGACAATTGCCAACAGCCATTCCATATTCTAAAGGAATTCTTAGTGGCCGCCACTCTCCGATTTCTGCAGTTTTTCTCATTAGGCACTTGGGTGGGCAGCATCCTTTATTTCATCGTGATTACGGCGGGAATATTTCCTGTCGTGAATAATAACGACTTGACGGGAACCCTGGTGGGGTATGCCCTCGGCAGGCTGCACACCATGGGAATTTTGGCCGGCGTCGTCTACCTGCTGTCGACTGCGGCGCGCGAAAAATCCGTCGGAGCCGTCGTGCAGCCTGCGGCACTGCTGGTTTTCTTAATGATCGTCTGCACGATGATTTCGCAATACGGCGTGATTGCCCGCATGGACCTGTTGAAGCTGCGAATGGGCTCGGTGACCGCCACGGCGGCCGACAACCCGCTGCTCGTGGCCTTCAATCGTCTGCACCAGTATTCCGTCAGGCTGGAGGGCGTTGTTCTGCTCTCGGGACTTGCCGCCTTATTTCTGACGGCCCGTCAAAAGTAGTTCCGATCGCTTGCATCACTCCACTTTTTCAGGGTCGCGCGGCGGTGGACTCCCCCGCATGGGACTTCATCCCGATCATCTTCTTGAATGACCGGCCGAGTTCGACAGGATGGTCCAAGGGGAAAATTATCCCTCCCACCAAGTACAGGCCGCCGGCATTATTCACTGCCAGACCATCCCCGAGGTTTCGGCCGACCCGCGCCGCCCACCGGGGACCGTTCTTCACAATCGCCCGGTCAACGGATGCTCCGACGGTGAAAAGGTGGCGGCGGTTGCCTCGTGCATCCTCATAAGAGGTGCCATCGCCGAGAGGCAGGGTAAAGGTGTCATGGGCGCATTGATATTCGATCTGAAAGAACGGAGAGAAGAGAAAACCTTTCAACTCAGGGGCGTGCGCAGTAACGCCAACGCCAGAGATGACATCCCAGGCAGCCGCCTGGCCTCCGTCCACCTCGGACTCATTTCTCGAATGAGATACCAGTCCGAAGAACCCGACCCAGCGGGACGGATTCAATTCCAGATAGCCGGTCGAACCTTCCGCCGTCCCCGACCTGCCGTAGAAATAGCCGGCTCTCAAGAAGGCGACGTCGCGACGGGGAGAGCCAATTTCCTGCGCCAGAACCGAAGGGACAAATCCAAATGTGCTTGCCGCTAGAAATACCAGTATGATCGCTGATTTTTTCATCGAAAAGCCTCACCGGATGGATTGTCAGCGGGCCTGGGGGAAGTGGGCGACGCGCAATGAACTGCGCGGAAAGACTGGTGCGGCACTTATCCTTTGACCCTTTGCTGCTTTCGGAGCGCATCTGCATTTGACGCCGCGGAAATTGCATCCAGACTCGCGACATCACGAGAGGTCATGCGCTCGCAACGAAATCGAAATTCAAACTGCGAATCCCGTTCAACTGCGCTTTGACGAGCCTTCGAACAGTCCGTTCTCACTTTTGGAATGCATCCCGGGGACCGTTGCATGGATCGCTCTAAATACCGCCGCTGCCATCGTTCTTGAGTCGTTCAAAGCACAACGAAGAAGTGAAAGGTCATTTGTGGCCAAAGAGATTCCAAGTCTATGCAAACAAATAGGTTGTGCCATTTCGGAACAGTCGCGGCTTGTGCGAAAAACGCCGCAAATTGGACTCGACTAGGAATCCAAATTTTGCAGGCGGAAGTCACCGCGGAAATCTCGTTCTAAGATAGGTTGGCCGCTGAAATTATTTTCGAAATTTTTTGGGGAACTCTCTTAGTTCCGCGGGGCGCCATCCTGAAATCGCCGACTGATTGTGTTGTACCATCCGGCTTTGACGCGATATCGTTGCGTCCGCGGGATCTAAGCGGCATTCTCATGAACCGAAAATTCGGCGTCCATCCCGATGTCCTCAAGCTCGGCGTTGTGAGCTTTCTCACGGATGTTAGTTCCGAGATGATATTTTCAGTCTTCGCGATCTTTTTTGTGACAATCGCGGGAGCATCGAGCGCATTGCTGGGTTTGGTTGAAGGTTTTGCCGATTTTTCGGCGTCATCGCTGGACTACGTAGCCGGCTGGCTTTCGGACAAGACCGGCGAACGCAAGGAACTTGCGCTGGCTGGCTACGCCTTTTCGACAGCCGCGAAAGTCATTCTTCTGGTCGCGAATTCCGCCGCTGCACTGGGTTCCTTTCGCGTCATTGAGCGCTTAGGCAAGAGTTTCCGGGGTCCTCCGCGCGACGCGTGGCTTTCGTCCATCGCCGCCGAAGACGTCCGCGGCTATTCCTTCGGCGTGCACAAAGCGTTTGACAAAGCCGGTGCCGTTGCCGGTCCGCTGGTCGCCTATGGGTTGCTTTCGAAACTGGGACAGACGGCTGCGACATTTCGAATTTTGTTCTGGGTGGCTTTTGTGCCTGCTCTGCTGAGTGTCCTGGTGCTCGGGATGATCAAGGGCCAACCGGCGGTTCCGCGCCATCGCGAAGGCATCCTGGCGGCATGGAGGACGTTGAACCCCGGCTTCAACCGATACCTCGTTGCGGCAGGAGTTTTCTCGCTGGCTTATTTCAGTTTCGGTTTTTTGCTCCTGCGCGCGAATAGCGCCGGGTTTTCCGCTTCGAGCGTCGTTCTGCTTTATGTGCTCTTCAATGTTTCATTCGTTGTGGCTGCGCCGATCGTGGGAAAGCTTGGGGACTACATCGGGAGGACGCGCATCGTCATCTTGAGTTACCTGGTCTATATGGTGATGACTCTAGGATTCGCGTTCGCGACAACGAAGCTCGGGATCGTATTCCTATTTATCCTTTTCGGCATCTTTTATTCGATCGATGAAGCGCAGAGCAAAGCATTCATCGCGGATCTTGAACCCGAGCGTCGCGCCACGGCGATCGGCGTCTACAATTTTGTGACGGGCATTATTTATCTTCCGGCGTCGCTGATTGCCGGAGCGTTGTGGGCCGCACACCGAGCCGATGTTTTCTTCCTGGCAGCCTTTCTTTCACTTGTGGCAATCGCTGTGTTCGTAATCTTAAAGCCGGCACGCCGCTAGGAGCACGGGGGATAGCGCAAAACATGCACCGCTGCGAATCACCCCGTGAAATCCTAATCTCCGCGCCGATGCTTCGTTGATTCAGCCTTCGTCTTCATTATCCTTATCTGGCGTTTCAATTTCGGCTGTGTCTTGCGGTCCGGCTTCGCTCGATGCTCATCCACGGCCCGCCACAGGTACCAGCTCGCGATCGACCGGTAAGGGCGCCAGCGCTCGCCGTGTTCGAGGATGTGTTGCGGCTTGGGCGTATTCTTGTGTCCGTAGACGATCTGAAAACCTCTTTGGATTCCGAGGTCGTGGATCGGCAGCACGTCCGGACGTCCCAGGCGGAACATCAGAAACATCTGCACCGACCACGTCCCAATCCCCCGCACCTGGACGAGCCGCTCGTGGATTTCTTCCTCGCTCATCCGGCGCAAGCTTGTGGAGAGGCGGGACCGTGCCATCGAGGGCCTTCGCCGCGAGATCCTTTACCGCCGCGATTTTTTGCCGCGAAAGTCCCGCGCCACGCAGCTTCGTGTCGTCAATCGCCACAATCTCTTCGGGCGTCGGACAACCGTTCGCGCCGAGCGCTTTCACGCGACCGAAGATTGTTGCCGCCGCTCTGCCCGCCAGTTGTTGATAGACAATGGCCTGAAGCAGGCTCGCAAACGGGTGCTGCGGTTTCCGCTTTTTATTGGGAAAACTGCCGACCTGTCGGATCACTCGCGCCAGATGCCGGTCCGCGCGGGAAAGTTCGCGCATTACCTGCCCGGTATCAACGGGATAATGAGTCTTTGCCATTTCGGACTTCGGAGCATAGGAGAGCAGAGCAGATGCGTCAAGGGCAGGGCAGAAGGGCCAACTTTCGAGAAGCCCGTTTCACGGGGCTTGGCCAAGAGGCCGCTGGTGGAAGGCTACGTGAACAAGGACAATTGGGTCCACGCGTGTAGCACAAGGGTGTATAAGTGTGCCCACCCAAACGGGACACCAAAATCTTGAACGAGGTGAAGGGGAAGCCATGAGCGAAAAGCAAATGACCACGAATCCATACAAGGTCCTGGCCCCGGGGGAGGGTTTGAGGCTGCAATCCGGTCCTGGCCGTGATCTCATCTTCAAAGTCACGGGTGAGGATACGGGCGGGGCCTTTGACTACTTCATCGTTGAGGTAGCGCCAAGAGGCGGCCCTCCTCTGCATGTGCACCACTCCCAGGAGGAAACCATTCATGTCCTAAGAGGCCGATTAAAAATCAGGATTGGTGACGCAGTTTTCCGTTGCGAAGAAGGTAGCTTTGCCTATCTTCCCTCGAAGGTTCCCCATGCTTTTCTCAACCTGACGGACGAACCCGGCGAGATAATCGTGGTCTACACCCCGGGTGGTGGACACAAGTTCTACGAAGAGTTGGGGCCACTTGCGCGGTGTGTTCCGCGCGACCCGACGGCAATAGCAGCACTCTTCGAGAAATACGACATGACCTTGCTTGGGCCGCCCCTGAGCGATGAGTAGGTCCGCTTCTCGGATTGTGGCCTGAACCGAAAAAAACCAGTCTCCGATAATCCTGCCGGCTCAACCGGTCGATGCAACACCCCCTAACCAGTTGATCTGACAATGTTTCCCTTCAAGAATTGATCTGTACGGCAGTACTCAATCAGAACCTAAACAGGGCTTTGTTTCGTTTGAATTGACGCCCGCGAACAAAATCAGCTTTGTAGACGCCTAGAATGAAGACTTTGAGCAGATGTTGCAACGACCCATTGAGACCACCCCGTTTATCAGATGGGATGAGAAGGCCGGTCTCCTTTCCATTGCGTCTTGAGCGCGTCGATCATTGGGAGCGTATCGCATCCCGTCGGAGACCGGCCTTCTTATCCCATCTGTGAAGTTCTATAAAAGGGAAAGTCAAGAAAAACACTTCCGCGGTCGCCGGATCTTTTCTTACTTTCCAGCCCGTGTGAATGAGCATAGGTGGTTCTGACGTTCCGCTCCATGGTCTCGGTTCATTGCACAGCCGGGTACGGTTGTTTTGGTTTTCACTCCCAGCGGTTTTCATCGTGTCGTTGCGACGAAGCCAGCCCGTTCTGAAACCCACAAGCAAAACGGTTGTCAGGTGCCAACCATGGTTCTATCTGAGGCTCATGGCCTATAGCTTTTTCGGGTTGTCCGAGAGGGCCTAGGGTCGCCTGTGAGACTGGGTGCCCGAGGCACGCAGCGCCTAACTTCACAGTGGAGACTCACTCTCGAACCCGAGCGTCTCAAGAACCGACTGACCACCGCCCGGAACGATCCCCAGGGATGGAACGGATTCCAGAGACACTCAAGCTGTTTGTGGTTTCAGATGTTGGGCGTCGAAGCAGACTCCTTTCTTCCAGACGATCAAAATAATCGCGGCGATTTTGCGCGCCAGCGTGAGACGGGCCATCTCCGGCCGCATTCCTTTCGCCACCAATGCAGCATAGAACTGCTGCAGCGGTCCGGGTTTAGTGGCGGCGATGATAGCTGCGCCCTTGAGGATGTTTTTCAATTCGTGATTGTGGTTGCGATTGAGTCCGCGCAGCGAGACTTGTCGCTTCGACGGTTGCAGTTGCCCATCGACATACCGGTGATCGGCGCTGCTGTGCGTTTCAATTCCAAGTCCACCATAGGACCACAGTTGCCGCTTGGTCCGGAAGCGATACGGCGTCTGAAGGATCGCAATCAACAGGGCCGCGCGGATCGGGCCGATCGACGGAATCTGACATAGCAGTTGCGACGCTTTGTGTTTCCCGCTCTCGGCCAACAGTTCGCGCCGCACTTGCTGCCGCAACGCTCTCAGCGCATCGAATTGTTGGTAGTAGAACTCAGCCCGGCGGCGCACACCCGCCTCGGTGATCTTGCCAAGCCATTGCTCACGATAGCGCGGCGCATAGACCTGCTTGCCAGCACACGCTATGGCCCAGCTGCGGTACAGTGCCTTCAGACGCGTCATCACGCGGGCCAGATCGCCACTGATCGTCAGATAGCTGCGCGACAGCTCCTTCAAGGTTCGTACGCCGTGCTCCCCGTGATACACCGGCCGCAGAAGATTCGAGCGCAGTAACTCCGCCAGTTTCCGCGCATCGATGCGGTCGCTCTTGTTCCCTGTCTTCAACAGGGCGTTTTTCCGCGGATCACACACCACAACTTCCCTCACATGCGGCCGCAGCAGATCGTACAACCAGGCGGCCCAGGTTCCTTCTTCCAGGGTGACGTGCAAATCTCCCCGTAATCCCCGGACAAACTGAATGATCGTGAGAGACTTGGTTTCGATCACCAACTCCATCACCAGCTTCCCCGATGCACTCAAAACCGCAATCGAGATCGTTTCCTTGTGCACATCCATCCCGATATACTTGGCGCTATCCATAAAAAGGGTGCTCCTTTCGGTAGCCTTGAGGCGAACACTCAAAACCTACTCCAAAGGGGCGCCCTTTTATATTGCGTCGTCATCTGGCCTGGACCGTGAGGTGCACCTCGCACGCTTACGCTACGATTTCGACCCTATCCAAACTGGAATCATCGGGCTACCACAGGTCGGCAAGACCACGCTCTTCGAAATTTTGACGCGCGCGCAGCTGGACGAGAAGGCGGCGCGACGCACGTTGGCGTTGCCCGAGTGCCAGAACCTCGCCTCGAACAACCACGCCGGATCACTCGCGCAAGATGGCGGTCCGCGCGGGAAAGTTCGCGCATTACGTGACTGGTATCGTCGGGATAACGAGTCTTTGCCATGGAGGTTTTCGAAGCTTAGGGGAGCCACTATTTGCAGTCAATGGCGGGATCGGCTGGCAACACCTTACCCAGGGCCGAGGAAAAGAATTAAGTTCACTCAGAAGACCGCTGAATGTATTATGGGCGCAATCCGGGAGGGGCCAAAACAGATATCCCGGAATGTCAGATCATATTTTTCTCCGCAGCCTGGGCTGAAGAATGCACATTTCAGCGACGTTTATTCGTCGGCCGATTGCAACTTCCCTTTTGACTGCCGCGATTCTGCTGGCCGGCGGGGTTGCCTTTTTTTTCCTTCCCAATGCTCCTATTCCTCTTATCGAGTTCCCCACGATTTCCGTTCACGGCAGTTTGCCCGGAGCAAGCCCGGAAACCATGGCATCCGCCGTAGCGACGCCTCTGGAACGGCAATTTGGACGCATTGCCGGCATAACCGAGATGACTTCGAGCAGCCAGCTCGGCTCTACCAATATCGCGCTGCAATTTGATCTGGACCGCGACATCAACGCGGCTGCTCGCGACGTGCAAGCTGCCATCAACGCCGCCGCTGGACAATTGCCGGCGGACTTGCCAAGCCTCCCGTCATACCGGAGGACCAACCCGGCCGAATCCGCGTGCATTATCCTGGCCATGTGGTCGGACACTGTCCCCTTGGAGCAGGTTTACGATTACGCGGATTCGATCGCAGGACAAAAGCTTTCCCAGCTGAAAGGCGTGGGCCAAATTGGCATCCAGGGAAGCTCCCAACCAGCCGTCCGAGTAGATGTCAATCCCATGGCCTTGGCCCATTACGGAATTGGGCTCGAAGAGGTGCGTGCGGCGCTGAATGCGGCAAACGTCAATTCTCCCAAGGGATCGATCGATGGATCAGCAAAACCGCTGGACGATCACCACTTCCGATCAACTCTTGCAAGCCGATAAGTACAGTCCATTGATCGTAGCCTATCACCGCGGCGGACCCATTCGACTAAGCGACATCGCGCAAGTCACCGACGGAACCGTGGATATACGAAACGCGGGATACGCGAACGGCAGACCTGCAATCATCATGAATATTTTTCGTCTGCCGGGCGCCAACATGCTCGAGACAATCGACCGGGTCAAAGCCATTTTGCCCGAAGTGCGAGCATCGATTCCTCCATCGGTCACACTGGCGATTGTTGCGGACAAAGCGGTCACCATCCATGCCTCGATTGACGACATCGAGTTCACATTGGTTCTGACCGTGGCGCTGGTCGTTATGGTTATTTTCTTATTCCTGCGCAATGCGTGGGCGACGATTATCCCGAGCATCGCGGTGCCGCTTTCCCTGATCGGAACGTTCGGCGTGATGTATCTGCTGGGATACAGCCTCGACAATCTGTCGCTTCTTGCGCTGGCAATTTCAACAGGATTCGTCGTCGACGACGCGATCGTCGTGATCGAGAACATCGCGCGCTTTCTGGAGGCCGGCTATTCCCCGCTGGAAGCGGCCATGGAAGGCTCGCGCGAAATCGGTTTTACTGTTCTATCCATGAGCATTTCGCTGTGTGCCGTGTTCATTCCCATCCTGTTGATGGGCGGGATCCTGGGCCGATTGTTTCGCGAATTTGCCGTGACATTGACCAGACGATCGCGGTTTCCCTATATGTTTCGCTGACCACGACTCCCATGATGTGCGCGCGATTCCTGAAGCCGGTGTCGGAACAGCGGCACGGCTGGATTTATCGAGCTAACGAACGCATGTTCCAATGGGCGCTGGATACTTATGCGTCCGGTCTGCGTTGGGTCCTGCGCCACCAGCCGTTCATGCTGGCTGTGACATTTGCGACATTCTGCCTCAGCGTCTATCTATATGTTGTTATCCCCAAGGGATTCTTCCCCCAGCAAGATACCGGCCGGATCGACGGATCGCTCATCGGCTCCCAGGACATGTCCTTCCTCACGACGCACGAAAAATTGAAGCAGTTTCTGGCCATTTTGCAGTCGGACCCGGCCGCGAGAAATGTGACCGGGAATACAGGCGGCGGCTCGGAGAATACCGGCCAGACCAGGATCGACCTCAAATCTCTGGACGAAAGAAAAGCCAACGCCTTTGAAATGATCGCGCGTCTGCGGCGGAAGCTCGGTGCTGTTCCGGGGGCATCGCTGTTCCTGCAAGCCCGCCAGGAAGTGAATGTTGGCGCGCGCATGAGCGGGTCGCAATTTCAATACACTCTCGAGAGCGATGATATCAGGCGAATTGGAAGAGTGGGCGCCGAAAGTCCTCGCCGCGATGCGCCGAATGCAGAGTTTGCGCGACCTTTCACACCGACCAGCAGGACCGAGGGTTACAGGCCACTCTGGTCGTCGACCGCGATACGGCGTCCAGGATGGGAATTCCCCAGCAAGTCGATCGATAACACGCTGTATGACGCTTTCGGCCAGCGCCAGGTGTCCACGATGTATACGCAGTTGAACGAGTATCACGTTGTGATGGAAGTCGACCCGCGCTTCCAGCAGAGCACCGATGCGATCCAGCAGCTGTATGTTCGTTCTTCCAAGGGAGTCCAAGTGCCGCTGAGCGCCTTCACGCATTTTGAGCGAAAAACCTCGGCTTTGCAGGTAAACCACCAGGGACAGTTCCCGGCGGTCACGATTTCATTCAATCTGGCGGAAGGGGTTGCCCTCGGCGATGCGGTGAAAGAGATTGAGGCGGGAACGGTACGAATGGGATTGCCTTCCAACATCCATGCAACTTTCCAGGGTACGGCGAAGGCTTTTCAGTCCTCATTAGCCAGCGAACCCTGGCTGATACTGGCGGCGTTGATTACGGTGTACCTCGTGCTGGGGATGCTCTACGAAAGCTACATCCATCCGCTGACGATTCTCTCGACGCTGCCGTCGGCCGGCGTGGGAGCGCTTCTTGCCCTGCTTCTCTGCCACACGGAGCTGAGCGTCATTGCGCTGGTGGGGATCATTCTGCTCATCGGGATTGTCAAGAAGAACGCCATCATGATGATCGATTTTGCCCTCGAAGGCGGAACGCAATAAAGGACTGAGCCCGGAGGAAGCGATTTATGAGGCGTGTCTATTGAGGTTCCGGCCGATCATGATGACCACGATGTGCGCGCTGCTGGGCGGTTTGCCGCTGGCACTGGGCAACGGGACGGGCTCTGAATTGCGGAAGCCACTCGGAATAAGCATCGTTGGAGGCCTGATCGTAAGTCAAGTGCTTACCCTGTACACCACTCCGGTCGTGTACCTCTACATGGACCGCATGCGGTTGCGATTCGCGCGCCGCCACAGCCAAACGGCACTCGCCGGCGAATCGCCGTCGCAGCTACCCTCCGTCGGAGATTGAAATAGAAGCGGCATTAGATCCTGGTCCGTCGGATCGCCGGCGAACGGCACTCCACTGCAAGGCATGACCCCCATTGGTGTGCTACGATTTCGTCCCTATGCAAACCGGGATCATCGGGCTTCCGCAGGTCGGCAAGACCACGCTCTTCAAGATTTTGACGCGCGCGCAACTGGACGAGAAGGCCGCGCGCGCCGCGACGCACGTCGGAGTTGCGCGAGTGCCGGAACCTCGCCTCGAGCAATTGGCCAAGCTGTACAATCCGAAAAAGATCACGTACGCCACGGTCGAGTACGTCGACGTCGGCGGCATGGTGAAGGATCGCTCGAAAGATTCCGCGGTGCTTGCGCCGCTGCGCGAAGTGGACGCGCTTGCCCACGTGCTGCGCGTCTTTGACGATCCCGCCGTGCCGCATTCCGCGGGCTCGATTGACCCGCTGCGCGACGCCGAAGTGCTCGACCTCGAACTGATGCTTTCCGATCTCGATCAGATTACGCGCCGCATCGAGCGCGTCGAAAAAGACCTGAAGAAAAAGAAGGAGCCGGCTCTCGAACAGGAGCTCGTTCTGCTGAACCGTTGCAAGGCGGCCATCGAATCGGAAAAGCCGCTGCGCGAACTGGAATTCAATCCCGAAGAACGCAAGACGATCCACGGCTACAAATTTCTTTCGCAGCGCCCGATGCTCTACGTTCTGAACCTCGGAGACAACGAAGTCGCCGAGCTCGACACCGCCGTCGACCGCCATAAGCTCTCGAAACTCGTAGGCCGTCCCAACACTGCGATCGTCTCTATTTGCGGCCGCATCGAAGCCGAACTCGCGGAACTGGAATCCGCCGAAGCCGCCGAAATGCTCGCTGCGTACGGACTCAAATCATCCGGGCTCGATCGCCTGATTCACGCAACGTACGAATTACTCGGCCTGACTTCGTTTTTCACCGCGGGCGAACCGGAAGTCCGCGCCTGGACCATCAAGCGTGGAACAAACGCGCAAAAAGCTGCCGGCGCGATCCACTCCGACATCGAGCGCGGCTTCATTCGCGCCGAGGTGGTGCGCTGGGATGATCTCTTGGCCGCCGGAAGTCTTCCCGCCGCCCGCGAAAAGGCGCAGGTGCGGCTCGAAGGCAAGGAGTACATCGTGCAGGAAGGCGACGTCATCCTGTTTCGCCACAGCGGGTAAGATGCGGGCTCCGCTCCGACCTTGATTGCATTCGAGGGATTGACGCCGGGCTCCGGCGGCAAGAAATTTAGACGTCGATGATCGCGCTTGCAATCTGATTGTACTCATTATAAAAGACTTGCAGATTTGATTTTCGCTTTCGGAAACCCGGACTCCCCGCAACTTTTTGACAGCAAACGGGTTTGATGAACTGTGGAGGCCATGGCAAGGACCGACGTCCAACTGATGCTGGACGTGAAAGCCGGGGACGAGCAGTCCTTTGAGCTTTTACTCCGCAAGTACAGGACTCCCCTTGTTAATTTTCTCTACCGCATGGTGCGTGATACGGCCGCTGCGGAAGACCTGGCCCAGGAAGTGTTTCTCCGCGTTTACCGCGCCCGCAAGGACTACGCCCCCAGCGCGAAGTTCACCACCTGGATGTTCCGCATCGCCACGAACCTGGCGCTCAATTCTGTCCGCGACAATCGTCATCGCCAGATGGAAATTTCCATGGATCAGACGATAGACACGGGCGAGGACGAGCAGCGGGGCTTCGAAGTGCCCGACCGCGCGCCGACGGTGGAGCAGGAACTTGTCGCGCGCACTCGCGCGGAAACGATCCTCCGGGCCGTTCACGCGCTGCCGGAAAAACAGCGAGCGGCGGTGCTGCTGCACAAGTACCAGGAGCTGGATTACGATGAAATCGCGCGGGTTTTGGAGTGTTCGGAAAGCGCGCTGAAATCGCTGCTTTTCCGCGCGTATGAAACGCTGCGCATCGAACTTGCGCCGCTGGTGAGTTCAGTAAATAGCGTTGCAAGTGCGGGCTCCCGGCCCGCTAGCTGACGGGTGCGGGCTCTACTTGGAGCCCGCCGAGTAACGGGTGCGGGCTCTACTTGGAGCCCGCCAGATAAATGGTGAGTGCTGAGGGAAGTGAGGACGATATGCGTTGTACAGGAATGGAAAACAAATTAGTCGAATATCTGGATGGCCGCGCCAAGCCCACCGAGCGCCGTGCCGTCGAGGAGCATCTTTCTTCGTGCGCTGAGTGCCGCGCCCGCGCCGAGGAATTTCGCGCGCTCTGGAGCGCTCTCGACGATGTTCCAATGCTCTCTCCCTCGCCATCGTTTGATGCCGCCTTGCGCGCGCGCATTGCCGCCGAACCGGCGCCCCGCCGCTTCTGGGACTGGCTGCCTTCGCCCAGGCTCGGATTTGCGGTCACCGCATTGGTCGTGATGTCGGTCTGGCTTTCCTCATCCGGGCCGCGAATTCCAACGATTCAGACGCCGTTGCAGATGCCCGCGACCCAGACTTCCGCGGACGCGGAATTTGGCATGATTCAGAATCTGCCTGTGCTCGAGAACTACGATGTGCTTTCAAAATTCGACGCGCTTACGGAACTCCCGGCGCCGCCTGCGGGTTCGACGGGGGGCACGGCAACGGTAACCAGGTGATGAAGCTGCGGCTCCAATTCGGCGCTGTCCTGGCTGTCTTCCTGATGGCAGGCATGGCCTATTTGCCGGCGTCCGCGCAAACGCTCCGCCAAATTGCTCAGACAGCGGCGCAGCAACGACGCGCTCAGCGCCAGGCGAGACGTGAACAGCAAATGCAGCCGAACCCTCCCGGCGCTTTTCGTCCCGGCGCCAATGTGAATAACTTGCCGCCGAGAGCCATCGAACGGCTTCAGGATATGTCTCCTGACAAGCAGGAGAAATTCCTGCAGAACAATCAGCGATTCCAAGGTCTCCCGCCGGAACAACAGGCGCAAATTCGCCAGCGGCTTCAGGCATGGAATCGGCTAAATCCCGCTCAGCAACAAGACTTGCGCGAACGCCAGCAGATCTGGGAACAGATGACTCCCGCGCAGCAGCGCGAGGTTCGCCAGAATCTGCTTCCTCGCTGGCAGGCGCTGCCGCCGCCGCGCCGCCAGGCCATCATGCAGCGTTTGCACTCCCTTCGGGATTTAAGCGAAACCGACCGCCAGGCCAAGCTCAATGACCCGGCATTCGTACAGGGCATGACCCCCGAAGACCGCGAGATGCTCAACCAGCTTGCCCACCTGCACGTGGGTATGGCGCCTGATCAGTAGAAACTCTCCGTTGTCGACTCGCGTTTAACTGCGTCTGCTTCCTATCGCCCGCACAAAAAATCCCCGACTTTCCAATCTCTCGACCTACGCATCTGAACATTTTCACTCGCGCTAGCAGCAGAAGAATTCAAAGCCCGTCCCTTCGAACCCCACGAAGGAACGGCCACCCACGAAAGAGCCAAGACTGCCTGAGCAGCGGTCGCATATGAAAGTGATATTATCTCGCCACGTGGACTCGGGAACTCAACCTTACGGAAGGGTCTCCCACCCGCGGGTGACGTGATTCATAGCGCCTGGAATTCGATCTGGGATTTTGTGACAGAGAACAGAGACAACCCGAGTACTAGTGTGCCCCACTAGGGTGAGGTGTGTATTGCTCCCCTCTAAAACTGGACACCTCATTTAGGTAGAATCAGGGCCTCCCAAACAGGAGGCAACATGGGCAGGAAACCGCGTATCGATCGATCCCCCGAAGAGAAGTGGCAGATCGTGCAGGAAGGCATCAAGAGCGGGAATGTCTCGGAGACGTGTCGGCGTCATGGAGTCGCTCCGAATCTGTTCTATCGCTGGAAGGATGAAGCGGAACAGGGAGCAAAGGCAGCGCTTGGGGGGAGAAGCGCTGCCGCGGCCGAAACCGAGAAAGACCGGCGCATCCGGCAGTTGGAACGGACGCTGGGGCGGAAGTCGTTGGAGATTGAAATACTAAAAAACGTCGTGGGGGAGTGAGCTGCGGTGAAGTTCACTCCCAGGCACGCGAGTTGGTGGCACAGGGACGCACGGCGACCCTGGTGGCCACAACGCTGGCGATCAGCCGGTCGAGTTTGTATTACCAGAAAAAGGCACGAGGCAGTCGGGCCGACCGCCGTTACGATGAGCAGATCGTGGTGGCGTGCGGAGAGAAACTGGCCTTTGGCTACCGGCGCGTGGCTTGGTGGCTGCAGCGGAAACAAGGGCTTCGCGTGAATCGCAAGCGCGTGCTGCGGGTAATGCGGGAACGCGGGCTGCTGGTGCGCTCGCGCCGTCTGCGGGCACGACGCAAGAAAGAGTGGGGCCGCGTGGAAGCCGCCGAGCCGAATCAAATCTGGCAGACGGACATGACCAAAATCTGGGCGGGGCCAGCCGTGGGCTGGGCCTACCTGGTGTGCGTGATCGACTGCTGCACGCGGGAAATCGTGGGCTGGAATCTATCGCATCGCTGTCGAACCGAAGACGCACTGGCAGCGGTCGAGCAAGCGGTGCTGGCACGGCTGCCCGAGGGCAGCCGCATGGCCCGCGTGACGCTGACCACCGATAACGGAACGCAGTTCACTTCGTCGCGGTTCCTGCTGACACTGAACCGACTGGGCATCACGCACCGCCGCACGGCCTATCATCACCCGGAGGGCAACAGCTACATCGAACGATTCCATCGCAGCTTGAAGGAAGAAGAAGTCTGGACGGCGGAATATCGCAACGTGCAGGAAGCACGGGAGTCGATCGGTCGCTGGATCCAGGAGTACAATCACGACCGGCCTCATCACGGAGTCGGAAATCGAACTCCGCACGAGGCCTTCTTGGCTTTTGCAGCTGTACTAAAAAACGAGGCCCTGACTGTCTAAATTAGAGGGGAGCAATACAGGTGTTATGTCGAAAATCTTTCTGGGTATCGCTATCGTCGTCGTGGCATTTCTGATAAGCGAACCGTCTTGGTCTCAGTCAGTTAAACTGAACAAGACGTTAGTCCTGGATCACGCAGAACTTCCGCTGACGCCTGCGGCGCTCGCCTTCGATGGGACCGGTCGGTTTTACGTTGGATACCGTGATAAAGGGTCAAACAAGCAATCTTCCGCTATCTGGATTCGGTTGATTGACCCGGCAGGCGGAAAGGAGCTGCGAAGCATCCAGCTTCAAACCGCGCCAGTTACTTTGCCTAACGGGCCCAACCAGTTCAAAATCTCGGCGGACAATTCTGTCCTTGTCTATACTCAATTCCACAAGAATACTTTTGTAGTCACCCTAGATTCGACGACTCTCCAGAAGCTAAGCAAGGCTACGAGTCTTCCAGTAGGCGCTGACCAAGAATTTCCAAAATTACCCGGGATAGACCGGAGTGGAAGTTTCGTTCTCATTGCTACTGAGAGAACCAACCGAAACAATGGCACGGATGCCAGACTTCTAAAGCTCTCAGCACGCGATCTCAACCGTGTTTTGTCGGACACGATTCTAAATAATCCTATTCCGGAAAGCAGCTTTGCAATTAGCAATGCAGGAGCAATCCGAATAATCAGGTCAACTGGCCTCTCTGCAACGACAGGACTCTATTCCTATGATTCGGGCACAGGCAAGGCGGCACTGCAACTCTCAGTTCCCGACGCGGACAATAGAAGTATTGTTAGCCTTGGCAGCCTTGTTTTTTTGCCTGACGAGTCACTAGTCCTCAGTTCAACTCGATTGTTGCCAGATCAAACTGAGTCTGCGTATCTGTACCGCGTTGGGAAAAATGGCACGACTTTGGATGAGACCCAGAATATCGGCGAGTGCAATATTGCTGAACTTGCGATCACCCCAGATCAGTTGTATGGAACTGACCTGATCCCCCCAATCCGCACGAACCTGAGTATGATTTCGCAGTTCGGAAAGGGGGACAAGCATGTCCAGAACGAGGCACACAGAAGCCGAGATCATCGCCGTGCTGAAGCAGGTGGAGGCGGGGCGGAAGGCGGAGGACGTGGCGCGGGAAGCGGGAGTATCGAAGCACACGATCTACGCTTGGAAAGCGAAATATGGCGGGATGGACGTAAACGAGGCGCAAGAAGTGAAGCAGTTGCGGGAAGAGAACGGGCGACTCAAGAAACTCGTG
Source organism: Terriglobia bacterium (assembly GCA_963757625.1). GTDB lineage: Bacteria > Acidobacteriota > Terriglobia > Acidiferrales > UBA7541 > Palsa-360. Next base: position 587,779 of record CAVWSJ010000006.1, on the reverse strand, counting down.
GCGGATCTGAGCTTGGACAAGGACGCGTTGCAATCGGTGATTCGAAAAAACGGATGGAGCTCGCAGTCATGAAGGCGGCTGTGGGGCAAGTGCGCCAGCAGTATGCCTTCAGCCAGCGGCGGGCCTGCCGACTGCTGACGATGTCGGTATCGAGTTACCGCTACCAGACCAAGCGCAGCGATGAAGGGTTGCGAGCGCGCCTGGTGGAACTGGCGCGGGAGAAGCCGCGGTTCGGCTATCGGCGCTTGCATGTTTTGCTGCAACGCAAGGGAGAGACGGTGAATCACAAGCGCGTGCATCGGGTGTATCGGGAGGCGGGATTGAGTATTCGGCGCAAGAAGCGCAAACACTGCGTGCGCACCGGACAGCCGCTACGAGCCTGCACCGCAGGGAATCAGGAATGGGCACTGGACTTCGTGCATGACGCGGTGCAAAGCGGGCGAGCGATCCGGGTGCTGAGCGTGGTGGACGCGTATACGCGGGAGTGCCTGGCACTGGAAGTGGACACCAGCTTCGCGAGTCGACGCGTGACGCGGGTGTTGGAGAGGATTGTGACGGAACGAGGGGTGCCGCAGGCGATTCGCTGCGATAACGGGCCGGAGCTGACGAGCCGGCATTTTCTGGCCTGGTGCATCGAGCGGAAGATTGAGTTGGTGCACATTCAACCGGGCCGCCCGATGCAGAACGGACGGGTGGAAAGTTTTAACGGGCGGATGCGGGAGGAGTGCTTGAACGTGAGCTGGTTTGAGAATCTGTTCCAGGCGCGGGAGAAGATCGCAGTGTGGCAGCGAGAGTATAACGAAGAGCGCCCGCACAGCAGCCTGGGATACCGAACGCCGGAGGAATTTGCGCGGGAAGCGGGCGGAGAGAAGGGCTGTGGAAAAGGCGCTGCGTGGAAAAGTAAAGACAACTTTTCCACTCCGCTTGGGAATCCCGCAGAAGGCGCGGGATTCCCACTTTCCCACAGCCCTGGCGGCGACGGGATCACCACCGTTGAGCAAGTGAATAGTCCGGATGTCGTATTATGAAGTGTGCGGTGTTGGGGGGCAGGTCAGAACAGCCTTGTGTGAACGCCACAATCATGGAGAACTCCATTTCGGCAGAATTGAATCCCGGACGGCAGTGATTTTTGACACGAAGACGTTGAAGATCCTTGCCGAAGTCCCTCTCGAGAAGGACCTGTATCCTGAATTCGCTATTTGGCATGGAAATGGAAAGATTGTTCTAGCCACGGACTCAGATTCGAACAAGCTCGGAATCTATGAACTTGCTGACCACTGATCGAAAGTTGTGTCGATCACCGCGTTGCCATGCCACGACCTGTTCGCGTCGCAAGCCGGAAAGAACCCAACCCCGATGCTGTCTTTTACGAAATCCGCAACGCCGATAACACCCTCCTGAAGCTTGACGGCGGCGTTGCTTCCCAGGATGCAGCGAAGATGGCAGCGGTATTCGTCCTACGATTTCCGTCGCTATCAGCACCGCCGCGACTGTTAGTATATTAAACTCTGGTCCGAGATACGGATTAACGTTGATGTGACCAATCTATCGAACCATAAAATGATCTTGGTGAGGTCAAATGGGGCAGTCGCTGGTGCGCTGGATCGCGAAAAGGACGGGGAACACCGTCAAGCTCTGGCATCTGATTCCTGCAGCAATTAGAGATACAAAACACCATTTTTCCTCGCCGACCCGGATTTCTCGCATCAGACCACTCTCCCCGTAACTGTTTAGAAACAATTTTGCAGCGCCATTCCGGGAAGTCCGCTTCTAAGCGTAGTCAAAATTTTTGCGGTGCACACTACCTGTAGTGGTTCTGAAAAATTTCCCCACAAGCCGCGCCTTTATCCACAAGAATATTTCGTAACAGTCGAATTTCCCCTTGACAAGTTTTCGAACCTGTCTAGAATCGTGGCACAAAGTGGTAGAAAGTGGTAGTAAGTGAAGTCCAGTGGGGAAGTTGATCGTGAAGTGAAGGGGTCTCGCAGTGAGGGGAAATCGACCGCCGAACGCTTTGGGCAGACGACTACATGCTACGGGGAAACATTCCGGCAAAAGTGGACGAGAAGGGTCGTCTCAAGATCCCCGCGGCCTTTCTGGAAGAGCTGAAAGGCTATGGCGGTCAGTTCTACGTCACGAGCGAAACCGGTGACACTGCCCGGATTTACCCGATGAAGGTCTGGGAAGAGATCGAGGCCAAGCTGTCCAGGCTCTCCTCTCACAACCGGACCAAGGAGAAGTTCCTGACCTGGACCAACTATTACGGGCAGGCCGTGGAAATCGACGGGCAGGGAAGAATCCTGATTCCTCCGGTGCTGCGGGAAGCCGCTCTGATGAAAGGCGACGTGGACGTGAACGGCAACCTGACGTACCTGGAAGTTCGCAATCACAACCGGTCACTGGAAAACTTGAAGAAGAGCCAGCTCACGGACGAAGACTGGAAGACCCTGGACGATCTGGGCATTTAGCGGGTGCGGGCTGTACTTGCAGCCCGCTTCGACAACATGCTTGCGCAACATACGCCGGTACTCGTCCAAGAGACGATCGACTGGCTGGCAATTAAACCCGGCGGATTTTATGTGGATGCCACCGTCGGGCTCGGGGGACACGCAATTGAAATCGTTCGGCGCCTCGGGGTCGGGGGAACGTTATTGGGGCTTGACCGCGACGCGGATGCTCTGAAAATCGCGCGCGAAAGGCTTGAGGAGTTCAAGGACAAGGTGACTTTGGTGCACGCGAGCTTCTCACAAATCGGCGAGGTTTTTGCGGAGCGAAGGCTCCCGCCCTCCGACGGCGTGCTGGCGGATCTGGGGGTGTCGAGCATGCAACTGGACCTCGGCGAGCGCGGCTTTTCGTTTCGCGCGCGGGGTCCGCTCGACATGCGCATGGACCGCGAGATGGAAGAGACGGCAGCGGACATTGTGAACACGGCAGAAGAAAAAGCACTCGCCGACCTGCTCTATCAGCTCGGGGAAGAGCGGGATTCACGCAGAATCGCCAGGACGATTGTTCGAGCGCGTCCCATTCGGGACACCGAACACCTGGCAACGGTTGTGGCAGGGGCCCGAAAAGTAAGGGGAAGGCAGAAGCTGCATCCCGCGACAAAAACGTTTCTGGCGCTGCGGATTGCGGTGAATCGAGAGATGGAGGAACTCGGGCAGTTTCTTTCTAGGGTTCCTGCCACACTATCTCCCGGAGGACGGTGGGTGATGCTCAGCTATCACTCGCTCGAAGACCGTCCCGTTAAGCAATGCTTCCAGCGCCTGGCGCAGGAAGGCACGTTCAGGATTCTCACCAAGAAAGTGATTCAGGCCTCGGATGCGGAAATTGCGGCCAATCCGCGCGCGCGCAGCGCAAAGATGCGTGTTGTGGAAAAAACGGGTCCGGACTCCACTGGGAACCCGGCTAGAGAAACGGGTCCGGGCTCCACTTGGAGCCCGGCTGAGAAACGGGTCCGGGCTCCACTTGGAGCCCGGCTGAGAAACGGGTCCGGGCTCCACTTGGAGCCCGGCTGAGAAACGGGTCCGGGCTCCACTTGGAGCCCGGCTAGAGAAAAAGATCCCGACCAGCACGGGATGCCGCAGGGAGAAGAGTGGCTGCAATGACCGAGTTTTTTACCGTCAAGAGAATTGATAATTCGCGCCTGGCGCGTCCGATGGATCCCAATCGCATGCGCGAATGCGCGCGTCTGTTTACGCTCGGAGGCTTGCTGGCCCTGGGCGCGATGCTCTATGCCTGGCAGCATTTCCAGACGATCCAGCTGCGATACCAGCTCGAATCTCTCCGCAGCGAGCGTTCGCAGGCTGCCGAACTCAACCAGGAACTCAAATTGGAGGTCGCCGGTTTGAGCTCGCCCGGACGGATCGATGCGATTGCGCGGCGCCAGCTCGGCTTGACCGCGCCCGTCCCCGGCCAGGTGGCCCCGATGGACCTGCCGCCCGGCGCTGTCGTTGCGGAAGCGCGGCCGGCAAATATTCAGACGGCGCAGCAATAGGCTCCTTGTAGCACAGGCTTCAGCCCGTGTTCTTTTGGGTTTCACGAATCAAATGCCCACGGGCTGAAGCCTGTGCTACCCAAATGCAGCCCGAGAAAATATGGATCTGCGCAGTCCTCGCACCCGATTAGTGATTGTGGCTGCCTTGGCTGCGCTTTGGACCGGGGCGGCCATGGGGCGCCTCGCCTACCTGCAACTCTTCCGCTACAGTGAATATTACTCGCGAGCACAGCACCAGCAGCGGCTGATCGTCGAAGTCGGAGCCAGCCGCGCCGAAATCTTCGACCGCAACATGAATCCCTTGGCCATGAGCGTGCCGGTGGATTCCGCTTTTGCGGTTCCCTCGGAGATCGCCGATCCCGACATGGTCGCGCGCCTGATCGGCAAGGTTCTGGAGGTCTCGCCCGACGAAATCGCCACGCGTCTTGCGTCCTCGCGATCGTTCGCCTGGATCGCGCGCAAGATTGCTCCGGAAAAGGCGGAGCGCGTTGCCGCGATGAACCTGCGCGGGATCTATTTTCAGCGCGAAGGCGGGCGGTTTTATCCCAAGCGCGACCTCGCCGCGCACGTTCTCGGTTACGTGGATATCGACGAGAGAGGACTCGGCGGCATCGAATACTCGCTCGACAATCAGATCCGCAGCAAGCCCGGCAAAATGCTGATTCTGGCCGATGCGCATCGCCGCTGGTACGACTCGAGCGACAAGGCTCCGGACATCGGCACGAGCGTCGTCCTCACGCTCGACGAGAAAATTCAATATATCGCGGAGAAGGAACTCGGGCAGGCGATTCACGATACCCAGGCGAAAGCCGGCACCGTCGTCGTCGAGAACCCGAACTCGGGGGAACTGCTTGCTGTCGCGAACTGGCCGACGTTTAATCCCAACGACGCCAAGGACAGCGATCCGGAATCGCGCATGGACCGCGCCGTGAGCGCGTTGTACGAACCGGGCTCCGTTTTCAAGACCGTAACGCTTTCCGCCGCCATCGACCAGGGCGTGACGAATGCCGACGAAGTCATCGATTGCCAGAATGGCGCAATCTACATTGCCGGGCATCGCATTCGGGACCACAAGGCCTACGGAAATCTGACTGTTTCGCAGATTCTGGCGAATTCCAGTGACGTCGGAGCGATTAAGATCGGATTGCGTCTCGGCGCCCCGAAACTTTACGACTATATTCGGGCGTTCGGCTTCGGCGAGCCCACCGGGGTTGATCTCCCGGGAGAAACCCGCGGGATTCTTCGCCGCCTCGAAAGTTGGACGCCGGTTTCGGTAGGCTCTATTTCCATGGGGCAGGAAGTTGGCGTGACGCCGTTGCAGATGATTACCGCCGTCTCCGCCATGGCCAACGGCGGATACATCACCCGGCCGCATGTCGTGCGCGCGTTGCGCCACGGAACGCAACTGGTCGAGCCTCAGGAACCGCAGCCCCGGCGCGTCATCAGAGAGACCACTGCAGCGACCATGCGCCGCATGATGGAGGGAGTAGTCCTCGACGGCACCGGCAAGCTCGCGCAACTGGATGGATACACCACCGCGGGCAAGACCGGCACCGCTCAGAAGTTCGACAGCAAAACGGGCCACTATTCCGCACACGATTTGATCGCTTCGTTTGTAGGTTTTGCTCCAATCAATTCGCCCGCCATTACGATCCTGGTCGAGCTGGATTCGCCGGCCGGCAACCACGAAGGCGGACAGGTTGCTGCGCCCGCGTTCCAACGGATCGCGCAACAAGTGCTGGCCTACATGGATGTGCCCCATGACATTCCCGTCCAGGCCCAGAAGCATCAAAGCAGCCACCAGCCTGTGACGGATCAAAGTCTGGCTGATGTGAGCGATTTTGACACGTTGCGGACGGACGAGCCCCTGGCTCCTGAAAACTTTGCTCCCCTTGCGCCATCCCCAATCGCGGGAGCGCCGGCCCGCACGGAGGAATTGGCCGAAGGGGACGACATGGCTGTTCCGCAACTTGCCGGAAAAACAGTGCGAGAAGTGACCGAAGTATGCCTGAAACTGGGGTTGAGTCCGGAGCTGGTCGGCACGGGAATTGCAGTGGAACAATCTCCTGAACCTGGAGTCTCGATTCGCCGCGGCGGCAGGATCACCGTTCAATTTGCCCGCGACGCTTCCCTGATTTCCGCCGCGGTTCGGGGAAAAGACAAGTGAGCGTCAAGGTGGTTCCAGTGACCGAAAACGGCGAGAGCTCGGCACGGACGGTCAAAATCAGTCCGGCGAGCGGCGCCGTGCGCCTCGCCAAATTATTAAGAGGCGTTGACGCGATTGGGGCGGCGCCGCATAGCGATCTGGAAATCCGGGGAATCGCCTATGATAGCCGCAAGGTGGAATCCGGCGCGCTTTTTGTCGCCATTCGCGGAGAGAAAACAGACGGGAATAATTTCGTTTCGGATGCCGTCGCCCGCGGAGCGGCGGCGATTGCCAGCGAGCAACCCAGCCCGGGCTCGCTCGCGGCGGAATTTCCCTGGATACAGGTTCCCGACGCGCGGAAAGCTTTGGCGATCACAGCGGCAAATTATTTTGGGCGCCCTGCCGAAGTCCTGAAACTGATTGGCGTAACCGGGACAAACGGGAAGACCACCACGGCCTATTTGGTGGACTCGATTCTTCGCGCTGCGGGTTGCGAAGTTGGTCTGCTTGGCACGATCGGTCATCGCCTGGTGCGCGAATCTCGCGCGGCGGCCAACACGACTCCGGAATCGCTTGACCTGCAGAGCTTCCTCGCGGACGTGGTTCGCGCGGGCGGCACGCACGCCGTCCTGGAAGCCAGCTCGCATGCCCTGGCGATGGACCGCTTGTGGGGATGTCCGTTTGCGATTGCAATCTTCACAAATCTGACGCGCGATCACCTGGACTACCACAAAACATTCGAGGATTATTTCGCGGCAAAACGCCGCCTGTTCGAGGGCACAGGAGCGGCAGCGCCGGCCGTGGGCGTGATCAACCTGGACGACCCCTACGGCAAGCAGCTTGTAGGCCTTGCGGCGCGCACTGTCACTTATGGACTGGAGTCGCGCGCGGACATCACCACGCGCAAGCCCGCTCTCTCTTTTTCCGGCATTGAGTGCAGCGTCGAAACGCCCGCCGGAAAAGTCGAAATCCGTTCCCCGCTCGTAGGGCGCACCAACGTCTACAATATTCTCGCTGCTGTCGGAGCGGGCGTGGCGCTGGACCTCCCGCGAGACGTCATATCTTCCGGAATCGCGCAACTCTCCGCCGTTCCCGGCCGGTTTGAGCGCATTGATTCGGGTCAGCCGTTCCTGGTGGTCGTGGATTACGCCCACACCGACGATGCGCTGCGCAACCTGCTGTCCGCCGCGAAGGAGCTGAACCCCGATGGCCGCATCATTACGCTGTTCGGATGCGGCGGAGATCGCGATCGCACCAAACGTCCGCTGATGGGGGAAGCGGCCGGCCGTTTGAGCGATGTTGTCGTGTTGACTTCGGACAACCCGCGCAGCGAAGACCCGCTGCTGATCATCAATGACGCCATTGTCGGAGTGCAACGCTCAAGCGCCAAATGCCTGGTGGAACCCGACCGCGAGCGCGCCATCGAGATCGCCCTCGATCAGGCGCGCCCCGGCGACATCGTGCTTCTGGCAGGCAAAGGCCATGAAACCACGCAGGTCTTGCGCGACCGCACCATAGATTTTGACGACCGCGAAATGGCGCGCAAAATTCTCAGCCGCCATGGGTATGGAAATTGAGGGAAACAGAAGCCAGCAGGTGAGGGCCGCGGCACGGAACGTGCACTTGTATCAGGGACGCTGATTCGAGGGTAACCCTAGACCGGTGAGACCCAGCCCCTTGAGGACGCTATGCGGTGGACGGTTGAAGAAGTGGCTCGCGCTCTGGGGGTTACGCCGCCCGGAGGCCTCGATGCCTTGGCCCGGTTGGCCGGTGTCTCGATTGATTCTCGGACCGTGGCTCGCGACGAGTTGTTCGTCGCGATACACGGGCCGCGTCACGATGGACACAATTTTGTCCTGGCGGCTCTGGACGCCGGGGCGCTTGCTGCCGTCGTGGCGCAGGACCGGATGCCGGGTTTCGTCGAACCTGCCCGCTCCAGGCTCTTCGCGGTTCCGGACACGCTCGGAGCCCTCCAGGAGCTCGCCCAGGCCGTTCGAACGCGATGGGGCCGGCGCCTGGCGGCCGTCACCGGATCGGCGGGGAAAACCACCACGAAGGAAATTCTGGCGGCGCTGCTGGCCTCGAGGTTCCGCGTCCTGAAATCCGAGGGCAACCTGAACAACGAATTCGGCCTGCCGCTGCAATTGCTGCGGCTGGAGGATTCGGACGAGGCAGCCGTCGTCGAACTCGGCATGTCGCATCGCGGCGAACTGAAACGTCTGGCCGAAATTGCGCGCCCGGACGTGGGCGTTGTCACACGTGTCGCGCCGGTTCACCTGGAATTTTTTGCTTCGGTGGACGAAATTGCGCTCGCCAAGCGCGAACTGATCGAGGGGCTGACCGGCCCGCGCAGCGTGGCTGTTCTCAATGCCGACGATCCGCGCGTCGTTCGTTTCGCTGACGTTGCGCCGGGGCGGGTCCTAACTTTTGGGCTCGGAGGTACTGCCGATTTCCGCGCAGAGAACATCGTCGACCGCGGAATCGACGGAACCGAATTCGAATTCGTGGGACCACGCGAGTGGGCGCGATTCAGTCTGCCGCTGGCCGGGAGCCACAATATTTCAAACGCGCTTGCTGCGCTCGCCGCGGCAAGCGTTTGGGGCATTGGCGCCACCGAGGCGAAGGAAGTGTTTCCGAATTTGCAGGCTACGGGCATGCGCGGGCGCGTGTTCAAGTACAGAGAAGGCTTCACTGTGATCAATGATTGTTACAACTCAAACCCCGCAGCCCTCGCTGCGATGATCGACGTTGTGAGACGCACACCTGTCTCCGGGCGTCGCATTCTTGTCGCAGGCGAAATGCTGGAACTCGGGCCACAATCAGCCCAACTTCACAAGACGGCCGGAGAAGAGGCTGCAGAATTAGGGATATTTTCATTGATCGTCGGGGTGCAAGGCAACGCGAGAAGCCTTGTCCTCGGAGCTGACAGCGTCAGAGACAATGCTCCAACCAAGTTCTTTGAATCTGCTGCTGAGGCAGGTGAATTTCTCGCGGATTTTATTGAGCCGGGCGACCTTCTCTTGGTGAAGGGTTCGCGAGGCGTCAAGATGGAGCGAGTTATCGAGGCGATCGACGCTCATTTCAAACGGTGGCCTCCAGACGTAACTGACGCCAAGTCTGGCGCTCCCAAGGAGCGCGGCTGAGATGCTCTATTACCTCTTCTACCACGTGCTCCAGCCCTATTTTCACGCGTTCAATGTGTTTCGCTACATCACCGTGCGCACGGCGCTGGCAAGCCTCACGGCTCTGATGATTACGCTCGCGCTGGGCCCCTGGGTCATCCGGCGTTTGCGCGAGATGCAGATCGGCCAGTTCATTCGCGAGGAGGGCCCGAAAAGCCATCAGTCCAAGGCCGGCACGCCCACGATGGGAGGGGTGCTGATCGTTAGTTCCACGGTGATTCCCACGCTCTTGTGGGCCGATCTTGAGAACGTCTATGTGTGGCTGGCCGTGCTCACGATGCTGGCGTTCGGGGCGATCGGTTTCATCGATGACTACAGCAAGGTGATGAAGCGCCGGAATCTGGGCCTGACCGGAAAACGCAAATTCGCATTGCAAACTATGGCGAGTATAGGCGTGGCTCTCACTTTGCTGGCGCTGACGACATCCGGCTCCTATTCGACGCAACTCAGCGTTCCATTCTTAAAGAATTTTCATCCCGAACTCGTGATTCACACTCTCCTTTCACACCCGTACTTGTGGGTATTGGCGTATCTGCCGTTTTTAATTTTTGTCGCGTCGGTCATCGTGGGTTCCTCGAATGCAGTGAACCTCACGGACGGCCTCGATGGTCTGGCGATCGGCTGCGTGATCGTGGCGGCGGGAGCGCTCACGGTTCTCACCTACGTCACCAGTTACGCGCGCTTCGCGGATTATCTGGACATCCAGCATCTTCCGGAAGTTGGCGAACTCACGATTTTTTGCGGTGCCCTCGTGGGTTCCGCTCTGGGATTTCTCTGGTACAACGCGCACCCAGCCGAAGTGTTCATGGGTGACGTTGGGTCGCTTGCCCTCGGCGGATCAATCGGAATGATCGCGGTGGCGATCAAGCAGGAAATCCTGCTGTTCTCGGTCGGCGGCATTTTCGTGATCGAGGCGCTTTCGGTGATATTGCAGGTCGCGTCGTTTCGCCTGACGGGCAAGCGTATTTTCCGGATGTCGCCGCTTCATCATCATTTCGAACTGGCGGGGTGGAGCGAATCGAAGATCATCGTGCGATTCTGGATCGTGGCACTGGTGTTTGCGCTGTTTTCGCTGACTACATTGAAGCTAAGGTGAGCGTTTGAAGCCTGGAATTGAACTCGCGGGCAAGCAGGTGCTGGTCGTGGGACTGGCCCGTACCGGTGTCGCCACGGCATTGTTCTGCGCGGCGCGAGGGGCGCGCGTCACGGCCACGGAGGAGCGCCCGGAGTCGCAAATTCCTGAGACCGCGGCGAAATTGCGCGCCGCCGGCGTCACGCTCGAACTGGGAGGTCATGGCACGCAGACGTTTGTGCAGCAGGATTTAATCATTCCGAGTCCCGGCGTCTCCCCATTGATGCCGGCGCTTGCCGCCGCCCATTCCCTCGGAATCCCCGTGTGGAGCGAAATTGAACTGGCGTGGCGCTTCCTCCGGGGACGCCTGATCTGCATTACCGGTTCAAACGGCAAGACCACGACGACTTCGCTGGTTGGCCACATTCTCGAAACCGCCGGTTTGCCCGTGCAGGTCGCCGGAAACATCGGCACGCCGCTGATCTCCCGGGTGGACGTTTCGAGCGACTCCGCCTTCACCGTCGTTGAGGCCAGCAGCTTTCAGCTCGAATCGATTTCCGCGTTCCGGCCGGATGTGGCCGTGCTGCTCAATCTCACGCAGGACCATCTGGACCGTCACGGGTCGTTCGAAGAGTATGGCCGGGCGAAAGCCCGCATATTCGAAAATCAAACCGAAGACGACGCGGCCATTGTGAACGCCGACGACGCGGCGGCAGCCCAGTATGCCCCTTCCCGGCCGCAGGTATTCTGGTTCAGCCGGCAGAAACGCGTGGCCAGCGGGTGTTTCCTTCGCGACGACGAAATTGTTTTCCGGCAGGACGGCTCGGAAACGGTTCTTCTCCGCCTTCGGGACATCGGCTTGCGGGGAGGCCACAATGTGGAAAATGTTTTGGCTGCGGCAGCGGCCGCCACGATTGTGGGAATCGAGCCCGGCCTGATCGCTGAGGGCGTGCGCAGCTTTGCAGGTGTGGAACACAGGATTGAATTCGTCGTCGCGATCTCCGGCGTGGAGTACTTCAACGATTCCAAAGCCACCAACGTCGATGCCACGCTCAAGGCGCTCGACGCGTTTCCCGGCAACGTGCTGGTGATTCTCGGCGGGAAGGACAAGGGCTGCGATTACGCAATTCTGCGCGACGCCTTGCGGAGGCACGCGCGCATGGCTCTGCTGATCGGCTCGGCCGCGGACAAGATCGAATCGCAAATAAGCGGAATCGTTCCCATCGAAAGGGCGGGAACGATGGCGCGCGCCGTGGAAGTCGCCGCCGAACACGCGCGGCCCGGAGACATCGTTTTACTGGCGCCCGCCTGCGCCAGCTTTGACCAGTTCGAGAATTACGAGCATCGCGGACGCGTGTTCAAACAGCTTGTCCGCGATCTCGCGGAAAAGCATATGGCGGGAGTGCCCGCGCGAAAGGTCTGATCATGCCCCGTCCTCTTCAAACTGACCGGTGGATGTTTGGCTCGACATTGGCCATGTGTCTGGTCGGCGCCGTCATGGTGTTCAGCGCCTCGGCTGTCACGGCGCGCGACGAATACGGCAGCGGGTACCATTTCCTGCTCCGGCAGCTTCTCTGGCTGGTGCTGGGGCTGGGCGGGATGACGCTGGTGATGAACGTGGATTACCGAAAGCTGCGGCGTCCTGAATTTGTCTTTACCGGATTATTCGTGGTGCTCGTGATGCTGATCGGGGCATTTTTTCTCGACAAGTCGCACGAGACTCATCGCTGGATTCGCCTGGGCCCGGCCAGCCTTCAGCCTTCCGAACTCGCCAAACTCGCGGTGATTTTTTATCTCGCGTGGTTCCTCGAGATGCGCAGGCGCCCTGAAAGCTTCGGCATGAACGACTGGAAGCGCACGATCCTCCCGGCGCTCGCACCCGTGCTGGTCCTGATTGGCCTGGTGGTCATCGAGCCCGATTTGGGGACGGCGGTGGAAATGTTCATCATTGCCGTCGCCATGCTTTACGTCGCGGGCCTGGATGGAAAATACATTCTCGGGGCGGGACTTGCCTCGCTTCCCATTGTGTACCTCCTGATTGCGCGCGTTCCTTACCGGCTATGAGCGCGTCATGGCGTTCCTGAACCCCACCTCGGACCCGCAAGGCAGGGGATTCCAGTTGCTGCAATCGCTGATCGCGGTTGGGTCGGGCGGTTTCACCGGCGTCGGCTTGATGGAGAGCAAACAAAAACTCTTTTATCTGCCCGAGGCGCATACCGATTTCATTTTTGCCGTCTTGTGCGAAGAGTTGGGGTTCATCGGCGGCGCGCTGGTCCTCGCGTTGTTCGCGACGTACGGCTGGCGCGGCATGCGCTCCGCGTTCAAGTCCACGGACGAATTCGGGCGATTCGTGGCGCTGGGCATCACGGTAATGGTCCTGAGCCAGGCGCTGATTAACCTGGGCGTCGTACTGGGGATGATGCCGACCAAGGGGATTCCCCTGCCGTTTATCAGCTACGGCGGTTCGAGCCTGCTGGTCATGTTGCTGGCGACCGGCGTGCTCCTGAATATCAGTCAGCAGGCGAATTAGCGGGTGCGGGCTCTACTTTTACGCTGAATGCTTCAGGTGAAGCCAAATCAAAGACACGCACGAAGTGCGCGATCTGAGCGAAGCGGGGCATCGGGAATTGAAGCTGTTGATTGCAGGGGGCGGCACGGGCGGCCACGTTTTTCCCGCGCTGGCCGTTGCCCGCGAGTGGCTGTCACGGGGAGAAGAAAGGCAAGTGGTGTTTGTCGGAACAAAACGCGGGATTGAAGCCCGGCTGGTGCCTGAGGCGGGGTTTCCGCTCGAGACGATTCGCTCGGCTGGCCTGAAGGGCATTGGCGGGATGAAATTTGTGCGCAATGCCGCGAAACTTTTCCCGGCGATGTGGGACTCTTTCGGGATTCTTCGCCGGCACAAATTCGTGGCCGCACTCGGCGTCGGGGGATACGCCGCCGGGCCGGTGATGCTTGCCGCGGTGCTTCGCGGGCTGCCCACCGTCGTATTCGAGCCCAATGCCGAGCCCGGATTCACCAACCGCGTGCTGGCCCGCATGGTGACGCGCATCGCCACGGCCTATGAAGCGCCCACGAAACTGTGGGGCAAGAAAGCAACGCTTACAGGCATCCCTGTGCGGCCGGAATTTTTCGAGATCTCACCACGCGTGCCGGCCGAACCGTTCCACATCCTGATCACCGGCGGCAGCCAGGGCGCGCTGGTCATCAATCGCACTCTGGTGGACTCGGCGGACTTGCTTGCCACGCAAAAAAATCGCATCTCCATCGTTCACCAGACCGGTGAACGCGACTATAATGCGGTGCGCGTGGCGTATGCGCGACGTGAAATCAACGCGGAGGTACTGCCCTTTATCAGCAACATGGCGGAGCGATTTGCGCAGGCCGACCTGATCGTCTGCCGCGCGGGCGCCATCACGGCCGCGGAAATTGCAGCGGCCGGACGCGCCGCCATCTTCATTCCGTTCGGCGCCTCGACCGACAGCCACCAGTTGCGCAACGCTCAGGAAATGGAACGCGCCGGCGCAGCGCGTTTGATCCCGGAACCCCAGCTCACCGCCGCACGCCTGACCCAGGAAATCTTTTTGCTGCTCGATCAGCCGGTTGAAATTGAAACGATGGCGGCAAACGGCGCGCAAGCTCGCAAAGCCGCGCGCCGTGCAGGACATTGTGGATCTGGTGGAAAGCATGGCGGTGAAGCGCGCGGAAAAGAATTCGACGCCTAAGGGAAACTCATGATGGTTACATTTCACAATTTCAAACGCATTCATCTGGTGGGAATCGGCGGGATCGGAATGAGCGGTATCGCCGAAGTCTTGCTCACGCTCGGCTATTCAGTGTCCGGCTCCGATACGAAAATGTCCGCGATTACCGAGCGCCTGCAGAACATGGGCGCCGAAATTTTCGAGGGCCACAAGGCCGACCAGGTTCACGGCGCGCACGTTGTCGTGGTTTCCTCCGCGGTGAGAAGCGATAATCCGGAAATTGTCGAGGCCCACCGCAATAAAATTCCGGTCATCCCGCGCGCGGAAATGCTGGCCGAGCTGATGCGCTTGAAATACGGGATCGCCGTCGCCGGCGCGCACGGCAAGACCACGACGACTTCGATGACCGCGAGCGTCCTGGCGGCCGCGGGGCTCGACCCGACATTCGTCGTGGGCGGCCGCGTGAACCATATCGGTTCCACCGTCCGGCTCGGGCGCGGCGAATATATGGTAGTCGAAGCCGACGAGAGCGACCGCACGTTCCTGCTGCTGGCTCCCGTCGTGGCCGTGGTGACGACGATCGACCGCGAGCACCTGGACACGTACAAATCTCTTGAGGAGATTCAGGAAATTTTCACGCAGTTCGTCAACCGCGTGCCGTTCTACGGAGCGGCTGTACTTTGTCTCGACGAACCGAACGTTCAGGCCATCATCCCCAACGTGAAGCGCCCGGTCATCACCTATGGAACTTCGAGCCAGGCCGATCTGGTGATCAGCGATGTCGAACTGCTGGGCCTGGAGAGCATTTTCCGCCTGACGTTTCGCGGAGACGATCTCGGCAAGTTTCATTTGAACGGCCCGCCCGGAATCCACAATGTTCGGAACGCCGCCGCTGCCGCCGCCGTGGCGCTGTATTTGAATGTCCCGTCGGACCTGATTCGCGCGGGGCTCGAGGAGTTTGCCGGGGTGGGCCGCCGGTTCGACGTCAAAGGCGTCATCAACAACATCACTCTGATCGACGATTACGGCCACCACCCCGCCGAAATTCGCGCCACCCTGGAGGCCGCCCGCGGCTGCCACTTCGAACGTCTCCTCGTGCTCTTCCAGCCCCACCGGTACACGCGCACGCAGCATTTGTGGGACGAATTTTGCCGGGCTTTCAATCAAGCCGACATGGTCGTGCTGATGGACATCTACGCGGCGGGGGAGCAGCCCATTCCCGGCATTACCGGGAATGCGTTGGCTGAAGCCATTCGCGCCGCCGGGCACAAGAACGTCGTGTTTCACAGCTCCATGCAGGAGGGCATCGAAGAACTTCTTCGGGCAGCCCGGCCGGGCGACGCCATCCTTACCATCGGCGCGGGCAATGTGAGCCGTGCGCCGGGCGAACTGGCGGTACTGTTGGGCGCAAGGGTTTCTTTGCATCATGCACATTAGCGACTCCAAATTGATCGCGGCGATTGGCGCTCTGGGCGTCGAGCATAGAGCGGGTGTGCCTCTCTCGGAGAAAACTTCCCTGGGCATTGGCGGAACGTCCGATCTTCTGACGATTCACAAACACGAATCTCTGCCCGAACTCGTGCGGCTGCTGAAGCAAGCATGGCGTGCCTTACCGGTTCCTGGGAGGCGGCAGCAACGTGCTGTTACCGGACGGCGAACTGCACTGGGTAATTCTTCAACTCGCGCGGCAGAATCCCGACACCCGTTTCGACGGAAATTCGGTATGGGTGGATTGCGCCGCGGAGCTTGGCACCACCGTCACACGCTGCGCCAAGCACGATCTGGGCGGCATGGAAGGCCTGATCGGTGTTCCAGGAACCGTCGGCGGGGCGCTGCGAATGAACGCGGGGGCCTACGGCACGCAGATCGGAACGCACGTCCGCGAGGTGCAGGTTTTCCGCGCCTCGACCGGGCAGATCGAGACCTTGCGAGGCTCTGAAATAAATTTCGAATACCGGCATACAAGTTTTGCGCCTGATGATATTATGCTCGCGGTGCGACTGGAACTTCCGTCCAAACCGTACAGCGAGATACTTCAAGGAATTCGCATCTGCAATGAGAAGCGGCGCGCCAGCCAGCCTCTCAATCAAAAAAGCGCAGGTTGCATTTTCAAGAATCCGCCGGGCGGGTCCGCCGGGCGCATGATCGATGAGCTGGGCCTGAAGGGCCACTCGGTCGGCGATGCGCGCGTCAGCGACCGGCATGCCAATTTTTTTGTGAACGCCGGCCACGCGACCGCCTCGGACATGCTCGCGTTGATCGCGGATGTGCGCCAGCGCGTGCGCGAGCGTTACGGCGTCGAACTGGAAGAAGAAGTGATCGTGTGGAAACAATCATGAGCGCCGAACCCGACTATCTTCCTGCGGATGCGCTGGCCGAAGACGAGCCGAAGTATCTTCGGCGGCAGAAGCCGGTGGAGATCCGCAAGCGCAAGTTCAGCCGCAAGACCTGGCCGCTATACCGCCGCGTGATCGTCGGCGGCATCGCCGCGATCGCCGTGGGATTCATGCTTTACGAGGCGGGGAATTACCTGCTGTTTTCGCCGGGGGTCATGCTGACGAGCCCCGATCAGATTTCGATCGAAGGGAACCGGTTCGTGCCGCGCGAAGCGATCGTCGAAAAATTTTCCGCGGACATGGGCCGCAGCGTCGTTCGCGTTCCGTTAGGCCAGCGCCGGGCCGACCTGGAAACGCTGCCGTGGGTGGAGCAAGCCCGAGTCCAGCGCGTGATGCCAAACCGGATTCGCGTCGAAATCACCGAGCGCACGCCGGTGGCGTTCCTCCGGACGGCGGGCGATCTATCCCTGGTGGATTCGCAGGGCGTGATTTTTGACCGTCCTGCCGAAGGCGACTTCCAGTTTCCCGGTCGTGAGCGGCATCTCGGATACCATGCCGCGCGAACAGCGCGAGCAGCGCATGAACGCGTATGTGCAATTCATGAAGGAGATCGAGCAAACGCAGCCCGGCGCCGACGATCGCATCAGCGAGGTGGATCTTTCCGACGCTTCCGATGTGCGCGCGACCATTGCCGGATTGGGCGCCGCATCCGGCGAGCGCTCCGCCGATTCTAGTACACTTTGGCGATTCCGATTTCGGCAACCGGTACCATTTGCTCGCTGAGAATATCGACCAGTGGCGCGCGAGCGCCGGAAGCGTCGATTCGGTGGATTTGCGTTTCGCGCGGCAGGTGGTGGTGAATCCGGAAACGAAGACGCTCGCGGCGAATGTGCCGCGCAAACCAGCCAGCGAAGTCAGCGCGCAAGCAGCACTAGAGGAATCTTGAGGGCTTTCGCTCGGACGCGTCCCCGCCCGAGCGAAAGGAAAAAGAAGGAGCGGCGGGTTGACGAAGAAAGACAAATACCTGGTTGCGCTCGATGTGGGCAGCACGAAGACGTGCGCCGTCATCGGCGAGGTGGACGAAACGGGCGTGAAATTCGTGGCCATGGGCGCGGCGGAATCCAAGGGACTGCGCAAGGGCTCTGATCGCCAATATCGGCGCGACGGCGACTTCCGTGCGGCGCGCGATTGAAGAAGCCGAAGGTGTCGCCCACGTGCCCGTCGAGCGCGCCATCGCGGGAGTGGCCGGCAGCCACGTTCGCGGCGTAAACAGCCGCGGCGGAATCACTCTGGGGCACCGCCCGCGGGACATCAACCGCGACGACGTTCGCCACGCCGTGGATGCCGCGCGCAACATCACGCTTCCCGAAGATCGCGTCGTGCTGCACGTGCTCCCGCAGGAATTTCTTCTTGACGCGCATGACAATATTCGCGACCCGCTGGGCATGGTCGGCCAGCGCCTCGAAGTGAACGTGCATCTGGTGACTTCTTCCGCTTCGGCGATGCAGAATCTGGTGATCGCCGTCAACCAGGCGGGAATTGAAGTCGCGGACACCGTTCTCGAGCCGCTGGCCTCGGCGGAATCCTGCCTCACGCAGGATGAGCGCGAACTGGGCTGCTGCCTGCTCGATATCGGCGGCGGCACGACGGAGCTCGTCGTGTTCGGGAACGGGATGTTGCGCCACGCGGCGGCCATTCCGGTCGGCGGCGATCATTTCACCAACGACCTCGCCGTGGGATTGCGCACGCCGATTCCCGAGGCGGAGAAAATCAAACGCGACCACGGCTGCGTGTTCAAGGACCTGATCCTCGAAGATCAGCCGATCGAAATCGCCAGCGTCGGGGATCGTCCGCCGCGCACGGTCTTTACGCGAATGCTGAACGAAATTGTCGAGCCGCGGGCGCAGGAATTGCTCTCGCTGGTTCGCGACGAATTGCAGCGCGGCGGTTTTGCCGCGTCGATCCCCGCCGGACTGGTGTTGTGCGGCGGCGGAGCGCACCTGAAAGGCCTGGTCGAGTTGGCCGAGCGCATGTTCAATTTGCCCGTGCGACTGGCGAAACCCCGAGGCCTGGAAGGGATGCCCGAGGAACTTTCCCAGCCCGAGTACGCTACGGTCGTTGGTCTGCTGCTTTATGGCGCGCGAGCCCGGCGCCAGTCGCCCCAGCGGCCGGCGAACTTTGTGGCGAAGATCAAAAGCATGTTCGCCGGGGCTTGATGAAGAAGGCTCCGGCGGGGCAAGGCCAATTTTCATGGTGGAGGCGAAACATGACGGCGAAGGACGCAGGAATCCGGATTTCCTTTAGCGAAGAAAATCAGGCATGGCGCAAAGATCAAAGTGATCGGCGTGGGCGGCGGAGGATGCAACGCCGTCAACCGCATGATCCGCGCCAAAGTCGAAGGCGTCGAATTCATCGCCGCCAATACCGATTTGCAGGCGCTGAAAATGTCCCAGGCGCCCGTCAAGCTGCAGATCGGCGGAAAACTTACGAAAGGACTCGGCGCGGGCGCCAATCCCGAGATCGGCCGCAAGGCGGCGCTCGAAGACACCGACAAAATCATCGAAGCCCTCGAAGGCTCCGACATGATTTTCCTGACCACCGGGCCTCGGCGGCGGCACCGGCAGCGGCGCGGCGCCCGTGGTGGCGTCACTCGCCAGCGAACTCGGCGCGCTCACCGTTGCCGTAGTCACCAAGCCTTTCCTGTTCGAAGGCAAGCGCCGCCAGCAGCAGGCCGAGCAGGCGCTCTCCGAACTGGTCGGCTGCGTGGACACGGTGATCGTCATTCCCAACGAGCGCCTGATGGAGACCGTCGAAGCGGGGACGAGTTTCTTTGAAGCGTTCCGCATTGCCGACGACATCCTTCGCCAGGCCGTGCAGGGCATCAGCGACATCATCACGATTCCCGGGATCATCAATCGCGATTTCGCCGACGTGCAGAACCATCATGCAGGGCCAGGGCTATGCCGTGATGGGCACGGCGGTGGCTTCCGGGTCCAATCGCGCCGTCGAAGCCGCCAATCGCGCGATCAACAGCCCGCTGCTCGAGGACAATTCGATTCAGGGCGCGCAAGGCATCCTGATCAACATCTCCGGATCGTCGAGCCTCACGCTCAACGAAGTCCACGAAGCCTCCTCGGTGATCCAGAAAGCCGCGCACGAAAACGCCAACATTATTTTCGGCGCCGTGATGGACGATGCCATGAAGGAACAAGTGAAGATCACCGTCATCGCCGCCGGATTCCGCGAAGCGGCGCGCCGCCAGCCGCACCAGAAACCCGCCTATTTGCCCAAGACCTGGAAGGCAGGCCGCGAAGAACAGCCTGTCGAGGTGCAGGACGTGGTCGTGCAGGAAGCCCCGCGTCCGGCCGTCAACGAAGTCATTCACCAGGAAAATACCGCCGCCGCGGATGACCTCGACGTGCCGACGTTCCTGCGGCGCGCCGCGCAAAAGGCGTAACGCTATTTTCTGATCTTCCACCGGGGCGCTCGAATCCGCAGGCGCCCCGTTTTTTCTTCTCTCCTCGATAGCGCTTGAAACATGACTCGCAAATTCCAGGAAAACGGCATGATTCAAAATGAATCAGCGGAAAAATCTGCCCTGCCCAATGGAGTTCACGAGCCATTCTTGCCCAGGGGATTTTCGATTAAGACTTGCGCCTCAATGTTCGCACTACAAGTTGTTTGTCTCCATGCGGTTAAATGAGGGCGTTCGCCCATTCATTTGGCGCGACAATTGCCTCAAGAAAATTGGACGGTGGTCGATGGCAAAGGGGGCTTCATGAGCCTCGCGTTTTGCCGATAAATCGTACGGACCAGATTCAGACCCGCCCAGACCTGGAACCAGGATTCGGAAAGGAAGAAAATGGCAATCAACGGAATTGCAAGCGGCATTCTTTCAATTTTGAACAGTTCGCAAAATCAACAGTCGCCCTTTCAGAAAATCGGCAGTGAATTCCAGCAATTGGCGCAGGACCTGCAATCGGGCAATCTGTCCCAGGCGCAATCGGATTTCACCGCTCTGTCTCAAAATTTCCCAGGCCTAAGTCAAAATAGCGCCATCCCGACTGCCGCTGCCGGTAACAATCCGATCGCGCAGACCTTTGCCCAATTGGGCCAGGATCTGCAGGCAGGGAACCTGCAGGGGGCGCAGCAGGACTTTGCAACGCTCCAGCAAGACTTGCAACAGAGTTCGCCGCAGGTTCACGGGCATCGCCATCACCACCACGCGGAAGATTCGCAAGGGTCCTCTTCGGCGCAGCCGGGAAATTCTATTGTTCAGGCTTTCAGCACGCTGGCGCAGGACCTGCAAGCGGGGAATCTTTCGGGAGCCCAGTCGGCCTTCGCGACGCTTCAGAACGATCTGCAGCAGATCGGCCGAGTGCCGGCGTCGGGTTCGTCCAATTCGACAGCCGTTGCGTCTGCGGGCAACCTCAACGTTTCCGCGTGAGCTGGTTTGTCTTCAAGCGGCGATGCGCTTTTGACCGTTCCGTCGCGTAGGGTACACTTGCGCGCATGGCCGGTGAAATTCGGATTCGCGCAGATATTCTGGAAGAAATGATTCGCCACGCGCGGCGTGAGCCGGACATCGAATGTTGCGGGCTGCTCGCCGGGCGCGATGGAATCATCACGAACATTTTCCCCACAGAGAACACGCTCGCGAGCGCCACCCGGTACGAAATCGCTCCGAAGGATCTGTTTCAATTTTTCCGGCGGATTCGCGAGGAAAAGCTGGAACATCTCGGCCACTACCACTCCCACATCCGCACTGAAAACTTCCCGTCGGCCAGTGATATTTCACTAGCGTATTATCCTGACCAGGCCTATTTCATTGTTTCGCCGCTGGCCGGCCTGCCGCATCCTGCCCGTGCTTTCTTGATTGGAGAGGGCATGGTCCAGGAATTACAAATTAAAATTGTGGAATAGGCTTCTATGCGGACCGCCCGCAGCGGCGAGTGACCCTACTCGGAAGTGTGCGATGGCTCGCCGGCGAATACGGATCGGTAGACTTCACGAACTTGCTCCGCCGAGCGCTCCCACGAATATCTTTGGACCAGTTCGTAGCCTCGCCGCACGAGGGTTTCCCGCAGTTCGTCTTCCGTGAGGATCTGGCGGATTCCGCGGGCGATCTCGAAAATGTTTTCCGGGTTTACCATCAGCGCGGCTTGAGAGTACACCTCCGGCAGCGACGAAACGCTGGAGGTCAGCACGGGCGCTCCGTGCGCCATGGCTTCGAGCGGCGGAAGTCCGAAGCCTTCATAGAGAGAAGGGAACAGGAACGCTCTGGCCCGGGAGTAGAAAACGCGCAGGATCGGGTGAGGCACGAATCCCAGAAAGCGCACATCGCCGTGCAGGCGCGAGCGCAAAACGGCTCGCCGCAAATCCGAATGCTCCTCCGCGGAATCGCCGATCAAGAGCAGCTTCAGATTCGAGTACAGCGGATGGTCGCGGAGTTCCGCCTTCGCGACGGCGAACGCTTCGATCAGTCGCGGCAGATTTTTCTGCGGCTTGATGTTCCCCGCGTAGAGAACAAAAGGATCCGTGATCGCAAGGCGCTCGAGCGTGCGGTCCGCGTCCGTCGGGGCGGCCTCGCGAAGGAACCGCTCGTCGAGCGCGTTGTAAACGACTTCAATTTTTCTTTCAGGGACGTCGAACATGCGCGACACTTCTCGTTTGGTCGAGTGGGACACCGCCAGAATGCGGTCCGCGCGCGCGAGCGCCCGCCGCGCGAAAAAAAGGCGCCCCGCCTGCATCATGGCGGGCACGCCGGCCGGCGGCACGAGTACGTCGGTCAGGTCGTGAATCGTCACGACCAGCCGCGACGGCACGACCGCCGGCGCGTAGAACCACGGCATGTGCAAAATGTCGACGCCGCGTTTGCGCAACAGGAACGGCAAGTGCATGTGCGTCTGGAACGACCCGGGGGGCGCCTCGTATTCGAGCAACTGGAAATTTTCAGGAAGCGGGTCGAATTGCTGGACGTGTGAAGTCTGGCCGATCAGCAGGTACTCGGTTTCGCGGTCGCTCCGGGCCAGTTGATTGACGACGTTGCGGATGTACGTGCCGAACCCGAAATCGCCGGCGCGCCGGATATCAATCGCAACACGCATCGATTTGCGCGCTCAGCGCGCGGCGCTTCCGCTCCCGGCGAGCGTTGGTGTGATTTCCCACCGGCGCGTGTACAGCGGAAACTGCACGGCGAACTCAGCTACCTCGGCGCGAATGCGGCGCTCGCGTTCGGAATCGCACAGGTGCAGCAGCACGTCCGCGATCCACGAAGCGATGCGAGCCATCTCCGGCTCGCGCATGCCGCGCGTGGTGATCGCGGGAGTGCCCAGGCGAATCCCGCCCGCGGTCATCGGCGGCGTGGGATCGAACGGGATCGAATTCTTGTTGACCGTGATGCCCGCGCGGTCGAGCGCGGGTTGCGCGTCCTTGCCGGTGATTCCGCG
The DNA here is from genome assembly GCA_963757625.1 of Terriglobia bacterium. GTDB lineage: Bacteria > Acidobacteriota > Terriglobia > Acidiferrales > UBA7541 > Palsa-360. The sequence continues at coordinate 564,899 of CAVWSJ010000006.1, read as the reverse complement.
CGAATAGAGATCGATCAGGAAGAGATGATTGTCCGTGCCTCCGCTGACGATGCGGAAGCCGGCATTCGCGATTTCGGCGGCGAGCTTTTTCGCGTTCACGACGATCTGCTTCGCATATTCGCGAAAGCCCGGATCGGCGGCTTCCTTCAGGCACACGGCTTTGGCCGCGATGATATGCATCAATGGGCCGCCCTGCGTGCCGGGAAACGTGATGCGGTCCAGGTCTTTCGCGAACTGCTGCTTGCACATCACCAGGCCGCCGCGCGGTCCGCGAAGCGTCTTGTGCGTGGTGGTGGAAACGTAGTCCGCGTGCGGCACGGGGCTCGGATGCATGCCGCCGGCCACGAGTCCAGCGATGTGCGCCATATCGACGAAGAAAAGAGCGCCGACGGAGCGCGCGACCTCCGCCATGCGCGCGAAATCGATGATGCGGGAATAAGCGCTCGCGCCCGCGACGATCATCTTCGGCTTGTGCTCCTCGGCCAGCCGCGCGAGCTCCTCGTAGTCGATCGTTTCGGTTTCCTTACTCACGCCGTAGGGAACAAATTTGTACATCTTGCCGGAAAAATTGAGCGGATGCCCGTGCGTCAGGTGCCCACCATGCGCCAGATTCATTCCCAGCACGGTGTCGCCCGGCTGAAGCGCGGCCATGTAAACGCTTACGTTCGCCTGCGTGCCCGAATGCGTCTGCACGTTGACGTGCTCGGCGCCGAACAGGGCTTTCGCGCGATCGATCGCAAGCTGCTCGACGCGGTCGGCGAATTCGCATCCGCCGTAGTAGCGCTTGCCGGGATAGCCCTCGGCGTATTTGTTGGTGAGCACCGAGCCTGCTGCTTCCAGCACGGCTTCGGATACAAAATTCTCCGACGGGATCAGCTCAAGGCCGGTGCCCTGGCGGCGTCCTTCCTCGCGGAGAGCTTCCGCGATCTCAGGATCGACTTCCGCGAGAGACCGGTTCATGCGCTGCGAAATTGTGTTGTCAGTTGTCATGATTTGAGATGTTGCTTAATCGTTTCCTTCGCGCAAAATCTGGCAAGCTCAACGCCCATAATAATGCGCGGTTTGAGGAAGGAATCTGCCAAGGAATTATCCTGTGCAATTCTAGCGGAATCCGAACAGGAATTCCAACCTCGATGAACTCTTCAAACCGTCTGTTTTCAACAAAGCCGTCCGTCGGGCACAGTCTCTCGATTGCAGGGTACTTCGCTGGCACCTTGTTTTCGTGACAGCGTCCAGATCATCAGGAAATCACATCTCGCCTCACCGAATCGGCCTTGATGCTAAGCTTCCCGTGCGGAATCCAGGGTGCGGATGTTTTTCAAAATATGCTCGGCACCGCGGACCGTTTCGGATGTCACCGTGTTAGCACCGGACAATCGCAACTTCCCAACTGCGATGCCAATTGATGTGCAGCCAGTTGATGCGGCAATCGTGTGTGCGGCAAGTTGGCTCCGCGCAACCCCGAAACAGTCGACCAATAGGAAGCTGCGGAAGTCATCCGCCTAACCCTGGAATCCGGTCACATCGAGGATGTCCAATCGTCCATGACAGTGGTCCTGCCTTCGTTATTGGAGACTTCGATCTTTTGGAAGGTGAACGAGACATCTTCGAGCTGGCGCGGATCGGATTGCTGGCCCGCATCGGGGAAGCCCATGTATTCCTTAACGGACGAAATCGTCGCGTTTGTAAGCTTTATGGTCTGGTAAACGCTTTCCTTCCCATCCGGAGCCGCGTGGACGAAATCAAATTGGACGAGCGATAACATCTCGTTCGACGTTGCAGCCTGGATAATCTGAGGCGAGGATGCATCAAATACCTTCGTAAAGGTGATTGGGGTGTACTGATGCCTCCCGCTGGCTTGGCCGGACGACGCGTTCACCGGCGCCGAGAGCTGGAACATGTATCGAAAACCCATGATTTCATCCGGGTGGCCAACGGTCGTGGTCTGCCCCTTAAAAATACCCTGTTTGACGCCCCGAATTGTCACATAGAAATAGGTTTGTCCTGGCAGGAGCATGGGCGTGGAGGCGGACGCCGGCGGAGCGGCATCCTGCGACGCGGCACCCTTCTTTTTGTTCTTCTGGGCGTGAGCTGTCCCAAATGGCGCAATGCACACCGCGGCAAAAGTCGCTAAAGCAATCGCAAACTTGAACTTCATCAAGGGCCTCCTGAATTTCCTGACTCGCGAATGGATCCTGATCTGACAGTAATCTTATACTGGAGGCTTTTCCATCCTTCGACAAAAGCGGGCGTGCGTTTCGGGTCGATTACTATCTCGCTCGTCGGCGCCGCCGCGCATAAATCGAACGCGGATATTCTTGTGATGAAGGCAATTACCCAGGAACCATGCTCGAGAAAATCTGTGGGGGCCATCCGATGAAGTATCCTTTTGCCAAGGGTTCCGCCGGCGACCCCCATTTTCAAAAACGGACTCAGCATGAAAACTGATTTAGAACTAGAACCTTGCGCTCTCCCTGTTGCAAAATAATCCGCCATGCCGATTGACGACATTCTTCAAGGGCTTAAGCGCTTTCAGAAGCGCGTCTATCCCAAGAATCGCGACCTGTTTCAAAAGCTGGCCCTGGGGCAGCGTCCGGGGGCTCTCTTCATCACCTGCGCCGATTCGCGCATCGACCCGTGCTTGCTGACGCAAACCAAGCCCGGAGAACTGTTCATTTGCCGCGTGATCGGCAACATCGTGCCGCGCTACCCCAAAACGATCGGCGGGGTATCAGCGACCATCGAGTACGCGGTCGGGGTGCTGGGAGTGCCCGACGTTATCGTCTGCGGACACACGGACTGTGGCGTGATGAAGGGCGTTCTGAACCCCGAAGCGCTGAAACCTCTTGCGAACGTGTCCGCTTGGCTGCACCACGCCCGGCCTGCGCGCCGGGCTGCAGAGAAAATCAAACGGAAATTGTCCGGCCCCGAATTTTTGCTTGCCCTTGCGGAACGCAACGTCGTCGAGCAACTCAAGAATCTTCGCACACATCCGTCGGTTGCGGCGCGGCTGGAGCAGAGAAATTTGAAACTGCACGGTTGGGTATACCACCTCGCCGAAGGGACAGTGACGACTTACGATCCGAGTCAGGACGGCTTCGTTCCAATCCGGACAGTCAAGCCGCAAAAGCCGAAGCAGGGCGACCGTGGTGTTGAAACTGGAATTCGTGGCTCAGCGTGAAGAAAAGCCTTGCCGTTCCGTCCCGAACATCGCGGCACGGAACGGTCTCTACAACACTTTCTACGTCGCTTGGTTTCGTAGAGGCCGTCCCGCCTCCTGGGACGGGTAGCCGTTCGATTCGACGGATTAAATTGCGAGACATCATGCGCATTGGTTGACACTCTGTGTACCCTCAGATAGGCTTCTTTTTCTTGGTATTCATAATTCTTGTCACTGGTTAGGAAAAGGACAAACCCGCATGGCGGATTTGAAGCTCCCATCACGCTCCGAAGATTTCTCTGAATGGTACAACCAGCTCGTCCTGCGGGCGGAGCTTGCCGATTACGCGCCGGTGCGCGGCTGCATGATCGTGCGTCCGTACGGCTGGGCGCTATGGGAGAACATCACGGCGCAGCTCGACCGGCGGTTCAAGGCAACCGGACACGTCAACGCCGCGTTTCCGCTGCTGATTCCGCAAAGCTTCATCAGCAAGGAGCAATCGCATGTGGCCGGATTTTCGCCCGAACTTGCCGTGGTCACCCATGGCGGCGGCGAAAAATTGGAAGAGCCGCTGGTCATCCGCCCGACCTCCGAAACAATCATCGGCCACGCCTATGCGAAATGGATTCAGTCGTATCGCGACCTGCCGGTGCTGATCAACCAGTGGAACAGCGTGGTGCGCTGGGAGCTGCGGACAAAGCTATTCCTGCGCACGCTCGAGTTTTATTGGCAGGAGGGCCACACGGCGCATGCCACGTACGAGGAAGCCGAGACCGAGACGCGTCAGATGGTGGATGTCTACACCGATTTTGCAATGAAGGAAGCCGCCATTCCCGTCATCCCCGGACGAAAATCGGATTCCGAGAAATTCGCGGGCGCGGACATCACCTATTCGCTCGAAGCGATGATGGGTGACGGCAAGGCGCTGCAGTTCTGCACATCGCACAACCTTGGCCAGAATTTTGCCAAGGCGTTTGAAATCCGCTATCTCGATCAGGCGGGCGCGCTGCAACATTGCTGGACAACTTCCTGGGGCCTCTCGACGCGCGTGGTTGGCGCCATCATCATGGTGCACGGAGACGACCAGGGATTGATCCTGCCGCCACGGCTTGCGCCGCATCAAGTGGTCATCGTCCCCATCTTCAAAAACGACGAAGAAAAGGCTCTGGTGTTCGAAGCCGCAAGGAAGATCCGCGACCAGCTCGTAGAGGCGGATGTCCGGGTAAAGGTGGACGAGCGCGAAGGGCAAAGCCCCGGCTTCAAGTTCAACGATTGGGAAATGCGAGGCGTTCCGCTGCGGATGGAGATTGGTCCGAAGGATGTCTCCAAAGGCAGCGTCGTCCTGGCGCGCCGCGACAGGCCGGGCAAGGAAGGGAAGAGCTTCGTTCCCCAGGAGGGTGTTGCCGGGGCGGTGCAGCAATTGCTCATTGAAGTTCAAAAGGCGCTGTTTAACCGCGCGCTGATATTTCGCAATACGCATACGTTTGAACCGAAAAATTTCGACGAGTTTCGCCAAATCGTGGAGGCCGGTTTTGCGAGGTCGTACTGGTGCGGTGATAGCAAGTGCGAGGAGCAAATCAAGGAGGCTACCAAAGCCACACTGCGCTGCATTCCCCTGGAGCAGCCGGGCGGCGGCGGGGCCTGCATTTTCTGCAGCCGACCCTCAAAAGAGATCGCTATCTTCGGCAAGGCCTACTAAGGGCTTGCCTTTCTGAGAAGCGCTCAGCTCGGTGACGCAAAGAACTCTCAGAAATTCGCGGAACCTTGAACCCTTGAGCCTAGGGTCTACTACCGTTTAGCTTCAGCCTTTTTCCATGAATTTCACGCGTGAATCTCCCTGTAAGTAGTCTCTTATCAATAAAAAGCGGGGCGTAACTCCGTAGCAACTGCAGCCCGACTCTGCCTCGACACCCCCGCTGGGCGATGCTAGCATTTCCAGTATGAAGCTTGGCCCTAGCCCGAACTCAACTGGGAAGGGTGCGTCTGCTTTTCAGGCGCTTCGGAACAGGTCCGCCACCAGGCCTTGCGCAAAGGATCACGCCGCGGTTGCGCGTCAGCGGGGCGCGGGCCACCTCAAGGCCATCATCTTCACTTTGATATTGATTTCAGGCGTCTATGTGGCCTTTAAAGTAGTCCCGATCCTGGTCAATGAGTATGAGTTTCAGGACGGGATGCAAACCATCGCTCGGTTCGCCAGTGTCAACCGCGATCCAAGTGACAAGATTCGCGCGGAAATCCTGAAAGAGGCGGAGAAGGATGAAGTTCCGATTGAAGCGAACGACATCAAAATTCAGGGGAACGCAGGAAATGTCCGCATTGACGTGGATTATTCGGTCACCGTGGATTTAAGCGTGTATCAGTGGACGCTCAATTTTCATCCGCAGGTCAAAAACGACGCAATATTGTAGCGAAATCGCTGAGGTGGCGTGCGCACTCGCGGCTAGCCCCGGCCATAAATTCTGTCAGGAGTACTCTCCCTCCGGCGGTATCCCCCACTCGGTTGCAGATTTCGAAATCTGACCTGATGGCGTGTACACTTGGTCTGTGGGCGCATCTAAGCTGGTAAGGCACCCAGCCCCACCATAGTAGGTTTTTCGCGGCGGAACGGAGAACTTCCTTGCGTATTCGAATTAGCCGGGGCTCCTGGAAATCCCGGCTCGGCTTGGCCCTTCTGGGGACGGCATTACTCTTCCTGCTTGTAGTCGCAGGGGTCACCACGTATTACTGGGTCTCCTTCGGGAAGATGATTGACCTTCGCCTTTCCGGGCATATCCAGCAGACGACCGCCCGCATTTATGCCGCTCCGCTGAGAATCTCCACCGGAGAGGCCCTTACCGCCGCCCAGCTGGCGGATCACCTTCAACGGGCCGGGTACAGCGAACTGGACGTTCCGGGAACCCCGGGGCGCTACATTCTCCACGGCAATGAAATGGAAATTCGCCCATCAAGCGAATCGTACTTTGGCGGCAAGAACCGCCTGGTCGTGGATTTCGCCGGCAACGAAATCCAGAAAATCCGCTCGATGGATACCGGCGCGAATCTCGATACGGTCGAGGTCGAGCCGGAACTCCTGACCAGCCTGTTCGACGACTCCCGCGAGAAACGCCGGTCCGTAAGCTTTAATGACATCCCCAAGGTGCTACGCGATGCCGTGCTTTCGGTCGAAGACCGGCGATTCTTCGAGCATCCGGGCTTTGACCCGATCCGAGTCCTGGGCGCGGCATGGGCCGATGTGCGGCATGGAGCGCGCGTGCAGGGCGGCAGCACGATTTCCATGCAACTGGCGCGCAGCTTCTTCTTCAGCACTGACCGCACATTGCGCCGCAAGCTTGCCGAGACCATGGTGGCCCTGGAACTTGAGCGCCGATTCACAAAGCAGCAGATTTTCGAACTCTATGCCAACGAAATCTACCTCGGCAATCGGGGAAGCTTCGCGATACACGGCTTTGGAGAGGCTTCGCTCGCCTACTTCAACAAAGACATCCGCGAATTGAGCCTCCCGGAAGCCGCCTTCCTGGCGGGGATCATTCACGCGCCGAACCGCTACTCGACGGCCGAGCGCCGGCCCGAGCGCGCCGTCGAAGCGCGCGACCGCGCCCTGCTGGCGATGACCGAAAACGGAGCGATTACCGCCGATCAGGCGCGCGACGCCAAGAAAGCCCCCTTGCAGATTGTCGGGGGCGGGCTCGAAGGCAGCACGGCGCCCTATTTTGTGGACATGGTGAAGGAGCACTTGCTCGACCGCTTCTCCGAAGCGGACCTGCTCTCCCAGAGTTTCCGCGTTTACACCACGCTCGATCCGGACTTGCAGCGCGCGGCTTCCGAGGCCGTGGACATCGGCGTCAAGAATATCGACAGTCAGCTTGCGAAGCGTTACGCGCGCTGGCGCAAAGAGGGGCAGCCCGCGCCACAAGCTCAAGTCGCCATCGTCGTCCTGGACCCGCATAACGGAGAGATCAAGGCGCTGATCGGAGGGCGCGATTACGGCGAGAGCCAGCTCAATCACGTTCTCGCCCGCCGCCAGCCTGGCTCCGCATTCAAGCCGTTTGTGTATGCGGCGGCATTTGAGGGCGGTGTGGACGGGGTGCAACCCATCGTTACCCCGGCCACGGAGGTCATGGACGAACCTACGACGTTTGATTTTGACGGCAAGGAATACACGCCCAACAACTACGGCGAAAAATTCCAGGGCAAGGTTACCCTCCGCGAAGCGCTCACCGATTCGCTGAATGTCGCAACGGTGAAGGTGGCCGAGCTTGTGGGATACACCCGCGTCACGGACATGGCTCATCAATTCGGGCTCGATCCTTCGATCCAGCCGACGCCGTCGGTGGCGCTGGGCGCATATGAAATGACGCCGCTCGAAGTGGCGGCGGGATATACGATTTTTGCCAATGGGGGCGTTCGAACCGAGCCGATGTTCATCCGCAACGTGGTGAACGCCGACGGTCAATCGCTCGAAAAGAATACGGCTCGCACGCGCCAGGCGCTCGATCCGCGGGTCACGTACCTGGTGACCAACATGATGGAAGACGTGATCGACCACGGCACGGGCGCGACGGTGCGCGCTCGTGGATTTACCGCGCCGGCGGCAGGCAAGACAGGCACTTCCCGCGACGGATGGTTCGCCGGATACACTTCGAACCTGCTCGCGATCGTCTGGGTGGGATTCGACGACAACCGCGATTTGGGATTTTCCGGCGCCAACGCTCCCGCGCCCATCTGGGCGGAATTCATGAAGCGCGCGATCACGTTTCCGGCCTACCGCGATGTCCAGCCGTTCGATATGCCTGAAGGCGTCACGCGGGTCACCATTGATCCGGAAACGATGCAACTGGCTACTCCGGCCTGCCCGATCACCCGGGAGGAAGTGTATATTCACGGCACTGAACCGACCGAGTTTTGCGCATTGCACGGCGGACGCATGGCCAGCGATGCGCCGCCGGCTTCCTGGCTCTCAAGAGTTTTTGGCGGAGACAAGGCAAAGGATACCGACCTGGCCCAACCGGCCACACCAGGAAGCGGGGCTGCCGGGCCTTCCCCAAGGAATCCGGCGGACGCTGGACCGCCGCTTCCGCTGATAACCAGCAGCCCGAAGAGGAAAACAAAAAAGGCGTCTTGAGGCGTATTTTTGGTATCTTTGGTGGAAAGAAGGACGCCGACAAGCCACAGCAGGGAACGCAGGACCCGCAGCGGTGACGCGGCGTTATTCGGAGGCGCTCACCATGAACATAAAAACAGGCCTTGGATCATCCTGGTTTCGCTTTCCTTCTCCGCGGTTATACGCCGTTGCGGCCCAGCAGCCTTCGGCGAATTCCAGTTCGACGTCCGCAACTCAGTCCCAAAGACATGCAAGTGGAGCGGGCAAAAATCTTCATGGCGGAAAAGCGCTATGAGGCCGCCATCCAGGCGTATCAGGACTTACTGAAGAGCGAGCCGAAGAACGCCGTATACCTGAACATGATCGGCATCGCTTACCTGGATCTCTCCAATTTTGATCAGGCGAAGAAATACTTCGAGCGCGCGGCCAAAGCCGACAAAAAATATCCGAGCCCCGTGAATAATCTGGGAATGGTCTATTACATGCAAAAAGATTATCGCCGCGCGATCCGGGAATACCAGAGAGCCGATAAAATCGACCCAGACCAGGCCGGCACGCACGCGAACCTGGGGTTTGCGTATTACAATACGAAGAAATATCCTCGAGTCTGCGGCCGAGTTCCAGAGGGCGCTGGAGCTCGATCCGCATGTGCTGGAGCGCAAACGAGCGCGTCGGCACGATGGTGCAGGACCGGACCGTTTCCAATCATGGACTGTTCTTCTACACCATGGCTCGCGTTTATGCGCAAAAGAAGGACGCCGAACACTGCGCCGAATATCTTCGCAAGTCTTTCGACGAAGGGTACAAGGACGTCGTAAAGGTGAAGACCGACCCCGCATTTAAGGATGTCCTCAACGATCCCGGCGTTCAGGCTGTACTCGTTCTGATCTTCCCCGCGGAGCAAAAGGGCGCGGCAGCCCGGCCGGGCGCTTAAATTGTTCGCGTGCCTCCACCACCGCGAACGCCTGCTGCCTCGCCTCTGCTACAATAACTGCGCGATGCCCCCGAGAATTTTGCGGACCGGGCTTGTCATGACTGTGTGCAGCTCTATGCGCGGCCGGCGGCGCGCTCCCGGCGCGGCCTGCGCAAGGCAAGTCTTCCCCCGCGCCGTCCAATCCGGAAACTTTCCTTGTCTTTCCGTTTGAGAACGAAAGCCAGATTGCCAATCTCGACTGGCTCGGCGAGGGATTGGCCGAGTTGACCTCCGAACGCCTCGATGACCGCGGGCTCAGCGTCCTTTCGCGTCAAGATCGCCTCGCCGCACTCGAAAAGATGGGCCTGCCGGATTCCGCGCGGTTTTCACACGCCACGATGCTAAAGATCGCCGCGGAGGCCGACGCCGATGATGTCATCTATGGCCGGTTTGTTTCCGACGGCAACACGGTGACGCTTGAAGCGCACCTCTTGCATCTCAACCCTGCCCGGTTGTCGGAGCCTTTAACGCAAACCACCACAATGCAGGACCTGCTTCGCGCACACGCCCGGTTATCCTGGCAGGTGTTGTGCGCGATCGCTCAACATAATTGCGCTCCGGATGGCGCCAATCAGGATGAATCAACCTTTTCGGAGCCGCCGCCGTCGTTGCGACTGGAGGCGCTTCAGAGCTTCGTGCAGGGCCTGACGGGAACCGACGACGAGCCGCGTATTCGGACGCTGCGCGAGGCCGCGCGCATCGAGCCCGCCTGGGACCGCCCCGCGTTCGAACTCGGTCAGATTTATTTTCGGCGGCGCGATTGTGAGTCGGCGCTGCCGTGGTTCTCCCGCGTGCCTCCAAACCGCCCGGACGGCCCTGAGACAAGTTTTGACATGGGCGTGTGCCATTTGCTGCGCAACGATCCCGAGCGCGCGGAAGCCGCATTCTCGGGCATGGCCGACCGCGCGCGTAGCTCCGATCCGAAAGACCAGCTGCCCGAGATGCCTGAAGTGCACAACAACCTGGGCATCGCGCGGCTGCGCCTGGGCAAGCTTGCCGAAGCAGCCTCGGAGTTCGAAAGGGCGACGGCGCTGGACTCGGAGGAACCCGATTACTGGGTCAATCTCGGCATTGCGAAGCTCGCCGCGAAACAGCCGGCGGCGGCCGTCGCTCCATTCGAAACCGCCAGGAATCTCGCTCCCGACGACAATGATTTGCGCGCTCTGCTGATATCGACGCTTTGTTTCGGCAGGGCGCGGCTCCGATGCCGCGGCGCTTCGCGCCGAAGGCTCCTCCGCGGCGACCCATTCCGCGCAGCCCATTCCTCAAGATCCCGGCTGGATTCGCGCAGCTTGCGCGTATTTCCAAGGATTTTGACCGCTCTCTCCTTAGGCCCAACGGCGATGATTCGGACGCGCCGCCCGGAAAGGCTGCCCGCAAGGGCGAAACCAGTGGAGATCGTCAGTGATGGGCGCGCGCAAATTCCGTTCGCGGCAACATTCAATGGCCAAGCATTCGGTCACTCTGTCTCTGGCGATTGTGTCGGCAGCCATTTTGATTGCCGCATGGACGCCCCGAGCGCAAGGGCAGACGCCGCAGCTTTCCGCGTCCGCGAGCGGCCCGGCGCAGGTCGTTGAGTTGCGGATCGATGACGAAATTGAGCCCATTATGGCCGAGTATATTGACGGCGGCATCGAAGAGGCCGCGCGCCGTCACGCCAGTCTGATCTTGATCACGATGGATACTCCCGGGGGTCTTTCGACTTCCATGGAGGACATGATTCATCACATTTTGGATTCGCCGGTGCCGGTGGCAATCTATGTTTCACCTGCGGGCGCGCGCGGGGCGTCGGCTGGATTTTTCATGTTGATGTCTGCCGACATCGCGGCGATGGCTCCGGGGACGCACGCGGGAGCCGCGTCGCCTCTGCTCGAGATCGGAGGTTTTCCGCTGCAGGTGGACGAAACGCTGAAGAAAAAGATTTTGAACGACGCGACGGCGTTTTTGCGCAGCTATTCCGCAAAGCGCGGGCGCAATGTCGAGCTTGCCGAATCCGCGGTCGTCGACGGAAAGGCCTGGACCGAGACCGAGGCGCTCGACGGAAAGCTCATCGACCTGATCGCGAATTCGCCGGAAGATTTGCTATCGAAGCTGGATGGCCGCGCGATCAAGCGTTTCGATGGCTCAACCATGCAGCTTGCGCTTCACAATCCGGAGATCATTCCCGTGTCCATGTCTTTTCGCGAGCGGTTTCTTTCGCGGATCGTGCAGCCGGACGCCTTTTTCATTCTTCTGATCGTGGGAGTCCTGGGACTGTACACGGAATTCACCCATCCGGGCATGGTCGCGCCCGGTGTGATCGGCGGGATTTCGCTGGTGCTCGCGCTCTACGCCATGCAAATTCTACCGGTGGCTCCCGCGGGCGTCGTTTTAATCTTTCTGGCGCTGGGGCTCTTCATTCTGGAGGCGAAATACACCAGCCACGGCGTGCTGGCGATTGGCGGCATTGTATCGATGCTTCTGGGCGCACTGATGCTGGTGCAGTCTCCCCTGACGCATGCCGGCGTGAGTTTGGGAGTAGCGATCGGCGCGACTCTCCCGTTTGCATTGATTACGATTGTGCTGATGCGTCTGGTTCTGCGTTCGCGTTCGTGGAAGCCTTCGACGGGCCGCGAGCAACTGTTGGGAGCGGCGGCGGAAGTCACGGTTCCATTGACGCAATTGCCCGGGGCGGCGTTCTTCCAAGGAATGGTGCGGTTGCATGGGGAACTATGGCGCGCCGTTGCGCGCGAAGCAATTCCAGCCGGCGCGCAAGTTCGCGTGACGCGTATGGAAGGCCTGACACTGCACGTGGAACCGGGTAAGACTCAGGCCGAAGGCTAACGGCCGGCGGATAGGAAATGCGCCGGGCCTGCCAAGACTTCAGCGAATAAAGGCCGTTTTTAACGCCTCTGAATGTCGCGGCAGCTTGAATTCGGATTTTCGAATTTTGCTTTGGGTGTCACGAAAGAAGCGGAAGGATTGCTATTCCTCTGAGGGGGAGAAAATGGATTATTCACTGTACGGACTGATCATCGCGGTGTTCATCTTCCTGGTCTGGTTCTGGAATTCCCTGTATGTCATTAAAGAATGGGAGCGCGGCGTCGTCCTGCGACTGGGACGCATGCAGCCGGACGCCAAGGGCGCCGGGTTGCGCGTCGTTTTCTGGCCGATCGAGACGCTGTACCGGATTTCGCTGCGGATTGAAACCCTCGACGTGCCCCCGCAGGACATCATCACGCGCGACAACGTTTCGGTGAAGGTCAATGCCGTCTGCTATTTTCGCGTCGTGGATGCGAATCTAGCGTTATCGCAGGTGCAAAATTACCTTTACGCAACTTCCCAGAAAGCGCAAACGACGTTGCGCAGCATCGTGGGCCAGTTTGAACTCGATGAGATTCTGGCCGAGCGCGAAAAGGTAAACAGCAAACTGCAGATCATCCTTGACCAGGATACCGAGCCCTGGGGTATTAAAGTAACGAAGGTGGAAGTCAAGCAAGTAGACATCCCGGAGCAGATGCAGCGCGCCATCGGCCGCCAGGCGGAGGCCGAGCGCGAGCGCCGCGCCAAAGTCATTCACGCGGAGGGGGAATCGCAGGCATCCGCGAAACTGGCCGAGGCCGCCAAAGTGCTCGAAACGCAACCGGCCGCGATTCAGCTCCGCTACCTGCAAACCTTGACCGAAATCGGCGTCGAGAAAAACACGACGATTGTGTTTCCACTGCCGATCGACATCATCAACGAGTGGGTCAAGGCAATCGGTTCCAGAAAGCAGTAGATGCCATCTAAAGAGAAAAAAGGCGGCGATTTTATACTGGAGAGCAGGCACCTCGTCGGGCTGTTCATGCTGCTCGTTGTGATTTTCGGCGTTGTTTTTACGCTCGGATATCTGCTTGGCCGCAGCCAGTATGACTCGCGGCTTCGCGCTGCGGTCACCAAGACCGCCGACGCTGATTCGCCTGCGGCTCCGCCTGAACCGGTCGCAAAATCAAAACCGAAAACCGATAGTGACGTCGCGCCCCCGGAGCAAGCCTCGTCCGACTGGGATTTCTATCATGCCGCTGAACCGAAGGCCGCCGACGAGCATCTGCAAGCGCCCATGAAGAATGCCGTGGTAAAGCAGCCTGTTGAGGAGTCCAAGCCCGCCGCTCCTCCCGCGGCGGCCGCTAAAAAAACAAAGTCTCTTCCTCCGCTCAACGCGCCGCTGATTCCCAAGGGAGCGATCATGCTTCAAGTCGCGGCGGTCTCGACGGAAGGGGACGCCTTGGCCCTAGCGCAGGCGCTGCAGCAGAAGAAATTCCCGGCCTTCGTCATCACTCCGAGCGCGGCGACCGGCGCCGACAAGTTTTACCGGATTCAGGTAGGGCCATACCCGGATACTAAGTCCGCCACTGCCGCGCGGCAGGACCTTGAAGCTAAAGGGTTCAAGTCCATCATCAAACGGTGAGGCATTCCTCAGTTTAATCAGCAAGACTCGTTATGGTTGGCAGGCAGTTTCCGATAAGGTTCTCGGATACTGGCTTGCGACGGAATCCTCCTCTTTCCCCTCGTGCAGCCCAGGCGCAGGCGTTCTACAATGCTCCGGCCATGAATTTATCGAGGACGGCGCGCATATCGCTTGCAATCGGTTCGGGCATTGCCCTCGCCCTCGCTTTTCCGCTCTACAATCTCCCGATTCTCGGTTGGATTGCCCCCGCTGTCTTGATCGTCGCGGTCGTCAACGAAACCCCGTGGTTTGCGTTTCTATTGGGTTGGCTCCAGGGCGCGGCGTATTACGGCCTGAGCGTGCCCTGGTTCTACACCGTGATGCGCCAGTACGGGCCGCTGCCGGTCGCGCAAGCGGGAGCCGTATTCGCTCTCGTCATATTTGCGACGGCGCTATTTCATGCGGCATTCGCCTTCACCGTAGCATGGGTTGGGCGCGCTGGTTCGACGCGCGCCTGCGTTGCGGCGCCATTCCTGTGGGTCTCGATGGAATTCGCAATGATGCATCTGCCGGCCATCGGATTTCCTTGGGACCTGCTCGGGTACACGGCGGCGGGCAATCTTGCCTTCGTGCAATTGACGGCGATTACCGGGATTTTCGGGCTTTCGCTGGTTGTCGCGTCCTACAATGCATTAACGGCGTGGGTGGTTCTCCAATTGTTGCGACGCAAGACGCGGGGTCTTGTTCTATGGCTTGTGAAGACGGCTGGATTGATTTTGATTGCGGTGGCTGGCCCATTTTTCGTTCCGCAGGGTCATGCCGACCACTTTGCTCATCTGGTGCAGACGAATTTTCCCGTCTCCCTGAATTCTCCGCCGAATTGGATGCAAACGCATGCGTCTGATATGAACGAACTCGAGCAGATCAGTATTGGCGCGGCGCAAAAAATTCCAGGCATGGTTGTGTGGCCGGAAGTTCCGGCTCCGTTCTTGATGCAGGACGCGAATTTCCTGTCTCGTGCCCAGCGCATTGCCCGCGGCGCGGGAAACGGCTTCCTGGTCGGAGTAGTGGATTTGAAGCCGCTGCCCGACGGAAAGATCGGCGCAACAAACAGCGCCGCGCTGCTGGATTCGACTGGCGCACTGGATTTTATCTACGACAAAATCCATCTCGTTCCGTTCAGCGAATACGTGCCGTGGAGGAAGTGGCTATTTTTCGCGAGGGATCTGACGGGCCTGATCGGCGATTTTCAGCCCGGCACGCAATATAAAGTCGGCCGCATCGCCGGGGGGCCCTTCAGCGTTTTCATTTGTTATGAAGGCATTTTCCCGAACGAAATCCGGCGCTTCACGCTGGCGGGAGCGCAGGTATTTGTGAATATTTCGGACGACGGCTGGTTTGGGGGCTCGGGCGCGCCCGAGCAACACCTGGCGATGGCGCGCGTGCGCGCCGTGGAAAATCGGCGTTGGCTGCTTCGCGACACCAACGATGGAGTCACGGTTTCGGTGGACCCCTACGGCCGCATCGTCGCGCGCCTGCCGAGCCACATTCGCGGCGAACTGGACGCGCCGTACGGTTTTCGCACCGACCTGACGCCCTATGCCCGATGGGGCGACTGGCTTCCCGTGCTGTGCGCGATCGTCGCGCTCGTGTTACTGTTGTTGGGCGCGCGCGACGCATTTGCGCGGCCAACAACTTAAATTCACAGGATAAACATGGTCATCGAAGATCTGCAGCGGCAGCAGGACGAACTGCAGAAGCGAATCGAGCTCGTGCGGAGCTATCTTTGACGTCGCCGGCAGCCGCGCAACCATCGCCTCGTTAGAAGAAAAAACCTCGCACCCCGATTTCTGGCAGGACCAGGAACAAGCCCAGAAGATTCTCCAGCAACGCAAAGTGGCGGAAGAGGTCCTCGCTTCCGACGAGAAGCTCGCCCGAATCTTGAGCGACATCGAAACGTATTTTCATCTTGCCGAGGAAGAAACCGACGTGGCCCAGCGCGATTCGCTGCTGCACGAGATCGAACGCGAAATTGCTTCCGCCGACACGTATGTCTCCGAGCTCGAGACGCTCACTCTGCTTTCCGGCGAAAATGACCGCCTGAACGCCATCATGACCATCAAGCCCGGCGCCGGCGGCATGGAATCGCAGGATTGGGCCGAAATGCTGCTGCGCATGTATCTTCGCTGGGCGGAGCGAAAAGGTTTCCGCGCGACCGTCATGGACTTGACGCCCGGCGAAGGCGCGGGGCTTAAATCCGCCACGGTGCGCGTCGAAGGCGAAAACGCTTACGGATTTCTCTCGACGGAAAGCGGCGTGCACCGCCTGATCCGGATTTCTCCGTTCGATCAAGCCGCGCGGCGGCATACTTCTTTCGCGTCCGTGTTCGTGATTCCGGAAATCGACGATCGCATCGAGATCGTCGTGAAGCCCGAGGAAGTGCGCATCGACACTTTCCGCGCGGGCGGCGCGGGCGGCCAGAATGTGAACAAGGTGGAAACCGCCGTGCGCATCACGCACCTGCCGACTGGCATCGTTGTGCAATGCCAGAACGAGCGCAGCCAGCACAAGAATCGCGAGCTGGCCATGAAGTGGCTTCGCTCGCGCCTCTACGAAGCTTGAAATCGAGAAGCGCCAGGCGGAAACCCGCAAGCTCGACGAAACCAAGCGCGACATCAGCTTCGGCAGCCAGATCCGGACCTACACGCTCCAGCCGTACCGCTTGATCAAGGACCATCGCACGAAATTCGAGATGGGCGACGTCGATCGCGTCCTCGACGGCGACCTCGATCCCTTCATTCGGAATTATTTGTTGTCGCGGCGAAAAGGCACCCTGGGGACGGGAAGCGAGTCCGCGGACGATGCGTAACATCCTTCGCCGGGCGCGTTCCGAGTCAATATTCCGCTGTTTAATGGTGCTACAACACGCCCGGACCCAATTCGTTGACACTGCACTATCCCCATGCTAGCGTCGATTCGGCAAATTAGAGATCATCTTGAAGAAATTTAGCTGGCCGGTCCATTGAAATCCTGCCAGAACAAAGAGGTGCAGGTTTGAGCGAGAATAAGCGCAAATTTCTGTTTACATCGGAATCCGTGACCGAAGGCCACCCGGACAAGATTGCCGATCAGGTTTCGGACGCCGTTCTCGACGCGGTCCTCGCCGGAGATCCCACGGGCCGCGTGGCGTGCGAAACGCTGGTGACCACCGGCCTGGTGATGGTCGCCGGTGAAATCACCACCAAGGCCGTGCTCGATTATTCCGACATTGCGCGCGACGTCATCCGCGACGTCGGCTACACGCGCGCCAAGTATGGCTTCGACGCGGAAACCTGCGCCGTGATTTCCTCGATCAAGCGGCAATCGCCGGACATCGCCATGGGCGTGGACACCGGCGGGGCAGGCGATCAGGGATTGATGTTCGGTTTTGCCTGCGATGAGACCGAAGAGTTGATGCCGCTGCCGATCACGCTGGCGCACAAGCTGGTGGAGCGTCTTTCGCAAGTTCGCCGCCAGGGAATCGTCGATTTCTTCCGGCCCGACGGCAAATCGCAAGTGACCGTGGAATATCTCGGCGACCGCCCCGTGCGCGTGGATACCGTGGTCATCTCGACGCAGCACAGCGAATCCGTCTCCAATGTGGACCTGCAGAATGCCGTGCGCGACGAAGTGATCCGCAAAGTGGTTCCCGCCTCGCTGATGGACAAGAACACGAAATTCCACATCAATCCGACCGGCCGCTTCGTTGTCGGCGGCCCGATGGGCGACGCGGGCCTGACCGGGCGAAAAATTATCGTCGACACCTACGGCGGCTACAGCCGGCACGGCGGCGGCGCGTTTTCGGGCAAGGATCCGTCGAAGGTTGACCGCTCGGCTTGCTACATGGCGCGGCACGTCGCGAAGAATCTGGTCGCGGCGGGCGTCGCGCGCAAAGTGGAAGTCCAGCTCGCGTATGCCATCGGCGTCGCCGATCCGGTTTCCGTGATGGCGGACACGTTTGGCACCGGCGCGATTCCCGACGAGCAGATTACCGACTTGATCCGCGGCACATTCAAGCTCACGCCTCGCGGGATCATCGAGTCGCTCGATCTTCGCCGGCCGATCTACCGGCCGACGGCTTCCTTCGGCCATTTCGGCCGCTCCGGTCCGGGATTCACCTGGGAGCGGACGGACAAGGCGGACTCGATTCGCAGCCAGGCGGGACTGAGCGGCAAAGAAGTGGCCGTTCGCCGCTAGCCGTCGAGACGACTCATTCACGAGTTCATAAAATTCAAGAGGAGAAATTCTTGTGACAAAGACTGTGCCAGAGCGTAGCAGGCGACGTAAAAGATTTGGGCCTGGCGGAGCAGGGCAAACGAAAGATCGAATGGGCGAATCAGCAGATGCCCGTGCTGCAATTGATTCGCAAGCGGTTCATCAAGGAGCAGCCGCTCAAGGGCGTGCGCATGGCCGCGTGCCTCCACGTCACCAGCGAAACGGCGAACCTGGCCATCACGCTGCGCGACGGCGGAGCCGATCTGGTTCTGTGCGCTTCGAATCCGCTCTCGACGCAGGATGAAGTTGCCGCGTCGCTGGTGAAGGACTATCAGATTCCCACGTACGCGATCAAGGGCGAAGACAACGCCACCTACTACGCGCATTTGAACGCCACCGTGGATCACAAGCCGCAGATCACCATGGACGACGGCGCGGACCTGGTGACGTTGCTGCTGACCAAGCACAAGCATCTGGTGGCCGACGTGATCGGAGGCACCGAAGAGACCACCACCGGCGTGATCCGCCTGCGCGCCATGGCCAAGGACGGCACGCTGAAGTATCCCGTCATCGCCGTGAACGACGCGGAGACCAAGCATTTCTTCGACAACCGCTACGGCACCGGCCAATCCACCATCGACGGCATCATCCGCGCGACGAATTTGCTGATTGCGGGGCTGCGCGTAGTGGTTGCGGGATACGGCTGGTGCGGCAAGGGCGTCGCCATGCGCGCCAAGGGCCTGGGCGCCGACGTGATCGTCACCGAAATCAATGCCGTGCGCGCCATCGAAGCCGTGATGGACGGTTTCCGCGTGATGCCCATGGCGGAGGCCGCGAAAATCGGCGATATTTTTGTCACCGTTACGGGAAATAAGTCCGTGCTGGCCGCGCGAGCACTTCGAGAGAATGAAGGACGGCGCGGTGATCTGCAATTCCGGCCACTTCAACGTGGAGATCGACATTCCGGCGCTCGAAAAAATGTCCGCAGGAAATCGCATCGCGCGCCCGTTCGTGCAGGAGTACTCCGTCAAGGACGGCCGCAGGATTTATCTGCTGGGCGAAGGCCGCCTGATCAATCTGGCCGCCGCCGAAGGGCATCCGGCCGCCGTGATGGATATGAGCTTCGCCAACCAGGCGCTCTCGGCCGAGTACATGCTGAAGCATGCCGCCGAACTGAAGCCTCAGGTCTACGTCGTGCCCGAAGCGATCGATCGCCAGATCGCCAAGCTCAAGCTCGAATCGATGGGCGTCCAGATGGACAAGCTCACGCCCGAGCAGGAGCTGTATCTGGCCTCCTGGTCCGAAGGCACGGTCTAAGATTTTCTGCTGTGCTTGCCCGTTCGTCCTCTGTGGTTGAATCTCGTTTCACCTTGCAGTTCAATAAATCCATGATGCGCGACTTTGCAAACTGGGCGCTCGATACCGCGAAAGTGCGCGGCGCGACCTACGCCGACGCGCGCGTCATGGACATTCGCAACCGCAATCTCTCCACAAAAAATGACCAGGTCGGCACGCTCTCCGAATCCGAATCGCTCGGGATTGGAATTCGCGTGATCGCGCACGGATCGTGGGGATTTGCCTCCACCGACCGCCTGACGCGAGAGGGAATTGCCGCGTGCGCCGCCGAAGCCGTGGCCATCGCCAAAGCGTCCGCGCTCGCCAAGCGCCATGACGTCGAAATGGTTCCGGTCGAGGCGTATCAGGACACCTGGCAGAATCCCTACGTCAAGGATCCGTTCCTCATTCCGATCGAACGCCAGCTCGATCTGCTGCTCGCCGCGGACAAGGAAATGTCGCGCGTCAAAGGCGTGACGCTCACGGAAACTTCCATGACGTTTCGCCGCATCGAGCAGTTCTTCGCATCGTCGATCGGCTCGGCGATCCACCAGATCAAGATGGAGTCCGGCGCGGGCATCGTCGCGACCTCGTTTGCGGGAAGCGAAATTCAGAAGCGCTCCTATCCGAATAGTTTCGGCGGGCAGCATCAGCTCGCGGGCTACGAGCTGGTGGAATCGCTCGATCTGGTGGGCAACGCGCCGCGTGTCGCGGAAGAAGCGGTCGCGCTGCATTCGGCGGCGCAGGCTCCGCAGGGCGCCGGGACGCTGATTCTCGACAGCTCGCAGCTTGGCCTGCAGATTCATGAATCCATCGGCCATCCCATCGAGCTTGACCGCGTCCTCGGCATGGAAGCGAATTTCGCGGGCATGAGTTTCCTCACGCTCGAAAAACTGGGCAAGCTGCGCTACGGTTCGGAGATCGTGAACGTGGTGGCCGACGCGCGCCTCGAGCACGGTCCGGGGCTGGGCACGTTCGGCTACGACGATGAAGGCGTTCCCGCGCAGTGCACGCCGATCATTACCGACGGACTGTTCACCGGCTACCTATCGAATCGCGAAACGGCCGTCTACCATTGGCCTTAAACACTCCGGCGGCACGATGCGCACGGAATCCTGGAATCGCCTGCCGATCATTCGCATGACCAACATCAGCATTCTGCCGGGCACGTGGCACTACGAAGACCTGATCGCCGATACCGACGACGCCGTCCTGATGGAGACGAACCGTTCCTGGTCCATCGACGACCGCCGCTACCATTTCCAGTTTTCCACGGAAATCGGCTGGGAAATCAAGGGCGGCAAAAAAACGCGCATGCTGAAAAATCCCAGCTACAGCGGCATCACCACCGAATTCTGGAATAGTTGCGACGCCATCTGCTCGCGCGAGCACTGGACGCTCTGGGGCACGCCCAATTGCGGCAAGGGCCAGCCCATGCAGACCATGGGCACCGGGCACGGCGCGTCGCCGGCGCGTTTCCGCAACGTGAAGCTGGGCGCGGCATTCGCCAAGTAGTGAGCCTTCAGTAGCACAGGCTTCAGCCTGTGTGCTTTTTGTGTTCGCAAATTTAAAACCACACAGGCTGAAGCCTGTGCTACTGGAATTCGGCCAGAGGATTTGTGGCTAAGGACACAAGAAACTCCCACAAGAATCCGCATCCCGCCGCGCGACGCAAGACCGGCGCGGCGGTTGCAGCGCTGCACCTGCTCTCCGACGCCGAAATGCGGCGCATTGCGGAGAAGATTTTCAAATTCAGCGACGCCGATGAGACCGAAGTCGAAATCGGCGTGGTCTCGGACGCGCTCACGCGCTTCGCCAACAACTCGATTCATCAGAATGTCGCCGAACAAGTCCTGACCGTCTCGGTGCGAACCGTGCTTGATGGCCGGACGGCGCGCGCGACCACCAACAAGACCGATGACGAATCGCTGCGCCGCGTGGTGGAAACCTCAAAAGCGCTGGCGCGCAGCCAGCCGCGCATTCCCGGCCTGCTGCCCATGCCCGGACCGCAGAAATACACCAAAGTGTCGCGCTACTTTGAAAACACGGCGCACGCGACCCCCGCCGATCGCGCGCGCGCCGTCGCCCGCGTCGCGGAAATGGCCCGGAAAAATAAGCAGACAGCCGCCGGAATCTTGTCGACGGGCGTCATGCAATCGGCCCTGGCAAACACAAACGGGCTCTTCGCATCGCATCGCCAGACGCGCGCCGAATTTTCCATCACGATTCTGGAATCCGATTCCTCGGGCTGGGCCAAGGACAATTCACCCGACCTCGGCCGGATTGACCCCGCAGCTCTCGCCCGCAGCGCCAGCGAAAAGTCCGCTGCGTCACGCAAACCGAGCGAAGCCGCGCCGGGCCGCTGGACGGTGATTCTCGAACCCTCCGCGGTGCTCGATCTGGTGGGTCAACTTTTTTACGATTTTGCGGGGACGGCGATGCTCGGATCAGCGCTCCTGCTTCAACAAGCGCATGGGCAAGAAAATCCTGGGCGACAACATCACGCTCCACGACGACGTGTATCACCCGCTGCAGTCCGGAGCGCCCTACGATGGCGAGGGGATTCCGCGCCAGAAAGTTCTGCTGGTGGACAAGGGCGTCCCGAAAAACCTGGTCTACTCGCGCGCGACGGCCAAAAAAATGAAAGCCAAGCCCACCGGCCACGGCTTTTCCTTGCCCAACGATTAAGGCGAAGCGCCCATGAACCTGGTTTTCGCGGGCGGCGACTCATCGGTGGACGAAATGGTGCGCTCGACCGAACGCGGCATCCTGGTCACGCGACTGTGGTACATCCGCGAAGTGGATCCCTACGAAAAGGTGCTGACGGGAATGACGCGCGACGGAACGTTCCTCGTGGAACATGGCCGCGTCGCCGGCGGCGTTCGAAATTTCCGGTTCAATCAGGGCCTTCTCGAAATGCTTTCGAACGTCGAGATGATGGGCCCGCCTGTGCGCGCCGCCGGCGAAGAGTCGTTCGAAATGGTCGTCCCGGCAATGAAGGTGCGCGATTTTCATTTTTCCGAAGTCACGAAATTCTAGTAGGACAGGCTTTAGCCTGGTTGCATTTTCAAGTCGGCAAATTCAAAAGAAGACAGGCTGAAGCCTGTCCCGCCGCCTCATCCGAACTGGCACTTCCACCGTATCATCTAAATGAAGGCGGGCTCCGTGCTTTACCTGAAGCGTTCAGCGTGAAAGTAGAGCCCGCACCCGTGTAGTGGTACATTCGAGGGAAGCCACATGGACCGACGCCGATTCATTTCGATTGCAGGAGGAGCGGGGCTGGGGATTCTTCTGCCCTATGCCCTGTATCGTTCGCTCTCCTATGGATTTGGCGGCGAGCACGTTGGCGTCCAGGACTATGAGAAATTCGGGCCGGAGGCGGCCTTGCGGGCCATCGCTCCGGCGGACCAGTTTTACGTCACGTCGTCGCATGGCGAGCCATCGGTGGACGTAAACAAATGGTCGCTGACGATTGACGGCCTGGTCGAGGAGCCGCTGCACTTCGACTATGACGACATTCGAAAGCTCGCGCCGTACGAAACCACGCTGACGCTCGAATGCATTTCGAACGAAATCGCGGGCGGCCTGATCGACACGGCGAACTGGCGCGGCACGCTGCTGCGCCCGTTGCTCGAACGCGCGGCGCTCGAAGCCCAACGCGAAGTACGCGATCCTGTACGCGGCGGAGGGCTACACCACCGGCCACGTGATCGAGCGCCTGATGCGTGAACACAATTTTCTGGCCTACGACATGGATGGCGAGCCGCTGACGCGCATTCACGGCTTTCCGCTGCGCATGCTGATGCCCGGAATTTACGGCATGAAGACGCCGAAATGGCTCACGCGCATCGAGCTGGTCGATAAGGAGCATCTCGGCTACTGGGAATGGATGGGCTGGTCGAACACGGGCGAGCGGCAACTGCAGTCGGTGATCGACGATCCGCGTGACGGCGCGCCGATCGCGGGACAAAATTTCGTGATCACCGGCTGGGCGGTGACGAACGAAGTGGGCGTCGCCAAAGTCGAAATCTCGACCGATGGCGGCAGAACCTGGGATCCCTGCGAGATTTTCAGCAATCCGATGCCGTCGCAGGTCTGGGCGTTCTGGCGTTACGTCTGGGCAAATCCGTCGAGCGGGAAGCACGAAATTCAGGTGCGCGCCACCGACGCGAACGGGAAGCTGCAGACGTCAGCGCATTCGAGCGAATGGCCGGATGGCGCGACGGGGTATCACACCGTCTCCGTGGAAGTGACTGGCGCCTAGAGACAGGACTCTCACGCAAGCCCGGTTAATTGTCGACTGGTAGCGTAGGCTTTAGCCTGCGCTCTTTTGAATTTTCTTAAAATGCGCGCAGGCTAAAGCCTACGCTACTGAAGTTTGCTACTGCCCGGCAAAGGTGAGGCTATTCACTGTTTTTGAGATTACGTTTTCTTCCACTTGAATCAGGTCCGAATCCGCCCAGGTCATGCCCAACAGCGTGTAGGCGTCTTCCCCTTTTAGAAACGTCACCAGCAGGACCGACCAGTCGTGGCCATCGGCGGTTCCGCGGGCGCGCTCTTCCATGGCAGGGAATCCGGCAATGGTCACTTTATCGGTGGAAATCAGCCGGTAATTCTCGTATGCGTCACTAAGCGCTTTTCCCGTCGCGGCGGCATGCGCAGTCAGGGAATCCTTGGTGTGTTGCCGGCCGATCACCAGCAGGGTCGTCTGATCGTTTGTGCCGAGCGCGCCGACTGCGTCGGGGAGCGCTTTGCGGGCTTCGGGTATCAAGTCCCAGCTCGGCGGCCTGTACATCTGGAATCCATAGGTAAGGTTCACGTACAGGTTGCCGCGAATCTCGTCGCGAATGACCGGCGGCTCCGGGGCGGCGGAGGCGCAGGCGGTGGAGCGGGTGCCGCGGCGGGGGCTGCGGGCGTCGCTGGGGTCACAGTCTTTGCCTTGGGCGGCGCAGTCGCGCTTACTGCCGGATCGGAACGCAGCGGCGCCGGCGGGTTTGTCTCAAGCAAGGTCCCTGCGGGTGATGCGGGCTCTTTCGCCACAGCGGGAACGACTGCGGGCGCCTGGCGGCGGGAGGCCGGCGCTGCCGGCGCGCTCGATTTTGCTTTCGGCTCGGGCTCTTTCTTGTCCGGCAGTGATACTGATGTCCGCGACTTTGTCTTTCTGAATCAGCGCAAATCCGTAGGAGGTCTGGACCCGGAAAGAATCGTTCTCGAATCCAACAATTGTCCCTGTGATTTTTGTGCCGTCTTTCAGTCGGATTTCATCGGCCCGAGCTGCAGTTGCACCCAGCATGATGATAAGGAGAGCAAGCCCGGGAATTGCGCGGCTACTCATGATTTCTAGTATGGCAAAGGCCGCAATCGGTCAGCAAGCTTGCGGGAACCGGCGGTTTCCGGTATGCCACTGCCCGGGCGGAAATTTCAAACTTGAAATCCGTTAGTAGGCGGTCCAGACGCCGGCGGCGAACTTCTTGATGGCCACGAAACCCAGCTTTTCGTACAGCCGGACGGCCCGCTCATTTGCCGATGTTACGGTGAGAGAGACCGTCGTGAAGCCGCGCACGCGCAGCGCTTGCAGCGACGCTTCCATTAAGCGGCGGCCGAGGCCTCGGCCCTGGTATCCGGGCATGGCGCAGATTTGGGTGGTGTGGCCCACTCCGGCCGAAACGCGCGAATTCAGAACGACTCCCACAAGGTGGTTGGCATGCGGTTCGCGGAGCACAAACGAAGCTTCGGGCTGAAACTGCCCGCAGCCGGGCAGGATGATAATGTTCTTCAGGAAGCGCAGGGCGCCGGACTCGCTTCGGTATTGATCGTTGATTTCTCCGTCGACGTGATTCGCATAGGCAAGCTGAATCAGCCTCGCGCAAGGCTGGAAATAGCGGTGATCCCACCGCTCCAGAACCAGCCCCGCTCCGGGGCCCTCCCGAATCAGGCCCGGAACGACATCGAGAGCCGGCCCGCCGAACACCGGCGCGAGCGGCGCGATCATAAACTGCCGCAAGTACAGGCGAAATCCGTACTCGGAGAGGACAGGGTCGAGCGAGTAGCCGAAGGGAATCAGTTGTGCTTCCACGCGTTCAAGCTTGGGAATCCCGCTTAGCGTGGTCAAAGTGTCGGTGAGGAGCTGCTGGCTCAACTCCTGCTGTGAGTGACGCGGCGAGACAAAAAGGCCGCCGACCAGGCCCTTGTGGTCTTCAAGGACGTAAAACGCGTATCCGACCGGATGCCCGCTTTCCAGAACGGCCGAACCGGTAAGGGAACGCGCATCCACGAATTTCTTGATCAACTCGACCGAAGCGCGATAGTCCCATCGCAACTCCTCCCGCCATTGCTGCACCTCCTCGGCCAGCAAGGGCTCCAGCTGCCACGAGGACAACTGCCGCAGATCGATCACCTGCAGGGGATAAGTACCCGGTCTATAGCCCGCAGTATGCACAACCCTTTTTACCATACTGGGGGGCACATGGTGCATTTCGGTAACACCCCTGTTATCCATTGGAGGTGACGCCTCCCCAACTGTGCTAACATGCGCCAGCCGAGCGTCGCGCTTTCCCTCCCAGCGAATCGAACGGCTGGGGCGGGCTTCGCATCGCGGCCACAATTTCGAGAGCATGGGTTTCCTTTCCGAACTGCGATACCCCACGGCGTGGTACAGCAAACTTTTCATCGCCATTTTGGCCCTTACATTTTTCGGATTTATAGCGGTAGCGGCGATATCAGGGTACCTGGTTTACGAGATGATTTCGCCTGCGCAAGTCCGCTCGGAAATCGACCTTCAGAATTTTCCGGGGCATCCTCAATCGCTTTCATATACCGTGCCCGGCGAGGGACAGAGGGATGGCTGGTTCTTTCCGGGCTTGAAGAACGCGCCCACGATCGTGCTTTGCCCGGGCTACGAGTCGAGCCGAAGTGAACTGGTCACGCTGGCTTCGGCGCTCCAGGATCAACAGTACAACGTATTCCTGTTGGATTTTTCCGGGCAGGGGTCGAGCGCTGGCCGCTCCACACTGGGGTTTCGGGAAGTCTCGGAGCTGCGTGCCGCGATGGACGCCGTTGCAAACCGCGGCGATGTGGACGCGAATCGGTTCGGGCTATGGGGAGTTAATCTGGGAGCGTATGTGGCGCTCGGGGAAACAATCAAGGACCACCGGGTTCGTGCGGTGGCGGCGGAATCCGCATACAACTCCCCGGAAGAAATGGTCGGTATTTTTGTCTCCCGGTCGGGACTTGGTTCCTACCCGATATTTACCCGCATGGCGCAGACGGAATTTCGCTGGCTCAACTCTCAATACCGGACGGTGCCGCCGCTAACGGCGGGGATCGGGAAACTCACGGGCGTCGCGCAGCTCTATCTCGAGGCGCCGGACGCCCCGTTCCTGGCGGATAGTACAAACGAAATTTTTCGGGCTTCTCAGGAGCCGCACGAACTCGACATGCTTTCCAAGGGAAACTACGCGGGAATGCTGGACGACGAAAAGCGCAACTACGAAAACCGCATCGTGAGTTTCTTCCTGGTGAAATTGCCGGCGACGGAGGAATAAGCTGGACCCAGCAAGTGAATTGGACGCCCCTCCAATTCAAAAAACCAACTATCTACTTGCCCGCATGTAGACCTTTCCGTCGCCGCTCACCGGAAGGAATGGCGTTGCTTTCGGATCGGCTAACTGACGAAATCGATCCCTCTGTGTAAGGGCGGCGCTACCAACAAACAGGTAGACCGGAGCAGGTTGGTTAGGAGCCCACTCGGGCAATTCTCTGGCGAAGTAATAGTTCAATCCATAACCAAAGGCGCGCGGCACCTGATAGACGCCGACCTCCCCTGGCTTGGCGTGAAGACGCCGGATTAGGTCCGTAGCGGCCGGTCTCGCTGAAACGAGGTTGTCAAGTTCCGGCATGATCCTATGATTTGCAATCAACACAATCAGCGCAATCGAGCAGCCGACTGCGCACACGGCCGCCTTCCACTTGCGATATGCGATTAGTGAAATGACTGCAAGAGCTCCTGCGAGTGCCACTAGAAAACCGTCCAGCAAGTGCCGCAGAAAGTTCGGGTCAGTTATCAGTTCCTGTCCGAATGCCACGCTGGGTCTTAACCGTTCAATTCCTAAGAGTAGCGGAAATATGACTCCGCTTGCGACTAAGGCCAGGGAGAGTCCACCGGTTTTTTGTTCGATCTGGCGCGCGAGGAACCGCGCGATGATCAGAACTGCCGGGGGGAACGCAGGAAGGATGTATCCCGGCAACTTCGATTGCGAAGCACTGAAGAAAACCAGTGTGAATACCGACCAGCAGGCGATAAAAAGCCCGGGAGAAGTGGTCACTGTTTTAGTCCGGCACTCGCGTATGGCGCCATTGATCGAAGTGATTGTCAACGGCAGCCACGGAAGAATTCCCAGCAGCAAAATCGGGCCAAAAAACCAGAACGGCTGGCGATGCTCGAAGATAGGCGTGAGATATCTTTCGAAATTGTGCTGCCAGATGAAGACTCGCAAGAAATCCGGATTGCGGAGGGCGCACAGTACGTACCACGGCAGCGCCGTCGCGCAAAACACGAGGATGACGAGAGGATGCAAAAACCGGAATGGGGCGCGCCAATTGCGGGAGAGCGCAGCCCATAGCAATGTAGCACCGCCCGCGAGGATCACGGCTGCGGGGCCTTTTGCGAGCACTGCCGCGCCGAGAAAAAATCCGAATGCAACGCGCAAAACCGGGCCGGGACGTGGTTTTTGCAGCATCTCACACGCGACGGCCATCGCGGCTGTCAGTAAGCCTGCAAAAAGCATGTCCGGACTAGCGGCGCGCGAGAATCCGATCATCGCGACCGACGTGGGCAGCATCAGCAATGAATACCATGCCGCGCCCAGACCGTACGAGCGCAGCGCGGTCCATCCGACTGCCAGCACGGCGAGCAGCGCGGCGAGCGCCGAGGGCAGGCGGGCGGCGAATTCGCTCACGCCGAAAATGCGCATCGCGGCTCCGGCCATCCAGTAGTAAAGCACCGGCTTTTCGAACCACGGCGTGCCCCACAGCCTGGGCGTGACCCAATCGTGCGTCTCGGCCATAGCGCGGGCAATCGCCGCGTAGCGCGGCTCGTCCGGACCTACCAAGTCCGATCGCGCCCAATCCGCTGAACAGGCACACGTACAGAACGACAAGAATCAGAGGCACGCTCCAGAGCGGAACCTCGAAATTGCCTTCGTCTGAAGCGCGCGACCGAATTGGGGCGGAAAGATCCAAGCGGTTGAGTCTAGCATTGCCGCCGGTAGTTTTCAGTAGCGAGGCGTGCAAATCCGGCATGCCATTCCGGCGGGCTCCACGCTTGAATTGAAGCGTTCAGCGCAAAAGTAGAGCCCGTATCTTCTTTCCGGCGGGCTCCAAGTCGCCGACGCGCCATAGCGCTTTGGCGACGGCGCGTAGAGCCCGCGCCCTGTATAATCCCCGGGTGCGAGAACGCCTGGAATACGCGGCGGCGTGGCTGCTGCTCAAGACGATGGGCGCGATGCCGCGCCCGCTTGCCCGATTCATTGGCGCGCGAACCGCCGCGATACTGTTGTGGATGCGGCCGGGGCTGCGCCGCGCCGCCAATGAAAACTTGAAGCTGGCATTTCCCGACTGGACCAAGAAACAGCGCCGCGCGGCGATCCGCGGAATGACGCGGCAACTGGGATGGATGGGAGCGGAATTCGCGCACTTCCCACGGTACACCAACAGAATATCGATCGCATCGTGCTGCTCGATGGCTTTGAGAACTTTGCGGCGGCGCAAGCCCGCGGCAAGGGAGTCTTATTTCTCACGGGCCACATGAGCGCGTGGGAACTCGCTCCATTTGCGCAAGCGCTATTCGGTTACCCGCTGCATTTTCTAGCGCGCGCAATAGACAATCCGCGCGTGGATGCTCTGGTCACGCGCTACCGGTGCCTCAGCGGGAATTTGCCGGTGGAAAAAAATCAATCGGCGCGGGCAGTGCTGAAGGTGCTGGCCGCGGGCGGCACGGTCGGGATTCTGGCCGACCACAACACGCTGCTCGCCGAAGGGGTGTTTGTCGATTTTTTTGGCATCCCGGCCTGCACGACGGCGGGGCTAGCCCGTTTCGCGCTCCATACCGGCGCCGCCGTGGTGCCTGGTTTTCTTCACTGGGACGCTCGTTGCGAAAATACCGGCTCTGCTTTGAACCGGCGGTCGAACTGGTTCACACCGGCGACGACGCGACGGACATTCGCGAAAATACGCAGCGATTTACGCGCGTGATTGAAAATTATGTCCGGCGCTATCCGGACCAATGGCTATGGCTGCACCGGCGGTGGAAAACGCGCCCGCCGGGCGAGCCGCCGATATATCGGCGTTGAATGCGCCAGGCAGCGTAAAATGTGGGGTTCAAAAGAGGAGAGACGAGGACATGACGCGCACCGCAATTGAACTCGCAAAATTTCTGGGCTGCGCGCTTGAAGGCGATGGCCAAGCGCCTCTGTCCGGCGTGGCTGCTCCCGGTTCGGCCCGGGCCACGGACTTGATTTATGTCGAGACCCCTCGCCACCTGGACCGGGCCGCCTCTTCCAGCGCAAAGTGCGTATTGCTCGCGCCCGGGCTCGCGCTCGAAGGAAAGACTCTGTTGCGTTCGGCGAATCCCAAGCTGGCAGTTTGCGCGCGCGGCGGATTGGCTACTTCCGCCAGCGCCAATCGCCAAGGGGATTCATCCGACCGCAGTGCTTGCCCCTTCGGCGAAACTTGCGAGCGGAGTTGGAGTGGGGCCATATGCTGTGATCGAGGACGGAGTGCAAGATCGGCGAAGGCACGCAAATTGGAGCGTTTTGTTATCATCGGACGCGACGCCCATTTGGGGAAAGAGTGCCGGCTTACCCGCACGTGACGCTTTATGCGGGGGCGCGTCTCGCCAATCGCGTCATTCTCCATTCAGGCGCGGTGATCGGCTCAGACGGGTTTGGCTATGTCGCTGATGGCGGCAAGCGATTGAAATTTCCACAGGTGGGCGAAGTCGAACTCGGCGATGATGTGGAGATTGGCGCGAACACCACAATCGATCGCGGGTCGCTGGAACGCACGGAAATCCGCGCGGGCGCAAAAATTGACAACCTTGTGCATATCGCCCACAACGTCCAAATCGGCGAAAACACAGTTATCGCAGCCCAGACAGGCATTTCCGGTTCGGCCGTGATCGGAAGGGACGTAGCCTTCGGCGGCCAGGCTGGTCTGGGCGATCATTGCGAGATCGAGGACGGGGCCATCATAGGCGGGCAAGCTGGAATCCTGCCCGGCAAGATCGTTCGCAGCGGGCAGATTGTTTGGGGTACCCCGGCGCGGTCCCTGGACAAGTTCAAGCAACAGTTTGCCTGGTTAGGGCGTTTGCCGGAACTCGCGGACCGCATAAAAAACCTCGAAAAACAGAATCATGGCGGCAAATCCTAAAGACCGGCTGAATTGGGAGGCGCTGTCGATTCGATCTATCGGAAAATGTAATCCTTGTTGACCCACGCCTATATACTGAAGATAATAGACATGGGCCTACTTGGGTCCCGTGCTTGGGGGCGGGTAGATTTATCTATCCGGGCGAGTACGAAAGGATTCCCGAGCCATTTTATCAGCACTGAGGGCTGAGGGTTTGGTGTATTCGGATGACCGTTTTTCCGAAACGCCGCATCAAACGAGTCTGAAGGTTTGTATTTAATATGGCTCTAGGAACACGCGTACAATTTGAAGATCCGGGCGGCCCGCGATCCGCGGGCTTGCTTCCTGTTCTGGCCGATCGGCTTTCCGACGCGATCGACCGGGGTGTGAATTATCTTCTTTCCTTGCAAGCGACTGAGGGGTATTGGCTCGGGGAGCTTGAAGCCGACACCACCCTCGAATCGGATTACATTTTCTATCTCCACGTTATCGGCAAGGCGCAACCGGAGCGAATCGCGAAGCTCGCTAACTATGTTCGGCGGCGCCAACTCGACGATGGCGGCTGGAACATCTATTTTGGCGGTCCTTCTGAACTGAATGCGACCGTCAAGGCGTATGTCGCGCTGAGGCTGGCTGGCGATTCTGCGGATTCCGAGCGCCTGCGGCGCGCCTGCAAACGCATACACGAACTCGGCGGCCTGGAAGCGTCGAACTCCTATACTCGCCTTTATCTGGCTCTTGTCGGAGCGGTCGGCTGGGAGATGGTCCCCGCGGTTCCTCCGGAACTGATGCTTCTTCCCAATTGGTTCGCAATCAACATCTACGAGATGTCATCGTGGACGCGCGGAATCGTCATTCCTTTGACGATCCTGTACGCGCATAAACCGCGATTCGCCGTTCCGGACGGAATTTCCGTGGAAGCGCTATACCGGGATTCGTCGCGCAAGGCGCTTGGCCTGGATTGGGACAAGCAGCTGTTTAGCTGGCGAAATTTCTTTCTCGCTCTGGATCGCGGCCTCAAACTATACGAACGCGTGCCCTGGAAGCCGCTGCGGCAACGCGCGCTGCGGCAGGCTCGCGAATGGATGCTGGAGCATCTCGAACGGAGCGAGGGATTGGCCGCGATTTATCCGGCCATGATGAACGCCATTTTTGCCCTCCTCGCTCTGGGCCATTCGCCTGACGATCCGCTGACCGCTCGCGAGATCGAGGAATTTTCGCGTTTTGAGATTGAGGAAGGCGACACGATCCGCGTGCAGCCCTGCGTTTCTCCGGTCTGGGACACGGCGATTGCGATGGTTGCCCTTGAGGAAGCGGGCCTTCCGCCGAATCATCCGGCATTGATCGAAGCCGCGAGCTGGCTGCTTGAAAATCAAATCGTCGGGTCCCGGCGATTGGATGCTCAAGACTCCCGGTGTCATGCCGGGCGGATGGGCGTTTGAGTTCCGCAACGATTTCTTTCCTGACGTGGACGATACGGCGTTTGTCCTGATGGCGTTGCAGCGAGTGGATTTTCCCGACAAGGCGCGGATGGAAGCCGCGACGCGCCGCGGCATCGCCTGGCTGCTGGCCATGCAGAATGACGACGGCGGATGGGGCGCGTTCGACCACAACAACGACCGCACGATTCCTCTGCCAGATTCCGTTCGCCGATCATAACGCGATGATCGATCCATCGACGGCGGATGTTACGGCCCGCGTTGTGGAATGCCTGGGCCGGTACGGATGGCCCAGCACGTCATCCGGTGATCGAGCGGGCGGTGCGATTTCTGCTGAAGGATCAGACCGAGGATGGATCCTGGTTCGGGCGCTGGGGCGTAAATTACGTGTATGGAACCAGCGGCGTCCTGCGGGCGCTCGAAACGGTCGCGCTGAGCGCGCGGGAATACTGCCAGCGCGCGGTCGGATGGCTCCGCGATCGGTGCAGAATTCCGATGGCGGATTCGGGGAATCGATCGCTTCGTATTACGATCCGGCGCGCAAGGGCAAAGGCGTCAGCACGGCTTCCCAGACCGCATGGGGTCTGATCGGATTGCTGGCCGCAAGCGAGCCGGGCGACCCGGCGATCGCGCTCGCGGTGAAACACCTGGTGGAGCAGCAGCAGGCGGATGGTTCCTGGGCCGAGAACGAATTTACCGGCACGGGGTTTCCGTGCGTGTTTTACCTGAAATATCATTTGTACCAGAACTATTTTCCTTTGTACGCGCTCGCGCGATACCGCAACATCACGAACAAAACCGCCCAGTTCTGCGGGTTGCGCGTGCGGCCCCAGGAGTTCGAGCGACAACGGACTCTAGGAGAGTGAATGAGATATCCGCTGAAAATGACCGCGAATCTCGCGAAGTATGTTGCAAGCCAGCGATTTCGCGGGACGAAAAAATTTCCGATGGTGATGATGCTCGAGCCCCTGCACGCCTGCAACCTCACGTGCACGGGATGCGGCCGGATCCGCGAGTATAAGTCCACGATCAACGAAGTGATGACGGTCGAGCAATGCATGGCCGCGTCGGATGAATGCGGAGCGCCGGTCGTCTCGATTTGCGGCGGCGAGCCGATGATTTACCCGGAGATCGGCCGTCTGGCGCGCGAAATTCTGGACCGCGGGCGCCACATTATTTTGTGCACGAACGGCATGTTCATCCGCAAGCGGCTGCACGAGTTCAAGCCCACTTCCAGTTTCTTTTTCAACGTGCATCTGGACGGGCTTGAAAGGACGCACGACCTTTGCGTCGAAAGGGACGGCGTGTTTCGCGAAGCCATCGAGGGAATCAAGGCCGCGAAAGCGGCGGGATTCCTGGTCTGCTCGAATACCACGATTTACAAAGAAACGGACCTGAACGAAATTGCCGACCTCTACGCCTATCTGGACACGCTGGGCGTTGACGGATACATGCTCTCGCCGGCCTATGGATACGCGGCCGTGCAGACCACGGATATCTTCATGTCGCGCGCGGACATTCGCGAGAAATTCCGCGAGGCCGTGCCCTGCTCGATAAGCACAACCTGATGGTTTCCCCGATTTATCTCGATTTCCTGCGGGGAGAGCGGGAACTGGAATGCACGGCCTGGGGCACCCCGACGTTTAATCCGCGCGGCTGGAAAGGCCCCTGCTACGTGATCACGGACAATCACTACGATTCTTATCGCGAGATCGATCGATAAGACGCCCTGGGAGAAGTACGGTCCGGGCAACGATCCGCGCTGCGCGGACTGCATGATGCACGTCGGTTTTGAAACCACGCCGGTGCTGGGCGCGAAGCGCCAGCTGGGCGACACCTGGACCATGCTGAAGTGGCAGTTTTCCGGGAAAATGGGCGGCAAGCCTGGCAAGAATCTGATATCGGGCCGGACAATGGCCACGAGTGGCGGGCATTCAGGAGGCGGCACAACCATGATGCCTCCGCCGCCGAGCACGGACCTGGTTTCTCCTGACGGCACGCTGCGAGTGTTATGAAAACGCTGGTCACAGGGGCGACTGGCTTTCTCGGAAGCCACGTAGCCCGCCAACTCGCCGGACGCGGGGAAAGCGTTCGCGTGCTGGTGCGCCCGTCGAGCAATCCCCGCGCCCTCGAGGGATTCGAGGCGGAACAGGTCACCGGGGATTTGCGGGACGCGGCGTCGCTCGACCGCGCGCTGGCGGGAGTTTCTCGCGTCTTCCATGTGGCTGCGGATTACCGGCTCTGGGCGCGCGATCCTCGCGAGATCTACGAATCGAATGTAACCGGCACGCAAAATCTGCTGGAGGCCGCGCGGCGAGCAGGGGTCGAAAAATTCGTCTATACCAGCACGGTTGCGACGATCGCAGTCCCGCGGGAAGGCGGGCTGCCGAACGAGGCGACGCAGGCGTCCCTGGGAGAAATGATCGGCCACTACAAGCGCTCGAAATTCCAGGCGGAGCAGCTTGCGATGCGCGCCGCCGAAGCGGGCCTGCCGGTCGTGATCGTCAATCCCACCACGCCGGTGGGGCCGGGAGACTGGAAGCCCACGCCGACGGGGAAGATCATTGTCGATTTCCTGAATGGCCGCATGCCGGGCTACGTGGATACGGGGTTGAATTTCGTTCCGGTGGAAGATTGCGCCCGCGGCCACCTGCTGGCCGCCGAGCGCGGGCGTATCGGAGAGCGATATATTCTGGGCGGCATCAACCTATCGCTGAAACAAATGCTGGACATTCTCGCCGCCGTCAGCGGGCGGCGGGCGCCGCGCTGGAAATTTCCCCACGTTCTGGCCTATGCTGCTGGATATGTGGATACGGCGGTTTCACGGCTGTTGGGCCGCGAGCCCCAGATTCCGCTGGAGGGTGTGCGCATGGCGCGGCACAAGATGTTTGTGGACGCGTCGAAAGCCGGGCGGGAGCTTGGTTTCGTCGCCGGGCCGATCGAGGCCGCCCTGGAGCGCGCCGTCAGCTGGTATGAAGCGAACGGATATGTTTCCGCGCGACGGCGCGCAGATCGGTGGCGCGCGCGCACGCGGCATAATTGAGTGTCGGAGACCATGAATATATTGGTGACATTCGCGGTTCAGGCGGAATTCACGCCGTGGCAGCGGCGCAGGAATTTTCGCCGCTTGCCGGGTGACTGGCCGGTCTTTGAATCCGAATTCGGCGGCGCGCGCGTCCGCGCCATTCTTGACGGGCATGGGGCAGTCCCACGCGCTCGAAGCCGTGCGGCGGGTTCTTCCCGGAACGGCCCGACATTTGCATTTCGACGGGGCTGGCGGGCGCCCTGCGAAGCGGATTTCGCCCCGGGGACATCCTGGTCGCGCGGCTTGTGAGTGAAGCGGGCGAACCGGTGGCCGTGGCGAGCCATCCCGAATTGCTTTCGACCGCGGTGGATTGCGGCGCAAAACAAATCGAGCGTTTCGCGACTTCGCGGACGGTCCTTGCCAGCGCCGAGCAAAAGCGGCATCTGGGAAACGAGGCGGAAGCGGTGGAAATGGAAAGCTATACTATTCTTGCGGAAGCGGCGCGCTACGGAGTGCCGTCGGTGGCCGTTCGGGCCATCAGCGACACTGCGGATTTCGACATGCCGTACGATTTTGAAAGTGCCTGCGATTCGCGCGGTCAAATTCGCGTCGGCGGCGATCCTCACGCAGGTGCTGCGGCGGCCATCCGGATTGCCGGCGCTGCTCACCCTGGCGCGCGATTGCCGGACGGCTTCCCGGCATCTCGCAAATTTCCTGGATGTGTTTGCGGGAACGCTTGCCGACCGGCTGATTCCCATTGAGCCGGAATGCGGTGGCCGCGCTATGAGCCAGTCGGGAACCATTCTCGAAACTTCGTTTGCGCCGGCTCCCATCCCGGCGACGATGCGGGCAGCTGTCTACCGCGGCAAGGGACGCGTGGTTGTGGAAGACGTTCCTGTGCCGTCCATCGGCGCCGGAGAAGTGCTGATTCGTGTGGCGGCGTGCGGAATTTGCGGCACGGATATCAAGAAGATTGAGCACGGATTTGTCGCCGCGCCGCAGATTTTCGGGCATGAAGTTGCCGGCACCGTGGTGGCCGTGGGTTCCGGCGTCACAAAATGGAAGCTGGGCGATCGCGTCATGAGTTTTCATCACATTCCCGTGCGGCGCGTGCTTCTACTGCGACCGGCGGCTGTTTTCGCAATGCCCGGGTTACAAGAAAGTCGGCCTGACGGCGGGGTTCGATCCCAACGGCGGCGGATTTGCGCAATATGTGCGGGCCATGCCGTGGATGGCCGAGCGCGGCATGCTGGCGATCCCGGACGACATTAGTTTCGATGAAGCCTCGTTCATCGAGCCGGTCAACACTTGCATCAAGGCGGTGGAAAAGGCGCGCGTGGCCGCGGGAGAGACTGTTCTGGTCATGGGGCTGGGCCCGATTGGCCTGCTTCTCATGATGCTGTCGAAACTTAGCTGGTGCGGCCGTCATCGGGAGCGATCCGATGCCGGAACGCCGCGCGAAGAGCCTTTCGCTGGGCGCTGATTTGGCTCTCGACCCGCGCGAAGGGCGCCTTGCGGAAGCGAAATTCGCGCCCGCACGGATGGCCGCGGGGCGGACGTGGTGCTGGTCGCCGTGCCGATTCCCTCGGCGCTGACGGACGCGCTTGCACTGGCAAGGCCGGGAGGGCGCGTTCTCTTGTTCGCGCAGAATGATCCGCAGATGAAGATTGAGTTCCCGGCAGCCGCGGTTGGCGTCGAAGAGAAGGAAATTCTGGGAAGTTACAGCGCCGCGGTGGACCGGCAGGAAGAATCCGCGCGGCTGATTTTTTCGCGGCAATTGCCGGTGCGCGAATTGATTTCTCATCGTTTTTCTTTGGAAGATATGGATCGGGCATTGCAACTTCGCCGCTCATCCTGTTGGGAATTCTTTGAAAGTGGTGATACATCCTTGATAAGAAGCGAACATAACGGAAACGGCCGAAAGAACGGTCACATGACCGCTGCGGTTTTGTATGGCAGTGAGAATCTGAAGATCGAAAGCGTGGATATCCCCAAGCTCGCGGCGGATGAGGCGCTGATCCGCGTAAAGGTGGCTTTGACTTGCGGCACCGATCTGAAAGTCTGGAAGCGGGGATACCACGCGCGAATGATTGTCCCTCCGGCTGTATTCGGGCATGAACTTGCGGGAGTCGTCGAATCGCTGGGTTCGGATGTAAATGGCGGCCTGAAAGTCGGCGCGCGCGTCGTGCCTTCGAATTCCGCGCCGTGCAACGTCTGCCTGTTCTGCCGCAAGGGGCAGAGCAATCTGTGCGAGGATTTGCTGTTTAACAACGGAGCCTACGCCGAATATATCCGCATCCCCGGACGGATCGTTCGCCAGAACATGCTGGTGATTCCCGAACATGTATCCTTTCAGGACGCGGCGATGGTCGAGCCGCTGGCCTGCGTCTTGCGCGGAATTCACGAGACGGGCATCCAGCCGGGCGACACGACGGTCGTGATCGGCTGCGGTCCGATCGGATTGACGTTCATCCGCGTGCTGTCCGGCCGGGGCGTGAAAGTGATTGCGCTCGGAAAGCGGCCGAACCAGATTCGCGCGGCGGAGAAGTTTGGCGCGCGCGCGGCGTTCATTGCTCGCGGACATGACGGACCCGGCAAAGGCGGTCCGCGAACTGACCGAAGGCGGCCGCGGAGCCGATTCCGTGATCGAAGCGGTCGGAACGGCGCAAACCTGGGACTGGGCCCTGCAGATGGTCCGGCGCGGCGGCGTGGTCAACCTGTTTGGCGGCTGCCCGCGCGGCACGGTGGTACCCGTGGATCCCAATGCGCTGCACTATTCGGAGATCACCATCAAGTCCACGTTCCACCATACGCCGCGGTTTATCCGGGAAGCGCTGGACGCGGTTGCGCGCGGCGAAATTCGTTCGAGCGATTTTGTGAACGCGGAAATTCCGCTCGCCGATCTTCCGAAAATGTTTGAGCACATGAAACACCGCAACGGGGAAATGAAAGTCGCGGTGATTCCTTAGCGAGTCGTGTCCTGTACGGAGTTTTCTGGGCCGCGCCGGGGTCTCCGGTGTCCGGTCGAGCGCCATGCAGAATCCTGCTGAACTCGAAATCGCCCGGCACGCGCCTCCGTCCGGTTGCTCGGTGGCGGATGCCGAGCGCTATACGCGCTGGCTCGCCACGCATCACTACGAAAATTTCAATGTGGTTTCCTGGCTGCTGCCCAAACACCTGCGGCAGCATTTCTACAATGTTTACGCCTATTGCCGCTGGGCGGACGACCTGGGCGACGAAGTTCCCGATCCCGCGCGCGCCATCGAACTGCTCGACGGATGGGAGCGGGAACTTCGCGATTGCTACGCTGGAAAACCCTCGCATCCTGTGTTTATCGCTTTGCGGCGAACCATTGCAGCATGCGACATTCCCATCGAGCCATTTTCAGATCTGCTGGTCGCGTTTCGGCAGGACCAGACCGTGCACCGCTATCCCGACCTGGAACAGCGTGCATCGGCTATTGCCGCTATTCCGCGAATCCGGTGGGGCGGCTTGTGTTGTATCTGTGCGGGTACCGCGATGCCATGGCGCCAGCAGCTTTCCGACGCCACATGCACGGCCTTGCAGCTTGCGAATTTCTGGCAGGATGTGAACCGCGATCTGGAGAAAGGGCGAATCTACATTCCTCTCGACGCGCTGGCAGCCCACGGCCTCACCGAAGACGATATCGTGGCTCGCCGATTCGACGATCGATATGTTTCGCTCATGAAGGATTTGATTGCCCGGACGCGGGAGCTTTTCACGCAAGGCATGCCGCTGGCGGCAAGTGTCGATTCAGCGTTGCGCGTGGACATCGAAATGTTCAGTCGCGGCGGGTTGGCGGTTCTGGACTCGATCGAAGCCATCGGATACAACACGCTCGAGCATCGCCCGTCGATTTCAAGATCGAAGCAGCTGCGTTTGCTCGGCGGGGCGCTTCTTCAGCGCGTGTTTGCCCAGGACCGCGCTCTTGCGACTTCGTCTGAGGTTCCTGCGTCTTCTGGCCGCCTCGCAATCGTGCAGGGCGGCTGCACGGACCGGCACCCGGCACCTCGGCCTCTGACCGTGGAACTTGCATTATCCTACTCGGAGTGCCGGCGTGTGGCGCGCGAGGCAGCGAGCAACTTTTACTACGCTTTCTACATGCTGCCCCAGGCGAAGCGCGACGCGCTTTGCGCGCTGTACGCGTTCATGCGGCTTGTGGATGACGTCTCCGACACCTTAGGGAGCACCGCGGACAAACAGCGCGGTCTGGCGACCTGGCGGGCGGCGCTCGATGCAGCGGTTACGGGCGATGTCTCGGGACATCCCATCCTCCCTGCGTTTGCGGATACGATCCGGCGATTTGAGATTCCGCAGCGCTATTTCCACGATTTGATTTCCGGCGCGGAGATGGATTTGACGGTCGGCAGCTACCAGACATTCGAGCGGCTGCGCGAATATTGTTATCGCGTCGCCGGAACCGTGGGACTGACGTGCCTGCACGTTTTTGGATTTGACGATCCGCACGCTCCGGAACTCGCGGAGAAATTGGGCATCGCGTTTCAGCTGACCAACATATTGCGCGACGTCCCGAAAGACTATGAGATGGGCCGCGTGTATCTTCCGCTCGAAGACCTCGCGCAATTCGGCGTCCGGACCGAGCAGCTCGCGCGCGGACCGATGACGCCCGAAATGCGCGATTTGTTTGCGTTTGAGGCGGCGCGCGCGCGAAGTTTTTATCGCGAAGGCGTCGAACTGATCTCGCGCGTGCATGCGGACTCGCGGAGTGCCCTGTGGGCGCTGTCTCGAATCTATAGCAGTCTGTTGCGGCGGATCGAGGATCGCGGCTACGATGTTTTCTCCGAACGTGTGCGGCTGAGCGCTCCCGAAAAAACGGGGATCCTGCTGCGCGCGCGGCTGGGGTGGTACTCCCAACACAATGTCCTCGAAGAGCGTGATCGTGATCGGCGGCGGCCTGGCGGGACTTTCCTCGGCCGTCGCGCTGGCTGAAGCCGGCTTCCGCGTGCGTTTGCTCGAAAAGCGGCCCCATCTGGGAGGTCGTGCGGCGTCCTACGTTCTTCCGGGCGGCGAGCACGTGGACAATTGCCAGCACGTTACGCTCGGCTGCTGCACGAATCTCGAGGATTTTTACCGCCGGGTTGGCGCGGCGGACAAGATTCGCTTTTTTGGCCGTCTGGAGTTTGCCGCCCCGGACGGGCGGCGCGGCACCATGAGAGCTTCGGCGCTGCCGGCTCCCTTGCACATGGCGCCTTCGTTTGCGGCGTTTCCTTTGCTTGGGTGGGCCGACAAAACCGCGATCGCCCGCGCGCTGCTGAAGATCGCCCGCAGCGGCGGCCATCCGGCGGACTTGGCCAGTGTCGACACGATGCTCGCGTGGCTTCAGAAGCAGCGCCAGACCGATCGCGCGATTCACCGCTTCTGGGAAGTGATCCTGGTCAGCGCGCTCGATGAGGAACTCGATCGCATCGACGCTCGGTACGGGATCGATGTTTTCTGGAAAGCGTTTCTTTCAACGCGCGGTGGGTATCGCATCGGCATTCCCTGCGTGCCTCTGGGAGAACTTTACGACGGGTGCAAGGAAGCGATCACGCGCAGGGGCGGGGAAGTGCTGCTGCGTGCCGGCGTAAAGGGATTTTGCGTGACGAATCAACACGTCGAAGGCGTTGCGAGAGACGACGGTTCGGTGGAGACAGCGGACTATTATCTTTCCGCGGTCCCGCAGGATATCTTGCCGGAATTGTTGACCACGGAAATCGTCGAGCGAGAACCGGTTTTTTCCGGTCTCCGGAATTTGCGGACGTCGCCGATCACGGGAGTCCACCTGTGGTTCGACCGAGCCGTAATGAACGAACCCTTTCTGACGCTGCTCGACAGCACGACCCAGTGGGTGTTCAACAAAACGCACTTGTATGGCGGCGCAATGGATGGGGGACAATACCTGCAACTGGTGATCAGCGCCTCGTATGGTTTGACGCAGAAATCGCGTCAGGAAATCATCGACCTGTGCCTCGCGGAATTGCGGCAGGTCCTGCCGGCGACGCGCGAAGCCACGCTGGTGAAGGGAACTGTCGTCAAGGAAATATGCGCGACGTTTTCTCCCGCGCCTGGATCCGACCAGTGGCGTCCGCCGCAGAAAAGTCCGCTGGCGGGGCTATTTCTGGCCGGCGATTGGACAGCAACGGGCTGGCCGTCCACAATGGAGGGCGCGGTGCGCAGTGGTTATATGGCCGCGGAAGCGATTCTCTCCGATGCCGGCGAGCCGCGGAAATTTTTGCAGCCCGATCTGCCCCCGGAAGGGCTGTCTCGTTGGTGGTCCCGCGAATCCTGAAATGTGCCCGTCGAGATGAGCGGTCTTGATTTGCATGGATATTCACAGATTCGCCTAATTTTCGTGTTGTACATCCTGATTCAGAGTATGATGGTTTATCCCCCTGGAGGTTCTATTGGAGCGGAAGTATAAGCAACGGGGCTACATGAGTGCGGACAAGCCCCAAAAAAAAGAGAAGCGTCCGCCGGAAGGCCACCCACGACAGGATCAAATCGGACCGCGCACTCCGCGAATGGTCGGCACCATCACGCGGGCGCGATGTTCCAACTGCGGCGCGGTTTTGCAGCCGGGCTTCGACCCGAAGGGCAAGTGCCCGCGGTGCGCGTTCGAGCTCCACTGCTGCAAGCAGTGCGCCTATTTCGATACCGCCGCGCGCTTCGAATGCATGCAACCTGTCCCCGAGCGGATT
The DNA here is from genome assembly GCA_963757625.1 of Terriglobia bacterium. Classification (GTDB taxonomy): domain Bacteria; phylum Acidobacteriota; class Terriglobia; order Acidiferrales; family UBA7541; genus Palsa-360. The sequence continues at coordinate 523,082 of CAVWSJ010000006.1, read as the reverse complement.
CCTCGGAAGGATCAGCGGAATGAGTGCTCGTTCTACGAGTTCCGCACCACCATCGAAAAGGACACGGCGCCCTCGGCTCCAGTGACGGGCCCGGCGGCCACCGCGGAGCGCGTTTCACGTCCTCGCGATGCGCGGCAGGCGTTTGAGGATCTTTTCAAGAAGTAGTTCACGCCTCGAGTTCCTCCGTGAAAAATTCCCGCTGCCGGAAATCTCATCGATGGTGGATTTGCAACGATCGATTGAAATTGTTATTCTGAATTTGTCTATGCGTTCAGGGACCCCACCGCCAAGTGCCCCCTCGATGTTCTTCCCGGAAAGGTTGATGTATGAAACTCATCATCCGTCATATGAACGAGGAATGGCGCGAGCCGATTGAAACGGAAACGCGGCGTCACGTTTTGAAACTGCAGAAGCTATTGAAGCGGTATGCGCCTGATCTGGTGCGGCTGCACGGAGGCGTCGAAAAACTTCCTCGAAAGGAAGCGTATCTTTTCTCGATAAATTTAACTCTACCAACGGGAGCCATGTATGCGACCGGTGAAGGCACAGAGATTCGCAGTAGCGTAAAAATGGCTTTCGTTGAGATCGAAGCGCAAATCAAGAAGCACATGGCCTTGCTCCGCAAAGATTACCAATGGAAACGTAAAAGGCCGCACGCCAGGGCATCCGCCTGAGGTCTGCGCCCGGGTTTCCAGCGCCAGTTGATTTTTCAACGGATGCGCTGCGGTCATTCAGACTCCCGTCCCGCGCACGAATCGAATGATCGTGATTGACGCTTACCGCGCGGGCGACCCCATTCCTGATTTGTCATCGGCTCTTTGCGCCTCCCAGCCCTAGATTTTCATAGTTGACATGCGATTTCTGCGAGTGCTCGCGGTCACAGCGATGCGTGACGGTGCTCACTGAAACAGATCGAGAGCCGACGTAAAAACTACCCTGAAGACGGACAGGTCACGCGGATGGGGATCGTAGCGTTGAAGCGGTCCCAAGGATCTCGGGTCCTCGGCACATCCACGGGCGGCCATCCGAACCAAGAAGCAGCCGTGAGGCGGCGAAGACGCCAGGGATAATTCCCTAATTTTGACGCATCGATGACCTCCATCGAATTGCGCTCGCCTCTTACGGCTGCTTCTATTTAGTATTCGGGTCCTGCGCAGCCAACGATCTCGGTCTATCGGGTGCAAGAAGGGACTCATACGGCGATCACGGCCATGGCGTCACGCCATATCTGGAACAGCAAGAAGAGTACAGGAGAGGCGCATGAGTGCGAAAAAGTCGAACCGGAGACAATTCCTGAGGAACGGCGCGGCGCTCGCCGCCTTTGCCGCAGGGGCTGCGGCAGCTCGATCCGTGAGCGCGCAGGGGGGGATGGTCGAAAACTGGAACAAACAGCCGCTCGACACGCCGGAGAATCAAGCGGCGGCGCTGAATGGAACGCCTGGCCTTGCTCCAGGGCAGCACTTCGATGCCATTTACGGCGTTCGCTCGCGGTATGTGACTTCAACTCGAATCGGTGCGGTAGGAGGGTACTTTCCGGGGCCAAACGGGAAAGCCATCCGCCCTTACATCGCCAGTCTAACTCCGATTCACGATTTGATCGGGGCCATCACGCCAGCATCGATTCATTTCATGGCCGGCCACGGTTACCTTCCCCCGGACATTGACCCCAAGGAGCATCGCCTCCTGATTCATGGCATGGTGGACCGTCCGAAGATTTTCACCATGGAGGACATCTATCGCATGCCCTCGGTGACCCGAACTCATTTCCTCGAATGCAACGGCAACGGCTACACCAATGCCATGCGGAAGTCGCCGGATGCGACGGCGCAGATCACGCATGGCCTGACCGGCTGCAGCGTGTGGACCGGAGTGAAAGCGACCTACATCATGGAATTAGTGGGTGTGCAAAAGGAGGCGAGCTGGATTGTTCCGGAAGGTGCGGAAGGCGCTCACCATTCCAAGAGCGTCCCGCTGTGGAAAGTGATGGACGACGCTCTGTTTGTCTATGCTCAAAATGGCGAACCCTTGCGTCCCGAGCAGGGTTTCCCGCTGCGGTTTTTGGCGCCCGGATTTGAAGCGATCAACAGCATCAAGTACCTGAGGCGAGTCAAGGTGGTGGACAGCCCGTACTTCCAGCAGAGGGAAACCTCCGGGTACCAGACTGTTATCAACGAAGGCCCTTATGCGGACGGCAAAGCGCGCTGGTTCCAATTCGAAATGGGCCCCAAATCCGTGATTATCCGTCCTTCCGGCGGGATGCGAATCGAAAACCCCGGATACTACGAAATCACCGGATTGGCGTGGTCTGGCGCCGGCGCTGTCCTCAGGGTTGAAATTTCCACCGACAACGGGAAGAGTTGGAAGGACGCGGAACTTGATGGGCCTGTGCATTCGAAGGCGCATACGCGGTTTACGCTCCCCTGGAGGTGGGACGGACAAGAAACCGTTCTTCTCTCCCGCACGACCGATGAGCGCGGCCAGGTTCAGCCGACGCTGGCTGAAATGGGAAAACTCTGGGGCGTCGATGTCAGTTATTTCGAGCGCACTCAGATCGGCCACACCAACGCAATCCAACCCTGGAAAATTAAGGCGGACGGGAGGGTTTACAATGCGATTATTTCGTAATGTTTTCGTGATCGCGGTGGCTTTGGTGGCCAGCTCGGCGGCCTCCGCGCAGAAGGCCAATCCCGATGATTTTGGCAGAACTCCCACCCCCGAGGAACTCGCGAAGTGGGACTACTCCATCAGCCCCGGGGGCAAGGAACTTCCGCCCGGGAAAGGGACCGCGAAGGAAGGGGCCCCACTATTTGCATCCAAGTGCGCGGTCTGCCACGGGCCAACAGGGCAAGAAGGTGGTGTGCTCGGCAATCGCGTTGTGGGCCCCAAGGGGACCCGGGGCGGCATTCAAACTCTGCCGTTTACCTCCACGATCTGGGACTTTATCAACCGAGCCATGCCTCGATTTAACGAGGGAACGCTAACGCACGACCAGGTTTACGCTTTGACGGCGTTTTTGCTGTTCCGCGCCGGGATTATCAAGGAAGACGACGTCATGGACGCCAAGAGTCTGCCGGAAGTCCAGATGCCAAACCGCTACGGATTTGTTCCATCGGATCTGGCGGAAATTGGCGATCTCAACAAGCGCGTTTGCCGTCTCGGACATTGCCCGGGGCCTGATCCTGTCGCGGCAAAAGCCAAGTGAGAAACCATACTGGTCTTAGGGTCGCGCGCTCTACCAAGAGGAAGCCCCGTTGCCGCGCTCGATGAATGTTGATGGTTCTTAGGTCCGCCGCGTGCGAGAGCAGCGATTTTCATTCCGTTCGTTTGCGCCCATGTTTTCTTACTTGGGGTTAGCGTCTTTATTAAGCTTCCGGATGTAATCTACAAGTTGCCAGCGTTCTTTTTCCGACATTGAGTCCTTCCAAGACGGCATGGGTCCCCTGCCTTCGGTCATTTTCCAAAAGAGGGAACCGTCGGTCTCCGCATCCATCGACTTTGCATCCGTGAAGTTTGTTGGGGGCACTGCGCTTGCCCTGCCGGCGATGCCATCTCCCTTTCCCTTATCCCCGTGACAAAGAACGCAATTGTCCTTATAAAGTTTCTCCGCAGCCGCCAAGTTTTCCGGATCGGGCGGGTAAGGATTCTTGACCTTCGTGGCCTCATCCGGCGCAACCCAGGGCTTTTCGTCTTGGGCCGCGATGCGGCCTCCGGCAAAGGCGAGCGCCGCGAAAATCGTGCAAATGATCAAAGCGCGCATGAACCAGCGAAGAGTTTCACTTTGCCTTCCAGTCATTCTGATGACCCCCTTCTCATTTTTGTAAGTCTGCAGGACGTAGTTTTCATTTCAACGGATCACAGTCCCGCGCCAGATCGGGACCGTGCAAATCTAGTGGTTCGCCCACGCTTCTCACGGGACCCACGTACAACGATACGAAGACGGTTACTTTTCCTGGAGTGAAAAGATGAATAGGTTCAAATTCTTGATGCGCTCCTTGACGACGGTTTCGTTGTAGTTGTCCATGTATTGGAAAACCGAGCCCCACGTTGGCATGTCGGAAGAGCCGTGCGCGGCAACGCCGGGACCGAACCTCAGGATGTTCGAGACGTAGTCGTATGGGAATTCACCGCCGTGGCGTTTGGAAAGCGTGGTCAGGTCGGCAGCCTGTACTTTGAGCGAGGCCTGCGCGGGGCCGTGGCCTTTGGCGTCGGGGCCGTGGCAGGCGGCGCAGTATTGCTTGAACATGGCTTTACCGGCAGGCAAGAAACTTGATGGCAGCTGGTCTTGCGTCACGGGTCGCTTGGATTGGGCGCCGGCGGCACCCGCAGCGAGGAGCAGAATTCCCACTAGCAGTGTAATGCGCATTTTCGTTCTCCTTTTAACTCGGGTGGGCGGCGCATCCCACGTCGCGGCCGCACGGGGTCACAGAATGCATTGAGTTTTCTATCCCCCCTTACGGAGGTGGGGAAGGCGCCAGATCATCTGATAACCGACGTAGAAAAATATGACCCACATCAATCCGTAGAAAAACAGGAACGGTAGCGCAATGGCCACCGTTGGATAGGGGGTAATGAGCACCCCCTCAGAGGGTAAAGAAGCCGCAGGACGGGCGCCGAAGTCGACCGTAACCGAGGCATGAGCGGCGGCGAATTTGTCACCTCCATCGTATGCGCCTTCGACTTGGTATTGTCCGTATCGACGGTCCTGCATCGAGAATTGAGCTTTCCCCTCACCGTTCGTTGGCCGGTTTCCATAATTCAATTTGCCAAAGGACGTCTTCAGGGAAAGGCCGACGACCTGGTAAGGGAGCGGCTGACCTTTGTCATCCAGCAGCGTGGCCGTCACGATGGTAGTCGGAGGAAGTTCCTGTGCGCGGTCGCTGGTCTCAGCGGGACGCCATCCGAAAAAGTGATCGAAAAATGCGACCATGCCAGTTTCGCCCTTGGCTGTGCCGGCGGTTGACACGGGAGGCGGCGCCACTGTTCGCCACTCCAATGACAGCGAAGTGGCTTGCGGCTGTTTGGCCTGAGGCTTCTGGGCCGCGCGAGCCTGGCCAGCACCGAAAAGCACAAGCGCGATCAAAATAATGGTTGCCGTCGGTACGGGGCCTAACCGTTGAGGAACAGGCTCGTTCGATGGTTCCACATCTACTTTGCTGCGGTGCTCAATCAATTCCCGCTCCGCGTCATCTTCACGCGTTTCCCAGATCGAAACCATGGGGAATAGCTTGGCGAACAGTGTATAGATGAGAAGCAAGACAGCCGTGGCCCCTGCAGTGATGGACCATTCCACCCAAGTCGGGCGGTAGTGAAGCCAATCATAAGGGAGCTTTGCATTCGGCAAATAAGGAGTGGCAAGCGTGGGAACGATAATCAGGTAGCGCTTGGCCCATGCCCCAACCACAACCAGGAGCGAGGCCAGCGCGAGCACGGGAGGAGTGAATCTTCGTAAGCTTTTTACAGCAAGTACAGCGACCATCAAGAGCAACGGAATAATGATGACCATGCTCTGAACCGACCAGAACAAGGTAGCGTAGCTGCCGAAAAAGACTCCCTGCAACAAGGACTTTTCCGGCCCCTCGACCTTGTATCCTGACGTCAAATATTCGTTGATATTGAAGTAGAGATACAGCAGGCAGAACGTGAGGAGAAGCAATCCGAGATTCCGGAAGTGGATGGGCTCGAGATAGTCTTCCAGATGGAAAACCTTCCGAAGGACATACATCGAAAGAATGACTGCCGCCCCGCCGGAATAGATTGCGCCCATGACAAAGTAGGGCCCGTAGATGCTGCTGTTCCACCCGGGCCGCAAGGTCATCGCGAAGATCCATGACACGACGGTATGCACAGAAATAGCCAGCGGAATGATGAAGATCGCCAGCATCGAAATGCACTTCTCCAGTAGATGCTGTTCCTTATCGCTGCCCGTCCATCCCAGCGAAAGCTTGGCGTACAGTTTTCGCCGCCACTGGGAGAACTCCTCCCGTTTCGCCAGGAAGGCCAGATCCGGAATCATGGGAAGATAGAGATAAATGATGCATCCGGTCAGATACGTGCTTACCCCGAGAACGTCCCAGAAGATCGGGGATTGGATGCGTCCGTGGATAAATAAATTAAGCATTCTGTCCGGACGGCCCATATCGATGATGACCATGGGCCCGCCGATCATCAACGCGAAGACGGTGATGCCTTCGGCCAGCCGCGTGATGGGACGGCGCCACCCCGCGTCGGCGACTCGAAGAACGGCTGAAATCAGTGTTCCGGCGTGACTGATCCCGATGAAAAAGACGAAGTCCGTGATGTACAGGCCCCAGGAAGTCTGGTCACGCATTCCCGTGACAATCAGTCCCTGGCGCAGTTGAAGGATATAGGCGTAGAGTCCCCAAAGGACCACGCAGGATAATCCCGCGACCCAAAAGTAGAAAGCCGTCGAGGTCTCGGTGACGGAACGCAGCAAATTGGCCTCTCGTTTCGAAATCATCCTTTTTTCTCCGAAGCTTCTCTTTCTTTGAGTTCGTTCGGGCCCGGGTACTTGCGATTTGCAGCAGGCAGGTAGTAAACGCGAGGCTCGGTCCCAAGCTCTTCGAGCAGCCTGAACCCAGCCCCTTGCTCGGTGACCTTGGAGAGCTGGATGGTCTCTCCCTTGCTGTTGGTGACTGCATCCTCGTACTCGTCGCCAAAATAAATGGCGCCCATGGTGCATTTCGAGGCGCACTCCGGCAGTTTGCCCTCACGAAGCATGTGCGGGCAGAAGATGCATTTCTCCACCACGCCCTTGCGATGGGGATAGTTGTATTCCATCGAGTATGGCTGCGAAAGTTCCGCCGGCGTGTGCGGGGGCTCCGACCAATTGAACGCACGTGCTGAATACGGACACTGGGCCATGCAGTTCCGGCAACCGATGCAGCGGTCCTGGTCCATCATGACGATTCCATCAGTGCGTTTGAACGTGGCTCCCACTGGGCATCCACGCACACAAGGAGGGTTGTCACACTGCATACAAGGCCTCGCCAGAAAATAAGGCCCTGCGGCCGGGTTGTCCGTCACTTCGTAGACCCTGATCCACTCCTGCATCGGAGGGACAAAATGCATGGCTTTGCAGGCCCTGGTGCAATCCCCGCAACCGTCGCATTTGGTAAGGTCGATGACCATTATCCACTTCTGGTTGGAGGGCGCGACCGAGCGTGCCGGCAAAATCTGATGAAGGCCTTCCGCTGATGATCCCTCCACAACAGCGAGGGTTGCGATCAGGGCGCCTCCCGTTCCATGCAAGAAACCTCGACGTGATATCGGCATGTGGTCTCTCCTCACTGCGTAACGATCATCTTCATTCCCATGTCATCGTGGCCTTTGCCGCACTTAACGGTGCATTCGATCTTGTATTCACCCGGCTTGTCAGGCGCGACCAGGACAAATTCGTTCATCCCTTCCTTCAACCTGACGTTCCAGCCCTCATCCTTTAGTTCCTTGACGGTGAAGCTGTGAATCGAGCCGTCGGGGTCAAACTCGGTCCCCTTATGCGCGGTGATTCTGAACTTGATTACTTCCTTGGCCTTCACCGTGATGACAGGATCCTTCTGCCCGGGCACTTTAAACCGGTTGTCCTTGTCAGCTGTGATCTGAATCACGCGGGGTTCTTGGGCCAGCACGTAAAGCGACGGAACGATCATCGCGACCAGCAGCAGTAGCGATACCCACGGCAGGACCCGGCGCCAGCTTTGGCCCGACTTCGCCAGCGGTGATTCTTCTTTGGCTCTATCTATTTGATTGCACGTTGTTTCCATCACTGCATTCCTCCTTATGAAATTGGGTGCCTCTCACAACGTGTGCGATATTCGCTTATTGGTTGATTTACTGCCGTGATCAGTGTCACGAGTTATTGTGAGGCAGATCACACATCGAGAAACGAAAGGCGCGATTCCGTGTGAGATGTCCATAAGACGGTCTAGTTCGGCACATTCTTCACCCATCGATCCGGCGGCGTGTTGGAATTCCCTCATAGCCGTTTCAGAAGGCATATCGCATCGAGAACATCAATGTGCTGCCGTTGAAGTCCGGTGGCGTGATTGGTTGGAGCGAGTATGCCTGACCCGCGTAGGCTCCGCTCCCAGCGGGGATGGTAACGCTGACGTTAACGGGCGATCTGGAGTCATATGCGTAATAATTCCACGTGGTGCTGTAACTCAGTCCCTTGTAGATATCGATCTGGAGCGAGGCGAACGGCTTCAGGTAATTGAAGGCCAGCGTGCCGCCGGGCTGCAGTGGATTCAGAAACACCGTACTGCCGCCAACGAAGGTCCCGGAGAATCCGAGGCTCGCCGTGATTCGCTTGAAGGGCTTCCACATCACGTCGCTGTAAGCGTAGTGTTGCCGGCTCGTATAGAAGGCGGTTGTGCACAGATTGATACTCGCATTGGTTCCTGAGCCATCTCCAGTTGCAGAGGCAAAACCGGTGGGGCACGGCGCAGTCCCTGCGCTCCCCGGCGTGTAGAACAAGTACCCGGTGGAGGTAAGCGCGTCATACGGGGGACTAATCGTCAAACTGGAGCTGAAATTATCGCGGAAAGCGATCATATCCTGCAAAGAAATATCAGAGTAGTTATATCCAACAGTGAAGGCGAGATTCGAATTCCGGGCAAATATCGTGGTAAAGCCGTACGTCCGGCCGTGCTCGAGATCATTTACATAGGTGACGTTGTCCCGGTTCTCGTGAATATCCACGGAACCATCAATGGTAATCCACGGCCGCGGTTTATAGTTCGCGTGAATCTTGTAACTCTGAACTTGCCGCGGGCCAGTCCGAACGTAAGCCGCGTCGTTGTATCCAAACTGGAAATCCGCGTAGATTCGCAGTGTGTCCATCGGCCGAAACGTCAAACCAGCCAGGCCCACTTGCTCGTTGATCGTTGTCGAGCAACGTCCCAGGAAAACATTCGTTATCGACACGCTCGGGGTGGCTGCAATCGTCCCTTCCTGGCAGTAGAGAGCGGTATTCGTGCTCCCCGCAAGAGTAGGAGAATAAGTAATGGAACCGTCTGTGGAATTATAGGCACAGTCCCGGCGCGGAAGGCGCTCCCGCCACTGACCGCGCACACACCGCGAGCCGCGTCAGTAATAATTACCCGTCGCGCCCGTTTGTTGCAGAGCGCCCGCCGTACCGCCCCCACCGGGATAAAAGGTGGCCCCCATGTTTGGGTTCGTACCGTTTGAATAATAGAGGGAGTTCCATGGCGTTTCGGAGATTTGCCTCTGTTCGTAGAGATAGCCAGCTCGGACGGTAACGATCTTCGTCAGATCAGCTTCCACTTGAAGGGTATTCGATATACGCCTCTGGCCGAGGAAGTCTTGATTGAAGGTGTTGTAGGTATCAGGGAGCGAAGAAGTGCCGTGCTGCGGACACTGGGTGGCATTGAAGGGGGCTGCCGGGCAGATGCTGGAAAATGCAGGTCCGCTGGCAGCCCCAACCGCGAATTGCGAGATTGGAAGCAAGATGCCGACCTGGCCAGCGATCTGGGGAAGAGTGGCGAACAGGTCCGTAGTCACCTGATTGAAGACTCCGGAGGTGCGCCAGTTGTCGTAATAAACGGAATCGACGAGCCGGACCTTCTGGGTCAATGTAACAATGCCGGTCCAATTCGCGCGTGCAGCAACTTGCCTTGCGTTTGCCGAACCTGAGGTGATGCCCTCGCGGATCTGCCCTGTCGTCACCGATGGGTTTGCCCATTCGTTGATGGCGTCATAAAGGCTTGCGATGTTGCTGTTGCTGCTGTTGTAGCTCGCCGAGCCGGACATCTCAAGGCGCGCGAAATACTTGGACTGGAAGCTGATGCGCTCGGTCGGGAGGAAATTCCGGATTGGCGCTGTTCTCAGATACGAGGTTGCTTCTTTGCAAAGTGGGTTCGCGTAGCCCAGAACGGTCGAAGTCGCGCCTGGGAATGGCGGTACTGATCCTGCCGGATTGTTTGTGCTTGTTACTTGTATCGGGTTGTTATTGAAGCCGCAAGGCGTGCCGCTATTCACGGGAGGGTAGTACCATGCAAGGCCCATGTTCACCGGTACAGTGCCGGGAAACGTTGGCGATTGGACCAGGAACGGCGTATTGGCAAGCGTATCGCTGGTGTCATTCTTGTTATATTCAAGGAACTGATCGTAGGAGATCGTGGTTCTGGGCAGGACCCGGAAATCCACGCCAATATGATAGTCGTTCGAGGTCATTCGGAAATTCTGTTCCAGCGGGAAGCTGAAGTTTGTGACGCCAAGTGTGCCCGCGAACGAACTGAGAGAAGGCCCTTCGTTTACGTCCCGTGAATAGCCCAGCCGGAAACGAACGCGGGATTCCGGCAGCAGCGTCAAATCATAGTCCTGCATGCGACGCACGAGATAAAGCGAATGCGGCGAATTGTTGACGGCAATCGAAGGAAACATGAACGCATTCAGACCCGCAGTGGGATTCACTTGGGAGATGGTCGTCCCGATCAGGTTGGAGAAGTTCGGGTTCAACGGATTATCCGCCAGGTTGTAGTCCCAGAAATCCTTGTGGCGGCGGAAAACAAAAGAAAAGTCGTAATACTTGACCTTTTCGATCCGCAGGCGCGTGACGTCGTCCGGATCGCCGCCGTAACCAAAGTTGCTGAAATTGAGGTTGTCGAAGAGGATCCCCTGGTTGTTGATGGACCTCATGCTTACGGTGTAATCGATCAAACGCAGGCCGGACCCCAGATCCACGAACGTGTCGTAGGTATCCTGGTTGCCCTTGACCCAGTCCGCCCGATAACCAACGTCAATCGTCTGGTGGATATTATAATTGCCCTGATCAATTCCCTTGCTCTCTTCGGTACTATCTTGCGCTCTGGAAGTGGATGACAAGAAAAGCACCGCAATCGCCATCATCAGCAATCCGAGCCGCTTAGTCCCCAAATGATTGCTCATCATTTCCTCCGCCTAGGACTTGCTTGCTATCTGACTGAACAAATCTTCTCCACATGAGATAAGTCGCCACATTCAATTTATCGGAGAAGATCGTTACTAAAATTCGACCCATGGATTTGCGTATGGCACAACGGGCATGCGTTCTGATTGGTAGCCATTTGGGGATCCATGAGCGGCGCATGTCCGAACGCGGATGCCGTATGGCATGACAAACAGAGCAACCCGACATTGCTGTACTTCAACATGTGAAGGTTTGCTCCGCCGTGCGGGATATGGCACGCCGCGCAACCTTCCGTCTTCACTGCTGTGTGTTCGAATACAAAGGGGCCCTGCTTATCGGCGTGGCACTTGAAACACACCACGTCGCCCGATGCGGAGGTTCGGACCTGCCGCGTCAGGCCGCTCGATGACTCCCAAACTCCGCCTGTTCCGTGCTGGTTGTGGCAGTCGGTGCACAAAACCAGGCCTTCATTCACGCGATGGCGGAACGGCATATTAAATTGGGATTTCTGCTCCAGATGGCACGTGTAGCAGAGGTCGGGTTGCGCCTTGACCAACAGCTTGTCATTCCGGTCCCCGTGGTGCGGCGAGTGGCAATCAATGCAGCTGATTTCGTTCTGGCGGTGGAACGAATTTGCGCTGTTGAAATGATCCGGGCCCGATGCGTGACACGTCAGGCAGCGAGTGTTCACCATTTCCGGAGTCGTGGTCTTCGCTTCGAAATCAAAGATGAGTTTCTTCGCGTCGGGATTCTTCGTATCGGCGTACTCCGCCGCCAGCTCCGCGTCAGCGTGCGCCTTGCTTGAGCCATGGCACACGTCGCAATTGGTGCCAACGCCCGCTTCGGCGATCTCAGCGGCGCCGCGCAATTGAGAGTTATCGGCGTGGACGCTTTTCGAAACCCCTTCGACCGATAACCGATGGCAGTGCGCGCAAGCCTCAGTCCCGGTTAGCGTCCTGATATCGGTTGGTGCGGCAACTTGACCAGGGACGACGGGTGATGGAGCAATTGGCCGCTCTTGGGCGAAGGCTGTCCCGGCCACCCATACGAATAAAGGCAGAGCCAGTAGCCAGACCAACGTGAAGGACTTCATAGGGCGCTTTATCATTGATCCACCTTTTTCTCTTTCTGCGCTTTCCGCTTACCCCGGTACAGTTTCAAAATGTGGCCATTCTCAATGAACATGTCCGGGATGTATGTGATGTGCTTCCGCGATTTGTGTGATCCGGGTCACAAAAATTTCGGTCTCTTAGTCCAAGTGATGACTGGTTGGTCACAAGCCCGGAAACGTCTCAAACCCAAAGATTATCTATCGACCAATCTTAGTTGCGACTTGAAGGTGGGAGAATGTGGTTCGGCATTCGGGCGGTATCGTGCAATGAGGATCTATGATCCCGGTGTTTTCCTGGAAGGTTTGAGGCGGGATGCGAACGCTGTCGTGTGCTTAGCTTTGGAAGATCCGTTCAAGGCCCACTCGGTCCTTGATCGTAAGAGTGGAGCCCTTGACCGCCAATAAATTCTTCTTCCTGAGGTCTGCAAACACTCGCGTCACAGTTTCTCTGGAAGTTCCCAGCATTTGGGCGATCTCTTCGTGCGTGAAGGCAAGCTTGACCTTGCTGGCGTCATGAGTTGATTTGGGATCCGCAGTCAAATCCAATACAAAACGGGCCAGCTTCTCCGTGGCGGATTGCGAAAGCCCGATGGTGCGCATTTCCGCGATCGCAGAATGGTAGGTTTCGCCCAGTTGCTGGGCCACACGCAGCGCAACCTCGCCGTGCTCGCGAAGGAAGTTCAGAAAATCGGTCCTCGAAATGAAATTTGTCTGTGCGGGCTCAACCACTTCTGCCGTGAGTTCGTATGGAGTTCCCGTGACCGTGGAAGGCAGGCCCAGGACTTCCCCGGGCTGCGAAAGCCTGACGATGAGCGTCTTACCGTCGATCGAGGACGTCGAAAGCTTCACTCGCCCGGTACACACGATGAAAACGCCTCGCCCCGCCTGCCCCTCGACAAAAAGAGTCGCGCCCCTTGGGTAGGACGAAGCAAACGTGATTTCAGAAAGACTTTGCACGGCATCCGGCGGAAGGTTGCAAAACAGCCGCTCCTGCCGGTGGGGGCAGGTAATGCAGTTTTCGATGATTTCAAGTCCGTATGGTGCCCGCATCGTAGGAGTTGCTATTGTACGCTCCCTGGCACGGGCTACAAGACGAAAACGGCCTACCGCCGAGGATGGATTTTCCACCATATAACCTGCTCTTTTTTCCCTGCCCAAGAGGTAGCCACCAATTCTAAGCGACTGGAGTTTTGGACCTTTCCTCGGTCTTCGACGCCCGCTCAAGTTCACGAGCATTGTGGGCCGACCGGGAAGAAACGATTTCTCCAGTTGCCAGGTTGACAGCATAGAACTGGTGATCTGATTTCCGGGCCATTTCCTGCAGTCGGAGCTGGGTTTTTTGAATTCCGGGAATAGCATCTCTCCATAGGGACGAGCCATCCGGGAATTTTTCAAACAGATCGTACTCGTGGTTCATAGCGAACTCCGTGCGGCTGCCTGCGATTTTCCCTGGATCCATTGTTAACCATATGAAGAACAGACTCCGGGTTCAGTAACGCGCATCACCCATTGATGTGATCGCAGTCACGCACGACCCAACGACTTGCGGGACACATTGGGAACCCGTAAGGTCATTGCCGGGATAGGACTGCAAACTGTCCAACGGATCATGGGCCACGCTAGGCTGGCTACGGCCCAACGGAATTTCCATTCCAGCGCCAACCAGAAGCAACAAGCTGAGGACACGGTCGCGGGCCGGTTCGGGCGCTATTTGTCCTCCGCCCCAGAAACTGCGGTGGACGAAAAATCGGTAGCTGCTACAATTCATTAGCCATTTAGGGGCGTAGCTCAGTGGTAGAGCAGCGGCCTTTTAAGCCGAAGGTCGTGGGTTCGATCCCCACCGCCCCTACCAAAATAATCAATGTTTATGATGGTTCCATAGGGATGGCATGAGATGGTAGGCTAAATCGTACCCAACATCGTACCTAAAATCAGGGTCCCTTCCGGGTTTTCTTCAGTTTGGCCTTGAACGCGGCTTGAACCTTGCGCATGGCTTCCTGTGACACTTCGTCGATCTGTTTTGTGTATGCCTGCTCAGTTATGATCACATTCGCGTGACGCAGAATCCCTTGCCGCGTCTTACTGTCAGTTCCCAGTTCGTAGAGTGTCGTCGCCAGTCCGCGCCTGAAGCCGTGCCAGCCGCACCAAGGAATGTTCGCCTTGGTGAGTGCTGGGCGGATATTGCGATTCGCCAAATTATGCAGGTCGAGGGGGCGATTCTTGAACTTGGGTCCCGTGAAGACGAATCCATCGGCGGGATATCCGTTGCGGTGTTCCTCCAAATAATCCGCAAGCACCGGGATGACGGGCACGGTTGCCGCAGACGCGGTGGTCTTTGTCTCGTGGATTGTCGTGGTGCGCCACGCGGCCCGGCGAACGTGCAGTTGATTGCCGTCCAAATCTTCCCAACGCAGTCCTTGGATTTCTGATTTCCGCAAGCCACTGAATGCAGCGAGCGCCACCACGGTTGCGGCGGGTTCGTCCAAAGCATTGATCATGCTCACGACGACATCGAGGGTTGCATGGCGCGTCGGCGTAGGCTTGTGTTGTGTCTTTGGGATGTCAGCCTCGGCGAACGGATTTTTCGCATTAGGATTGAACGCATCTTCCATGGCCGCGAGTTTGAACACAGACACGCTGAACCACTTGCAATGTTTCATTGTTTGGGCGGACAGGTCAGGGCGATCCTTCGCGATCTGATTCAAAATTGTCTGTGCGGTTTTGATCGTGAAGTCCGCCATGCGCAGACTCTCGAACCGAGCCTTCAGGTGGTGCGCGTACAGATTTTTGTAGCCCACCATGGTTGAAGGCTTCAGGTCACCCGCCGCTGTCCGACGAGGGAAGTAGACATGCTCGATAAAGTCGTTCACCAACTGCATCGTGGATGGCGTCATCTTCGATGTGTCTAATTCAGTTTTGTAGGAATCAATGAGCCCAGATTTTTCAACCGCGAGCGCAGAAGCGAATTGATCTGCGGGGGCCAACTTCACGTAGCGATCCTTCCAATGCTTTTGGCCGTCGAGCATGACCGGGGTTTTGTAGCGAAACCACCAACTCGCGTCTTTCTTGTAGATGCGGCCTTTTTGAGCCATGTATGACCTCCACAAAAAACTGATTTGTTGGTTAACGAGTTCGCCTGCTTTTCTTGTTTGGTTTTTCGCGGCCCCAGTTATTCTCACGGCCCCATTTCAAGTGCTGCTGTTCAATCACTTGAGCAGAACAATCAACTGAGCAGTACTTACGGCTGGCATGGTCTGCGATGAATGGTTTCCCGCACTCGGGGCGTTGACAATCTTTCATGCGCCATGGTTCGAGCGCAAGGAATAGGACCGCTCGTTGATACGGATACAGGGTCGGTGTGAAGACACCTGCGAGTTCAGATGTCGAAGTGATTGAAGGTTCAGTGCTGCTCCACATTGTCAATAATGCGAGGAGGCTGTCACTATAGATGGATAATTTGACCCACGATACCGCGAGCAAACCCTGCCACGCGCGCCACACCACTTCACCGTAACTGTCCTTAAATGTCCACCACGCATCAGGGACAAATTTGGGATACCGCTGGCGAAAGTTCTCCACACCCTCGGGTTCCAAGAGCACGAATGCCGTCAGCGCATCTGCCGCATCGAGTAGGGCTCGGGTTTCTTCTGCAGTTCGTGGGCTCGCCACTCTGGACCTTCTTTGTCTCGCTCGTTGGATCTGCTAGACAATGGGGATTATAGACACTATCCAGCAGTTCTGTCAATCGGTAAAATGGGCGTGTATTCGGAATCATTTGGAGAACACGATGCAACGCAAACAAACAGCCAACACCGTTCCTATGCTCCCCACATCCTGTGAAGTACTCACCGTGCAGGAAACGGCGGCACTCTTGAAGGTTCCCCCATCGTCCATTTACGAGTGGACTAGATACAGGGGAAACAATCGTGGTACCTCCTTGCCGCACAGGAAGGTAGGGAAATACCTGAGATTTCTTCGTTCGGAAGTTGAGTCTTGGTTGCTTGGATTGCCGCAGTCCACCGCCAGCCGCAAGAGAAAATATACCCGCACAAATCAGGTGGCGTCATGAAACCTTGGCAAGAATACTGCGACTCCACAAATTGGCACGCCGCCGCCAATATTTTTCCGTTGATGCCTGAAGACGAGCTACAGCAACTCGCCGACGACATCAAAACTAACGGACTGAAAAATCCCATCATCCTGCTCGACGACAATGTACTCGACGGCAGGAATCGTATGCTTGCTTGCAAATTGGCGAGTGTGTCTCCCGACTTCCAATCACGCAACGCTGAGAAACTCGGCTCGCCTGTGTCGTGGGTGGTATCCCAAAACCTCCATCGGCGGCACCTCAAGCCCGATCAATTGAAGGCTATCGCTGCCGAGGCAGTGGTCTTGATGCAGAAGGAAACCGAAGCGCGGCAGATCGCAAACCTGAAACAGAACCAGAGGCAACAAGACTCAGCTCAACCTACCGAGGTGGAAAAATCTTCCACGTCGGAGAAGTCTCGCGACGCGGTGGCAAAGAATTTTGGGCTCAGTGGGCGCACCCTGCAGCCTTCGATCACGAACGCCAAAGAACGACCCGACATCCACCAACTACAGAAGGAAGGGAAAATATCCCAGAAGGAAGCCCAGGTCTTGAAGCACGATCCCACACTGTTGACCCAGTTCCTCAATGGCACGTTTATGTTTCGGCGTGGCGCAAAGGCAAGGAAGACGCCCGAACCCGCATCGAGATCGAAAGACCTCCAGGCGCGATACGCCGAAGAGGATTTCTATGCCCGCGTCGCCCGAGGCTTGGCTGGTGCATTTAATGGCGTCAAAGACAGACTCGATGAACTCACACACATCAAGAAGTCCGACTGGTCACTAAAAGCGGAAGTTGGTTTGCAGGAAGTGATCAAGAGTTTGAATGCAGTTACCGAGCGCGCGGATGAGTATGCCAGTCAGTACAAGACGATTTTGAAATCACACAAGAAGGCGGCTTGAAATGATTCTACTCGGGGATAGTTTAATGGCAGAACAGTTGGCTCCAACCAACGGCGGCGGTTCGATTCCGACCTTCCCGATCCACTTTTCTCAGAAGGCACACCAGAAAATCATTCGCGAGCAACACTCGTGCGAACCAGACCCGCTCATTGAAGAGAAGATGTTCCTGGCAATGTCGCTCAAGAATGCGGTGGTCCGACAAATCGATCGCGAAACAGCCAAGACAATCATTCTTAAATATGAATGGTTGGGCACGATGGGCACCACTGACTTTCAGTTCGGGCTCTACTTCGGTGAGCATCTGGCTGGTGTGGTCTGCTTTGGTCGAACAGCAGGCACGAAAACTGCCGAGTCTGTTTGTGGACGTGAGTACGCACATCGGGTGAAAGTGCTCAACCGCGGCGCATGCGAGCATTGGGCGCATCCACAATCGGCATCATTCCTCGATAGCGCGGCTTGCCGATTGGTGGCGAAGAAGGGATACAACATTTTCATCGGTTACTCCGACCCCGCAGCAAACGAAGTCGGCACGATTTATCAGGCAATGGGCTGGCTCTACTGCGGAACAACGGGAAGTAAATCATCTGGATTCGTCTGGTCAGGCAAGCCGATTCCGAAAGACCCAATGTGGGGCACGTTCAAAGACGGCAAGGTTCATGACGAACGCAACATTCAGCACTGTGTCCGATGTCGGCAGTTTTCGGATCGCAATGTAAGCGCGTACCAAGTTAAATGCAGTCGCCGCGAAAAACACCAGCAGATGATTGATGAAGGTTTTTTGTTCGTGTCAGCAGCACCTAAAGGTCGATACGTTGGACTCTATGGTGATCGAGAGACAGTTGATATGTTGCGGGCAGCCTTGAAGTGGAGCGTGCTTCCGTATCCGAAGCGCGCGGCAGCTTAAACAAGACTTTCAGCACCATAGGTAGATAGAGATATTCAGACACCAAAAGGAACAGGACCATGACACACCCGAACTCTTTAATTCGTACGAACATCTTTTTGAGTCGAGCCGAGAAAATGGCGCTGAAAAAGATCGCGGCCAAGCGCGGCATTTCCGCCGCCCTGCTAACAAGGCAAGTTTTGGACGCGTTCCTTGGGATCGAAGTGGTCACGGAGCCTGTTGTCTTCAAGAATCAGCCGCCCGCGAAGTAAGCGCGCCGGGAGAAATTCCCGGTCCCGTTGATTATCACTTTTGAGCAGTGAACGGCGTCATCCGCCGCGTGAGTAGTCGCGGATGTTTATGTAGCTTTAGGGAGTGTCCCATGCTAGGTACAGTAACTCGATACGACCGTCTTACCGCCATCGGCTGGATTTTGCCCGATGACGAAACCCTGCCCGATTTTTTTGTCATCCCCAAATTTATGGATGAAGACAAGCACCATCGCTTTCTAATGGCTGGCTGGCGCGTTGAGTTTACGCCTTTCGACATCGAAGGCAAACCGCAAGCCCACGATGTGCGGATCATTTCCAAGACGATTGCGCGCCAAGTCACTGATAGGCAGAGCAGCGCGCCGACTGGGCGTGTGAAGTGACTCCCTACGTAAAAATCCCTTTGGCGGTCTTCGTAGGTTTGGAGAACGGCAGCATCACAGCAGAGCAATTCGATATCTTCATCTATTGCTACCTGCATGCGGAGCGTCCAGCCTATCAGGTTCGCGGCTACAGTGCCGCAAACATCTGTCGTTTCCGATGGCTCGATGCAACAGTCGCGAATGTCAAACGCTATCGCCGTGCCGGCCTTGATTTACTCAACCGAGACTTGATGCGCCGAGATTATCATAAGGTTGACACAACTCGTTCGGATGCCACGGCTCGCCCATATAATGTTTGGGTCCCGAATCCAGACCAATTCAACGTGATTGGCACGCGCGATGAGATTCTCTCTCTATGGTCGTCACATGTCCCCCTCGTTGTCCCAGACAATGTCCCTCCGCCTACTCCTGCATCCGATGGCAAAGGGAGCACATCTGGCAATGCGCAGGGGAACAATGTCCCTGTGCTTGTCCCCCTGAATCGTGACAATATGTCCATTACTAATCAGGAGAACCCCAAAACCATAGAAAAAGAGCCCCTAAATCCCCTTCGGGGACTTCTCCCCGCCCCGCCCCCCTCAAGGGGGGAGCACTCAGGTGCCGTTGGGCTTGAAAACCTGCACAGAGAGTCAAAGGCAAAAGCGGCGGGCAAGGAAAAGCCTTTGGATGCGAAGCAGTGCGATCAACTTCAATCCGTCGCGTTGCTGTATGTAGACTTCGCAACATGGTTGTCCCTTAATGTATTCTCACCTGACGTAGACCACGTCAGAGCCTTGCTGCGGGACTTTCATCCTATCGAATTACTGCTGGCGCAGACATCGCGGTTTGGTCTTGGCAATGATGCACCTAAGAAAAGTATGGCGCAATTCTTTTATAAATCTGCCCGACCCGCAATGGAAGCTGCGCGTCTGAAAGCCACCCCTATACCTCCATCACCGCGAATAAATGACGCTGGTGACTGGCTACTTAAGGAGCAAGTGCGCATCCATTATGGTGTCAACTCCGCAAAAGAATTCCTCCCTCGATGGCGTGCTGTTATCACTGAATGGAACAAATACAGAGGCAACGATACATTTCCTTCATACGCGGAAGTCAACATTAACGAACTAGTTAGCAAATTGAAGTCGTGACCTACACCTACCCAACAAAACAAGTTGCACTCAACGCCGCCATCGATTCGGTGCGCGTAGATCGACCTGGGCGCACAACCATCTGGAAACAAGTCGCAACATGGATGAACAATGGTCCGCACATAGGCGCGTACGTCACCGTTTACGATACAGATTTTCGATCCGAACAAAGCGCCATAGAAAACTACGTCGTCACTCAAGTTGATTGCGGGCATATGGGCGATTTGACGATCTGCGCACCAGACGACGGCTTGGATGGTACAGTCACGGCAAAAAAGAACACGCCGCAAGAGACCAAGATTTTCACTTGGCGCGATGAAAACGAATACATACGCCGAAAAAAAGCCAAAAAAGCAAAGGCTTTTTCAGAGCGGCAACGTGAGCGCGAAGGTGTTGGACCAACCGCGCCGACAACTTTATTTTCAAAAATGCTGCGGTCGGCTGCCAAGACACTGGCGGCTCGCTTGAACGGTTTGAAGGGCAGCAGACCGAGAAAAGCGGTGCCTAGACCCAACCCGAAGCCAGTACGGAGGAAAAAGCCAGATTCCGATAAGGCGACTTCACGGGACTTGACTCCGATTAACGCAGACGTGCTCCGCCCCTTCGAAGACCCCGAAAAATGGTTCACGGTCCTGTTCGTTAATTGATGTAGGATCAGCGCGAATCATGGACCGTCGAGCAAAAAGGACTAATCCCACTTCACTGCCTAGGAACCTCTTGCAGTGGGTCATTCGACTCTGCCTAGCCATCGTCGCATTTGTTTGCGCGGGGCTAGCTGGTGGCTTTGCATTTGAACAAATCGCGGAAAGAATCGATGCGCATAGATACCCGGCACCCGGTGTCATGGTGGACGTGGGGGGCCACAGAATTAATCTCTATTGCGAAGGTGTTGGCGCGCCAACCGTAGTGATGGAGATGGGTGCTGCAGAACCAGCTATGTTATTTCGCCCCGTGCAAGATGGGGTCGCGGCGTTTACCCGTGCATGCGTCTACGATCGCCCCGGTCTCGGATGGAGCGAATCTGCTCCTGTAGGTCGAAGCATCGAACAAAGGGCTGCAGAGCTAGACACCCTCTTGAAAAACGCTCACATAAGCGGACCCTATGTCTTGGTTGCGCATTCTTATGGTGGCCTCATTAGCCGTACTTTCACCCGCGATCATTCTCAGGACGTGCGCGGGATGGTTCTTGTGGATACTGCTCCAGAAGAGTACGCCTTTTCGAATGGGTTCCTGGACGCGGTCAGGAACGGTTTGCCTGAGAGGCGAAAGAGCGAACTCACAGCTCAGTTTGGCATATTGCGGCTCCGTCTTTTATCGTCTCCTGGGCAATTCGGGATTCGCAATGACCTCTTTCCAAACGTGCGAGGGGAATTGATTGCTTTCTACTCTTCACCCAAATTTGTGCGGGCAAATGCGGACGAAGCGCGTTCGTATTCGCTTGTGCCCCCCGCGATGAGAGGCCCCGACGGATTTGGAAACCTCGGTTCCCTTCCGCTTATCGTCATCCGACATGGGCGACCTTCCGAAAGCATATTCATACCGCCTGGAATGTCACAGGAGCAGTTCGAACGATTTTGGGCGGAATCTCAAGAGCGTTTAGCGGGGCTCTCAACGAACAGTATATTGATTAACGCGGCCCATAGCAGTCATCTCATTAACATCGACCAGCCTGAGCTAATCGTCCAGGCCACCGAGCGAGTTGTGACCGCTGTGCGCGACGACGTCTCGCTCGATCAGGTCAAATGATTGGGTGAGGTCTCCCCCCAGAATCATCGGGTTTCTTCCTCAACTCCTGAGAAACGGCGTTCTCGCCATGTGGGAATCCCGCAAATCCCAGATGATGAGAAGGCGACTTCCCGGGACTTGGCAGCGTTTATCACGACGTTTCGCATTCTAGACCGATAATTAGTAGTGTCTCCGTCGGCCACGGTGAAGCATTGCGGGGTAACGTATCGGACGGTGATCTAGGTCACATCTTTCGCCGAGAGAACACGCTATAGAAAAGCCGTCGAAGGACGGGGACTGGCGTGTTCTGGAGGTGAAGCAATCGAAGATTTAGGAGGTGAGCCCACATGGCAAAACCACAAATGGCTCGAATCACCTGTTGTGAATGTAACAATTTCTACGCTTCTGAAAGTGAATTGTGGGACCACATGCGAGAGGTACATCGCAGGTCTGTTTCAGAACAAAGCTTTTTCCAGCGTGGCAGCACATCAAAGGAAGAATGGGCTAATCTTTCTGTACATTTGAGGAATCATATCCAAGTCCACTTCAAGTCGGAAGAACTAGACGCCATTGACCGATTCATACTGCTTGCCAGTCAGGGCTCGGTTTTCGATGATGTGTGCCGATAGACGCGACTCACAAAGTTTGTTGATTGAAAACCCCTGAAACCTGTAAGCGATCTCGAATGAGATGACCCGGCGTCAGATCAGAGGAAAAGACCGGCCGTCGATGTTCCAATCGAAGTTACCTTCCGGCTGCCGACGAAGAAAGATTCAAGAGAAGGTGTGTACTAGCGAATTTCCGATTCACGCGCCGATCCAAGGATCAAGCAAATCCTCAATATTCAAGCCCGGATAAACGAGATTCTCGGAATGTGACCGGAATGCTGACGAGAGGCAAAAAGCCACGTTCCGATATATAGCTTGAGACTCAGTTCTCTCTATTTTTTGGGTACCTCGCGCATATGTGCGCATCAAACTTCCCTCTGATGATCTTAGACTGTTCCTTCTTATTAACTTGCAGACTAAGACCCGGATAAAGCCAGCCGCAATTGGAACAAGTCCATCCCTCGAATCCTTTGTCATTTCGCCAGTCCAGTTTTCTTTTCATGCCATCTCTCCAGCATTCAGCAATTCTTCGATCGTCCACAGATGGTCCGCAACATTCGCTGCCATTGCAGGGCTGACTCGCACACTGTATGAATCTTAACAAAGTTATGAGCGCGGAGCGGGCATAAAGATCAAGCTCCGCGTCAAAGAACTGCGGGGAAAGGCGGGTCCTCAGTTTTGGGGTCCGGCGGCGGCCAAGTCCTGAGAAACGGGGTTATCGGTAACTGGCTTCCAACAGAAATCCGCAACCCAGCCGTTCACCGAACCGCTAGCCATGCCCACCCAGCCACCCTGAGGCAAAGCAATGTGCAGCCCTCCGCGATGAGGCACATCTTAACGGTCAAATACGAATAGCGAGCGAGTATCGCTTCGTGCTCAGTCCCAACCGCCGTCCGCGCCTCCTGATATGCCTGAAGTACCAACCATAAGCCGTAGCCGATGAAGGCAAGCACAAACGCGAGGATTATGATTGGGATGAAATCGAACATGTCGCGCAGAGACGCCCCAATCTTAACGATTAACGAGACAGCGCCCTCCAAAATTGCGACCTGGAAAAGAAACAAGACCCAGAAGGTCGCAGAGCGAAGCGGCCCTTCAGATAGAGCACGACGCCAAGCGGGGCTAACCTCATTCATGTGATCCCTCCTTTTGGGTGTACGGCATCGGGCACAGAGTATCACCATCCTGGTCGGCGGTCAGGTCCTGTGAAACGGCGTTATCGCCAAGTGGAGTACTGACCAGCGGTCTGGGCCCGATGACTGGCGAGGATTGCCTCATCCAAGTGTAGAATTTGGGATATGAAAGATTACTTGGCACTTTGGGGAGGCGAGATACCCACGGGTCGTATCCAGGCGTTACCGACTCAGGTGACGGTAGTGGGAGAGCAGATCAGTGCTAGCAAGTCGGAGTTTGCAAAGGTTCAAGTAACGGTTCGGCCATCCAATATCTTCGACGTGATCGACGTGGTCGATGAGCGGGATGAATTGGAAAAGCTGGATGTTGCGTGGCCTGATCCGGTGGTTTTTGGTTTGCTTGACGTTCTAACAAACGCCAAGCAGGGGCCCTTGATAAGCCTCGTCGTCATTCTGGAGGATATTTGGTACCACGAAATAGATACCTCAAAGAACGCTCTTCGCAGCGCCGGACGGGATGCGGGTCACAAAATTATCGAAGCAATCAGATACCCTGACTGAGGCCAAGTCCCGTGAAACGGGGTTATCGTCAACTGGGATTCTGGCAATTCCCACATGACGATAACAGGATTTCACAGGACTTGCCGACGGCTTGAACAGATAGATTCGCCTATCGCTTTCGCGCCCTCAGGATTGCTTCGATCTGTCGTGTGTGGTTGATGTCGTGTCCGGCAGCGACACGGACGAGGCTTTCGACAGTCTCCTTGCCGCGTTCGGCATGGATGCCGCCGTGCTTCCATTGCTCACGTGTTAGGGTGCGGAACAACGCTAGGTTGGCTTCGCGAAGCACACGGAATTCTTCGAGCGATTTCTGAACGCTGCGTTTGTCGTAGTGAAGTGCTACGACCCATGCATCCTGATCGAACGCCTGCAAGGAAGTTCCCGGCGCACCAAGAATGAGACGAATTCGAAAGCTGCGGGCGAGTTCGGAGTCCGCCAAGTGCGAGACGATTTCAGCGATGGACCACTTCTGCGGAGCAGGCCGCTTGCGCAACGTTGCCAAAGTTGAGCGATTCAATAGACGTTTGAGCCGTTTGGGGGTTGCTGCCAGCAGGCTGATCGGATCGTGCCCCTCGATGTAGGCAAGCATCCGTTGGCGGTATCGCAGAGGTGTCTCCTGCATGGATTCGCGCCTCTTGGGTATGGTGATGATGGACATGTAAATCTAAACTAGCGGAGAGCCTTACACCTCGTCACTCTACCTTCTCGATTTGTCCCGGAACCCGAAACGCTTATCAGGGCGATGTGTTGGTGCGTGTTTGTGCTTCGAGCAAAACGGATTTGAGAGTCGCGATTGCGTGCTCTATGACGTGTCGGCGATCTTCCCTGCGTTTGATGACTACGATTTTACACAAGCGAAGGATTTCTCTGTGTTGGTTATCGCTCAGTTCAGGGCCGCCCGTGTAGCGTAATGACTCGGGCAGGTCAAGGTTCGCGTCATAGTTCGACTTCCGCTGGTTGCATTCGGCGCAGGCCGGAACGATGTTAGTGTTGTTGATAAGTAGCGGCGGGTATTTCTTGGGAAGCAGATGATCATGATGAAGCGAACTAGAGAACGTTTCCCAAGATTCCAGCAAGTCCTTTCCGCAGTAGACGCATCGGAAGTTGTAACGCAGCCAACCGGCGACGACCTCGCGGTAACAGACGGCTAGGAACTTATCTTGCTGCGCCGCTTTTTCGGCCATTACCAGGTATTTCTCGCTGTCGATCATGAGGGGTGTTCTCCCTTCGGATAAACGATTAGGACGACTCTGCTGAAAGACTAGTCCAAGGCTGGCGTTTGATATAAAAATTTCCCCAAGATCAATTCCTGAGTAAACTCTGCGACTAAGCTGCTAGGTTTGTCAATCGGCCAAGTCCCGTGAAACGGGGTTCACGGAAACTGGAAATCTGGAAAATCCCACATTCCGATAAGGCGACTTATCAGGACTTGGCCATGATTGTCATGCTTTTGATGCTTGTTGGCAGAGTCACCACAATAAAATCAAAATTAATCCCCCCGTCACACCCAACGCAAACGCCAAAACGATTGCGCGAATCTCATCTGCCGCATTCGTTCGCCGCGTATAGTGATACCCGAGGAACAGAGCACAAATCGCAACTAAACTGGGAATGAGAAGGTCGGGTCTTAGCAAGCGGGATCGAATAACCATATAGCGGGGATAAGCGGGAAGCGATTCAAACAATGCATGTTCAAAAAATCTCAAATATAAGATGACGAATGCATTGACCATAAACAGGAAGATAACACCGACGGCCACTATAGCTTCTCGCCTTCGCAAGCCGATCTTCTCTAACATGCGGTCATCCTGAGTATTCAGCGGACTATCCCACATTCTAATCGACAAAGCGATCCACGGTGTCGATCCGCATTGTCCATCTGGTTCAGATGACAAGATTATGGGAATGTGGCCCAAGCTACGGGGGCCCCAAAAGCCACATTCCGAGAAGACTTATCGGGACTTGGCCCGGGAGGGGGGCGATTCGGGCATTTCTACTTACTTATATCTGTCACCGAAAATGAGTCCGTAAATTTCTTGACGGTCGGAGGGTCTGGCGTTGTCGCGAACCCCGCCATTATCATGTACGAAAAATGCCTGCCGAAATAAATATTTACGACAAGAGTCCCTTTAGGGTTTGGGGTGTTGGCGTTCGGAGCATTGCAATCGAGGCGATAACCGCGTCCAATGTAGCCCGGAAAGGCGGGAGAAGCTACGGTGCTATTTACCTCGCCGCAGTTTGGAAGTCCATTGAAAAAGATTTTCTTAAATTTCTGGTAATTGGCCTCATCAACTTTTTGCTCTTCTTTCATGCTCGCATAGAAAACGCCAAAGTGAACAGGACCATCGGAGGCAGAGAAGCCATGCTCTGATTCAATCCCTTCTTTACCTTCGTACACAGTATCCTTTGGCTGAACGGGAAATAGCACAGAAAAATTGCCGTCACGTCCTTCGTATTTCTTCCACCCGTCCGTTTGTGCCGTCAGCGGGGCTGCCAAGCAGACTATTAACAGGGCTCGAACCGCGACACGGACCACATTGTTTGCATCTCTAATCATGCATGAAACCTACTCTTAGCTGGGAGGTGATAGATCGCTCCATGCAAGTATGCAATTGGTCTCCCCGTATTCAAGATGCCATAGTGCATCGAGTGTGTGAAAGCAGCAATGATGCATTTCCACTTCTATGCTGTTTTCTCAACTCCTGATAAACGGGGCGTTCTCGGAAACTGGCATTTCGTGACGGTCAGGATGCCCACATGGAGTCGAGCGGATGTATAATTCGGGCTTAGATCGTTTCCGGAGGGAGGGCTGTGAACACAAGGGACGTGGAGCGGTACAAACAGTTGCTGCTCGGCAAACTCGAAGAGTTGTCGACGGCGCACTCCGCCGCCAGACCTCCAGTCATGGGTGCAGGAGTAGCGCAGGGCGATCTCATCGAGCAAGCGAATGCCGATGCTGACGCGGAGCTAGAGATCCAATTGCGAAGGACCGATGGCCCCCTGATGCGGGCGGTTGACGATGCTCTTGCGCGGCTCCGAGCAAGAACATTCGGCATCTGCGAAATCTGCAAGCATCCCATTTCTAAGGCTCGACTCGAAGCAGTACCTTGGACTCGCGCTTGCCGGGAGTGCAAAGAGCGAGAGCAGTCAGCCGCTTGAAAGTATCGAGCAAGCAGCAGACGAGACCGGTTCAGTCGGATTCCGCCTGAGAAACGGACTTACCGGCAACTGGGAATCAGCGTCCGGCAGGCATTGCAGTGTGGCAACCTGCAGGCCAAACACGTTTCCTCGATAATTTTTTCGAAAAATTATCGTTCGCGGCATTTTGGGACGCCGGAAATACTGATTCTACGAAGTT
This sequence comes from Terriglobia bacterium, assembly GCA_963757625.1. Classification (GTDB taxonomy): domain Bacteria; phylum Acidobacteriota; class Terriglobia; order Acidiferrales; family UBA7541; genus Palsa-360. Next base: position 496,005 of record CAVWSJ010000006.1, on the reverse strand, counting down.
TCCGACGGTCAGAACTGCTCCAAATCGTTGTGTAGACATTTGTTGTTGCTCGAACTCCATCTGTGACCATCGTTGAAAATCGACTTGGGTTTTTTGGCACACCAGAACCGAAACGCGGCTGATGGTCGGGGATTTGGCTGTGATGGTTCAGGATACCCAACGGCGACGAATTGCCTGGCAGAATCGAGGAACGCAACCGCGACGGTGTGTTTCCCTTACCCCAGATTGCGATGGCTCTGCGAGCTTCCCAGTGTTGATTTTGAACGGGTCTCGGCGGTCGGACGCATCCTCCGCTAACGGACGCAGTTCTGCGCGGCTGGCATCGGTCGGCGCACGTCTGTCGGCGGGCACTGAGTTCGAGCGCGCGCGTACAGACTAGCCCAGCCCGTCGAAATGTGACATTACGAGAAAAAGCCACCCCAGATTCAGGGTGGCGGGGAGAACGATTCAAAGGGTTTGCAGTAGGGGGAGGTGACAGTATGGCTAGACTGTCACTTTATCCGAAGGCGGCCATCAGGGATTCGTGGCAGGCTTCCGACGCTTGGGCGTCCGAGACATGTGTGTAAATCATCGTGTTTGAGATGTTTTTGTGGCCTGCCCGCTGTTGGATGGCGTAGATGTCCGCGTGCTGTGCCGCCATCGTCGAGCAGAGCGAGTGCCGCAAGATGTGGGGGTGCGCTAGGTCGGCAGGAACGCCCGCAGCCGTCGCATACGCTTTGAACAGGCGATTGAACTGCATCCGCGTCATTGCGCCACCCTTGGCACTCGGGAACAAAACCTGTGATCCGTCTTCCTGACGGTCTTTGAACCATGCCTTCAACGCCACTACTTCATCAAGCAGCGGCTCACCCTTATGCCGGTCCAGCGATTGAACGCCCGACTTCGACCCTTTGCAGCGGTTGACCGCGATAGTCTGGGCGGCCATGTCGATATCATCCAATTTGAGGCTGCGCGCTTCCTGCGACCGCAGGGCATGGCGGAACGTCAGCAGGAACATACACCAATCGCGTGTAGATGATTCACGCGCGGTGGTTAGTATCGCCTTAATCTGTTCAACCGTAAGAGTGTTCATCGTTTTGTGCTCCCTTTTGGACGCCCGCCGAGTTTCCCGTTCTTGCGAGCGGCACTGGCTTTGGCCTTCGATGTCTGACTTCCCAAATACCGCATGACTTGCGAGAGCAGTTTCTTGTTCATCTTGAGAGTATGAACTCAGCCGTTGGGTTTTGCAACGGTACTTTAGTACTAAACTCAGCCGTTGGGTTATGATATTGTGCTCCACTGCAAGCCCCGTCACGGAAAAACAATCACCGTTGCGTACTTTCATTTCGTGATGGTCGCGCGTGCATCTACTCTGAAAAAGTTGGCTGGGGGAAAATAAGAAGTCTCTTTTTGGATTTCAAATTCAGGATAGAAAACCCCAAGGCATCATCAGTCTGCTTGGCACTTGGCAGCGGCTATGCCCTACTTCGTTTTGAAACACCCCGAGCCCACCATCGTGTATTGATCCCGTATGTTTTGGACTTTTCATTTCATAGATAGAAGCCCGTGACATGCGTGCTTCGAGCCGTCGAGGGGCGGCGTGATGTTGAGCCCATTTCGGAAGCGTTCGCTCCGCCTCCGAAGATGCTCCATTCGATGTCGCGCCGTCATCTTCGGCGTTTCGTACTGTCCGACAAGAGCAAGGGAGAATTTGAACCATGGCAACAGCGGCATCTCAAAAAGGCGTAATCACTACTGCGGAGTTTCACGCCTCGCGAGAATTTTTAGCGTTGACGGAGGGTCAGCGTAAGTGGGTCGATATTTTTATCGAAACGTCAGACGCGAATCGAGCGACGCGCGAGGCTTACAGCGCTACGGATGATGCCTATATTGCGATGTTCACTCGGAAAACCGAGACATCACCGCGCATTCTTGCTGCGCTCGACCTTTATTTTGCTCGCTCACCGCGTGAGAAGTTCCTGCGTGATTTGCAATTGGATATCAAGCAATCAAAAGGCGTTGCCCGCGTCGAAGCAAGACGCCTGTTCGCGAAGGTCACGGGTCTCATAGATGGTGTACCTGTAGAGATTGAGCCCCGATTCAAGGTTGGCGACCGAGTGACGCAGCGCGACGACGCAGGCATTGTTCACATGGGAATCGTGCGAGCAATCGATGCCGATGGATGCGCAACGCAGATTGAAGAGGTCGTGTGATGGATTTCAAATTCAATTCAACACAGATTGCGCATCAGACTCCCGTTCGTGTCGATGCCGATGTACCCGCGATGCCTGTCGTACCGCAGCGCTACGATAGCGAGTACGCAGAGACGGCTGCACAGGCGATAAACCAGCCATGGTCGAGACTGAAATGCATCCTGAATCTGCTGGAACCCGAGCGTTGGATGAGCGGTTCATGGGGCAGCGTCGAAGGCGGTTTGAAAGATGAGCGGACTGGTTTTGTCCTGACTGTTGAGACGGCGCAGGCACTCATGGACGAGAGAATTAAAGAACTAGGTCTCGACGCTGCAAAGGTACACGCATACCCCGAGGCACGAGGTTTCTTCGGCAGCATCGCCAGCGAGCGGGCGTTCTGGCACGGGAGTTTCGAGGCACGAATGACGAGGTTCAAATGAGCGACTTTATTCGTAGCAACCAAAAACTCGACGATGCCATTCTCGGTGCGGATAATTTTGAATCCATGAGAGAACGCATGCTCCAAACGCTGGCGCAACAGGGAGTCATTTCTCGTGACCGCACCGACGCTTACGGCGTGCGTGTGAACCCAGATTCACCGGCACTCGCTCGACCTGATGTTCCATTGTCCGAAAAGCACGGAACACCGACGCACATCCGCAAGTTCTACGGCGGCGCAGACGGCAATAGTGAGTTTGTCATCACGGGAATGAGCGATGCCGATTTGGATTTGCAGGAAGAAAAGATTCGCCAGCAGGATCGCAAGAAAAACTAATTTCAAAGGAGCAATACCATGTCATGGACACCAGATGATTCGAGAATAAAAGTAAATGCCAGCATCGAAGAGCAAATCGCAGCCGCTCCAACCGCTGCCGAGATTCAGCGCATATTGCGTGAAGCCGCAGTCTCGCAGGGTGCTGTGCGTCCCGATTTATATGACCCCAACGTCCTGCTTGAAGTTCCAGCAGGGGACGCCGCTCGTGCCCACGGCTTTGCAAAGTCGGTCGTCATCAACGGGAAGAAATATGTTCTAGAAGGTGCAACCGAGCAGGAGTTGGTGCAGGCTGAGACCAATCTCTACCGCAGCATCTTTCAGCCTGAAGCTGCAACCGTGCAGGAGCGTGATGCAGCGAAGGGAAGATTTGTTGAAGTGCCTGAAGCGCGGTCGCCTGCGGATAGAGTCGCCGCAGACCTAGTTGAACAGTCCCTGCGTGAACAAGGGATTGACCCCGACGCTTTGCGAGACTTCACCAACCAGAAAATATTAACGGGCTGGTCTGATGCGGTGGAAGAGTTTAAGAGCACGGTGGGTGCATGGTGGGTCGGCGGTCAGGAGAACGTCCTGAAGATGACCGACGTGCTGATGCAGATGGGCTGTGCCGATAACCCGAACGTCGAGAACCTGCGTCGTGCAGCCGAGTATCTTCGTGACAACAATTTGCTGGCAGAAAATCCCGAAGCGCAGATGATTGACAACATCCGAGACACCAATGACCCATATGAATTGCGCACGCTGCTGCAGGGTCACCGTGGAATCGACAATCGCTAAGGAGCCGAGACTATGACACCGATACATCCGAGTTTGGTTGACTCTGCGAAGGTGATTTTGGAATCCGAGCCTTCGCTAACGCAAAACCAGCGTGCCGATTTATGGGACGCGTGGCATTCGTCACCGACCGTGTCATCTCTTGCCCGCAAGTTGGCCAGCATGGAGTTTGAGATCCCCGCATCAACCGAGCAAGCACTACTCGAAGCGAAGAAATTAACAACCGTGTCCCACGACCCTGTCGACCGCACGGTGTCGGCAATCAACCGTCTCGCCAAACTCGACCCGCAGGTGCTGTCGCTCATAGAGCGGTTCCCGTATGTGCTGAAACATGTGACGGACACGTTGGAAGATTAGGTGATGCAATGTCGAAACGCATACACGAAAAATGTCCTGCACCCGACTCGGTGATTTTGCTAGGGGGTTCTGTCCCATGCACTGGCGAGATTTCAAAACCGCCTGCCTTAAGAATGGGTCATGGGATCGCGGCGTGCCAGTGCCGAAGCCTGAATTGCCGCATTGGACTTACGAGAATGAAAAAGGCGAGGCTGAGTTAGCAGCGGCGGTCGAAGCGCAGGAACGAGAATAGCGAAGTGAAGAATCAAGCAAGCAAGAATAAAATGCGTGGGCGCGGATGGGACTCGAAACCTTAACGATTCACCGCAACTGCAGCGTCTAGCAATTTCCGCAGTTCCGCTTTCTCTTTCGGCGTCATCTGTTGTACGGTTCGCAGCATCGCGTCCATCAACTGTTCGGTCGTCAATGCGTTGTCCGAAGGAACGCCAGGGTCAATGTCGTGATCTTTCCAAAACTGTCGGTCAGACTTGGATAATTTTAGACGCCGTGTCATTGCGCTACTCCCATTTTTCGCAACCAGCGCCGATCCGCGCGAGTGAGCGGCAGCGTGGTTGCTTCCCAATCGCCGCCAGGGAGACTCTGTCGCACACGGTCTAGTTCCGCCTCGACCTCACCATCAATTTCATCGGGCGGGTTCCCCGCGCACGCGAGTCTCAAATAATTTTCCCTGGTTACTGGGATTCCCCATTTTTTCAAGAGCCGTACGGTTCCGTCGCTCATCCTTCGACCTCCTTTTTTTCTGCCCGCTGTTTCGCAATGTGATCGCGGCCTTGGTGTTCGTGCCGAAGAAAGGTCAGGACCAGTTCATCATCGGAAAGTCGGTCGAGCATCTTACGGGTGGCCGTGCTCGCTGCGTGGCGCGCCTCTAGCCGCCGACGCAAATCCGACGCAATGTGTCGATTGCCTTCGATTCTCGTATTGATGCTGTGCGTCAACTTATCCTCCTATTAGGAGTGATTTTAATCTCCGCTTCCGCTGGGACGGCGATTGTGATCGAAACTCCCGGCAAATCCATATCGAAAAGTTTCTTTCCTGCCCCGTTTCGGATCACGATATGGGCTGCGGCTTCAGTTTTGAGTTGCACAACCTTGGCTGTTTTCATAGAGCATCCACGATTTCTCCGGTCGTTGGGTCTACACATCCGGCCAGCACGTATCGCCAATTTATGGACTGTACGGTGTCGGGCATCCGGGCTGGTGGTTCGGTGAACGTGCAGCCGGGCCCGCAGCAGAGGAACTGCAAATGGGCCAAGTTGGCAGAATCGAGAGCGACGTTTTGATAGGCAAACCACACGCCGCCTCGGGACCGCATCGTTTCGAGAGCCTTGGGACTCATTGTCGGGCTGCCGAGAAACTTCGTCATAGGCTCACCAACGCGAATGATCACTGCGCGGGTGGTCACGATTGCACCATCATGCCGTCGCTCTGGATACCTTCAAGGATCGACCAGATGTAGCGATGCTCGATGACACACGTTGGCCAATGGGGTTGAAATCCGTTGTCTTGTCCGACGTTTTCTTCGAGCCAGGACGTAGCTGAAGGTGTGAGTGGTCTTAGAAGGAAAATGCTTCCGTGATTCTCACAGAGAAAATCAACCGTTGGTGAACTACCTGAAGCTGCAAAAGAATCGTTGTGCGAAGACATCATGCCTCCAAGTGGAGAAGATGCCTTCGAAAGTTTGGGAGAGGACTAAGGTGGTTTTTGCCCCTACAGGCCGTATCCCCTCATTTCGAAGGTTAGCACCGTGGCCTTTTCTCTGGCTCGGTTGTTGGAGCGCCGATTACACGCTCTCTCTTGATACAAAATTAAATATACCACACTCGGCACGGCGAGAAAATGGAAAAAGATCGGCAATTACATGTTCGACTCCCGTGTCAACGGTTCCCATCAGCCACATTCGCAACGTAATGACCATCGCTGAGGACCTGCATTACTTTCTTGCCTGACCGTGCCATTTGCGCCCGCCGAGGTTTCGTTTTCGGTATTCTGTTCAAGCCCTCGAATGTTGTTGGCGTCGAAGGCGAAATCCACTTCCCGCAGATTGCTCAATTTCGGCTGTGCTGGTTCGGGGTTTTCGTACCGAAGGGGGCGATCCAGGTGAAAAAGTGCTTCACATTGACGCCAGCAGAGATTGGGGGAACAATGGCACCAGTCTGTTGTGGTCAAAAAGGAGATCACAGGTTATAGGTTCCGTTCCAAGAAGAGGAGAGCATGAAAATGTCCAGCTTCACTGTTCGTAGTGTGTCATTTTGCTGCTTGATGGCTTTTTGTATCATCGGCACGCTTTTGTCCTTCGGAACCCAAGTGGCCTATTCGCAGTCGAGTCTTGAAAGTGACGTGGACAATGCCCGTATCATTGAAATGACTCATAAGGGCCTCGGGGATGACGTGATTATCGCCAGAATAAAGGCGGGAGCAACAAAGTTTAACCTTTCAGACGACGACCTCGCTAACCTCAAGAAAGAAGGAGTATCCGATTCCGTTGTTGCAGCCATGATTCAGTCAACGCAGTTGACGATTCCTAAAGTCACGATTGACGGGAACCCCGTCGAGGTACGCACAGTTGGCGAGCAGAAGGTCGGCGGGCGGCTGGGGCACGTTGCCAGCTTGGGGATCAAGTCCGTCAAGAACAAGGCATATTTGCAAGGGCAACACGCTTCGCTAATCGCCTCCCGGAAACCAGTGATCGATATTCAACTACCGGCAAACGATAATATCGATAACTATATAATCGTCGAGATGGATGACAAAGGTGACCGGAGGGAAATCGAAATGGGCTCTGTTGGCGGAACCGTGGGGGAGAAGGTTGGGATTCGCGCCGATAGAATCGTGAGCACTTCTGCAACTCCACTTGGAGGTCGCCATTTCAGAATGTCACCTGTGAAAGAAATGAAGAAGGGCGAGTACATCTTGTACTCAGTTGGATCAGCCGATTTCCCTCATGGTGTTTATGGGCAGGGCTATGATTTCACAGTTCAGTAATTGGCGGGAATGACAACAAGGCGAGCCCGTTCGACAACCTGTCTTGGGCTAGTTGCGTTAGGAGCCCTTATTGCCCTTGCGCCGGTATTGCTTTGGTCTCAAGCAAAAGAAGATGAGAAAGCGGATACGACGCTTTTGGCTGATGGGACGCCAATCCACCTTGTGCTGATGGACGATCTGCAAGGGAAAAATCTGCGGGTCAAGCAGACGGTCCATTTCAAGGTGCGCGAGGATCTCGTCGTTGGTTCTAAGCTCATTGTGAAAACAGGTACCGAGGCAATTGGACATATCGAATCAATATCAAGGAGCGGTCTCTTGGGAAAATCAGGAAGCCTTGTTCTGCAGTTCGACTATGTAGCCACTGTGTCAGGTGCAAAGCTGCTGTTGCGGGGCGGAGCGGGGGTTAGCGGAGGAAAGGGTGGTGCTCTCACTTGGGAATCGGCTCTTTGGTACGGTCCAAACGCGAACTTGCCTGTAGGAACAAAACTCAATGCCTATGTCAACCAAGATCAGCGGATCACGGTCCCTTAGATAGCTTGCAGCTTCCCCCGCTCGTGCCATTTGCGCCCACCGAGACTTCGTTTCCGGGTCCTGCTCAAGTGCTCGAATCTTGTTCCCCGCGAACACAAAGTCCACCTGCCGCAGATGGCGCTTTGGTGTTCGACGAACGGAGTAACGCTCTGTGCCTAGCTCGACCGCCTCGGAGTTCTCGACGAGGACCTGTCGCCAGACTTCAATTATTGTTTGCTCGAAGGAAAGGTCCATTGTGCATCTCGATCCGACGCTGGATTCTATGATAGTTCAGTAGACGCTTGGATGGCTTCGAAATACCCGTTGCTCAGGCGTCGTGGCAGCACGGCTTACCTTTCATCGCTTCCGATCCTTCGTGAACAATCAGGGGCAACAGGGCCAAAGCGGCGATTGGGTCTGCCCAATTCACTTTCCAAATCGCATTGACCGCCAGACCTGCCAAAGCAATCAAGGCGAGATAGCCGCATACGGCAGACTCGGCAGCATCGGCCCGTAACGCTACGCTGCCCGCAGCCGCCGAGAGTTGCCGCTTTTGTTTTGCAAGCCAAGGCATGAAGACTGCGGCAAGGATGAGCAACACGATTCCGATGAGACTGGGCCGGGCTTCGACGTGTCCAAGCAGCGTTGGAACAGAAGCAAAAGCAACAAACGCAGCGAGAACAAAGAGCAAGCCACCTCCGATTTTAGCCGCTCGCTGCTCCGCGTGCTCTCCGCGAGATGGCGAACGGAAGCGCCAGAGCACAACTACGGCTGAGAGAAGTTCAACTGCACTGTCGCCGCCGAAGCCGAGAAGTGCCGGGCTGCGAGCCGCCCAAGCCGCGCCCAGCGACACTACTGCTTCCACGCTCATCCAGACGAGGGTGAGAATTTGAATCCGAATTATTCGACGTGCGGTATCCGGCGGGAATGTGTTCGGGGATGCTGACACATGAGCATTATGCATCTGTGCTAGAGGGGGCTACTGGCAAATCGGCACAGCAGAAATAAGTTCCGTGCTGCCACGTTCCGTGACTACGTGCCACCCTCTCTACGTGGGAATGCCCGCGACAGCATGACTGCCATCAGCAAACCCCCGACTCCGACGACGAGCGCGTCTTGCGTGCCACGGAAATCGAACATTCCGACCCGAAACACCAGCAGATACCCAATGACCAGATTCAGCGATCCCCAGAGCACGTTCACTGTTGGTGAAGACAGGCCCCTACCGGGCGGCGAAGCGAATGGGGTTGGAAACCGACGCCCCGACACGCCATTTGTGAAGTGTGGAATCGCGTTCACGAGGAAAACGCCCGCGAAAAAATAAGCGACGTAGTGATACCACTGCATGGCCTCTCCTTCTCTGGCTAGAGTCTCGGAACCGATCGCACCGATGATGGATGATACTTTGGACGCGCAAATCAGAGAATGTGTTTCGATTGGAAAGAGATTCGATGGGTGCGAGCAGTCACGTCAATGCGTGACACCGCTCACTGTGTTTGTCTGAGACCCGCCGTACAAAGAGATCAGATTGTCGAAGTTTTGGGCTGGTAGGGTTACCTTGTTCTCAATCCGGAGGCGTCCTGATTGAGGGGGTAATATGGAAACCGACTCTTCGATTGGCCGACTTCGTGTCTCTTTAAACGGTTTCCTTTTTGTCATACTAGCAATCTTGTGGTTCCTATCCTTGCGATTTTCAGCGATCCTTTACAGGCTAGGGTTGTGTCCGGGCAATGGGTCCTAGAGCACGCAACTCCTCATCGACCGCTCGGGAACCTGACAACTCCCGAGAAAAGGCGATTCTCGGTAACGCCCGCATTCCGATAATCCGACCTTAGACGCATTGTGAACATCATGCATCTAACCATAATGAGGTTTGACGATATGGCATCGATAAACAAGTGCAAAGTGAAAGACGATCTCGTGAATGAGGTCGTCGCTTTGAATAGCAAACTGAATACTCTCAGTCCCTCTTTCTTACATAGCGAGCAGGCGCGAGCGGCAGTACAAGAACGACGAGAGAGCCTTTACATCGAAATCAAGCGGCATAGGGCCAAAGGACACGACGGCAAACCTTGTCCGGCTGCCCAGCGACTATCCTACAGTTGACCTATCAAGTAGGATCATCCACCTCCCCGGCAATGCGTCTGCCGGAAACTGGTTCCGATAATTCGACTTGAGCGATGCCGCCGTTTTAATGATAACTCTGGCTATTGCAGAGATTTATGAGTATGATAATGAAGTAATGATTAGGAGGACCACATGAGTTCGGAATATAGCGGAACGGTTCCGAAAATAGGCAACCACGTTGGAATGGTAGGACAATCGGGTCTGTTTGAGGTGGTAGATGTCAATACATTGATGCAGACCATCAACTTGAAGGCAACGGACGAACAAGGCCACGTCACCTGGAATGTTCCTTGGACCTCGCTGAAATATTAGGATGCCGCCTCTTTTAGGTGCTTCTCAAGTTCACGCTGAACCAAGACAGTTTTAGCAACACTCCACGCAAAATGGAATTGAAGGACAGCACTGACCCGGTCACTCTAGGTTGGCCTTTCATTTTAAATCAAAAGGGAAATACACATTGAATGCTACTGAGCTTGCCCGCAACAAATTTAACGCACTGTTCGCAGTCCACGATGCCAAGGACATACGCGCAGTCGAACAACAGCAGAAGCCCCAATTAAAGATAGTCAAGAAGGCAAATAAAAAGTGACCCTGAAATGTTGCAAATGTGGAAGGCGGACACGTAAGTTCACGCAGGTCTGCCAGCGGTGCGGTCATAGGTTCTGCAAAGTGTGCAAAGGCGGCGTAGCGTGACCGCCCTATCAAGCAGCGTTCCGCCTCGCCATTTTCTGTGCCATGAACAGCACTAATCCCCGGTCATCTTCTTCCATGCGATTTAACAGACGGCAAAACTTCGCCAGCATTCGAGCATCTTTGCCTTTGCTACCCCAAGCGATGTCGGCTGCAGTTTTGCGCTCCGGGAGATTTGGTAGCTTGGGTGGCTCTTCTCCCTCGTAGAAAAGTTGGTACATGGGGACTTCGAGGGCGCGAGCAAACTTCTCAAGTGTCTCGACGGCAGGTACGGTGTGACCGTTCTCGACGCGGGAGATATAGCAACGAAGCAATCCCGTTCGCTTCTCGATATCGCCTTGTGACAAATTCTTTTCCTCGCGCAACGCACGCAAACGCTCTCCGATAATCATGTTTGTCAAAGCCTCCGACTTGAACTATTTGAATAGGATGAATAATCAGAACTTCTGAACATCTCGGGGACGCCAAAGGATACTCCAGTCTGTTGCGGCGTCAAAGGAATTGTTGCTACATTTGTCGGGCCACAGAACCTAGAACATTTGCGAGTTTCCGTTGCGTCCAAGAGCGAAGGGAATCAACAAATTGCTGCGGATTGCCGCGCTGAACGCGATTCGAATTCTGGCATTGCCTTCCATCACCTAGTATTTGAGATATGGAAGTGCAGCAAGGGAGCATGCAATGACGTTCTCTTCAACGAAGGCCAAAGCAATCCATGACGGAGCGGTCTCCTCTTCTTTTGATCGTGAGTGGAGCGCCACCGAGCTTGAGGATTCTGCGTAACTCGGGCGACTTGAACGCTCCGTAAATAAGCGTTATAAGAGCAACGCCACGTAACTCCAGTCACGAAAGGAAAATGCCAATGCCCAGAAAACGAAGCTCGATGCAGAAAAAGGGGATTCGGTCGCGAAAAAGAAATTCGGCTAGCAGGAAAGCAGCAAAGAAGAAGGGGAGAGCCATCGCTAGAAAGACAGTAGCCGCGAAAAAATTACGGACTGCCGCCGCAGGAGCACAGTCAACCCCCACAGAAGTGAGGCCTAGTTTCACGACTCAGTGAGACTTGGGCATTCTTCGCGAAACCGTCGAGGATTTTTGCTGCTGAGACCAAAACGTCTGATCGCTCTCTAAGGGGGGAGGTGAAGTTTGTTTCGCCACACAATTCCAATTGGGCGCGTTCTTGGGATACCTATCGATTTGGACTACTCCTGGTTCTTGATTGCAGCCCTAATCACCTGGATGTTGGCCGTTAGTTACTACCCGGTTGAATTCAAGGGCGGCACGAGCATCGAATACTGGTTGATGGGCGCTGTGACAGCAGTGCTGTTTTTTGCCAGCATTGTTGTGCACGAGCTGGCCCATTCTTGGGTAGCCCTTCGCTTCAAAGTACCTGTAAGCCGGATCACTCTCTTCATATTTGGTGGAGTGTCCCAAATTGCAGGCGAACCCCCTAGCGCCAGCGCAGAATTCTTAATTGCAGTTGTCGGGCCGCTCACCAGCTTTGCGCTGGCAGCGGTCTTTTTCCTTTTGGAACCATTGCTCGTGAACATCACGCCAGCCCTGGCAGTAGCCAAGTATCTCGCGCTCATTAACGGCCTCTTGGGATTGTTCAACCTCGTTCCAGCGTTCCCGCTAGATGGAGGCCGCGTTTTTCGCGCCGTCGTTTGGGGAGTAAACAAAAACTTTCGCCGAGCGACTCTGATTGCCGCCAGCACGGGCCGATTCTTTGGCTTCCTCTTTATCGTTTGGGGCGTGTGGCAAGCACTGAGAGGAAACGTTGCCAATGGATTGTGGATCGCCTTCATCGGTTGGTTCCTGGAAAGCGCAGCCGCAACTCAAGTCCAGCAGCAAATGGTGCAAGGTCTATTAGTCGGCCACAAGGTATCAGAAGTGATGGGAAACGCATGCACCCACGTATCGGGAGACATTTCATTGCAAAAGTTAGTAGATCAGGAGGTTCTTGCACACGGTCGGCGATGCTTCCTCGTAGACCAAGGAGACCGCGTGGTCGGATTGCTGACCCTACACAATATGAAGGATATTCCTCGACCGTCATGGACGGCGACTACTGCGGCCCAAGCCATGGTACCCCTTGAGAAGCTAAGCAGACTCGATTCGAATGCTGAATTGTGGACAGCAATGGAGAAGATGGGCCGGGACGGAATCAATGAAATGCCTGTCATGCTGGGAAACGAACTTGTCGGAATGCTTTCGACGGGCGACATCGTCAAATATCTTCAAACTCTGCAGCAAGTGGGCACGTGAACCCCGTATACGAACGCTATATCGGCATCGACTATTCCGGTGCAGAGACTCCCAAGTCGAGCATCAAGGGTCTGCGCGTTTACATGGCCGACCGTTTGACCGCCCCGCAGGAAGTAATGCCGCCACCAAGCCCTCGGAAGTATTGGACCCGCAGGGGCATTGCTGAGTGGCTGGTTCAGAGGCTCAACGAGGGACCGCCGACGCTTGTAGGCATCGACCACGGATTTTCGTTTCCGCTGAGATACTTCGAGGAGTATGGATTGCCTCTCGACTGGCCGTTCTTCCTTGATGACTTCCAGAGACATTGGCCCACTGACCAAGAAATCTACGTTGATTTCGTCCGTGACGGCAGTAGCGGAAATGGCGCGGCCCGCTCTGGCAATCCTCGGTGGCGGCGGGTGACCGAACTGCGGACCCGTACAGCCAAATCGGTCTTCCATTTCGACGTGCAGGGGTCGGTGGCGAAGTCCACGCACGCAGGAATCCCGTGGCTGCGATATATCCGTCAGCGTGCAAAGGGGTACGTCCACTTCTGGCCATTCGACGGTTGGGCTGTGCCACCTGGCTGCTCCATAGTCGCGGAGGTCTATCCTGCGCTTTGGAGCAGGACTTTCCCGAGCGAAGGACGAACGCCCGACCAGCAGGACGCCTATGCGACCGCCGAATGGCTGAGGCGGGCGGATTGTGATGGCAGCCTCGAAAAGTTTTTCTGCCCGGAGCTTGAACCGAGCGAGCGCAACGTGGCCGAGATCGAAGGATGGATTCTCGGCGTACCTTAAAGCGGCACTTCGCAACGCCGCCAGTCGAAAGTTATACTGTTGTGCCCAGAACCGGATTCTGAACTGCATTGGGACAGTGGAACCTATGGAGGGCAACGAGAATGCCCACAATATCAGACGAGGAACTGAAACAAAAAGAAGCAGCTCTCTCGACGGAGATCAAGCGTTTGTTGCCCGACTTCGTTAAATCCTGCCTTAAGGAAGAGATGGTGATCATCCACCAGGATTCATTCGCTGCGGATTACCAGCAAGACGAGTATATGCTTCTCGGGATGGCGATAAAGTTTGCGGGGTTATACGGGAAGGAAGTCCGCATCATCGGGAAAAACAGGGAAACGCTCAAAGGGTCAGCGAAACCTGTATTGTTACAATGATGGCCGCTGTAATCGCATCGAGTTGACGCATTCCGTTGCGAGAGACGGGGATCGTCAAACAGCCTTCCCCCTCGCCATCTTCTGAGCCATGAACATTAGCAGCTTTCGATCACTTTCTTCCGTGCGGGCAAGCAGGCGTCGAAACTTTGCGAGCCAGCGTGCGTCCCTGCCCGAACTGCCCCAGGCGATGTCATCAGCAGATTTCCGCTTCGGAAGATTCGGTAACTCGGGCGGCTCTTCACCGTCGTAAAAGAGTTGGTACATCGGGACTTCAAGAGCGCGAGCCATTTTCTCAAGCGTTTCAACGGCGGGAACCGTATGCCCATTCTCGACACGAGAAACGTAGCAGCGGAGCAATCCCGTCCGCTTCTCGATATCGCCTTGTGAAAACTTCTTCTCCTCACGTAACGCACGCAAACGATCTCCGATAATCATGGCTTGATCCTCCAGAAAATGAACGATTCCGATGCTATCGTAGTTGAATTTAGGAATGTTGAGAATAACATAGGCGCTAAAAGTCGGACAGGATCTTGTGAGGCGGCAGGCTTCATTCCTCGAACGCAGAAACCGTAAACCCAATCCGGCAATTTCGCAATCTTGCGCCTCAGAGGGTTGGTCATTGCCAACATGCAGATATCATATCTTCATTATTTTGAGAAGGATTCACGCCAATTCAGGAACGAAAATCAGACTGCAACTCTAACCCGATGCTCCCAAGCTGCTATGCTCAGTTCCCGTTTGTTTACGATTACCAAGATGACATTTCCACAGCTTTTATAAATATCTCGTTAAACGATGCGATTTCCCTTGACAAGAAATCCTCATGCGCGTAAACGGTGCCGATATAACTTATCCGTCATAAGAGCGTCTGTGCATATGACGAGTGGACAAAGAGGGTTTCGAAGTTTTCTCATCCCGCATGGTGCGGAATCTTTCCTGATGAAGTTGATATATGAGGGAGGGAAGATGAACTGCTCGCTCGTGTTTCGTCTTATCCTAGTTCTCGTTCTGATCGCAGCGCCTCTACTGGCACAACAGAATGTACAGCCTCAAGTTCCAACTCTACCCCCCGGCATGTCAGCTTCGAATCTTCCTCCTAGCCCGCCTTGGGTTCCTCATCCAATACGTGATGACGATGCTGTCAAGGTCGTGCAAGCAAGCATAAGCGCGATGGGTAGTGCAAATGTGATTGGAGCCGTGCAGAGCTACATCGTTCAGTCAAATGTCACTGCAATGCCTGGAGCGCCGGGAAAGGACGGCGTGGCGGTCTGGACTGTGGCAGGCGGCGACAGCCGATGGGACTATCCGACTTCACAAGGCACAAGTACCCTAAGCAGCGGAAATGGCAGCCCTTTCACGAGCCTCAACGGGACAACTCAGAGCATGCCGCAACGAGCTGTCCGTGCGTTGATCGTTCCGCACTTAGTGGCATCGCTTCTGCTAAAGGAATTCCTGGATCAGAACTACTCGATTATCAATTTCGGCACGACTACGCTTGATTCAAAAGCTGTCACGATTGTCAAAATTGAGTCTCAGAGAACTCGCGACGATGCTCGCGTAACCACCCAAATATGGTACTTCGATAATCAATCGAATCTCCCGTCGCGTGTTGAATATCATCTACCTGATGCAAAAGTTCAATCGCGGTTCATGCCGATAGCTGTAGATTTGTCTGACTATGAGTCTGTCTCCGGTGTGCTGTTCCCGAGTCAAGTCATAACTACAATCAATGGCATTCAGATTGAAGTCCTTCACCTTGCGTCTGTTCAGATGAATCCTCAAGTTGCTTCTTCGACTTTTGGCTCGGTCTCAACTGGAGGTGTACAGTGAAGCGCATTTTATGGACAGTAGGATTCTTGATTCTGGCGTCACTCCCTCTCGCTGCACAAGACCCTACAGATTTTGAGAACGGTTTCAAACCTTATTACTCATACGATGAGACTTCTCTTGACTCCGTAGACCTTCAAACTCTTCGGCTCAACCTTCATATTCCACTGATCTCTTATCCGCAGCTAGGAACTTTGCCGCCTCTTTCACTCTCAATCGTGTTTACGCCCAATACTTGGGTAGAGGTCTGCTTCTGGTACATCAATAATATATGTAATTATGAGTCGCCAAACTATAATCCGGGCCCAACAGATTTTCACAGTAACCCGTACGTCACGCGAGACAACATGCTTTACAACGGCTACACGGAGGTGGAAACAGATTGCTGCTCTGCCGGGGTTTATGAGGCCATTGAGAGCAGCGGCGCAATTCATGAACTCGGGGGTTTAACTTCGGGGATTCACAATTTTGAGTCGATTGATGCCACAGGTATTTTTGAGGATAGCAGCACGTACGACATCCTTGATCGGAACGGGATTAGATATCACTCATGCGACGAATTCTTATCATACGTTGTGGGCGGAATGTATACATGCTTTTCAGGAGGTCTCGGGGTCAAGGATCCAAGCGGGAATGTAATAACTGAAAGCCTAAATTCGATCCATTGGATATCGAGCTGGACCGATTCAATCGGACGGACGATTCCTTATCCTGCCAATCCTTCTTCCGGGTGCCACGAATACGACTATCCGGGCCTATCTGGAGGTACAGTTCCGATCACGCTATGCACGTCGAGCGTTTCGATCAGTACCAACTTTAATCCAACTCACATTCCTTATACTTACGACTATTCGGGAACTTGGAATCTCTTGTCGTCTGTGACCTTGCCCAATGGAACGGCTTGGACTTTCAACTACGACAGCCTGGGCAACATAACTAGCATTGGCACGCCGACTGGTGGAAGCATCTCATATACATGGACAGTCGCTGGCGATCCATGTTACTGCAGCGCGTTCACTCCTATGGTCGTTTCTCGGGCTGTCAATGCTACAACTGACCCAACTCAGGCAAAGACATGGACATACACCGCTGGTGCCGCAGACATGTACGGCTCGTTTCCAGTCACAGTCACCGACCCGGACAGCAACTACACTGTGCATCACTTTTCCTTGATCGGTTCGGCTCAAGAATACGAAACTAGCACACAGTACTATGATGCTAGTTCACATCTCCTGAAGACTGTGAGCACCGACTATTCTTGGGCAAACGTCGATCCAAACTTTTGGATCACTGGATTTTACAATCTCTTTGATGTTGTTCCGAAAAGAACCACCACAACATGGCCGAATGGACAAGCATCCCAAACCTGCCTAATTTACGACTTCAGTGCAGACACAGGGTGTACGGGGAGCGGCAGCAGCCCTGAAAACTATAGTTCCTCTGTGCCCACATTTTATTCGAACGATCCGAATGCTTGCTCACCATGTTCACTTATCTATGGCAAGCCAGTCATCAAATTCGAGTACGACTACGCATCCAGTGCGCCGGGGTCCCTAAAGCGAAAGACAGTCACAGACTACCAATGGCTTCATTCGACTGCCTATCTAAACAGCAATCTCCTGGAACCGCTTTACTCGGTCAATATCTACGATGGCAGCGGGAGTTCGGCAGGCGAGGCAACGTATTCCTATGACGAGTCCAGCCGGTCTGCATCGGCTTGCCAGACAACGCCGTGCGGGCTCCTGACGACTACAAACCAATATGTCAGCAGTTCTGCCTACCTCACGTCGCATACGAATTACAACAGCAACGGCATGCGCTCCGCGTCGTTCGATCCGAAGGGCAATGAAGCAGATTATACGTACGATTCGACGGGCGCATATCCTTATGAAATTCAGTATCCAAGTACGGGCAGCACTACACACACGGAGTATTTTTCCTATGATTCGAACACGGGATTGAAGCTCTCGCAAACGGATCAAAATGGCCAAACGACCTCGTACGGATACGACTCGATGCGGCGGTTTACCAGCGTGTCTTACCCAGACGGCGGGAGTGTCGGCTATTGCTTTAGGGATTTATCGACCGACACATGCTCCCCATCGACCACGGTGCCGTCCTTTGTTTTCACAAAAAAGATCACTTCGAGCGCGAATTTTGTGGAGGTTGGCACGGTGGACGGTTTCGGAAGGATAATTCAGTCCCAAACTGTGGTCCCGTCCTCAACCTGTTCCAGCGGATATGTGTACGTGGACACGACGTACGACAATGAGGGGCGCAAAGGCTCTGTCTCGAATCCATACTGTACAACCAGTGACCCGACGTACGGGGTGACCAGCTACATGTATGATTCTCTGGATAGGCCGTGTGTGGTCATACCGCCCAGTGGATCAACAGTTTCTGGGTCTGCTTGTCCATCCAGCGCACCATCGGATGACATCTTTACAAGTTATACCGATTCAACTTCTCTACATGCGCTTTGCACGGCAGTGACGGACCAGGCTGGAAAGACCAGGAAAAGTTGCACGGATGGACTTGGGCGGATGACAGGCGTCTGGGAAGATCCAAATACCCTTAATTATGAAACCGACTACTCGTACAACCCTCTGGATAAGATGACCGAAGTATTGCAGAGCAGCTCGCGAGAACGCGATTTTAGCTATGATTGGCTGGGCCGACTCACGACAGGCACTAATCCCGAGTCGGGTACGACGAATTATTACTACACAACGTCGGGCAGCAGCTTATGTGCAGGGGATGCTTCAGCCGTCTGCCGAAAGACGGATGCCCGCTCGATCACCACGACGTACACGTATGATGCGCTGAACCGCCTGACACAGAAGGCCTATTCCGACTCCACCCCCACGGTGAGCTACGTCTTCGACGCGGACTCACTGCCTTCGGGCTGCTCGGTCGGCTCGTTCAGCTACGGCAGTTACACAAAACCCTTTCGCACTGCAATGTGCGATGCGGCAGGAAGCGAGGCGTGGAGTTTTGACAAGTTGGGCCGCGCACTTACCGACCAACGTACGACCAACAGTGTGACGAAGACGGTGACCTATACCTACAATTACGATAGCTCACTTGCGACACTCGCATATCCCTCGGGCAGGACGATCACGTACACGCCGAACGTGGTTGAGCAGCCGATTTCCGCCGTCGATACGGCCAATAGCATTAACTACGCTGTCGGGCCAACGACCTGTCCGAATGGCCAAACCGCCTCTGGCGCGTGCTATACGCCTTTTGGTGGTCTCGCCGCGTTGCAAAATGGGTCTAGCGTGATCACCACGTCCTATTACAATAACCGGCTGCAACCATGTCGCATATCCATTAAGAGCAGCGGCACCGCACCGACCTCGTGCGCGGATTCGTCAAACACCGGAAACGTTCTTGATTACACGTATAGCTTTGATCTTGCATCTGTAAATTCACCTTGTTCAACCAGTTTTGGGTCCCCGACAGACAACGGCGATGTCGCATCGATTACCAACAACATTACGTCGTCTCGAAGCCAGAACTTTTGCTACGATGCTCTGAACCGGATCACGTTGGCGCAAACGACTTCGACGCATTCCACCAGCCCGTCGCACTGCTGGGCCGAATCCTACACGTATGATGCATGGGCCAACCTGACTGCGATCACTCCTGTGACGGGAAGCTATAATGGCTGTACGCAGGAGAGCGGGTTGAGCCTCAGTGTCAATAGCAACAATCGGATCAGCACAACTGGGTTTACGTATGACAATTCGGGGAACATGACCGCCGAATCTTCTTCGGGTTACACTTATGACGCTGAGAGCCAAATGATTCAGTCGTCGGTTTCCTCAACCGTCGGATACGAGTATGACGGCGAAGGGCGGCGGATGGAAAAGACTTCGAGCGGCACGGCGTACAAGCTGTATTGGTATGACCTGGGGAACAACGTGCTCGAAGAGACGGACGGGGCCGGTAGCACCTCGAACAGCAGTTTTGCCGAGTACATGTATTTCGGCGCGAAACGCATTGCGCGGCGGGACTCGTCTAGCAATGTGGACTATTATTTCGCGGATCAGTTGGGATCGGCGCGTGTAGTGACTAATTCCGGCGGGACAGTCCTCGATGACAGTGACTTTTACGCCTACGGCGGGGAGCGAGCGGTCAGTTCGGGTAGCGGGAATGTCTACAAATTCGAAGGGAAAGAGCGCGACGCCGAATCCGGCCTCGATGATTTTGGGGCGAGATATTATTCGTCGGCGCTGGGCCGATTTGTTTCGGCGGATTGGTCAGCGATCCCGGTTCCCGTACCCTACGCCAACCTGACGAACCCGCAAACGCTAAATTTATATGCCATCGTCCACGACAATCCTGAAACCTTCGTCGATTTGGATGGCCACCAAGGCGGATGTGGATTCGACGCTGGCGGGAGCTGTGGCCATGACAGTAGCAGCGAATGCAGTGGCCACAATGCTGACGGTGCTGGGTGTCAGTTTAAAAAGCAATGGGACGACGACCACGGAATAACTCGCACGGCGCAAAATACGGCTGTACAGGTCGGCAAAGATACGGCGCAAAGTAAAGGAGACGATGCGCACGGGAAAGATCCTGCTAGTATCAAACCGGAAGGGTCAACAGCTGCCGCGTACGGTGCCAAACTGTATACTTATCAAGTGGTAGACGCATCGGGTAATCCCGTGTCGAATGTTTCAGTTCAGGAGCACGTGAAGGTCCTCGCGGCAGAAAATGCGAACGCGGTTCCAAACCCAGACCCTGTCGATGCTCCGACCGGCAAGTTTGGGGATCGGGTCGGGCCAACCAGTCCTCCGGGAGACGCGCACGAGTTTTTGAAAACAGAGCAGACATTCACCGTCTATAAGAATGGAAATGAATATCCTGTGAGTACAAAGTTTAATCAATATGTGGACGTTACAAATAGGAACGTGACGGTGCAAGTGGTGACTGTCGTCCCGTAATTTGGGAAGCCGCGAGCATTTGGAGGCGGGATGATTCGTAAATTGTGGTTGGCTTTGATTGCCAGCAGTATAATCGGTTGCATGGAAATGGGCTCGTCTCAAACCACGTATTCTGCTGCCACCGAAGAGTCACGCACTGTCCCTTCACCATTCGTTGGCTCCGTGATACGGATATTAGAGGAAAATCGCCGTTCCGGGTCTCTGGAGTATAAAGGTCAATGCACAAGCCTCGGTAACATTACCGACTCGTTCAAGGTCTCTTCAACTTCCCCCAATCGTTCTCCGGTAGACACTCTTCGACAGATGCTCAGTGCTAATCCCAGCGTTTCCGTGAAAGAAGAGAAGGGCATAATAAGGGTCATCGGCGGTGATGTTGGAGCCGGGGTACTTAACGTCAAAATTAATGAAGTAACCTTTCAAAACCAAACAAACCCAAATGAAGCTACCGCCAAGCTCTTGGGCTCGCCGGAACTCAAGCCCTACTTGGAAAGTCATCACACAGAGTTCGTTCTTACTTCAGGTGGCATCTTCTCTCTTCCAAACGGTCGGCAAATTACTGCCACGCTGAAAAATGTGACCCTCTCACAAGCACTAGATACAATAGTCCGGACTTTTCCTGGAGTCTGGGTTTACGCGGAGTGCGCGAGTAAGCAAGGAGGCGCTCGCGTGAGTATCAGCTTTCATCAATTTTCGAACAGCCGGGCCAATACCGGACCGTGACTCACTTTCGGCAGAACCAGAATTGCAGATACTCGCGCGTACGCCAGGAACTACCCTGCTTCTTCAAACGGAGCTTTCCGTGAGCTTCTTCTACGAAATCCGCAGTTCCACCAACACCCTGCTGAAGCGCGATGGCGGCTTTGCTTCGCAGGATGCGGCGAAGATGGCAGCGCGTGAAGACGCCAAGAAGAGGAGGAACTCCCGTCTGCCAGACAGACCGGATGTTGGACGCATTATGGTGGGACAGAACAAGGAACAAACCACCAAGTATTGATCTTTGCTCGAAGACCTTCGGTAACCTGCGATTCCAATAAAGTCTACCGCGAGCGGGATTTCTTCCAAACCAGCCGAGGTAGCTCCCCGCCAATGGTCTTTCGAACATAAGCCTTGGCGTACTCCATCGCTTTCTCCTTGCCGTGCTCGATGTCGTCAACAGCCTCAGAAGGTGCAATCCAACTCTTCATGTTGACATTGTACACAGATGCTTGAACGCCCTGGGCGTTATGTTCGTAAGCGTCCGGTCTGTGACGTGTGGACGAAGATTGTGTAGTTGAGGAAGATGGCCCTTCGTGGGCACAATTGGAAGTGTCCACTTGGAGAATAAGTGGACACTTCGGAACGAGCCATCGTTAAGCGGGAACCGCAAAGAAGGCGGCGTTCGCTGGAGGAGAAGCGGCGAATCGTCGAAGAGACGTTGGAGCCGGATGCATCAGTAGCCAGGGTTGCGCGGGCGCATGGAGTGAACGCCAATCAGGTGTTTCACTGGCGCAGGCAGTATCGGCAAGGGCTGTTGGGCAATGCTGAAACAGTGAGATTGCTTCCGGTTCACGTGACCGGGGCGACGGCAGGCAAAACGAATCGACAGGTCAGGCGACCAGCCGCGCGGGCAACTTGCGACGGTTCACACAGCACACCTTCCGGTACGATCCAGGTGGAACTTCCGAAGGGAAATCTTCGCATGACGGGCTGGGTGGATGCGGAGGCGCTGCGCGTGGTGCTGGAGAAGTTGCTGGGATGATCGGGCTGGCGGCAGGGACGCAGATCTGGATCGTGGCGGGCGTGACGGACATGCGGCGGGGATTTGTGGGGCTGAGCGGGATGGTGCAGACGGCGCTGGAGCAGAATCCGTTTGCGGGGCACGTGTTCGTGTTTCGCGGCAAGCGCGGCGATCTGATCAAAGTTCTCTGGTGGGATGGTGATGGTTTGTGCTTGTTCGCCAAGCGCCTGGAGCGCGGGCGGTTCATCTGGCCGCAGGCCGCCAGTGGCACGGTGTCGCTCACATCCGCGCAGCTGTCGATGCTGCTGGAAGGGATCGACTGGCGGCGGCCGGTGCGCAGTTACGCGCCGCAGATGGCGGTGTGAGGGAAATATTTTTTATTTTCCCGAACATTTTAATTTTGCTGTAACGAAAGTCTGCTAGATTCGCAGCAATGGTTGCCGCGAATCACGCTCTCCCCGATCTCGACGCACTCAATCACAACGAACTCAAGGCCCTCATCTTCTCGCAGCGTGCGCAACTGCTGTCGAAAGACGAACAGCTACAATCGCGGGACCAAGAGATCGAGCACTTGAAGCTGCTGATCGCCAAGCTGCGGCGGATGCAGTTTGGGCGCAAGTCGGAGAAGCTGGATCGTCAGATCGAGCAACTGGAGCTGCGGCTGGACGAATTACAGGCGACGCAGGCGGAACATACAACTGGCTCGCACACACCGGCAGTGGCCGCGCCCATTGCAAACGTCGCGGTGAAACCAGCACGCAAGCCGCTGCCCGAGCAACTGCCACGCGAAACGCGCAGCTACTGGCCGAAGCCGTCAGCCTGTCCGGACTGCGGCGGGAAGCTGAAACCTCTGGGCGAAGACGTTTCGGAAATTCTGGAGTACGTTCCGGCGCGATTCAAAGTGATCCGGCAAGTACGGCCGAAGCTGGCCTGCGCATGCTGCGAACGGATCGTGCAAGCCGAAGCGCCGAGCCGTCCCATCGAGCGCGGCATTGCCGGACCGGGCTTGTTGGCGCACGTGCTGGTCTCGAAATATTGCGATCACTTGCCGCTGTATCGCCAGTCGGAAATTTATGCGCGCGAGGGCGTGGAGCTGGAACGCTCGACGCTGGCGGACTGGGTGGGCGGCACCAGCGCGTTGCTTGCGCCGTTGGTGGAAGCGCTGCGGCGTCACGTGCTGAGCGCGGCCAAGCTGCACGCCGACGACACGCCGGTTCCGGTGCTGGCTCCGGGAAATGGAAAAACAAAAACCGGACGGCTCTGGACCTACGTGCGCGACGACCGTCCCGCGGGAGACACGACACCGGTGGCGGTGTGGTTCGCGTACTCGCCGGATCGCAAGGGCGAACATCCGCAAGCGCACCTCGGCAATTTTACGGGCACGCTGCAGGCCGATGGGTACGCGGGATTCGCTGCGGTGTACGAAACCGGGCGCATTCAGGAAGCGGCCTGTTGGGCGCACGTGCGCAGAAAGTTTTACGACTTGCACCTCGCGCATAAATCGCAGGTCGCGGCCGAAGCGATGGAACGCATCGCCACGCTGTACGCCATCGAAGAAGAAATTCGCGGCTCCTCTGCGGACGAGCGACGCGCGGTCCGCGACGCGCGGGCGCGACCGTTACTGGACTCGCTGAAGCGATGGCTGGAAGACACGTTAGCGAAACTATCGAGAAAGTCCGACACGGCGCTAGCGGTGCGCTACGCGCTCTCACGCTGGGATGCGTTGCTGCGTTACGTGGACGACGGCCACATCGAGATCGACAACAACGCCGCCGAACGCTCCCTACGCACCGTCGCTCTGGGCCGCAAGAACTACTTGTTCGCCGGCTCCGATGTCGGAGGCGAACGCGCCGCCGCGATCTACGGCCTGATCGGCACCGCCAAACTCAACGGCCTCGATCCCGAAGCGTATCTGAGAAACGTGCTGTCCCGCATCGCCGATCATCCGATCAACCGCATCGAGGAACTGTTGCCATGGAACGTCGCCGCAAGCCTGCCGCCCGCAAGACACCAAGCGGCGTAAACAAAAACGCCGCCGGGAAGGACTCCGCAGGTCATCTCTTGCATCTGCCCCACATCGCGAAACTGATCAAAGACGGTGAAATCACGGTGGGCGTACTTCGCCCGATCGGGTGTGTCGCGACAGCGTGCGACACAGACAGCACCTTGGCCATGCTCGTCCGAAGAAAAGGCGAGACCTTGACCCAATTGCTGACCCGCCTCGACTTGGCCATCGCCAAGGCCTACGACGAAGAGATCTTTACAGACGAGATCAATTCCTAACCAGCAAACTCGTACTTGCCATGGCCGTCGAAACACTCCGTCAAGATGTAGTCACCGGACGCTTACTTATGTTCCGCGAACAACCGTAGATGTTCGCCGCCGACTTTGATTTCCGCCCAGACGCCTTCAATCAACATTGGGGATTCGGATATTCATGTGATCGTGCTTGAAGCCTACTTCTTGCCTGCTTGCTGTTTCACTTTCGCCCACCGTGCCTTTTGGGCCTTGGCTATCCGCCTTCGGGCGGCTACGGACATGGTCCGCTTCCCGGCATGACCATTTGGAGATGTCGTTTCCGTTCTGAATATTCCTTCGAGCGCAGTGATTGCTTTATCTAGCTTTGCAATTTCCTGGTGCATCCTGACTCTCTCGCCCTTCAACGCTTTCAGTGTCCCACCCAAATCGATGCTGGCCATTTGTTCTCCTATTTGTGATTGATGGTGCCAAACAAGGTTACCACGGGCCTTGGGCAATGGAATCGAATACTCGCGTGGTGCGAAGAACCAACTTCACTGGATGAATTCGCCTAGGTTTGAGCGTTTGTTGTCCGTTTTTGCAAAAATCAGTTTGATAGAATGATCGCGGAGAATGATTGAGATGGGGATGAGGGATGAGATTTGAGTACAACAACGGCGGTCGAAAGGCGGCGGGTTATCAGGGAAAGACTGGAGACTGCGTCTGCCGATCCATCGCCATCGCCACGAAGATGCCATACGCCTACGTGTACATGCTGCTGAACGAGCACGCGCAACAGCAACGGATCACAAAGCGCAAGCCCAAACGAGGGAATGCGAGGACCGGGATTTACAAGACGACAATCAAGCGGATCATGGAGATGCTCGGCTGGAAGTGGATGCCGACGATGCAGATTGGATCAGGGTGCAAAGTTCATCTGCGCGACGGTGAGTTGCCGATGGGTAGACTTGTTGTCTCAGTCTCAAAGCACATGGTCGCGGTGATCGACGGAGTAATACAGGACACGCATGACCCGTCGCGGCGTGGAACGAGATGCGTCTACGGATATTGGTCCAAGGGTTGAAGAGACCTTACCGAATGTTCTTCACGCAACCGCAATCCGACCTCCCGTCGAACCGATGAACAAATCTCCGAACGTCGCATCAATTTGACCGCGCAACTTGCAGCTATCCGTCACCCCGAGATACCGCTGCGATAACTTGCGCGTGCTCTACTGGGAAAGCCAGCGAGGGCTCAAAAACCTTCGGACGCCGGTTACGGTTTGCGTTTGGGTTGCGTCCCGAACTGTTCGTCTCTAAGGCGCTGCAGTTCTGGACTCTCCAGTAAATCTTTAAGCTGTTGCGCCGGGACGACCACGGAAATGCCGCTGTTCGCGTTAATGGAGCCTTTCCAGGTCGTCGTGGCAGTCAATGTCATGTCTTCGTGCTCATACATGTAACCGCTCACGACGCCCAACAATCCGAAGGTATTTGGAACGCCACCAAGTGATTCGCCTGCTCCTAAACCCAGTGCGGGAATAATGAAAATTGGAGAACCGCTGTTTCCTGGAATTACATGAATGTCTGCTAGGTAGACTTTGCCAGACCCGCACAACGTCGTAGTCATAGGTCCGTCAGGTAGCATGGCAAGGACTCCTTCTCTAAGAATCGGCTGCATCTCGTGCAGCCCTGTGTAACCAGTGAAGAAACCCCCGGTCAGAACCTTGTCCCCCGGCACAACGCCCTGCTTGTCGAGAATGTCTGAAGTGAGAAACTGTGTCAGGGAAATATTTATGGCATCGACTTTGTCTGACACGCCGAACGGAAGAACGGCCAGGTCGATTGTCTCGTCCTTCGGGAGATACCAGGGAACTCGCGGAGAAAGAGGTAGAGGTTCTGTATGCGAGCGATTTCCATTGACCGGGTCTTTCAGATTCACTGTTATAGACGCCTTTTGGATTTGCAGCGAATTGCAATTACCTTTCTCATCCCTTTCAAGCGCCATGGCGACATGCCGATTTGTGACTAGGTAGGAAAATGCTTTGCCAGCCTCCAGGCGACTATCCGGTACAGCAACCCAAAATCCAGTTCCTGAGAGCGTGCCACGCTCACCAGGTTTACCGTCTTTGTCGGGCAACTGGACATCAAGGGTAATAAACACGATAGTTTTTAGAAGCTGAGTTTCAGTTCGAGTTGCACTCGCTGTGACTGTCTGTTGTGCCTGAGCCCGAAGTGCGTGGGGCACTAAAGCGAGTAACAACGTTGCGAGGAATACGGCTGTGGCTGGTTTGCTCATCTCGTGAGCCCCTTTCTTGGCTCAACTATAGAACGATTGAGGCCAACCTTCTTGCACATCCTTTTTGAGAAAAAGGATAACATGCCGCATCAATCTGCCCGCGCAACTTGCCGTTGGCCCGTACGCCGAAAGCACGCCCAGTCGGGTGCGGGCACCTGCCCCTGTTCTCGAAGATAGACAGAGGTGGAGTACAATGCCCACGAGAAGGTCATCTTGAACGAGTGCCTTCTCGCTTTAAGTCGTGGAGGACTCCCTCATGTCTGCCAAAGAAATCGCTACCACCGTCGCCCTTCCACTCGTACTCGGCCTAATCCCATGGTTTTTGGAACAAAGGGGTGTCGCCGTGCCACCGTGGATAATAAATGCAGGCGGCGCGGTCGCGGTTATCGCAGCGTGCTATGGATTATTTTTCCCTTTATCTTGGGTATTAGGGAAGATACCCGCGCTCTCGTCTACGGTGAGCACACCATTCACTGTTGCTGTGTCTGTTTCATGCGCTTTAGGTGCTTGTGGCTTATATTGGTCGTTCTCCACACAACCAAATAATGCTCGCGGACAGAGGACAATAACGCTTTCCGCGTATCAACCGCTTTACCCGTCTCCGATGGTTCTTGTTAAGGATGAGACTTTTGAAGATCAGGACGTTCCCTTGGATGGATACACCTACGATCACTGCACTTTCATCAACGTGTGTTTTCGCTATGACGGGCAGTCCTACCAACTGTTGAATGCGACACTAAAACAAGGAGGAAGAGTCTGTGTTACTGATCAGCGCCTCAAGAATTTAATGGATTTGATGAATTCGCTTAAACTTTTGGGCGAAAAGAACTCCGTTACGGAAGGCGCGACTGTCCCATCACACTGATTTTACCGCTGTAAGGCTTGCTCGGCATCCCCTCGGAACCCACTACTAGAAATGATGGAGCATCGAGCCGCTGCCTGCCATCCAACGGAAAGCAAGGTCAGAATGCCGAAACCAACGAGTGCCCACTCGGGATTGTTCAAAAGCAACTCCCACAAACTCATGGGTTGCATAACCATTGGAAGTCGATAATACGCCTGCTTGCGAGTTTCTGGGATGCAGTGAAGTCTCATGCCAATTGTTATGGTTAACTCTATCGGTACGTTCTCTCCACAACATCCCCCAACGACGCTTCCGCGTTTGCTATGCTCGGTTTATCGCCACGTTGTGATGGAGAAAAACAAATGGAGGGCAGGAAGCCAATGATAGGCGGTCTTCAAGGATTAGGAGCAAATCCGAAAGCGAACCTCTATGCATCGTTCGATGAAATCCGTCTCCAACTTGCCAGTCTCAAAGAAACCGCAAGTCGTGATGATAGCGCCGAAGCCAAAGACGCGCAAAAAGACATCTCTCACTTTGTTGGGAAGTTGGAAGAAAATGGTCTTTGGGATTACTTGGTCCAGCTTCGCGAAGAAGCCCGAGACGGCAAGGCGATTTGATGGAAAGACCTAGCATTTGAAAACACACGGTAGAAACGCACCCATTCGTACACAAATCGTACCTAAAACGTCCCGAAACCCCCGAATTCACCCAAATAACCCGAATCACTCCGAATGTAAGTTATTGATTTTATTCAACAGAGAAACGGACATGCACACTTTTAAGCCGAAGGTCGTGGGTTCGATCCCCACCGCCCCTACCAATCCTTCTTCTTGAAAACACAGGAGTTCTAGCGGCGCGTTTCGCCGTGTACCCCGCGTGTACCTCTCCTATCACAGGATCGTTGCTCCAAGCAGCCCGCAGATCGGCTTCGATTTGCTCTTGGCGTGAACGCGTCCACGGCGCGTAATGGCGCTCAGTGATTCGAATGCTGCTGTGGCCAAGAAGAATCGAGACTCTATCAAGCGGAACGCCCGCAAGTAGCAATTCAACGGCGAACGTATCGCGGAGTCTGTGCGCGTGGCCAGTTGGCACCTTCGCAAATTCAAAGAGGCGTTGTAATCTGCGCTGCCATTTTCCCTTCGCACTGTGGACCGTTGATGCGCCCGTCCAGAAGAAGTAGCGCTCGCTTGAGCGCGGCGCTGCGTCCAACGCTTCAACGACCACATCAGGCAGAACACAATAAACAGGTACCCCGGTCTTTTGCGTGTGCAGTAACACCTTGTTCCCGTGAAGGCGGCCTACTTCAAGCTGCGTCGCATCCCCGATCCTCAATCCCGAATATCGCAGCAACAATACGAAGGCGCGCAGCCGTTGCGCGTTACGAATTCCCGCGCTCTTGCCGTAAGGTTCAAGCGCGGCAAAAATGCGAATCATCTCTTCCCGACGTGAATGGCATTGTCGGCTTGTTGGGAACCTTCGGAGCTTTCAGTTCAGTTGCCGGATTGTCGTCAATCCATTTTCTCTTCTCAGCGAAGCGCATGAACGCTCTGAGCCGTTCGAGCTTCTTGAGGCTTGTGCGCGGCCCCTCTGTCCACGTTGCGCGAAACGTTGCAAGTGTGTCGAGGTCTAGCTGGGTGAGAAATTGCAGTTTGTACGTTTCCGCAAAACCATCGAGCTGTCGGAAGAGCAGGCGGTATTTGTACAGCGTGGAGTCGTTCAGCTTCCGCGCTTCCGCGTCCGCGATAAATTTACTCATGAGCATCCTTGATCGTGATCTGTTGCTCTTGCTGGCGTGTGCGCCGATCCTCAGCTTCCCACTCGCGGATCATCTCTTGTGCTCGCTGCCAGTCGCGGAGTTTCAGAGACTCACGCATCTCTTTCCCGCCGAGTGCTCCGTCAACCCAAATGGGGCACTGGCAGTGTCGGTGTTTCCGCCCCTTCGCGCGTTGCTTGCAGTCCTTTCGGTGACGGCGATAGATGGTCAGCATTGTGGAAGACTCCTAACGGACGCCGGACTTCGATGATAAACGACGATGAACTCGTTCGACCACAGTTTGAGGAATGCGCAGCGTAACATACCGCCTCTTGTGGCGTGGACTCCGTTCTCCGATCACAAGCACACCAGGCTCATTTTCGAAAAGTTCACGAACCTTATCAGCGCTCAGATTCCACATCTCAGCGATTTCCGCAACGGCGTAGTGCCGTTCGATATGCACTGAGGTTTCGATTTGTGAAGATACATGCCATCGCTTGCGACTAACCCCCGGATAGGAAGATAAGGAAGGAACTCTTCTCGCTCACCTGTGGTCCCCTCGATTGGACCGCTGGCCACAACAAAGAACACCTTGACAGGGTAACTTGTTAGATGTACGCTGTCAAGCTATGTATCGAAACATTATAGGTCGATTGCATCGTCTATTCTAAGGAGCACCGTTGGCTGACAAACCGCAACAACAGACCCTTTCCGTGCGAATCAGCGAAGCGCTACGCCAGCGCCTGGACGCGCCAAGCAGCTCATGTCGTTTCCAAGACGGGCGAAACGTCTCCACTTCGGAGATCGCAAAACAATTTCTCGAATCGGCCCGCGAAGACCGCCTCGAAGTCGTGGACCTCATGGCGGAGCCGACCAAAGCGCTTCGAGAAATTCGCAGAAAGGGCGAGGCTCAGCATCTTCTCTCGAAAGCAGAGTGGATGGTCCTTGCCCACTTTGTTCAACAGGGACTTGAAGCATTTTCCGCCGTCGGCGACACACCGAGTCCATGTTTCTCGCGGAGTCTCTGATCGCTGTCCTCGATGCGTTCTCGCTGCCTATGATTTGCGCAAAGGAACATCCGCTTCAGATGAGTATTACCTGGGCAATCTTCCCTCGGACTGTCGTCCCTGGCAAGTAAGAGCCACCGAAGGCAGCGAGAAAGTCACGCCCGAATTCGTGCGTCGAACAGTGGCGGAAACACGCCGACAGTTCAGCGATCCGGCCACAAAGTAGCAACCACTTCTCGCAGGGCGGAATCTTTACGCGCTTCTCGAAGATGAGAGCTCTCAAAGATGCCGACGCACTCAATCGGGCGCTTCGCCCTCATTGGCCGAGCTCTTTGGCGAGCTCGCCGCGCGGGGCCACTATCACCTCACGACAGCAGCCGTCCGAGACGAGGCCGAAGGCCGTCCCGGAGGTCGTTTTCAAGCCGCCGATCCCTCCAATTAGCGAGGGGGATTCACTCTGTCTTTTGCTCG
The DNA here is from genome assembly GCA_963757625.1 of Terriglobia bacterium. Classification (GTDB taxonomy): domain Bacteria; phylum Acidobacteriota; class Terriglobia; order Acidiferrales; family UBA7541; genus Palsa-360. The sequence continues at coordinate 465,107 of CAVWSJ010000006.1, read as the reverse complement.
TGGGGAGGGCAACGACTTCTCCGTGCTTCTCAGCTTCCCAGGTCGCGAGGGCACCAATGTACCCACTGGCCGGTATGCCGGTCATGGCCGAGTTTCGGGCGCATGCTAGCAACGTCTCGACCCGGAAGGCTCCGACGCAGACTGGAAGGGCGAGTACTTCTTTGGCTATCGCCGGGAGCGATGGGAAAGAGACAGAGTTCTCGTTCCGGGCGCGCGACAACGGAATCACGTTCACGTTCTCCGAGAAAGGAGTGGAAGGCGGTGCGGGAGCTATTCCGCCGTGCCTGGGAAATCCCCGCACGTGCGCGGCGCTGTGGGACGGATTGATCCTCGAATACGGTGAGCTATGAAGAGCGGTGCCTTCGGCACCGGGAGTTGGACTGACACGTCACCCCCAAACGGGTGCCGCACAGCAACCAAGGTTGCTATATGGGAACTTGCTGAAAATCCAGTGGCTTGCGGCGAAGCCACTTCCATCAGAGCGCCGCGCAGCAACTTTTGGTTCCCGTATGGGAACTTGTTGATTTTATGGGGTGAATTCCATGCCCTCACTTCGAACCAAATCCATCAGCACCAAAGTCACTGACGAGGAATATGCGCAGTTTGAAGCCCTAGCGGGCGAGCAAACCATCAGCGAGTGGGCGCGTGATGTTCTGCTCAAGGCGACCAAGCCGAATGCAGGCGAGCAAACCGTCCTGGCCGAAGTTTTGGCGTTGCGGACGATCCTACTAAACATCCACTTCGCCATATCCCAAGGGCAAACGCTGACCGCAGAGGAGATGCAGCAGCTCATCGAGCGAGCGGACCAGAACAAGTTGAGCAAGGCGCGACAGCGCCTCGCGGAAGCAGCAACAGGGGGTGTGCCATGAAACAGAAATGGGGTCGAGAGGACGATGCAGGAGAATTTCCGAGCGACAAGGCGGTATGGACTATCGGAGCGTTCTGCGTTGCTCTGCTCAGTGTGTTCGCTATCGCTGGTTACCGCTACATGCGGGTGTGGACGCCGCTCCAACGGCATTACCTACTGACCTACGCGGGGACGCCAGTAGCAGGAGCGTTTCGGACGGATGCCTCGTACACGCTGTTGATGGTGGTGACGCGGAAGGGTACGCGACTGGCGCTCGACAACGAAGTAGAGCCTTTCGTGACAGAGAAGGGCGAGAGCACGTTCACGCTGACCGAAGAGGCCATGAAGATAGGTGACTTGAAGCTCGAATGGCAGCGCGCACGCTATGACAATGCGAAGTTGCATGAGTTCCTGGGGCACTGGATTTACCAGGACCAGACGCTCACCGATCTGGCGAAACCGGCACTGTGGGGCGGCTTAGGTGTGTTGCTTGTGGGTCTCGTCGTGGCGATCCCGATGGACTCGGCGCGCAAGAGAATACGCAAACATGGGCGTCGGCTGAAAGGACCGGAGCTTGTGACGGCGCGTGCGTTCAATCGCCGCAACCGTTCAGACGGTATCGGCTTCTTGCAGCAGCAGAGCTTCACGCAAAAAATACTCCGCAGGAAAGCTTGGCTGCGCCTGCCGCGCGAGATTGAATCGAGCCACATTCTAGTTATGGGTGATTCGGGCAAAGGCAAGAGCGCACTGATTCGCCAAATCTTGTTGCAGATCGAGGAGCGCGGTGAGACGGCCATCGTGTACGATCCGGCGACGCCCGCCGACTACGTGCCCTACTTTCTTACTCCGTCGCGCGGTGATTTGATTCTCAATCCCCTAGACCAGCGGATGCCCTACTGGACTCCGGGAGACGAACTGCGGCAGGGGGCCGACGCTCTCACATTGGCCGCGTCGCTGTTTCCCGACCGGCACAACGAGAATTCGTTTTTCGTAGAGGCCCCGCGAAAAATCTTTGCGCACTTGCTCAGCTTCCATCCGACGCCGCAAGAGTTGGTGTGGTGGATGTCGCACCCGGAAGAGATCGACCGGAGAGTGAAAGGGACAGAGTACGCGGCGATGATCGACCGGGATTCGCCGCCACAGCGCAACGGCGTGCTTGGTTCGCTGAGCATGGTAGCCGACGCCATGAAGCTGCTGCCGAGTGAAGCGGAGACGAAGGGGCGTTGGAGCACGCTCGAATGGTCGAAGGAGCGGAGGGGCTGGCTCTTCCTCACGAGCACGCCGGACACGCGGAAGCGCCTCGCGCCGCTCATCAGTTTGTGGCTGGACATGCTCGTGCTGCGCCTGATGAATCAAGGCCGCATGAGTCCGCGTCCGGTGTGGTTCATCCTCGACGAACTGGCGACCTTGCAGCGATTGCCGCAGTTGCACACGGCGATCACGGAGAACCGCAAATCCAACAATCCGGTGGTGCTGGGTTTTCAGGGACGCAGCCAGTTGGAAGTGCGTTATGGGCACGAAGCGGAGGCGATGATGTCGCAGCCCTCGACGAAAATCTTCCTGTGCACGAGCGAGCCGCACGCAGCGAAATGGATTAGCGACACCATAGGAGAACAAGAAATCGAGAGGATACGAGAGAGCCGCACAAATGAGCAGTTCCCACAATCGCGCAAATCGAAGGGCTATAACCTCGAACGCGAGATCAGGCCGCTGGTGATGGCAAGCGAGATCAGCGGCCTTGAAAAGATGCACGGTTATCTCAAGTGCGGAAATCTCGTGGCGCGGTTGAGTCTCCCGTACATCGAGCTTGAAAGCAAAGAGCCGCAATACATCGAGCGCCCGGCACAGCAGCCACCCGAGGAACCGCCGAAGGTTGCGGCGGCCGCGGCAGGAGCAGGCAAGCCGTCGGGGAACGGAGCTTCGGGGCAGAAACTCGTACCCAATGAACAGCAACAAAGTGAGGACCAGAAAATCCAACGAGAGCCAGCACGCCAGCAAAGGGACTTCTTCGAGTAGGCCAACACATGCTGACCATCTCCAAACCACTGAGCGCAGGCCAGGCACAGTCGTATCACGCGGAAGAGTTTGGCAACGCCCGCGAGAACTACTACACCGAAGCGGAGCAGATTCGCGGGGAGTGGCACGGAAGGCTCGCCGAACAGTGGGGACTACGCGGCGAGGTTCGTGAAGAGCACTTCCAGCGGCTCTCCGAAGGACAACACCCGATCACTGGCGAGCAACTAATCCGCCACCAAGCGGCCAGAGAATACATGAACAGGCGCGGCGAGAAAGTAAGCGCGATGGAACACCGCGCAGGATGGGACGCGACGTTTTCAGCCCCGAAGAGCGTATCGTTGACCGCCCTGGTAGGTCGGAGATGAGCGTGTCCGAGAAGCGCATCGAGAAAGCGTTGGCGTCGCACTTGACGAGCTAGAGCGATATGTCCAGGCCCGCATCGGCGGGAATCTTCCGGCAGAGACGACCGGCAAATGGATAGCGGCGAAGTTCGAGCACGACAGCGCAAGGCCCGTAGACGGCTATGCCGCACCGCAATTGCATACGCACGTCGTCTTTTTCAATCTTACCGAGACCGACGACGGGGACGCACACGCGCTACAGCCACGGGAACTGTACAAGACGCAGCAGTATGCGACGGCAGTGTATCGCTCGGAACTGGCCCATCGGTTGAAAGAACTTGGCTACGAAATCGAGCGCGGCGAGAGCAGCCAGCCGGAAATCAAAGGCTACAGCAAAGAGTATCTGGAGGCATCGAGTCCGCGCCGCCAGCAGATCGAGGAACATCTCGCAAAGGAAAACCAGCGAGGAGCAGGCGCGGCACAGATCGCCGCGCACCAGACACGAGAAGGAAAGCTCGAACTCTCACACGAAGAGATGCAAGACAGGCACAAAGAAATGGCCGCGCAGTTCGGCAATCAACCAGAGCGGGTTGTCGAAGCGGCACGGGAGCAAAGAGAGCGATTACAGGAAGAACCCGGAGAGAAAGCCATCGGCCAGGCCGTTGCCTACTCGCGAGAGAAAAATCTGGAGCGTGAAGCAGTGGCCGAGGAGCGCGAGCTGCTGAGGGATGCACTGAAACGCTCAATGGGTGACGCCACGGTTGCGGAGGTTAAAGCGGAGTTCGAGAAACGCGTGCAAGCGGGCGAGTTCATCGAGACGAGCAATCGCGCGCCGGGCCGCGCGTTCACCACAGAGTGAGATGATCGACTACGAGCGCGACACCATCCACGCGATGCGCGCGGGGCAGAACCAACACGAACCAATCGCGAGTTTCGAGACACGCCGAGAGATCGAGCAAGACCACTCGCATTTGAGCGAGAGCCAGCGCGCGGCGGTCGAGCAAATCCTGTCGAGCCGCGATCAGGTGACGGCGCTTGAAGGCGTCGCCGGCGCGGGGAAAACTACTTCTTTAGCTGCGATCCGCGAAGCCGCCGAGCGAGAGGGCTATAAGGTGGAAGGCTTCGCGCCGACATCACGCGCGGCGCAAAAACTCGGAGAAGCGGGAATCGAATCGAGCACGTTGCAGCGGCATCTGACGCGGAGCGAAGAGCCGCACGACGGACAAAAACGCCTCTACGTTCTCGACGAATCGAGTCTTGCGAGCACGAAGCAGATGAACGAGTTCCTGCATCGGCTAAAGGAAAACGACCGCGTGCTGCTGGTAGGTGACACGCGCCAGCATGAAGCGGTCGAAGCGGGCCGACCGTATCAGCAGCTCCAAGAAGCGGGGATCGAGACGGCGCGGCTTGATGAGATCGTGCGGCAGAAAGACCCGGCACTCAAAGAAGTGGTGGAGCAACTCTCGCGTGGCAATGTGAGAGAAGCAATCGAACGACTCGATACGCAGGGCCGCGTGCATGAAATCCCCGACCGCGACGAGCGGCTAAAGGAAATCGCACACGAGTATGCGACGAAACCCGAAGGCACGCTAGTGGTCTCCCCCGACAATCAATCGCGCAGCGAGATCAACGAAGCGATCCACCGGACGATGCAGAGCGCGGGCCAGGTGGACACAGCACGAACACAAGCAGCGAGTGCTTGTGGCGCGGCAAGAGATCACGGGAGCGGACCGGCAGTGGGCCGCGCAATACGAACCGGGTGACGTTGTGCGCTACACGAGAGGCAGCAAGACGCACGGCATCGAGGCGGGAGAGTATGCCCGCGTCGAGCACGCGAACGAGAAAGAAAATCTAGTGACGGTGAAACGCGAGAACGGCGAGCAAGTGAGTTACGATCCGCGCCGGTTGCATGGCGTGACGCTCTACCGCGAGACAGAGCGCGCATTCAGTCAAGGCGACCGCGTGCAGTTCACCGCGCCGAATCGAGAGCGACACATCGCCAACCGCGAGCTAGGCACCATCGAAAAGATCGACGATAGCGGCAACCTGCAACTACGCCTCGACTCAGGCCGCGACCGTCGCATTCAACATCAAAGAGAATCCGCATCTCGACTACGGCTATGCAGTGACGAGCCACAGCAGCCAGGGACAAACCGCCGACCGCGTGCTAGTGCATGTGGACACCGAGCAGGCAGGAGAAAAACTCGTGAATCGCCGGTTGGCGTATGTGGCGGTATCGCGCGGACGCTACGATGCGCAGATCTACACGAACGACAAAGGCCATCTTACCGAGCAACTCTCGCGCGACGTGTCGCACCGATCCGCGATGGAGCCGGGACGCGCGCAGCAGCCAGCAGCCGAGAAGATTGAGTCGTCCGCACCGAGTCATTCGCAAGCTGTGGCGGCACAGAGCATCGGACGTTGAGGGGAGTTCCTTTCGCTCTGGTCGCCGTCAAGGGACAGGCCCACTCGGGCGATGCCGACAAAACCATTCGGTCATTGAAAACTGTCTCGCTTGCCGCGATTGCACTTGAAGCAGAGAGTCTGCAAATTATCGAGTGCATCGGACCCACCCTCAGCTACAGGAACGATATGGTCAACTTCGAGTTCTACTCCCGTCGCTCTACACAAGCGGCACCGGTATCTATCTCTCTTGAAGACGAAAAATCTTTTTCGGACGCTCAACCCCTTACGCTCCCTGACTGATCCCGTGTGCCCGCTCGCCACTCTTTCAGCCGCTTCGACACTGCCTCGATTACCTAGACTTTCGGCTGCGCGCAGCAGGGCAGCTCGCCAGGACCCGTACTTTCGGACAACCGTGTCCGAGGAAACAGCAAAACCGTAGACCTTGAGATCGCGTCGATACGGGCGTCGGCCTTCTTTCTCCAATGTTCTCGTCCAAAGGTCGATGAGTATTCCTAGCAATTCTTCGTCTGACGCTTTCATGAACCGAATCGGCTTCAGACCGGCAGCCTGGAGGGCTTTTCTCAAGGAGCCAAATCTTTTGATTACAGTGCCAGAACTTACTCGGCCATTCTCATCTATGTCACGCCTAGACAATCCATCCCTTTTCAGAGCACGAGCGAGTCTCTTGAGTTCAGAGAGGAGGTCTTCATCGCCGTAGGAAATTAAAAAGTCCTGTTCGAAGTGGGACATGGAGTTTGTGCGGAGATTATACCCCGGCACTCTCGTTGCTAGCCTGACGGGAGACCGTCGAGTCATGCGATACTCACTCTGACGGGATCACAAGGCCTTTCTTTCTCACCCAATCAGCCAGGTCGGCCCTCTTGTTGTAACCGCCTTCCAAGAAGGCTTTGTTGCGGTGCAGGTAGAAGTCCTTAAACGATTCCATCGCAATCGGATTTAGTTTCTTGCCCTCGCATTCGTTCAGAAGCCATTGATACGTTAGCCACGCGAACATGTCCGCTGCCTGAAGCGGTGCGAGATTTTTCTTTGGCTTAAACGAAAAGCCGCCTTTGGATAGGCCATAACGACGAAGGGCCTCAGGTTCGTCTTCAGCAGGTCCAAACACGGCTCCTATTTCCTTGCGACGGGGATCGCCAGGGTCCATCCAGTCGAAGATGTACTCGATTGGTTCGGTTAGTTTTTCTTTTTGACGCCACGTGTCGATCATGCCGAGCACACGGCGAATGGCATATGTGTAGTGGCTTTCAAAGCCCTGCACTCTGAGCGCGCTGGGAACAAGCTCATCGAAATCTTTCTTCACAATGCCCAGCGCGAATCCTTTCTCCGCCGTGTTCTTGATAATGCCCCGGAGCCTAGCTGAGATTCGTTGTTTTTTCTCGAGAGACCATCCTTCGAATTCTGTCCCCCTTCGACCAAACACAAATTCAGCCATGTGCATCGAATCAAATTTGTCTCCGTCAATATCGCGCGTTTTGTCCCAATCGGCTTGAAAATCTACCCAACTATCCGTATGCGCGATCCATCCGGCGGCAACAGCCACTGCATTCTCAGGGCTTGTACCGCTGTCATCGATATAAATGGTCATTGACCTCAATGATTCCTCAACGGCTCGGTTCCTTCGCTCAGAATGTGCAAATAACGAGGATACGCAAACAAGCGATCTCGCCGTTTGCCGGTCATTTCCTTTGCGATTCTGAGTTTTGCAAGGCTTTCAAGAGCACCCGTGATGGTGGGGATGGATAGTTCGAGCGACTTTGCCGTCGGGCCAATCTTGATTAGCGGGTGCCCTTGCATGTACTCATGAACGAGCAGGGCCGATGCGGTCTTGCGACCCAACGTTTGGATCTTTTTCCGATCAGCTTCGAAGAGGTGAAGAATCTGAACGGCTGCGCTGGCTGCTTGCCGCGCGGTAGTTTCTGTGCCCTCAAGAAAAAAACTGAGCCATTCTTCCCAAACGCCTTCGGTACGAACTCGCTGAAGCAGATCGTAGTAGCGTTGACGGTGAGCCTTGAAGTAAAGACTCAAATAGAGGAGCGGCTCACGCAAAGTGCCTTTGGCGCAGAGAAGCAACGTAATCAGCAGTCGGCCCAGCCGACCATTGCCATCGAGAAAGGGGTGGATCGTTTCGAACTGGACGTGAATGAATGCGGCCTCGACGAGCACGGGCAGCTTGTGTTTTTCGTCGTGAAGAAAATGCTCGAAGCGGTCCAAACACTCCATCATGCGTTCTGGTGGAGGCGGAACAAACGCAGCGTTTCCGGGACGGCTACCGCCAATCCAATTTTGTGAGCGGCGGAATTCGCCGGGTGTCTTGTTCGCCCCACGTCCGCCTCTCAGCAGAATTCCGTGAATCTCCCGGATGAGGCGCAGCGAGAGCGGAAACCCTCCTTTTATGCGACGAAGGCCGTGCTGCATTGCAGCGACGTAGTTGGAGACTTCCTCGACATCGTCGATGGGAACACCCGGCACTGCTTCGTTTTCAAATAAGAGTAAATCGGAGAAAGAAGACTTGGTGCCTTCGATCTGTGAAGAAAGAAGGGCTTCCTTGCGCACATACAGATAAAGGAAGAGCTGAGTGTCCGGCAGGAGCGTTGTCAGGCCGTCTAAGCGTCCAAGAGCCTGATTTGCCCGGTCAAGCTGCTGGTATAGTCCACTTAGATCGACAGGCGGGTCTGGAGGCAAGGGTTGAGGTACAAAAGCTTTGACCGTCTCGCCCGCCGTGGTTGTCGAGACATAGGTACCAAGCCTTGAGTGTTTTTCGTCCGCCATTGGTTGCTACGCAAGCTCGCTTTAATAAGCCGAGTTCATATTAAAGCATAAGCTGGTTTGCTTTAATAGCTAAATTACGGTAATCGCTGGGTTGTCTGCCCCGACAGAGTTCACGCACGGATTGAACCAGTCGCGCTAGCCCTTTTACTTCTCGACTGCGCTCCGCGCATCTTTGCACCCACATGCTTTACTCGGCGCAAAATAGGCCGTAGTTCGCTCCCACTGTAAAGCCCGCTTGTGCAGCTCCGCTCGGTATACCCCAACCGTGCTCGCTTCCGCGCCCCTCCGGGCTTCGCTGAAATGCGCTTCGGGGCTTGACAGCCGCGAACCACGGCCAGAACCCGCCTCCAGTAAAGCATGTTGTTTTTTATGCCCTGAAAGGGCCTGAAAACACTAACTCACACTGGAGCGAACACAATGCCTAGCGTCTACGAAATCGTCACCGAGAAAATTATCAAGCAGCTTGAATCCGGCGTGGCTCCCTGGCGCAAGCCCTGGACCTGTCAGACTCCCGCAAACCTGCTCACGCAAAAAGAGTATCGCGGCCTCAATGTCTTTACTCTCGCCTCGCAGGGGTTTCCATCACGATTCTGGCTTACCTTCAATCAGACAACGAAGCTGGGCGGGAGGATTCGCAAGGGCGAGAAGTCTTCGCCCGTCATTTTCTGGAATGTTGGCGACGAGCGAGAGACGACCACGCAAGACGGCACGAAAGAGACCTCGCGGCCTTTCCTGCTCCGGTACTACAGCGTCTTCAATTTGTCGCAGACGGAAGGCATCGACATCCCCGCATCCCTTCTGCAGGAGACGCGCACCAACGATCCCATCGAAACGTGCGAACAAATCGTGACGAACATGCCGAACCCGCCAGCGTTCGAGCAATCCGATAAAGCGTGGTACTCGCCGAGTAGCGACGTGGTCGGTATGCCAGCACGCGGCCTCTTTCACTCATCGGAAGAGTATTACGCCACTCGTTTCACGAATTAGCCCACAGCACGGGACACGCAAAGCGCTTGCACCGGGAGAACTTCGATAACCCGGTTTCCTTTGGCTCTGAATCCTACTCGAAAGAGGAACTCATCGCGGAGATGACCGCCGCCATGCTGTGCGGCATCGCGGGAATCGAGCAGAAGACTCTTGAAAACTCCGCTGCCTATCTCAAGACGTGGATTGCACGGCTGAAGTCGGATTCGCGCTTGCTTGTTTCCGCTGCTTCGCAGGCACAGAAAGCCGCCGACTTTATCCAAGGCAAGGCCGCGCACCAGACGACGGAGGCACAGGCCGCTTAGACGGCCTTGACAATGGTATCGTATGTGTTACCATTAGCTATGGTCGAAGTACGCGAATACCTTGACCGGGGCGGACGCAGTCCGTATGCCGCTTGGTCTGACCGTCTGAACAGAGAAGCGGCGGCCAAGGTGGCGGCTGCTCTAGCGCGCATCCAACAGGGCAATTTTTCCAACGCCAAAGGCGTTGGAGCCGGTGTTTATGAGTACCGGATTGATTTTGGTCCGGGCTACCGGATTTACTTCGGCAAAGATGGCGACCGGCTTGTAATCCTCGTTGGCGGCGGAACAAAGAAACGCCAGCAGGAAGATATCAATACTGCATTTGCCCGATGGCAAGACTACAAACAACGAAAAGGGGCAGGAGGGTGACTACAATGGCTTTGACGCGAGATTTCAAGGAAACAATCCGGGCGCGCGTAAAACGTGATCCTGGTTTCCGCAAGGCGCTTCTCCGAGAGGGAATCGAAAACTTTCTCTCGGGTGACGTGGAAACCGGCAAGATCATACTGCGCGATTTCATCAACGCCACAGTTGGCTTTACCAAACTGAGCGACGTTACCCATCGCTCAGCGAAAAGTCTGATGCGGATGCTCGGTCCCAGTGGCAACCCTCAGGCTCGCAATTTGTTTGAAATCGTTGCCTATCTGCAACAAGCGGAAGGCGTGCGCTTCGAAGTCCGATCCACGCGCGCCGCCTTACGCGCGAAGCGGCGGCCATCCTCTCAGGGAACAAAACGTACTGCTTCTGCCGCCTTGAGTCATTGATCGAGCGGGGTGGAGAGGCGATTGAGGAAGTCGCAGCAGCAACTATGGGACGCCACTACCGCGCCAGTAGGAGGGCGTGAATGGTCAAAAAGTTTCGGTACTTCAGGGTGGAAGATTTGGAAACAGACTGCGTGTTATGCTAGCCCACGATTGGTTAATCCAGTAATAAAGGGAACATGGCCGGTCAGATAGCAGACAAGAGAACTGTTCTCGACGCGATTCGTCTAGCGGCACACACGGAATCCGGTACGCCTTTCTACTGGTTCATATAAAATGTGGCTGCGCATATCCCCACTGCCGTCTCGCTCGATCATAACTGGACAGACTATTGTTTCTGGATGTAGGCTTCAACACTGTTCTCCCTGAAGGTTTGGACATGCGATTCTTCTTGGTGTGCGTTATTTGTCTGATTGTCGTTTCTGGCCTCAGCATTTCGGCTTCGGCCCAATCCCCGAACCCGAAGGAGGCCGCAGCGAAGCTTCAACCAGGCACATATTACTGGACGGGCGCTTCCTGGACCCCAATGCAGCAGATCACAATGTCTGGTGGAGGCGCTAAACACACCGCGAAAATGCTTGTCCCTGGCCTAACCCCTCAAATGGTGTGGACATTTCGTGATCCGCAGGCTCCCGTTCAGGTCAAAGAGGTAGCACCCTTGTTCTGTTTCAAATTTATTGCGATGCCGCCAGGGATGCCCTACGCACCGTCGGGCCGTGACATCGTCATCGTGCGATTTGACCAGAAGAAAGACCATCGCGAATTGCAGACGACATCGGGCGGCAATATGTTCACGTTCAAAGCCGGGTTGAGCAAAGACGACTGCCCGACATCGACATCACCGAGATAGATTCGAGCACATACTTGGTTTCGCCGAAGGTTGCGCTCGTGGCCGGAGAGTATCTTCTGAGCAGTTCGTCAATGGGAATCAGTGGATTCGATTTTGGGCTTCATCCGCCGAAGTGAAAATCTGATTTGGTACAAGCATTCTGACGGTAGCTCCGTAGGGCGGCCTTGAGCGTTTTAGGGAGAAGCTATGTGGGTCGTACGCCTCGTTCATCCGACGGTGAACAAGTTTCGCGTCATAGCGGAGCACACGCGGGAGGCCGCCGAGCAGGAGGCTGCAAAGCAGATAAAGGCTTGGGACGCAGAGTTCAGCGCAATCATCGCCACAGCATCGGCCGTGGCAAGAGGAGAGAAACGCTGGCTGGACCCGAAGGCTATGAAACGTCTCCTGTCACCGGAGCACCGGCTGAGGGAGCTGGCGGAACAGCTCACGGCTCAGGTACAGGCGGAATTGACTGCTCTGGGCTTCTTGCTCAAGTTCGGGGCGCTCCTCAAATACACCGTGCAGTGGGGACCCCTGTCGGCCCCGGCTCTAGACAAGTTAGAACCGGTACCTGCGGAGCCGAGCAACGAGTCGTACAAACCACACATCAGTTTTCTCGGCCGCATTATCCCGTCGATCAGGGAGCGAGAGAGAGACAAAGCGGAGGACCGGTTCAAGGCTGCACATACTCAGTGGGAGCGATCAACAGCTGAAATCGAGGTGAGGAACCAGGACCGCAGGGAAAGTTTTCAACGCGAACTCTCTCATTGGCAAGCGGCAAAGAGTGGAGTAAAGGCAGCGTACAGCCGGTGCGAGCCAAGCGCTGTGGCCGAGTATTGTCGCACGGTTCTGAACGCGTCCGTTTATCCCCGCACCTCGGCGTCTGTTCCCAGGATAGCTCTTCATCGTCCATTCACCGCAGATATTACGGCAACCGAGCATCCTGACCCGTTTCCGAGAACCTTCGCGCTTGACTACGCTGGCGAGACGCGGACGGTTGTTGTTGATTACGAATTGCCTGCGAGGGAGGCGATGCCGTCCGCAAAGGGATACAAGCATGTGGCTGCCGGGGACAAGGTCATTCCCGTCACGCTATCGCAAACCTCAACCGAGGAGACGTACGACTCGGTGCTTTACCAGGTGGCGCTGAGGACTATCTACGAACTGCTCCGCTGGGACGAAGCCGGTGCCCTGGACTCGGTTGTTTTCAACGGATGGGTGACTTCCACCGACAAGGCTACGGGCCAGAGTGTACATCCATGCGTCCTGACGATGCAGGCGACCAAAAGAGAGTTCCTTGAGATTAATGTGGCTGAAGTTGACCCGAAAGCCTGCTTTAGAAAACTCAAGGGCATTTCCGGTGCGAGGCTCGCGGCGATGTCCCCTGTTAGACCGATCCTGCAGCTGAATCGCGAGGATGCGCGCTTCATAAGCGCACGGCCAGTCATGGATGCACTCGACAACTCGACAAATCTGGCCGCGATGGATTGGGAGGATTTTGAGCAGCTCATAAGAGATGTTTTCGAAAAGGAATTCAGCGGAGATGGCGGCGAGGTGAAGATTACGCGCGCCAGCCGTGACCACGGAGTGGATGCGGTAGCGTTCGACCCAGACCCCATTCGCGGCGGGAAAATAGTCATCCAGGCCAAGCGCTACACGGACACCGTCAGCGTCTCAGCGGTTCGCGACCTTTACGGCACGATCCTCAATGAGGGTGCAAACAAGGGAATTCTAGTGACCACGGCAGATTACGGCCCGGATGCCTATGAATTCGCGAAAGGCAAGCCGATCACGCTACTCAATGGCAGCGAGCTGTTGTACCTGTTACAAAAGCACGGTCACAAAGCCCGCATTGATTTGGCCCAGGCGCGAATGCTTGCCGCCGAAAAGGAAAAAGAGAGAACACGTGCCACCCGCTGAGGGTTGTGCATCTGCAGATTCTCATTTCGGACTTCGCTGGGCTGGACTGGCAGGGGGTATCGACTGGTGCTTCCCAAACTGGCACCGCGTTTATTCACAACGCGAGAGAAACCTGTATGCGATTTCCGTTAAGGATAATCACGCTCCCGTCCATAAGCTGCTGACTCGTAATGTCCTGATCCGCAAACTTGCTCGCAAGGCCAAGCGGCACGTAAAGCTCAAGCTTGTCAATTGTTGGCACGGTCTCGCTCACGAAGTTCCTGAAGTATATTCGGGCTGTGAACTCGACGCCATCAATTCCGACAAGACTCGCAACACCCTGGAAGGCTTTGATGTCATCTAACAGGCGATCGTTGATCACCTTGGCAACGCGGGCCGACTGATTGAGCTGGACCGTGTTGTAAACGGTCCCGTCGTCGCCAAGGGTCACGGCTAGATACGTGTTCCCCTTAAACGCCACTGTGCCCAGAGTGCCTTGGCCGCTGCAAACCATTCCAAAAAGCGATAGCTTCATTGGCTCCGGTAGCCCGGCTAACTGGCCCGTAAAAATGCCTTGCCCCTGAGGAGCGAGGACATTGTCATGAAAGTCCTTACTCTTCTGAAAAGATTGCCAGTCACCGGGAATGACGACTCTCTGAAGGTCAGTCTTTAGGTCTGCGCCGGGAGGAAAGCGAAGTTTTAGATATAGGGTAGCGTTCCGAAGCTCCACGATGGTGTAACGCAGCTTGTAAAGAGGCTTGTACTCGGTGATTTTTGTCAGCGTGAAGTCTCCGCAGTATGGAAAGCCGCTCGCCCGCCAGCCGGGTTGACTGAGAACATCCTCCACATTTACAAAATAAATGAGCTGGCCGTTCGACGACGCGCTGTCGTATTTGTCCACCTGCCAGAATGCGCGCGGTATTGTGGGGACTACAACGCTGCCCTTAGGGACTCCCAGTGGCCACCTGTCGGCTAGCGCGGGACAGGACAGAGCCAGGACCATGACCCCTAAGCATACGAAACGCACCATTCGCTCGCCCATTATTACCCTCCAACTATCTCTTATCGTAAGACACTTACGGAAAGCAGTTCAGAGGGCAACTGATCCCGGTTTCCATATGTGTTGGACCGTGACGGGATTCCAAGCACTCGAACCTTCATCGAGTTCGACCGGAATTCCCACATTCGGTCGAAGCCGCCCAACGATGACCTCATACCCATAGCGCGGACAGTACGGAACCAAGAGATGGACAATCACCGAGAGATCATTTCCTCGCCGCAGAAATCTAAGTTCGTGGAGTTCATGCGCCGCAACATCTCGACCCCGGTCATAACCGCCGACCCAATAATTCCAGTCTTTTGCCTCACCGCTTGCGAGATGAGTGACATACATCTCTTCGAAAGCGTTAAGCCCCAACTCAGCCACAGCGAAGCAATGTCCTATCTTCGCGATCCACCTCGAAAGTGCCATCGCATTTATTGTGACCGCATCCTCGAATGAATCGGCACCGAGACGAGCAAGCCGGGCTGCGATATCTGGGAATATTTCCGCGTTGACGAATCTCACAGACCAAGTCTCTTGCTCGCGGGCGCGCCCGGCGACTCGACCGGGTGCGTCAGCAAACATCATGATCCGCACAAAGCCGGGATGATCCGCTAGCTTGACTTTCTGTTTCCAAGAATGTGCGCCGCGCCGTAACTTGAGCGTATATCCTTCGGGCCGTTGAGCGGGCTTCCTAGAGGGCAAGGAAAGATGTGATCGCAGCGGACAGAGGTACTTGCGAAGAATGAAGTCCTCGACCTTCGAAGTCGCCTCTCGATGGATTTTGCAACTTCCTTTGGGAAGAATCAGCTCCCCTCCAAAGCCAAATGGAATAATGTGTTCATTGGTTAGGTCATCAGTCGCTGGGCAGTATGCGCACCTATTAAGGGGAGCGTATACCTTAGAGGGATAGGGAAACTTCGGAGAATTTTTCACCGTCGCCATTTGTGTCGCAGGCTAACACATTCTGGATTGCGTCGGGCAATACTCGCAGTGACCTCTTGTCATTGCGAGAGTCTTTAGCACAGTTGTCGGCTAATTGGCTCGCAAAAAAAATCGCGGGAAACGATATGATCGCAGGTATGGGAGCGGCGCGCCGGATTTCGGCGTCGGAGTTTCTGCGTCGGCACCCGACTTCCTGCTGTCCGCTCTTTTCCGGGACCGCGTAAGAGGCACTCGATTGGAGCGATGCTATAATACCGGTGATCATGCCTTGGTGGGTCAAGATCGCTGCCGGAGTATTGGGGGGCACTGTCTCCGCGTACTTTTGGCTCCGTCACGAGTGGCAAGCTCTTGTGGGCTTGGGAATCGGCGTATCACTCGGGATGGCTGGGTCGGGAATAAAGTGGTTTGCCGAGCTAAGGAAGTCTTGGCATGAAGGTTCACTGGCGAAGCATCGACACAAACAACTTCTTCATGAGCAGCAAGACGAGGCAGAACTGCCCGATGTCGTCAGGCAGATTGGGGAAATCGAAACAACAGTACGTGCGGAGCAGAATCTGCACGGCTGGATTGACATGGATGATTTGGAGAATATCTTTGTCGAGCGCCTTCCACAGATTGACCGCCGATTGATTCGTAAGGGAATTCTGCGTCTCAAGCAGAAGAAGAAAGAACTGAGCGAACTCTGGGCGAGGTAAGACGAACGTTTGCATGTGTCAAATGCCCCAACGCCGACACTTAGGCTATCGCAAAATGGTGACAATGCATCTTCGGAGGTACTGTTTCTTATGACCAGCACAAGGGACGCTTCCCAGGAAACCGTAGTGGACCTGATCGCCGAAAGCATTGAAGCACAAGAATTCATAAATGCGGTGATGGTTGATCTGAGTCGGTTCAAGCTGTTTCCAGATGAATACTTCGGCAAGGTCATTGGAAGTGTGCTTTCTGGAACGAGCATAGACAAGCAGGGCGAAAGCGCGCAAGTCGCTGACCTCGAAGCTTTAGTGATAGCAGTCGATAGAAGGGAATTTTGGGTCCGGCGAGAGCATGATCCCTTGATTCATCCAATTGGCCGCGTCTTGGCAGCAAAGGTGTTCAATGCGCGAGACCGGAACGTCCGGTTTGTCGCTGGCGTGGTCGGCTTTTTTGATGGGAAGAGGCTCCCGAATTTTTCTTCAATCGGTATTGACGTTTCAACCCTGCCCGTCAGTGAAGGAACGATTTTAGATAGTCCTCAGGATGCCCGCGCGTTCGTCGAGTTCAATCCCTACGAAATACCCGCTGGCGTTGTGAGCGACATGATGCAGGTGGCTCCGGCATGCGTCGAGCGCAGCGCCGCCCAACAGTTCCGAAAAGGCGAGCTTTCTCTGGCGGTTCTACATGTTTCGGCGTCAATCTGGCTACTTTCACAGACCCCATTTGGAAAGAAACTCCAAGAGAGACTAGGTGAGAAAGTCGCCGATGCCTCAGTGGAGTTTCTGAAGTGGATCGCGAGCACAGTAACGGAGGGGCTAAGGCAACTTGCAGGAAGAGATAGTCGCTTGGTCGTGAGTCTCACGTATGGGGAATGCGAAATCGAGTTTGTGCTGAAGGGGACCGAAGGGCCAGTTCTGACTTCCGAGGCGTTGCAGGAAATTCAGGCCGCAGCCAATGAGTCGTTACTCTTGGTGGATGCTTTGGCTTCGGCAGTGCCACGACGCGTAACGTACGGCTTCGACGCGACTAGCAAGAAGTGGTTCCCGCTTCACGCAAGCACACGGAACAAGGGAATCATCACGAATCAGCCTTACCTGATGGCTCTCGAAAACTTGCAGGGAGGCATGAGCGTTGGTGGTCGAAGACTTCCGATTAGCGAGGACGACATAGAGGTTAGATAGGGATCGAACAAGAAACGCCGACCTATCCGTGCCCGGTTCTTGGTAGGCCCGTGTACCTGCGGTGTACCTCACTTGGGCGAATATGATGTTTTTGGCGTTTTTCGCGTATAATGGAATCAATAACTTACGCGTTTTCAACGTCGTTTTTAGTTCGATCCCCACCGCCCCTACCAATGTTTTCTGTTAAACCATCCCACCCTTTGCTTCGCTATGGAATGGGCCACTCTGAAATTATTGCGCTCAAAGGGCTTGCCACTCGTCCCGGATTTACTTTCACTTGTGCTGATCGTCTAGCGTTGCCTTTTGCAAGATACAGGGCACTTGTCCTCCATGTATGCGTTGACTGCTGGTCGTCCCGCGTCCTCAATTGATCTGACGGCGGCACCCCCATCACCGTTGTTCTTTGCCGCATCACGCTGACAAGCAAGTACAGAATCATACTGATCGCTTTGCCCATTGTTACAGGTCGCAAGGTAAGCTCTATGTGACGAACCGTTGTCCACGTTGGCACACCAGTTAGCGTTCACCTGCCAGTCGGGCTGTTGAGGAACAGCATTACTGGTTAGCACTATAAAATGTGCTCGCGCCTGCTGATCCATAGTATTGGCCTGTGGCGATTGCCCGACGACCATGGCAACGCCCGCAAGTAAAAAAACTGCGACGCCCGCAAACCAGGTCACTTTTCTCATCTCGAAATCTCCTTTAACTTGCTCTACGGTTTTAAACAGAAGAAAATGCCGAATTTTTCGAACACTGACCGCGCCTATGGTGCGCTGATCCTAGTGCTGTAGTTTATAAATTGTCAATACTTATAATACAGATTGGATACCTCAGGGACTTAAGCCCTACTCGGGTAAACCATGAGATCGAAATAGCCGCAATTGCGGCCCATGACCTCCACGAGAAACGCTCGCTGGTGAGAGGAAGCTGTCACCTAGATGCGGTCGATCGCTTCTAAAGCGACATTCAGCGCGGTGTCCACTCCCATGGTGATCTCAGAACCATAGAGGTCATTGTCAATGGTCGAGGCAATCCCGACAACCGGGAACCCCTTTTGGAAAAGTGCAAGAGCGCCGGTTTGCGATCCATCGCCCCCAATCACGATGAGCGCGTCAATCTCCCTTTGACGCAGCGATCCGATGGCTTTCCATTGTGCCTCTTCGGCTTTGAATTCAGGGAATCGCTTGCTGCCCAGGATCGTCCCGCCGCGTTCAATGATTCCGCCGACATCTCGAAAGCCCAAAGGAACAAAGTCATCACTCGCAAGTCCCGAAAAACCATGGAGGACGCCGAAAGCCTCCCAACCCTTGTTAATTCCTGTCCGCACGACCGCTCGAACCGCGGCGTTTATTCCCGGGGCGTACCCTCCGCTCGTCACGACTGCGATCTTCGTCATAAACCTCCATCGAATCCCGCTTGCGCGACCGCGGCCTGCGTGGCGGCCTCTGAGAATCCGGAGGCGTCAATGGCCAACAGGATTTTCATGGCGCTTCGCTCCCGGATGGCCCGCGAAATCGACGACGTCCTGCTCGAATACTTGAATGCCTTGCCTGCGGTAAAGTCTTTCGATGGGATTGAAGTGGATTCCCATCCTTAGGGTCAGGCACAGCTCACGTGAGGCGCCGGAACCCCTCATCGCTCCAGCTGCTCGTTCGTGTCGGCTTAGAAGTCATGAGCCAGGATCTCGGTGGCTCTTCGGCAAATCTCCCGCCCATAATCCACCCAGACCCCCTGGCCCCAGTAGCGGTAGCAACTCGTCTGTGAAATCAGAAGATGAAACAAGGCTTTGCGATAACGGGGATCATCGGTAGGCACACCCGGCTTTAGCACTTTTTCGTAAAACAGGGAGCTAACCCTTTCCATTGGCCCGAGTAAAGCGTCGTAACCTCGCACCCACGAAATGTCATTGGTCCAGCTCCCGCCGTCGAGGTGAAAGCGTGAATCCTGCTTCCGAAGTTCTTCAATGACCCGGGCCAGCGTCTCCGGCCCCTTGCCGGGTTCCATTCGATCCCAAATCCGCTTTTGAAGGATGGGCTGCAGGACAGGCAAATTATTTTCGCTGACGCCGATCGCCGACAAGTTTTCCAGATACTCCGTGACATTCACAAGCGGCGTGGCGGTGCCCGAGCATTCGTTCACGACCTCCATATACTTGGGCGGGAACTCATTCATCATTACACCGCCATTTTCGCCGTCGGCAATTTGCGTGACGAGCGGAGGCACCTGCTTATCACCAAGCCGCCAATGGGAGAGACCCTTCGCTTCGTAATACGGCTGCATCTGGGCGACCAGCTTGGTGTCGCTTCCCTGCGTCTTGATGATGGCCGGAATCGCCGCTGTTTCGCCCTTGGAATTCCGGCAGACGAACAAATGCGGAAGATGTTTGAGTTCCGGGCCTTTTCCATCCGGCTGCTCAACGGTGTGTTCCTGGACGAGCACCCATCGGTAACCGCAATCAAGCAATGTCCGAACGAACTCATAAGCAACGTCGGGATGGTTGGGCAGCGCCATTTCGGCGGGCGAAAATCCACGCACCCGGTCTAAGGCTTCCAGGCCGAAGATTGCCGCAAAGTGATGCTGCCAGGCTTTGACGTGCAAGCGAAAATCCTGGACTGGAGTGGAAGGCGCGACCGCATGCCCCCATGCGCTTCCGAGCCACTCGACGGCGGGCCGATACGCGGGGTCACAAGTAATCCTTTGGAGGTTTTCGAGGACGTCGTCGAGCCCCATCTGCCGCAGACCGTAAAGGAGCGTGCCGGAGTAATCCAGCATGACGCGCGGCTGCTTGCCTTCGTGGATGAGCTTCGGAATGAATTCCCCCATCCGCTTATAACACCAGCGAAAAACCGAGGCATTATGGTTGTCGCCGATCTGCGGGTTGTCCATCATGTGCTTCAGGTTGCTGATAATCGCGGCCGTGCGAAGGTCTTCGCCGCCTGCGGGGATCAAGGGCTGGTGCATGTGCAGCGCGATGGCAGCGGCACTGCGGACCTGGCTAAAGTCCATGTGTTTGTCAGTGGAAGGCACCCGCTCGTTGCGCGGCGGCCGAACCGCTTGTTCGATCAACTGTTCGGAGCCGCAAATGTCGGGCAATCCGTCGATTAGTTCGGGCAGGTTCCCCATCGTTGAACTCCGATCTATCGCTTAAGTTTCGGTCCCGACTCCCACGCCTGCTTTTCTCACTTGTGACGGATGTGCTCGTAAATATTTAAATAATGCTGGCCCGGCTGACTCCACGAGTAATCGGAACGCATCCCGTTCACCATGAGCTTGCGGAACTCTTCCGGATACCCCCACCAAAGCCCCAAGGCCCGATGCATGGCTGACTCGATTCCGAAATAGTCCGGCTGGTTGAACACGTAGCCGTTCCGCCCCTCGTATGGAGAGTACGAATAGTCGCGGTCCTTGACGGAGTCAGCCAGTCCGCCCACGGCGCGGACGATTGGCACCGTCCCGTATTTCATGGCGATCATTTGCACCAGGCCGCAAGGTTCATAGTTGCTGGGCATCACAAACATATCGGCGCCAGCATAGACCAGATGGGCCAACTCAGCGTCGAAGCCAAGTTCCAAGTGGCAATCCGGAGAGTCGTTGAGGTATTGCTTGAGATGCCAGAAATGTCCGTTTACCGAAGGGTCCGGACTCGGGCCGAGCAGCACGAACTGCGCTCCGTGCTGCAAGGAATAAAAGAGCGCATGGCGGACGAGATGCACGCCTTTCTGGGAATCCAGACGCCCGACGTAGGCCACAATCGGATTGTAGCCGTCACGAAGCCAAAAACGCCGCCGCAGGGCGCGCTTGTTTTCATATTTGAGGTCGATGGAATCGATTGTGTAGCGGCGCGCGATGAGAGGATCGATTTCCGGGTTCCAGAAATCGTAGTCAACGCCATTCAGGATGCCGCCGAACTTGCTCTGGTGAACCCACAGTGTACGCCCCAGACCTAGCCCTTGTTCGGTGTGCCTCACTTCCCAAGCATGATGAGGCGAAACCGTGGTCACGAAGTTGGAGTACACGATTCCACCCTTCAGCAGATTCAGCACGCCGGGGTGGTGATCGTCCTCAAGGCGGTCCGGGTGGCAGTAATATTCGGGCCGCCCCAGCCCGGTTGCCCAAAGCACTTCGGCGCCCGTCAGCCCTTGATGGCCGAAATTGTGAATCGCGAGGCACACGCGCTGGTTCGCCATACCGTGATACTTGTAGATTTCGAAGAGCAGGACCGGCACGAGCGCGGTTTGCCAGTCGTGGCAGTGGATCACGTCGGGCCGCTTGTTCGCTTTGAGCATGAACTCAAGAGCGGCCCTGCTGAAGAATGCATACCGCATTACGTCGTCGCCGTAACCGTACGCGCCGGGCCGGTGGAAGAAATTGTCGCGGGAGTGCGGCTCGATGAAAAAGCACTTACGTCCGTTCACGAAACCAAAGTAGACCGAACAGTGGATTGCCCCTCCGTACCAGGGCACCCATAGATCTTGGTAATCGACGGTAAGGCCCCAAATCCGGTCGTAACGCATCTGATCATATTTCGGGAGAATGATTTCAACGTCGTTTCCGCGGATTTCAAGTTCGCGGGTCAGACCCGCGACGACATCCGCCAGCCCTCCCACCTGGACCACGGGCGCGCACTCTGACGCAATCATGACAACATACATAGGGCACCAAGCTGAGCAAGCCGAGTTTCGTCAAGAGTGGGTAGATTTCTATGGCGGCCAACTCTTCAAAAGAAACCCGGCAAACTAACTGCTGTTGACCGACCTCCGCTCAACAAAAACTACATCTCCCATCGGCAGAAGGGCTTTCGTCCTTGACTGCATTTCCCCTTCCAGCGGATCGGACCTCAAGTTTCGCGAATAGGGACGAAGAGACGCAATATAAGCTGGAATTTCAGGGACACGGTAAATGATGACGACAGTCACTCGACGACCCACGTGGAGAATCTCTTGCCGCCCTTGGGAATTGATGAAGATAATGCCGCAACTATAAAGTAGATCAATCAGGGGTAAGACTGAGACCGTGCAACCTCTTGAGTCTCTTCGATCACGCGTTCGACGGCCCTCGGCACGGCATTTCGCACTTCGACAGAGAGTTCACCGCCAATCTCAAATGCTCGCCCTTCTATGCCGTAGAGGACCAGTCGCTGCGGGAGCCAATTCATGACTCGAGCGAGTTCTACCGCCTGGGCAAGCCCAACATGGTGCGTGGACACTTCGCGTAACCAGGCGGGCAAAGGTTCCCGTACGGCGTCAAATCGGTGAATCGTTCCTGCGGCAGCGCCGGATACAACCGCATCCACTACGATCACCGCGCGAGCTTTCTCCCATGACGTGATCAAGGAGGTAACGTCACCGGTATGTTCAATGACTTTCAGAAATGGAAGATGCCGCCGTTTGATCTCAGCCGCGACGATTTGCCCCACCGAATCATCCGCGCGAAGCGGGTTCCCGATCCCCACCACGAGTACGGGTTTGTCAGCCAACGGATTTCCCTCATCCCGGCTCGTTTGAGAAAGTTCCATTTCGCTCCGTTCTTTACAGCCGCTTGCGGGAGTTGGACGGTTCCCAAAACATTCGGGCCCGCACGCTGCCTTTGCCGCCGGCATATGTTCTGCGCGCCTTACGCGCGATCGATTTGTAATTTCAGAAAGTGCGTGGAGCATGAAATACAAGGATCGTAATTCCGCACGATCTGTTCGCACCGCCATTGCAGATCCTCTTGCGGAAGGGAGAGATGCTTAGGCACAAACTCCCGCAAGTCATCCTCGATCGTCTTCTGATTCTGCGACGTCGGAGGAATAATTTTAGCGTCCAAAATAATGCCGTCCCTGTCCATTGAGTAGCGGTGGTAAAGAATGCCGCGAGGAGCTTCCGTGCAACCGTATCCCGTGGAGGCCTTCAACGCAAAATCGATGGCCGGCTTTTCCGGCTCCTCGTAACGGTCGATCAGGCGCAACGCTTCATCGCAGGCATACAGAATTTCGATGCTTCGCACCAGGATGCTTTGAAAGGGATTGCGGCACACAGGTTGCAAACCGGCGGACAATGCCGCCTCCTGCGCCAGCGGAGAGAGCCGGTCAAAGTTCAGACTATAACGCGCCAAAGGTCCAACGAAATAGGCGCCCTGTCCCTTCAGCCCGGAATGCAGAGCGGTCGAATACGATACATGTTCCTCGGCGAAGTATTGCTCGTAATCTTGAACGGCGATGTCCAAGCCGCGGTTGGATATCATCCGGCCCTCATTCATGGGATATTCATTCTCGTGACGCAAGGCGACAAATATGAAGTCCCGGTCGAAATCCGGAAAGGGCAGGCGGGCCGCCCAACGCACGGCGTCGAGCGCGGCATCGCGAGCCCATTCCAGGCGCTCCGACAATGGACGCAAGGACGCCTTTGAAGGCGCTTTGTAAAATCCACCGACCCGCATGTTGATGGGGTGGACCTCCCGTCCTCCGATCAATCGCACGATCTCATTCCCCATCTTTCTTCAACTTCAAGCCGCGCTCGACGATTTCGGGATGATCCTTGGCCATCTGAATGGCGTCGGGGTAACCGAGGAAATCCGGAGCGTGCAGCAGGTAGACATGCAGGGCGTGGCTTTCGATCCATTCGCCGCAATAGGCGAGCCGGCGAAGCGCGCGCAACTGGCCTCCACCTTTAAACCCAAGGCGTCTTCCATCGCGTGGATCGCGCTCATCTGATAGGCGACCGGGCAGATGCCGCAGATTCGCGACGTGATATCCGGCGCTTCGTCGCATCTTCGCCCGCGTAAGAAGGCCTCGAAGAAGCGCGGCGGCTCGAAGATCTTGAGCTTCACGTCAACCACGGCGTTGTCTCTGATCTTCACATAGAGCCCGCCTTCGCCTTCGACGCGAGCGAGGAAATCAACTCGAATCGGTTCTTGTTTTCATGGGCCTCGCTTTCCTGACGGAATGGCTCGGCCGCGGCGTTGAAAGTCCGAAGAATCCGGACGATGTCCTGGTCCTTCATTCCAAGCTGGCGGCCGCACCAGGCAGCCAGGGAATCGGTATTCGGCGTTTCTTTCGGGCCGAAACATCCATAACAGCCTCGATCATACGAAGGGCAAATGGCTCCGCAACCGGCATGGGTGACAGGGCCAAGGCACGGCGTGCCCTGAGCGACCATAACGCAGACTGTGCCGCGGCGCTTACACTCCAAACAAACGCTATGGCTTGGCGTGTTGGGTTTGCGGCCGAGCAAGTAGGCGCTGATGACTTCAAGGAGCTGCGCTTTGTTGATCGGGCAACCTCTTAACTCGAAATCCACACGGACATGGTCGGCAATCGGCAGTGGAGGTATTGAGCGTCTCGATATATGCCGGAGTGGCGTAAACGATGGAAATGAATTCCTTCACATCCTTGAAATTACGCAGGGCTTGAATCCCGCCCGCGGTGGCGCAAGCGCCAATCGTGACCAGCCATTTCGAAGCACGTCTTACCTGGTGAATCCGCTCCGCGTCGTGAGGCGTCGTGATCGACCCTTCGACCAGGGAGAGATCGTACGGCCCCTTCACCACGCGCCGCGACGCCTCCGGGAAGTTCGCAATCTCCACTTCCTGGGCCACGGCCAAAAGTTCATCTTCGCAGTCAAGCAGGCTCAATTGACAGCCGTCGCAGGAGGCAAACTTCCATACGGCGAGACGCGGTTTTCTTTTTCGCTTCATTTCACAGCTCCCGAATCCGGAGAAGCGGAGCAATTCGCTCATAAGGAAAAACCGGGCCCTCTTTGCATACGAATTGCGGTCCGAGCTGGCAGTGGCCGCAGAAGCCGACCGCGCATTTCATGTTGCGCTCTATGGAAACATACACTTGCTTCAAGTCGACCCCGCCGCCTTCGAGCGCGCGGATCGTGAAACGCATCATCACTTCCGGGCCGCAAATCATCGCCACAACATGCTGAGGGTCATAAGAGACCTTGGAGATCAGACCGGGGACTACTCCGACCGTGCCCCGCCATTCCGCCGGCGCGTGATCGACGGTGACCTCGATTCGCAAGTCGAGTCGCGATCGCCAGCGCTCCAGTTCCTTCTTAAAGAGGATGTCGCCAGGACTGCGGGCGCCGTACAGCAGAATCACGTTGCCGTATTTCGCCCGGTTCGACAAAATCTGGTACACGACGGGCCGCAACGGAGCAAGTCCAACGCCCCCTGCCACGATGAGGATGTCCTTCCCGGCCGCTTCCTCCTTCGGCCAGGGGTTCCCGAAGGGTCCTCGAATTCCAACCATATCGCCGCGCTTGAGCCTGCTCATAGCACGGGTTACGGCGCCCACTCCGCGCGTCGTATGGACAAGCACTTCCGGCTTTCCAGGGTCGCCGCTGATCGACAAGGGAACTTCCCCCACGCCGAAAACGTAAAGCATGTTGAATTGTCCTGCCGCAAAGGGGAAGCCGGCTGCTCGGTTGGCAGGCAGAAGTTCGAGCGTGAACGTGTCGCGCGTCTCCCGCCGCAACCTCTGCACGCGAAAGGGCACGGGCACCATCGGGTGCGAAACCGGTGCGATCGAAACCTGCTCAGGCGTTGGAGCCATATACATCCAAGAGCTGCAAACGGGTGGCGTCGAGCCTCTGCTCGACCATATAGGCAAATCGTTTCAACAATTCATATCCAAGATCGTGATCGGCCTCGCATTTTGTCCTCAGGCATTTTCCGTCGAGCGCGATCGCGCGCGTCGATTCCATGGCCCGGGCGTCGAATTTCCAGCGGTACGGGGGAAACAGCCAGGACCACCCCAGCACTTCGCCTTCCCCGATGGTTGTCACGTTGATTTGCCCGGCGGCCCCGGCATAGACCTCCACCGCCACGACGCCCTTCCGGACTAGGTAAAAGAGATTCGCTTCATTCCCTTCCCGAAAGAGAAATTCGCCGGCTTCGAATCGCACATTCGCCGCACAGCCAACAAGCAGTTCTAGATAGCGCTTGTCCAAATCCCTTGCAAAGGGATGCTCAGCCAGGATTCGTTCCAATGTTTCCGTCATCAGGTTTCTCCTGGGGCAGACTGTTCCGAACGTCGGTCGCCCGGATCGATCGGACCTCCTCCGTAATATCGATGGCCACCGGGCACCACGTAATGCAGCGCCCGCAGCCGACGCACCCGGAACTTCCAAATTGGTCGAACCATGAGGCCAGCTTGTGCGTCATCCACTGACGATATCGGGACTTGGTGGAGGTTCTGACGCTCCCCCCATGAACGTAAGAAAAATCCATGTTGAAGCACGAATCCCACTTTTGCCAGCGCTCGGCATGTTCGCCTGACAGGTCGGTGACGTCTTCTACGGTGGTGCAGAAGCATGTGGGGCACACCATCGTGCAATTGCCGCAACTCAGGCATCGCGCGGCTACGGCCTCCCACTGCGGGTGCTCCAGGTTCGCATACAGCAGCTCTTTGATTTCGGTCGTGTCCATGGAGCGGCCCATTTGCGCGGCAGCCCTGGCATGGAGATTCGCGGCCTTTTCTTCTTCCGCCTGCTGGGCTGGCTGACACCTCAGTTGTGCGAGGAGTTCCGCGCCTTGCGCCGTTCCCGCTTCCACCACGAAGTAGTGGTCGGCTCCTTCAAGGACCTCTGTGAGGGCCAAGTCAAACCCGGTGCTTGCCTTTGGCCCTGCGTTCATCGAAACGCAGAAGCACGTCTTCCCGGCTTGCCCGCAGTTTACAGCTACAACGAAGGCAGCACCCCGGGACGCCTTGTAGAGCGGGTCCACAAAGCTTCCGCCAAGGAAAACTTTATCCTGGATGGCGATGGCGTGGAGCTCGCAGGCGCGCACACCGATAAACGCCCTCTTCGGTGCCGCGTGCTTTTCTTCCTCGAATATGAAACCTGTGCCGGATTTTGTGGCCTGCCACAGACGCACAACGGGAGGATGCAGAAATTGTTTCCACGAGTGCGGCCCCACGACGTAGCCAAACAGGGAATTGTCGCCTCGCTTCCTCAGCCGGTAGGTTCCGCCGTCTTGCTCATCCGTCCAGCCAATCGGAAGGTCTTCCACTGCGCCCAGTTCGTCGTAGACGATAGCGCCGTCGCGCACCGTGGGGCCAATGACCTGGTAACGAAGATTTTTCAAGGCCGCGAAGAGTTCCCCAAAGCGTTGTCGGGGCAAGATAAATTGATCGGGCATAATATTGGCAATCTTTCAATACGCCGCAGCCGCGGTGCCACGACCCGCGCTTGCTGCAGCACAGGCCGCCGTCACCAGAGGGAGTTTCCGCACGGGCGACATTTCAAATTCAACAGCAACGAGCTTGCCACGCAATCTTCTTGATTACTTGTTGACGTCAAGCAATTCCACGTCGAAAATCAGCGTCGCATTGGGCGGAATCACGCCTCCCGCACCGTTAGCCCCATAACCCAATTCCGGCGGAATTCGCAATTGCCGTTTTCCACCCACCTTCATTCCGGCTACCCCTTCATCCCACCCCTTGATCACCTGGCCCTCTCCCAGCGGAAATAGGAACGGCTCATTGCGATCCAGGGAGCTGTCGAATTTTTCGCCAGTTGTCAGCCAGCCCGTGTAGTTGACCTTCACCGTGTTTCCCGTCGCCGCCGTTGGCCCAGTCCCGACGACAATGTCCCAGTATTGAAGGCCGGAAGGGGTTGTCGTCGGCTGACCGCTCACTTTGGTTGGACCTGGCCCATTGGATTTGTTCCCGCCTCCTCCGCACCCGATTGCCAATCCCATTACCGGGAACAATAAAAGAAGAAGGATAAATCGTCGTTTCATTAAATTTTCCTCACTCCGCAAAATCATATACTAATCCTGCGCAAAGGCCGAATGCCGAATAACCTAAGGTAAGGGTGGAATGATTGGCAGGGAACCACGCGCTAGCTTCCGTCTCGGATAATGCGGCAGGACTCGATATCGAACGTGACATCTCCGATGGTCAGCCGCGTCTGATCGCGGAAAGAGGCGATGAATTGCAGGAAATGCCTGACGTCGGCGAAATTGCTGACCAGGCCAATCGAGGCGCGGATGGAACCGGCGCTCTTGTGGCCACGCTCCTGCATCAATCGAACGAAACTCAGCAGGTTGATGTCTTCTCCCAGTGTGAATGCAGCCCGCATGTCGTCTTCTGTCAGACCCTCGGCCATTTCTCCTGCTCCGGGATTGCAAAAACATCCCGTTCGCAACGAAATGCCCTTTTCGCCGGCCAACTCCTCGACGCGGCGGTAATCCAGCAGGTGTCCCTGTGGATCGTAGAGATTGAAGGTAACAGTTCCGCCGTGCGCCTGTGTGGTTGCGGGCCCGTAGATGCGGACCATCGCACGGCCATTGCTGTGCCGGAGGGCCAGAAGTTCATCGAGCAGCCACCCGGTGAGGCATCGAACGCGTTCAGAGATCGTTTCGATACCGATCGATTCGATGTGGCGCAGCCCGATTTCCACGGCGGGGATGGACAGGTAATTCAACGTGCCGTCTTCGAAAGCGGCTTCATTCGGCGAGAGCGCATGAGCTTGCCCCTGAACGGAGGCAAACTTTACGGTTCCTCCGGCAAACCAGGGACGCCTGAGCTTCGGGAAAGTGGAACGCCGGATGAGCAGTGCGCCGACACCCGTTGGATAACCGAACATTTTGTAGAAGGAGATCGTGACGAAATCCGGCTGCACAGCCGTCAAATCGAGCCGGTTTGTGGGCACGAAGGCGGCCGCATCGAGCAGCACGTTCCATCCTTTCGTCTGCGCTTTCGCAACGAGATCGAGCGGGTGCTTGACGCCGGAAAAATTAGACTGCGCGGGATACGCGAACAGATTGTTTTGTGCCGGGTCGGCCTGCTCCAGCAGCGCCTCCAATCGCCCCATATCGATGTGCAGCCCCGGCATCACGAGAGGCGCGTAGGCGACGGATGCGCCCTTCGCGCGCGCAAACTCGCGAATACCATTTACGGAGTTATGGTTATCGAACGTGAGCAGATAGCGGCTACCCGGCGCAAACGGAAATGACTCGCCGACTAATTTCAACGCTCCGGAAGCGTTTTGCGTGAAGACGAGTATGTAATCTTCCGCGCTGGTGTTGAAATAGCTCAGAACATAACGGCGCGTGCGTTCGACGTGCTCGGTCATTGCCACCGAGGTGGGATTTGCGGAGTGTGGATTACCGAAAATGTGGGAGCGCAACAGGTCGAAGTGCTTCTTCAGCTGAGACTCCGCGAAGAGGGAACCGCCCGTGTAATCGAGATAAACCTGGCCCTGTTCGTCCAGCCGGCGATAGTCGGTCGCGCGGAGATCGTCCAGCAGCGCCGTTTTCGCATAGTCCGGAAAGCGCGCGATGAAATCCGCGTACGATTCGTCCACACCCAAGCTTTGATTGGCGCCGGCCTTGGCCATGCAAAGATTCTACGACTTCACGCCAGCTTTGCGAAGGATTGCCATCATAGGGCACCAGTTTGTAAACGCGGACTGGAACAGGTTCAAACCCACGAAAGCCGTGAACAGATACCAGTACGGGTTTACCCAGTATCCCAAACCGAGGGAAAGCAAAACAAAAGCGCCCGCGATCAATCGGAGAAAACGTTCCACGGTCATTTCATTGCCTCCTCTTCAATCTGTTGCTTGCGCAAATTCATTTGAACGCGGCGGGACCGCTGGGCCCTTGCCGCGCTGGCTCATGTAATAAAGAACCGGTACGGTCATGCGCGAGAGCACCGTCGAAGCGACCTCGCCGGCCATCAGCGCGATCGCCAGGCCCTGAAAAATAGGATCGAACAGAATCACGCTCGCTCCCACCACCACTGCCGCAGCCGTCAGCAACATCGGGCGAAATCGCACCGCGCCCGCATCCACCACGGCTTCTTCGAGCGACATTCCGCCGGCGCGGCGCAGTTCGATAAAATCCACCAGGATGATCGAGTTGCGAACGATAATGCCCGCACCGGCGATGAAGCCTATCATCGAAGTCGCCGTAAAGAACGCGCCCATCAGCGCATGCGCCGGCAAAATCCCCACGAGGGTCAGCGGAATCGGAGCCATGATCACCAGGGGCGTAAGAAACGACCGGAACCAGCCGACGACCAGCACATAAATCAGCACGAGAACGGCGGCAAACGCCAGGCCGAGGTCTCGAAATACTTCGACGGTGATGTGCCATTCGCCATCCCATTTCATCGAGTATCGGTCGGTGCTTTCCGGCAGCGTCGTGCCCGAATATTGCCTCACGTGATATCCATCGGGCAATTGGATTTTGTCAATCGCCTCGCTCATCTTGAGGATCGCATAAACAGGGCTTTCGATCTCGCCAGCCACGTCGCCCGTCACGTAGACTACAGGGCGCAGATTTTTTCGATAAACGCTTTGATCGATCGTTGTCCGCGCAACCTTGGTCACTTCGCTCAACGAAACCTGCGCGCCGGAGGGGCCGGGCAGCTTCAGGGCTCCGAGATCCTCGATGCCCGAGCGATCCGGCCGCGAGAGGCGCACTTCGATGGGAACATCTTCCCGCGAGGCGGGATCGTGCAGAAGTCCTGCCGAAGCTCCGCTCAGACCGATTTGCACCGTGCGCGTCACATCGGCTGCGGAGATTCCCTGTAGCGCGGCCTTGTCGAGGTCCACTTTCATGTCGTATTTGGTCTGCGGGTCTTCCACGTACCAGTCCACGTCCACGACGCCGGGGGTCTGCTGAAAAACTTTTTTGATCTGCGCGGCGAGTTCCGTTTGGCCTTTGTAGTCCGGGCCGTACACCTCAGCCACGACTGTTTCTAGAACGGGCGGGCCTGGGGGCACCTCGGCGACCTTGATGCGCGCGCCGAATGGGGCGGCAATCTTGTCCAGTTCCGGCCGGAGCCTTCGAGCGATATCGTGGCTCTGCGCCTGACGGTCATGGCGCGACAAGAGATTGACCTGAATATCGGCCTGGTTCGGCTGACGGCGCAGGAAATAATGGCGCACCAGGCCGTTGAAGTTGTAAGGGCCCGAAGTCCCCGCATAGATTTGGTAGTTGATGACTTCGGATTGCTGGCCCAGGTAACTTCCCAACGCTTGCGCCACGTGCGTGGTTTGTTCGAGCGGCGTTCCGTCGGGCATGTCAATGATGACCTGGAATTCGCTCTTGTTGTCAAAGGGAAGCATCTTGACCTGCACCCATTTGAGCGGAATGAATGCCACGGCCCCGAGGAGCAGGACAACCACGCCGCCAAGGAACATCCAGCGCAAGCCCGGCTTGTGAATCAGCGGATTCATCAGACGCCGATAGAAACGCGTGGTCCAACCTTCCGCCTCATGCCCCGCCCCGGGACGATCCGCATAATGGCGCAGGAGCCGCAGCGCGGCCCAGGGGGAAACGACAAAGGCCACTATCAGGGAAAACATCATGGCGGATGACGCGCCGACCGGAATCGGCCGCATGTAGGGCCCCATCAAACCTCGGACAAGCGCCATCGGAAGAATCGCCGCAATCACCGCGAAGGTGGCCAGAATCGTCGGGTTGCCGACCTCATCCACGGCCTCAACTGCAACGTCCGCCAGCGAACGCCCGCGGCTTTGCGGCAGCCGGAAATGGCGAACGATGTTTTCGACGACAACAATGGCGTCGTCCACCAGAATGCCGATCGAAAAAATCAGCGCGAAAAGGGTGACCCGGTTCAGCGTGTACCCGTAGATGTAGAAAATGGCCAGAGTCAGCGCCAGGGTTACGGGGATGGCGAGCAAAACGACGCCGGACTCGCGCCAGCCCAGGGCCAGCGCGATCAGAATCGTGACGGAAATCGTGGCGATAAAGAGATGCTCGAGGAGCTCATCGGACTTGTCTTTGGCCGTTTCCCCGTAATTGCGCGTGACCGTGATGTTCAGATCGTTCGGGAGCGTGTTGCCGCGCATGGAATCCACTTTGCGCAAGACATTTTCGGCAATGAACGTCGCGTTCGCGCCCTTGCGCTTGGCGAGAGTGATGGTCACGGCGGGAAATTCCGGATTTGCCGCGCTTCCGGTTGTTCCCTTCGCGTTGGCGAAAAGACATAGCTGTCGGGTTCTTCGGGACCGTCTTCGATTTTCTCGACCACGTCGCGCAGGTATACGGGCCTTGCCGCGTGGACTCCCACGACCACTTGCTGCAGGTCTTCCGGGCGCGTGAAGAAGTTGCCGGCCTCGACCTGGAACTCCTGATTATCGCGGGCAAAGCTGCCGGCTTGTGCGCGTGTATTGGAGGCCCCGAGTTGCGCGACAACGGAACCCGGCGTCAGACCGTAAGCGGCGAGGCGTTGCGTGTCGAGGACGACGCGCAATGCCCGGGTCTGGCCGCCGATGATCGTCGTTTCGGAAACGTCATCCTCCTGCTTCAGCGAATGCTCGAGTTCCGCCGCAATGCGCCGCAACCGGTAAGAATCGTAATTTGCGCCCCAAAGCGTCAGCGCAAGAATGGGCACATTGTCGATCGAACGGACTTTGATGATGGGTTGCGAAACGCCCTGCGGAATCCGGTCAAAATTTGAGTAGAGCTTGTTGTACGTCCGGACAATCGCGTCTTCTTCATTCGTGCCCACGTAGTAGCGCACAATCACCAGGCTCTGGCCGGGATTGGTGATGGAATAGATGTATTCGACGCCGGGAATTTCGCGAAGCAGTTTCTCCATCGGCACGGTCGCGCGCTGCGTCACTTCTTCGGCGGACGCTCCCGGCATCTGGACCATGACATCCAGCATGGGAACGACGATCTGGGGCTCTTCTTCGCGCGGCGTCTGAAGAATGCTGAAAACTCCGAGGAGCAGAGCCCCGACGATGACCAGAGGCGTGAGCTTGGACTGAATAAAAACGTGCGCGATACGTCCCGCCAGTCGCAGGGCATGCCCAGACGCGCTCGGTTTCGCTGAAGAGTCATTCATTATTTTTCCGCGATTTGTTTGCCGCCGAGGTCGCGGTTTTGGGGCGCGTCGATCAGTTTCTCGCCGTCCTGCAGACCGGACAGCACTTCGACCTGATTGCCGGAGGGCGCGCCGAGCGTGACGTATCGAAGGCCGGCGATCTGGTTCGCGTCGATCACGTAAACCGCCTGCAACTGCCCGCGCGTTACAACCGCCGTGGGCGGAATCATAAGCGCCTGTCGCGCGCCTCGCGAAAAGCGCGCCCGCCCGTACAGGCCGGAGCGCAGCCGCGAATCGGACGGCAACGCGATTTTTACAAGGAAGCTCCGGCTGGCGGGATCGGCCGCCGGAACGATTTCCGCAACCTTGCCGGAAAGGCCGTCATTTCCCAAGGCATCAAGAAAAACCGGCGAGGCCATTCCAACGCGGGCGAGCCGAATGTCATCTTCGTTCACCGTAACTTCAAGACGATAGCTTCGCGTATCTTCGATGGTGAATAGAGGCATGCCCGGAGAGGCCAGCGCGCCCGCATCGGTCTTTTTTTCCGTCACCATCCCGGCAAAAGGAGCGCGTATTTGTGTGTATCCGAGCGTGGTGCGCGCCTGCGCCAGAGCGGCGTTCGCTTGAGCTTGCTGCGCGCGGGCCATGTCGCGGCGCGCTTCGGCGGACTGGCTCCGCGCTTTAATTTCGTCGAACTCCTGCGGGCTCACGGATTTCTTGTCGTAGAGTTGCTGGTAGCGCTTCAGTGTGGAATCGGACAGCGCGAGATCGGAATCCGCCGCGGCAACTTCCTTGTCTGCCGCGGTGACCGCAGCGGCTGCCTGCTCGACGCCGGAGCGCGGCTGCGCGTCGTCGATCGTCGCCAGCACCTGGCCGCTTTGCACGCGGTCGCCCTCGTGGGCTCGAATTTCGACGATGGTGCCCATCATCTGGCTGGCCACCTGGCTTGTCTGCGCGGCGCGAACGGTCCCCACTGCCTCCAGCCAGTCGGGCAGGCTTGTCCGATGGACAACAATAATCGAGGCGCCATTTACGGTTTGCGGCTCTGTGGTTTCGGGGACATGCGCGTTCGAGCATCCCGACGCGCCAATGCCGAGGACTCCGATTAAGAGTGGGATCGCTGCGATTGTTTGCTTCGGGCTTCTCATGGCACCACCACGGGAGACTGAGGATTCAACGTTCCGCTGACGAATTCGAGATTGGCGTAGCCGGTGTGATAGCGATACACGGCTTCCCAATAATCGTTCTGGCTGCGCCGCGCGGCTTCCTCGGCGGCGAGCAGATCGGTAATGGTTGAAAGGCCCGAGTCATAGCGGTTCTGATTGATGTGCAAACTCTCCTGCGAATCCGCAATCGCGGCGCGGGCGACTTCGATCTGCTGCCGAGCTGCATCCACATCGTAGGAGGCGCGGCGAACTTCCAGGCGAGCCGCGTCCGTGCTCATTTCCTTTACGGCATCGACCTTTTGCTGCAGCGCGCGTTCATGGGCCAGCTGAGCCTGTTTGGCTCCGCCCTGGAACAGGTCGAACTGCACTTCGATTCCCGCCGTCCAGTTATTGCCTCCTCCACCTGCGAAAAGGGTTGGGTTGTCCGCTTCCCAATCCGCGAACGCATTTACGCGCGGGCCGAACGCGGATTTCGCGATCGATACGCTTTCCTGCTGCGCCGCCTCTTCCGAGCGGATGCGCTTCAGGTCGGGACGCATTTCCACCGCTTGCTTCTCGACATCCTCCAGCGCCAGTGGAGGAAGATTTTTTCCGCGAGCGCCTCGCTCGTATCGAATGCGTCTTCGGTGGAGATGCCCATGGCGGTGCTCAACTGCGCCTTTGCTAAGGCCAGGTTGTCCTGGGCGCGTATGAGTTCCTGTTTCCGCGCCGCCATCCGCACCTGCGCGCTCAGATAATCGGATTCCACGACCACCCCGCTTTCAAAACGATCCTTGCTGCGATCGAGAACCGACTGCGCCGTCTTCACGGCCTGTTCGGCGACCTCCAATTGTTTTTTCGCCAGCAGGACGCCGTAATAGGAATCGATCACGTGGAAAATGATTTCCTGGTCGGCGCCCTCGAGTGCGTGCCCCGCCGCGTCCTTTGCGCGCTCGGCTCGATTCACGGCTCGCCAGCTTGCCAATGAATCGAACAGGTTCCACGTTCCGCCGAAACGCGTCGTGAAGTCGCCGAACGGAGTCGGGGTATTCAGAACATTCAATGCGAAATCGGACGGTGTAAATCGTCGCTGGCGCAATTTGCTGCCAAATACGAACACAGGGTCGTCGCCACTCATGGCTGTTTCCGAGAACGTAAGGTGCGGAAGCAGAAAGGAACGAGCATCCCTCACTTCAGCCGAGGCCGCTTTCGTGTCCGCGATGGCCGCTTTACGCTGCGGGTTTTTCTCCAGCGCGATGTTCACGGCTTGCTGAAGCGTCAGCGGAGAGGCGGCCTGATTTTCCTGCGCCAGAAGCGAGCCCGGCGCAAGAGCACCGACGGTGACGGCTAGCGCGAAGCCGAAAGCGGCGAGACGCATTCCAATCAGTTTCATGATTAGCGATCCCATCAAATCAGCCTTCTCATTTCGGAAATATACTGCTTCGCTGGAAGGGAATGGGTCTGTGATGTGCCTCACAGACCATTCTGTCTTTACATCTGTCTTTACAGAAAATCGGCGATTCTCCTTCACTCTTGAACCTCGGCCGGCACGGTTGGCGAACATTCGAACGTTTCCTCGATAATTTCGTACGTAGTTTGCAAACTGGCCGTCTGCTTTACCATCGCTCCAACCGAGCAATACTTCTCTTCGGAAAGGCGAACGGCTTCTTCGATCGCCGCCGGGTCGACATCGAATCCCGTCACCACGTGATGAATCCTTACGTTTGTGAAGACCTGAGGCGGACGCTCGGCCTGGTCCGCTTCCACCCGCACCTCATAGCCGGTCACGATTTGGTGGCGTTTCTGGCGAAGGACCGTGATGACATCGAACGCGGTGCATCCGGCGAGCGCCATGGCAACGAGTTCGATCGGCTTCGGGCCCGTCCCACCGGCTGGATCGTCGAGCAGCATGTGATGTTCGCTACCGGAAGTGGCGACGAACTGCCGCTCGCTTTTTAGAGGCTGTGTGAGCACAACTTTAGCGCTGACCATTTCTGGCCTCCTTCATCCTTCATGATTTATCGAGGGTGCGGACCCGCATTACTTGTGCGCTGCGGATCCCGTGTTAATTCCGAATAGAGACCACGCCGGGCAGAAACGCACCACGCCCGTGACGAGCGCGACCGCGCCGACAACGTACGCAACAATCGCCCACGTCCCAGTGACGACGTGCATCAAAGCCAGCCCAAACAGCGCAATCCCTAGAACGATCCGAATCCCTCGATCCATTCCCCCAACATTGCTGAGCATTTGCCTTCTCCTTTTCCCTGATCAGGGATACTGGCTGTTCATGCGAACTCGTTCATTCTCTCCCTGTAGCCGATCGAATAAATGCAAGAAATCGGAATTTGTTACGGGAAAAATCAGATGGGAATTTGTGGAGAAATAAGAGGCTTTTTATGTGCGACTTACGGCCTCTCCGTCCTTGCTGGCAACCGTTTCCATCAGGTTTTGATACTCGGCGAGCAAGTCCCGTCGAAGCTTCGCGGCCACGCGCCGGTCAGGAGTCTGGTTCGGCGCCGTTCGACACTGCTCAATGGATTTTTCCAGGCTGGAGAGAAATGCCTTGCACGGCTCGCAGCCGTTCATATGTTTTTCCAGCTCCGTGCAGAGAGAATCGTCGAGTTCGTCGTCAAGGTAATTGGACAGTTCAGCGAACATCTCCTTGCATCGCCGCAGTCGCGGCTGCGCGGGAATTTCCGCGGTCGGCTTGGTTGCTTTGGGCGGATCGTGATGATGGTCCAGTTTGGCGAGTTCCTTCCGTACAAACAAGCGCGCCCTGTGCAGTCGAACGCGAATGGTTCCCAGGCGCAGTCCGGTGATCTGCGCGATATCCTCATCGGAAAGATCCTCCATATCGTGCAGGACGAGAATCAGGCGATATTCGGCGGGAAGCTTGCGCACCGCTTCCCGGAGGCGCTTCGCATTCTCGCGGCGCAGTAGGGAAATCTCCGGCGTGCCTTCCGAATTGCCGGACAGATTTTTCAATTCCTTCCGGTCGGGCATCAGCGTCTCGAGAGAGAGGTCCTGCCCGGATGCAAATTTGCTCTTTCGCCGGCTCATCAGGCAGCGTGTCTTGGCGACTTTGTAAAGCCAGACCATGAGAGCTTTCGGACTTTCGAATCTCGGAAGGTAAGGGATGGCTTTCAAGAGCACGTCCTGCATCGTGTCTTCGGCGTCCTGCCGCTGCCCGCAAACCTTCATGCTGAACGAGAAAACCGTGTTCTGCAGCAACGCCAGGGCTTCCTCCATCGACTTGGGGTCCTTGCGCTGAATCAGCTCGATAACTTGCTCGATCTCTGACCGCATACACGCACTGTATCACGCAAGGTTTCGCATCCTCTCCTTTGTGGAATTGTGGGGTAGCGTTGGTTCTTCGATAGCCCTATTTTGTGTCACATACCGAAGCGATAACTATTCTGCTTGACAGTGATCTTGGCGGGGGAGTACGTTGCGCCCAGCAGACTTTCCATCCAGAGCAGGGTCAGGGGTCAATCTCATCGGTGGATGCCTGTGCCATGAGAGATGACATTGGGGGCGTGATGATTACTTGTCCGCGTTCTAAGTTCCATGGTGTGAGACTTTCCTGGACGCTAGTTCTGGCACTCAGTTTATGGCACACCATCCCAACCTTTGCACAGGTGGCTGGTGCGACCCTTCAAGGCACGGTAACAGACGAGTCCGGCTCGACTGTTTCCACTGCCAATGTGTCGGTTATAAACACGGCAACAGGGATTACCCGCGGAACTACAACCGACTCATCTGGCTTTTATTCCGTGCCGAACTTGGCCCCGAGCATTTACGATGTCACCATCTCCGCTCAAGGATTTTCCACGACGGTGCAAAAGGCGTAACGCTGACCGTCGGAGCACAACAAGTTCTGAATTTCTCTCTCAAAGTTGGGCAAGTCGCGCAAACGGTCGAAGTGACTACGGATGCTCCCACTGTCGAACTTGCCTCTCCGCCATCAGCGCCGAGGTCAACGCCGCCACAGTGCGCGAGTTGCCTCTGAATGGCCGGTCCTGGACGGACTTGGCGTATCTCCAGCCCGGTGTTGCCGGGATCGAGACACAAGCCCAATTCGATGCGGGCCATGACCGGGGAAGTCGCGGCTTTTGAACTCAGCTAAGCTTGCGGAGGGCGGTCCACAACAGAATAACTACCGCCTTGATGGAATCAGCTTGAACGACTATGCAAACGGTGGCCCTGGCAGCGTGCTTGGCGGCAATCTGGGTGTTGACGCGATCCAGGAGTTTTCCGTTTTAACCAGCAACTATTCGGCGGAGTACGGAAAGACCTCCGGTGGAGTTGTAAATGCTATTTCGCGCACCGGCACGAATCAGTTTCACGGAAGCGCATACGAGTTTCTTCGCAACAGCGCTCTGGACGCGCCAAACTACTTCGATGGGCCGGTAATTCCTCCCTTCAAACGCAACCAATTCGGGGCGTCGGCGGGGGGGCCGATCGTGAAGGACAATACGTTCATATTTGGAGACTTCGAATCGATTCGCCAATCCAAGGGTGTCACCGAGACAGACGTCGTGCCATCCGCAGCGGCGCGGCTCGTAACCTCTCTACCGGAACCGTGCCCGTTGACCCTGCCGCCGCGAAATATCTCGGGCTTTTTCCGGTCCCGTTGCCGGCGGACCTTTTGCAGGGAGTAAGATTTTGGAAAGTACAGCTTTGCTGGGCAAGAAATCGTGAACGAGAATTATTTTACGGTCCGCGTCGATCACAAATTTTCGCAGGAGGACAGCCTATGGGGAAGTTACTTGTACGACGATGCGCCCTTCACTTTGCCGGATGGCTTTGACGACCTGCTGAATAGTAGCGAAACAAAGAGGCAAGTCGCAATCATGGGAGAGGACCATATATTCAGCCCCACTTTGCTCAATTCCGTTCGTTTTGGTTTCAACCGCGCGAACGTGCCCAACTATGTGGCTGTGGCGGCACTCAATCCTCTGGCGGCGGACTCGACTCTGGGAACCAGTCCCGGATTTGACGCTGCGGGGTTAGTTATCGGTGGCATCACCCCTAATTTCCAGGGAGGCCTGAATACCTCGGGCCACATCACTTATACGTGGAACTCGTTTCAGGGCTATGACGATGCGTCACTTACACGTGGAACCCACTCCCTGAAATTCGGCTTTGCCGTGGAGCGGATGCAACTCAACGCCATTTCCACCGGCGGCGCGGGACTTTTACGTTCCCTACCTTCGCCGCTTTCCTACAGAACCAGCCCTCGAAATTCTCAGCACAACTGCTGCAGGCCACCACTGGACGGGGCTATCGCCAAACCCTCTTTGGTGGCTACGTGCAGGACGACTGGCGATTTCGAAGCAACCTTACATTCAATTTGGGTCTGCGGTATGAGATGGTCACGGTGCCAGCAGAGGTCGGCGCCAAACTCGTATCGCTGCCCACCCCGGCAAGTGCAACGCCTCATACTGGGGATCCTTTTTTCGCAAATCCGACGCTGCGCAATTTCGAACCGCGAGTAGGGTTCGCCTGGGATCCTTTCACAACGGAAAGACCTCGGTTCGCGCCGGTTTCGGCATGTTTGACGTGCTCCCTCTCATCTACCAGTTCTTTAACGTCGAACTTAGTGCTGCGCCTTTCTACTTGACAGGAACGGATAAACCCGGAGCCGGTTCGTTTCCCACCGGCGGATTTGCCAAGCTGGGAGCTACTTCCTTGCGCTCGGCGTATATTCAACCCATCCCTCCGCGCAACTACGTGATGCAATGGAACCTCGATGTACAGCGCGAATTGGCTCGGAACCTTACTTTCACCATTGGCTACGTAGTTCGCGAGGCGTCCATCAGTTGTTCCGCGCCGGCACCATTAATACAGTGGAACCAACACTCACTTCCGCGGGTTACCTCTTTCCCGCACCCATTGGGAGCGGAAGTTTCGTTAATACCAACTTTAATCAAATCGGGACTCTTTTGGGGTGGGGAATCCACGTATCACGCTATGGAACTGGGACTGGAGAAGAAGATCGCTCGCGGCTTGCAGGTCCAGGTTCTTTCACCTGGGCAAGAGCATCGATCTAGGTCTGCGAGCCTCGTGGGCGATACACTTGCCAAGAATTTCAGCGCCTCCTGGATTTGATTCATCCGGAGATTATCGAGTTCAACGTGGTCGCACGTTGGTGGTCAATGGTCTCTGGTATGTTCCTCAGGACAAGGAACTCTCTGTGGTTGCTGCGCGGTTTGTGAATGGATGGGAATTAAGCAGTATCTTCAGGCGAACGACGGTGTTCCATTTACCCCAACTTTTGGAACTAACGGAGCGGACCCTCAAGGTATGTTGGGCACGCACCCCTGGGCCTTTCCAGATCGCCTCACCGGCCCAGGTGCGCAACTGCCGTAAATCCGCAAAACCCAAATAACTATATTAATACATCGTGTTTTTCACTTCCCACCGCACCCAACATGGCTTTCTCGCTGGCCAATTGTGACACAACATCAAAGATTTATGGCGCGCCGGCCACCACCGAGCCGTACCCGGATTGCTTCAATCTTCGGGGAAACGCTGGACGGAATTCTCTAATCGGGCCAGGCTTGGTGAATCTGGATTTCTCCATTTACAAGAATAAATAGATCCCGAATCTCGTAGATTTCACGCACGTTCCGCGTAGATTTTCAACATCCTGAATCGTGCAAATTTTTCCGTGCCGCCAGCCCCTGCGAGTACGGATATCTTTGCTCCGACTGTACTTCCGAGCCCATCTGTTGGCCTGCTGAATTCGACTACGACTACTGCGCGGTAAATTCAATTCGCGCTGAAATTACTGTGGTAGCTTCATCCTTAAATGTATTAGAGCTAGATCGGCGCTCAATAGCTATCCGGCCGCCACTGCGCGGGGAACTGTTCACTCCGCACGCAGGTAAAATTGTCGTCGAAGCACGCAGCCGCTTCTATGGCTCACCTTCGAGCTTCCGGATACGAACCTCAACCCCGGGCGTATCTTTGAGAGCGTCGGCAAAATCCTCAGGTTTTGAGCCTCGGTAATGATAGGGGTATACGATTTTCGGTTTGAACGCCTTCACACACGCGGCCGCTTCGGCTGGTGACGAGGTTCGGGGAGGATTCATCGGCAGGAACGCGATGGTAATGTTCTTCAATGCCTTCACTTCCGGCGTGCATTCGGTATCGCCGGCAACATAAACGCGCGCATCTCCAAAGTTCATAACGTAACCGCTTCCCACGCCTTTGTGATGGTACGGCATATCCGGCGCGGAGCCGTTTTCGATGTTGTACATGGGGACGCCTTCGAAGTCGATTCCCATCACCGTTTTCTTATCGGAATCGTTGACGATCACAGCCTGGCCGCAGCCCGGAAAACAGTTCAGCGTATCAATAACGGCGGTGGGCCCGACAATGAGCGTCCCCTGTTTCTTCAGCTGGTTGACCATCTTGGGGTCCAGGTGATCGCCGTGCGTGTGCGTGACGACAATCATGTCCGCCTGCGGGAGGCCCGTGAAATCCCCCTGGCTCCAGGGATCGACGTAAATTTCCTTTCCGCCGAATTCAAACAACAAACTGCCATGAAAAATCGGCATGATGCGGAGCTCGCCCTTGGATGTCTGCTGCACGTCAGCCTGGCGATTGGATGTCGCGGCACGCAGCAGCACGGAGAAAGCAAGGATCGATACAGCGAGAACAACCGCGGAACGCACGTTTACGAAGTGTTTGTGCATGAAAAAGCTCCTCCATGGACCCGTACCGGAAGTATATATCGAATTCGTGCGCCGTCCGGCAGACTTTTCGCCGCCGGGGACCGCAGGCAGCCGGAGAATCGGCCTAGATATCCGCGCGCGTAATCGCGCCCAGGGAAGCGGAACTTACCAGCGCCGCATACTTCGCGAAGACGCCCGTCTTGTAATGCGGAGCGGGGGCCTTCCACTTGGCGAGGCGCGCTTTGATTTCCGCGTCGCTCAATTCGAGGCGCAAAGTTTTCGTTGCCAGATCGAATGTGATCTCATCTCCCTCAGCGACGATGGCGATGGGACCGCCGCGCGCTGCTTCGGGCGCTACGTGGCCCGCCATCAAGCCGCGCGTCGCGCCGCTGAACCGGCCGTCGGTAAGCAGAGCAACGTCTTCTCCAAGCCCCTGGCCGACAAGTGCCGCCGTGAGGCCGAGCATTTCGCGCATGCCGGGGCCGCCGCGCGGGCCTTCATAGCGGACCACAACGACGTCGCCTTTCTTGATCTGGTCCTTCACCGCGGCGTCCATGGCGTCTTCTTCGCGATCGAAAACGCGCGCTGGTCCCCGGAAGTGCGGCTTTTCGTGGCCGGAGGTTTTCAGCACGCAGCCTTCGGGGGCCAGATTGCCTTTCAGGATCATCAGGCCGCCGGTGCTCTTCAGGGGATTCGACAGCGGGCGCACGACTTCCTGTCCCGGCTATTCCTTGGCCGTGAGCGCCTCTTCGTCCAATGTTTTCAGGCTGGCTGTCATCTGCCCGCGGTGCAGGAGCCCCGCGTCCAGAAGCCGCTTGGCCAGCAAGAGCCATTCCGCCCGCGTTGTACAGATCGACCGCCGTAAATCGTCCCCAGGGCTTCATATCGGCCAGCAGAGGCGTCCTGGAGCTGATTTCGTCAAATTCCTCGATGCGAAGTTCGATCTCCGCTTCCTTGGCCATTGCCAGCAGATGCAGGACGGCATTGGTCGAACCGCCGGTTGCGACGACGGCGGAAATCGCGTTTTCGAACGCTTTGCGGGTGAGGATTTGCCGCGGCGTGATCCCTTTGCGAAGCAAGTCCATTACCAGCGTCCCGGAACGGTACGCGGCCTCGCCCTTGCGCGGATCGGTGGCGGGAACGTTTCCCAACCCCATCGGCGTAAGGCCGATGAATTCGAGCGCCATAGCCATCGTGTTGGCCGTAAACTGCCCGCCGCATGCGCCAGCGCCCGGGCACGCGACGCTTTCGATTTCCTTCAGGTCGGCGTCTGACATTTTGCCCGCGGAGTGCGCCCCGACCGCTTCGAATACATCCTGAATCGTCACGTCATGCCCGTGAAACCGCCCGGGCTGGATCGAGCCGCCGTAGAGCACCAGGCTGGGCAGGTTCAAACGGGTCAACCCCATCGCCGTGGCGGGAATCGTCTTGTCGCAGCCTGCCAGAGCGACCATCGCGTCGAACATGTACCCGCGCCCGACCAGCTCGATCGAATCGGCGATGACTTCGCGGCTCACCAGTGACGCCTTCATTCCGTCCGTGCCCATCGTCTCGCCGTCGCTGATGGCGATGGTGTTGAATTCCATGGGAGTCCCGCCGGCCGCGCGGACACCTTCCTTCACTTTTTCCGCCAGGAGACGCAAATGGGAATTGCAAGGCATCGTCTCGATCCAGGTGTTGGCGATGCCCACGATAGGTTTCTGCAAATCCGCATCGGAAAATCCGACGGCGCGGAAATAGGAGCGCGCGGGCGCCCGCGAAGGCCCGTCGATGATCACATGGCTGTGTTCCCTGAGACGCGAATCCATGATTCCTCCGAAAATTGACTAGAAATCCAAAATTAAGACTGGGGAAAAACTGCCGGCTCAAGCGAAGCTGCTGTAGCTCGCCTCTTTAGAGGCGAGGTTTCTTTCATGCCGCGGAAAGACCCCGCGTCTAAAGACGCGGGCTACAGCAACTCCGTTCTCATTTCAATTTTCGCGAGAATGGCGCCATATTCGCGAACTACGCGCCCTCGGCGATTACGCGGTTCTTCTTCATCCATGGCATCATCGAGCGCAATTTCGCGCCGACGGTTTCGATAGGGTGTTTCTTGCCCGCTTCCCGGAGAGCCTTGAATCGTGGCGAACCGCTCGCTGCTTCCGCCATCCATTCCCGGGCGAACGTGCCGGATTGGATGTCCTTCAAAATGCCCTTCATTCGCTCTTTGGTGGCCGCATCGATGATGATCGGGCCGCGCGTCAGGTCGCCGTACTCGGCCGTGTTCGAAATCGAATAGCGCATTTCGGAGATTCCGCCCTCGTAGATCAAGTCCACGATCAGCTTCATCTCATGGCAGCATTCGAAATAGGCCATCTCCGGCGCATAGCCCGCTTCAACCAGGGTTTCGTATCCCGCCTGGATTAGCGCGGTGAGACCGCCGCACAGGACCGACTGCTCGCCGAAGAGATCGGTCTCGGTTTCCTCGCGGAAGTTGGTCTCAATCACTCCGGCGCGGGCACCGCCAATCGCGCTGGCATAGGCAAGGCCGACCTTCTTCGTATCGCCGGTCGGATCCTGATGAATCGCCAGCAGGCAGGGAACTCCCGCTCCCTGCAGAAACTGATGTCGCACCAGATGCCCCGGCCCTTTGGGCGCGACCATGAAGACGTTAACCTCTTTGGGAGGCTTGATAAACCCGAAATGGATCGAGAAACCGTGCGCCAGCGCGAGATATTTTCCGGCACGCATGGTGGAGGCAATTTCCGCGTCGTAGATTCCCGGTGTCAGCTCATCGGGCGTAAGGATCATGACAATGTCTGCTTCTTCCGCTGCCTGGCGCACCGGAAGGACGCGGAGTCCCGCGTTCTGCGCTTTTACCACCGACGCGCTCGTGGGCTTCAGCCCGACGATCACGTTGCAGCCCGAATCCGAGAGATTCATGGCGTGGGCGTGGCCCTGCGATCCGAAGCCGATCACGGCAATTTTCTTGTTCTTGATGACGTTAAAATCCGCATCTTTATCGTAATAAACCTGCACGTTTCCTCCTGTGGCGTTTCAGACTTTGCAATCTTAACCAGTCGCTGAAAGCTGAATGCGTCCTCCGAGCGAAGCAGGAATCCTTCTTTAGCTCAGAGCATGCGAAAGAG
Organism: Terriglobia bacterium; assembly: GCA_963757625.1. Classification (GTDB taxonomy): domain Bacteria; phylum Acidobacteriota; class Terriglobia; order Acidiferrales; family UBA7541; genus Palsa-360. The sequence goes on along the minus strand of CAVWSJ010000006.1, from coordinate 420,314 downwards.
GGATGCCTCGTCACTGCGCTCCTTGGAATGCGCTCGATGAAGCATCTCAGCACAGGCTAAAGCCTGTGCTACTAAAACGGTTGCGTGACATATAGTCTTAAACCTTGGCCTGCGGATAACACCCGAGAATTTTTACCGAATCGGCGTAATTTTTCAGCTCATCGAGAGCCGCCCGCGTGCTCTGATCCTTCAGCGAAGCCTGGAGATCAAGATAGAAGGAGTAACTCCAGGGCGTGCCGGGTATCGGCCGGCTTTCGATCTTCAGCAAATTCAGATTGCGTTGTGCAAACGCGTTTAGGACGCGGCATAGCGAGCCCGGTTTGTGCGCCAAATGCAGGACCAGGGACAGTTTGTCCGCATCCTCGGCGATTTCAGCCGACGGCGCGAGCAGCAGGAAACGCGTGTAGTTTTCCGGATGATCTTCAAGGTGTTCGAGGAGAATCACGCCGCCGTACACCTCCGCCGCGCGCTTGCTCGCAATCGCGGCCTTGGCGGGATCGCCCTCCCGAAGAACTTCCCGGACGCTTCCCGCGGTATCCTCCGCCGTCACGCGCTTAATCGAGGGGTGAGCCGCAAAAAATCGCTCGCACTGCGCGAGCGCCACGGGATGAGAGGAAACCTGCGTGATTTGCTCGAACACCGCGCCCGGGAGGCCGATCAAATTGTGCACGATCGGGATCACGACTTCGGCTTGAATGTGCAGACCGCTCGCGATCAGCAGATCGTAGGAACGATGCACGGACCCGGCAAGGCTGTTTTCGATCGGCGCCAGGATGAAGTCCGCGAGGCCTTCATCAATGCTCGAGTACATAGCCTCAAACGTGGGGCGAGGAACGAGTTGAATATCCTCGCCCAGAAGCTTGATGGCGGCTTCCTCGCTGAACGCGCCGCGCTCGCCCTGGAATGCGATTCTGGAGGATGGCGGAACGTTCATTTCCATCGCTCGTGGGCCGTCATTTTTTCATTCCGTTGCCAGGACATATGGACACAAGCTATCAGGGGGCGAACCCGCCCGTCAAACGGGAGTTAGGAATTATCGGCTTGCTTAGAGGCTTTGTCGTGACGTCATTCCGAGTGGAGCGAGGAATCTCTCTTTGTCCATTACGAAGGAAAAGAGAAATTCCTAGGCACGAGGCGTGCCTCGGAATGACAATTCCTGGTTTTCCAGTGGTAGCTTGGGCAGGAGAAATGCAAGTTGAAGTTCACTGGCCGATGCAATATCCTTACAGTATGAAACTCGAACCCATAATACGACTCTGCAAATCGGTGGGTAGCACCAGCCGTGCAGCGGGGTCTTATAAGCTCCGGAAAACGCCTGATTAGCGTGCCGGGAGGGGGCAGCACCCTCACCCACCACCAATATTCTAGAGTTTATTCAAACCATCGAGACCCGCAACTTTGTAGGCTTCCGCAAACGTGGGGTAGTTGAAAACGGTATCGCGGAAATAGTCCATCGTGCCGCCAAAGGAAAGCACGGCCTGACCAATGTGGACGATTTCGGCGGCGTTTTCCCCAATGACGTGGACTCCCAGGACCTTTCGCGTGTCCGGATGAAAAAGAATCTTGAGCATTCCGGTGTGGTCGCCCACGATCTGCGCTTTGGCCAGCTCTTCGTATTTCGAAATGCCGACTTCGAAGGGGATATGGGAGTCCGTCAGGGCAGACTCCGTTTTCCCCACCATCGAGATTTCAGGGATCGTATAAATGCCGTACGGCAAAAGAGCTGCGCTCATTTCAGCGGGCGCGCCAAAAATGTGGCAACTGGCTATCCGTCCCTGCTCCATCGACGTGGACGCGAGGGAAGGGAATCCGATGACGTCCCCGGCGGCGTAGATGTTAGGGACGGCGGTCTGAAACCGGTCATTCACTTCGAGTTTGCCCCGAGGCCCCGCTGACAGCCCCGCAGCTTCCAGATTGAGCAAATCCGTGTTGGCCTGGCGGCCCACGGCATACATCAGGCCCGCCCCGTGGATGTGCTTGCCGCTTTCAAGGTGCGCCGCGACACGCCCGCGGTCGTCGATTTCAATCTTCGTCACTTTCTCGCCGAGGCGGAAAATCGCGCCGTGGCGCCGCATGTGGTAACGAAGGGCCTCCACGATTTCGCCATCCACGAATTCCAGAAGATTCGGGCGCTGTTCGATCAGAGTGACTTCGACGCCCATGGCGGTGAGCATGGATGCGTACTCAAGGCCGATCACGCCGCCTCCAACGATAATGAACTCCCGCGGAATTTCGTCCATCTGGAAGAACTGATCGCTGGCAATGATCCTTTTCCCGTCAAAGGGAATGTCGGCGGGATGGGAGGGCCGCGTGCCGCATGCGATTAGAACGTAATTGGCGTGGAGCAGGTGTGCTTCCGAAGGACCCTCGACTTGGACAGTGTTCGGGCCGGCAAAGCTCGCTACGCCACTAAACAGGTCGATATTATTGCGGCGAAGCTGATCCCGGACGACCCCGGTTTCGCGCTCGACCACTTGAGTCACGCGAGCGCCCAAGTCGCGAATGGAAATTCTGTCTTTTACAACATAGTCGCTGCCGTAAAAGGAGCGGTGGCGGAAACCGGTAAGATGAAGAATCGCTTCGCGCAGGGTCTTGCTGGGAACTGTCCCCCCATGGATGCAGACTCCTCCGACCATCTCATTCCTGTCCACCATGGCCACGCGCTTACCGAGCTTCGCAGCGGCAATTGCACCTTTCTGCCCGGCAGGGCCGCTTCCAATAACGATCAGGTCGTACCGGACTGGCTGCATTAAGCCTCTTCTACCCGTTTCGCGCGCGACACCTGTCCACACTGGCACATCCTCTTACATTCAAGATTGGATTCCGGTGAATCCGCCTCAGTGTAAGAGAGCGCCTGAAGAGAAACAATCCCGGCGGCGGTGGCCATCAAAGCCACAAGCCCGCATTCTACAATGTATTCTTGCTTAAGTGTATTGATCACAATGTATTTGCGTCACTGACGAGAGTCCCGGGAAATAGGTGCCATCGAGAAATTGAATCGCGGATGGTGCCATCCTACCCGGATTCTGAGTTGCAAGTATCAACGTGATGTTGCATTTCCAATAAACTTCATCGGCTAGTTCAGGCCCTTCCTTTACCAATTTTGCAAGGCACATTTATGGCCCTTGCGGGACGGAATCGTGGGAGAATACGCGCCACTGGATCAGCGGGGGTTACTCAAATGTTCCGATGGATTAGGGCCTGCGCCTTGTTACTCGTGTGTCTTTCCTTTGCCGGATGCCATAAGCAGTCGAACGAACAGGATGCCATCCGAGCGAGCATCGAGAAACGGCTGAATGGCCGGGCGGACCTGAATATGGCGGCGATGGATAGAGAAGTGAAGCAAGTTTCCGTCAATGGAGACCATGCCACTGCTCAGGTGGAGTTCCGCCTTAAGGGAAGCGACGCAAGCATGGATATCGAATACACCCTGGAACGCCAAAACGGCGAATGGGCTGTTCTCGATAGCCGGCCAATGGGCGGAGGGATGTCACTTCCTGAGGCAGGGGCAGTGCCCGGCGCACCGGAAAGCGGCGGAAGTTCAGTGCCGCAGGGGCACCCGCCTGTGAACTGATTGCAGGTTGCGTTAGGAGAAAGTTCCTGAAACCAAGTGGCCGCCCATATCCCTCTAAGAATAGAGTAGATTTGGGAGTATAAAGAAGGGCGAATCCAGGTCTAGCCACAATGCATATTTCCGCGCCGTTTATACGACGACCTGTTGCGACTTCACTGTTTAGCCTTGCCATTCTTCTGGCGGGCGGCGTTGCATTTTATTTCCTTCCGGTGGCGGCTCTTCCCTCAGGTCGATTTCCCCACGATCTCTGTCTTCGCAGGATTGCCCGGGGCAAGCCCGGAAACCATGGCGTCCTCGGTAGCGACGCCGCTGGAGCGCCAATTCGGCAGAATTGCGGGCGTCACGGAAATGACGTCCACCAGCCAGCTTGGCTCCTCGAATGTGACTCTTCAGTTTGACCTGGATCGAGACATCAACGCGGCTGCGCGTGACGTGCAGGCGGCCATCAATGCCTCGGCAGGGCAATTACCCTCCGGGCTGCCCAGCTTGCCCGGATACCGCAAGATTAATCCTGCTGATTCGCCCATCTTGGATCTGGCGATCTATTCGGACACGATTCCCAGAAGCCATCTCTACGACCTATGCGATTCCATTCTCGGTCAAAAGCTTGTCCCAAGTCGACGGCGTGGGCCAAGTCAACATTTCAGGGAGGGGCGCAGCCGGCGGTCCGCGTGGACGTGAATCCCAACGCGCTCGCGCATTATGGGATCGGCCTGGAGGCGGTGCGCACTAGCGCTGCAGTCGGCAAACGCGAACACCCCCAAGGGAAGTATCGAGGACCAGGGCAATCGATGGACTCTTGTTCGCCACCGACCAGCTGTTCATCAAGACCGAGCAATATGCTCCGCTGATCGTGGCTTACCGTAACGGCGCTCCTGTCCGGCTCAGCGACATCGCGTGAGTCACCGAGGGAATCGCGGACATTCGCAACTCCGGATACGCCAACGGCAAACCTGCCGTGGTCATGTCCATTAACCGGCAACCCGGCGCGAACATCATCAAGACTGTTGACCGGATCAAGGCCATGTTGCCGGAGTTGCGCGCCATCATTCCGCCCTCCGCCACGATCAGTATCACGTCCGATCGCACCACCACGATCCGCGCTTCGGTCAAGGATATTGAATTCACGCTGATGCTGACCGTCGTGCTGGTGGTGATGGTTATTTTCCTGTTCCTGCGCAATGTCTGGGCGACCGTCATCCCCAGCATTTCGGTGCCGCTTGTCCATCGTCGGCACCTTCGGAGTGATGTACCTGCTGCACTACAGCATCGACAACCTTTCCTTGATGGCGCTGGCGATCTGTACGGGTTTTGTGGTGGACGATGCCATCGTCGTGATCGAAAACATCACCCGGTATCTGGAGGCGGGGGATTCGCCGCTGGAAGCGGCCATGAAGGGATCGCGCGAAATCGGATTCACCGTGCTGTCGATGAGCACTTCGCTGATCGCGGTATTTATTCCCATCCTGCTGATGGGAGGCATCGTGGGGAGATTGTTCCGCGAATTCGCGGTGACTTTGAGCGTCGCCATCGCCGTTTCCCTGTGTGTGTCCCTGACCACGACGCCGATGATGTGCGCCAGATTCCTGAAATCGGCGCACGAAATGAAGCACGGGAGGATTTACCGGGCCAGCGAACGAGTATTTCAAGGGGCGCTGGATTTCTACGCGGCGGGCTTGCGCTGGGTTCTGCGCCACCAGCCTTTCATGCTCGCTCGTTACGGGCGCGACGATCTGTCTGAGCGTTTATCTTTATATCATCATTCCCAAGGGCTTTTTCCCGCAGCAGGATACGGGTCGAATGAGCGGCACCATCCTGGGCGCGCAGGACCTCTCGTTTCCTGCGATGCAGGAAAAGTTGAAGGAATATACCGATATCGTAATGAGCGATCCTGCTGTCGCCAGCATGTCCGCCAACACAGGCGGCGGCTCGGAAAACACCGGACGAATGAACGTGGACCTGAAACCGATCTGCGGAGCGAAAGATCACGGTGGACCAAGTGATCGCGCGCCTGCGGCGGAAACTTGCGGTGGTCCCGGGGGCGACGCTATTCTTCAGGGCGAATCAGGACATTAAAGTAGGCGGCCGGTTTAGCAGTTCCCAATACCAATACACTCTGGAAAGCGAGAATCTGCAGGACCTCCAACACTGGGCGCCCCGCGTCGAGGCCAAGATGCGGCAGTTGCGCGATCTGCGCGATATTGCCACCGACCAGCAAACACGCGGTCTGCAAGCAACCCTGGTGATCGACCGCGATACGGCATCGAGGCTCGGCATTATGCCGTCGACGATCGACAACACGCTCTACGACGCGTTCGGCCAGCGCGCAGGTATCCACGATTTACACGCAATTGAACCAATATCACGTGGTCATGGAAGTGGATGCGGCCTTTCGGAACAGCACGGATGCCATCCAGAGTCTTTACGTGCGTTCGTCGAACGGGACCCAGGTGCCGCTGAGCGCGTTCACCCATTTTGAGATGCAAGACCACGGCTCTTGCCGTGAACCACCAGGGACAATTTCCCGCTGTGACGATCTCGTTTAACCTGGGGGAGGGAGTCGCTCTGGGCGATGCGGTAAAGGATATTGAAGCGGCGGTCCTGCAACTCGGAGTTCCTTCCGACATTCGTCCGTCATTTCAGGGAACTGCGCAGGCCTTCCAGTCTTCGCTGGCGAGCCAGCCGTGGCTGATTCTGGCGGCGCTCACTGGCGGTCTATATCGTGCTGGGCGTGCTTTATGAAAGCTATATTCATCCGGTCACGATTCTCTCGACGCTTGCCGTCGGCGGGCGTGGGAGCGCTTCTGGCGTTGTTGGCGTTCCATACCGAATTGAGCGTCATCGCGCTGATCGGAATCATTCTCTTGATTGGCATTGTGAAAAAGAACGCCATCATGATGATCGATTTTGCGGTGGAGGCGGAGCGCTCCGGCAAGACGCCGGAGGAATCCATTTATCAAGCGTGCTTGCTTCGTTTCCGTCCCATCATGATGACGACGATGGCGGCGTTGTTTGGAGGGTTGCCGCTGGCGCTTATGACCGGCACGGGATCGGAATTGCGCCGCCCGCTCGGGAATCAGCATCGTGGGCGGCCTGATGGTGAGCCAAGCCCTCACGCTGTATACGACGCCCGTCATCTATCTCTACATGGACCGGCTGCACACGCTGGTCAAACGGCGCAAAGGGGCTCACGCCATGATCGGCGATATCATTCCTCCGGCCGAGCCTGCCAAGGGGCCGTCACAGCCGTAGCGTTTATCTTCAAGCGATTTCCCGACGCCGATCCTTCATCAAATCAACCAAGAAAACTGCGGCGGCTTTTCAGCCGCCATTGACAACCAGGGGTACCGTGACACAGGGGCGGATCGAAGTCGTGGTGCCGTGGGCGCAAATTAGGTACGCACTGGTGCCGCATGCCTCTGCCCGCCAAAAAGGGTGTCCGTGCAATGCCCGCAAACGGATCGGTGCCCGCGGGCCGAGTGCCGAAGCAGCCTCCTTGGCGTTTGATTTCTGCGAGCCGAGCAGCCGTCTGAGCCAAACTTGCAAAAGGGAGAGCGCGGCGGGCGGATTGGGATGAACTGCATTCGCGACTCCTGCCAGCGCTGGCCAGTAGCGAGGTCAGACCGCGAAACAGAAGCCATGGGAACCGGCGGCATCTGTGTTCGATACTCTTCGCCGGCACCGAACCGCAGGGTATCCACGAAAAATCAGCGCCCATAAAAAAACTGCGGCGGCTTTTCAGCCGCCGCAGTTTGAAACGACGCTGAATTTCCCGTTTGGGAAATTCAAATCGGTTAGAGGTTTAGAAGATAACCTTCAAGGCCAGCTGAATCTGCCGGGAAGTTCTCGCCTGGGTGATCTGGGTTCCTGTCCCGAGCGGATTGGTCACCGAGGCGCCGTTGGGAGCCTGGATGAAGCCTCCGTTGGTAATGGGCATGGTCGTTGTCGAGCTTGTTGTAGCAGCGGTGGTCCCAGGGGCGTATATTGTCGCGAGCACTGATGAGGAGCCCGCGATGGTACCGGTGGACGGAATCCCGGCAAACGGGGCGGTAGGCGGAGTCAAGAAGTTCACGTGGTTTAGAACGTTGAAGAATTCCGCGCGGAACTCCATGGCGCCCTGCTCTCCCAGGAATCCGAGCTTGGTATCCTTGGCCACGGAGAAGTCCCAATTGATGACTCCCGGGAACCGAAGATCGTTGCGCGGTGAATTTCCCTGCATGTCCAAGGGCAGATTGACCGAACATCAACGGGTTGAACCAGTGGTTGGGATCGCCCGTGACCACCGTATTGGGATCATATGGAATGAAGTTATAGGTGCAGGAAGCCGCCGTTCCAGCCGTCGTTCTGGGCGCAACCGGCAGCCGGCGTAGCACCGGCGACTGCCGTTACGGGGAACGTCACGCTGCCTGAAGTCGTATTCAGGTTGAGGTAATCGGTATTCGATTGTTGGATAATCCCGGAAAATGAGCGCTCCTGCCCGACAGTAGGCGTACCCAGATTGCCCTGCTGCAATGAGGCAAGGCTGCTGACCCACCATCCGTTCGTCACCTTGGACAAAGCCCCTTCGGACTTGAGTCCGGGCAGGTGATAGAGCAGGTTAAAGTGCGCCGAATTGGGGACGTCGAAGCAGGCTGGAGCTTTATCCAGATTCACGTTCCATGGGTTCACCCCAATTGCCGAATTGGCGCAATCGTCGCCGAACATCTGGCCCTGCGTGGTGTCCAGAGCCTTGCTGAACGTGTAGGAAGCCTGGAACTGCAGCCCATGCTCGATTCGCTTGTTGGCGACGATCTGGAGAGAGTTGTACCAGGAACTTGCACCAGTTTCGTACATCTCCCAGCTACCCCAGGCAGGATTGACCCTGCAAGGAGCTTCGGTGCCGCATGACAGCGTAGTTCCCGGGAGGATCACGTTGTTCTGACAATCTAGTTAATTTGCTAGGGTTGGCGGTGGAAGTGTAATTGTAAACAGGAATTCCGGTCGCATATCCGTTCGGAAGAACAGGCCGACCGTTCGACATGGTAACCGGAACCTGAGTCCCGCCGATGATGAAGTAGGCTGGCACGACCGGGTTTCCCTCGATGCCGTCCCAGAGATTGATACCCCGGTTGCCGACATAGGACACGGAAAGACCAATTCCGAAGGGAAGTTGCTGCTCGATCGTCAAATTATACTGCAAGTCATGGGGCTGGCTAACCTCATAGACCTGCCCCTGCAGGTTCCTTCCCGCTGCGCGCGTTACCGAATCGCGCCGGGACAGGGTAGAGCGGAAGCTGAAGAATTGTGCCGGTCGTGCCATAAATGTTTGTAATGGCCGGGAAGGTCTCATTGGTCTGTTGTGAAAACGGCGGGAAGCCCGTCGGGGTCTGAGTCAGCATGGCGCCGATATTCCCAACGTCATAGAATTCGCCGAAGCCCGACCGAACCGAAGTCTTCCCGGTACCGAATACATCCCAGGCAAGCCCGACGCGCGGACTGAAATTTTTTAAAGTTGGATTTCTCATCTGTAGGCCAGTTGTTGGCGTTGTCGATTGGTAGGGATCCAAGAGGACGGTTTCGCGGCCGTAGAGTTCATGGAGGGTGGTCATGAACTCATACCGCAACCCCATGTTCACGGTCAGCCGGTTAGTCGCGCGATAGTCGTCCTGGACATAGAATCCGAACGTCTTGAACATGAAGTCGCGGTCCGCGGAGTTGCCATTAAACGGCGGCAGCAGTACGTTGCTGTTGGGTGATGGAAGCCATCGACCGCGGAAATGATTTGTCCGGTGTTGATGATTCCCTGCATGAACTGCCCGAGATTGCTGAAGGCCACGCTGCCGTTCAAACCTTTCGAAATCACGTTCGGTTCCTGGAAGTCGTTACCCAAGAAGCCGAACTTGAAGGCATTTTTGCCTTTCGTGTAGAAAACGTCGTCATCGAGCGTAAAGAGATTCTGCACGTGGTATGCGGGCGCGGTTCCCAGGAAACTGATGGCCGTAACATTGCTGCCGGGACTGATCGAGCCCAAGCCTCCAGTCAATTAATGACCAGTTCGGACCGACCAGCGGGCCAAACGGATTCAAAGCCGTAGTTTCGGATTCGGGGTAAACGAAGAAGTTGGTCCGGCTATAGGACAACCGGAGGGAATTGAGCATTACCGGAGAGAAAATGTGATTCTCCCCCAGGGTCGTCCACTGGTTCCGGCTCCTGCCCACGGTATTGTACTGAGGCATCGCAGCCCCGGTGGTCAGGACGTTGATGTTGCCAAAGGGGCTGTGGACATAGTCATCGTCAAACGTGTAGCGGCCGAAGAACGTGTCCGAAGCGGAAATATTCTGGTCAACCCGGAGTTGCGTATAGTCCTCACGAGTCCGGGTCTTGTCCGCGAACGTGTAATTCTTCGAGGAGCCTGGAAGGGTAGGGAGCGGGAACTGGCCGAGCCAAGGCTGGATCACCGCCGGAATAACCGTGCTCGTCGTTAAGCCGGCAAAACAGGCGGTAGCATCCGCAGCTGTGTCGATATTCGCACCGCCAGCGAAAATTGGATCTGCTTTTGCAACGTCCACAGTGGGGGTAGCGCCGGTTCCGCCTTGGCCTGCGGGCACGAGGTTATGGCACGCCGCGGGCATTACGGTATCCGTGATCGTCGCGCCGTCGCGAGACCGGACACCTTCGTAAACCAGATAAAAGAACGTCTTGTCCTTGATGATGGGCCCGCCACCGGATCCGCCGAAGTTATTCCTCTGGAACTCCGGCAGGCGCTTTCCGCCCGACCCCCCCGGAGTGTCGAAGAAGTTCGCGGCGTCCATGGCGCTGTTGCGGAGATATTCGAAAGCGTCGCCGTGCCATTGGTTCGTGCCGCTCTTGCTCACGATGATCATCTGGCTGCCCATGCTCATGCCGTAGTCGGCGCTGAACAGGTTGGTCACGACTTTGTACTCCTTGATGCCATCCACGCCCAAGGTCGTCGCGCCGATCGAGTTGGGACCCGCGCCATACTGGTTTTGCATGATCGCGCCGTCGATGGTGAAGTTATTCGACCGCGGCGTCGCGCCGTTGCTGCTGTACCATGTGCCCGAGGCACCCGCGCCTCCGCCAGCGGGGTGGGTGTTCTCCTGCACGCCGGGCTGCAGCATCGTCAAGTCGATATAGTTCCGGCCATTGAGTGGAAGATCCGCAATCTGCTGGTCATTCACCAGACCCCCCAGTGAACTCGTCGTAGTATTGACGAGCGGAGCCTCCCCGGTGACCGTGACTTCCTGCGTCGCGGCGCCCACTTCCAGCGTGGGATTCACGACCAATTGTTGCGCCACGTCCAAGGTCAGTCCGGTCTGGGTCGAGGTCTTGAAGCCCTCTTTTTCAACCTTGACCACATATTGTCCGGGATTGAGACCCGGAACGCGCCACGCGCCGTCATCACCGGTCGTCGTGGTTCGAGATTCGTTCGTTCCTGTGTTGGTAACAGTAACTTTCGCATCCGGCACCGCGCCGCCGGACGCGTCTTTCACGACACCCAAAATATTGCCTGAGGTCTGGGCAAATGCTGGCGTGGCAGAAAGAACCAGAGCCAGTATTGTCATCGCCGCAAACACACACCCTAGCCCACTCACCCACTTCATTCTTTGCATCGAAGACCCTCCAGTTGCAAATTTAGCCTCTGTTAAATCTGTACCCAGCATGGACCCACCACAAAAATACCCATTTATTCGAAGAGAACGCTCCGCGATTCGGGCTGTGCCTTGACTGAAAAGGCACGACAAATTCAAGACGAAATGGAAAAATGAGCAAACGGCATTAACACCGCGCGATGCAGTCTTCTTGTTAATCGTAAAAACAGGAATACTCATAGGAACGTCAACTCACCCCGCGCAGTTTAGAGAACACACAAAATGAGCGAGTATGACCCAAAAACAACTGGTCCGACCTCTCAGGTCGTCAAAAAAATGAGTTAAGGTTACACCCGCCAGCTAACACCCTCACACCAAAGGAAAGCCCAACTTCAATTCATGGGGGGCATGTTAGTCATGCTTCCACGCACTGTCAAGAGTTTTTCTGTCAAATATTTGTACTATCGGCAGATAGCAAACATTCAGGGAAACCCCGTTGTCTATTCGTTTTACGCAACGCAAAAGGGGATCCTCCGGCACAAATAAAAACTCCGGCCAGGGGATATTCCCATGGCCGGAGTTGGAGAATTGGAGTCGCTCAGAGCGGTTTTCGATACTCACAGCCGCAATTGAGCAATCCGTTAACCGGGGACTACTTGGCGCCTGCTGCTTCCTTCGCCGCCCCGGTGAGCCGCACGATATGCAATCCCGAGCCGGCCCGGTCGGCAACGTAAATCAGGCCGCGGTCGTCAACATCGACGTTGTTGGACTGAATGACCTTGACGCAATCGGAATTGATCTTGGGATCGCCGTCGGGATGGCTGACACCATCCGGGCAGAAGGACTGCGTGTTCTTGTTTGGCGCAGGAATGAAGTAGCCGACTTCCTGGACTGAGAAGGGATCGCGGATGTCAAAGATACGCGTCCCGGCGTTAAACCAGGTGATGATGGCAAGCTTCCCGTAATAGCCGGGATAGAACGATTCGGCGATGGAATGGGCTCCAAAGCGGCCGCCCTTGGCGCAGAAGTCGCCCTCGCCCACGTGGAATGTAGAAACGTTCCAAGGAGTCTCTTCATGGCTGATGTCGACCATGAAGGCCAAGTGCGGAGCCGGACGGTCTCCATTGGGACCCGGTTGGCAGTGAGTTCCGCGTCCCGCCTCTGAAGGAACAAGCAGGAAGTCGCGGCTCTTCAATGCCGCATGGCCCTGGTATTCCGGAATCGGCTCGCCGAAAATGGGGAAAACGGTATGGGCGCCCTGGTCGGGAGACATGTTGACGTATCCCACCTGCGGAGCGAGCATTTCCTGCTCCGTTGGCTTCAGGGGATCTTCAAATGCGGTCAGGAGCTTCTGCCGATCCAGGATTTGGATAACCCCGTTGGCGCCAGTTCCGTAGGCGGCATACACACGGTTCTTGGCCGTACCAGCGGAGATCGGTCCATGGAGGCCAGTGGCCCGAACGCTGCCTTCATGTGTCGTGGCGCCGGGCTGCGCACCGAGCAGACCGAAGTCTCGAATGTACTTCGGCTTTGCGGGATCGCTCAAATCATAGATCTTCATATGGTTGCCGCCCGTCCAACCTTCCGATCTCTTGTTGGCAACCAGGTAGGCGATTCCGGTGTCGCATTCCCACCAGTTCTTGTGAGTGCCGTTGAGGCCGTCTACAACGACCGTAAGACGAGTCGGTTTCGCCGGATCGGTCACGTCCCAGATCTCCTGCTCGGTGGATCCATTGGGGCGCAACAGGTACCACTTTCCCTTTTCGCCATGCGGGAGGACACTGCCACTGCAGACGCGCACCATTTGAGCGCCGCCACCTTCGTCTCCGCCCTCGGCCGATCCCGGAATGTGGGACATATACTTGGTATGCGCCGGATCGGTAACGTCCACGATCGAAGTCCCGTTGGGTTCCACAACGCCGGTGATGGAATTCATCTCCTTGCCGGTGTGGTGACCAATGTAAGCGATGTACCGTCCATTCTCATCGATAACAATGGGCTGGTATGCCTGACGGCCTTGAAGATCGCTCCATCCCGCGAGTTCCGTGTTCCACGCGGACTGCTGGTCGGGGGGCTTGGGCGCGGGCTCCATGGACTTCGCAATTCCGGTATTTGCAATCTTTGGGATATTCGGCGTATTCGGCGGGCCGTAAGTCTGCTGCGCCATGAGGGAAATGGGCGCGGCCGCGGCCAGCAACATCAAAGCAAGTAACTTTAATTTAGAAATTTGTTTGCACATCGCTACTGTTAGCCTCCAAGTTTTATTCCTATCTTTTACCCTTCGGGTTGGGAGACCACCACGCCGTCCGGAATTCCCAAATTCAAACCCAAGTTTGCCAGAAACATACTCTTTAACCCCTGCCGAGTCAACTTCAAAAGAATGGTGAAAAACTATAGATCCGCGTTTATCGGGATGAGGTTAGGCAGAGCTTTATTCCACCTTCACTGTGAATTCAGTGACAACGACTTTGCCGCCGGCATTAAATTCTCCAAAAATGTGATAGATCCCGGCGGAATCAAAAGAGAAGTTCGATGCCTCGACGTCCGGACCGAACCTGCTCGGCAGAAAAAGATGGGAGGCGTGAATGCTTTCGCCCAGCAATTTCCCGACAAACGAAACGGGGAGAAGTCCGTGCGTGTGGAGGAATCCCATCAGGTCGTTCCGGATGATGCTGATATGCATGGGGACGGCTAGATACGGGTGCATGTCGGTCAGCGGCTTGCCGTCTTTTTCAATGTGATAATCCAGGATTGCAGGCTCGCCGGCTTTCAGAGTGGACGGCGATGCATGGAATGTGACGTCGTATCCGTCAAATATCTTATGAGTCGAAAAATCCTCGTTCCCCGGCCCGCCCATTTCGCCTGCCGAGCCTACGTTCAGGTAGAACTGATCGGAGAAGATGTATCCCCTTTCCATAAAGTCGATTGAAACCATGTACCGCCCATCTTTTGGAAATGTGTAATGAACGGGAAACTGGGCGCTCGCGATCATTTCCGGAGTCACAGGACCTGAATCTTCCACATGGATGTGCTTGAAGACGGTGAAATCCCTGCTCGCGATGACGACATGCACGATACGGTCGTGGTCCAGAACGAGATCCTGCACCGGATGGCCCTGATAATCGCGCAAGGTGAATGTGAGCGTGACGGGAACGTTCGGAACGAGCACGGCCGGGTCGGTTGAGAGCTGAGATCGCGACTGAGCGGGCCTGTCAAAGTAATCGAATTCGCGTTCGTTTGTGAAATGAAACTGGCCAAGCCCAATGCCCGTGGTGCAGCCGGGCAAAGCAAGATCGGCCATCGCCTTGCCGTCGCGTTCCGGAACGCTTTCGTGCCAGACGTCCATCACGTTCGCCTTCTCGCACGCACGCTGGAACGAGCCTTCGAGGATACCCGCGGACACGGCGGGAATTCCGCCGGTCAGATAGAAAAGAACGGTGATCAGGATTAAAGGAGGAATCCACGCGCCTCGATGCGCGAAGGATAATGCGGCGCCTGCCGGGGGAGTACCGGGCGCGGAGATTACGAATCCTTTCAAGGCGGCGCTCTTGCGATAAAGCACGATGGAGGCGACGAGAAGCCCGAGCGCAACGACAATGTTGGTGATCTCAAATGATCCGAATGTCCTGTCTTCCGCGTGCGCGTCGCTCTCCGCGATTTCCCGCGGATAATCAACCTTGAACGATGCGGAAGCATCGTAAGCTCCAGCTCTCTGGGCGGTAACGCCGACGGTCCAAATTCCCGGCGGAGAAAGAAGATTTTCCGGGAACACGTAGCCGCCGGCGAATCTCTCCACCAGGGGAGCGATGATAGGGCCAATACCCGCCTCCTGATTTGTGAGCGTCACAACCATATTCTTCACATTCGCTGCGGTTCCGCTTGTCGGGTCTTCAACGGTTAAGAGGAATTTCCCGGTTTCATCCGGTTGCTCGGTGAGCGTGAGCGCAACTCCCTGGCTCGTTGCCGAGCGCGCGAAACTGAAATGCGGCGCGAGCGGAGGCGTTGTGATGATGAGGAGCGAAGTCACTGCAAGGATGGCGATGCCCATGGCCATCTCCGCGGGCAAAGTGAACCCCAGCCACCGGAATACGCGAGGCAGCGGCGCCTCGTCGTTCTTCATGATTGCGCGTACGATGCGCGGCTCGACATAAAGCTGGTGGAACAGGCGCAAAGCAAGCAGAAATGCGGCGAGGATCGAAAGGACCGTGAACGTTTTCCCCCAGTCCGTCGTAAGAAGGTAAGAAAAGCTCTTCAGATGGAGCCAGACGATATAAACTCCCGTGACGCCCGCGACGCCCAGAACGAGGCTCGTGATTTTTGAAAACGACGTAAGCGCGAAAGCGGCTGTCCGCAAACTCCGCGTTTTTCTGATGATGGGCGAGAGGAGTGTGACCAGCGCGATAATTCCGCCCGTCCAGACGTCCTTAAAGAAGAGGTGGACGAAGTTCATCCCCACGCCGAATGCGGGCTCGAAGTTGGAGGCGGCGGCGTGACTGACGCGCGCGCGCGCGAAATCGATCAGCATGAGAACCACAAAAAATCCGTATTCCACTTTTGTGATCCGCCCGGCTGAAACAATCTGCTTTCTCATGACCAGAGAGAGGATCAGGAGGAAGCCCACGCCGAGCATGCGATAAACCGTGTAGAGCGCCGAGGTAGTATGGATGAACGGCCACCAGGCCGAGACGAAGGTTGTCTCCTGCAGCGTTGCCAGCTCATTTGTTTTGTATACGAGATACGCAATACCGCCCGCGAGAGCCATCACACATCCGAGGTGGAGCAGAATCTGGAACCTCCGGCCAAAAGCGGCATCTTCGGATTGCGCTTCCATGAATTGATTCCGGATCGGCCGCCAGATAAAAGCCAGCACAATCAGGGCGCCCAAAATCGAGGCTTCCCCGATCAGCTCGACGGCGAGGGTTGCGGCTTCAGGGGCGCTTGAGCTGTGAACGGTCTGAAATCCGCCCGTTTCCGTGGCCACGCTCGTTCCTTCACTTCCCACGGAGAAGACATACGCCCCTTTTGAGAAGTGGCCGTCGTCGGAAGAAATTACCTGCCACGAAACAGTGTAGGTTCCCTTCCCGGCGTCTTTGACGCCGACCTCGAAGACCCTGGGATCGGCCGCATCGGGTCCGGAATTTGCCAGGTCGACGCGCGAACCATCGGGACCCAGCACGGTAATGCTCGAAACGCGGGGCTCGATGCGCTCGCTGAAATGGATTTGTATTCCCGAGGGCGCTTGCGTCAGAACCGACGAAGCCGCCGGAACGTAGAGAATCGGCGTCGCGTGCGCGAAAGCCAGCCCGGGGATGGCTGCAATTACAAACGAGCACAAAAGTCCCCGGAAGACTATTTCTAATCTCTTACGCATACTGACATTCTAAACCTGCGGTTGGCGAAGCGGGCCGGATTTAACCAGGCGGCGAAAGGCCTCATACGGCCGGATGGCTATGTCGCTTGTTTGCGAACCAGAAGCCGGCCCCGATTCCACAGAGTATGCACACGAGAACGATTGCGACATACACCAGCCGCATCAGGATTGATGACCCCGAAATCGTAAGCAGAAAAGAGGCGGTGGCGAGCGTGGTGTTTCCATCGTAAAAGGTAGTCTTCAGCGTGTAACTACCTCCTTCGGGGAAGGTATAGACAAGCAGTGTCAGCGGCGGTTCCATGATCAGATCGCTGTTGACCATCGTTTTTCCCCCGTGCTCGATGTCGACGGTGACATTCGTGTTCTTTAGAGGTTCCCGTGTGTCGCTTTTCAGGAGATTGAAGTCGAATTGAATCGGTTCCCCTGCAACGGGCGTTGTCGTCTGGTCGGTGCCAATATCGACGATTTGATCGCCAACGATTTTTTCGAGGCGTTGTCCGCCAAGCCCGTTGGCAAAAACCGTTCCCGCGAGGGTCAACGCGATTAGAAAAAGGAAAATGCGTTTCATGTATGCCCGACCTACTTTCTTTTCAGACTGATTCCTGCCACTGCAAGTGCAGAAAGCCCAATTAGGATTGCTACGACGCTCAAAGTCCGCGCCGCGGACGCCTGCTTGCCGGCTGCCTGCGCGGCGGCCGCGAGATTTCGCGCATTCTGATCAAGCTCGTACGAAGAGAGCGCCGGTTCGGGAAAGCCCATTTCGCTTCTTCCGGCAGGGCAGCCAAAAGCGCCAACTTTATTGATCCGCGTGATTGTGTCGGAAATCTTCACCTGGGAATTATCTACGGCAGTTTCCGAAGCTTCACTGGGCACGCAGGCGAATGTCAGTTCAACAAGGGCGCCGCTGATCGTTCCAAAAATCCGGTAGCTGTACGTCGTTTGGACGGTGGGAATGAAATTCGCGGCGTAGGACCCTGGAGCCTCGTCAGAAGGATCAAGCGTCAGCGTCTCTTTTTTGTCTCCGGCGGCGAGTTCCACTTTGAGCGTTTGCTCGAGTCCGGTAACCGGCGCGCCTTTGTCCTTTGCGCTGCCGCCGGGTCCCGCGACCTCCGAGACGCGCAGGTCCACGCCGGACATGCTATCGACCACGAAAGGCTCGTTGAGCGATCCCACCGTAATGACGTAATACTTGTTTCCTATCTTGAACGTGTCACGTTCGTGCGCCGAGGTACTTGGTGCAAAGCTAAAGAGCGCCACGGCGATCACACCCGGGACTAATGCCAAATATTGTTTTTTCATGACGATTTGAAGCATACGAAAGTGGGGCCTGGAGTCAAGTCGATATTCGAGCAGCGCTGAATGTGAGCCGCGGTTTCCGCTATTGGTCTCTCGCTCGGGGATTTTATTTCATTTTCCCGGGAAGCGCGACTCTACATCAAACTGCCTCTTCGGGAGGCTTTTTTTTGATTTTTTTTCGTGTGGAGCGCTTCCGGAAATCCCAAGAATGCCGTTACAGGTTCGCTGCGGCGATCACAATTCTCCACAGTAATGATCGAAGTGGAACGTGAAGACCTCCGGCCTGGCATCGGGCTTTGAATCCGGAAAGCGAAGGGAGAGAGTGATATTCATGGGAAGCTTCACCTGCTTGCTCACGACTGCTTGCAGAGTCTGGCGGTCTTTCGCAACGACAAGAGGGACGATGGGAGCGTCGTCGGCATCCCCGATTTGCAACGTTCCGCTCGCCATTGAGACTTTGTCAGCGGGCAAAGATTTTGTATAGGCGTCGTACAGGTAGACCTTGAAAGTTCCGGGCTCGAGCAAAACACCTTCCAGGTGATGCTTGTAGTCCAGCGCCATGAAAAAGATTCCGCCGTGCTGCGGGGTGTGGTTCGTATGGGGCTTCGGGATCGGCGTCGAGGCCGAAGGGTCCTGGGAAACCACCGCCCACGGCGAATCGGCTTGCCGGGCGCAGGACCAGGAAAACATAGACGCGAGCAGAGTGATGCAGACAAAATAGATGATTGTCAGAAGGGTTGTTCTCACGTCAGACCACTCCCGTTTTGGTCGCACGCTGCCGAAACTGGGATCGGACCAGCCAATAAATTCTCACATTTGTGGATCGTTTCTCGCTGTGTCTGCTGACACAAGCCACGGTGATCAGGGTCACAATTAAGAGGATTCAGCAAGCGGCGCTCTAAGACCCACGGGAACTTCGTTGCGCTTACAGTGCGGGGAAGGGCACGAAGCTTGCGCTAATCGGTCTGCCGCTTCATAATTAGCTTCAGTCACCATGCCGAAGACTAACCTTCGAACGATCGCCTTGATCTTTATGGCCGCGGCCACGCTTGGTCTCGCTCTGATTGCGATTCACTACCAGAAGGGCGCACCTGTGGTTTCCCCGGTCTCGGCCATGCCCGCGCCGGCAGCGGACTCGAGTGTGCCTGTCATTCGTTTTGTGAAGAACCCGGAGATGGCTCCTCCGCTCGAAGTGAAAGACATTCTGGGCAAACCGGTGAACAAGACGGATTGGCCCGGCAAGGTTGTCCTGGTTAATTTTTGGGCCACGTGGTGTCCGCCCTGCCGCGAGGAGATCCCCGAATTAATCGAACTGAAAAAACAGTACGGCGATCGCCTGCAAATCGTCGGGATTTCGGAGGACGACGATCCTCCGGAAAAAGTCTTGAAATTCGCGCAGCAGCAGGGGATGAACTACCCGATTGTAATGGCCACTCCGGCGTTGGTCGAATCATATGGCGGAGTTCCGGCGCTGCCGACGTCGTTCCTTGTGGATACGCAGGGCCGGGTGGTGACAAAACATAGCGGGCTATATCCGATCGAATCGTATCACCGGGAGATTCGGTCGTTGTTGGGCATGCCGACCGACGGGCGCGTCGAAACGTTTGTCGATACCGGACAAATCTTTTTGAAGAACGCGGCGAATGCGACGGAACTTCCGGGAGTCGATTTCACCGGATTGACTCCGGACCAGAAAAAGCACGCTCTCCATCGAATGAACGCGGAAAACTGCACGTGCGGTTGCGGGCTCACGGTTTCGCAATGCCGCGTCAATGACAGCGAGTGCCCGACCAGCATGGACCTGGCCGGCCAAATCGTGAAGGAGTCCGCTCAAAACAAACCATCGACGGCGCCCAGTTCCAAGACCACAAAATCCATCGCACGCTGAATGCATATATCCGAGGTGACCCATCATGTTTTCATTTCGCCGTGGAGCGGAGTGCAGCACGCCTGGCCCGGCCGTGACAATTCCAGATCCTGTTGTGGACAATCCCTTGTCCGCGACGCCGGGACAAGAGACGGCGGTAATCGCCGGCGGATGTTTTTGGGGCATTCAGGCTGTGTATGAACATGTCAAGGGCGTCATTCGGGCAACTTCGGGGTACTCGGGAGGAGCGGCGAACACCGCGCAATATGAGAAAGTGTGTTCGGGACGGACAGGCCACGCGGAAGCAGTGCAGGTGGTTTTCGATCCGTCGAAGATTTCGTTCGGACAGATCTTGAAAGTGTTTTTCTCGGTCGCGCACGATCCAACGGAACTCAACCGCCAGGGGCCGGACGTCGGAACTCAATACCGGTCCGCGATTTTTTACGCATCCGAAGATCAGAAGCGAATTGCAGCTGCATATATCGAGCAATTGAACGCCGCGAAAGCGTACTCGCGGCCGGTCGCCACGCAAATCGTTCCTCTCGATGCGTTCTATCCCGCGGAAGATTATCACCAGGGGTATGCCGAGCAGCATCCGGAGAACATGTACATTGTCGTCAACGATCTGCCGAAGGTCGACAACCTGCAGAAGCGGTTTCCCTCGTTATACGTCGAGAAGAAGTAGGCCCGGGAATATTTTTCGGCGCTTACGCCGACGCGACGTTCCCTTTCTTCCACTTGATGCCGCATCCGACGCTTGGTTTTTGATTTGCCGGGACGGCGCGTCCTTCGAGAACTGCATCCGTCGCGGCGCGCAGGTCCGCGCCCGTTACCGGCAGACCGTTCTTTGGGCGGCTGTCGTCGTATTGGCCTCGATAAACCAGGCGTTGATTTCGATCGAACAGGAAAATGTCCGGCGTGCAGGCGGCGCGGTAGGCGCGCGCTACCTGCTGTGTTTCATCGAAGAGATACGGGAACGTGTAGCCCGCGCTCACAATTTCCTCGGCCATTTTCGCGGGCGAATCTTCGGGATAGTTTTCGGCGTCGTTGGCGTTGATCGCGACGACGGCGGCGCCGCGCGCCTGATATTCCTTCGCAAGGCCAGCAAATGAAGATCGAACGTGCTTCACGTACGGGCAGTGATTGCACATGAACACGACGAGCAGCGCGGGCGTGCCCTTGAAATCGTCCAGCGAAACCTGTTTTCCGGCGGGATCAGGAAGTCGAAAATTCGGA
This sequence comes from Terriglobia bacterium, assembly GCA_963757625.1. Lineage (GTDB taxonomy): Bacteria > Acidobacteriota > Terriglobia > Acidiferrales > UBA7541 > Palsa-360. The sequence continues at coordinate 399,381 of CAVWSJ010000006.1, read as the reverse complement.
GCGGGACTGCCGATCGGAAGCACTGTCGATTGCTCTGACATGGTAGTCTCCTTTTCTGAAAAGTAGCAGATTTCGCGCGAATCTGGCAAATCGAACTCAGGGCAAACTCAGATCTTCACTTCACTGGGTTGCAACTTGTGCGCGGTATTCACGAGAGCGAAATGGGAAAACGCCTGGGGGAAATTGCCCAGGAAGCGGCACTGCAGCTGGTCGTATTCCTCCGACAGCAGGCCGAGATCGTTTCGTATCGCCAGCAGGCGTTCAAAAACATTCAGGGCATCGGCATAACGGCCCTGCAGTGCGTAGTTGTCCGCCAGCCAGAACGTGCAGGGCAGAAACGAGCCTTCGCCGTGGGGGAGTCCGTCGACGTCGGGATCGGGCGTGTAGCGATGCACGAAGCCGCTCTTGTCGAGGAGTTTTTTTTCGATTGCGGCCACGGTTCCCTGAACGCGCGGGTCCGTCGGCGGCAGAAAATCGACGACCGGCATCATCAGGAGGCTGGCGTCGAGATGCTTGGCGCCATAGAACTGCACGAAGGAATTCAGGTTCGCGTCGAAACCCAGGCGGCAGACTTCTTCGTGAATTTTATTTCGAACGCCGCGCCAACGTTCAAGCGGGCCGGTGACCCAGCCCAGCTCGATGGATTTGACGGCGCGGTCCATCGCCACCCAGGCCATGACCTTCGAATAGGTGAAATGGCGGCGCGGGCCGCGAACTTCCCAGATACCTTCGTCGGGTTGATGCCAGGCGCCTTCCAGATGATTGAGCAGGGCCTCGCCCACGCCGTGGATCGATTCGCGGTCCGGCTCAAGACCGGCCTGGCGGCAGACGAACATGGTGTCCGCGATCTCGCCGAAAACGTCGAGTTGCACCTGGCTGTAGGCCGCGTTTCCGGTTCGAACGGGGCGCGAGCCTTCGTAGCCGGGAAGCCAGGGGAGTTCGAGTTCGGTGAGGCGGCGCTCGCCGCGCAGCCCGTACACGATGTTCAGCTCGGATGGCTTTCCCGCGACGGCGCGCAGCAGCCATTCGCGCCAGGCTTTCGCTTCATCGAGGTAGCCTGAGTTCACCAGCGTGCGCAGCGACAGCGCGGCGTCGCGCACCCAGCAGAAGCGATAGTCCCAGTTTCGAACGCCGCCGATCATTTCCGGCAGGGAGGTCGTAGGCGCCGCGACGATCGCTCCGGTCGGGGCGAATGTCAGCGCCTTCAGCGTGATCAGCGAGCGCAGCACGGCGTCGCGCCACTGGCCCTTGTAGGTGCAGCGGTCCACCCACTCGCGCCACCACAATTCGGTTTCGAGGATGGATTTTTCTACGTCCGGGGCGGGCGGGTCGTCGGCCTGCGACGGGCACCACGCCAGCGCGAACGGAATTTTCTGGCCTTCGGAGACCGTGAATTCGGCGTGCGTCTTGAAATCCTCGCCGTGCAGCTCGACGTCCGTGTGCAGGCGCAGCTTATCGGGTCCGGCAGTGGCGAAGATTCCGCCCTTGGTGCGTTCGAGCCACGGAATCGTCGAGCCGTAGTCGAAGCGGATCGCGAGCTCCATTTTCATCGCGACCTGGCCGCGGTCGCCCACGACGAGCCGCAACACTTCGTGCGAAGGGCTGCGCGGATTCATGCAGTCGACGATGGTCGCGGTGCCCGTTTCGGTTTCAAACGTGGTTTCGAGGATCAGCGTGTCCCCGCGGTAGCGGCGCTTGCTGTTCTTGATTTCTCCCGCCGGAGCGATCAGCCAGCGCCCGTGATCGTTCGTCCCCACCAGCGCGGCAAAACACGCCGGAGAATCGAAGTGAGGCATGCAAAGCCAGTCGATGGAACCGTCGCGGGAGATCAGCGAGCCAGTGTGGCAGTCACCGATCAGGGCGTAGTCTTCGATGCGTGATGGCATGTGGCGAGTCCTACGTGAATTTTACTAGCTCGCGAATCCGACTGGGGGGATTTCGAGGGAATACTCTGGCTGAAACGCTGGTCCTTCTTCAGCACTTAGAGTTTAGCAGTTGAGGTTGACCATCGCGCGTTAAATTCCTCAAACGATTGACGCATTGAATCGTTTTCGCGTCAGCGCGAACGAAGGGCTGCCCGCTCAATAAACGAGCGGCCGCTACAATAGCAACCCGGCGCGCGTATTTTGTTTTTGTAGAGGCCGATGGGTTCCGGGCATTTCGGGAGCCATCGGGCATCTTTGCTTGCGACGGCATACCACATTGTGATAGTATCACATTGTGGAGTTTATCGAGTCCCCGGCATTCACGAGGCGGCTTCACCGACTCGCCGGCGGCGCTGCCGTCGAATTGTTGAGCGCGATTCAACAGGAACTTCTGCAGAGGCCCCACCGGGGCGCGATGGTTCCGGGCCTCGGCGGTGTGCGGAAAGCGAGCGTCGCGAATCCGGGGCGTGGCAAGGGAAAGCGCGGTGGCTACCGCTACCTGTATCTGTACCTCGAGAGAAGACAGCACATTCACCTGCTGATTTTGCTCGACAAGAACGAACAGGAAGACGCCAGCAACGAGCAACGCCGGCTGATGCGGGAGTGGGTCGCGCAAATTAAGAGAGACACAGGAGGGTGAACATGGCGAAGAAGATCAAAGTGAATATTTTCGATGACATGAGAGAGGCGCTTGGGGGTGTCGCCGGCTACGAACGTGGCGAGGCGGTGAACCTGCGCGTCACCCGCATTCCCTCACGGCCAAAAGAAATCTCTCCTCGGGAGATTCGCCGCATACGCCGGGCGCTCAAGGCCAGCCAGCCGCTCTTCGCCGCGTACCTGAATGTGAGCACGAACGCCGTGCGAAGTTGGGAGCAAGGCACGCGCCGCCCGCGTCAAGCCGCGCTGAAACTACTCGTGATCGCCAGGAAGAACCCGAAAGCCCTGTTGGTGGCGTGATCTGAGACCTGGAATGGAACGCGTGTGCCGCGAAAAACGGGTTCGCCAGATCTATGATCTTCGACGATGACGGTTTCATGTTCAGGTCTCTCTTAATGACATAGAGTGCGGAAGTCTGGGGGCATCGGGCGACAGTCGAAATCTACTGAGTGATCGGGTGACGACTATCGTTTACCAATGTGAATGACGCTACATAACTCGGCTACTCAAAGAATCTACCGCTCCCCTCGAAATGCGGCGAGGGGTGGCGGCCCCGCATGTGCCACACCGCTCAAGGTGCGGCTGCCAGGCTTGTGGAATAGTTCCTATGGCTAAAGAGTCACCGTAACCGTGATCTCATTGGACCGCATAAATGAACCTAATTGTCTAGGATCGAAATCACCAAACGTCCGACGTGGAACCTAGAACTTATCGGATTTATCTTCAGATCTGCAGAGCTTATCGAGTTCGAATCCGACACGGGAAGTGTCTTCGTCAGACTTACGAGGTGTTTCCCTAACTCCGCATTAGCACTAACACTCGGACAGTTGAACCCGCTTGTCTTGAACCGCCACATAGTACTCTTCGTTGGTCGACAGGAATATGCTCCGCGCTATCCCTCATGTCAAGTGTGTAGTCGAACTCCGTCCATTCCCTCCGCTTCCCGATAGATGCCCAATATCCGGTTGGTTATTTTGTTAATACGATGATTCATTCTGATCCCGGAGCCAATCTTTAGCGCGGTCTGCGGGGTATCGATCGAATCGAAAATGATGCGCTTGTAGCTCTGGGCCAGCCCGATTGCCGACGTTGCCCACAACAATTGACATGTACGGTGATCGCCAGCCCTAAATTAATTGTCGGGATAATCCCACCGGAGAAGCATTTCAGTCCTTCTTGCTCCAGTCAGCGAGTTTCGGACGGCTGGCGAAACCCTAAGCTAGCAAGAATGTTTTGAAGTGTCGCATCAGTCGCGCTCCTCGATAGATGGGGTTTTTGAAGTCAAATGATAGCTGCCGGGTCGATTAACAATCCCAATGACATTAGTTTCGAACAAGAATGTTGGCGAGGAGACCCCAACTTGAGTCTCCATCGAGTGAGTCAGTTGCTCAATGCGCGAGTGGATCAGGCCGCATCTGGAACTTCACGGCTTTGCTAGTTGTGCCCTTGCCGCCTTCGATGTGCCAGGGGGCGCGGGTGGCGTAGGTGGACCACAGGCCGCGGCCTTTCCAGCCGGTCTTGGGATCGTCGATGCGGCCGTCGAGGCTCTTGGCGAAGAAGCCCATCGGATAGGGAACGCGCATCACGATGAATTTTCCGGTCGACGGGTCGAGAACCTCGAGCGCGTCGTTATCGTTTCCGGTCGCGATGGGGACGTTCTTGCCCATCCCGAACGAATCGAATTGATCCACCCAATCGTAGTAGTTGGTGTCGGCGCTGCCGTAATCGCTTGCCGCCACATCCTTGAAGCTTGGGCCAGGTGTGCGATAGAGCGTCCAGCCCTCGGGGCACTGCTGGCCCGTGGCAGTCGGTCCATTCAATGGCCCTTTGCACTTGCGGCGATCGAAGCTGGCAAAGTGGCCGCTGGAGAGCACAGTCCATACAACCCCGTTGCCGTCGATATCGAGTCCGCGCGGAGAAAAGCCCTGAACGGGCGCCTTCGGGTTACCCCAAGGTAGCTCGTAGTATTCAGAGAGGGCGGTCTTGACCGGATCGGGACCCGGGATCACGTGAACCAAACCGCCGGGAAAGCCGACGACGGTTCCCCAAATCGAACCGTCCACAGGACTGGGAATAAGGCCGTACAACCCAACCTTGATGCGCATGTCCTTTGCGGGATCCGTCGGCTCGCCGGGTTCGGTGTAATCATCCCGCTTGCCGTTGCCGTTGGTATCCAGGATGAAGGGAGTCCAGCCCTGCGATTTCTGGACATCGTGAGTGGCGTCGAACATTTTCGTATTCAGCCAGCCCAGGACCGGAAAGGCGGGTGCGCCGATCCAGAGCGTGTTGTTCGCGTCATGCGAAAAATTCAAGTGCTGGCTGCTCGAGCACATGTTCACGAGGGTCCATTGCTTGGTCTTGGGATCGTACATGTTGACCTGCCGCGTGCCGGCATCGACCGGAAAGGCGATCGCGGATGGAAGATCCGACCCCTTCTTGCAGAACGCCGGGTTGTCATGTTCCCGCGTTTGCGCCGCCGTCCAAATTCTGCCTTCAGGGTCCATCATCAGGCTGTGCGCGCTGGCCCGCGCGGTGGAGATGGCTTCCGTGCCCCAATAGGGCGAGGGCTGCACCACCTGAGGAGGCTCCGCGGTGGGGGTGCCGGGGCCGGACGGAATGGGGACTTCGGTGAACGAATTCTTAACCGGATCGAGAATCGTCAGCAGGTCCGTGCTCTCTTCGTGGACGCCGTAGACCAGGCCGTTCGGGTTCGACGATGGATTCCATCGATACGCCGAAATTTCATCGTGGAAATAGTCCTTTGGCCCGGACCAATCCCACTGCGTGATCACGACGTTGCGCTCTTTGCCCTGCGGGCGCGGCGGCGCGGTTGGAAGTTCTCCGGCCTTGATGCGGTCGGTCCAGTCGCCGTATTCGGTCATCAGGCGCTTCACGCCGGTCTGGACCGCGACGTTCATCATCGTGCCGCCGACCTGGCTGGACTGGATGCGGCGAACCCACGCGTCGAAAGATGAATCGAACGCGCCAAGGCTCGCGGGAATTTCGCGCGTCGCTTTGTCGCCGAGCTGATGGCATGATTCGCAGCCATCGGTTTTCACGCGATCGATCCACATGCCCTGATTCTTCATGCGCGGCGAGATCCCGTTCCCGCTGTCGCCCGTGCCGGGAAAGTCGCTTTTCGGCGGGATGTGCAGCAGGGAGTACCAGTAGGCGGCGGGATAATACGCAGCCGCGTCCTTTGCGCTTGGCGCAATAACCGCCTTTAAGTCCAGTTGCTTCCCGGGCGAACTCTGAACTTTGGGCGAATCCACAAGCCCGTAGCCGCGTACCCAGACGGAGTAGTTTGCTTTCGGGAGATCCGGTATCAAGTAGCGCCCCTGGTCGTCCGTGACCACGATCTTACGGTAGCCGGTGGGGAAGTCTTTCGTTTCGGCAATGACCCAGACGCCGGCTTCGGGACCTTTCGAACTGGTGACCACGCCGGCGATATCAGTGCTGTCCATCGGAATCGCGGCGGGTTTTCGTGCGGCAAGCCCCGGACGCGCGAGGAAAATGACCGTGGCGAATAGCATTCCCGAAATTCCACTAAGCAAAATTCTTTTCATCATGTCGATTGATCTCCTTCGTTTGCCGAGCAGAGGCCGCAGCGACCGTGGTCCCGTACTTGGACAGATAGAGGCACGAATCATAAACCTTCACGAATCGTATGCCCGAAGAAAACAGATGTCAATTCAGGCTTTGCGTCGCTTCATCTTCATCTGCCGGGAGACGGCGGTCCTCGCCGGGAGATCAGAACGAGTCATCTTTCGTTTTGCCTGAAGAGAGCGGTGGTATCCGCTTGACGATGACTTTATATTCGCGCGCGGATTCCTCCGTGGCTGTGCGAATTTTCTCGGGCGCGGATACGACGGCGTAAGCGCCCGGAGCAGTGAACTCGTCCAGAGCGACCGCCAGCGGAAACTCTCCCGCCGATTTCACGCGGAGAGAAAAGTTTCCCTTCGAATCGGAAAATACGAGCTCTTGCCCAATGCGAAGGGCCGCGCCCTCCACCGGATCTCCGGCTGGGTCCACGACGCGGCCACGCGCGACATTTGAATAAAATTTCCCTGAAATGGAGGCGCCGCCGGAGTTGCGCCCCGGCGTCCGGTAAAAAATGGAGGTCCCGTCGCCGCTATAAAGGACGTGTCCGGTGGCGGAGACCTGCGTTGCATAGTTGAGTTGAATGCCATGGGGCATCTGAAAGTGGAGGCCAAACTGCATGACCTGCCGAAATTGCGGGATCCCTGGCGCCGAAAATGGGAAATAAAGCGTTTCATATTCCGCGCTCACGCTGACCCAGTTGGAGACCAGCGCGCCCCCGAACGATACGTTCGTCTGTCCGCCGGAATGCGTGATGAGTTGCGTGAGGCTCAGGCGCGGGGAAATGACTTCGCGAATCGTTCCGACAACGAACGCGCTGGCGAAGACTTCGAATAGCTGCTGGAAAGATAGTCAAAGCCGACGCCAATGCGCGACGTCAAGTCTTTCCGGCTCCCAAATAGGAGGGCTGTGGACTTGCCGAAGGAAGTTGTGGACTGATTCATCGATCCGTACATTTGCAAGCCATCGACATTGCCCCATGCGCCGAAACCATTCACGGCGGCGCGCTCGGTATTGTTTTCCGGCCCAAGCGTCGCGTAATTGTTCCGGGAAACGATGAGGTGCAGATTGGAGATTGGCCGGTACTCGACCCGCACATTTTCGCGGTCCGCCTCTGAAACTTCCGGCGTCGACGCCAGCACGCGCTGGAACCGATCCCCCGCCACGGCGTAGCTTGCGTCGGCGATCCAGCGGGTCCCTGTGTGCCTCAGGCTGAAGGCGCCGTAGCCCTGATTATTCCCCTCGCCGGCCGACGCGGCCAATTGTGTGTCGCTCCGAGGGGTCCATTCCAGTGACTGAATCGAAGTCTGGTGATTCGAAAACGCGTTTCGGGAATAAAACTTCCAATGCGGCTTGAACTTTTTTTCATAAAAGAGAATTACGGTGGGCGTTTCCGTTGAGGCGACATTGAGGAATGGCGAGAAGAATCCCACAGCTGTCATTCCGCCAAAGACGAGCAATTGTGTGTCTTGATTGCCCCGTGCATAGCCTGCGCCGCGCGCCAGGAAATAATGCGATTGATCAAAGATATCCGTCGGCAGTGTGAAGAGAATCGTCTGATCGCCCGCTTCAAGCTCCCCGCCAAGGAAGTTTCGGGTCATGGAGAAGCCAGTCTGAAACTTGTCGGTATAGCCCAGGTCGAAACGGCTCGTATAACTTGGGCCGCGAATCTCCAGGGAGGCGCCGTTGGCATTCAGCAGAGTCGAGCTGCCTCCGGTGATTTGAATGACCTGCGCCCGCACCGGCGTCGGGATAAGCGCCGAGAACAATAGAGCGAAAGCCGCGCCCGCGCAGAACGCCCTCAAGGCGCGACCTGACCGGCGGGGAAGACCGTTCGCATTTGGTCGTTCAGCGCGAGGCCTCATGGAGATCGGCCTCGGACTTAAAGCGTTCAAACTTCAGCTGGATATGTTCCGGGAGGCCGGGCTGGTCCCATTGGAGATCGATCTTCCTGTGCTGGCCAGGGAAGAGCGGAAATCCCTCATAAGTCTGCTTGCCGGATGCGGACGTGACTTCGACCTCGTGGACGCGACTGACATCCATTCCATCATTTTCAACGGCCGCCTCAATTTGTGGTTTTTGGCCGCCGCTTACGAAGGACGCCTGTGCCCATTTGATGTCATCGGCTTGTCCCGGTTTTTTCCCCAGAAGATAAACGGTGTGCGGAAGTTCGAGCCGAACCTGAATTCCTTGTTGCGTCCGCGAGCCGGTGATGTTCGCGTAGACGCAGAACCAGTTGGGCAATTTGTCGGCGCTCGCCTTGTAAAAGACGAAATAATCCTGCTTCGGACCGATCCGAAAGCTCATCGACGAAAGTTCCAGATGAACGTCCGGCGAGAGTTCATGAAACGTCGGCTTGCCGTCCGAATCCACGGTGAAGCTTTTCGGCTCGAGCACGACCGTGAGAGGGAAATCGGTCTCGTTATGGATTTGGAATCGGCCGGCGGCCTTTTCCCTGTATTCCACGATCACCGGAGAAATCGTTTGCGCCGCAAGTCCGGAAGCGAAAAGAAGACAGCCAAATAATATTCGACGAAGATACCGCACGGAAATCCCCCCAGTTTGTCACCTCAATTGCCAACTGCAAAGTAAGCCGCGCCGATTTACCGGTTGCTCTAAACGCTGCACGACTTGCCACAACCGACCTGCCGCGCTGCCGCGACAGAATTGAGAGTTCCCTAAATTGCTTGCGCTTGAATGACCAGCAGCCCCGTGTAGGTGGCCGCAGGCAGTCCCAGGCCAGTTGTATTGATTCTTAGGTTGAGCGTATCAGTCCGTGTCTGGGGGATGCTAAAGCCCAGGACGATTTGACTGAAGATCGTAATACTGCTCGTCGCCGCGTATGGGCTCGCTCCCGTGAAGGCGTTGAACGCGCCTCCATTTACGCTGCCGGAAACGCTGGCCGCAGAGATGTTGTCTCCAGAAGAGTCCGCAAGGGCTGACCCCGCATTCGTGAAATAGGCATAAACGCTGAGTCTTGAAATGATCGTTGCCAGAGTCCACCGCGTCGTAATCGTGATCGGGGACGATCCATTCGAGAGGCCATTCGGTGGGAGTGCGAAGTTCACCACTCCCGGAGTGGCCGTAACTGTCAATGAGGACGGCAAATCCGCGCTCAAGTTGATCGGGCCCGCCGGCGAACTCACCTGCGCTGACGTCGCGGAACTCCAAACCAAGCCGAGCAAAACCAAAGCCAGGGTCCGCCACACCGCGGCCCCAGCCAGGTTCTTACGATCGAATTCGCCGATGTTGACCAATTTCAACGTCGTGGAGTTGGAGTTTGACGCTTAAATCGCCTGAGCCTGGATATCCAGCGTGCCCGTATAAGCGCCCGCTGGCAGATTCAAGCCGGTCGTGTTGATTTGGAGTCCCAGTGTATCCGTGTGAGCGGCGTTGAAGGTTCCCGCCCCGCCTATGGCGCGCGTGTAGACAACCTTGCTGTTCACGCCATACGGACCGGCGCCACCGGTGAACGGAGAGTAAGCGCCGCCGTTGATGCTGCCGTTAAAGCTGGACGTGGGGATGATGTCGCCGCCGCCGTCCACCAGGGCCGTGGCGCTTGTGAAGTACGCGTACACGTTCAGAGCCGTCCGGTTCCTTCCGAGAACCCACGTTGTGGTGATCGTGACGGGGGAACTCCCGTTTGCCGTGCCGCTGGGGACCAAGTTGAACGTCACCGTCGTGGGAGCGACGGCCAGCGTTAAGGATTCCGCCAGGGTCGCGTTGAGAGCGACAGCCGTAGGCCCGGAGCTTATCTGAGCATGGGAACTCGGCACACAGACGACCACAAAGGCAAGGGCGGCCGCTACAAACCACACTTTCACTTGAACTGCTTTCATCGTTCCTCCTAGAATTACCCGCTTGAGGGTTATTTGCCTTACTTAAGCCGGTCGCCACTCCAGCTGGAAGCAGTCGCCCCGCGCTCGGACTCATTTGTACTAATACCAGGCCATGTCCCAGAATAGGAAATCAGTACCAGAGGGCTTTTTGGTCATGACGACATGCCTACAGAATTTTGTATCCGACTGACACGTATAAGGTTAGCTGGGGTGCTGGACACGACACGAAGGCCGAACGAAATGCTGCTGACGCTTGACTGCGCTCGTCCTTGACAGTAATATAGGCTTCATCCGTTAGATTGAGTGCACGTAACCAGCGTCTACAGAACCATAAATGGGACGTGACTCATGTAGTTATATCCGCCGGCGGGGTCGGGAATCGGGGTTTTGCCCCCCTTTGAGTGTGAGCGGCCCCCCCCCAGGCTTGCTCAAAAGTGATTCATCTTCCGCTTAGATTCGGCGTCCAGCCATAGCCCCCTACCCATCGCGCCACACAGGGTCCAGACAAATTCTTCAAGGCGCGACGATTGGTCTGCATCAACGGGCAGTCATTCCACCCGGATCTTCACACCCGCAGGCAAATCAGGAAAATAACAAGTTGGCGCTACAAAAGGGAAGATCAAGTGGTGCCGGGGGGCAGAGTTGAACTGCCTACGCCGGCCTTTTCAGGGCCGCGCTCTACCGGTGAGCTACCCCGGCACCGGGGCAGTCATGGATTTTACGGGCGCGGCGCAGGGGTGTCAAATAATCCGGCAGATTTGCACATGGCTCCGTTTATCCCGGAAGACGAAAGAGGCGTATACTGCACACATCTGTTGACGGCTAGTACTGCATCACAGTCAACGGAGCGTGAAAAATTGCAGGAGGCAACGATGGGCGCAGAAGAGGAACGAAATTCTAAAGAAGAATCCGTAAGCGGCACGGAGGAACTGAAGTCTAAAATTGCCGATCAGCTGGAAGCGGAAATGGACTCGCGGGATGAAACTCATCTCGAATCCGAACGTGCCGCATTGGAGAACCTGAATCAAGGCATGTCCACTGGAACCCATGATTCGACGCGTCTGGGCGTGAATTGGGGTCCCTCGTACACCACCGGGCCCAAGGCCAAAGCAGCTACGGCGAATCCCGGATCTGAAGACAAGAAAGACGACTCAGATTCGAAAGCCTGAACTGTCTCGTCTCTACCTAATCCGACTGATTATCGCAGGGACTGATCCACTTCTCGCATCCAGTCTTTTGCCTTCAGGACTTCGCGCGGCTTGGTTCCGTCGGCGGGGCCGACGATGCCGTCCTTTTCCATGATGTCGATCAGGCGCGCGGCGCGGCCGTAGCCGATGCGCAGGCGCCGCTGGAGAGTGGAAGTGGACGCGCGGCCCGCTTCGCAGACCACGCGCACGGCGTCCTGGTAGAGAGTCGTCATCCACCTCCTCGCCGCCGGGCTCGCCATCGGAGCCGGCGAGCGGTTTCGTCCTTGGGGGCTTCGAGCAGGCGCTCGTTGTAGACGGCCTTTGCCTGCGAACGCCAGTGATCGCACACGGCGGTGATTTCATCTTCGGTGACGAAGGGGCCATGCATGCGGTTCAGCCGCGCCGATCCGGCGGGCAGATACAGCATGTCGCCGCGGCCTAGAAGCGATTCCGATCCGTTGGCGTCGAGAATCGTGCGCGAGTCCACTTTGCTCGCCACGCGGAATGAAATGCGGGCGGGGAAGTTGGCCTTGATCAAGCCGGTGATGACGTCCACCGAGGGCCGCTGCGTGGCAAGAATCAAGTGAATGCCGACGGCGCGCGCCATCTGCGCCAGGCGCGTGATGGATTCCTCGACGTTGTTGGTGTCCACCATCATCAAGTCGGCCAATTCGTCGATGATGATCACGATGTAGGGCAGCGGCTTATGCTCGGAGTTTTCAACGTCGTCAAACAGCGAGAGCGACTGGCCCTTCTGGAATGTCCGGTTGTACTGGTCGATGTTGCGGACGCCGCGCTCGGCCAGCAGCTTCAGGCGCGATTCCATTTCGCGCGTGGCGTTGCGGAGAACGTTGGAGGCGACCTTCGGGTCGGTGACCACCGGCGCCAGCAGGTGCGGGATGTCTTCGTAGAGGCCGAGTTCCAGGCGCTTCGGGTCCACCATCACGATTTTCAATTCGTCGGGCGTGGCTTTGTAGAGCATCGAAAGAATCAAGGAGTTGAGAAAGACGCTCTTGCCTGTTCCCGGTGGAACCGGCGATCAGCAGGTGCGGCATCTGCGCGAGGTCGGAAACGCGGTTGCGGCCGATCAGGTCCTTGCCGAGCGCGAGAGTCAGTCTTCGAGGGCGAGTTGACGAACTCCGCCGATTCGATCTGCTCGCGAAGAGCGATCGTCTGGCGATGCGCGTTGGGGACTTCGATGCCGACCGTGGATTTGCCGGGGATACGCTCGATCAGAATGGACTCGGCCTTGAGCGCGAGGCACAGATCGTCGGCAAGGCCTGTAATCCGGCTGTACTTGATGCCGGCTTCGGGCTTGAATTCATAGGTCGTGACGACCGGGCCGGGATTGATCTGCGTGATGCGCCCGCCGATATCGAACTCCTGGCATTTCTGCTCGATGGCGTGCGCGCATTCCTTGAGTTCGTCCTCGTCGATTTTCTCGCTGTGCGGCGCGGGGCGCAGCAGGTCCGGGGGAGGGCAGCCGGAAGTTCGTGGCGCCCTTGGCGATTCGCGGCGAAGACGGAGGATTTTGCCGGGGATTTCTTCTCTTCCGTCGCTGCGAAACACGATGGCGTGCGGGCGTTCGGATTCCTCGGGTTGCGCCTCGCGCTCTTCGCGCTCGGTCACGGCGCTTCTGTCGACTTCGGCCACGTCCTGCGACGGGATCGGCGGGCGGCCCTGCACCTTGATTTGTTCGAGGCGCTTGCGCATGCGTTCCTGTTCGCGCTCCTCGCGCCAGGCTGAATAGCGTTCTTTCAGCGGGCCGATGAAATTCAATTTGCTGAGCGGGCCGCGCAGCCATTGATGCGTTTCGATGAACGAAAACTTTGTCGTCAGGAAAAGCGCGGCGAAAAACATCGCCAGCGCGACCACATTCGCTCCAACCGTGTTGAACGCGGCGCGCAGGCCTGCGGAAACCAGATGTCCCAGCAGCCCGCCCGGGGGAATTGCTCCGCGAACGTCCGGCACGTGCCAGAGCGTGAGCAAAGTCGGAACCATCAGCACGAGCATCGAGTAGCCGACGATCTTGATGGCCGGCGATTCCATCGCCTCGCTGCGGAACCATCGCGAGCCCAAGCACGAAAATTCCCACCGGCAGCAGAAACACGGCATAGCCGAATCCCTGAAAGAGCAAGTCCGCGCCATAGGCGCCGACCGGGCCAATCCAGTTCCGCGCGGCGTGGACGCCGGGAGATTCGGCCGAGACGTTGAACGACGGGTCGTGAGGGCTGTAGGAAATCAGCGCCAAGCGCCATCAGGACGGCAATCGTCACGCCCAGAAAGCCGATCAATTCATTGAAACGGTGATTTTCCGTTGGAGTCAGAACGCGCACACAAGTCTCCTTGCAATGGGGGAAGGTGCTCGTCGCAGGAAGGGGGCGCGGGCGCTGTCGCGCGGATCCCATCTGGAAGTACGAGAGCAACGAAACGACTATACCAAAGACAGACGCGGCAGGCAACAGCGATGTGCAGGTGTGTGTGTTTGCTTGACAGCGGAGTGCGGCAGGGGTCAGAAGCCGGCGTGATAGAGAATGGCCACGGCAACGGCGGCAACCAGACAATAAATCCCGAACAGATACCACTTTCCGCTTTCGAGCCATCCGCTGAGCCATTTGAGCGCGAGCAGCCCGGCCAGAAACGCGCAGAACGCTCCGAGCAGACCCGGCAAGAAGGCCGAAACCAAACTGGCGCTACCGGTAAGATGTTCTGCACGGATCAGTCGCAGCGCTTCCCGGCCATCCACTACAGGAGTCAGAACAACAGCCAGTGCAAAGCTGAAATCTTCCGCGCGCATCTTGTCCACGCCAGCCAGCAATCCGGTCGAAATCGTTGCGCCGGAGCGGGAGAATCCTCGAAACGGCAGGCACAGTCCCTGAGCGATTCCTATGAGCATCCCGTCTTTCATGTTCAACTGGGAACCACCGTCTGCCGGTGCGGAGGACTTCCTCCTTTCGAGTATGCCCGCGACTAGAATCAGCAGGCCTCCGACGGCCAAAGCGGGCGCGATGAGTTCCAGGTCGCTGAACAACTGCTCGACTTCGGCATTCGGCGCGTTGTGGAACCAGAATTTTTCCATGATCTTGACGATTGCCTCGCCCACGACGCCGGTCAGAGCCGTTGCCACGAACAACAGAATGACGATGTTCTTGAAAGCGTCAGCGCTTTGAAGGAACGCTTTGTGCCATTGCTTCCAGAAAGTACAGAATCACCGCGAACATCGTCCCGGTGTGAAGCATGACCAGAAGCAATGTCATTTCGGGCGAGGTCGGATCCAATCCCATGAGCTTCTCAGCGACGACCACGTGCGCGGAGCTCGATGACGGGAAGCAGTTCCGCGAGGCCCTGCACGATCGCGAGAATGATGACATGAAGGAATGTCATCGCAGATTTCTATCCTTTACGAACCTCAGGGTGAAGAAGTCGAGCCCGTCCGTCCGTCCGAATAGTTCTTTTGCATCCGGAACGCATCGAGGCCGCGGCCATAATAGTTCTTCACGATCGCAAATTGACGATAGCCATGCTTTTTCCATAAGGCAATCGCAGGTTTGTTGGTTGTTGCGGTTTCGAGAACCATGCGCTTCACGCCCTGCGAGGCCGCTTCCTGCTCGGCGGCGCCGAGCAGCAGAGAGCCGATGTTTTGCCGGCGGTAGGCTTCGAGCACATCGAGCGTGACGATGTGGCCGATTTCCGCGGACCGCTCGGTCAGGATAAATCCCGCGACTTCGCCGGAGACTTCCGCGAGCAGGCAGTGCGAGCCCTCCGAGCTGAAGATAGCTTTTCAGCTCGGCACGCCCGTAGGCGATGCCCCTTGGGAAAGCAGGCCTGGTCGATGCGATAAAGAGTCTCGAAATCGGCAGGCTGGTAAGGACGCAAGCGGATTGCGGAAGACAGCCACGCTGCCAGCCTCACAATTCGAGAATCACGGGAAGGATCAGAGGGCGCTTGGAAGTTTGTTTCTTGAGGTAGCGCCGCAGGTCCACGCGAATTTTTTCCTTGATGACGCTCCAGTCGGTCTTTTCTTCGGGATTCGATTGCTCCACGGTGCGGAGAATGACCTCGCGCGCCCCGGCCAGCAATTCCTGGCCATTTTCCGACGGCAGAAATCCGCGCGTCACGATTTCCGGCTGAGATTCGATCTGTCCCGGTATGTTTGTCGATGGCGATGATCGGCACGACCACGCCGTCCTCGGAGAGATGCTGGCGGTCGCGAATGACGAATTCCTCGATCTCTTCGAGCGAGCCGGAATCGACGCAGACGCGTCCGGCCGTCACCGGTTCGCGGCGATAGGCGGCGTCGTCGGTGAATTCGATCGGCTGGCCGTCTTCGATGAGAAGAATTTCTCCGGAAACGACGCCCACCGTATGCGCCAGCGCGGCGTGGCGGAAGAGCTGGCGGTATTCGCCGTGAATGGGAATGAAATAGCGCGGGCGCACGAGATTCAGCAGAAGTTTTTGTTCTTCCTGGCTGGCGTGGCCGGAAACGTGAATCGTTCCGCCGTCATTGTCGTAGTAGACCAGGGCGCGCTTGCGGAACATGTGGTCGAGCATGCGGAAGATGGCTTTTTCGTTGCCGGGAATGATGCGCGCGGAAAGGATCACCGTGTCGCGTTCATCGAGCGTGAGCAGGCGGTGGGTATCCACGGCGACGCGCGAAAGAGAAGACATCGGCTCGGCCTGGCTGCCGCTTACCAGGACGACCAGCTTTTCCGGCGGGAAGGACGCAATGTCCTGCGTGCGCACCACCAGGCCGTCGGGAATGTTCAGCCGGTTCATGCCGTGCGCGATCTCGACGTTATCCACCATGCTGCGGCCGATGAAAGCCGACCTTGCGCCCCGCCGCCGCGGCGATGTCCACGACCTGCTGGATGCGCGGGATCGAGGAGGCAAAGCAGGAGACGATCACCTTGCGCGTCGCGGCGCGCGTGAGCTCCTCGATGCGCGGGCGGACGTTGCGCTCCGAGGGCGTGTAGCCGGGCCGCTCGACGTTGGTGCTGTCGCTGAACAGCGCGAGCACGCCTTCCTCGCCGTAGCGCGCGAACGCGTGCAAATCAAACGGCTGGCCGTCGATCGGCGTCGGGTCCATCTTGAAGTCGCCGGTGTGAATCACGATTCCGACCGGGGTGCGGATGGCCAGCGCCACGCAGTCAATCGTGCTGTGCGTCACGCTGATGAACTCGACTTCGAACGGCCCGACTTCCAGCTTGCGTCCGGGGATGACTTCGCGCAGGTCCGTCTTTTCGAGCAGGCCGTGCTCTTCCAGGCGCTTGTGCACCAGCGCCAGCGTGAAGCGCGTGCCGTAAATGGGCGCGTTCAGGTCGCGCAGGATGTAGGGCAGGGCGCCGATGTGATCTTCATGGCCGTGGGTCAGCAGGATGGCCCGCAGATGCTGGCGGTTCTGCTTCAGGTAGGTGATGTCCGGGATCACGATGTCCACGCCGAGAAGTTCGGCCTCGGGAAACATCATGCCGGCGTCGATCAGAATCATGTCGTCGCCCGTGCGGAGGACGAGCATGTTCATGCCGAACTCGCCCAGTCCGCCCAGGGGAATTGCTAAAAGAGAAGGTTTGCTCAATGCAGCTCGTGTCCTTGAATCGACGATCATCATCGTATCACAGTGGCTTGTGAGAAATTGAGTTTGACAAACCGGGAAGAGCAATTTTACAGATGGCAAGCCTCAAGCCAGTCGCAGGTGTAAGTGAATTAGCGTACTCGATGTGGATCACCCGACGCGGGTCGCCCACCCGCGATTTGGATGAAGAGTGGACGATTAACGGCCTCATGGCCAGGATTCCTCCAGACCGGACAATGCAATCCCCTACTGGTGTGTGCGCGGCGAACTCATGTATTTCCTTGTCGCTTAGAACGCCGCGATTGTGGGTCCCGGGGATTACCTTGAGCGGGCCATTCAGTTCTGTTGAATCGTCGAGATGGATCCTCAGAGCCAGGATTTTCTCAAGTGCTGACGCGGGTGCATGGGCGTAATTGACGCCCTCTTTTACGGACCACGGCCCCCAACCTTCCACTTCACGGCATTCCTCAAGAGGCAAGGCCGTGTCCTGATGCCAAACGACAAGCCAATTGGAGGTCGGTGATTTATCGAAGAGGGTGGCGCGGAAAGGGAATGCATCAGGGCCAAGGACCTCTCGTGCAATCTCCATGAGACGATGGTCGTTAGCTATGGTAGAAATCAGAGGGTGGCGGAGAGCATGCCGCGCCCCGGCTTTGCTTCTTTGGAGCATCCCGTCACTAGAGCAAGTCCAAAGCGCCTCAACTTCATTCGGTGCTAGCACGTCGGGAATGATGGCAAAGCCCTGCTCCTTAATGAAAGATTGAAGCATGATTCCTCTAACCGAAATCGCGGGGTTAGGTTACTCCCCGCCGCCGGAAAATAGACGGGCGATCGCGACCAGGACCACGGCGCCAAGCGTTGCGGCGGCGATGCTGTAAATCAGGCCGCCGCCGAAAATGCCGAGCTTCTCGAAAATCCAGCCGCCCAGGAATGCGCCCACCAGCCCAAGAATGATGTTGGCGATGCAGCCAAACCCTCGGCCACGGGAAATTTTCCCCGCGAGCCAGCCGGCGATAAGGCCGACGATGATCCATCCGATTACGCTGCGCGGCACGGTGAAGAAAAATAAGTGCATATTGTCCTCCTTGCTGGACTTTATTGCGGCGGGCTCCCCTTCTTGCGTCAGGGCAAGCAAGTAGAGCCCGCACCCGAGCTAGGCCGGTTCCTGCTGCGTCATGCAGTGTATCGTACCCAGGCCCAGAACGAGATCAAGAGATGCGATTCCGACGACTCTGCGGCCGGGAAACAATCCAGCCAGTTTGGTGAGCGCAACGGCGTCGCGAGCGTCATTAAACGTGGGGACCAGAACAATCTGGTTCGCGATGTAAAAATTTGCGTAGCTGGCGGGAAGGCGCTGGCCGTCGAAGTAAACAGGCTCCGGCATGGGCAAAGTTTCGACGCGGAGCGCGCGGCCGTCCTGATCTTTCATCTCTCGGAGCAATGCGACATTCTCCTGCAAAGGCTGGTAGTTCACTTCCGACGGATCGTTTTCGATGACGGTGATGACCGTGCCGGGATTTACAAAGCGCGCGAGATCATCCACGTGGCCGTGGGTGTCATCGCCCGCGATGCCGTTCTTGAGCCATAGAACATTCGTGACGCCGATATAATCGCGGAAAATCCCGGCCAATGCCTTGCGGGAAACGCCCGGATTGCGCGCCTGAACCGGACTCAGCAGGCATTCCTCGGTGGTGAGCATCGTGCCGAGGCCGTTGACCTCGATGCTCCCGCCTTCGAGAACGACGCGGCGTCCCTTGTATTCCGGCGACCACATATTCCATTTGAGCTTGGCCGCGAGCGTGGCGTTCGCGGCGTCATCTTTTTTCCAGTCGTCGTATTTAGCCCAGGCGTTGAAATGCCAGTTGGTGACGGCGGTTTCGCCCTTCGCGTTGCGCACGAAAATCGGCCCGAAATCGCGAATCCATCCGCGATTGGTGGGGATGCGATAAAAATCGACGGCGGAGAGATTTGCTCCAGCTTTTTTCAGGATGCGGCGAACCGAGCGCTCCATTTCCGCGTCCGCGACCAGAATCCGCACGCGCTCGACTTGCGAGAGATGGCGCACGATATCGGCATAAACCCACGGAATCGGCGCGAATTTCCCGGGCCAATCGGTCTTCTCATGAGGCCACGCGAGCCAGGTGGCGGCATGAGGCTCCCATTCGGCGGGCATCCGGAAGCCGCGTTCACCGGGCGTGGGCTCTACTTGGAGCCCACAGGCAGAGCGGCTGGAGGATTTTTCCCGCGCGGGCCTCACTCGAGCCATCGCTCCAGGATGGGGGAATAGGCGTCAATGCGGCGGTCGCGCAGGAACGGCCAGTTCCTGCGCACCTGCTCGATGCGGCTGGGATCGCATTCCACGATCAGGATTTCTTCCTTGTCCGCGGAGGCTTCCGCGAGCACCTCACCGAACGGATCGCAAACGAAGGAATGGCCCCAGAATTCCAGGCCGTTTTCCGGAGGGCCTTCGAAGCCGACGCGATTCACCGCTGCGACAAACACGCCGTTGGAGATCGCGTGGGAACGTTGCATGGTGCGCCAAGCATCGAGTTGCGCCGCGCCGAATTCCTGCTTCTCGGAGGGTGCCAGCCAATCGCCGTGGGATAAAAAAGAATGTTCGCGCCGGCCAGGCTGGTGAGGCGGGCTCCCTCCGGATACCACTGGTCCCAGCAAACCAGCACGCCGATGCGGCCAAATCGCGTATCGAAATTCGGAAACCCCAGGTCGCCCGGCGTGAAATAAAATTTCTCGTAAAACAGCGGGTCGTCCGGAATATGCATCTTGCGGTATTTGCCGAGCAGCGAACCGTCCGCGTCCAGAACCGCCGCCGTATTGTAATAAATCCCGGCAGCGCGGCGCTCAAACAGCGACCCGATGATGGCGACATTCAAACTGGCGGCGAGCTTTGAAAGGCGTTCCGTCGAAGGACCGGGAATGGCTTCGGCGAGCTCAAAATAATCCCAATTCTCTTCGCGGCAAAAATATTGCGAGCGAAACAGCTCCTGCAGGCAAATGATCTGAGCGCCGCGCCCGGCGGCCTCGCGAATGCGATCTTCCGCCTTGGCGAGGTTCTCCTCGGGATCAGGAGAGCAGCTCATCTGAATCAAGCCGACCGTGAATTTCTCCGTCATGATCCGATCATAGCATCATCTTTTTGATTTTGATGCGCAGTCATTTTCAGCGCGAGCGAGTCAGCGCCCGAGAATCGCGCTGCACCGGAAGAGCGGGGAAATTCATGTTACGGGAATCGGCGCTCGCTGGGATGAGCCGGGAACTTATTTTGAATGGCTGCTTTTCCTGGGAGCAGAAATCGCACGTTGCGGGGAGGTTCAAAAAATCCATTCGCGAGGCTCTTCCACGAAGCGGAACCCGCCCGTGGGCATGAGTGCCGTGTCGGACCATTCGAGCCAAACAAGCCGGGCCTGTCCCGCGAACCGGCGCGACGTTCGTGTCCATAAAAACAGCTCGACGATCGCGTTTTCGCCCAATGGCACGTTCACTCCGCATGTAAAGCCATGGCGGCTGACGTTTTCGGTCGAGGTCAGGATTTCAAAGGGCTCTCCCTTTTGATCGACCCCGCGCAGCTTTACGCCCAATCGCATGCTGATCCGGGGTTCGGCACGATGGTCCCCGAGGTTCCCGGCAAGGGTCTCGGCGAGCCGCGTCTTCAACAGGTCGAAGTCAATCGGCTTTTCAAAATAGCCCCTCGCGCCGAGCGTGTAGCAGAAGTCCTTATACAGCGATTTGGGCGCTCCGGAGATGATAAAGATTGGAATGATTTCCGTGAAACTCAGAGAGCTGAGTGCCTGGCAAACTTCAAGACCCGTATGCGACCTCATCATCAGATCCACCAGGATCGCGTCCGGTTTATGCTCCAGCGCCATGATCAGGCCGTCTTTTGGAGACGCGGTGTCCAGGATTTCGTAGGAATCCTTCAGGCGGAAGCGAAGCATTTTCCGGAGAGATTCGTCGTCATCGATGATGAGTATGCTTGGAATTTCAGGTCCTCAGCGCCTGGCGTCTTTAACGCCAGATCCGCCATTTGGCGGGTTACCGGGAACGATCATGGTGCAACGATCTCTTCTCGCGCAAGATTACGATTGTGTTCCCATGTCCTTAGAGTTATCGAAAGAGCGTGGCGCTTCTTCGCGCGATAATCCGTCGGCAATATTCCATGAACGAAAAAGATTGTCGAGGCGAGATTCGTCCGAAGGTTTAGATCAGTCGTCTTCGCCGATCATGATGGCGGCGGCGAGTACCGTCGTCCAAAGGCCACGCTTATCGCCGACGGCGGATTGCGTGATGTTCATCGTGCGGACGATTTTGTTGGAGATGCGGTAGACCTCTTTTTTTTCGTCCCAGGAAAGGTCCGGGTCAAACTCGACGTTCAAAGTCGTGGCGAGCATTTCGGCGGCAAGCTCTTCCGTGTATTCTCCGGCAACCTCTTCGGTTTCGCCGAACGAGTGGTGTTCGGAAAGATAGCCGTACATCGATTTGTCGGCCGGCAGCGCGAGTCCGATGCCCGCCGCGATCAGGCGGTGCGCCTCGCGCGTGGAGTTCTCGCTGATGACGGTGAACGCCACCTGACCCGGCTGAATGTGCTTCAAGCCTTCACTGCGCGAAATTAATTTGCAATTGGGAGGAAAAATCGAAGACACGCGCACGATATTGCACGCCGCAATTCCCGCGCTGCGAAGAGCCAGCTCGAAACTCGATAGCCGCTCCCGATGCTTTCCTACGCCTTTTGTGAGGAAGATCTTTTTCGCGACGAACGCCATGAGGGTGCCGGAGTGCGGTGCCTCCTAAAGTGAGCGCGGAAAGAGTCAGAAAATTTCAGCGCGTGCGAGAAAGTAACAAGAACACCCCGCAGTGTCAATCAATTTCCCGCCGCGGCGCCGAATGCGTGTTCCGGTCTCGCCAACACGGCGCTATTTCGGGATTGCAATGCGGCAAAGTGAGGTGTGCGGGCGATTCCCAAAAGCCTGTTGAGATACCGCATCATCCTATGCGGGAAGGCAATGTTTCAGAAAACGCACGAGGATCGGGGAGAGCGAAGTCAGCAATCGCAAATCCTTCTGCGTGAAGTCCGGGCCGGCATTCGAGGAGGAATGTCCCTTCCGTGAAATTTGCACCACTCCCAGAACATGCGTTCCTTCCAAAATCGGCGCGCTCATGATCTTTTGGATCAACTCGCCCTGGCGGCGCCCGAGAGGGACGCCTTCGAAAACGCTCGCGTGGCGCGATCCGCTGAAATTATTCACCACTTCCGCGCGCCGATCGCGCGCGGTTCGCGCCGCAAGCGCCGTGGCGCTGCTGAGCGGGATCGATCCGATCGCGGCGAGCTTTTCAGGGATCACAAATCTCAGATTCTGGCTCTTCGGATCAATTTTCAGAACAGCCACCTCGTCAGGGTCGGCCTCAAACAATTTCGCCAGAGTTTTCGCCACCTTTGTGAGGGCATCCGAATCAGGCGCCAATCCCGCGCTCGTCATCGTTTCGACGAGCGATGCGAATTCCGTAGTTTGCTGGTCTATCATGTACTCTCCGGGTACCGATTCGATTCGACCCATTATATCCAAATAATCTTTTCCGGCATTTCTAAAATTCCCGGATGCAGCGCCTTGATAATGTAGGGAGGATTCTCTATACTGAAATTTCGGATCGAGCTACGCGGAGCCAGGATGTCTGCGACTGAAGTCGACTTGCGAGATTGCCGCCAGTTTCCCCCCAAGAAACGTTCAACACCCAATTGGAAGCAGTCGTTTTCGTGTGATTTTGCGGATCGGGGGCTCCGGTTAAAACGCTGCCCGAGCAGGGCAAGCGCCGGAATTTGAGCCCTTATAACGAATTGAGGTCAGGAGTGGTGCGATGACAGAGACAGCTGCGGTAACCAAGGCCGCACCGAATCGTTTGCTTGCACTTTGGGACAGCGTGATCGGCAAGAAGGTCGTCATGGCGGTTACCGGCGCTGTTCTAGTCCTTTTTGTTATCGCCCATATGGTCGGAAATCTCAAGATTTTTTCCGGCGCCACCGAAATCAATGACTATTCCCTATTCTTGCGCGACGGTGGCTTATCCGGAACTCGCCTATGGCCAACTTTTGTGGATCGTGCGGATTGTCCTGCTGGCCTGCGCGGTCCTCCATATCACGGCTGCCGTGCAGCTCACGATCTTGAACTGGCAGGCTCGCCCGGTCGGATACGGCTCCAAAAAGGACGTGGAAACGACCTGGGGCGCATTGACGATGCGCTGGGGCGGCCTGCTGCTCGCGGTTTTCATCGTGTTTCACCTGCTGCATTTTACGGCAGGACTCGTCGGATTTCAGCCGGGGCAGTTTGAACATCTGATGGTTTATCAAAACGTGGTGGCTGGATTTTCCGTGTGGCCGATTTCACTCTTCTACATCCTGGCCATGTGCGCTCTCTGTCTTCACCTCGATCACGGAATTTGGAGCATGCTGCAGACGCTGGGCTGGGTGACGGTTGACAACACGAAGACCATAAGGGCTGTTTCCAGGGTCGTCGCCTTCTTGATATTCGCAGGATTTGTCTCAGTGCCGATTTCGGTGCTGGCCGGCTGGGTGCGCTGAGGGGAGAGAAATGCTCGAATCGAACGTTCCGTCCGGTCCAATCGAACAGAAGTGGGAAAAATCCCGCTTCGACATGAAGCTGGTGAATCCCGCGAACCGCCGAAAGCACACGGTGATTATCGTGGGCTCGGGTCTCGCCGGAGCGGCTGCGGCCGCCTCGCTCGGCCAGCAGGGTTATCAGGTGCATTGTTTTTCTTTTCACGACAGCCCGCGCCGGGCCCACTCGATCGCGGCGCAGGGCGGCATCAACGCCGCGAAAAATTACCGCAACGATGGCGACAGTATTTTTCGGCTCTTTTATGACACGGTGAAGGGCGGCGATTTTCGCTCGCGCGAGGCGAACGTCTATCGCCTGGCGCAAATCAGCGTCAATATCATCGATCAGTGCGTCGCGCAGGGCGTGCCGTTTGCACGCGAGTACGGAGGCCTGCTCGATACGCGATCATTTGGAGGCGTGCAGGTTTCGCGTACGTTCTACGCGCGCGGGCAGACGGGGCAGCAGTTGCTGCTTGGCGCTTACCAGGCGCTTGAAGAACAAGTGGCCGCCGGAAGCGTGAAGATGCACACACGCAGCGAAATGCTGGACCTGGTGGTGGTCAACGGCAGCGCTCGCGGGATCATTACGCGCGACCTCGTAACCGGCGCGATCGAGAGCCATTGCGCGGATGTGGTTGTGCTCGCGACCGGAGGGTACGGCAACGTTTTTTATCTCTCGACGAACGCCAAGGGCTCCAACACGACCGCGATCTGGCGGGCGCACCGGCGCGGCGCGCTGTTCGGCAATCCCTGTTTTACGCAGATTCATCCGACGTGCATTCCGGTGAGCAACGAAAACCAGTCGAAGCTTACGCTCATGTCCGAATCCCTTCGCAATGACGGGCGCGTGTGGGTTCCCAAGAAGAAGGGCGATAACCGCGCCGCCGGGCGCAGATCCCCGAGGATGAGCGAGATTATTACCTCGAGCGCCGCTACCCGAGTTTCGGCAATCTTGTCCCGCGCGACGTTGCTTCCCGAAACGCGAAGGAAGTCTGCGACGAGGGGCGCGGCGTTGGTCCGGGCGGAATGGGCGTCTACCTGGATTTTGCGGACGCGATCCGGCGGATGGGAGAGGCGCAAGTTCGCGAAAAATACGGCAACCTCTTCGACATGTATGAGGAGATCACGGGAGAAAACGCGTACAAAGTTCCCATGCGCATTTTCCCCGCCGTCCACTACACGATGGGCGGATTGTGGGTGGATTATCAGCTGATGTCCACGATTCCCGGACTCTTCGTTGCCGGCGAAGCGAATTTTTCCGACCACGGCGCCAACCGGCTCGGCGCCAGCGCCCTGATGCAGGGACTCGCCGACGGATATTTCATTCTCCCGTACACGCTGCCGAACTACATTGCGTCATCTTCGCTGGAAAAGGTCGACACGTCGCACCCGGCGTTTGCGGCGACGAAGGAGGACGTGAATAAGCGCGTCCAGAAGCTTGTCACCATCAAGGGCAAGCGCACGGTGGACTCGATCCATAAGGAACTCGGCAAAATGATGTGGAACAACTGCGGGATGGCGCGCTCAGAGGCAGGCCTGAAGGAAAACCTGGAGCGGATCCCCGCCTTGCGCGAGGAATTCTGGAACAACGTCAACATCATCGGCACCGGCGAGGAACTGAACCAGTCGCTCGAGAAAGCGGGGCGCGTGGCGGATTTCCTGGAACTTGCGGAGCTGATATGTGTCGATGCGCTGCAGCGGACAGAGTCGTGCGGAGGGCACTTCCGCGTCGAAAGTCAGACCCCTGATGGGGAGGCCAAGCGCGATGACGAGCATTTCTCGTTTGCCTCGGCGTGGGAATGGAAGGGAGAAGGCGCGCAGTGGGAACTTCACAAGGAGCCCCTCGCTTTCGAATACGTTCACCTTACCCAGAGGAGCTACAAGTAGCCCATGAACCTCACACTCAAAGTCTGGCGACAACAAAACGCGAAAACGGCCGGGAAGTTTGTCACCTACCAGGTGCAGAATGTGACGCCCGACATGTCGTTCCTCGAAATGCTGGACCTGCTCAACGAAAATCTGCAAACGCAGGGTGAAGCTCCCGTCGTTTTCGAACACGATTGCCGTGAGGGAATCTGCGGGTCGTGCGGGTTCCTGATCAATGGCGTAGCTCACGGCGGACATCGCGGCACGACGGTTTGCCAGCTTTCGATGCGTTTTTTCAAGGATGGAGATTCGTTGACGCTCGAGCCCTGGCGCGCGAAGGCATTTCCCGTGCTGCGCGATCTGGCCGTGGACCGCTCGGCCTTCGACCGGATCATACAAGCGGGCGGCTTCATCACCGCGCCCACCGGCGGAGCGCCGGACGCAAATGCAATCCTGGTTCCCAAGGATTCCGCCGAACGAGCGTTTGACGCGGCCGCGTGCATCGGATGCGGCGCTTGCGTGGCCGCCTGTCCCAACGCCGCGGCCATGCTGTTCTACCGCCGCGAAGATCACGCACCTCAACTCGCTGCCGCAAGGCCAGCCGCAGCGCGACCATCGCACGCTGGACATGGTCGCGGCGATGTCCCGGGAAGTCTTCGGCAGTTGCACGAACCACGGCGAATGCGAGGCGGTTTGCCCCAAGAAAATCCCCATCGAGTTCATCGGCCGGATGAATCGCGACCTGATCCACGCCACGCTGCATCATCACGGAAAGTAGCGGCGACAATGATTTCCTCCCGATATGCGCGCTGACGATATTTCCCCGGAGGCGCGCCGGATCCATTTTTCAAGCTTGGTCTTCGATACTCACGCGGATACTCCGCAACGCTTACTTTTCGACCGGTATGATCTGGGCCGTCGTGATAGCGAAGGCAGTGTCGATATTCCCCGCCTGCGGGAAGGCGGGATTGGAGCGGTCTTTTTCGCGCTATTTGTGCCGGTCGAAATTGCCGGGTCTGCGGCGACGCGGCGGGCGTTCGCTCTGCTGGATGCGGTGGAGGAGCAAGTCCGGGCCCACGCGGATGATCTGGCGCTGGCCACTTCTTGCGAAGAGGTCCGGAGGGCCCGAAAACACGGAAAGATTGCTGTGCTGCTGGGTGTGGAAGGCGGCCACGCCATCAATGATGATTTAGCCGTACTTCGGGAGTTCTTCGCTCGCGGCGTCCGTTACATGACGCTGACGCACAACGCGCCAACTGGCTGGGCCGATTCCTCGAATCACGCTCCGCGTCACAACGGACTGACTGAATTTGGAGAGCAAGTTGTGCTCGAGATGAACCGGCTTGGAATGATGGTGGACATATCTCACGTTTCCGACGAGACGTTCAATGATGTGCTCCATGTTTCGCGCGCTCCGGTCATCGCCTCACATTCCTGCTGCCGGGCGATCTGCAATGTCCCCCGCAACTTGGCCGATGGGATGATCCTAGCGCTTGCGGAACGCGGCGGGGTGATTCACATTACGTTCCATGGTGGATTCTTGAGCCGGGAATACGCGGACGCGAGCAAGACCGTGTTTACCGATAGTGCGATTCGCGAACGAGAATCCGGAAAGAATATCGGCGACAATACGGCGCGGAAGATGATCGAAGGGCAGCGTTTCAGTGACGAAATGATCCGGGCTGGGAGATTGCCGCAAGTTTCCTGGGAGAAGATTGTCGAGCACATTCATCACGCTGCGCGACTGGTGGGGGCGGATCACGTGGGGCTGGGCTCGGACTTTGACGGCGCATTCATGCCCGAGGGCATGGAAGACGCGTCGTGTTTCCCGAAGATTACGGAAGCGTTGCTCGAAAAGGGTTACGCCGAGTCGGATATCCGGAAAATCCTGGGCGGGAATACGCTTCGAGTGATGGCCGAAGTGGAAGGCCTTGCGACTGATTTATAGCCGGAGAAATCCTAGTCAGAGGAGAGAATTCGCGGCATAATATGCGCCGTCACTTCCGGATGGAGAATCCAAATGAATCGAACTTTTAGAATTGTAATGGCTGCGTTGTTGTGGGCCACGCTGTGCTCGGCTTCACGATCGCAGACTGCGCATCCCGCGCCTGCCAAGAAGGCGCCGCCGGCTGCGAAAGCGCCCGCGGCCAAGGCAACTCCCTTCGATCCCGCGCTGCTCACGCCCGCGTCGATGCGAGCAAAGGCTCCCGCCGAATATGAAGTCAAACTCGTGACGACGACGGGCGAATTCACGATCAAAGTCACGCGCGCCTGGTCGCCGAACGGGGCCGACCTATTCTATAACCTCGTGCGGCACCATTTTTATGACGGCGCGGCTTTCTTTCGTGTCATTGACGGATTCATGGCGCAATTTGGATTGAGCCCTTATCCGGAGGTCTCCAGGGTCTGGGAGAATGCGACGATCAAGGACGATCCCCTGGTGCAGAGCAATCACCGCGGTTTCGTCACATTCGCCATGACGGGCAGGCCAAATTCGAGGAGTACGCAAATTTTCATCAATACGGCGAATAATGAGCGGCTGGACGCCGACAAATTTACGCCATTCGGCATGGTCACAGACGGGATGGAAGTCGTGGACAAACTTTATAGCGGGTACGGCGAAGGCGCGCCGGACGGCCACGGCCCCGATCAGAATTTGGTTGGAGCCCGCGGGCGCGCCTATCTGGAAAAGAATTTCCCGAAACTCGATGTCATCAAGACGGCTACGCTCGTGACCGCGCCTGCGGCTGCGCCCGCGGCGAAGTAGGCCCGCATTTGATCAGGGTGGACCCAAAGCGTCCCTAATCGTCATTCCGAACGCAGTGAGGAATCTCTCTTCGCTTGATACACCGCAAGGAGGGATTCCTCGTCGCTGCGCTCCTCGGAATGACCGGCGTTGTGTTTCTGGCAAATTGCTAAGCGACGCCGAGAATCGTGACCAACTCGCGGACCGATGCCGCAGACTTGTCGAGCGCGGCTTTTTCTTCCGCGGTGAGTTTGATCTCGATGATCTGCTCAACGCCTCGCGCGCCCAGTTTTACGGGCACGCCCACGTAGAGCCCCTTGATTCCGTATTCGCCTTCGAGGTAAGCCGCGCAGGGCAGAATCTTCTTCTTATCCTTCAAAATGGCTTCAACCATTTGAACGACCGCCGCGGACGGCGCGTAATAAGCCGATCCCGTCTTCAGCAAATTCACGATTTCAGCGCCGCCTTTGCGGGTGCGTTCCACGATGGCCGCGATCCGGTCGGCGGGCAGCAAGTCGGGAAGCGGAATGCCCGCCACGGTGGAGTAGCGCGGCAGCGGCACCATGTCGTCGCCGTGGCCGCCGAGGACGAACGAGTTCACGTTCTCCACCGAAACGTTGAGTTCCATCGCCACGAATGCGCTCATGCGGGCCGAGTCGAGGACTCCGGCCATACCCATGACGCGATTCTTCGAGAAGCCGCTCACCTTGTAAGCCGCCTGCACCATGGCGTCGAGCGGATTGGTGACCATGATCAGAATCGCATTCGGTGAATATTTCGCGACCTGCTCGACGACGGTCTTGATGACGTCGTAGTTGGCTTTGAGCAGATCATCGCGGCTCATCCCCGGCTTTCGAGGGAATCCCGCCGTAACCACGACGATGTCGCTATTCGCGGTATCTTTATAGTCGCCCGAAGCCGTGGAAATTCCGATCGCCCGCGCGTCCGACCCTGTGATCGGCGTCGATTCCACCATGTCGAGCGCCTTGCCCGCCGGGGGCCCGTCGAGAATGTCGGTCAACACCACATCGGCCAGTTCGAGGTCCACGATACGCTGCGCCGTCGTCGAGCCAACGAATCCCCCGCCAACAACCGT
Organism: Terriglobia bacterium; assembly: GCA_963757625.1. Classification (GTDB taxonomy): domain Bacteria; phylum Acidobacteriota; class Terriglobia; order Acidiferrales; family UBA7541; genus Palsa-360. The sequence goes on along the minus strand of CAVWSJ010000006.1, from coordinate 370,268 downwards.
GACTTTCTTACGCATGAGTGCTTTCTCCTGTATCGGTGAAATAAGATTCAAATCCAGCAGGCGTCCCTTTACCTGGAAACCGGGGTTTGCATGTTCTCGATGATGGCGGTGGCGAATTCGGAAGTTTTGAGCTTCGTCGCGCCCTCCATCAACCGTTCGAGATCGTACGTGACGCGCTTCTGACCGATGGTGCGCTCGATTCCGGATTCGATCAGGCGCGCCACCTCTTGCCACCCCATGAAATCGAACATCATCGCGCCGGACAGCATCACCGAACTCGGATTGATGACGTCCTTGTCGGCGTACTTTGGCGCAGTGCCGTGCGTGGCCTCGAAGCAGCCGTAGCCGTCGCCGATGTTCGCGCCGGGCGCCATGCCCAGCCCGCCGACCTGAGCCGCACAGGCGTCCGAAATATAATCGCCGTTCAAATTTGGTGTGGCCAGCACCTGGTACTCGTCGGCGCGCGTCACGACTTGCTGAAAGATGGAATCGGCAATCCGGTCATTGATCATTACCTTCTGCTTCCACTTGCCCTGGCCGTGCGTGGCATAAATTGAGTCGAGCACGGACTTCACTTCGTCACAGGCGGCTTTCCGGAACGCTTCGGTGCCTTGTTCGTATCCCGGCTCGAGAAGCGCGGCGTTTTGCTCGATCGTGATTTGCGGATTCTGGTCGCGATTGTCGATGATCCAGCTTTCCCGCTCGGTGACGATTTCGTTGCGGAATTCCTCCCGGGCGAGGTCGTAGCCCCAGTCGCGGAATCGCGCCTTCGGTGAATTTCATGATGTTGCCCTTATGCATGAATGTCACGATTCGCTTCTTGTGTTGCAGGGCGTGCTGAATCGCGCGGCGGACCAGGCGCTTGGTCCCGAAGGGAGAAATTGGCTTGATCGCCACGCCGGAGTCGAGGCGGATCTGCTTTGGTCCTCCGCCCAGCATTTCCTTGTTCAGAAAATCGATCAGCTTCTTCACTTCCGGCGTGCCCGATTTCCATTCGATCCCGATGTACACGTCTTCGGTATTTTCGCGATAGATGACCACGTCCATGCGCTCGGGATGCTTCACCGGAGAGGGAACTCCCGGGAAATAGCGCACGGGCCGTACGCAGGCGTAAAGATCGAGGGTCTGCCGCAGCGAGACGTTGATCGAGCGTATTCCGCCGCCGACCGGAGTCGTCAGCGGGCCCTTGATCGAAATTCGGAAATCGCGGATGGCGTCGACGGTGTCGTCGGGAAGCCACTGCTTGAATTCGTTGAACGCCTTTTCACCGGCGAACACTTCGAACCATGCAATCTTGCGCTTGCCTCCGTAGACCAGCTCCACGGCGGCGTCGAAAACGCGCCGCGAAGCCTTCCAAATGTCCCGCCCGGTGCCGTCGCCTTCAATGAAGGGAATGATGGGCCTGTCGGGAATGACGAATTTGCCTCCCGTGTACTCGATCGGTTGTCCTTCGGACGGAATGGGCCTGCCGTTATAGGATGGCTTCATGTGCGTATCCCTCAGTGGGTTGTAACTGCATTGGCGCGAATGGAAAAGAATAACACACGGAGCGTTTCCAAAGCATCGCACAACGGTCATAATTCTTGTGCCGCTTCGAAACGGAAATTGTTTGCAAGTAACGTAATCAATCGTAATATTCCTGCCCCAGGTGCGTGATCAGGTCCTCGCCCATCATCCAGCGCAAGGTATTCTTGAGCTTCATGGACTGGATGAACAGGTCGTGCTCGGGATAAAGCTCCGGCGCGCACATCGGGGACTTGAAGTAGAAGCTGAGCCATTCCTGAATGCCGCGCATGCCGGCACGCTTGGCCAGATCGAGGAAGAGAACCAGGTCCAGCACGATCGGCGCGGCCAGAATCGAATCGCGGCACAGAAAATCCACCTTGATCTGCATCGGGTAGCCCAGCCACCCAAAAATATCGATATTGTCCCAGCCTTCTTTGTTGTCGCCGCGCGGCGGATAGTAGTTGATGCGAACCTTGTGGTGAATCTTGCCGTAAAGATCGGGATAAAGTTTCGGCTGGAGAATGTATTCCAGCACGCCGAGCTTTGATTCTTCCTTGGTCTTGAACGACTCGGGATCGTCGAGCACTTCGCCGTCTCGATTTCCCAGAATGTTGGTCGAGAACCAGCCGTTCATCCCCAGCAGGCGGGCCTTGAAGCCGGGCGCGAGGATGGTTTTCATCAGGTTTGCCCGGTCTTGAAATCCTTGCCGCAGATCGGAACGCCGTGTTGCTTCGCCAGTTCCATCAGCGCGGGAATATCGACGGTCAAATTGGGCGCGCCGTTGGCAAACGGCACGCCGCTGGTGATCGCAGCATAGGCGTACAGCATCGAAGGCGCGATCGCGGGATGATTTTCCTTCATCGCCGCCACGAAATGTTTCGGGCGTGGCATGACACGGCGTGCGGCTTGAGGAAAATTTCCGTTGAGCCGCACCAGATCACGACCGTGCGGGAGACATTGTTTTTCTTCTGAAACTTCTGAATGTCGTCGCGAATCTGCATCGCCAGGTCGTACTTGGTGCGGCCCTTCTTGACGTGCGTGCCGGTCAGTTTCTTGACGTAATTCTGGTCAAACGCGGCCTTCATCGGGCGAATCTTGCTCAAAAATTGTTTTACCTGCGCCAGGTGCTCCGGGCTCAACACGGCGGCATTTTTGGCGGCCTCATACGCGCTGTCGGGGAAGATGTCCCAACCGCCGAAGACGATATTTTCAAGTTTTTCGAGCGGAACGAACTCCTGGATGGCCGGCGCGCGCGCTTCGGTGCGCTTTCCCAGGCGGATCGTTCCGAGTTGGGTCAGCGATCCCACGGGCAGGGACTTCTTGCGGCGCACCAGGTCCACGCCAGCCATAAAGGTCGTTGCCACGGCTCCCATCCCGACGGTGAGCACTCCCAGTTTTCCCTTTGGCAGAGCAATGCCTGCGGACCTGCGCATTCGGATTTCTCCCGTCTTTCTGAAATGTGCGGAACAGTAAACTGCGTAGGCGTCTTGTTCACGCGGATACGAAGCCGCGAACCCCTGCGCGCAAACATTGTATGATGCGCGAATGGGCAGGGATTTGCAATGCGGAAACGGAAAAGATTCGCACGAGGGATTCGGGAAAATCCGTCACGCTACTTGGCGGCCGGGTTGCAGTGCCTTTGCCCGGGCCTGGTGGGACGACGTCTGGGCCCATGCGACCAGCGTCCGGCCCCGTCTTGGGCTGAATTGAAAGGAGTTCTACTTCGAAAATGAGAGTGGCGTTGGGTCCGATGACGGGGCCTGCGCCGCGCGCGCCGTAGGCCAGATCGGAAGGAATAAAAAGCTGCCACTTCGATCCGACCGGCATCAGTTGCAAAGCTTCCGTCCACCCGTGGATGACTTGGCCCACTTCGAACGTTGCCGGCTGGCCGCGCTTATAGGAGCTGTCAAATTCAGTGCCGTTAAGCAGCGTGCCTCGATAGTTGCAAACGACGGTGTCGCTGGCGGTTGGTTTTGGTCCCGTGCCCGCTTGCAGAATCTTGTATTGCAGGCCGCTTGGGAGGGTGACAACGCCTTCTTTTGTCTTGTTGGCGGCAAAAAAGGCTTCGCCTTCTTTCTTGTTCGCTTCGCCAAGCGCTTCCATCTTTTCCTGCTGCCTCTTGTTTACCTCGGCCTGGAGCGCGGTCAGCGCAGCCTTCGCTTCATCGTCTGTCAACAGCGTCTTGCCGCCCGCCAGCGCGTCTTTCAGACCCTGAAAGATCAAGTTCGGATCGACGTCCACGGAATCCCTGGTCAAGCCCCGTCCTATATTCAAGCCGATCGCATAGCTGGCCTTTTCCTTCGGCGTCGTGAGCGTCAAGGTTTTTGCCGCGGGGGCCTTTCCCGCCGCCGTCGTATTTCCGGACTTGGCGGCAGGCGTTTTTGCCGCGGGCGCCTGCTGAGCCTTTGCCGGCGCCGCCGTTTGCGTTTTGGCGGGCGGCGTCTTCGAAGGGCCGGGCGCGGCAGTCTGCTGCGCGCTCTGTCTTTGCAGCCAGGATCACGCACACACACATCATAGTCAGGACAATTGCGCATGGTTTTCGCATGAAGGCATTTTCGCACTGGTGCGGGGATTCCGCAAACCAGCGCATTTCGGTCGAGGGCTTAAGGGCTAATAGATGTCTGTGCCGGTCCTTGAAAATCGCTGCCAGGCAATTCGGGGCAGTCTCCGGGCGCTTCGCTTTCCCCGGATATATTAACGAAAATGTTTACCGCACGTGCTATTCTTGTGCACCACTTTGCACGTACTGAGCATCTGAGGGAATAATGGCTTCTACGCCGCCGAGCCCAAGTCTTTCGCCGCAGGAGATTCTGGCCGCTTGGGGGAGAGTCCTGACCGGCAGAGTCCCGATGCTCTCAATTGAAATCACCCGGGAGTGCCCGTTGACTTGCCCGGGATGTTACGCCTACGGAGATTCACACCTAACCGGCGGAGCCAAGCTGAGTGAGCTCAGCGACTATCGCGGCGATGCCCTTGTGGATGGTGTGTTGAACCTTGTACGCAAGCACAAGCCCCTTCACGTTTCCCTGGTCGGCGGAGAGCCGATGGTCCGCCATCGCGAGCTGAGCCGAATTCTTCCGGTCCTAAGCAAAATGAATGTGTTCACCCTGCTGGTGACCAGCGGGGTAATTCCGGTCCCGGTGGAGTGGACGAGCCTGCGACGAGTCCGCGTGGCGATTTCCGTGGACGGTCTGCCCGAGCACCATGACATACGGAGGAAGCCAGCCACCTACGAGCGAATTCTGAAGAACATCGAAGGCTGCAAGGTCAACGTTCATTGGGTGATCACGCGCCCCATGCTCGAACGCGCGGGCTACCTTGAAGAATATGTGAAATTCTGGAGCGGGCGGCACGAAGTGGACCGCATCTGGGTGAGCGTTTACACTCCGCAGATCGGCGAGCAGAGCGCCGAGAAGCTGACTCCCGAGGACCGCGAATCCCTGGCGCGCCAGTTGCCTTTATTGCGCACCCTATACCCGAAACTTCTTTTCACGGAAGGCCTTGCGAAGGCGTTTCTCCGGCCGCCGAAAAGTCCGGGCGATTGCGTTTTCGCGAAGATGTCGGCCAACTATTCAGCCGACTTGAAAACGCGCGTTGAACCATGCGTTTTTGGCGGGACGCCGGACTGCTCTCAGTGCGGTTGCTCCATCAGCACCGGCCTTCACTGGGTGAGAGGCGTCAAAGTGCTGGGCCCGGTAAGAGTGGATCATTTCATGGCCAGCTCAATAAGAATCGGCCTGATGATGAACCGCCTTCGGTCGAAGCCGGCTCGTCCGTCCCGGTGGAATTCCAACACCCCCAAACCCGACCCCAAGAACGAATTGGTACAAATTCAATCCTGAAGCAGTGATAAACTGCGCATATGGCTACCAAAAAGAAATCCAGGAAACATAGGAAGTCCAAGAAGGCTGCCGGCAAGAAAAAATTGCCGAAGAAGAAAGCGGCTCCAAAAAAGGCCGCGGTGAAGGCGAAGTCCGCCGCCGCGGAAGACCGCCAGCCGAAAGCGCCGGATGGCGCGCAAGAGGCGCATCCGTGGAAGAGGCCAGGACATGGATGTCGCTGAGATCACGCCCGCGGGAATGGGCGCGCGGTCAGGCGGGCAATCCGGGAGTTTGCAGGGCCTCTCCGACATCGAATCTGCCGATTCGGAGAGCGTGGACGAACTGATCGAGGAAGGAAACGCTTTCGAGGCCGAGGTGGTGAAGGGAGTGGAAGACGCTCCGGACGCCGACGAAGGGGAAATTCACACGCACGAAGTTCCCGAGGACGATGTCCCCGAGGAATATGACGAGCAGTAAGTGGCCATGTTTGGGCGCCTGACTTCTGACCGGTTACTCTCGAACGATTGTCTCTATCATCACTACTGTCCCCAAATCTTCTCGCGCGTGTCCTCAAACGGATAGACGTGCACCATCCAGCCGAAAATCACGGGATAAAACGCGCCTCCGGCTTCTGTGCAGGCCTCTCTCGATGACGATTGACCCGGTGAGGCCAAATTTGGTCAAGTCCACGTGTCCGCGCTCTCCTTTTGGCGGCATGCAGAGTTTGGTATGCAGGTGCCACTGCGCCACGCTGAGGGGTACGCGCTCGTTGAGTTGTTCTTCGCTGACGCGTTTGGGCATCGTGTACATTGCGCCGATCAGGTTCCAGCCGGTTTTCGTTTTTGTGTAGAGCAGCGAAGTGGGCCGCGTGGGATCGAATGTAAACGTCTCCAGAAAACCGTTTTCATAATTCGTGAAGTGATACTCCGCTTGTGGAACGTTCGGCATGAAGATGCGGAAGCCATCGGCCAGCGCGACGCGGTAGTCCTTGTATTTCTCGATCGCCGGACGCAGTTGCTCGACGATGGCGTCGGCCTTTGCCCAATCCCCCGGCGATGACGGGCGCAGCTTGGTCATGTACATGTGCGGCCCCATCTGGTGATGGTGCATGTGGCTCATGGCATCCATGGCGCCGCGTTCGGCCGATTGATCTTTGCCGCTTGACTTGTCGGGGTTATCCGCGCCCTGGCCCATATCCATTCCCGGCATATCGTCATCCATGTCCATGCCGGGCATGCTCTGGTTCTGCCCGGAATCGCCGGAGGGCTTTTTTTGCTGCTGTTGTTGCTGTTGCTGCGCGGCGACATGCGTTATCGCGCCGCCCGCCACGAGGAAGATCGATGCCAGGATCGCTGCGTAGATGGTTCTTCGAGTTTTCATGGCCTTCTCCCTCTTCCTATTCTACGCGCCGGGCGCCCAAATATATCAACACGGCGGATGGAATTTCGTTTCGTGCAATCGCGGACTTTCATAGCTGGCCGCAAAATCCAATTAAAACCTGCCCGATCCGTCCCCAGGACCGGGACGATCGGCCTCTACGAAACCTCGCGGATCGATCATGCTTTTGTAGAGGCCGCTCGAATTTTGAGCGGGCAGCCTTTTTATTTTTCGTTGCCTCTTCGGCCCCTGCTTCCGCGCAATTTCACATGTTAGAATCTTCACGTGGCAAAACAAATCATTCGTCCTGCTCGCACGATCAGCGGCTCACTCGAGGTCCCCGGCGATAAATCCATTTCGCATCGTTACGCGATGCTCGCGGCGCTGGCCGAAGGGCCCAGCGAGATCGCCCATTTTTCCGCGGCTGCCGATTGCCGCAGCACGCTCGATTGCCTCTCGCGCCTGGGCGTGAAGATCGACGCGAAGGGCGACCACGTTCGCATCACAGGCGCGGGCCTGGAAGGGTTGCGCAAATCGCGCCGCGCGCTCGATGCCGGAAATTCCGGCACGACGATGCGCCTGCTCATCGGAATTCTCTCCGGCCAGGATTTTCGCTCGAAGATCGATGGCGACGCTTCGCTGCGGCGCCGTCCGATGCGCCGCGTGATGGATCCGCTCATGAAGATGGGCGCGCGCATTACCGCTCGCGACGGCGGCTTCGCGCCTCTCGAAATTGATGGCACTCAGCTCACGCCCATTGAATACACGCTCCCCGTTCCGAGCGCGCAGGTGAAGTCCGCGGTCCTGCTTGCCGGATTGTTTGCCGGCGGCGTAACGTCCGTCATCGAGCCCGTCCGCACGCGCGACCATACGGAGCTGGCCCTCGCCGAATTCGGCGCGCGTGTGGACCACGATGGCCGCGCGATCCGCGTCCACGGGCGGCCCCGGCTGCATGGCCGCCACCTGACGGTTCCCGGCGATCTTTCCTCCGCCGTATTTTTTCTGGCTGCGGCGATGGTGCTTCCGGAGTCGAACATCGTGATTCACAACGTCGGCCTCAATCCCACGCGCTCCGCCGTTCTAGACGTCTTGGGTTCGATGGGCGCGCCGATCAGCCTGGTCTCCGTGCGCAGCGAGCATGGCGAACTGGTTGGCGACGTTGCCGTGCGCCACGAAGCGATTCAAGGCGGCGTGATGGAGGGCGACGTCATCGCCCAATTGATTGACGAGCTGCCCGCGATCGCCGTCCTGGGGCCCTACACCGAGCAGGGAATCGAGATTCGAAACGCGGCCGAGCTGCGCATCAAGGAGAGCGACCGCATCGCCGCTCTCGCGGAAAATCTGCGCCGCATGGGCGCCCAGGTCGAGGAGCGCCCCGACGGCCTGCGCGTCGCGGGACGTTCCGCGGGCCGCCTCCACGGAGCGGAGATCGACCCGCACAACGATCACCGCATGGCCATGGCGTTCGCCGTCGCGGCGCTCGGTGCGGAGGGCGATACCGTCATTCGAGACGCGGAGTGCGCCGCTGTGTCTTATCCCGAATTTTTCACCACGCTGGAACGGCTTGTCGAGCAGTAAACCGCGTGAACGCGAAATCAGCCCGTTGGGTGTCAGGCCAAATTCCGGTAACGCCTGCCAGCTCAACCGGTCGATGCAACACCACCTGATATAAATCTTTTCCTAAAAGGTGGTGTTCATGATGCAGAGACGATGGAAGCTGTCTTTGGCCCAGCGGGCCGAACTGTGGAGCCGTTGGAAGGCTGGGCAGTCGTTAAATGCGATTGGTCGAGCCCTCGGCAAGGATAAACAGGTCATCCATTTCCTGTTGGCACGCCACGGAGGGATCGCTCCGCGGGTCCATCGCCGTTCGCGGCGTGCGCTGACCTTGGCCGAACGCGAAGATATCTCTCGGGGCATCGCTTCCGGTGAATCGATTCGTGGGATTGCCAAAGGTCTGAAGCGGGCGGTATCGACGGTGAGCAGAGAGGTCGCCCGCCATGGCGGGCGACCTCTCTATCGAGCCAGCGAAGCCGATCGGCGGGCGTGGGAATCGGCCTTGAGACCCAAGACCTGTCTTCTGGCCACTCATACCCAGCTCCGGGAGATCGTTGCGAGTAAACTGATGCAGGACTGGTCGCCGGAGCAGATTTCCGGATGGCTGAAGCAGTCCTATCCGGACGACGAGAGCAAGCGCGTGTCGCACGAAACCATTTACCGCACCCTGTTCCTGCAAGCGCGCGGAGCGCTGAAACAGGAGTTGGTTCGGCATCTGCGATCCCAGCGGCGGATCCGCCGCTCGCGGCACTCCAGCATTCACGGGCACTCGCAAGGCCGGATCGTCGATGCCATTTCCATCCGCGAGCGGCCTGCGGAAGTCGAAGATCGCGCCATTCCCGGACACTGGGAGGGTGATCTGTTGCGCGGGGCCGGCAATAGCCACGTAGCCACGCTGGTCGAGCGTCATTCGCGCTTCTGCATGCTGGTGAAAGTGCCCGGCAAGGACACGGCCACCGTGGTGGCTGCTCTGAGCCAGCATGTGCGAAAACTCCCGGCGACGTTGCGGCGCTCGTTGACCTGGGATCGAGGGCTGGAGATGGCCCAGCACAAGAGCTTCACGATGGCTACCGACGTACAGGTTTACTTCTGCGATCCGCAAAGTCCCTGGCAGCGCGGCTCGAACGAAAACACGAACGGCCTGCTGCGGCAATACCTGCCCAAAAAGGCGGATCTGTCCTGCTACTCGCAATCCGACCTGGACCAGATCGCTCTACGCCTCAATCAACGTCCACGAAAAACGTTGGGATTTCAAACTCCGGCGGATAAACTCCAAGCCAGTGTTGCATCCACCCCTTGAGACCACCCCGTTTCACAGATGGGATGAGAAGGCCGGTCTCCAGCGGGATGCGATACGCTCCCAATGTTCGACGTGCTCAAGGCACAAAGAAAAGGAGGCCGGCTATGAAAAAGACTAGCACTGTTCGGATAAATGGAAACATGATTTTCAAAGGACACAAGCTCACGATTGGTCTGGACCTGGGAGATCGCTGGTCGTTCTACTGTGTTTTGGATGAAGCAGGCCAGGTCCTTTTAGAACAGAAACTGCCGACGACACCGGAAGCGATGAAGCAGACTTTTGGAAAGATACCGCGAAGTCTCATCGCACTGGAGACAGGAACCCATTCCCCCTGGGTCAGCCGGCTGTTGACCCAACTGGGACATGAAGTGATCGTGGCGCACGCACAAAAGGTGCAATTGATCACCAAGAGCAATCGAAAAGATGATCGGCACGATGCGCGGACCCTGGCACGACTGGCGCGAATCGATCCCGCACTATTGGGGCCGGTGCGGCATCGCAGTGTGAAAGCTCAACTGCACTTGACGGTGATCCGGGCGCGGGCTGAACTGGTGAGTGCTCGAACGGCCTTGGTGAACGCAGCACGGGGGCTGGTGAAGTCTTACGGCCAGCGATTGCCCAAGTGTGGCGCCTATCAGGTGAACGAGAAGCTAGCCGAGGGATTGAGCGCGGAGTTGCGCGAGGTTCTGGAGCCGCTGCTCAAAGAAATCGAATCGCTGAACCAGCGCGTCAAGGAATACGACGAACGGATGGAGAAAATCGCCAAGGACGTGTACCCGGAAGTGGCCTTGCTCAAACAGGTGAAGGGCGTGGGAACACAGATCGCTCTGACCTATGTCCTGACGATCGAGGACCCGTATCGGTTTGTGAAGAGTCGCCAGGTAGGCTGTTTTCTGGGGTTACGACCTGGCCGGCGGAACTCTGGAGAGAGCGAACCGCAGAAGGGTATCAGCAAAGAAGGAGACCGGTATCTGCGCACGATGCTGGTGCAGGGAGCGCACTACATTCTGGGACCTTTTGGAGAAGACAGTGATCTGCGGAGATGGGGACGCAAGCTTGCGGAACGAGGAGGAAAAAATGCCAAGAAGCGAGCCGTCGTGGCCGTGGCTCGAAAGCTGGCGATCCTGCTGCATCGGTTGTGGGTAGGGGGAGAGGTGTACGAACCACTGCGCAATAGTCAGAAAGCGATGCGGGAAGTGGCCTAGCGAGTTGCGATCCCGATAGCCGAGCTGTATTGCTCCCCTCTAATTTAGACAGTCAGGGCCTCGTTTTTTAGTACAGCTGCAAAAGCCAAGAAGGCCTCGTGCGGAGTTCGATTTCCGACTCCGTGATGAGGCCGGTCGTGATTGTACTCCTGGATCCAGCGACCGATCGACTCCCGTGCTTCCTGCACGTTGCGATATTCCGCCGTCCAGACTTCTTCTTCCTTCAAGCTGCGATGGAATCGTTCGATGTAGCTGTTGCCCTCCGGGTGATGATAGGCCGTGCGGCGGTGCGTGATGCCCAGTCGGTTCAGTGTCAGCAGGAACCGCGACGAAGTGAACTGCGTTCCGTTATCGGTGGTCAGCGTCACGCGGGCCATGCGGCTGCCCTCGGGCAGCCGTGCCAGCACCGCTTGCTCGACCGCTGCCAGTGCGTCTTCGGTTCGACAGCGATGCGATAGATTCCAGCCCACGATTTCCCGCGTGCAGCAGTCGATCACGCACACCAGGTAGGCCCAGCCCACGGCTGGCCCCGCCCAGATTTTGGTCATGTCCGTCTGCCAGATTTGATTCGGCTCGGCGGCTTCCACGCGGCCCCACTCTTTCTTGCGTCGTGCCCGCAGACGGCGCGAGCGCACCAGCAGCCCGCGTTCCCGCATTACCCGCAGCACGCGCTTGCGATTCACGCGAAGCCCTTGTTTCCGCTGCAGCCACCAAGCCACGCGCCGGTAGCCAAAGGCCAGTTTCTCTCCGCACGCCACCACGATCTGCTCATCGTAACGGCGGTCGGCCCGACTGCCTCGTGCCTTTTTCTGGTAATACAAACTCGACCGGCTGATCGCCAGCGTTGTGGCCACCAGGGTCGCCGTGCGTCCCTGTGCCACCAACTCGCGTGCCTGGGAGTGAACTTCACCGCAGCTCACTCCCCCACGACGTTTTTTAGTATTTCAATCTCCAACGACTTCCGCCCCAGCGTCCGTTCCAACTGCCGGATGCGCCGGTCTTTCTCGGTTTCGGCCGCGGCAGCGCTTCTCCCCCCAAGCGCTGCCTTTGCTCCCTGTTCCGCTTCATCCTTCCAGCGATAGAACAGATTCGGAGCGACTCCATGACGCCGACACGTCTCCGAGACATTCCCGCTCTTGATGCCTTCCTGCACGATCTGCCACTTCTCTTCGGGGGATCGATCGATACGCGGTTTCCTGCCCATGTTGCCTCCTGTTTGGGAGGCCCTGATTCTACCTAAATGAGGTGTCCAGTTTTAGAGGGGAGCAATACAGAGCTCAACCGCCGAGTCCAGGTGACTGCGACTAAGTCCTGGGGCCCGACTCTCACCGAATCGGTGGGACGAGAGGTCGATTCACAGGTAGCAGCACCACTGAAACGAGAACACCCAACTTGCACCGAGCGAATATCGCTCACAAAAGAGTGCGGATGGAAGGATGGCGACAGAGGCGGCTCGGTTCGAAGGAAGACCACTCGACGACCAAAAGCAACTACAAAACCGACTTGACACTAACCGGCCTTCTCATGGAAGGACTTGGCCGTGCGTGCTGCGTCGGTGGGCAAGTCCGCGATCCAGCCGTTCACCGAACCATTAGCCACTCAGCTACCCGCAGGCAAAGCAGCGTGCAGCCCCCCGCAATAAAGTACATCCTCACGGTCAAATAAGAATAACGAGCGAGTATCTCTTCGTGCTCCGTCGCAACCGCCGCCCGCGCCTCTTGATATGTTTGAACTACCAACCAGAAGCCGTAGCCGACGAAACCAAGAACGAACGCGAGGATTACGATTGGGGTGATGTCGAGCATGTCTCGCATGGGTATCGCCATAATCCTAATCATTAAGGAGGCCGCGGATTCCAGGATCAGGCCCAGGAGAAGAAAAAAGGCCCAGAAGGTCGCGGAGCGAAGCGGCTTTCCAGATAGAGCTTGGCGCCAAGCCGGGCTAACCGTATTCATGTGATCCTTCCTTTAGGTGGTCCCACAGGCCGAACGCTAGAGACACAAAAGCAGATCTGGCACCCACACAGTCTTCCGATTTAAACCGATACGCATGATCTGTAACCTGCGCCAGCGGTTCAGAAATGTGGTAATTACCACTTGCATATGCTTCAAGCAAGATTTTAGTTCCATATAAGGGTGGTCTCCGCAAACTACTCAAGGCCAAGTCCTGTGATGTTCAGCGCGGTTTGCGCGGCGAAACGGATATCACGGGCAGGGAATATTCCTACATAAATCGTTGCCCAGGCCGCCTACGCTCGCTGAAATCGCCCTTGCAAAAGTCACCGCGCAACGACAGTCTTCGCCGTCGCAGCGGCAGGATATGCCGAGTACCTCGCCAGCCCGCAGTTCCCGCAGTATTGAGGGAGGAACAGCCATTTCCTCGTCTTCCCGGCGAACTGCTTTCGGCACCGGGGACATTTCCATTTCCAGAGGTATAGGCCCAGCAAAATGAGCGTCAGAGCCCAGAAGGTTTCGATAGCCAAGTAATATCGCAGGACGCTGATGGGAACAAGCGGCGAAAACCCGACAATCATCAGAAGGAAGAAAGCCAAGCGAAGTATCCTGAACCGGCTCCATGCCCATTGATAACCGGGCATCGCCAAACTTCGGCGCAACGCCTTCGGACACGCGCGCGTATTCCGCGGCAAAACAATCCCTTGCAGATTGTCTACTCGCCATGCCGCAGCCACTTCCCAATCATCGCTGAGCCGAGCACAGTTTTGATCTTCGTTTCGATCTTCGTCGGCAGTCAATGGTACGGTGCGCTTGAGTGTAACCCGGTGGGAGCTATCGAATATTCAGCGCGGCTTTCGTGGCGAAATCGATGATTCGTCCGGGGAAGAGTCCCGCGTAAATCGTTCCGGCGGCGGCGATCCACAACACGACGGAGAGCGTCCACGGCACCGGCTCCGCCGCGATTTCCTGCTTCGGTTCGCGCATGTACATGGCCACCATCACGCGCAGGTAGTAGTACGCCCCGATCACGCTGTTGATTCCCAACAGAATCGCGAGCCAGATCATCGGAGTCGTGCCCGGTTCGAGGGCGGCATTGAAGACGTAGAATTTACCGAGGAAGCCCGCCGTAATCGGCAGGCCGAGCAGGGACAGCAGGAAGAGCGAGAAGCACGCGGCCATGGCAGGCTGGCGGCGCGCGAGTCCCGCGAAGTCGTCGATCTGCTCGTGGCGTTCGCCCGCGCCGCCGATTTGCGCGACCACCAGGAACGCGCCCAGCTTTACCAGCGCGTAAGTCACCAGATAAAACAGCGCCGCGGCGATTCCTGCTTCCGGATGTTCGGTAGCGGCCGCGGCAGCGAGAGCGGCCAGAATATATCCCGCGTGCGCGATGGAGCTGTAGGCCAACATGCGCTTCACGCTGGTCTGCACGATCGCGGACAAATTGCCGACAAACATGCTGAGCACGGCCGCAATCCAAAGCGCCCAAAACCATACCGCGGGTGCGGCGTCGATGCTCGCAAGAATGCGCAAGGCCAGTGCGAATGCAGCCGCCTTCGGGCCGGTGGAAAGCAGAGCGGTCACCGGCGCGGGCGCGCCTTCATAAACGTCCGGTGTCCAGAGCTGAAGCGGCGCGGCAGCGACCTTGAATGCCAGCCCGACTAGAATGAATCCGAGGCCGATCTTGAGCAGCGTATGTGAAGAATCGTTGGCGAGCGGAGTCATCATGTCGAGGTGCGTCGAGCCCGTGGCCCCAAACGACAGCGCGATTCCATACAGGAAAAACGCCGTGGCGAACGAGCCCAGCAGAAAATACTTCATCGCCGCTTCGTTCGAACGCGGCGCGTCGCGCCGGTAACTCGCGAGAACGTAGGACGCGATGGAACTCATTTCCAGCCCCACAAAGGCCGTCAGCAATTCGTGCGCCCCGGCCATGACGCCCATGCCGGCCGTCGCAAACAGAATCAGCGCGCAAAATTCCCCCGCATCGAGCCCTTCCCGTTTGAGGTAACCGACGGAACCTAGAATCGCGAGAAAGGCCACGCCGATGACAATCAAATGGACAAAGAGGCTGAACGAATCAGCCCGAATCAGGCCGGAATATGCGGCGCCGGGATACAACGCGATATATCGGGTCGCCGCCAGGGCAAGCGCCGCGCCGATCAATGAAATGGCAGCCAGCGCTGCGTGCCGCGCCTTCGGCACAACCGGCGCGAGAAACATAACCAGCATGCCGAACACGCACAGCACGAGTTCGGGCGCAATCCGATACAGGTCTTGGAGAGGAGGAAACATTTATTTCGAGTTCACCAGATTGTTCATGCCGTGGTTGATTGTGATGCCGGCATCGTAAGCCTGCGCCGGCCGCTGCATTTGCTGCAGCACGTTCTGCGTCGAGGCTTCCGTCCGGCGCGTGAAAAATGGAGAGCCAATTCCCATCCACAGAATGATCCCGGCCATCAGGAACAGAACTCCGCGTTCGCGCATGTCCAGGTCCGTGAGGGTGTTGTTTTTTTCCTTCGTAATCCCGCCGAAGAACACGCGCTGATAAGACCACAGCAAATACACCGCCGAAAAAATAACGCCCAGCGCGGCAAAGGATGCCCACGCCGCATGCCTCTGGAACGTTCCCGCGAGAATCAGAAACTCGCCGACAAAGCCGTTGAGCATCGGCAGGCCCGCCGAAGCCAGGCATGTAAACAGATAAAGTCCTCCCAGCACCGGCATCGGCGTCGCCAGGCCGCCAAATTCCTTGATCAAGTGCGTGTGGCGGCGGTCGTAGAGCATCCCGACGCCAAGGAAGAGAGCGCCGGTCGAGATGCCGTGGCTCAACATCTGAAAGACCGCGCCCTGAATGGAGATGACGTGAAACGCGAAGATCCCGAGTACGACAAACCCCAGATGGCTCACCGACGAATAACCAACCAGGCGCTTGAGGTCCACCTGCACCATGGCCACCAGCGCGCCGTAAATAATCCCGATGATCGCGAGAACGGCAATCGCGGGAGCAAAGTGGCGCGAAGCCTCCGGAAATAGCGGCAGGCAGAAGCGCAACATGCCGTATGTGCCCATCTTGAGCAGGACGCCCGCGAGCATCACGGAGCCCGCCGTGGGGGCCTCCGTGTGCGCATCCGGCAGCCACGTGTGCAGCGGGAAGAGCGGCACCTTGATGGCAAAGGCCAGAAAAAACGCGCCAAACAGAAGAAATTCCGTCCGTACGGGCAGCACGATGGTGCCGTTCGCGAGCATCGACTGGATCCGGGCAACGTCGAACGTCGGTGACCCCGCCGCCACGGTGATTCGATAGAGCCACAGAATCGCGACCAGCATCAGGATTGACCCGAACATCGTGTACAGCACGAATTTGACCGCCGCGTAAATGCGCCGGTCATGGCCCCAGATGCCGATCAGGAAATACATCGGGATCAGCATGACTTCCCAGAACAGGAAAAACAGGAACAGGTCCAGCGAAACAAAAACGCCGATCGCGCCGGTTTCGAGCACCAGCAGGGAGATGAAAAAGCCCTTCACGCGCTGATCGATCGATTTCCAGGAGGACAGAATCGAAATCGGAGTCAAAAGCGTGGTGAGCAAGACCAGGAAAACGCTCAGGCCGTCAACCCCCAGGTGGTAGTGAATTGGCGGCTGCTCGATCCACGCGTGGAACTCTTCCCATTGATAGCCCGTTGCGTGCACATCAAATCCGCGCAAGAGGAGGAGCGAAATGGCGAACTCCGCGACGGCGGTGACCAGCGCGAGTCGGCGAATCCAGAGGTGGTCGGCGTCGTTCAGCAGCAGCAGCGCGAGCGTGCCCGCGGCGGGCAGAAACGTCAGGACCGTCAGCAAGTAAGTGTGCTGCATTTCAGCTCACCATCCAAAACAGGAGGGAAGTGAAAATCACGACGCCCATGATGATCCACGTCGCGTAGCTGCGCGTGTTTCCCGATTCCGCGTAACGCAGGCGGTCGCCCGATGCCCGCGACACGCGCGCGACGCCGTTCACTGCGCCGTCAATCGCGCCTTCATCGACGATGTGCCACAGGACTTTGTCCGAAATCCAGATCAGCGGGCGTACGATCACGGCGGCATACAATTCGTCGACAAAATATTTTCCGCTCAAGAGCTTGTACGGCGCGGAGAGCGATTCCGCGATTTTCTTCGGTGTTTCCGGGCTGCGGATATACCACCACCAGGCCAGGAGGAATCCCAGCAATCCCGCAATGACGGGCGCGCCGAGCAGCGCCTGCAAAACTTCGCCGCCGCCGGAGGATTCCGCCGCAGCCGCAACCGGCTCCGAACCAACGGAAAGCACCGGAGCCAGAAACTGATCGAAGTGGTTCACTCCGCCCCAAAGTGCGGGAGCGGCCATCCAGCCGCCGGCAACGGAAAGAATGGCGAGAACAATCAACGGCGCGAGCATATTCTTCGGAGATTCGTGCACGTGCACGTGATGCTCGTCATATCGCTCGGCGCCGAAGAACGTGAGAAAAAGCAAACGAAACATGTAGAAAGAAGTAAGACCCGCCGTCAGAACGCCAAGCGCCCAGAGCGGCGGGCTCGATTTCTGCGCCGCGAGCAGGATTTCGTCCTTGCTGAAGAATCCGGAAAATCCGGGAGCACCCGCAATCGCAAGGGTGGCCATGAACATCGTCCAGAAGGTCACCGGGATTTTCTTGCGAAGGCCGCCCATTTTGCGCATGTCCTGCTCGCCGCCCATGGCGTGAATCACGCTGCCCGCGGCCAGGAAGAGCAGGCCCTTGAAGAAGGCATGCGTCATCAAGTGAAAAATGCCCGCGCTGAATGCGCCCACGCCCAGGGCCAGAAACATGTAACCGAGCTGGGAAACGGTGGAGTAGGCCAGAACTTTCTTAATGTCCGTCTGCACCAGGCCGATCGTGGCGGCGAAGAGCGCGGTCAAGCAGCCCACGATAGCGACCACTTGCATGGCGGTGGCCGCGCCCAGGAAAATCGCGTGCGATCTTGCCACCATATACACGCCCGCGGTGACCATCGTCGCCGCGTGGATCAGGGCGCTTACGGGAGTGGGGCCCTCCATCGCGTCCGGCAACCAGACGTACAGCGGAAGCTGCGCGGATTTTCCCGCCGCACCGACAAACAAGAGCAGGGCGATGGTGGTGAGCACTCCCACTTGACCAACCGGCTCTACGGGCATCTTGGCCGCTGCGGGAAGCACGGTGGCAAAATCAAGCGACCCGAACGTGCGCAAAATCAAAAGCACGCCCAGGGTGAAACCGAAATCGCCGACGCGGTTCACCCAGAAAGCCTTGTTGCCGGCGTTGGTGGCGGATTGCTTCAGGTAGAAGAAACCGATCAGCAGATAGCTGCACAGCCCCACGCCTTCCCAGCCGACGAACATCAGCAGGTAATTGGCGGCGAGCACCAGCAGCAGCATGAAAAACATGAAGAGGTTCAGATACGAAAAGAAACGGCGGTAGCCCGGATCGTCGTGCATGTATCCCGTGGAATAGATGTGAATCAGCCAGCCCACTCCGGTCACCACCAGCAGCATAACGATCGTAAGCTGATCCACCTGCAGGCCGAAGTTGGCTTGAAACGGTCCGGCGGTGATCCAGGTGAAATATGTTTTCGTCCAGGGAATCTGGTCCGCCGGGAGCGCCAGAAATTCGCGAGTCACTTCGAGCGCCGTCAGAAACGCCAGCGTCGTCGAAGAAAGCGCTATGCCCGTCACCACGCCCTTTGACCAGCGGCCGCCGAACAAGCCGTTCGCGGCGGCGCCCAGAAGCGGCAGCAGCGGAATGATCCACAAGTAAGTGAGAGCGGGCATCAATCTTTGAGCGAATCCACGCGTTCGACGTTGAGCGTTCCACGGTTGCGATGAATCAGGATAACGATCGCCAGGCCCACCGCGGCTTCGGCAGCCGCGACAACGATGACGAAGAAAACGAATACCTGTCCTTGCAGCTGCCCGAGCGCCCGGCTGAAGGTAATGAACGCCAGATTGACGGCGTTGAGCATCAGCTCAATGGACATGAAAATGGTGATGATGTTGCGTTTGAAGATAAACCCCACCACACCCAGCCCGAACAGGACCGCGCTCAAGACCAGAAAGTATGAAGTCGGAACCACTACGCCCCCAGAAAGCCTAAAATCAATTTCGCCAGAAGCTCTTGCAGATGCTCGAAACAACCCCCCGCTCCAAAGAGGCGGGCTACTACAAACTGCCGTTGATCGCGCCAATGCTGTAGCCCGGGTCTTTAGACCCGGGGCATGCCGGCCTTAATCCGACTCCTCCCGGCGCGCCAGGACCAGGGCGCCGAGCAATGCGATCAAAATCAAGAACGACGTCAGTTCAAACGGGAAAACGTATTCGCGAAAGAGCAGCGTCGAGAGGTCGCGCGTCGAAACTACTCCAGCGGCGGGCGGCGCCATGTGCATCGTCGCCCGTCCAATTCCATAAGCCACCTCGATCAGGAAGACGATCCCGAGCGGCACGCCCACGAAGCGCGCCATCCAGCTCACGTTCGTGCGCTCTTCCAGCCCCGCGTTCAGCAGCATGATCACGAAGACGAAAAGCACCATGATCGCGCCGCCGTAAACAATGATTTGCACGGCGGCTAGGAATTCCGCGCCCTCGAGCAGGTAAAGTCCCGCCAGCGCGACCATGACGGCGATCAGCGACAGCGCGCTGTGGATCGGTTCCCGCTGCAGGATCAGGCTGATGGCCGCTGCCACCGTCACTGCCGCCAGGACAATGAAGACCGCAATTTGCGGCGTCACCATCCCGTCCCCGGTTTTGTAACTTCGAGCATGAATCTCATCGCTGCGTCCACACGATCGCAAGACTCGTAATCACCACGTTCAAAATCGAAACCGGCAAGAGGAGCTTCCATCCGAAGCCCATCAGCTGGTCGTAGCGGAAGCGAGGAAGCGTGCCTCGCACCCATACATACACGAAGAGAAAGATCAAAATTTTCAGTAAAAACCAGAACGGCCCTTGAATGATTTCCATCACTCCCGGCCGGCTGCACAGGAATGCCAGCCCGCATAAGACGAGTCCCAGGGCCGGCAACACGACCCGGCCGAATGCAGTCAGATACCGGACGCCGTGAATGATCAACGCCAGGCCGGCGACCGCGAAAGCCACGGTGGGGATGTAGTGCGTCCAGCCCCAGCCTGCCGTCTGGGGAAACGGCGACAGCCAGCCGCCGAAGAAGAGAATCGTCGCAAGGCAGGATACCGTGATCATGGCGGCGTACTCCGCCATGAAAAACATGGCGAACTTGAAGCTCGCATACTCGGTGTGAAAACCCGCCACCAGTTCGGATTCGGCTTCCGCCAGATCGAACGGGGCGCGGTTGGTTTCCGCAACCGCCGAAGTGAAGAACAAGACAAAGCCCAGTATTTGCGGCATCGGCGAACCGATCAGGTTCCATCTCGGCAAAAATCCCCAATGGAATCCCTGCTGCGCGTTCACAATCTCGCTCAGGTTAAATGTTCCCGCCATCAGGATCACGCCGACGACGGACATGGTGAGCGCGAGTTCGTAGCTGACCATCTGCGCCGAGCTCCGCAGTCCGCCGAGCAGCGGGTATTTGCTGTTCGATGACCACCCGGCCAGCGCCACGCCGTAGACGCTCATCGATGTGATCGCGAACAGCGCCAGCAGGCCGATGTTCAAATTCGTGATCGCCAGCGGCGTTTGCTGTCCAAAAATTGTTATTTCCTGCGGACCGAAAGGGATGATGGCGATCGACGTAATGGCCAGCGACAATGCCAGAAAAGGTGCGAGAAAGTACGCAAATTTATCCGCGCCCGCCGGTGTCACATCCTCCTTGAAAAGGAACTTGACGCCGTCGGCCAGAGGCTGCAGCAATCCGTGCGGGCCCACGCGATACGGGCCCCATCGCGCTTGGATATGCGCCACGACCTTGCGCTCGAACCAGGTCAAGTACGCCAGCGCCGTCAGCATGACGAAAAGCAGGACAACAACTTTCGGCAAGGCTACGGTGAGCAGAGGATGCTGGGCCGCGAACTCGTTCACGGGCGCGCCCCTATTTCCTCGACCGGCTCGGTCGCTTCCGGAAGGGATTGGATGGTCGCGCAATAGCGTCCCAGCGTTCCGCTGGTGAAGAGCGTATCTTGCGCCGAAAAAATGGCCCCAACCGGAACATCGTATTTCGCGTTGCCATTGGCTGTTGAGATTGGCAACGTGCGTTCGGCCTCTCCCAGCGTCAGTGTTGTCATCGAGAAGTTATACCCCGCCACTGATTGCCGGATTTCATCGAAAGCGGCCTCGGGCGTGCGCAGGCCGATGGCTTGCCCAAGTCCCAGCTGCGCGAGCTGGTAGGAAAGGATTCGCAGGATGTCGAAATCCGAACGCGTGCCCATCACGTCGCCGCCCTTGCGAATGAGCTGGACTTCGCCGGCGGTGTTGGTCATCGTGCCATTCTTCTCGTACGCCGACGCTGCCGGCAGCACCACGTCGGCCAATTTCGCGGTCTCCGTGAGGAACAGATCCTGAACGACCAGAAAATCGAGTTTGCCGAGCCGGTCCGTTGCATGGACTCCAAAAGTCTTCACCGGATTTGCGCCTACGACATAAAGCGCGCGCAATTTTCCATTCGCCGCGGCGGCAAGCATCGCTCGCGCGTCCATTCCGGGCTTGTCGGAGAGCTTCGCCCCCCACAGGTTGCCGAATTTTTCACGGCCTTTGGCGTCCGCCATCGTGACGTAGCCGGGCAGCATCCCGGGCAGCAAGGCCATGTCCGAAGCCCCGCGCGAGTTCGCGTAATCGCCGAGCGCCATGTAGCGCGTCAGACCGGGCAGGGAAGACCCAAATTTCACCAGGTCGCGGACGGCCGATCCCGTCAGCTCCGCGCCGAAGACAATGACAACGTTCGATTCTTTTCCGAGCGAAGCCGCCAGCGCGGAAAGCCTTTCTTCCGTTCCGGCGTCGAACTGCGCGGACCCGCCGGCAAGGCGGCCGATCGCGGCAGCTTCTCCACCCTGCGGCACTTCTGCGAATTGTCTGGCTTGGCGCAGAAGCTTGATCGATTTCGAGTTAATGATGTAAAGGCGAGCGCCGCGATGGCGAATCGCCGACCGAATCTGCCAGGCCACCAGGGGATTCTGCTCCGTCGGATCGTTTCCCACCAGCAGGACCGCATCCGCTTCGTATAATTGGGTCATGCTTGCGCCGGCAGTCGGGGCTTTTTCGCCCAGCGCCGCGATCAAGCTCGCATAATCGGCGGTGCGATGATGGTCCACATTATTCGTGCCGATGGACGCGCGCGCGATGCGCCCCAGCAGATAATTTTCCTCATTGGTCGTGCGGTTCGACCCGATAAACCCGAGGGAATCTGCCCCAAACCCTCTTCGAATCTCGGCAAGCCGCCGCGAGACCTCGGCCAGCGCGTCTTCCCAACTGGACGGCTCCAGCACGCCTTTTCGGCGGACCAGCGGCAGCTTCAGGCGTTCCGGATGCTTGGTGAAATCAAATCCGAAACGGCCCTTCACGCACAGGAAATCCTTGTTGATTCCGGAAAGATCGCGGTTATTGGCGCGGAGGATTTCGTGGTTGCGGACGCTCAACGTGGTCTTGCATCCGTTCGAACAGTGCGCGCACACGGTGGAGACGTAAGTCATCTCCCACGGCCGCGTCTTGTAGCGATAAGTGCCGCTGGTGAGAGCGCCGACCGGGCAAATATCGATGCACATGCCGCACTCTTCGCAGTCGAGGTGATCCTCTCCATTCGGAATGATCGTCGATTGCGAGCCGCGCTGCCCGACGCCCAGGGCCTTCACGTCCATGCCTTCATCGCAAACCCGGACGCAGCGGAAACACAGGATACATCGCGGGGCATCGTAATAGACAGCCTCGGACCATTTTTCTTCGGGCTGGTGGCGTTTTTCTTCGGCAAAGCGGCTCTTGTCGGCGCCGTAGGTGAAGACCATGTCCTGCAATTCGCATTCGCCGCCTTTGTCGCAAACCGGGCAGTCAAGCGGATGGTTGGCGAGCAGGAATTCGAGCATCGCCTTGCGCGACTCGTGCACCTGCGGCGTGCTGGTGCGCACCACCATGCCCGGCATTGCAACGAGCGTGCATGCTGTTTGCAGTTTAGGCGCCTTTTCCACTTCCACCAGGCACATCCGGCAGGCGGCCTGCAGCGACAGGCCGGGGAAATAGCAGAAGGAAGGGACTTCGATCCCCATGCGGCGCGCCGCTTCGATCACCAGCGTTCCCGGAGGAACGGTCACATCGCGGTCGTCGATCTTCAGCGTGATGTCTTTTGAATCCGCCATTTTGTGCCGGAAGCCTCAGCGGCCCATGGCCATTACATCGGCCGGCCTGTAAGGACACTTGCCCGAAAGGTGCTGTTCGAATTCGTGCCGCCATTTCTTGACGATGCTGATGGTCGGCATCGCGGCGGCATCGCCCAACGGGCAAAACGTCTTGCCGAGCATGTTTTTCGCCAGTTCGCCCACCATCGAAATATCTTCGGCGCGTCCCGCGCCTGCGTGAAACCGGTCGAGCATTTTTCGCAACCAGCCCGTGCCTTCGCGGCAGGGAATGCACCAGCCGCAGGATTCGTGAGCGTAGAAGTGCATGATGCGCCGCGCCAGATCGACCATGCAGGTATCTTCGTCGATCACGACGAGGCCACCCGAGCCGAGCATTGACCCGGCCTTGGCAACCGAATCGTAGTCCATATTGATATCGATTTCATCGGCGGTCAGTAGCGGGCAGGAGCTGCCACCGGGAATTACGGCCTTCAGCTTTCTGCCGTTCAGCATCCCGCCAGCGACGTCCTCAATCATCTGGCGGAGCGGAAATCCCATCGGCAGCTCATAGATTCCGGGCCTGTTGACGTGGCCGGAAATGCAGAACATGCGCGTGCCGCCGTTCTTGACTGAGCCGAGGCCCGCGTACCATTCCCCGCCGCGCCGCAGAATCTCCGGCGCCGAGGAGAGCGTCTCGACGTTATTGATCACCGTGGGCGACCCATAGAGGCCCACGACAGCAGGAAACGGCGGGCGAATGCGCGGGTAGCCGCGCTTACCCTCGAGCGATTCCATCAGTGCCGATTCCTCGCCGCATTCGTAGGCGCCGGCGCCCGTGTGCGTGACCAGATCGAAATCGAAGCCGCTTCCGAGGATATTCTTGCCCAGATAGCCCGCCTTGTACGCCTCCGCAATCGCGCCGTCCATGATGTCGAGGACGTAGCGGTACTCGCCGCGGATGTAAATGTATCCCTGGTGCGAACCCACCGCGCGGCCCGCGATCACGATGCCCTCGATCAGCTGGTGCGGCATCATTTCCATCAGCGGTCGGTCCTTGCAGGTGCCCGGCTCGCTTTCATCCGCGTTGCACAGAACATATTTCGGCTTCGCCGATTCCTTCGGCACGAAGCTCCACTTCATCCCGGTGGGAAACCCCGCGCCGCCGCGCCCGCGCAGATTCGATTTCTTCACTTCGTCGACGACCTGCTCGGGCGTCAATTCCTTGAGCGCGCGCTCCATGCCTTTATAGCCGTCATGGGCGAGGTACACGTCCAGCTTGTGTGAATCCTTCACGCCAAACAGGCGGCTGATGACGGGAACTTCGGCCGGATGGCGTTTCTTCACCGAACCTGAAATGGGAGTGGAGGCTTCCGGTTTTCGTCCGACTTCGAGCGCTTCGAAGATCTGCGTGGTGCGTTCGGTCGTGAGATTTTCGTAGAAATCGTAATTCACCTGCATGG
Organism: Terriglobia bacterium; assembly: GCA_963757625.1. Classification (GTDB taxonomy): domain Bacteria; phylum Acidobacteriota; class Terriglobia; order Acidiferrales; family UBA7541; genus Palsa-360. The sequence continues at coordinate 345,830 of CAVWSJ010000006.1, read as the reverse complement.
CCGGAGCGCCGGTGCAGGCTCCGATGCATTCCACTTCCTCGAGCGAAAAAACGCCGTCCTCGGTGGTTTCCTTGTGGCCGATTTCGAGCTTTTTCTGAACGAATTCGTAGAGCTTGTTGCCGCCGCGCAGCATACAGGAGACGTTCGTGCAGACCTGCACGTGATATTTTCCGGCGCGATGGCGGCGCAGCATCGAGTAATACGCCATCGTTTCAGTGACCTGCAAAGTATTCAGGCCGAGGCGGCGGGCGATTTCGCCGATCATGTCGTCGCTGACGTAGCCGAACTGGTCCTGCGCGTAAAGCAGCATGGGGATCAGCGCGGAACGCTTCACCGGATAGCGGTTTTCCAGCGTTTGAAACTTGGATTCCAGCTGCGGAGGCAGATTCATCAGCGGTCGATCTCCCCGAGCACGATATCGAGCGTGCCGATGGAAGCAATCACGTCCGCGATCAGGCGGCCTTCCACCATTTTCTGCAGCGCCTGCAGATTCACGAACGAAGGCGCGCGAAATCTCATGCGATATGGCTTCGGCGAACCGTCGCTGGCGATGAAACATCCCAGCTCGCCGCGCGGCGATTCGATGCGCTGGTACACTTCGCCCGGGGGAGGCGCGAACCCTTCGGTGAAAATCTTGAAGTGGTAGATCAGCGCTTCCATTTCGGTCTTCATTTTTTCGCGTTGCGGCGGAACAATGCCGGGCGCATCCGCCTTGATGGGGCCTTCGGGAGGAATCTTCTCGAGCGCCTGCTTGACGATTTTCAGGCTCTCCCGCATTTCCGCCACGCGGCACAGGTAGCGCGCGTAGCAATCGCCTTCCGGGCGCACGGGCACCTGGAAATCGAACTCCTCGTAGCTCGAATACGGAAAATACTTGCGGACATCGTAGTCCACGCCGGAGCCGCGCAGCGAAGGCCCGGACACGCCGAGGGCGATCGCGTCGGCGGCGCTCAGCAGCCCACTCCCTGCGTGCGGGCCAGCCAGATGCGGTTTTTTGTCAGCAGGTCTTCGTACTCATCGAAGCGCGCGGGAAACGACTGCACGACTTTCTGGACGCGGTCGGTCCAGCCCGTCGGCGGCTCCAGCGCCAGACCGCCGATGCGGAAATAGCTGGTCATCATGCGCTGGCCGCTGACCATCTCAAAAATCTTCAGCAATTCTTCGCGCTCGCGGAAACAATAGAGGAACACCGACATCGCGCCCAAATCGATCGCGTGCGTTCCGAGCCACACCAGATGCGAGCCGATGCGCGTGAGTTCGGTGAGCAGAACGCGAATGTATTGCGCGCGCTTGGGAACTTCGAGTCCCAGCAGCTTTTCCACCGCCAGGCAGTAGACCAGATTGTTCGACAGCGGCGCGAGATAATCCATGCGGTCGGTAATCGTGATCGCCTGGGAATAGGTCAGCGCCTCGGCGGTTTTTTCGATTCCCGTGTGGAGATACCCGATGTCCACGTCGGCCTTGACGACGGTTTCCCCGTCGAGTTCGAGCAAGACGCGCAGCACGCCATGCGTGGAAGGGTGCTGGGGACCCATGTTGAGGACCATGGTTTGCGCGGGGCCGGTGGCGGTTTGTACGGTAGTCATAGAGCGGGCTCACTCTTGAATCAGCGGGGACCCTCCACGGGATAATCCTTGCGAAGGGGATAGCCTTCCCAGTCATCCGGCAACAGCATGCGGCGCAAATTCGGATGCCCTTCAAAGCGGACACCGAATAGGTCGAAGATCTCGCGTTCGTGCCAATTGGCCGTGGGCCAGACGGGCACGACCGATTCGATCACGGGAGATTCCCCCGGCAGACGAACCCGAAGGCGCAAGGTGTCGCGCCGGGAAATCGAAACCAAATGATAATTCAACTCAAAGCGAGGTTCGATGGGAAAGCGGTCCACGCCAGTCACATCGGAAAGATATGTGAACGCGAGATCGGGGTCGCCGGCAAGAAATCCGGCGAGCGGGCGCAGATGTTCGCGAGGCACGAGCAAAGTCAGCTCCCCGCGAAAAGCGATCACGCCATCAATGGCCCCCGGCTGCCAGGAGCGGATTCTTGCAATCGTCGGACTCTGTTCGAGGTCGGATGTTTCCGTCACGAAGCGCGGTCCCGGCGTACGGCTGGGCGGTTCCAGTCGAGCGCCCCTTTCTTCCAGAGATAGAAATAGCCCACCAGCAGGATACCGATGTAGAGGAGCATTTCCACGAAGCCGAACCACCGCAATTGCCTGAAATATGAAGGCCCAGGGATAAAGGAAAATGGCCTCCACATCGAACAAAATAAATACCATAGCGACCAGATAGAATTTTACGGAAAACGGCTCGCGTGCGTCGCCCGTGGGCGTGATGCCACATTCATAAGCCTGCGATTTCACTTTGGATGGCCGCCTCCAGCCCACCAAGGAGGAAAGCAAAAGAATGATCCCCGAAAGCGCCATGGCCAGGATGAGGTGTAAAAGAAGCGGCGCGTAGCTCTGGAGGTCGTTTCCTGTCATCGGAGCACAAGCTATAATAACGACGAAGCGGCAAGCGGTCAAATGCGCTACAGAAATATATCGGCAATGTTTCTTAAGGCTTAATGCAATGCAGTTCGATCGTCGAAGACGCCGGGAAGGCGGTCCATGGCATGAACTTTGGGTTCAATTCGAATGTGCGCGCCGGCGAAAGCCTCTACCATGTCCAGACCGAGGACCGCGGCCCCTCGCATCCCTTCCTCGACACGGTCGTGTACGAAGCAGGCCGGGTGATTTACAAGCGGAGCACCAGCTATGCAGATTTCGCGACCGCAACGAAAGCGGACGACTTGCCAAGCAGCTCCACGAACGGCTCGCGCAACAGCACCACGAAGTGATTGCCGAACTGGAAGCTGGAACCCTCGCTCTTAACTCCCAGCCCGCCGTAGCGGCCCAGGCGGCAACCGCCGCGAAATGAGGACGGGCTCGATGTCCGCCTGATAAATCCAAAGACCTGGTTTGCAGCCGGACACGTGACGCTCGAAATCGAATTGCGGCAAAGTAATTCGGGCGAGGGAATTGGTGGCGCGGATGTCGAGGCGTTTCTGGAACGTGGAAAGGTGCGCACTCCTTGCCTGCGGACGTCAGTCGGATGCAGCGGGCCGCGCGACCCTGAATTTCGCGATGCCCTCAACTGCCGGCGACGGAACATCCCTGGTGATTCGCGCGACCGATGGCTCACTGTATGGCGAACTGCGGTTTCTGCTCAAAGCGAAGCCTCGCGACCCGGCCCTGTCTCCGGTTTCGAAATGACGTCCGGAATTCAGATCGTGGTCAATGGTGAAGCGCGAGAAGTTCCCACTGGGCTTGGCGTGACGGATCTGCTATTGCACCTGGGCTTGCCGGTGGATCGTGTGGCGATCGAGCGCAATCTCGAAGTCCTGCCGCGATCTCAATGGATTGCCACCGCCGTGCAGCCGGGCGACCGGTTCGAGATTGTTCATCTGGTGGGCGGCGGGTAGGCTCGCGCCAACGAGACAAGTCGTCTTAAGTCGACCGTTTCCGCGCCGCGAAATACTTCTTCCACGGTTCCCAGTAATATTTCTTCCAGCCCTGTGTGACTCCCGTCGTGGTCGTAAGTGCGGCACGCCGACGTGGGCGAGGTGCGCGGTTGCGCCGCCGGGTGATTTCTCAAAGCGGACGACCAGAATGGAATCGGGATCGGCCTTTTTCCAGGCCGATGAGCGCCAGGACTGCACGATCATGCGGTTCGGAACCAGCGCCAGATTCTTTCCCAGGATCATCCCGCCGAACGCGGACCATTTTCCTCCGACCTTGCGGCTAGATTTTTGCAGGCATGCCGGTGGCAGCGGAATGTTTGGCCGAATCCATGAAGAGCGCATAGAGATCAGCCGGGGTGACCTTTCGGAAAAGTGACAGTTTGCTCGATGACTGGTGTCATGGGGTTCTCCTAAATTTTCAATCAACTTCCAATGGAGACGAATTCAAAGATGCCCGTTCGCCTCGGCGAACGACCTCTACAAAATCACGTTGACGTGCCGCGATTTGCTTTCGTAGCGGCCGCACGCCTTTCGTGCGGGCAGGTTTAGATTCTTCTCACAACCGATCGAGCAGGTGGCCCATCTTCGTGCGCTTGGTTTCGAGGTAGGCGCGCGAGACGCTGCGAAGTGCGCGGCCTGCACGGCACGCGCTCCACGACCCGGATTCCCGCATTTTCGAGTTGTTGCACCTTGTCGGGATTGTTCGACAGCAAACGCACGCGCCGCACCCCGAGCAGCTTCAGCGCCGCGGCTGAAAACGCATAATCTCGCGAATCGGCGGCAAAGCCAAGCTCCTCGTTGGCCTCGACCGTGTCCATGCCGCGGTCCTGCAATTCGTAGGCGCGCAGCTTGTTCATCAGGCCGATTCCCCGGCCCTCCTGCGGCAAATAAAGCAGAATGCCGGACGGGCGAAGCGGCGATGCGGCGCAAGAGAAAGCTCCAGCTGCGCGCGGCAATCGCAGCGCTGCGAGGAGAGAACATCGCCGGTAAGGCACTGCGAGTGGACGCGCACCAGCGGACGCGTGCCGCGGACATGGCCGTGCACCAGGGCCACGGCGCTTTCCTGATCGCTGCGCCCTTCGATGCCGACGATTTCGAATGGCCCGAAGCGCGTGGGCAGCTTGGCGCGGGCCACGATTCGAATATGCGCCTCAGCTTTTTTGCGCGGTTTGCGAGCGCGTGTCGTGTTTTGCGTGGCATAGAGAGCGACGTATTATAGCAGGCGCTACGCTCGTGCTGCGGCGCTTTACATCGGCCAGGCGATTGGCTAACGTAGCCTGCAGTAGACAAGTTTCATGAATACTCTTACCTCTAGCGGAGACCTGCTGCTTACGCTGCTGCTGCATGTCGGTGCGGCGGCGTCGATTTGCGCGGTGCTGGCGCGCTCCGCCATTTTTCGGAAGGTTCTGTTCACCGAAGTCCGCGATTCGGATCAAAAATTGAAGCTCATGCTGTTCGTGACGCCACCGCTGGCGTTTGGCGTGATTCTGCGCATCGTGGGCCAGCCCTATCGCGCCGCGGACCTGATGCTCGAAGGATCGTTTCTGCTCGGGCTGCTGGGAGGGCGCGTGGTCGGGCCGCTGGGCGGGTCGATCATCAGCCTGCCCGCGTTTTTTCACCATGAGTGGCTTTCGATGCCCGTCGCTGCGGCCGCCGGGCTTGTGGGAGGCCTGATCCGCCAGTTCATTCCCAACACGGAGGAGATCTGGAAGCTCGGGCCGTTCACGTTCATGAGCACGCCGCGATTTATCGTGCGGCTGTTCCGCGGGAAGAAAGTGAGCTGGGAGATGCTGCCGCTGGGCGTCCTGCGTCGTCCTCGAATTGGCGCGGCAGGCGCTCGGCCATGCCACCAAACCGCAATGGCTCTTCTATCTGGACGCGGGACCCAGCTGGGCGATCGCGCTGGTCTTGCTCTCCACCGTGATGGCCGTCGCCGTCCCGATGAAGATCTGGAACAACACGCGCATCGAAATGAACCTCGAACAGCACCAGCAATTGCTGCTCAAAGCGCGCATGGACGCTCTGACCGCGCAGATCAATCCTCATTTTTTGTTCAATACGCTCAACACGGTTTCTTCGCTGATCCGCTACGATCCGGACACGGCCCGCGGCGTGGTGATCAAGCTGAGCAATATTTTGCGGCGGCTGCTGCGGAAGCACGAAACATTCGTGCCGCTGCAGGAAGAACTCGACTTCATCGACGACTATCTCGACATCGAGGTCGCGCGATTCGGACGCGACAATCTTCAGATCCACAAGCAGATTGACGAGCACACGCTCGACGCATTCGTGCCCAGCATGCTCCTGCAGCCGATTGTCGAAAACGCGCTCAAGCACGGCCTGGCCGGAAAACTCGGCGGCGGCGAACTGACCATCAGCACCTCAACGCAGGACGGGCGCCTGGTGATCGCGATTGAAGACAACGGCGTCGGAATTCCCAAGGAGCGCATGGCTCAAGTCTATGGGGAGGGAATCGGGATCAGCAACGTCCACGAGCGCTTGCGCGTGCTCTACGGCGCGGATTTTCGCATGGACATTTCCAGCCGCGAAGGGGAGGGAACTCGAATCCGAATCGAAATCCCGGAACTGATTCCCACAAGTTCGGAGGCTTCCGCGATCCTGCCGGTGACGAAGGTCTGAGTAGCGTAGGCTTCAGCCTGCGCGCTTTTGGTGTTGCCTCTTTTCAAATCCAAACCAACCCCGCGCAGGCTGAAGAGGCTGCGGAAAAACCCACAATCTGTCATCCCAAAGGGCGGGTTTCGCCCGAGGGATCTGCTTTTTTTGCCCGAATTAGCGAAAAAGCAGATCCCTCGCTCCGCTCGGGATGACAACAAAGAGGGTTTTTCCGCAACCTGTGAAGCCTACGCTACTGGCAAACTAGAAAATCAGCTTTAGTCCGAGTTGAATCTCCCGCGGGAATGTTGCCGTAGTCGTGATCAATCCTGCCGAGGGACTGATCGACGTTCCCGAAAATACCGTTGCGTTTGGCGGGCCGAAGTTTGGGTGGTTGAGAATGTTGAAAAATTCCGCGCGGAACTGCAGCGTCGTTTTTTCATAAATGGAAGTGTTCTTGAACAGGGATATGTCCACATCGGCCAGGCCCGGTCCCGTCAGCGTTCCCCTGCCTAAATCCCCGTAGGTACCGGGTGTGGGCAACGCGAACGCCACTGGGTTAAACCATTGGTTTGGATTCTGGAGCAATACGGGTCCCGTAAAGGTCGTCTTGATATCGGGCCGATCTGGGTTCCGGATATCGCCATCGCCGATCTGTTCGAACCAACCAAGGGTGTGAACGGAAAACCGGTCAGGAATGTTCCGATCCCATTCACCTGCCAGCCTGAAACGAGTTTGCTTTCCACGCGGCCGGTATCGCTCAACCAGCGCTGGCCGTGCCCGAACGGCAATTGGTACAGTGCGGAAATGCTGGATTGGCTGGTGATGTTAAACGCGGACGGTCCCCAATCCCTTCGCAGATCGTTGCGATCCATTACCAGTTGCGGCTGATTGTTCGCCTGAGCGATGGTGAGACCGGAATTCATATCCAGGCTCTTGGACCAGGTATAATTGCCGCGAAATTCCAGGCCCTTGCTCATGCGGTGGGTGACGTCGACCTGCAAAGCGTTGTAGCTGCTGTTGCCCTCGGTGAACCAGAAGAATCCTCCGGATAAACTCGGGTTGGGCCGGGACTGCACGGGAATGTATTGCTGGCCCTGCGGGACAGTCCCTTTCGTTGTGCCCGGGGTTCCGCCCGACGTGCATGTCGTCGGTCGCGCAAATTTGCGCCGGGATGCTGTTGGGATCGATGCTCAGCAATTCGTGGACGGCGTACGAACCGACATAAGCAACGCGCAGCGACGTGTCGTGGTTGAGTTGCTGCTCGATCGACAGATTCCATTCCTGAACCTGCGGAGTTTTCGCGTCGGCTTGTATTCCCTGCGGCGCAAAAGTTGCGCAGGGCGTCACGCCTGTGCCGCAGGCAGGGAATGACGTGCCGGGCGTGATGGGAATAAACGAAAACAGGGAAGCGCTGCCGGCAGTGCTCGGGCAGAACGATCCGACGCTGGGGCAGGAAATGCTGAGCCGTTGTAGGGAGATATCGAGTTCATCAGGAAAGAAAGGCGTCAATCAACGAATAATAGATCCCGTATCCCGGCGCGACCGACGTCTTTCCGTTTCCGAACACGTCCCAGGCGAGGCCCACCCGGGGAGCGAATAATCGCGTCGCATTATTTTGCGAGAACACTGAATTGCCCACGACCGGAGCGGTTACCAGCACGCCTTGCGAGTTCGTCACGTAGTTGGCGGCCCTTCCGTAGGCTTCGTTCCAGCCGGTCGTGAATTCGTGCCGCAAATCCGAGCTTCCAGCGTGAGATTGCGCCGCAAGCGGATGGAATCCTCGACGTACCACGCACCGAAAAGGCTTCTCCAACCCAGTGCCGTGTGGAGCGGCACGACTTGAAACTGATTCGTCGCGACCGTGCCCTGAAGAAATGCCGTCAGGGTCGCAAAAGTAACTGCCCCGGCCTGGCGCGAAGCGGTGTCTTCGTTGTCCTGAAGCCGCTGGAACCAGACGCCGACGCTGATCTGATGAATTCCTTTGCTGATTTGCACGTTATCCTGATACGTAAAAAGATTTCTGTGATTGTCGACGCCCGCGGCGTTGTTCGGGCCCGCGGAAGTGATCGTCCCGCCGGCGGTGGTTGTCGCTCCTCCGCCCACGACGATTCCGCCGGGGCCTGCTCCGGTGACAAAGGGCACGGCGCTGGGAGAGATCGAGCCGACGGCGGCCCCACGGAAGGATTCACGCCGATCAGACTGAAGGACGCCCGGGAAAACCCAACGGTGAAATGTATTGAGAATTTGGGGCGAAAAGACGTGCGTTTCCTGCAGGCTGAACACCTGCATGCGAAGCGGCGTGTACGACGCGAACAAAGGATCGGCGAGCGGAATCAGGCTGTTCCCGTCGTCGATCGTATAAGCACCGGTAAGAGTGTCGCGATCCCCAATGTTGTAGTCGGTTCGAAGTGTTCCGAAATCTTCCTGAAGATGTTCGTTCGGATTGTTGTGCGAGTACGCAACCCCGCTCGGGACCAGGAGTTCGAGTCGTGGTCGTGGATGGCACCATCAGTTCCGCCATTTGAGATCCGGCGCGGCCAGAAGGTCATGTAAGGCAGCATATTGCTAGTTCAGGTTCGGCTACAGGTGCGTAGACGCCCGTGCTCGGATTTGGCAACCACCTGGCGCCCCGTGTGGGCGAGCTGTTCCAGTGTCCGGAACTACGCTCAGGCTGCTGAGATCCAACGACTGCCGGAATCCTTCGTAGTTGCCGAACAAGAAAAGGCGATCTTTCTTGAGTGGCCCGCCCGAGCGCGCCGCCGAATTGATTTCTCTTGAAGGGAGGAACGTCCCGCAAGGTCAAACGGGCCCGCGGAATCGAACGCGCTATTTCGGACAAACTCGAAAACTGCTCCGTGCAGACGAATTTGTCCCGGATTGCGTGACGACGCTGACTTGCGCTCCGGCTCGCTTTCCATATTCGGCGGAATAGGTGTCCGTGAGAACGTTGAATTCGCGAACAGCGTCAATCCCCAGCAGCTCGCCGCTGGCGCCGCCGGGAGTGACGGCGAGCTGGCTCGTTCCCATATACTCCACGCCATTGAGCAGGAAGATATTTTCTCCGGTACGCCGTCCACGCCACCGAGAATGTGTTTCCGTTGCTCGTGCTGGTATTGGCGCTTTTCATCGCGCTGTAATTGATCGTTCCGGGATTGAGAGTGATCAGGTTATCGAAGCTGCGGCCGTTCAGCGGCAAGTCTTTTATTTCACGCTCGCTCACCATTCCCGAGACTGGACGCGGGTGTGGTATTGACGACAGGGGACTGTCTTCAATCGACGACATCGTGATCGATAGTTCTCCGACACTTCAAGCGCAAAGTTCACGACTGCTTCCTGGCCCACTTCCAAATTGATCCGGGCGAGACGGCTGTCTTGAAATCCTTTCTTTTCCGCTTTTACCTCTTGCAGGCCCAAGGGCAGGGAAAGAACTCGGAAGTTTCCAGCGTCATCCGTGGTTACAACTCGCGTGGCTCCAGTTTCCTGGCTCTTCACGGTGATCGTCGCGCCACGCACGACAGCGCCAGATGGTCCTCAACGGTTCCGATAATCGAGGCGGACACCTGAGCATGCCTGTGCCTGGATTGGCAGATAGCAATAGGAAGCCGACAAGAGAAACTGTACAGCCATCGTTCCCGGCATACGAAAAGTTCGTTAAACAGCTCGTTCACACAATCCTCCAGCAGGTTGAGCGTCATGTCGAACTCTCCCGCAACATGGGTCGCCAACCGTGTTCCCATTCACGCACGCGTTTCACGCCAGCGCCCCGATCACCTGGCGATAGTACGCCTCATACATCGGAATCACGTCGTTCGCGCAATATTTTTTCTTGCGCGTTCACGCGCGCGGCGCTGGCCCATTTCCCGGCCGCGATCCGGCGCGCGACAATATTTCCAGCGCATATCTTGCGCCGATGTCCACTTCCCGCGGCGTAAAAAGATATCCGTCCACTCCGTGCTCGACCACTTCCGGCAGGCCGCCCACGTTCGTGGCCACGACCGGAACTTCGCAGGCCATGGCTTCGAGCGCCGCAAGGCCGAACGATTCCATGTCCGACGGCAGCAGAAACAAGTCCGCCTGGCCCAGAAGTTGGTAGACGCGGTCCTGTTTGCCGAGGAAATGAACGTCGCGGCCGAGTTTCTTCTTGCGCACGATGATATTCCGCGGCGCCGCGGTCGGGACCGTCCCCGATCAGGACCAGCTTCGCGCGCATCTTCTCGCGAACCAGCGCGAAAATTTCGACGACATCGGTGACGCGCTTGACGGGCCGGAAATTCGACAGGTGCATCAGGATCGGCTCGCCGTCCGGAGCCCACTCGCGCGCGCAAGGCCGGATTCGTCCTTCCGGCAATAGAGATCGCAGTTCACGAAATTGGGAATCACTTCGATGGGACGCTTGATGTCGAATTCTTCGATCGTGCGCTGCTTCAGATAGTGCGAAATGGCGGTCACGCCGTCGGATTGTTCGATGGAAAATTTTGTGATCGGCAGGAAGCTGCGGTCATTTCCGACCAAAGTGATGTCGGTGCCGTGCAGCGTGGTGATGAAGGGCAGCCGCCGCGGCGCGGCCATCATGCGCGCCAGCAGCGCGCTGACCGAATGGGGAATCGCGTAATGCACGTGCAGCAAATCGAGATTTTCCGCCTCCGCCACCTGCATCATTTTCACCGCGAGGGAAAGCGCATACGGCGCGTGGTCAAACAGGGGATAACTGGAAATCTCCACCTCGTGAAACTGAATATGATGGTTGGTATCCGTCAGGCGGATGGGAGGCGCGTAACTGATGAAGTGGATGTCATGGCCGCGCGCGGCCAGTTCCATCCCGAGTTCCGTGGCGACCACACCCGAGCCGCCGTAGGTTGGGTAGCAGGTGATCCCAATCTTCATGTTTCATTCGAGCGGATAGCTCGTTTGCTCCTCAGAAATAGAAATTGCGGGAAAGCAAGGCGCGATAGCCCTGACCGACTGCAAGTCTATCAAACACATGCCGGAACGGGATCATTGATTCTGTCGCGTATTTTCCGGCACGACTCCGGATTCGCGACCTTCGGACAGCACATGTGGCTCACCCCAACCACGTGAGATTGGATGCGGGCGGAGCGGAGCAGGCGTCAGCGATCGTGGACTGACTTCATTCGGCGGGAAGGAAAGCGGGAGCCCTCGGCGGCTGACGGCTCGCCTTTCAAGAAGGTAAAGCGATCACATTTCGATGCGGGACAAAGATCACGCCATCGTCCGGCTTGGAACCGGAGACGGCGCTCAAAATCAATCCCGCACGATATGCAAAATTACTGTCCGTTTACCCCGCCGAGTGCAGCCTCTTCGCCATCTTTATACACATACTTTATGAATTGCTTATAAATCAGGAGATTTGGGCTGCCGTTGCGAGTCAACTTGATGCAATCCCGGTCGTACCATTCGATGGTGCCATGCAACGGCTCGCCATCCGTGAGAACAACGACCACCGGCGTTCGAGCCTGCATCTGCTTGATCCAATAAAAGTTCTCCGCGTGAGTCTGTTCCGGGGGAGCCGGTTTCTTGTGCGGCTGCGGCCCGGAAGAATGCGAGCGGCTCGGAACTGGATGAGGTTCTTTCACTTCCGTTAAGAGTAGGACGAAACAGCTTACGATTCACGGTATGAACTCCTTCAGGATTGAAAAACTGCTGGCAAGAAGAATGGACTCACCAGCCTGGCTTAAATCTTATGATGCGCGATCATCGAATACGGGTACGCGCGAAGTTACTAGCGAAATTAATTTTCTTGCGTCCGTCGCAGGGTCGAGCCAGGGAAATTGCCACCGCGTCGAGCCCCAGTGACCGGTTGATGTTCCGCCGCATCCGGGCGTGGAGCGTGTCAAATCCGTCGACCGCTTTGTTGACCCATGCCACGTCCACCTTCTTGCTCAGTGTTTCGAGTTCCCGGCGCAAAGCTGGATTTCGCAACACCTTCTTCGAGGAAGAGCAGGACAGATCAAGCAGGTCCGTGAGCAGACTATAGAACACTTCGAGCACATTTTCAAACGGGATTTCCTGGCTCTTGGCCAGCGCCGAGGTGCTGGCAAATAAATTCGAAACGCCGCGCAGCTCCACCGCGCGTTCCAGGACCGTCAGCGCATCGCGGTGCAGCTTTGCGGTGGCCTCCACGTTCAGTTCCATCGCCGCGCCGGGAGAGCCTTCGGAATATTGCGCGGCGAGCTTGCGCTCGGCCGGCTTCATTTCCGTGCGAGCGCGCAGAATTTCTTCGACCTCGTCCGTGGCGAGCGGCGTGAAGGAAAATTGCAGGCAGCGCGAACGGATCGTCGGCAGGAGCTGAAATGGATTCGGAGCCAGCAGGATCAGCGTCGCGGACTCGGGGGGCTCCTCGAGAATTTTCAGAAAAATGCTCGCGATGTCCCAGCGCATGGTTTCCGCGCCATCGAGGATAAAGACGCGCCGGCGTCCCTGCGGCTTGAAAAACGCGGCGCGCTGGACGGCGCGAAGCTGGCCGACGTGCAGCACGGGACGCGCCACGGGGTCCTTCAGCGCGCACAGGGTCGGGAACGACGGCCCAGACGTCGGGATGCGTTTCGAGCAGAAGCGGAACGCGTTCGACGGTGGCGGCGTCGGGCCGCTCCCCGCGCTGCGCCAGGCCCTGTTCGATCAAGCGGGCGCAGGTCCGCGAGCAGGCCGATGCGGCGGCAGGGATCGCACTCGCCGCAAAAATCGTCGCGCAGCCGCTGGCAGTTGGCGGCTTGCGCGAACATTCGGGCAAGCGTGAATTTCCCGACGCCGCGAGGCCCGGAGAAAAGCATGGCGTGCGGAACACGCTCGCCGGCGAGCATGCCGCGCAGGGCGGTCACCATGCGCGGGTTGCCGAGGAATTCAGAAAAGCCCATGAGATCTGCTCCGACTTCACGGCCGCAGCCGGCAACTCGCGAAAGAATGCGAGATTCAACGGCTTGCAAGCACAGCCCGATGGATCTCTTCTGGCGAATACAAAACGCCGGACTCGGCGTTGGTACAGTCGATGCGCACCCAGTTGGGTTCGGTTGCCAGACGATCGTAAATTAACGCCGTTTGCTCAGGTGCGAGACATCCGCCTCCTGGATGTCGCGCTGCAGCGATGTGTAAGCGCGCGCGGACTTCAATCCGACCAGGCGGTGCGCCTGCGACCGCCGGCACGCGCAAGTACACGACCAGATCTTCGACGGGCAAGCCGTACAGGCCGTATTCGAGATGTTTCAGCCAGGCGATGAACTCATCGCGTCGCTCGGCAGGGACGCGTTCGGATCTGATGGGCGAGATTCGAGCCGATATAGCGATCCGCGAGAACAATTTTTCCCGCCGCCAAAGCCGATTCGATCTCGGGTTTTGCCTCCAGGCGGTCCCCGGCATAGAGCAGGGCGGAGAGATGCGGGTCGACCTGTTTCCAGCGACCCGAATTCGCCGTTGAGGTAGCGCGCCACGAGTTTGCCGAAGAAGGATTCATAGCGCGGGAAGCTGATGCGCATGCGTCGCCAGGCCTCGCGCGTCCAGATCGCGACGCAAGCAAATCAAGCTGCGTGCGCTTTCCCGAGCCGTCGATTCCTTCGAGGGCGATTAATTTTCCGCGTGGCGTCATGATCGATGTGCAAGTCTAACGTGAGCGGTGCATTGCCGCAAGGAAGCCGTCTGTATGAGGAATAAGATGGCGTCAAACCTTCCGAAGTCCCGGAGGGACGACAGAACGTAGCCCACCGCGCGAGCGGTGGGAAAATCGGACAGACCAGACAGTGAAACCCCGCAGGGGTGACTCAGGGTTCTCGATGTTGCGACGCCCCGCCCGTCCGATTTTGCCGTCAGCGCGTGCTAGAATTCGCGCGATGAGTTCCATATCAAGCGAGGCGGCGACGAATCTGGCGCGCATTCGTGAAGGCATCGAGCGCGCCGCCGCGCGCGCGGGGCGCCGCGCGGAAGAAATCACTCTCGTCGCGGTTTCGAAAACGCATTCCGCCGTGCAAATACGCGAGCTCTATGAGGCCGGCGTCCGCCATTTCGGCGAGAATCGTGTGCAGGAGTGGGAATCGAAGCATGCGTCAGCTCATGGATCTCGACGCAACGTGGCACATGATCGGTCATTTGCAAAGCAACAAGGTCGCGAGGGCGGTGCGGCTGTTTGACATCGATCGATTCGGTCGACTGCTTGCTCTGGCGGAGCGGCTCGATCGGGCAAAGAAAGAACTTAACACAGAGGGCACAGAGGACACAGAGAAGACTGAAGCAAGCAATTGCCGGGGCGCAAGGAGTGCGGCTGCCTGTGCTGATCGAAGTGAAGCTCGACCCGAACGTCGCGAAATCGGGCGTGAGCGCAGAAGAGTTGCCGCGCCTTGTGGAAGCCATGCTGTCACCTGCCTCATCTGGAACTGCGCGGGCTGATGGGTGTTCCGCCTTATTTTGATGACCCGGAGAAGGCGTCGGCCTTATTTCCGCCGTCTGCGCGAATTGCGCGACGCGATACGCGCGCGAATGGGGAAGCGAATTGCTGCCGGCGCTTTCCATGGGAATGTCGCACGATTTCGAAGTCGCCATCGAAGAAGGCGCGACGGAAATTCGCATCGGGACCGCGCTATTCGGAGAAAGACGAAAGGCATAGACTCGACGTGCAAATCACAGAGAAAGATGGCGCAGTGAGCTTCGCCGTCCGCGTGCAGCCGCGCGCGAGCCGCGACGAAATCGCCGGGGAATAGCAGGACGGGCTCAAGATTCGCCTGACCGCGCCGCCCGTCGATGACCGCGCGAACGAAGCTCTGTGCGCGGTTGCTGGCAGCGCGTTTGAAAGTGCCTCTGGCGGCTGTTAGAATCGCGGCGGGCGAACACAGCCGCACCAAGCGCGTGGAGATTCGCGGCGTGACGCGCAGCAATGATCCTGGCGCTCGCGGACTAAACCATGTCGTCCACCGGCAGTACAACGTCCGTGACAATACCCTCTATGCCGAATATCGAAGCGATTCAGAGAGCCCTCCAGAAGCAGAAGCTTGATGGATGGCTCTTCTACGACATCCTGCATCGCGATCCGATCGCCTACCGCGTGCTGGGACTCGACCACGCCCTGGCGAAGCGCCGCTGGTTTTACATGATTCCGGCAAAGGGCGCGCCGCGAAAGCTGGTGCACCGCATCGAAGCCGCGACGCTCGATTCGCTGCCCGGAGAAAAGATGCTTTACGCCGCGGCGGAGAGCTGGAAAAGAATCTGAAGAAACTGATCGGCGCGCGCGAAAAAAGTGGCCATGCAGTATTCGCCGAAAAATCTGATTCCGTACGTTTCGCTGGTGGATGCCGGGACGGTGGAGTTGATTCGCGCGCAGGGCTGCAAGGTGGTGAGTTCGGCGGACCTGGTGCAGGAATTTGAGGCCGCCTGGACGCCGGAGCAGCTCGAATCGCATCGCGCCGCGGGCCGCGCGATCGACCGGATCACGCAGGCGGCATTTGCCGAAGCGGCGCGCCGCGTACGCGCGGGCGAAACGTTCACCGAGTACGATCTGCAACAGTGGATTCTGGGACAATTTCGCGCCAGCGGCGTGACGTCCGATTCGCCGCCCATTGTCGCCGTCGGACCGCACGCAGGAGATCCGCATTACGAGCCGCGGAGCGAAATTCCGCGCCCGTGCGCAAAGGCGATCTGTTGCTGCTCGATATTTGGGGAAAAACGCTGGCGCCGAACAGCGTCTACTACGACATCACGTGGATCGGATATCTGGGCGCGAAAGTTCCGCAAAAGTATGCGAAGATTTTCTCGATCGTGCGGCGAGGCGCGCGACGCGGCCGTCGGCTTCGTGCAGGAAAACGTGAAGGCCGGGCGCGCCATCGAGGGCTGGCAGGTGGACCGCGCGGCGCGCGAAGTGATTCGCAAGGCGGGATACGCAAAATATTTTGTGCACCGCACCGGACACAATATCGGACAGGAAGTGCACGGCACGGGCGCGAACATGGACGGCCTGGAGACGCGTGATATCCGGCGCGATCATCCCGCACACTTGCTTTTCCATCGAGCCGGGAATTTATCTGCCCGAGTTCGGAGTCCGCAGCGAAGTGAACGTGTACGTGGAGGAAGGCCGCGCCGAAGTGACCGGCCCGGTGCAGACCGAAATTCTGAAGCTGCTGGCGTGAGGACCACCGACGTGGACGAAGCGATAAAAAAAGAAGAGGGCACCGGGAACTCTGGTCGATGGGAATTGCCGCCGCCGTCGCGGGATGGATCGTTCCCGGCCTGGGGCATCTGCTGCTGCGCCGGTGGAGCAAGGCGGCGGTCTATTTTCTCTGCGTCGGCGGATTGGCTTGCGTCGGGCTCGCCATGCGCGGCGGAGTCTTCTCGTCGGGCGCGGAAGACATGTTTGACCGGCTGGGATTTTTTGCCGACCTCGGCACGGGAGTATTTTATTTTCTCGCGCACTTGATCCAGACCGCGGGACCCGACGTCGCCCATGCCACCGGCGACTACGGCACCCGGATGTTCGCGACCGCCGGGATGCTCAATCTCCTGACGGTGCTCGAAGCGTATGAAATCGGGCGCGGGCGGAGAACGTAGATGAACTCTCTGTTCGGCGGCCTCACCCATTTTCAGGCGCTGGTGTTTTTCGCGCTCGTCGTGTCCGTGACGTTTGCGTTTCTTTCCAACGCAGCACGCCCGAGCGCGTGAAGTATGTCTTGTGGGCATTCCTGGCATTTCTGCTCGTAGCGGTCGGCATCGGCTGGCTGATGTACCCTTTTTCGCGGTAGCCAGCTTCTCGCAGCATGTTCCGCCGCCAGCGTTTGACAGTTTTTTCCGCGCGATGCTAGAGTGAATTACACAAGGCCGAGGTAGCTCAGTTGGTAGAGCAGTCGATTCGTAATCGACAGGTCCCCGGTTCAAGTCCGGGCCTCGGCTCCACTTAAATCGAGCAGATTACGGCGATTGCAGGAAGTCCAGCGTTCTGGTCCAGGCTAGTTTGGCAGCTTCGGCATCGTAGCGCGGGCTGCCGGCGTTTGCGAAGGCTCGAAACGTCTTGGGGTAAACGTAGTAGGTGAACTTCTTGCCGGACTCCTTCATGGTGTTTTCCGTCCAGATTGAATTGCCGGTGTCGAAGAAGTCGTATTGCGCGTAGTTTGCCAAAACTGGCGCATGAATGTTCTGGAGTCCGTCGGTAGGCGTCGCTCCATAGAAGATGACGGCGCGGTAGAGGTCGGACACGGTCGAGGCCAGCCTGAAACTGCGCCAGCCTCCCCAGCCGTACCCGACTGCGGATATCCGGGCGGGGTCCACTCCCGGATAGGTCTGCAGAAACGCGAAGCACCACCGCAAATCCTCGACCGTCTGATCGGGCGGGATTTTCGCGAGGGCTGCCTGCGCTTGTTGCGGAGATTTCGTGCCGCCCGCGCGCGACAACAGATCGGGCGCGATGGCGATAAATCCCGCCGCGGCAAACTGGCGAGCGGCGTCGCGAATCGATTCCGTCAAGCCCTGGTTGTCATGAATTACGATGACGGCAGCGTGTTTTCCTTCCCCGCTCGGCTTTGCAACGTATGCGGAGAAATGGACTCCGCCCGACTCGTATTGAACGGTCTCCGTACTGACTCCGGCCGCATCATTCTCCTGAGCGGAACCCGGTTGACTCGCGGCGCCCGCCGGGTAGCCGAGCAAAAGGAAGCACAGGAATGCGCACCCCAGCGCAAAATTCCAGCGGGATCGGCGAATTAGCGGCCTCCAGGCACCCATGCCATTGGCAGTCGAAATATTTCCCATGCGCTCCCCGGATTACATTTTTGCTTGCGATCGCTCCTGTTGCTGCACCTGGTCTTTCAGGGCCTGGATTTCTTCGGCGCTGCGAATCGTCATTCGCGCGATCTTCCGCGCGCGCGAATACGGGACAATCACCTGCAACCTTCCGTCTCTTTCGAGCAAGGAAAGATAACGAGACTCGGCTCCGAGCGTCGGCAAGGCGAACGCGGTCCACCGCATGGTCTTCGGATCGTATTTCATCACGCGATCGTCATCCATCATGTTGACCCACACGTTATGGTTCGAGTCCACGGCCGCGTGATACGGCGCATCGTCGGGCGAAGGCATCGCCACGAACGAAGTCTTCATCGTTCGCGTATCAATGCGAAGCAGGTTTCCTCCGTAGGAATCGCATACCCACACGACGTCGCCGTTCTTGTCCGCTCCCATCCGCCGGGGTCCCTGCGCCCACGGCGTGCCTGTGTGAAAGTCGGAGCCGGTCATCTCATTCATCTTGCGGTCTTCAGGAGTCAGCAGATCCATCATTTCCTTCACGGGAGGGAGCCTGATCTCATCGGATTTTCCGGTCTCGACATCGGCCTTCCCGACGATGTCGATTCCCATCTGCCCCCACCACGCATTGCCCGCGCGGTCGGCGGCAACCCCGTAACTGTTTCCCGCGCCGTTCGAATCCACCTGCGTGACCGACTGAAATTCCTTGTACTCGTGCGTTTTCGGATCGAAGCGCACGGCGCCGCGGTTCGTCGAAGCCCACACATATCCGAGCCCATCGACGTCCACCGTGCTCGCGGGCCCGGCCATGTTTGGAGGAGTGGTGAAGACTTCGATTTTTTCCGTGCCCGGATCGATTCGGGAGAGAGCGCCGCCAATTCCTTGCGCTGTGGCGCTGCCGCGCGTATCGGCCCAAATAATCCCTTGCTGGTCGCGTGACATTCCGTGGCTGGCAGCCGCCAGGCCGCCCTTTCCAGGCAGCATGAAAGTCTTGACCTCACCGGTTTTGGCGTCAATTCGCCCGTAGGTGACGTCGGGACTGGCCACGTTGTACGTGAACCAGATATTCCCGCCGAAATCGACCTGGGCGTCGTGGATGCCATGGGCGCCGTTCAGGCTCGAAGGTGTTCCCAGCGACCAATCGCTGCCGTCGTTGGTCACATATTTCGTATCGCTTTCCGCTTCCCGACCCAGCGGAACATCATATTCCACGAACACGGCTCTCGCGGCCTCACCGGTTGGCCGGGGGCGGAGCTTGAATTTCATGGCAGATGAGCCCGGGCCACGCATTCGGGCCAGGTACGCTGCCAGTTCTTTCTCGTGATAGAGCAAGTGAGGATCGGGCGCGGAGTCCTCACCGTTGTAAGGTCCCACGACGCTGATCTGCCGCATCAGGTTGATGATCGAGGTCCACCCTTCCTCGTCGAACCGGTTTTGCAGGATATAGTTGGGCTGATGGCAGCTCGTGCAATCGTTTCTGAACTGACGCTTCAACCGGCGGTCTTCGGGGGTTGCGCCAGGAAGCGCGGCCAGGATCTGGTCTCCCGTGAGTTGTTGTTCGAAATCCTTCATTGGTTTCAAGACGAAGTCCTCGTGCCGGGTTCCGGTGAGCTCGACCTCTCCACGCGCGGTTTCAAAACTATCGGCCTGGGCCCACACGCGATATTTGCCCGCCTCCATCGCGGGGAAGTAGTAGGCGCCCTGATCGTCGGTGAACACGGTCGAGGTCATCGTCTGGCCGTCCGCTTTGGCGGAAATGGTGACGCCAGCCATCTTTTCTCCCGCTGCCGATTTCACGATGCCCGTCAATAGCCCGCCGCCGCCCGCGGCGCGGACCGGCGTCGAAACGAAAACGACGCACAGCAGAACGGTTGAAAATATCAGGGTCGATATGACCAGTGATGAGATGCGCGAGTGCTTCATCGCTCCTCCTTGCCGCTGCTGGGAGTGTTTCTCAAATTAATCAATCGGGCCTTCACTGCCTCCGCTGGATGGAGGCACGGGTTTTGGCAGCGTTTTCAGGTATTCGATAATTGCGGTGATTTCAGCCGGTTGCAGCCCGTACTTGAATCCCGGCATTCGGCCTCGAGCGCCGTCCATTATAAAGTCGCGCATGGCATCCTCGTTGCCGTCCACAATGTCCTTGTACAGAGCGGGACCGTACTGCCTGCTCCTGTAGAGAGGCGGTGTGTGGCAGACCGCGCAGCGCTGCTGAAAAATGCGCCTCCCGAGCACCTGCTGATCCGTCAAAGATTCCTTGGGATTCGTACTGGACTGTTGAGCGGACGCGGCGCTGGTAAATGCCGCGAGAACAATTACGAGAGCGCGAACACCCCATTTCATTCCCGCCTCCCGGGGGCAGCCTTAGATGGATTTCGGTCTTGCTTCCGCAACTACGCCGTAACATACACCCGACCGTTCCCGAATGGAAGATGCTTGCTTCTCCCGAATTGTCCCGGGATCGGCGGGGTTCATTTCGCGCCGTCTTGAAGATGGCGGATGCGTTTCCGAAAGTTCGAGGAAGCTGCGGAGCGGATATTTCGGTGTCGCCGGTTCATTCAGGGCTGATGTAGCGGCCCTTGTAATAGGGAATGCTGTATTCCTTAAACTTTTCCTTTGGATAAAGCTCGATGTGAATTTTGTGCGGACTATCTTCGCCGCCGTTTTTCACTCGCCTGGCTTCGGCGCTCTTAAGGCGAAGCGGCATGTAGGTGATCAGGTATTCGTATCGCATTGCGAGTCCAATCGTCTGAACAATGCGAGGAAGGTCTTCCTCATGGGCGGCTGTAAAGACTCCGCCACCGGTCGCCTCCGTCAGAACACTCAAGTTGTGCGGTCCGTGCCTTTCCGCGGGGCCGATATAGTCGGTGCTCTGGGGCCGGCCGGGAAATGTGGGCAATTGCGGCCAGGGTCCCGGTTCCTTTCGATTTTTCTCCTTGTTTGGAAAGATATCCGGGAGCGCAAAGGTCGGCCCGGCCATCACGGCAAAAACCGGCACATCGGATTCTTCCAGGAGTTGTCTTGTCTCATGGATGTTATAGCGGCTATGGTTATCACCTCCGTCCGAAATGATAATCATCGCCCGGCGCTGATTCGAGGCGCCCTGTTGCACTGTGGTGACGCCCAAATAGATGCCGTCAAATAAAGCGGTACTCTCATTTGTCGCCGCGAGGATCAATGGAAGTCTCTGCTCAAGGTCCTGCACATCACGAGTGAACGGGACAAGCCGACTCGCCCGTCGGCCAATGCCCAGCACCTCATATTCGTCGCCGGGTTGATCCTGCTGGCCAAGAGGGTCCAGCAGGGAGAGCGCGGCCTCTTGAACGAACGGAATTTTTCTCGTCATGCTCGAACTCAAGTCAGCCAGGATGACGAATGAAACCGGCGTCCGAACCCTTTCGAAATTCAGGACTTGTTGCACAACTCCATCGTCCAGAACGCGAAAGTCGCTCTTCTTGAGGCCCGCCGCGACTGCCCCTTTGTCATCGAAAACAATCAGGTGAACCTGTACCAGATCCACATGGGCAACCAGAGGCATGTGTGTCCTCGCGCTTCCCTTGGCGTGAGCAGTCTCCGGCAGGGCGACGGCAAAGATAAGCGCCACGAGAAACACCAGCACTCGCTTAGCTTTCCCCGGGTGTGCCCAACTTTGAATCATTTTCGTCACCTATACGCCACCGCTTCCTTCCTGTCAATGAAATGAGCAAGGTGAGGCCTGGTCCTTATCATTGTGAAACCTTCGAAAACTCCGAGGGGCCGAAACGAAGGACGGCACACGCGATGAATCTCGCTTCAGCGCTCCATTCTACGCGATTTGCTCACACGCCGGGGCAGGTGTACTTTGTTCAGAAGCTGGTTCTGGAATGCGTCGACTTGATTAAGTTTGGTCCAGGCGGTGGGCATTCCGATGCTAGCCGGACGCAAGATCCACGGTCTCGATGACACGATCATTATGATCCTGAACGAATTGCACGAGCCACTGGCTAAGAGGAAGCCGACGGATGCCGCCGCGCCCCACATCGAACCCTGCGGACCGCTGATCGATGCATCGGTTACACTCTAGAGGGCGAACCCATTGATAGTGATCCGACACTGGCGAACGAATTGGCGCAGGCAGAGTCTGACTTTCTTTCTTGTTGGGTTGGCCGCGTTTCTCTCCCCGATATTTGTCCACGCACAGGATCAAAGTTCAGGGGCGATTCGTGTGGACGTGAATCTTGTCGTCCTGGACGCGACGGTGAAGACCAAAGACGGTCAAATCATGAGCGACCTGAAGAAGGAGGATTTCCAGATTCGCGAAGATGGGGTATCCAAGAAGATCGAGCTCTTCAGCCGGGACGCCCTGCCTCTTAACGTCGCGCTCGTTCTGGATTTGAGCGATTCGATTGGCCCTTTTCTCGGCCCCCTGCGGGAAGCTGCCTCCACGACCCTTGCTGCCCTCAAGCCGGAGGATGAAGTGGCGCTGTTTACGTTTTCCACCGAAGCGGAATTGAGTGTGCCGCTCACGAAAGATAAGTCCCAAATTGCCGACAGGATTAGCACGTTCAAGGTAGGCGGGGCTACGAACATCAACGACGGAATCTTTGTCGCGTCCGAATATCTTCTCAAGCAAGCGCCCAACGGGCGCAAGGTGATCATCCTGATCAGCGACGACGTCGGCACGGACGCGGGCGGGCAGGGCACGCGAGACATCGTCACCGAGGCCGTCGCGGCGGACGCGGCGGTCTATAACCTCAAGATCCCCGGATACAACCCGCCCTCGACCCTATTCCTTGCCAGCATGATCCCGGGACTGGTGAACATTCGCAAGGTGACTGAGGCGACCGGGGGAGAAATCTTCGACGTCAAAAATGTGGCGGACCTGGACTCCGCCTTCCGGGCGATGATTGGTCGAATCAAGACACGCTACACGCTCGGGTATTACACCTCGGCGAGCGGCGCGCAAGGCAAGCCGCACAAGCTGGATGTTCGCCTGGGATCGTCTTTCGGAACGAAGGGGAAGAACTACGTCATTCTCTCGAAGAGCAGCTACTATTTTCGATGATTTCCTGATTGAGCGATTCCTGGCATTCGAGCGCGGGGTAGGCCCCGTTCTCCCGCTTACGTAGCCTTGACGTATGGTTCCGTGGGAGTCAAAGGCACGTTCCACGCATCATAGCCGTATAGCCATCTGGTGTCCTCGTCTCCTCCTTTCATCCATGTGTTGGCGCTGGAGATCGCCTGTATGCGTGAAGTCCTTGGCTTGCGGTGAGCCTCATAGAGCGCAAACGCGCCTTCGATGTCCTCTCCGCCGGATTCATCGAGGCAACGCGCCAGGATGGCAGCGTCCTCGATCGCGGTCGCCCCTCCCTGCGCCATGTAGGGCGTCATCGGGTGGCAAGCATCGCCCAATAGCACTACCCGTCCGTCGCTCCAGCGCGACAGAGGCTCGCGTTCGAGAATCGCCCACTTGTGGCAGTCCGGGCACGCATTTAGAACGGCGCGAACATCCGGGTGGAAACCTTCATACGCCTTGCGTAACTCTTTCACATCGCCCTTCGCTGACCACGATTCGCGCGTCACCCATTCCGCGGGCTCGGGCACGCTGGTCACAAAGTAAAGCTCGCTGCAGGTCGCGTTCGTGTAATAGATGACGATATGACGGTCGGGGCCCCACCACTTCGTCCTTGAGGGTCCGATATCCATTCCGTCGAGCAGGTCGGATGGAAAAATGGCGCGGTACGCGATTCGCCCTTTGTGGACCGGCTCATCGGGGCCGATAAGAATGTCCCGGACGATCGAATGAACCCCGTCCGCTCCGATCACTGCATCCGCGTTCGCGCGCGTTCCATCGGCGAACGCGAGCGTGACCTGTCCTCCGCGCTGTTCCAGCCCCACCAGTTTTTTATCGAGATGAATGATGTCCTCGGGCACCGCGGAGGCGAGGGCTTTGTGTAACTCGGCGCGGTGCATGCAAAGGTAAGGAGCGCCGAAAAGGCTTGGCGGCATGGGCAGTTCTCTCATCACCTTGCCCGTATCCCACTCCCTGTTCAAATGGGAGTAAGGTTTGAAGGAGTTCGCGAGAACCTTTTCCTCCACGCCGATGCGGCGCAGTACTTTCATCGAGTTCGGCATCATCTGAATGCCGGCGCCGATCCTTGCAAATCTCGGCGCTTGCTCATAGACGCGAATATCCGCGCCAATCTGGCGCAGAGTGGCCGCCGCTGCCAGTCCGCCGATTCCCGCCCCGACGATGGCAATCGAAAGTTTCTCCTTGCCCATTAACTCTCCTCTTCGCAACTCGGAATGATACCTGATCCGGGAGATTGTTTGACGAGATCGTAGTTTGATTGTTCTTTTCATCGAGAGTGGCTTTCGCGTCATTCGCCGCCACAAATTCATGGCGACGGTCGCGTCTTGTCCGGAAAATGGAAAGCGGAGGCGACGTTGCGCTTGGGGCGGCCAATCCTGCTTTGCGCGTTGCTGGGGGCGCTTGTCCTCGGCTGGCTCGGTTGGCGCGAGCGTGCATTGCGCCGGGAGACGAGCGATACGAGCGGCCCGCTTATCAAGAAGCAGCCTGTCAATTTCGCAAGCCGGACGTTTGATCCGTCAAATCCGCCGTCCGACATGCCGCCTGCTGTTCCAGGAGAAGACGCGGTGTGCGATTCGGATTTTCTTTCCAATGCCAGCGTTGGCGGAGAGACTCAGCAAACAAATGCCACGCACGCGACCATCACGATCACGAGAATCAACGTTACGCTGCAGCTCAACATCACAATCTGGGCGCCGACCGGGGCGACCCAGCACGTCATCGAACATGAGGAAGGCCACCGCCAGATTTCGGAGTATTACTACCAGACCGCCGACAAGGTCGCCGAACAAATCGCTTTGACCTACATGGGTAAACAGGTCGACATTGCCGGCACGGACCTGAATGCTGAGTCTGATAGAGCACTCCACCAAATGGCCACGGAAATCACCGATGAATACAACAAGAAATTGAACCCCGAACCGACGCAACTTCTCTACGACACCATCACCGACCACAGCCGCAATGGCGTCGTCGCGCAGGATGCCGTCGCCCACGCCATCAAGAACATTGCGGTCGAGTAAATACGCCGCCCGGCGCATCTCGGGCACAAGGCTTCCTGTGATTCGCTCGGGCTAATGCGGATATAGGTTCAGCGGTGGTGCAATGCCCCGGGGCAGAGGCGTTCTTGCAACGTTCATGATCATCCCAATCAAGGAGTAATATCCCGCGAGTCCAACGATGTCGATCACGCCCTGTTCGGCAAACCTCTTTACAGCGCGCGAGTAAGTGACGTCACTGACGCTCCGGTTCTCGCGAAGCTCCGTGCAAAGATCATAGACGATCTCTTCATCCTCCGACATTCCCGCCGGGCGGCGTCCCTCCGCAACGGCGGCCAATTTTTCGGCCTTCACGCCCGCCGCCAGCGCCAGCGGATAGTGCGTATTCCATTCGAATTGCTGGGACCATTGCCGCGCAGTCAGCAGGATGATGAATTCGCTTATGTTTGCCCCGAGCTTCGTATTGTATCGGAGGTACTCTCCGACTTTTTGCAGCCGGCTCATGAATTCAGGGCTGCGAAGCAGCGGGATGAACGGGCCAACCAGTTCTTTGCGCGGACCGGCAATCAACTCTTCGGCGACCTTCTTCTGCGCATCGGACATTTTGTCTGCTGGAATTGGCGGCATACGATCCGGCGCCGGTCCCGCCACTTGAGCCTCACTCGGCAAATCCAACCCCGCGAGGGATGTTCCCGCAAGCGTTGCCGCCGCTCCCAGGAACCGGCGGCGCGGCAACTCCGCGGGGGGATCGTCCGCTCTTTTCGAAATTCCCATGGATAATTCCTCCTCGCGCTGGTTCGCCTCAATGCGGCGGAGACTAGCACGGCGCTGAGCCACTGGCAATCATCGCATCTTCGCAAACGTGGGCTAATGACGCGCCATTTGTTTGGACCGTCTCGTAGTTCCGAAATGGCGTGCCTAAGTCGCGGCGCCTATTCTTTTACATTGTCTGTCTCATTTCGGAACACCGCCAGAAGTTAATTTGCATTGCAGAATTTATTCCGGAGAAGAAATAAGAATAAGTTGCTAAGATGACGTTTGAGCGCAGTCTGCCGTCGAGTTCAGATTCAATCGAGTTCTGATCGTTTTCTCTTGTGACTTGGTGGATTCGAGTTCTCCCCCTTCTCCGCCCTGGCTTTCCGAATTTTCGTTCTGTTTCGAGAGGCCGCCGTCCCCGAGGCTGAACCTAAGCTCGTTCAAAATTCGTAGCGGTCGGTCCCCACAGTGAAACTAAAACGTGCGAGGTGTTGTCATGAAATCCATACAATCATTCCGAGTCCGGCCTTCATTGCCCGAATCCCTGCATCCGCTTTCGCGCATCGCTCACAACCTTCGGTGGAGCTGGGATCATGCGGCGATTGATCTATTTCGCCGGCTGGATCGGGACATGTGGGAGACATGCAATCGGAACCCCGTCCTGCTCCTTGGCTCCCTGGACCAATCAGTCCTGGAAGCCGCCTCCAGAGATGATTCCTTTCTGGCGCATATGAGGGGAGTCGCGGAAAAGCTGGACCTCTACGTTTCCGGAGAAGGCTCGTGGTACCGCCGTGAACATAACAAGGACAACGACATGCTGGTAGCTTATTTTTCAGCGGAATTCGGAATTACCGAATGCCTATCGATTTTCGCCGGAGGGCTGGGTGTCCTTGCCGGCGACCACTTGAAATCGTCCAGCGATCTGGGCTTGCCGCTCGTCGGCGTCGGCCTCCTGTATCAGGAAGGATATTTCCGGCAATACCTGAATGCCGCCGGGTGGCAGCAGGAAGCATATGACGACAACGACTTTCACACCTGGCCCATTGAGCTGGTCCCGAATGTGATCAT
The DNA here is from genome assembly GCA_963757625.1 of Terriglobia bacterium. Taxonomy (GTDB): domain Bacteria; phylum Acidobacteriota; class Terriglobia; order Acidiferrales; family UBA7541; genus Palsa-360. The sequence goes on along the minus strand of CAVWSJ010000006.1, from coordinate 319,100 downwards.
CCCGCTTGAGCTGGCCGGCCGCAAAGTGGATGTGCAAGTTTGGCGGGTAAACGTCGGGAGGCTGCAATTGCTCCTGCTGGATTCGAATCTTGCTTCGAACCGCCCAGATGACCGAAAAATCACTTCGAAGCTATATGGCGGAGACCTGGACACGCGCATCCGGCAGGAAATCCTCCTGGGTATTGGAGGTTATCGCGCTCTCGAAGCACTCAATCTCAAACCGACGGTGTATCACATGAATGAGGGTCATTCCGCGTTCCTCGGGCTGGAACGCATACTTCGCCTGATGGAAACTGAGCATCTCACTTTTGCAGAGGCGAGGATTCTTGCTTCCGCAAGCCTCATTTTCACGACCCATACCCCGGTGCCTGCGGGACACGACTATTACCCGCCATCCCTGATGGATCTCTACTTTTCGCCGCTGATGGGGCGGCTGGGAATCAGCCGGTCCGAATTCCTGGGTCTTGGCCGGCAGGATCCTTCAAACGAAGGCCAAGAGTTTTGCATGACTGTCCTGGCGTTGCGAACCGCATCCTTCAGCAATGGCGTGAGCAAACTGCACGGACAGGTCTCAAGGAACATGTGGAACTCAGTTTGGAAAAGTTTGCCGGAGTCGGAAGTCCCCATCGGACACGTCACCAATGGAGTGCATTTCAGAACCTGGGTCTCCATCGAAATGAATCAGCTGTACGACCGATACCTTGGGCCAAAATGGCGTGAGGAACCAGCCGACCGCCGCCTCTGGCAACGCACCGAATCAATTCCCGCGGGGGAATTATGGCGAACACACGAGAGGCGCCGGGAGCGGCTCGTGGGATTCGCGCGGCGCCAGTTACGCGCACAAATGATTTCCCGGGGCGCCTCGAAGTCGATGATTGAGGATGCCGATGAGGTACTCAGTCCCGACGCGTTGACGATCGGCTTTGGGCGGCGCTTTGCCTCCTACAAGCGAGCAACGTTGCTGCTTCGCGATCCCGAACGCCTTTCGCGGATTCTGAACAACCCGGAGCGTCCGGTGCAGATCATTTATTCCGGCAAAGCGCATCCGAGGGACGATGCCGGAAAACAACTGATCGAGACGATCATTAATCTCGCGGCCCGGCCGGATTTCCGCCGAAAGCTGGTGTTCCTGGAAAATTACGACATGGCCGTCGCGCGCTATATGGTGCAGGGGTGCGATGTCTGGCTCAACACGCCGTTACGTCCCCAGGAAGCCAGCGGGACGAGCGGCATGAAGGCGCTCGCCAATGGCGCAATCAATGTGAGCACACTCGACGGATGGTGGGACGAGGCCTGGCAAATCGGGGCTCGTCTGCACGCGGACGTGGGATGGGCGCTCGGAAGCGGGGAGTCCTACGTCGATCCAGTTCAGCAGGACCAGGTGGAAGCGGCGGCTCTGTACGATCTCCTGGAACGCGAAATCGTACCCGCTTTTTACGACCGGCGGACGGACGGGCTGCCGCGCAAATGGATTGCCATCATGAAGACATTCGATCGCGACGCTTTGCCCCGAGTTCAACATGCATCGGACGGCGATGCAATATGCCGACAATTACTACTTGATTGCTCATGGGCGGTATCGGAAGCTGAGCGCGGACAATCTGGCCCGGACAAAAGACCTGGCGGCGTGGGTCCATAAAGTGGAAAGCGAATGGCCAAGAATCAGTGTAGAATCAACGGGAGAAGTCGCATCAGAGATTCGGTTAGGCGATGAGGTTCCCGTGTCGGCCAGAGTCACGTTGAACTCGCTTTCTCCGGAGGATGTCGCCGTCGAAGTCGTGACCGGACTCGTCGGCGCGGACGACGAGATCAAGGATCCCGTAGTTGTTCCCATGCGGCCGTCGAAACAGGACGGCCCCGGAAGCTACCTATTCCAAGCCGTAGTTCAACCTTCAACCAGAAGCGGATTACACGGGTACGCGATCCGCGTACTGCCGAAGCATGTCGATTCCATCAGCCCGTTTGTACCCGGACTGATTACCTGGGCGCGGGCATCGTCGCCTATCGCTGAGCTGCAGGTCCGCTAATCTCCAGCAGCACTCCTGCTGTACCGGCTTCCTCGTCGAAGCATTTGTTGGCGCAAATGTTTTCGATCATTCAGGTTGAAATCCAGAACGGAAGGGAATACTCCTATGGCCGACGTACATACAATAAATCAGGTTCAAGTCAGCGAAACGAAGACTCCTTTATCCAATGAGGAACAGAGAAAGATGCACGCCTATTGGCGCGCGGCAAACTATCTGTCCGTCGGCCAGATCTATCTGTATGCGAACCCGCTGCTGCGCGAGCCGCTGAAGATAGACCATATCAAGCCGCGGCTCCTTGGCCATTGGGGGACAACGCCGGGGCTCAATTTCATCTACGTACACTTCAACCGGCTGATTCGAAAGCTCGATTTGAACGTCATCTATATCACCGGCCCCGGCCATGGCGGCCCGGGAATCGTCGCCAACACGTATCTTGAAGGCAGCTACACGGAGTTTTATCCGAACATCACGCAGAACGAAGAGGGAATGAGGCGGCTCTTCAAACAGTTCTCATTTCCAGGAGGAATCCCCAGCCACGTGGCTCCCGAAACGCCAGGCTCGATCCACGAAGGCGGTGAGTTGGGCTACTCGATCGCGCATGCCTGTGGCGCGGCGTTTGACAATCCGGACCTGCTGGTTTGTTGCGTGGTAGGCGATGGAGAGGCGGAAACCGGAGCCCTGGCTACGAGCTGGCACTCCAACAAGTTCTTGAATCCCGCACGAGATGGAGCTGTGCTCCCAATCCTTCACCTGAACGGCTACAAGATTGCCAACCCGACCATTCTGGGCCGGATGACCGACGACGAACTCGTGCAGCTTTTTACAGGCTACGGATACCAGCCCTACTTTGTGGAAGGCAGCGATCCGGACATCATGCATCCATTGATGGCCGCGACGCTTGATACCGTGGTCGCCGAAATCCGCGCGATCCAGCACAAGGCGCGCCTGCAGGGAGACGAAAACCGGCCCGTGTGGCCGATGATCATTCTCCGCACTCCGAAGGGGTGGACCGGCCCGCGCATCGTGGACGGCAAGCCGGTCGAGAATACCTGGCGTGCCCACCAGGTGCCTCTATCCGAGCTTGCCACGAAACCCGATCATATCAAGCAGCTCGAAAATTGGATGAAAAGCTACAAGCCGGAGGAACTCTTTGACTCGAGTGGAAAGCTGATCCCGGAGCTGGCCGAGCTTGCCCCTAAAGGCGAACGGCGAATGGGCGCAAATCCCCATGCCAACGGAGGTCTGCTTCTGAAGGACCTGGTCATGCCGGATTTTCGTGATTACCAGGTGCAGGTGGTCAAGCCCGGTACCGGTAATTCAGAGGCGACGCGGGAACTTGGAAAATTTCTCCGCGACGTGATGCGCCTGAACTCGCACGCCTGCAATTTCCGCGTTTTCGGCCCGGATGAGACCGCCTCCAACCGGCTCGATGCGATCTACGAGGCAACGGACAAAATCCTGATGGAGCCCCTTCTTCCCACCGATGAGCATCTTTCCACCAAAGGCCGGGTGATGGAAATCCTGAGCGAACACATGTGCCAGGGCTGGCTGGAAGGTTATTTGCTGACCGGGCGGCACGGCTTTTTTTCCTGCTACGAGGCGTTTATTCATATCGTGGACTCGATGTTCAACCAGCACGCTAAATGGCTGAAAGTCACGAATGGAATCCCGTGGCGCCGCCCGATCTCTTCCTTGAACTATTTGCTGACGTCGCACGTCTGGCGGCAGGACCATAACGGTTTCACGCATCAGGACCCCGGCTTCATCGATCTAGTCGTGAACAAGAAGGCTGATATCGTCCGGGTCTATTTGCCGCCGGATACGAACAGCCTGCTTTCCATTGCGGACCATTGTCTGCGCAGCCGCCACTATGTCAACGTGATCGTCGCCGGCAAACAACCCGCGCTGCAGTATCTGGACATGAAGTCGGCCATTCAGCATTGCACCGCGGGAATCGGCATCTGGGACTGGGCCAGCAATGATCAGGAAACCGAGCCCGACGCCGTCGTCGCCTGCGCCGGCGATATTCCCACCCTCGAGGCGCTGGCGGCGGTGGACCTGTTGCGCCAGCACTTTCCTGACTTGCGAATCCGGTTCGTCAATGTAGTGGACCTCATGACGCTGCAGCCTCCGAGCGAGCACCCGCACGGCCTTCCGGATACGGAGTTTGATTCCATGTTTACGGTCGACAAGCCCATTATTTTTGCCTATCACGGGTATCCGTGGCTCATTCATCGCCTGACGTACCGCCGGACAAATCACGCAAACCTGCACGTTCGCGGCTACAAGGAAGAAGGAACCACGACGACACCCTTTGACATGACCGTGCTGAATGACCTTGACCGGTTTCACCTGGCCGCGGATGTGGTGGACCGGGTGCCGCGACTGCAACGAGTTGGAGCGCACTTCAAACAGTACCTTCGCGACAGACTAACAGACCACAAGCAATACATCGTGGAGTATGGCGACGATATGCCGGAGATCAAGAACTGGACGTGGCCCCACTAAATGGTTTTCCGAAAGCGCCGATCTTCTGATTGTGTAGAATGAAATCAAGGGAAGATTGATGAATATCCTTGTCCTGAACGCGGGCAGTTCGAGCCTGAAGTTTCAAATTATCGCCACCGATCTTGACCGCCTCCAGCAGGACACCGACGTCCGGCTGCTGAGAGGCGAAGTCGACCGGATCGGCGGAGAAGCCATCGTCACGATCCAGAAGGGGGACGCGCCGAAACAGAAGCTCACGGCTTCGCTCCGTGATATTCCGGCAGCTCTCGATTACGTCATCCGGTGGATCGCGTCGTCCGATTCCGGCATATCCGAGATTCAGAGTGTCGGCGACATTCACGCGGTCGGCCACCGGGTCGTTCATGGCGGCGAGCTGTTCACCGAGTCGGTGCTCATCAACGATGAAGTGCTGAAGGGACTCGAAAATTGCATCGATCTTGCGCCGCTTCATAATCCGACGAATATTCGCGGAATCCGCGCCATTCGCGAACTTCTCGGGCATCAGATGCCGCAAGTCGCCGTATTTGACACGGCGTTCCATCATTCCCTGCCGGAACATTCTTACCTGTATGCCATCCCTTACCACCTGTATTTGCGCTACCGGATCCGCCGTTATGGATTCCACGGAATCTCTCACCGCTATATGGCCTACCGCTACCGGCAAATGCGCAATATCCCGCGCGAGCAGGCCAATGTCGTGACCCTGCATCTCGGCAACGGGTGTTCCGCGGCGGCGATCCGCGGCGGAATTTCGGTGGACACTTCCATGGGCATGACGCCGCTCGAAGGGTTGGTGATGGGAACCCGGTCCGGCGACGTCGATCCTGCCATCCTGAGCCTGATCGCCTCCAAGGAAGGCATTTCACTCCACGAGGTGGAGACATTATTGAACAAACAATCCGGCCTGCTCGGAATCTCTGGGCTCACCCCGGACATGAGGGTCTTGCAGAGTGAGATGGAACAGCACTCCGATCGCCGCGCTCGATTGGCCATCGAAATCTTCTGTTATCGCGCGAGGAAATACATCGGGTCGTTCCTCGCGGCGATGGGCGGCGCCGACGCCGTCATTTTCACCGGCGGGATCGGAGAGAATTCACCTGAAATTCGCGCCCGCATCTGCGAAGGCCTCGACTGGGCGGGCTTGTCGATCGATGACGACAGGAACAAGAGTACAGTTGGCGTGAAAGGAATAATCAGCCGCGAGGGTTGCCGCTTGGCCGCATACGTGATTCCGACGGACGAGGAACTTCTGATCGCGCGCGATACGGTTCGCTGTATTCTGGGTGAGCCGCATCCTTCGTAACTGCGGACGCGTTTTCCGGCAAGACAAGCGTGAAATTCCCCGTTCGCGAATTTGCGTAATCAGGGCTTGGATTGCTGCGCGCCTTGCGCATTGGGGGCAGGTTGCGCAGCGATGTTCACTTGCTCGCCTTGCTCCAGCGCATCGGGCGGATTCACGACGATCGAATCCTCGAGACCGATCCCTTCGACCACTTCGACGGTGGTTCCAAAATCGCGGCCAATCGTGAGTTTCTTGAGATTGAGGCGATGATCCGGCTCGACCACCGCCGCCATGGTTCCTTCCGGGCGGAACAGCAGGGCATTGATGGGCAACACAAGGCGCTGGCCGGAAAGCTTGGCGTCAAATTCCACCTGCGCGTACGCGCCAGGGAGCAGGACACCCGAGGGGTTCGGCACGTCCACTTCGGTTAGCAATGTTCGAGTGGCGGGATCAATCGCGTTGGCGGTTCGCGCGACGCTGCCGCAAAAGGTGCGACCTGGGATCTCGGTCAATGAGAGGCAGGCCTTCAGCCCCACGCGCATCGAAGGACCGTAAGACTGAGGCACGGAAACATACACGCGCATCGGGTCAATCTGCGAAAGATCAAACATTTCTTTGGTGGAGGCGCCGCCGTTCCCGGCATTGATCAAAGTTCCAATGTCCACGTTGCGTTGCGTGATGACACCCGAAAATGGCGCGTAGACACGCTTGAACGATTCCATATCCTCGAGACGCTTGACGTTGGCCTCGGACGATTGCACCATGGCGCGTTTTGCGGCGAAATCACCATTCGCGTTGTCGACGTCCTGCTTGGACACGGAATCCGTCTTCAGCAAATCCTGATAACGCGCCGCAGTGATGCTGGAGAGGGTCAGGTTGGCCTGTGCGGTCGTGAGGTCGGCTCGAGACTGTGCAAGTTCCTGGTCCACTTCGGGGGTATCTATATCGGCCAGGAGGTCGTCTTTCTTCACGCGGCTTCCGATATCCTTGTACCATTTCTGAAGGTATCCGTTGGTCCGTGCGTAAATCGGAGACTCGACATAGGCACTGAGGTTTCCCGGGAGCACGATTTTGGATTCACCCGTGATCGATGTGGCGTGGATAACGTTGACGTAGGGAACGGACATCCGCTCGGTCTGCTCGGCGAGGACGCGGTGTTCGGTCTTCCTTTGCAGGAACGTATAGACGCCCAGCGCTCCGAAAACAAGGAAAAGGACAATGAACCATCGCAGCATTGGCCCGCGCCCGCCGGAGGCGGCGCCTGTGCCCGCTGTGTGAATTGAATCCTCTTGCGGATTACTCGAAATTTCAGACATTCCCGATTTGCTCCTGAAGATGCGATGCTCTCATGATTATGAAACGGTTTCCAGATCTGCTCCTGCGCGTTTGCCCGGCTTGTGGCTCCGATGGACAATGGAAAACACGCACGGGACGAAAAACAAGGTCGCGAAAGTGGCGACAATCAGCCCGCCAATGACAGCCCTGCCGAGCGGGGCATTTTGTTCGCCACCCTCACCCAATCCCAGCGACAGCGGTACCATGCCGATTATCATCGCCAGCGCCGTCATTAGGACAGGGCGAATCCGGACATATCCAGCTTGCAGCGCGGCTTGTTTCGAGTTCAGTCCTTCGTTGAGCCGCTCCCGGGCGAAGGATACCATCAGAATGCTGTTGGCTGTGGCGACGCCCATGCACATGATCGTCCCGGTCAGCGAAGGCACGCTTAAGGTCGTATGCGTCAGCAATAGGATCCAAATAATTCCCGCCAGGGCTCCGGGCAGAGCGGTAATGATGATGAACGGATCGATCCAGGACTGAAAATTCACAACAATGAGCAGATAGACCAGAACGATTGCTCCGGCGACTCCCACGCTCAGACCAGCGAACGATGAGGTCATTGTCGCCGCCTGTCCCTGGCGTTCAAGCTGAGACCCGCGAGGGACCAGGCTTTGATCTTTCTTCAGAATGTCCTGAATGTCCGCGTCGACGCCGCCGAGGTCGCGTCCTTCCACGGAAGCGTAGACGTCGATCATCGGTTCGCTGTTGTAGTGGGTGATGAGCGCCGGCTCGACATTGAGGCGAACCTGACTGAGGTTCCCCAGAAGCTGCGGCACTTTTGTAGCTCCCGAAGAAACGGGTATGTTTTCCAAATTCTGCATGGAGTCGATCTTGTACTGAGGCACCTGCACGGCGACGTTGTATTCATTTCCGGTCGCGGGGTTCACCCAGAACGATGGATTGATCTGGAAACTCGAACTCAAAGTCAGCAAGATGCTGTTGGCCACATCCTGCTGGCTTAGGCCTACTGTTTGCGCCCGTGTCCGGTCGATATTCAAGAACAGCGTTGGATAGGAGAATAGTTGTTGCACGTGGACGTCCACCGTGCCGGGAACACGCAGGACCTGATTCGATATTTGCTGCGCCAGACGGTAGTTGGCCTGCTGGTTTGGGCCGATGAGCCGAATGTCCACAGGAGCGGGCACTCCGAAGTTCAGAATCTGGCTCACCATGTCCGCCGGTTGAAAAAAGAACTGAGTCCCCGGGTGCCTCTCCGCCAGGGTTTCCCGCAAGCGGTCGATGTAATAACTCGTCTTCATTTTGTGATCCGGCTTGAGGCCGATGAGGATTTCGGCGTCCGATTCACCGATCACACCGGAGTTGCTGTAGGTCGTATTAATCGTGCTGTTGAACAACCCGATGTTATCGAGAATCGGCCCAAGGTCTTCCGGAGGAATGACTTCCCGGATCAGGTTGTCCACCTGGTCGGCCTCCCGGGCTGACTCCTCGACGCGTTGGCCGGCGCGCGCCCGCATATGCAGGCGGATCAAGCCCGCATCCACGTTCGGGAAGAAGTCGCGGCCCAAGCCGAGCGCAACCGGCGCCGACCCCACACAGAACAACAGAAATAGCCCCGTAAACATCCATGCGTGGTCCAGGCAATAGTTCAAACCCCGGCGGTAGCTTTCCCGCATTCCGTGAAAGCCCATTGCAAAACCGCGCTGCATGCGGGAAAAGATGTCGCTGCCCGTGGCATATTCCTCGCCGTGATGGTTCTTCAAAAGGTACATCGCCATCGTCGGCACCAGGGTCCGCGAAAGGATATAGGAAGCCAGCATGGCAAAGACGACCGCTTCGGCCAGCGGCACGAACAGGAACTTCGCTACCCCCGTAAGGAAAAACATGGGAACGAACACGATACAAATGCAAAGAGTGGAAACCAGCGCCGGAATCGCGATTTCCTGAGAGCCATCCAGGATCGCTCGAATTGTGTCCTTGCCTTGCGCCAGGTTTCTCTCGATGTTTTCAATGGCCACGGTGGCGTCATCCACCAGAATACCGACGGCAAGCGCGAGCCCGCCAAGCGTCATCAGGTTGATCGTCTCGTGCAGCGCGCTGAGCACGGTGATGGAGATCAGGATCGAGAGCGGAATGGAAATGGCGATGATCAACGTGCTTCGCCAGCTCCCAAGAAACAGAAGGATCATCAACGCCGTCAAGCAGGCCGCGACCAGGCCTTCGCGGATCACACCTTGCACTGCCGCCCTCACGAAAATCGATTGGTCAAAGAGCGGCGTAATTTGGACTTCAGGGGGGAGAAGGGAGGCGATGTGCGGCAACTTGGCGTACACCTGCGAAACAACGTCGAGCGTTGAAGCGCTCCCGTTCTTATAAATCACCATCAGTACGCCGCGCTGGCCGTCCATGCGCACGACGTTAATCTGCGGCGAAAAGCCGTCACTGACCTGAGCGATATCGCGAACATATATTGTTGCGCCATTGCTGGTCCGGATCGGCAGGTCGTTTAACGCGGCGATGGTATCGGTCGATCCATTCATCTCCACGTTATATTCGGTCGAGCCCATCTTGACCGTACCCGACGGCAGCACCAGGTTTTGCGAGGCGATTGCGTTAATCACGTCGACCGGGGACAAACCCTTCGCCTGCAGCGCGGGGATGTCGACGTTTACGGACACCTGGCGGATCTTGCCGCCGTAAGGGTAGGGGATCGCGGCCCCGGGTATCGTCGCCAGTTCATTGCGGATCGTCGTTACGGCATAATCGAACAGCTCTTGTTCGGAAAGCCCCTGGCCCTTTAGTCCCAGTTGCAGGATGGGCACGGCCGAGGCTGAGTAGGTGATGATGAGCGGCGCCGCGATGCCCGGTGGCAGTTGGCGAAGAACGGTTTGCGACACCGCCGTCACTTGCGTTAACGCCACATGGACGTCGGTCCCCGGCTGAAAGAATGTTTTGATGACCGCGCGGCCCGCCATGGTCTGCGACTCGACGTGCTCAATGTTATCGACCACGGTCGTGAGGAAGCGCTCGTCGTTCGTGACGATTCGATCCTCCATTTGCTGGGGAGACATTCCGGCATAGTTCCAGGCGATGCTGATGACCGGGATATCGATGTCAGGGAAAATATCCGTGGGTGTCCGCTGAAAGACAAACGGACTCATCAGGATAACCACCAGCGCCGCTACGATGAACGTATACGGGCGGCTTAGGGCAATTTTTACAATCCACATAATGGTTCAGGCCAAGCGGCAGCCGGCAGCCGTATGCGCAAGCTTGCTCGCAAGGGAAATTATAGATTACTACCTTTCTTATGAGTTCGTCTAATTTGGATGTTGGACCCGTTGATCGAGTTATATTCCCGCGCAATTGCGATCCCCACGGGACGCCGGATTTGGCGGCCTATGTAAGAGCAATCGTAAGCGACATTTTCCCCAAATGGCGAACGACGTGCACCTTCTCACCTCGATTTGTGATGAACATCACTCGAAATTAAACAGAACGATTGAAATATTTTTTGCATTGCTGCTATAGTGTTGCGCGCGGGAAACGAGCAGCCAGAATATTATATATATGGAATTTTAGAAGTGCCCGTAACGGTCCGGTGGATTTATTAGGAAATTCAGGTGGGTTTGCCGGATTGCTTTCCCCTTCACTGGTTGAGGGCGCCGTTTCCCCCAATTCGAGGCCGCGTCATAGGTCCACGGAGAGGCGCTGAAAACCGTCCCGGCTGTACACCTCGGAGAGTTCTCCGAGGGACGCAAGTATGGCTCAGATATTTCATCACAGCACGAATACGATTGCACGCGTGAGCATTTACGGCTCCGTGATCCTGATCGCGTTATTGGGATACGCGGTGAACGTGATCAATAACACGTCCTACGTCACCGAGGTGCACAACGCGCGGCCGCAGCCGGTCCCATTCAGCCACAAACATCACGTGGGAGAACTCGGGCTGGATTGCCGCTATTGCCATACCTCGGTCGAGGTTTCCTCCTCGGCGGGAATGCCCCCGACGCAAACCTGCATGGCGTGCCACTCGCAGATCTGGACCACGGCCCCGATGCTGGAGCCCGTGCGAGCTAGTCTCCGGGATTCCACTCCGATTTCCTGGACGCGCGTTAACGCGCTACCCGACTTTGTGTATTTCAATCACAGCATCCACATTGCAAAGGGAGTCGGCTGCACGACGTGCCACGGCCCAATCGCGGAAATGAATATCACGTGGCGCGCGGAGTCGCTTTACATGCGCTGGTGCCTGGATTGCCATAACTGCCCCGGAAAAATATCTGCGGCCGCGTTCCGAGGTTTTTAACGCGTTTTACCAGCCGCCCAAGGACCAGTTGGCACTGGGTCAGCAGTTGATGGCGGAATACAAGGTGCAGAAACTTACCAACTGCACGACGTGCCACCGCTAGGGGAGACCGAACCTGCGGATGAATGAATATGATGGATGACAAAAAAAGCGGGCGTCCTGATGTGGACATTGCGGCGCTTCGGGTTGCCGCCGCCGGCGAAAATTCTCCGCGCTTTTGGCGCAGTCTTGACGAGCTTGCGGACACGCCGGAATTTCGTGATTACAAGGAAAACGAATTTCCCCACGGAGCAGGCGATCCCAACGCAAAACTGGACCGGCGGGAATTGCTGAAGGTCATGGCTGCTTCCGCGGCCTTTGCCGGGCTTAGCGGCTGCACGAAACTCCCAACGCAAAAAATTGTGCCGTATGTCCGGCAGCCGGAGCAAATCATACCCGGAAAGCCTCTGTTTTACGCGACGGCAACGACTTTGGGTGGCGTCGCCACGGGCATCCTGGTGGAAAGCCATATGGCGAGGCCGACGAAAGTCGAGGGGAATCCAGACCACCCCGCCAGTCTCGGAGCGAGCGACTCATTCGCGCAAGCTTCGATCCTGGGCCTCTACGATCCGGACCGTTCACAGGCGGAAATTCACGATGGCCGCATTGGAAGTTGGGCCGCGTTCCAGGACGATCTTTCGACGGCGCTGGGAACGGAAAAAGGCGGAGGCGGCGCCGGCCTGAGGCTGCTGACCCCAACGATCGCTTCTCCCTCGCTGGGAGATCAAATCCGGACGTTTTTGAAAGGCTATCCTTCCGCCAAGTGGATCCAATACGAATCGGTGACGCGAGACAATGTGAGCGAAGGCGCCAAACTTGCCTTCGGTGAATATGCAAACCCGGTCTATCGCGTGGAGCGCGCGGAAGTCATCCTCACGCTCGATTCGGACTTCCTGACGCGCGGCCCGGGAAGCGTGCGTTATGCGCGGGAATTTTCGCGGAAACGGCGTGTCGAGGGCGTCGACTCGAAAATGAACCGGCTCTATGCGGTCGAATCCACTCCCACGAACACCGGCGCAATGGCCGACCATCGGCTGAGAATGCGCGCGTCCGATATCGAGGGCTTCGCGCGGGCACTCGCGCACGAACTCGGCCTCAATGTGAGTCTCGGCGCGGCCCCGGCCGTCCCGGCAGATTGGATTCCGGCGCTCGCGCGCGACCTGAAGCAGCATCCCGGAGCTACCCTGGTGGTTGCGGGGGACCAACAGCCGCCGATTGTTCATGCTCTGGCGAATGCAATCAATCAGTCGCTCGGCAATTTCGATCAAACCGTTTACTTCACGCAGCCGATCGAGGAATCTCCGGGCAATCAGTGGGAAGCCATGGGCGAACTCGCGGCGGACCTTCGCGCGGGAAGCGTCAAGACGCTTTTAATAATCGGCGGCAATCCGGCGTACGACGCGCCCGCCGATCTGGGCTTCAAGGAACTGCTGCCTAAAGTGCAATTCAGCGCGCGGCTCGGCCTTTACGAGGATGAGACGTCCGCGCTGTGCCACTGGCACATTCCTCAGGCGCATGAACTGGAATCGTGGGGAGACGCGCGAGCCTATGATGGGACCGTTACGATAATCCAACCCCTGATCGCGCCGCTGTACCAGGGAAAATCGGAGCATGATTTCTTTGCGCTGCTCAACGGACTTGCGCCAAAACCTCCTCACGATATCGTGCACGATTACTGGCAGGCGCAGCGCCCCAACGAGGCGCGGTTTGACGCGTATTGGGAAAAGACATTGCGCGACGGCGTCGTTCCCGACACGGCGTTTCCGCCCAAGCAGGTTTCCCTGAAGGCAGGAATCGGCCAGCAGCCTCCCGGCGCCGCATCGCAAGGACTCGAAATTGTTTTTCGTCCCGACCCGACAATCTATGACGGCCGGTTTGCGAACAACGGCTGGCTGCAGGAATTGCCCAAGCCGCTGACTACACATACGTGGGACGCCGTGGCGATGTTGAGCCCGAAAACGGCCGAGCGCCTCGGAGTAAAAAGTGAAGACGCGATCGAGCTGAAATACCAGGGCCGAACGATTGTCGCGCCCGCCTGGGTTATGCCCGGCCACGCGGATGAAAGCGTGAGCGCATTCCTCGGATATGGCCGGACTCGAGCGGGACGCGTGGGCACGGGCGCGGGATTCGATGCGGGTTGGATTCGTCCTTATGCCGCGCCCTGGATTGGTGCGGGACTTGAGATTCGCAAGACCGGTGACCGCTGGCCTGTGGCCGCGGTACAAACGCAGAACACAATGGAGGGACGCGACCTCATCCGCGTCGCGACGCTGAACGAGTACCAGAAAAATCCAAAGTTTGCCCAGGCGGATGCGGACGAGAATCCGTTATCGCTTTATCCGGAAGTCAAATATGACGGCTACGCATGGGGTATGGCGCTCGACCTCAATGCGTGCACCGGGTGCGGCGCGTGCGTGGTGGCCTGCCAGTCGGAAAACAACATTGCCGTCGTCGGCAAGACGGAAGTCATCATCGGCCGGCACATGCACTGGATGCGCATCGATCGCTATTACGAGGGCAATCTGGACGAACCCAATACCTACCACGAGCCGGTCCTGTGCATGCACTGTGAAGACGCCCCATGCGAAGTGGTTTGCCCCGTCGCGGCGACCGTGCACAGCTCGGAGGGCCTGAACGAAATGGTCTACAACCGTTGTGTGGGCACCCGATACTGCTCCAACAATTGCCCGTACAAAGTGCGCCGGTTCAATTTCCGCCTCTATTCGGACTGGGACACCCCCAGCTTGTTTGGAATGCGCAATCCGAACGTGACCGTGAGGAGCCGCGGCGTCATGGAAAAATGCTCGTACTGCGTCCAGCGCATCAGCGCGGCAAAAATTGATGCGGAAGAACAGGACCGGTCCGTGCGAGACGGCGACATTGTCACCGCGTGCCAGCAGTCCTGTCCTTCGGAAGCGATCGTATTTGGAAACATCAACGATCCGAAGAGCAAAGTGTCGCTTCTGAAGGCGCAGAACCGGAATTACAAGCTGCTGGAGGAACTCAATACCCGGCCCAGGACCACATATCTGGCGAAATTGCGAAACCCGAATCCGGAAATCGAGAAAGCAGCTGGAGTCTAGATTGGCCAGACCAAATTTCCAGCGGGCTGCAAGTACAGCCCGCACCCGTTGAGATGACACATGGCAGATAGCCCGGCAGACAGACTCGCGGAGAAAATGGCGACCACCCCGATCCTCGGGCCTGGTCACGATTTTGCCTCCGTCACCGACAAGATCAGCCACATCGTGCTGAGCCGCAAGCCGCCCAAATGGTGGATTCTGGGCTTTGCGGTGGCGTTTGCCCTGGTGATGTTGCTGATGTACGCGGTCACCTATCTTTTGCTGGTGGGCGTAGGTATTTGGGGCATCACGATTCCCATCGGATGGGGTTTTGCGATCATCAACTTCGTCTGGTGGATCGGAATCGGCCACGCCGGCACGCTGATTTCAGCGATCCTGCTGCTCCTGCGGCAGCAATGGCGCACATCGATCAATCGGTTTGCCGAAGCGATGACTTTATTCGCGGTCGCCTGCGCGGGGCTGTTTCCGATCATCCATATGGGCCGTCCGTGGCTCGCCTACTGGATGTTCCCGTACCCCGACACGATGAAGATGTGGCCGAATTTCCGCAGCCCGCTGGCCTGGGATGTGTTCGCGGTTTCAACGTACGCGATCGTGTCGTTGCTGTTCTGGTTCGTCGGCTTGCTTCCGGACCTGGCCACGCTTCGTGACCGTGCGAAGAATCGCGCCGCCAAGATTATCTACGGCTTCCTGGCGATGGGCTGGCGCGGCTCGGCGGTTCATTGGCACCGGCACGAAACGGCTTCGTTGCTCCTCGCCGGACTCGCGACGCCGCTCGTGCTTTCCGTTCACACAATTGTCAGCTTCGACTTTGCCTACGGTATTGTTCCCGGATGGCACGCAACGATATTTCCCCCCTATTTCGTGGCGGGAGCGATTTACGCGGGCTTTGCCATGGTCCTGACCCTTTCGATTCCCGTCCGGAAGCTGTTTGGACTCCAAGATTTCATCACCATGAAGCACCTCGACAACATGGGCAAGGTCCTGCTCGCGACCGGCTTGATCGTGGGCTACGGCTACATGATGGAAGCGTTCAACGCCTATTACAGCGGCGACACGTACGAACGTTTCATGATTCACAACCGCATGTTCGGGCCCTATGCCGGGATCTACTGGTTACTGATCGCCTGCAACATTGTGACGCCGCAGTTTCTCTGGTTCCGCAAGGTCCGCGCCCGCGTTGGCGCGCTCTTCGCCATCGCCATGGTCGTAAATTTGGGGATGTGGCTCGAACGCTTTGTCATCGTGGTGACCAGTCTCCATCGCGATTTCATGCCCTCGGCCTGGGGAATGTATTACCCGACGAGATGGGACTTTTTCACATTTTTCGGAACGATAGGGCTGTTCTTGGCCCTACTTTTCCTGTTCATCCGTTTCCTCCCGCTGATCTCGATTTACGAAATGCGAAGCCTGGTGGAAGAGGAGAGAAAAGCAGCGGACTGATCCGGTCCGTGCGAACAATCTATGGGTACTTGGCAGCGCTGAAATGAATCAACAGGAAGCCATTTACGGATTGATGGCGGAATTCAAGACGCCAGAAGAATTGCTCGAAGCGGCGCGCCGCACTCACGATGCCGGGTACACGCGCGTCGACGCGTTCTCCCCGTTTCCGATTGAGGGCCTGGCGGAAGCCGTCGGTTTTCACCGTACGCGCCTGCCGCTGGTCGTGCTGATCGGAGGAATCGCAGGATGCGCCGGCGGTTACTTCCTTCAGTATTACGCCGCAGCGGTCAGTTATCCGATCAACGTTGGCGGCAGGGGACTCAATAGCTGGCCGGCATTCGTTCCGATTACATTCGAGACGACCGTCCTGTTTGCGGCGTTCGGAGCGGTTTTCGGGATGCTGGCCATGAACGGACTGCCGACGCCGTACCATCCGGTTTTCAACGTGCCGCGTTTTGCCCTGGCCTCGCGGGACCGATTTTTTCTATGTATCAAGGCGCGCGACCCGCAGTTTGACCGCATGGGCACACGGAAATTCATGGAGACTTTGAACGCGCGCGAGGTGACTGAAATTGCGCCTTAATTCCGTGCGCACAAAACGGGTTCAAGGCGCTTGGATGCTGGCGGCTGCCGCGATATTGCTGGCGTGCGCTGGTTGCAGGCAGGACATGCACGTGCAGCCGCGCTACAACCCATACGATCCGACCGACTTTTTCGAGGACGGTCAATCCGCGCGCATGCCTGTCGCCGGGACCGTCCCGCGTGGAGATCTGACTCTTGGTCCCGACGAGTTGCTCTTGACCGGAAAGGTGAATGGCCAGCCGGGAACGGCTTTCCCGTTCCCCGTCACGAAGGAGGTCATGGAGCGGGGCCAGGAGCGCTTCAATATCTATTGCAGCCCGTGTCACGGATTTGCCGGTGACGGGGACGGCATGATCGTGCAGCGCGGTTTTCGCCACCCGCCATCGTTTCACCAGGACCGGCTGCGCAATGTGCCGGTTGGATATTTTTTCGAAGTCATCACGAACGGCTTTGGCGTGATGTACCCCTACGGCTACCGCGTGCCGCCGAGCGACCGCTGGGCCATCATCGCTTACATCCGGGCGCTGCAGTATAGCCGGCAGGTTTCGATCAACGATGTGACCGAGGCGGAGCGTCAAAAATTGCAGGGCGGGCGTTAAGCTGAAAACGATGAGCGAAACCGGAAACAACCCGATGAATCTGGAGCGCCTCCCCTCGCGTGTCGGGTCCGATTGGGGCCGTCTTGGTCGCGGTGTGTATCGCGGCCGGCATGGCCAATAGGGCCGAGTTTTTCCAGTCCTATTTGGTGGCGTACCTGTTTTGGCTGGGGATAACGCTTGGCTGCCTGGCGCTCCTGATGGTGCAGCATCTTACGGGAGGGAACTGGGCGCTGGTCATCCGCCGAATCCTGGAAGCGGGCAGCCGGACGCTCCCGCTCATGGCTATCGCGGCGCTGCCGCTGCTGATCGGAATGAAGACGCTTTACGTCTGGGCGCGCCCCGGGCAGACCGATCCCCTCATCGTTTCAAAACACCTGTACCTGAACCCTCAATTTTTTACGGCGCGAATGATTGTCTATTTCCTCATCTGGTTCCTGCTCGCCTACCAGATGAATAAGTGGTCCAGAATCGAGGATGAAGTCGGCGGCGATATCTCGCTTTGGTCGCGGATGGAAGGACTGAGCGGGATTGGACTGGTGATGTACGGCTTCACCGTCACGTTTGCTTCGATCGATTGGGTCATGTCCCTCGAGCCGCGCTGGTATTCGACGATTTATGGGATGATCTTCATGACGGGCCAGGCGCTTGCAGCATTCGCGTTTGCGATCACAATTTTAATCTGGCTCTCCGGCCGCGAGCCTCTGTCGAGCGTGGTAAGGCCCTCCCATCTGCAGGACCTGGGCAGCTTTCTCCTGGCGTTCGTGATGCTGTGGACCTACATGGAGTTTTCGCAATACCTGATCATCTGGGGCGGGAACCTTTCGGGAGAAATTCCCTGGTATATTCGCAGAATGCAGGGAGCCTGGGGCCGAATCGGCGTGCTCCTGGTGGTTCTGAATTTCGCCCTGCCGTTCTTCCTGCTGCTGTTCCGCCACGTGAAGCGCAGGACGCGATCGCTGCTGATCGTCGCCGCGCTGGTCCTGTTGATGCGACTGGTGGATATGTATTGGATGGTTCTGCCCGCGTTCGGCGGCGGCAACGCTCGCCTGACGCTGGATGAACGTGGCGCTTCCTCTTGGCTTCGGCGGAATCTGGTTTGCCTATTTCATCTGGCAATTGCAGCGGATGCCCATCCTGCCGGTTCATGATCCGCGCATGGAAGGAGTGGCCGAACACGCCGCCGAGCATGGATAAACCGCAAAACATTTCGGCGGCATCGCCCGGCTACGAGACACGCGACGCGAATGTGCGCGGCGTATTCAATTTCCTGGTGTTTCTCGCCGTGCTCCTTGTGGCTGCGGCGCTGTTGTCCTGGGGACTATTTCGGTACTTTTCAAGGCAACAGGCCGCTTCCGCTGTCGCTTCTCCCTTCGAGAATACGCGCCAACTGCCGCTCGGGCCGCAATTGCAAGTGAATCCGCGGGAGGATTTGCTGAGGTACGAGGAGGAGCAGAAGCAATCTCTCGAAACCTATGAGTGGGAGAACCGCGGGGCCGGAATCGTCCGCGTCCCCATCGAACGCGCGATGGACTTGCTGGTCCAAAAAGGTTTGCCGGTTCAAGGTGCGAGCGCCCCGCAGGCTGACTCCGCGGTTGGCAAAACTGCCGCCCGCGGCCGCGAAAAAATCCGCGCCGGAAGGGGGAAAGAAACCATGAAGACGAAAACCGCTTCAGCGATCTACGTTCTGTTCGTCATGATTGCAGCGCTTCCCGCCCGTGCGCAGCAGGCGAACAAGCCGCCGATTCTGAATGAAGTGAGCATTGCGCAAAACCTCAACGCGCAGATTCCTCGGGACCTGGTGTTCCGCGACGAGACGGGAAAATCCGTGCGTCTCGGCGATTTTTTTGGACCAAGACCCGTCGTGCTTTCGCTGGTTTACTTTGAATGCCCCGCGCTCTGCACGGAAGTGTTGAACGGCGAATTGCAATCCATGAAGTCCATCTCTCTCGATCTGGGCAAGGATTACGAGGCGGTAACCGTCAGCTTCGAGCCGAAAGACACCTCTGCGCTTGCAAAAGCCAAACGCGACGTTTACGCCGGGCAGTACGGCCGCGCCGGAGCCGTGGATCACTGGCACTTCCTGACGGGAGATCAGCCATCGATTGATGCCTTGACGCAAGCGGTTGGCTTTCACTACGCCTACGATTCCGCGGGACGCCAGTATGCGCATGCCGCCGCCATTATGGTCCTCACTCCCGAGGGCCGGATCGACCGATATTTTTACGGCGTTCAATATCCGGCCTGGGACTTGCGCCTCGGGCTGGTCGAGGCCTCGCAAGGAAAGATCGGCACTCCCACCGATCATGCGCTGCTGTACTGCTACCAATACGATCCCACCACCGGGAAATATGGCTTGGTCGTGATGAACGTGGTGCGCGTGGCGGGAGGCTTGACTTTGCTGGTGCTGGGAATCTTTATGTTTCTGATGTTTCGCCGTGACCACAGACTCGCCGGCGTTCCCCCGGATGGTGGCGTGAAAGTTCGATAACAGGCGGGGCAGGAGCGCAATTGGCATCCGCCAGACTGAGGACGGAGTATTGATGCAAGGTTTGCCTTTTCAGCCGGAGCAGGCTTCCACGATCGCGCGATCGGTGGACAACCTGCATTTCTTCATTACGGCCGTTACGCTTTTCTTTACGGCCCTGGTCTTCTTGATCATTTTTTATTTCATGATCAAGTACCGGCGGCGTTCCCCGGACGAGCGTCCCAAAGCGATCGATGGATCGATTCCACTGGAAATACTGTGGACGGCCATACCCACGATCATCGTGGCGATCATCTTTGTGTGGAGTTCCAGCCTCTATTTCCAGAACTCGGAGCCGCCCAGCAACTCCACGGAAATCTTCGTTACCGGCAGGCAATGGATGTGGAAAATTGAACATCCGGAAGGGCAGAGGGAAATCAACGAATTGCACGTGCCGCTGGGACGCCCGGTAAAATTGACGATGACTTCGGAAGACGTGATTCACGATTTCTATGTCCCGGCGTTCCGTGTCAAGAAGGACGTCTTGCCGGGACGCTATACGACTCTTTGGTTTGAGGCCACCAAGCTGGGAACCTTCCATCTGTTTTGCGCGCAGTATTGCGGTGCGTTTCATGCGGGAATGATTGGTTCGGTGATCGTCATGGAGCCGGACGCGTACGAACAATGGCTTGCCGGGGGAGTGGTGGGAGAGTCGATGGAATCCGCCGGACTCAAAATCTTCCAGCAGCGAGGATGCGGCAGCTGCCATCTGGCCGACGGCACGGGGCCGGCTCCTTCTCTGCTCGGCGTCTACGGTCAGCCCGTACATCTGACCAATGGGCAAACTGTCGCGGCGGATGACGCCTATGTCCGGGAATCGATTCTCGTTCCGGCGGCAAAAATCGTTCAGGGGTACTCGCCGATCATGCCTTCGTTCCAGGGACAGCTGACGGACGAGCAGATCAATGATTTGATTGCCTACATTCGACAATTGGGCAAAGTTCAGCCGGTACCTAAGGAAGCGGGGAAGCAATGAGCACGGCCACGCTGGAACCGCGCGTGCACGCGCAACGGAATTATCTCAACGCGGACTACGGTTGGAAGTCCTGGCTCTTCACGCTGGACCACAAGCGAATCGCGCTGCTATATCTCGTTTCGATTACCTTTTTCTTCATCATCGGCGGGTCGTTCGCCGTGCTGATGCGCATCCATTTGGTCGAGCCGCAAGGAGCGCTCGTACAGCCGGAAACCTACAACAAGCTCTTCACCATGCACGGCATCATCATGATTTTTTTCTTTTTGATCCCGTCCATTCCCGCCGTCCTCGGGAATTTCCTGGTTCCCCTCATGGTGGGAGCCCGGGACCTGGCCTTCCCCAAGCTGAATCTTTTGAGCTGGTACATCTACATGGTCGGCGGGATGTTCACATTGTATTCGGGTATTGCGGGAGGTGTGGACACCGGATGGACCTTCTACACCCCGTATAGCAGCACCTACTCGAACACCCAGGTGACGGCGGTTGCGATCGGCGTATTCATCACGGGGTTCTCGTCCATCCTCACCGGCTTGAACTTTATCGTGACAATTCACAAGATGCGCGCCCCGGGCTTGACGTGGTTCCGCATGCCGCTGTTCCTTTGGGCCATATACGCCACCAGCGTCATCATGGTGCTCGGCACTCCCGTCCTGGCGATTACGCTTTTTCTCCTGGCGATCGAGCATCTCTTTCACGTGGGAATCTTCAGCCCCGCCCTGGGTGGCGATCCGTTGTTGTTTCAGCACCTGTTCTGGTTCTATTCGCACCCGGCCGTCTACATTATGATTCTTCCCGCCATGGGAGTCGTGAGCGAAATCATCGCCTGCTTCTCGAGGAAACGCATTTTTGGATATAGGGTGGTCGCGTATTCAAGCGTCGCCATCGCGGTGCTCGGCTTCCTGGTTTGGGGACACCACATGTTCGTCACCGGGCAATCGATCTACGAGGGTCTGATTTTCTCCTTGTTGAGCTTCCTGGTCGCGATTCCTTCCGCGATCAAGGTGTTCAACTGGACGGCGACGCTCTACAAGGGATCGATCTCCTACGAGGCGCCGATGCTGTACGCCATGGGATTCATCGGCCTGTTCACGATGGGCGGCTTGACGGGGCTGTTCCTGGCCTCGCTTGCGACCGACGTCCACCTGAACGGAACCTACTTCGTGGTGGCCCACTTTCACTACATCATGGTGGGCGGGGCAGTGATGGGATATCTCGGCGGGATTCATTTCTGGTGGCCGAAAATCTCCGGACGAAAGTATCCCAACGGATGGGCGGCGCTTGCTGCAGCGATTATATTTATTGGCTTCAATCTCACTTTTTTCCCGCAATTCCTGCTCGGCTACCTGGGGATGCCACGACGGTACGCGTTTTATCCGGCGGAGTTTCAGGTACTCAACGTAATGTCTTCGGCGGGAGCTACGGTGCTTGGCGTCGGATATCTGATTCCGCTGATCTACCTGATCTGGTCGATGCGGTATGGTCCTATCGCGGAACCCAATCCGTGGCAAGCGACGGGCCTGGAGTGGCAAACTTCCTCGCCGCCGCCAACTGAAAATTTCGCTGAAATACCGGTCGTGACCCAGGAAGTCTATGCTTACGCGGAGGAGGAGGCCAGCGGTGACTGAAGCCGACGTCCAAACCGAGCACGCCGGTCTGGCGCATCAGTTCGAAAACCTCGAACAACAGCAGGAAGCCGACTCGCTGGGGATCTGGGTGTTCCTGGTGACGGAAATCATGTTCTTCGGGGGGCTTTTTGCCGCCTATGCGATCTATCGCTGGCTCTATTTTGGCGCGTTTGAAGGCGGCAGCCATATTCTTGACGTTCGCCTCGGCGCGCTGAATACCGCGGTTCTTCTGACCAGCAGTTTAACGATGGCCCTTTCGGTTCGTTCGGCGCAGATCGGCAACAGGCGCGCGCTCGTCATGTTCCTGACCCTCACGCTGATCCTCGGCGCCGTCTTCCTTGGAGTGAAAGCCTATGAGTACGACCAGAAATTCGTCGAGCATGTCGTTCCCGGCATGGACTGGGCGCCAGAGGGAGCCGTCCTCACGCGCCTGGCTCCCGGTGGCCTCGAACACGCGGAACTTTATTTCATCTTCTACTTCGCGATGACGGGCTTGCACGCGCTGCACATGATCATCGGGATGGGACTCCTGCTCTGGCTGGTCGTGCGCGGGCAAAAGGGAAGCTTTACCCCTGCTTATTTTGCGCCAGTGGAAGTTGTGGGCCTGTATTGGCACTTCGTGGATATTGTCTGGATTTTTCTTTTCCCGTTGCTCTACTTGATTGGCGGACGCTACTGATGTCACAGCAGATTGTGCCGTTGAAGACGTATGTACTTGTTTTCGCCAGCCTTATTGCCCTGACTTTGTTGACCACCGGCGTGGCATTCATCGATCTCGGTCCGTTCAACACGGTCGCTGCTCTCGCGATCGCGTTCTCAAAAATGCTGCTCGTGGTTCTTTTCTTTATGCACCTCCGGCACAGCAGCGGCTTGATCAAGGTCGTCCTGCTTGCCGGATTTTTCTGGCTGGCACTGCTGGTCGTTCTGACTTCAACGGATTACCGCAGCCGCTCGTGGAGTCCCGCGCCCGATTCCTGGTCCACGACCGCCCCGCCGACACATCCCTGAGGAGGTTTTTCGCGCGCTTGGCAACAAAAAGCCCGTCCCATCAAGGGACGGGCTTTTCAGAGGGGAGAATAGCTCCGTGCCTATGCGCGGAAGGCACTGGAACTCTTTGTCCTCGCGGTGAGTCTAGAGGACGGCAAAGATGAAAGTCAAGTGGAGAAATCGCTGAAACAGAAGGATTATAAGTCATTTATAATGTGTGGAGTATACGAAATACGTGAAGTTCAAGATGAGGGCTAAGCCCGGAGTTTTCAACAGGATCTTTAGATTTTTAATAGAAGTCCTTTCCCTTGATCGGTTTGCTGTAGATTCCCAACTGCAGGATCTCCATCTGCTTGTCGCGATCAAAAACCTTATTCGGAAGGAAAATCTTGACCAGCACTCGAATTCCACCGAAGCCGATTCCAGCCGCCACCGCCAGGACCATGACGGCGCCGGTCCCCATGAACGCGCCGACAATCATCGTGTTGATCGTGGGTTCCGTCAGCCGTCTGCTTCGGCTCATTCCATGTGACTTGGCTCTCATATCCGATCTGATCGAGCAGTTTGTTCGCATCCTGTTTGGAGGGAGCGCCCACGACGATCGCCACGATCGAGCTCACACGTTTGCCGAACAGCGCGTTTTGGTTCGCGGGCACGCCGCCAGGCGGATCAAATGAAAATCGGCGCATCATTGCCGCGAATTTATCCGCCGCGATCTGCTGGGTCGGGTAGGAAGCGACGAGTAATGTCTCGTCCTTGCCGGAGACTTGGTATCGGGCAACGATTGTTTCCGCGCTGTGATCGAAGCCGATCCAGTCGTCGGTGCCGAGCGGAACATACTGGCAAGTCCGCGCGGCCCTATAACATAGTGCTCCGAACCGGGCACGCGCCCCTGCTCAGGCAGATGATCGCCGATGATGGGATACGGCGTGTGATCCGCAACTTTGTCCAGGGAATCAGCGAGTTGCTTCAAATCGGCATCCGAAGGGCGTGTTTGTCCCGGCGCAGCGGAAACGTCCAGCAGCATTTCTCCGACGACCAGAAGCGCCCGGTCACGCGAGGCGCTTCCATAGGAGGCGACCTCTAACGGAGGTCATCGAATCGCTCCGCAGAAACGTATAAGCGCCATAGGCGGAACTGGGGTCGCGCAGACGATAGAGTGTGATCGATGCGCTGTTGGTCCCTTGCGTGTATGTCCTTTGCTCGATAGCTTTCACGATGTATTCCCGGAAGACGCCGGCGTTTGCGCCAAGAAGCTGATCGAGTCCTGCCAGCGGAACGGGCGTGCCGGGCGCCGATGCCGTCCATGCCGCAAATGAAGAGGGAAGAGTATTTTGCGCACCGGCAGGGCACACGAATATCGCCAGGCACAAGACAAGAAGGGAAGCGCGGATAAATTGCTTCATGGCCCGTTTAATTAGACACCTGTAGTTTACTGCGAGTTCCCCGATCGCGCCACTGTTCCGGCGCGGGCTTCGGGTGCGAGGTGGGCCTGATTGTTCGCGAGGCTGTTCGTGCTCTGCAGATAGCCTTCAATTCCGCGGAAAAGTCCGTCGGCGACGCGCTGCCGGTTTTCGGGCTTCTTCAGCCATTGTTCGTCCGCCGGATTGGAAATAAAAGAGATTTCGGCGAGTACGGATGGCATGTTGGCTCCGATCAGTACGACAAAGGGGGCCTTGCGCACTCCGCGATTGCGGTCGCCATGATTGAGTCCTTCCATGCGCTTGGCGAGCGAATCCTGAATGATTCCCGCGAAATCGCGCGACTCTTCTATTTTGTCGTTGCGGGCAATTTTCTGCACGATGTCCTGTAAATCGTGAACCGAATTTTCCGAAAGCGCGTTTTCGCGCGAAGCCACTTCCATGGCATTGCTCGATCCGGTGAAATTCAAATAATACGTTTCGATGCCACGCGCGCTATGGTCCTGGCTTGAATTGGCGTGGACGGAAAGAAATAGGTCGGCCTTCGCGTCATTGGCGATTTGCGTCCGCTGTTCGAGCGGGATGAAAGTATCGTCGTCCCGTGTGTATACGACTTCGGTGCCCGGCAAACGCTGGTCAATCAGTTTCCCGAGCCGCAGCGAAACATCGAGGCATAAATCCTTCTCCATCAGGCCGGTTGGCCCGATCGTCCCGGTGTCATGGCCGCCATGTCCGGGATCGATCACAATGCGGCCAATCTTGAGGCCCAGGGCGCGGGTCAGAGAATGCTGCCCGTCGCGAGTCAGCTCGGGAACCGGCGGTGGACCCATTTCTTCGGCTTGATCGTGCGCGGATTTTGCCGGCTTGGCCGGCTTCTTCGGATTCGTGGATATCGTGGCTGCCGGGCGTCGCCGGTTCCGGGTCCGCAGGAGAAACGGCCGCGGACAATGTCTTGTCTGGACCCGCGGCGTCGCCATCCGGCGTGCTCGAAGCTTTGCCGGAACTGCCCGGATCATGTCTTCGCGGCAAGCTTCGTCGAATTCTTGGCGGAATTTTTCGCGATTGTCGGTGCAGCGGATCGGATGACTTTGCGGGCGAATCTTTCGCGGATGCCTTCCACAGCCTCTGTTTTCACGGACGTATTTGCCTTAGGCGCTGCTCTTTCAGAAACCTTGGAGGGCGTTTGCGCCGCTATTTCCTTGGCGGGATGTTCGGTTTTTGCGGCCGGGGCGTCCGTCGTCGGACCGGGCGGCGGACCGGTGGCGAGCGCGGCCCTTTCCGCGGCGTCGGAAGTGCCGTACACATCCACAACCAGCCGGTAAGGATCCGGCAGCAGGAAAACGGAATAATCTTTGACGCGATTCACTTCCAGCACTACGCGCACGACGCCCGATCTGGTTTTGCGCGACGCGAACGGTCTTCAGGAAGCCGCCATTTTCCACGTCGATCGGTTTGTGGAGCAGCGCGGGGTCGATCTTCGCGCCTTCGATATCGAAATAGATGCGGTCCGGGCCGGAAATGCGAGCCGCCTGATATTTCACCTGCGAGCCCACGTCGATCACGATGCGCGTATAGGTGTCCGCGTTCCAGGTCCGGATGCGGTTCACCTGCGGTCCCAGCCCATTGGCGGAGGGAACATCTCCCGGTGATCCCTGCTTTGTATCGGTCGCAGGCGGAGTTTTATCGGCAGCGGCGGCCTTTAAAGGAATGCCGGTCGGGCCGGTCTTTCGTGGATACCGGATGAGGCGCAGGCTTTGCCGGTGCGTTCGCCGCGTTCAATTTGTCGAGAGTGGCGCGAACTTCCGCCGCGTGCGTCGGAATGGG
Source organism: Terriglobia bacterium (assembly GCA_963757625.1). Lineage (GTDB taxonomy): Bacteria > Acidobacteriota > Terriglobia > Acidiferrales > UBA7541 > Palsa-360. The sequence continues at coordinate 292,572 of CAVWSJ010000006.1, read as the reverse complement.
GATGCAGCATCCAGAAACTCCTCATAACTTTTCTGCGCGAGGACCGTATCGTGCAAATCATCCTGCTCGATCCGCGCAATCGCCAGCATCGCATCCTCGCGGTAACGCGCGGTAGGATATTCGCGCAGCAAAAATTGGATAGGAATCGATCGACAACTGGTAATACTTTACGTCGAACAGATCGCCCATCGAGCGGTACAGCTCGGCGACTTCATTCAGGGCCGCGGGAACTTCCGCGGCGTGCGGCGTGATCAGATAGACGCGCTTATAGGCGCTGACCAGGGAAGCGTAATCCTTCAGCGAGCGGGCGTTTTCGGGACGCGCCTCGAGCGCCTGCGCGATCCTTCTCCGCGCGATCGAACTGATCCTTCGCTGCTTCGCGGCGCGCGGGGGTGTTGTTGTCCGCGTTCGCGGCGCGGGCAAAAAACGACAAAACTATCAGGGACGCGAAGAGGACGCGCAGGATTGGCCGGATTTTAGCGGCGTGTTGCCGCACGGTCTGCCTCATTCATTCGTGAACACGACCCGTCCGTCTTCGTCCACCGTGCGATAGATGGGACGTGGCGTCTCACGTATGCAGTGGGGAAGCCGGTCGGAGCCGGGCCGGAAGTAGGAATCGGTTACTTTCTGAACGTATTCGCGCGTTTCCCGATACCGTGGCACTCCCCCGGCGCGATCCACTGCGCCCGGGCCCGCATTATAAGCGGCCAGGGCCTTGTCGAGATCGCCATTATACCGCTCCAGGAGCGTGTGAAGATAGCGAACTCCGCCGTCGAGATTTTGCTTCGGGTCAAACGCGTTGTTTACGCCCAGTTGTCTGTGCGGTTCCCGGAACCAGTTGCATCAACCCTAGCGCGCCTTTTCTGGAAACGGCCGTCGAATTCCAGTTCGATTCGGTCTCGATTACGGCGCGGACCAGAGCAGGATCCACGCTGATAGCGAGCGGACACTTCACGAATCATCGCTTCGATCTTGTCCCGATTGGCCTTTGCTGCGGCCGTCAGAACGGGAGACGCGGCGAGGGAAGACCTGGGTTGTGCGCTGCGCCGTCCCGGCATTGAGTCCAGCCCCTGACAACGAGGCCTTTACCTGGCGAACGGCAGCGGGCGGGTCCGCGTTGATGAAGACCCGTTTGCCGCCCGAATCCACGTAGGAAACGATCTGTCCGTGCGCGGGAACTGTGCACAAGATCATCATCCCCAACAGGATACCAGCCGTCTTGGATAGTGAGCGCGTCATTTATCTCGGCGGGCCCGAGTCGAGCCCGCGCCCTTATAGATTCCGGGAAGGCAGTACGATTCTGCTTCCTGAGTTCAGACAGACCACGTAACACGCGACAGGGAGAGGGAGGTCTCGCCCCGAACGTTCCTGGCACCGGCCCAAATTATAGCAATTGGTCTATCAGGGGGTATACGTGGTCGAGGGCAGTTTTTAGGCCGGATGTGTCTTTTCCGCCAGCCTCGGCCAAATCGGGCCTTCCGCCGCCGGAGCCGCCCACTTCCTTGGCAGTGGCCTGTATGATCTTGCCAGCGTGTAACTTAGAGGTGAGGTCCTTGGTAACCCCTGCCAGTAGAGCGACTTTGCCGTCTTCGACGATCCCCAGCACGACGACGCCGGACCCCAGCTTCTGGCGGAGGCTGTCCACCAGCTGGCGCATGGTCTCGCGGTCCACACCTTTCGACTTCGGCGGAGATGACTTTGACTCCCTTGATCGTGCGTGCCTGGGCGACCAACTCGTCCAGTTTCGACAGCGCGCCCTTGCGTTTCACGGATTCGAGCTGCTTTTCGAGCTGGCGCTGCGTCTGCTCGGCCCGTTCGATGGCGCGGCGAGGTTGTCTTCGTTCACGCCCAGGCGGGCGGAGATTTCTCCCAGAACTTGCTCGGGCGCGCTGGTAGTCGGCGAGCGCGGCAGCGCCCGTGATGGCCTCGATGCGGCGCACTCCGGCGGCGGCGGATTGCTCCACGGCAATCTTGAACACGCCGATGTCGCCGGTGCGGCGCACGTGCGTGCCTCCGCAAAGCTCCTTGCTGTAAAAGCCGCGCGGCGCGGAGGGATCGGGAATCGTCACGACGCGGACGTTCTGCTCGGGATAGCGGTCGCCGAAAAAAGCCAGCGCGCCGGAAGCGAGCGCGTCGTCAATCGTGGTGACGTTCGGTCTCGATTTCGGAGTTGAGCAGGATTTCGTCGTTCACCTGCTGCTCGATGTCGCGCAGTTCGGCGGCGTCAATCGCGGCGAAGTGCGAAAAATCGAAGCGCAGGCGTCCCGGCTCGACGAGCGATCCGGCCTGCTTGACGTGCGTGCCGAGAATATTTCGCAGCGCGGCGTGCATCAGGTGCGTCGCCGTGTGATTGCGCTTGATGTGCTCGCGCCGCGCGCCGTCGGCGTCGCCCGCGACGCGATCGCCCACCGCCAGTTTTTCCTTGGCGACGACGCGGTGCGCGATCAAGTCCGGCGACGGGATAATACGCGCCGCGCACTTCGGCGAGCTGCATCGTGTGCTCGTTGTTCCAGAGCGTGCCGATGTCGGAGACTTGTCCGCCCGATTCGGAGTAAAACACGGTGCGGTCGAGGATGATTTCGCCTTCCGCGCCCGGCGGCAGTTCATTCACCGCGCCGTCTTTGGTGACGATGGCTTCGATGCGGCAATCTTTCGCGCGTCGTGGCGAAATAAAAATCCGGCTCGGTGCGATAGGTTTCCGCGAGTTTCGCGTAAACCGGATTCGCAACGTCCTTGTGCCCGCCTTTCCAGGATGCGCGAGCGCGGGTGCGTCTGCTCTTCCATTGCTCGCTCGAAACCGGACTCATCAAAGTTGATATCGGAGATCTCGCACAGCTTCTGTGATGAAATCGAGAGGAAGTCCATATGTGTCGTAAAGCTTGAACGCCTTCCTTCCGTCGTAAATTTCCGAATTGATTGTTCAAGATCTTCATCCAGTTTCTTTAGACCGACGGCAATTGTGCGGGCGAATCGTGTTTCTTCGCCGACGGATAATCTCGCGAAACGCGCTCGATGGAATCATCGAGTTCGGGATACGCCTCACGCATCAAGCGTATGAACAGCGCGGGACATCTCGGCCATGAACGGTTCGTTTGTGCCGAGCAATCGTCCATGGCGGATTCCTCGACGAATAATCTTGCGCAGCACGTAGCCGCGGCCTTCATTGGACGGGATCACGCCATCGGAAATCAGAAAAGTCGCGGCGCGCGCGTGGTCAGCAATGATGCGCAAGGAAGCGTCATTTCCGGTGATGTCCCCAGCGACTGAGCTCCGGTAAGTTCGGCCGCGTGCTCAATGAGCGGCATGAACAAATCCGTGTCGAAATTGCTGATTTTGCCTTGCAGCACAGCCGCGAGACGTTCCAGGCCCGCGCCAGTATCGATCGAAGGCTTGGGCAGCGGCGTGACCGTGCCCGAAGCGTCGCGATTGAACTGCATGAAAACGAGGTTCCAGATTTCGACGTAACGGCCGCATTCGCAGCCGAATTTGCAGTCGGTATGGCCTTGGTCGGACGCGGCCGGGCCCATGTCGTAATGGATTTCGCTGCACGGGCCGCAGGGGCCGGTATCGCCCATGGCCCAGAAATTTTCCTTCAGGCCGGGAACGGGAATCACGCGGTCGCGCGGCGCGCCTACGTTCACCCAGAGGTTCAGGGCTTCTTCGTCGGTGCCCAGAACTTTTCCGGGCGCGATTTCCGCGCCGCCAAATACGGTGAAATAGAGCTTTTCGACCGGAATGCCGAACCACTTGGGCGAAGTAATCAGTTCCCAGGCGTAAGCAACGGCATCCTTCTTGAAATAATCGCCGAAGGAAAAATTGCCGAGCATCTCGAAAAATGTGTGGTGGCGATTGGTGAAGCCGACGTTTTCGAGATCGTTGTGTTTGCCCCCGGCGCGAACGCATTTCTGCGACGTCGTGGCGCGCGTGTAGTCGCGCTGCTCCAGGCCCAGGAAAACGTCCTTGAACTGGTTCATCCCGGCGTTGGTGAACAGCAGCGTGGGGTCGTTGACCGGGACCAGCGAAGAACTGCGCACGATGCGGTGTCCGCGGTCGCCGAAATATTTCAGAAATGTGCTGCGAATTTCGTTGCCGCTTCAGCAAGATGCCCTCAGTCTGAATTCGTGATCATGACTCAGTGACTCGTGAAGATGTTCGAGTCATGGTCACCTGCAGTTTCTCCAGTGCCGTCCGAAAAATCATTATCGCAGAGGGCGAGACGCGCCCGCAACGCAGGCATCGCATCGCCGGCTAGACGAACTTGTCTGATGCACCGTTCACCAATACGAAGGATAGGATTATAATGAGTTTGACGATGCGATGAAGTCGAGCGTATCTTCCTCTTGAGATGAGTACGTAAGCCCATCCGGAAGGCGGCATTGCAAAGCTCATGTATCTGAAATGCGCCCATCCTGATTGCACGGCTGATTTTGATTATGGTCAGGGGCGATTTTTTCGTTTTCAGCAATTTCCCCGGCAGGACCCGCTTCCCGCGAACAGCCATTCGTCAAACATTTCTGGCTCTGCACGCGCTGCTGCGAAACTTTCACGATCGATTATCAAAAGGACGTTGGGGTGATCCTGCGGCAACGGATCGAGACGTTTGCCGCCGGGCAACCCTCGCATTTCGTTTTGCAGGATGAACGCGGCGCGGATCGCACACTGCCGCGGCGCCTCGGCCGGACAGCGATCTCGAGAGACGGAAACGAAATGCTGAATTAATTGCGGGACAAACGAGTACAATCGAGATTCTTGAAAACCGCAACCTGGAAAGGAGAGGTTAAGAGAAATGATGGAAGAAATCGGTCAAGTGGCCGGCGCGATCTGGCACGCCCTGGATGCAAACGGGGAAATAACGCTGGCCAAGCTGAAAAAAGAAGTGAAGGCGGAAGGGCCCTTTTCGACTGGGCAATCGGCTGGCTGGCGCGCGAAGACAAGATCGAACTGGCGCGCGACAAGCGATCGTTCCGCGTATGGCTCAAGGGCAGGGAAATACAAAGGGCTAACGCCGCCTAGTTCGCAAAAGGGCAGAATCGAAGCAAGTTTGAAGCTGGTGTCCGCTCCATCCTGGCTCGCACCGGCCGGAGCATGCCTACCCTAAAAATGCACTCCTGACCGTTCCCGGTTCCGTCTTCCTCGCAATGAAGGCACCCAGATCATTCCAATGATTTTCCCGCTAGATCGTTTCTTCAGGTGTGTCCGGAAATTCGTCCGCTGAAATCGCCGGGAAGCCGCGCAGTTCGCGTCGAATTGTGTCCGCGGAAAATCCGGCCCGGAGCAGGCTGCGATAGATCGAAGCCTTTCGCCGCTCGTCAAGCGGAGCCCGTAAGGACTTGAGGCGTTGTGAAAGGCGCGCACGAACAAGCGCGCTTTCATCGGCCTCGTCCGCGCGCTCCGCCAGGGCGGCTTCGATGTGGCGGTCGGGCACGCCGCGGGCGCGCAGGTCGCGAGCGATGCGGAAGGCTCCATGCTTGCGGATTTCGGAGCGAAAACGAACGAATTGCGTGGCGTAGCGCTCGTCGTCGAGATAGCTGTCCCGCTTCAAACGTTCGAGAATTGGACGCACGTTCTCTTTGTCCTGGGCGCGACGCTCCAGATAGACGCGCATCTCATGGACCGAATAAGCTCGACGCGCAAGCCCATTCATCGCGGATGAATAGAGGTCGGTCTCGGACGAAAGTTTTCGCGGAGAGGTACGCATGGATCGAGCATAGAAGCAAAGACGTAAGGAGGCAAGGGCCGGGACACGGAATATCCAGAGTCAGCGCTTCCCGAGGCGCTCGAATTCCGACATGCTTTGTTCCATCTCTTCCCGGGCGGAGTCGGAGGCGGAACGGATACCCTGCACGCGCAGTTTGAAATCGTCCGGGTTGGACGCGCGCATCAGAGCTTCTTCATAAGTAATGAGGTTTCTCGAATAAAGATCGAAGAGCGATTGATCGAAGGTCTGCATGCCGTACTGGCTGGTGCCGGCCGCGATCGCGTCGTGAATCAGGCGCGTCTTATCCGGATTGATGATGCAATCCCGGATATAGGCGGTTGCGATCATGACTTCTACCGCCGGGACGCGGCCTTTGTCATCGGCGCGGCGGACCAGGCGCTGGCTGATGACGGCTTTGAGCGTGGCGGCCATCTGCAGGCGGATCTGTTTTTGCTCGGGCGGCGGAAACACGGCGATGATGCGCTGAATGGTTTCCGTCGCATCGAGGGTGTGCAAGGTGGAAAAAACCATGTGGCCCGTTTCGGCGGCGAGCAAGGCGGTGGCAATCGTTTCCAGGTCGCGCATTTCGCCGACCAGGATTACGTCCGGGTCCTGGCGCAGCCCGGCGCGCAGGGCCGTCGAGAAATTGGCCGTGTCCACCTCGACTTCGCGCTGGTTGATGAAGCTCTTCTTGTCGCGATGCAGGAATTCGATGGGATCTTCAATCGTGATGACGTGATCGGCGCGCGAAGTGTTGATCCGGTCGATCATCGCCGCAAGCGTTGTCGATTTGCCCGACCCGGTCGTTCCGGTAACCAGGATCAGCCCGCGTTGCTCCTCGCAGATCGTCTCGATGACGCGCGGGAGTTCGAGTTCCTCGATCGTGCGGATTTTTGTGGGAATGACGCGCAATACCATTCCTACGTTGCCGCGCTGCTGAAAGACGTTGACGCGGAAGCGCCCCAGACCGGCGACACCGTAGGCCATATCGAGTTCCGCGGTTTCCTTGAACTTCTGCTTCTGGCGGTTCGTCATCATGCTGAACGCCATGGAGAGCATCTCTTCCGGAGTGACGCGGGGAACATCCGTCTGCGGATTCAGTAATCCGTCGATACGCAGGTAGGGGTGGTTTCCTACCTTCAAGTGAAGGTCCGACGCCTTGATTTCAACGGCGCGGCGCAGCAGATCGTCGATGCTCAGGGCCATGGTTTGCGAGTCTCCGCAGGGGTACGGCCTCCCCGCCTGCTGGCTGGCAGGTACTCGGAGCCCGCCAGGATAAGGAGAAGCACTGCTTCGAAACTAGCACCGGACAAAAACGCGGGCAAGGGCAGTGGGAAGGCGTGGTGCCGCCTAGTAACTGGCGCTCTAAGCGGAAGCAAACGAGAGTGTTATGCGAAGCTGTGAGAGCGGCGTTCAGCCCAGGCCGGCGAGCGCAGCTTCCATCTCGGATCGTGCGTGATCGTCGCCGGTTCGACGCGCGGTTGCGATGCCCGAGGAGAGCGCCCCGCGGGCATCCTCGGTGCGGCCGATCCGCGCCAGAAACTGCCCGTACTGGAAGTATGCGGCAACGTAATCAGGATGCGCGCCGAGCAGAGTCTTGAAATTCTCATCCGCAGCGGCTTCATCGCCCGCGTTGGCGCACTCCATTGCCAATCCGTATCGCGCGAACGCGTCATTCGGTTTTGCGGCTACAAATTCCTCGAGCATCTGGCGTCGCGATTTCTTCTGTGGTTGGGTCATGGCGGAGCAGATAGTATATTCGTCCTGACACCGAACGCCAAATCTCCCCGGGAGGACTGAGCTGCCCATGAAAAGACGCGCCGATCCAAAGAACATCACATCCGGCAACCAGGCGGCCGGCCGCCCGGTCAGCGCTTCGCGAACGGAAATGATCGAGCTTGTTCTTCCGCAGGACGCCAACCTTCTCGGAAATATCCTGGGCGGACGCGTCATGCACCTGATCGACATTGCCGGCGCGATCGCCGCGCACCGGCATTGCCATCTCCAGGTTGTCACGGCGTCGGTGGACCACCTTGATTTCCTCAGTCCGGTTCGCCTGGGCGACCTGATCGTGCTCGTATCGCAGGTGGATCGAGCTTTTCGCACGTCGATCGAAGTGGGCGTGGAAGTCTTCTCGGAGGATTCTTCGGGGAAACGGAAACACACCACGACGGCGTTCCTGACGTTCGTCGCGATCGACCAGGTTGGCAACCCGCAGCCCGTGCCCCCCGTGATTCCCGAGACGAGCGAGGAGCGTCGCCGCTATCGCGAGGCTGGCGAGCGCCGCGAGGCCCGGAATGCAACGCGCGCGAAACGCGGGAAATAAGATTTTGGCTATTAATTTCATAGCGCTACCTTTCATGGTGTCAACATAATCCGGCAGTCTCGTTCTCGAATGATCCTGATTGTCCTGCCGCCGCGAGGCGGCTAATCCGCATGCTAGACTGTCGGAACTTTTCAGGCTTTGGAGGTAGCGAAAAATTCAATGACAACTGGAGCGGAGAAACGGCTGAAAGAGCTCGGCCTCGTTCTGCCTTCCTTGCCTGAGCCGGGCGGCAATTATTTGCCGGCGAAGACGGCCGGTAACGTCGTCTATCTCGCCGGCGTGATTTCGACGCGCGACGGGGAGGTAATCGCGGGAACGGTCGGCGCGGATCGCACGCTGGAGGAGGGCTATGCTGCGGCTCGCGCCTGCGCGCTGGCGCAACTCGCCGTGCTGAAGCGCCATCTTGGATCGCTTGATTCGGTGAAGTCGATCCTCACAGTCAATGGATACGTGAACGCCATTGCGGGCTTTGGCGATTCTCCCAAAGTCATCAACGGGGCCTCCGACCTGTTCGTCGAATTATTCGGCGATGCCGGTCGTCACGTCCGGGCCGCGATCGGCGTCTCCGCTTTGCCGCGCAATGCCGTCGTTGAATTGCAGATGACAGTTGAGGTCCATGCAAGTTAACCTGCCCCACACCATCGCGGGTCACGTTTCAATTCTTCCTTAATCCCCAAAATTTTGATGCAGGACCGGGATCGGAATTTTCCACAGGCCGGGAATACTTGCAAATCAAAAATTGTGAGATAAAGCTGTTATTAATCAAGCATTTTGCGGGCTTCCTCTGGGTGCGGGAATCCGAAATACAAATAATTGATAGCGATGATCTAAAGAATGCGTTTTTCTCGAAGCCGGAATTAGCGTAACTTCCTCTGAATTATGAATTAGAGGTTCCTTGGAAGTGGTGCAAGGGGGTATCGAAATCAAGGGAAAGCGGTATCGAAGGAAATGGTTGGGGGCTGATTTCGACTTTGGAGGATTTACGAAATGAAATTGCACATCGGACGTGTTTCACTGCTTCTTGCTTCTTTGTTGGCGGTTACCTTCATTTCAACGCCTTACGCGCGCGCTCAGCAAACACTCGGCGGCATCACCGGCACGGTGACCGATACTTCCGGCGCCGTGGTCGTCAACGCCACCGTCACCGCTGGTCGGCGATCAGACCAAACTGACGCCGCACACAAACCACGAACGCGAACGGAATCTACCTTTTTGTGAACCTGCCTATCGGGCCGTACACGCTTACGTTCACCCAGTCGGGATTTGAGATCGCAAAACATTCCGTCGATTTTGGTGCAGGCAAACCGCACCGCCACGGTCAATGCGGAATTGAAAGTCGGCAACGTAAGCGAGTCCATCACGGTCGAGGAAACACCCCTCATCAACGCCGTCGATACGACGAACGGCTACGTCATGGATAAGCTCGAAATCGATTCGGTTCCGCTGCCGACAGGCTCGTTCACTGCGCTGGCGGTTCTTTCCCCCGGCGTGAACATGGAGCTTCAGTCCGGGATCGGGCGCCAATGAAGGGCTGGGCAACGCGCCTGTCTGGGCGAACGGCCAGCGCGACACCAGCAATTCGTTCCTGCTGAATGGCGTGGACGCCAAGAACCTGTTCAACGGCAAGACCACGAGCAATGTGTCCTCTTCCCGCGTCGTGAACGCGACCGGCGTCAGCACGTCTTCCGCTCTGAGCACCCTTCCGATCCAGAGCAGCGCCTCCGTTTATCTTGCGATCGGCGAGTCGATTCCTTCGCCGCCTCAGGAGACCATTCAGGAAGTTCGCGTCAATACTTCAATGTATGACGCGCAGCAAGGCGGCACCAGCGGCGCGCACATCGACATGAGCACTGCCTCGGGAACGAATAATATTCATGGCAGCGCCTATGTACATCGCGGCACGAACTGGGTGAGCGCCGATCCGTATTTCTACAACGCCGATCCCAATATTCCGGCGAACGAAAAAAATCCTTCCTTGCACCGGTATTCAGCGGGAGGAGCGATCGGATTGCCGATCATGAAGGACAAGCTCTTCTTCTACGGCAGCTACCAGCACACGCACGCCTCGGACGAACAAATCGGTATCTATCGGCCGACCGTGCCCACGGGTCTCGATTCGTCGAATTGCCCCGGCGGGATGCGCTCGGTCAGCTGCCTTGCAACCATCGGAAATTTGAACAACTTTTCGAGCATTCTATATGAAAATGGGGATACGCCTATAAATACCGTACCATTCTAGGTACCCAACTCGGCCAAATTAACCCGATTGCCTATACCCTGTTTAACGCCGGGTGTCCCAACAATTGCCTGATTCCGTGGTCGAATCCTAAGGCCTTGGAACTGAACACGACAAATCCGGCGCTGGTCGAAGCGTTCCCGGAAAATGCTGAGGAGCCAGGTACTGCCTACTTCCTGGCCGACCAGGCGATTGCGAACTTGGATTGGAACCCAAATTCTGCGCATTCATTCTCGGCCAAGTATTACTACCAACATGACCCGACGATCGCACCCTACGCGTATTCGTCGGTCCAGGGGTTTGCGCAGCACTTGGACGCCGGCAGCCAGGTAGTTTCACTCACCATACGCAGATTGTGAAGACCAATCTTAGCGTTACCGAAACTTTTGGTTTCATCCGAGAAAAGGCGTACAGCACGATTAGTCAGCCGTTTACGCCGGCACAGTTTGCTTCTATGTGCGAAACCCTGACCCATTTCACAGCGGCCGATTGCACAATCAACACCTTTGGTTCACCCGTCTTCCCGGGGATAACCATAAATTGGCCCGGCCTGACGGGCGCTGCCGGCTCACCCACACTGTCCTCCTACCAGCCGCTGATGAACGTCGGCGCCGGGGCGGAGTCCATGGGAGCCTTTACGGGTGCGTTTGAAAACCGCTTCAATCCTTCCGCAAACGCCATCTGGACTTTGGGGAGACACACCATTACGTTCGGCGGCAGCTATGAATACTCGCAACTCAACACGCGGGATCGAAGAAATCAATTGGGGATGATTGACTCTGAAACGATCAACCAGTTCCTTCAGGGTGAACTCACGAATGACTACATCTACGCCGGGACGTACTTTATGAGCGGGAATCCCAACCGCTATTGGCGCGCGAACGAAACCGGCGAATATTTTCAGGACAAGTTTCAATTCCGGAGTAACCTGGCGATCACGGCGGGCCTTCGGTTTGATTGGATGGGTGGCCTGACCGAGAAAAATGGAAACTTGCTCAATTTTGATCCCTCCAAGTACGCGTACAATCCGGTTACAGACACGATCACATCGACCGGCTTGATCGTTGCCGGCAATAGTGCACACGCCACGCAGGGGGTCAGCAACTCGACGCTTACTGGCCGGCAATGGGGATTTGCGCCCACGGGTCGGCGTTGCCTGGAGCCCCAAAATATTCAACAGTAAGCTTGTCGTCCGGGCCGGTTGGGGCTTGTATTACGACCGCGGCGAACTTTATACCTACCTCTCGCCCGGTGTCGCTCAGAGCATCACGCCGGGTGGCCCGTTCGGGATCAATCAGCAAGTGCCCTTTGTGGGAACGCAGTTCTGCACGGGAGCATTCGGCGGGACGGGAGCATTTCAGCCTTGCATCCCAGGCGGAAATTTCGACACCCCTGGGGCTTGCCCGCCCAATAACGAGCTTGCCTGCCCATGGGGCACAATTCTAATGCCACCCCCGTCGGGCAATCCGACCACCATTGCCGGCCACGATGCCAATACCGGCCAGATCTATTTGCCCAATGCCTCGCTTCTTGAGGGGGGGAATCAACCGTTCTATTTGGGCGCCTATGCAAGAAACAACAAGCTTCCCTATACTATGAACTCAACGCTCGACATTCAGTGGCAACCGCGCAACGATCTGGCGATCGATATCGGCTATGTGAATGCCCTCGGCCGTCATGAGATCATTCCTCTCCCGTTTAACCAGGCCAGGATTGCAACCCCGAGCAACCCGTTGTGTGGGCCGGCAGCCGTATGCGCTAACGCGCCCGGCTCTCCTTTTGCTCAGTCCTATACGTATGGCTATACAGTTCAGTCGGAGACTCCTTCCTTCTTCGACGAATTTCCGCTGGGGTTGCCGACCGTCAACGGACACGCCGGAGCATTCATGCAGGCAAACGCGGAAGGCGGCAATCGTCGACGAGCGCGTTCCGTATATCGGGTACGCGGGCGAGTCGGAGCTTTACACCGCGGAAGGCGTGTCGGCCTACAACGCCTTGCAGGTTCACGTGGAAAAGAAGCTCAGCCACGGACTCCAGGCCGGGTTTTCCTACACGTTCTCCCGCTCCTTCGACGAACAAAGCGCTCTGGGCTTGTTCTACAACGGGAGCAACCCAACCAATCTGCGCGGCGGCTATGCACCCTCGGACTTTGACCGTACGCACGTCTTCAATATTGACTATCACTATGAGTTCCCCAAGTTTGTGTCGCCCGGCACTTGGGAAGGAAAGGTCGTGGACGGCTGGGCCATCCAGGGTCTGATCACGATGCAGAGCGGTCAACCCTACAGCATGATCGACTACTCCGGCGCCGTCGGAAGCATTTTCTACAGCATTAACGACGGCATTACGAACCCGATTGTTCCTCTCGCTTCGAATTGCACCCCGCAAAGCGCGCTTACGGGAGCGACCGGCAACAACCCCGACGCGCCGGCACTAAAGGCCTCGTGCTTTACGTTGCCGATCCTCAATCCGGGCGACCTGGGCGGCGCGATTCCGCAAGGCGATACGTTCGAAACCAATTTCATCCCCGGTGGCGGACAGCGCAATATTTTCCGTCAGGCCTGGCAAAAGCGCGCGGACATTTCCACTCGTCAAGGTGACCAAACTGACGGAGCGATTTGCCCTGAAGTACAGCCTCGACGTTTTCAACCTGACGAACCACCCAAGCTTTGACATTCCCATCGACAACGTTGACCAAAATCTGGGATTTGTCCCAACCCCCACGACAGGTCAACCTTCGGTGCCTACCGCAGCGGCGTGCGCTGCGAACAACGGCAACCCGTTCGTGGGCAGCGGTTCCAATCAATACTTCTATCAATGCCCCACGGGTCTCGGTCAAGTCGTGCACACCATTGGCAGCGCGCGGCAGATTCAAATGTCGCTGGCGTTCACGTTCTAAGGCCCGCCTTCAACTCCGAACGGCGTCCCGATTCTATCGGGGCGCCGCTTTCATTTGAAGCGCGGAATGGCGTGGGAGCGTCGCAGTGCTGCCGAATAAGAGTGCCCGATCTTAAGGCGAGCGGCCTCTACGAAACCCTCATTCGGCGACAACCTGCTTAAGTAGCGGCCGGTCCGTCACGAGGTTTTGCGGGACGGACCGGGCACGGTTACGTTTGGGCTGCCATTTCGACACTCTTCAACTCGCGCTGACGGTGACCGAAAGGGTTTCGACCGGCGCAGCGGCAAACGTCTGCTGCAATTCTCCAGCGGAGGAAAAATGTTTGCCTTCGATCTGTCGGGCTGGAAACTCGAACGTTATTGAAGACTCCGAGAACGGATACGGATCAAGAACAAATTGGCGGGTTCCAACCGAGCGCACCTGCACCCGAGAATATCCACCGCCACGCAAAGCAAGAGGGTGCAGCAGATGAGACGGCTGGCGGAAATCCACGCACGTCATCAGGGATAGATTATCGTTGGCCTGCAGCAGCCGGAAATGATCGAAGATCGCGCTCTCGCCGGTGTGCTCCGGCGCAAAAGCGGAATCCGAAGCGACCTGATTGCGCAGCGACTGCTGAAACTCTTTCTGCCGCTCGAGAAACCGGTCGAGCAATGGCAACTGCTCGGGCGCGATCGTCGAGCGATCGGCATGTTCGCTGAGCAGGCTGTGCGTGTGCATTGAAATCAGGATCGCGGCATAGGGGTCTTCCGCGGCAATCAGGCGGACCGCGCGGTCGCGGACGGCGAGATAATCCTCCAGGTCAATCTCCTCGAATGCCGAATATTTTCCGACGAGCTCCACGGAGAATGCGCTGGGCTTGCCTTGCCGCGTGATCTGCGGCGTTGCGTCGCGCGCGGCCCAGCCGTCGTCGTGGCGCGCGATGCCGCGCAGCACGTTGAGCGCGCGGCTCGGGCGGCAGAAAGCTATCGTTGCCCCATCGCCCGGCAAAAGCTCCCGCCAGGCGCGCATGGTCCGGATGTGTGACCAGCCACCAGCCCGTTTCCGTTTCCAGCCGCAGCATGTCCTTCAACCTCCTGGGACTTGCAATCTTACCGTGTTTCCACAGCGCGCGCCGATTCGTGCCAGCGATGCAAAAAATACCACTCGAGAAACATCACTACAAAAAAGAAACTGAAGCCCAGCACAGTGGCGGCCAGAACCAGCGCAAAGAGATAGTCCGTTTGCAGTTGCGACGACGCGTACAAAATGGAATAACCCAGGCCGCCTTCGCCGACGCGGCTTGACCCGGCGTACAATTCGCCGGTAATTGCGCCGATCACCGCGATGCCGCTGGCTATGCGAATTCCCACGAAGAGCGACGGCACGGCGTATGGCAAGCGCAATTTGAACAGCAACTGCCGTCGCGACGCATTGTGTATCAGGAAAAGATCCACAAGGTTTTCCTCCACGCTGATCAGCCCCTGCGTCGTGTTCGCAATGATGGGCGCGAGCGAAATGATGAACGCGATGAGCGTCACGGCGGGCTCTCCCGCTCCTACCCACATCAGAATCAGCGGCGCCACCGCGATGATCGGCACGGTTTGCAGCAGCAGTGTATAAGGATAAAACATTCTCCGCACCCAGCGGGATTGCGCGAACAGCAGCGCCACGATGAGGCCGACGACGATGCTGGCGAGCAGCCCGCCGGCGGACTCCTCCGCGGTGATGGCCAATGAATTGAGCAGCGACGGGTAACGCAAGACAACCGCCCGCGCGACAGCCCACGGCGACGGCAACATGAACGGCGGAACGCGGAAAATCCACAAGACCAGTTGCCACAGCACAAGCAGTCCGGCGAAAACCGCCAGGGCATTGACGGCCGTCATCAGCCGCTGTTTCATGACGCAATCGTCTCCCGCAGAGCGTGCGATACGCGCGCGACGATGGCGTCAAACTCCGGCGAAGTGCGCATCGCCGACGTCCGCGGCGACGGTAACTCCACGGAAAAATCCGCGTAAATCCGGCCTGGGTTCGGGGCCAGCACCACGATCCGGTCGGAAAGAAACACCGCTTCGGTGACCGAATGGGTCACAAATACGGCGGTCCACTCCTGTTCCGCGCGCAGGCGCAGGATCTCCTCGTTCAAACGGTCGCGCGACATTTCATCGAGCGCGGCAAACGGTTCGTCCATCAGGATGAGCCGGGGATTAGTGGTCAGCGCGCGGGCGATGGAGACGCGCATTTTCATCCCGCCGGAAAGCTCGCGCGGATAGGCCTGCGCCACATGTTTCAGTCCCACGAGATCCAGCAGCGAGGCGATCTTTTTCTCGCGGAGATCCTTTGCGACGCCTTCAAGCTCCAGGCTCAGGCCGACATTTTCCCGAACCGTGCGCCAGGGAAGCAGAGTGGCGTCCTGAAAGACGTAGGAAACAATTTCTCTCGCGTTCCGGGGCGTCATGCCCTCGACGTGAATCTCGCCGCTGGTGGGAGCTGTCAGGCCGGAAATTAATTTGAGGATCGTCGACTTCCCGCAGCCGGATGGCCCGATGATGCCGAGGAACTCCTGCTTGGGCACGGTCAAGCTGATTGCCTTCAAGGACCGCATTGCCGTTGCCGTAGCGCTTGGAGACGCCGGCGATTTCGATTTGCGGGACGCCCGTATCGCCGGTCATTCGGCTGCCTCGGTCACAGGCAGGTAGAGCGCTGATGGAAATTCCCGCCCGTGGTACACCATCTGCGTCGAACGCAGCCAGTCCCACGACGTGGCGCGGCAAGACGGCACGCCGCTTCCGGGATTGCGGTCGTACAAAGGGAACGCGCTGCTGGCGATCTCCAGGCGAATGCTGTCGCCGGCATCAAATCGGCAGGAAGTAGGTTCTAGATCAAATTCCCAAAGATGAATCAAGTCTGCCGTGTAGCCGGCGCTTGCGAACAGCCAGCTCGATCGCGCGATTCCCATGCAAATGAACTCCCCCGCGCCGTTCGGGCGCGCGCGGACGAGCTTCGCGACAAAATCCGTGTGCGCCGCCGAAGTTTTGCAATAGAGAGAAACACGCGGTGTTCCGAAGATCCACAGAGGCGCCTTCAGCGGCTCCGTCGTGTATAACAAGGACGTTGTTTCCCATCTCCAGTGTCGCCTGATCGAATTGCCCGCTCGCGGCGGTTGGACCCCCCGGAGCCGGGACCGGCACTTCGGGATCGTAAATGAAAATGTCGCAAGGTTCGTCCGAGTCGGGCTTCACGGACGAAAGCCCGCCGTCCCCCTTGCGCGAATTGGCCCGCCCGCCGCTGTGCAGATAAAGCGCGTGGCTCGCCTTCCCGGGCCAGGCGTCGGCTTCGCGCCAGCGATTCTCTCCCAGGACAAAATGACGGATGCGCGGCTCGCCCGAAAACGCGTCCAAACCCTTCAACCAGTGATCGAACCAGCACAACAGGATTGCGTCCGTGTCGAGCAGCGCCGATGGCCCGAAATCCGCCGCGCCGGCGCGGTCTCCCCACGGAATGTGGACCCATGGACCGGCGATGAGATATTGACTCGCGCGGGCGGATTCACTCCCTGCAAATTTCGAGAGCCCGAGAAAGCCGTCGATGCTGCCTTTCAGAAACATGTCATACCAGCCGGAAATGTGCAGCGCCGGAACGCGGATGCGGCCGAGCCGCTGGCTGACGTCGAGCGAAGTCCAATATTCGCCGGGCGCGTCGTGATCAAACCAATCGAGAACATATTGCGGCAGGCCTGTGCCATGAAGCGCGGGATGCGCGCGAAAGGGAAGCGCTCCGGTTTGCGATGCGAGGTTCGCCCATGCCTGTTCCAACCTGTCGCTCGCTTCGCGAAGTCGCTTCCTGCGCGCATCCGCCTTCAGCATCTGCAATCCCCAACCCAGCGAAGAAGCGAGCCGCAACGCTCCCTGGTGATAGAACCAGCCGTGGTAGAGATCGCACGCCGTCATGCCCGGCGCGATGCATGCGAGGCCCTCGGGTTCTTGGGAAGCGGCAAGGAGTTGCGTCAGCCCTTGATAGGAGAAACCGTACATTCCGATGCGCCCGTTCGATTCCGGACGCGTGCGCAGCCATGCAATCGTATCGGCGCCATCGGTTGCTTCGTGACGAAATGGATAGAACTCGCCCTCTGAATCGCCCCGGCCGCGCACGTCCTGAATGGCGACGTTGTAGCCGTGCCGCGCAAACCAAACCGGATGGGCATAGACGACGGTGGACGCGATATCGCGCCCGTAGGGCTGGCGCATCAGAAGCGTAGGGTTCCGGCCGGGCTGTGACGGGTAGTAGTGGTCGGAAACGAGTTCCACGCCGTCGCGCATGCGGCATCGCACGTTGCGCTCCAGACGCACGCCGCTGCCGCATTCGACCCAGGCGCGATCGCTCATGAGGATTGACGGTTTGAGAAGCGGGCCATCGCTTCGAAGGCCGCGGCCAGGCGCGTGGCAGCCTGCTCGATCCAGCGCGCGCCTTTTTCGGCGGAGGCCGGACGAGGGTCGCCCATCACGCCGCTCGAGGCGATATCGCGAGTCAGCCACGCGAAGGTGGCCGGAGCGTTTTCCGGCAGCAGCATCTCCGGCTTGGAAATATCCGCGATGTAATTTTTCGTGTACGCGGAGCGATCGACCAACTCCGGAAGGCTGGCCAGAAGGAACGACGTTTCGACCTCACCGGCATGAAAGCCGTAGGCGCGTTCCTGCGGATCGAGTCCTTCAAAAGCAATTCCGCCGGAACCGTGCAAGGCAAAAGTTCTCAGACCAAATTCCGCGCGCAGGTCGCGAGCCATCACATCGATCAGCGCTGTGTTTCCGCCATGGGTATTGTAGAGAACGAGCTTCTGGAAATTGGCCTTCGACAAGCTTGCTCCCAGATCGCGCAACACGGCCATGAATGTAGCGGAGCTCACCGACAGAGTTCCCGGGAATCCCAGGTGTTCGTTGCTCTTGCCGTAACAGACCGGCGGCAGCGCGTAGACCGGCAAATCCGCGGGCAATTTGCCGAGCGCGTGGCCCAGCAGGAGATTGTTGATGAGTGTGTCGGTCGCCAGCGGCAGGTGATGTCCGTGCTGTTCGATCGCCGCCGTCGGCAGCACCAGCAAAGTTGAATCGCGCGGGAGCGCGTCAACCTGCTTCCAGTTCAAATAGGCAAAATTTCGCGCGTCCGGAATCCAGGATTTCATTTCGCTTTCGCCCCTGCCGCAGCGGATTCGGGGTGAAAGGTAATCATCTTTCCCGGATTAAGCAATCCCCTGGGGTCGTAACGCTGCTTTGCCAGCAGTTGGACGTTGTCGGGGCGATAGCGTCCTCCTCCCTCGACGTTGTTCACGTGTGGATTGGCCACAAATACTCCGATGTCCCGGCAATAATTGATCATATCGTTCAGCCGCTCTTCGGTCGTGTAATAGACCAGTGGAATCGCGCCGGGGATCACGCGCCCCTCGCCGTTTTTCATGAACTCCATGTGAAAAAGGATTTCCATGCCGAAGCGGTCGCGCAATCGCCGCATCTGTTCGCGCGCTTTTTCGGGATCGAACCCGCATTGGAGATACGTATAGGCTTCGTCCGAACTCATCGCCCAAAGCGTGGTGTGGTTCCACGTGTAATCGGACAGCAGGGGTCTCGTATTCAGGCCGAGATACGCGCCGGAATACGTAACCTCGCCGCCCGCGCTCAGCGCTTCGGAGATGAGCGCCGCGCATTGGTCCGAAGCGATCATGAAAAAAATCAGAGATTTGCATTCCGGGGCGTATTGCCTGACCGGAGTGAAGAACGAGGGGATTGGCCATTCGAACGTGGTCACCAGCCGCTTTGTCCAATGCTTGCCAAAGGCGATTTTTTCGCTGAAATCATACGCCGAGTCATACGTCGGGAATGCCACGACGCACTGGGACCACTCGACCGCCGGCGTAAGCGCCAGCCAGATTCGCGTGATCACTCCGTTCGTCCCCCAGGCATGCAGGATATCGTGCACCGCATCGCCTTCGTGCAACAGCACTCGCGGTTCCGACTCCATCGTGACGACCTCGACCGCACACACCGTTTGAAAATCGCGCAGGTTGCCATGCGCCACCGAGCCGATGCCGCCCGAGCCTCCGCCGAGAAATCCTCCAACGGATGCCTTGATAATCGTGGAGGGATAGCACCGCAACTCCCAGCCTGCCTTGCGCGCTTCGTTTTCGAGCACGCCGAGGCGCACGCCCGGCTGGCAGACGGCTATTCCGTCCTCCAGGATCGCTTCGATCCGGTCCATGCGCGAAAGGTCGAGCACAACTCCGCCCTGAAGCGGAACCGCTTGGCCGTAGTTGCCCGTGCCTGCTCCCCGCACGGTCACTGGAACATGGTTCGCATAGCAGTAGCGCAGGATGGCTTGAATTTCAGAGGCGTTCAGAGGCTGGACCACCACGTCGCCGATCTTGCCGTCGAGCTGCTTTCGAAGCACCGGCGAATACCAGTAGAAATCCTTCGAAAGCTGCTCGACAACCTCCGGCTCGGTAATGACGCGCGTTTCGTCGCCCAGCAGGGATGCGAGATTTGCGGCGTGCGTCGAACTCATCTGCATCACTCATTTCATGATCTCGGTCAGCCAGGCTTCGTGGTTTTCCCTGCTCGTGCTCCACTTTCGAAACGCTTTTTGCATGTTGGGGTGCGTGAAAAGCGTGACGCAGAGATCGCGCAGCACGGGGCCGTTCACGATGCACTTCATTTCAGAACGCTGCGCCACTTCCTTTGCCGGAATATAAATCTGCATGACGTACTGGCTGGCGTCGGCGATCGTCGCGCCATAGACGACGCGGTCGAGCCTGGCCCACAGCGCGTTGGCCATGCACATCGCGCACGGCTCGCACGTGGAGTACATCGTGTATCCGGCGAGGGAGGGGCTTTTCAGTTTCTTGCAAGCCAGGCGAACCGTGCGCGTCTCCCCGTGAGAGCTCGGATCGTGTTCACGCATCACGGCATTGGTTGCCCGCATCAATCTCTCGCCCGTGCGCGTGTTCACGATCAGAGCCCCAAACGGATTCGGTTGCGACGTTTCGAGGGTGCGCGCGGTGAAGTCGTAGATCTCGCGCATGCGGGCTTCATCGATCTCGATCGCGCGAGCGGCTGCTGTTTTCCGGTGGGCCATGCCGCAGTTTATCAGGTCACTGCCACTCGTGCCGCGCCCGCCTCGATTGAATTTTTGTATCGAATGCATTAGGCCCTCGGCCGGGAAAAACCGCGTGCTATGCTGCGTTCTAGCCTTCTTTTCCTGGAGGCAATATGGGCAAGTCTATCACTGGCGCGTGGTATTTCCTCCTGATTGTCAGCTTGTCTGCCATGGGTTGCGGCTATTCCTCCAACGGAACCGGCCTGACGCACGTAACCCTGCAGGCGGACTGGTATCCGCAGCCCGAACATGGAGGATTCTACAACGCGCTGGTAAAGGGTTATTACAAGGACGAAGGCCTCGACGTCACCATCCAGCCCGGCGGCCCTTACGTCGGCGTGGAGCAACAGGTGGCCTCCGGCGCCGCGCAATTCGGCATGGGATCTTCGGACGCGGTTCTCGAAGCGGTCGGTGATGGCCAGCCGCTGATCGGAGTTGCCGCCACGATGCAGCGCGACCCGCAGGGCATCATGGTGCGCGAGAATTCCCCGATCCAATCATTTTCCGATCTCAACGGCCACACCATCGCCGTCAAGACCGGGTCCACATGGTTCGAGTACGTCGTGAAACGCTTTCAATTAAATAACATTCACGAAATTCCAGCGATGATGAACGTGGCAAATTTCGTCGCCGATCCGCAATACATTCAGCAGGCTTTTGCGACGTCGGAACCGTTCTTCGCGCATCAAGCGGGAATTGAAACACGCGTATTGCTCACCAGCGACGCCGGATACAATCCCTACCGCGTGATGTTTACGATGCAGTCCTTTGTCCAGCAACATCCCGATGTCGTCGCGAAATTCGTGCGCGCATCCATCAAGGGCTGGCGCGATTATTTGAACGATCCCTCCGCCGCGCATGCGGCGATTGCCAAATTGAATCCCGCGCTCAATCCCGAGTGGATGCAGTTTACGTGGCAGCAATTGAACGCGGGCCATTTCGTTGCTGGCGATGACCCCAGCGGCGCGCAACTCGGACAAATGGATCCCAAGCGGTGGGCAACGATGTACGATCAACTGATCGAACTAAAGGTGATTCAGAAACCCTTCGATCCCGCGACGGCGTACACCCTTCAGTTTATCCGGCAGAAATAGGCGCTATAGCTCGCCGATATCTTCGTTCCAGATTTCCGGATTCGCCCGAATGTAGCCCGCCATGAGAGAGACGCATTCCTGAGAGTCGAGGTCAACGACGTGGATTCCGAGGGACCGCAGCCAATCGACGCCGCCCTGGAAGTTCCTGCTTTCGCCGACCACCAGCGCGCCGAAGCCGAACTGCCGGACGAGTCCGCTGCAATACCAGCACGGTGCAAGTGTGGTCACCATGATCAGGTTGCGATAACTGCGCTGGCGGCCCGCGTTTCGAAAAGCGTTGGTTTCGCCGTGCATCGAGGGATCGCCGTCCTGCACTCGCCGGTTGTGCCCCGACCCGAGGAGTTTTCCATTGGTATCAAAAATCGCGGCGCCGATGGGGAGACCGCCCTCCGCCAGGCCCCTGCGCGCCTCAGAAATGGCAACCGAAAGCAGTTTCCCGTAATCAAGTTGATGGTTCATCGTCGCTCTTGTGTTTGCCGGCTCTTTTGCTGATGCATTGCGAGTTGAATTGCGTCGGCCAGGTGAATTGCTCGTCGCCCGCTCGATTGAAATATTTGCTCTCGGCAACTGAAGCCATCCGAGACAATGAGTGTATCCGCGGGCGCGCTGCGCACCGCCGGCAGAAGGACGCGTTCGCCGATGGCCTGTGACACCGCGAACTTATCCCTGTCGTAACCAAATGGGCCCGCCATTCCGCAGCATCCGGAATCGATGGATTGCAGATCGGCGCCCATCTTCCTCAACAGGAATTCCTCATCGCTCAGTTTCATAAGAGCCTTATGGTGGCAGTGTCCGTGGAGGAGAACCTTGCCGCCAATCTGGGGCAGACGATAATCAGGCCCGTGATGCCTCAGAAATTCGCTGAGGAGGAACGTCTGGCTCCGCAGCCGCGCGGCGCGTGCATCCTTCGGGAACAGGTTGCTCAATTCGTCGCGAAACACGGAAGCACAGCTCGGTTCCAGCACAACGATCGGGACGCCCGCGTCGATGGGCGCGCTCAAGGCGCTCAAGATCCGTTGCAGGTACTCTTTGGCCTTATCGAGCATTCCGAAATCATACAGAGGCCTTCCGCAGCAGAGATGAAATTGCGGAACCGTAACATGGAACCCCGCGCTCTGAAGAACTTCCAGCGCCGCGCGACTCGTGTCCGGGCAAAAATAATTGTTGAAGGTGTCCGCCCATAAAATGACTTCGCGCTCTTTTTTCGTGCCGGGTGTGGCGACTTGGTTCGTGCGCGCCCAATGTTGAAAAGTCGAACCAGCGAGCTGAGGAATCCGCCGTTGCGGCGCCAGATGCAACATGCTGTTCAACAGATGGCGAAATCCCGGAGCCTGGCTGAAAAAGTTGGCGAGCCCGGGCGCCATCGATCCGAGCTTCGCCCAGCGGTCAATCTCTCCGAAGGCGCGCGCGTGAAGCGGGCGGCCTCTTCCTTCATAATAGTGAGCCAGGAATTCCGCTTTATAAGTGGCGATATCGACGTTGGTGGGGCATTCCGATTTGCACGCTTTGCAGGAGAGACACAGGTCGAGCGCCTTCTTGACGTTCTCGTCTCTCCATCCATCTCGCACAACTTCGCCTTGCAATAACTCAAAAAGCATGTGCGCGCGCCCGCGCGTGCTGTGCCGTTCTTCGAGCGTCACCAGGTAACTGGGGCACATTGTGCCGCCTTCCTGCTTGCGGCATTCCCCCAGCCCGACGCACCGCACCGTCGCTTTGGCAAATGATCCGCCGTCGTCCGGAAATTGAAAATGCGTGAGAGACTCGATCGGCTTGTAATCCGCGCCCAGGCGCAGATTTTCGGTGGGAAGATAGGCGTTCACCACCTTATTCGGATTCATCTTGCTGTCCGGGTCCCAGGCGGACTTAAACGCAAGGAAAGCCTTCATCAGCTCGGGGCCGAACATTTTCGGAAGCAGCGCGCCGCGTGATTGGCCGTCGCCATGCTCGCCCGAAAGCGAGCCGCCATAACCGATCACCAGATCCGCGGCGCGCTCGACGAACTCCCCGTATTTGCGAATCCCATCCTCGCTTTCAAGGTCAAACGTGATGCGCATGTGGACGCAGCCGTGTCCAAAATGTCCGTAGAAGGATGCGCGGTAATTGTATTCGTCGAGCAGTTTGCGGATGTCGCGCAGATAGCCGCCCAGTTTGTCCGGCGCAACCGCCGAATCGTCCCAGCCCTCCCACTCGGCGGGCGCCCCCGGCGCCGCCGCGGCAGAGCGGGCTCCGGTCTCGCGAATTTTCCAGATCAGCCCTGCGTCGCTTTTGGAGTAGAGACGAATGTCGGGTGGTTTGGCCGATTGTTTCAGCAGGTCGATGAGTTCACGGGCGCGCTGGTCCGCCGCGCCCGGATCATTCGACCCGAACTCAACGAGCAGGAAACCACGCCCCTTGGGAAGAAGCTCCAGATTGGGAGCGCCCTTCTTCTTCAACCCATCTACGATGGTTGCTTCAAACCCCTCGAGGCCGATGGGCTGGAAATTCAATATTTCTGGAACCTGATCGGCCGCGCTGAAAATATCCGGATAACCAAGTCCGACGAGCGTCCGATGCTGAGGGCTCTCGATCAGTTTGACTTTCGCTTCCAATACGATCATGCACGTGCCTTCCGTTCCGACCAGCGATCGCGCCACTTGGAAACCGTTTTCCGGCAGCAGTTGATCAAGGTTGTAACCGGACACGCGCCGCGGGATTTTCGGAAAGCGAGCTCGAACCAAGTCCCCGTACTTGTCCCGAATGGCTCGCAGCGCGGAATGGATTTCGCCTCGGCGCCCTCCCTGCGCGATGATGGAATCGAGTTCGTCCTCGCCGGAAATTGTCCCAACCGTCATTTGCGTGCCGTCGTAGAGCAAGATCCGCAGTTCCAGAATGTTGTCCACAGTCTTGCCCGCAAGCAGGGAATGAGTGCCGCAGGAATTATTCCCGATCATCCCGCCGAGCGTGCACCGGCTATGCGTGGAGGGATCGGGCCCGAATGTCAGATGATGCTCCTCGGCCCTGTTTCGCAGCGTGTCCAGGACGACGCCGGGCTGCACTCGCGCAAATCGCCGATCCGGATCGAGCTCCTGAATCTTGTTCATATACTTGGTGAAATCCAGCACCACGGCGACGTTGCAGCACTGCCCGGCCAGGCTCGTCCCGGCCCCGCGCGGCAAGACAGGAGCGCCGAATTTCCTGCAAGCGGCAACCGTGGCGATCACGTCCGCGTCATCGCGAGGAATCACCAGGCCAATCGGGATCTGCCGGTAATTCGAGCCGTCCGTGGCATACAGCGCGCGACTGCCACGATCAAAACGCACTTCGCCTTTTACGGCGCGTGCGAGTTCTTTTTCGAGCTCGGCAGCGCGCGCGAACGAGTCAACCGGTTTTCCGTGTGAGCTGAGCGGCAATGGAATTATTGTGGACATGACATCCGCAAGTCCAATCAATCGCGGTTTGGTATTCTGTCTTGCGGGTACTCGCTTGGCAAGCGGATCGGCGGAAAAGCGTTGCTGGGAACTGTGAGCGGGGTGTATAAGTTGCCCTCCAAACACCCGCACCCGAAAACTCCCGAGGCCTTGCGATTCGTCCGCGGCGCGGCGAAGGAATTCGATTGAACACTGCGAAACAGCAGGAGAGCGCCTATACACGTTGGGGCGTGCTATTTCTCCTCTGCCTGATGTACATGATCACCTACCTGGATCGCGTAAGCCTCGCCAACACCGCGCCGCTGATCAGCAAGGAATTCGGCTTCCGCAAAGACACGATGGGATATATTTTCAGCGCGTTCATCTGGGCTTATGCGCTGTTCCAGGTTCCCGGCGGATGGCTGGGTGACAGGCTTGGACCGAGAAAAGTCCTGACGGTGATCGAGGTCTACCGGATGGGGATCGCCGTCCTCACGACGATGGCCACGGGCTTCGCGTCGTTCTGGGGAATCCGCTTTGCGCTTGGCGTCGGTGAAGCCGGCGCATTTCCTACCGCGACGCGCGCCATGCAACTGTGGTACCCGCGCGATGAACGCGGCTTCGTGCAAGGCATCAGCCACGCGGCCAGCCGGCTGGGCGCGGCGATTGGCCCGCCGGTTGCCGTCGCCATCATGGTTCATTATGGTTGGCGGTCGGTGTTTTACGTGATCGCGGCGCTAAGTTTGCTTTGGGCTGTTCTCTATGGATTGGCCTACCGGAACATGCCGGAGGAAAGCCGTTTCGTAAGCCGGGGGGAACTCGCGCGCATTCGCGGGGTGAACGACGCCGGCGAAATCAAACAGGCAAACATCCAGAAACGCCCGAAAGTGCCATGGAGCGTGCTGCTCAAGCACTCCAACATGTGGGCCGTGATGTGTGCATATGCGACCTACCAATATTCACTCTGGATCTTTCTCTCCTGGCTGCCGTCCTATCTGGTCGATCATCGTCATTTTTCTCTCATCAAGATGGGCTACTTTGCATCGTTGCCGCTGCTTGGAGGCGTGGCAGGCGATACGGTTGGTGGCTGGTTGACGGACAAGCTCTTAGTCAAGACGAACAACCTTAAATTTGCGCGGCGCTCGGTTGCCATCCTGGGAATGGTCGGCTGCGGAGTCTCAATCGTTCCGGCCGCGATGACGGCAAATTCGCTGACGGCGGTTTATTGCCTGACGAGCGCGATGTTTTTTCTTGAAGTGACGATTGGCCCGGCATGGGCTGTGCCAATGGATATCGGCGGGGAATTTTCGGGAACTGTCTCCGGAATGATGAATATGGGCGGACAAATCGTTGGCGCACTGTCGCCCACCGTTTTCGGAATTTTGGTCTACCGCGGAAATTGGGTAGCGCCGTTTATCGTTTCGGCGTGCCTGGTGTTCGTCGGCGCGGCCATCTGGGCATTTTGGATCGATCCCGATGTATCCGTCATCGACAGAGACCCGGGAGCGATCGGGCCCGCTGTTGGCGTTTTGCCGACTCGGTTGGTCACGCGCGGCCGATAGTTGGAGCCAGCGATTCCAATGCTGCCGTGACGCCGCCTGCTTTGTGAGGCACTCCCGCCAGCCGCAGCCCCATTTCAATTCCACTGAGTGTTCCGGCGAGCATCAGGTCATTGAAGCTGCCGAGATGGCCGATGCGAAAGACTTTGCCGGTGAGCTTTGACAAGCCCGCACCAAGCGACATATCGAAATTTTCGAGAATGATTTTTCGCAACCGGTCGGCGTCATGGCCTTCGGGCATGAAGACCGCCGTGCACGAACTCGAGTATTCCCGCGGATCCTCGCAAACGATTTCCAATCCCCATGCCCGGACCGCCGCACGAGCCGCTTCCGCGTGGCGATCGTGCCGCCGAAAGACGTTCGGCAATCCTTCCTCGTGCAGCATCCGGAGAGACTCCTGCAATCCGTAGAGAAGAGTGGTCGGCGGAGTGTATGGAAAAAACCCGCTGCGATTCGACTTCAGCATCTCCTGCCAGTCCCAATAAGATCGCGGCAGCCGGGCGCTCGCATTGGCCTGCAATGCTTTCGGCGGAAATCGCATTGAAGCCCATGCCCGGCGGCAGCATCAGACCCTTTTGTGAACCCGCGATCGTGACATCCACTTCCCATTCGTCGTGCCGGTAGTCGATGCTTGCGAGGGAAGAGACCGTGTCCACCATGAGCAGAGCCGGATGACGCGTCTGATTCATCGCGCGGCGAATCTCGGGAATGCGGCTGGTGACTCCGGTGGAAGTCTCATTGTGGACGACGAGGACGGCTTTGATGCTGCGTTCGCGGTCCGCGGCAAGGCGCGCTTCGAGTTCAGAGGGATTGGCGCCCATGCGCCAACTTCCCGGGATGTAGTCCACCTGGACGGCAAATTTCTCGGCAACCTGGCGCCAGAGCTGCGAGAAGTGTCCTGTCTCAAACAGCACTACTCGATCGCCGGGAGAAAGAGTGTTCACGATGGCTGCTTCCCAGGCCCCCGATCCCGAAGAGGGATAGAGCACGACCGGGGCGGATGTTTGGAAGACGACGCGCAATCCTTCGAGAACTTCCGTGCCGAGCCTTGCGAACTCCGCGCTGCGGTGGTCGATCACCGCACGATTCATGGCTCGCAGAATGCGGTCCGGAACGTTCGTGGGACCCGGGATTTGGAGGAAGTGGCGGCCGGTATGAATCATGTGAACGGCGAAGTGTCTCGGTGCGAGATTATACATTTCAGAAAGAATTCCGGGAGAATTTCTTGAAACTACAAGCAAGCCCCTCACGTCTACACTGATGAGAAGTTCTATCTTCAGGAGGAACTATGTCGGCGAAATCAGCATGGATGTTGATTTTGGCGGGGCTGGCGTTTGTGTTGGCGCCGGTGCGGAGCCAGGCACAGAGGATGGGGAGAGACGAAAAGATTGAACTGCCGCCCGGCGACGCCAAGGCGACCGTGGAGCAGGCCTGCTCGGCGTGCCACAGCCTGGGGAATATTACGAACAGCGGGCACACTCCGGAGGAATGGAAGACCACGCTGGCGATGATGCTGAACGTCGGCGCTCCGGTGCCGAAAGACAAAGTGGAGATGGTGCAGGATTACTTGATCAAGAACTTCCCGGAAAAGCCGCCCATCCCGGCCGTGATTGTTCCGGGGGCCGTGGAAGTTTCCTTCAAGGAATGGGAAGTGCCGACGCCGGGCTCGCGGCCGCACGATCCGCTGGCCGCTCCGGACGGGACGATCTGGTATTCCGGTCACATGGCCGGGGTGCTGGGACACATCGATCCCAAGACGGGCAAGATTACCGAATATCATCCGCCGACGGCGGGGTCGGGCCCGCACGGTTTGATCATGGACAAGGATGGCAACATCTGGTTCACGGCGAACTTCAAGGGCTACATCGGCAAGCTGAACCCGAAGACCGGAGAGTTCAAGGAATACACGATTGATCCGAAGGACCGCGATCCGCACACGCCGGTGTTTGACGGCAACGGAAACATTTTCTTCACCGTGCAGGGCGCGGACATGGTGGGGCGACTGAACATGGCGACGGGCGAGACGAAGTCGGTGGCGGTACCCACGCCGAAGGCCAATCCCTACGGGATGGTGGTGACCAGCAAGCACGTTCCGTACTTTGTCGAGTTTGGGGCCAACAAGATCGCCAGCATCGATCCGGAAACGCTGGAGATTCACGAATACACGCTGCCGAACGAGAAGAGCCGTCCGCGGCGCGTGGCCATCACGTCCGACGACGTTCTGTACTACGCGGATTACTCGCGCGGCTACATCGGTGAGTTTGACACCAAGACCAATCAGTTCGTCAAGGAATGGCCGTCACCCAGCGGTCCCAAGTGTGAGCCGTACGGAATCACGTCGGTGAATGACATCATCTGGTACAGCGAATCGAACGTAAAGCCGAACACGCTGGTCCGGTTCGATCCCAAGGCCGAATCGTTCCAAACCTGGGCCATTCCGTCCGGAGGAGGCGTCGTGCGCAACATGATGCACACCACCGACGGGAAACTGGTCCTGACCGAGAGCGGCGTCAACAAGGTAGCGCTCGTGACGGTTACCGGTGGCAAGAAGATGGCGATGAAGTAGCCGCGATCTCAAGTTCTTAAAACAAAAGGCCCATCCTCGTGTTTCGAGGATGGGCCTTTTGATTTTTGTACCGTTTGATTCTTGCGGAGATTGGATATGCGTTCGAACCCTCATTGACAGGAACGCACAATCTCCGTAGAATGCGTTGTACGCCAACATCTTTCTGGAGGAATAAACCAAGTTCTGTCATCCGCATTTTTTGCGGACGGAACTGAGCGGATGGGGCCGAAGTATATTTTTGTTACCGGCGGTGTAGTTTCCTCCCTGGGCAAAGGCGTGGCAGCGGCGTCGATAGGCTGCCTGCTCGAAAGCCGGGGTCTCCGAGTTACTCTCCAAAAATGTGATCCATACCTGAACGTGGATCCGGGCACGATGAGCCCGTACCAGCACGGCGAAGTTTACGTCACCGACGATGGCGCCGAGACGGACCTCGATCTGGGACACTATGAGCGGTTCACGCACGCCCACCTGACGCGCGATCACAACTGGACGACCGGCAGAATCTACGAGTCGATCATCTCGAAAGAGCGACGCGGCGATTATCTTGGCAAGACCGTGCAGGTGATTCCTCACGTCACGGATGAGATCAAGGCCGCGTTCCGCAAGATCGCGGACGACACCGACGTCGTGATCATCGAAATCGGCGGTACGGTGGGAGACATCGAGTCGCTGCCTTTCCTTGAGGCGGTGCGCCAGATGCGGCTCGAACTCGGGCCGGAAAACTCTGTGCTGGTTCATGTCACGCTTGGTGCCCTTCATTCCAACCGCCGGCGAACTGAAAACCAAGCCGACGCAGCACTCCGTGAAGGAACTGCTTTCGATCGGGATCCAGCCGGATTTGTTGCTCTGCCGCAGTGACCGTTACCTGCCGCAGGATCTGAAAAAGAAAATCGCGCTTTTCTGCAACATGGCGGAATCGCGAGTGATCTCCATGCGGGACATGGACACGATTTACAGCGTTCCCGTCGCGCTTGCTGATGAAGGACTCGACGATGAAATTGTTCGCCTGCTGCATTTAGATGTGCGGCAGCGCGACATGAGCGCCTGGCTCGAACTTCTCGACCGCATCCGGCATCCCCAGGGCGAAGTGCGCATTGCCGTGGTCGGCAAGTACGTGCAGCTTGAGGACGCCTACAAAAGTTTGCGGGAAGCCCTGATTCACGGCGGGCTCGCTCACAAGCAGCGCACGGTGATCGAGTGGGTGGAAGCGGAAGAAATTGATTCGCCTGAAACAGCGGCATCGCGACTCGGCCACGCGGACGGCATCCTGATCCCGGGCGGATTTGGCAAGCGCGGGATTCAGGGAATGATCTATGCGATCGAATATGCGCGCACGCAGAAAATTCCGTTTTTCGGAATTTGCCTGGGTATGCAGTGCGCGACGATCGAATATGCGCGCAACGTTAGCGGCCTCACCGGGGCCGACAGCACCGAGTTTGATCCGCAGACGCCTCATCGCGTGATCTACAAGCTGCGCGAACTGCTGGGCGTGGACGAAATGGGCGGCACGATGCGCCTGGGAGCGTGGCCCTGCAAGATCGAGCGGAACTCGACGGCGTTTCACGCCTACGGCGCCACCGAAATCAGCGAGCGGCACCGCCACCGCTACGAATTCAATTGCGAATACGAAAAGACGCTGACCGATGCCGGGTTCCGAATCACCGGGCGTTCTCCCGACGGCAAGTATGTGGAAATCGTCGAGGCTCCGGATCATCCCTGGTTCCTCGCCTGCCAGTTTCATCCTGAATTCAAATCGAAGCCCCTGGCCCCGCATCCGCTCTTTCTTGCGTTCATGGGCGCGGCGCACGCGCGGCAATCCGCGGAACGGATCACTGCCGGAGGTAGCACCAGCGCCGCCTCCGTATCCGCCAAGACTTCACTCGTCAATTAGCGCGTTGGGTTCGCCTGCACGTCCCGTTGCAAATCTTTGCTGTCCCGCATAGGCTAGATGCCGCAATCCTGACCGCGGAAGACGATTACATGCAGACTGCGCGAGAAATCACGATTGGAAATGTGCGCATCGGCGGCAATCAGCCGTTGGTCCTGATCGCCGGCCCATGCGTGATTGAAAGCGAAGATGCACGCGCTGATGATGGCCGAGCGGCTTGCGGACGCCGCCTTGCGCGCGAAGGTGCCATTTATTTTCAAGGCGTCGTACGACAAGGCGAATCGCTCCTCCGAGCAGTCCTACCGGGGGCCGGGACTCACCGAAGGGCTGCGCATCCTGCAAAAAATAAAGGAGCGCCTCGCGCTTCCCATCTTGACGGATATCCATGAAGTATCTCAGGCAGCCGCAGTTGCGGAGGTTGCCGATGTCCTGCAGATTCCTGCCTTCCTTTCACGGCAAACGGACCTGCTGGTGGCCGCGGGAAAAACGGGCCGCGTCGTCAACCTGAAAAAGGGACAATTCCTTTCGCCGTGGGAGATGGCTAACGCCGTGGAGAAAGTGACCAAGACCGGAAACGACCGCATTATCCTCACCGAACGCGGGGCTTCGTTTGGTTATCAGAATCTCGTGGTGGACATGCGTTCTTTTCCGATTCTGCGCAAGACGGGCTGTCCAGTGGTTTTTGATGTGACGCACTCGGTGCAGTTGCCGGGCGGGGAGGGGAAGTCGAGCGGAGGCCAGCCCGAATTCATCGAGCCCTTGGCGCGCGCGGGAACCGCCGTGGGAGTGGACGGCGTCTTTCTCGAAGTGCATGACAATCCGGCCAAGGCGCTTTCAGACGGAACGAACGCGCTGCCGCTCGCGGAATTGCCCGGATTGCTCGGAAAACTCAAACAGATTGCCGCGCTGGTGCGTGGCTGGAGCGTGCAGTGAGTCTCGAAACCGCCAGGCGCGTTTTGCGCATTGAAGCGGAATCTCTCGGCGAGCTTTCGCAGCGGCTCGACGCGCGTTTCGAGCGGGCCGAAGAATTGTTGCTGGCCTGCAAAGGGCGCGTGGTGGTTGTCGGCATGGGCAAGTCGGGATTGATCGGGAGAAAAATCGCCGCCACATTCTCGAGCACGGGCACTCCATCGGTTTTTCTGCACCCCGCCGAAGCGGTTCATGGCGACCTGGGAATGTTGATGCGCGACGATGTCGTGCTGGCGGTGAGCTACGGCGGCGAGACGGAAGAAATTATCGCCTTGCTCGAAACGATCAAGCGTCTGGGTCTGCGGATGGTCACTCTCACCGGGCATCCCCGGTCCACCATCGCGGCGGCGAGCGACGTGGTCCTCGACGTCAGCGTCAAAGAAGAAGCTTGCTCGCTGAATCTGGCCCCGACCGCATCCACGACGGCGGCCATGGCCATGGGCGACGCGCTGGCCGTTTCGCTGCTGGACCGCCGCGGATTCGGCGCCGAAGATTTCGCCGCGCTGCATCCGGGCGGACGCCTGGGCAAAAAACTTTTGCGCGTCGAAGATCTGATGCACGCAGGGGAAGACATGCCGCGCGTTGCCTTGACCGCAAAAATGCCGGATGTCATTTACGAAATGAGCAAGAAAGGCCTGGGCATGACGACAGTCGTCGACGGCGATGGCCGCCTCGCCGGAATCCTGACCGACGGCGACCTGCGCCGCCTGATGCAGCAGCGAGGAGCCGCCGCGATTGAACTTGTCGTCGGTGATTGCATGAACCGGAACCCTCGGACCATTGCACCCGGTGAACTGGCAGGCAGCGCGCTCCGCATGATGGAAGAGCGAAAAATTACTTCACTGGTGGTGGCCGACGCGGAGCGGCGCCCTCTCGGCGTCGTGCACCTGCACGATCTTTGGACGCTGGACCTCTTTTAAGCTCCACGACTATGGCGATGAAACCTACCCCCGCGAAAGTCGCTTCGAGTGTCGCAGCCCGCGCGAAAAAAATCCGCGTCCTGCTCATGGACGTGGACGGCGTTCTTACGGATGGACGCGTCTGGCTGCTTTCGCACAGAGATGGCACGGCCAGCGAGCTTAAGGGCTTCAGCGCATACGACGGCGCGGGACTCAAAGTCGCGCGAGCCGCCGGCCTGCGCACGGGCGTGATTACCGGAAGGGAATCGGCGGCCGTTACGCAGCGCGCCCGGGAATGCGAAATCGAATTTGTGTATCAGGGCAGGGCCTTGAAATTGGCCGCGTACGAGGAAATTCTGCGCGCGACGGGCGCGAGCGACGCGGAAGTGGCCTATGTCGGCGACGATTTGCCGGACATCCCGCTGATGCAGCGGGCGGGCCTCGCGGTGGCGGTGGCGAACGCCGCGCCCGAAGTGAAGCGCGCCGCGCATTTCACGACCGCGCGCTCCGGCGGCGAAGGCGCGATGCGCGAAGTGATTGAACTCATCGTCAAGACGCAGGGGAAGTGGGAAGAAGCGTCGAGAAACGCGCGAGCCTGAATCTAGTCCTCTCTGAGTCACTTCAAAAATGAAACAGGGCGTTGCGACATTGTCGAAACGCCCCGGCCATCAGATGTTGAAGCAATTGCCTTCCTCACCTCTGAACCTCCCGTCGAGGCTAGTCGACCACTGCGGTTGGCGGAAGTATTCCGGTGAAATAGATCACCACGTAAGCCTTGATCGTGCCGTCTGGCTGAGGCACGCCATTGACTTCGACTTTCGTGCCCGAAACCAGAGTGGATGTGACGGCGGTTTGGCCGGCAGCCGTCGTGATGTCTTCGGGTGTCACGGTCACGACCGGGCCGGTCCGCGACACCTGGTAAACAAGCGCTGCCGATCCGGCGACGGTGCTCATATTCACGGTCACGGCATTTGTACCCCCTGGCACGGTGATGGTGATCGTGCCGTTCGGGCTCCCGTTGCTGTAGCCTTGCGCGGTGGCTGCGAGCTGGACCGGAGTGGGCATGAGCACTGTCCAAGGGGCGGACCATCCATTCGCCGCAGTGGGGTCGGCCCAGACCGCGTAACTGGAGCCGGTGGCTGAGACTGTGATCGGCGGCGTCCCGCCAAAACTCACCCCACCGTTGGTTGCGGTGACAAAATCGCTGATGGGCGTTGCGTCAGTTCCGCCGCCGGCGTCACTGTGGACGACGGTCGGGAACGTAAAATTCCACCATTTGAATCCCGTGATGGCATTACCGCTGATGGGGTCCTTGCCGTTCGGCGTACTTGCGCTGATGTACGGCAAAGTGACTGTGTAGCTGTCTTTCGCAGTCGGGAAGGCACGCATATAGGTAAATCCCGTCGTATCGGCGCCAGAAATTACACCGTCGAATCTGGCGATTTCAACGTTGATCGTCTGAGCGACGAGCGGGCTTGCGAGCGGATCCACCACGCTGGCATGAATCTTGAACCCTCGTTCGATGTTGTTGAGGAATGACGTACCCTGGCCAATCTGCGTGCTCCCGGAAAAGAACAGCGTGTTGGCGTTTACTGAGAGGTGAACGGGGAGTCCGACCTCATTCTGCACATCGATTACGTTCGTGGCGGTATTCACATGAAGCACGTGGCCTTCGGGGCTGACGAAGATTTTGCCGAACGAACTGCTGGTCCAGGTCCGCACACCGATGAGCGTGCCGCCGGTTTGGAAGCGGGCTGTCACGCGAACGAACTGACCTACCGGCAGATCCGAAGACACCGTGGAATAGCTCTTGACCGTCTGGTTCTGGCCCGTATTGTCCACGTCATAGAAAAGAGTTCCGTTCGTGGAATCCGGGAGAATCGTGATCGTGTGATTGGTGCTGATTGGCGCTTCCGAAATCGCCGTCGCGGCGGCGGGTTCGACAGGGAAATCTCTTGTAATCGTCAGCGAGCCATCCGAATTGACGGATTGCACGGTCCCATAAATATCCCGCAGAAGGAATCTGGTAAGGTCCGGAATCGGATGATGATGCCACGGGCCGTTAAAGTTCACCGCCCAAATCACTGATCCGCCACCCATGTGCCCGACAAGGAACGCGGGGTGAGTGAGGTCAATTTCCAGGTCCAGGGCATTGGTTCCATTGGCTGTCACGACCAGAGGCGACACAAAGTTCACATTCACCGTCACAGTCGCATTCGGCGCGGCGCCAGTTGTATTCTGTACGTCAATCTGTCCCGAAGAGATAGGGGTTGTGGCGCTGGACAAGGCGGTAAAAGTTGCGGAGGGATCAGCAGAGGGCGTCAGCTGGATGTCCGCGGGATTCCCGCTGATTGTGAGAACCGCGCCCGTATAGGTTCCAACCGGTACGCTGGCGTTTCCAAGGATTTCCCCAAGCTGATCCAGTTGAACCAGGTTGATCATCGGCGCGGAGCTTTCGTCAGCGTTGTAGACGTTGACGTTCGTGCCGCTGCCTTGGGGAACCAGCGAAATCGACAGAATCTTGATGCCAATAGTGGCCCAGTCCTCCGTCGAGGCATCGCTGATCATCATGTTGACGTTGCCGCTTTGTGATCCCGTCCCGCCACCGTTGCCAAAATTGGAACCGCCGGAACCCGAGCATCCTACAAGCAACATGGGCACAGCGGCCAGAATGAAACCGAAGGTCAGACGCATTGCTCTGGAATTCATGTACGTTCTCCTCTGAATACTCAACAGTTGTCTCTGCACTCTTGCCTCAGCCAGGTTCGATGTCCCAGGCCGGGTTTGCAAAGGGCTGGTAAAGTTAAGGCCCCATCCGATTACTTGAAGGAACACGTGGAGCGGGATTTAGTTGCGCGAATTCGGTAGTACTAAAGTACTTGCGGACATGAAAGGCCAGACTTGGAGGAGCCGGGCTGCGCTTAAGCTGCGCTATTCTTGAGATATGCAAACTCTCGTAGGCTAAACCCCGGGCTGCAAATCAATTACATATAGGCCAGCACGACGGCCCCTGTAAGAATCAGGCCCCCGCCCACCCAGTGGTGCCAGGTCATGCGCTCGCGCAGGAATATTGCGGCCAGCACAATTGCCACTACGACGCTCAGTTTATCCACCGGCGCAACTTGCGATGCTTCGCCCAGCTGTAACGCCCGGAAATAGCACAGCCAAGAGAGGCACGTGGCAATTCCGGACAAGATCAAAAAAATCCAGGTGCGTTTTCCAATCGAGGAGAATGGCTGGTGGTCCGTCCACATCGCCACCGACCAGGCGAAAATCAAAATTACGACCGTGCGGATCGCCGTCGCCAGGTTGGAATCAATTTGCTGGACTCCAACTTTTGCAAGGATGGCGGTAAGCCCCGCGAAGAACGCGGAGAGCAACGCCCAAGTAAACCAGTTCATTTTTTCCCGACCTCCGGGTCTTTCGTCCTGGCTGCGGCCAAGGGCGGATTGCGCGGGCATTTCCGGACCGTTTGCAGCACAGACGATCGAGCGTTGAATCACGGATCCAATCGCCGCGGAAGCCCCGGAGAGAGGATGACCATGGGAATTGGGTTCGCAACTTTTCGGCTCAGGTACCAGCACGGAGTATAGCCGAAGTGAGGAAAGAGGGAATGAACGCAAGGGTCGGTTTCGATCGGCGATTGGGCATCGAGCGCGTATTCCACTCGATTGCCCTTGTGAGGAATCGCAAGGACCCGAGGGTAAGTCAACGTGTCGAACGGATCGCCCTGCTTTTGTCTGGCCAGACGATACCGGACGGAGAGATAGTCAACAATATAAGCGCAGATGAGAAGCGAACCTACGACAAGAAATGTCCATTTCAGTATCAATCGCATATCTGGCTAATTCACCCGCGCAATCTTTCTCTCGCCTCAATGGATGCCCGCGAAGGCCCAGCCGTTTCAATCGCGAGTCTGTGCCATCGAATTCTTCAGAGAATCGGACCAAGCGTGAAATATTAAATTAAACATGCAAAAGCCCCGGGGCGGTTCGCCCCGGGGCTCCTGAGCGGTGTGTCGAATACAACCGGTCAGTTGTTTCTACTGTCCGGCGATGAACATTGTGTTGCCTTGCCGGTTCACAAGCAGGAGAGGATTCTTGCCCGCATTGCGGACCGCTTCGTTCAGTTGAGTGACATTCTTCACCGGTTGATGATTCACTTCCTGGATCACGTCCCCTTTGCGCAATCCGGCGTTGACCATCGGGCTCGACGGGCTGATATCCGTCACGACGACGCCCGATGTGGACCGCCGGCAAACCAAGCTGCCGGGCCGTTTGAGAATCGAGGTTGTCCACCGTCACGCCTTCGAGGGCGCCCGCGGACGGTCCTTCCTCGGCTTTGGCTTGTTGATTTTGGTCGGGTAGATTGCCCAGCGTGACGTTCATGTCGCTCTCGTTGCCATCCCGCAAGATTCGGAGCTTGACGGTTGCATCCGCCTTCATCATCGAGATGGAGTTCCTCAACTCACGGCTGTCGGCGACCGGATTCCCATTCACATCCAGGATGATGTCGCCTCGCTTGATCCCGCTCTTCTGCGCCGGACCGGATGGGCTGACGTCACCGATCAGGACGCCTTTCATGTCCTTCAGTCCCATGGCCTTCGCGATTCCCGGGGTGACGTCCTGGACCATGATCCCAAGATACGCGCGGTTGACCTTGCCATGATCCATGATCTGATCCATCACCTCACGGGCCAGATTGACCGGAACCGCGAATCCGATTCCTTCGTTGCCGCCCGATCCATGCGACAGAATCGCCGTATTGATGCCGATCAGTTCACCGCGATCATTGACCAGCGCGCCGCCTGAATTTCCGGGATTAATGGGCGCGTCTGTCTGGATGAAATCCTCGTAGTCTTCAATGCCCAGATTCCCGCGATCCAGGGCGCTGACGATACCCATCGTTACGGTTTGCCCGACTCCGAAGGGATCGCCGATCGCCAGGGCATAGTCGCCCACCTGCACCTTGGAAGAATTTCCGATCGTGATGGCCGGGAATCCGCTCCCTTGGACCTTGAGGACCGCGATGTCCGTCTTGGGATCGCTGCCAATTACCTTGGCTTCAAGTTGCCGCTTGTCGGAAAGGGTGACTCGAACGTCGCTGGCGCCGTCAATCACGTGATTGTTGGTCAGGATGTAGCCGTCAGGGCTCACAATTACACCGGAACCGAGACTATCCTCCCGCTGCTCGTTTTGACGACCTTGCTGTCCCTGCCCCCGCCGCCGTTGGCATTGGATTATCAGAATCCGGGCCATCCGGACCATCGGGGCCGAAAAACTGCGGTCCGAACTGTTGCCCGAAGAACTGCTGGAAGAAGTCCGGCATCTGGCCCTGAGATTGATTCGAGGTGTGAACGATCTTGGATGTGGATATATTGACGACGTCGGGGAGCACTCCTTTCACAATGGGAGCAAACCCCGTCTTGCTCGGCCCCTCGCTGGGGTCCGCAAATTTCATTGACGCGTGAATTGCGGAAGAGAAAATCTTCTGGCTGGCACTCGCCATGCCCAAACCTACCAACCCAACCGCGAGGATCAATGCAACGGCCATGATTTGCGGTCTGCCCCAGAACTTGCGGTGATTCATGATTTCTCCTTCTCGGAAATGTGGCGCTTCAGTCTACTGGCTCAACGCGGCCAGTTCTGCGCTCCATAAGTTAAGACGGACGGCAGGGCTGAGGGTTAGCAAGTGGGATGAGGCACAAATTCCGCCATTTCAATCACTTTCCAGCGCGCTCATAAAGCTCGTCCCGCCGCGGCGCCCGACGCCCAAGCCCACTGAAAGTTAAAGCCGCCCAGATGCCCCGTAACGTCGACAACTTCGCCGATGAAAAATAGTCCTGGAACGCCTCGACACTCCATGGTCTTGCTCGAAAGCTCGTCAGTGTCCACTCCGCCGGCGGTAACTTCCGCCTTCTCATACCCTTCGGTTCCGGCCGGGTGGATAATCCATTCGTGAACTTGACGTTCCAAGTCCGCCAGAGCTCGATTTGTCCACGTACGCGGCTCATGTAAATCCATCCATCGCGCGGCAAATCGCTTGGGCAAGATTCCCTGAAGTGTGGAACGCGCTGCCGCGCTTCTGACTTTAGCTTCTTGAATCGTCCCGGCGATTTCGCGATCCGGCGCCAGATCAATTCGGATGGGCCTGCCTTCGCTCCAATACGAGGAAATTTGCAGGATCGCCGGTCCGCTTAATCCGCGGTGCGTGACCAGCATTTTTTCGCGAAATGCCCGATGATCCGTGGAAACGATAACCTCCGCTGATACGCCGGCTAGATCGCAATAATTCTTGCGGTCATTGGCTGCGAGCACCAGCGGCACAAGCGCGGGTCTCGGGGGCTCGATCCTCAGCCCGAATTGGCGCGCGAGATCATATCCAAAGGAAGTCGCGCCAAGCTTCGGGATCGAAAGTCCGCCGGTCGCCACGACCAGGACAGGCGCTTGGAACTCGCGGTCGTTCGCGCTGACGACAAAATCGCCTGACCGTCGAACATCTTGAATCGTGCAGTTGGTTTTGATTTGCACGCCTGCCGCCGCGCATTCACTCTCGAGCATTTCCACGATGTCGCGAGCGGAGCGGTCGCAAAAGAGCTGGCCGAGCTTTTTCTCGTGATATGGAATGCGGTGCTTCTCGACCAGCGCGATGAAGTCCGTGGGCGTGTATCGGGCCAGAGCCGATTTCGCAAAATGCGGATTTGCGGATAGGAAATTTTCCGGACGGCAATGAACATTGGTGAAATTGCAGCGGCCTCCGCCGGAGATCAGAATTTTCCTGCCAGGCCGATTCGCGCGCTCAAGGATGACCACGCGCCGCCCTCGTTTGCCGGCTTCGATCGCGCACAGCAGACCGGCAGCTCCCGCGCCAAGAATGATCGCGTCAAATTTGTAGGACATGGTATCGAGTCGAATCCGGTCAACCTCGCCGCGAACGATTATTACATTCCTCGGCTTTGGCGGCTTCGCCGTCTTGCGTGTTCGATGACGACTCCCGGCTGGAGAACATTATGACTTTCAAGAATTCGCGAATGGCGCGCATCAATATTGTCGATTGGACATTCCGGAACCCAGTTGCGACATTATTCGTGTTTCTCGTTTATTTCTGGAAATGCATTCGTTGAACTGAACTTCGACGTTCGGTCTCGTGGCCCCAGCCGACCCGATCGAGTTTATGCGGTTTCCGACCGCGAGGTTTTCGAGAGAGCCGGAAAAGGGTAAGCGTGATGGCGCCGATGGACACGGGACAGAATTTGGACGAATCAGAAATGTCGCCTTCACCGCAACCCGCACCGCAACGTCAGTCCTCCCATGTCTTGACTCTGGATGAAATCGGCAATCTGGCCGGTGAGAGTGGAAAACCCGCGGAAACTCTCATGAACGTGGTCGCATTGATCGCCAAGCGCTTCAAGACGGACGTGTGCTCGGCGTACTTGCTTGAACCCGATCGCACGAACCTGATTCTCGCCGCGACTCTCGGATTGCGTCCTCAATGCGTCGGCACCTTGCGGATGGCTCTGCACGAGGGGCTTGCCGGCCTGGTGGCCGAACAAGTGCAGTCGGTTGCGGTGGAGCAGGTGAAGAACCACCCTCGCTTCAAATATTTCAGCGAGGCGGGCGAAGAGTCCTATCAATCTTTTCTGGGCGTCCCCTTGATCGATGACGGCGTCTTGCAGGGCGTTCTCGTCGTTCAGACAATTGAGCCGCGCATCTTTAAGGACGACGAGATCAGGACGCTCGGGGAGGCGGCCGGGCAGTTGGCCCCCGTCGTAAGTGAAGCCCGCACTCTGGACCGCTTCGTGGCCCCCATCCAGGAACGCCTATGGTCGCTCGCGCGTAACCTTTGGTGGAGCTGGGACCATGATTCCACCAGTCTATTTCATGACCTCGACCCCCTGCGCTGGAGGCAACTCAACCACAATCCCATCGCTCTTCTCGGCGAGATTCCGCTCGCGGGCATCGAACGACGCGCTCGCGAACTTGTTTTGCATAGCCGGATTAACTACGCGTATCGCCGCCAGAGGGAATATCTGGAAGCAGACCGGACGTGGGGAGCGCGGCACGCTGGAGTATTGAGGCCTCGCCCGGTGGCGTATTTCTCGGCGGAATTTGGATTGCACGAATCCGTACCCATCTATTCTGGCGGCCTGGGAATTCTTGCCGGCGACCATATTAAGAGCGCATCCGATTTGGGCATTCCCCTGGTAGGAGTCGGGCTGTTCTATGGCCAGGGTTATTTCCGGCAGCGCCTGGACAAGAATGGCTGGCAGCAGGAAGAGTATCTTCAGACCAACGTCAGCCACATACCCATGGAGCCTGCAATCAGCGCCAAGGGCGAGCCGGTCGCGGTGCAAATCGAAACGCGCGGCGGCTCGATTCGAGCCAAGGTGTGGCGTATGAAGGTCGGACGCTGCGACCTGTTCCTGCTCGATTCGAATGTGGAAGGGAACGCGCCCGAAGATCGCGAACTCACTTCGCGCTTATACGGCGGCGATGGACGCGTGCGTATCCGTCAGGAACTTCTGCTTGGCGTGGGAGGATTCCGCGCTCTGAAAGCGATGGGGATTACGCCCGGCGTACTGCACCTCAACGAAGGTCACAGCGGATTTGCGGTGCTGGAAGCCATACGAAGCCGCATGCAGGAAGAAGGCCTGAATTTCGATCAGGCGGTTCCTCGCGTCACCCGGGAAGTGGCGTTTACGACCCACACTCCCGTTCCAGCCGGACATGACCGCTTCGACGCGGGCCTGATGGAGGAGCATCTCGGTCCTCTGCGCGATTCCCTGGGTATCTCCCACGACCGGCTCATGGCCCTTGGACGCGAGAATCCGGGTAACTACAACGAGGAGTTCTGTATGACCGTGCTGGGTCTGAAACTTTCGCGGCGCGCCAACGCGGTTTCGTCCCTGCACGGCGAAGTTTCGCGCGCGATGTGGACGGGGCTGTTTCCCGGAAAGCCCGAGGAGGCGGTTCCCATTCGTCACATCACCAATGGCGTGCACGTGCCGACGTGGCTCGCTCCGCAGATGTTCCGGCTCTATGATCGCCATTTGGGGACGGGTTGGCACGAACACAGCGGCGAGCCGCAGATCTGGGAAGGTATCGAGGATGTCAACGACGGCGAGCTATGGGAAACGCACCTCAGCCTGAAGTCGCGGCTTCTCGATTTTGTCCGTATGCGTGCGGTGGAGCAGGCCGAATACCGCGGAGAATCCGCGAAGGTCCTGCAGAACCTCGGCAAAGTCCTGAGCCCGGATGCGCTGACGATCGGGTTTGCGCGGCGCTTTGCCACTTACAAAAGAGCGAATTTGATTTTGAAGGATATCGAACTTGCTGGCGTCTATGGTGAATGACCCCAAGCGTCCGGTGCAATTTGTCTTCGCCGGCAAAGCGCATCCCCACGATACTCCCGGCAAACAGGTGCTGCAGCAAATCGCGGAACTCATGCGCGACAAACAATTTTCCAGCAAGTTTGTCTTCGTCGAGGATTATGACATCAACGTGGGACGCCACTTTGTGCAGGGCGTCGACGTGTGGCTGAACAATCCGCGGCGGCCTCTTGAGGCTTCCGGCACCAGCGGACAGAAAGTCGTCTTGAACGGCGGCCTGAATCTTTCCGTCCTGGACGGCTGGTGGGCGGAAGCATACGACGGCCTGAATGGCTTCGCCATCGGAACCGGAAGAACGCACACGAATATGGAAGTTCACGATACGCGCGACGGCGAAGATTTGTACCGCGTCCTTCGCGAAGAAGTGATTCCTCTGTATTACCAGCGCGACCGCGACGGCCTGCCTCGCGGCTGGATCAAGCGCATGAAGCGAACCATCCGCACGCTGGGCTGGCGTTTCAACGCCGATCGCATGGTTATGGATTATGCCCTGAAATGCTACGTTCCCGCAGCGGGCGGCACGTCGAGCGATATGAGAGCGATGGGGTAATTTCCTTCCAGTCGTTTTCCTTGGCACACGAAGCATGCACGCTTTTTCTCCGTCTTGATTTTGCGGATTTCGGCCTGTGACCTAAGTCACGCGGAAGGGTTCCTCGCGTCACAGCGCGGATATCTCGTTGGCGGTACCGTTTAATTGGGCAAAGAGAACAGGAGAAGGAGGGCGTCATGGTCCGACAAGATTATTTCTTCATGTTCTTGCTTATGATCAGCCTCCTGTTTATGGCACACTGGGGGAGTGGGCACCACCTGAGGCACTGAGAGTCAGGGAAGCGCCACCGGGATTGAATTGGATCTCAGTCCAAGACTTGGGCTGGACTGATGTGAGGTGGCCAAAGTGAAAACGCGTGGGGGAGTGCGATTTTTTCTAGGGGCTGCGCTTGGTTGCTTCTTTTTGGCGTTGTCTGGAGCTGGGGCAAGGGCGCAGACCAAACCGGGATCCGAAAAAGAGTACGAGAAACTTATCTATTCGGTGAGAGGCCCGGATTTATACCGCGCCCATTGCGCCGCTTGCCATGGCCTCGATGGCAAAGGGAATGGCCCCGTCGCCCCGGCGTTAAAGGCGACCGTGAGCGATTTGTCCACACTGACGAAGAGGAACGGGGGAACCTTCCCAGAGGCGCGCGTTCGCAGGATTATTTCCGGCGACGCGCCGTCTGTCCTGCCCCATGGCACTCGAGAAATGCCAGTCTGGGGACCCATCTTTCACCAGATCGAGGAAGATCAGGACTTTGGTAATGTGCGTCTGCAAAATCTGGTCAAGTACCTGGAATCAATCCAGCAGAAGTGATTTGCAGTAGTCGCTATTCAGAAGAAGCCTCTCTTACGGGACCGACTCAGTTATGGTCGGGGCATCAATGGGAGTGGTTCCGCCATGATGCCCCGATCAAGCGAGAGAAGTGTTGCCTGTTTGGAGCAGCGCCATATTTCGTGCCCTTATTCGGGCTAAAATGGCAGTATGCAACGAAAGATCTTCTGGGCCATGTGGACCGTCCTGGGCTTGGTCGCCGACCTCGCATTGCCGTTTTGGTGGGGGATGGCGGCGACTATTCCACTGGGCGTCTTCAGTTGGTGGTTCGCTTACCGCAGCGGCTGGTTTTAGCGCCTATTCCTGACTGTTTTGCGCCTTGTTCCTCTTCACGCTAAACTGAACACGGGAGAAAACCGAGTCATTTGCCTCCGATTATCACTGCACAGGGACTCTCGAAAAGATACGGGGCCGAACCGCTCTTCCAGGACATTTCCTTCACCGTTTCCGAAGGCGAACGCATCGGCCTGATCGGGCCAAACGGATCGGGCAAGTCAACGCTGCTGGAGATTTTGTATGGCCGCGTGCAGCCCGACACCGGGGAAGTAGCCGATTCGCAAGCGCACGCGGCTGAGCCTTGGTCGCGCAGGTTTCCGATTTTGCTCCGGGGGCGACGGTTCGCTCCGTGATCGAAGCCGCTCTGGAGC
The DNA here is from genome assembly GCA_963757625.1 of Terriglobia bacterium. Classification (GTDB taxonomy): domain Bacteria; phylum Acidobacteriota; class Terriglobia; order Acidiferrales; family UBA7541; genus Palsa-360. Next base: position 248,529 of record CAVWSJ010000006.1, on the reverse strand, counting down.
GCGCGAAAGTGCCCCAGGCGGAGCGAGCCTCGACGGTTCGCCGAAACGCTGGGGCGAGCAAGCTTCGCGGACCTCGACACTCCCACGGCGGCTTTATCCGGCGGCTGGCGCAAGCGGCTGGCGATTGCCGAGGGACTGGTTCAGGCGCCGGACATTCTGCTGCTCGACGAGCCCACCAATCATCTGGATCTCGCCGGGATCAACTGGCTCGAAACTCTGCTGCAAGACGCTTCCTTTGCCTGCGTGGTCGTCAGCCACGACCGCTACTTCCTTGAAAATGTCGCCACCGAAGTAGTTGAGCTGGCGCGCATGTATGAAAACGGCTTTCTGCGCGTCAGCGGAAATTACAGCACGTTCCTTGAAGCGAAAGAGGAATATCTCCACGCGCAGCGCAAGCGGCAGGAATCTCTCGAAAACCGCGTGCACACGGAAATCGAGTGGCTGCGCCGCGGCCCCAAAGCCAGAACCACGAAATCGAAGGCGCGCATCGACACCGCCAACGAAATGATTGGCGAACTGGCGGACCTGAACGCCAGAACCCGTACTTCCGCCGCCAGAATTGATTTTTCCGCGACGGACCGTCAGACCAAGCGGCTGATTCAGCTCGAAGACATCGCCTATGCCATTGGTGACCGCACCTTGTTTGAGGGCATAAATTTCGCGGTTACTTCCGGGATGCGCGTCGGACTCGTTGGCCCGAACGGCAGCGGCAAGACCACTCTGCTGCGGTTGATCCGAGGCGATATCGCGCCCACCCGCGGCGAGATTCGTAAAGCCGATTCGTTGCGGATCGTTTATTTCGATCAGAATCGCGTGCTTGATCCGGACACCAGCTTGCGCCGCGCGCTCGCTCCCGATAGCGACTCGGTGATCTATCAGGACCGCGTGATTCACGTGGCATCGTGGGCGGCGAGATTCCTGTTTGATCCCGAGCACCTGAACCAACCGGTCGGAAAGCTTTCCGGCGGCGAGCGCGCGCGCGTCCTGATCGCGCAGCTCATGCTTCAGCCCGCGGATGTTCTGCTGCTCGACGAGCCGACCAACGATCTCGATATCCCCACGCTGGAAATACTGGAAGAGAGCCTGCTGGAATTTCGCGGGGCGCTGGTGCTGGTGACGCACGATCGCTACATGCTGGATCGCGTCTCGACGGTCGTGCTGGGCCTGGACGGCCTCGGCGGAGCGGAGCGCTTTGCCGACTACTCGCAATGGGACGTCTGGCAGCGCACCCGCCAGACGAAAGCGAATCCCAACATGAGCAGCGGGCCGCGTTATGCGACTGCTGCGGCGGCAAGCGCGCCGGCTACGGGCGCGAAGAAAAAGCTGTCCTATATGGAAGTGCGCGAACTCGCAACCATCGAAGAACGCATCGCGGATGCCGAAAAACAGGCGGACGCAAAACGCGCCGCGCTCGAAGACCCCGCCGTCACAAGCGATGCGGTTTTGCTGCGGGAGACATGCCTCCAAATGGAGGAAGCCCAGAAGACTATTGATTCGCTCTATGCGCGCTGGGCGGAGCTGGAGCAAAAGCAGAAGTGATCTTCCTGTGCCACGCGTGACGGAATTGGGAACGAAATGATATGTTTGTGCCGGAGATCGGAAATCCTCAAATGAACAAACACCCCAAACGCATCCTGGTTATCGACGTGGGCGGCACGCACATTAAAGTGCTGGCTACTGGCCGGAAGGAGCCCATCAAAATTCCGTCGGGTCCGAAAATGACGGCTGAGAAAATGGTGAGGGAAGTCCACAAGGCCACGTCCGGCTGGGCGTACTGATGCTGTCTCGATGGGATATCCGGGTCCCGTGATCCACGGGCATCCGCTCACGAACCCGCACAATCTTGGCGGCGGCTGGGTTGGCTTCGATTTCAAAAAGGCGTTCGGACGCCCTTTCAAGATCGTGAATGACGCAGCCATGCAGGCTCTCGGCATCTATCACGGCGGAAGAATGCTCTTTCTCGGTTTGGGCACGGGCCTGGGTTCCGCGATGATCGTGGATGGAATCCTTGAGCCGATGGAAATCGCGCACCTGCCTTACAAAAAGGGCCGCACGTATGAGGACTATCTGGGAATCCGGGGACTAAAGCGACTAGGGAAAAAGCGTTGGCGGCGGCATGTGGCCAAAGTTGTGGAACAACTCAAGAACGCGCTGGAGGCGGACTATATCGTGCTCGGCGGCGGGAACTCCAAGCTGCTGAAGACGCTTCCGCCCGGCAGCCAGCTTGGCAACAACGCGACCGCATTTACGGGAGGTTTTCGTCTTTGGGAGGAGCCGCAGGACCAGGGGAAATGGAAAAAGGAACACGCTTAGAGACTTAGCTGGATGGTCTGTCGAGACATGATTTGGATTTTTCCGCCCGGGGAAACACTTCAGCGCGTGCCATTGGATTTTGGACCGAACCGATAACCGGCCCCCCGTACCGTGTAGATCAGTTTTTCCGAAGCGCCCGCGTCAATTTTCTTCCGCAAATAGTTGATATAAACGTCGACCACATTCGTCGTCGTATTGGAAGAAAGCTTCCAAAGGTGATGGAGGATGGACGGCCGCGAAACATTGCTGCCCGCGTTGAGCATCAAGTATTCCAGGAGAGCGAATTCCTTTGGTGTAAGGTCAATGATCCGGCCATTGCGACGCACGACGTGCTTGACGCGGTCCAATTCCAAATCCAATTTGTGCAAAACTGGCTCAAATGGAAGACTGCTTCTGCGCAGCAATGCCCGCACGCGCGCCAGGAGTTCCGCAAATGCGAATGGCTTGGTCAGGTAATCGTCCGCTCCGGAGTTCAGACCGTCGACGCGGTCTTCGACTCGCGAGCTTCCGGTTACGATCAGCACCGGCAAATGAGGCTTTTCGTCGCGAACCCTGCGCAGGACTTCCAGCCCGCTCGCGCCGGGTAACGCTAAATCCAAAATCAGCAAATCGCACTCCCCGTCCTTAATCATCGGCAGTACTTGACTGCCGGCGGAAGCGACCTGTACGTCGTAGTGTTCAGTTTCAAGCCCGCCCGAGAGAAACTTCGCTACGGGCGCATCATCTTCCGCGATCAGGATATGCATCTTTGGCATCCAAGTTGAAATGGAGTTCTTGCTGAAGGGGAGATCAGTTTCAACGCACGATTAGAAATTGTCAACTGTACAGATCAGTGATGACATGCAATCGGTTCATAGTGAGACGTTGATGGTTCATAATGCACCCTCCTGTTTGCAGGCCGAAAATAATTGCGTGGATTTCGATTTGCTCCGGTAGCTGTCACTGAGGTTGATGAGAAGTCCCTGCGAATCCCAGCAACCCAGTACGTGTGGGATTTTTGTTTTGGAGTCGCGTGCGTCGACTGGGCATGACTTTTCGCAGGCTCTCAAGGGCGTTTTGAACCGCATTGAGGTTGGTGACATATTCTCCAATTTCATTCTGCAGATCGGCGTCAAGAGTTTCGCCGCGAGAGGACTCCCCGACCGAAAAGCTGGAGTTTGAGAGGCGTCGCTGAATTGTTGACAGGTCGATCTCACTGATTGGGCAGGTCCCTCTGATGATCCCCTCCATCCGGTGCAGATATCCCTGAAGCGTTTGGTTGGCGTAATAAAAACGGTCATGCTTCACCTGTTCCATCGCATTATTGGAGATGAAATGTATGTTCCTGATTTGGGAAAGCGACTCAATCCTATTTCCTATCTAATATCGGCAGGTCATGTACGGGCTTTATATGTGGAGAGCCGTTCGCGTGATCATCATCGTCATTTGACTTTCACATTTACACCCCGTGCGCCTCGGCATAGATTTGGAATCCGGCAACTGACCAAGTTGCGATTTGGAAAGCGTCAGCCCCCTTCCTGCCGCCGGAATTTCTGGACAATGTCATAGCGGGAGAATACGTGTCCGCCGATTCCTTATTGTCAGGTCGACTTCGCCTGCGTGAGAAGCGCAACGAAGACAAGAAGCGGGCCAAGGTCGTCCGCCGTGCCGGTGCCGGCGCGCGGCCACGTCCCCAAAAGTCAGCTCTCAAGAGATCCGAGCAGCACCAGATCAGCAGGATGGAAACGATTGGCCGGTTAGCCGGCGGCATCGCTCATGATTTCAACAATCTCTTGACCGTCATTTTAGGGCATAGCGAATTCCTTTTGGAACGGGCTGAACCCGCCAAGAGCCGGCGGGCGCGCACGGAAGAAATTCGCAAAGCCGCGCAACGCGGAGCATGGCTTACCAATCAACTCCTCGCCTTCAGCCGGAATCAACTCCTGGAAGCGGCGGTTCTTCAGGTGAACGAAATACTGGAAGACATGGACGGCACACTGCGGCGACTGCTTGGCGAGGACATTGCGCTCGACCTGCTGCTCGATCCCGATCTTGGATGGGTGAAGGCCGATCGCGGGCATTTACAGCAGATCGTATTAAACCTCGCCGGCAACGCACGTGACGCCATGCCACGTGGAGGCCGCCTGCGGATCGAGACCGGGAATGTCTCCATAATCCGGGGGGCGCCGAAACCTCAGCCATTTCTCAAACTGGGCGAGTACGTTTCGATTATAGTTTCCGACACCGGACACGGCATGAATGCGGCGACGCGCGCCCGCATTTTCGAGCCGTTCTTTACGACCAAGGAAAAGGGAAAAGGCACCGGGCTCGGTCTCGTCACCGTCTACGGCATCATCAAGCAAAGCGGCGGCTATATTTGGGTCGAAGCCGGCGAAGGTTCAGGAAGCATCTTCCATACACTATTGCCGCGCGTTCCGCAGCCTTCAGGTCCGCGCGTCGTGCAGGAAGTGTTCGATTTTCATTCGGGCGGCGAAACGATCCTGTTGGTTGAGGACGATCCTGCCGTCCGCGGAATGGCCGCGGAAGTTCTACGAAGTGCCGGGTACCAGGTTCTCCTCGCGCCGAGTGGCTCGGACGCATTTCGCCTCGCTGCGGAGTGCCCGAGTCCAGTCGATCTCCTGATTACCGACGTCGTGATGCCGGGCATGACCGGCCCGGTGCTGGCGGACCACTTCGCCACGCTTTTTCCCCGCACTCCGGTCTTATACATTTCCGGGTACACCGACGACGCGCTTGGAAACCACGGCCTGCGAGGCGAGACGAGGCGCGTCCTGCAGAAGCCATTCACCCATGAGACGCTGTTACGCCGCGCGCATGAGGCGCTCGCGCCCGGCCGCGGCGGGCGCACCGGCACCTGAGACATCAAGAAATTCGATCAGATTCCATTGAAATCGCGAATGATTTTCAATCCTAAACATTTCTAGGCGCAGCCGGCAGTACGGTGTCCGTTCCGTCCTGGGAGAACATTCTGCGCACCCGGGGGATGATCTCGTCGAATTCACGGATGCCCATCAATTTCACGGCGATGAGAAGGAGCGCGATTCCGGCGGAAGTCACGATGACGAGCAGCGCGAACGCTCCGGGTATTGTGTGCCAGGAGAAATGCGGTTCGAGGAAGAGTTGCAGCCGGTAACAGACCCAGCCAACCGCCGCGGAAGCTGCGCAGACCTTGAAGAAAAACAGCGTCATGGCGCCGGCTTCGCGGTTTTGTGTTCGCCGGTTCAGGAGCACGAAGAGTACGACGGTGTAGGCGGTGATGCCAATCGAACTGGCGAGCGCCAGACCGAGATGCTGCTCGCGACGTACCAGCAGCCAATAGACCGGAAGATTCGCAAAGGCGAGGGCGGTGCCGACGATGGCAGGCGTCAATGTATTTCGCGTAGCGTAAAAGCCCCGTGCAAGAATGTTTTGCGCGCCCCAGGCAAACATGCCCAGAGAAAAAAGCACCAGCGTGGCGGCCGTGGCGGCAAAATCGGGACCGCGCAAACGCGTGTGCGAGAAAACCAGATAGACGACGGGCGAGCTTTGCGCGATGGTGAGCGCCGAGATGGGCACGAGAAGCATGATCAGCCATTTCATCGTCGAATTGAGCAGGCGGTTCAGCTCATCGATCTTGCCTTCGGAATAAAGCTGGGCGAGAAAGGGAAATGACGCCACTCCAACGCCCTGTCCCACAACCCCGAGCGGCACACGCATCAGCGTTTTCCCATAGCTGAGCCATGTGATCGAGGCTGGCTGCAAGTAGGAGCCAAACCAGCGAATGACCCAATCGTCGGTGAAGACGAGAGACAGCGCCAGCATGATCGGAATCGAAAGCTTCAAAAAGAGAATGAATCCCGGATGCCGCAGATCGAAATTCGGCCTGAAGCGTGCATCGACCCGGACGGCTCCATAAATCTGGAGAAGGAAATTTCCCAGGATGGCGCCTGCAAGCACGCCGACCGCAAATCCGGTCATGCCGATGCGCGACGCCAGCGTAAGGCCGCCGACGACGATCATCACGTTATAAACGACAGGCGCGAGGGAGGGAATCACAAAGCGGCCCTTCGCGTATTGGACCGCGCTTAAGATGCTTCCCTGGTAAAAGCAAAACTGGGCCGGCAACATCAGTCGCGTAAGAAAGATCAGCCGGTCGCGTTCCGCCGCCGCGAATCCGGGGGCGATCAGATGCGCCAACTGTGGCGCGAAGACTTCGCCGATCACGATGAGACATGCCAGCAGCGCGCCCATGAATGTCATTACGGTCGAGAAGACCCACCAGCCCTCGTCCTCGCGCCCTTCGGCCGAATATTTGGCGAACACCGGAATGAACGTGGCGCTCAGCGAAGCTCCAGCGACGAGGTAATTCAGGAAATCCGGGAGGGTAAAGGCGGCGTAGTACGCATCGGTCATCGCGTTCGAGCCCACCTGGTGCGCCACGGCCCACTCGCGAAAGAATCCAAGCAAACGGCTGGCCAGAATGCCGCCCATCACAATGCCGGTCGAGGTAAAAACGCGGCGATGAACGCTGTGGTTGCTCACGCTGGTAATGGTAGAGGTTTTGGCGGGCTTCGCCTAGCGCGTTCGTCGGCCCATGAATCGAAACTGTACTGGAGGTTGGAGACTGTCGAGCGTATGGACGACACTATTATGAATACAGACGAAAGGTGGTGCCTGCATAATCGTTTGAAAATAAGGTCTGTCGCCCCGGTTTCTTTTCTTAGCAATTAAGTACTAGGCGCGCGGCGTCCCGGCTGCGCCCTCCAGCTTCCGAAAGGGGTCTGGGTGTGATACAGTTTCGCAATTATCCACACCGAGGCACGTGTTTGGGTGTAGCATATCGCGGTTCGGGGAGGTAAAGCGACGATCCCGGGCAAAAACCGCCCCGGCATGTCCCGGTTGGACGGTCATTTCCGAGAGGAGATTCACTACATGAAACGTTCCATGATTTTGTCGTCTGCATTTGTGCTGGGTGCGATGATTGGTGTCGGGGCGCTCCAGGTCCGAGCCCAGTTCGGTCCTCCCAGCCCGGAAAGGCAAGCGCAGATCGCCAAACAGCTTGCCCTTGAAGAAGCTACTCCGAAACTGCAGTTCACCGAAGAAGTCCTTCCCCTGATGATCCCCGGTCACACGCTCGGCGAGACAGAAGGGGTTACCAAGAATTCCAAAGGCCACCTGTTCGTGTATTCCCGCACTGGCCAGGGCGGCAGTGCGCGCGGCGGAACAGCGGCGGAGCTTTTCGAGTTCGACGAGAACAACAAATTCGTCAAGCAATGGCTGCCTGACTACTACGGCGCTTCCTTCGCACACTCGGTTCGCGCCGACAAGTACGACAACATTTGGGTCGTTGACGAAGGTTCCGGAATGGCAATCAAGGTGGATCCGAATGGCATGGTCAAAATGACCCTGGGACGCAAACCGGAGGCCATCGACTACCTGGAGCGCTTCCTCGAACGCGGCGAGAAGGACACGGACCGCTATCCAGTCGGAACGATGGGTACGTTCAACCGGCCAACCGACATCGCCTGGGATTCGAACGACAATATGTTCATCAGCGATGGTTACGGCAATTCACGCTTCGTCAAGATCGACAAGAATGGCAACTGGCTGAAGGCCGTGGGCACGCATGGCTCCGGCGACAATCAATTCAGCACGCCCCACGGCATCGCTGTCGACGCGCAGGGCAACGTTTATGTCGGCGACCGCGGAAACAACCGCATCCAGGTCTATGACAACAGCATGAACTTCAAGCAGTCCATCACCGGCATGGGCGCGCCGTGGTCTGTCCAAGTCACCCCCAAGTACATATATAGCGGTGACGGGACAGGGAAAATCTACCGGTTCGATCACACCGGAAAATTGCTCGGCTGGATCCAGACCGGCATGAATATGGGGCAGACCGGCTGCATTATCCACGAGATCTGGGCCGTCTCCGACACCGAACTCATCCGGGGCTCCTGCTCCGAATGGGACGTGACGAAGATCGATTTCAAGAACTGACGCTTAAATGAGCGGGCTCGACATCGAGCTCAAACACGAACATGTGAAGGGGGCTTGAACCCACCGGCTCGAGCCCCTTGATTTATCGGGCCGCACGGCTTCTATTCGCATCCTCTGGACGTGTGCGTTCACTTGTCTCTGCGAACATGCAAATCGATGGATAGTTACGCAGATACGAAGTCAGAAGCCTCACGGAAGGATTTTGAAGCCAGCCAGATTCTCAGGACTTCGTATCCGGCCTGGCGAGTCACAAGGGCTTTCTCTCCGTCGAATCCGGCGGCGCCGCCCGCAAATATTGCGCCGGCCAGCTGACAGGCTGCTTCATTTCGCGCGCGGCGCGCAAAGGCCAATACGGATCTCGCAGAAATTCCCGGGCCATGAAGACCAGATCGGCCTGGCCTTTGACTAGGATTTCCGAAACCTGCTCCTTCGTCTCGATCAACCCCACGGCGCTGGTCATGACCGAAGCGTCGCGGCGGATGCGTTCAGCGAAGGGAACCTGAAAGCCGGGCCCGGCGACAATTTGTTGGTCCTGGACGAGTCCTGCCGAAGAGCAGTCCACCAGATCCACGCCCAGCGGGTTAAGCTGTTTCGCCAGTTCCACGGCCTGATCGACGTCCCAGCCGCCCGCTTTCCAGTCCGTTGCGGAGATGCGAATGAACAGCGGGAGATTTTCAGGCATCACTTTGCGGATCGCGCTGACGACCTCGCGGGCGATGCGTGTGCGGTTTTCGAATGAGCCGCCGTACTCGTCATTTCGAAAATTGCTGAGCGGCGAGAAAAATTCGTGCAGCAGATAGCCGTGCGCGGCGTGGATTTCCAGGAGTTGAAAGCCCGCTTCCAGGGCGCGCCGAGCCGCCGCCGCGAACGCATCGACGATGCCCGGAATTTCCTCCTTCAGTAGGGCGCGGGGCGTTGCGTAACTTTCCGAATACGCGACCCCGCTCGGGGCCACGGGCACCCAGCCTCCATCCTTTGGCAAGATCGCCCCGCTTCCGGACCAGGGCCTGTACGTGCTTGCTTTGCGCCCTGCGTGAGCGAGTTGCATTCCCGGCACAGTTCCCTGGCCCTTCAGAAATCGAACGATGCGCGCCAGGAACTCGATGTGCGCGTCGCTCCAGATTCCCAGGTCTTCGGGGCTGATGCGCCCTTCGGGCGTCACGCCGGTGGCTTCGGTAATGACCAGGCCCGCGCCTCCGACGGCGCGGCTGCCCAGGTGGACCAGGTGCCAGTCGTTGGCAAAGCCGTCCAGGCTCGAATATTCGCACATCGGAGACACGGCGATGCGGTTCGGAAGTGTAATGCTGCGAATCGAAAGAGGATCGAATAGTTGCGGCATGCTTTTCCTTTTTCAGACTTCCGGCGCCATTCAGCATGCCGGAATCTCTGGTAGTCTTCTGATGCACGGGGGCGAGTCCGGGTAATACCCGCGTCCCGATTCAGTCATGATTACATTCTACAGGTCGCAGGGCGCGTTTTCGCGCGTTTGACCGCGACGGAGAAAAATGAAGACAGTAACATTTGTCCGCCGATCCCGCATCGACGCACCCGCGGCCGAGGTGTATGCCTGGCATGCGCTCCCGAATGCTCTCATGCGACTCACGCCGCCGTGGGAGCGTGTGAAGGTCATCAAACGAACCGGCGGGATTGAGCGCGGATCGCGCGTGGATATGCAATTTGGCCGCTGGCCGTTTCGCAGGCGGTGGGTCGCGGAACACCAGGGGAATGAGGCCGGCCGCTATTTCTCAGATTTTCAGGTTTCCGGGCCATTCGCTTTCTGGAGGCACATGCATACGTTTGAGCCCGACGGCCCGGATGCTTGCTTCCTGGAAGACAAGATCGAATATGCGCTGCCCTATGGATTTATCGGCAGATGGTTCGCGGGGAAATATGTCCGAAGGAAACTTTCAAAGTTGTTTGAATATCGACACGAGGTAACTGCCCGCGATGTGGTTGCGCGGCGCGATTCGCCTCTGCTCTAACTTGCATCGTGGCAGAAGTCTTCCCTCAGTCGGCTTCCTGCGTCACGATGTGCACGTCCACGGCGGGGGCGTCTCTCAGGAAGCGGTGAATCGCCGTCATGTAGAGGTACTTCCGCCATCCCTCAACGGCCGAACGGCCGAAAATCACTTGCGTTATATGTTTGTCCCGTACAAACTCCGCGGTCGCTGAGGACACGTCTTTCCCCTTCAGCTTCTCCACTTTTGCGCCCAGGCTCTCCGAAAACTGGATGTTGGCATTCAGCGAATTCTGGTCCTGCGCCGATGTGTCCTGGCCAAGGTCGACGTAAATCGCGAACAGTTCGGCATCCATTCGCCGCGCCATCCGCGCTGCCCGCGCAATCAGATACTGCGCCCGGGGATTGGAGCTGAAACATACGGCAATCCGTTCGCGAACCGGCCATGGCTCCTGAATGTCTTTTTGTTCCATGTAGGATTCCAGGCTGCGGTCCACTTGCTCGGCGACCTGACGCAAGGCGAGTTCTCGGAGGGCAATCAGGTTTCCCCGGCGGAAGAAGTTCCTCAGCGCCTGGTCGACTTTTTCGCTGTGGTAGACTTCGCCCCGTTTCATGCGGTTCTGCAGGGCTTCCGGCGTCAGGTCCACCATCACGATTTCATTCGCGTGCTGGAGAACCCAGTCCGGAACTGTTTCGCGTACTTTGATACCGGTAATCGCGCCCACCATCGGAGCAATGCTCTCCAGATGCTGGACGTTTACCGTGGAAAGCACCTCCATCTTCGCTTCCACCAGGTCCAGCACATCTTCATATCTTTTCCGTCGCCTGCTTCCCGGAATATTGGTGTGGGCAAGTTCATCAACCAGAACGACGCCGGGATTTCTGGCCTTGATGGCCTCGGGATCCATTTCTTCAAATATGGTTCCTTTGTATTCGATCTTCTTGCAAGGCACTTTTTCCAGCTGGGAGGCCAGGTCCACAATCCCTTTCCTTCCGTGGGTTTCGACGTACCCGATGACGACGTCTTCGCCCCGTTTGCGCCGCCGCAGGGCCTCGCTCAACATGCTGAAAGTCTTCCCCACGCCGGGGGCATATCCGAGAAAAAGTTTCAGGATTCCCTTGGTTCGTTCGGGCGGGGAAATCTCCTCCAGCCACTGCTCGGGCGTCTTATTCATGAAGAACTATTCTCGTCCATTCCTCGGAATAAATGCTAGGCTAATGTCGACCCGTGGCAAAGAATCTTCCCACCCTTTTCGCGCGGTATATTGCTGCTCTGGCGGCCATCTTCGTAATCACTTCTTTTTATCATTACACGCATCGGTTTAATTCCACGACCATTGCCTTCACTTACTTATTGGCCATTCTTGGCGTTTCCACGATTTGGGGGCTCTGGGTCGCCATATTTATGTCGCTGGTCTCCACATTTGCCTATAACTATTTTTTCCTGCCCCCGACGGGCTCCTTCACGATTGCTGATCCTCAGAACTGGCTGGCCTTGATCACGTTTCTCATCACGTCAGTCCTGGCGAGCGATCTGGCCACGCGGGCGCGCAACCAGGCGGCCGAAGCCAACCGCCGCAGGCGCGAGGTTGAGCGTCTGTATGGGTTCAGCCAGCGCCTATTGAGCGCGGGTAATCCGATGGAATTGGTCAATGCAATTCCTCGCCAGATCGTCGATATTTTCGAAGTCGGAGCTGCTGCGATCTTTCTTTCCGAAAAGCAGAAAATATACCGTTCGGGAGTGCATCTGCCGCAGCTCGATGAGGTCAATTTGAAAGCGATCGTCGCTCGTGAAGATCTGCAGATCGATGAGGAGCATAGCGTATGCTTCGCCCCGCTCCGTCTTGGGGCGCGAATTCTCGGCAGCGTCGGCATTTCCGGCCCCACGCTTTCACGGCAGTCGCTCGAGGCACTGGGCTCCTTGATCGCCGTGGCCATGGAGAGGGCGCACGCAATCGAATTGGTCGGAAAAACAGAAGCGGCTCGCGAAGGCGAACGCTTGAAGTCAGCGCTTATGGACGCGATCGCGCACGATTTCCGGACCCCGCTCACCTCGATGAAGGCTTCCGTAACCAGCTTGCTCTCCGGCGCCAGGCTCGACGACGGCCAGAGGAAAGAACTGCTCATCATCATCAATGAGGAATGTGACCGGCTCAACCGGCTTGTCGGGGAAGCCGCCGAAATGGCCCGCCTGGAGGCCGGGAATGTAAAGTTGCAGTTGGAGTCCATTCGGGTGGTAGATTTGATTGAGACCTCACTCAACACCTGCAGAGGAGTTTTGGGGACAAGGCCGATTCGACTGGATGTGAAGAATCAAGAGCTGTGCGTCCGCGCGGATTTGACGCGCGCCCGGGAGGTGCTGGTCCATTTGATCGAAAATGCGAATCTATATTCCTCTCCCGGTCACCCGATCACAATCAGCGCGGAAGAGAAGGACGAATTTGTTGTTTTTAGCGTCGCGGACCAGGGGCCGGGGATCGGCGAAGCGGAAATCGGCCTGATTTTCGACAAATTCTATCGCGGATCCGACCAGCGCTATCGAGTGCAAGGCACGGGCATGGGTCTGCCGATCGCCAAGGCCATCGTTGAGTCGCATGGCGGCACAATTGGCGTCGTCAGCCAGTTGGGGCATGGGTCGGTATTTTCCTTCACTCTGCCGCTAGAAAAGGGGGCACCCATACAGCGATGAGTACACCGACAATCCTAGTCGTCGATGACGAGCCGCAGATCCGCCGGGTCATGCGCACAACTCTATCCAGCAATGGTTATTCGGTGATCGAGGCGCGCAGCGGGGAAGAGGCTCTCGAGATCACGCGGAAAGAGCGCCCCGAACTCGTGCTTCTCGACGTCAACATGCCGGGCATGAGCGGATTGGATGTCTGCCGCGAAATCCGCGATCAATCTGATATCGCCATCATCATGTTGACCGTGCGTGATACGGAGCACGATAAGGTGCTCGCGCTCGATGCCGGCGCGGATGATTACGTTGTGAAGCCTTTCAGCATCGAGGAGCTTTTGGCGCGCATCCGCGCGGCCCTGCGGCGCACGTCTTCTTCGGAGCCGGTTCCCGCCTTTGTTTCGAGTGACCTCGAAATTGATTTCGAGCGGCGGAAAGTTCTCGTTCAGGGGCGTCTGGTCCGGCTCACGCCGAAGGAATTTGAACTCCTGCGCCAGCTCGTCACCAACCAGGGCAAGCCGCTCGAACACCGGCGCCTTCTGCAGACCGTGTGGGGCCCGGACTATGGCAATGAAACGGAATACTTGCGCGTATTCATCAACCAATTGCGGAAAAAAATAGAGCCCGATCCGGCTCATCCCAGATACATCCATACCGATCCGTGGGTGGGCTATCGGTTCGAGCCGGAAGCCTCCTCCACAAAGGCCAAGAAGAAATAGGATTCAGGCGGGATCATCACCTATATGCACCAGTCACTTCAACGAATCCCTTTTGGAAAGATTGGAGCGCTGTTGCTTCTGGCGCTTGCCGCCGCAGGCTCCGTATATTCGCAGGAACGCGCGGATTGCCACGCGCTTCGCAGCGCGATCCTTCACACTTCCGTGCGCTACTGCGTTTTCTTGCCGGCTAATTATTCCGCCGCAAGCGCGAAGGCACAGAGGTACCCTGTCCTGTACCTTCTGCATGGTCTCGGCGGAAACGAACAAACGATGGCGATAGACGGAGAATGGTCCGCCTTACAGGACTTGCGCGGCGAACACAAAGTGGGCGACTTCTTGGTGGTCGCTCCGGATGGGTGGGACACGTTTTACATCAATTCCCGGGACGGCAAAACTCTCTATGGCGATTTCCTCTTTCGCGAATTCATTCCCTTGATCGAACGAAGTTACAGGATTCGTGCCGGACGCGCGTCCCGCGGAATCACCGGCTTTTCGATGGGGGGATACGGGGCGCTGCGCATCGCGTTTGCGACATCCCGAACTTTTCGGGTCGGTCAGCGCTCACAGCGCGGCGTTATTGCGCGACCCGCCGGAAGGCGTCGATGCCGGGGCATCCACCGGAAATCCGGCCGCGCGTCTCCTGACCGGCGTGTTTGGAAATCCGATCGACAGGAAATTCTGGGAGTTGAACAGCCCGTTTTTGCTGGCGCAGCAAAAACGGCGCCGCGCTATCGAGGATAAAGATCTATTTCGATTGCGGCACCGAAGACTCTTTCGGTTTCTATCGCGGCGCGGGCGAAATGCACGAGACCCTCGATTCGCTCAAAATCCCGCATGAATTTCACCTCTATCCGGGCGGGCACAATATTTCTTATCTTCTGGCCCATCGCGACGCCTCGTTTGAATTCCACTGGCGCGAATTCGAGTCGGCGCGCGAATGAAACGAGCCGCCGGGCGAACGAGCCCCTTGCTCGCCGTCCGGCGCTAGTTACTGATTGTCACTTAAAGTGACTATCTTCTTAGTAACCACCCTCGAGTATTCTAAAATGGCCCCGCGTGGGGAAGTCTCTCTCGGAAATATGGCGCGGAAGCCGGATGTGGACGATTGCGGGCAGCCTCGTCCGGTCCGAAGCCCGACCCTCTTGTCCTGACCAGAAGGATTTCTCCCGTGTCAGCAGTGTGTGCTTGTCCCATGCCCGGCTGACGATTGAGCGGGAGGTGCGCATGCGCACGTGGATTGCAGCGGTGATTTTCAGCTTTTCCCTCGCCTCATTTTGTCCTCGGCTGGCCGCGCAAAACAACCCTGTGCCGTTCGTCCAAGATCCCCCGTCGCCCGCGGTGACGGCGCCGGGCGGGCCGGGATTCACCATCACGGTGAACGGGACGGGCTTCGTGAACGGCGCCGTCGTGAACTGGAACGGCAGTCCTCGCGCGACGACCTTTGTGAGTCCCGAAAAAATGACCGCTCAGATTCTGGCCTCTGACATTACAGCCGCGGAGACTGCGTTTATCACTGTGTCAAATCCAAGCCCAGGCGGCGGCATATCGAACGCGGCTTTCTTCGAGGTAACCACGCCGACTTCCTCTCTTGCATACACTCGCACGGATACGGATTTCCCCTTGGGAGGCAGTTCTTCAACAATTGAAGAGCCATCGGCTCTTACGGTCCTGGATCTCACCAATACCGGCGTTCCTTATCTGGCGATCGCGAACGGCCAGTGTCCGATCGAAATCGGATGCCTCTTGGAGAAGGCCTCCATCACTCTTGCAGTCGATGGAGTCGCGCTGTCGAATCAGGCGTTTACCGGAGCAAGCCCGTCCTCCATTGGAACCGGGGATTTCAACGGCGACGGGCTCCCCGATTTGATTACAGTTGGCCCGCTCAATATCTCGATTCTGTTGAATACACCAGGTTCAGGCACACCGTTCCCACAACACATCGATACTCCGCTGCCGACCGGTTGCAGTTTTCCATTCGTCCTTGGCGATTTCAATGGCGACGGTCATCTGGATCTAGTTCTGACAGGATCCGGCATTTGTGTGCTTCTAGGAAATGGTGATGGCACATTTGGGGCTCCAGCCATCTTTGATTCGGGAATTTTGGCATCGGTACTAGCAGTGGGCGATTTCAACGGAGACGGCAAACTCGATCTGGCCGTGGCCAACACGATTGCGAATACAATCTCCATCCTCCGGGGTAACGGGGACGGCACTTTTCAATCCCCCATCGATGTATCGAGCGATCCTTTCCCCAATTACGGCGCGGCGGCCGATTTCAACGGAGACGGCAAATTGGATCTTGCCGTCGTGAACAGCACGACGGTATCGATTTTCCTTGGAAATGGAGATGGCACGTTCCAACCGAAAGTGGATTATCCAGCGGGAGCGTCAATTCAATCGCTGACGATCGGAGATTTCAACGGCGATGGCCTCCTTGACCTTGCGGTTGCCGATTCCCTTTGTAATCCCTCGTGTCCCACAAATGGATCGGTCAACGTCCTTCTGGGGAATGCCGACGGCACCTTTCAAAGTCCGCTTGATTTCGAAGTGGGAGGCCAGCCTCTATCGATCACCTCCGGGCAATTTGAATATGAAGGCGAACAAAATGGGCTGGTTGGGCGGCCCGGATTCGCCACGGCGAATCAGCAAGAAAACAACGTGTCGGTCTTCTCCGCAATTCCCACGGGCGCGGTCAATCCGCTTCCGACGATTTCGTCGATCTCGCCTTTATCGGCATTGGTGAACAGCGGAGCATTCACGCTTACCGTTAATGGCACAAATTTTATTTCGAGCTCGACGGTTTATTTCGGGGGGCAACCGCGCGCGACGACCTTCGTGAGCGCCACGCAACTCACCGCCGCGATCGAAGCGGGCGATGTGGGCAACGTCAACTCTGTCAGCGTATTCGTTGCGAATCCATCCCCCGGCGGCGGGAATTCGACGCCCACGCCATTCAGCGTGTATGGGCCGGCACCCATGATTTCGAATTTGAATCCGTCCAGCGTAGTCGCGGGCGGACCTGCCTTCACGCTAATCGTGAACGGTTCAAACTTTTTGAACGGGGCCACAATCAATTTCAACGGCACTGCGAGGACCACGACGTTTGTCAGCGCCGCGCAACTCACCATTCCGATATCCGCCGGCGACATTGCCAATCAAGGCACGATCAATATCTCGGTGACAAATCCCACGGTAAATGGTTTTGGCGGCGGCACGACTTTGTCATCGCCCCTGACGGTCCTCCCGACAAACACACAGCCGGTGGTTGGCGGACTTTCGCCGGCCAGCGCGACCGCCGGTAGTCCGGCTTTCACGCTCACGCTGACGGGAAGCGGTTTCACGGCGGGCTCTGTCGTGACTTTCAATTCCAGCGTTGTCTCTTCGGCGTTCGTAAGCCCAACCGATTTGCAAGCTTCCATTCCCGCCAGCGCCATTGCTGTCGCCGGCACTCCATTTGTCACCGTGGCGAACCCGGGAGGCAATCCGTCTGTTGTCGTCACGTTTACTGTGAATAATCCCGTGCCGGGCTCAAGCAATCTCTCGCCATCGAGTTTGCCCGCGGGGAATCCGGCAGCCACAGTAAGCGTCACGGGATCGAACTTCAACTCGAGTTCCACGGTTCTGGTGAACGGAAGCCCCCGTGCGACCACGTTTGTAAGTTCCACGTCGCTGAACGTGAGCCTGCTGGCGAGCGACTTTGCTCACAGCGGCACGTTGAATATCACTGTGAACAATCCCGCGCCCGGCGGCGGTACGACTTCCGCGCTCACCTTCACGGTGGATGATTTCAAGTTGAACGTGCAAACACCCGCCCCTCCCGTGACGGCTGGGCAGCCGGCGAATTTTGGTTTGATGGTTGTGCCAACCAACGCGACCACTGCGAACGCGGTTTCACTGATGGCATCGGGATTGCCCACCGACACAACGGCGACTTTTTCGCCATCGGCGACAATCCCGGCGGGAAGTCAGACGACGACGGTGACTCTCATGATCGCCACCACGCCACACACATCCGTGGTTCCGATTGAATCTCCGCGCGCACCGTGGCCGCCCAAGCCTTCACTTTATTGGGGCGCCTTCGCGATCGCATTCATGTTCCTGGGCCTGCGCATCTTAAAAATACGCTCGCCGCGGCTCGCTCCCCAATTTTTGCTCGCGTCTTTGCTGGTAATCTCCGCCGGATTGCTTGCCTGCGGCAGCGGTGGACCTGCGTCCGGGCTCAATCCCACGACGGGAACTCCCGCCGGAACATACCCAATCGTTGTGACAGCGACTTCCGGCAGCGGTTCTGTATCTACTACGGTTACGCTGACCGTGATGTAACGAAGGGGAATTCGGCGACTCGAAATGCTACTGCCCGCTCTCGAGCGTATCGCGGATCGTTGTGAGGGCGTCGCGAAGAGAAGACGTTGAGCGTTCGACCGCGACTCTCCGAACCAGCGTTCCTTTGACGCCGGTCAAACCCGCCTGCTCGGAACCCATGGCCATGATCAAGTAGAACCCGGGTTCCTTGCCGGGTGCCTCTCCTCGCACGCAGAACGAAAGGTCCAAGGCGGTCTCGAAGTAGTGGCTCGAATAAATCTGCTTTTCCGCGATGGCATAGGCCACTTGATCGGCAGGGTTGCCTTGCATGGTCAGGACTTGCACCAGCCGCAGAGTGGGCTTCAATCCGAATTTCACATTGGCCCAATAAAACGAATTTTCCACATTTGCCGGCTTGTCCTTCGGATACGAGAGCAGGTAGTGATAGAAATCGGGCAGGTAGGCCGGCAAGGCTTTGTCATGACTGAGCATGTAGGCGAACTTCTGGGGCACTTCGGTAGGGTCGGTCTTGTCGTTGTAGACGCCCAGGACTTGATTCCCGTCGCGTTGATACGCGAGCAAATGGTCGAGCGCGGTTTTCCGGAGGAGTTGATTGACCTGCTCGCTCGCGTCTGGGGACGACCAATCGATCGATTGATGAAGCTGTTCGATCGAAGTTGCGGGCATCTGAATCAAGCAATCGCCGGGCCTGCAATTCTTGAGCGCCTTGATATCGTCGTTTTCAAATGAAAATCCCTTCAAGTCGGAAAGCCGGGGAGGAGTACTGAAGACGCCCAGCGCCAGGTAGTTGGGAAGTTTGCGGAGGCGGTCATAGTCCCGGGCGAACCGCGCATAGCTTTCCGGAGCGGCATGGATGTACATCGCTCCGAACAAAAATACTTCGGATGGACTCCGCGATGGCAGGACCTTCGTAACCGCTTTTCCATTCCGAATGGCGGAGATCTGGTCCTGGCTCAACCCAACGTCCTTCTGGAAGAAGGACGTCAAATCCGGCTTCGATTGGCAGGTGCCGGGCAGAGCGGTTGCGCAGATCAACGCCAAGATTGCCGCAGGCGATTTGAACGTCCGGATCATAATCAATCCCACGTTGCGGGCAGGGTCGTCGCTCATTCCGGCGCGGGGACCTGGTGTGCTCAGGCAGCGACGCTCGCCCGCACTAGTGGCATAATACTACTCGCTCTCGTCTTTCGCACATGATAGGGCGCACCGCAACGAAGGAGTAATCATGAGCGTGACCGATACCCGCGCTTCCGTTCAGAATGCCGCCAGCCCGATGGAAATGTTGTGCATCAACACGATTCGCACGCTTTCGATGGACGCTGTGCAGGCCGCCGTCTCCGGGCATCCCGGCACGCCGATGGCGATGGCGCCGCTCGCCTACGTTCTCTGGCAGGAGTTTCTGAGCTACGACCCGGGCGACCCGCACTGGCCGAACCGCGATCGTTTTGTTCTCTCCGCCGGACATGCGTCCATGCTTCTGTATTCCGTGTTGCACCTCGCCGGCGTCAAAGATGTGGGAAAGGACGGCGAGATTCTGGGTACGCTGGCTGTCCCTCTCGCGGACATCAAGAATTTCCGGCAACTCGGCAGCCGGTGCCCCGGCCATCCGGAGTCGCATCTGACAACCGGCGTCGAGACGACGACAGGGCCGCTCGGGCAGGGCTATGCCAATAGCGTCGGAATGGCAATCGCCGGGCGGTGGCTCGCGTCGCGCTATAACCAACCGGATTTTCCCGCGATCTACGACTTCAACGTCTACGCGCTGGGCGGCGACGGCTGCATGATGGAAGGGATCTCCAGCGAAGCGGCCTCGCTCGCGGGACACCTGAAGCTTTCAAACCTCTGCTGGATCTACGACAGCAACCGGATCACGATCGAGGGCGGTACGCCACTTGCGTTTTCCGAGGATGTCGGCGCGCGTTTCGCCGCCTACGGCTGGAACGTCACGCGTGTCACCGACGCTAACGATCTGGACATGATTCGCGCGGGCTTCCGAACGTTCCAGCAGACCACGGATTGTCCCACGCTCGTCATCGTGAACAGCCATATCGGCTGGGGGTCACCGCACAAGCAGGACACTGCCGCCGCCCACGGCGAGGCGCTCGGAGAAGAGGAAGTCAAACTCACCAAGCGTAATTATGGTTGGCCCGAAGACGCGAAGTTCCTGATTCCTGACGGCGTTTATGAACACTTTCAAAGTGGCATCGGCGTACGAGGACAGAAAGCCCGATACGAGTGGACGGCTCAATATGAGGCGTTTAAGAAAAAGCACCCCGCCCTGGCCGACGAAATTTCGCTAATGGAGCGCCGCGAGCTTCCCGCCGGATGGGACAAGGACCTGCCAATCTTTCCCGCCGATCCGAAAGGGCTCGCCACGCGCGACTCTTCCGGCAAGGTCGAGAATGCCATCGCTAAGAACGTTGCCCTGGCTGATGGGCGGCTCCGCCGACCTTGCGCCCTCGACGAAAACGCTTCTGACGTTCGAGGACGCGACCGGTTTTCAGCCCGGAAACTATGGCCGCCGGAATTTCCACTTCGGCATCCGCGAACACGCCATGGCTGCCGTAATCAACGGCATGAGCCTGACGAAAGTCCGCCCGTTCGGCGCAACCTTTTTCGTATTCACGGATTACATGCGTGGAGGCCTGCGCTTGAGCGCTCTGATGCAAATCCCCGTCATCTACGTTCTTACGCACGATTCCATCGGCGTCGGCGAGGACGGGCCGACGCACGAGCCGATCGAGCATCTGGCGATGGCGCGCGCGACGCCGAGCCTGATCGTTCTGCGGCCCGCGGACGCCAGCGAAGTCGTCGAGGCGTGGAAATTTGTCATGCCGCTCCAGCATGAGACCGCGCTGCTGGTCCTCACGCGCCAGGCGCTTCCCACCCTCGACCGAACAAAGTATGCAGCGGCCGCCGGGCTTTCGCGGGGCGCCTACGTGCTGGCCGACGCTCCCGGAGGCAAACCCGACGTGCTGCTGCTTGCGACAGGCAGCGAAGTCTACCTGTGCGTCGAGGCATTCGAGCAACTTTCGAAAGAGGGATTCAAGCCGCGAGTCGTTAGCATGCCGTCGTGGGAGCTATTTGAACGGCAGGACCCGGCTTACCAGGATTCCGTTTTGCCACCTGGAGTGACGGCGCGCGTTTCGGTCGAAATGGCGTCCACCTTCGGCTGGGCGCGTTATGTGGGCACGACGGGGCAAAGTATCGGAATGCACACTTTCGGAGCCTCCGCGCCGCTGAATGCCCTTCAGAAGCACTTTGGCTTCACGGTCGAGAACATCGTCGCCGCGGCGAAGGACCAGATTCAGTCGGCGAAGAGGTAATTCGAATAACCCGTTCCGAAATCCGTTCGAAAGCAATTCGAAATACGGAGACACCGCCAAAATCCAGGACGAGTCTGTCCAGATGACACCTATCCACCAGGGACACAAACTTACCGACGCTGGGTCCGGTCCGGAGAGTTCGTGCCGCAAAGAAACGACGCTGGTTTGCGGCTACTTCCTATCGACAAACTTCAAAGAGGTCCAGGGCACGTTCCGCGTCATTTGGACCGACCCGTCCGTCGCCTTGAGGTTTGCCGTCTGCATGAGCGAATTGATGTCGGCAACCTCATAGACGCCGTCCTTCTGATCCATACCAACACGGTCGCCCCTCTTCGGGATCGTCCCTTTGTATTCTGCAATCATTTGGTTCTCCTTTCACGGGCCCATTACTACAATGCCTGCCATAGGAGAAGGGGAATGTATGCCTCCTTCTTACGCCTCTTTCCCCGCAATTGCCAGAGATTTCATTTCGGTCAGACCTCCTCGCAGTACCTGCGCGACTCATCCGGAGGCCTTCTGCCCGTAGTCCCAAAAAGAAAAGCTCCCCGCCGACCGGACCTCGAGCAATAGGGAGCTTTGAGTTTTTCTGAATTGATTGTTTCAGGTCGTCCGGGATGCCACCGCCGCGCCTTCGCCCTGGTGGCTCAGCCCGAACGTCTGATGCAGAGCCAACACGGCCTTTTCCATCGCGCCCGATTCCACTAAAAAGGAAATGTTGTACTCGGAGGATCCTTGGGCGATGGCGATCAAGTTGATTCCTTCCTTGCCCAAAGTGCTGAAGACGCGCCCGGCGATGCCCGGCGTCCCGGCCATGTTCTCGCCGACCGCCGCGACGATGGCGACGCCCCGGTTTACCTTGATGTGCTCGAGGTCGTGCTGGTGGACATCATCGTACAGCGCATCCCGCAGGGCCTTCTCCGTCCGTGTGGCGTCGGAGGCCTGCACGACAAAGCAGATGCTGTCCTGCGAAGAGGATTGCGAAATCATAACGATGTTCGCGCGAACCGACGCGGTCGCACCGAAAATGCGCGCGGCAATATCCGGAACGCCGATGATGCCCGGGCCCGCCACCGAAATCATGGCCACATCGCGCGTTGCCGTGACGGCTTTCACGCCGCACGGAGCGGGGCGAACCGTCTGCGTGATCTTGGTTCCGGCCTGCTCCGGCCGGAAACTGTTGCGAATCCACACGGGAATCCCGCTTTCGATCACTGGCCGCAGCGTCATCGGATGGAGGACTTTCGCGCCGAAAAACGCGAGTTCGCCCGCCTCAATATAGGAGACTTCTTCCAGGGTGACGGCGTCGGGAACCATCCTTGGATCCGCGGTCAGCACGCCATTCACATCGGTCCAGATAATCACTTCGCTCGCATCCAGAGCCTTGCCCAGGATGGTGGCGGAAAAATCCGATCCGCCGCGGCCCAGCGTCGTGGGAATGCCTTTTGCTGTCGCGGCGATGTAGCCGGTCACGACAGGGATGCCCCCGGCCTCGAGCAGCGGCTTCAGGGCGGCCTGAGTCTTTGTCCGCGTCGGCCCGGCCAGCGGACGCGCGCCGCCATGGACTTCATCGGTGACGATCAGATCCGTCGCGTCAAACGCTATGCCCCGGCAGCCCATTTCGCGCAGCACCGCGGCGGTGATTCGCGCGGTGAGCCGCTCTCCCATGCCCGCGATTACATCCAGCGCGCGCGGAGAAAGCTCTCCAAGAAGCGCGCATCCACGGCAGTAGTTCGCCGCGCGTTCGATCAACGCGTCGATTTCGACGAGCAGCTCGCGCCTTTTCTCGATGTCCGAAATCAGCGCCTTGATCGTTTCCCGGTGCTTTGTCTGCAGCGCCTCCGCGAGCGCCTCCGCCGCGGCTTCATCGCCGGTCGAAGCCTTTTGTGCCGCGGCAATCAGAGTATTCGTAACTCCCGACATCGCGGAAACGACAACGACGACGGAACGCTCGGTCGAGGCTCTTGCGGCGATTTCCGCCGCGCCGCGAATTCGCTCCGCGCTGCCGACCGAAGTGCCGCCGAACTTCATCACCTGGATCGGGCGGCTCATCGCACCCTCGCTTCGGCCGGCGCGGTTTCTCGAGCGGATTTTGCGCCGAGCAATCCGCGGGCCTGCAATAATTCGGCGTTCAAAATCGCCGCGCCGGCCGCGCCGCGAATCGTGTTGTGTCCCAGGACGACGAATCTGTAATCGAACACGCTGTCCGGGAACAGACGCCCGACCGTGACGCTCATACCGCCGCCGGCATCGCGGTCCATGCGCGGCTGCGGGCGGTCTTTCTCATCGCGCACGATCACGGGATGTTCCGGCGCGGTGTGCAGCTTCAATTCCTGCGGGACGGAGCGATATGCCGCCAGCGCTTCGCGCACCTGTTCGATGGTCGCGCGCTTTGCCAGCTTGACGCGCACGGCGACCATGTGCCCGTCAGCGACGTTTACGCGATGGCATTGCGCGCTCACCGCGAACGGCGCGTTCTCAAAAGAGCAGTTGCCGAGACGCCCGAGAATCTTCCGGGTTTCCTTCTCCATTTTCGGTTCTTCGCCGTCGATAAAGGGAAGTACGTTGTCGACCACGTCGAGCGACGGCACTCCCGGATAGCCGGCGCCTGACACCGCTTGCAACGTCGTGGCGATGACGGCCTCGATGCCGAACTTCGCATGAAGCGGCGCGAGCGCCAGGGCCATGATGATCGTCGAGCAATTCGGATTCGTCACGATATAGCCTGTGCCGAAACCGCGTTCCTGGCGCTGCCGCGGAAGCACGTCCAAATGATCCGCGTTAATTTCGGGAATCAGGAGGGGAACGTCTTCGTCCATGCGGAAAGAGGAAGCATTGCTGATCACCGGATATCCGGCGCGCGCGAAATGTTCTTCCGAGGCTCGAGCGACATCCGACGGCAGGCTTGAGACCACCACGTCGCAATCCAGCGGCGGCTCGGGCGGCTGCACCACCATCGATTTCACGAAGGCGGGCATGTCGCCAACCAGCCGCCAGGTACAGGCTTCGCCATAGGTCTTTCCCTGCGAACGGTCCGACGCCGCCAGCGCCGTCACCACGAACCCCGGATGGTTTGCGAGCAACTGAATGAATCGCTGGCCGACCATTCCGGTCGCGCCCAGAATCCCCACACGCACTCGATGACTGCGGTCGTTACTCAAAATCTTTCCTCCCCTGCGAATCATAAGATGGATGCCGCACTGCCAGACTCAAAAGTTCCGGATAATGCTCGCTCGAAAGCTTAGCGCCTCGTTCGTCTTTTTCCACTGCTCCCGCGACAACCGTCCCCACAATCAGAAGCGAAGGCGGCGTTGCTGGCGAAGACTGCCCAAGCCGGGCGACCGTCGTGCAAAGGATCGCTTCGTCTTTCGTTGTCGCGCGCGAAATCACAACGCATGGAATATCAGCGCCGATCCCCGCGGCCTGCAGTTCCTCGGCAAGCTCGGCGTAGCGATTCCCGGGCATGTAAATTACATAGGTTGTATCGGCGGCTGCATGTCGTTCATTAGTCAAGCCCGTGCCACCCGCTCGATGGGCCGTAACAAATACCACGCGCGAAGCATACCGGCGATCGGTGAGGGAAATTCCCGCCGAAGCCGCCGCGCCAAGCGCAGCCGTAACTCCCGGAATCACCTCGAACTCGATGCCCGCCTGGCGCAGCGCTTCCATTTCCTCGCCGGCGCGGCCGAAAAGCAGCGGATCGCCGCTCTTGAGTCGAGCCACGATTTTGCCCTCGCGCACCAGGGCCACCATCCAGGCATTGATTTCAGCCTGAGAAATTCCTTTTGCGCCGCAGCGTTTTCCCACGTTGACGATCCGTGATCCCAGCGGAAGGATGCGCAGGATTTCCTGCGACACCAGGTCATCGTGCAGGATCACGTCGGCGGACTGCAGCACGCGCCACGCCTTGCGCGTCAGCAGCTCCGGATCGCCGGGCCCCGCCCCCACGAGATAGATTTTCGCGGACATACTGATGACTGCTCCTTTAACGCACTTCCGGGTCGAGGCTTGCATACTGGTGCAGCAAACGCTTGCGCTGCTCCGGCGGCATTGGAATGCTCTTCAGTTCGTCGCGAGTTCGTCCGAGCTGCGCGACCCACTCTTCCCACTCGGGGCCGAATTGCTGTTCCAGTTCCTTTCGCAGACGTTGAGCGAGCGCGGGGCTCAATCCGCCCGTGGAAATGGCGATCTGCAAATCCCCGCGGCGAACCACGGCAGGGAAGTAGAAATCGCAACGCTGCGGCTCGTCCACCGCATTGCAGAGCACGCCGCGGCTTTGCGCCTCCGCGTAAATCTCGTCATGCAAGGACAGGAGAGCCGGTCGCCGCGATCACCAGGAACGCTCCGGCGAGATCGGCGGGCGCGTATTCGCGCGCGTGCCATTCGATGCGGCCATCGCGAGCCCATTCGCGAACCTTTGGCGTCGCGTGCGGGGCGACGACGCACACCGATGCCTCAGCCGCCAGCAGGCTTTCGATTTTCGCCTCGCCCACTGTCCCGGCGCCAACGACCAGACATCGCCGCCCATCAAGTTTTACGAACATGGGAAATAGGCTCATCGCTTCATTCCTTCCGAATCGCTGGAATTTCCGGCTGCTCCGGCACGTGCAAGCCGCATTCATTTTTCGCAAAGCCCGACCAGCGTCCCGCGCGCGGATCTTCTCCTGGTTGGACCTGCCGCGTGCAATAGGTGCAACCAATGCTCGGATAATTCTGCTCGTGCAGCGGGTTGTAGGGCACATTGTGGGCGCGGATATATTCCCACACATTTTCCCAGGTCCAGTCGGCCAGCGGATTCATCTTCACCAGGCCGAATTTTGCATCCCACTCAATTTTCTTTGCATTTGCGCGCGTGGGAGCCTGGTCGCGGCGAATCCCCGTGGCCCACGCCGTCAGATCGCCGAGCTTGGCTTTGAGCGGCTCGACTTTGCGCAGCTCGCAGCACTTGTTCGGGTCGATGGACCAGAGTTTCGGGCCAAACTGTTCGGCCTGCTTTTCCGGAGTCAGCCGCGACTTCACGCGTTCGACGGTGATGCCGTACTTCTTCTCGATCCGTTCGATCAACTCGTACGTTTCCGCAAACAGAAAATCGGTGTCGAGAGTAAACACGCGAATGTCGGGGCGCACGCTCGCCGCGATGTCGATCAGCGCGACATCCTCCGCGCCGAAGCTCGACGCGATGGCCGCGCGCGGATGGAACTCCGCCAGGCCCCAGCGCAGGATTTCCTCCGCGCTCCAGCCCTCCGCTTTCGTCTGCACCTCGTTGATTTTTTCCTGCGCTGCAACGGTCATTGTTTTCACTGCGCCTTCCGCGCGATTCTGCGACCGAAATCTGCCCATAAACAAAAACGCCCGCGAGCTTTTGGCTTCGCGGGCCGCGTCTAAGAGCTTGAAGGATTTCTTTCTACGCTTGCGTATCCTTGGCTCCCAAGGGGGTCCGCGCCGCCCGTGTACACTTGGGCGTGCGCATGGTAATCGTAATTCCCTTGGAAGTATGTGTCATCATTGCACACATAGATTAAATCAGCCGCCGGATTTGTCAAGACGAAATTCGGAAGACATCGCTGGACTAACGAAGCCGGCGCCGCATCTGCATCATCCACAAGCATCTACAGGCGCCCCGCCGGCGATCGACGGCACCACCAGCACGCGATCTCCCTCTTGAAATTTGTAATTGTTGCCGCCCAGGAACCGAATGTCTTCCTCGTTGACGTAAATGTTCACGAACCGCCGAACCTGTCCGGAATCGTCGCGCAGATGTTTGACGATCGCCGGAAACCGTCGCTCGATTTCTCCGAGCAAATCGGGAAGCGTGGTCGAAGAGCACTCAATCGTTTGCACGCCGTCGGTGAATCGGCGCAATGCAGTGGGGATCTCAACTGTAATTTTCATTTCAGTTTTAGTTTCCTGAATTCCGTACTTCAAAACTCGGTTCGACGTCCCTCTTTCGACTTGTGGGTCGGGCCTTCAGGCCCGACTTTCAGCTGATTCTCGGTCAGGGCTTTTAAGCCCTGAGGGTCAGGGGCTACAGCCCATCTCCCAAGCAGCCAAGTTGTCGGAGCTGAAGCTCCGACCCACAAACCGTAATTTGACCCAGCAACTCCTAATTTCCCGCCACCGCGACCATCCGGTCGTTGATGAACGATTCAAACTCCGTCAGCCTCGGGGCAATCGCCGGGCTGAGCGTGTACTCCTGCGAAACGGCGTCAATCGTTTTCAAGCCGTTGCCGGTAATGCACACGACGGTGGTCTCCCCGGGATTAATATAACCCTGGTCGAGCAGTTTCTGCGTCACGCCTGTCGTTACGCCGCCGGCCGTTTCTGTGAAGATTCCTTCGGTCTCGGCGAGAAGTTTAATTCCTTTGACGATCTCGGGATCGGTGACATCTTCAGCCCAGCCGCCCGAGTCGCGGATCGTGCGCGAGGCGTAGTAGCCATCCGCCGGATTCCCGATGGCCAGCGACCTCGCGATCGTCTGAGGCTTTTGCGGCTCGAATTGTTCGAGGTTGCGCTTGACGGCGTCCGAAATCGGGGAGCAGCCCGTCGCCTGCGCTCCGAAGAACTTCACGCCCTTTTCAGGAACCAGCCCCAGCGCCATCAATTCGTTGAACGACTTGCGGATCTTCGTGATCAGCGAGCCTCCGGCCATGGGCACGACGATGTTGTCCGGCAGGCGCCAGCCGAGCTGCTCGGCGATTTCATAGCCCACGGTCTTCGAGCCTTCCGAGTAGTAGGGCCGCAGGTTCACGTTCACGAATCCCCAACGGTATTTCTCGGCAATCTGCGAGCACAGACGGTTGACTTGATCGTAGTTGCCGGCGATCCGCACGAGCTTTGCGCCGAAGACCTGCGTGCCGGTAATTTTCGCGGCTTCGAGGTCGGCCGGAATAAAGATCCAGGCATCAAAGCCTTCGCGCGCCGCCTGCGCGGCCACCGCGTTGGCGAGGTTGCCGGTCGAAGAGCAGCTCACCACTTTGAATCCGAACCGGCGCGCCGCGGCCAGCGCCGTAGCCACAACCCGGTCCTTGAAGGACAGCGTGGGGAAGCAAACGGCATCATTCTTGAGGTACAGATTGCTTGCGCCCAGCGCCTTGCCCAGGCGGTTCGCGTGCACGAGGGGAGTAAACCCGGCTGGCAGCGTGCCTTCGTAGCCTTCCGGGAGGGGAAGCAACGCGCTATAGCGCCAGAGGTTCAAGGGTCCGGCCTCAATGTTCTTGCGGGTGAATAAGTGTCGGATGGCTTCCAGATCGTAGGTCACTTCGAGAGGGGAAAGGCACTCATCGCAGAAGGATCGCGCCTCATTGCCCCACAACTTGCCGCATTCACGGCACTTAAGCTGATAATGTTCGGCCATAACGGCTGCCTGCTTTCGTAAATGTCCGGGTTTGGGCTCTACTTTTACGCTGAACGCTTCAAGTGAAGCGTGGAGCGCACCGGAATATTGTCAGCTGGTTGGGCTGCTGCGGATTGGGCGGCGCGGGAGGCGGTAAAATGAAAAACCCTCCGCGCCAAAGAGGGGGAGGGCTCAAAAACTCTGTTGAGTGCTTCCGACTCTTTAGCAGTTTTTTACGTGGAGCAAGTTGCCTTAAATCGCCACGTGTCCAGCGACACCTAAGATATAACTCAGCCGCCAAGTTGTCAACTCGTTTTTTGCGGGGCGCTTTCAACTTGCGATCAGAGGGGCGTTCAGGTAATCTCAACACTGTGAAATTCATCGTCCATCCTGCAAGCGGTTGCATTTGTTGCTGTTGTTGTCGAACAGCGCAAAGGTAGTCGTTCGGGCAGGGTGGGCATTGCGCCAAAACTAAAGCCAGACACGCTAGCTGGCAGGTTACGATCCCACCACCGCACGATACGGTTGGTGGGGTTATTTTTTTGGGCGCACGAAAAACGCGAACGCGCGCCGACAAGAGCCAAAGCCGATGGCAGAAACATCATACAGCATCGTGAACATGACCAAACCAAATGGCGGCGGGGAGTGGCCTGCGTCGCTGAGCTCGCACAAGGTGAATTACCTGCGGGCGCTCGAAGCCGAGAGCATTCATATCCTGCGCGAAGCGGCGGCGGAGTTTGCGCGTCCGGTAATGCTGTATTCCATCGGAAAAGATTCGTCGGTGATGCTGCGCCTTGCGCAGAAGGCTTTCCATCCGGGGAAAATTCCGTTTCCGCTGCTGCACATCGACACCAGCTACAAATTTCCCGAGATGATCCAGTTCCGCGACCGCTACACGCGCGAAATCGGCGCGGAGCTGATCGTTCACAAAAATCAGGAATCGCTCGACGCGGGGGCGAACCCCTTTGTTTTGGGAACGCAGAAGTGCTGCGGCCTGCTGAAAACGAAGTCGCTGCTCGACGCCCTCGCCGAAGGCGATTTCACCGCGGCGTTTGGCGGCGCGCGGCGCGATGAGGAAAAATCGCGCGCCAAGGAACGCGTCTATTCCTTCCGCGATTCGTTCGGGCAGTGGGACCCGAAGAACCAGCGCCCGGAACTCTGGAACATTTTCAACTCCCGCATCAACAAGGGCGAAAGCATTCGCGTCTTTCCGCTCTCGAACTGGACCGAGGCGGACATCTGGTTCTACATCTACCTGGAAAATATTCCGATCGTGCCGCTGTATTTCGCGAAAGAGCATAACGTCGTGATTCGCGGCGGCTCGATCGTGGTGATTTACGATCCGAAGGAATTGTTGCCCGGCGAGAAAACGCAGAAAATGGTTTGCCGCATGCGCTCGCTGGGGTGCGTGCCATGTACCGGCGCGATTCGCTCGACGGCCGACACGGTGCCGAAGATTATCGAGGAGATGATTTCGTTCCGGCGCTCGGAGCGCGAAAATCGCGTGATCGACCATGACGAAGAAGGCTCGATGGAGATCAAGAAGCGCGAGGGCTACTTCTGATGAGCCTCGCCGCGAAGCCGGACGCAAAAGAGCCGTTTGAAGCCTTCATCGAGCTGAATCTGGGCAAGGAACTGCTGCGCTTTACGACGGCTGGCAGCGTGGACGATGGAAAATCCACGCTGATCGGCCGCCTTCTGCACGATTCCAAATCCGTCTTTGAAGATCAAATGGCGGCGGTGAAGAAGAGCCGCATCAACCGCTCTACGGGCGCGGTCGATTTTTCACTGCTCACCGACGGCCTGCGCGCCGAGCGCGAGCAGGGAATCACGATCGACGTTGCCTATCGGTACTTTGAAACTCCGCGCCGGAAATTCATCATCGCGGACACGCCCGGCCACGAACAATACACGCGCAACATGGCCACCGGCGCATCGAACGCGAATCTTGCGGTAATTCTGCTCGACGCAACCAAGGGCGTTCTCCCGCAGACGCGGCGCCACACGTACATCGCCTCGCTGCTCGGAATTCCGAATGTTCTGGTCGCGGTCAACAAGATGGACCTGGTCGAATATCGCGACGACGTTTTTCTTCGGCTACAAAAAGATTTCGACGCGCTCGCGAAACAACTCGCCGTGCCGCACGTCGTCGCGATCCCCATCAGTGCGCTCGCGGGAGATAACGTAGTGGAACGGTCCGCGCACATGGGGTGGTATCACGGGCCGACTTTCCTTGAGCATCTCGAATCCGTGCCCCTGCATATCGAGACCCCTTCCGATGCTGTGCGCTTTCCCGTGCAGTATGTCATCCGCCCCGACGCCAGCTTCCGCGGCTTCGCGGGGCAGGTGGCCAGCGGCGTCATCCGTCCCGGCGACGAAGTGGAAGCGCTTCCCTCGGGGCGCAAGAGTCGCGTGCGCACAATCGCCACGTTCGACGGCGACGCGCCCGAGGCTTTCCCGCCGATGTCGGTGACGCTGACGCTCGAGGACGAAATCGATTTGAGCCGCGGCGACATGCTGGTCTCTCCTGGCCATCCCCCGCGCGTTTCGCGCCACTTCGAAGCGATGGTCGTGTGGTTCAACGCGGAGCCGGCCGAGCCGGGCAAGAGCTACCTACTCAAGCACACCTCGCGTACGGTGCGCGCCAAGGCGCTCAAATTTCGCTACCGCGTGAACGTCAACACGCTCGTGCAGGAGCAGGTCGACCGCCTGCACATGAACGATATCGCCTACGTCGAATTCGAAACCGTCAGCCCGCTCTTCTTCGATCCCTACACGCAAAACCGCATCACCGGCAGCTTCATCCTGATCGATCCGATTTCGAATGCCACGCTCGGCGCTGGAATGATTCGCTCGGACCTGGCGGATCAGACCGTCGTCGAAGACGCCGCGCCAAAAGCCGTGACCGCCGAGGAGCGCTACAAGCGCCACGGCCACCAGCCCGCGCTCGTCCTGGTGGAGCGAAATCCGGGGCTCGCGGAACGCCTGGAACGCGCGCTGTTTGACGATCATTTCGAGGTCGTGCGCGTGAGCGGGGAGGATGTGCCGGTTGATTTGCTTGAGAATCAGTTCAGAGTGTTTGAATCATTGGGGCTGGTCGTGATTTATTCTTGCGCGGCGCTCGCGGCAGATGCAAAGCGCCAAGTTAATGAGTTTGTGGGGGATCGATTCTTCGACATTGCTGCTTTGAAAATGACAGACGAGGAAGCGGAAGCTGTCCGCATGCTACTCCGCGTTCTCCATCGGCTGAGGACGATCGCGGATGCTCCCAATGACGAAGCCCGTAATTGAGATCGATGGATTGCGATTCGACAACCTTGACGATTTTTGGGAAGAAATTTCCACGCACATTATTCCAGGGGTTCAATGGGGACGCAACTTCGATGCTTTGAATGACATCCTCCGAGGCGGTTTTGGAACACCTGAGGGAGGGTTTGTGCTTCGATGGTTGAATTCCCGTCGATCGCGCCAAATGCTCGGATATCCAGAGACTTTGCGTTGGCTTGAATGGAGCCTCCAACATTGCCCTCCGGAAAACATCGATTGGGTTAAGCGACGGATTAACGATGCCCGATGCAGTAATGGACCGACCCTATTTGATACTGTTGTTAAGATTATTTGCATCCACTCCCCCGGTGGTGCCGAAGAGGATGATGGCATCGAACTAGAATTGTGCTAACCGGGGGTGCCCAACTACTGGAAAACACTGCCCGATCCATCCCGCAGATCGCGGGATGGATCGGCCTCTACAAAACCATCGCATCCGCCGGGGGTTGCTTACGTAGCGGCCGCCCGATTTGTGGGCGGGCATCTTTCTTTCCCGTCCAAATCGAAGCGCGAATGTGGAAAATTTGACCCTCCGCACGTCCGGATGCTATGTTTGGACGGTCTTGGTAGAGGTGCGGAAGCAAACAGTAGCCGGGCCGGTGTTCCGAGGAGCTTCGGAGGCCCGAGCGAAAGGTGCAGCAGGAACTTCCGCCGAAGTCGCCGTCGGCAGTCCCGCCGGGGCGGTTGGGGGGCTTGGTTAATACCGGCCCACTGTCATCCGAGGAATCGGGTGGAGCGCTATCGAGGAGCGAGGCGCAGCACGTTTCTCCGCGCCGCGTTTCTTCCCCTGCGCGCCATTCCTTCCTGGGAGTAAAATCAAGCGGCGATTTAGTAGCGTAGACTTTAGTCTGCGCGGTTTTGGGTTGTACTCGGAAACGGCAACACCAAATGCGCGCAGGCTGAAGCCTACGCTACTGGTGGCGGAATTAATGCATCCCTTCGAAATGACGCGAGCGCTGATCGACATGGAGTCGATCACGGAGAACGAGAAGCAGGTGGGCGAATACCTGCTGCACTATCTCTCCGGCCTGGCGGCGGGTTCGGACGGCAAGGCGGAATCCATGACCGTGACGCCGGAACGCTTCAACGTGTACGCCGAGTGGGGGCGCCCCGTCGTGGTGCTTTCGACGCACATGGACACGGTGCCGCCGTTCATCGAATCGCGCGAGGATGACGACCACATCTACGGACGCGGCGCGTGCGATGCGAAGGGCATCATCGCGGCGATGATTGCAGCGGCGGAAAAACTCCTCGAAAGCGGCACGCGCAATTTCGGCCTGCTCTTTGTCGTCGGGGAAGAGCGCAATAGCGCCGGTGCGGAAGTGGCGTCGCGATCGCCGCGCGGCTCGCGTTATCTGATCAATGGCGAACCCACCGAAAGCAAGGTCGCGCTAGGCTCGAAGGGAATCTTGCGGTACGAAGTCGTGGCCACGGGTAAAATGGCGCATTCGGCTTATCCCGAGCTTGGCGAATCCGCGATCGAAAAGCTTCTCGACGCGCTGGAAGCCGTCCGCCGGATGCCGCTTCCGCAAGATCCATTGCTTGGACCGACCACCGTGAATATCGGAACGATTTCCGGAGGCCGCGCACCAAACATCGTCCCCGACGCGGCCAAAGCAGAGCTTGCCATTCGCCTGGTGAGCGACGGCCGAAAAGTTGACCAGGCGTTGCGCGCGGCCGTCGGTGATCGTGCCGAGGTCAACGAAATTCTGTCGCTTCCCGCCATGCATTTTGCGTCCCTCGATGGTTTTCCGACGTCTGTGGTGGCGTTCACAACGGATATTCCCGTGCTCTCACCCGCGTGGGGCGAACCGTTCCTGTTTGGGCCGGGCAGCATCCACGTTGCGCACACCACGGCGGAAAAGATTTCCAAGCGGGAATTGCTCGACGCCGTCGATTCATATGCGAAAATGACTCGGATGCTGCTCGGGAAAGCCAACTCGCAAGAGGCCCATCATGCCTAGAAATCT
The DNA here is from genome assembly GCA_963757625.1 of Terriglobia bacterium. Taxonomy (GTDB): domain Bacteria; phylum Acidobacteriota; class Terriglobia; order Acidiferrales; family UBA7541; genus Palsa-360. Next base: position 214,608 of record CAVWSJ010000006.1, on the reverse strand, counting down.
CGCCATCGTGGGATACGGAAAAATGGGGCGGCTGATCGAGCAGCTTGCGCCGGAGGCCGGTTTTTCCGTCGGCCTGAAGCTGGACATCGACACCAATGTGAATCAGGCGGGTATCACGCCGGAAAATTTTCGCGGCGTGGATGTGGCCATCGAATTTTCGACCCCGCACGTCGCCGTCGCCAATCTTGAACGGCTCTGTGCGATCGGCGTTCCAACGGTTGTAGGCACGACAGGATGGTACGGCGAGCTCGACCGCGTGCGCGCGTTTGTCGACAAAAGCAGATCAGGCGTCGTCTGGAGCGCGAATTACTCCATCGGCGTGAATGTTTTTCGCCGCGTGGTCGCTGAAGCGGCCCGGCTGCTGGCGAACGAACCCGAATACGGCGCGTGGGCGTGGGAAGTGCATCATACGGCGAAGAAGGACGCGCCTTCAGGCACGCTGCTCCAGCTTGTCGAGGAGATGACTCGCGCCGGATATTCGCGGCCTGTCGATATCAGCTCAAATCGGGCGGGGGCAAATCCCGGCACGCACGAAATCGGATTTGACTCGGCAGCGGACACGATCACGCTTCGCCATACGGCGCGAAGCAGGGAAGGATTTGCCCGAGGCGCGCTGAAAGCGGCAAATTGGATCATCGGCAAGCGCGGGCTGCACGAGTTTGGCGAAGTGATTTTTTCGGGAGACGCCAAGGCGCAGCGTCTTTCGGCCGATTGACGGGTATAAAGCAGGAGGTCACCACAATGGTCAGAGGATTTACCGGATGCGGCACGGCGATGGTCACGCCGTTCCAGAAGGACTTGTCGCTCGACGAAGAGGCGTTGCGGCGCCTGGTGCGCCGGCAGATCGCAGCCGGGATCAATTTCCTCGTGCCGTGCGGGACGACGGGCGAAAGCCCCACGCTTTCGCATGAAGAGCACATTCGCATCGTGGCGATCACCATCGAAGAGGCGAAGGGAAAAATCCCCGTGCTGGCCGGAGCGGGCGGCTACGATACGCACAACGTAATCGAGTTGGCGCGCGAATGCGAGCGCCTGGGCGCCGACGGAATCCTTTCGGTCACGCCGTATTACAACAAACCGACGCAGGAAGGGCTCTATCATCATTACAAAGCAATCGCTGAGTCCACATCACTTCCGATTATTTTGTACAACGTGCCGCCTCGAACCAACGTGAATATTGATCCCGCGACGGTGCGCCGGCTCTCTGAAATCGAAAATATCATTGGCGTGAAGGAAGCGTCCGGCAGCATCGCGCAGATCACGCAAGTGATCCAGCAGTCGCCGGAAGATTTCATTGTCTTGTCGGGAGACGACTCCCTGACGTTGCCCGTTGTGGCGATGGGCGGGCGCGGGATCATTTCCGTGGCGTCAAACGAAATTCCTGCGGAGATGACTTTACTTGCGAAACTGTGCCTGGACGGAGATTTCTCCACGGCGCGCGCCATGCACCGCAAATACATGCCGCTGATGGAAGTGAACTTCATTGAGACCAATCCGACTCCGGTGAAGGCAGCCATGGCGGAGTTGGGGCTGCTCCAGCCGGTCTGGCGGCTGCCGCTGGTGCCGCCACGCGTCGAAAATCTCGCGAAGATTCGCGCCGTGCTCGAATCCCTCGCGCTGCTGGAGAGGGCCCACGTTGCAAATCGCACCTGAAATGCTCGAAATACAGATCGAAGCCTTGTTTGATGCGAAGCCGGCAAGCTATGCAGAGCAGGACCGCCAGCTCTTCCGCGTCTTCAAGGAGGAATTGAATGCAGGCCGCGTGCGCGCCGCCGAGCCTGATCTCTCGCAGCCAGGTGGCTGGCGTACAAACGCCTGGGTGAAGAAGGGCATCCTCGTGGGTTTCCGCATGGGTTCGATTGTCGATATGTCGGTTGACCCGTTGAAACAGCCGTTCTTCGATAAAGACACGTACCCGGTACGGCGTTTTGCCGCCAGTGACGGCGTGCGCATCGTTCCCGGGGGTTCGAGCATTCGCGACGGCTGCCACATTGGCCGCGACGTCGTTTGCATGCCGCCCATGTACGTCAACGTGGGCGCCTTCGTAGGCGACGGTTCGATGGTGGATTCGCATGCTCTGGTGGGGAGCTGCGCGCAGATCGGACGGAACTGCCACATCTCGGCCGGGTCGCAAATCGGCGGCGTGCTCGAGCCGGTCGGCGCGATGCCTGTGATCATCGAGGACGACGTGCTGGTGGGCGGGAATTGCGGCGTCTATGAGGGAACAATTGTAAAGCGACGCGCTGTACTGGGCACAGGTACAATTCTCAACCGTTCGACACCGCTCTATGACGTGGTGCGTGAAAAAGTATATGCGGCCAGCGACGGGGAACCTCTGATCGTGCCGGAAGAAGCCGTGGTGGTGGCGGGATCGCGCGCGATCTCGCTGGGCATGGGCAAGGACTGGGGACTTTCCCTCTATACTCCCGTGATTGTCAAATATCGCGACGCCAAGACCGACGCGAAGATTCAAATCGAAGACTTGTTACGCTAGCGGCGCGGCTTATTTGATTCCAATTACCGTGGAATCCTGCCCAACCAGGTGTTCAACGCGCGTTTCGCGGAATCCCGCCTCGCGCATCCAGCCGCAGCACTCCGATCCGCAGTAGTCGAACCCTCCATCCGTTTCGATCAGCATATTGAGGCTCATTAGCAATCCTCTCACGTTCTTCTTGCGTTCATCATCGATCACGCACTCGATGGTCATGAACGCACCTCCCTCCGGAATCGCATCGTAGGCTTTTGAAATCAGGCGCTTTTTATCTTCCAGGTTCCAATCGTGCAGGATGTGGCCCATGATAATCGCGTCCACTTTCGGAAGGGGATCCCTGAAGAAATCTCCGGCAACGAATTTAACACGGCCGGCCACCCCCATCGAGTGAATGTATTCTTCCGCGTGAGGCTTGACCGCGGGCAGGTCAAACACGGTTCCCTGCAGGTGAGGATGGGCAAGGGCGATTTGTACCGCGACGCCACCTTGTGCACCGCCGACATCCGCGAACGTCTTGTAATGTTGCCACGGGAATTTTGCCGCCATGGCCTTGGCCGAGTTCAGGCTTAGCCCTGTCATGGCCTTCAAGAAGCCGCGCAGCCTTGCCGGGTCCGCGTAGAGGGCTTCGAACGAATTTCCTTTCCCGGTCTTCATTTCATTCTGTGGTTTGCCGGTGCGTAGACCCTCGGTCAGCGAGGCCCAGTGCGCGTATAGCCGCGCATTACACATTTCCAGCAAGCCGCCGACGTATGTGGACTTCGCGCGGTCCAAAAAATAATCAGACTCAGGAGTGTTCGAATATACGTTTCCGTTCCGGTCCAGGAACCCCAGGGCGACCAGCGCGTCCAGAAAATCCCGGGCGCTGCGCGGGTGAAGACCGAGCTCCCGCGACAGGGTTTCACCATCCGTCGGATTGCCGGCGAGCCGCGTAAAGACGCCTAATTCGGTCGCGCTAAGAAGGGTCTTGGAGGCCATGAAACCCAGTCCCAGCTGCATGATTCGGTCCGGCGTGAAACCGCCGCTGGACTCTTGCGGGTGTGCGCTACTCAGGTCGGGACTGGCCATATCAATAATCCTCCGGTGATTCTCGCCCATACAGGCGCCAAAGACTATTGGAATGGAGTTGACGAAGTCAATGTTTATTGAAGGATGCCGCTCTCTTGGGGGAATCCACGCTCTAGAGGGACCTCTGGTGAATCGCCAACCCTGACTTCGGGGAAATCAGTACGGAAACTTGCCTGACCTCTGTTATAGTTATCTTGCATTCGAAGGGAGTCAGGAACCTTCTGTGTCCTTCCGGGTGTTGGTCACGCCTGCTGAGGCGGGGGCCAGCCCCTCGTGGCCTTATCCGGTCCTCACCTTCGCTTTCAAGCGAACTGAATCCGGCGGTAAACAGCGCGCGCGGGACGTCATTTCTACCGATCGAAAGTGAGAAACACATGAAGAATTTATTTATTGGAAACATGAGTTTCCAGACGACCGAGGCCGATTTGCGTGCGCTGTTCGAGCCGTTTGGACAAATCTCCCGAGTTCACATCGCCATGGATAGGGAAACGGGCCGCGCTCGTGGGTTCGCATTTGTCGAAATGCCCAACGATGCGGAGGCGGCGAAGGCCATTGCCGGCCTGGATGGAAAAGAAGTCGGCGGACGGAATCTGAAGGTGAACGAAGCGCGGCCGAAATCCGCATCCGGTGGCGGTCCGCGTGGCGGGGGAGGCGGGGGATTCAATCGTGACCGAGGCGGTGACAGGGACCGCGATCGCGGCCGTGGCGGGAAACAGGGCGGCCGATTCTCGAATGAAGATTACCGAGACAGTGCTCGCCAGCCCCGCGAACCTCGCTGGTAGCAGGCAATTCGCGCTTTCGCTCTGCTCCTGCATCACGCGCTCACCCAATATAAGGAGATTCTATGGCAACGTCGAAATCCACGTTCCAAAAGCGTCAAAAAGAAATGAAAAGGCAGGAAAAAGCGCGCATGAAAGCCGAGCGCCGCGCACAGAAGAAACTCGCCGGCCCTTCCCACGATGAGCCGATGGAACCGCTAACGGGGCCGCCGGTAGACACAGAAGGATTGTTTCCCGAACCGGACTCGGAGAATTGAGAGCTTTTTTCAACTCTTAGTGCAGAAGAAGCGTCCGAATCCGTGCCGCCGCTGAATTTTCCGATTGACCCTCGCTGCTTAGAAATTCAGAAATGGTCCGAACTTTCGGGCGTGGAGGAGATTCGCCCCCATGCCGACCGTTTCCAATTCTCAACGAAATGCGCGCCCACGCCCCAGGTGGGAAGCGGCATCAGAAGCCGCGCGGACAAGCCGTTCAGGTAGGGCTCATACATCTTCCGCAATTCTGTCAACTTTACGTCACCCGATTCCGTGCAATTGCTCGGGCTGCACCGGATTGCACGAGCAACTTGCGGACTTCCGCGACGTCCTCCGGCGGAAGGCGGTCCTTGGCAGGATGCAACGGGCGAGACTCTCAGAACTTCGGCCAAATCCACAACCGCATGGCGTGAAATCGCGAACGTCAGCCGCGCCTGCCATTTAGCCGGACCCGTTCCGTAGGCGACGATCAGCGCGCTCACAGTCCAGAACCGTTGTGAACGCCGCGAGCCAGGACTGATTGTCGTGCTGCGATCGAAAATAGCAGAGCACTGGATAGGACAGGTGGCTTTCCATCAACTGCGCGGACCAGATTTCCCAATCGCGCAAGATACTGCGTGAGGACTTCGGTGTTTCCGCAGACCCGCGTGGCGGCGAAGAAGTTCAGCGGCAGTGGGCGGCGAGCCGGCGCGCGCGTCGAGCAACGAAATGTTCAATTCGCGCTGCGAAAATGCTCCGTAGAGCGTAGGCAGATAAGAAATCACGACGGCGAGGAAACCGAAACCCACTCCAGCCTCGGCGACCGTAATCACGCGCGCAAACGTCGAGTGCGGTGTGACGTCGCCCAACCCCAAAGTGAAAAATGTTGTTCCGCTCATGTAGAGATCGGCTCGGAACGATGGAGATCCTCCCGCTCACATTGATGGCCGAACCGGCAGCCCAGTGCAGCACGGCGAACGCCAGAACCAGGGAAGACGCCCACGTGGCGAAAAGCCATCAAGAGGGAAAGCGGTCCGAAATAGCTGAGGTGCGTATCGCGCAGTTTTTTCGAGCGAATCAAGCCGTGTATTCCGGACCAGATCGCCCAATAGACACGATAAAACAGGCGGACGAGACGGTACGTTCCGCGTCACGCGGCGCGGCAGAATGATCGTTTCAAACGCGTCCCAGAGCGTCGTGAGGAGAAGGACCAGCCCCAGAATGCCTGCAAAAATTCTCATGTCGGCTCCAAACCCCAACCAACAATATCAGGTGTTCGAGGATAGAAGAAATTCCTGAAGCTCGGCAAACCGGTTGGGAAAGGGAATGGATTTCTTCGGGCGTCCAAGGAAAGCGGCAAGGCGTTCCGGCATTTCGGGCCGAACGCCGATGGCGCGGGCAACGGTTTCCCCAAATTTGGCGGGATGCGCGGTGGCCAGAACGATCCCCTGCGTTGCGGCATGATTCTGCTTCGCATAACTCTGCCACCCCAGCACGCCGATGGCGGTGTGGGGATCGAGCACGTAGTTGTACTTCTGCTCGACGTCGTGCATGACGCGCAATGTTTCTTCGTCGCTGAAACTGCAACCCCACATGTCATGGCGGATGGCGCGAAGATCGTTGTCGTAGAGATCGACGATGCGCGCGAAATTGCTCGGATTTCCCACGTCCATCGCGTTGGAAAGTCGTATGGCGGGAGGCGCGCGGAATCAGTTTGCCGCTGCGGAGAAATTCGGGAACCACGTCGTTGGCATTGGTCGCGGCGATGAATTGCGCGACGGGCAGGCCGATGCGCTTGGCAAACAGACCTCCCGTCAGGTTGCCGAAGTTGCCGCTGGGAACCGAAAACACCACCGGAGCTTCCGGAGAGCGAAGCTGCGAGACCGCCGCGAAATAATAAAAAATCTGCGGGATCAGCCGCGCGATATTGATCGAGTTTGCCGAGGTGAGCGTGAGTTTTCCCGGCGAGCGCGGGATCGACCAGCGCTTGCTTGGCCAGGCGCTGGCAATCGTCAAAGGATCCCGACGACTTCGAGGGCGGTTATGTTCTGGCCCAGCGTGGTGAGCTGCTTTTCCTGCGCGCTGCTGACGCGTCCGGCCGGGTACAGAATCACAACGCGGATGCCGGAGACTCCCAGGAACGCCTGCGCCACCGCGCTTCCCGTGTCGCCCGATGTCGCCACGATGACGGTGAGCTGCTCTCCCGATTCCGCGACAAAATATCCCATCAGCCGCGCCATGAATCGCGCGCCAAAATCCTTGAACGCCAGCGTCGGTCCGTGAAACAGCTCCAGAATATGGAGCCGTTCTCCGAGCGTGACCAGCGGCACGGGAAAATCGAACGCGGCGGTCACGATTTCCTTCAGCACGGGCGGAGGAATTTCCTCGCCTACGAACAGCGCGCCCACTTCCTGCGCGATTTCCGTGAAAGGAAAGCGAGGGCAGGCGACCGAGAAAATCGCCGGGCAGGCGGGGCATTTCGACAGGCATGTACAGTCCGCCGTCGGGCGCGGAGCCGCGCAGGACGGCATCGCGCAGTGAGACCTCCGGACTGCGGCGAAGTGTGCTTCGGAATTTCATCAAGCGGGCCGGGCCTGCGAATCGAGAAGTTCCAGAAAGCCGCGCGCATCGAGTTTCACGCCTTCCAGGCGCGCCAGCGAAACGATGCGGTGCGCATAGCGCTCGTACAGTTGTTTGCGATGCGCGATGAGCTGGGGATAGCACCGCGCGACGGCCTCCTTCGCGGATTCGCCCGGGCGCTGGACAAATTGATCGCCCCACAGGACGGGTTTGGGATCGGACAAGATATCGCGCGATCAAGGTTTCCTCTTCGGCGGGCGGAACCGCGAGATATACGACCGTGGTCAGAGTCTGAAGGCGGCGGCAAATCTCATCGCCCGTGTACACGACGCTGCCCGTGGTGTCGAGCAGGATGCCTTCGTCGCCGTCGAATCCTCGATTTCGTCCAGGGCCTCGCTCATGGATTCGATTTCACACTGCCAGATATTTCTGTTCGCGCTCGCGATAGGTGGGCTGGTCCGGCCATCCCATCCATGCTGCGACTCCGCCAATGCCCCGGTAGCCGCCCGCGGCAAGTTCTGGAGCGAGCTTTTTCTCGATGCGATCGTCGATGCTGATCACGCGGAGGCCGGCAGCAGCCATCTTTTGCGCCCAATGGGACTTCCCGGCGCCGGACATTCCGATGAGAGACAGTTTAATCACGTACCCTCGGACATTACTGGGGATCTGCGGCCTGACTCTGCCATCACTGAGGAGAGGCGATTTTCATCCTGGAGACAGAGCACAAAGGATAGCGTCCCTCCGTGGTATCTGCAAGGGGTTGAAGGAGTCAATGTCGTCTCCGTTAATCGCTCATGCCTGTCTTATTCAAATGCTGTCCGGTTGAATCTCGTGACAAACACGTCGAGAAACGCGGCACGGTGGATTTGCTCGAGTATCGGGATATGGCCGATGACGCGAGTCTCTCCGTAATGTTCGATGGCGCGGCGATTTTCGATGTTCTCCGCGCCAATTAGCACGACGCCTTGAATGTTGAGCTGGGCATTGCGCAGCGCGGCGAGGGTAAGCAGAGTGTGGTTGATCGTGCCGAGCGTCGTGCGTGATGCAACAATCACAGGCAGGCCAAGATGTCGCATCAGATCGAGCATCAGGTCCCGTTCGTTCAGCGGCACCATTGCTCCGCCGGCACCTTCGACAATCCAAATTCTTTCTTCTGGGGCGGGTGGGAATGTAATCGCATCCAGCGCGATACGAACTCCCGCTTGCTGCGCCGCGAGATGCGGCGAAACGGGCGGATCGAAAATATAGCGTTCCGGCGGAAGGCTCGCCTCCGGCGCGTCGGCCCATGCGCGCACCGATTCGCGATCTGTTCCTTCAAGTGCTCCTGTTTGCACCGGTTTCCAATAAATGGCATCGAGCGCAGCCACGAGGAGCGCGGAGAGAACGGTTTTGCCCACTCCCGTATCCGTGCCGGTAACGAAGAAGCCCTTTCGCGGGCCATTCATTGGGGAAGCGAAATCGCTTGTTGGGTCGCGAGCTGCTTGCGGATTTGAACCAGCGCGCCCACAAGATCGGCAAGCGTCGATTGGTTGATTTTGGCCGTGAGCGACATGCGGAGGCGAGCCGTTCCCGGTGGAACCGTCGGCGGTCGAATCGCTCGAATGCCGAAGCCGCGAGCACGGAGGTTCGCGGCAAAAGCCAGCGCAATCTCATTGGATCCCAAAACGACGGGAACAATATGCGAATCGCTCCCGGCAATCTCGAAGCCGTTTTGCAGCAATTCGTTCCTGAGAAAAATGCCGAGTTTCGCCAAATGCGTGCGTTCCGCGTCCATCGTTGCGGCAAAGCGCATCCCGGCGGCGACTTGCGCGGCAAAATAGGGCGGCAGCGCCGTGCTGAAAATGAAGGTGCGCGCGCGATTGATCAGGTATTCCCGCAGCGCCGCCGAGCCGCATACGAACGCGCCGGCGGCGGCGAGCGCCTTCCCGCAAGTGTGCACCGTGGCGAATACGCGGCCGGATAGTCCTGCCTCCGCGACACAACCGCGCCCGCCGGGGCCGCAAACGCCGGTGGCGTGCGCCTCATCGACAATGAGTTCCGCGTGATAGCGCGCGGCGAGCGCCGCAAGTTCGCGAAGCGGCGCGCGGTCGCCGTCCATGCTGAAGATGCTTTCGACCACGATGAATCTCGCTCCCTCGCTAGATTGAGCCCACCGAAGTTCGGCCTCGAGCGCGTTGAGATCGAGATGAGGAAAGACGACGCGACGGCTTGAGGTCAGGCGCATTCCGTCGATCAGGCTGGCGTGGTTCGCGCTGTCCGAGAAAACGGTGTCTTCCGGATGAAGCAGAGCTCCCAATAATCCAAGGTTTGCCGCATAACCCGAGGTGAAGAAGAGCGACGCTTCGGCGCCAATCCATCGCGCAAAATCCCGTTCGAGCACGGTCCACGCTTCGTCATGTCCGGACAAAAGGCGTGATCCGGTGGAGGCCATGCGAGTCGCAGCCTCGACGGCCTCGACCACCGCCTGCTTCATCCGCGGATCGGTGGACAGGCCCAGGTAATCGTTCGAGCTGAGGTCGATATCGAGCGGGATTTCAAGATTGCGCAACTGCGCCTGCGATTCAAGATCGGCAAGTTCAGCGCGAATGTGTTGCTCTGATTTCAAGGCCGCATCATTGCCGCAACGGAAGCGGTTCGAGCCCGAGCGATTGGAGCAATAAAGCGTCATCTTCCGGCTCGGGATTCGCAGTCGTCAGCAATTTTTCCCCGATGAAGAGCGAATTCGCGCCGGCAACAAAGCAAAGCGCAACGGCTTCGCGCGACAGCGAACGGCGCCCGGCGCTCAAGCGCACCATCGATGCTGGCATTAGGATGCGAGCGGTTGCAATCATGCGAACGAAAACAAGAGGATCGAGCGGCTCTTGATTTGCGAGCGGCGTGCCCGCAACCGTTACCAGCGCGTTGATCGGAACGCTTTCGGGGTGCGGGTCGATGGTGGAAAGTTGATGCAACAATCCGATGCGGTCGTTCTCCGACTCGCCGAGCCCGACAATTCCCCCGCAGCAAACCGTGATCCCCGCCTTGCGCACCGATGCAAGCGTGCGCAGACGGTCGTCATAAGTGCGCGTGGTAATGATTTGTCCGTAAAACTCCGGGGACGTGTCCAGATTGTGATTGTAGGCTGTGAGGCCCGCCTCGGCGAGCCGCTCCGCCTGCGTATCGTCGAGCATTCCCAGCGAGCAGCAGACTTCCATGCCGAGTTTCGCGACGCGGCGCACCATCTCGAGAACGTTGTCGAAATCCTCGCCCTCCTGCACCTGCCGCCATGCGGCGCCCATGCAGAAGCGCGTCGCGCCTTCACCGCGGGCGCGTTCGGCAAATTCCGCGACTTCATCGACAGGGAGCAGTGCGCCACGAGCGACTCCCGTCGAGTAGTGGGCGCTCTGCGGGCAATAGGCGCAATCCTCGGGGCACCCGCCTGTTTTCACCGAAAGCAGACGGCAGAACTGCACGCGATTGGGATCGTGAAATTCGCGGTGCAATTTTTGCGCGGTGAAAAGAAGATCCGGCAGCGGCTGCCGGTAGATGGCGCGAATTTCTTCGCGCGTCCAGTCATGGCGCAAGGGCGTCTTGGTCACGGAATCGCCTGCGTGGTTCTCCAGCAAGGGTGTCCCTCCAGGGCAAAGTTCAGATTGCTTGCTCCAGCGCCGAAGGTCCCGCGCCGAAGACAGCATTCTAGCGCAGAATCTCCCCGAACTCCGAATTCACTCGAGTGATTCGTCGCCCTGAATTTTTGGATAAGGTTTTACATGCATGGAGGCGAGTAAGGAACGATTCAAGCCTGGGAAAGTCCTACAGTTTGGCTTCTTCTGTCCGATTAGTCTTGTGCGACCCTGTATCGGGAGAGGAAACATCCGGGGGCAATGGCGTCGTCATCTTTTTGTGGCAGGAAGTTGCCCACCATCGGTTTTCGTATTTGGGCAATTCGCACATCATTGTGCACCGTTTACCGGTTTGACGCTCGCATTTGCAATAGCACAGCGGCGTTTTTGGCGCCGTACCCAGCGTTGGAGGCTGGCTGGCAAATGCGGCGGAGGCCGTTCCAACCAAAATTGCGATTCGGATTACGTGCCGGAAATTGGATGGCCGTGAGTTCATGACTTAGTTTTGAAGGTTGGCGCAGAAAAAACCCATAGTGCTTAAGATTAGATTTTTTGGTATCGGAAGGCCAGGATTACCAGTACTGACTTAGAGGATCTATTTTTGGCGTTTAATTGGAAACAGCCGCAGGGGATGCGCCTGTAGTCGTGCATCACCACGCGAACTCCGTAAAGGCATCGTGGAGAACCTCGGACCTCCAAAGGATATGGATCGCAGGCAGGATGGACCTTTCGACAAATCCGAGGGCTATGGCTTGGTGCTTGCAATTGGGGCATCCGCAAAATCAGCGAGCTCCAGCCGCAGATTCCCGGCGTTCGATGCATAACCGAGTCCGGTTTCAAGATCAATAATCCCGGCACGAATCATGCGCTCGAGTTCGCCATCAAAGTGCTGCATTCCTTCGTTGCTGCCGTCCCGCATGGCGTCGACCAGAGTCTTTCCTTCGCCCTCTCCCTTCTCCACGTATTCACGAGTCCGCATCGTGGATTTCAGGATTTCGATGGCCGCCACGCGGCCGGCTCCGTCTTTTCGCGGCACGAGGCGCTGCGAAATAATAAAGCGAAATGCCTTTGAGACTCGATTGCGGATTGCCTGCTGATCCGCGAGGGGAAACGCGCCAATGATGCGCTCGATTGTTTTTGAGGCGTCGATCGTATGCAAAGTAGAGAACACAAGATGGCCCGTCTCGGCCGCCTCCAGGGCGATTTCAATCGTTTCCCTATCGCGCATTTCCCCAACGAGGATTACTTTAGGGGCTTGCCGGAGCGCCGCGCGAAGCGCCAGGGCGAAACTCGGAGTGTCGCTGTGAAGCTCCCGCTGATGAATTGTCGATTTCTTGTGGGTATGGAGGAACTCGATGGGGTCCTCGATCGTGAGGACGTGATAGGCCTTGTCCTCGTTGATCTTGTTCAGGATTGCCGCGAGGGTTGAAGATTTCCCCGAACCTGTTGGACCGGTCACCAGAACAACGCCATTCCGCAGATCGGCAGTCTCTCCGAGTTGAATGGGTAGGTTCAACGCGGCGAAATCGGGAATCGTCTGCGGAATGACCCGCATTACGATGGCGATGGTGCCACGCTGGCGGAAGATATTGACGCGAAATCTCGCGATTCCGGGAATACTGTAGGAGAGATCGGAGGCGCCTTCCTTTTCCAGCTTTTCGGATACAAATCCATTGGTTCCAATGAGATCCGTGGCAATGTCTTTGGTCGCCTCGGGAGTAAGCTTGCCCACTCCAGAAATATTCAATTCTTTCAATTGACCACTCACCTCAATTTGGGGCTGTCGGCCTGGGGAGAATATTAGATCGCTGACGTTCTTAGACGCCTTCAGCATCGTCGCAACCAGCGCAGGCGTGGATACTCTTGCCCTAGTTGAAGTAGTGGGGGGAACACCAGAGACTTGAGGCGGCGGTGCGGTCGTCGATTCCATGAGACGGCTCCCAAAAGACCAGAGAAGTCACTACGCTATTGAAATGTAAGACCTTACGCCTAAATCGGACGGCAGTACGGGCTGTGCCTGATGATCGATAAGCTTTGCCGGATTCATTCGGATACCACAAAGCGAATCCGCAAAGAAGTTGTGATATCTGGGTCGGTGACACGGAGAGCGCTTGGCCCAACCTCGATGAACCCGACCGCAAGCCTTGTACCAGCTAGGCAATAATCTAGTTCGATATGAGTTTGGGGTTCCCGATTCGACTGCGTCAAGTGAAATCGAGGATTTACGGCCGCTCCCAGCGGGAAATGTGTCGAAGTATTCAAGAATAGGCGGCCCCGGGTGATATCGGGGCGTCTCGCGGCAACTCAGTTGACATCCACTGAACTTGGAAAACCCGGAACGAGAGATTCCTAAATTCTAACGGACTCAAACGGATTGATTCCCGAGCCGGGAGGCTCACTCCCAAAACAGGATTCAATCCGGAGCACAGGCGTCAATTTCTGGACAGCCTTCGCCTGGAAGCCCAACAAAAATAAGGGAATCCTGAACAGGATGGCGAAATCGAGATTGGTCATTTGCATGCACAGTAAGAAAAACGTGGACGCATCCCGGTAGACGATCTTCACAAGTCTTTGAGCGAGGGGGAAGGGGCTTGCTCCAGAACAAGTGACGGTCGTTCCCACCTGCCTCTGAGAGGGAAGCTAGGATGGATGACCCCACGCGCCGGTCAAAAAAAGGCCGGCAAACGGGATGCGTCTTTCGGGGCTCTTGTTCCCAAGCAAGGGCCCCTTTCCATTTCTGGCCTCTGCTCGGTTTTGCCTGCCCCAAATAGTTATCGGAATCTAAATCTGGGAAGTGGTCGCCACAGGTTCCACGCGCCTTACGACTGGAATCAGCGCTTGCCGCAACACGTGCTCGACCTCGGTTTCCTTGAGGCGCGAAGCGTCGTACTCGAAAGTCAGCCGGTTGGTTTCTTCATGGACGCGGAAGCGGCGCAGCCCGTAGGTGTTGGCGAAGCTGCCGAGGGCGCGCAATTGCTCCGGCGTCAGGGGCGACTGCAGTTCGTAGGTGATTTCCATGAGTGTCATGCGTGGATTATACCAGCAAGAGTAAGGGCCAGTAGCACAGGCTTTAGCCTGTGAGCTTTTGACTTTCTCAAAGCCACACAGGCTGAACAGGTTGCGGAAAAACCCTCTTTGTTGTCATCCCGAGCGGAGCGAGGGATCTGCTTTTTCGCTAATTCGGGGAAAAAAAGCAGATCCCTCGGGCGAAACCCGCCCTTCGGGATGACAGATTGTGGGTTTTTCCGCAGCCTCTGAAGCCTGTGCCACTGAAGTCCGCCAGAACTTTGTATAGGGGTGGGGGGTATGCTAGAATGCGATTTGGTAATTCCTGGCGGGGAGAGACCATGGCACTCAAAAATGTTGGCATTCACGTAGCGGCCGCTGCGTGCGGCTGCGGCGCACATTACAAGAGCCGCAAAGCGCTCGCGGTCGATCCGGAAATCAAATCATCCAATCTGAAACGTCTGCGGCGCATCGAGGGCCAGGTCCGCGGCCTCGAGCGACTAGTCGAGGAAGACCGCTATTGCGCCGATATCCTCGTACAGATTTCTTCCGTGCAGGAAGCCTTGCGCTCGGTCGGACGCGCGCTGATGAAGAATCATCTGCGGCATTGCGCTTCGGATGCGATTCGCGACAAGGCTCCCGGCCGCGCCGACGCCATGTACGAAGAACTGCTGCATTTGATGGAATTGCAGTCGAGGTAACAGATCATGGAGACTCAATCCACTCCCCTTGAAAAGGATCCCGTTTGCGGGATGACTGTGGATCCGGCTCGCGCAAAAGCCACATACGAGCACGCGGGCAAGACGTATTATTTCTGTTGTCCCGGCTGCAAGACGAAGTTCGAGGCGGATCCGGCCAAGTATTTAGCACCGAAGCCGATCCAAATTGCTCCGGCTTCTGGGTCACACGCGCGCGTCATGCCCGCGCCAGCCGCTGCTACGAAACTGGCAGCCTCCCAGCCCGCGACATCACGGAACGAATACACCTGCCCGATGGATCCTGAAATCCGCCAACAGGGGCCGGGAGACTGCCCAAAGTGCGGCATGGCGCTCGAGCCCGCGATTGCCGCGATGCCCGCGACAAAAACCGAATACACCTGCCCCATGCATCCGGAAATTGTAAGAGATGCGCCCGGAAATTGTCCCATCTGCGGCATGGCGCTGGAGCCGAGAACGGTCAGCATCGCCGAAGAGAAAAATCCGGAGCTGGTCAGATATGACCCGGCGATTCTGGATTTGCCTTGCCCTGACGTTTCCAGTGCTGCTGGTCGCGATGTCGGATTTTGTGCCGAAGATCGAAATAATTCCCGGGATACCTATGGCGGCGCCGCGACTCGCCCAATGGTTCGAATTTATTTTGGCGACTCCTGTAGTGCTGTGGGGAGGTTTTCCGTTTTTTGTGCGCGGGTGGAAATCGCTGCTCACGCGCAATTTCAACATGTTCACGCTGATCGGGCTGGGCACCGGCGTCGCGTACGGCTTCAGCGTGGTGGGAGTGATGTTTCCCCGGGATATTCCCGGCCTCATTTCGAGGCGCTGGCGGAGAAGTGGACGTGTATTTTGAAGCAGCGGCGGCGATCACCACGCTCGTCCTGCTCGGTCAGGTGATGGAGCTGCGCGCCCGAAG
This sequence comes from Terriglobia bacterium, assembly GCA_963757625.1. GTDB lineage: Bacteria > Acidobacteriota > Terriglobia > Acidiferrales > UBA7541 > Palsa-360. The sequence continues at coordinate 199,226 of CAVWSJ010000006.1, read as the reverse complement.
CCGGACCGGCGCCGCGATCAAGGCGCTGCTGGGACTTGCTCCCAAGACCGCGCGGCTGATCCGTGGCGACGGGACGGAGATCGATATCCCCCTGAATGAGGTGGCGCCCGGCGACCGCCTGCGCGTCCGCCCCGGCGAGAAAATTCCGGTGGACGGCGTGGTCCTCGACGGCGCAAGCAGCGTGGATGAATCGATGATCAGCGGCGAGCCGATCCCCGTCGAAAAAACGGCGGACGCGCGCGTCACTGGAGCGACCGTGAACGGCACGGGCACGCTGGTCATGCGCGCCGAGCGCGTCGGGTCGGAAACGCTGCTCGCGCAGATCGTGAAAATGGTCGGCGAAGCCCAGCGCAGCCGCGCTCCGATCCAGAAGCTCGCCGACGTCGTGTCCGGATACTTCGTGCCCATCGTTGTCGCCGCCGCCGCGGTCACATTCGGGATCTGGGCTGTGTGGGGGCCGAGCCCGCGCATGGCGCACGCGATCATTAACGCCGTGGCCGTGCTGATCATCGCATGTCCCTGCGCGCTGGGCCTTGCCACGCCGATGTCCATCATGGTGGCCACGGGGCGCGGCGCGACGCTGGGCGTCCTGTTCAAGAATGCCGAAGCCATCGAGCTGATGCGCAAGGTGGACACGCTGGTGATCGACAAGACGGGAACGCTCACGGAAGGGAAGCCCAAGCTGGTTTCCGTCGAAACCGCCGAGGGAATTGACCCGCACACGCTGCTTCGTCTTGCGGCCACGCTCGAACGAGGCAGCGAGCATCCGCTGGCCACTGCAATCGTAAAAGAGGCGGAACATCGAGATATCGCTATCGGGTCAACCGAATCGTTCGCATCGCTCACGGGCAGGGGCGTTCGAGGCCGCGTGGAGGGGCGTTCGGTCGCGTTGGGGAATTCGAAATTGCTCGCCGAACTTAACGCCGACCCCGGGCCGCTGGCCGCAAAGGCGGAGGCTCTGAGAGCGGATGGACAGACCGTTATGTTCGTCGTGGTCGATGGAACAGTTGCCGGACTCCTCGGCGTGGCCGACCCGATCAAGCCTTCCACAGCGGAAGCGATCACGCACTTACACTCGGATGGCATCAGCATCGTGATGCTGACCGGCGATAGCTGGGCCACTGCTAAGTCCGTTGCTCACAAGCTGAAAATCGGCGGCGTGATCGCCGAAGTCCTTCCGCAGGACAAGGCCTCCATCATCAAGAAACTTCAAGACGAAGGCCGCTTCGTGGCCATGGCCGGCGACGGGATCAACGATGCTCCGGCTCTCGCGCAGGCGCAAGTCGGCATCGCCATGGGCACGGGAACGGACGTCGCGATGGAAAGCGCCGGCGTGACGCTGGTCAAGGGCGACCTCCGCGGCATCGTTCGCGCCAGAGCGCTGAGCCGCGCCACGATGAGCAACATCAAGCAGAACCTGTTCTTCGCATTTGTTTACAACTCGATCGGCGTGCCCGTCGCGGCCGGGATTCTCTATCCCTACTTCGGCCTGCTGTTGAGCCCGATGATCGCCGCGGCGGCAATGAGTTTCAGTTCGGTGTCGGTGATTACGAATGCGCTGAGGCTGCGGAAGGCCAGACTGGCGGAGTGATTTGAAATTTCAAATTCGAAACCCGTACCGTTGTTACGCAAGGATACGGCACCCGGAACTTCTTCTTCTCCCAGAAATCTCTGGGTGACCCAAGTCACATTCAGAAGTGACGCAAGCCACGTTGTCGCTCCGCGCGCCATGACATCATGATCCCGCAGGAAGGACTTACAGCCACACGCTGTTGGCCGGCATCGTCGGACGCGAGTGAAACAAAGTTCCGCAGGAGGGAAGACCATGAAAACCAGAATTCTCAGAGCGGTGTTCGTTGCTGCCGCTTTAGTTGTCTTCGGGATCGGAGCGTCTGCCCAGCGTTCATCGCAGGACCAGACCCAGCAGGATCAGACCACCCCAAGCCAGTCCCAGCCCGGAATGATGGGAGGAGGGATGATGGGCGGCGGGGGCATGATGGGACAAGGTCAGGGCCAGGGAATGATGGGGGCGATGGGCCAGATGAACGCTCACCACCAGCAAATGACCTCGCTCATGAATAAACTGATGCAAAACATGACCGCGATGATGAATGAGAAGGACCCGGCCAAATTAAAGTCGGAACTTGAAGAGCATCAGTCACTGCTGAATCAAATGCACACCCAGATGATGCAGCAGGGCAGGAGAATGCAAATGATGTCGGGGCCAATGAATGGCAATTGTCCGGGCGCGGCCACAGGCGGCAATTCAAGTCCGCCGGCAAAGTAGCACTCGTTGAGTTACGGATTTACGGGCACCCCACCCTTCCAAGAACGAAGGGTGGGGCTTTTTCATCGACTCAAACCAAGCAGAACGGGAGCAGCGCCGTGTTAGGGCTACAGTAGGGTAGACTTCAGTCTGCGCGGTGTTGGTTTGGGAAGCCAAATTCGCGCAGACTGAAGTCTACGCTACTAAAAGCTTCGAGGACGCGGCGCCCAGCATGAGGGATTCCTCGCTGCGCTCGGAATGACACCGTTGGGTGTCCTAATACGCCGCGACTCCCGCTTCCGCTACCGCGTGGTCCTGATCGCCGGAACCGCCGCTGACGCCAACTGCGCCGACGACTTTGCCGTCTTTCTTGAGGGGGATGCCGCCGGCGAAGATCATGATCTTGCCGTCGTTCGAGGCGTGGATGCCGAAGAACTGGTTGCCCGACTGCGAGTGCGTGGCTAGGTCTTTCGTGGCGATGTCGAACGCGCGCGAGGTGTAGGCCTTCTTCATGGAGATGTCGATGCTGCCGATCCACGCGCCGTCCATGCGGACGTGCGCGACGATGTTGCCGCCTTCGTCGGCCACGGCGATGTTCATGGGCTGGCCGATTTCCTTGGCCTTTTTCTCGGCGGCGGCGATGATTCTGCGGGCGTCTTCCAGTTTTACTGCGGACATGTTTCCTCCTGAGATGGTGGTGATTGAGATTGTATGCGTGCTTCGATCGTAATTGCGCTGAATGTGTCGCCCCTGCGGGGGCTCTAACGAATCCGCTCCAATCACCCACCGCTTACCCTTCGCCGAGCTCAGGGCAGGCGCGGTGGGCTACTTTCTGCCGTCCCTCCGGGACTTCGCGTAATTCCATGTAGGCGGCCGGAATCAGCCATTGGTTTTACTCGGATTCTAATTCTGATTCAACAACACATTGATCGACTTCATCATTTCGGGGGACTGCCAGTCCTGCGGGCCTACGATCTTGCGCGCGAGTTTGCCCTCGCGGTCGATCAGGTACGTTTCCGGATACATAGACGTTCCATAATCCTCGGCCGATTTCTTGGTGGCGTCGCGGTAGGTGGGGAAGACAACGTGATTGTCCACCAGAAATTTTTTGTAGGCGTCGTCGTCATCGTCCACGCTCACGCCCAGAACGACGCCGCCTCTGCCGGCAATTTGCTGTTGCAGCGTGTTGAGCGATTGTGTTTCTTCGAGGCATGGCGGGCACCAGGACGCCCAAAAGTTCAGCACCACGACTTTGCCGCGCAAATCCGACAGCTTGGAAGCGCCCATGATTTGAACCGGAAAATCCTTGGCGCGGTTTCCGGCAAGACTGGGCTCTCCCTGGCGGTAACTGGGGAATGCGAATGCCGCCAGGATGACTCCCGCGAAAATCAAGCCGAGGGGACCGAGAATCTTATGCTTCAATGTTTTTGCTCCGCTCTCTATATAATACATTCTTAGCCAGGATTCGGGCGAGGCGATTTGGAGTTTCGTGGCACAGGCTTTACAGGTTGCGGAAAAAGCCTCTATGTTGTCATCCCGAGCGGTGCGAGGGATCTGCTTTTTCGCTAATTCGGGCAAGGTGAGCAGATCCCTCGGGCGAAACCCGCCCTTCGGGATGACAGATTATGGGTTTTTCCGCAGCCTCTTTACCCTGTGTTCATACGTTGTTGCCCGCTCCGGACCCGCGCAGACTGAAGTCTGTGCCACTAACCCCTTATGAGTCCCTCGACAACTGTCTCCGCGATTGTGCCGGCGCGCAACGAAGAAGACTCGATTGCCGCGGCGGTCGAATCGCTTGCGGCTCAGCCGGAAATTGCGGAGATCTTTGTCATCAACGATCAATCCACCGACAACACGGCCGCTCATCTCAGGCAGCTTGCGGCGCGATATCCGCAAATGCGCGTGCTTGAAACGCAGGAGTTGCCCGACGGCTGGGTGGGGAAGAACCACGCCGCCTCTCTGGGTGCGGCGCTGGCTACCGGAGACTGGCTGCTGTTTACCGACGCGGACGGAGTTCACCTGCCGGGCTCAACCGCGCGGGCTCTGGCGGACGCCGCCGCGACGGGCGCGGGCCTGGTTTCCTATTCTCCCGAGCAGGAGACACGCACTTGGTGGGAGCGAGTCCTGATTCCGTTCATCTATACGCGCCTCGCGCTGAAATTTTCTTACGCCACCGTAAATGACCCCGATTCGCCCGTAGCCGCAGCCAGCGGCCAGTATTTGTTGATCCGCAGGAGCGATTACGAACGCATCGGAGGGCACGCGGCGGTCGCCGGGAAAGTGCTCGAAGACGTGGCGCTGGCGCGGCTCGCCAAGCAAGCTGGCGTGCGGCTGCATTTTGCTTCCGGGCACGGTATCATGCGCGTCCGGATGTACCGTTCGTTTGCCGCGATGTGGCAGGGCTGGACGAAAAATCTGTATCCGCTGATGTGCGGAGGTCCGGATGGCGCCTGGCGGTCGCCCGGCCGTGAGCTGTTCAGAGTGGTCCCCTGGATCCCGCTTCTGCTACTTTTGGTTACCCCCCTGCATCTAATCCTGGGTGCATTGGGTGTGACGCTGCTGGCCGGGCGCCACGCCGCCTACGCGGCGAATTTACAGCGAAATCATTTTCCCGCGTGGCTTGCGTTATATTACTTGCCTGCGGTTGGACTGTATTCTGCGGCGCTGTTGACCTCGGAATGGCGCTATCAGCGGGGAAACGTCACATGGAAGGACCGGAATTACCCGGTGACCCGCTTGCCCTGAGCGTTAGCGAAGGGTGATTCGTGGTTCGTGCAAACCTTATTATGGTCTACCTGACGCGCAAGATTGAATTTTCGGCCTCGCATCTCTACCACAACCCGGCGTTCTCGGCCGAGGAGAATCGGCGCATCTTCGGGAAGTGCAATAACCCGCATGGGCATGGACACAACTACGTCCTCGAAGTCACGGTGGCGGGAGAGCCCGATCCGGCGACGGGGATGGTGCTGGACCTCAAGGAACTCAAGGAGATTCTGCAGCGCGAAGTCACCGAGCGCATGGACCACCGCTTCCTGAATTATGAAGTGCCGGAACTTGCCGGGCAGATTCCGACCTGCGAGAACATCGCGAAAGTAATCTGGCAACTGCTCGAACCGAAAATCACGCGCGGGGGACTGCACCGCGTGAGGCTGTACGAGACGCCTGACTTGTTCGTTGATTGCTATGGCGACTCGAATGGCGCGGGAGTATCCGGATGAAACTTCAGCTCACCCGGCGTTACCGGTTCGCGGCCTCGCATCGCCTGCACAGTCCCCAGCTTGGCGAAGACGAAAACAGGCGCGTTTACGGCAAGTGCAACAATCCCTACGGGCACGGCCACAATTACGTGGTCGAAGTCGGCGTTTCCGGCCCCGTCGATCCTGCCACCGGAATGATCGCGAACCTGTCGGACCTTGATGCATTTGTCGAGCGCACCGTGATCGAGCCGTTCGATCACAAATATCTCAATGAAGAGGTGGAGGAATTTCGCGCGAATGTTCCGACTACCGAAAACCTTTGCATTGAAATTTTCAACCGCGTGCGCGAATTTCCGTTTGCCAAGCTCGAACGCGTGCGAGTGGAAGAGACTGGCCTGAACAGTTTTGAATACACCGGATAATCCGAGTTATTTTCGGCGGGCTCCCCTTCCTGCGTCAGGATAAGCAAGTAGGGCCCGAACCCCGCGGAGGAGACCATGAGCGAAAAGTCCGAGCACATCGAAGAACTGGCGCTGACCGATGGCGCGAGTGTTGATAAATCGGAGTCGCTTGCCGGCCTGGTGCGGCGAATGCTGGAATTGATCGGAGAGGATCCCGACCGCGACGGCCTGTTGCACACTCCTGAGCGTTTCGAGAAAGCATTGCGCTTTTTGACCAGCGGCTACCACCAGGACCCGGGAAAGCTGCTGAACGGGGCGATGTTCACCGTCTGCTACGACCAGATGGTGCTGGTGAAGGACATCGAGGTCTACAGCCTGTGCGAGCATCACATGCTGCCTTTTTTCGGGAAGTGCCACGTCGCCTACATCCCGGACAAGAAAGTCGTCGGATTGTCCAAAATTCCGCGGCTGGTGAACATGTTCGCGCGGCGCTTGCAGATTCAGGAGCGGCTGACGAACCAGATCGCGACCGCCATCCAGGCGAAAATTTCTCCGCTCGGCGTCGGCGTGGTCATCGAAGCGCGCCATCTGTGCATGGTGATGCGCGGCGTCGAAAAGCAAAATTCGCAGACCGTGACCAGCGCGATGCTGGGGGCCTTCCGCGACAACGTCCAGACGCGCGAGGAGTTCCTCTCGCTGATTCGTGACAAGTGATCTGGGTAGGATCCGCAGCTCGCGGAAAAATGCAACTTGGAGCCCTCAGGGGTTAAAAACCCTGAAGAAGACACAGCCGTCGTGTCGTGCCTAAAGGCACGACCCACAATGCAGGTTTTGCCAGCAAGCTGTTCAGCTATTCTTAAATTTGGTTCTGGCGGGGCTGTCGAAGGTCGAATGGAGACAGGCTGAAGCCTGTCCTACCGAACCATTCGAAATGTTATCCAATGCAGAAAAATTTTGCATGACCCGAGTGCGTGTGATACGCTCGTAGGGTCGAAGAGAAGACGAAACGAGAGCAGAAAATGGTGGGTTCGGCGGAGAGGACGATTTGAGAGAAGCCAAGTCAATGTTGATCGAGCAGTATCGAGCGCATGTCAAAGATACGGGCTCGCCGGAAGTTCAAATTGCATTATTAAGCGAGCGCATCAACTACCTGACGACGCATCTGAAATCGCACCTCAAGGACCATGCGTCGCGACGCGGATTGATCATGATGGTCAATAAGCGCCGCAGGCTTCTGGATTACCTCAATCGCCGCGACCCGGATCGGTATCGAGAGATTGTCGAACGCCTTAGTTTGCGCAAGTAGCTGCTCCGCACGTGCGGGGCGAAGTCGCGCCAACAAAATCTCCGGGCTTTCGCGGGGTTCTGCGAGTCACTGGCGGCCTGTGGGCGAAGTTGCCCGGCCGCTTTTTTTGTGGGCAGATCCAGGAAAATCCTCTCACATTTGTTCTCCGTCATTCTCTTTCACACAAAACGGGAAATAAGTATCCCGCACTCGAATGGTTTTTCGCGCGCGCAGGGCCCGATGGTTCGGGGCGCGGCGGCGAACCGAAAGGACTTCAGGATATGCCCCAAGCAGCTCCAGCTCCACATCAAGTTACGGTCGAGGTCGGCGGACGCAAGCTGACCCTGGAAACCGGAAAAATTGCGAAACAGGCCAACGGCGCAGTTCTGGCGCGGTATGGCGATACGGTTGTTCTCGTCACGGCCTGCATGGACAGCAGAGCGAACGACAGGGATTTTCTCCCCCTGACGGTCGATTATCGCGAATATACCTACTCGGCCGGTAAAATTCCCGGCGGCTTTTTCAAGCGCGAAGGACGCCCTTCGGAGCGCGAAATTCTGACTTCGCGCATGATCGACCGCCCGCTGCGCCCGCTGTTCCCCGAAGCGTGGCGCAATGAAACGCAAATCGTCGCCATGGTGCTTTCCGCGGACAGCGAAAATGATCCGGACATGATCGGGATCACCGCCGCGTCCGCCGCGGCGTTTATTTCAGACCTGCCATACACCGAGCCGGTCGCGGCCGTGCGCGTCGGACTGCTGGAAGGGAAATTCCTCGCCAACCCCACGGTTGCGGAACAGAAAACGAGCCTGCTGAATATCGTGGTAGTCGCATCCGAGCAAGCCATCGTGATGATCGAAGCGGGCGCGAGCGAAGTCAGCGAAGATACCGTCGCCGATGCGCTGCAATTCGGTCACGACCAGATCAAGCGCATCATCGCGGCGATCCGCGAGCTGCACGACCAGATCAAGCCGAACAAGGTCACCGTGCCGCCGCTGCCGTTTGATGAGGCGCTCGCCAGGGAAATCGAACAGAAATTTGGCGCGCGGCTGCACGACGCCCTCGATACCGCGAAACATCCGAAGAAAGAAAGCTACCACCTGGTCGACGAAATCAAGAAAGACATCCTGGCTTCGCTTCCCGAGGACGACGCCGAGAAGGCCAATCTGGCGGGCCGCGCGTTCGAGCGGCTGCGCGAGCGCTACTTCCGCGAGGACATCCTCCAGCGCCGCCGACGGCCCGATGCCCGGGCGTTCGACGAAATCCGCCAGATTACCTGCGAAGTGGGAGTGCTTCCTCGAGCGCACGGCTCGGCCTTGTTCACGCGCGGAGAGACGCAGGCCCTCGCGACTACGACTCTTGGCACGAAAGAAGACAAGCAGCGGCTTGATCTGCTGTTTGAAGATGAAGCGTTCAAGCGCTTCATGCTGCACTACAATTTCCCGCCGTTTTCCGTCGGCGAGGTGAAATTCCTGCGCGGTCCCGGACGCCGCGAGATCGGGCACGGCGCACTCGCCGAGCGCGCCCTCGTGAACTTGCTTCCTCCCGAAACCGATTTCCCGTACGCGATGCGATTGGTGTCCGACATCATGGAATCGAATGGTTCCTCTTCGATGGCCACCGTTTGCGGCGGTTCGCTCTGTCTCATGGACGCCGGTGTGCCGATCCGCGCGGCCTGCGCGGGGATCGCCATGGGACTGGTCGTCGAAGGCGATAATCACGCCATCCTGACCGATATTGCCGGAGCGGAAGACCACTACGGCGACATGGACTTCAAGGTTGCCGGAACACGCACCGGAATCACCGCCCTGCAAATGGACATTAAAGTCGGGGGCGTCAGCGTGGCCTTGATGCGCCAGGCTCTTGAGCAGGCGCGGCGCGGGCGCTTGCACATTCTCGACATCATGGACCAGACCATTTCGTCGGCCCGCGACAAAATGTCCATCTTCGCGCCGCGTCTCTATCTGTTACAGATTCCCACGGACAAGATTCGCGACCTGATCGGGCCGGGCGGAAAGAAGATTCGCTCGATCATCGAAGCCACCGGCGTCAAGATCGACGTCATGGACGACGGCAAGGTGCACGTGTTCGCCAACAACGGCACTGCCGCCGACCAGGCGCTGCAGATGATCCGCGAAGTCACCGCGTCCGCCGAAATCGGCAAGACGTATCTCGGCAAAGTCGTGCGGCTGGCGGAATTCGGCGCGTTCGTGGAAATTTTCCCGGGCACCGACGGCCTGCTGCACATCAGCGAAATTGCCGAGCAGCGCATTCGCGACGTCCGCGATGAACTGAAACTCGGCGACCAGGTGCTGGTCAAAGTGCTGGCCATCGAAGGCAACAAGATCCGGCTCTCCCGCAAAGCGGTCTTGCGCGAACAGCGCGAAAAGCAGCAGAGGGAAGCGGCAGGGCACTAGGTCTGCGTCAGGTCAGGCGCGTTTCTTCAAAGGCGCGTTTGATCGGATATGAAAGAACGGGGAGGCGATTAATCGCCTCCCCGTTTTGTTTTGAGGTTTCTCTCTTTTCGCTGTCATTGTAGACGAGCAGGGGCCATATTTTTCCCAGCAGAGAGCAGCACTATTGAACCCGCCGAATGCGGGCGCCCACGGCGGACAATTTTTCCTCAATGCGTTCGTAGCCGCGATCGATGTGGTAGACGCGGTCAATCGTGGTTTCGCCTTGCGCGACGAGGGCGGCCAGAACCAGGGACGCGCTGGCGCGAAGGTCCGACGCGATCACTCCGGTGCCGGAAAGCGTTGTGGGACCGTGGACCACGGCACGGCGGCCTTCAATCGTGATATCGGCGCCCATGCGCATCATTTCGCTGGCGTGAAGAAAGCGGTTCTCGAAGATCGTTTCGGTGATTACGGAAGTGCCTGTCGGCCTGCGTCGCCAGCGCCATGAATTGCGCCTGCATGTCCGTGGCAAAGCCGGGATATTCCTCGGTGGTGATGTCGGCGGCGACGAGCTTCTTCGCTCCCTGCACACATACTGTGCTCGGACCCTTCTCGTGAATCCGGACGCCGGTTTCGCGCAGCTTGGCGATCACCGCAGTCAGGTGTTCCGGCTCGCAGCCGGTGAGTTCGAGAGTGCCGCCCGTGATCGCTCCCGCAACCAGGAACGTGCCCGCTTCGATGCGGTCCGGAATGATGGAATGCCGCGCTCCGTGGAGCTCCTTTTTCCCTCGAACGCGAATCGTCGAGGTTCCCGCGCCCTCAATTTCCGCGCCCATCTTGATCAGAAGGTCCGCAAGATCGGCAATTTCGGGCTCGCGAGCCGCATTTTCGATCAAAGTTTCGCCTTCGGCCAGGGCCGCGGCCATGAGCACGTTCTCGGTCCCAGTGACCGTAATTTTGTCGAAGGAGACGTGGCCGCCGCGCAGGCGCCCACCGCCGGAAACTCGCGCTTCGACGTACCCATGCGACGTGCCGATTTCCGCGCCCATTTGTTCGAGGGCTTTGAGATGAAGGTCGACAGGGCGTGCGCCAATCGAGCAGCCTCCGGGAAGCGACACGCGCGCGGCGCCCGTGCGCGCGACGAGCGGGCCCAGTGTAAGAATCGAAGCGCGCATCGTGCGAACGAGTTCGTAAGGAGCTTCGGCGTCATTAATTTCCTCAGCCTGGATCACCATGCCGGTGGGAGGAAGCTCGGGCGTCTCGACCGTGGCGCTCATGTGCGCCAGCAGCCGCCCCATGGTGATAATGTCCCGCACGCGCGGGATATTGTCGAGTTCGACGCGGTCGGAAGTCAGCAGGGCCGCGGCCATGGCGGGCAGAGCGGCGTTCTTAGCGCCGCTGATGCGGACCGAGCCTTCGAGCCGCCTGCCACCTTCAATCAGGAGCTTATCCATGTGTGTTGCTTGAGCCTTTAGAACCGCGTTCTTTTCGAGTGAGAGCGTTGTGGACATTTCCGCACGATCGGTCCAGATGGCGCTTGGCTTCCCGGGGACCGAGACCTTTCTTAAGTATGATAATTGCGACGTCCATTCTGTGTCCGGATTGCCGCAGGGCGCGTGTCGCTTCAGCCACGGTTGCCCCGGAAGCCTCCGCCAGAATCCGTAACCCCCGCGCCCGCAACTTGCGATTCGTCAGTGCAACCCCAATCATCCAGTTGTCGTAGACGCGGCCCATCCGGATCATCGAGGCTGTAGATAGCATGTTGAGGACCATCTTTTGGGCTGTGCCGGCCTTCATCCGGGTCGAACCGGTGATGGCCTCGGGACCGGTCGGGGTAACGATGCTGATTTTCGCGAGGCGCGTAATCGGCGTCCGAGGATTTGAGGTGATACCGATGGTGACGGCTCGCCTCCGGCTTGCAAACTCGAACGCACCGAGTACGTACGGCGTCGTGCCACTGGCTGCGATACCAACGACCACATCGTTCGAGGTCAATTTATGAGCGGCCAGGTCCCGCGCGCCCTGGGCACGATCATCTTCAGCGCCCTCCACTGCATGCGTCAGCGCCCGGCGCCCTCCAGCAATCAGGGCCTGGACCATGCGCGCAGGTGTGCCAAACGTTGGAGGGAGCTCCGCGGCATCGAGCGCGGCGAGACGCCCGCTGGTTCCCGCGCCGACGTAAAACACGCGGCCACCGAGGCGAAAGCATTCGACGATCGCATCCACCGCCCGCGCGATCGTGGGAAGCGATCCCTTCAATGCCTTTGCAACCAAAGCGTCCTCGCGATTAATTGTTCGCACGATTTCGAGCGTGGACTTCTTATCGATCCCGCGAGTGCGGGGATTTCGCTGTTCTGTCAGTTTCGGAGTCTTTCTAGGCACGGCGCATAACTATCTTCGCACGACCGGAAGCCGTTTCAGTCCGGCGAATGCGGAGGCTATCGCTCATTGAGTAAGAGGGAAGCAGTGGTCGGGGCGGCTACTTGGAAGCGGGGGCGAGGCCAAGCGCTTGCATCACGGCGTCATGCACGGCTGGACGCACGGCGGTGATTTTGTTATTCGCGCGCGTCGGATAGACGCGGTTGGTGAGAAGGATCAAGAAGAGTTGGCGATCCGGGTCGATCCAGATCGAGGTGCCCGCAAAGCCCAGATGCCCAAAACTGCGCGGGGAAAAGTAATGGCCGCTCGAAGAATCGCCTGTGGGAACCATCCACCCCAGCGTGAATGTGTTGGCTGGCGGCGGCTGGGGAGTCGTAAATTGCGAAATGGTCGCGCGGGTGAGCAAGCGTTCGTGCGCATAAATCCCGCCATTCAGAATCATCTGGCAGAACGCGGCGAGATCGGGGGCCGTCGAGAACATTCCGGCGTGTCCGGCGACGCCGCCCATCGCGAAAGCATTTTCGTCGTCCACCTCTCCATGCAGCAATCGCTTGCGAAATGTCGTGTCATCTTCGGTGGGCGCGATGCGGCCCGCGAGAGATTTTGTCGGCTTGAACGAAGTATCGGTCATGCTGAGCGGCATGAAGATACGCTCGGCCGCGAGCTGGTCCACCATTTTGCCGGTTGCACGCTCGAGAATTTCACCGAGCAGAATGAAACCTAGGTCGGAGTAGACGTTCTTTGTCCCCGGCGCGTATTCCAGCGGCTCATTGCAAATGGCTTCGAGCATCTCGCGTTTCGAATGAACAGTAAGGAAATAGTTCTTGTGAGCAGGAAGTCCGGAGGAATGATTAAGCAACTGGCGGATCGTGACGGTCTTGCGCCACTCGGGATTCGGACCGGAATTCCATTCGGGAATGTATCGCGCGACCGGCAAATCGAGCGCTAACCGCCCCGCTTCCACTTGCATGGCGACGAGCGTTGTTGTGACGACGGCCTTGGTCAATGATGCCGTGTCGTAAATCGTGTCGGGCATTACCGCTGATGACATCGCATCGTAAGTCTGATGGCCGAACGAATGTACGTCCAGTTCGTCGCGATAGCCGACTGCGAGCACTCCTCCGGGGAAGGCGTGATCGGCAACGGCGCGGTCTAAGACATCGTAGGCCGGTTTCAGGTTCGAATCCATTACCGGACTGGCCGCGCGCAGCTTCATAGGATTTGCGGGGACGTCGAGTCCCGCGCCAATCGCCACAACGCCCGGCACGTTTACCGGCAGGCGCCCGCCGATGGCTACCTGACCGAACAAAGCCCGCCCGACGGCCCGCTGGGCCACATCCGCGGTGCTGAAGGCGGCAATCCACGTCTTGGCGCCTGGAAATCGCTCGATGAGATAGGGGCTTCCAAAGCAGGCCACGATGACGGGTTTGCCCGCGGCGAGCAGCCGGTCCACGACGGCCGCTTCGTCGTTTGGCAGGCCGACGCTGCCCTTTCGATCCGCGACCCGGACAAAGACTGCTGCAATCGCCACGTCGTAGGTGTCCGGTGAAGGAAGCCGGACCGTATCCGCGCGAACAAAAGTCGTGTCCATGCGCACGGAAGTAAGCGAATCGAGGCGCCAGCGAATTTCGTTTTCAAGATTGCTTGCCGGGTAGGGATCGTTGTCGCCGGAAACGGCGACCAGCAGAACGCGTTGTGGTTTTGTCGAGTCGAGCGGAAGAATGTGCTGGTCGTCTCGCAAGAGCGTCACGCCGCGATCGGCGATGTCGAGGGCCGCGCGTTCAAATTCGGGGCGGTCGAAATTCTGCGCCAGGGAATTCAGGTCCACAAGCTTGGATTTGTTAAGGCCAATGCTGGCCTTGGCGCGCAGGACGCGAGTGACGGCTTCGTCGAGACGCGACATTGGAATCCGGCCTGAAGTCACGGCATCGCGCACGGCTTCGAGGGCCGCGTCGAGCACCGGCGGAACAAGGAGAACATCCGCGCCCGCGAGGATCGAACGCACCGCGACCTCGCCGGGAGGATAGCGCACGGTCACGCCGCCCATGTCGAGGGCGTCCGTAACGACCACGCCGTCGAAGCCCATTTCGCCGCGAAGCAAGTCGGTGGAAATTTTCGGCGACATCGTCGCGGGAAGATCCGGATCGGGCTCCAGCGCGGGCACGGCAAGATGGCCGGTCATGATGGAACCGGCGCCGGCGGCAATGGCGGCGCGAAAGGGCGCCAGCTCGACGCGCTCCAGATGCGCGCGGTCTTCGGTAACGGTCGGCAGATCGAGATGCGAATCGGTGCTGGTATCGCCGTGGCCCGGGAAGTGCTTGGCGGTGGCGAGTTCCGCCGTTTTCTTCGACGCCGCGCACAAACGCGGCGACAAACTCCGAGACTTGCTCGGGATCTTCGCCGAACGAGCGCGTATTGATGATGGGATTATCCGGGTTGCTGTTGACGTCCGCATCGGGCGCGAAAATCCAAGGCACACCGACGGCCCTGCCTTCAAGCGCCGTGATCTTGCCCATCGTGTAAGCGTCTGCCGGGCGGCCAGTAGCGGCGACGGCCATGTTGGCGGGGAAGGAGGTGCCTTCCTCGACGCGCATGGACGTGCCGCGCTCGAAATCGGCGCCGACCAGCAGCGGAATTTTGGCGTGGCTTTGCAGCGTGTTCACCAGCACCGCGGTCGGGTAGACTTGGCTGCGGTCGATGCCGAGCGGCGAGCCTTGCGTCTGAATGGCGAAAGAGCCGATATGCTTTTCCTCGACATCGCGCAGAAGGTCGCGGTACTCGGGGCTTTCGGTGGACATGAATGCACCGTAGGCCCAGACGGCGAACACTTGCCCGATTTTTTCGTCGAGCGACATGCTCTTGAGGGTTTGCGCGACCCACCGTTCGCCCTCGGGAGAAAGCTTCTGTGGATGGCTCGGGGATTTTTGTGTGTGTGCCGTGGTAGCCATCAGAAGTGAGGTAAGCAGAAGCCAGCGACTCAGTTTTCGCATCGCGTTGATTCCAGAATAGCCGCCGGCATCTCGCTGACATATATAGCATTCGCGCCGTCCCGTGACAAATGCCATTGCATCCACTGATGAACACAGATAAACACTGATAAGACTGTTTGTAACCACGGATGCACACCGATGAACACAGATAAAATCAGCAGAGTCAAACTTTCCATCCGTGTGACGCCTCCATTGATCTTCATGTTTGTATCCGTGTTCATCTGTGTGCATCCGTGGTTGCAAATTCGGGCCCGCGCGGCATCCGCCCCTTCACCCGGCGCTCACACTTTCACCGGCATTGATGTTCTGGAGGCGGAGAATTTTGCGCCGCTGGCCGGGAAGCGCGTCGGTCTGATCACGAATCAGACGGGAATTGACCGCGCCGGGCGCAGCACGATCGATTTGCTGGCGCATGCGCCGGGTGTGAAACTGGTGGCATTGTTCAGCCCCGAGCACGGGATTCGCGGGGTGCTCGATGAACGCGTCCAATCCACCACGGACGCGGCGACGGGCCTGCCTGTTTACAGTCTGTACGGCGATACTCTGCGGCCAACGGACGCGATGCTTGCCGGCCTCGATGCGCTCGTATTCGACATTCAGGACGCCGGGGTGCGCTTCTACACGTACATCACGACGATGGGCTACACGATGGAGGCCGCCGCGGCGCACCACATTTCCTATTACGTCCTGGATCGCCCCGATCCTCTGGGAGGAGAAATCATCGAAGGGCCCGTGTTGGACCGCGGACCGCACGAATTTCGTCGGGCTACTTTCCCATGCCCGTGCGCATGGCCATGACGCTCGGAGAAATGGCGGAGATGTTCAACACCGAGAATAGGATTGGCTGCGATTTGCATGTTATCGCCATGCGAAATTGGAGCCGCCGGGAGTGGTTTTCCGACACCGGATTGCCCTGGGTGAATCCATCGCCGAATCTGCGCTCGGCCGAAGCCGGACTTTTGTATCCCGGCCTGGAAATTTTGCAGGCGGGCGGCGTGTCCGTCGGCCGTGGGACGGCTAAGCCATTCGAGCATTTCGGCGCGCCGTGGATTCACTCCGCGGAATTTGTGGCTTACTTGAATCGCCGCGCGATTCCGGGTGTGCGGTTCGAGCCGGATCGATTCACGCCGCAATCGGGATTGTTCAAGGGTGAAATGTGCGAGGGAGCGAAAGTGGTCGTGACGGATCGAGCCTCTTTTCAGTCCCTGCAAATGGGGTTGGAGATTGCCTCCGCGCTTGACGAAACTTTATCCCGGTAAATTTGATGTTGCCAGGATGATCGAACTCGTCGGCAATGCCGCGACGATCAATCGACTTGCACGGGGCGACGCGCCCACGGACGTTGTCGCGAGCTGGAATGGGCAAATCGAAGTGTTCCGCAGGATGCGCGCAAAATATCTTCTGTATCGTTGAGACGATGGCAAATCCGCCTCCGAAAAGGCGGGTTGCGACAACTTGAACGTCAGGCTGTACGACCTTCTGTTCGCTTATCTTTTGAGCCGCGGAGAAAACTTACGAAAGCTCCCACGGCAAAAGTAATTGCCGCGCCGGTGAGGACATACCATGTCCACAGCAACGGCGTGTAGAAATAAATGTAAACCATGGCGGCAAGTCCCGCGAACATGCCTGTCAGCGCTCCCGCGGGGGTTGCTCGAGCGCAAAAGAAACGCCAGCAGGAAGAGTCCGAGAAGGCCGCCGAAGGTGATGGACGCAATCGTCAATCCTGCTTCAAGCAGGGGTCCCCACTGGAAAGTGCCCAGGATCGCCAGGACGACTCCCCAAACCAGAGTCATCCAGCGCGAGAGGCGCAGAGTTTTCGAGGGACGATCCCCCGCCGGGATCGAAATTCCGCGCAATTCGTGAAAGTCCATCACGGTCGAAGCGGCAAGGGAATTGAGCGAGCCGCTGGCATTGGACATCGCGACCGCGATGATTGCGGCAATCATGAGGCCGCGCATCCCCGCAGGCATGACGGTCACGATGAAATCCGGGAAAATTCCATCGTAACTCTGTCCGGGATGAATCACGGGCGCGCCGTGCCATGCATAAAGCATCACGCCCAGAACCAGAAACAATGCGAACTGAAAAAATATGACCACGCCGCTCGCCAGCAAAGCGATCTTGCTCTCTCGCTCGGACTTTGCCGCCAGCAGCCTCTGGACGATCGTCTGATCGGTGCCGTGGCTTGCCATCGTCAGAAAACCGCCTCCGATCACGCCGGACCAGAACGTGTACGTCTTCGCGGGATTCACCAGGCTGAATGAAAAATCGAAGATGCGGAATTTCTGCGCCGCAGCCGCCGCTTGCAGGACACCTTCCCAGCCTCCTGGGATTTTCTGGAGCAGGAGAAAAAATGCCGCGAGCGATCCACAGAAATAAAGGATGAATTGCACGACGTCGGTCCAGATAACGGCTTTCATTCCGCCCTCAAACGTATACGCCAGCACCAGGGCCATGATGACCAGCACGGACGCGCGCTGTCCGGTGCCGAGAGCCGCCTTGACCACCAGCGCGATGGCGGCGATGCGCACACCTTCCGCCAGGCCGCGCGTGACGAGAAACGTGGAAGCGGCGGCGGCCTTTACTTTTGCGCCAAAGCGCCTCTCCATCAACTGGTACGCTGTATAATACTCGCCGCGGAAATAGTGCGGCAGGAAGATCAGGACGATCGCCACGCGTCCCACGAGGTATCCAAGAACCAGTTGCAGGAACGTCAAGTTTCCCGCAAAGGCCAGCGCGGGAGTGCCAATAATGGTGAGGGTGGATGTTTCGGTTGCGACAATCGAAAGAGCCAACGCCCACCAGGGCGCTGTGCGGCCGCCTAGAAAATAATCTCGGATCGAGCTCTGGCCGCGTCGAAGTGCAATACCGAACAGGGTTACGCCGATCAAGTAGATGGCGATGATGGAGAGGTCCAGAGGGGTAAGGCGCATGACGTGAGTTTGGCGATCATAGGTGCGCTCCGCGGCGGCGTCAAGCGCGCCGTCGACAAGAATAAGTCTGACGGAAAACACGAGGACCGATGGGCTATTCGATCGGATTTGATGGTGGCGGCACGAAAACGGATTGCGTCATTCTCGACGATCACGGAGCCGTGATCGGAGAGGGACGGGGCGGCCCGTCGAACGCGCTGCGTTCCGGGTTTGATAGTGCATTTCGATCAATCAGTGATTCAGCGGCGGAAGCCCTCCGGGCGGCGCGTCTTCATACGGGCGATGTCACCGGCGTTTGCGCGGGTCTCGCCGGAGCTGGCCGGCGAAATGTTGTTCGCCGAATGATGGTTTTCCTGTCCCAGGAGTTTACACGCGCGACGGCGTATGTCACCACGGACTATGAGATTGCATTGGAAACTGCTGTTGGACTGGGACCTGGCGTTGTGCTGATTGCCGGGACGGGGTCGGCGGCCTATGGCCGCAACGCTGCCGGCGAAACGGCAAAGTCTGGTGGATACGGCCCATGGGTCGGCGACGAAGGCAGTGCGTTTGAAATTGGCCGCCGAGCGGTGGCTTCGGTTGCCCGTGCGCGGGACCTCGACGCGCCGGTAACGTTGCTTACGGAAATGATTCCCGCCGCCCTGGAATGTCCGGACTGGGATGAACTGCTGCAGCGGATCATGAAAGGTCCGGATGACATTTTTCCGAAACTTTTCCCGGTGGTTGCCGACGCCGCGAGTTCGGAAGACAGCACGGCAAAGGAAATTCTGTTCACCGCGGCAATCGGCTTGGGAAACCTCGCGATGAATGTGGCGCGCCGATTGAAGATGAAGGACCAGGAATTTCCGCTTGTGAAATGCGGCGGAGTGTTCGGGCGCAGCAAGATGCTCGATTCTCTGCTGGATTCCGTGCTGGCGAGCGGCGCGCTGCGTGCGAAGATTTCCCGTCTGGAAATTTCTCCGGCCGTGGGTGCCGCACGAATTGCCGCCCGGGCCGCCGCATCTCCAGCGCAAACCGGCGCACATGGCGACTGAAGACCGCTCCTCCGTTCAGGCCGCTCGCACAGCTTCTCCGGAATCGATCGCAACACTTGTGGCCTCCGCCAATGAAGAAGTCCTGAATGCCCTTATCGAAAACCCGTCCCTGGACGAGACGCACGTCTGCCTGTTGCTCGAGCGAAAAGACCTGCCCGGTTCCTTGCTCGAAGAAATTGCAAAGCGAAAGACGTGGCGCGGCAGCTATCGCGTCCGGCGAGCCCTCGCGGCGCATCCTCATACCCCGCGCCTGGTTGCGATGCGGCTGTTGCGCGAGTTGCACTTGATGGACCTGGTGAGGATCAGCCTTCTGTCCGCCTCGCCGGGGGAACTCCGGCGACTCGCGGAAGAACGGGTCATCAAGCAATTGCCGCAACTCCCGCTTGGCCAGAGGCTGATGCTGGCGAAACGCGGGTCGTCCCGCGTTGCGGCCGGTTTGATTACCGAGGGCCCCGAACAAGTGGCGCGCGCCGCTCTGGATAACGCGTTTCTGACCGAGTCGAATTTATTGAAAACGTTGGCCAAAGAGGGATTGTCCTTCCGAATCGTTGCGGCGGTTGCGCGGCATCGGAAGTGGTCGAAGATGATCAACATCCGTGTGGCACTGTTGCGTCATCCGCACGCTCCTCAGGAATGCGTCGCAGCCTTTGTGCCCGACCTGCCTCTCCGCGAAATCGAGGAATTGCTCGCCCATTCGCGGCTTCCCGAAGGTGTGCGTGCAGGTATATGCGATGAACTTGCAAAGAGGAAAGAGCGCTGATGCGCGGCGGATGATAAAGCCGCCAACTTGAATGAAAAAATTGCGTGGCAATTTCAAAGCCATTCGAATCTTGACACCCGGTCATGGCGCACATAGCATCCTTCGGGAGGGTGAAGGATGAACTCCGAAACGATCTTGGGTGAATCAACCCCGACGGAACGCCGCCAATTCCATCGCAGACAATTTCGGGCTAAGCTGGAAATTGAGTGGGGTTCGGCTACTTTGACTGCATTCGTTCGAGACATCGGGCCTCAAGGTTTGTTCGCCGAATTGACGCCGGCGCTATGGGTGGGGGCCGCGTTCCAAGCACGCCTCATCCTCAATCCCGTTCTACAATTAGATTGCAAAGTAAGGCGAGTCGAACCGAGCAAGGGAATTGCCATCACATTTGAAGTGCCCGAGGAGGGTGGCAAGGCGCAACTGGAAGCGCTCCTGGCGTCCTTGCCGTCGACATGACGCATTGTCTCGATTGCGGATCGGAAAGAACGGCGGATCAATGCTCTTCGTGCGGGTTGACTTCAGCCGCGGCCGAACTGGTGTTGCGCAGAAGGCTGGTCAAGCGAACCGCATTCTTCCTGGTAGGAATCATCGCGTTTGTTGGCGCCAGCCAGGTTTTCCCTGCTCTTGAACTCGATTCCATCCTGATTTTTGGCGGCCTCGCTTTTTTTTTCACTCTCGCCCTCGGATACTGGATTGATTATCGCGCACGGAAGCATCAGGAAGTTGAAGTCATGAAGCGCATTTATTTTGGGATGATCCCAGTGCCGTGGATTTTCGCGGGGCTGCTGTTCCTTAATGGAAAACTGGACACATCCCGCCCGATTCGGATACCCGCGACCGTGATCAGCAAATTTGCTACCGGCGGGCTGCCGCGGAGCCGGCGTCTGGTGGTCACTTCCTGGCGCTACGGGCGGCGAATCGAGCGGGTCGCCGTGGACCAAAATGATTATGACCGCTTCCAGCGCGGAGATGACATTCTCATACAGGCGCAAAAGGGCGCTCTCGGGATTCCTTGGGTATATGGTGTCTACCGACCATAGCGGCCGTTATGCGGCACGTGCGGCCTTCATCACGCTGTTGCTGCTAGCGGCGATCTCGCCTGTCGAAGCTCGCTCGACAGTGCTAAAACCCACAGCATGTAGAACTATCGTAATCGGGTATGTGGGAGGCCTGGACGCGCCGATGAATCCCTTCTCCGGGATCGTCATGATTCGCAACCGATTGCGGCGCTTGAATTACCCTGGCCTCTGCGCGCGAACTTTCTCGGCATACACCTGGTGGCACGGCTATGACTGGATCCGATCGCAAGTCGACGCCGATGGGGACGGGCAACTTTCCGTGGAGGAGCTGGCGCGCGCACCGAAAATTGTTGTCTACGGCCACAGCTTTGGGGGATGGGCCACGTTGAGCCTATCACGCCGGTTAGAGGCAGCGAAAATTCCCGTCGAGTTAACAGTCCAGATCGACAGCGTGGGATTTGCCGATACCAGCGTCCCTCCAAACGTCGTCGCGGCAATGAACTACTACCGAAGAGGCGTGATCCCCCCGTATAGCGCGAGCCGGATACATGCCGAAGATCCCGCCGAGACCGACATTCTTGGAAACGTTCGCGTGCATGCGAACCACGTAACGGTGGTAAGGTCGCGGCAAATTTCCGATCTGATTGTAGAAAAAGTCCGGGCGCTTTACGCGACGCCCGAGTAGGTCTGCCGGCGGAGGAATTCACCGGCGCCGGCCTTGCCCGTGAATTGTCCGTCTTGGATAATGACGCGGCCGCGGGAGAGAACCGTCTTTGTGACACCCTTCACTCGAATTCCCTCGAACATGGAATAATCCACGCGCATGTGATGCGTCTTGGCGCTGATGATCTGCTCGGCGTTCGGATCGAAGATCACCAGATCGGCGTCCGAGCCGACCGCAATGGTCCCTTTGCGCGGGTAGAGGCCAAACAGCTTGGCCGGCGTGGTTGAAACGAGTTGCACGAAGCGGTTCGCCGAAAACTTTCCGCCGTGCACCCCGCCCGAATAAATCAGGCTCAGGCGATGCTCGACGCCCGGCCCGCCGTTTGGAATTTTCGTGAAGTCGTTCTTGCCCAGCTCCTTCTGTTCCTTGAAACAGAATGGACAGTGGTCGGTGGAGACGACCTGCAGCGTATCCCGCGCCAGCCCCTGCCAGAGCTTCTCCTGATTCCATTTCTCGCGCAGCGGTGGAGTGAAAACGTACTTCGCTCCCTCGAAGCCGGGGACGTCCATATTTTCGAGAGAGAGGTGCAGATACTGGGGGCAGGTTTCCGCATAGGCGGGCAGGCCGCGATCGCGCGCCTCGCGCACTTTTTCAAGGGCATCGTTGCAGGATAGATGCACGATGTAGACGGGCGCGCCGGCCATTTCCGCCAGAGCAATGGCACGCGAGGTGGCTTCCCCTTCGGCGGTGGTGGGCCGGGTCAGCGCGTGATATTTCGGCGCCGTCTTGCCTTCGGCCAGAGCGCGCTGCACGAGCACGTCGATGGCGCCGCCATTTTCGGCATGCATGCAGATCATGCCTCCGTGCTTGGCCGCCTGCAGCATGGCGCGGAAAATCGTGGCGTCGTCCAGCATGAAGACGCCAGGATAAGCCATGAATAATTTGAAGGACGAGACACCCTCGCGCACTAAATCGCCCATCTCTGCGAGCTGAGACTCGCCAAGTTCCGTGATGATGCAATGGAACGCATAGTCGGCCACGGCTTTGCCATCGGCCTTTTTCATCCACGTGTCGAACGCATGGCGCAGTGACTGGCCTTTGTACTGGATCGCGAAATCGATCAGCGTGGTCGTGCCGCCGAAGGCCGCGGCGCGCGTGCCTGTCTCAAAATCATCGGCGCTGGTGGTGCCGCCAAACGGCATATCCAGGTGCGTATGCACGTCGATTCCGCCGGGAATGACGATACATCCCTTCGCGTCGAGAATCTTGGAGGCGTTGTCGATGGGAAGTTCCTTGCCGATTGCGACGATCTGGCCATTCGAGATGCCGACGTCCGCTGGATACGTGTCGGTCGCGGTGACAATCGTGCCATTGCGAATGATCGTGTCAAATCCCATGGTTCCCCCAGTAGCGTCCCTGGCCGGGCGAGGTTGCATCTTAGGCTACGGGGGGAAAGTTGGGCAAGTGGCGGCGCGGCCTATTTTCGCGCCGGACAGTGATGCGGTTTTTGCGACATGCCTGCAAAATCGTCCACATTTGCTCAAGCCCCGCGATGCTAGAATGACGCGAGGAATGAGGCCCTGTTGCCCGGTGGGAAGAAAGCTCCACCGGGTTGTGCGTTTCAGGGCGACTGAGGTGAGCGAATGCCCCTTCGCGACACAGCGCCGAAACTGACGCCCGAGGAATACGAAAAGAATTTTGCCGACATCACGCCGCCCATGAATCCGCAGGCAGGCGGCCATCGAAGCTTCGCGCTGCCTCTATTGCTTTGACGCTCCCTGCACGATCGCATGTCCGACGCACATCGATGTTCCGGGCTTCATCAAACGGATCATGACCGGCAATGTTCGCGGCGCGGCGCGAGTCATTCTTGAGGCGAATATTCTGGGAGAAAGCTGCGGGCGCGTTTGCCCCACCGAAGTCCTCTGCGAAGGCGCTTGCGTGATGCATCGAGAAGGGCGAAGAGGCCATCGAAATCGGCCGCCTGCAGCGCTTCGCGGTCGATCACGTGCTGGATCGCAACATTCGCTTGTTTCACGCCGGAGCGCCGAATGGACGGCGCGTTGCATGCATCGGCTCGGGGCCCGCGTCGCTGGCGTGCGCGGCGGATCTGGCGCGCCGGGGATATCGCGTGACCGTGTTTGACCGCGGCGAACTTCCCGGGCGGACTCGGACACCTATGGAATTGCCGCATATAAGACGCGCGTCACCGATTCGTTGCGGGAAGTGGAAATGGTGAAGTCGCTGGGCGTCGAGTTCCGGCAAGAAGACGGAAATCGGGCGCGACGTCAGTTTCGACCAGCTCGAAAAGGATTTTGACGCCATCTTTATTGGCATGGGCCTGGGAGAAACCTGGGCCATGGATATTCCCGGAGAAAACCTCGACGGCGTTTACGGCGCTCTTGAATTCATCGAGCGGACGAAAGTGCTGCAGTTCGCGGCAAGTCGCAGTCGGGCGAAAAGTCGCCTGTATCGGCGCCGGCAATACCGCGATTGATGTGGTCACCGCCGCGCGCAGGTTGGGGCGGAAGGGGTGTACCTGATCTATCGCCGGAGCGAACAGGAAATGTCGGCGTTCCGCTATGAATTCGAACTGGCCAAGAAAGATGGCGTAAATTTCCTGTGGCAGACGCAACCGGTACGCATTCTCGGAGAGAAGGACGCCGTCGTCGGCCTGGAATGTGTTCGCACGCGGCTTGGCGCAGCCCGATGCGCGAGGCAAGCGCTTTCCCGAGTCGATTCCGAACAGCACATTCACGATCGACGTGGATATGGTCGTGCGCGCCGTGGGGCAAAAACCCGTGACGGATTTCCTGCGCGCGGTGAGGGGAATTGAATTGCGCAAGAATGGCACGATTGTTGTGGATGCGCGCCATCAAACGGGGAATCCCAAATATTTTGCGGGAGGCGACTGCGTGAACGGTGGCAGGGAAGTCGTGGACGCCGTTGCCGAGGGCATGGCCGCCGCTCGTGGCATCGAGGCATGGCTCGGCGTTTCCTCCAGTGCACGGCCCGTGGAGAATTGAAATTCGATGGAAATCCCTGCTTCACTCAGCGAACGATTTCCGTTTCTTGACGCGCTGGAGGACGGACTGGGAGCCAATCTCGCGAGGCGCATTCTTCGGTTGGCTGGCGTTCTACGTTCTCCTGATCGGAAACGCGGCCTTTGCGCGGACAACTTTTCAAGTGGTTCGACCTTGTCTTTGTTCCGATCCACGAGGGCGGACACTTGCTGTTCAGATTCTTCGGCGAATGGATCATGGTCGCCGGTGGAACTTTTCTGCAGTTGTTTGTGCCATTTGCGCTGGCGGTCTATTTCGTGTTCCAACGCCAATTGCCGGGTACGGCGTTCTGCGCGTTCTTTTTCTTCGAGCAGTTTCTGCCGGTCGGGACTATATGGCCGATGCGCGTTGCCAGTGCCTCGAATATGTGACCGTGGGTGATCCCGACAGGCGGCCATGCACGATTGGTTTTATCTTTTTTCGCACGCGGGAGTGCTGGAGCACGATACTCAAATCGGCAATTCCTTCCGCCTTCTCGGCTGGATCGGAATGCTCGCGACGGTTGCATGGTTCTCTTGGCGTTCACTCAGGAGGGCATGATTTGCGAATCACCCGTCGACAATCACAAGTCACCCGTCACCGCACCGGAGGTGGATCATGGCTGATCTACGTGTAAAGTTCTGCGGCATGGAATCGCCAAATCCGTTCTGGCTGGCCTCCGGGCCGCCGACGAACACGGCCGGACAGGTGATGCGCGCGTTTGACGCCGGATGGGGCGGCGCGGTCTGGAAAACGATCGGCGAGCCGATCGTCAACACGTCGTCGCGCTACGGCGCGATCGATTACAACGGCGCGAAAGTGATGGGCTTCAACAACATCGAGCTGATCAGCGACCGCCCTGCCGAGACGAATTTTCGGGAAATCGCGGAAGTAAAGAAGCGCTATCCGAAGAATCTGGTGATTGCCTCGCTGATGGTGGAATCCAAGCGCGAATCCTGGCACGAGTTTGTGCGGCGCGCCGAGGATGCCGGCTCGGATGCGCTGGAACTGAACTTCGGCTGCCCGCACGGGATGAGCGAGCGGGGCATGGGCGCGTCGGTGGGACAGGTTCCCGACTACACGGAAATGATTACGTCGTGGGTGAAGGAAGCCGCGAAAACGCCGGTGATCGTGAAACTCACTCCCAACGTCACGGACATCACGCGCGTCGCGCTGGCGGCGGAAAAAGGAGGCGCAGACGCCGTCAGCCTGATCAATACGATCAATTCCCTGATGGGAGTGGACCTCGAAACGTTTTCGCCGCGGCCCAACGTCGGCGGAAATCCTCGCACGGCGGGTTACTGCGGCCCGGCCGTGAAGCCCATCGCGCTGCATCTGGTTTCCAGCGTGGCCAAGAAAGTGAAGATCCCGATTTCCGGAATCGGCGGGATCGGATACTGGAACGACGCCGCGGAACATATCGCGCTGGGGGCTTCCGTGGTGCAGGTGTGCACGGCGGCGATGCATTACGGCTTCCGCATCGTCGAGGACATGATCGACGGCCTCTCCGCCTACATGGACGATCATGGATTCCAAACCATCGAGGATTTTCGAGGCCGCGCCGTGCCGAACGTCCAGGATTGGGGCGACCTGGACCTGAATTACAAGATCATTGCCGATATTCATCACGATCTGTGCATCGGTTGCCAGCTTTGTTACGTCGCGTGCGAAGATGGCGCGCACCAGTGCATCGATCCGTATCGCGTTGCCGGCAACGGCAAGAAAAATCCGAACGGGATGGGGGTGCACGTCCCGCGCATCGTCGATGATGAATGCGTCGGTTGCAATCTGTGCGCGCTCGTTTGCCCCGTGGACGAGTGCATCACGATGAAGCAGATGGATCCCGGCAAACCATTTGAGAGTTGGAATATGCGTGTGAAGCGGCTTGCGGCGGGCGCGTAGACTCGAGGACCAACTGAATTATTCCGCTTTGCCTGGAATGGAATCGACCGTCACGAGTCCCTGGAAAACGAACTTCTGAATTCTCCTGCCGTCCTCGACTTCCGAAACGTAGAGATTGCCTTTGTTGTCGGTCGTCATGTGATGGAGCACGTCAAATTCTCCTGGCGCGATTCCGGGCCGTCCGAACGAGTCAAGCGCCTGCAGCGTCTTCCGGTCGAGCACCCAGATGCGCGCGGGGCTTCTGCTCGCGACATACATGAACCGTTGTTCCGGGTCCGGTGAGAACGCTACGCTGGCAGCTGTGTTTCCGTTGTTGCACCCGGCGCCCGCGACCAGGCACCAGCGGTCGATCCACACCTGATTGACGTATTTTCCCTCCGTTGTGAAGATCTGTATCCGCTTGCCTCCCCGGTCCGCGACGTAGACGAGGCCGTCATTTGAGACCTTGACGCCGTGAACCGGCGGAATGAATTGGGATGGACCCGGGTCTTTCGGATCAAACCCGGTAGCCAGTGTGCGCTTGATCTCTTCTTCCTCAGCGGCGGCCCGCGCGGCCGCGCCTGTCAGGGCGGGTGGCTTTGGCGGATCGTCCAGTGGAACGTTTCCGAACGCGCCCCACATGCGCTTGAACGCGCCCGTATCCGCGTCGAACACGATGACACGTTTGTTACCATACCCGTCGGCGATGAAGATTTCGTTTGTCTTTGGATAGACGAAAACGTCGGCCGGCTTCCACAAGCTCGTTGTGTCGGCGTTGGTCTTCTTTTCCGCTGCGTGGCCGATCTGCATCAGGAATTTTCCATCTTTCGTGAATTTCAAAATCTGATCGTCGTTTCCGTTGCCGCTGATCCAAACGTTTCCCTTGTAATCGACGGTAATGCCATGTTCCGTTGAGGGCCAGGTATAGCCTTCGCCGGATTGCCCGCCCCAGCCCCGGATGTAATTGCCAGCCTGGTCGAACTCCATCACCGGCGGGCCTGTTTTTACTCCGGGGCGCACGCTGCCGATGCGATGAATGATCCAGATGTTTCCGTCGGAATCGCTCGCGGCGCTGGAGACCTGGCCCAGCGTCCATCCATTCGGAATGTGCGGCCACGTCGGGTCCACGGCGAACTTGGGCACTTCGTATTTGCCGGCCGATTGCGGCGGCGTCGCCGATGCCATGTGTAATCCGCCGCCGAATGCGAACGCAATTCCCAAAGCCATTGCCGCGATTATCGAAACTTTGTTAGTTGCTTTCACGCAGCAGAACCTCCCCAAGCCTCACCAACTGGCTTGACCGTTGCGGCCGCCACAGCCGGAAGTCCGAAATCTCGAACGGAATTTATTGGCGCATCGTACGCCTCTTTGTAAGCTCGTACAATGACTTTGATTGTCCCGCGAGAATCGACGGAACGATTTATGCTAAGTTTGAACCTGCCATGAAGCGGATCGTCGTGGTCGGCGCGGGTTTCGGCGGGCTGGAGGCCGCCACCCAACTCGACCGTATGTTTCGCAAAAATAGCGACGTCGATATTCTGCTCGTCAGCGATCAGAATTATCTGCTGTTCACGCCGCTACTGCCTCAAATCGCTTCCAGCTATACCGACCCGCGCCATATCGTGCAGGCCGTGCGTGAAATTCGCGGGAGGCGCAGATTTCGCTTCCGCAGAGAAGCAGTGCGGGCCGTGGATGCCCCGAACCGGCGCCTGATTTTTGATACCGAATCGTTGGAGTACGATGCGCTGATCCTGGCTCCCGGCGCGCGCACGGAGTTTTTCAATATTCCCGGCGCGGCGGAAAATAGCTGGGATTACAAGTCCCTGCAACAGGCTGTGGAACTGCGTGAACGCATCATCGACATGTGCGAGCACGCGGACCACACGGAGGATCCGGCCGCTCGCAAGAAGATGCTTACCTTCGTCGTGGTCGGCGGAGGATACACGGGAATTGAGCTCGTCACGGAGATGCACGATTTTCTGGCCCGGTACGTGGCCCGCAGAGTATCGGGGCATCCACCCGTCCGAGATGCGGTTGATTGTGCTGGAAGCGGGGCCGGACGTTCTACGCGGGATCGGGCCGAAGCTCGCCGCCCACGCCCGGAAACGTCTGGGAAGATCGGGAATCGAGGTCCGCACGTCCACGCAAGTCACGCGCGTGCTCGAAACCTCGGTGGAGATCAACGGCGATGAAACGATTGTGGCGGACACCATCATCTGGACGGCCGGTGTCCGCGCCTCCGAACTGATCGAGTCCCTGCCGGGGCCGCACGATCGCATTGGCCGCGCGGTGGTGAACGCGCACCTCCAGCTCGAAGGCCATCCCGAGATATTCGTTGTGGGTGATTCCGCCGCGGCCGTGAATGCGCAGCAGGCGCCCCGCGTCGCTCCGGTCGCAATCGAGCAGGGACGCGTCGCCGCGCGCAATTTGCGGCATCTATGGCGGGGTGAGCCGCTGGAGACGTACGAGTATGATTCCAAAGGCATGCTCGTTTCGCTGGGAATGAACTACGCTGTCGTGAATATTGCGGGCATTCAGATCAGCGGATATTTTGCCTGGCTATTCTGGAACGCGGTGCACCTGTACAAACTGGTAGGCCTGAAAAAACAGGTTCAGGTTGCGGGGGACTGGATGCTAGGCTTGATTTTTCCGCGTGACGCCGCCATTGTGCGCAGCCCGCGCAAGTGCAAATTGTGCGGAACGTCGGATAAACATTAGGGCGACTTGCCGGCGACCGGCCCGCTCATAAGCGCCCAATACACGATGAAACTCGTCGCGAATCCAATGAACCAGGCATAGTCGTAAAGGACTCGCAGCGACGGCACGACGAGGCCGACGAACGCCAATCCCGCTCCGGCTGCAAGGGCCACCATCGCGCGCCAGTTGAACCCTCTTGAAAATTCATAGAATCCACGCCGTTGGTACAGATCCTCGACCAGAATGATCGTCTTCCGTACGACGAAATAGTCGCAGATCATCACTCCGGCGATGGGCCCCAGAAACCCGGAATAGCCGACCAGCCACCCGAAAATATAGTTGCTGGAATTGGCCAGGAGCCTCCACGGTTGAAATACCACGACGCCCACGACGCATGTGATCAGGCCTCCGGTGCGAAAATTGATCAGCCGCGGCGACAGATTCGAGAAATCGTTCGAAGGGGAAACAAGGTTTGCCGCCACATTAACGTTCAGAGTCGCAAGCAACAATGCCAGCATCGCAATCACGACGGCGAAGGGGTTTCCGAGGCGCGCAAGGACCTGGACGGGGTCCCAGATCGCTTGCCCGAATATGATCGCGGTCGCGGAAGTGACCGCAACGCCGATGAAGGAATAGAACGTCATCGTCGCGGGCAATCCCAGAGCCTGGCCCAGCATCTGCGAACGCTGGCTGCGCGCGTACCGCGTGAAATCCGGAATATTGAGCGCTACCGTCGCCCAGAAGCCCACGACGCCGGTCAGCGATGGAACAAAGACGTGAAAAAAATCGCCGAAGGTCTTGAATTTTGAGGGAGCCGCCAGCATGGGTCCGAATCCGCCGGCCTTCACGACGGCCCAGGCAAGCAGCGCCACGCCGATAAGCAAAAGAAACGGTGCGGTCACCCCTTGCAGGAATCGAATCGTGCGAATCCCCCGCATGATGACGAGAACATGCAGCAGCCAAAAGCCGGCAAAACAGATCCAAACGCCATGAGAATAGTTTCGCCACGAAGGAATCAATGCGACGACCATCGCATTGATTGCTTCACCGCCGATCCAAGCATTTATGCCGAACCAGCCGCACGCCACCAGAGCGCGCAGAATCGCCGGAACGTTTGCCCCCAGCGTTCCAAACGATGCGCGCGCAAACACCGGGAAGGGGATACCGTACTTCGCCCCCGCGTGCGCGTTCAGGAGCATGGGCGCAAGCACCAGAACGTTTCCCAGGAATACCGTGAAGATCGCCTGGCGCCAGCTCATCCCGCTGGCGATCATGCCGCTGGCGAGCAGGTATGTGGGAATGTTGACGCTCATCGCGATCCACAGGGCCGCGTAGTTGTACGTGCCCCAGTTCCTGCGAGAGGCTGGAATCGGCGCCAGGTCTTCGTTGTAGAGGGAACTGGAACGAATGGTTTCCGCGTCCAGCACGCCGGAATGGACGACCGCTTCGGCGGGATTTTCGGGCGCTGGCATGCCTCAGTAAATTCCGAGCCGCAAATCCGGCACTTGAGGGATTTGGATGTCGATCAGGCGGCCTTCATCCGCCAATTTCACCTGAATGCGTTCCGCCGAGCCGACATCTTTCGTGCTCCAGTCCGATGTCGCGAGTGGTTTCTTGGGCTTATCACTTTCGCGCCACAAGAGGTCTTCCCCTTTGTGTTCGAACTGCTCTGGCTTGCACTCATAGACCGCCCGATTGCGGATGTAAATGACCAGCATCCGCGCGCCGAGCTGGAGAAGCAGCGGGTCCGACTTTTTTCCATCTCGATAAAGATTCCACACCTTGACCGGACGCGCATCAATTTGCAGAATCGCGTCGGGTATTGGTTTCCAGTCGATTTTATCGGCGGCGTAATTCATCCCCGCCAGAGCCAACACAATTCCGGCGCCGATTGCATATTTTCTCGCATGGTTCAGGAGGTAATTCACGCTTTCAGCCTCACGGCCAATCCACGGGTACGTGGCGCGATTTCACGACAACGTATTTATTTTTCCGGGCGAAATCCATCAGGTCTACCAACAACTTCACGTCGTTTTCGCAGTAGCAACAGACCTCTTCCTTGCGGCCCTCCCGCCACCATTGGACGATTTCCAGGCCGTTGCCGGTCTTCTGGCAGCCCAAAGTGTCCCGGGCGAGGTCATCGAGCTTGACGCGGAATCCCAGCCTTCGCTGCAAATCCGCAAGCAGGTCAAAGGATTTGCCGAGAAGATTGTCCACGGGATGGTAGCCGCGTAGAACCTCAAAATCGAACCGGTCGCCGTTAAAGGAAACGATGCGCGAAAACTGGCCGAGTTCAGCGACGAGCGCCTTGACGTCCGGCTCAAACCAGCGCCGGAATTTCTTGTCCTCATCCCAGGTGACGGCGACGGCGAGGCCAAATCGCGAAATGCTCGACCAGCCGCCTTCCACTTCATGGGAAAGGCGAAGCGTTTCGACGTCGAAAAAGATTTCTCCGTTGAGATCCGGAAACAGGCTGGGAGTAGTTTCCATCAAGTTGCAATTCGTACCTAGTGCTTCGGCGCGTTGTAATCGATGTAAACCGATTTCAGCTCGGTATAAAAATCAATCGCGACTCCGCCCATTTCGCGCAAGCCGACTCCGGTGCCTTTCATGCCGCCGAACGGAAGATGCGCTTCGCTCCAGACTGTGGAGGCATTGACGTGCGTCATGCCGGACTCGATCCGGCCGATAAACTCGTGAATCTTCGCGGAATCATTGGTGTAGATCGCGCTAGAGAGACCATACTTCACGGAGTTCGCCACGCGCAAGGCTTCCTCAAAATCCGGCACACGAATCACTGACAGCACGGGCCCGAAGATTTCTTCCTGAGCGATCCTGCTGTCCCACTTCACGTGATCGAAAATCGTGGGAGCGACAAAAAGGCCCCGGTCGTACGCTCCGCCGGTTACGCGGCTTCCGCCCACGAGAAGTTTCGCTTCCTTCTTGCCGATTTCGAGGTACCGCAGCACGGTTTCAAGCTGGTTTTCATCCACGAGCGGTCCGACTCCGACGCTCTCGTCGAATCCATCGCCCGTGCGAAATTCCTTTGCGCGCGCCACCAGCATGGATACAAGCTCGTCCGCAATCTTATCCTCAACGACAACGCGGCTGGTTGCTGTGCAACGTTGCCCCGAAGAACCGAACGCACCCAGTGCGGCGGATTCAACGGCCAGCTTGAGATCGGCGTCCGACAACACAACGATCGGATTTTTTCCGCCCATCTCGCACTGGCACTTCTTCATTTTCCGAGCGCCGCCGCTATAAATAATCCCGCCGACTTCATTTGATCCCGTGAAGGAAATGGCGTGAACATCCGGGTGCTGCACGAGTTCGTCGCCCACCTCCTCGCCCGCGCCAAGAACAATGTTCAAGACACCTGGAGGAAGTCCGGCCTGCGTGAAAATCTCGGCCATTTTCAGGGCCGTCAGCGGCGTAAGTTCCGCCGGCTTCAATACCATCGTGTTGCCCGTGACCAGCGCCGGAGCCGCTTTCCAAAAGGGAATGGCCACCGGAAAATTCCAGGGCGTGATCGCTCCCACGACGCCGAGCGGCTGCTTAATTGTGTAGGCGAAACGTCTTCGGCATTTCGCTGGGGAGCGTCTGACCGCCTAGACGGCGACCTTCCCCCGCCATGAACTCGACAATGTTGATGGCCCGCTGCACCTCGACGAGCGATTCCTTGTAGATCTTTCCTTCTTCATGGGTCAGGATGCGGGCAACTTCTTCCTTCTGCTCGCTCAGTATCGCCGCCGCTTTTAGGATAATTTCCCCGCGCGCGGGCGCGGGCGTATCACGCCACGCCGGGAATGCAGCCTTGGCAGCTCGAACTGCCTCCCGCACGTCTTCCCGGTTCGACATGGGCGCGATTGCGACGACCTCATCGAGGTTTGCCGGATTGCGACGCTCCATGGTACGACCCGAGCTTGAGTCGACCCATTTCCCGTTGATGAAATTGCGGCAGCTCTGCGCGCTGCGAATTGCTGTTGCCATTGAAATACCCTCGCTTCCAACTGGACGCCATGAAAACGTTCTGAATCCCTACACCATGAATGGTGAATCCTGCCGGTGGAAACGTCAAGAGGTCGCTCGGCGGCGAACCCGCCCGAGGAAAATGCAATACAATAGCCGGTTATTTCGATGATGAACCTCTGGCAGACCGGACTCCCTGCCAGGTGGAAATATCGCCTTCGTTTTGTCTTGTCTTGCTATTGC
The DNA here is from genome assembly GCA_963757625.1 of Terriglobia bacterium. Lineage (GTDB taxonomy): Bacteria > Acidobacteriota > Terriglobia > Acidiferrales > UBA7541 > Palsa-360. The sequence goes on along the minus strand of CAVWSJ010000006.1, from coordinate 166,071 downwards.
AGGATTGTCTGCGAAATTGAATCGGGCCGGGTCGCGCCGGCAGATTCGGAGCGCGAACCGCAGCGCGTTCCACAATAGGGGCAAAGCTTGAAGGACGGCAGGATCGTTTGACGGCATTTTGCGCATTCCAGGTAGAGGGCGGTTTCAATCGGCACGACTCGGAGAATCTCCTCCAGCGTCGTGAGTCCGGCGTGGAGCTTTTCAATCGCGTCTTCCTGCATGAGCCGCATTCCGTTGGACCGGGAAGTTTCTCGAATCTGGTCCATGTTTCCGGTCGTACGGATTATGTTTCGAATGGAATCATCAAATCGAAGTAATTCGAATATTCCAATTCTGCCTTTATAGCCCGACTGATCGCAAATCTCACAGCCGAAGGGGACGGCCATCTTTGCGGGAGGGTTGCGCATTCCGGCCAGCGCCAGGCGAGCCTGGTATTCCTGGGGCGCATCCTCGACGGTGTGGCAGGAGCACAGTTTCCGCACCAGGCGCTGCGCCATGATTCCCGTTACCGATGAGCTGATCATGTAACCGGGAATTCCCAGGTCCAGCAAACGGATAATCGCGGAAACGCTGTTGTTGGTATGCAGCGTCGATAGGACCAAGTGGCCCGTTTGCGCAGCCTTCATCGCGATTTCCGCGGTTTCCCGATCGCGTATCTCGCCGACCATGATGATGTTCGGATCCTGACGAAGCATGGATCGCAGGCAGCTTGCAAACGTCAGGCCGCCCTTCGTGTTGACGTGGCTCTGATTGATTCCTGGCAGGACGTACTCAACGGGATCCTCAACGGTGACGATATTGACGGATGAGTTGCGCAACTTATGGAGCGAACTGTAGAGCGTCGTACTCTTTCCCGAGCCCGTGGGGCCGGTCACCAGGATCATTCCCTGGGGCATGGACAGCAGGTCCGAGAAAGCCTTGGAGACATCCAATGGCATTCCCATGTCCGCGAAGGAAGCCAGCGGGGCAGTCGTCTCCAGCAGGCGAAGCACTACCTTTTCTCCATACTGGGTCGGAAGCGAGGAGATCCGCAAGTCGATCTGGCGAGGCCCGACGGCGACCATGAATCGCCCATCCTGAGGAGTTCGCCGCTCGGAGATGTCCATATCGGCCAGAATCTTGATGCGCGAAACCAGCGAAATTTGAAGATTTCGCGGGATCGACCTGAGGTCCCGCAGCACCCCGTCGACTCGGATCCTTACCGCGGTTTCCGATGCTCGCGGCTCGATATGAATATCGCTGGCATTCTTCGCCATAGCCGTCTGGATGATTTCCGACACCAGGCGTACCGCCGGCGTTTTTCTGTGCCGGAGATCAGCCTGCATCTCTTGAATTGCTTCCTGGTTGCTTTGCCGGGAGCTGGTGGAAAAGAACTCTATATCTTCAAAGGCTATCCGATTCCGGGGATCGACGATGGCGGGCGAAACCACGCCACCCTCATTGTCAGCGTAATTCGAGGCTATACCTAGATGGACCTCGGAGCGGAATGATAGGCGCGGTAAAATGTCCATCCCCGACACGAAACGCAACTCGTCGAGGGTGCGAAGATTCTGTGGCGCCGCCATGGCAACCACCAGCCGGCTTCTTTCAATTCGAATGGGAAGAACCGACAATCGCTCGGCCATTACTCGAGGGATAAGCTTCAAAGCTGCGGGTTCCGGGGTGAGTGTTGCGCAGTCGATGTAAGGAACGCTGGACACTTCCTCCAGGGCGGACGCGAGGTCCTCTTTGGCGACCAGGCCACGCTCCAGCATCAATTCGCCGAGGTGGATCATTTTCCCTTCTTGTTCGCCAACAATCGATTGGAGGTCAGCCGGGGAAATCTTTCCCTTTTCCCGGAGAACCTCGCCCAGCTTCTTCCTTTTCATGGACTCCTCATACTCCCCGGTAAAGGTCAAATGGCGTGAACCGAATTCGTTGCGAACAAGTGGCGACTAAGCCTGAATTTACGCTATCAGGGCGGTAGTCGTTGAGGAACATGAATTGCGCGGGAATGTGCCAAAATGAAACTGTCCCTATCACAACATGGGACTTATACACTTAATATATGTTTCGGTGGCGATATATAAGACGTTACGGCCAAAGTTCCGCGAATGATTTGTCGAGCAGCCGGATAGCCTCATCTACGTCCGATTTGCCAATATTCAGCATGGGCGACAGGCGTATAACGTTCCCGTACAGCCCGCCCTTACCGACAAGCAAGCCGTGATCGCGCGTGCGCTCCAGCAGTTGTGCCGTAGCCTCCGGAGCCGGCTCCTTCGTCTCGCGGTCCTTTACCATTTCAAGCGCCAGCATGAGTCCCTTGCCGCGCACGTCGCCGATCACGGAATATTTCCGCTGCAGCTCGTCGAGCTTGCCCCGGAAGTAGCTGCCGACGACGTCGGCATTTTCGAGAAGCTTTTCCTCCTCGATGAAATCGATGGTGGCCTTTGCCGCGACGGAAGTGACCGGGTTTCCACCGAAGGTGGAAATTGTCAAACCCTGAAACGAAGCCGCAAGTTCTTTCGTGGTGATCGTCGCGCCGATCGGAGCGCCATTGGCCATGCCCTTCGCGCAGGTCATGATGTCCGGCGTGACTTCCCAGTGTTCGATGCCAAACCATTTTTTTCCGGTCCGGCCGAAGCCCGTCTGCACTTCGTCGGAAATGAACAAGCCGCCGTATTTTTTCACGGCTTTGAAGACAATCTTGAAATACTCGGGAGGCGGCGTGATAAAGCCGCCCACTCCCTGGATGGGTTCGGCAATAAACGCCGCGATCTGGCCGCTCGTGCCCGTCTGGATCAGGTTTTCGACATCCTTCGCGCAGGCGACTTCGCAGTCGGGATATTTCAGGCCCAGCGGGCAGCGATAGCAATAAGGATTGATGGCATGCGCCACGCCGACGCTGATGACGCCGGCTTTGCGCCACGGCGCCTGCGCGGTAACGCTCTTGGCCAGCGAAGAGCCGCCCGCATAGGCATGGCGCAGCGCAACCACGTCGTAGCAGCCGGTGGCCATGCGCGCCAGCAGGATTGCGGCTTCGTTCGCTTCGGTGCCGGAACTGGTGAAGAAGCTCGAATGCAGCGCGCCCGGGGTGATCTGCGCTACTTTTTCCGCGAGAGATACAATCGCCTCGTTCGGATAGAGCGTGGAGAGATGCTGCAGCTTGTCGATCTGCGCTTTAACCGGGCCGGTAATCCTTGGATTCGCGTGGCCTGCGGAGATCGTCAGAATTCCGCCAAAAAAATCGAGGTACCTTCGGCCTTCGATGTCCCACACGTACTGCATCGATCCGTGATCGGCGACCAGCGGCTGCTGATAGAAGTTTGTGACCGCCGGCCAGAGATATTCCTTGTGCTTGCGAACCACTTCTTCGCTGCGGGTCATCTGCTTGGGTTGGGTCGTCATTGCGTTTCCTTGGTAACGAGGAGATCGTAATTCGTGAATCGTGTAACGCCCTTGGTCACGAGTTACGAATCACGAGTCACGAGTCACATTTTCAATCCGCGGCTTGCGCGGCGCCGGCGGCCTGTGTGCGCGTGATCTCGCCATAAGTTTCTGGGCGGCGATCGCGATAGAACTGCCAGGTGGACCGCACTTCCTGAATTTCGTCGAGGTTCAGGTCGGCGACCAGCAATTCATCCTTATCCCGGCTTGCCTGCGCGATGATCTTCCCTCGCGGGTTGCAGAAATAGCTTTTCCCGTAAAATTCGCCGATTTGCCAGGGCTTTTCAGTGCCAACGCGGTTGGATGCGGCGATGAAATATCCGTTGGCAACAGCGTGCGCCGGTTGTTCAAGCTCCCAGAGATATTCCGAAAGCCCCGCGACCGTCGCCGAAGGATTGAAAACGATCTCGGCGCCATTGAGACCAAGGATTCTGGCGCCTTCGGGGAAATGCCGATCGTAGCAGATGTACACACCGACCCGCCCAAAGCGCGTCTCGAACACGGGATAGCCGGTATTCCCCGGCGTGAAATAGAATTTCTCCCAGAATCCGGGGTGGCAATGCGGGATATGATGCTTGCGATATTTTCCGAGATATTTTCCGTCGGCATCGAAAACGGCGGCGGTATTGAAATAGACTCCGGCCATCTCGACTTCGTAAACCGGAATGACCATGGCCATGCCATATTTCTTTGCGAGTTTTTGCATCAGCGATGTCGTCGGGCCGCCCGGCACCGGCTCGGTCAGGCCGTACCATTTTGTTTCCTGTTCGGCGCAGAAGTAGGGGCCGTAAAACAGTTCCTGGAGGCCAAGGATCTGCACCTTGCGTTTTGCCGCGGCCGCAATCAGCTTCTCGTGCTTCGCGATCATCTTGTCCTTGATCTGCGCAAGCGAGAATTTCTGCGGCGACCATTCGCAATGCGCCTGAATTAATCCGCAACGCACGATTCGAGCCATGCCTGCCTCCAGTATTCCCGCTTTGCGAGTGTACTCCGTGGCCGCGTCGCGCGACAAGCCCGCTGCGCCGCACCCTGTTCTAGCGACCTCTCACAAAGGATAAATTGGGGCGCTAAAGCGTTCGGAAAGTGATGTGCCAGATCGTATCCACCAGGCCGTGGACGATTGCGGATGAAAAGATGCTGTTCGTCTTGCGCCACGTCCGGCCGTAAAAAATCCCCGCGATGGTCGCCAGGATCACGTAGCGCCAATTTGGGAACACGCCGTTGTTGGTGATATGTGCAAGCCCGAAAATTACGGACGCGGCAATCCACCCGCCCTTCTCGCTCGAAAGCGTTCGCGAGAGGCAGTTCTGCAAGAGCCCGCGGAACAATAATTCCTCGGGCCATGCGGTCAGCAGGAAGATGCTGATCGCGTCTCCCGGCAGGGATTTCCAATGCGCGACCGTGGGATCAAACCGAATGAAATGCAGCGCCGTTCCCAGCGGAATCACAATCACGGCAAGCAAACTAAAATTGAGTAAGGCGGTGAGGATTGCGTTGCGGCCCCATACAATGTTGTAGCCAATACCGTCCAATTGCCTCACAAACAGGAACGTCACCAATGCAATACTGATCGCCAGCAACATCGTAGCGATATATCCGATTTGCGCGCCCGGGTACGGCCACAAGACGTTGAGCCATCGCAGCTTCAAGGGCAGAAAAATCGCGAGCATCGCGAGGTAGTCCTGCCACGCGCCCGGCGGCGCCTTGCCCGCGGAGATTGCAAGCAACGTGGGAGTCAGAACATAGGCAGCGGCTATCGCGACACGCGACAACGCAAAACTGTTTGTGCCCAGAACATAAATCAGGTATGCAAGGAACGGAACGACCGAAACCAGCACGCCAAGCTGAGGGCCGGTCCGGCGTCCCAGCCGTTCGCCGAGATCCCCGGCGGCGAACACTAACTGTATCGCCAGGAAAAATGCCAGCACGCCAAGAGTGATAACAAATGCTCGCCCGCTGAATCCGAGCAGCGATCCGTAAATGGCGCCGGCCGCGACTGCGGCGGACCATAGCCCCAGCGCCGTCCATATCGAAAGCTGGCGTCCATCCGGCATGGCGCGATAGTGTAACGCATCCAACGGGCAATGAAAGGTCGCATCACCCGCGGAATGAGATGTAGTGGACTTCAGAAAGGACTGATGCCCGGGAATCCGACAAAGCGAATTGGGTACATTGACTGGCTGCGAGGACTCGCATGTCTGGTGATGTTCCAGACGCATTGCTACGACTCCTGGCTGGGCGGCGCCGCGCGCGAAAGGGGATTTTTCAAATTGTCGCAACTCGGCGGGACACTTCCTGCTCCGCTTTTCTTGTTCATGGCGGGCATTTCGTTCGCCCTTGTGACGGACAACCTCCGCAAAAAGGGAATCCCGGCGAACGAAATCGCGCGCACAACGATTCATGCGCGGCGGGGAAATCTTTCTTCTGGCGTTGCTCTTCCGCCTGCAGGAATTTCTCCTCGCCATGGGCCATGCTCCTTGGACCGACCTGCTGCGTGTGGACATTCTCAACGTGATCGGACTGTCATTGATGATGATGGGGATCGTGTGCCGGTCGCAGCCGCAGGCGGTGAGAAGGATCCTCGTCGCTTACGCTGGAGAACCGTGGTGGCTGCAACCGTATTTGCAGCAGCCATTTCGGCGGTCACCCCTCTGCTGTGGACGACCTGGCAGCCGCACTGGCGAGCGTGGTGGCTGGAATCCTATATCAACGGAGTGCACACGTTCGGCACGCCGCAACCGTGGCTGTTTCCAATTTTCCCCTGGTCAGCATTCGCGTTTGCAGGATTGGCGATTGGCTCTTTATTGCTGTCGGAATGGGCGCGCCGCAAGGAGGTTATCGCCGTTGCCCTGGCCGGAGCCGGCGGAATCGCTCTGATCGCCGCCGGACTCTGGCTGGACGCGCGGCCTGTGCAGCTCTACGCGGTGTACGATTTCTGGCACACGAGCCCGGACTTTTTCCTGGTCCGTGTTGGCGTTGTCATGGTGATCCTTTTTGCCAGCTACCTGTGGTGTCGATGGGGAGCGGGCGAATGGGGTTTCAGCCCGCTGATTGAAATGGGAAAAAGCTCGTTGCTCGTCTACTGGGTCCACATCGAGTTCGTGTACGGCGGGCTCTCCATCCTGCCCAAGCGGAGCGTCGGGATTGGAACCGCGACAGTCGGCCTGGCCATAATTTTTGTCGCCATGACGCTTCTCGCGACGATCAGCAATCGCATCACGATCCGCTGGACAGATGTCTGCGGCCTTTTTCCGGCCAGCGGCAAGAACCTGATTTCATGCAGGGGGAAGCGGTTTCTGGTAGTTATTTTCCGGCATCCGGATTTCCGGAATCGCGGGCTTTGGCCGAATCGGGAAGCTTATAGATGAATTCACCGGGACGCGCCAGGCCCATCTTTTCGCGGGCGATCCGCTCGATTGCTTTCGGATCCGTTTTGAGGGCATTGACCTGGTCGGTGAGGGACTTGTTTTCCGTATTGATCTTGCCGATCTGGTCCGCGGATCTCTTCGATTTCCTGTCTGCGTGCGCCGCATGGCGATGAATCCGTGTGCGCCGAAAATATCGTGAATCAATAGGGCGAAAAGCGCGAGACCTAGAATCTGGCGCGCGTTTCGCCTCAAATACGCTTCCGCGTCGTTGAGTGAAAAATGTTGGCAGCCGCATCATGCGTTCGCTTTCTGGGCGATATCCATGACCCACGCTTGCGTGTCGCCGGCGATCTTCGATGATTCCTCACGCGTAGCGAGCCTCGGTGTAAACTCTCAACAGCGGCTCGGTTCCCGAAAGCCGCAGCAGCACCCAGGAACCGTCGTCGAATTCCAGTTTCAGGCCGTCCGTGCGATCCATCTGTTTGACGCGCCGCCCAAGAAACTTTGAAAAATCGCCTTTCAGTCTGGCGACCGTTTTCAATTTCACATCTTCCTGCAGATGCAGGTTCGTGCGAAGGGGCCAGAATTCCCGGCCCACGCGCTTGAACAGCGCGCGCAATTGTTCGGCGAGCGAAGCGCGGCGGACGGCCACCATCTCCGCGACGAGCAGACAGGCCAGGATTGCCATCCTTCTCCGGGACGTGGCCACGGATCGAAATTCCTGCGCTTTCCTCTCCACCCATGGCGATCTTGTCCTGCTGAATTAACTCGCCGATGTATTTGAATCCCACCGGCGTCTGAAAAACTTTGGTTCCATGAAAATGCGCGACCGCGTCCATCAAGTGCGAAGTGGCCACGCTGCGCGCAGCGGGCATTTTCCACCCGCGCGTCTCCACAAGGTAGTCGTAAAGGAGCGCGAGAACATGATTGGGCTGCATCCAGGTCCCGTCCGCGTCCAGGATTCCGAAGCGATCGGCGTCGCCGTCGGTTGCCAGGCCGACGGCTGCTTTCTTCGCGATTACGGCCTCTCGCAAGGGAAGCAGGTTCTCTTCGGACACGTCAGGGCCCGAGCCATCGAACAGGACGTCGCGGTCCCTCCGCAAGGCTTGCACGTCGACGCCCTCCGCTGCGAGCACGCGATCCAGGTACCCGGCCCCGCAACCATGCAGAGCGTCCGTTACGATGCTGATCTTTGCATCGCTGATTGCCTTGAAATTGACGAGTTCCACCAGGCGTTCGAGATAGGCATCGCGCGGGTTGATTTGTTCAAACGGCTGGTCGTTAGGCTTCGCGGGCGCGCGCTCGCCAAGCTTTGCCGCGCGCGCTTCGATGTCTCGCGTCACTTCAGGCAGCGCCGGGCCGCCGTCGGGCCCGGAAAATTTCAAGCCCTGATATTCGGCTGGATTGTGGCTGGCGGTAAAATTGATCGCGCCATCGGCCTTGCGCCGGCGGATTTCATAGGCGATGGCGGGCGTGGGCGTCGCGTCCTTGCAGAGCAGGACATGAATTCCGTGCTCACGCAGAATTTGGGCGGCGGCGAGGCTGAATTCCTCGCCGAAGAAACGTGTATCGCGCCCGACAATGAGCGTCGGTTTCGGGTTGCGGCTGCACACATGGCCGGCAATGGCCGCCGAGGCAAGCCGGACGTTGGCGAACGTAAAATCCTCCGCGATGATTGCTCGCCAACCCGACGTTCCAAATTTGATCGCAGCCGTCATTTTTTAGATAGGATGTTCCTCGCTCCGGCGAAGTATTGTAGCGTGGCGTGCAAGTGGCAAACAGTTCTGAAATGAGGGAAGCGAGAAAGAGTAACGAGCAAAGCTAGAGTTGAGCGAATGTTTGTGGGGCACGGCTTCAGCCGTGCCATTGACCGAGTGTGAGGATAGCGGCTTTAGCCGCTGAGGGTTGGAAGCATGACCGACAAGTATGTAGTTCTTGTGACGTGCTCGAACACTTCAGAAGCGCGCCGCATTGCTCGCGCGGTCGTCGCAGCGCGTCTCGCCGCGTGCGTCAACATCCTCCCTGGAAACGTAACCTCCATCTATCGTTGGAAAGGGAAAGTGGAATCCGCGCGGGAGCGATTGCTGTTGATCAAAACTTCGCGCAAGCGCCTGGCGAAGCTTCGAGCGGCCGTCGAGAGACTCCATTCTTACGATGTCCCCGAATTCATCGCTGTGCCGATTGCGGATGGGTCTCCCGCATACCTGGCCTGGCTTGAGGAAAACCTGAAAGAAGCAAGAAGATAGAACGACACCCCCTGCCCCTTCGCAACGTGCGTCAGATCTTGCTGAGCGCCTGATCCAGGTCGGTGATCAAATCCGCCACGTCCTCGATTCCCACGGAAATCCGGATGAGCCCGTCAGTGATTCCGATTCTCGCGCGAACCTCAGGAGGGACCGAGGCGTGCGTCATCGTTGCGGGGTGAGAGATGAGCGTTTCCACTCCGCCCAGGCTTTCCGCCAGCGAGCAGAGCTTCACATGGTTGAGCACCCTCCTGGCGTTTTCCTGCGTGACCACGTCGAACGAAATCATCGCGCCAAAGCCGCGCTGCTGGCGGACCGCAACATCGTGCTGCGGATGCGAAGGCAATCCGGGATAGAGCACGCGTTTCACCCGGGGATGATCCTCGAGGAATCGGGCAATGACTCTGCCGTTCGCGTCGTGCTGCGCCATCCGCACGGCCAGCGTCTTGATTCCGCGCGATACCAGGAAACAATCCATCGGCGCGAGCCCCGCTCCGGCGGAGCGCTGCAGGAAATAGATTTTCTCTGCATCCGATGGGCGAGTCAAAATCACTGCACCTCCCACCGCATCGCTGTGACCATTCAGATATTTCGTCATGGAATGGACGACGATCTGAGCGCCCAGCGCGATCGGCGACTGCAAATACGGGACTTAGAAACGTGTTATCCACGACCAGCGTCGCATGGTGCGCCGTGGAGATATTTGCCATCGCCGCGAGATCGGTGACGCACATTGTCGGATTCGTCGGCGTCTCTACATAAATCATCCTGGTGGTTGGCTTGATCGAGCGTTCAACTTGTTCGGGCGAGGACGTATCCACGAAGCTGAATTCCAGCCCCCATTGCACCAGGAACTGAGTGGTGAGCCGAATGACGCCGCCGTAGACCGCTTCCGAAATGATGGCATGGTCGCCCGGGCGCAGGAGGCGGAAAACGGAATCGATGGCCGCCATGCCGGAGGTAAAGACATATGCGCTGTTGCCGCCTTCGAGCTTTGCCATGGTGCGCTCGAGAGCCTTGCGGTTCGGATGGTTGGTTCGTGCGTAGTCATAGCCCTTGTTCTTCCCAAACTCCTCCTGAACGTACGTCGAGGTCTGATAGATCGGGGCGACGATGGCTCCTGTTGCCGGATCGGGTTCCTGCCCCACATGAATGGCGTCGGTTGCAAATCCCATTGGAACATCTCCTTATTTCCACAAATATTGAATGGCGCGTTGAAAGTAGCTCAGGACGGCAGCCGAGTCAATTTTTCGGGGTGGCGTCATTTCCTGGACGAGCGATTCACTTGCGCGATTTCCCGAAAAAGGGAAGAATGGGGGAGCCATCGCACGTGGATGCGCCTTGCGGGATTGTCATGATGAAAGCGCCTAATTCCATGAAGAAGGTCGGCACACTCCTCGCATCACTCGTTTTGGTTCTTGCCGTTGCGGTTCGTGGACAGGATAAGGACGCCAATCCCAAAGGGAAATCCGACTCCGATTCCAAGACGGTTCGTCTGACCATTGTCGTGACGGGCGGAGATGACAAGCAGCCCGTCGATAGCGCCAGCGTATACGTGAGGTACGTCACGGAACGTAAGCTGGCCAAGGATAAGAAGATTGAGATGAATCTGAAAACGAATTTGCAGGGAGTTTGCCACGTACCTGATATTCCGAAAGGGAAATTCATCATTCAAGTCATTGCCGACGGCTGGAAAACTTACGGCGAATATTACGATGTAAACCAGGACGAACAGACGATCAATATCGCCCTGGTCCGTCCTCCCAAGTGGTACTGAGAAAAATAATTAGCGAACATACGAGTGCCGCAGTTGATCCAATTGTGGGACTGTTTCCCATTTGTGATTCCCAAAATAGATGAAGATTCGAGTTTCCAGAAATTTAGATTGAATTGCTTCATCTTTGTGCAAACTGTATCAAACACCCTATTTCACTTGAGGTACGCGCTATCGCTCGGTTGTTTTCCACAAACTTTTCAACACAACTGTTGAAATCGCCCGATGAAATTCCGGGACGTCGCTTTGACCGTCGTTGTGCAGGGTGTTAGATTAGGGTCGCAGGATTTAGCAGGTTGCGCTCCAACATTATGGACGAAAAACCCTACAAAGGTTTCATGATCTGGCATCTTTTGTGGAGCAACCTGGGTGTACGCCCGCTTCGCTCGGCGCTCAGTATTGTCGCCCTGTCGCTGCAAGTATTTCTCGTTCTGTTGATTGTTGGCCTTACCTCCGGCGCTTTGGCGGATTGGCGCACTCGCGCCGAAGGCGTGGGGGCCGACATTATCGTCCAGCCGCCCAACTCTTCCATTTTCTTCGCGTTTTCCAGCGCCGTGATGCCGGAAGATCTTGCGGACAAGATCGGCAGCCTTCCAGGTGTCGATGAAGTCGCGCCTGTTCTGATCGTCGTGGACCAGCACAGCCTGGGTGTTGTTTACGGCATTGATTACGGACGGTTTGTAGGGCTCAGTGATGGTTTCAGGTTTATCTCTGGGGGAAAATTTCAGACGCCAAACCAGACCATTGCCGACGATCTCGCCGCTGGGTCGCGCAAACTGCGGGTGGGAGAGAGCATGACTCTTCTTGGCCATCCATTCACTGTGTCCGGGATCGTGGTCCATGGCAAAGGCGCGCGGTTTTTCATTCCCCTAAAAACTGCCCAGGACATTGCCGGCGCCGATGGCCGTGCATCCATCTTTTTTGTTCGGAGCAAAGGGGATACTGAAGCCGTGCGCAACGAACTGGTGAAGCTGCTTCCCACCTATAAAATCCGTTCCATGGCCGAGTTCAGCACTCTCATGACGTCTTCGAACCTGCCGGAACTCAAACCGTTTATCCGATCCTTTGTGACACTCGGCATGGTGATCAGCTTCCTGGTCGTTCTTCTCACCATGCACACGATGGTGCTGGAGCGCACGCGCGACATCGGCGTTCTCAAAGCGCTCGGATCTTCCAGGTTGGAAATCTGTTCGATGATTTTGGGTGAGACCCTGCTGATGGTCGCGATTGGCGCAGTTTTCGGGTTGGCATGTACGTACAGCGTGGTCGCGATCCTGCATCGCACGGCCCCCACATTGCAAATCTCGATCGAAGGCGGCTGGATCGTTCGAGCCATTCTTCTGACCATCTTCGGCGCGATTGCCGGCGCCATTTATCCTGCGTTTCGCGCCGCCCAGGGCGATCCCGTGGATGCGCTTGCCTACGAGTAATTTCCTTCGTCTGAATGCGTGTTTCAATGTTAGTCACAATGTTTGGACTGGGCGGAATCCGATTGCTTCGTCCAAAACAAATCTGCTACAAATGGGAACGGGGACGGTCACCAGAAAGCCCAAAATATGCGGATTCTGCTTTACACGGAACCCGGGTGTGGTGCGTGTACGGAGGCGAAGGCCTTTCTCACGTCGCGAGGGATTTCTTTTGAGGAGCGGGATATCCTCTCCAATCCCGAGTATATGCGGATCCTGAATGATGATCTGGATAGTTGCACCACGCCAACCCTCGTTGCCGGGGACCTCATCGTTGTTGGTTTTGATCAGAAAGAGTACGAACACAGCATTACCAATGAGCATAAGGAACGGCATTTCGGAAATGCAAACCACTGATGTCATCGCATCTCGAGATTATACCGATGCGGCTCTCGCGGGAGCGAGTTACCCTGCGCACCGAGCGGTCGGAATCGATCCGGCGGATGCGCTTGCGTAAGCATGGGTGCGGGCCCTGTTGCGCGAAACCGTTGCTCCATAGGCAGAAATTTGGTACAAACGGGCTACAAATCATGCGAAAGGAAACGACAATGTTGCTATCGGTGAAAGGCATCGCGAAGTACGCATTTATGATTGCCTACGTGATGTGTAACCTGGCCGTTGTCAATCCCGCTGCGGCGCAATTTCATTTTCCTGTCCCCGGTATGGGCGGCGGAAAAAAGGGGAAGAACCAGCCGCCACCGTCACAGCCCGACTCGACGCAGCCGCCATCAGCGGCGATGCCGAAACCTGCGGGCGTGCCGGTTCCTCCCGACAGTCCGATTTTCCAGGCGTTTCAGAAGCTGGGGCAACAGAGCGTGTACCATCAGCGCATGGTATTCAGCAGCACTGACTCGCGGGTGCAGCAGATGATGTCGCAGATGGGATTCATGCCCGCGGAAACCATTACCGCGGGCGATGCGAAGCAGGTTTCCATGCATTTCAATATGCCGTTCGACGGGAAGATGGAAGACTTCGAGTTGCGAAGCGTCTCCAGCAACGGACGCGTAGCCAGCAAGTGGCTCTCCCCGGCGAAGGATCGGATTCTAGCAACTCAGGACGCCCAGATCACCAAGCAGCTCGCTGATTCGGAGGCACAGGCGGCCTCTTCGATCGCCAAGAGCCTCGCGATGGGACCGATGGGGATCGCAAGTGCAGCGGTCCAGGCTGCCGGTGCGGCTGCGTCGGCAGCCGAGGTCGGTGCGATCAGAAAACAGGCCCACGATTTTTGGGAATGGCAGTGCAAGAGCGGCGGAGGACAACCCTCCCGAAGTGACTCCGCGCAGGCCACCCGGCCAGCGCCTCCCTTGACCGATCTTCGCGTCGTCGGAGATGACACCATCAACGATGTGGCCGTCACAAGCTACGAGTTTTATGTTCGCGACGGCGGGCAATTTCACGGCCCGATGCAGATGTACGTGGCCAAGGAAAGCGGACTGCCGGTGCGTATCGGCATGAGCGATCCGCGCATGAACGGCAGCATGCAGATGGATTACTTCGGTTTCAACCAGGGCGGTGACTTTGAGGTTCCCGCCTGTCTCGCGCAGAAATAAAGGCTCCGGGACTTCCCCCGTTCGCACTCGACCACCAGGGACGACTTCTATAGGTATAGGTTCGCAATAGGCGCAAATTTCACCATTAGGTATCGGGGCGGCTACCAACGTTCGAATTTGAAGTACGCGGCGGCTAGGGGCGGCAAGCGCAGATTGATGGAATAACTCCGGTTTCCCCACGGAACCGGCTCGGAATGGACGCCCCCGAGGTTTCCGACGTTTGATCCTTCATACTTTTCAGCATCCGTGTTCATGATCTCGCGGTAAAACCCCGGCTCCGGGACGCCTACGCGGTAGGTTTCGCGCAGGACCGGCGTGCAATTGGCAACGACCACAATGAAGTTCTCCGGGTTCTTCGCGCGCCGCACGAAGGAAAGGACACTCGAGTCCGCATCATTGCAATCCAGCCACTCAAATCCATGCCAGTCGAAATCCACTTCATGGAGAGCCGCTTCATTCTTATAAAGCGCGTTCAAGTCCGTCGTGAGGACCTGAAGGCCCCGATGTTGAGGATATCCAAGCAGATGCCATTCGAGACTCGTTTCGTGATTCCATTCTTCCCGCTGGCCGAATTCGCCGCCCATGAACATCAGTTTCTTGCCGGGATGGGCGAACATGTATCCGTACAGCAAGCGCAGATTCGCGAACTGCTGCCAGAGGTCGCCGGGCATCTTATTGATCAGGGAAGCTTTGCCGTGGACCACCTCGTCGTGTGAGAAGGGCAGAATAAAATTTTCCGTAAAGGCATACAGCATGGAAAAAGTCATCTGGTTATGGTGAAACTTCCTGTGCACCGGCTCTTGCGAGAAATAGCTCAGCGTGTCGTTCATCCAGCCCATGTTCCACTTGAGGCTGAAGCCCAGCCCGCCGAGATATGTGGGGCGGGAAACCATTGGCCAGGAGGTGGATTCTTCAGCGACCATCAAGCACGCCAGGGTGGCGGGAGTAGACTACTTCGTTCAAGCGCTTCAGGAACGCGATTGCCGCGAGGTTCTCCCGACCGCCAAATTCATTTGGAATCCAATCGCCATCGGGCCTCGAATAATCGAGATACAGCATCGACGCGACTGCATCCACGCGCAAGCCGTCGATGTGATACTTGTCAATCCAGAAAATGGCATTGGAAATAAGGAAATTCTGGACTTCGTTGCGGCCATAGTTGAAAACCAGCGTCCCCCAATCCGGGTGCCGGCCCTGGCGCGGATCCGCATGCTCATATAGATGGGTGCCGTCAAACTCCGCAAGGCCGTGCCCGTCGCTGGGAAAGTGGGCCGGAGTCCAATCCAGAAGGATGCCGATCCCAGCCTGATGGAGGCGGTCCACGAAAGACATGAAATCCTCCGGAGCGCCGAACCGGCTGGTGGCGGCAAAATATCCCAGCGTCTGGTATCCCCACGAGCCATCGAAAGGATGCTCCATCACCGGCATCAGTTCCACATGCGAATAACCCATCTGTTTCACGTAAGGGATGAGCTGGTCCGCCAGTTCCGAATACGTCAGCCAGCGGTCGCCTTCTTCCGTGACGCGGCGCCATGAACCAAGATGCAGCTCGTATATCGATATCGGTGAGGATAGCCAGTCATTCTTGGCTCGATAGTCGATCCATCCCGAATCATTCCATTGATGCCGGTCGAGGCGCGCAACAACGGAGCCGGTCTTAGGCCTCAACTCGGATCGGAAGCCGTAGGGATCGGCCTTCAACACTGGCAGTTCGGAAATCATGGGACGGATCTCATATTTGTAGATCGCGCCCTCTTCCAATCCGGGAACAAACAGCTCCCACACGCCCGACGGGCCGCGATTTCGCATCGGGTGAGTCCGGCCATCCCACTGATTGAAATCGCCAACCACGCTCACGCGCATCGCGTTGGGCGCCCAGACGCCGAACTGCGTTCCCGCAACTCCGTCGATGACGACAAGGTGCGCGCCCATTTTCTCGTATTTTTGGTAATGCGTGCCCTCTGTCATCAGGTGCAAATCGAAATTAGACAGCAACGTAGGAAACGCATAGGTATCGAAGAATTCGCGGTCGGCCTGTCCCTGCTCTCGAACGTGCCAGCGATACTTGGCCGGCGAAAGTGGCGATTCCGGAAAGATTGGCAGATCGGCTTCGAACAACCCTTCGGGCGAAATGCGCCGGGCCGGTATCCAGTTCTGGTGTCCCTCGAGCACGACGAACGCTTCGTTCGACCTCGGGAAGAAACCGCGCACCACAAGCCGCCTTGATCCGCCCTCTTCGACGATATGGGGTCCGAGCAGACGAAATGGATCGCGATTTTCCGCACGCAGCAGGAGCGCGATATCTCGGTCAAACTCGCCCAATGGCTCGGCTTCCTCCGTTTGCTCACTCTGTAAAGATTTCGTCCTGTCCAATTTGTTCCCCTGAGTTTTGAAAAATCGAGTGTCCTTGATTCTAGCAGGGTATTGGCAGGGAAGAGGGAATGATTCGCAACAGGTCGACAGGCCTTGAGGCAATGGTGGAAAAAGCATTCCTCTAGTGAGCACGCTTCTAACTATGCGGCACTCAAGAATTGCGCTCGAACTCTTGAAGCGGGATCGTAATTCCTTTGGAATGTGAAGAATGCAAAACTGCTTCTTTGGTACCTAGCTTGCAATGTTTCCCAATGAAAGCGTTCCGGATCGGTAACCGCAGAACCTCCGGATAGTCCTTGGGAGCACCAGTGCAAATGAACCTGCGGATTTTGCATGATCTAACTAGGTTTCTCTTCGTTGGCTTTGTAGGATTGCTGATTTCGGCGCTGCCTGTGCACGCGCACTCTTATCTTTCCGGCACTTACCACTGCGTGAAAGTGGAAATTGCTGGGAAGATTCAGCCATGCTCGGTGCCGTCCATCGAATTGAATTCCGACGGCAGCTACCAGATCCTGGCCGAGCGCGGCACCTATGAAATTATCGGCGGACGCTGGCTGGCCCTTTCGGCATCGAAGAACCACGGCAAGGCTCTCCTGGACCGGCGCGGAGAAATCATCTTCGAATTCCTGTCCGGCGGCAAGAAGAGCAGGATCACCTACCGGGAAAATTACCAGCGGCCACCCGGTTGGGATTCGATCTGAGGTTTCGCCGGCTCATTCCCGGCCCGAAACACGGATTGGCTTCTAGCTTATCCCACGATCAAGATCGCTGACACAGCTCGCTGAGTATTGCTCCTGAGAATGCCTGCGGGAAATCATGCAACCACCATTTTGATGTAGCAGGGCGATACAAGAAAGCGTACTCGTGTGCGCCGTTGAACCACCTTTTCCGCCCTGCCAATTCTTATCGCTTCAATCGTCCTGCCAAAGTGCTCAGAATCAGTATGTTGCAGGGATCGGATTCGAAGGGGATTTCCTCGGAACGGTGCGGCGATTGCTTTTCACCAGGATGCGTTGGCAGAACTGAAAATACGCCGAAACCTGGGGGGAAGAATGGAATGCATGGCACACGGTAGAGAATACCAAGAGATACCTGAGCAGAAGCTTTGGCGAGCTGTGATTGCGAGCACGGTTGAGGAGTGGATTCATGGGCCGCTCCGTATCCAGCGGGAAGCCGAACAATTTCTATTTAGCGATGAGAGGGACTACCGGACGGTATGTTTCTCGGCCGGAATTGATCCTTCAAACCTTCGCACCCGGCTGCTGAAAATCCGTTCCCGCAAGCAAGCAGAATCACAAGCGCGCCATAGGCAAAATTAGTCGCTTCTCTAGACTTGATAAGACACCGCGCGGCAGCAGTGCGCGGCGCGGTTTGACGAACCTCCCTGCATCCGCTATCATGCCTTCGCGGGGTGGAGCAGTCTGGTAGCTCGTCGGGCTCATAACCCGAAGGTCGTTGGTTCAAATCCAACCCCCGCAACCATTTTCTAGTTTAGGTACAACGGCTTAGGGGGTTCCACTCCTGAGCCGTTTCCTTTTGTGGGCGCATTTGGGCGCAAAATAACGTCCAACTGCTCCGCAAATCGTACATCATCCTCACTCGCAACGTGCGTGTACACGTCGAGAGTGAGCGAAGAATCACTGTGCCCGAGACGTTGCTGGCGAACCTTCAACGGCACACCCAAACGGTCCATAAGAGTGCTGTTGGCGTGGCGGAAGGCGTGTAGCCCGCCGCGCTCGATTCCGAGAGAATCGAGCAAGGGATACAGCTTCCGCTTCACTAGCAAGTTGGCGTCCCACGGCGTGCCGTTGCGCGTGGCAAAGAGCAATTCCCGCTCGTTTGGCTTCCATCGCTTTAGAAAATCTGCGATGTGCGCGAGCAAACGAGGAGAGAGAGCGAAAGACCGTAACGCGTTATCACTCTTTGGAGACTGGAACTTCCCCCGCCACACACTTTGACGGACGCTGACCAAACCACGCTCCCGATCGAAGTCACTTACGCGAAGCCCGCACAACTCGCCCGCGCGCATCCCTGTTTCCACGGCGAGCCAATAGAACGTGTGATACGGCTCGGGCACAGAAGCGATTATGCGTTGTACCTCTTCAACAGAAAAGAACCGTCGCGCCACACGATGCCTTTTCGGAAGAACCACATCGGACACAGCATCGTGCGCGACGTAGCCCCAGGCACGCGCCGACTTCCAAAGCATTTGCATCGTGGCGAAGAGATTCTTTGCGGTTTTAGCACTGACCTTCGCGGAAGAGACGAACCGTTGCACTTCCTCCGGCCCGATCTCCCGCATCTGCCAGTGTTCGAAGAAGGGAACGAGATGCTTGCGGAGATGACTCCGAATCGTGACTTGCGTAGACGGCTTGTGTTGGGTGAGCACTAGAGACTCCCAACGGGACGCGAACTCTGCAAACGTCGCCGTAGGTCGGGCGCGATAACGAGGATCATTGACAACCGCAAGCCGCTTCTCCAACTCCCGGAGTGCCAGGCGTTTTGTCGGATAATCCGACTTGGAGCCGAGCACTTCGGAGCGTTCGATTCTGCGAATGCGGCCATCTTCGATTACATCCTCTCGCCAACGTCCAACCCAAACCGGATTCTTACTGCCTCGGAGAAAAACCCTGCCTTTCTGGAATCTTCGGCGAGCCAATTTACCTCCTCGCTCGCCGATTCTTTGTCCTCGGGCGGGAAGAGTAGCACAGTTACGTGTATTAAGAGGCCGGGGAACTCTACCGGAAAGAGCACGGTCTGGCCGAATATCTGAATCCTGCTCGCAAGAATCGGAGAGAATCACACCGTGAGTCACATTCTGTGCCAGCGAGACAGACCAATCCGCCACCGCCCCCGCAGCGCGCGCCATTCGGATTGGACGGGCGCGCGTCATGGCGGAGACCCATCACCGAGCGCGCTGTGCAACCCGGCTTCGCGTTCTGCGGCTCGCAGACTGATTCGCCCTTCGCTCTCTAATGCAGCGAAGGGTTGCCACTGCTCACGCACTTGCACCAGACGCACCTTGCAGAACGGGCAGAACGCATGATCGAACTGCCGATCATCTCCTGGCTCGCCCAATTCCTTGAGGCGATAGAATGCGCCGCCCGTCGAGACGCGCCGCGTTTTGTGGAATGTTTTCTCTAGTGCGGCCAAACGTTCAGGCGTGGACTTGTCGAGGAATTTTGCCGGATACTTCAACGCATGAGCAAGCGCGCCTGCAAAACTTTTCGCGGGCTTAATGGAGACAAACGACCGCTCCCTGCGAATCTTTGACCATAAGTAGGACAATTCTTTTTTTTCTGCGGGAGCCACGGCCCAACGTAGGCACAGTGGCAGTGGAGATTCGTATTACTGCCGCCGACCTCATCGCAACGGACAACTCCGTACTCACTCCGCCGAATTCCAAACTTGCGCTCGACCGCACGCCAGAATCGGCGCAAGTCCGCATGAAACTTTCGAACCTCTTGCGGTGACGGCATACGTCCATCGTTAGGCACAGTGAAGTCAAGTTTTGCAATCACCATGTGGCGACCGTTCCGCGAGCCTTCGCAGACAAGCGTTTCAGCTACGGGCGCAAGCGCATTTTGTAGCTTTGCGAAAAGTTCCCGGAACTGCTGAGGCCCGCAAAACGTGCAATATTTCTCTCGGCAAAAATACGGCTCTAAAAATTTTCGCTTGCAAGCCTGTCGGCTTTCCTGATGGTTGATTCGATGGCCGAGCCTGCCGCACAGCACCAATCGCCGGGCTTTGCCTCGAAGCCCCAAGGATTCAAGCACGAGCGCCTGCGAAAGACGTTCTTGAGATGCCCCATAGCGACTTGCCAAGGTGGACGCTGTATCTTCCGGCAGAACCGGCAACGCGTCGCGTGAATCTGGCGGGGCAGGCTTGTTCGAGCCGAAATAATCCCGCAAGCGATTCTGACGCCACCGCTCAAACGACGAGAACTCCTCGGGGTCTGCAATGGTCTCCTGCCCCAAATTCCGATTGCCCAGCAACGCCAAGCGCCGGGCACGGCGAGAGCGATAGCCCAGCGCAAAGGCAGGTGACTTCCACTTTTGGGCAGTGGCCGCGTCGGAATCGAATGGTAGCGTCAGGCTCACGTACAGTTATCCTTTTTTCTCAAGTAAAAGGGGAGAGCCGTTGCACTCCGGCTCGCACGCCGTTGCTGTTGCCGCTCTTGCCTTGCGATTCGTTGCATCGACTGCAAGAAGCCGCCGATTCGCCGCGTCAAGCGCCGCCAGGATGCGGGCACGAGACTTTTGCGTTGACTGGCTATGGGAAGTGTCCCGCTTCGCGGGACACAGGGGCTTCACCCCTACGCTCGCGGCAGAACGTGATCCGCTTCGCGGATCACTGCCGCTCGCTACCCCTTCGGAGAATTCGGCGACAATTCCCAGCGCGCGGCGAAAATCACAGCAAGTCGCGCGCATCACAAACTCGAACACATCGCCGCCAGCGCCACACCCGAAGCATTTGAAACACTGTTTGTCAGGATGAACGTAGAATGACGGATTGCGTTCCTTGTGAAGTGGACAGAGGCCGACTAGCTGCCGACCGGATCGGCGCAGCCGCGTGAACCGGCCAGCGAGTGCGGCCAAGTCCACGCGCGATTTCAATTCGCGGGCATTGAGTGGAGGCGAGAGCATCATCGCGCACCCGCCCTTTTCTGGGAATATTTCTTCCGGCATCCGGCGCATATCAGTATCGGGATTCCAGCGACCCACCGCCCGTCGCACGAATCACACGCCGAACCTTCGCACATGAAGCAATGCGTAAAGCAGGGCTTTCCGCAAACGGGGCATGGCGCGTACCCCTGAAGCGTGCGGTTAAGCTGATTCGAAAGGCATGGCCGTGCTTCGACAACTTGAGTTGTCCTGCCCGGAACGATTGGCCCACGCCGTTCCCGTTCAGTCATACTCTCGATTCGCGTGCGCGAGAACGGAGCCGCGAAGGAATACCCATTGCCATTAGTGGGGAATCTGTGCTTAGATTGTGTAGTCGCTGCCACGACAAATCCTTTCTTGAGGCCGAATGCGTTATCAGCGCGTTCGGCCTTTCGTTTTATAAACCTAACGGGACTTGCGAGCTTTGAACTCTCTTTCTAATCGTTCCAAATACTTTCGCAGCGACGGCTTCAACTGCGAAGGCGTATACCGGCTTCTCAAAGCCGCACGAGTCCCAGCAATTTTTTCTTCAACCGAGAAGCGATACCGAGCCATAACCAACCTCCCGCTAAATTATCTCCCCGTTTTCCGCCCCTTGCCGTTTGTATTCACTCACGACCTAATGTGGACATTTTAATGACCATGTTGTATGATTCGGGAATCTGGTCACCAATTACGGGAGGAGCGTTCGATGAAAAAGAACGCGCGAGAGGAATTTCTCATAGCATCTGAAGGGGAATTAAAGGCAGCCGGGCTTCCAGGAAATCAAGAATCCGCACAATTCCTGCGAGCACTCGCAAAAGGCAGAGTACCCCAAAAACTAAAACATAAGAGCATTGTCACTCTACTTACTCAAGGTTTTCTCGCCCTAGTAGCCGAGACTTTAAGGCAAGACGCAAGGAAACGAAAATTCAAAAACAAAGCGGGACTCCAGCGAGCACTTGAAAGGATTCAGGGCTACCGTCATCAACTACGCCCGGCAACCGCAGAAGCCCTTAGTTGCATCGTGAATATTCCGCCCCAGAAAAAGACCGGCCCAGAAGCCAAGCTTAGGGGCGTTAAGAAGCAGACCGCGTGCAGCACCATCGACACTTTCATCACCAACGGGATGACAACAAAATTCGCCATCGCACAAACCGCAAAGGATTATGGAGTGAGTCCCCGAATGATGCGTCGCGCGTGGGAGAGTCGGGGCCAGAGTTAAGCACGCGTAATCTGCCGGCAGCAGTGTCACAAACGACTTACCGTGACTCCTACGGCTCCAACACAGCCTTGAGGAGCCGATGGACTTGCTGTAGCTGCTCTGGGTCTGATCTCTGAATTAGGGCTTCGATTTTCTTCCTCAGAACTTTTTCGTTCCTCTCCTCTTTGTCAAACTGAAAGAAGGCAGCAGGAGAAACGTTGAACGCTGTCCCGAGTGCGAGCATTGCTTCAAATGAGGGCCGCTTTTCGCCTCGTTCAATTTCTCCGAGGTACTTGGAATTCAGGTGCGCTTTTTCAGCAGCTTCCTCTTGTGTGATCTGGGCGGTTTTCCTAATTGCCCGAACCCGTCTCCCAAATAGCTTTAGCTGGTCCATGCGCTCCTCCGCCGAGGAACATAGCGGGCCAGGGAGTGCCGCAACACCAGCCAACAGACGGTCTATTGTGCAATAATGCCGTCCAATAGGGGTATACTTCTCCGTCACCAGTCTTTTTAGGGTTCGATTCGATAAAGAAGTTAAGACCAAACATGCTCGGCGGAAGAAAAACGAAAAGGAGATACAGCATGAAGAAAGCACGATTGCTGTTGCCGTTGCTTTTGCTGTTCGTGATCCCGATGACAGGACAGGTGGAACATGCACCGACGCCGGAGCAATGCCGGGCCGACGCGGACGGTTGGGGCATTCCGAAATCTGCCGTTTTCGTTCCGAACGAAAATGCGTTTTCAAATCTTGCAGGCACTATGATGCACGACCGGACTGTAACCGCTAGAGTCCTTGAAGCCAGAATTTCTGAATTTGGTCAATGTGAGAAAACAGATAGCGGCCAATCAGGCCGGTACGCGCAAGCCATCCGCGCCTATGCCATTGCGGAATTGGGCCGCATTGCGGACTACATGCAACGGCACAGCCTGACAGGGCAGTTCTTTCAGGAAGATGACCAAGGCCAACGGTAAAGAACGGTGAAAAGGAGGCATCCGTGAACAAACGAATGGATCGTACTCTGAAAGGAGACACAATGAGAAGATCAATCCTCATTCCCGTGCTGCTTATCATCTTTGCAACCACTGCTTTCGCGGAACCTGCGCCTGTTACGGTTCGCGTCATGGGCTGGTATACCCAAGCAGACGGATTCAGCCGTGTTTACATGGAAAACATCATCATGCCGGTAATACCCGGCGCCGCTCTCGGGCCTGACCGAAAATGGACGATGAAGTGCGATATGCAATTGAGTGCCGGAGGCGTAGTTGACGGCAAGAATACCGGCGGGCTGTACACGGGCACTTACGATAAAGAGAAAAATCAACTTCGTTTACAAGCCGTGGACATGAAGGGTAAGGCGCAAATAGCGAAGTGCCAATTGAGTTCTCATGACTGGTCCCGGCCCGAGCGCTAGTTTGGACTAGCTCCTATCGCGCACGTCGCGTGAGCCATGCCAGCCGCGCGCGGCCCTTTGCGCTGACCTGGTATTCTGTGCGCGGCAAGGTGCGCCGATAGAGCAAGCCCCAGCGCCAGAGTTTGACCAGATACGTTGCCATGCTACGCGGTTCCTGCCATCCAACGGCCCGCGCCGTCTCGCGGTAATTCTGCCAACCCGACCGGATCAGATGCGCGAGCACACGGCGTTTTGTCTCGTTATAACGACGCCTCACGAATTCACCGGCTGATTCATGAATTTCACGACTCTCTGCCACGAGCCGCGCGGCTCTACGGATACGGCCTCGGCTGGACGCGGGCCGACACGAGGCGGATCAAAGAGACGGCGGAGATTCGCGTGAGTCACTTCAAATGATTGGCGCGTGCGCGTATCGAATCCAAGCCGCCGATGCTCGCCCAATTTGAGCGCCTCTTGAACTGCTCGTCGAAATTCCGGGCTAGTGTGCTCTTCTAACGTCTCCAGATCGCGCGCCGTCCACATCGCGCCGCAGACAATCCACGCATCGGCCTGCGTCCGTGCATCGGTCGCTATATCCGCGAGACGAGGAGACGCGAGCACTACGTTTACCGAGCGATGACGGCTCTGCATGATTAGTCGCTGCATCTGCCGCCCCATCTTGGTCGCGTGCATGTAGGTGCCGCATTCGTCGAAAACGGCAAGGCAATTTCCGCGCTCGAAGGCCCGCCATGCGACCGACTCCGAAGCCGCTTCTACGTCAAACTCAGGCGTGTACGTGATGAGCCATGAAGGGCGTTTCCAATTCGCCCGCAACGCGGCCAGCATTTCATCATCGTCCGAAACAGCAACCGCGCCGGGCAGTGAAAACTCCGAACCGTGCGGATCAACCGCGAGAACCCGCGGATGCAGCGAAATGATGTCCCGAGCCGTGAAGGTTTTTCCCGCACCTTTCGGCCCGGTCAGAATGCAAATTGTGGATTTTTTCATCCTTCACCGCCCGGCCAATAGCCACTGCGAAATTTCGATTCGTCTAGGACACGAGACGGCTTGACGTTTCGACGTTCACGCGAAGCCTCGCGTTCTGACATTTTGCAATCGACAATCTCAACCTTACGTAGCGCCTCGATGATGAGGCAGAGCAAGCGGTACAATGCCTCGTGGCCGCCCTCCGCCTTTGGCTGAGGAGAACGCATAGCAAGCCCTTTTCCCGGCTCCCTGACCGCCAGCGCGCCACAGAGCCGGGCCTGCTCCCGGTAATAAGCGAATTGATCGCCTGTGAGCGATTCCAAGGGCGCACGCGCCCATTCCTCGATCATTCGCTTCTCCACCTCGCCGATCCGGGGTAGGGCATGTTCCCGTTTCACGGTATGGACAATCGCAGAGCCGGAGAGTCTCTGCCGGGCTTCTTGGCGAGAGACGTTTAAGGCGGGCGGAAGCAGCCGATCCCGATGTGCGCGCCGGTAGTGGCCGGGGAGCGCCGCGCGAGAGGAGACCCGGACTCCGCAAAGATTACAGTAGACAGCCATAGCTCAAATTATAGAACCAAGAGAGTCACGGTCACGCATCGGTTATACTCGGATGTGAAGCACCGTCACTCATTAACTAGCATTCCACGCCTTTCCCTTGCGATTTGGAACAAGTCACAGTCACGGCCACAGTCACGGTCTCCAAGTCCTTCGGGTAGGATGTGGGCGCAGAATGGGCGCAAAACCCCTGTTTTGCGCGCAGAAAACGAGAGTCGAGGGGAACGAGGACAACAGAATCGGCGAGACTTAGTGTCGTTCACTACCTTGCCCCCTTGAACTCATAACCCGAAGGTCGTTGGTTCAAATCCAACCCCCGCAACCAACTCTTGAAATTGAAGGCCGGGTCCAGACGCCCGGCCTTTTCTTTTGCGCTAAAGCCGACGCGTCATATTATCGATAGCTCAGAAACGAAATGCCCCACCATCGCAATGCAAGAATCGGGGACCCAACTCGTCTTGCGTATGGTCTCGGTTCCGGTGCTGACATGCTGAAGCCTCTGGCCATCGCAGTGATTGGAGCGCTAACGCCGTCGGTTGTCTTGTCCCTTACTGCGCTGATAGTGGCAGGGGCAGTGTTCATCATGCGAGTATGAAAAACGACTATTGCGGGCGCAGGTGCGGGAATGAGGAATAGCCACGAGCAGGGACTGAGAGTGCGGCAAGAGAAGTTCCCCCTTCGCGATTTCTCGCGAAGGGGGAACGTGTACCGAAGGAAA
Source organism: Terriglobia bacterium (assembly GCA_963757625.1). Classification (GTDB taxonomy): domain Bacteria; phylum Acidobacteriota; class Terriglobia; order Acidiferrales; family UBA7541; genus Palsa-360. The sequence goes on along the minus strand of CAVWSJ010000006.1, from coordinate 140,371 downwards.
CGTCAAGCTAACGTGGCGAAGACGATCTAGAGATCGTGTCGTGATCGCATCATCCCTATGGGTGAACCGTGGCAGGACCCGAAGCCCTTGTCGCTGTAAGTTCCTGCAGGAGCTCCAGGAAGTTCCAGTGCCGACTCGAAATCCCACTGGTAGCCATTCTGATCGAGCGTCAGGGCCATCACGCCCCAGTAGTTCCCGGTTGCCGCCTCGAGATTCTGCTGCGTTGAATTCGCGTCGCCGGTCGGATCGGCGGATGTGCTTGACTGTGACGACCGTATCGAGTGTCTCGCCGCCGGTGCCCACGATGAATTCCCGTATGCCCCGCTTTGGATCGTAATTCCCGGAGGGGTCAAGCGGGCGGTAGCGGGCATAGAGGTGGTCGTGTCCGTTCAGCACCAAGTCGGCGCTGTACTCGTAGAGCAGTTGCCAAAAGGCCTGAGCGGTCATGCCCTCTTCGGTGAGGCTGTCGGCAGCGCTGAACGTGGGCTGGTGCCAGTAGGCGGCTGTGCACGCGGAATGATTCTCCTCGAGATCCTTTTTCAGCCATTCGAGTTCGGCGGCAAACCAGGTGCCCGTGGTCGAACAGCCGCCCGGCTGTGTCTCGCACTCGATATTGAGCGAGATCAGGTGCCAGGAGCCCAGATTATAGGAGTACCAGCCATCTCCGACTCCGACTGTGCCCACCGAAGTGTCACCCGCCTGTCCGATCCTGCTCGCGGCACGGGTTGGGGGTTGGAGAGTGGTAAGGCCCGGATAGTTGCACCCCGCAGCGTCATTGGTGGGCACGGGTCCGAGATCGTAGCCGTGATCGGGTTCCCGTTGGCATCGATCTGGAAGCCGTTGTAGTAGGAGAAGTAGCCGTAGCCGGCAACGCCCGTCGCACCATGTTCGTCATAAAACTCGTGGTTGCCGGGGGAGGGCCGATGGAGAAATTTGAAAGCGCCATACGTCAAATCGAACGATTGCTCAAAGTCCGAATATTGGCCTACCTGGTATTGCAGATCTCCGACGAGCGCGACGAGGTCAGGCTTCATCGTCTCAATCTGATTCGCAGTGGCCTCCTGGGATTGCCACAGAGAGGTGCTGGTGTAGGGGGCCTTGGGGTTGCCGCAGATTTCATTCCCAGCCTCACCTGCCGGCTCCGTCTCGCCTGGCTGGCAGGCGATGTCGCCAACCACCGCCAGCACGGGCGACCGCTGCAGCTTGTTGTACGGCCACGGATTGTCGTGCGGCGCACGAATTGTCGTCGGAGTCTCGATTCTGTGCCTTTGCTCCACCTGCAAATGCCAGCACCGAGGCGGCCGCTGCCATGAGCACTGCCGCTCGGAACCTTCCCCGGATCGTCTTCATGTGTTCCTCCCGTTCGGACTTGTAGTTGGATAGTTGCCAGAGTCGCGAGTTTTATCCCTTCTGTATTTCGTAGGTATGTCGAATGTGTGAAAAAGCCGTAACACGGATTATTTGGGAGGTCGTTTAAGCCATCAGCAAAACGGAATGTCCTTGACGCTACTGAGAACTAATGAGGCTTGCCGTAAGCGAATCCGTCGTCGATTCGTAACGACGGGGTTGAAGCTATGCCGCTGCACGGATGCACAGCCGTCGGCTTCGCAGAATCGCCGCATCGCCCGCTTTGCACGCGATGCCGAGCTCAGGCGTAGCGAAACAGCGCCTTGAAACCAAAGTCCATGTGCTGCTGGATATGGCAGTGAAACAGCGTGAGGCCCGGCTGGTCGGCGACCAGATCCACGGCGGCGCGTCCAAATGCGGGAACGATCACCGTATCCTTCTTGATGCCGGCAGTCGGCTTGCCGTTGAGCTCGACAAGCTCGAACAGGTGCCGGTGGATATGCAGAGGGTGAGAATCGTCACTGCGATTGTGAAACACCAGCCGGTAGCGGCCTCCTTGCCGGAACACGAATTCCCGTTCGTGCGGATATTCTTTGCCGTTGACGAGCCAGTGATTGATCCCATAGGGCCCGCCTGGCACTTTCTCGAAGACCATGTCGATGGTCTGGTCTGGAGGAGGATGCGGCGCGGGCTTGCCGAAGATCGTGTAGTCCCAGCGCCCTCTCGGAGGCGGAAGCCATTGCGGGCGCGGCTGTGCCTGATTGGCGTACTCCACGACGATGCCCATGCCGGATTGCCGGGCGGCATCGCGCAGCTCACCCAATATCCAAACGCCCGGGAAATTCATCTCCACGATCGCATCCACACGCTCGCCCGGGGCGATCTCAATCACATCAACGGCCTGAGGCGCGGGCACGGGATTGCCGTCGAGAGCGATCACCTGAAACTTGTGCCCGGAAAGACCGACGCGATGAATTTGCGAGGCACTGGCGTTGAGCAGGTGCATCAGGACGCGCTCACCTGGCCGCACGCGTAGAGGTTCCCCCGCGCCGAGCATTTTATCGTTGATTGAGTAAAGAGGAGCGCTGACTTCGAGACCGTTGGGACGCGTGTCTGGAGTGGCGGGTTTTTCGGGCATAGGGTCGTTGGGATCCGCCACTGCCTCGTCCTGATCCATCGTGCTCAGATAAGGCTCCCATTCACGAAGCGCCAGAAAGACCTCTTGATCGTAGACCCCAGGGTCGTTCGCGGGATCGATCATGAGAAACCCGAACTGGCCGGTGTAGGCACCGCGATGCAGATCCATCATGGCCTCGGTGTGCGAGTGGTACCATCGCGACCCCGCCGGCTTGGCCACGAATTGATAGCGCCGGCGGCCATGTGGCGGGACCGGAGGTGTGCCTTCTTCCTCCGCTCCATCCACGTCCGAGGGAACTAACAAACCGTGCCAGTGCACGTATTCCGGAACGTCCGTGTCGTTTACAACCTCTACGGCGACGGCCTGACCCTCTCGCACCCGCAGAAGGGGACCGGGGACCTTGTCGCTGTAGCCGATGGTGCTGACCACAACCTGAGGGGCCAGCTGGACCATCGTCGGTGCGATTCGCAGGGTGAAATCCGCCGCGCGCCCGGTGGCCTTCTGGTCCCGAGTCGCCATCATCGGATGCCGCAGCGGCCCCCGAACCTGCCCGGGCGCAACCGACTCCGCCAAGGCGGGCCGCAGCCGGCCTGCCGCCGTCGCGATCGCGGTGGCCCATCCAAGCCGTACAAAATCCCTTCGGTTCATGCGATCTTCATCCCGACCGCAGATGCCAGCGTCGAGACGTCAATGAGCGCTGCCGCTATAGGACATTCTCCTGGTCGTTTTCGTGCCGTTCCTCCCCTTAAGGATTTGTGGTTGAACGGTTGGGCAAAAACATCTTTTTTAATCCCTCAATGTTTCGATTTCATTTCCGAAGCGTGAACATTGTGTGACTGAGCAGCCGAAAGCCCCCGCCCTTGAAGAGCCTCAAGGACTTGGCACCCGAAGCGCAAAATCATGAACCCAAGTGAAAGTGCTGGAGCAGTATTTGAATATGCGGCTAAGAGAATTCTATGGAATGCGAAAGGCCGGGCCACTCGTCCGGCAAAAGTGTAAGCTGTTGACATGAAACCGGGACAAGAATTCGAGGCATACGGGCGCGGGCTGCACTTGTAGCCCGCGAAGAAAGACGATCCAATGAATCCATCGGAACGCATTGACAAGCTGATCGCAAGACTCACGGACTGGCGTGGCAAGACGTTCGCCAGCATCCGCAAGAGCATCCTTGAGACCGACCGGGAGATCGTCGAGGAATGGAAGTGGATGGGAAGCCCAGTGTGGTCTCACGACGGAATCATCGCGGTCGCCAACGCCCACAAAGATAAGGTGAAGATTACCTTTTCCCACGGGGCGAGCATCCCGGATCCTGACAAGCTCTTCAACGCGGGCCTCGAAGGCAAACAGTGGCGAGCGATCGATTTATTCGAGGGCGATAAGATTAATGAGCGTGCTCTAAAGAATCTGGTCCGTGCCGCCGTCGATTACAATCAGATCAAATTGAAGAGGAAAGCGCCTGCGGCTACTCGATCGAGAGTAAAAAAGGATAAAAAGAGCCGGAAAATTCGGGAGGCCGCCCCTCATTAACCCGCGCTGACAGTAAACATTGTGGCTTAGGAATAGCTTCCGCACATAGGGCTGCGCCGGCCATTGCATTCCTATCCGGCCGGTTGTATGTTGCCGTCTGACCGGGATCCCAACTGGAAATCCTTGATGAAAGACATACAGCGAAGCAGGTGGAAACGTGCCTGGAAAGCACAACTTTCCTTTCTTCTGGTTCCCATGCTCGCGCTGATTACCGTTGCGCTATTCCGAGTTGCGGTGACGGCAGCAAGCCCGCAACAGGGGAGACGCAACCGCATTACCCGCGAAATTGATGAAAACAGGCGTGTGATCCTCCGAGGAAACACCCGCGCTGAAGCGAATCGAAGGAATGACCGCGGGCCGGTCGACGACAGGTTTCGGCTCGAAAACGTTCTTCTTCTCCTGAAGCGGTCCCCGGAGCAGGAACAGGCGCTCGACGCGTACCTCGACCAGATTCAGGACCGCAATTCTCCGAATTTCCACCATTGGCTCTCGGCGGCGGAGCTTGGCGGCACGTACGGTGTTTCCGATGACGACATCAACCGGGTCACGCAGTGGCTCGAGTTATTCGGAATTCGGGTAAATTTCGTCTATCCCAATCACATGGTGATAGACATTTCAGCGACGGCGGCGGAGTTGCGACGCGCGTTCCGCGTGGAAATTCATTACCTTGACGTGAACGGCGAAAGACATTTCGCGAATATCAACGATCCGGAAATTCCCGAAGCGCTCGCCCCCGCCATCCAGGGCATCGTCTCGCTCCACGATTTTCAGCCGCACGCAATGGTCCGGCCGCGCCCGGATTACACGTTTAATCCGGGCACCGGCAACGAATATGCCGTCACGCCTCCGGACCTGGCGACCATCTATAATCTGAATCCGTTATTCAGTCAGGGGATTTCAGGCCAGGGGCAAACCATTGTCGTGATTGAAGACACGGACGTTTTTTCAACCGGTGACTGGAGTTCATTTCGCGCCACTTTTGGCCTTTCCGGATATTCGTCCGGCTCGTTCACGCAGATTCATCCGGGTGGCACCTGCACGGACCCGGGAGTGACATCGGATGATGGGGAGGCCATCCTCGACGCCGAATATGCCAGCGCGGCGGCGCCGAATGCAGCGATCGAACTGGCGTCCTGCGCCAATGGGGCCACCTTTGGAGGGCTGGTGGCTGTGCAGAACCTCATCAATGGAAGTTCACCGCCCGCGATCGTGAGCATAAGCTATGGCAATTGCGAAGCGGGCAATGGCGCCACGTCGAACGCAGCATATAACACAGCCTACCAGCAGGCCGCCGTCGAAGGCGTGTCCGTATTTGCATCCACTGGCGATGAAGGGCCCGCAAGCTGCGACGCCAATGCGACAAGGGCCACGCACGGAATCGGCGTCAGCGCTTTGGCCTCGACGCCCTACAACGTCGCGGTCGGCGGAACGGATTTTGCGGACACCTACAACAACTCCAACTCCACGCACTGGAGCACGACAAACAGCGCTACCGAAGGCTCGGCGTTGTCTTACATTCCTGAAATTCCCTGGAACAACTCGTGCGCCGGAGTGCTGCTTGCCTCCTATGATGGGAATTCCACCACTTTTGGAAGCACCGGATTCTGCAACACCACGACCGGCCGGCAGTTTTTGACCACGGCCTCGGGGAGCGGCGGGCCAAGCGGTTGCGCCACGGGGACGCCGTCAACCTTCCTTGTGGTCAGCGGCAATTGCGCCGGCTACGCCAAACCAGCGTGGCAATCCGGAGTTTTCGGCAATCCCAATGATGGCGTGCGCGATATCCCGGACGTGTCGCTCTTCGCCGCCAATGGCCTCTGGTCTCACTACTTTGTTTATTGCTATTCCGATACCGGTACAGGCAGAGGCGGGACAGCCTGTACGGGAGCGCCAAGCGGATGGAGCAAGGCGGGTGGTACTTCGTTCGCAACTCCAATCATGGCTGGGATTCAGGCTCTCGTGAATCAGCGAACCGCAACGCGTCAGGGGAATCCGAATCCGGTCTACTACGCAATCGCGAGTAGCGAGTTCGGCGCGAGCGGCAGCAGCAACTGTAATTCCAGCACGCAGCCGATTTCGCGTCGCGGTCTCAGCACAACCTGTGTTTTTTATGATGTGACCCAGGGTGACATCGACCTGAATTGCAGAGGCTCCAGCAACTGCTATATTCCCTCCGGCACCAACGGCGTCCTCAATACAGGTAAAATCACCAGTCATCGTTGTGTCGGCTGCGGGAACGGGTTACACCAGCGCCCCTGCCTGCACGATTGGCCCGCCGGAAAACTTTTCCGCGTACGCGGCCTACGCCGGAGGCGTACAAGCGACTTGTTCCGCTACAGTCTCCGGCGGTACAGTGACTGGGATTTCGATCGTCGTCGCTGGGGCGGGATATATAACGAATCCCCTGTGTGTTCTGACTGGCGGGGGCGGAACAGGAGCAACTTGCGCGGCCTCATCTTCCGTTGGCAGCGCGACTGGTTATGAACCCGCGTTCCCCGCGACACAAGGATGGGATTTCGCCACGGGAATCGGCACGGTCAATGCGTACAACCTCGTCTACAGCCCAAACTGGTGATATGCCACCGAAAAACTTGCCGCGCCTATCCGGAAGAAAAAAGAAGCTGTGGGGATCCTTATTGTGGAATGTCGCTCGACCGCTCAGCCTTCTACTGCTCTTCGGCACATTGACCTCCGGCCAGGAACCGCCACCGCGAAGTTTCGGCGTCCCAGATGACTGGACGCATCACCGGCTCGTGTTTTCGAACCCGGGCACCGCGGACGAAGCAGTCAAGAACGGAACCTATAGCCAGTGGCTGAAAATTGTAAATGATCCTCGATACGATACTAGCAGCGGGTAAAACGAAACGCTTCCGCCCAAAGCGCGTTGCAGCCCGATGCGATTTTTCGGCTCCGCACTGCCGACGACCAGGATCGAGACCGGGAACCTCGCGGACACCAAGGCAGCGACGCCGGAATCTCCCCCGCGCGGACTGACGCAAATCGCCTCCGGGATTGCATGGCGCGCGGACGCTGCGGGCGGCCGCATCCTCCATCATCGAAATCCGATCCGTGGGCCCGATTCTCTCCACAAGGACTGGAGCGAAGACATGGGTGCTGGAGCCACGACAGGCCTGGGAATGTACCCGGCGAAGTATTCGTTCACCATCAGCAGCGCCAATTGCGGTAGCGCCGCGCAGCCGGATTTTGTCGTGTACAACACCGCGCTGACTGGCCTGAGCACGCAGGCCAGCATCCTTGCCTACGACAATCTTTATACGGGATGCACAGGCGCGGCGCCGTCCGTCTATTGGGCCTACAACACAGGCGGCACGATCGTCACCTCTGTGGCCTTGTCCCAAGATGGATCTCAGGTGGCGTTCGCTCAGTCCAGTTCCGGCGGCTCGGCGAGTCTTGTCCTGCTCAAATGGAAAGGATCGACGACCGAATCGGCATCTTCTCCGGGAACTCCTGCGGCGGCTACCGCGGCAAATTATCGCGCCTGCACCGCACCCTGCGCGGTTACACTGACCTTCAGCGGCGCCGCGAACGACAGCGGCTCAGCCGTATTTCCCGATTACGATTCCGATGCGATCTACGTGGGTGATGACAGCGGCCGCCTTCACAAATTTACGGGCGTATTCCATGGAACTCCCGCGGAGGCGTCCGGCAAATGGCCCGTTTCCGTAAGCCAGTCCGCGCTGAGTTCGCCGGTATACGATTCCATCATCCGGGCATGTGTTTGTCGGGGATTATCTCTTACAATCCAATTCCACCTGCGGACCTTCGGGCGAGCCCTGCGGTTATTTTTACTCCGTCGATGGCTCGACGGGAAACCTCGTGGGAACATCGGACCGTCTGGACTATGTTTTCGGAATCGTCGATGGCCCCTGGTGGACTCGGCTGCGGGCCGCGCTTATGTTTTTGCCGGAGCCGATGGGAATTTCAGCTCGGCTTCGGCGTGCGGGGAGGGTATCCCGTGCAGCGGCGTTTTCCAGTTTTCTACGCGAATTTCACATCAGGAAGCGGCACGGAAACGACGGTGGGGCCGGGCTACGAATTTCTATTGTCCGGCACGTTTGACAACAGCTATTTCACTTCGGCGAATGGCGCAAGCCCGACAGGGCATCTCTATGTGATTGGAGGCACAGGTTCGGAAAATAATACGCTTTACCAGGTCTCGATCAATTCCAATATCATGAGCACGACGGCGGCTACAGGGCCCGCGGTGAGCGAGAATTTCACGAACGGATTTTCTTCAGCCGGCCTGCAGGCTACTGAAGTCTTTACTGGCAGCCACGATTATATTTTCCTGAGCGTGCTTAGTTTTGGCGCCCCGGCTGCCTGCAGCGGGAGCCTGACCAACGGATGCGTGATGGGTTTTGATGTAACCGGCGGAGCCATCAGCGCGGCGACTACCCCGACCGGAGCAACGCCGGAAGCGGGCGGCACGAGTGGAATTGTCATCGACAACACATCCACGTTCGGAGGCGCTTCCAATATTTACTACGCCCCGCTTGCCGACCAGTTGTGCTCGACCTCCGGCGGCACCGGGGGCTGCGCCATTCAGATTTCACAAGCCTCTCCGTGACGAAATTCCCGGCCGCTACTTTATTTTCGCCAGCGCCGTTCGATAATAGGAGAGATCGTAGTATTTTTCCGGCTCCGCTACCTTTCCGTTTCCTCCGCCCTCGACTTCCGCCCGCAATGTCAGCGCTTTCTTGAAGTTGTCCGCGTTGAATTGGGCGTCTTTCGCGTATTCACCGGTCGGAATGATGGCAGCGTACCATTCGCCTGAAACGGATTCTGAAACGTTCGACTCCTTCATCAAAAGGCTTACAACCTGCTGCTTGTTTGAAGGATCGAGCAGCAAACGTTGCCCCTCGATGTAGGCCGCGAGATAACGGGTCAGCAGATCCGCATGGCCGCGCGCCCACGGACCGCATCACAAATGTGCCGCGATCCAGGTCCGCGCCCATGAGCGTCTGCATCGTGCCGAGACTGGCCATGCCATCGTGCCTGGCGAGAATTGAAAACGGAGGATTCATCACCGAAGCCGCATATTCCGGATGTTCGCGCATGGCTTCCAATCGGAATTTTGTCGATCCGACAGGCTTGAGGAAATAGTCTTTCCCCGGCTCGAGCCCGTTCATCAGGAGAACTTTCTTGAGCTCAAGCGCGTACGCCGTGTTCGGCGCATCCACCAGGACCGTGCGCCCGCGCAAATCCGCGATGGACTTGATCCCCGGCTGCACGATGATTTCATTTCCGGAGCTCTCTCCTCCCATCACGATAACCACATCGGCGCCGGCGGAATCAACCATGGCCACGCCGTTGTCCAGCGCTATATATGCGACGTCGCCTTTTCCGGCGGCCAAATCGCTCCGCAATGCCTCCGAACTCGGTTCGACTATGAATTCCACTTCGATGCCGTATCTTGTGAGAATTCCATTCGATTGGGCGAGAACAACCGGGAGCGGCCGGTTCAGGCACAGCAGCCGGATTTTCTGAAGCGCCGGCTGCTGCGCAAGCGTCGAAACGGACACTGCGAAGAAAACGGCTATGCCAATGCAGCCCCACAAAGTGGATCCTTTCAGCGGCCTATTCGGATTCATTCAAATGTCTCCCTTGCAATGCGCCGGAGATTGTCTCGGTCATAGCGCAACTCCATAGCACCCCTCAACCCTCATGATAACCTCAGTTTTCGCGGGGAAGAGGATCAAGTTTTGGCCCCCAGGAGGTCTGATATGGAAAGTAGACCGAACGATAGGCAGGCTGCCGAACTAGAGACAGTTATCTGAAGAGGTGTGGAAATTTTCCCGATGTCAGGCGTCTTGAATTCCCTTCAGGCAATTGGTATTTCTCGTTTCATTTGTCCGGAAGCCCATCTTTCCCTTCCCGCAAGACGTGGCGAGTAACGAGAGGCGAACTCTCGCCATCGGTATTTTTTTTCAGGGCCATGCAGATGGCGGCGGCGAGTTCGTTAAGGCCAATGGGTTTTACGAGATAAGCGGCGATTCCGAGTTCGCGGCACCGCGCGGCATCCCCGACGTGGCCTACCGAGGTAAGCATCATGATTGTGGAGGCGTCCAAACCCAACTCTTCCTTGATTTGTTCAGCGACCATGAATCCATCCACACCGTGCATCTGCCCGTCCAGCAGAATGAGTGGAAACGGATGCCCGATATCCTCCGCGATGCGTAATGCTTGCAGGGCTGCCACGCCGTCGGAGACGTCCGTGGCCCGCATTCCCCAGCGATTCAACATCCCTTTTATGACACGGCGGTTCACTGAATTGTTGTCCACAATGAGCGCTTGCAATCCGGATAGTTCATGGATCGGAATCGGAGGGGCATTTGCGGCGGCCTTCTCCTGCACTTTGAGCTGAACTGTGAAGTGAAAAGTACTACCCTTGCCGAGATCGCTCTCCACCCGGATTTTTCCATTCATCATCTCTATAAGTCTGCTCGCAATGGTTAACCCCAACCCGGTCCCGCCATATTTCCGGGTTGAAGTGCTATCCGCCTGCGAAAACAAATCAAAGATTCTTCTCTGCTGTTCCTGGCTGATTCCAATCCCGGTATCCTTGACGGAAAATTGCAAGGTGATACTGTAGGCGGCGCGTGACTGTTGACTTACGGTCAGAAGAACATCTCCTTGAGCCGTAAATTTGATGGCGTTACCGATGATGTTATACAGAATCCGCCGAATTCGGCCGGGATCTCCCAAAAGGTTCACAGGTATTTCGGGATCAATGTCATAGACGAGCTCCAGATCTTTCTTCTGCGCGCGAAATCCGAGCATTTTCATGGTTTCGCCCAGGCTTTCGCGAAAATTGAAGGGAATAGTCTCCAGGCTTAGTTTTCCCGCATCGATTTCGGAAAAGTCCAGGATATCGTCGATCGCAGTGAGCAACGATTCTGTGGAGATCTTCACGAGACCCAAGTCTTCGCGTTGTTCAGCCGTCAGTTCCGTCTCCAGCACGAGTTCCGTCATCCCCAGAATGCCGTTCATGGGAGTGCGAATTTCATGGCTCATATTATTGAGGAACTGAGTCTTAACGCGGTTGGCGGTCTCCAGCGCCAGGTAGGCGCGCTTTTGTTCGGTGATGTCCCGTGAAATCACCGAGATTCCGGTAATCGCGCCGGTTGCGTTCCTGACGGTGGAAGGGCGGACGGAGACGTCGATGGCACGACCATCCTTTGTTATCCGCACGGTGTCGAAATGAGGAACGCGTTCTCCGCGCCTGTGCTTCACAAGATTTCGCTCCATTTCATCGATCCGGTCGGGAGGCGAAAGCATCTGAACGGCCTTGCCGAGTATTTCCGCGGCGGTATACCCGAACATCTCCTCGGCAGCCTTGTTCCAACTTACGATAACGCCCTCCAGTGTTAATCCGAAAATGGCATCGTCCGAGGATTCGACAATGGAAGCCAGGAATGACGCGGCGTCGTTCTCGGAAAGTCGATCGAGGTCGCTTGGTGGTGAGTTCACAGGAACCTGCTTTCTGTCCAGGCAGCGCGTCTGCGGCCGGGAACGTGAGCCGGGTGAGGTGTAATCTTGTTTTTCCATTGAAACCAGATTGAAGGCGCTGCATTTGACCCGCCAAGGGGTGTGAGGGGATCCCGTTTATTGTGAGTAGATTGGATCCCACGCCCGTTTAGACGCCACCACGTCGTGGACCATTTTGACCGGAATTTCCCATTTAGGACTTTGCCAGATCGAAGATTCACCTGAGGAAACCAGCCAGTCAATCACTGCCATTCATCTGGCCGGCTAAAGCACCCAGAAATTGTCGCCGCTCCCAAAGCCTATCGCGTGATTTGCCTTCCTGGGCGAAATCCCAGCGATGCTATTTCCTTCCTGTAATTTCCGCTACCAGCCGGTCTGCCGAATAGACTTTTCGCAGCGCCTCCAAAATCCCCGCTGAGTGCACTGCAACCGCGCGAGCCTGCTGATCGGTGTAGATATAATCGAGGACCAGAGACTGGATGTCGCCATCGAAAATAATTCCGACCAACTCGCCGTCTCGATTGACCACCGGGCTCCCCGAGTTTCCACCAATGATGTCGGCGGTGCTGACGAAGTTGAATGGGGTCGAGAGATTCAGTTGCCCCTTCTTCTGGTACCAGATAGCGGGCAGCTGAAACGGCTCCTTGTTGTCGTGTGCGGCGGCGTGTTCGAACGCGCCGCCCAGCGTCGTGGCCCACGGTATCTTTTGACCGTCTTGCGTGTATCCCTTGACCTCGCCAAAGGCGAGACGAAGCGTGAAAGTCGCGTCCGGGTAGATGCTTGAGCCATACAAGGCGAAGCGGGCGTTCGCCATCTTGCCGTACGCCTCGCGCTCGGGCTCATCTACCTGCTGCTCGTAAATCTGGCGGACTCGTCGCGCGGGCGGGTCGACCAGTTTCGCAAGCTCGATCATAGGGTCGCGCGATTCGTTGATAGCTTTCAGGCCGCCGTCGGCCAGCTGTTTTCGAAACGCGACGTCCGCCAGCTTCGTGCCGTGAACCAATTCGGCGGCGCGATCGCGGGGAGACTTGCCGGCGAGGACCTTCTTCACCAGGTCGTTATCCTCGCCCATCATCTCGGCCATCATTCCCAACGAATCGGCGAGCTTCACCGTTTCGAGATCCTCGTAGATCGGCGCTTCGGAAAAAAGCTGAAGCTTCAGCGAATCAAGGCCTGCTTCCGAATACTCGCGGAGACGTTCGTTGTTGGGCTTGGTGGATTCCTCCGCCAGGCGCACCAGTGTCCTCGCGATAGAGAACAGGTCGCTGTCGAATGCCTGACCGCGTCCAGCGCCGATCAAGCTGTATTCGTCGCGGATCGTGGCCAGTGTCTTTAGGGATGCAGCGACCTGGTCCCAAGCGTCGCCATAGGCGGGTCGCAGCTTCGGATCGCTGTTTACCGCGTCTCGCAAAGTTTTTTCGGCGGCGCGCTTTTTGTCCATGATGGCGGGATCCTGCAGGCCGGCGAGCATGCCGAGGTAGGCCTTGCGGCTGTTCTGGATGCCGAACAATTCATCTTCCGCCCGGCGGGCATTTTCCGCGCTGCGCTCTGAATAGGTCTGAAGAAGGACTTCGCGGCGCCGCAAGAGATTGAGCGCAAACGGCACCGAATAATCCCTCTGATATTCGAGGTGCGACACCGTGTCCTGGCGCTCCGTGCGGCCGGGATTCCCGGACACGAAAATCAGGTCGCCTTCTGCGGCGCCCGCTTCACTCCATTTCAGGTAATCGTCCACGTGGACGGGCCTGTCATTTTCATACACGCGGAAGAAGCAGATATCGAGGTCGTAGCGGGGATACTCGAAATTGTCCGGATCGCCCCCGAAGAAGGCGATCGCTTTTTGCGGCGCAAATACCAGCCGGACATCGGTGTAGCGCTTGTAGCGGTAGAGTTGATACAGTCCGCCATTATAAAGAGGAATTACGTTGCTCCGCAGCCCCGTTTTGTCGAAGGATTCTTTTTCGATTTCGTTGATTGCGGCGCGGCGAGCCCGCTCTCGATCGGCGGAACTGGCACCCGGCTTCACCGCGCCGTTCACGCGACTCGTGACGTCCTCGATGCTCATCAGTACGTTCAATTCCAGGGCCACGCATTTGGGTTCCTCGGAATTGCTCCTGGCTTGGAAGCCCGTCTCCACAAAGTTCTTTTCCTGGGTGCTGATTTTCTGAAGACAGTCGGCGCCCACGTGATGATTGGTCATGACCAGGCCATCCGGAGACACGAAAGATCCCGACCCGCCGCTGTTGAACCGAACCGATGCCTTCTGCAAGTGCTCGAGCCATGCCGCCGAGGGCTGGAAATGGTATTTGTCCTGAAGGATTTTGAGAGGAGGATTGTTAAACAGCCACATTCCTTCGTCGGCGCGGGAAATCGGAACGCAAAGCGTGCACAGGACCGCCAGCGCGATGTTTCGAATCAGCTTCATGCTCATGTACGTTCATCGCCTCTTCGAATCATATACCCTGACGCTGAAGCTCTGTAAAGTTCGGCCCGGATTCGTATGTTTATTCCGGCGCCGGTCCCCGGATGATCTGAACGAAGTCGTCAGGACGCATCCATTTTGCGAAGGCTGCGCGAACCTGATCCGCGGTCATCGCAATATACTGCTTGCCCGAGCGCAAGGGTTCATCAAGCGGCAGGCCAATCTGAGCGCGCGCCAGCAGCCCTCCGGCGACGCTATCTTCACTCGATTCCGCAAGCGGAATCTGGCGTAGGAGGAGAGCCTTCGCCTGTTGAAGTTCAGCGGGCGTGACATTTTCTTTCTGCATGGAAATCAGGTCGCGCTGGATCAAGTCTCTCGCCTTGGAAACATTTTTCGGATCGCAGGCGTACGAGACCGTATAGAACGATCGGGTTTTCCCCGAGGTTAAGCGAACGTCGACGTCGTAAACATAACCGTTCACCTGCCGCAGGTCATGATACAAACGCGTGGCGTAAAAGCCCCCGCCCAGAACGTGGTTGGCAAGCTGAAGAGGGTAATAATCCGGATCGAAGCGCGTGATGGGGATCGTTTCAGAAAGCTGCACCGAATCCTGCAGTTCGCTCGGATCGGCCACGTTCGCCGCCGAAGATTTGTTCGGCGACACGCGAGGCAGGTCAACGTCGGGCTTGGGACCAGCTGCCTTCCATGATCCAAACCATTTTTCGATCACGGTCTTGGCTTCGTCGGGCGTGATGTCGCCGATCACTACAATGGTCGTGAGGTCGGGACGTATCGTTTTGGCGTAATACTGCTTTACGTCGTCGAGCGTCAATGAGGAAACCGTTTGCGGAGTCGCTTCCCGAAGAGCGGGGTCGCCCGCCGGGAGCAATGCCACGTTGAGCGCGCGGCCCGCGCGATATCCGGGGCTTTTCATATTGCCCGCGACAAACTGGGCGGTCTGAGGCTTAATCACATCGAACGCCTCGGCGGGAAGGGCCGGATTCAATTCGTTGTCCGCCAGGAGCTGAACGCCTCGCGAGAAGTCCTGCTTCAACACTTGAAGAGAAAAGCTGAAGCCGGCGGATTCATCGGCGGCTATGTCGTCGAGGGCTTTTTGGAAAGCCAGCCGGTCCAGCGTCTTCGTGCCGTAGGAAAACATATCACCAAGCACGTCGTTGACGCCGTCTTTGCCGGGCGAGGTCTCAAGGTCCGGCTGGTTTCGGACGCTGCCGACCACTGAGATTGTGGGAGTCACTTTCAGCGTTCTCACGATCAAGTGCAAACCGTTGGGCAACGTCATATCGGTGGAAGACGGCGGAGCAGGCGGCAGCTCAACCGCGAGCAGGCGAGACCCGGCCCACGGCGGCAAGTCGACCGCCTTGGTCGGAGCCGAGGTCAACTGTTCGCTGCCTCCGAATCCCTTCGAGGCCACCGCCGCGCCGGTTGGCACCGGCTTCAATTCGGCCGTGATCGAATTGTCATCGACAAGAAATTGTTTTGCGACGCGATTGACATCATCCGGCGTGACTTTTCGGATCGCATCCACATCTTCATCGGGAGAGTTGCGCCCTTCGGCCGCCAGTGCGTCCGACCACACGTCGGCCAATCCCGGGATGGAGTTGCGGCGGAATTCCGCGCCGGAAATTTCACGGCGCTTGGCGGCTTCCACCAGATCCACCGGCACGCCGCCGGCAGCATAGTCGGCCAGGATCTTGCGCATTTCCGCGATTACCGGCGTTACATTCCCGTCGGCGGGCAACACCGCCGCGGCATACGCCACGCTGGCTTTGTTGTACGCTTCCGCGAAGCCGAATTCGGTTTGCAGCGCCTTTCCCTGCGGCACCAGGTCGTACAGCTTTCCGCGTTCGCTCGAAAGAACGTCGGTCAGAATGTTTGCTGCGGCGAAATCCGGGCTGTCGGTCCCGGGCATGCGGTAGGCCACGATGCCTAGAAGGTAGGGGAGATTGCTGTCGAGCGTGAAGGATTCCGGCTTTACAGGCTGCAGGTCGATTTCAGCACGCGCGGGCAGCGTTTTCTTCTCGATGCTTCCATAAAACTCCTTGACCTTGGCGAGCACGGCGGCCGGGTCGACATCGCCGGCGATAACGAGGATCGCGTTGTTCGGCGCATACCAGCGCGTGTAAAAGTCCTTCAGCATCTCACCCGTCGTCGCGTCGAAAGAATCTTTGGTGCCCAGCGGGTCGTGGCTATAGGGAGTGCCGGAGAACATATCTTCGTTCAATCGCGTCGTGAACTTGTAGGTCGGATTCGAGAGATCGCGGGCCACTTCCTGCTCGATGGCGGGCTTTTCCTGAGCCCATTCCGGCTGCGAATCCTCCATGTTCCGCATGCAATCCGCGTCGACGCGCAGAGCGATGTCCACATCGGAGGCGGGAATCGTGGAGTAGTACTGCGTGATATTCTGCTGCGTGTCGGCGTTGCCGAAGCCGCCGAGCTGGGCGAAGATCGCCGAAATCTGATCGGCGGAGAGCTCCGTGCAGCCCCGGAACGCCATGTGTTCCTGAGCGTGCGCCATCCCCGGAAAGCCAGCAGGAGTTTCGTTTCCGCCAACCAGGTAGTTTTGTTCGACGGTCACAACCGGAGCAAGTGGATCTCGCACGATCACCACGCGCAATCCATTATCGAGCGTCGCGCGCGTGACATCGGCGTCCCCGGCCGGCTTTTCCTGCGCGAACATCAGCGATATAGCGATCAGCATGACAGCTGAAACTCTGAACATCGAACGCAACGAAGCACCTCCGTGGAGTGGCTGAAAAATCCCAGGCGCATTCAGCCTCATGACTCACTACAAATTGACGCACATCCGGTAATTCGCATACTTGCTCAATGAATAGAATACATCACCTCAGGTTCTCTGATGGCGGCCGGAGGGCGAAGGTTTCAAAGCGAGTCCGAAATCTTATTCAAAACGGCTTGGGAATCTGTTCCGCAAGATGGCATGCGACGAGGCTTTCTCCGAGCGGGCGCAAAGCGGGCACTTCCTGGGCACAGCGGTCGACTGCGTAAGGACATCGCGTGCGAAACACGCAACCCGATGGCGGAGCAATGGGAGAAGGAAGTTCTCCACCGAGAGGCTTTGCCGGATTCGCGCGAGCGCGCTTGGGTCCGCCGGCGGAATGGCTTGAATCAGCGCCTGCGTGTACGGGTGCCGCGGCGCGCGATAGATTTCATCCCACCGGGCCAGTTCCATCACTTTTCCGAGATACAGGACCATCACGCGATGGCTGACGTGGCGCACCGACGCGAGATCATGCGCGATAAACAGCAGCGAAACCCCAAACTTGGCTTGAAGATCCGCGAGCAGATTGACGATTTGCGCCTTGATGGAAACGTCAAGCGCCGAAACCGGCTCGTCGCAAACCACGACTTCCGGCCGCAAGATCAAGGCGCGTGCAATGCCGATCCTTTGCGCCTGTCCGCCGGAAAATTCGTGCGGGTACCGGTTGATATGCTCGGGCAGGAGCCCGACGTGGCCCATCATTTCGACAACTTTGGTTTGGCGTTCCGCGGCGGTCATCCGGGGAAAGAAGGAACGCAACGGCTCGCCGATGATTTGCCCCACATTCATCCGGGGGTCGAGAGAGGAAAGCGGATCCTGAAAAATGATCTGGAGGTGACGGCGCAGCTCGCGCAATTTTTCAGGACTGAGGCGAGCAAGATCCTGCCCTTCAAATCTCACCTCGCCGGAAGTGACATGGACCAGCCCCAGAATCGCGCGGGCCAGCGTGGATTTTCCGCAGCCGGACTCGCCCACAATTCCGAGCGTCTCGCTTCGTCCAAGATAAAAACTCACGTCATCCACGGCGCGCAAAATCTTTTTGGCGCCAAACCACCCGTCGCCGGGAACATCAAAATAAACGCACAAATTCCTTATAGAGAGAATGGGCTCGCTCATGCGTGCGAATCCAGGACCGTTCGGAGCGGCCCTTCGTAGAAGCACGCTTTGGCGTGATTCGGCGCCACGGATTCGAGCTCAGGCACAACCTGATCGCATATCTCCATCCGGTAAGGACATCGTGGATGGAACGCGCAACCCGGCGGCAGGCGCACCGGATTGGGGGGATTTCCGGAAATTGCCTCCAGGCGCGCCGGCCGGATTTCGGTGAACTGCGGAATGGAGCGCTCCAGCGCTTCGGTGTACGGATGACGGCATCGGTAGAAGATATCTTCCACCGGGCCTTTCTCCACGATTTTCCCCGCATACATTACATTCACGCGGTCCGCGAGTTCGGCAATCACGCCCAGGTCGTGCGTTACCAGGATCACCGCGATGCCAAACTGCTCCCGAATTTCGCGCAAGAGAGAAAGCACCTGGGCTTGCACGGTCACGTCCAGCGCGGTGGTCGGCTCGTCCGCGATCAGGATTTCCGGCTGGCAGATCAGCGCCATCGCAATTGCAGCGCGCTGCCGCATCCCTCCTGAGAGCTGATGCGGGTATTGGCGCATGCGGCGTTCCGGTTCGGTGATGTGCACGGCTTTCAGAATCTCGACCGCCTTTGCGGCGGCCGTTGCGCGGTCCGCGCCCTTGTGGATCCGCAATGGCTCCGTGAGTTGCAAGCCGATCGAAAGATACGGATTCAGCGAGGTCATCGGATCCTGGAAGACAAAGCCAATATCCGAGCCGCGAATCTGGTTCAGGCGTTTCTCATGGGCGGAAATGAGCTCTTCGCCCTTGAATCGCGCGCTTCCCGTGACGCGCGCATTTCCGGCGACCAGTCCCAGGATGCTCAACAGCATCTGGCTTTTGCCCGAGCCGGATTCCCCGACAACGGCAAGCGTCTCCCCCGCGGCTAAGTCCAGGTCCACCTCAGACACGGCCCGGACGACGCCTTCGTGAGTAGAAAACTCCACGCTCAGTCTTCTGACTTCGAGGAGGGGAGCGGCCGGCATCTCAGCGGTCCTTCGGGTCGAGGGCATCGCGCAACCCGTCGCCGAGATAATTTAAGCAGTAGACGATCAATGCCAGGAAAATCGCCGGAATGATCAACTGGTACGGATAAGACTGAAGGTCGCTGGCGCCATCGGAAACCAGTACCCCGAGTGAGGTCATGGGCGCCTGCACTCCCAGTCCGAGAAAGCTTAGAAAGGCCTCGAATAAAATCACCGAAGGAACGGTCAGAGTCGCGTAAATCACGACGATGCCCAGCAGATTCGGGATCAGGTGGCGCGCGACGATGGCCGGCCCGCGAACTCCCGAGGCGCGCGCGGCCTCGATGAATTCCTTGCTTCGCAGGGAAAGAGTCTGTCCGCGCACGATCCGGGCAATATCCAGCCAGGAGACCGCGCCGATCGCCACAAAAATGAGGAACAGATTTCTCCCGAACATGACGACCAGAACGATGACAAAAGGGATGAACGGCACGGAGTAGAGAATGTCCACGATGCGCATCATGAAGGCGTCCACATTTCCGCCCGCATACCCCGCCGTCGTTCCCCACAACACGCCGATCAGAATACTGACCACGCTGGCCACGAGCCCGATCATCAGGGATACGCGGCAGCCCCACATCACACGGACCAACAGGTCACGGCCCAGATCATCGGTTCCGAAAACGTGCCCGCCAAGCAACGTGGGGGGCGTATCCAGGGAAGTCCACTGCGGGGTGAAGTAGTTGTAAGGGGAAATCCACGGAACCACGATGGCCGCAAGCACGATGAAGCCGAGCAGGATGGCGCTTGCCACGGCCGTCCGCTTGCGGAGCAGCCGCGCGAACGCGTCCTGCCACAAGCTGCGCCCGGCAAGAGCATTGGAAAAGCTGGTTGAATCCAACGTCTCCGTCAGCTTGGGTTCACTCGCGCTCATCAGTAGCGCACCCTCGGATCGAGGACGGAATAGCTCAAGTCCGCCAAGAGGTTGAAGAGCACGATGAGCACGCCGTAAAGGATCGTCACGCCAAGCACCAGCGTGTAATCCCGATTGAGCGCTCCGTCGACGAAAGCGCGCCCAATCCCCGGTAGGCCAAAAATCGATTCGATCACGATGGATCCCGTGATTACGCCCGCAACGGCCGGGCCCAGGAATGAAACCAGAGGCATCAGGGCCGGCTTCATCGCGTGACGCAATACGATGAGATACCGCGGCACGCCCTTCGCGCGCGCCATCAGAATGAAGGGGCTATTCAACACTTCGACCATGCTTCCGCGCATCAGCCGCGCTACATAGGCGATATATGGCGCCGATAAAGCCGCGGACGGTAGCACTACTTTCAGGAGCGATCCGGACGTCCAGCCCCCCGCCGGCAGCCAATGCAGGTCCACCGCAAACACCAGAATCAAGATCGGCGCCACCACGAACACAGGGATGGAAATTCCGATCATCGAGAGTCCCATCGGCACGTGGTCCCACGCGGAATTCCGCCTGAGCGCGGAAATCATTCCTATGGGGAGACCGATCAGAAGAGCGCCCACCAGCGCAATTCCACCGATGGCGACGTCGATGGGGAACCCTTGCCGGATGATCTCGTTCACCGTGGTGTCGCGGTACTGGTAGGATGGGCCCAGGTCCCCCTCCAGGATACCGCCAAGATAGCGAAGATATTGCCTGTAGAGCGGCTCATCCAGGTGATACTTGCGTTCGATATTCAGCTTAATCGCAGGAGGAATTTGCTTTTCCGAGTCGAACGGACCGCCAGGCGCGGCATGCAACAGTACAAAGGCCAGCGTGATAATGACGAGTATGGTAGGAATGGCGCCCAGTAATCGGCGAATTGCATAGCGCAGCAAATCAGCTCTCCTGGTGAGCCAGAACATACATGTATCGCGACAGGTTGCGGTCCATGATGTTGGATTGCCAGCCCTTCACGTAAGGTTTGATCAGGTGAGTGCTGACATAAAAATAGACGGGCATGAACGGCGCGTCTTCGTTCAGAATCGTCTCCGCTTTATGAAATAGGTCAAAGCGCAGAACGTTGTCATTGGTCCTGGTGGTTTGGTTCACCAGATCATCATATTTCGGGTTGCTATAGTCTCCATCATTCATGCCGAACCCGGTCTGAAAGAGCTGCATGAACGTAAATGGATCCGGGAAGTCCCCACTCCACGCGTCCCAATAAAACGTAGGTTGCTTCAACTGGCGGGCCTGAAGGAACACTTTCCACTCTTCATTGTAGATCTGAACTCTCGCGCCGAGATTCATCTGCCACATGGCCGAAAGTGCTTCCATGGACCGGCGCGCTCCCGGGCCGCCCGTCGCGTAGGTAAGGACCGCGTCCAGCGGATGGCTGTCGGAATAGCCTGCTTCGTGGTAGAGCTTGCGAGCCAAAGCGTGACGCGCATCGTCAGAAAGGCGCGCCCAGTCGGGAATCGCGGGGGTGTAACCCGGAAGCGGGGGAATCATATTGTAAGCAGGGACTCCAACGCCGTGTCCGACATAGTTTATGAGGATGTCACGATCGATCGCCATACTGAGCGCCAGCCGCAGCTTGGGATTTTCCGCAAAAGGAGGTTTTGTGAGGTTGTAACCGAACATCGCCGTTGCAAATATCGGCGACATCACAAGCTGATCGCCCAATGTTCGCTGCAGGCGTTCCTTATCAAACACATTGAACCGATCCGTGAACTCAATTCCGCCAGCCAGGTATTGATCCGTCGTTGCATCGTTGTCGGAAAGGACGAGATATGTCACCTTCGACAGGCGAACATGGCCAGCGTCCCAATAATAGGGGTTCTTCTCGATGGTAATGTGCCCATTGATTACCCGATCCGACAGCTGGTAAGGGCCGTTCGAAACCATGTGCCCGGGCTTTGTCCAGTCATCTCCCCACTGTTTCACGGCCGGTTCATAGATTGGATCCAAATATTGATTGTTGAGCAGTTCCGGCAGATACGCCGTCGGGGCACGCAGGTGGACGACTAGGGTATGCGGCCCGTCGGACCTGACCCCCAGATTGCTCGGAGGCATTTTGCCCGCGGAAATATCCGCGGCGTTTTCGATCGGCGCCAATGCCTGGGAGTATTCGGATGCAGTCGCTGGATCTACCTGGCGCCGCCAGGCGTACACGAAATCGTCCGCAGTGATTGGCTGACCATTGGACCAGCGACCGTCATTTCTCAGATGAAATGTCCATGTCTTGCCGTCCGCGCTGGTTTCCCAGGAGAGTGCCGCACCGGGAACGGTCCGCCCGTCTTCACCGAGCGTGGTCAACCCCTCGAACAAATCGTCATCGACATGTTCGCCGACAACGTCCGTTACGAGAGAAGGGTCCAGCGTGCGCGGGTCTGCTTCAATGTGACGAGTCAATACCTGATCGGGGGCCAAATCGGAAGAGACTCGAATCGTTCGCGTGCTGATCGTCGATGATTCCTGGTTCGCGCAACCCGCCAGGAAAAAGGGGAGGGTAATCAGTGCAGCCATGCACGAGCGAAGACGCAGCTTGCTTCCGCGAACTGCCGTGCACGTTTTGTTTCTCACAATGCCGCGTTCGCCCAATGAGGGTGTCCCCCCCGGATAGGGCAAAAGCCTAATTTGGAAGTTTCGATTCTTAGGAGGGCCGAGCTTTAGCTCGGCCATTCACGTTTTGTTCGGTCTCGGGCTTTAGCCCCTGAAGCTTCAGGGGCTAAAGCCCGTGATCAGACGACGCTATTCGTCGGGACTGAAGTCCCGACCTCCTTAACTGCAATATTCAGCAGGTCATCTCCAAATTGGGACCTTACCCACGATTACAAGCGCTTGTGTAGCAGCCTCTCGAACTCTCAAATTCTATCCATCCCGCGAGAGTTCGTCTATCTCATTGTCGGTGGAGCGGCGAAAGCAACTGTCTATTTTCTATAGGCGGGAAGAGGGGGCGGTGCTTCGCCTTGTTTCAGCGCGGGATTGCGCGGCAAGCTCAGCAGGTTCGCGAACAATCGGTAGGCTCCGGGGACGCCGGCCGGCAACTGGCGGTAGAGCGCGAAGGCGAGATACACGTAAACGCCACGGCCGTATGTCGTATATACCAGGCCGCCTTTCTGCGGGTCCTGGTCCGGATCGTGCGTTTCGATCGGCGCAAGAAAGTGAGGATCCCAGGACGTCAGGAAACCGTGCCCGCGTTCTTCGGACCATCCGGCAAAATCCTGCTGCCCGATTTGATTGGGCCACGTGAGGATGGGACTCTTGGCGTCGAGGAAAGTAATCGGAGAAGTCTCATCCATCACGCCATCCGCGCCGGAACCGCCCGGCACTCGGTAGGGATAAGGGCCGAGAAGGAAGTCGCGGTCGGTCTGCGTCGTCGTGTTGTACTGAACGATCATTACGCCGCCGTTTTTCACATAGTCCAGCAGGCGCTGGCTATGCGTGATCAGTTCAGGCCGGGCTGCATAAGCGCGCACTCCAAGGACGATGACATCATATTTTTGCAGGTCGCCTCTCGCCAGATCCTCCGCGGTCAAAAATTCGGATTTCACGCCGATGCTGGAGAGCGACTGCGGCACTTCATCGCCCGTGCCGGTGATATAGCCTACGTGCAATCCCGGCGCAATCTTGCAGTCGACCCCGGAGGTCCGGTACGTCGAAGACATATACAGGTTGTACGGGCGAACGCCGGGATAGCCGACCGTTGTGTAGCCTTCGCGGTACTCGTGTCCGTTGAATTCCGCAGTCGCGGTGACGGAATAGGTCTTTTGCTCAAGCTGATTCGGAAAGACCTCGAAGGAGATATTTTCTTCCTGACCCGCTCGCTGAATCTCAAATGGCGCGCTTGGCGGTTCCGAGCGCCAACCGGGCGGCAGTTCGAGGTGCACCGAGCCCTTTGCGCCCGTTTCAACCTCGGTGTGAATCAAAGTCGATACCGCAAAAGACTTTGAGCCGAGCGGAATGATTCCCGCCTTGGGCGCGATCCGCACGGATATGGCGGGGGTCACCATCAGTGGGTCGAGAACAGTGCCCAGCCCATTTTGCCGCCTAACCGTTTGGACAGTTTGCCCGGAGCGAACAGAAGTGCCTTCGTACTGAAACTCAACCCAAGCTGTAACGGGATACGGGGGCAGGGGCAGGGTCTCGTAACGCTCGTCCAAAATATTGTAATAGGGCTGCTCGTCATTCGGCCGCGTGAAATAGGGCCGCGTGGCTGCGGCGTTGTCCGGGATGCGCACGTCAAATTTCTGGTCGAGCTGCTGTCCCGCCGGGAGACTTTCAGCCACCGGCGTCTCTGGCGCGACAGTCCAGCTTTCTCCCGCGGGTGTCTGAAGCCAGATACGTTCGAGTTTCAACGCCGACACCGCCGGGTTATTCAGGTGAATCTTCACATCGAAATCCTGGCCGGGAACCGCGTAAGCGAACGATTCCGTGGGGCCAGCGTTGAAAAAATTGTCTCGCGTTGGCTCTTTCTTCGGGGCCACCGTCGCTTCCATCGTCAACCCGAGGGATTCTGTAATCGACTGCTGGAATTGATCCTGCTTGATCGTCAGCTCGTGCAGGACGTTGTATTTCGCATCTTCGGAAAGCGGGCTCGCGGAAACTTGAGCGGCCAAAGCGTTGGTTTCCTGCAGACCTTTCGCCAGCGTTGGAGCCACCTTCTCCGGATGGTCCAATGAAAATTCACCGATGGCCTGGCCGACCAGCGCGTCAATGCGCGCAAGTCCATCTTTCAGAAATGTGTTCGGCTGACCCTCGGCGAGGCCCGCGATTCCAGCCAACGAGACATCAATCCCATCGAAGAAAGAGCTCTCTTTGCCGCTGGCCGGAATCCGCGAGGCATAACGATGGTAGGGAACGTTCACCGGCCCCGCATAAGGAATCGCGCCGCCGCCGTTTTGCGTTTTTTGAAGTGCCAGGCCCTCTCTCGCCACTTGCAGATAAGTCGCGCCCAGAACAGGATCATTTGTCCCTTCGGGAATCTCGACATCGACGGACGGCACACCGTCCGACCACTCCTTGCTGACGTAGTCGTAGAAGCGGACGGGAAAATACTTGCCGGTCGCCGAATCGTGGATTCCTTTGGGCGTGACCGCATTCGTCGGAACCCGCTCATATACCTTTACCGGCGACCAGGGGCGCAGGCCTTCGCGAATCTGGTCGGGGAACATGTTGGGATCACCGGCGGCCGCAAAAACTTCCTGCGCCATTTCCCCCGCAACCTGGTGTTGTCCGTGTCCATCGGTCGGGCCCCCCACAAAGACCGAAGTGACCACCAGCGGCCGGGTGGCGCGCACGACTCGAACCGCGTCGGCGAGAACGCGGTCGTGTCCCCACAAAGAGATCGCCTCTTCCCGTGTTTTTGAAAAGCCAAAGTCGACCACGCTGCTGAAGAACTGCTGCACGCCCGAATAGCGCCCGGCGGAGAGAAGTTCCTGTGTTCGCACCAATCCCAGCGCGTCTTCAAAGTCCTCGGACATCACATTCTGTCCGCCTTCGCCGCGATTCAGCGTCAGCATCATCGTGCGGGCGCCATGCCCGCGCGTCTCCAGCGTCAGCATCCCGCTGTCTTCATCGTCCGGGTGCGCCACGATGAGCAACAGGCTCGCGCGCGTGCGAAGCTTCAGAAGCGACTGCCAGAGCGCGGCCCCGCCCCGGTCGATCTGCAGCGGTCGCGCATCGGGAGTTGCCGGCGGCGCGGCGGCCCCGGGAGACTGCGCCCTCGCGAGCCCGATAACGCCGATGGCCGTGAGGAATAGCGCGGCCACGATTCCCAGCGTCACGCCGCAGCGTCGCGTCAACGTTTTCGGATCGAATCGATTCCGTAGCGATTTCATATAGAGGTCCGCCCGATCGCAACCCTTACCGATTCAGGATCTACCAATCGGCGGAAAACGCTCATTATCGTCCAAAAATTCCCACGTAGGTTGCCTTCCCGATCACATGGCCGTCCATCGCCTTCAGAAGGTCGGCGCGAGCGGCTCCCGCTGGCAGGTCCAACTTCTGGTCAAGAGCATAGATTTCAAGAATGTAGTGGTGCGGGGTGGCGCCCGGCGGAGGGCAGGGCGGCTGGAAACCGTTCACGCCACGGACATTTTTCCCTTGCTGAATGCCGTCCGGGGAGTCGCCCACTTTGACGCCGGCCATAATTTCCGTCGTGCTCGCCGGAATGTTCCAGAAGATCCAGTGCGTGACGTCCATCGTGCCTTTCGCCGGGGCGGCATCTGTGTCGTGCAGGATGATTGCGAAACTGGCGGTGTTAGCGGGAGGGTTGCTCCATTGCAGCGCGGGAGCAGCCGCGTTCGGGTCCGCGCATGTGTACTGCGTCGGGATCATGGAGCCTTCCGCATACGCGGGTGTGCTCAGTTTGAACTTGGAAGGAGGCGGCGCGCCTTGCTGTTGCGCTGCCGCGCCGGCAGCTCCGGCCACGATCAGGAGCGCCATTGTTGTGAGTGATCGCATGAGCTTCGCCCGCATTTTGTTTCCTCCTCGGAATTCACGCCGCTTTTCACAATGGTGGAAACAGGAATCTGTTCGCGCACCCAGCTATTTTTCGACCGCCGGGCAATGCTAGAGATGCTATATCGAACGATATCCTGGTAGCAAGCTGGAGCCCTGACCTGCCGGAGATTCGTCCGCGTGCCCTGGCGGCCACAATCCGCTTGACAGTGCGGGCAAGCCAGAGTAGCAATTTGTAATCGGAATTTGTCAGCGTCAAGTATAGTTCAATGCTTTCGGGGAAGAGTCCGATTGCGGCGGATGCTCGTGCAGGGGAGGCGGCAATGAAGTGGGCAGCTTCAGCGTTTCTGTTGTCATTCGCGATTTTCGCGGGCCTGGCTTCCGCGCAACAAACCTCGGTGAAGACGGCCTTGACGGACAATCAGAAAGACGGCAGGCGCGTATTTCAACAAAAGTGCGCCATGTGCCATGTTCCGGCCTCGGCGACTGCCAAGACTCTTGGCACGGGCCTCTCCAAATCCACTTTGGACGGCAACGAAGACGCGCTCCGCGAAACCATAATGAACGGGCTGGGCAACACGATGCCCGGATTCAAGTACACCCTGACCTCGACCCAGGTTGCGAATATCATCGATTTTCTGAAAACCCTTGACGCCCCAGCCCGCACCCTGGCGAGCGAACATCCGGAAAGGTGACGTGAGGAGCCGAGCATGACTTTGAAGAGGAATATTTCGCTGTGGATTCTTACGATCACTGTTTTCGCGATGGCTGCGGCCGCCCTATGGAATCCGAAAATCACCAGCGCGGCGCAGGATAACTCCATATTGACCGGCACGATCAAATCCGCTTCCGGAGAAAAATTGGAGGGCGTGACGGTATTCGCGAAGATCCCCGGCCGGCCCGTTACCGTATCCGTTTTTACCGACGACGAGGGCAATTACTACTTCCCGCCCATGGAGGAAGGGAAGTACAGCGTATGGGCGCAAGCGGTGGGATTTGAAGCCGCTCGCGCCGAGGTGAGCCTTCGGGGCGCGCCCCAGCGGAAAGATTTTCTGATGAAAGAGACCCAAGATTTCTGGCTGCAGCTGACAGGAGACGAACAAGAAGCCGCGTTGCCGGAGGACACGCCGAATCACCGTCGCATGAAAGACGTCTTCATGCGCAACTGCACGTCCTGTCACGAAGCAAACGTCGCGCTCCAAAACAAATTTGACGAGCAGGGCTGGGAAGCGATTATCAATGCGATGAGCCGCACCAATACGGACGGCGGATTCCATCCCTCCGACCAGCGGCCGAATCCGGTTCTGACTTATTTTAAGAAGGATCTCGCCGCCTATTTGGCTGAGATGCGCGGACCCGGCCCTTCTCCGATGCAGGTGAAATTGCCCGAACGACTTTCAGGAGATGCGGTTCTCCCCGTCGTCTACTCGTACGATTTGCCGCTGGAAGAGGGGGGCGGCTACGACCTCAATAATGGGAATGATTGGTCTATAGGTACTTCCATGGGCTCGGGCGGCGGGCAGGCTGCGCATGACGCGCAAGTCGATTGGAAGGGCGACATCTGGTTTACGTATAACGAGGCCGATTCGGTCGACCGCACGGTCGGAAAGATCGACGGCAAGACCGGAGAAGTGACGAACATCAAGGTTCCCGGAGCCGATGGACATGCCGCCTCGACGCACGGTATCACGCTGTCGCACGACGGCATGATCTGGTTCACGCTGAACACGGCCACCGCAATTAACGCTGCCCCTGTCCCACAAGCGGTCGGCGAAGCCCCAGGAAAAATCGGCCGGATCGATCCGAATACGGGGAAGATGGACATCTTCCAGCCTGACGCGGGCATGGCGGGAGCCAGCATCAGCATCGATGAGGATGGACGAGGAAATATCTGGGCTTCGACGGGAAGGGGAGCGCTTCGCTTTGATCCGAAAACGAAGAAATTCACGGAGTTCGTTTCCCTGACGCAGCCGGGCGCCAGCTATGGAATGACGGGCGATCGGGACGGCAACGGATGGTGGACCCAGATTTCGATCGATATCATCGGCCACAGCGACGTGGAGACCGGCAAGTCGCTCGAGTTCAAGGTTCCGCCGAACACCACGACGTTTCTGAAGGATGGTGATCTGTCTCCGGAAGATCTGAAAACGTATGGCCCGCGCGGAACGGGAGCGGAAGCTCCGCGGCGCCCGGTTGCCGACAGAAATAGCGATGACGTCTGGGTGCCCGACTATTCCGGTAATAATCTTCTGCGGATCAACACGCGTACGCTCAAGACGACGTTTTATCCGGCGCCGCGCGCGGGTCTTAACCCGTACATGGCGATGGTGGATAGTTCTCACAACGTGTGGATGAATTTGCAGGGAAGCGACTATGTTGCCCGGTTTGAGCCGAAGACGGAAAAATGGACATTGTTCAGCTGGCCGATCCGAGGCACATCGACACGCGCCTTGCACCTGACCGAGCGGAATGGCCAGGTACAACTTACGGCCATGTTTTACAATGCCAGCCGCGCGGGCCGGATGGTAATTCGAAGCAAACAGGATATTCAGGCCCTCAAGGCTCGCGCCGAACAAACCATGGCCAGCCGGTAAGAGCAACCTGAACTGCCCCCCGCCGGATTCACACTTTTGTCGCGCGCGTGATCAGGTAATCCTGACGAAGAATATTGTCTTCGAAATAATCGTTGAATATCGCTTCATATTCGCGCCGGAACTCGGCAAGCTTTGCCGGATCATTCGCCGATAACGACTGGACGAGCTTCACCACGGGGCCGGCAGTTCGTTCCATCATTGCTCGATTGTGCTGAGGGCTCAGGGCGGGCA
Organism: Terriglobia bacterium; assembly: GCA_963757625.1. Taxonomy (GTDB): domain Bacteria; phylum Acidobacteriota; class Terriglobia; order Acidiferrales; family UBA7541; genus Palsa-360. The sequence goes on along the minus strand of CAVWSJ010000006.1, from coordinate 111,293 downwards.
CCAGCATGGTCGCGCGGTCAAAAGAAATATCTTTCACCGCGGCGCCCAATCTCTGCCGAATGATATTCGGGTCACCCCATTGTGGAGGGGGCGCGACGCCCGGCGGCGGAGGCGGCATGTAACTGGCGTTGAGCGCGAACATACGGCCGACAAATAACTCGGGCGGCCAGGTGGAGAATGCAATCGTCCCCCCTGGTTTCAGGACCCGCAACATTTCGGCGACAGCGAAATCCGGCCGCGGGGCGAACATGTGACCATACTGGCTAAGCACGGCGTCAAACATGGCGTCCCCGAACGGCAATTTCTCCACGTCGCCTTCGACCCATTCGATTTCGACGCCAGCCGTCCGCGCGTTTTCGCGAGCGCGTTCTAGAAGCTCGGGGGTGAGATCAAGTCCGGTGACGCGGGCTCCGCGGCGCGCAGCTGTAACTGAAACCACTCCCGTTCCGCAGGCCACATCCAGCGCGTGCTGTCCCGGCCGGATTCCCGCGCGCTTAACCAGCCGGGCTGCCGTGGCCGTAGTGTTCGCCTCAAGGGGCGCGAAATGCGCCCAGCCTTCCTTTTGCGCTGCCTTGAAAGATTCGAATGGGTCCATACCGATTTCTCCTGGTAAAGTGTCGCGGTCCACAAAGGACATGCGTTTCAGAACATGGAAATCTTCACCCACAAAAATCATTTCAACGGTGCAGGCCCGGCTGCCAGCGCACGTCGTCCGCGCCTTTATTGTTCAGGTATCGCGCAAGGACAAAGAGCAAGTCGGAAAGGCGATTGACGTACCGAAGCACCGCGGGATTCACCGTTTCCTCGGAAGCCAGTCGGTCGACATCCCTTTCCGCCCGCCGCGTGACGGTCCTGGCGTGATGGAGGTGCGCGGAAGCGTTGCTGCCGCCGGGCAGCACGAAACTATCGAGCGGCGCGAGTTCCGAATTGTACAGGTCAATTTCGCTTTCGAGCCATGCAACTTGCTCTTCAGAAATGCGAAGCGACGGCGCCGCCGCGTTTGGCCGCTCCGGGCGGCATAGATCGGCGCCCACGTCGAACAGGTCGTTCTGGATATGCCGGAGGACCTTGCAAATATTCGGATCTTTCACGCTCAGGATCGCGATGCCCAGGACCGAATTCGCTTCATCAATGCCGCCGTAGGCGGTCACCCGGATGTGGAATTTCGGCAGCCGCGAGCCATCGCCGAGCGAAGTCTTGCCTTCGTCCCCTGTGCGCGTATAGATCTTGTCGAGTTTCACGATTCGCTCATTTCGAGAAAATGAATCGTATCGCTTATCCCGGTTTCGGGAAAGATCGGATTTTTCAATTTCTGGAAATTGCGCGTAGAATGAGCGCGTGAGGCACTCCCGGTGAAATCAGGCAACCGGTGGTTCACGGTCCGCCATCTCACTCTCCAGCCCGCCTGAAAGGAATTGTACGGACTACATCATTCAAACAAATCCTAATGCACAAGTGGGAGACGGAAATGAAAACTCTAGTTGGATTTCTGCTGGCGTTCCTGCTGATTGCGATTCCCGCATCCGCGCAAGATAAGGGCGGCCAAAATAGAAGTGCAGTGAAAACTCGGTCCGCGCCCGGCGTTGGCGGCGGACACATACCCGCAAAGGGCCCAACGCCTCATCCCGGCCCGCCGCCTGCCGCCAAGCGACCGTCGACACCCATGCCGGCGCAACCTCAAGGCGCACCCGAACAGACGCGCAGCACACCGGAACAATCCCGGAATACTCCGGAACAGGCCCGCAATACCCCGGCGCCGGTGCGCAACAACAGCGATATGAAAGGCCACCCCTCTGCCCCTCACGTTCATGCGAGTGGCGATGTATGGGTTGGGCATAGCACCGGGCCGAACGATCCCCACTACCGCCTCGATCAGCCCTGGGAGCATGGCCACTTTACGGGCGGCTTCGGCAGGGAGCATGTCTGGCGCCTCGCCGGGGGAGGCCCGAGCCGATTCTGGTTCAACGGTTTCTACTTTATGGTGGCGCCTTACGACTTTTCCTACTGCAGCGACTGGCTGTGGGACTCGGATCAAATTGTGATCTATGAGGACCCGGACCACGTTGGCTGGTATCTGGCGTACAACGTCAGGCTGGGTACCTACATACATGTCGAATTTCTGGGGGCTTAAGTAGTTGCAGGAGGGCGATCCCCGCGCCAGGCGAAAATATTCGGAAGAGGAAGGGGCTGGGTGACATCGCTCGGCCCTACTTTCTTTGCCCGGCGAAGTGCCCTGCCGGATCTTGACGAAAATCGGCCTTGGGCATAATTTGAGAGTCCTATGAGCGCGATTACCCTGAAAGTGAATGGCCAGACTCATACTCTGGATCTGGACCCGACGACTCCGCTGCTCTACGCTCTGAGCGATGACCTTGCAATGCGCGGGCCGAAATTCGGCTGCGGCCTGGGCCAGTGCGGCGCGTGCACCGTGATTGTGAAGGGCGAGGCGATCCGCTCCTGCGTTACACCTTTAAAATCCGTCGAGGGAGCGGAGATCACCACGCTCGAAGGTTTGGGCACGATCGACAAACCGCACCCTCTTCAAAAGGCCTTTATAGCCGAGCAGGCTGCGCAGTGCGGATTTTGTCTGAATGGCGTCATCCTGACTGCCAAGGCTTTCCTTGACAAAAATCCTAAAGCGACGGAACGCGAGATTCAGGAAGGAATGTCGCGCGTTCTGTGCCGATGTTTCACGCACACGCGGATGCTTCGAGCCATCGAAAGCGCGAAACGGGAAATGGCGCGATGAATACCAGGCCGCGCACATTCGACGAACCTGTCATGACTTCCGAAGCGCTGGCAGCCTTGAGGCGATCGGGATTTTCCCGCAGGTCTTTCCTGCAGGGTACCGGCGCGCTGATCGTAAGCTTCAGCATGGCCGGAGTGCTGAATACGTTGGACGCCCAGGCCCAGGAGGGTTTATCTGCAGATTCCCCTCCGGCGAATGAGCTCGATTCCTGGATCGCCATCGGCGCCGACGGCAAAGTCACGGCATATACCGGAAAAGAAGAGATCGGCCAGGGCATTTCCACGGCGCAAATTCAATTGGTTGCCGAGGAACTCTGCGTTCCGTTCGACCAGGTCAACCTGATCTATTGCGACACAGCACTGACGCCGGATCAGGGCGTCACTTCCGGCAGCCAGTCCCATCCTTCAAATTTCAATCACAGCAATCTGGCGCAGGCGGGAGCCACAGCGCGGCAGGCGCTTTTGAGTCTCGCCTCGAAACGCTTGAACATTCCTGTGGATCAGCTCACGGCCGCCAATGGGGTCATTCACGCAAAGACCGATTCCGCGAAAAAAGCGACTTATGCCGAGCTCGTGGCAGGGAAGAAGTTTGACCTCAAGCTCGATCCCAAAGCTCCGCGCAAACCCGCAAGCGAATGGACCGTGCTCGGTAAACCGATGCCGCGTCCCGATATGCCGGCCATGGTTACCGGACAATTCGAATTTGTTCATAACGTGCGCGTTCCCGGCATGCTGTACGGCATGGTGGTCCGGCCCCCCGCGGTTGGAGCCACGCTCGTAAACGTCGATGAAAGCTCGGTAAAAAGCCTGCCGGGCATGGTACAGGTGGTCGTAAAAAAGAATTTCGTCGGCGTCGTCGCCCAGAAACCGTGGCAGGCGGTGCAGGCGGCGAATAAATTGAAAGTCACATGGACCGCCGGGAGCGGGTTGCCCAGCCAGGCGACCTTCTACGACTATCTCCGGAATCAGAAACCCACGCGCGACACGCTGATGGTGAACTCGAGGGACGTGGAGGAGAAACTCTCAGGCGCCGCGACGGTTGTGAAGGCTACCTACTATCACCCTTACCAAATGCATGGTTCGGTCGGCAGTTCGTGTGCCGTCGCAGATGTGCAGGGCGATAAAGCCACGGTCTGGTCGCCCACGCAGGCGGTCTGGCATCAGCGCGGCACGCTGGCGATCCTGCTCGGTCTCCAGCCCACGAATGTACATGTGATTTTCCGCCGGGGCTCGGGATGCTACGGAATCAATGGCGCGGACACGGTTACGTATGACGCTGCGCTTCTCTCGCAAGCAGTCGGCAAGCCCGTTCGAGTGCAGCTGACGCGAAAAGACGAAATGGCCTGGGAAAATTATGGATTTGCGTTCGTCATGGACGAGCGTGCGGGACTCGACGCACAGGGGAACATCATCGCCTGGGATCATGAGGCGTGGTCGCCGACCCTCGGAAACCGGCCCGGTTACAGCACTCCCGGCAACGTCATCACCGGATTGCTGGCCGGATTTGAGCCCGAGGAATTTAAGGCGCGGTCTCCGGCACCCGAGCCCACGGCCTACAACAATGGCGCAAACGCCGTAGCGTCCTACATGGCGGGACAGGTTGGTGGCACCGCGCACGGCGGCGGTACGATCCGATCCGAACGTTCCCTGCTGCACAATGTCCGATCCTCCTTCTGGACGGGTCCCTTGCGCTCGCCGCAGCGTCTCCAGAACACCTTCGCTCACGAGTCTTTCATGGATGAACTCGCGGCGCGCGCGCAGGCCGATCCCGTTGCCTTCCGGCTGCGACATTTGAGCCATCCCCGATTGATCGACGTTCTAAAAGCGGCGGCAAAGGCGGCGAATTGGGAGGCGAGGCCGTCTCCGAAACAACGGACAAGCAAGACCGGAGTCGCCAGCGGCCGCGGCGTCTCCTGCGTCGCGTATGAAGGTGAAAACGGCTACGCCGCGATGGTCGCCGAAGTGGAAGTCGACCAGGACACCGGAAAATTGACAGCAAGGCATTTTGTCATCTGCAACGACTCGGGTCCGATTTCAAATCCTGACGGGCTGAGGAACCAGATGGAAGGCGGCGCCCTCCAGGGCTTGAGCCGTGCCCTCATGGAGGAAGTAACCTGGGACGATCAGAAAGTTACTTCGATTGACTGGAGAAGCTACCATACGCTGCCGCTGGGCTTTGAAGTGCCGAAAATCGACGTGGTGCTTCTTGACAGACCTGACCAGCCCGCGACAGGAGCGGGAGAAACCGCCATCACCCTGGTTGCCTCTGCGATTGGAAATGCGATCTTCGACGCCATCGGCGTCCGCATCCGGCAGGTTCCATTTACGCCTGAGCGGATAAAAGCAGCACTCGCCTAAGCGTTTTATTCCCCTGATTCAATTACAATAAAACCAAACGGCCCATCCTCTTATCTCGAGGATGGGCCGTTTGTGGGTTTCGAGTTGGCTGAGGCCTTACTTCATCGCCATCTTCTTGCCACCGGTAACCGTCACGAGCGCTACCTTGTTGACGCCGCTCTCGGTCAGGACCAGTTTCCCGTCGGTGGTGTGCATCATGTTGCGCACGACGCCTCCTCCGGACGGAATGGCCCAGGTTTGGAACTTTTCGGCCTTGGGATCGAACCGGACCAGCGTGTTCGGCTTTACGTTCGATTCGCTGTACCAGATGATGTCATTCACCGACGTGATTCCGTACGGCTCACACTTGGGACCGCTGGGTGACGGCCATTCCTTGACGAACTGATTGGTCTTGGTGTCGAACTCACCGATGTAGCCGCGCGAGTAATCCGCGTAGTACAGAACGTCGTCCGACGTGATGGCCACGCGCCGCGGACGGCTCTTCTCGTTCGGCAGCGTGTATTCGTGAATCGCCAGCGTTTCCGGATCGATGCTGGCGATCTTGTTGGCGCCAAACTCGACAAAGTACGGAACGTGCTTGCTGGTCACCACCATCCCGTAGGGATTGGCCTTCGGCGTGGGTACCGCCACCGACTTCGTCTCGCCCGTCGCCATGTTCAGTCGCCCCACCATGTCCGCGCCCTGCACGGTGAAGAAAATGTTTCCGTTGCCGTCAAACACCGGCGTGTGCGGATCGCGATCTTTCGGATCGATCGTGTATTCCTTGAACTCACCGGTCTTCGTGTTCAGCTTGCCGATGTAGCCCTTGAAGTTCGCCGTGAACCAGATGTTGCCATCCTTGTCCATGATCAAACCGTGCGGGCCCGACCCGGCCGTCGGCGGATGATATTCGGTAATCTTGCCCGTCTTGGGATCGATGTGTCCCAGCACCCCGGCCATGTGACCGGAATACCAGATCGTGCCGTCCGGAGCCGCCAGCGGATCGTGCGGCCGCGAGCCCGGCGTCGGCACTTCCCATTCCTTGAAGGAAACTTCCACGGCCCCCGGAACAATCACGGCCGGGATGGGCGGCTTTTCCGGGAAGTTCTTGATCAAGTAATCCTGCACCATCTCCACTTTGTCTTTCGGCACCGGAGCGCCGACGTTCAGCATCATCGCCAGCGTGGTCTTCCATTCCTCCGGAGTGTGCCCGCTGTTCGTAATATTGCCCAGGCTATGGCACACCGAGCAGGCCTGCTCCACGGTCGCTTTGGCGTCCCCTGGCGGCAGCTCAACCTTTTCTTCTCCACCCATCCTCTGGGCATAGCTCTGCACCGGCGCGAACGCAAACGCCAGCGCCGCCAAAATCAACATCCATGCTGATTTCGCCGACATAGTTCCTCCATCGTCTCTGTTTTGGTGAGCAATCCTGATGTGAAGCGTACAAAGTCTCCCGAGACGCTACAAGAGCATAATTGTAAAAATCCTGCTTATTCCTGACAATGGGTGAAATTCTACGTATGCCCGGAGGATAAGTCAACGACAGTCTCCCGGAAGAGCCAGCACATACAAGTCCTTTAGAATGATATGGTCTCCGTACTGTCGATTCTGCATTGCGAAAAACTGAATGGGGCAGAGGGAATATCTCCCTGCGCACGACCTCAAGCGAGGAGCCGGGGAAACCAAATGTTTTCGGCAGGGGGCACGCAAGTGGCGCTCCCGAATGGAATGAGTGCAGAGGCGGTTGGGTTAGTTCACCTTAAATTTTAAGGGATTGCCGCCTCTGCCGGTCTAACGGGCCGTTTATATCACATTTGGAAGAATCCATACAATAAGAGTCATATGATCGTCTTGTGAATATCTCCGCGGTATGTCCTGCCGGGAGTTTCCGCGAAAACAGAAATGTCTGCACGGAAAACTCGGCGCTCAGTTGATAGCGAAACAATAGAACAAGCCCGCGCCGCCGGTGCTCACCAGTTTCTCCTGGCTGCAGCCAGCGCTGGGGTGCGCGGAATTCCAGGAAGTATTGCCGCCGCCGCTGCGGTCGAAGTGTCCGAGTTGCGCGCTGCCTGTTGGCGCATCGCTCGTCCAGTTGCTGCAGGTGTGATCGGCGGAGTCGGTATATGCCGTGCCGTCGGTGTGCGATCCGGTTAGCATGTCGTGCATATTGGGTGTGTCCCCTCGACCGTTGACCGTGCCGCTTTTCTCGGTGAGCCCGGTAAATTTAACAAGGTTGTTGCCGACTCGCGCGAGTTCCGCGGTATCTCCATGGAGATCGGCCAGCCCATTGGCGATCTTTTCGCCATTCGCGTTGTACCACGGCCCCGTCCCGATACGGTCGCGCGCGTTGACAGCGTTCGGCCCCTGCGTGCTCATGTAGGCATGCCAGGTTTTCGTGCTGCCTACGGCTGCAGCGAGGGTCTGACAGATCCGGTCGGCGCCGGCGAGTCCGCCCAGATTGGCCCCGTGTCCGGAGCCCGCGCTGGTGATGAAGAAACTCATGGGTTGCTTGGGAGCCTGCTGCGCGGGTTGTTGCTGCGCGACAGCCAAAAATGACCCGAGCGCCGAAAGCACAATCGCGGCGAAAAGAAATTTAATCTTCTTCATTATGCTCTCCTCGATTTCAGCTTGACTTGGATGCACGGTGTTTGTGTCCGGAAGGATGAAATTCGGTAACTCATACTACCTTCCGGGAATTCCCGGAGTCTTCACCCGAATCTTGTAAATACTGCTGCGCGCCAAAATGTAAAGCGACTTGAGGTCGGGATCACCGAACTCGAGATTGGCAACCAATTCGGGCGTGAAGATCGTGCCCAGGTGTTTGCCTTCAGGCGAGATGATCCAGATTCCCCCGCAGCAGGATTCATAAATGTTTCCCCTGGCATCTACCTTCATGCCGTCGGTAATCCCGGGGAGCTTATCGGCCGTCATATCGCTGATTACCTTCATGTTCGGTACGTCGACTGAATCGTCGGGTCTTATCTCATAACGCCTGACGAGCCTGGCGCCGTTCGCGTAAAGATATTTCTCGTCGCGTGAAAGGGCGAGTCCGTTCGCGCCATCGAGATCCTTGATGATCACGGTCGTCTTGCCGTCTTTCCACATGAAAAGGCCGGTGTAATCGATGCCCCTGGAGGGGTCCTTATCGCGGAGCCGCAGGCCCCCAAATCCATCGGTGAAATAAATGGCGCCATCCTTTTTCACCACGATGTCGTTTGTGCCGTTGAATTTCCTTCCATCCACGCTATCCGTCAAAGTGACGCGTTTGCCGTTCTTTTCAAGCCGGTCGATGGACCGCCCGCCCCAGGTGTCCCACACCAGGCGTCCCTGCGTGTCGAGGGCGGTGCCGTTTGATCCGGGCATATTAAATTTCCGGTACAGAGGGTCATCCGGCGATTTCCCATTCGTCTGGTCCATTCCATGGTTCCAGATATCGAAGCCGGTGTAGCCGCTATGGTCGAGGTACAAAGAAATCTGGCCGTCCATCGTCAACTTCAAGATTTCATTCGCGGACATCTCGCTGAAGAGCAGGTATCCGCCGTTCTTTCCCTGCGGCACCCAGGTCGGCCCCTCGATAAACATGAAGAAATTACCCTTCACTGTTTCGAGCTTCGCGTCGCTTGCAATCAAAACGTCCAGTGCGGGATCGAGCTTGAGCACCGTGGGTCTGTCGCCGGGGATTTGGGCATGCAACACGCTGTGCGCCAATCCCATGGAAAGAAATACCGTCAGAATCATCCGACCCGTTTTCATGCACCCCTCATTGGCACGGCGTTGCATCCCACAGCGAGTGTGAATATACCGCGACCCGCATGGTGTCAAGCAGATTTGGCTGCGAACGGCGCCCTCTTGAAGCGCCGTTTTGCAGGGGGCAAGGTGCATGGCGCTCAAATTCCTTTCATGGAATTTCGTCCGTGCTTCCGTGCCGTGGCAGCAATTTTCTCTTGATTTGCCTCGATGCCTCCGCTTGACAGCCAAACGCCAGGAGCGTATACGAAATGTGAGCCAGCGCCGCCGCGAATGTTTCCCTGTTTGCGGCCTGATGCAGTGCGGCGCAATCGGCCCCAGCCGCGCGAATCATAAGGGGCCGATTGTCCCGTGAGCCTCGGACTTAAATCTTTCGGTATACTTCGTGAATAAGAGAACAGGAGACGCTTCGATGAGCCCAAAAAAAGCCGACAGCCGTACACGATATAACCAGATGGAAACCGGAGCGCAACGTGCGAAACCGGTCTTGCACGAGCACGCCAAGGAGATTCAACCGTATAATAAGATAGCTAAATTGCCAATTGCGCTGGATGAAGCGGCGTGCGAATCGAGCGTCAATAATCTGAACCAGATATTGGCGGACACCATGACCCTGCGTGACATGTACAAGAAACACCATTGGCAAGTGGCGGGCACTACTTTCTACCAGCTCCATCTTCTGTTCGACAAGCATTACGGCGAACAGAACGATCTCGTGGACACCATCGCTGAGCGAATTCAGGTTCTGGGTGGCGTCAGCATCGCCATGGCGGCGGACGTCGCCGAGACCACCATCATCCCTCGCCCTCCTCGCGGAAGGGAAGAAGTGGGCGTGCAGATTTCGCGGCTTCTCGAAGCTCACGAGTTCATTCTGAAAGAGGCGCACACCATGGCCCGGGAAGCTTCTGAAGCGGGTGATGACGGGACCAACGATTTGCTTGTGAGCGACGTCATCCGGAGAAACGAATTGCAGGTGTGGTTCCTGGCCGAGCATTTGGTCGCCGTCCCGCTGCTCCACCCGGAGCAGGCGAGGACCGCATCCTCAGGGGAGTAGTTGTTCGAAGTTTGAGACAGCCGGGCGACGAGAGCGCGGAGAAGCCGGAGAATCTCGGGCCCCCGGAGCTGCTCTGCGCTCTCTGACCCTTACGTGGCGGATAGTTTTTGCTTACCGGCCCGATGTAGCGCTTAATTTTCCCTGGATCATTTTCACGAGTTCAGTCGTAACAGGAACGTCTATCCTGTATTTCTCCGCCCCTCGCAGGATCGGTCCAGCGATGGCGTCGAGCTCGGGTGGATTTCCGGCGGCCACGTCTTTCTGCATGGAACTGCGCATGCCTGGGGCGAGGTTGTTGAGAAACCGTATGAAAGTATCGGGATCGAGCGGGACCCCGCTTGCCGTGCTGACAGCGGCAGCCTCTCGGATAGATGCTTCGATACGTTTCCGCCATACGGGATCGCTTCTCAATTCGCCCGCGTCCAAGCCTGAAGCGGTTGTCGTGAGCGCGTACGGCCCAAGAAAGGCGAGCTTGGTCCAGAGAATCTTCATCTCGTCCGCGCTGAACTGGCACGTAAATCCGAATTTCTGCAATTTCTCGACGGTGGATGCCAGGCGGCTCTCGCCTATGGAAGAGATGTTCAGCCGGGCGAGGGGCGAGCGATGAACGATTTTGGCCGGCACCACGCGCTCGGCTTCGACTCCGATGCTTGCCGGAACAACCCGGTCATGGCCAAACCGGGATCTCAATAACGCAACGTGGTCGATCCCATTCAGCAGCGGAACGACGGCTCCCAGCGCTTCCGGCTCGACAACCACGCTGCGCAAAGCAGAATCAAGCTGCGTAGCCTTTACTGTGATCCACAGCACATCGTAAGGATGCGACACCTGCGCCGCGCGCTCGACAGGGATAGAAAACGAGCCCAGCGGGCTTTCAAGCGTCAGTTCAGCCGGGTAATTTTTCAACGCCTCCGCCCGCACCACCAGGGTAACCGTCTCGCCGGACTTGGCCAGAGCCGCACCGATCAGCCCCCCAACGCCGCCTGCTCCCAGAATTGCGTGACGCATGCTCTCCTCCCAGGCGCTCGATCGCGGATCAATCTATTCAGCACCCCATTGTATGCCAGGTTGCCGTTGTGTGGAGTTCGTGCCTTCACTAAAGCGATGTAAATATTGGAACGTAAGGCCACTTCGTATATGCGGCAGCCCCGTGCTTCGGTGCTATGATCTCCCCATGCCGGCAGAGAAAAAGTTATCGAACAAGATCGCCTATTTTTCGATGGAGATTGCCCTCGACCCTGCAATCCCCTCGTATGGCGGAGGGCTAGGAATTCTGGCAGGCGACATGCTTAGGTCCGCGGCCGACCTCGAATTGCCGATGGTCGCCGTGACCCTGGCCCATCGGAAGGGCTATTTCAGGCAGCGCCTGGACGCGGAAGGGAATCAGACGGAAGAGCCCGATCCCTGGGACCCCGCAATCGCCTCGCTCCAGCCTGTCGAGGCAAAATTCATGGTTCGCATCGAGGGCCGCGAGGTTGCCGTCCAGGCGTGGCAATACAACATTCATGGCATGTCCGGCTTTGTTTTGCCGGTGTACATGCTGGATGCGGACTTGCCGGAAAATTCAGATTGGGATCGCACTCTCACCGACACCCTCTACGGAGGCGACCAGCGATACCGGCTCTGTCAGGAGGCGCTGCTGGGCATTGGAGGAGTCCAACTACTCCGAAGCATCGGCCTCAATCCGAATAGCTACCACATGAACGAGGGTCATGCCGCGTTTCTCACGTTGGCGCTGCTCGAGGAGACGCTCAAGCTTCGCAGGTACACGGTTCCGGTGGAAGCGGACGTCGAAGTTGTAAGGCGCCGCTGCGTGTTTACCACGCACACCCCGGTGGAAGCCGGGCACGACCGTTTCCCCTGGGAACTGGTGCGCCAGGTCTTGGGCGATTCGAGAGCCATCCTTTTGCAAAGCTCAGGATTTGCCGCTGAGAACGCCCTGAATATGACCGATCTGGCGATTCACTTTTCGCGTTACGTGAACGGGGTCGCGATGCGTCATGGAGAAGTTTCCCAGGGCATGTTTCCACATTTTCCGATCCACGCGATCACCAATGGAGTTCACGCGGCCACGTGGGCATCGCCGCCGTTTCACGACTTGTTCGACCGGGAAATCCCGGAGTGGCGCCGCGACAACGCCTATATGCGGTACGCCGTCGGAATCCATGTCGAAGAAATCAGGAAGGCGCACGCTCTTGCAAAGTCGGCGCTCATCCGGGAAGTGCAGAAGAGGACCGGACTGCTCCTCGACGAATCCGTGCTGACGATTGGCTTCGCGCGGCGCGCGGCCACGTACAAACGCGCCGACCTGCTATTCAGAGATACCGAGCGCCTGAAAGCCATCTCCCGATCGGCGGGACCGATCCAGGTCGTGTACGGGGGCAAGGCCCATCCTGCCGACCTCGGGGGCAAGGCCCTGATCCAGCGTGTGATCCAGGCCGCTGCCGGACTGAGGGACGACATCAAAGTCATCTATCTTGAAAATTACAACATGTCGCTCGCGTTGCTCATCACTTCCGGGGTTGATCTCTGGCTGAATACCCCGCAGCGGCCTCAGGAAGCCTCCGGCACAAGCGGAATGAAAGCCGCTCTCAACGGCGTTCCCAGTCTGAGCGTGCTGGACGGCTGGTGGGTGGAAGGCTGCGTAGAAGGCGTGACCGGCTGGGCCATCGGCTACGACACCAAGATCGACGGCGACGAATCCGTGGCCGAAAGCGTATCGCTCTACGAAAAACTCGAACAAAAGATCATCCCGATGTATTACCGCGCTCCGGAAGCCTACGCCCAAATCATGCGCTCGTGCATCGCTCTGAACGCCAGCTTTTTCAATACGCACCGCATGTTAAGTCAGTACAAAGCCAACGCGTATGCGCCGAAAACGCTGATCAAGATGGCGCAGGAAGTCTGAGAGCCTCCTTGCAGTCACCCCCCCCGATTCAATTTGCGAAAGCATTTTGAATGAGATTTTGTAAGGGAGACTCTGGAATTGGGTTAGATTCCGTTATTGGATTTTGGCCGTTCATCCTGTCATCTCCCTCGCGCGGATTCTCAACAATTTCCAAGGGGAATGAAGTGCGGCCGGTCACCCGGCGCTAGTGACGCCGATCACATATTACGCTAATCTAAACAGGCTGTGGCTCTGTTGACATCCTTACGTAAGAACGCCGATTGCTGTAGCCCGCGTTTTCAGAGGCGAGGCTTTCCAGGATGATACGGTGGAAAATCCTCGCCTCTGAAGAGGCGAGCTACAGTAACCACGTACCCGGCAAACGGAAAGCAGTGGTCCTTGACAGGATGTCATCAGTGCCAAAAGCTTTCTTGCGCCCAAATCCCCGGTTACCCATTCACGTAAGTCGAAAGAAACCGCAACGCCAGATCCCACGCCTGCGCTGCAGCGGTTTTCTTGTAGCTGGCGCGCGCGTCGCAGAAAAATCCGTGGTCGGCATCGGAGAATTCCACATTCACGTACGTTTTCTTCGCCTGCTTCATGGCTTCCATGACGGACCGGATTTGGTCCCCCGGGATGTGCTGGTCCAGGCCTCCCCAGAAGAACAAAACAGGGCCGTGGCTTTCGGGCGCGCGGGGCAGCAGAGCCGGCGCGATCCCTCCGCCGTAGAACGAAACCGCCGCTTTCAGGGGTAGCACGGTATTTGCCAGGAATGAAACGCGCCCGCCCATGCACCATCCCACGCTGGCCGTCGAGTTCGCCCGGACGCGGGGATTCTTCTGCAGCCAGTCAAACGCAGCCTGCGCATCCGCGATGAGGCCCGGGGGAGTCAGCGCCTGCATATGTGGCATGCAGGCCCCGAAATCGGTATAGGCGCATTCAAAACCCGGAGCGGTACGGTGAAAAAGTTCCGGGGCAATCGCTACGTAGCCTTGTTTTGCGAACCGTTCGGTTACGTCCCGGATGTGCGGATTGACTCCAAAGGCCTCCTGGAAGACCAGCAGTCCAGGCAGCTTTGCCCCCTCGGCTGGCGCAGCGACGTAGGCATTCACCGTAGTGCCGTCGCTCACTTGCAGCGTGATTCTGTCTGTTAGAAGCGAATCCATGGGTCCTCCTCTATGCTGTCGTGAATCGAGCCGTGACATCATACCCATTGCCCCTGAAAAATTCGAGCGCCGAAGTTCCCGGCTCAATTTGAGGAAAACCTGTCCCGTAGTGCACCTGCCCCCGCGTACCATTGACCCAAGCGCCTCGCCCGTCTAATTTGAGTTTCAGGCTTCGAATAGCCCGCCTGCTGGTCTGTACACCGTTTCCGGGCCGTTCCGCCTCTCTGAGGGATCTGAATGTCGGATTTTAGGGCCCCGCTTGCCAGTATAAACGCTGTCAAAAAGGGCGAAAAGCGAGTCAGGATTACTCCGCTGACCGGCGGTGAAAAGCGCCGTGGCGTCCGCGTGAATTCGCAGGTTCGCGTGGCCGTCGAATGGGATTCCGGCGGGCAGCTCCGGCGCGGGGAAGCGCACACGCGCATCGTTGGGCCATACGGGTGCATGGTAGTCATGTCGCAGCATCTGGATGTCGACCAGCGCATCCAGGTGACGAATTTGGTCAGTAGTCAAAGCAGTCCCGCGGTTGTGGTCTGGCGCGGAAAAGAACGCGCCGAAGGCTGGGAATTGGGTATAGAATTGATCAACCCGCAGATGAATTTCTGGGGCCTTGATCTGTGACCATAAACAAAGAACAGGTGGACCGAGGGACTTCCCTGATGCCGGGGGAAGAGCGGCGCCGCAGCCAGCGCGTCATTATTCGCATTCCCGTCACTCTGGAGATGACCTTGTCCGGCCAGAAAGTCACGGTGACGGCTCACACGGTGGCCGTCAATATCCACGGCGCCATGGTGCTGTGCTCGCGCTCGATTGACGCCGAAGTCAAAGTGGAAATTGAGAACGATCGAACGCGTGAGCGCACGCCGGCCCGCGTCACGCGCACTCCCCGGGAGAGCGCCGAAGGTTACTTGATTCCCCTCGAGTTCAGCCAGCCGGCGCCGGCCTTCTGGCAGATTACTTTCCCGCCTTCCAATTGGAAGCCGAGCGACGCGTAGTCGCTGTTCATGTAATCCTACCGAACTCGCGCTCCGGGCCAAGCCCTGTCTGAAAGAAACCTCCTCATTACGTATTCTGGAAACTCGTCCACCCGATCGTATACACTCCCCCGGAATCGATAAGCCAAAAGATTATGATTTCCGGGAAAACCCGGAACTAATTCCCGCATCAAAGGAAATTGAAATGGGGTCATTTTTCTGCTTCTAGCAGGTTGCGGAGAAGCCCTTTTTGTTGTCATCCCGAGCGGAGCGAGGGATCTGCTTTATCGCTAATTCGGGCAACAAAAGCGGAACCCTCGGGCGAAACCCGCCCTTCGGGATGACGGACTGTGGTTTTTTTCCGCAGCCTCCTAGGCCATGGGCGTAGTGGAATTTTGCTCGGTCTAAACTAGACGAACCTGAGGAAATTGTGAATCCAACTTCCGCACTATATTTGTATATTCGAAGGGCTTCCCGCCGGACGGTCGACACGCGAAGCAAGTTTTCCGGCTTGCTTCGGACCCTTTTGCGGCAAAAATGCCTGGCATTGCTGACTTTTTCCCTGATTTTCGCGATGCCAAAATTAGCTGGCGCGCAAGGCGGCGCGGCACTTCCGAGAGTTACAGATCGAATCGACACTAGCCGGCTGGTGACTCTTGCGGGCAATACACACCCGCTGGCGCGCCCTCAGTTTGACCAAGGCGCGGCCCCGGCGAGTTTGCCCATGGACCGAATCCAGCTCGTCCTGAAACGGAGCCCCGATCAAGAGACTGCCCTGCGGACCCTCCTTGATGACCAGCAAAGCACGTCTTCGCCGAATTATCATAAATGGCTCACCCCGGATCAATTCGGACAGCAATTCGGGCCTGCGGATGCCGACATCCAGGCGGTAACCTCATGGCTTTCGTCTTATGGGTTTCACGACATTCATGTCTCCAAAGGGCGCACGGTAATTGAGTTTTCCGGAACGGCCGCGCAAGTCGAGTCCGCTCTCCACACCCCGATTCATCGCTATCTCGTGAATGGAGAATCGCACTGGGCGAATGCCAACGACCCGCAAATCCCAGCAGCCCTGGCGCCCGTCGTTTCCGGAGTGGTCTCGCTGCACGATTTCCGAAAGAAGCCCTTGTACGTGCGTTCGGGGCAGAAGGGGACGGCTACCGTCACGCCTGGAGCAATGCCGCTGATCAACCTTTCGGGTGGGGCGCACGCCCTGGCTCCAGCGGATTTCGGGGTCATTTACAACGTAGGTTCCACAATGACCGGCGCCGGGAACCACGATTGGCGTGATCGCGCGCACGAACATCCATGTCCAGGACGTTCACGATTTCCGGAGTCTTTTTGGCCTGCCGCCAAATGACCCTCAAGTTGTCTTGAACGGGCCTGACCCCGGCGACTTGGGCGACCCCGAGGAAGGCGAGGCGGTGCTGGACGCGACCTGGTCCGGGGCAGTCGCGCCAAATGCAACAGTAAAATTGGTGGTCTCGGAGAGCACGAGTGACACGGACGGCATATTTCTCTCCGAGTTTTACATTATCGATAATAATCTGGCCGATATAATGACGGAGAGCTTCATAGGTTGCGAGCTGGGCGCCCCGTCGGGTTTTGTGCAGGCTCTCGAACTGTTGGCTGAACAGGCAGCGGCGCAGGGGATCACTTATTTGGTCGGGTCGGGAGATGGCGGTCCGGACAGTTGCGACGACCAGAACGTTGCTCCGGCCACTACGTTACAGCCTTATGTGAACCTCCTTGCCTCGACGCCGTTTACGACTGCGGTGGGCGGAACCCAATTCAACGACACGTCAAGTCCCTAACACGTATTGGAAACATCAACAACGGAACGAATTTCGAGTCTGCAATCTCTTATATTCCGGAAAATGTGTGGAATGAAAGTTCAACCACAGCGGGTCTTTGGTCCAGCGGCGGGGGACAGAGTATATTTTTTTCCGACACCCCCATGGCAGACGGGCGTTGCGGGAATACCATCGACCGGGTGGCGGGCCGTGCCCGACGTTGCTTTGACGGCAGCCGACCACGACGGATATGTTGTCTGCATCGGTGGATCTTGTCACGGTACAGGGTGCCCGCAGGGCGTGAGCCAGTGTTTCGATTTATTCAGCGGCACGTCCGCTTCCGTTCAAGCGTTCGGTGGGATCATGGCTTTGGTCGATCAGAAGACGGGCGCTCGGCAAGGCCTGGCCAATTACGTCCTATACAAACTTGCAGCAAGCGAAACGCTTTCTTCCTGCAATGGGTCAAATACGGCTCCTTCTTTGAACAACGGCACGGACAATTGCATTTTTAACGATATTACGAGCGGTAACACGACCATTCCGGGCGAGACTGGTTTCACCGCCGGTACCGGATATGACGAGGCGACTGGGCTGGGCTCGGTTAACGTAACAAACCTCGTCAACCAATGGAGCACCGCGATTGTGAATGGCAGCTCAACGACTCTGTCCCTGAACAATGGATCAGCCGTGAACATTACGCATGGGCAGTCGGTGCCCGTAAGTATTTCGGTCGTCGCGCAAGCCCCGGCAACGGGAACGCCAACGGGAGATGTTTCGCTCATTGCTGGCTCTTCTACCGGGCAGGGAGCCGACTTCTTCAATTTGGTGAGTGGTTCGACGCCATCAGGGTCTGTGACCAGCCTTCTGCCGGGGGGGAGCTATAACGTCGTAGCGCACTACGGGGGTGACGGAACGTTCCTCGCGAGTGATTCCGCACCCGTCAGCGTGACCGTCAATAAAGAATCCAGCCTGACTTTCGTCGGCATAATTGATTCGGGAGGGAACAACCTGGCTTCATTCGCGTATGGATCCCCCTATGTGTTGAACGTTCAGGTAACCAATTCAGGGCAAGTATTGTGCAATCCGAATGCAGTCGGAGGCCCCCCTTGCCCGACAGGACCGGTCACACTTACGGATAACGGTAACTCTCTTGATGGGGGATTGTTCAACCTGAACACCTACGGAGAATTTGAGGATCAACCAATCCAACTTCCTGCCGGTAACCATAGCATTAGGGCTGTGTACGCTGGGGACAACAGCTTTGGTGGAAGCACCTCTGCGACCGACGTTGTTACGGTCACTCCAGCTGGGACCACGACGGGGATTGCTGCTAGTCAATCGACTGTCCCCGTCGGCACAAACGTCACACTCACAGCTACCGTATCCACCCAAAGCAATGCGACTGCTAGCTCAACTCAGGAACCTACGGGTAGCGTGCAATTCTATTTGGCCGGAGTCGCTTTCGGGGCGCCTATGCCCGTCACAGGAGTGTTTCCCAACGCTGGGGCTGCTCAATCGGTCGCGACTGAACCCACTGGCACTTCCTTGGCGAGTGGTCAGAACGTTTTCACGGCGAAGTATCTGGGCGACAACAATTACTCAGCCAGTCTAATTTCGCAGCCAACGACAGTAAATGTGGGAACGCAGGGCATTAATGCACCAGCGGCGGGCTGCACCAACTCGACAATCACAATCTCAGCTCCCGGCGGTTCTGGAAATTGCCTGATTTCGGTGACGGGGCAGAACTCGTTCGCCGGGACGGTCTCCATGGGCTTTTCTGTAACCAACGAACCGAGCGGCGCGGTCGATCCGCCAGCTTGCAGTTTTGGCATGCCGGGGACGAACTTCACTGCTCCGACCACAGTTACACTATCCGCTGCATCCGAGACAGGCGGCGCAACATTGACGTGCTCCACAACAGCCGCGTCGCTCGTCATTTTCCAGCCTTCAAACCGTCCATCTGACCCGAACTGGCTCCTGATGGTTGCGGCAGGCTCTCTGATCTGTTTTTTCGCTCTCCTTGCAATTCCCAGGGAACGCCGTTGGGGATTGGTCCCTCTCGTCGTCCTGCTGGTTGTAGTGGCTGTGGCAGGAGTCAGTTGCGGTAGCAGTGGCGGAGGCGGTGGAGGCGGCGGAGGAAATCCGGGAACAACGACCGGCGCCTATACGATCAGTGTTACCGCGACTCCCCAAGGCGGCACGACGCTGACAACGCCGATCACGGTGAACGTCCAATAGCCAAGTCGGACAAACTCTAGTCTGTCTTGTGTTAGATTTTCGCAATACAGAACTGCGACAGGCTGAATAGGCTGCGAAAAGATCACTCCGTTGTCATTCCGACGTGCGTTGCGCGCCGAGGAATCTCTCTTTGGTTTGGTCTAAGGCAGGGAGAGATTCCTCACTGCCTGTCGGTTCGGAACCACAAACGAAATCCTGCCTGGAGTGTGAAACCTGGCCTACTCCGGCGCCGTTTCCGGATCCAGATTTCCGCCGGAAAGAATAATTCCGATCTGAATCTCCTCGGACTCAACGCCAAGCTGCCGATGAAGCGCCGGGGAAGCGGCCACCGCGCCGGACGGCTCGACCGTGCACCGCAGGTGCTCGGTGATCAGGTGCATCGAGTGGACAATCTCCGCCTCGGTGACCAGCGCGATGCGGTCCACGCGCTCCCGCAAAATTGCGAACGTATGCGGCGAGAGCGTCGCGCGCAGGCCGTCCGCGATCGTGAACTTTTCCGAAGCAGGCTCGATGCGCCCGGAAGCGAACGAACGCGCCGCGTCGTCCGCGTTGGCCGGTTCGCACCCGATGACCTGAATTTCCGGCCGCAGCGACTTTGCCGCGATGGCCGTGCCGGAGAGCAGTCCCCCACCGGAGACGGGCGCGCAGATCATATCCAGATCGGGAATCTCTTCCAGAAATTCAAGCGCCACCGTGCCCTGTCCCGCGATCACGCGATCGTCATTGTAGGGATGAATCAACGTGCCGCCAGTCGCGCGCAGCAGTTCCGCTGCCGCGGCTTCTCGAGCCGCAAGGGTCGGCTCGCAGAACGTGATTTCAGCGCCATAGGCTTCCACGGCGCGCACTTTCACTTTCGGAGCGTTGCGCGGCATCACCACCCACGCGCGGATTCCCCTTAATTGGGCCGCCAGAGCCAGTGCGGCTCCATGATTCCCCGAAGAGTGGGTCACCACGCCGCGCGCCGCTTCCGCCTCGCTGAGCGAAAAAACGGCGTTCGCCGCGCCGCGAATCTTGAACGACCCGGACAACTGCAAGTTTTCGCATTTGAAATACAACAAGCGCCCCCGCCAGTTCGTCCAGCGGGTAGGAAATCATCACTTGCGTCTGTTCGATGTGCGGAGAAATGCGGAAGTGCGCCTCGCGTATCGCTTGGAGGTCAGGGCCCACCGGCGAAGGGGTTGCAGGTAAGCTCAAAGAGAGACCCTTAAACGTGATGCATTATGGCACAGCTTGTCCCAGGTTGGGCCATGGCTCGAAAAACATTCGCATTTGTCTTGCTTTCCCCATGCGTGGAGCTAGAATCCCCGTCACCCCCTTCCAACTTCAGAATCCGCGCGTGTTCCACGGGCGGGGAGGAAACCATGAGTTCGAGTGAACGCCGTATCGATCCGCGCGTCAATATCCGTGTGCCCTTGCGTTTTCGTGTCCTCAACAATCCGGGTGCAACCGAGCAGAACGCCGAATCCGAAAATATTTCGCAGCGTGGAATCTATTTCACCACGGCAATCCCCTTGAAGGTGGGTACGCCGCTGGAAGTGTCCCTGCGAATGCCGCAGGAGTTGGCGGGGAAATCGTCGAGCGACGTGAGGTGCGTTGCACGCGTCGTCCACGTTCGCACCAGCTCGATGCTGGGAGGCAAGGCCGGAGTGGGCCTGCACATCGAGCGATACGAAGCCAAGGCCTCGGCGACGGAACGCTGGACGAGTTAGTTGCCCGAAGGCGCTTTCGTGGTCTGAGCTGCCGTTCCATTTCCTGAAACATGGAAAGTCGCTTTGGCGCTCGACACATTTTCAAATTGGTCGTAAACGCGAACCGTGACGGTGTGATCGCCGGGCGCGATATTCTGCATCTGGAAATCGTAATTCTCGCGGAGCGCATCGCTTAGCCCGTCAGAAGGGAAGACGAGCGTCCAATCGCCGGCGTCCAGGCTGTATTGCGCGCGCGCGATGAAACTGGCCGTGTCGCTCGCCTGGAATCGCACGCGAACCGACGCGCCGCTTCCGGGGTCCGCGGTGAGCTGGGCAATCGCCGGGGGAGTGTTGTCCACGATGAAGCGTTCGGATTCCAATTCGGAAGTAAGCCCCTCACCGGCGGGATTGGAAGGCGCATCGCTCGCGACAATCTTCAAGTAGTAGGCCCCGTCCGGCATGGCCGTCGTGTCCCACGAATAATAGTGCGTGTCGAGCTTGTCCTTCAGCAATTTCCAGGTGGTTTCATTTTCGCCGCGGAAATAAACCGCGAACTCGAGCTGGTCGTCATTCGCATCGTCGGCGGTCCAAAGGACCGACTGATAGCCCTTTTGAGCAAATCCCTGAGGGATCGCGTCAAAATGTTGCGAGGCGTTTTGCGCATTCAGATTCGTCATAGCCGCGTTGAACGTGGAACTCGATGAGGCCGAGGCCGGAGGTTGCGGAGTTCGAAGAGGCACGGGAACGGGCTGCCCCATGGCTTGGCCGAGCACGGCCATCCCTTGAACGCGGATGCCGGAGGTTTGCAGAGCGATCGCCGTCACTTCCGGTGCCACGTTTTTCGGCAGATACGCGACGCTGACCCAATCAATTTCGGGTGCCGGTCCTCTGTCGCCGTCGTGCAATACCGCTCTCCATTGAAGGAACCGCGCGGGCGGACAATCGAGTTTGTCGCTGGAGGGGTTGGAATACGGTCCTGCCCACGGGCTCCAGTTATTTTCAGGATCTGACGTGTTTCCCGAGCGTGCATAGAACTCGACTCGGGGAGACGTTCCTGGTAAGACGGGCAGAATACCAGTGATTTGCCCCCACCACTCGGTGCGTCCCCAGCGCGAGAAAATATGAGCGTCGAAGGGCTGCGACTCGAACGTGCCCTCGGGCTCATCGCCCGGTCCCAGCGTGAAAATCTTCCCCGGATTCGCGGTTGCCAGAAACAATTTTCCGCCCGGGCCCGCCGCCATCGAGGTCACCTGATGAGACTCGGCTTTCGCGAGCCGCGAATAGACATGATTGCCGTCGAGCTCGAGCACCGCTCCCTCGTTGCCCGTCCCGAGCAGCAATTTTCCATTGGCCGACAGGCTCAGCGCATAGACGACGACATCGCGGGAACTCCACAGCTCGTCCGGCGAACCATCGGGAGCAAGGCGATAAACGGAACTCGAGGTCACGGGCGGCAGAGGCGTGAAGGGCGTTAGCGGAGTTTGCGGCAATCCGGTGGTTGCCCCGCCGATCGTTACGCTGAAGTTTGCTGACGGGGAAGGCTCTACGATCTGAGGCTGCGGCTGTCCCTGCGTTGGCGGCGTTTTCTCGCCCACGGCAGCAACGTAGAGATTTCCGCCGGCGTCTTGCAACAAGGAAGTGATTTCCTTCTTCGAAGTCTCGTACAGCACGAACGCGCGGCGGTTGCCGGATGCCTTGGGGATGCGCAACACGAGTCCGCTGGGTTCCGTGCCAGCAAGGAGGTTCCCGCTGGAGTCGAGCGCCAGCGAGCGTATATGAGTTTCCTCGCTGGAATAAAAAACCTGTCCCTTGCCGTCCGGAGTGACGACGAAAATCTTGCCCGTATCGCCTGTGGCGACGTACAGCGTGCCGTCCTTATCCACCGCCAGATCCCAGATATATTTTGTCTTGGGATCGAAAAAGACAGACGACTGGCCGGACGGGGTTACCTTATAAACTTTTCCGTCGGGCGAAGTGCCGACAAACAGATTCCCGGCAGCGTCCACGGCGAGGGCCTGCGCCGAAAGTTCCTGCGATTCAAACACGGTCGTCGTCTTGCCCGCGGGGTCCACTCGCAGCACTTTTGCATTCGAGCCGCCGGCAGCGAAAAGATTTCCCTTTGCATCCGCGCGAATGGCCAGCAGATATGCGAGATTGGCGTCGGCAAATTCGGCGAAACGCGGCGCGAGGAAAAGTTTGCCGTCGCTGCGAAGGGCCACTCCTTTCGCCGTGCCCTTGTCAAAATCCTCGAAGGTGGATTGCCGCCACCAGCGCGTGTGCTCGGCGATTGCCGGCGCGGCGGCAATCGCGATCGCAGCCGCAAGGATCAGGATTGCGCGAACGCGTGTTGATGTACTTGCACTGCGCCGCTCGCAGCCAATCAAAAGACTCATGTGCATGAAACTCCTCAGAAATCCGGCGCCCGGGGCGAGCCAAACGGCTACTTGATTTGAATCGTGACGGATGTGGAACCCTGAACGACCTGGTCAAGCGGCACGGACCATTCCCCACCCGAGGATTGCCGCACGATCTGTGAACTGGCCGGGCCGCCGCGCTGGTCGAGAAGGTTGATTTCCGACGCAGGCACATTGGGCATCACTTTGTCCTGCACCACCATCGTCGGCGACGGCCCCAGCAGAGTGATGTACAGGCGGTCGTTCCGCCGCTCCCGGTTCAACACCGATATGAGTTGTTCGAGGCTCTGAAGGTTGGCCTGCGATCCCGACACGATGCTCATGCGGTTCAAGGTGGCCGAATCGCTGGCCAGGATTTGCATCGACGTGCCGCGGACGGCCTGCGGGGGGATCGTGATTTGCACGTCGCGAATGACGGGCGAGCCGCGATAGGGCCGCAACTGCACTTTTACGTTCACTTGATCGCCCGGCCCAGCCTCCGATTTATCGAGCCATACGCCTTCGATTGTCGTCTGGCGGCGTTCCGGCAGCGCCTCCATGTGAAGCGTCACGCGCTCGATCTGCGCCGTTTCGTAAGGATTCGAGAATATTCTCTGAAAGACGCCCTGGACCGCGCCGGCGACAGACATGCCGTCGGGGATAAACGAATCGGTGGGTGTGAAGAAATTTTCAAGATTGACGCTGCTGTGGCCGGCGATCTCGATTCCGCCGGTCAAATGGAGCGTTGTCCCTTCGCCGTAAACCGGGTTCTGGACGAGACCGTTGAGCGCCGCCATGCCCATCAGAATTGGCGTAAGTTTTGGATTTGACATCATTCGGAAGGAGAGATGTTTGTCGCCATCGGGGGTCGTCACGGTCATTTCGATGGGAATCAGTTTTGGTTGAGCGCCCAGACTTCCAACCACGGCGGTTACGCGGTCCTGGCTGAACGATCCGATGGTCCCGCCGACGTTCACAATTTTCGTCGATTCCAGATCGGAGCTGAGCGTGGTAAGAACGCGCGCCCGCGCCATAGGCATCTGGATCGAGCCGAATCCGAAAAGCGGATGGCCGCACACGTAGACACGTCCATTCACGATGGCGGTCACCGTGCACGATGCGTTCATCGACAAATCCCCTTCGAGCAATACCGCGCTGACCATGTCGCCGGGACGGATGTCGCGGTCGTCGGGGCGCGCGTCAACGCTGCCGCCCTGCGCCGCTGCCATGCCGAATCCGGCGAAGAGACTCTCGTACTGCCGGATCGCCGCTCCGCTGAAGCCTGAAAACACCAGCGGGGAATCAATGGGCGTCAGAAAACTTCCTCCGGGGACTCCCGTGCGCGAGGCCCAATCGGCTGGCATCTCGTAATGCGGCATCAGCGCGGCACGCTCTGCTCCGGGAGCGGCCGGCAAATCTTCCGCGCGAATTGGCGCGGGTTGGCCCGCCGGCAAACTCAGAATATTCTCGATTGGCGTAACTCCCGCCAGCGGTTCCTTGGCGAACTGGCCTAGCTTCAAGGACAATGCCCCGGCGAGCTTCCCATCGATGTAGACCGGACTTCCGCTCATTCCGGCCACCACGCCCGTGTGCTCCACCTTCGGTCCCAGGAGTTGCACCAGGATGATGGATTCCTTCGGGGCGAGAAAATTGGGCATTACGCCGATCACCTCCAGATCGAACTTCTCGATCTGGTCGCCCGCAAAAATGGTCAGCGCCTCTCCCTTCATGCCGGGCTTGATTTGGGAAAGAGGAAAGATGTCCGGGTCGGCGGCGAAAACAGAGGGCGCTAGAAAGGCTAGAAAGATTGCGCCAATCCACAGAAACCTGCCTGGGCTGAAGAACCGTACACGGCGCGTGATCAGGCCTGGATTCATCTAAATCCAATGATACGCGGACCAATCGCCGGAATCAATCGCATGAGCGGGTTGATAGGTGGGGATCGGGCACGAAGCCCTATTGGGCGGGAGCAGCCGAGGCCTTTGTGATCGCGCCCGCGACGGCATCGACGAAACCGTCGGGAGCGAATCCCTGCGACCGGTAGGCGATTTTCCCGCCGCGATCCAGGACAATTACGGTGGGAATCGTAGCGACGTGGAGGGCTTGGCCAAGCCCGTCCGAAAAGACCAATGTTCCATCGAGCTTCTCGACTTGAAGAAAGGGCGCCACCAGGGTTTCGTCTTCATCGGCGTTTACAGTCATGGAAATCACATCGTCGCGGTCGGCGAATTTCTTCCGAACATCGGCCAGCATGGGTTCCATCACCTGGCAATAGGCGCACCAGGTGGTCCAGAAGTTCAAGAGCACAACTTTCCCGTGATTCTCGGCCATTTTAACGGGCCCGCTTCCATCCACCCGCCGCATCGCAAATTGGAGCGGGTCGGCAACGCCCTGGTTATACACGACGGCGTCCGGTTTATCCGCCTTCGCAAGCGCTTTGTCTTTGTCAAAGCCGGCGAGCAGCACATCGCCCAGGCCCGCATTGGAATCATGAGTGAACCGCCAGAGGTTGCCCATCTTCAAGCGGAGGGTGTCTCGATCCACGGAGTTGTCCTCGGGATCCAGTCCGGCCAGGAAAAATGCCATCGCATATTGACGGATGGCTTCATCCTGATTTTTCCCTTCCTCGGCGATCTCTCCAAGGTTCACTGCGGCTTCGGCGCTGGGCAGCAGGCGGAATCCTTGTGTGAAATCCTTGACGGCGTCGTCCTGTTTCCGCAGGGTCCGCTCGACCCGCCCGCGCAAGACGTACAAATTCATCATGAATTTCGTGCGGCCGGCCTGCCAATCATCCAGAGACATTTGCTGGGGCCGCGATTCGGGATCCGCTTTCGCCACGACGCCCAGCATGTGCGTTGAGTAATCGATCGCCTGCGTCCGGCTGGCATCGTCGGGCATCTTTTCGAGGATTGACGCGGCGAGGAATAGTGTCTGGATGTCATCCGGCTGAAGCGCCAGCGCCTTTTGAGCGTAATCGAGGGCCACTTTTTCATTATGGGCCTGCATCTCCGATTGCATCAGGGCGCGATATATCGCCACGCGCCGCGGAGAGTCAGGAAAGCGAACCAGGTAAGCCTCCAGGTTCTCGACCAGCTTGGGAACGTCATTTCCCGCTGTCTGCACGGCAACCTGCAGTTCAGCATCCGGGTCGAGGGTTGCCGCCTGGGGTTCCTTGCCGTCAGGAGTGCTTTGAGCTTTGGGCGCCGGCTGCGCCGAGGGGGCCTTCTTGGCTGGAGGCTTCGAAGGTGCGGCAGTTGAGCCCGGTGGAGATTGTTGTGCCCATGCAAATCCAGGCACACTCAGTGTCAGCAAACAAAGCAAGGCGTATGTTCGCCACTGCATAGGCCGTGATTGTAACTCGAAACCCGAAAGCGGTGCTCGAAAATTAAGTTTAGATAAGCCCGGATAGCTACTTGAAGTCCAGTAGTACATCCACGGTGTGCTTCTGGGGATCGGGGCGCAGCCAGTGTCCGAACTCGGTGTAGTGGATCGGCATCTCCCCAAAAATTTCCACGCTGGGCTTGGCCAGCTCCTTCGAGATCTTTTCAAAGTAGCTGTCATCGAAAACCTGCCCCGGAGCGATCAGCCAGGCCTGCCGCAATTTCTTTTCCGCATCAAGGGAAAGGCCCGTCACTACCATTTCGCCCATCCGATATTGCGGGCCCTCCACGATCGTGACACGGTAAGAGACCTTATGGGCGTCGTCGTCGAATTGGGCTACCGGGTCAATTTTGACATCCAAATAGCCATGACTCGAATAGGCGGACTCGATGGTCTGCCACAGCGCTTCCATTTTCATCCCGTCCACGGGATCGCCATTCTTGATTTCAACAGCTCCATCAAGGTTGGCCGAGCCAATCGCGGAATTTCCCTGCCATGAAATCCCGTTGAACGAATAAACGGGGCCGGGCGTTATGGGAATCGAAACGTCAACGCCGACCTTGTTGGGGTCGTCGGTATCGATGGTCAACTGTGCCTGGGGAGGTCCGATCTTGGCGCGCGAGTAGCCTTTCGCGGCGTAGAGGGGCCGCACATGCTCATTCTCAAACACTTCAATCGCGAACCGGGAATAAGGCTGGCCCTTGATGTCGGGAACACGGTCCTTGAGCTGCTCAGAATCCTGCGCCAGGGAATCGCCAAATTTCACGGACTGAATCCGGAGCCCGGGCGTGTCCAGGTGGAACTGCATCATCATGCCGTCGCCAACCGCCTGTGCCATCAGCTGGTGCGTCACGTTGCCTTTAATCTTTTTTGAAGCCAGCAGATTTTCGACGGAATCGGTGATTTCATCGAGCATCGCTCCGCCTTCCGGAGCCTCGCCGGTAAACAGCCCCACCTCCTGGCGAATGGCTTGCGCTAATTCCTCATCCGTGAACCATGGGAAATTGTCGAACGAAAGCGGGTAGGTGCGAGCATCCTGAACCTGGAACTCGAGTGAGATCGTGTCTTCCTTCGACGAAAACCGGTAGTTGACCGCGGAGAAAATTCCGAGCGCGGCCAGCCGGTTCGCCGCGCCTTGAATCTGCTCCGCAGCGACAACATCCCCGACTTTCAGGCCGCTGGCCACGATGATTTGATCGGAGGGCGCCTTTTGCGTTCCCGTCACGGTAATCGCGGCGATTTTGGCGGATTTCGAGGAGGTCTGGGGCGAGCCGGGCGCAGGAGTTTGGGCGCATGCGCCTGTGGCAGCAAATAAAATCATCAGGGCGGCGGCTAACAGTTGGAGATTACGTTTCACGATAAGAACATTCTACGTGAGAACAAGTGTATTCGTGAAGAGAGGCAATTGCTTGCCGCGGTTTACTCCACCGTTACGGACTTCGCCAGGTTGCGCGGCTGGTCCACGTCGCAGCCACGGCGCACCGCGATGTGATAAGCGAGCAATTGCAAGGGGAGGACTTCGAGCAGTGGTGCGAGCATTTCGATGGTGTGAGGCACCACGATGACGTGATCGGAAGCCTCACTCGCCAGGGAATCGCCTTCGGTTACCACGGAAATGACGATACCGTCGCGGGCCTTGACTTCCTTAATGTTGGAAACGCTCTTCTCATACCGCGTCATGGCCTCCCGATCTTCCTCATCGCGGGTCGCAAGCATGACGACTGGAAGATTTTCATCGATCAGCGCGTTGGGGCCATGTTTCATTTCGCCGGCAGGGTAGCCCTCGGCATGGATGTAAGAAATTTCCTTGAGCTTCAGCGCGCCTTCCAGCGCGATTGGGAAATGGATGCCGCGTCCAAGATACAGGAAATTCGTGTGGCGGAAGAACTGGCGCGCCAGCCGTTCATACGTGCCTCCCTCATCGACCTGCAAGCACCGATTCCATCTTGTGCGGGATGCGCATGAATTCCTGGAGGAGTCTTCTCGCGCAATCTTCCGTGACGGTCCCGCGCACCTGGCCCAGATACAGTGCCGTCAGCATCAAGGCCGTCAGCTGCCCGGTGAAAGCCTTCGTCGAAGCGACCCCAATCTCCGGCCCGGCGTGGGTCAGAATCGTTCCCGCCGCCTCCCGCGTGATCATCGATCCCAGGACATTGCAAATTGCCAGTGTCTTGGAGCCCTTATGCTTGGCCTCCATCTGGGCGGCTCGCGTGTCGGCGGTTTCGCCCGACTGGCTAATGCAAATCGTCAGGGTTTTGGAATCGACGATCGGATTCCGGTAGCGGAATTCACTGCCGTAATCGACCTCGACGGGAATTCTCGCCAGCTGCTCGATCATGAACTTGCCGGCAAGTCCGGCGTGCCAACTGGTGCCGCAGGCGACGATCTTGATGTTGGTGAACGTGCGGAATTCCTCTTCGGAAATGTCCATCTTATCCAGGAAGACTTTGGCGGAATCCATCGCGACGCTCGCAAGCAGGGTGTCCCGGACGGCGCGTGGCTGTTCAAAAATTTCCTTCTGCATGAAATGTTTGAAGCCGCCTTTTTCCGCCATGATTGGGTCCCAGGAAATGTGCTGGACGGCCCGGTCGATGGTGTTCCCTTCAATATCCATGACGCGGACGCCTTGTGGAGTCAGCACAGCAATGTCGCCATCAGCCAGGATGAACATGTCCCTGGTGTGCGCGAGGATCGCGGGAATATCGCTGGCGACGAAATATTCGCCATCGCCCAGTCCGATCACCGATGGTGGGCCCTTGCGCGCCGCAACGATCTTGTTTGGATCCGCCGACGAAAGAATGGCCACGGAATAGTCTCCGGTCAGCTCTTTTACGGTCTTTCTCACGGCGTCTTCGAGCGGCCCGCCGTTTTTCATATGTTTTTCCACCAGGTGGGCGATGATCTCGGTATCCGTCTCGGTGACGAACTTGTGGCCTTCCTCTTGCAGTTGATGTTTCAGTTCGACGTAGTTCTCCACGATGCCATTGTGGACGACGACGACCTGGCCTGTGCAATCGCGATGAGGATGGGCATTTTCTTCCGTGGGACGCCCGTGCGTAGCCCATCTCGTATGGCCGACGCCATAATAGCCATCGATGGGAGACTGCCGGACTACTTCTTCGAGGTTGTGCAGCTTGCCGGGAGCGCGGCGGATCTGTACCTTGCCGTCTTTTCCAACCACCGCAATGCCTGCCGAGTCATACCCTCGATATTCCACACGCCTGAGGCCGTCAAGAATGAGAGGAACGACCTTTTTGGGTCCGATGTAGCCGACAATTCCGCACACAGTGGATTCTCCAAAATCCGGGGCTAGGCGTCAGACAATAAAGCCCACACCTAAAAGATTAGCACAATGGTCTTCAGCTTTCGGGGAAGTGAGGGAGGTAGTTTCCTTAGATGAACAGTTGAACGGAACGCGGATGCCGGAGCTAGTCAACGATTTCGTACCGGAACTCCTCGATTACAGGGTTGGCGAGAATTTCGCGAGCCATGCGCTCGACCTGTTTCTCCGCGGCCTCCCGCGTTGCGCCATCCAAGTCCAGGACGAAAAACTTACCCTGCCGGACGTCGCGCACTTCGTTAAATCCCAGCGAAGACAATGCATGCTGGATCGCCTGCCCTTGCGGATCAAGCACCGTGCGTTTCGGCATCACCCAGACGTGAGCTTTCATGGCGGGCATTATACCAAGCCAAGCGATGCCG
The DNA here is from genome assembly GCA_963757625.1 of Terriglobia bacterium. Classification (GTDB taxonomy): domain Bacteria; phylum Acidobacteriota; class Terriglobia; order Acidiferrales; family UBA7541; genus Palsa-360. Next base: position 81,188 of record CAVWSJ010000006.1, on the reverse strand, counting down.
CGCCGGAGTGAAATTTTTCAAGCATAGCGCTCTTTTCTTTCGCGGGGAGGAAGGAGTGCCGGAAGCTGGCCTCGGCGAGTTGAACAAGATCAACGCTGGTGAGCCCCATCCCGTACGCGTAGCAATATTCATCGCTCAGCGTAGTCTCGAACATGGCCGGATCGTCGCTGGAAAGGGTGACGGGAAGGCCGCGCCGGAAAAACGAGGGCAGCGGATGCTGTTCGTAGCCGGCCGTTGCGCTCCTGATCTGGCGCGCCAGGGCGCCGGTGCGCAAGTTGCTGGTCGGGCAGACCTCCAGCGGAACGCCTCGCGCCGCGAGAAAGTCCATGGTGCGCTCGTCGCGCATGACACCGATGCCGTGGCCGATTCTTTCGGCTCCCAGGATTTCGACGGCTTCGCGGACGATTTCCGGTCCTCCGATTTCTCCCGCATGGATCAGCCGATGCATTCCCTGGCTCGCCACGTATTCATACACGTCCCTCAGGTCGCTGGTCGGAAGCCCGAGTTCGTCGCCGCCGATTCCGTAAGCAATGATGTCGGGGTCCCGCAATTCCGCCGCGATCCTCGCGACCTCCATCGCGGGGGCCGCTCCCCATTGGCGAACCGCGTCGAAAATATACTTAAGCTGGACTCCGGGCACCGCGGCGGCAGCCTCCCGAAGGGCTGCAAAGTTGCTGGCCGGGTCCTGATCGCGCCGGAACATTACGCCGATCGAAAGGGTGACCTCGGCGTAAAGCACGTTCTGGCGCCGCATCGACTCGGCGAAGCGCCGGGCGATCAAGGCATAGTCCTGCGGGCCGCGCAGGAAAGACGTCACCCAGAGAAAGGACTGGATAAATTGGTCGAAATCACCGGGCGCGTAACGCGCCGCGGCCTCTTCGACAGTGAGCGTGACGCCGTGCCGCGCCGCCAGTTCCACCACGGTAGGCGGTTCGATCGACCCCTCCAGATGCACGTGCAATTCGGCCTTCGGCAGGGCAGTAAAAAGGCTCTCAAGTTTGGTTGTGTTCATGGCGTCGGCAATTATTGCGCGGGAAGCTGAGGGCGCCCCGCGTTGATCCACGCGGTCAGCCAGTAGGAGCCCACATCGGTCGCGGCATCGGTGAGCTGGCGAATCAGAACTGCCCCGGTCAAATTGTAAAAGCGGTCGAAGTACTCGTCCGTGTAGTCCGTGAGCCCCTGGCGGGCGCGCCGGTCTGCAAGAAGAATATTTTCGACCCAGGAGTGCGCGGACATGCACGAATCAAATGCATGATCGGTGGGGTCGGTCAGGAACGCCGCATCGTCGGTCCTCATTGGAAAGAACAAAGAATAGCGGTCCACCAGATTTGACCCGAATCGCAAATCGACGCCGGGCTGGCCCGATAAATGACCGTCATAATTTTCCGTCGTATGAAACGGATCATTTGCCTGGGCGACGTACGCGGCGAGGTAAGCTGCCATCAGGCGCGTCTGCTCCCAATCGTGGTCGCGCATTGCCTGCGTGAGCTTCTGGCTAAAAACTCCAATTTGCCATGGCAATACGCCGGAGCTTTCGAGTTTGCTCTTCGTAAACTTGGAAACGGCGGCTTTATAGTCGCGCGGCAAAGTGTCGAACGGAAATTTTCCGTAGTGATCGAGATAGAGATAGTGATTGCGGCGCTCCATCACAGGATGCTTTTCGGCCAGGTCCAGAGGCTCTGTGACGTGGCTGGCGATGAAGTCCTTGTTTTCCTCGAAGTATCCCCGGATTTCAGGCGGCAGCGTCTGCACCGCCTTGGTCGCGATTAATTTTTCCGCGCTCGCGCCCCAGGCTCGCGCGCGAACCGGCAGAATCATTATCGAAAGCGAAACGATAACGGCTGCCGCCCCGGCGGCCCTGGATCTGGAGGTGAAGATTCCGCGACGGTAACTCACGATTGGACCACTCCTGAGCTCTCCCGCAGCGTGCAGCGCTTGCGGCTATCGTTAAAGTAAAGCACAAGACCGAGTGCCAGCCAAACTAAAGATTGAGGTCCTGTTGACGATCCGAAGCGCTGCCATCCTGGGCAGACAGTTTGGGATCGCATCTATCGCCCTCTCGGGCGGAACGGCCAGGGAACTTCCGTTTGCGCCGTCCATGCCGTCAGTTATGATGGCTTTTCGTTTTCATTCTGGGCGGTGGGTTTTTCTTGGCGACAAAAAGTGATTCAGTAGTCGCTCGACACGCCGGACGCGGCCGGCTGGTCACCACGCTGGGCGTCGGCTTTGGGATTGCCGTGGCCATCGGCAATACGATTGGCGCCGGAATCGTCCGCACGCCGGGCGAAATCGCGGGACTGCTGCCTTCGACCTGGCTTTACTTCGCCGCATGGGCCACCGGGGGAATCTACATGATCTTGGGAGCGCTGCAGTTCGCGGAGCTGGGCGCTCTTCTTCCGCAAAGTGGCGGACAGTACAATTTCGCGCGGGCGGCGCTGGGCGATTACGCGGGATTCATCGTCGGCTGGAGCGATTGGATCTCGACGGCGGGCAGCTTTGCCGCTGTTTCCATCGTCTTCGGCGAATATGCTGGTGATTTAGTGCCGGTTGCGCATGGCCACGTGCGAATTCTTGCCGCCGGAGTGATCTTGCTGTTCGCGCTCCTGCAATGGAAAAGCATGAATGTAGGCAGCCGCGTGCAGGACCTGACGACAATCTTGAAGGCGTTCTTGTTTCTTGCTGTCGTGGCGGTTTGCTTTTTGTATCACGGAGCGCCTTCAGCGCCCTTACCCTCGAGCGCCGCTGCGCCCACAGGGTGGCCGCTGTTCGCGGCGTTTGTCGTTGCCCTTCAGGCGGTGATCTATACGTATGATGGGTGGTACGGCGTGGTGTACTTCGGTGGGGAAGTCCATAATCCGGGCCGCGATATTCCGCGCGCGATTTTCGGCACCGTATTGTCCGTGCTGGCGATCTATTTTCTCGTGAATGCCGCCATCGTGCACCTGGTTCCGGTCCGCGAGTTTGCAGGCAGCGATTTCGCGTTGGGAATTGCGGCACGTCGCGTGCTCGGTTCAACAGGCGACAACTTGATTCGCGTCGTGGTTGCAGTAGGCCTGTTGAGCAGCGTCAACGCCATGGAAATGGCGACCTCCCGGGCGCTTTATGCGATGAGCCGCGATGCTCTCTTCTTTCCGCTGTTTGCGCGGGTGAATGCGGGAGGGATTCCGGCGTTCTCGCTTTGGCTTTCCACAGTGGTGGGCCTCTGCTTTGCGATGTTCAGCTTCGAGCGCGTGGCGGCGATTCTGGCTTCGTTTTTCGTAGCGGATTATGCGCTTTCGTTCGTGTCGCTTTTCGTGCTGCGCAGCCGCCTTCCCGAAAGCCAACGGCAGTATCGTGCCTGGGGTTATCCGTGGACAACGTCAATTGCTCTCGCGGCTTCGATCGTGTTCCTGGTCGGAGCGCTCGCGTCCGATCGCAAGAACACACCGCTGACGTTCATCGTGCTCGCCGCCAGCTACCCGGTGTACCGCGCTCTCAAGTGGGCATCAAGGCGGAGCGCCGGGCGTGCTGCGTTCGGACACTGACAGTCACATTCACAATCCATTCCCAATGGATGTCTTATAGGTATGCTTTGTGGGTCGCGGCTTTAGTGGCTGCGGAAAAACCCACAATCTGTCATCCCCAAGAGCGGGTTTCGCCCGAGGGATCTGCTTCTATTGCCCAAATTAGCGAAAAAGCAGATCCCTCGCTCCGCTCGGGATGACAACAAAGAGGGTTTATCCGCAACCTTTTAGCCGCGACATAAGGTCTGGCGGAAAGGCTGGGCTTTAGCCCCTGAGGTTAAGCATTCGGCATCGCGGATCAGGGCCAGCTACGCCCAACTGAGATTCGCGTAGCGTTCAAGAAGCTTCTTCGTCCCGTGGTCGGAAAAACGGACCGTGAATTTGCGGTCTTCGCCTTCACCCTCGACGCCAATGATCGTTCCATTTCCGTAAGTTGCATGACGCACGCGCTGTCCGATCAGCGGATTCGCATTGGCTTTCCCGAGGCGAGGTTGTGAAGGCGAACGCGTTCTGCTGGGCGTGGGACTCACAGACCGTCCCGGCGAATTCGCGCCTCGCATGCGGCGCGCAAATTCTTCCTCGGAGTAGGAGTATTCAGGATCGGCTTCATACCGGCGCGTTTCGCCCGCATCGGCGAGGGAGCCCTCGGCGGTCTCGATCAGTTCTCCGGGAATTTCCTGCAGGAAGCGCGAGGGCATCGATCCGGTAAGGCGCTCGTTTCCATACATGCGCCGGTAAACGGCCCGCGTCAGCGTAAGCGTTTCCTTGGCGCGCGTCATTCCCACGTAGCACAGGCGGCGCTCTTCTTCGAGTTCTTCGGTGTCGTTTTGCGAGCGGCTATGCGGAAAAATTCCTTCTTCCATGCCGGTCAAAAATACGTGGTCGAATTCGAGGCCCTTGGCGCTGTGCAGCGTCATCATGGTGATCAACGCCTGCTCGTCGTAGTTGTCCGCGTCGCTGACCAGCGCCGCGCGGTCCAGGAAATCCGTGAGCGTCTCGCCCCGCTCGGCGCCCTCGGCCATCGCATTGACCAGTTCGGCCAGGTTGTCGGCCCGCGCCGTATCTTCGCTTGAATCCCGATTCATCAGCATGTCGAGATACCCGCTGCGGCTCAGAATGGATTGCAGGAAATCCGCGGGTGCGGAAGCGGAAACCTCCTGCTGGAGCCCTTCGATCAGCGCCCGGAAATCCTTCAGAGGGGCGCATGGCGCGGCCGGTCGAGGTCTGGCCAAGGATTTTCCCAATTGCTGCCCATAGCGATGTGTCATTCTCGCGCGCCAGCGCCGAAAGGGAATCCACCGTCGTTTTTCCGATTCCTCGCGGGGGCGTGTTGATCACGCGCAGCAGCGCGATGTCGTCGTCCGGGAAAATTGCCAGTCGCGCGTAGGCCAGGGCGTCCTTCACTTCGGCGCGCTGGTAAAACGAAAATCCGCCCAGCATTCTGTAGCGCATGCCGCGCGCGCGCATCGCTTCCTCAAAGGCGCGCGACTGCGAATTGGTGCGGTAAAGTATGGCGATCTGCACGGCAGGATCGTCGTCGTGCAACGCCCGGATGCGGTCGGCAACGTATTCGGCTTCCGCTTTGGAGTCGCGCGCCTCGAAGAAAGCCAGGTTCGCGCCCCCGAGGCGCGTGCTCTGGAGATTCTTCCCGAGGCGGCGTTGATTGTTTGCGACGACGCCAGCCGCCGCGTCGAGAATCTTTTGCGTCGAGCGGTAATTCTGCTCGAGGCGCACGACGCGCGCGCCCGCATAATCCTCATCGAATCGCAGATATGTTTCCGACGTCCGCGCCGCGCCATCGGTAAATGGATTGATCCTCGTCGCCGACGACGCAAAGATTGCGCGCCTCATTGACCAGGAGCCGCAGAAGGTCGTACTGGACGCGATTGGTGTCCTGGTACTCGTCGACGTGGATGTGCCGGAAACGGTTCTGCCAGGCGGCGCGCGCCTCCGGAAACTCCTTGAGCACCTGCACGGCGCGCAGCAGGAGATCGTCAAAATCGAGCGCGCCGGATTTGCGTAGAATTTTTTCATACGCCTCATACACCTTGGAGGCCACGATTCCCAGCCCATCGTTACGTCTCGCGGCATCGCTCGCGACCTGCGCGGGCGTCAGCCCGTGGTTCTTCGCGAAGCTGATGCGCTCGAGCAAGCCGCGAACCTTCTCTCCCGGATCTTTGATGTTCAGCTGTTCGAGAGCCAGCTTGACGACTGCAGTCTGGTCGTCCGCGTCGTAGATCTTGAAATCGCGCGGCAGGCCCAGGCGCGCGGCTTCGCGCCGCAACAGCCACGCGGAGAAGGAATGAAACGTGCCGATCCACGGATCGTCGAACGCGAGCCCTTTTCGAACCAGCAGGTCGCGGACACGTTCTTTCATCTGCCCCGCGGCTTTATTCGTGAACGTCACCGCAAGGATCGCGCTGCCGGGAACGCCTTGATCGATCAAGTGGGCGATGCGATACGTGATCGCGCGCGTTTTGCCCGTTCCCGCGCCCGCCAGGATCAGAACGGGTCCTTCAATCGCAGTGGCGGCTTCGCGTTGACCGGGATTTAGCTCGTCAAGGAGTGTCATGATGGAGAGTGGGCCGGTTGAGGAAACCATTCTAGCCGACGCCGACGTGTTCGGCAAATTTCGATCGAATGAATTGCGGGAAAGCCAAGCGCGAAAATTCAGCCTATTCTGTTTTCCCTGTGTCCTCCGCGCCAAAGATCTTCCTAAAAGTCAGCTGATCGCCTTAAGCGCTTCATCAACGGCCGAGTCTTCGTCAATCTAGGTGAGTAGTTTCAGGGGATAAAGCGAGACGCGGCTACTCTCCGCCCTTAATTGCCAGCGTTTCTACTACGGCAATGTTTTGCAGAAGTTCCGACGCCAGGGCGTGCCGCTCCTGCAGATAGGCCGGACTGTTGTAGGAAAGCCAGACTTTTCCCTGAGCATCTTCCCAGACCAAAATCTTGAGAGGAAGATCAATGGCAATGCTGGGCGCCGCCATCATCAGAGGAGTGCCCGCTTTTGGATTCCCGAACATCAGCAGCTTGGTAGGACGCATTTTCATCCCAACTTTTTCCGCTTCGCCGCTGTGGTCGACGAGCGCAAAGAGGGTCACTCCCCTCGCTTGCAGAATTTCTTTGAGTTTTGCGACCGTTTCGTCCACTGAATGATTGCTGAGCACGCTGACGATTCCATTGTCCGTACTGAGCGTCATCGATATCTCCTTATGATCCGAAAGCTGCGAACCAATGGGTTTCCGGATCGAAATCAGATAGATCGTCATGGCCAGCCCGACGAGTGCCAGAAAAAATGCAACCGCGACAGCCAGGATCGAGGGGCGGGGGTGCACAATTTCACCGCGACCCAAATCCTGGATCAATCGAACGTGGCGCCACCCGGCAAAAAGATTGATAAATACCCCAGCAGCGATCAGCGCGGTGCCGAACCACAATGACAGCCCGTAGGATTGGGCTGGCAGATTTTGTTGGGTGACCAGAAGCTCCTGCAGGAAAAGTCCGAAGCGCGCCACCACGAATCCGAATCCCATCAGGGCCAGCCCGGTGCGGATCCAGGCAAGCAAAGTCCGTTCGGCGGCGAGATAATCACTCAGGCTGGCCTTCTGATTCATTTCCAGTGGTGCATCCATTTTGCTCTCCCGCCGCAAGATTCTCCCGGGCGCGCGTCACCTTCAAAATGCCGCCCGACGATTTCAATCATTGGTCAAATTTACAGAGTTAGTTCGTGCGGCCGGCTTCACCGCCGGGCAGTTTGAGCGAATCGGTCACGGTGATTTCGGCGGCGTGAAGCCGGGTTACGGTGAGGTTCTGGATTTCCAGATCATTGAATTTGGCGCCATCGATCACGACCCGGCGAATCGCCAACTTACGGATGGTCAAAGCGCCGATGGCGAACGCGCCCACCGCCACCGCGCCGATGGCGGCGGCGATCATCGCCACGCCGCGAAAGCCCAGGCTTTTTGAATTATCGGAGGTCTTTGTCATTTTTGGTTCCCCTTCCCTGTAGGCTGAACAAATACTGAAAAACGAGGAAGAATCTCGATCCGGAAGCACCTTCTGCAATGTCGTGACGGCGACAAGGCTGGCCGGCATCAGCCGGTTAGTATGCCACACACGCATTAAAGCTAAGTAATCCGGACTACTTCGCTGGGGTGGCGCCGAGGTCGATTTCAAAATAGAAGAGGGCGTTGTTGCTTCCCATGAACTCAAGATCCGGTATATAGACGTGTGAATGCCGAACCGCATCAAAGTCATGGTTTAGATCGAAGAAGAGGAACCCGTGAGTCGTCGCGTGAGGAGGCAGAATATCGGTCCCGATGGCCACCGATCTAATCGTGGTGACCATGTCGTTCCAATCCTTCCCCTTGCCGGAATCTGAACCGCCGATGGGGAAGGGCAGACGCGGACGGACCTTTGGATTGGACGCCTTCATCATGAGCGTGCGGTCGGCAACGTCTTCCGGAGAAAGCGGGGCCAATCGCTGGCGGGCTTCATCGGGAAGCGAAACCACCAGTTCGATCGTGCCGGGGTTCAGGCGTATCGGTGCATCGTTATCGTTGCGGAAATAGACGTCGATCGCGACAATGCCGGCATCATATGGAGATTTCTTGCCAAACGTCTCTCTGTAACGATCGGCGGTGACATACGGGTCAGCAACAATCAGAAGGTTTTGATGGGAATCGCGGTTGGGCAGAGTCAATGGGTCCGTCTGCGCCATCTGCGCAAAAGAACGGAGAGGCAAGAGCAGTAAGATGATCAGGATTCGGCCCATGATTCGACTTTTCGAGTGCAGGTGCTTTGTGTCCATCAAGCTAAGTTGGATGCAAGTTCCGGGGGACATGCCCACCTACAATTGATATCCCAGGAATCACGCCGCATCTATAATATCCGGTTTGCCGGCCCCGGCGCGAAGTTCTGCATTTTTGCGAGTTGCAGGCGAACCGGTTAGAGGCTTCAAGGCGATGTACGCACTATACAGTTTATTGATGGCCGTAGGCATGGTTCTGCTTTCGCCGTATTTCCTCGTCCGCGGACTGATCCACGGCAAGTATCTGGACAATATTCCGGAGCGCCTGGGTTGGAGGTTTCCTCCAGAGCTTAGTCGCTGGCGTTCACGGCACTGCGAACCGAAAATCCATCTGGATTCACGCGGTCTCCGTGGGGGAAGTGCTGGCAGTACTTGCCGCTCGCCAAGGAGCTTAAAGAGCGATACCCGCAACTGCGCCTCGTTGTTTCCACCACGACGGCGACCGGCCAGAAGCTGGCGCGCGAGCGGATGGAATTCGCCGACGCGATTTTCTATTTTCCGCTGGACTGGATTGGGCCAGTGCGCCGTGCGCTTGCCGCGACGCGGCCCGCCGTGGTGATTATCGTGGAGACGGAGATCTGGCCGAACTTCCTGCGGGAATGCCGCCGCGCAAATGTGCCGGTAATCTTCGTCAATGGCAGAATTTCGGAGCGTTCGTTCCGTGGCTATCGCCGGGTGTTTGTCTATTCCGGGGGGCTGTTGCAGGGGATTTTTGAAGCGGGTATTGAACGATGCGCCGCTCTTTCTGATGCAGAGCGAGCAGGACGCGGAGCGTCTGCTCGCCATGGGCGCACCGGAGCGCCGGGTTCTGGTCGTGGGCAATCTCAAATATGACCTTGCCGAACCGCCGGAGAATCCCCTCTCGGTTTGGCTTAGGGAGGAATTCGCGAGTAACGGTCGTGGGCCTGTGCTGGTCGCCGGGAGCGTGATGGCCGGCGAAGAAGATTTGGTATTGCGGGGTTACGCGGATGTCGAAAAGGAATTTCCGAACGCGCAACTCATCCTCGCGCCGAGGAAGCCGAATCAGTTCGACCGGGCGGCCGAAATTGTGACGCGCTCGGGGCGAGGACTTGTGCGCCGCAATGAGATCACGTTGAACGGGGCGGGGAATGCCGCCCTTGCGGCCGCCGGGAGCGTATTCCTGCTCGATAGCCTGGGAGAACTCGCGGGTCTCTATCGGCTCGCGGATGTCGTGTTTCATTGGCGGTTCGCTGGTTCCGAGCGGCGGGCACAATATTCTTGAACCGGCCGCATTCAGCAAAGTCCCTGTCTATGGCCCTTCGATGGAAAATTTCCGCGAGATGGCCGCTAATTTTCTGAAGGCGGGCGCGGGAATTCAAGTCCGCAGTGCGGAGGAACTGGGCTCCGCATGGCTCCGATTGCTGAAAGATCCGGAGCGAGCCGCCCGTATGGGAGCATCCGCGCGTAAACTGGTGGACCAAAATTGTGGCGCGACAGGTCGCATTCTGGAACGCATAGCGCAGGTCATTGACGCGTCGCGGAGCGGGACGTGAGCCGTTCCTCCGGATGGCGCAAGCTGCTTTGGCCGCTGTCCGTGATCTATTTCGTGGTTTCGAGGTTGCGAGCCTGGTGCTATGTGTACGGCGTTTTTAGGACACGCCGACTGCCGGGAACGGTCATCAGTGTCGGAAACCTCACGGTTGGCGGCACCGGCAAGACTCCCATGGTGCTGTGGATTGCGGAGCGGCTCGCAGGGGAAGGGAAGCAAACAGCGATCTTGACTCGCGGCTATCGAGGAACCTCGGCCGCTGGTTCGCAAGGTCTTCCGCAGAGCGATGAAGTTGCGCTGCTCCGCGAGCGGCTTTCCGGCAAAGTTCAAATCGGAGTTGGCTCCGATCGATACCGGAATGGGGAGATCCTTGCCCGGCACGGAGTCGAATGGTTCGTCCTCGATGACGGCTTCCAGCATCTTAAACTGGCTCGCGACGCGGACGTCGTTCTGGTTGACGCCACCGATCCGTTTGGCGGCGGCATGGTCTTGCCCGCGGGGCGCCTCCGCGAACCAGTGTCCGCGGTGCGCCGCGCCGACGTTGTCGTGATTACGCGAAGCGTGCAAGCGCCCTCGCCTGCGATTGAGGCCGTGATCCGGCGTCACACGAAAGTTCCCATCTTTTACGCGACGACCCGGATTGAAAGCGTGCTTCGCGTCCCGCAGCTCACGGTGGCGATGCCGCCCGCGGATTGGACACGCGTCCGATTCATGGCTTTTTGCGGAATCGGAAATCCCGGGGCATTTTTCGAAGACTTGCGCAAATGGGATTTTGATGTCGCGGGGGATCGAAGTTTTCCCGACCATCATGTCTATACCGAACGCGAAGTCGCTTCTCTGGAGCAGGCGGCGGCGAATTGCGGGGCCGATGCCATGCTCTGCACGGAAAAGGACGTGTGGAACCTTCGTCACGTTCCGCTGGCCGGGATGCCGGTCTATTGCTGCCGTATATCCCTCGAATTGCCGGAAGAATTCCGCGACGCGCTGGAGCAAGCCATCCATCGCAATCAGCCGGCGGCGGAACAATGAAAGTTCTGGTGCGTTCGCCGAATTGGGTGGGAGACGCCGTGATGTCCATTCCGGCTCTGAATGCCATCCGGAATTCGCGAGTGGACGCCGAAATTTCGATTTTGGCGCGGCCGGCGGTCGCGGCGCTGTTTTCCGGACAATCCTTCGCGGACCGCATTTTGGAATATGAAAATCGCGGGATTCATCAAGGCTGGCTGGGCCGCGAGAAATTGATTCGCCGGTTGCGCGGCGAAAAATTCGATTGCGCCGTATTGTTGCAAAACGCGTTTGAAGCCGCGTGGCTGGCATGGCGCGCGGGCATTCCCGAGCGCATCGGGTATGCGCGTGATGCGCGGGGCGCGTTGCTTACAAAATCGGTAGGCGTGCCGCGGGCCGGGGAGATTCCCGCTCACGAGTCCTATTACTACCTGGAATTGTTACGCCGGGCGGGCTGGATGGATTCTTACGGGGAGCTTGCGTCCATCCGTCTGCAAATTACGGAAGCCACGCGGGAGGCCGCGGAAGCAGCGCTTCACCGCGCCGGAGCGCGCGACGGCGCGTGGCGCTGCGCGATCGCGCCGGGAGCGTCTTATGGCGCGGCGAAGTGCTGGCCGCCGGAACGTTTCGCGTCTCTCGCCGACCGGCTGATTTCGGAATGTGACGCCGATGTGATATTTTTTGGCACGCCGGGGGAGAAAGAAATCATCACGCGGATTTGCTCGATGATGAAATCGCGCGCCATTTCGCTGGCGGGGGAGACTTCCCCGCGCGATCTGGCCGCGCTGTACTCCCGCTGCTCGCTTTTTATCGGCAACGATTCTGGAGCCATGCATGTGGCCGCCGCCGCCGGAATCCCTGTCATCGGAATTTTCGGCTCAACAGATCCGGAGGGAACAGCCCCAGTGACGCAACAATTCAGCTTGATTCGCGAACCCGTTTCCTGCAGCCCATGCTTTTTGCGGAGATGCCCGGTGGACCATCGGTGCATGACGCGAATTTCCGTCGATTCTGTTTTCTCGGCTGCGCTCAGCATCCGCCGGGCGGCTGGAAATCCTCAACCCGGGGGCACACAGAATGTCTGAGGCCCGAACCCTTCGAGGGGCTGTGTTTCTGGACCGCGATGGCACGATCTGCGAGGAAATGGGATACGTCAACCATGTCGACCGCCTTCAGATTTTTCCCTACGCCGCCGAAGCGATCCGCCAGCTGAACCAGAGGGAAATCCCCGTCATCGTGGTGACCAATCAATCGGGGATTGCGCGAAATATATTTCCGGAATCGCTCGTGCAAGAGGTTCACAAAAAGATGATTTCCGTCCTCGCTGAGGGCGGGGCGTGGATCGACGGGATTTATTTTTGCCCGCACAAAAAGGACGACGCCTGCGATTGCCGCAAGCCGAAGTCCGGGTTGCTCGAACGCGCTGCCCGCGAGCATGCGCTCGATCTCGCCGCTTCCTGGGTGGTCGGCGACCGGTACGCGGACGTCGAGATGGCTCACGCGACCGGAGGCCGGGGAATCCTGGTCATGACGGGATACGGGCGGGGAGAATACGAATTGCACCACGCCAAATGGCCCCGGCAACCCGACGCCCTCGTGGATAATCTGACGGAGGCGGTGCGCCGCATTCTCGCGCAGGGACCTCAGTGACGGGTGACATGGCCTTTGAGAAACGCTACCTGGTGGTGCGTCTGACGGCGCTCGGCGACATCCTGCATACGGTTCCTGCTGTCGCTGCGCTTCGGAACGCCCAGCGCAGCGCGCGAATCGATTGGGTTGTGGACGGCAAATGGGCGCCAGTGCTCGAAGGCAGTTCCGCGATCAACGAAGTGATTCCGTTCAACCGGCGGTCCATCCTGGACGCGGCAGGCTGTGTGCGGCGGCTTCGCGGGAATTGTTATGATTGCGCCATTGATTTTCAGGGTCTGTACAAGTCTTCCCTGATCGCGATGCTTTCGGGTGCGCCGCGCCGAATCGGGTTCAATCGAAGTTGGGCGCGCGAAGGGGGAGCCGCGCTGTATTACACCGAGCGCGTGACTCCCACCGGGCGGCACGTTGCGGAACTGAATTATTCGCTGGCGGAAGCGGCTGGAGCATCACGTCCCGCGGCGCCCGAATACCCGCTGCGAGTTCCCGCCGGAGGAGCGGCCTCCATCCGAGCGCGCCTGGCTGAACTGGGCGTCAATGTGCCGGGATACATCGTCGTCGCACCGGGAGGAAGTTGGCGTGCAAAGCTGTGGCCGCCCGAGCGCTATGGCGAGTTTTGCCGCGAATTTGAAAAGAGGAATGATTTGCGAATCGTAGTGGTCCACGGCCCCGGCGAAGAATCGATCGCGGAACAGGTTTGCGTTGCCGCTGTGCCCGCGCATCCCGTTGTCATGCGTACGACGATTGAAGAACTGATGGGACTTCTCGCGCATGCGCGCTGCGTGGTTGCCGCGGATTCGGGCCCGCTGCATCTGGCTGCGGCGCTCGGAACCAGGGTGATCGGCCTGTACGGCCCGACCGATCCGGCCCGCAACGGCCCATTCGTCCCCGGAGCGGTAGTCTTGACCCATGCCCGCCCCGAGGAGATCAGTTACAAACGGCGGACGGCCTACTCGCCGGCGATGCTTCGAATCGGCGTTGCCGAAGTCCTGGACGCGACAATTTCTTGCCTGCAGGCTTCCGCGTGAGCGCCACGACAAACTTCTGGATCCGATGGCGCGTCCGAACGGGATATCCGATCGGAATTGCTGCGTTTTGGTTTGCCCGCCCGCAATGGAAGTGGGTCATTTCCGGAGTAGCGATTGCGTTTCTGGGTCTGCTGCTGCGTGGATATGCCGCGGGTCATCTTCGCAAGCACAAACAACTCGCCACCTCCGGCCCTTACGCGTTCACGCGAAACCCGCTCTATTTCGGAAGTATGTTGCTCGCGGCGGGGTTTTCTGTCGCCAGCCGTTCGTTGATTTCCACAGCCCTGCTGGCGGCGTACCTCGCCGTATTTTATCCCGTCGTGATCCGGCGCGAGCAGACGGAACTCGCCACGCTCTACGGCGCCGCATTTGCAGAATACGCTGCGCGAGTCCCGGCATTTTGGCCGCGCCTTTCACCCGGGACGTCTTCAACGGAGCCGTTTTCGTGGACGCTTTACCGGCAAAATCGAGAATATGAGGCGGCCATCGGACTGGGCGTGGCTATGGCGATTCTTGTGCTTCTCATGGTGTGGCGGCAATGAACGTCGCACGCGTTGGCGTTGGCGGGCTGGAGTGCAGGAACGTGCTCACGTTGAGGCTCCGGCCATTGGTTATGGCCGTGATCGCCCCATCCAGGTCGGTGCGGTAGATGCGCACTCCCGCTGCCTCCAGCCGGTCAACCACTTCGGGAGACGGGTGGCCGAAAGTGTTGTTCCGCCCGACAGAAATCGCCGCGAATGCCGGATGAGCGGCTTCCAGGAATGGCTCGTTTGTGGAAGTCTTGCTGCCATGATGGGCGACTTTCAGGAAATTCGTGCTCACGTCCTGGTTATCGGCCAGGATTTTTCGTTCCGATGGGCGTTCGATGTCTCCCGTCAACAGCAGGGATTGCGAACCATCCGTCAATCGTATGACCAGTGAATCGTCGTTATTCGCGCTCTCGAATCCATCGACATTATCGGGCCACAAAATGCTCCCTGATACGCCGTCGAAGTTGAACGATTCGCCCTGTTTCTTGTGGAGAACGCGAACGCCGCGCTCTCGCGCCAGTGCTAGAACGTGACGGTAGGCCTCGTTTTGAATGTCGCGCCCCACCCAGAGTTCCCGCACGCGAAAATTTTCAAGAACCGCGGGCAGCCCGCCGAAATGGTCCTCATGGGGATGCGTGAGAGCGATCACGTCGATTTGCTTGATCCCCCGTGACCACAGGTAGGGAGAAACGACGTCTTCGCCCATGTCGATTCCGGCATTCATCCCGCCGGAATGAAAACTTCCGAGTTCGCCGCCCGCGTCCACCAGCATCGTGTGCCCTCTCGGGAATGAAAGGAAGAGACTGTCTCCCTGACCGACGTCCAGAACGGTCAGCTCTAGTTTGTTCGCGGCAAATCGTGGCGCAAACGGATATGTCGCGATCAGCGCCGCTGCCGTCAGCAGCGCGCCCGTTGCCCCCCATTGCCACAACCCGCTCAGGCGCGAGCGAATCACGGCGGAGAGCGCAATTGCTACGGCGGTGAAAATTGCAATGAGCAGAATCGGCGGCTCGGGAATCCGGTAGCTGGCGAAGTGCCACTGAGAAAACCATCGGACCGAAGTGTCAAGCATCCATAATAGGAGCCCCAGAAACTTCGAAAGAAAGCCGGCCACCGTGTGCGATACCAGCGAAGCCGCAAGCGTGAAGAACCCGATCGGGACGATCAATCCTGTCAATAAAACAGCAGGAACATTTGCGAACGGCCCCGCAAGGGCGACGCGATGAAAGTAATACGCAAGCGGGGGGAGCATTCCGAACTGCAAAATCGTGGAAAGTACCATCATCTCCCACAAATACAGACCCATGCGAAGTGGGCCGGCAACAAGACCTGGTCCGTGGGCCGCTGCGAATCGCGGAAGCCGCGCCGAAAGCCAACCTGCCGCAGCGCGCATTTCGATTCGAAATTGAATCACGCGCGGCGGGTGGGCCGCGTCGCGGCTTACGTCGGCCAGGTGATGGAGGCCGCGCACATAAGGCATACTTGATTTTTCAATCCATGGAACGGCGAGCGCGCCGATAATTCCCACCGCGGAAAACGACAACAGAAAACTCGGATCGCTGATTTCCGATGGGCGCGCGACGAGAATCGCCAGGGCAGCGAGGGCCGCGATGTTCAGCAGGTCCATGCGCCGAAACAGCAGGCGCGCGGACAGGTAAAGCGCCGCCATCAGCACGGCGCGAATGATCGGCGGACGGTCTTCGACAATTCCCGCATAAGCGGCGAGCGCCGCGAGAGTGAGAAGAGTCCGCCAGAAGAGCGAAAGCCGAAGACGGCGCCCCGCCCAAATGAAAAAGGCCGCCAGCGCGGCGACGTGAAGCCCGGCCAGCACGAGAACGTGATAGACGCCGGTGGTCTGGTATTCGAGAACGCGGTCATGCTCCACGAAACTGCGATCTCCCAGGAGCATCGCGCGCGCCAGCGCGGCTTCATCGGGTTTGGAGGCGAGGAGGCCGTCGATGGAGCGCAAGAGCCGGCCGCGCGCGCGGGCCAGGCGATCGGAAATTGCCGGCCATTGCGGACGATCCACAATCGTCAACAGCTGGTCGCTTCGCAGCGTGCCTTGCAACTCAATGCCCTGACGCGCAAGGTAGGCGCGATAATCGAAACTGCCGGGATCGCCATAGTTTCGGATCGTGGAGACGCGAGCGAGGCATTCGACTTCATCTCCCGCGCGGACAGAAAGTGGAGCAGCGATCTTGGATTCGTCGCGGTAGGAAGTCAGACGCAAGCCGCCGGTTACAGGTATCTCTCCGGCGGAGGTTTCGACTTCGTCGAGAGCAATTTCATATCGCGTGCCATAGGGCAATTGCAGCGGATCGCTGCGCAGCCGCCCCCGCCAGCGCAGGGCCGCGCTCGCGTCAAGCTTTCCTGCTTCGATGAGTGTGCTCGCCAGATTCGCTGGTGCGGACATTCGCTCAAGACTCGCCGCGGCAGCGCCCAGCGAGATCCATGTGCCCGCGCCAAGAAACGCGGCAGTGAAAATCCATCGCTGTCGAAGCGTGAAATAAGCACAAAGTATAAGAAGAGCTGCTGCCAGGATGTAAACGCGGGGCGTCACGTGTGGATGGGTTGACAGCTTGCCGAAGAGGAGGATTCCTCCCGCAAAACACGCGACGGGGAAGAGGGAAGGGAGCTTCATGTGCGCCGTTTCAGCCGCACCAACACCTCCATATGATAGGTTTGTGGGAAAATGTCAAATAAATTAATGTCATCGATCGTGACCGGGCCGGGGTTCTCTGGGGTCCCCACGAGAATGGCCAGATCGCGGGCCAGTGTCGCAGGGTCGCAGGAAAGGTAATGGATGCGCGATGGCGCAAGTTTCTTCAGCCGCGCGAGCGCCTCCGGCGCGACGCCGGCGCGGGGCGGATCGAGGACGATCAAATCGGGCGTCTCGTGCCAGTGCGAAAGAAAATCTTCCGCTGTGGCGTGGCGGCGCGCGGGAGAAGCCCCGCCGCAGCCCTGAAGATTGACTTCAAGGTCTGCGGCTGCGGCGAGATTTGATTCCACGCCGATTACGCGGTCGAATTTCCCGGCTAGAGCAACGGTGAAAAGTCCGACCCCCGCGAACAAGTCAAGCGCCAGTTTCCCGCGAGCGCTTCCAACGACCTGATCCATCATGGCGTCGATCAGAAACCGGTTCACCTGAAAAAACGAGAGGTGCCCCACGCGGTATGCATTCCCCCCGGCGGAATACTTCAGGTAACCGGGTCCAAATAACTCAAATTTGTCCGCGCGGCGATCTTGAATCAGAATGGATTCGACGGTGGGCAATGACTCACGCAGCGCCGCGGAAATCGATTCCGCGCGAATCCGTCAATCGCTCGGCTGAAAGATTGAGCAGAATTTTCTCATCGGCGGAGTCCGCGAAGGCTTCCACTTCGTCGATGGCCGACAAGATTGTAGTTTGGGCTGACCAGCGCCCGCAGCTTGGCCAATGTTTCAGAAAGACGCGGCGAGAGAACCGTGCATTGGTCCACGGCGCACAGTTTCGTGGTCCCCGCCTCAAAATAGCCGATGCCGGAGCCGCTCTGACGCGCCCTCTTTCTTGCCGCGTAACTTCCATTGCGCGCGATTCCGGTATTCGAACGGCGGCGAGGCGTGTGTCTCGATCGGCCCGGACCACTGAATGCGCCCGATGCGTCCCAGAGTCTCGCGGAGAATTTCCGTTTTATAGCGGATCTGCGCCTCGTACGGCATGTGCTGGTACTGGCAGCCTCCGCAGCGCCCGAAGTACGGGCAGGGAGCCGCCACGCGCTCCGGAGAGGCCTCCAGGATTTGGTCCAGGCGTCCGCGGACGAATTTTTTCTTGCGGGCGGCGGATTCTATTCGAACCAGTTCGCCGGGGAGGACCAGCGGCACGAAGACCGTCTGGCCATCGTGATGGGCCAGACCGTCGCCGCCATACACAAGTTTTTCGATTCGAACTTCCATTTGGATTCGCTTTCGGATGCGGCAGGTGCGAGTCCCGGCCGGAACTCAGGTCAGGTAGAAAAGGCTCAGGCGAGGAAGATTATATCTCTCCCAGAGCCGTTTTTGCATGTATTGCTGTTCGAGTTGCGCAAGCTGGGCGGCCGTCATCTTTCGGCGATAGGGCGCGAGTTGCCGGTCCATTTCCCTGCGCACTTCCACCAGGAATTCGTCGGGCGCATTCGCCGTTAGCGCCGCGGTGAGTTTTTCTTCCGCGACCGTGAGACGGCGTTCGAGGTCTTCGAGGTCCAGCGCGCCGGGCGCGTCGATCAACGGCAACAAACCGGCGATGCGCGCGCGCGTTTCTTCGAGCTGCGACGCAAGGGACGCATCGCACTTTTTTTGCAACGGTCGCGATCTGTTCCGCGTTTCGCGTCATGAAATGCCCCTAGGCGTTTGCGCGAAAAGGATTCGTCCGCTCTTTCAGATTGCGGCACCGCCGGCCCGGTGCCCGCCGCGGTTTCTTTTTCTTCCTCGGCGGCATCGAGTACCGCATCGACGCAATACGCAAGGCTTTTCAGTTGCCGGCCGCCGGCGGCGCGCCGCGAGCGCGCATAACTTTCAAAAGCGCGGTCAATTCCTTTCAGAACGGCGGGCAGGGAAATTCCGGCCTTCCGCCAGGTCTCGACAATGGCCCAATCCAGCGGGGAAACCAGAAGATGCGCGCCGCGCTTCTTCCAGAAATATTCCTCGATCTCGGTGAAATAATTGAAGTAGTTAAACTCGCTCATCGCTTCGGCAGGATTCAAGACTGGCGCTTCCGGTTTTCGGGAGCTGCAACAGAGACTTGCGATTTTTCCGCGGGGCCCACATGGATGCGCTTCGCCGGCTGATTTCGCTCCCAAACGATGCGAAGGCCTTCCAGCGTCAGATACTCATCGATGATTTCAATGTGTTTTGAAGCGCGGGCGATCAGCGGGGCCTGCCCTCCCGTGGCGATCACGCGCACTTTTTCGCCCAGGACCTGTTTGATGCGCGTGACGATGCCGTCCACCATGTCCGCGTAACCGTAATAAAGTCCGGACTGGAGCGATTGCATCGTGTTCGTGCCGATAATTTTTCCCGGGTCCTTGATTTCCACGCGGAATAGCCGCGCCGCGCGAGAGAATAGCGCCTCGGCCGAAATCCCGATCCCGGGCGCGAGCACGCCGCCCATGTATTCTCCGCGCGCGGAGACCACGTCAAAATTAATGGCCGTCCCGAAATCCACGACGATGCATGGGCCGCCATATTTCGTGAACGCCGCCACGCTGTTCACAATCCGGTCGGCGCCCACTTCCTGGGGATTGTCGTAGAGCACCGGCATGCCCGTCTTGATGCCCGGCTCGATGAAGAGGGCCTTGACGTGAAAATACCGCTCCGACATTTCTTCGAGCGTCGAATTGAGCGGCGGCACGACCGAACTGATGATCACGCCGCTGACCGAGGCCGGGTCGATTCCGGCGAGCGTAAAGAGTTCTCGCGTGAGAATTCCGTATTCATCGACCGTCTGGTCGCGCGCCGTCGTGAGCCGCCAGTGCGCCACAAGTTCCGCGCCCCGGAAAAAGCCCAGCACCGTATTCGTGTTTCCGACGTCGAGCGTCAGCAGCATTAATCCGCCTCGCTAAGAGTGCCGGCAATCACCGGCAGGGTTCGGCCGTCATCGCGCCGGACGCGCAGCAGGCCCCCCGGTTCCAGGCCATCGGTCGTGCCGGTGTAGGTTCCCGTGGAAGTCGCGATGCGCACGCGCTTTCCTCGGGCGTAGCTCGACACTTCGCTGAAGCGCGCCACGATCTTTTCCGGGCCGTCGCGCAGGAATCGATTGTAGTAGGAGTCCAGATGCCGCAGCAACCGCGTGACAATTTCGATGCGCGAGTGGATGCGTCCCGTTTCGATGCGCAGCGACGTGGCGATCTCCGACAGTTCTTCCGGGACGCGCTCGTGATTGACGTTGATTCCGATTCCTACCGCGACGAAATGAATCTGATCCTGCTCCGCATTCATTTCGGTCAGGATGCCGCAGAATTTCTTGCGCCCGAAGAGCAGGTCATTCGGCCATCGCAGATCGGGAATCATGCCGGTCTGTTCGAGGATTGCTTCTCGCACGGCCAGGCCCGCTACCATCGTGATCAGCGGCGCCTGCTGCGGTGAAATGGCCGGGCGGAGAAGCACGGTCATGTAGATTCCGTTGGTCTTTTCCGAATGCCAGATGTGGCCGGCGCGGCCGCGTCCGGCGGTCTGCTCCTCCGCGATGACGAGAGTCCCGTGCGGTTCTCCCTGCTCACCAAGGTGCATGGCGACGGTATTGGTTGAATCCATCTTGAAGAAATGGTGGATGCGCTTGCCGAAGGGACCTTGCGCAAGCCGCTTGCGGAGAATCTTCGGCGCGAGAATGTCCGGGACCTTCTCGATCTGGTAGCCGCTGCGCGGGTGTCCCTTCACGCGAACGCCCAGGGCGCGAAGTTTTTCGATCCAGCGCCACACGGTCGAACGCGTCACGCCGATCTCGCGGGCGATCTTCGCACCGCTGATGACGATCATCGCGTTGTCGGAGAGCAGCGCCAGCAGCGCGTCAATCCGGCGATCCGTTGTGCCCGGCAGAGTTGTTTGCGTCATGAATTTCGGGAGAGCTTTTACGGCCTGCTTCGGGAACGTGATCGCCGCGCAAACAATTTACGCGGACGCTCCAGAGCCTTTGTCAAGTTGCGCCAGCCGTTCGCGCAACTTCTCGAACTCCGTCCGCCGCTCGGCAAGCGTGGTTTCGAGCCCCTTCACGATGTGCTCCGGCGCGCGGCTGCGAAACGTTTCATCTGCCAGCCGCTGCTCCTTGGACGCAATGTCCTTTGTGAGCCGCTCCAGTTCCTTGCGCAAGCGTGCGACTTCCGCTTGCACGTCGAAAGCAGCATCATACGCGATGAACAATTCAAAATCCTTCGTTGACCGGACAATCCCCTTCGTGGAATCGAAAGGCGCCGCGGCGAAGGAAAGGGAAGAGAGACTTGCCAGGCGCAGAATTGTGTCCCGGCTGCTTTCCACGATCGTCCGGACAGATTGGGACAGAGGGGCGAGCTGGGCCGAGGTCTTTGCCTTCGAGTCGATCTTGATTTCGGATCGAATGTTGCGCGCCGATGTAATGATTTCCTGAAGCAGGGCGATCTGCTCTTCCGCCGCGGCGTCGATCCGCTCAGCGTGGACTCCGGGAAAGCGATCCAGAGCGATCGAACGCACGCCAGCCTTCTGCGGCAGCTGGTGCCAAAGTTCTTCGGTTAGAAACGGCATGAAGGGGTGCAGCAATCGCAGCGCGCTTTCAAATGCCGCGAAAAGATTCCTCCACGTCGCATGCGCTTTCGCGCGATCGGGCGAAGTCAGTTCGGGCTTCACCCACTCGATGTACCAGTCGCAGAAATCGCCCCAGAAAAAGTGGTACACAACGTGCGCCGCTTCATGAAAGCGGAAATGTTCGAGCGCGTCGTTCACCTGCTCGGTGGCACGGGCGAGGCGAGAGAAAATCCAGCGGTCGATCAAAGCAACCTCGCCGTTAGCCGCATATGGCGCGCCGGCGCGCACATCGGGAGACGCCAAAGCCTCAAGGGATTCCCCGCCCGCGGATTCGTACTTCTCCAGATTCAGGAAGACGAACCGCGCCGCATTCCAGATCTTGTTGGCAAACGCGCGGTAGCTCAGGATGCGGTCTTCCGTCAGGACAATATCGGTCCCCGGCGCGGCCATGCTCGCCAGCGTGAAGCGCATCGCGTCGGTTCCATATTTCTCGTTCATCTCGACGGGATCGATCCCGGTGCCCTTCGATTTGGACATCTTCTGGCCCTCGGCATTGCGCACGATCGAATGCATCCAGACCTGCCGGAAGGGGACTTTCCCGGTAAATTTCAGGCCCATCATGATCATGCGCGCGACCCAGAAGAAAAGAATGTCGTACGCGGTAACGAGCAGGCTTGTCGGATAGTATTTCCGGTAGTCGGGCGTGTCGTCCGGCCAACCCATCGTCGAGAAGGGCCAGAGCGCGGAGCTGAACCACGTTTCGAGCACGTCCGCATCTTGCGTCAATTTTCCCGAACTGCATTTCGCACAATTCGCGGGGGCCTGCCGCGCAACGATGATTTCCTTGCAGTCGCCGCAATGCCACGCCGGAATCCGGTGGCCCCACCAGAGCTGCCGCGAAATGCACCAGTCGCGGATGTTGCGCATCCACTCGAAGTATTCGGTGCGGCGATTGTCGGGCATCAATTCGACGTCGCCGCGCTCGACGGCGGCGATGGCGGGCTCGGCCAGCGGCTTCATTTTCACGAACCATTGCGTCGAAGCGCGCGGTTCGATGATCGTGCCGCAGCGGTCGCACGTGCCCACGGCATGCGTGTGATCGGTAATCTTCACCAGGAAACCGCCCGCTTCGAGGTCCGCGACGACGCGCTTTCGCGCCTCGAAACGATCGAGGCCGGCATATTTACCCGCAGCGGCGCTCATCTTTGCGTCATCGGTCATGATATCGATTTCGGGCAGGTGGTGCCGCCGCCCGATTTCGAAATCATTGGGATCGTGCGCGGGCGTAACCTTCACCGCGCCTGTCCCGAAATCGCGGTCCACCACAAAATCGTCGACAATCGGAATTTCGCGATTCATCAGCGGCAGCAAAACCAGCTTGCCGATCAGGTGCTGGTAGCGCGGGTCGCTGGGATGAACGGCGACGGCCGTATCGCCCAGCATTGTCTCCGGCCGCGTCGTCGCCACCACGACTGATTCCTTCGTACCCACGATCGGGTAGCGAATGTGCCAGAGGTGCCCCTGTCGCTCTTCGTGAACCGTTTCCAGGTCGCTGATGGCCGTGCGGCACTGCGGGCACCAGTTGACGATATAGTGGCCACGGTAAATCAGCCCGTCTTCATAGAGGCGGACGAAAACCTCCGTGACCGCGCGCGAGAGTTCCGGCGAAAGGGTGAACCGTTCGCGGGTCCAGTCGCAGCTCTCGCCGAGTTGAACCATCTGTCGCGTGATAGTGCCGCCCGACTCTTCCTTCCATTCCCAGACTTTGCGCTCGAAGGCTTCGCGGCCAAGGTCGCGGTAATTGATTCCTTGAGCGGCGAGCTGGCGCACGACGACGCGCTGCGTCGAAATTCCCGCGTGGTCCGTGCCGGGCAGGTAGAGCGTGTTGTAGCCGTTCATGCGCCGCCATCGCGTGAGGATGTCAATCTCGGTGTGGTCGAGCATGTGGCCGATGTGCAGCGATCCGGTAACGTTCGGAGGCGGAATGACAATCGAAAACACCGGACCGGGAGCGTTGACGTCCGCGCGAAACAGATTCTCCTCCGCCCATCGCTTCGCCCAGCGCTGCTCGATTTGTTGAGGCTCGTAAGCCTTCGGAATTTCTCTTGGCATGATTTCCGGCCTGATTCCTGACGGGCTGCATCAAGCAGGCACACGGTCAGGCAAGAGAATTACTATACGGATGCCGACTCGGACGGTCAAATCCATGCGCCAAAATTCACGCCGCAAATTTGAAGGAGAGATTGAGGAGTGCAAAAGCCGCTAGTGCTTCTCGATTTCCCGATGCACGAGCGCCTGGACGATAGGCCGCAGGAATTCCTTCGTGATGATATCAACGACCTGGGGACGCATTTTTTCCAGGACTCGCTGAACGACCGCTTCAACCAGCGCCGGGTCGGGGGACGATCCCTGGACGTGGCCCGCCAGGGTGGCCGCCGAGTTTCCGCTCGGTGCTACGGGATTTGGTGAAGCAGGCGCGGAGCCGGGTTTGCGCGGCGGCGTGTTCAATTCACTCGTAGCCGTCGTGAGGCTCGCCGTTAGCTCGGCCCACTCCTGTTTGGGAATCGAGCGGACGGTGTCCGTGGCGATTTGGTCGGTCGCGCTGGGCACGGATTTCACCTCTAGCGGAACGTACACAGGCGGCTCGGGAGTCTTGACCTCCGAAGCGGCAATCACGGGCGGCTTTTCCGCAACAGGTTCGGACGGCTTTTCCAAAATTGGAACCGTGACCGGGGTCGATGCCTCTTCGGCAGCCTTCGATGATGAGACATCGAGTTGACCTAATGGTTCCAGGTCAATTGTATCGGTTGCATCTGGAATCGGCTCATCCCATCCGGGTGTAGTTTCGCGTGCCTCCTCGACGTGCTGCGGCGGAGCGGTAGCCATCCATTCGATTGGATTTGCCGCCAAATCTTCCGGTTTGTGAGCTTCGACATTCAGCGAAGCCTGAGCCGCCTGGTCCAGGAGGATGGAACCCGACGCCGCGACACTGGGCGCCGCTTCGACTTGCTCGTCACGGACGAGTTCGAGCGGTTCGGCGGGTTCGAGCAGAGCGGCTTCCTCGTCACGCTTCCACGATTGATTCTCCAAACTAGCAGGCGATTCCTCCGGCAGCGCTTCATCCGGCGGCCCGGGCTCCGGCTCGGCTTCCGGCTCCTCAGAGTCATTTTTCCAGAAAATCGGCTCGCCCAGAGTTGCATCGCGCTGGCTCGTCAGAACTTGTTCGTCATCCACAGGTTCAACCGCGGGCGTACCTGTTTCGGCAACGTCTTCCGTTGGAGTCTCAAGCAGCGTGCCAAAGGCAACGGGGTGATCTCCTTCACCAAATGTGACACGCCCAACCGGGGCAGGGAACTCCTCGCGCGACGATTCCTCGGATGTGTCGATCGCCGTGGCAGCCACTTCCGCAATCCCGCTTCCCTCGGATTTTGCCCGGACGGCGACCGCAGGTGCGGGCGCCCCGACTCCAACCAGCCGGTCGCCGAGCGTGCGATCCAGCAGCGTCTTGACCATGGAAATGAGGGGATCGGGCGGGACAAATGGCTTTTTCAGGATTCCATCGGCCCCGACGCGTTGCGCTTCACGCTCGTCCAATGGATCAAATGCCCCGACCAGCAGCACCACCGGGACGCGAGAAAAGCGATTGTCTTTTTTGATGAATTCGCAAACTTCGTACCCGTTTCGCACGGGCATGAAAATGTCGGCCAGCACCAAATCAGGCAGGAAGCCCGAAAGCTTGCGGACGGCAGCTTCGCCGTTGTTCACCGAGACCACTTCCACACCCAAGTCCGCCAAGGCCAGGGCCACGGTTTTCTGGACGTTGCTGTTGTCGTCGGCTACAAGGATCTTTGCCACTCGCCGTCCTCCCGCTTACCTTTGGGTGAGCGCAAGCATGACTCTAAGGAGGCGCCGCAACCCATACCCATTCGTAACATCTTGACTGAATCGAGTCAATAAAGACTGCCCAGGCATGTGTCGGAATTGGCTATTTGCCTTCGGGGGGATAGCTGGACGATATTGGACCAAGAATCGTGGAAAAAATTGCTGCCCGAGGAGCCGGACGGCGAAATTCGTCCTGATTTGGCAGCAGGGCTCAGCTAGAACGGAATAATCTTGTGTATACCCTTCTTTTTCTTGCTGGTTGATTCCTGATTCTTATCCGCCGAGGCAGCTTTGGAAGTGCTATCGGCTTGCGTGGAACTTGAATCCGCCCCATTTCCACCCTGCGGCGTTGAGTCCGGCGTTGCCTGAGCAGCGTCGGCTGTGGAGGTAGCGTTTGCCGCTGCAGGCTGATCGGGAGAAGTCGTGGCCCCGGGCGTGACGGTTTCTACGGTTGCGGTGCTGCCAACCGAGGAGCCCGCACCCACGGTTGCGGTCGGCTGCGGCCCGAAGGAAAGGGTCTCGTCGCCCGATTCGCTCGCCGGCGTCATCGTTGGCGCGCCATTATGAGATGCCGGGGACACGTCCGGCCTGGTTCTTAGAAAGTCAATGGAGCGCCCAAAAACGTTAGGGCGGTTGGCTGAGGCTTCGTCTTTTTGCATCCGGGCTATCGCCGCGGGATCGGCAGGCGGAACCGGCACGCCAAATTTGGTGAGCCGATTCTTGGCATCGTCGACAAGGGGAGATAGCGGGTAATCTCTCACGATCCGGCTGTAATATCGCGAGGCAATGTCGTTGTGCTCGGTCTTTTCATAAATCTGTCCGAGCATCCAGTTGGCCTGGTCGGCTTGGCTGTAGAGCGGATAGCGGTCGGTTAGTTCCAGGAGCCGCGCGCCAGCCGCCCTGTACCCGCCGTGGATATAATAGAAGCGGGCGATATCGAAGTTCCCCTGCGCGATTACCTCCTGGATATCGCGAAGGCGCTGTGTCGCTTCCGGGACGAGCGGGCTGCTGGGGTATTTCTCGAGAAACGTCTGAAATTCCGCCTCTGCCTGCACGGCCTCGGTATGATCGCGATCCGGCTTCTCCATCTGGCGATAATGCGCCATTCCCACCTGCAATTGAGCGTACGGCGCTTCGTCGAGGAAGGGGAAGAACGTGATGAAATCCTTGTATTCGACGATGGATTGCTTCAGGCCCGACATTCCGCCTTCCTTGTAATAGGAATCGCCGATTGCAAGCTTGGCTTTTGCCAGGTATTCGCTGTCCGGATACGTGTTGATCAGGGTTTCGAGGCCCAAGCGGCCGGCGATATATCTTCCGTGCTTCACGTCGTCCACGGATTTTTCGTAGAGAACCTTGTCGGGTTCAGCCGCGGTGCCGGCAGTCGGCGCCGTAGCCTTTCTTCCGAAGCACCCGCCCAGCAGCGTCGCACCCAAAATTACAAACCAGATTTTCCGAGTTTGTTTCAACAATTTCGCCTCAAGCTTTTTGTGCCAGCGCTTCTCCAGCGAGTTCCTTCATGAGCCGGACAGCTTCCGCGGCATCGGGGGTATGAAAAATGGACGTGCCCGCCACCAGGATTTCGGCGCCGGCGCGAACCAACTCAGCAATGTTCTCGGGACCGACTCCCCCATCGACTTCGATCCGGAACGCTCGATTATAGCCCTCTCGAATGCGTTTTAGCTCACGAATCTTGCCGAGCGCCCCGGGTATAAATTTCTGCCCGCCAAATCCCGGATTCACCGACATCACCAGAACGTGGTCCACAATTCCAAGAACTTCGGACAGCGTCGAAACCGGCGTCGCTGGATTGATCACCGCGCCCGGCTGACAACCGTGCTCCCGGATCATCGAGAGAGCGCGATCGAGGTGCGGGGTGGCCTCCTGATGCACGGAAATCATGTCGGCGCCTGCCTCCGCGAACGCCTGGATATAGACCTCGGGACTCTCGATCATCAGATGCACGTCCAGGGGCAGCCGGGTTGCCTTGCGAAGCGAGGTCACGACCGGAACGCCGATCGAAATGTTGGGCACAAAGTGCCCGTCCATTACATCGACGTGGAGCATGCTTGCGCCGCCGCGTTCGACGGCGCGAATTCCTTCTCCGAGGGATGCGAAGTCAGCGGCAAGGATGGAAGGGGCTATTTCGACCGGACGGATCACGATCTCTCCTCGGGTATCTTACCAGAATCCGCGCCCGCATTGCACAGCGGCGGCTGAACCTGAATACGAACGCAAGGTTGCCGGGCTCTTCAAACCAGGATGATTTACTGCGCGACAACCACTTCGATCGAGGAGTCGCTCGTTATCTTCGTTCCCAGGTCGGGTGTCTGCTCGATCACCGCGCCTTTAGGCCATTGAGCGGAAGCGGCAAACGTGGTTTTCGAGGGTTTGATTCCAGCCGAGGAAAGCAAACGCTCGGCGTCCGGCTGGGGCATCCCTACCAGCCACGGCATGACATATGCCTGGGGTGGTTGGTCTTGCGCCACGAGCAGATCGACTCGAGGACTGACCGCGCGAGTTCCCGAAGCCGGATTCTGCTGCAATATGGTATCCCCGGCTGCGTCGGGAGCTGAATAGGACGTTACCTCGCCCAGTTGCAACCCCGCTTGCAGGAGTTGAATGCGCGCGACGCGAAGACTTTCCCCAACCAATGCCGGCGTTGTGATCTTTTGCGGTCCCAGGCTGAGGACCGCGTGAGCATCCTGTGAGATTTTCATGTGTTCGCCCGCGGGAGGGCTTTGCCGCACGACGGAGTTCAATGGGAGATCGCTGTAGACCCGGTCGACGACTTTCAATTCCAGGCCGCGACCCCGAAGAATCGCCTGAGCATCGGCGGAACTTTTGCCCACCAGGTTCGGCATATCCACTTGGCGGCCCCGAATGGCAAACCTCATCGCCGTGACCGCGCTCAGGAATGCCGCTGCGGCCAGGACAAAGATCAGCAGTCCCATGCGAAACATCCATTCAATGCGTTCGCGGAAAGTCATTATGCCACCGCGATCAATTTAACATGTGCAACCAGGAGCTTCCAGTCCTCCAACCGATAAAAGTTTCACCATGGAGGCTACTGAGGCCGAACAGGAAACCCGTCTGGGATAGAGAACAGGGGGAGACGCCCCGGTCTCCGTGCTCAATGTGTCAGGGCTGTTTGATCTTCCGCTCGATTACGGCGGCAAAGAATCCATCGGTCCCGTGTTCGGGTGGGAAGGTCCGTAGGAATCCCTCCGGAGAGATCAGATTTTCGGCTTGGGCAGGTTCCCGTAAGACGCTTTCAATGGTTCCGGGATCGGCGACTAAATGGAACTTGTTTTCAGATGCATTCAACACCTGATTGACAACGAGCTCGTTCTCTTCCGGCTCCAGCGAGCATGTTGAATACACCAATCGTCCGTCCGCTGCGAGACCGGGCAGTGCATTCCTTAGCAAGCCCACCTGGCGCGCGTGCAGATCGGCGAGATCTTCGGCGCGAAGCCGCCATCGAATCTCGGGATGCCGTGCGAGTGTGCCAGTTCCCGAGCAAGGCGCATCGACCAGAATACGATCGAAGGGCTGTTCGAACGGCAGCGGCTGCGCGCCATCGAGCGTGGTGACTTCAACGTTTCGAACGCCGGCGCGCTCGAATCGCTCGGCCATCGCCCGGGCGCGATGCGAGTGAAGCTCGGCGGCGACCACGTGTCCCTGCGGGCCGGCTGCAAGCGAAAGGAGAAGGGTTTTCCCTCCCGGAGCCGCGCACAGGTCGAGAATCGTGTTTCCGGGGACAGCCGACACGAGCTGCGCGACGGCCTGCGAAGCTTCGTCTTGAATCGCAATCCAGCTTTCTTTGACGGCTTCGCTCGCAGCCGGATTACCTCCGTGCAGCGTCCAGGCATCTCGCAGGAGCAATCCCGGTTTCACCGTGCATCCCGCCTTTTCAAGCGACGCTTTCGCATCTTCGCGATGCCGCGGGTCAAGTACAAAAGCGGAAATGGCCGGTACGCGATTGTTCGCGGCGAGAAGCGCGCGCGTGCGCTCTTCTCCCAACGCGCGCAGCCAGCGTTCCACGAGCCAAGTGGGATGGGATTGCTGAATTCCGAGGAATTCAGCGAGCGGAAGATCCTTTGAAAGAAGCGCCGCGATTTTTTCGCCCGGTGTCGCTCCTGAGACCTTTTCCTTGGCCGCCTTGCGCAACACTGCGTTCACCAGAGGAGCCGCCGATCGCTTGCGCGATTTCTTAACCAGCTCAACGGATTCATTCACGGCCGCGTGCGGGGGTACTCTCTCAAGAAAATGGAGCTGGTAAATACCCATACGCAGCGCGATGCGGACTTCACCGTCGAGCGTCTTGGATTTTTTGGTTAAATTTCGATCGATCAAAAAATCGAGAAGTCGCTGCCAGCGCAGGACTCCCATGGTCAGTTCCGTCGCCAGACCGGCATCGGCGGCGCTCACGGTTTCGGCGAGCGCGGCGCGCAGGGATTCGTCCGCGAAGGCATCCTGGGTCTCGACCCCGAGCAAAGTATCGAAAGCAATGATCCGCGCTGGAGAGATCGTCATATGCAAACATGAAACCACACCAAGACGAGGAAAGGAACTTAACGCTTAGATTTGACGCTAACACTTGTTAACCTCCGGGTGCCGGAACTCGTTATAACAGTGAGAATTGAACGTGAGCTGCTCGCTCTCGGTTGTTTAGTGGAAAGCCCAGGAGGGAATGTGATGATAAGCCTAATTCTGACGGGGACAAGCGGCCTGCATTTTCTATTACAGGCCGTGCTGTCAAATTCGGGGGGAATGGCGTCAGAACAATCTAACCAGCAGATAGCTTTAGAAGCGATAAGACACAACTCGTCGAATGGTACTTTGAATAGCCTCGTACCAATCGCCCTTTTTGCGATGATCGCTGGTATCGTGTGGCTGGGGACGCGGCAGAAAAAAGCGAGGCTTCAAATGCAAGCTGAGTTTCACAAGCAGCTTTTGGACAAGTTCGGATCAGGACGAGAGTTTGCCGAATTCCTGGAGAACCCGGCGAGCCAGCGATTCCTGGAGGGGCTCTGGTCGAAAAACGTCGATGCCCGGGAAGGGCCATTACGAAATGGAATTGTGCTGACCATGCTGGGTCTGGCTCTAGGAGGTTTGTCTTTAATGCATCGCGGGCTGCTCGTTCCTGGGGTCATAATTCTCGCATTGGGAGTTGGGTATTTGATTTCGTCAGCCGTCTCTTATCGCCTCGCGAAGAAATTGGTTCCCGCAAGAGAGGCCGGGCCGGGAAACGCTCTGATGTCATAAATTTGGTTCCGAAATGTCCATGGACAATCCCCATGCGGCCAAGTATCACTTTGCTCCCGCGATTGGGGAGGCCGGATCGGCAACTCTCGAGAAGGCCAGACTGCCCCAGCAAATGGACGAAGCGGCTTTCTGCGCGCTTTACCGCGAAACCGGACCAACTCTCAGGTCCTATATTCGTAGAGCCTCCGGCGACGCGACTCTCGCGGACGACATTCTACAGGAAACCTATTACCGTTTTTTGCGAGCAGAATTGCCTGCGCTCGAGAAATTTCAAATCAAGGCCTATCTCTACCGGATCGCGGGCTCCCTGATTTCAGACCATTGGCGCCGCCTTAAGCGAGAGCGCCGCTGGAGCCTTGCGAACGTGTTTCTGAGTGAAGCGCAAGAAAATACAGGGTGGGGCGGAGATGCGATGCGTGTGTTTCGGGAATTGAAAACACAGGAGCAAACACTGCTGTGGCTGGCGTACGTGGAAGGGTTTGACCATCGGGAGATTGCATCGGCCATGGATCTAAAGGAAAAAAGCGTTCGCGTGCTTCTGTTTCGGGCGCGAAAGAAATTGGCCGGAAAGCTCGGCGACCAAGGCCTCGGCCCAGGAGATAGAAGATGAGACGGTCCACCTGTTCGAAAGAAGTGGAGATATCGAAGGCAGCGCGAACCAACGCATGGGATGACGCTCTCACTTTGCACTTGGACGAGTGCGACAATTGTAAGGAGATCGTTCAGACTGCGAAATGGATGCAAACTCTCGCCCAACGATCTGAAAATACCGAATCATTACCTGACGCGAGTCTGGTCTGGATGAGGGCCCAGCTTTTGGAAAGGCACGCGAAGGTTGAAAGAGCGCAGGATTTCATGGATTGGATGGAAATTATTTCCGCGGCCGTTATTTCTGCCGGCCTCGCGGGCTGGATCGCCTTGAATTGGTATGCCATCCAATTCACCATCACTTCAGTCCTTGCGGAACCGTGGTCACAACTGTGGACTGACGCTGCCTCTGCGATGAGTGCTGGGCCGGGAATATTCACTTTAGGCGCGGTGATCCTGTCTGTCGTCGCGATTGCCCTCGGCTTTCCGATGCTCGTTCGAGACTGACTGAAGTTTATGGGGAATTGCGGTCAATCACCCGAGTCTCTCCAAATCGCTCGCGGGGAGTGAGCCGCGCCCCATTTGCAAATTCCGTCGCGGAAATCCGCTTGCGTCCCTCCATTTGTACGAACTCCAGGCGCAAGCAAGTGCCTTCGCCGCAAACCACATAGAGTTGCTTCGTCGTGGAAATCATTTCACCCGGCATGATGCGGTCGCATGCGGCGCCGCCGCTCTCGGGCTGTCCCCAGAGGTGACACGTCTTTCCGCGGAAAGTGCTGTAATGCGCCGGGCCAGGGAGTAAAGCCGCGCATGCGGTCGTAAATTTGCCGCGCGGAGCGGGTCCAATCGATCCGGCCATCCTCTTTCTTCAAAATGGGAGCATAGAGTAGCCTTTTGCGAAT
This sequence comes from Terriglobia bacterium, assembly GCA_963757625.1. Classification (GTDB taxonomy): domain Bacteria; phylum Acidobacteriota; class Terriglobia; order Acidiferrales; family UBA7541; genus Palsa-360. The sequence continues at coordinate 49,285 of CAVWSJ010000006.1, read as the reverse complement.
CCTGCGGCCTGGGACTGATTTCTCCGCGATCGAATTGCAGCAACGTATCCACGATTAGGCCGGCGCCGATCTCACTCATGCGCGCGGCGAGTTCCGGGGCGGTCTCATCGGAGCCGATTTCGATTTCGCGTTGCAATAGAATCGGGCCCGTATCCATCCCCGCATCGATCTGCATGGTCGTGAGTCCTGATCGCGCCTCTCCGCTCGCGATGGCCCATTGAATCGGCGCGGCGCCGCGATACTTCGGAAGAAGAGACGCGTGCAAATTTATCCAGCCGAGCCGGGGAATCGTCAGTAGCCGCGCGGGAACGATCTGCCCATACGCGATGATCACCACGGCATCGGGCGCAACGCGTTTCAGGAAATCCTGCGCGGAGTCCGACTTTATCGTTTCGGGTTGATAGACGTGCAAGTCGGCGGCGAGCGCCGCTGTCTTGACGGGGGAGCTGCTGACAGACTGGCCGCGTCCGCGAGGGCGGTCGGGCTGCGTGATTACAGCTTCGATCGTGATACCAGGCTCAGAATGCAAATGTCCGAGCGAGGGTACAGCAAACTCCGGCGTGCCACAAAAGACGATGCGCATTGCGGTCACCCGCGCGATGCAAAGATGGCGCGCGTTGCTTTCCCCGGTAGCACAGGCTTCAGCCTGTCTGGTTCTGGTTTTCGTAAAGTCAAAAAAGAACACAAGCTGAAGCCTGTGCTACAACGCCTACCACTCGCCGGTCTTCCGCAATTTGCGGATGCGGCGTTTCATCAGGTCTCTCTTGAGCATGCTGAGATGCTGGATGAACAGGATTCCATTCAAATGGTCGATTTCGTGACAGAAGGCGCGCGCCAGCAATCCTTCGCCGCGCATCTCATACGTTTCCCCTTTGACATTTTTCGCCCGAATCGTCACGTAGGCCGGCCGCAGGACGTTGCCGCGGAATCCGGGCAGGGATAGACACCCTTCCTCTTCCCGTTGGTCGCCCTCGACGTGAATGATCTCCGGATTCGCGAGGACCAGCCTGGCTTCGGGATTTTTCCCCACGGTAACATCGATGACGGCAAGCTTCCTCGAAATGCCGATCTGCGGAGCCGCCAGTCCCACGCCCTGCGCCACGTACATGGACTCGAACATGTCGTCGCAGAGTTTGGCGAGTTCCTCGTCAAACACCTCGACCGGCATGGCCGGAGTTTCGAGCACCTTTTCGCCGTACTTTGTGATCGGATAAATCATCTCAGCAATTCACCAAACCTTTGGAACCACGGATGCACACAGATGAACACGGATATTAATGCCGGTTCCATATCGCCAGTCAAACGACGAGTCGTCGATATTGAAGCTTCGGTCGACCAAAATTGATCAATAGGCCTACCCGAATTCCCGTCGCTTTAAGATAATTCATGAGTTGCGCCTCGTGAACGGCGTCGAGGCTAGCCATGGCCTTGCACTCAATTACGACTTTTCCCGCGACGATCAGATCAGCTTGATAGTTTCCGACAACCTTTCCGTCGTACAAAATTTGAAATGCTTTTTGGCATTCTACCGGTTGACCAATCTTCCGTAACTCGATGCACAAGGCATTCTCATAGACTTTTTCGAGAAAACCGGCGCCCAGCGTATTCAGCACTTTGAACGACGAGGCTAGAATCTTCTCGGTCAAGTTCGCCTTCCAGAAGAACGGACTTAGCACTTGGCTTGATATCCGTGTTCATCTGTGTGCATCCGTGGTTTCAAAATTCCCTCAACTGTTTCACGTACCCATCGAAATTGCGCCGTGCTTCGCCGAGCGAGTCGCCTCCAAATTTCTCGACGAAGGCTTGCGCCAGAATCAGGGATACCATAGCTTCCCCGGCCACGCCGCCTGCCGGGACCACGCACACATCGGAGCGTTCATACGCGGCGGTAACGGGCTGCTTCGTCACCATGTCCGCCGTGTGCAGCGGGCTTCGCAACGTGGAGATGGGTTTCAGATATCCGCGCACGACCACGTCCTCGCCGTTTGTGATCCCGCCTTCGAGGCCGCCCGCGCGGTTGCTGCCGCGGGTGAACCGCTTGCTCGCGGCGTCGTAAGCGATCTCATCCATCACCTCGGAGCCGTAGGAGGTCGCCGCCGCAATGCCCGCGCCAATCTCGACGCCCTTAACAGCCTGAATGGACATCACCGCCTGCGCCAGCCGCGCGTCGAGCTTTTCATCCCATTGCGCGTGCGAGCCCAGTCCGGTGATCACATTGTGCGCGACCACTTCAAAAATTCCGCCCACCGTGTTGCCCGCGCGATGCACAAGGTCCACTTCTTCCTTCATCTTTGCTTCGACGGCGGGATCGATGCAGCGCAACGGGGATTCGAGATTCGCGCAGATGGCTTGGATTTCATTCCATGACGCCGCACTTTCCAGACGCGCCTTGCCGACTGCGATGACGTGACTCAGAACCGTGCAGTCGAATTGCCGTAGAAGCAGTTTCGCAATCGCTCCGGCGGCAACGCGAGCCGCGGTTTCACGCGCCGAAGCGCGCTCCAGAACATATCGCGCGTCGTGGAAGTTGAATTTCATCGCGCCCGGAAGGTCCGCGTGTCCCGGGCGGGGAGCGGTCAGCGGACGTCGCGCGTCTCGCTCGTCCGCAAGGTCCTCGACCGACAGGGCTTTCTCCCAATTGGCCCAATCCCGATTTTCGATGCGCAGCGCGATGGGAGCGCCTATGGTCTGTCCATGCCTGATCCCGGCGAGGGCTTCCACACGATCCTTTTCAATCTTCTGGCGCCCGCCACGCCCGTATCCCAACTGCCGGCGGTGTAGTTCACTGTGAATGAACTCAAAATCAATCGGCACACCCGCGGGCAAGCCGCTGATCCACGCAATCAGCGCCTGACCGTGAGACTCCCCCGCAGTCACAAAGCGAAACATGGAAGGCTTCGCATTCTATCGGACACGGCACAGCGCGTAAAGCGAGGAAACGGCAAGGGCCTGGTGCGCGGTGCTACTTGGATGACAGCATGAAGTGAAACTTTCGGAGCCGTACGTTGCAAGTATTGCTGTAATCCCTATCCAGACCCGCTGGCTGAAAACCACCGCAACCGCTTGAAAATCACCACTTAAACTGAATCATGCAAAGAACCCGCTTCGAAGGCCTGCATTTATCTTATTGAAAACAAGACCGTTCATAGCCTTTGTCACAAAGCGCACAGAGTGGCACTCCTAATGCATCTCACTAAATAGAAATTTGGAAATGGCTTTACCGATTTTGCAGGGAGGCCAGATATGAGATATGCAAAGATCCTCGGATTGGTTGGATTGTTCGGCGTGTGCATGTTGATTTCAGTACCATCCGCGCATGCGCAGGGGTTTTCATTCGGCTTCGGAGTAGGCCCCGGTTATTATGGCCCGGCCTATGAGGGTCCTCCCCCCGATTGCCTATACGGCTACTACCCGTATTACCCTTATACATGCGCCCCATATGGCTACTATGGCCCTGATTGGTTTTCCGATGGCATCTTTATCGGCGCGGGTCCATGGTCCCATGGTTATTATGGGGGCCGCGGCTTCTATGGTGGTCGTGACGGCCGCGGCGGCTGGCACAGCTTTGGAGACCGAGGCCGAGGCTTCGGCTCACCTCAAGGCTTTGGTCGCGGAGGCGCCGTCGGGCGCGGGCCCGTTGGAGGCGGCTTCCGAGGCGGCTCGGTAGGCGGCGGTTTTCATGGCGGTGGTAGCTTCCGAGGCGGTTCAGTAGGAGGCGGATTCCATGGTGGAGGCGGCTTCCGAGGTGGCTCAGTCGGTGGCGGATTCCACGGTGGAGGCGGGTTCGGAGGTGGTTCCCACGGTGGAGGAGGTTTCCATGGCGGAGGCGGCGGCCACGGTGGCGGACACCGATAAATTTCATTCCTGACTCAACATCAAAATGGCCGGCAGCGCATGGGCTGCCGGCCATCTGCATTTATGCAAGCGAATCGCGGTTACAGCAGGAGCACCGAGCGGTTGATCCAGACAATATTGTCCCAGCTGAGCACTTTCAACGTGTTGTCGAAAAGTTTTGAATAGCTGCCGCCCGATCCTGTAAACGAAAATTCCTTCACATGGTCGGGGGGATTCGTCGTCGCATTCCGGGTAATGTCCAACACTTGCTCCTGCCTCGAAATCTGATAAAACGACGGATTCTTAGCGGAATAGAACTTGACGTCCGCGGGATTGGCTCGGTTTCCAACGCCGCGCTCGTACTTGATGTGCAACTCGAGATGTTCGCCGCTCGCCGCGGTAAATACCCAATCCTGTGAATCCAGAATCGGGCCCATGCCGCTCGAAGAGGTTGAGCGCTGCATCGTGTGCGTGGTCGCCAGCAGGTAATTGCCAAAGGGTCCGGGCGCGTCAGCGGGATCTTCCGTCAGCCCGCCAATAACGATCTGCACGGCAGCGCCGCTCGGATCTTTCACCGGAGCGACGAGATAGACCAGACGATTTGACCCCTTTCCGAGCGGCTTGCCATCAGGGCCGTTGATCGTGACGCGGTCGATGAAAACGCAGCGCAGGTTGGCGTCCTTCGCATTGCCTTGCGTCGCTACATTGGGCGTCCATCCAGCGGGGAGGAAAGCCGCAAGCGCCGCATCGGGAACGTGGAGGTCCAACTGGAATCGCGTCTCGGAACTGGTTTCAACCAAAGTCTGCGCGGTCGCGCCGCCCGCAAAAAACAGGAGCGCGCATGCGATGAGCAAACTTCGAACAACACCGAATGAGACACGTTGCTGCATTTTTCCTCCCTGCGGCTTTAGGACGATACGATCAATGAGCTTCTGCCCCGCGTCGCGGGAAGTATACAGGAGTTCCTTTGCGTCATGAACCGAATCATGGGAAGAAATTCAAGATTGGAACGGCCCCGGTTATTTCTTCACCGCATCCCGTTCGAGTTGCTCGAGCTCACGGGTCAATTGTTCGGACTGTTCACGAAGCTTGCGAATTTGCTCAGCGAGTGACGGCGCCGCTTTCGTCGCTGGAGATTGAGCCGGAGCAGGCGCGGAGGCGGATTCGACTGAGGCTGGCTGCGACGGAGCGGGAGTTCCTGTCAGGTCAGCGAGGGCTTCGTCGAACGTGTCGCGATAGATCAACCGGTCACCCATCGCCAGAACTACTTTTTTGAGCTGCGGCATCTTGGCCTCGTTCGCCTGGATGTAGATGGATTCGACATAGAGGAATCCCCCCGTCACGGGGTAGGCGATAATATTTCCACGCAAGACGTGCGAACCCTGCTGGTTCCACAGCGTCAGGTCCTTGGAGATGTTCTGGTCCTGATCGATGCGCGATTCAATCTGCATTGGACCGTACATCAGTTGCTGCTTGGGAAGCTGGAAAAAGACCAATTCGCCCAGGTGATCGCCGTCGCAGCGGGCCGCCATCCAGCCAATCAAGTTGTCCTTGGCTCGTGGCGTGAAGGGCAGAATCAGCAGAAATTCAGGCTGTTTTTCCCCGGGCAACGTGGCCACCACGTACGTGGGCTGCACGGGTTCAGGCTGAGTGGATTGGCCGAAAAGATTGTGCGCGATGTCCCAGATGTCTTCCTTGTTGTAGAACACCTGCGGGTCGCGCATATGAAACGTCCGGTAAGCCTCGGCCTGCACTTGAAACATATCTTCCGGATAGCGCGCGTGCCGTCGAATGTCGGCGGGCATTTCGGACAGAGGCAGGAAAAGCTTAGGAAAAAGATGCTCGTACGCCTGGATGATGGGGTCGGCCGGGTCATAGACGTAAAGGGATATTTTCCCCGAGTAGGCATCCACCGTGGCCTTCACGGCATTGCGAATGTAATTCGCGCCATCGTCGAGTCCGGCGACGGGAATCGTCGCAGAGTAGGGATGCGCAAGGGAAGTCGTATAGCCGTCCACCATCCAAACCAGTTTGCCGTCATCGGTGATCACCAGGTAAGGATCCTGGTCCCAGTGCAGGAATCCCGCCAGATGCTGCAAGCGGTCTTGCACGTTGCGGTGGATCATCATTCGGCTTTCGCTGGTGAGGTAGCTGGTGAAAATAATGTTCGGCTCGCCCTGTGAAATCGCCGCGGCCATTTTCATAAAGAAAGACCCAACGGGAAATCCGCCCGCGCCCTCATAGGTCGAATATTTGTTCTGATCGCCGGAGGGGTAGTCGAATTCCTCGCGGGCGGTATGGACGAACACCGGGTCTTGCGTCTTGCCGCCATAATAAATGGCCGGCCGGGTAATCTGAAAACCCGGGGCTTTGACTTCCGGCGGAGCGTTTTCGATCAACAGGACGGGGAGGCCGTCGGGCGTGATTTTGTTGACCTCCGACATGACCGCGCCGAAGCCGTGCGTGTAAATGAAGCGCGGATTGATCCAGCTCTGGCTTGCTTCGGCGGAGAGCTGGCTGACATCGAGTTCCCGCGGGGACAAGAGGACTTGCTTGATTTGCCCGCCGGGGTAGTAACGATCCACGTCGGTTTCGGGAAATGTGTAATAGGGACGCAGCGCCTGAATCTGGGTGATCGTGGCGTCGTAGGCGCGCAGGTCCCACAGGCGAATGTTGTCGAGCAGCGTCTTATCCTGGACGGGATCCACGGACGCTTGCGGGGAGGGCGTGAACGGACGTTCCACAGAATTCCGGTCCAGACCGAATGCGCTTATGGTGGCTTCAATATGACGCTGGATGTAAGGCCGCTCGATCGAAATTTCATTCGGCCGGACGTAGACGGCTTCCACGAGGCTCGGCGCGGCGATTTCCAGGATAAAGAAGGAAGCAACCACGATTACGGCCTTCTTGTAATTCCGCGTCCAGACCAGCGGCGCCGACCGCGAGCGCGGCGAGAATCAAGAGCCAGCGCAGAGGGAGAGTAATTTTCTGATCCACGAAATCGGCGCCGGTCATGAAAGCGTGCGAATTCAGCAGAAGCTCGTAGTTGCCGAGATAGACCCAGACGGCGAATCCGAGCAGCAAGATGACACTGACGATCCGGACAAATCCGGCGCGCGTCGCGCCCGGCAGCAAGAGCGTGTTCGGCCCGAGAACGATCGTCCTGCCCGATTCATCAAGGAGTTCCCCGTACCGGAAACGCTCCGCCAACTGCCATCCGCGCGCCGTGACCCAGAAGAGCAGGGCGCAAAGAATGGCGAGCACAAACGCAAAGCCGAGCAGTTGCGAATAAAATGGCAGGTCGAACAAATAAAAGGGCAAGCCGCGCGAAAATACCTGGTCCTTCCATGCTCCGGCGGGTACCCCGAACGCCGCGCGAGCCAAAAAAGCGCATGACGGTCCAGTAGTCAATCATGCTGGTTGCAAACAAAAACGAAACCAGTGCCAGCGCAACCGGAATCAGGCGCGAATAGAGGGGATAATCGCGCTTTCGCACGCCCGCGAAGTGCAGCCCGTTCGCATGGGCCATCCACAGCGCAACAAATGCCACAATCGTTCCCACTGCCGCGGGAGCAACGCTGTACCAGAGCATGCCGAGCCACGTGTCCACCTGCCCGACCTCCTTCCACCAATTGTACTCAATCGTGTAATCGGCAGCCGAGCTGATGAGCCATCCCAGGAAAAAAAGGAGGAAAAGCGAAATGATCAGAACTCGAATTTGTGAGGGACGCATAAGAGGCAGTCTCTACGTGCCGTGCCATTGCGCCGCATGCAAATCAGCAGGATACAAGCGGCGCGACGATGCCATTCATGCAGGCAAGCTCGAGATCGTATCACAAGGTCAAAGCTGCGTCCGTTCACAAAATCCGATGTCGGATGGAAGAAGATATTTGACCTATGAAATTACCGTGCTTGACGCGCCCTGCTTCGACCAGTACGCTGTCCGAGAACCGACGCACGCGCGTGAGGAACTCACCGGCGACCGATGGCGACCACCGATCCCAAATTTCTTGAGGGCAATTCCATTTCGCTGGGCAGCGCCCTGATCTGGAAGCCGTGAAGAAAAGGATCCTGCACGTTCAAGAATACTCGCTGCTTTCGGTGCGGTCGGTCACGAATCTTTTCAGCCCACCTTATTACGTTTCCGATGTTGCTGGATCAAATGGACATCATCGGTGTTGGCTCGCTGCCGATCGTCCTGCTGACGGGCTTTTTCATTGGCGCGGTCATGGTGCTGCAAACGGCGGCGCAATTCGAGCGATTTGGCCAGACGGCTCTTGACTGCCGATGTGGTGTCGCTGGCGCTGGTGCGCGAATTGGGTCCCTCGATTACCGGATTGCTGGTCGCGGGAAGAAATTCTTCCGGGATCGCGTCGGAGCTGGGTTCGATGCTTGTGACCGAGCAAGTGGACGCGATGCGCGCGATGGGCACCGACCCGATCCGCAAGCTGGTTACCCCGCGCGTGGTCGCCACGGTTCTGATGCTTCCCCTGCTGACGGCGATGGCGGACTTTCTTGGGCTCATCGGCGGATATCTTGTGTCGTCTTTCACGCTTCGGCTGGGCGCCATCGCATTCTGGACGCGGGCGATCGACGTTCTCGAATTTTCCGACCTGATGCAGGGACTCACCAAGCCGTCGTCTTCGGTTTCATTCTGTCGACGGTCGGGTGCTATCAGGGTTTGAATGTGAAAGGCGGAACGCAAGGCGTCGGCCGCGCGACCACGCAGGCGGTGGTCACCTCCTCCGTGTTCATTCTGGTCACCAATTTTTTCCTCACCAAATTGATGCTGTTTCTCGCGAGTCACGTGTTTCTAAGGCAAAGCATCAATCGGCTGCCGCGCGCCGGGAGTTTCCATCTATAATCCTTGGGAGTGCATGCGCCGCCAGGTCCGCCAAGGCTCCGGCGCAGCCTTCAACAATGAACTCGGACTCGCCTAGCGAACCTGTTCTTTCCTTCGAAAATGTGCACATCGGTTTCGAAAAAGGCGATGTGCTGGACGGACTTTCGTTTTCTGTTGCCCCTCGGGAGACAAAAGTACTGATCGGGGAAAGCGGAACGGGAAAGACGCTCACTCTGAAGCTGGCCGCGGGGCTCTTGCGGCCCGATTCGGGAACCGTTCTCATGCTCGGGCACGATCTGGGCGGCATGTCCGAGAAGGAATTGCTCAGCTTTTCGCAGGCAAATCGGATTTGTTTTTCAGGAGGGCGCTCTTTTCGATTCCCTGACCGTCGCGGATAACGTAGCCTATTGCCTGCGCGAGGAGCACGTGAACGAGGAAGAGATCGAGCCACGCGTTCGGGAGTCCCTCCGTTTCGTGGAGATGGAAGACACCATGGAGAAATTGCCGTCGGAACTTTCGGGCGGCATGCGGCGCCGCGTTTCCATTGCGCGAGCGCTCGCCAGCCGGCCGCAGGTGGTGCTCTACGATTCGCCCACCGCGGGTCTTGACCCGGTGACCTCGCAGACGATCATCACGCTGATTCTTCGCCTGCGCGACACGCAGGGTGTGACCTCCGTGCTGGCTACACACCGCTTGCAGGACGCTTTTGGCCTCGCGAACTACCGGTTCGATAGCGAGTCGGGCCGCGTTGTCCATGTTCCTCAGAACGGCAATTCACAGGGCGCCGCCTGCATCGACGAACTTTGTCGTGCTGCGCAACGGGAAAGCCTACTTTGAGGGGAGTCCGCAGGCCATCGCGGATTCACGCGATGAGTATCTGCAACGCTTTTTATTGTAATCTGGATAGGGCGGGACATTACCGGGTGCGAGCTTTTCTTTTGCGCTGAACAATTCGAGTGGAGCGTGGAGTTCACTGTAACCAAAGTCAGGAGGCATTTCGATGGCGCAAAATAAGCAATTGACGTGGACCGAGCTGCGCGTTGGACTTTTTGTCCTGGCCGGAACCGTCTTGCTGGTTGTGGTGATCTTCTATGTGACGGGCGCGGGAACTGGGGCCGAAGTACCGCTGCACGCATTCCTCCCCGAAGTGGACGGCTTGACCGTAGGAGCGCCCGTGCGCGTGGACGGAGTCGATGTCGGCAATGTGGAAAAAATTATTGATCGCCCCGCCAAAACCCGGAGCAGAAGGATACGAAATACAGGAGTATCGAAGTCGATCATGCGCATCCAGAAGACCTTCCAGGATTACATCCGCACGGACTCCACGGCAGGGCTTGATCACGGAGGGATTGCTCGGCGATCAGCTACGTGGATATCGATCGAGGGTTTGTCGGCCGCGTACTGCAGAATGACGAAGAAATCCCGGGCCGCCAGGAAAAAGCCCTGAAGGAAGTCGTCGAGCGCAGCGCGGACCTGATGGATAGTCTGAGCAAGATCACCGACCAGGCCAACGATGTTCTCAGCCGACATTCGCAACGGGAAAGGGTCGCTGGGAAAGTTTCTGGTGGACGAGGACGCCTACAAGCACCTGGACAGCATCGCTCGGGAGCCTGGATAGCATGATGTCCGACGTCCGGCGGGGAAAGGAACGCTGGGAAACTGGTCACGAACCAGGATTTGTATGACCATGTGGATTCCGCTTACCGGCCGTCTCGATAACGTCTGGATGCCGTGCAAATCAAACAGGGCACGCTCGGCAAACTCGTCTACGATCCGGAAATCCACGACAGCGCGAAGAAGCTGATCGATAACGGCAACGGCCTTCATCGCGGATGTTCGAGCGGGCAAGGGCACGCTCGGAAAGCTTGCCACGGACGACTCGCTGTTCACCGAGTACCGCCAGGTGGGAGAAAATCTTTCCAGCGCCACCGCGAAACTGAATTCCAATGAGGAGACGCATCGGAAAATTTTTCTCGGACCCGCAATTCTATGACAATTTCACCGGGCTCGCCGGAGACATGCGTTTGCTGGTGGGCGATTTCCGGAAAGACCCGAAAAAATTCCTGCACGTGAAGTTCTCGATCTTCTAAGAAGACTGCGCAAAAGAGAGGGCGAGATCCCGGACGCGGCGGAGATCGAGCTTCCCGGTGCCGAGGTGCGGGAATTCCGCGGTGTACACAAATTGATTCGGGCGCGGCAGCCAGAGATTCGGAAGGCCTGAACTGCCGAGCTTGTCGATGACGGCCTTCAGTTTCTCCTCCGGCAAATTGTGGAGCACGACCAGCCGTTCGCCTTTCTTCTCGTCGGGAACGCCGGTGACCACGAAACTCTGCTCGGTGGCCCCGGCAAGTTCGTGGAGCACCTCTTCAATTTTGATGTGGGGCACCATCTCGCCGCCAATCTTGCTGAAACGCGAAAGCCGGTCCGTGATTTCGACGAAGCCGTCCTCATCGAGCGTGGCGATGTCTCCGGTTACGTACCAGCCATCGCGCAGGACTTCGGCCGTCTTCTCGGGTTTTCCCAGATAACCCTGCATGACATTGGGACCAGCGACCAGGAGGATCCCTGGCTGCCCCAGCAGCAGCGTCGCGAGCGTTTCCGGATCGGCGATGCGCACGCTTACGCCGGGCAGGGGGTGGCCGATCTTGCCGCGTTTCGCGCCCGTCTGGAGGAATCCGGGCGCGCGAAAGTCCCGCGTATTCACGGCCACGACGGGCGAGCATTCCGTGCATCCATATCCTTCGAGCGGCCGGATGCCAAAGCCGTCTTCAAAAGCCTGCGCCAGCCGTTCAGGCAGCTTTTCCGCTCCCACCATGACAAGCTGGACGCTGCCGAAATCCTGCGGCAAGCAGCGGCGCAGATACCCTTGCAGAAAGGTTGGTGTGGCGAGCAGGAACGTGATTTTGTATTTTCGCGCGATCTCGCCGATGGCGGAAAAGTCCAGCGGATTCGGATGATAAATCACGCCAACTCCGCGAGTCGCCGGCAACCAGAGGGTTACGGTAAATCCGAAGGAGTGGAAAAACGGCAGCACCCCCAGGACTTTGTCGCTCGAGTGCAACGTGAACGTCTGCGCAATCTGATCGATATTGGACATGAGATTAAAGTGCGAGAGCATCACGCCCTTCGGGTCTCCCGTGCTGCCGCTCGAAAAAATGATGGTGGCAAGATCGTCGAGTTTCGCCTTCGTGATTTGTCCGAGAGCGCGTTCCAGCAAGCGCGCCGGATACACCCACGAAATCAAAAACGCTGCGATTTTTTCCGTGAAGCGCGGTTGCGCGGCAAGGTCTTCGAGAAAAATCGTGTTTGCGGGAACTTCAATGGGGACGCGCTCCAGAAATGCGCGTGAGGTGACCACCGTTTGAAGCCCGCACTGCCGCGCGCACGACGCGAGAATTTCCGGCGAAGCCGTATAATTCAGATTGACCGGCACTTTCCCGCATAGCACCGCCGCGAAATTCACCAGGGCTCCGGGCACCGACGGAGGCAAGAGGATTCCGACCATCCGCTGGTCCTTCCAGAGAGACTTCAGGCGGCGCGCCAGGAATACCGTGCGCGTTCGCGCTTGATGAAACCGCACCTTCGGGAAGCGCGCGTCCGCCATGGCGAACTGGAACGGATGCCTCCGCGCCAGGATCAGGAACTGCCTGCCCAGAGTGCGCATGCGCTTCTTGCGATGGATGTAGGCCGCGGTCTGCAATTCCTGCACGGCCTGGCGGACTTCGAATGCGGTGGATTGGGCGGGCATCGGCTTCCCGAAGCTGACTGTGACGGGGTAGGGAATCCGGCGCGGCATCTTCCAGAAGTAGCGTCCACGCTCGAAACTGAAAATGCTTCCCCACACGTTATCGAGATTCACCGGGATGATCGGCGCGTTGCTGCCTTTCATGATGCGCTCGAATCCGTGATGAAAGGGCAGCAACTGCCCGATACGCGTCATCTGCCCTTCGGCGAAGATGCAGACGATTTCGCCGGATTCGATGGCGTTGGTGGCCGTGCGAAGCGATTGAATCAGGTCGCGCGGGTTCTGCTCGGAGGAAATCGGAATGCATCCCATCAAGCGCGCGAAGGGATGAAGCAAAGGCTTGCGATAGTTCGGCTCGTACATCAGGAAGCGGATGGGCCGCTCCGTGGAGGCGATCAGCAGAAGCGCGTCCACCCAGGACATGTGGTTGGCGACAAGAAGCGCGCCGCCGCGAACGGGAATGTTGTCGCGGCCCACCACGCGAATCCGGTACAGCGAATGCGTCAGCGTCCACAATCCGAAGCGCAGCAGGGAATCGGGCAACAGCGTCACGGCATAAAACGTGGCCGCCAGCGTCATGACGGCGCCGATCAGGAAAATCCGCCCCGCTTGAACGTGGAAAAAGGAGGAAAGCAAGTAGTAAACCCCCGCCGCGAGGAAAATTCCGACGAAGGAAAAGAAATTGGACGCGGCAATGACGCCGCCCTTCTCTTCAGGCTTCGGGCGATGCTGAATCAGCGCGCCGAGGGGAACGGCGAAGAATCCGCCAAAAAATCCAAGCAGCCCCAGATCGATGTGCACGCTCATGAGACCGAGGCCTTGCTTGGAAACCAGGAATCCGAAGACCGTCATGCCGATTGCGCCGAGCGGAATCAGTCCATATTCGATTTTGTCGCCGGAAAGGTACCCCGCCGCGAGGCTTCCCAGGCCAATGCCGATTCCCACCGAAGCCTGGATGTAACTGACTTGCGTGTCGTCCACGTGCAGCACGTCATGTCCGTAGACAACGATGACGAATTGCAGCAGCGCGGCCAGGAAGAATAAGTAGGAGTTGCCCGCCACGGCCCACGCCAGGACGCGATCCCGCATCATGATCCGGAGTTGCCCGCCAAGGTCGGCGAACGGATTCTTTCGAAAACGGCGCGTGGGATCGGCCGCAGGGACGCGGGAAATGCCCAGGCTCGTGAGAAGCCCGATCAGGGTAAAACTGAGAAGAATCAAGCCGGACCAAATCTGCCGGCCTCGAAATGCGTCGGCGAAATATCCCGCGGCCATCGTGGCCACAATCGCCGAGAGGAACGTACCCAGCTCGATGACACCGTTGCCCCAGGAAAGCTCTTTTTCCGGCAGCAACTCGGGCAATAGCCCGTATTTCGACGGGCCAAACAGGGCGCCCTGTGTGCTGATCAGAAAAACAGCCACCGATTCCAGGGCAAGATTGTTGGCGGCGAGAGCGATGATCGCCACCATCATCACACCGACCTCAAAAATCTTGGTACCGATCGTCACCGAGCGCTTGCTGTAACGGTCCGCGAAATACCCGCCGGTCAAGGAGAAGAAAATAAAGGGAAGGGCAAACAATCCGCCCACGAGCAGGATGAATTCGTTGCGTACACTATCGGAATAGCCTCGATCGACAATGATCCAAATGACGAGGAACTTCAGGCAGTTGTCATTGAACGACCCCTGAAACTGCGTGACGATCAGGCTCCAGAAGCCCAGGCGCCAATTCGCGGGCGGTTCGTGCGATCGCTGTGCAGGGACGCCCACCGAAGGCGGTTCACCCATCTCGGTTGTCAGTGGTTGGGGATCGCTTGACATGTGTGCACGCGCGGGGCCGCATCGGAAGCGGGTATGGGCTCTTCTTGATGCCCGCAAGAATAGACGGATGCCCTACGCGCGATCAGAAGTTTAGCCAGCGCGCGCCCGGTGAGCAAGCCTTTGGCAAGCGGTGCGTGTCGTGTAGAATAAAAACGCGCCGGAGTGGCGGAATGGCAGACGCGGCGGACTCAAAATCCGCTCACCGCAAGGTGGTGAAGGTTCGACTCCTTTCTCCGGCACCACTCGTTCTTCTGCCGGCAATCCTGCCGCCCTGTTTTCAAATCGCGCCTGACGAAATCCCGCAGTGCTGCAATACGCCTCCGTTCCCCAATCCAGATGGAGATTCAATCCCCGTGAACATCTTCGCGAATAAGTTATTCCGGGCCTTGGTGCCAGTCCTGGCGGGATTGGCATTTGTTGGCTCCGTGTCGGCGCAGGATGGGAAAGCGTTTGCTATGAGTGGGACACCTGACCCTCCGCTGGCCTAATGACAAAGGAGTTGTGAGGCGGCCGTTGTTATATCAAAAGGCTAAGGAGACTTGTTTCACTCAGCGTTTGAAAATAATTGCCGTATTGGTGGCGACCATAGTGACGCCCAGCAATATGACGAACACCCCGAATATCCCGCGAAGCTGCTGCGCGCTGAGTTTCTCTGTTAATTTGACGCCAAGGTAGGTTGTCAGCAGTGCCGGAACCACCAGCTCCAATAACAGAACCCAATCGATTCTCAGGGAGTGGCGATGTCCCACCAGAGCCAGTGTGCTATTGGCGGCAATTACCAGCAGAGACGTTCCGGTGGCCGATTTGATGGGTACGCGCAGGAAAAGCACCAGCGAAGGCACGACCATGAATCCTCCGCCCACTCCGAGAAAGCCGGCCAGAAATCCCACCGTCGCCCCGGAGATCACTACGGGCCAGATCTTTCGCTTGTCCGTGGGCTTAGGCTCGCTTCGCTTGAAGAGCATGGCCGTGCCGGAAACGCCCATCAGCAGGCCAAACAACAGCAACAGAACCGCGCTTGAAACGTGCCGGGAAAGGATAGCGCCGAGAAAATTCAGTGGCATGCCGAAAAATACGAAAAGCAAACCATCCTTCCATGCCACACGCGCAGCTTCCTGATGCAGAAACGCACCGACAAGCGACGTGCCGCCAACTAGAACGAGCGAAAAACTGATTGCGGCGTGCGCCTCAATTTTGAGGACGTAGACGAGGATAGGCACAGTCACCATCGAGCCTCCTCCCCCGAGCAGGCCCAGGACCAAGCCCATTGCCGCAATCAATAAAACAGCAAGCCAAAGGTGCAAGCAATCGTTCCTTTTCGCACGGAGCGGAAGCGCGAATGGGAGTTTTATTTGAGACGAGAGAGATGCACGAGCGCGTTAATATACCTTATTTCATGGGTCTGAGGCGCGCTCTTTTCCAGGCAGATCACTGGAATGGCGACAACTGAAAATTGCGAAAGGCTGCGCCCGGCTTATCGAGAACTTTGATCGTCACACCCATTCCGCCCCATTAAACACCGGCTGCATGTGAAGAGGATCTCCTCCGCCAACCTCAGGCAACGGCCAGGTCGTATCGATCCGCGTTCATCACCTTGTTCCACGCGGCTACGAAGTCTTTCACAAATTTCTCCTTCGCGTCGGCGCACGCGTAGACTTCCGCGAGGGCGCGCAGCTCGGAGTTGGAACCGAAGATCAGGTCGACACGTGTGCCGGTCCACTTGAGCTCGTGCGTCTTCCGATCGCGCCCTTCATACACGCCTTCCGAGCCAGCGGACGGCTGCCATTCGGTGCCCATGTCGAGCAGGTTAACGAAGAAGTCGTTGGTCAGCGTCTCCGGCTGCTTGGTGAAGACGCCGTGAGTGGACTTCCCGGCATTGGCGCCCAGGACGCGCAGGCCGCCGACGAGAACCGTCATTTCGGGCGCCGTCAGCGTCAAGAGTTGCGCCTTGTCGATCAACAGCTCCTCCGGCGATATGCTGAATTTGGCCTTGAGGTAGTTGCGGAACGCGTCCGCGACCGGTTCGAGATAGGCGAAAGACTCCACATCGGTTTGCTTCTGCGACGCATCGGTGCGACCGGGCGAGAATGGAACGGTTATGTTGTTCCCGGCGGCTTTCGCCGCTTTCTCGACCGCCGCACAGCCGCCGAGGACGATCAAGTCGGCAACCGAAACCCTCTTTCCTTTTCCGCCGGCCTGCGAAGAGTTGAACTCCTTTTGGATGGCTTCGAGCGTCTTCAGCACCTTCGCCAGTTGCGCTGGCTGGTTGACCTCCCAGTCCTTCTGGGGTTCCAGACGAATGCGCGCGCCGTTCGCTCCGCCGCGCTTGTCGGAGCTGCGGAAGCTTGCCGCTGATGCCCAGGCCGTCCCGACCAGCTCCGAGATGGAATGTCCCGATGCGAGAATCCTGGCCTTGAGATCGGCAATGTCCTTTGCGTCGATCAGCTTGTGATCGACCGCCGGAACGGGGTCTTGCCAGATCAGCTCCTCCGCCGGGACCTCCGGGCCGAGATAGCGCGAACGCGGGCCCATGTCGCGGTGGGTGAGCTTGAACCACGCTCGGGCAAACGCTTCGGCGAACTCATCCGGATGCTCGTAAAAGCGCCGGGAGATCTTCTCGTATATCGGATCCACCCGCAAAGCGACGTCCGTGACCAGCATCGTTGGCGCTTGACGCTTCGACGGGTCATAGGCATCCGGAATTGGGTTGGCCCCATTTTTGGCCTGAAACTGATAGGCGCCGGCCGGGCTCTTGGTCAGCTCCCATTCGTAGCCGAACAGGTTCGCGAAGAAATTGTTGCTCCATTTCGTAGGCGTCTGGGTCCAGGTGACTTCCGGGCCGCCGGTGATGGCGTCTTTGCCCTTGCCTGCGCCGTAACGGCTCTTCCAGCCCAGGCCCATTTCCTCAAGGGGCGCCGCCTCGGGCTCGGGGCCAACAAGCTTCGGATCGCCGGCGCCGTGGGTCTTGCCGAAAGTGTGGCCGCCGGCAATCAGCGCGACAGTTTCCTCGTCGTTCATGGCCATCCGGCGGAACGTTTCGCGAATATCCTTGGCCGCTGCAAGGGGATCCGGCTTGCCGTTCGGCCCTTCCGGATTCACATAGATGAGACCCATCTGCACGGCGGCGAGCGGATTTTCGAGGTCCCTGTCGCCCGTGTAGCGCTTGTCCCCAAGCCAGGTGTCCTCCTTGCCCCAATAGACGGCTGCATCAGGCTCCCACACGTCGGGGCGCCCGCCGCCAAAGCCGAAAGTCTTGAAGCCCATCGACTCGAGCGCGACGTTGCCGGCGAGGATCATCAGGTCGGCCCAGGAGATCTCCCGGCCGTATTTCTGCTTGATCGGCCAAAGCAGCCGACGCGCCTTGTCGAGGTTTGCGTTATCGGGCCAGGAGTTGAGTGGCGCGAAGCGTTGTTGGCCGGCGCCCGCGCCGCCGCGTCCATCGCCGATGCGGTACGTGCCCGCGCTGTGCCATGCCATGCGAATGAAGAGGCCCCCGTAGTGGCCGAAATCCGCCGGCCACCAGTCCTGACTGTCCGTCATCAATGCCTGGAGGTCCATCTTCAGCGCTTTGTAGTTGAGCTTCTTGAACTCTTCGGCGTAGTTGAAGGCCTCGCCCATGGGATCGGACTGGGGCGAGTTCTGGCGGAGAATCCTGAGGTTCAAGTGGTTCGGCCACCAGTCGCTATTCGACCTCATTCCAACGTTCGTGGTTCCGTGTACGACCGGGCACTTCGTTTCGGTTGCCATTGTTTGTTTCCTTCCCTTGGATTAGTAAAAATTGGGTAATCAAGATCCATGACAAACTGTAAGCCGTCCCATCTCGCCTTTCCCACTCACGCAATCGCTGGCGGCCGTGATTGCTGGGGCGCGCCATTCATCCGGTAGTCGAACGCCGCCCAAACCTACAGGGAAGAGCGCCGGGGAGCACATTTGGTGCAAAGCCCCCGGAAAATGAGCTCGCATTCGCGAAGCATTCGCTTGCCGAGAGAGCCCGAGGCAGGCCTGGGCACGTCGTACCACTCCATGTCCTCAACATTGCCGCAGCGGTCGCAGATGAAGTGATGATGCCGCATGCCTTTCGCGTCGAATCGCGCGGCACGGCCCTCGACGGCCACTTCACGCACCAAACCGGCCTGCACCAAGTCCCGGAGATTGTTATAGGTCGTGGCTCTTGAAGAGCGCGGATCCACGCGATTCACGGCTGCGAAGATTTCCGCGGCCGTCGGATGGCCGTTATGTTCCATCAAGAATGCCATCACGGCGTAGCGCTGCGGAGTGCACCGCAACCCGCCCCCCTCTAAAGACTGTTTAATCGCCTCTGCGTTCATGAGCACATTTGAAAATATATCATATAAGAATTTTTCAAAAAGTGTCCGCCCTTTTTTGCTCCCGTCGTTCTGATCTCGGTAGAGCCGTACGCGGAAGTACGATGACCCTTACTGCTGCCAAGAATTTATCCTACCGTCGTCCGCTCGCGCGGCGACTCCTGAGCGAGTTGATTGTTTGAACCCCTTCACGCCTTACTTTGCGTATGATTGTGATTCGAGTCATCGATACCTCTGGCTTGGGGAATTAAGATACGTTTGCTCTTAGCTGGTTGCATTCGGGTTTCTCTGTAAATCTAGAAGGAGGCGGACAAATGAGCCAATCCATCTTGGTGCCGCTGGACGGTTCGCCGCTTGCCGAGCGTGCCTTGAATGAAGCGCTGGCATTGGCAAAGCTGCCGGAGTCGAAAGTTACTCTCCTGCACGTAATTCCTCCCATCGAAGATGTGATCACCGACGGCGAGGAAATCACGATTGACCAGCAATGGGAGAATCGGAAAATACATGCGTTGAACTATCTGGGGGGCATCTGCGCCCGCCCGGATTGGAAAAGCGTGAAGACGCAGGTCGCGGTGGAATTGGGCAATCCGGCCGAAATAATCCTGGATTATGCGCGACAACACAAAATCGACAGGATCGTGATGACAACGCATGGCCGAACCGGAATCAACCGATGGGTTTATGGCAGCGTTGCCGACAAAGTGCTGCGAGCTGCCGACAGAACCGTGGTGCTTGTCCGCTCGGGTGTGCCGGTCGGGACACCCTCCAAGAAATCCAATGAATTGTCGGCGCGATAAACCAATTCATCCAGCTACGTTCCGGAATGTGAACCGGGATCAGACAATGGTCGATATGAAAATACAGAATTTGATCTTCTATATCGAGTCCATTCAGCGGAAGTAGAAACTTGCCCTGCCCGAGGATTCAAACGCGGATCTGCTGTAACATGTGAACGAAATGGCCGAGAAAACCAAGACCGGGAATGAAGTGCTGCAGATGATCGCCGAGTCCCTGCCGCTCTGTCAGTTGGATATCGTCGAACTGACCGGGCACAACCTCGAGGCGCGCGGACGGGAAGAGGTGAATCGCCTGCTCCAGGCAGGATGGCGACTGCTCCTCATCTATACACTGAAGTATCATGAAGACAATGTGTGGCGGGAGCGCCCGATGGCGATTCTCGGCAGATCAAGAGGCGTTCAAACAGATACGCCGCCGAAACTCGCGACCTTCTGAAGAAACTTCAATCCGGCTGATTGCACTCCCGCCAGCAGCAACTTCAACTTACTTCGTTTTCGCTTCCGAAAGCCCCATCCAACCGGGTCGCGCTATCCCTCGGACCAATACAGGATCTCGCATTCCGCTTCCTCCGGCTCAGAAGACTCGGCGGCATTGAAGCTTTCGCCTTCAGGATTGAGCACCCTGATCTCGATTATTTCAACCACATCGCGGATGCCTTCTCCCTCCGCACCTGGAATAGCAGGCAGTGTTGCGGGAACGCCCGCAGTGGATTCGACTTCCTTTGGGTTGACGGCGGGCTTCCGGAAAGTCTTTCCCCCTCGCGCGGCCTTGTGTTTGCGGATTGGCTTTCTTGCAACCGCTCGCCTGTGCGATCTAATGACCTTACCCTTATTTTGTCGGCTCGATTTTGTTTTCATTTTCGTAATGCCTCGCATCGTTGTCAGTGCCGGAAGTCATGCATCACGTTGTGCTTTGCTCCTTTCGGCCCGACAATTCATAGTGATCTGGCTCTTGATCAAGCTTATAGGAGATCGATTGTCCTACGGCGAGGACATGGGGCACACTGCCTTGTGACTTGAGTCACATCCGTCGGGATTCCGGCCCCATTATCTTTGGTCCGAGAGGACAGAAAAATGCCCACACCGAAGCGACGTACTGTTTCGAGAAAAGCGAATCAGATAAGCATCGTTTGTGAAGATCGCCCCGGCACATTGGCCCGGATCGCCAAACTGCTGGGGGATTCCCGCGTGAACATTCTGGCGATGAGCTGCGCTCCAATTGGTGTACAGGGCGTTGTGCGAATCATTGTGGACGATGTGAAGCGAGCAAGGAGTCTGCTGGAC
Source organism: Terriglobia bacterium (assembly GCA_963757625.1). GTDB lineage: Bacteria > Acidobacteriota > Terriglobia > Acidiferrales > UBA7541 > Palsa-360. The sequence goes on along the minus strand of CAVWSJ010000006.1, from coordinate 28,636 downwards.
CGCGAGCACCTTTCCTATACCGAGCAAGAAGTGCTCTATGTGGAGTTACCAAATTCACCCGGCTGCCTGGGAGATTTTGCGGGAAAGCTTGCCGAACGGGATATCAATATCACCACGGCTTACGGGACATCCGCGAAGGGAATCCGGAAAGCCACGGTCATTTTCAAAGTCTCTGATTTGGACAAGGCCGCCGCCATCCGTTAGTTTTTGAATTGAATCGGCGACGACGCCTCGGGAATGCGGGGAGACGGGAATTTGTTTGCGCAAAGCAGGAAGTTTATGCCGCCGCGTGAACGGAATTCTCCCGCCCCGTCGTGACAGCGAGCACCGATGGAAGAATTCTTTCTGCCTCTGCAAATCGGACGAAGCTTGCGGACATCCGAGAGCTCCCGCAAAAGAAACGCAAAGGAGCCATCGGAGGCGCGGTCCCGTTGTTCTGAGATTGACACGGGAACAGGCCGGGCATATCGTTCTCAGCCAGAATGCGTTCCATTGGAGGAGTTCGCGTATGAAGAAATTAGCGCTAGGAGTTTTCGCGGCATTGATTCTGCTGGGTGTGAGCTACGCCGCTCCGCAAGCGAGCAGCTTCAGCGGAGAGATTACCGACCGGGCTTGCGCAAAGGCGAACTCCCACACGGATATGATGAAGAAGCACGGCGTGCAGACCGAGGAGGATTGCATTCCGGCGTGCATTAAGGCGGGCGGCAAGTATGTCCTGTTCGACAAGGCCACGATGACGATCTATCTGCTGGACGATCAGCAGAAGCCCATTCCATTCGCGGGAAAAAATGTGAAGGTCACCGGGACGCTCGACAAAGCCACCGAAACGCTGCACGTTTCAAACATCACTTCGGCATCCTAGCTTCGTTCCGATGATTCGGATTCTGCGTCCGTCTCATTCGCAGCGCTCGGACTGCGCGCCACTCGAAATCCGTAATCCGCATACTTGAATTCAGGCGGAATGCTTGACCGCGCCGCCGTGCGAGTGATCTTGATTTGATGACGCCATGAGCCGCCCCGTGAAGCGCGGCGAGTTCCGGCCGCGGGCCCTTGAGGTTTTCGTTCGGGCGAAACGGCGTAATACTCCGCGTCGTACCAGTCGGCGCACCATTCGTGGACGTTATCCCCGAGGTTGAACAGGCCGAATGCGTTTGGAGAATATAGCGCCACAGGCTCAGGCCCTGTCTTCCAGCGCTCGGAGTAATTCGGAACTTCTTCAGCGCCACCGTTGCCCCATGGATACGTCCAGCCCTCCATATGACCTCGCGCCGCGCGTTCCCACTCCGCTTCGGTCGGGAGGCGATAACTCATGCCGCTCGTTTGGCTCCTCCAATCGCAATACGCTGCGGCGTCGAACCAGGACACCGCGACGACCGGCTGCTTCGGGTGATTGAAATTCGGATCGTCCCAATGCAGCGGTTTTGGATGCCTGGTCGCATCGAGGAAAAGAGCGTAGTCTTCGTTCGTGGTTTGAAAAGCGGCGAGTTCGAACGCATCGACCCACACGCGATGCACGGGTTTCTCATCATCGCGCCCGCCGGCATCTCCCATCGAAAACCAGCCCTCCGGAATCCGGCGCATCACGGGCTCGACGATTTTGCCATGCCTCAGATTTGGCGTTGCCATGCGTTTTGCCTTTCAGCGATACCCGGCGTTCGAACGCCGCTCGTTGGCAATTTCTTCCAGCAGCTTTTCCGGCGAAGGCCGCTCGGGAGGGAGGACGAGTTTGGATTCGATGCGCCGGACGATCCCGGAGGCCATGTCGTAGCGCACGCCGGCATCCAGGGAACTGCGCCTGCTGAGGAACGTTTCGACCAGAGCGAATTCCTCGGGTGTGAGGCGGTTGGCGCTGTATTGATGCGCGGCTGACTGCGGGGCGGTGCTCCAATGCGCGGGAACCGATTCTACCGGTTTTTCATGAACCACAACGGTTCCGGCGACGTAGTCGCCGAGGCGCTTGCTCTGCGGGCTGATCCAGGCGCACAGGACGCCAATTCCGTAGCCGGCCGGCAATTGGTCGATGATGCGAAGAAGGTTGCGGCTCACGGCGTCAATCGCGTTGATGGGCTGGCCTGAGTCTTTAATCACGCGGATGTGAGTGAGGCGTTTGCCGGGCGTCTGACCGTTCCAGATGGCCTCAAATAGGATGTAGTAACCGTAACCAAGCAGGAAAAACGCGAAGATAAGAATCGCGACGATCCAAATGGCGGCCGTCGAAGACTGGGCGCGCCGGCCGAGCCCCAAGCCGAAGACTAGAGCGGCAAACAGCAAGCCGAGGAGAATTGCCACGCCCGTCTGAATCATTGAGTCAATCAATACGGCGAGAAAGCGGCTGCCGATTCCGGCCAGAGGGAATTCGATCGACGTCTGCTCGGGCGTTTCAATGATAAGCTTTTCGCCGATGGCGGACTGTACGGCAGCCGGATCGGTTGGGTCCGAGGGCATAGATGATCTCCACTCGATGGCTCGCGAAACGTAAACCGCAATGGCAGCGGCTGGAGCAGTTGGTCGACCGCTCGGGGCGCAGCGGCGTGTCCGCCCTGACGCACGATGAATTGCAGGCCCTGGGCCTATTGTACCGTCAGACGGCCTCCGATCTGGCGACGGTTCGCGAGGATATCACGAGCCTCCCTCTGGCGTCCTACCTGAATCAGCTTCTGGCCCGAGCGCACAATTTGATTTATATGGGCAAGCGCCCGCGATGGAACCGCATCGCGAATTTCTATCTCGAAACCTATCCGCGCGTTTTTCGCGAAACATTCTCGCTCGTGATCCTGGCGGCGTTGATTTTTGTGGGCGGAGGAATTGCGGGCGCGGTAGTCACGCTTCGCGATGCCGGCTTTGCGCACCAGATTCTCGGGCCGCAGATGATCGAAACGATCGAGAAGCACGAGATGTGGACGCACTCGATCCTCGCCGTAAAACCGATGGCCGCCTCCGACATCATGACGAATAATCTTACGGTTGGCTTCATGATGTTCGCCGCGGGGATCACCGCCGGTCTTGGCACGATCTGGATGCTGATTACCAACGGCTTGCTCATGGGTGTGCTCGCCGTGACGACAGCCCGCGCCGGGATGGCCATGCAGCTTTGGGAATTCGTCGCGCCGCACGGTGTGCTGGAATTGCCGGCAATCTTCATTGCTGCGGGCGCGGGATTGGAAATCGCGCGCGGACTTTTGTTTCCGGGGATTTATTCGCGCAGGGAATCCCTGGCGCGGGCGGGAAGTCGCGGAGCGCAACTCCTGCTGGGAGAGGTTCCGCTGCTCCTCGTCGCCGGAGTGATTGAGGCGTTCATTTCACCCACAAGCATTCCGGCCTCGCTGAAGTTTTCGTTCGCGGCAATCCTGTTCACCGCGCTGGTCATTTGTCTGTCAGGAGCGTTGAGGAAGTATCCACGGCGTGAGACTGCGTGATCCAGGTGGCAGAAACTTCAGCCTGAGTTTTTCGGTATTTCCCGAAATCACACAGGCTGAAGCCTGTGCTACTCAATTCAGATCAGACTTCGATCCTTGATATCCAGATACTGATTCACGATCGAGCTGGTCAGAACTCCCGGCATCAGTTCCAGCGCCAGCACGCCCTGCTGCCGGAGCCGGCGCAACAGAAGTTCCCTGCGTTGAACGATTTCGATGGCGGCAATGTAACGGAACATTTCCTCTTCGGATTGAGGGCGTCGCGCGGCGAGTTCATTCAAATCCGGCTGTCCCAGCGCGGCGAACAATACCAGATGGCGCCGCCTCATCTGCAGCGCATATTCCACCACATCCGGAGTGCTCGCGGTTTCGGCGAGATCGGTAATCCACACAATCAGGCTGCGGCGTTTCTGTTCGGACAGCAGCGCATGCGACGCGCGCCCATGATCCGCTTCATAAGGTTCGGCCCGCACCAGGGCCAAGGCCTCCACGATGGACCGCAGGTGAGACGCCCCGCGATTGGCGTTCAAATTTTGCTGAACCTGCCGCCCGTAGGCGAGCAGTCCCACGCGGTCTCCGGAATGCATCGCGACCTGCGCAAGGGCGAGAGCGGCATCCACCGCATAGTCGAGTTTCGAGAGGCGCAGAGAAGTTTCGCTTTGCACAATTTGCGCGCGGAGGAGCCGGCCCGCGTCGAGCACAATCCAAACCGTCTGGCTGCGCTCGACCTGAAATATGCGCGTTATGAGCTTCGAACGCCGGGCGGTCGCCGTCCAGCAGATGTTGCGAAGCTCATCACCGCTCCGGTAATCGCGAAGGCTTTCGAAATCGCGGCCCATTCCGCGGAGTCGTTTGCGCCGCCTTTCGAGCTCGACCTGCCGTGTTCGAATCAGGAATAGTGTCTGCTGCTTGGCCTGCTCGAGATTGGGGAGCACGCGCACGGTCTCCCCCATATCGGCCAAGGCCCAGCGTTCCGCGAGGCCCAGCATGCTCTGGTAGCGGAGATAAAATTTCCCCAGGCGCAGGTCGCCGCGCTGTGCCGGAAGGATGGGATAGTCCGCGCGGGCCAATCGTCCCGGAGCGGCAAGTAAATCGACGGTCGGAGGCTCCAGACGCAGTGCGCGCGGGGTTTCGTCAGTTACGCGCGCCCTCACGGCGCGGCGGCCCTGATTGTGCAATTCGATGGAAACACTCGAAGCAACCGTCAGCGAAGGCGGGGTATGCCAAATTCGAGATACCTCAAGATTACCGGGCTTCGGTAATTGAACGAGATCCCATATCCACAACAGCAGAAACAAACCATCCCACACAAACATTCCCGCAATGAGTCGCGGCGACCACGCTGCCGGAACGACCCACGCCAGTCCCAGCGCCATCGCCACAAAAAACCGCGTCCCGAATCCGAATCCGAACCGGCCTGCAGTTCGCGCGCGTGCTGAAATCGCTGGAGGGACCAGCGTTGTCGCGAGTGTCGAGGCGGCTACGGGGGCCGGCGCCGGGAGAGAACTCACTTCGGAACCTCGACCGCGGCCAAAACCTCCGCCACGACCGAATCTGCCGTGAGGCCTTCCAGGTCCGCTTCCGGCTTCAGCATCAGCCGGTGACGAAGAACGGCTGGAGCAGCCGCCTTGATGTCATCGGGAATCATGAAATCGCGGCCCTCCATTCCGGCAAGAGCGCGCGCAACAAAAAATAGTCCGATCGCGGCGCGCGGGCTCCCGCCTAGAGAAAGCGCGGGCCAATCGCGCGTCCGGCGAATCAGCGAAACGATGTACTGGTAGAGCGCCGGCTCGACGCGGACTTGGGCGACCTCCGCGCGCGCCGCGGTGAGAAGCGCGGCGTCGATCGGTTCGACGGATACCTGGTCGAGCAGATGCACGTCGGCCACGCCCTCGAAGCGCTTCAGAATTGCGGCTTCTTCTTCCGCGCTTGGATAGGCGATTCGGATCTTCAAAAGGAACCGGTCCAGTTGAGCCTCCGGAAGAGGGTAGGTGCCTTCAAACTCGATGGGATTTTGCGTCGCGAAGACCGTGAAATTCGGCCCAAGAGTGTGGCGAACTCCGTCAATCGTGGCCTGGCGTTCCTCCATCGCTTCCAGCAGCGCCGCCTGAGTTCGCGCGGTGGTGCGATTGATCTCATCCACGAGAAGCAGGTCCGTAAAGATCGGCCCGCGATGAAGGGAAAAGGAACTTGTCGCGAGGTTGAACACGTTGGTTCCGATGACGTCGGCGGGCATCAGGTCCGCAGTGCATTGGACGCGCTGAAATCCGAGCCCGCAGATGCGGGCAAGCGTCTTGACGGTCAAAGTCTTGGCAATGCCGGGGACCCCTTCGAGCAGAGCGTGGCCTCCGCAGACGAGCACGGTCAGGAGCTGGTCGATGACTTCGTGCTGGCCGACAATCACTTTGGCAAGCTCATTGCGAATATGGGTATTGAGGCGGACGAGATTTTCCACTTAGAGTCTCTCCTCATTGCTGCGCAACTTCAGGCCAAGCAAGTATTCGTAATGATCGAGCGCCTGCACGAGCTTCAACGCGTCCGGACCGGCGAGTTCGGTCGCGCGAGAACCCTTTTCCGCGCGCTGTAAGGTATCAAACAGGCCGGGCTGCTTCCAACCCAGGCGTTCGCGAACGGCTGCGTCCAGTTGCAAGTTTGAAATCGACGCAGGCAGCGCCAGCCGCCGCGTGAGCTGGGTTCGGAGTCGGTTGTAAGCGACGCGAACGGCCGCGGGGCCAGCCTTTGCGCGGCGATACAGATCACCAAGGGTGTCCACAAATTCCAGCGGCGAAAGCCGGGACGTCGTCACTGGAGCATAGACCGGCCCGCTTCGACGGCCAAATGTGAAAACCACGAAGAACGCCATCATCGCCACTTGAAAAATCGCCCACGGGACAGGAGTCTCTCGGAAATAATCCCACAGTGAGCCGCGGTAGCCATGAAAATATTCATCCCACAAAATTGTGGTTTCTCCCGGATCGGCGCCGGGCCGCGCAGACTGCACGCAGTTCAACAGGAAAGACAAGTTTCCCGGCCGTGTAATTCCGGCGTTCGTCACAGGAGTGGGGGCGGCCCACCACAAGATACGTCCCTTTTCCATTCGCCAGGTGACCACGACGGGCGCGTCAGGCTCGCCGTAAAGCGGGACCTGGCTGCCGTCCGAACTGACCCAGCGAGAGGATGCCAACAGCGTGATTTTTGGGACGCCGCGCGTAAATGGACTGGGCGCAAGAGCCGGAAATGATTCGGCGGTGAGACTTAATCCCCGAAGAGATCGCGGGCGCGACGGCCCCGGTTTGCAGGAAAAGGAATGGAGAACTTCCCGCGTAGATGATCGTGCCACCGGACTTCGCGAAACTCAGCAACGCAATCTGTTCATCCTTATCCGGGAAATCGGTTGGCCCTGCGAGGATCAGGATGACGCCCTCGGAATTCTGCGGTAACTCGGCGGGTGATTTCTCCCATCGCTCCGAGTGATACCCCAATTGCTGAAGCAGAAGATAGGCGGCTTGCGCGCCGTTATTGGCGGCCGAATACGTGGACGGAACTCCCTGGCCATCAGCATCGTTGGCGGGGGGAGCCAATGTGACGGTGGCCAGGATTAAGAGGGCCAAAACCGTCCCGCCGATCAGAAGAATCTTGCGATCCCCGGGGTCTAGGGCAGATGGCATCCCAGGACCTCCAGTTGGGTCATCGAGTCGCGGAAATCCATCTCGGTGGCGATGTGGTAGCCGTACCAGATTTTCTCCATCCGCGACGTCAGCGCGGAGAGGGCCTGGTATCGCGTGGTGTGGGTTTCGGAGACCAGCAGATTGGCCTTGGTCAGCGCGCGCAGGTATTCGCGAGGGGTTTTCGCCCGGTCGGCCGGAAGAGCGCCAAGCTCTTCGAGGCGGGCGATGCCAGCCCAGTAAGCGCAATGAATCGCCATGCGGTAGTCGCCCTGTGCGGCTGTGGCCCGCGAAGCGCAAATCCACTGCTGCCAGGAACGCGCAGGGACTCCGGCCGATTCGAGAGCCATCTCCTCCATGCGGGCCGCGTGAAACCATCGCCGAAAAATCCAGTAAGCAATCAAAATCGCCGCCAGTGAAATGCCGATCCAAAGGAGGACTTCACCCATCGATCGTTGGCCGCCGATCCGGCTGAACAATCGATTGAGCGCATCCAGAATTATTTCGTCGATGCGCTCCTTGAAGCGGTCCCACCAGCTTTGCCCTCTCCTGTTCGAGAATTCGGGCCGCGCAAGAATCCGGTCGAGCGATGCGCGAGCGGAAGCTGAATCTACAGGCTGTAAGCCGGAAGCGGAAGATATCTCCGCGGAGAGGGCATTCAGAAAATCCCGGGCTTGGTTGAGTTTCAACTCACGAACAGCCGGTTCCTTCATGGCATCGTCGATTCGCGATGTCAGTGGCGCAGTGGGTACGTCGTACTGCTGTTCGCCGGACTTTACGGACCAGGTTGCGGGCAGGGAATCTCGAAAGGCGCGGAGGGTAGCTGGAGATTTTCTGGCGATTTCCAATTCCGATACCAGGCGGCCCAAATCATTGACGAATGAGGCGCTGTCGTATGTTTCAGCCGAGGACGCGGACGGCGGCGCGCCTTTCGCGGATGCCACCCATGCCCCTGCGGGAGCGAGGCAAAAAAGCAATACGGCCGCGAGGATCCTGGAGCCGCTAAAAGCAGAGCCAATCAGGGGCCGGGGAGGGTCAGGATGCATCTCGTCCAAACATGCTCGGCACGCCGCCGGTAATCGGTGCAGGAGCAGGAGCGCCGCCGATCGCTTGCATCATCACTTGCAGATCGAATGCTTCTTTCCGCACGCGCAGATCATAGTAGAACAGCGCGAAGCCGATGGTGCTGACTGGCGCAACGAGAACGTTTGCGAGAAAGCTTCCCAGCTGCATCAAGATCATGCCGACAGTCACGATCTGCGGTTGCTTTGCGTATAGGGCGATCAAGGCTAGGAAAGGGATCTGAAATACGGCAATGATGCCCCACGCCATTGCGAAATAGAGCAGGTAAATCATGAAAGCTCGACCCGCGAAATCCTTGGTGAGACTAAAACTTCTCCCGATGGCGTCGGACGGTCCAATGTTTTCGAGCAGTGCTGCGGCGATCGCGACGCAGATGCGGCAGGCAAAATAGATGCCCGGGATGACCAGGAGAATGAAACCCCCTCCCATGATAAGTCCGCTCAGGAACAGCACCCCGAAAACAGTGCCGGCATGGCCGCGGACTTGCCGCAAAGACGCATGGATGGAAGTTTGTTGCCCCATATAAATCGCAGAAACCGCGAAAACCGTTCCGCCGACGGAAAAAAGGTAAGCAATGAAGCCAGCAAGAAGCACGATGAACGCAAAGATCATGCTGCCTGCCATTGCAGCCCCGAAACCTACCGAGGGCATTTGACCGGGAACCGGGAAGCTCGGCCCACCGAGACGGACCCTGCTGACAAGGGTGGAACCCAGATTGACAATAAGGAACAGCGAGTAGGGAATCGCGGCGATCCCCGTGAAGAGCAGGAAATTCCGCCGGTACAGAAAGAAAGTGCGATCCAGCAGTTCGCCAAGACTGAGTGGACGGAGATCAAGGGGCGGCACGGCGTCTCCTTGCGCCCTCGGGGGCGCTTGAAAGTGGGTGTACTCTATCAAGAATTGGTTAGGAATTAAACGCCCGTTGTGATAGAAATACGGGAAAAGGGTGGATGTGCTCGGGACGATTTGCATACCCAGTAGAAGCAAGCCAAGGCTCTTGTCGGTGGGTTTGACGTCTTCACAGGGGAGGGAGCGGAGCCCATGCGAGTACTTGTTGTGGAGGACGAGCGGCGCCTGGCGGATAACGTCGCGCGTTCGTTACGGGAAAGTGCCGGCTATGCTGTAGATATTGCAGGCGATGGCCAGCAAGGGTTATACCTGGCGGAATCCAGTCCGTACGATCTGGTCGTGTTGGACCTGATGTTGCCGAAGATCGACGGCCAGACTCTATTGACGCGTTTTCGCGAACACGGCCATGAAACTCCGGTGCTCATTCTTAGCGCCAGAGACCAGAAACAATCCGTGGTCCGGTTGCTCAATGCCGGCGCCGATGACTACGTGTCGAAACCCTTCGACCTGGGCGAGTTTCTGGCGCGGGCAAAAGCGTTGGTCCGGCGCGGAACCGGTCAGCACACCCCGGTCATCAGTATCGCGGACCTCCATTTGAGCACGGTCGAACGCTCCGTGCGCCGGGGACAGCGGGAAATCGCGCTGACGCCCATGGAATATCGCGTGCTGGAATATCTGGCGCACCGCCCCCGCGCGGTGATTTCAAAAACCGAGCTTCTCGAACATCTTTATGACTATAATTGGGAAAAATTCAGCAATGTTATCGAAGTTTATATTTCCGGACTGCGTCGCAAGCTGGACGACGCCTATCCGGTGAAGCTGATTCACACGGTCAGGGGGCATGGTTATGTGTTGCGGCCCAGCCGTTCGTGATCGGTCCGATCCAAAGGTAGAGTTATGAATGTCTTCGTAAGCGGTTCTCCTGCCGAAAAGAAACGTCAGCCATCGGAAAGCAAAGAAACGGAATCTTCGCAAAATTCAGCTCCCGATTCGGGCGGTTCGGGCGTTAAAACTTTTTCTCTGACGCGCCGCATCATCATTTCGGTGGTGACCTGCCAGTTGCTGCTTACTCTTGGCCTGATTCTCGTGGCCGTACTTTACGCTCGAGAGCAGCTCCGCGGAACCTTCGATGCCGGGCTGGACGGGGACGCCCGGGCCGCACTGGCCTTGGTCCGATATACCGAGATGAAGCCCTACGTTCTTATGTTCGATTCGGAACTCTTGCCACCTGTGCTCGATCAAGCCCATCAAGATCTTTATGAAATTCGGGGCGAGGACGGCCATCTGATCGCCCGGTCGAAGGGTTGGCAGGCTGTTCCGCCGGAGCTTGCGCGAACTTCCGAGCAGTACCTTGACTTTACGATGAATGGCGCTCCTTATCGAGCACAGGTGGCAAGAGTTCCGAATCGAACATAAGAACGTAGGCTTCATCTCGGTATATCGGACCAAGGCCAGTGCGGCCCGGGCGTCCCCGTCCAGCCCGGCATCGAAGGTTCCGCGGAGCTGCTCTCGAGCGTAAAGTACGGCCACGAGAATCAGGCCAAGAGTAAGCAGCAACTGGCAGGTCACCACCGAAATGATGATGCGGCGCGTCAGAGAAAAAGTTTTAACGCCCGAACCGCCCGAATCGGGAGCTGAATTTTGCGAAGATTCCTTTTCTTTGCTTTCCGATGGCTGACGTTTCTTTTCGGCAGGAGAACCGCTTACGAAGACATTCATAACTCTACCTTTGGATCGGACCGATCACGAACGGCTGGGCCGCAACACATAACCATGCCCCCTGACCGTGTGAATCAATTTCACCGGATAGGCATCGTCCAGCTTGCGACGCAGTCCGGAAATATAAACTTCGATGACATTGCTGAATTTTTCCCAATTATAGTCATAAAGATGTTCGAGAAGCTCTGTTTTTGAAATCACCGCGCGGGGATGGTGCGCCAGATATTCCAGCACACGGTATTCCATGGGCGTCAGCGCGATTTCCCGCTGTCCCCGGCGCACGGAGCGTTCGACGGTGCCCAAATGGAGGTCCGCGACACTGATGACCGGGGTGGCTGGCCGGTTCCGCGGCGGACCAAAGCTTTGGCCCGCGCCAGAAACTCGCCCAGGTCGAAGGGTTTCGACACGTAGTCATCCGCCCCGGCATTGAGCAACCGGACCACGGATTGTTTCTGATCTCTCGCGCTAAGAACGAGCACCGGCGTTGCATGGCCGTGTTCGCGAAAACGGACCAATAGAGTCTGGCCGTCGATCTTCGGCAACATCAGGTCCAACACGACCAGATCGTACGGACTGGATTCCGCCAGGTATAACCCTTGTGGCCATCGGCAGCAATATCTACAGCATAGCCGGCACTTTCCCGTAACGAACGCGCAATGTTATCCGCCAGGCGCCGCTCGTCTTCCACAACGAGTACTCGCATGGGCTCCGCTCCCTCCCCGGTGAAGACGCTAAACCCACCGACAAGAGCCGTGGTTGCTTCTATGGGTATGCAAATCGTCCCAGCACATCCGCCCTTTTCCCGTATTTCTATCACAACGGTGTTTTATTCCTAGCCAATTCTTGATAGAGTACACCCACTTTCAAGCGCCCCCGAGGGCGCGAGGAGACGACATGACGCCCCTTGATCTCCGGCCACTCAGTCTTGGCGAATTGCTGGATCGCACTTTTTTTCTGTACCGGCGGAATTTCCTGCTCTTCACGGGGATCGCCGCGATTCCCTATTCGCTGTTTCTTGTTGTCAATCTGGGTTCCACCCTTGTCACCAGGGTCCGTCTCAGTAGGCCGGTTCCCGGTTCCCGGTCAAATGCCCTCGGTAGGTTTCGGGGCTGCGATGGCGGGCAGCGTGATCGTTGCGTTCATCGTGATTCTTGCTGGCTTCATTGCTTACCTTTTTTCCGTCGGCGGAACTGTTTTCGCGGTTTCTGCGATTTATATGGGGCAACAAACTTCCATCCATGCGTCTTTGCGGCAAGTCCGCGGCCATGCCGGCACCGTTTTCGGGGTGCTGTTTCTGAGCGGACTTATCATGGGAGGGGGTTTCATTCTCCTGGTCATCCCGGGCATCTATTTTGCCTGCCGCATCTGCGTCGCGATCGCCGCAGCCTTGCTCGAAGACATTGGACCTTCCGACGCCCTCGGGAGAAGTTTCAGTCTCACCAAGGATTTCGCGGGCCGAGCTTTCATGATTTACCTGCTCTATTTCGCAATGGCGTGGGGCATCATTGCCGTATTTCAGATCCCTTTCCTAGCCTTGATCGCCCTATATGCAAAGCAACCGCAGATCGTGACTGTCGGCATGATCTTGATGCAGCTGGGAAGCTTTCTCGCAAACGTTCTCGTTGCGCCAGTCAGCACCATCGGCTTTGCGCTGTTCTACTATGATCTGCGCGTGCGGAAAGAAGCATTCGATCTGCAAGTGATGATGCAAGCGATTGGCGGCGCTCCTGCTCCTGCACCGATTACCGGCGGCGTGCCGATGTTTGGACGAGATGCATCCTGACCCTCCCCGGCCCCTGATTGGCTCTGCTTTTAGCGGCTCCAGGATCCTCGCGGCCGTATTGCTTTTTTGCCTCGCTCCCGCAGGGGCATGGGTGGCATCCGCGAAAGGTGCGCCGCCGTCCGCGTCCACGGCTGAAACATACGACAGCGCCTCATTCGTCAACGAGTTGGGCCGCCTGAAATCGGAATTGGAAATCGCCAGAAAGTCTCCAGCTACCCTCCGCGCCTTTCGAGATTCCCTGCCCGCAACCTGGTCCGTAAAGTCCGGCGAACAGCAATACGAAGTACCCACTGCGCCGCTGACTTCGCGAATCGACGATGCCATGAAGGAACCGGCTGTTCGTGAATTGAAACTCAACCAAGCCCGGGATTTTCTGAATGCCCTCGCCGCGGAGATATCTTCCGCTTCCGGCTTACAGCCTGTAGATCCAGCTTCCGCTCGCGCATCGCTCGACCGGATTCTTGCGCGGCCCGAATTTGCGAACAGGAGACGGCAAAGCTGGTGGGACCGCTTCAAGGAGCGCATCGACGAAATAATTCTGGATGCGCTCAATCGATTGTTCAGCCGGATCGGCGGCCAACGATCCATGGGTGAAGTCCTCCTTTGGATCGGCGTTTCACTGGCGGCGATTCTGATTGCTTACTGGATTTTCCGCCGATGGTTTCACGCGGCCCGGATGGAGGAGATGGCTCTCGAATCGGCCGGAGTCCCTGCGCGTTCCTGGCAGCAGTGGATTTACGCTTCGCGGGCCACAGCCGCACAGGGCGACTACCGCATGGCGATTCATTGCGCTTACTGGGCTGGCATCGCCCGCCTCGAAGAGCTTGGCGCTCTTCCGGCCGACCGGGCGAAAACCCCTCGCGAATACCTGCGAGCGCTGACCAGGGCCAATCTGCTGGTCTCCGAAACCCACACCACGCGATACCAGGCCCTCTCCGCGCTGACGTCGCGGATGGAGAAAATCTGGTACGGCTACCACATCGCCACCGAGACGGATTTCCGCGACTCGATGACCCAACTGGAGATCCTGGGATGCCATCTACCCTAGACCCCGGGGACCGCAAGATTCTTCTGATCGGCGGGACGGTTTTGGCCCTCTTAATCCTGGCCACCGTCACATTGGCTCCCCCCGCCAACGATGCTGAAGGCCAGGGAGTTCCGTCCACGTATTCCACCGCCAATAACGGCGCTCAAGCTGCCTACCTTCTGCTTCGCAATTGGGGTATCACTCGGAGCGATGGGAGAAATCACCAACCGAGTTACCGCAGAATTCCGAGGGCAACATCCTGATCCTCGCAGGGCCATCCGATTTCCCGGATAAAGATGAACGGATGCGTTGCTGAGTTTCGCGAAGTCCGGGGCACGATTATCTACGCGGGAATTTCTCCATTTCTTTTCCTGGAAACCGGGGCCGTCGCGCCCGCATCGCTTCGAAGATCGAACCTCACCGCCGAATCTTTTCCGGCTCTTGCACCCAGTCCATTTACGCACGGCGTACCAGAAATCACGCTGTTTGCATCCAATCGCTGGGTCAGTTCGGACGGCAGTCAGGTCCCGCTCTACGGCGAGCCGGACGCGCCCGTCGTGGTTACCTGGCGTTTGGAAAAGGGACGTATCTTCTGGTGGGCCGCCCCCACGCCAGTGACGAACGCCGGAATTTCGCGGCCGGGAAACTTGTCTTTCCTGTTGAATTGCGCGCAGTCTGCGCGGCCCGGCGCCGATCCGGGACAAACCACAATTTTGTGGGATGAATATTTCCATGGCTACCGCGGCTCACTGTGGGATTATTTCCGAGAGACTCCTGTCCCGTGGGCGATTTTTCAAGTGGCGATGCTGGCGTTCTTTGTATTTTTCACATTTGGCCGGCGAAGCGGGCCGGTCTATGCTCCAGTGACGACTTCCCGGCTTTCGCCGCTGGAATTTGTGGATACCCTTGGCGATTTGTATCGCCGCGCGAAAGCCGGCCCGGCTGCCGTTCGGGTCGCTTACAACCGTTTTCGGACACAGCTCACGCGGCGGCTGGCGCTGGCTTCTTCGATTTCAAACATGCAACTGGACGCAGCCGTCCGCGAACGCCTGGGTTGGAAGCAGCCTGGCCTGTTTGATACCTTGCAACGCGCGGAAAAGGGTTCTCGCGCGACCGAACTCGCCGGCGCGGACGCGTTGAAAATCGTTCAGGCGCTGGAACACTACGAACTCTTGTTTGGTCTAAAGACGCGCAGCAATGAGGAGAAACGCTAAGTGGAAAATCTCGTCCGCCTCAGTACTCATATTCGCACTGAACTTTCCAAAGTGATCGTCGGCCAGCGCGAAGTCATCGACCAGCTCTTGATCGTGCTCGTCTGTGGAGGCCACGCTCTGCTCGAAGGTGTCCCCGGCCTGGCCAAGACTCTGACGGTCAAGACGCTTGCGCGCATCTGCGGGCTCGGATTCCAGCGAGTCCAATGCACGGCGGACCTGATGCCCGCCGACGTCATCGGAACCAATGTGTTCAACCTCGCCACCAGTTCCTTTTCCCTTCACCGCGGGCCTATCTTTACCGATCTGCTGCTGGTGGATGAGATCAATCGCACCACCGCCCGCACTCAGGCCGCGCTGCTCGAAGCGATGGAAGAACGCCAGGCCACCATTGACGGAATTCGCCATTCTCTCGGCCCAAATTTCACGGTCTTCGCGACGCAAAATCCCATCGAGTTTGAAGGCACCTACCCTCTTCCCGAGGCGCAACTCGACCGCTTCCTTTTGAAGATCCGCATCGCCTATCCAAACGCGGAAGAAGAAGCCGCCATTCTGAAGCGCTACGAGGGCGTCTCCGACGTGCACCTGCTCGATCAGGTTTCCGTCGACCCGATCGACACCGCGCTGCTCGCTGCGGCACGCGCGGAAGTCGCCCACGTTCGCGTCGAGCCCGCCTCTATCAATACATCGTTTCGCTGATTCGCCGGACCCGCGATTGGCCGGCGCTGTCTCTAGGCGCAAGCCCGCGCGCGGCCATCGGACTATTTTTTGTGGCGCGCGCTCTTGCCGGAATGGAGGGCCGCGATTTCCTGATTCCGGACGATATCAAGGCCGCTGCTCCCGCCGTCCTTCGGCACCGGCTGATGCTGAAGCCGGAAGCCGACCTGGAAGGCCTCACGGCGGATTCGGTCGTGGCGGAAGTTCTTGCCGCGGTCGAGGTTCCGAAGTGAGTTCGCTCCCGGCGCCGGCCCCCTAGCCGCCTCCACACTCGCCACGTTGGTCCCGCCGGTTACGTCCGCACGCGCGCGAACGGCAGGCTGGTTCGGATTCGGATTCGGGACGCGGTTTTTTGTGGCGATTGCGTTGGGACTGATATGGGTGGTTCCGGCTGCATGGTCGCCACGACTTATTGCCGGAATGTTTGTGTGGGATGGCCTGTTTCTGATTCTATGGTTTTGGGATCTAGTTCGATTGCCGAAACCCGGAATCTTGAGGTCTCTCGCATCTGGCATTCCCCGCCCTCGCTGAGCGTCGCTTCCAGTGTTTCGATCGAATTGCACAATCATGGCCGACGCGCCGTGAAAGCGCGCATTACAGACGAAACACCTCGCGCGCTGCGGCTTGAGCCTCCCACCGTCGATCTTCTCGCCGCGCCGGGACGATCTCCCGCGCCGGCTACGCGATCCTGCCAGCGCAGCGCGGCGACTTGACGATGGGCAAATTTTATCTCCGTTACCAGAGCATGCTGGGCCTGGCGGAGCGATGGGCCGTTGCCGATGCGGGAGACCGTGCGCGTGCTCCCCAATTTGGAGCAGGCCAAGCAGCAGACCCTGTTCCTGATTCGAACGCGCCAGGTCGAGCTCGAGAGGAGACGCAAACGGGTGCGGGGGTTGGGTCGGGATTTTGAAAGCCTTCGCGAATACCGGAATGGCGATGAGCTTCGCAACATCTGCTGGACGGCGACTGCCCGCCGCTCGAAACTCATCACGCGTGTCTTTCAGGTCGAGCGCAGCCAGTCCGTCTGGATTGTCCTCGATGCGGGCCGCCTGCTGCGCGCGCAGATTGTGCAAGACGGAACTTCCCTGCGCTTATCCAAGCTTGATTATGCGGTGGACGCGGCACTGGCACTTGCGCAGGTCGCCATGCATTCCGGCGATCGTGTCGGCCTGCTCGCCTACGGCCGGCAGATCCAGCAAAATCTGAATGCCAATCGCGGAGCATCCCACCTTCGCTCCATCGTGGAATCCCTCGCAATGGTTCGTGCCGAACCTTATGAAGCCGACCATGGCCGCGCGGCCCACGCGTTGCTCTCCGAACAGAAGCGCCGCAGCCTGATTGTATGGATTACCGACCTTGCCGAAACCGCCAGCACCCCGGATGTCGTGGAGTATGCCCTCCAGATGAGGCGGCGCCATCTGGTGTTGTTTGCCGCGGTGGGCCAGCCCGATTTGAATGAACTCGCCGCGCGCCGTCCTGAATCCGAAGAGGAAATGTTTCGTTACATTGCGGCGATCGAAATCGTTCAACGGAGGGAACTCCTCCTACGCCGGCTCAGGCAGCAGGGCGTGCTTGCGCTGGAACTCATGCCTGGTGTTTTGGCCGGCTCGATTGTGAACCAGTATCTCGATATCAAGGATCGAAATTTGATCTAATGATGCTCTGCTTCACGTGATTTCGTGAAATTCCGAAAAATTCTGGCTGAAGTCTCTGCCATCTGATCACGCGTTCTCTCGCCGTGGTGCTTCCTGATTGCTCCCGATAAGCACACCACCAGCGCGGTGAACATTACCGCCGCAAACAAAAACTTTAGCGGCGCCGCAATTTTTATCGGCGAAATAAAAGCCTCGATCACGCCAGCAACCACGAGCAGCGGAATCGTTCCCAGCAGGAGCTGCGCTCCTCGATTACCCGCGCGCATCAAGGATTCCTTGCGCGACATAAATCCCGGAAACAGCAGTCCGCGAGCAATCTCCAATCCCGCCCCTGCGGCGATGAAGATTGCCGGCAATTCCAGCACGCCGTGCGGCGCGACGAACTCCCAAAGTTGCATCGCCATTCCGGCGCGCGCAGTGGCCACGGCGAGCACCCCCATCAGCAGGCCGTTCGTAATCAGCATCCAGATCGTGCCCACACCGGCGGTAATCCCCGCGGCGAACATCATGAACCCGACCGTTAGATTATTCGTCATGATCCCGGAAGCCGCCGCGGGTTTGACGGACAGGATGGAGTGCGTCCACATTTCGCGCTTCTCAATCGTTTCGATCATCTGCGGCCCAGAATCTGGTGCGCAAAACCTGCATCGCGAAGCGTCACCACGGCGCCTGCAACTCCGCCGGCCACAAAGATCAATGCCGCCAGGATCACGAGTGGAAATGTTTCCCGGAAAACGCGCGGATAGGTATCGAGATAGAAATTCGCGATCCGGTTCCACTGGGGGCGCTTGCCCATGTAAATCAAATTGTGCGCGCGCGCCAGGAGTTGATTCAGGTAAGACGCCAGCGGACGGCTCGTGATATCCTCGCGAACCGTCGCGAGATCCGACGCCGTCTGGCGGTACAATAGGCCCAGGTCCTGCAATTCGTCGTGCGCCAGGGCCGACACACCGCGACGCCCTGCGCGGTCGACAAGCTGCTCGAGACGCTGCCATTGAGGTTTACGTTTCGCAAGCCATCGAGTGGAGATCAACTGTGCCCTCGAACCCAACTGATCCGGCTGCTTTCGACGCCGCCGCTGGCGAAAAGCTTATCATTGAAACGCCCGAGCAGACGTCCATTGAATTCCCTCTGGCCGGAATTGGCAGCCGTTTTCTCGCGGTACTGATTGACTCGCTGATTCAGACGGGCGTGGCGATTGTCTTGGGCTTGCTGTTTGCCGCGCTGAGTCTTTGGTTTTGGCGCGCCGGTCTCGCCCAGTCTTCGACCGCCACCGTTTGGGGAGTTGCGATTCTCATCTTCGCGTTTTTTCTGCTTTTCTACGGATACTTCATCCTGTTTGAAGCGATCTGGAATGGCCAGACGCCCGGCAAACGGCTTACGCATATCCGCGTCATCAAGGACTCCGGCCAGCCCATCACCGCGATCGATTCGGTGGCCCGCAATCTTCTTCGCATTATCGACCAATTGCCGGCCGCTTACGGAATCGGCGTGCTGTGCGCATGGATCAGCCCGCAGAGCAAGCGGCTCGGCGATTACGTCGCCGGCACCGTGGTGGTTCACGAGAAACCGTTCGAATCGGTTCCCGCGCATTGGAGCACCGCCCCAGCAGCCGGCCACCCATCAATATTTCGCCAACCGCCTTACGCCCGAGGAATTCGCGCTGGTCGAAACGTTTCTCAGCAGGCGCAATTCGCTCTGAACCCGGCGTTCGTTACGATATGGCCGCCGGGATCGTCAGGCGCATCGAGTCCAAACTCGTTCTTCCGCCCGAACGGCCTTCGACCGAAAAGCTTCTCGAAGAAATTGCGCACGAGCGGCGTTCGAATGCCGGTTATCGCTGAAGGCGATGCCGCATGGCGACCCCAAATCTACGGCACAGCCAAATCGTGGAATCCGCGATGCGGCGGATTCCGGAGGGTTGGTTTTCGATGGGCTGCGCCGACGGGCGCGATGACGAAAAACCTGTCCATCGAGTTTGGGTCGACGCATTCGAACTCGCCGCTTATCAAACCACGAATGCCGACTATGCGCTGTTTCCTGGAATTCGACCGGCCATCCAAAACCGCTCATTGGGATGATCCGAATTTCAATCATCCGCAGCAGCCCGTCGTCAGCGTGTCCTGGTTCGACGCCGTCGCATATTGCGAATGGATGAGCCGCATGAGCGGCCGAATTATCGCCTCCCTACCGAAGCGGAATGGGAGCGCGCAGCGCGGGGACGAGCGGAAGACTTGCTGTATCCATGGGGCAACTGCGAACCTGAAGAACTTCCCAACTATTCCGAACGCTGGAAAACAGGGCCCGAACCGTGGGGCTTTTTTCGCCGAATGCGTACGGGCTATTCAACCTTGGCGATAACGTACACGAATGGTGCGCCGATTGGTACGACGCGAATTATTACGCCGTTTCGCCCGAACGAAATCCGCAAGGGCCATCGGCGGGAACTCGCCGCGCGTCTCGGGGTGGCTCGTGGCGGCATCACATCAAGGTTACGCGCACGGCGGCGCGATCCAGTATTCCTCCGGAATTCAAGTATGCGGATTATGGATTTCGTGTGGCGCGCAGTCTGTGCGCTACCCGAATCAAGCCGGAACATAGAACCCCGAAAAAAATGAAGGAAAAAGGACGAAGCTAAGCGCCGCCGGATGTCTGTGACGTGAATCGTTTGTGTCGCTTTGTCGTACGTTCCGGTGACCTTCACCGTCTGTCCCGCGAACGGAGGGCTTTGCTGATCGTCCAACACATAAATCGTTTTTGTCGCCTTGTCAAAGAGAACATACTTGCCACCCGCCTTCACGCAAGCCGGAATACAGTCCTGGGTGAGCCATGTTTTTTCATCATCATTTCGTGCGGGAATTCGCCTTCGCGCAAGCCCGGTCCGAAATCTCTCCGCTGAAGCTGCTGTCTTTCTGAGCGGCGAAACTCACACCCAAAGGATCAGCCGCCAAAACCCAAGCGCCAACTTCTTCATGCGCGCACTCCTCCAATGGACGCATTCTGGCTGAGAACGATATGCCCAGCCTCCTTCCGTGTCAATCTCAGAACAACGGGACCCCACCTCCGATGGCTCCTTTGCGTTTCTTTTGCGGGAGCTCTCGGATGTCCGCCAGCTTCGTCCGATTTGCAGAGGCAGAAAGAATTCTTCAGTCGGTGCTCGCTGTCACGTTGGGGCGGGAGAATTCCGTTCACGCGGCCAGATAAACTTCCGGCTTATGCCCAAAAAATGTTGAAGGCTCCCCGCATTCAGGGAGCGTCGTCGCCGATTCAATTCAGAAACTAACGGATGGGAGGCAGCCTTGTCCGAATCAGACACTTTAAAAATGACCGTGGCTTTCCGGATTGCCTTCGCGGATGTCCCGTAGGCTGTGGTGATATTGATATCCCGTTCAGGCAAGCTTTCCCGCGAAAATCTCCCAGGCAACCCGGTAAATCAGGTAACTCCACATAGAGTACTTCTTGCTCGGTATAGGAGAGGTGTCGCGGTCCAGCAGACGCCTTGCACGCTTCACATCGTCCACAATGATTCGCACAACGCCCTGTACACCAATTGGAGCGCAGACTTCATCGCCAGAATGTTCACGCGGGAATCCCCCAGCAGTTTGGCGATCCGGGCCAATGTGCCGGGGCTTCATTACGAACGATGCTTATCTGATTCGCTTTTCTCGAAACAATACGTCGCTTTTGCAGTATAGGTTATTTTTCTGTCCTCTCGGACCAAAGATAATGCGGCCGGAATCCGGACAGATGTGACTCAAGATCACAGGCTTTCATGTCCTCCGCCCCACTAGGACAATCGATCTTCTCTTGACTTGATCAAGAGCCAGATCACTATGAATTATCAGGCCGAAAGGAGCAAAGCACAACCGTATGCATAACTTCAGCCACTGACAATTATGCGAGGCATTACGAAAATGAAAACAAAATCGAGCCGGTAAATAAGGGTAAGGTCATTAGATCGCACAGGCGAGGATTACAAGAAAGCCAATCCGCAAACACAAGGCCGCGCGAGGGGGAAAGACTTTCCGGAAGCCCGCGGTCAACCCAAAGGAGTCGAATCCACTGCGGGCGTTCCCGCGACGCTCCCTCTCCCTCCAGGTACGGAGGGAGAAGGCATCCGCGATGTGGTTGAAATAATCGAGATCAGGGTGCTCAATACTGAAGGCGAAAGCTTCAATGCCGCCGAGCCTTCTGAGCAGGAGGAAGCGGAATGCGAGATCCTGTATTGGTCCGAGGGATAGCGCGACCCGGTTGGATGGGGCCTTCGGAAGCGAAAACAAAGTAAGTTGAAGTTGCGGCTGGCGGGAGTGTAATCAGCCGGATTGAAGTTTCTTCAGAAGGTCGCGAGTTTCGGCGGCGTATCTGTTTGAACGCCTCTTGATCTGCCGAGAATCGCCATCGGGCGCTCCCGCCACACATTGTCTTCATGATACTTCCGTTGATCGATGAGGAGCAGTCGCCATCCTGCCTCGAGCACACGATGCACTTCCACCCGTCCGCGCGCCTCGAGGTTGTGCCCGGTCAGTTCGACGATATCCAAAAGCAAGAGCGGCAGGGACTCGGCGATCATCTGCAGCACTTCATTCCCGGTCTTGGTTTTCTCGGCCATTTCGTTCACATGTTACACAGATTAGCATTTGAATCCTCGGGCAGAGCAAGGCTCCACTTTCCGCTGAATGGACTCGATATAGAAGATCAAATTCTGTATTTTCATATCGACCATTGTCTGATCCCGGTTCAGACATTCCGGAACGCAGCTCGATAGATTGGTTTATCGCGCCGACAATTCATTGGATTTCTTGGAGGGTGTCCCATTCGGCACAGCCCGAGCGGACGAGCGCCACGGTTCTGTCGGCAGCTCGCAGCACTTTGTCGGCCACCCCGACACTAAACCCATCGGTTGATTCCGGTTCGGCCATGCGGTTTGTCATCACAATATGTCTGTCGATTTTGTGTTGTCGAGCGTAATCCAAGTTTGTTTCGGCCGGATTGCCCAATTCCACCGCGACCCTGCGTCTTCACGCTTTTCCAATCCGGGCGGGCATGTATGCATTTTAGATAGTTCAACGCATGTATTTCCCGATTCTCCCATTGCTGGTCAATCGTGATTTCCTCGCCGTCGGTGATCACATCTTCGATGGGAGGAATTACGTGCAGGAGAGTAACTTTTGACTCCAGCAGCTTTGCCAAATGCGAGACGCTTCATTCAAGAGCGGGCGGCTCGGCAAGCGGCGAACCGTCCAGCGGCGCCCAGATGGATTCACAGATTTGTCCGCCTCCTTCTAGATTTACAGAGAAACCCGAATGCAGACCAGCTAAGAGCAAACGTATCTTAATTCCCCAAGCCAGAGGTATCGGTCCACCCGAAATCACGATGACATGCAAAGTAAGGCGTGAAGGGGTTCAAACGATGGACTCCCTCAAAAGTCGCCGCAAAACCAGGACGACGGTAGGATAAATTCTTGGCAGCAGTGAGGGTCATCGTACTTCCGCGTACAGGCCCGACCCAGATCAGAACGACGGGAGCAAAAAAGGGCGGAGCACTTTTTGAAAAATTCTTCCTATGATATATTTTCAAATGTGCTCATGAACGCAGAAGCGATTAGACATTCTTTAGAGGGGGGGCGGGTTGCGGTGCACCCCGCAGCGCTACGCCGTGATGGCATTCTTGATGGAACATAACGGCCATCCGACGGCCGCGGAAATCTTCCCGCAGCCCGTGAATCGCGTGGATCCGCGCTCTTCAAGAGCCACGACCTATACCAATCTCCGGACCTTGGTGCCAGCCAGTTTGGTGCGTCAAAGTGCGCATCGAGGGCCGTGCCGCGCGATTCGACGCGAAAAGCAGTTTCATCACTTCATCTGCGACCGCTGCGGCAATGTTGAGGACATGGAGTGGTACGACGTCCCCAGGCCTGCCTCGGGCTCTCTCGGCAAGCGAATGCTTCGCGAATGCGACCTCATTTACCGGGGGTTTTGCACCAAATGTGCTCCCCGGCGCTCTTCCCTGTCAGGTTTGGAGCGGCGTGTGGATACCGGATGAATGGCGCGCGTCAACAAGCGCGGCCGCCAGCGAAGGCGCGAATGGGAAAGCCAAGACGGGACTCGCAATTCGCCACAGGCCTTTTGACTCAAGTTTTGACCAATCGCGATAAGGAAGGAAGCAAACGATGGCAACCGAAACTAAGTGCCCGGTCGTACACGGGACCACGAATGTTGGAATGAGGTCGAACAGCGACTGGTGGCCGAAAGAGCTGAACCTCAGGATTCTCCGCCAGAACTCGCCCCAGTCCGATCCGATGGGCGAGGCCTTCAACTACGCCGAAGAGTTCAAGAAGCTCGACTTCAAAGCGCTGAAGAAGGATCTCCAGGCGCTGATGACGGACAGTCAAGACTGGTGGCCGGCGGATTTCGGCCACTATGGGGGCCTCTTCATTCGGATGGCGTGGCACAGCGCAGGCACGTACCGCATCGGCGACGGACGCGGCGGCGCCGGCGCCGGCCAACAGCGCTTCGCGCCGCTCAACTCTTGGCCGGACAACGCGAGCCTCGATAAGGCGCGCCGGCTGCTTTGGCCGATCAAGGAGAAATACGGCCGGAAAATCTCCTGGGCCGACCTGATGATCCTCGCCGGCAATGTCGCGCTCGAGTCGATGGGCTTCAAGACGTTCGGCTTCGGCGGCGGACGCCCCGATGTGTGGGAACCTGACGAAGCCGTGTACTGGGGCAAGGAGGACACCTGGCTTGGCGACAAGCGCTACACCGGCGACCGGGATCTCGAGAATCCGCTCGCCGCCGTACAGATGGGTCTGATCTATGTGAATCCGGAAGGGCCCAACGGCAAGCCGGATCCCCTTGCGGCGGCCAAGGATATCCGCGAAACGTTCCGCCGTATGGCAATGAACGACGAAGAAACGGTCGCGCTGATTGCCGGCGGTCACACCTTTGGCAAAACCCACGGTGCCGGCGATCCGAAGCTTGTTGGCCCCGAGCCCGAGGCAGCGCCCATTGAGGAGATGGGCCTCGGTTGGAAGAGCCGTTATGGCACAGGCAAAGGCAAAGACGCGATCACCGGCGGCCCGGAAGTCACCTGGACTCAGACGCCAACGAAGTGGAGCAACTACTACTTCGAGAACTTGTTCGGCTACGAATGGGAGCTGACCAAGAGCCCGGCCGGCGCCTATCAGTGGCAAGCGAAAGGCGGCGCCACGCCAATTCCGGATGCCTTCGACCCGTCGAAGCGTCACGCGCCAACCATGCTAGTCACGGACCTCTCTTTGCGGATCGATCCGGTCTACGAGAAGATCTCCCGGCGCTTCTACGAGCATCCGGATGAGTTCGCCGACGCGTTTGCCCGGGCGTGGTTCAAGCTCACCCACCGCGACATGGGCCCGCGTTCGCGCTATCTCGGCCCGGAGGTCCCGGCGGAGGAGCTGATCTGGCAAGACCCCGTTCCGGCGGTCGATCACAAGCTGATCGACGCGAAGGACATTGCCGATCTCAAGGCCAAGATTCTCGCATCGGGACTTTCCATCTCGGAGCTGGTCGGGACTGCTTGGGCCTCGGCGGCAAGCTTCCGCGGCTCCGACAAGCGCGGCGGAGCGAACGGCGCGCGCATTCGTCTTGAACCCCAGAAGGACTGGGAGGTCAACCAGCCGGCGCAACTGGCGAAGGTGTTGCAGAAGCTCGAAGCGATCCAAAAGGAGTTCAACGCTTCGCAGTCCGGCGGCAAGAAAGTGTCGCTTGCCGACCTGATCGTCCTTGGCGGCTGAGCTGCTATCGAGCAGGCGGCAAAGAAGCCGGGGCACGATGTGACCGTTCCTTTCGCGCCCGGTCGCACCGATGCGTCACAGCAGCAAACCGATGTGGAGTCCTTCGCCTATCTCGAACCGGTCGCGGACGGGTTCCGCAACTACCTCAAGGCCAAGTTCAGCATATCAGCGGAAGAGTTGTTGATCGATAAGGCGCAACTGTTGACGCTGACAGCGCCTGAGGTGACGGTTCTCGTCGGTGGCCTGCGCGTCTTGGGCGCAAATCACGCGAAGTCCACGCACGGCGTCTTCACCAAGCGGCCCGAGACGCTGACGAACGACTTCTTCGTTAACCTGCTCGACATGGGCACGCAATGGCAGCCGTCCGCTGGCTCGGAAGGCGTGTACGAGGGGCGTGACCGGAAGACGAACGAGGTCAAGTGGACCGGCACGCGTGTTGACCTGATCTTTGGGTCGAACTCCCAGCTACGCGCCCTCGCGGAAGTCTATGCGTGCACGGACTCTAAGGAGAAGTTTGTGAAAGACTTCGTGGCGGCGTGGACCAAGGTGATGAACCTCGATCGCTTCGACCTCGCCGTTGCCTGAGGTTGGCGGAGGAGATCCTCTTCACATGCAGCCGGTGTTTAATGGGGCGGAATGGGTGTGACGATCAAAGTTCTCGATAAGCCGGGCGCAGCCTTTCGCAATTTTCAGTTGTCGCCATTCCAGTGATCTGCCTGGAAAAGAGCGCGCCTCAGACCCATGAAATAAGGTATATTAACGCGCTCGTGCATCTCTCTCGTCTCAAATAAAACTCCCATTCGCGCTTCCGCTCCGTGCGAAAAGGAACGATTGCTTGCACCTTTGGCTTGCTGTTTTATTGATTGCGGCAATGGGCTTGGTCCTGGGCCTGCTCGGGGGAGGAGGCTCGATGGTGACTGTGCCTATCCTCGTCTACGTCCTCAAAATTGAGGCGCACGCCGCAATCAGTTTTTCGCTCGTTCTAGTTGGCGGCACGTCGCTTGTCGGTGCGTTTCTGCATCAGGAAGCTGCGCGTGTGGCATGGAAGGATGGTTTGCTTTTCGTATTTTTCGGCATGCCACTGAATTTTCTCGGCGCTATCCTTTCCCGGCACGTTTCAAGCGCGGTTCTGTTGCTGTTGTTTGGCCTGCTGATGGGCGTTTCCGGCACGGCCATGCTCTTCAAGCGAAGCGAGCCTAAGCCCACGGACAAGCGAAAGATCTGGCCCGTAGTGATCTCCGGGGCGACGGTGGGATTTCTGGCCGGCTTTCTCGGAGTGGGCGGAGGATTCATGGTCGTGCCTTCGCTGGTGCTTTTCCTGCGCGTACCCATCAAATCGGCCACCGGAACGTCTCTGCTGGTAATTGCCGCCAATAGCACACTGGCTCTGGTGGGACATCGCCACTCCCTGAGAATCGATTGGGTTCTGTTATTGGAGCTGGTGGTTCCGGCACTGCTGACAACCTACCTTGGCGTCAAATTAACAGAGAAACTCAGCGCGCAGCAGCTTCGCGGGATATTCGGGGTGTTCGTCATATTGCTGGGCGTCACTATGGTCGCCACCAATACGGCAATCATTTTCAAACGCTGAGTGAAACAAGTCTCCTTAGCCTTTTGATATAACAACGGCCGCCTCACAACTCCTTTGTCATTAGCGCCATGCGGAGGGTCGGGTGTCCCACTCATAGCAAACGCTTTCCCATCCTGCGCCGACACGGAGCCAACAAATGCCAATCCCGCCAGGACTGGCACCAAGGCCCGGAATAACTTATTCGCGAAGATGTTCACGGGGATTGAATCTCCATCTGGATTGGGGAACGGAGGCGTATTGCAGCACTGCGGGATTTCGTCAGGCGCGATTTGAAAACAGGGCGGCAGGATTGCCGGCAGAAGAACGAGTGGTGCCGGAGGAGGGAGTCGAACCCACACGGCCTTGCGACCAACGGATTTTGAGTCCGCCGCGTCTGCCATTCCGCCACTCCGGCGTGCTTTAGATTCTACACGACACACGCCGCTCGCCAAAGACTTGCTCGCCGCACGGTCCCTGACTAAACTCAAGCCTCCCGTCCCACACCCGATCCGGCACACAGATGGCCAGCGATCCCAAACCCCTCCAGCCGAGAGGGGAAGCTCCACCGGCGGGTGATTCGCGGCAGCCAACGCATGCTCCTCCCGCCAACTGGCGAATGGGCTTCTGGAGCCTGATCGTCACGCAATTTCAGGGGTCATTCAATGATAAGCCCTGAAGTTTCTGGTCATTTATCTGATCATCGAGCGCGGCTTCCCGAAAATGTGC
Source organism: Terriglobia bacterium (assembly GCA_963757625.1). Classification (GTDB taxonomy): domain Bacteria; phylum Acidobacteriota; class Terriglobia; order Acidiferrales; family UBA7541; genus Palsa-360. Next base: position 1,443 of record CAVWSJ010000006.1, on the reverse strand, counting down.
GCGACCGCTTTGTTCTGCTGGTGGGCGCGCTGTTTGCTCTTCCCTTTATTTTCTTCTCGCTCGCGGGGGGATATCTTGCCGACCGTTACAGCAAGCGGTCGGTCACGATCGGCACGAAGTTGTTTGAGATCGCTGTAATGATTGTGGCGCTGGTCGCGCTGGCCACCGGCAATCTTGCCATGGAGGCAGCCGCCGTCTTTCTGATCAGCACGCAGGGCGCCTTGTTTGGCCCATCGAAATACGGACTGCTGCCCGAACTGCTTCCGGAAAAGGACCTCTCCTGGGGAAACGGCGTCATTGAGCTGGGCACGTTCCTTGCCGCGATCATGGCCACGATGGCTGCGGGATTTCTTGGCCGTCGCATTTCGAGGCCGGCAGATTTGGTCCGGCGCGATACTGCTGGGCTTGACACTGGTGGGACTTCTGACGAGTTTTGGCATTTCGCGCGTGCCTGCGGCCGACCCAGCGCGCCAGTTCCGCTCGAATCCATTCTCCGATCTCGGCGGACAGATTCGCATTATCGCGCGGGATCGTGTTCTTGGCTGGGCTGTCGCCGGCAACACCTATTTATTTTTTCTAGCCGCACTGCTTCAATTTGTCATCGTCATCTACGGCCACGACGTTCTGCGCGTGGACGAAAAGCAAACCAGTTACCTTCAGGCAGCGGTGGGAATCGGCATTGGAGTGGGGAGCCTCGCAGCAGGTTATCTCTCCGGGGAAAAATCGAATATGGCCTGATTCCGATGGGCGCAATTGGAATGGCGGTCTTTGGGTTTCTTGTGTCATGCACGGGCTGAGTATTTTGGAGCGTCCTGCTCTGGCTTGCTTGGTTTTTTTGGCGGTTTCTACGCGGTTCCCCTCGGTGCACTGATTCAGCATCGCCCGAAGCCTGAGGAAAAGGGCGGCGTCATTGCCGCGGCGAATTTGCTGTCCTTCATTGGAATTTTTCTCGCTGCGGGGGTTTACTTCCTGCTTTCTTCGTCATTCCATCTTCAACCCGGGGCATTTTTTTGGTTGGGGCCATCATGACACTGGCGCAACTTTTTATTCTGTCTGGCTGTTACCCGATTCCCTCTTGCGCTTCGTATTGTGGATGCTGACGCACACCCTATACCGCATTCACGTGGAGGGCCGCGACAATATTCCGGAAGAAGGCGGCGCCCTTTTGTCGCGAATCACATGTCCTGGGTGGATGCGCTGCTGCTCATTGCTTCCACGGACCGGCCGATCCGTTTCCTCTTGTACGAGCCGATCTATCGCAAGCCTTTCATTCATCCCTTCGCGCGCATCCTTGGGTGCATCCCTATTTCCTCCGAGCAACGCCCACGCGATCTGGTTCATTCCCTCCGAGTCGCAACGAACGCGATCCAGGCCGGCGAAGTCGTTTGCATTTTCGCCGAGGGGCAAATAACGCGCATCGGCCAGTTGCTTCCCTTTCATCAC